>CBDDHI010000001.1:0-15175 GCA_965228275.1 Thalassospira sp. | reverse complement strand
GCATGGCTGTTCCAGGCGGATTTCTGGCGCCACATGTGTACATTCGATGGGCAATGCGGGGAAGCCTTCTGCAACACCTGCTTGGTGAACTTGTGCTCATTGCCAAGAAGAACTTGAGGCAGACGTGGCTGCACAGCTACCTCATGTGTCACAGAAGCTAGAAGCGAAACGTGTCCGCGCACATCGGCTAATCCAGCATGGTCAGCAGGCGGACAGGAGCCAGCCGGCAACTTTCGCAGCACGGTTCCCCGCAGACCAACCATGTGATAAGCCAAAGCAGTTTCATCCATGTTGACAAGGAGGGGTAGGCGTCCAGGTGGCGCTTCTCCAATTGCATAGTTTGTCCACCTGCAGAAACTTGTGACCTGACGGAGACAAGCATTTGTCATTGATACAGCTGCCTAGCAGCAAACTATGTTTGCCTGTGTAAAAGTGAACCTGTCTGCCGTCCCCAAAATCGGGACCGTCTGGCGGCACCAGAAATGGGGCCTGCAGACGGCCCCGAAAATGGGGCCTTCTGGCGGTCCACAAATCAGGCCCCTGCCCTCGCAATACAGTACTTTACTGAACTTTCCCCGCTCAAGCAGAACTGCGAAGCGGCCAATCGTTTTTGGGCGCGCTGGGCGGCGCCATTTCTGGGGCCGTCAGACGGCCCTGGTCTTGGGGCCGCTGGATGGCACCATTTTTGGGGCCGCTCGCACTAGTGAAATCGAGCCTTTCCAATGAAATTGAAAGAGAACCTGGCCTTTAACAAACTTGTTTTGCAAGCATATCATTGCCACGCAACTTCACCCGCACTCTGCAACCCCACGCAGCCCCTAGTTGGAAGTCCACAACAGTCAAACAAGCCACGAATTTCCGACACGTATCGCTACTAGACTACAGACTGGTGACACATCAGCGCAAGACCCAGGCCTTCTGTCTAGCTTCTGCCACCGAGACAGAATCCTCGGTTTTCAATATCCCGAGTCTTGCTCCCCAGCGAGCCCGGAAACGGGCAAGCCACTTGCGCTGCGTCCGGGCAGTGGCCGTCAAACCAAGTTGCACAGTCTGCTTGACGTCAGCTGAAAGGTCCGTGGGTACACCAAGCAGCGCTTGCTGGACGAGCTGGGCTCTTGAAGGCGCGACACCGAAAACACAGTTCTGCTCGAGCACCCAGGCATACAATCGGTGTTCCATAACATAGCGTGCTGCAAGTGCTGCCTCAGAAATTCGAGGTGCACCGGCCGCATAACGCTCAGTCGCTGCGGTGACATCTTTGAGAATGGTCTGCACCTGCTCGGCAGTCAACTCCACCGCGGTGCATCGCGGCTGGCCCAGCCCTCGTACATAATCCGACGTCACGTCGGCTGCTTGCCCAGAAATCCTGTGTATCAAAACAACACGCTGGGAGGATGGAGAGCGGGGAAACTCTGCTTCTGTTTTTGTCCTCGCTGACAGCCTCCGCTTCTTCTGGTGTAAGGCACGAATTTGTCGACTGAGCTCTTTTACTTGTTCCTCAGCCTCTCTCTTTTGAGATGAAAGGCGAGAGTCCGCCATGGCGGCTTGCAGGTGTAGGGGGCCTATAGGAGGTCTAGGGGGCCCAGGGCCTGTAGAGACTGAGCCACAACGCACACATACACAGACCACAAGCGCACACGAATGGCTGAAAGACTTCTGCGACGCCTGATGTCCAGCACAAGAAAGCACATCCATTCCTACACACTCTCCACTGCCATGACGCACGCCCTGCAAAACTGGACACCATACAAAGATGACATGGGCAGCGCATGACGCCAGGCACTGTTTTGCACAACTCACCCAAGCTTGAGATCACGGAGGAAACAAGCAAGTCGCACAGCAAAAGTACTGCTCAGGCCTGCAGACACAGGAGCTGGCTGGCACCGGTGAGGCCCCTCTACGCGAGGCTGGAATTTGAAAGGCTTTACGGACCCGGAAACAGGGCCGCGCAACGGGGCGGTGAACCAATCCAGCGCCGCTTGCGCTGAGCTGCGTGGGCCGGCGAATCCAAGTACATGTCTGCCGGCTCTACATAGGCTGTTTCGTTAAGTTTCAGCAGCCGTACATTGTCCCGGTTGCAAAGCCAATGGTCACTCTCAAGCTCACCTAAGTTCTGCGCGGACAAATCAAAAGTCGCCACTACTGCACGTCCACAGAACGAGTAGGCATAGGAGTACACATTGGTCGCGGACTTTGCACCCTTCACCATCTTCGGACGGCCTTGCAAGGCTTCACGGTGCCGCTTCAGGAACAGAGCGTCTCCAACCCCGTCCAAAATGACACCGGCATGAATCCTGCGGTCAAACTCTGCCAGGTCCATCTGCTCAGACTCCTCGACAGTGACCTCTAGGTACTCTGGAAGACCAAGTTGCTGAGCTATACGCTGCAACGTGTGGGCTGCAAGCATGGACTTGCCCAATCGGGTTCCTCCCACAATTGCCAAAATTGGGCGTCGAAACCGAGAGCTCCCATCGTGACAGGCCACAAACTCCTGAAGCAAAATGCCACACTGCATGCTGTTGTTTGATGTTGCACGCTCTACAGGAAACACAAATCACGGGCATTCTACAGGCCTCGATCACCGGAAACGACTTCATGGGCAGGGTTGCTGGCTCCAGCGCCTTCGCATGAGCACAGATAGCGTCCTGGAGCGCCTCATCACGCAGGTAGCGCTCAGCAGCCTTACAATCTGCGAGCCGCTTCTGAAAGCCCACCGTCACTTGCGCTGCCAATTTCAGGTACGCCTTGCGGGAAAGCTTGCCGGCCTTCAAGAGGTTGTCCAACCACCAGCCCTCCACGCCGTAGGCTTTGAAGGGCGGGTAGTTGAAGCAAAACAACTGTGAACTCTTGAGTCTTGAGCTTCGCTATACCACATAACTCCTATTTCGAGGCCGTTCGAGGCTGCTTCGAGGCCGCTCGAAGCCTCATTTCCCGGGTTTTGAGGCCGCTCGAGGCCTATCCGAGGCCTTCCAAGGCTCCAAAACCCCTTTAGCTTACAAGATTACGAGGCCTCGGGGACTTGGGGCTTTATAATACTAATTGAGGAGTCCCCACAGGGCCTCGGCCCGCAGCACAACGGTTTCTCTCCCTAGAATTTTAAGCCGCAGTTTGTTCCAAGTCCCCAGGCTGCTCTATAAGCCTCTAAGCATCTGCTGCCCAGGCGCAGAGTTCCAAGTTTGTCGGCGACGACATAAAAATGACCAAATCGCACAGCACCTGTGTATGTCTTGCCGGACGCGGTATTTGGTGTCACATGCGGCCGCACGCCTTCGAAGGCAAAGATGTTGAGGGCATCCTGACCACGCCGATGGAAGGCAGTTGATAGATGAAGATAAGCGTGCAGATGGACTCGTTCTGGTGACGCACGCTCCATGGTGGCCGAGACACCTTCCGCTGAAATTTGGTCAGCCAGGCGGCCAAGGTAGGCGACAAACCGGCCAAATAAGTTCTCGAGTACGCCGTGATCAAGCGCCATGAAGTCGCTGTGACTCGAGTTGTAGGTGAGCTGCACAGCTGAGAACTTCCACACCTTGCCTTGTGCAGGCGCTGGAGCGCCAGTATCTCTGGCTTCCACATTGGCAGCAGAGAAAGTGGCTCTGAAGGCTGCAATAGCATGATTGACTTGTCTTCGCTGTTGCTGCGTGAGAGCCAAGAGACACAGGTCCTCTGCCAATTTCCCTACCTTTGCACGACTGGCATTCTCCGGCAAGGTTGCAACACCAGCTGCGTGGGCAACCCGGTTCAAGGCCCTGACCTGAGCTTCACGTTCAGGGTTTCGGGCGCCACCCAGTGCTGGAAAGTTGGACAAATCGCGGTCTCGCCCCTTCTCCTGTGCTCTGGAAATGCGGCAGCACTTGCAGCAGGCACAGAACAAACACAGTGCGAACATATAGACACACATGCACACGGACCAGGCGCGCGAATCTCTTTGTTCACAACATACAGCTACAGCCACTTTACTCAGCAGTCGAGTAACTACGTTTGAGAGTTCGCATGCGCTAGAGCACTCAAAACTATATCGGTCTCATTCTTTTTGACTTGGTGGTCGAACGACGGTAAAGCAAAAGTCAAGCTGCACCGAGTTCGAAGCAATGTCGCCTGCTCATAACAAAACCCCGTACCACACCATACCAAGCATGGCAGGTAAAAGTGGCAAGGAACAAAACGACACGGGCGACACAGCCTACGACCCAGAAGAACTGGTGAAAAATTTCGCTTTAACATGCCTGCTGCGACGACACGTTCAGAGCTTTTCTGCTGAGCAAAGCGGCTGTATATGCAACAGGATTCCAAGTGTTCGAAAGTGCGATAGCTTCGTTGTAAACACCATTGAGTAAACACAAGCACCTCCTGTGAATCCGTGTCCATGCGCAGAGCTACAGCTACAGCGTCGGCTCAGCTAGCGGGCTTCTCCTGCTCAGCATTTCGAGTTTTAGAGGTGAACCGCGAGCTATACCCCGGCTGGCCACCTCCTTGTCCTGCTGATCTTCCTTGCTGGCCACCTCCTTGTCCTGCTGATCTTCCTTGCACGCGGTATCGGCAACCACACAGCTAACAACATGTAATCACAGGCAAAAGGTGGACCGCGAGCTATCCCGCTGCCCACCTTCTTGTCATCCTGATCTTCCTTGTGCTCGGCATCCTAGCGGGAGTACAACCGCAGCTAGCAACGTGCAAGCACAAGCAGACAGCGGACAAGCAGCAGCTAGGCGAAACAAATCTCGCAGTCTACCAAACCAGTTTCAAACCAGCCTTTGAGTCAGTCTTGGCACTTGCGGAGGTGGAGGCCTGCACCGCGATGGATCGCGCAAGATGCTCTCCTTATGAGCGACCGAAAGTTAAGCGTTCCTTTGCATCGAGAAGCAGCTGCAGGTCGCCAGAGGACAGGTGTTTGGCTGCCTGACCAACGACGCAAGAAACCCACAAGCTGACAGCTGAAATTTAAAAGCCATGACTCATGACAGCTACGAAGGGCACGACTGCACCTTCAGAAGCCGGTTCCGCTTCTTGATAGCGTTCTTCTCATCCTTGGAGGCTTCCTTCACCGCTTTCTTGGCGTCCGCCTTCTTCTTCTTCAACTCCTCCAGCTGCTCGCAGAGGAGCGCCTGACCGGGCAAGCAACTCGCGAGCCCAAACCCAACTCCTGCGTCACGAGCCTGAACCCCAGTCTTCGCGGCGGTCTTCGCCTTTGCACGCGCCTTCCCTTTGGGTTTGGGAGCCATTGGCCTGAGCGGCTGGCGCACAACGTTGTAAAGCACACAAGGCAAAGCACAGCACACGCACAAGAGGAGACACGGGCACACACACACACACACACGCAGACACGCCTGTCTGTCTTTCCACAACGCACTGAAGTCTGCACACGAAGCTTGAGCCCGACATCCAATGCATCGCCACAAGCCCCACACCACAGCAAACCTGTGAGAAACGCCACGCGTCAAATGACCGTCACATGCATCATGTAGAATTTGGCACACACACACACAGACCCACGTTAGACTCCGCTAGACATGCGTCGGCAAGCAACTGCTATCTCCAACACACCAAGGCATGCCCAACACGGTTACACCATTGAACAGTCCTACCTATCTGACCTGTCTAAATTAGCCTAACGGTTGCACGAGCGTTATTTTCTGGTATCATCGAAGGCCCCACCCCGGCCGCGTATTCGACCCCCGCCGGGCTAAGACTGAGACAAATATGTGCTTCCACGCTCATCCAAACATGCTGGAGATTGCCCAGCACGGTTCCACAGTTTTGAATTCCCAACTATCTATACTTATAGCCTAAACTAGTAGCACGAGCGTTCTTTTCTGGTATCATCGAAGGCCCCACCCCGGCCGCGTATTCGACCCCCGCCGGGCTAAGACTGAAACAAATATTGGCCTTTCCACGCACGTCTACGCATGCCTGCCACAGTTACACGCGCAGGCAAACGCCGACGCAAACGCACACGGCCCGAGGCCCCAAGCTGCACACGGAAAAACTCGCGTCTCACTACCACGCACACGTTTAGCCAAGCTGCTGAGCAAGCCGCGTCTGCTCTACCACTCAACACCAGATCGCACGGGATACTGCAGTCTATTTTGCGATCCCATGGCAGTGTCCGTTGTTCACGGGCCCTGTTTTGGGTCCAAAAACCGCAGCCACTTCCAGCTTCAACCTGGTGGGCCTCCACAGTTGGTAGAGTTGCGTGCCACGCTTAAGGGAAGCTCCTCCTGCTTCAGAAAATTATTCTAGAGGCTGCCAACTACAATATCTAGTCAAGCGTGCGGATAGGCTCTGCTCTGAAAGTTGCAGGCAGTATCCTGCGTCTGAACGCTGCTGGAGGAGGAAGAGAATGGACCGACGACGTTGGAGCCGAGGATGTCACTGCAGTGCCCCTGCCTCTGCCCCTGCCAGCGGCGGCTCGGCTTTGCTGACGCTTGTAGGCTGGCACCCACAGCACATATGACATGATGTCCAGATTGCGGCGCTTGGGAAACAGCACGGTTGCATCTTCTTTAGCAGGTGGTCCGTCGCCGAGGTCCAGTGCGTCTTGGCCCGTAGCTTGCAAAATCCTTTGCGAGAGGTGCTCCTGACGTGCCAGGAGGCCATCGCGGAGAAAGGCATGGCTCCAATCAGCTTGCAGAGCGGCCGTAATGGTTTCAAAAACCACACGTAGCCACCGGCAGGTATCCATGGAGCCTTCTGGGGCCTGCGCCTTAGAACAACGCCATTTCTCCCGCAGAGCTGCTTTGAACGGAGCGAACACATGCGTGTCGCAAGGCTGGAGAAATCGTGTCATTCGGGGTGGAATATAGAGCAGTCGTATTCCCCGCTGGCGTGCTTGCATATAGATTGACTTGTCAATGTGGCATTGAGCACAATCCAGAACCAGGATCACATATCGCGTTTTTAACAGATCGCCCAAGCACCGTGCTAGCAGTGAAATAAACTGCCTCATGGTAGCATGGCTGTTCCAGGCGGATTTCTGGCGCCACATGTGTACATTCGATGGGCAATGCGGGGAAGCCTTCTGCAACACCTGCTTGGTGAACTTGTGCTCATTGCCAAGAAGAACTTGAGGCAGACGTGGCTGCACAGCTACCTCATGTGTCACAGAAGCTAGAAGCGAAACGTGTCCGCGCACATCGGCTAATCCAGCATGGTCAGCAGGCGGACAGGAGCCAGCCGGCAACTTTCGCAGCACGGTTCCCCGCAGACCAACCATGTGATAAGCCAAAGCAGTTTCATCCATGTTGACAAGGAGGGGTAGGCGTCCAGGTGGCGCTTCTCCAATTGCATAGTTTGTCCACCTGCAGAAACTTGTGACCTGACGGGGACAAGCATTTGTCATTGATACAGCTGCCTAGCAGCAAACTATGTTTGCCTGTGTAAAAGTGAACCTGTCTGCCGTCCCCAAAATCGGGACCGTCTGGCGGCACCAGAAATGGGGCCTGCAGACGGCCCCGAAAATGGGGCCTTCTGGCGGTCCACAAATCAGGCCCCTGCCCTCGCAATACAGTACTTTACTGAACTTTCCCCGCTCAAGCAGAACTGCGAAGCGGCCAATCGTTTTTGGGCGCGCTGGGCGGCGCCATTTCTGGGGCCGTCAGACGGCCCTGGTCTTGGGGCCGCTGGATGGCACCATTTTTGGGGCCGCTCGCACTAGTGAAATCGAGCCTTTCCAATGAAATTGAAAGAGAACCTGGCCTTTAACAAACTTGTTTTGCAAGCATATCATTGCCACGCAACTTCACCCGCACTCTGCAACCCCACGCAGCCCCTAGTTGGAAGTCCACAACAGTCAAACAAGCCACGAATTTCCGACACGTATCGCTACTAGACTACAGACTGGTGACACATCAGCGCAAGACCCAGGCCTTCTGTCTAGCTTCTGCCACCGAGACAGAATCCTCGGTTTTCAATATCCCGAGTCTTGCTCCCCAGCGAGCCCGGAAACGGGCAAGCCACTTGCGCTGCGTCCGGGCAGTGGCCGTCAAACCAAGTTGCACAGTCTGCTTGACGTCAGCTGAAAGGTCCGTGGGTACACCAAGCAGCGCTTGCTGGACGAGCTGGGCTCTTGAAGGCGCGACACCGAAAACACAGTTCTGCTCGAGCACCCAGGCATACAATCGGTGTTCCATAACATAGCGTGCTGCAAGTGCTGCCTCAGAAATTCGAGGTGCACCGGCCGCATAACGCTCAGTCGCTGCGGTGACATCTTTGAGAATGGTCTGCACCTGCTCGGCAGTCAACTCCACCGCGGTGCATCGCGGCTGGCCCAGCCCTCGTACATAATCCGACGTCACGTCGGCTGCTTGCCCAGAAATCCTGTGTATCAAAACAACACGCTGGGAGGATGGAGAGCGGGGAAACTCTGCTTCTGTTTTTGTCCTCGCTGACAGCCTCCGCTTCTTCTGGTGTAAGGCACGAATTTGTCGACTGAGCTCTTTTACTTGTTCCTCAGCCTCTCTCTTTTGAGATGAAAGGCGAGAGTCCGCCATGGCGGCTTGCAGGTGTAGGGGGCCTATAGGAGGTCTAGGGGGCCCAGGGCCTGTAGAGACTGAGCCACAACGCACACATACACAGACCACAAGCGCACACGAATGGCTGAAAGACTTCTGCGACGCCTGATGTCCAGCACAAGAAAGCACATCCATTCCTACACACTCTCCACTGCCATGACGCACGCCCTGCAAAACTGGACACCATACAAAGATGACATGGGCAGCGCATGACGCCAGGCACTGTTTTGCACAACTCACCCAAGCTTGAGATCACGGAGGAAACAAGCAAGTCGCACAGCAAAAGTACTGCTCAGGCCTGCAGACACAGGAGCTGGCTGGCACCGGTGAGGCCCCTCTACGCGAGGCTGGAATTCGGAAACAGGGCCGCGCAACGGGGCGGTGAACCAATCCAGCGCCGCTTGCGCTGAGCTGCGTGGGCCGGCGAATCCAAGTACATGTCTGCCGGCTCTACATAGGCTGTTTCGTTAAGTTTCAGCAGCCGTACATTGTCCCGGTTGCAAAGCCAATGGTCACTCTCAAGCTCACCTAAGTTCTGCGCGGACAAATCAAAAGTCGCCACTACTGCACGTCCACAGAACGAGTAGGCATAGGAGTACACATTGGTCGCGGACTTTGCACCCTTCACCATCTTCGGACGGCCTTGCAAGGCTTCACGGTGCCGCTTCAGGAACAGAGCGTCTCCAACCCCGTCCAAAATGACACCGGCATGAATCCTGCGGTCAAACTCTGCCAGGTCCATCTGCTCAGACTCCTCGACAGTGACCTCTAGGTACTCTGGAAGACCAAGTTGCTGAGCTATACGCTGCAACGTGTGGGCTGCAAGCATGGACTTGCCCAATCGGGTTCCTCCCACAATTGCCAAAATTGGGCGTCGAAACCGAGAGCTCCCATCGTGACAGGCCACAAACTCCTGAAGCAAAATGCCACACTGCATGCTGTTGTTTGATGTTGCACGCTCTACAGGAAACACAAATCACGGGCATTCTACAGGCCTCGATCACCGGAAACGACTTCATGGGCAGGGTTGCTGGCTCCAGCGCCTTCGCATGAGCACAGATAGCGTCCTGGAGCGCCTCATCACGCAGGTAGCGCTCAGCAGCCTTACAATCTGCGAGCCGCTTCTGAAAGCCCACCGTCACTTGCGCTGCCAATTTCAGGTACGCCTTGCGGGAAAGCTTGCCGGCCTTCAAGAGGTTGTCCAACCACCAGCCCTCCACGCCGTAGGCTTTGAAGGGCGGGTAGTTGAAGCAAAACAACTGTGAACTCTTGAGTCTTGAGCTTCGCTATACCACATAACTCCTATTTCGAGGCCGTTCGAGGCTGCTTCGAGGCCGCTCGAAGCCTCATTTCCCGGGTTTTGAGGCCGCTCGAGGCCTATCCGAGGCCTTCCAAGGCTCCAAAACCCCTTTAGCTTACAAGATTACGAGGCCTCGGGGACTTGGGGCTTTATAATACTAATTGAGGAGTCCCCACAGGGCCTCGGCCCGCAGCACAACGGTTTCTCTCCCTAGAATTTTAAGCCGCAGTTTGTTCCAAGTCCCCAGGCTGCTCTATAAGCCTCTAAGCATCTGCTGCCCAGGCGCAGAGTTCCAAGTTTGTCGGCGACGACATAAAAATGACCAAATCGCACAGCACCTGTGTATGTCTTGCCGGACGCGGTATTTGGTGTCACATGCGGCCGCACGCCTTCGAAGGCAAAGATGTTGAGGGCATCCTGACCACGCCGATGGAAGGCAGTTGATAGATGAAGATAAGCGTGCAGATGGACTCGTTCTGGTGACGCACGCTCCATGGTGGCCGAGACACCTTCCGCTGAAATTTGGTCAGCCAGGCGGCCAAGGTAGGCGACAAACCGGCCAAATAAGTTCTCGAGTACGCCGTGATCAAGCGCCATGAAGTCGCTGTGACTCGAGTTGTAGGTGAGCTGCACAGCTGAGAACTTCCACACCTTGCCTTGTGCAGGCGCTGGAGCGCCAGTATCTCTGGCTTCCACATTGGCAGCAGAGAAAGTGGCTCTGAAGGCTGCAATAGCATGATTGACTTGTCTTCGCTGTTGCTGCGTGAGAGCCAAGAGACACAGGTCCTCTGCCAATTTCCCTACCTTTGCACGACTGGCATTCTCCGGCAAGGTTGCAACACCAGCTGCGTGGGCAACCCGGTTCAAGGCCCTGACCTGAGCTTCACGTTCAGGGTTTCGGGCGCCACCCAGTGCTGGAAAGTTGGACAAATCGCGGTCTCGCCCCTTCTCCTGTGCTCTGGAAATGCGGCAGCACTTGCAGCAGGCACAGAACAAACACAGTGCGAACATATAGACACACATGCACACGGACCAGGCGCGCGAATCTCTTTGTTCACAACATACAGCTACAGCCACTTTACTCAGCAGTCGAGTAACTACGTTTGAGAGTTCGCATGCGCTAGAGCACTCAAAACTATATCGGTCTCATTCTTTTTGACTTGGTGGTCGAACGACGGTAAAGCAAAAGTCAAGCTGCACCGAGTTCGAAGCAATGTCGCCTGCTCATAACAAAACCCCGTACCACACCATACCAAGCATGGCAGGTAAAAGTGGCAAGGAACAAAACGACACGGGCGACACAGCCTACGACCCAGAAGAACTGGTGAAAAATTTCGCTTTAACATGCCTGCTGCGACGACACGTTCAGAGCTTTTCTGCTGAGCAAAGCGGCTGTATATGCAACAGGATTCCAAGTGTTCGAAAGTGCGATAGCTTCGTTGTAAACACCATTGAGTAAACACAAGCACCTCCTGTGAATCCGTGTCCATGCGCAGAGCTACAGCTACAGCGTCGGCTCAGCTAGCGGGCTTCTCCTGCTCAGCATTTCGAGTTTTAGAGGTGAACCGCGAGCTATACCCCGGCTGGCCACCTCCTTGTCCTGCTGATCTTCCTTGCTGGCCACCTCCTTGTCCTGCTGATCTTCCTTGCACGCGGTATCGGCAACCACACAGCTAACAACATGTAATCACAGGCAAAAGGTGGACCGCGAGCTATCCCGCTGCCCACCTTCTTGTCATCCTGATCTTCCTTGTGCTCGGCATCCTAGCGGGAGTACAACCGCAGCTAGCAACGTGCAAGCACAAGCAGACAGCGGACAAGCAGCAGCTAGGCGAAACAAATCTCGCAGTCTACCAAACCAGTTTCAAACCAGCCTTTGAGTCAGTCTTGGCACTTGCGGAGGTGGAGGCCTGCACCGCGATGGATCGCGCAAGATGCTCTCCTTATGAGCGACCGAAAGTTAAGCGTTCCTTTGCATCGAGAAGCAGCTGCAGGTCGCCAGAGGACAGGTGTTTGGCTGCCTGACCAACGACGCAAGAAACCCACAAGCTGACAGCTGAAATTTAAAAGCCATGACTCATGACAGCTACGAAGGGCACGACTGCACCTTCAGAAGCCGGTTCCGCTTCTTGATAGCGTTCTTCTCATCCTTGGAGGCTTCCTTCACCGCTTTCTTGGCGTCCGCCTTCTTCTTCTTCAACTCCTCCAGCTGCTCGCAGAGGAGCGCCTGACCGGGCAAGCAACTCGCGAGCCCAAACCCAACTCCTGCGTCACGAGCCTGAACCCCAGTCTTCGCGGCGGTCTTCGCCTTTGCACGCGCCTTCCCTTTGGGTTTGGGAGCCATTGGCCTGAGCGGCTGGCGCACAACGTTGTAAAGCACACAAGGCAAAGCACAGCACACGCACAAGAGGAGACACGGGCACACACACACACACACACACGCAGACACGCCTGTCTGTCTTTCCACAACGCACTGAAGTCTGCACACGAAGCTTGAGCCCGACATCCAATGCATCGCCACAAGCCCCACACCACAGCAAACCTGTGAGAAACGCCACGCGTCAAATGACCGTCACATGCATCATGTAGAATTTGGCACACACACACACAGACCCACGTTAGACTCCGCTAGACATGCGTCGGCAAGCAACTGCTATCTCCAACACACCAAGGCATGCCCAACACGGTTACACCATTGAACAGTCCTACCTATCTGACCTGTCTAAATTAGCCTAACGGTTGCACGAGCGTTATTTTCTGGTATCATCGAAGGCCCCACCCCGGCCGCGTATTCGACCCCCGCCGGGCTAAGACTGAGACAAATATGTGCTTCCACGCTCATCCAAACATGCTGGAGATTGCCCAGCACGGTTCCACAGTTTTGAATTCCCAACTATCTATACTTATAGCCTAAACTAGTAGCACGAGCGTTCTTTTCTGGTATCATCGAAGGCCCCACCCCGGCCGCGTATTCGACCCCCGCCGGGCTAAGACTGAAACAAATATTGGCCTTTCCACGCACGTCTACGCATGCCTGCCACAGTTACACGCGCAGGCAAACGCCGACGCAAACGCACACGGCCCGAGGCCCCAAGCTGCACACGGAAAAACTCGCGTCTCACTACCACGCACACGTTTAGCCAAGCTGCTGAGCAAGCCGCGTCTGCTCTACCACTCAACACCAGATCGCACGGGATACTGCAGTCTATTTTGCGATCCCATGGCAGTGTCCGTTGTTCACGGGCCCTGTTTTGGGTCCAAAAACCGCAGCCACTTCCAGCTTCAACCTGGTGGGCCTCCACAGTTGGTAGAGTTGCGTGCCACGCTTAAGGGAAGCTCCTCCTGCTTCAGAAAATTATTCTAGAGGCTGCCAACTACAATATCTAGTCAAGCGTGCGGATAGGCTCTGCTCTGAAAGTTGCAGGCAGTATCCTGCGTCTGAACGCTGCTGGAGGAGGAAGAGAATGGACCGACGACGTTGGAGCCGAGGATGTCACTGCAGTGCCCCTGCCTCTGCCCCTGCCAGCGGCGGCTCGGCTTTGCTGACGCTTGTAGGCTGGCACCCACAGCACATATGACATGATGTCCAGATTGCGGCGCTTGGGAAACAGCACGGTTGCATCTTCTTTAGCAGGTGGTCCGTCGCCGAGGTCCAGTGCGTCTTGGCCCGTAGCTTGCAAAATCCTTTGCGAGAGGTGCTCCTGACGTGCCAGGAGGCCATCGCGGAGAAAGGCATGGCTCCAATCAGCTTGCAGAGCGGCCGTAATGGTTTCAAAAACCACACGTAGCCACCGGCAGGTATCCATGGAGCCTTCTGGGGCCTGCGCCTTAGAACAACGCCATTTCTCCCGCAGAGCTGCTTTGAACGGAGCGAACACATGCGTGTCGCAAGGCTGGAGAAATCGTGTCATTCGGGGTGGAATATAGAGCAGTCGTATTCCCCGCTGGCGTGCTTGCATATAGATTGACTTGTCAATGTGGCATTGAGCACAATCCAGAACCAGGATCACATATCGCGTTTTTAACAGATCGCCCAAGCACCGTGCTAGCAGTGAAATAAACTGCCTCATGGTAGCATGGCTGTTCCAGGCGGATTTCTGGCGCCACATGTGTACATTCGATGGGCAATGCGGGGAAGCCTTCTGCAACACCTGCTTGGTGAACTTGTGCTCATTGCCAAGAAGAACTTGAGGCAGACGTGGCTGCACAGCTACCTCATGTGTCACAGAAGCTAGAAGCGAAACGTGTCCGCGCACATCGGCTAATCCAGCATGGTCAGCAGGCGGACAGGAGCCAGCCGGCAACTTTCGCAGCACGGTTCCCCGCAGACCAACCATGTGATAAGCCAAAGCAGTTTCATCCATGTTGACAAGGAGGGGTAGGCGTCCAGGTGGCGCTTCTCCAATTGCATAGTTTGTCCACCTGCAGAAACTTGTGACCTGACGGGGACAAGCATTTGTCATTGATACAGCTGCCTAGCAGCAAACTATGTTTGCCTGTGTAAAAGTGAACCTGTCTGCCGTCCCCAAAATCGGGACCGTCTGGCGGCACCAGAAATGGGGCCTGCAGACGGCCCCGAAAATGGGGCCTTCTGGCGGTCCACAAATCAGGCCCCTGCCCTCGCAATACAGTACTTTACTGAACTTTCCCCGCTCAAGCAGAACTGCGAAGCGGCCAATCGTTTTTGGGCGCGCTGGGCGGCGCCATTTCTGGGGCCGTCAGACGGCCCTGGTCTTGGGGCCGCTGGATGGCACCATTTTTGGGGCCGCTCGCACTAGTGAAATCGAGCCTTTCCAATGAAATTGAAAGAGAACCTGGCCTTTAACAAACTTGTTTTGCAAGCATATCATTGCCACGCAACTTCACCCGCACTCTGCAACCCCACGCAGCCCCTAGTTGGAAGTCCACAACAGTCAAACAAGCCACGAATTTCCGACACGTATCGCTACTAGACTACAGACTGGTGACACATCAGCGCAAGACCCAGGCCTTCTGTCTAGCTTCTGCCACCGAGACAGAATCCTCGGTTTTCAATATCCCGAGTCTTGCTCCCCAGCGAGCCCGGAAACGGGCAAGCCACTTGCGCTGCGTCCGGGCAGTGGCCGTCAAACCAAGTTGCACAGTCTGCTTGACGTCAGCTGAAAGGTCCGTGGGTACACCAAGCAGCGCTTGCTGGACGAGCTGGGCTCTTGAAGGCGCGACACCGAAAACACAGTTCTGCTCGAGCACCCAGGCATACAATCGGTGTTCCATAACATAGCGTGCTGCAAGTGCTGCCTCAGAAATTCGAGGTGCACCGGCCGCATAACGCTCAGTCGCTGCGGTGACATCTTTGAGAATGGTCTGCACCTGCTCGGCAGTCAAC
>OZ245802.1:4005000-4650194 GCA_965228275.1 Thalassospira sp. | reverse complement strand
GGATGGCGCACCATAACCTTTTGAAACAAAGGATCGATTACATCGATGGGACGCGCATATTGTCCGAGCCTTGATGCAAGCGCAAGTGGCGTAAGTTGGTATTTCGTATGATGAAACGGGCGATAGGCTTAACGCAGATCGGATTGTGCAGTTACTTTGTATTCTGCCTTCACATAGGCGACACCGTTTTTGTGAAAGACGTCCCCATAGGTCGCAAAGCCGTTCTTGACGTAAAACGAAGCAGCATCCAGTCGCGCATCACACCACATTGTCGAAAAGTTTGACTTCGACAGAAACGCCTGCATTTCTTGCAACATTTTGGACCCAAGACCCTGTTTCTGCATCTCGGGAATAATCGCAAACTTACGCAGACGAACCTTGTCGGCCCCATCAGGAAACAGCGACGCGACACTCACCAGTTGCTGATCGACATATCCGCCGAAATGAAAGGCCGCATGATCTTCTGCAAGCATGCAATATTCAATCGGCTCGTTCGGCCATAAAACCAGATGACGAATGCCATAGGTTTGTTCGGCTGTGATGGGTTCAAACGTGAACATGGCAGGCATTTATCCGTTGCGGGTGCGCCAAGATAGGTGGCCACGCGATTTGCGTAAAGCCGTACAGATGCAAAAATGGCGGCAAACCGAAATTTGCCGCCATTTGGTGTCTTGATGCTTTGGGGTCGCTTACGCGCAATCCTTGTCGCTGGCTTGTGCGTTCATTTCGCCAAACAGTTCTGCTGCGATCTCAAACGATTTCTTGCGGGCAGCTTGGTCAAATATGTTGGCCGTGACCATGATTTCATCGGCATTGGTCATATAGGCGAATTCGCGCAGTTTCTTGTGAACCGTGTCACTACCCCCAATCGCGGCGTAGCGCATGGCGTGATCAACACCTGCTTTTTCAACGCGATTCCAAATCTCGCTCATATCCTTGACCGGTTTTGGCAGCTGTCCCGGCGTGCCACGGCGCAGGTTGAGGAACTGTTGCTGCATAGACGTCGCCAGATATTCGCCTTCTTCGTCGCTGTCAGCGGCAAAAAAGCCCATCGCGGCAATCGCATAGGGTTTATCAAGCTGATCGCTTGGTTCAAACCGATGACGATAAAGCGATAACGCATCCATCAGCATGTCCGGGGCAAAGTGCGAAGCAAAGGCAAAGGGCAGGCCAAGGCGTGCTGCAAGGTCCGCTGAAAACAGGCTGCTGCCCAAAAGCCACATCGGGACTTGTGATCCATAGCCCGGAACCGCACGGATTGGCGGGTTGCCTTCAAGCGGGGCCAAGAATGCCTGAACTTGAAGCACATCCTGTATGAAGCGTTCTTCGGATCCATGCATATCACGGCGAAGGGCGGCGGCAGTGCGTTGATCGGTACCGGGGGCGCGGCCAATGCCCAGATCAATGCGACCGGGGTGAAGTGCATCAAGGGTGCCGAACTGTTCGGCAATTACAAGCGGGGCATGGTTGGGCAGCATCACGCCACCTGACCCAACGCGGATTGTTTTGGTGCCCGCTGCGACATGGGCCATGACAACCGAAGTTGCCGCACTGGCGATGCCCGGCATATTGTGATGTTCGGCAAGCCAGTAACGATGGTAACCAAGTTGTTCGGCATGCTGGGCCAGTTCGAGCGTGTTGCGTAGCGCATCAGATGGGTGTTCGCCCGCATTGACCGGGCAAAGATCAAGTAATGAATATCGTAGCATCAGCCAGACTTTCGGTTTGGCGCGCGCATCGCAAAAGCGGGGCGCCTGATTTCAGAGTTGAGATTAATCTAGCCTGAAATCACAAGCTTGCCAGTCCTGATCGGCGAATTGGCGCGTTTCAATCTTGGGTTCGATGGGCGGTTCGATGGGCGGCAAGTGTGCGCGAAACGAAGTTCCGAAGGGCGATGGAAATGTCATTGCTGCGATAGGCAAGGGACAGCTGTGCGATGGGTACGTCGCCATCAATCTCTCGGTAGGCAACGCCATTTGCCTGAAGCTGGGTCATGGGTTTTGGCACCAGCGAAAAGCCAAGTTCGGCCGCAACGAAGTTAATCACCGATCCAAGCTGCGGGGCGATCTGACCCATTTGTGGCTCAAACCCGGAATCGCGACAGGCGGTGACCACTTTATCAAAATGGGTCGGGCCAACTGCGCGCGGGGTCAGGATCAACGATTCATCACGCAAATAAAAAAGTGAGACTTTTTCACATTTAGCTGCCGGATGCCCGGCAGGAAGAACCAAGACCATCGGTTCGCTTGAAATCACATGTAGACGAATACCGTCACCGGCAACCGCATCCTGGCGCAAGAACACCGCATCAAGGCGTTCTTCCTTAAGGCCCGCGACAAGCTGGGCGGAGTTGGCTTCTTCCAGCGTCATTTCAACACCCGGATATGCACGGCGAAAGTCACGAAAGACACGCGGGACAGATGGGCTGAATGCGGCTGATGCCGTAAAGCCGACCCGGATGGAGCCAACTTCACCGCGTCCGGCCCGTTGGGCGGCGCGAATTGCGCGTGCGGCCAAATCCGGGAACTGTTCGACCGCGTCAAAGAATGCCGATCCGGCTTCTGTCAGTTCCGCGCCATGGGGGACGCGATGAAACAGGGCTGTGCCGATCTCTGTTTCAAGATCACGGATTTGCTGGCTAAGCGGCGGTTGGCCGATGCCAATGCGCGCGGCCGCACGGGTAAAGTTGCCTTCGCGGGCAACGGCCAGGAAATATCGGATATGGCGCAGTTCCATCTTGGGTATATCCAAAACATATCAAAAATGACTGTTCCATATATTGGACGGATGGTCGTGACAATGCAATCATAAGAACGCCCCACGAACTGTTCCAAAAGAGGTCGGAAATGTCTGTTTCTCGGGACAATGACCCAGAACCGAATTCTGTAAGTGCTGCTGATACGGCGTCTATTGATGCAAATAGCGCCGCGCATTCGCAAAACCCGCTCGCGTCCACCAACGCAAACACATCGTCTGATCCTGTCGGGATTAAACCGGGATCTGCTGCGTTTCGCCGTATCAGCATTGCGCTTTTCCTTGCCGGCTATGCGACCTTTTCCCTGATTTACTGCGTGCAGCCATTGTTGCCGGAACTGGCCTTGCATTTTGGTGTCGGGCCTGCGGAAAGTTCGCTTGCCTTGTCGCTGACAACAGGTTTTCTGGCCTTTGCCATTCTTCTGGCCGGTGCGGTTTCCGAGGCAACAGGGCGCAAGCAATTGATGCTGGTTTCGATGTGTGTGGCATCGATTTTGAACCTGATCGCCCCGTTTTTACCTGATTGGCATGCCTTTTTGGTCGTCCGTGCGCTTGAAGGTTTGATGCTGGGCGGGGTTCCAGCTGTTGCCATGGCGTATCTGGCCGAAGAAATCGATCCCAAGGCGCTTGGCGTTGCGATGGGCATTTACATCAGCGGTACGGCGATTGGTGGGCTCAGCGGCCGCGTTGTGATTGGCTTCTTGACTGATTTGTTTGGATGGCACGCAGCACTTGGTGCGATGGGCGCACTTGGTTTGTTGGCTGCCCTTGGCTTTGCTGTTTTGCTTCCAGCGCCGCGCAATTTCGTCCGGAAACCGGGTTTTCAGGTGCGTTATCATTTGCGCGCATGGGGCGGGCACCTCAAACATGCGGGCTTGCCGTTCGTGTTCCTGATCGGTGCCTTTGCCATGGGCTGCTTTGTCACGGTATTTAACTATGTCGGTTTTCGCCTGTCAGATGCGCCTTATGGGCTTAGTCAAAGTCAGATCGGTTTGATTTTCGTGGTCTATCTGTGTGGCTCGGTGACGTCATCGATTGCCGGTGCGCTATCTGACAAGCTTGGCCGTGGCCCGGTTTTGGTGGTCGGCGTGATCCTGGCAGCATGTGGTGTGATGCTGACCATGCTTGAAAGCCTGACCGGGATCATTGGCGGGATCGTCATCCTGACCAGCGGCTTTTTCGTTGCCCATTCAATTGCCAGTGGCTGGGTAGGGCGGTTGGCCGAAAGTGCCAAGGGTCATGCATCATCCCTCTATCTTTTGGCCTATTATCTGGGTTCCAGCATCATGGGATCGGCCGGTGGCTGGTTCTGGGATCATGGTGGATGGAATGCGGTTGCCGGTTTCTCGGTTGCCCTTCTTGGCTGTGCACTGGTGTGCGGCCTGTATCTTTGGCGGTTGGCGAGCAAGATTTCCGCAAGTCAGCAGGGTGAGGTGGGCGTCGCAAATTCTGCCCAATCTGCCCAACCGGATTTCAGCAAGGCAAGTCACGGTCGTGCCTAGTGGCTTGAAGCGCACGGTAGATAAAACAAAACCCCGTCAGAATGCTGACGGGGTTTTATGTTTCAAGCGATCGGGGCTTAGAGCCAATCCGGGCTCGGAAGACCTTTTTCTTTGAGGAAGGCAGGGTTCCAAAGCTTGCTCTGATAACGGGTGCCAAGGTCACACAGAACGGTGACGATGGTTTTGCCCGGGCCCAGTTCGCGCGCAAGGCGGACCGCACCAGCAATGTTGATGCCCGTCGAGCCACCCATGCACAGACCTTCTTCTTTCAGCAGGTCAAACACGATCGGCAGCATTTCCTCGTCCGTGATCTGGAACGGATGATCGATCTCGACACCTTCGAGGTTGGCCGTAATACGGCCCTGACCGATACCTTCAGAGATCGAGCTTCCTTCGGATTTCAGCTCGCCAAATTTATAGTGGCTGTAAAGGGCTGCACCCATCGGATCGGCAAGGCCGATCTGGATGTTTTTGTTGCGCTCTTTAAGGGCCAATGAAACACCGGCAAGCGTGCCGCCGGTGCCAACAGCACAGATGAAACCATCGATTTTGCCATCTGTCTGTTCCCAGATTTCCGGCGCGGTGGTGTCAATATGGCCCTGGCGGTTGGCGACGTTGTCAAACTGATTGGCCCAGATCGCACCATTCGGTTCAGACTGTGCCAGTTCTTCGGCCAGACGGCGCGAAACATGGACATAGTTGTTCTGATCGCGATAGGGCACAGCCGGGACTTCGCGCAGATCAGCACCGAGTAGACGTAAAAGGTCTTTCTTTTCCTGACTTTGGGTTTCCGGGATCACGATAACGGTACGATAGCCAAGCGCGTTGCCAACAACCGCAAGGCCAATACCGGTATTGCCAGCCGTACCTTCAACAATGACGCCGCCCGGCTTAAGTAGGCCGCGTGCTTCGGCGTCGCGAATGATGGCAAGTGCCGCGCGGTCCTTGACCGATCCGCCCGGGTTTGCGTATTCCGCCTTGCCCAGAATGGTGCAGCCCGTCAGCTCGGAAACCTTTTTCAGCTTCACAAGCGGGGTGCGGCCAATGGCTTCGATGGTGCCATTGCGAATGTCCATGACAGACTCCAAACGTGGTTGGGTTTAAAATGCATTTAAGTGTTGATTAGGGTCTTTTACACACAAAAGTCAAGGCAGTTTGAAAATTACCACTTAAAAATAGTGTTAAATATTCCATCTGCGCTCATTTTAACAAAATATCGCTAAACCCCGGTTTCCTTGCGGATGCGGTCGCGGTTGAGCATCAACCACTGAATGGCAATGGTTGCCGTTGCATTGCAGAGTTGTCCATTTCGCAACATAGCAAAGCACTCTTCGGCCGAAACAGCAAACACACGAATGTCTTCGCCTTCTTCCTCAAGCCCGTGCAACCCGCCAACGTTTGAGCTGTCCACACGGCCGTAATAAAGGGTGACGGTCTCGCTCGAACAGCCCGGTGTGACATAATAACGCGATATCAGTTCCAGTTCGCCAAGGATATCGCATCCGGATTCTTCGACCGTTTCGCGCCGGGCGACGTCCTGATCGGTTTCGCCGTCTTCGATGATGCCAGCGACAATCTCTGTCAGCCATACAGGCATGTCGGGATAGCGTTCCTGTACCGATATGGTGCCCGGACGGAATTGTTCAATCAGAACAACTTCGTCACGCACAGGGTCATAGGGCAGGACGGCGACGGCATGGCCGCGTTCAAGAACTTCGCGCTGCAAGATATCGCTTTTGCCGCCATCGAATGTGTCATGCGTGACGCGATAGACATCAAGTTTGAAATATCCGTCCCATCCGCGTCGTCGTTCGATAACGTCGAATTTCTTGTTGATCATGTTTGCTGGTCCATGTGGAAAGTGCGTGATTGCTGGAGATCGCACAGTTTGATGCACGTTTTGGATGATTTTGGTAATATTTTATTATTCTTATGTATGCGATATTAAATCTATTAAGGGTTGAACTACTGGACTTTGCGTTTGATGAGGTCCTTCGTTGGGATAGGGTGTTCATCCCTTTGTTTTAATTATACCTGATATAGTATAAGCTAAGGCTTATCTAATTGGCGGTCGAGAAGGCTGTTTGACGGGATATAATTCTGGGTTTCGGGGGAGGCAAGGCGTTGATGCGGTTCGAGCCGACAGAAATCGCGCGCCTCTATGGGCGGTCACGCGTAGGAGTTGTCGTACACAAAGACCTACAGGCTGTGTATGTCAATGACGCCTATGCGAAGATGCTCGGCCGTCGGGACGTCAAGGATTTCATGAGCGAACCAGACATGCGGCAATATATCCCGCCCAGTTTCCATCATGAAGCCGCCAAACTCTGCGAAAGTTTCCAGGACAGCAACGGATTCCACGGCTGGAAAAAGGTTTATAACATCCGCACGGATGGCTCGCCTGTCTGGATGGAAATCAGCGATGAAACCGTTGACTGGGAAGGCGGCAATGCGGTTCTGACCACTGCGCAAATGATCGATAATGGCACGACGGCCATGCAGGTTGATCACATGCTGGGCCGATCCTTTATCGGTGTGATGGTTCATCGCAATATGACTGCCCTTTATGTGAATGATTCATTCGCGAAGCTGATGGGGGCGCAAAACGCCAGCAAATTCATGGAAAACCCCAATGTTTTGCGGTTTATCCCGGATGAGAACCGTCCGCGCGCACTTAAACATGTTGCCGATATTCTAAGTGGTGATCGGCTTGGTGACCGGCATCGGGTGCGCGACATTCTCGATGATGGATCTTCGGTTTGGCGTGACCTGACGGATGAACGGATCCTTTGGCATGATGGCAAGCCCGCCGTTTTGACGACGGCCCATGACGTGCGTGATGAAGTTGAAATGCATCACGAACTGGTGCGCGCCAAAGCGGGACTGGAAGAGGCCGTTACCGAAGTCATCCGTCTTGTGCCGTCTGCAGTTGCGATGCTCGATAGCATGCTGAAAGTCGTGCATTACAATCATGAATTTGCTCGACTTTTCGGAGGCGCAAAGGCAGAGGGCGAAGATCAATCCTTTGATATTTCATCGCTGCATGAATGCTGCGCAAAGATGAAGCTCAATGGCCATGGCCATTCAAACATTGATGAAATGCAGACCCCTTCCGGGCGCTT
Source organism: Thalassospira sp. (assembly GCA_965228275.1). Taxonomy (GTDB): domain Bacteria; phylum Pseudomonadota; class Alphaproteobacteria; order Rhodospirillales; family Thalassospiraceae; genus Thalassospira. The sequence continues at coordinate 4,642,816 of OZ245802.1, read as the reverse complement.
GGCCGATATTCGGATGAATATGATGGAAGGTGGTGGGGTGATGGTGTCTGCCACAGACATCACCGATCATAAGCGCAAGGAACAGATGCTTGATAACCTTGCATCGACCGACCCGTTGACCCGTGCGCTTAACCGCCGTGGCTTTGAAAGTGCGGTCAGCAGATTGCGCGAAATTCGCCATCTTAAAGATAAAAGCTGGGTCTTTGGTCTGATCGTGCTTGATCTTGATCATTTCAAGCACGTCAATGACACCTATGGTCATGCGGTTGGTGACCGTGTGCTTGAACGCGTTGCCGAAACCCTGCGTCAGGCGTTGCGTGATGATGACTTGGTCGTTCGTCTGGGCGGCGAGGAATTTGCAGTTCTTCTGCCATCGGCAACAGCTGCTGTGACCAAGCGTATCGGTGAACGACTGGCCAATATGATCCGGGCCATCGAAGTTCCGACCGACAAATCAAACAAGCAATCTGTAAAAGTTACCGCAAGTTTCGGTGCGACTGTTGGCGGTGAAGCACGCCAGTCATTCATTGAACTGGCCGATGCGATGAAGGCGGCGGACGAGGCGATGTATGAGGCCAAGCAGGGTGGTCGCGATCAGATGATCTTTAAAATCCATGGTCGAGAAGGCGATAGCTAATCACCAGATTTGCCTCTATCCTTAATTCTGAAATCACATATCCAATCAGGTTATCCTTCGCGCACAAGCGCCCCACGGCGGAGCATTATCCATGATTATTCGTGCCATGACCCCGGATGACGGGGACTGTGTTGTTGATCTTTACGGGCGGGCGATCACGTCCGGCCACGCGACATTTCAGGAAAATCCCGGAAGCTGGGCTGATTGGGATTCTGGCCATATGCCGGAATGCCGGTTGGTTGCGCTAGATGACGAAGGGCACATCATCGGTTGGGCCGGATTGTCTGGTGTTTCAAGCCGCTGTGTTTATCGCGGTGTTGCCGAAATCTCGGTCTATGTTGACCCGGAAAGCCATGGGCGGGGAATCGGCAAAGTATTGCTGCGCGCTTTGATCGATGCCAGCGAAGCAGAAGGCATCTGGTCGCTTGAGGCGGGCATCTTTCCGGAAAACGTTGCCAGCCTGGCCATTCATAAAAGTCTGGGTTTTGAGGAAATTGGTCGCAGACGCGGTCTTGGGCGGATGTCTTATGGTCCGATGGCAGGGCAATGGCGCGATGTGCTGCTGTTACAGCGTCGCAGCACCACTGTCGGCATCGATTAGCGCCGCAGGATTTTGCGAAAACGTCATGAAATAACGGCAACCGTGCAAGCGGCTTGCGACTTTGCGCCTATTCTTCGCAGTTTGCGCAAAAACACGTAGCCGCGCTTTAATTTCCCGCCGCAATAAGGTAATCAACAGGTCGAACCCGCGAAAACGCACAAACGACCAAATACCAACAGGAGAGCGCCACCGTGAACGAGATCAGCAAAATTGCGCCGGTCGCGATTTGGGAGAATTTCCAGAAACTTTGTGATACCCCGCGTCCATCGACCAAGGAAGAGGCTGTGTTGCAGCTCCTTGAGAAAATGGCAGACGACAAGGGTTTCGCGCATTTCCGTGATAGCGGCGAGAACCTTGTTATCTCGATCCCGGCAACACCGGGTTATGAAGATCGCAAGATGACGATCCTGCAGGCTCATGTCGATATGGTGACCCAGGCCAACTCCGGTTCGACCCATAATTTCGACACCGACCCGATCCGCATGCTGATCGATGGCGAATGGATTACTGCTGATAACACCACCCTTGGCGCGGATAACGGTATTGGTGCCGCCGCCATGATGGGCTTTATGACCGAAGAAGGTCTTGAGCACGGTGCACTTGAACTGCTGTTCACTGTTGATGAAGAGCGCGGCCTGACCGGTGCCATGAACCTGGAGCCGGGCCGTCTTAAGGGTGAGATCCTTCTTAACCTTGATACCGAAGATGAATACGAGCTGTGCGTTGGTTGTGCCGGTGGTGGCGACCTTGTCGCGACCTTTAACTATACCCCCGAAGCCTTTGGCGCAGGGCAGGCCGCACGTGAAATCGCCCTGACCGGCCTTAAGGGCGGTCATTCGGGTATCGACATCATTCTTGGTCTGGGCAACGCCAACAAACTGATGGCGCGTTTCCTGCGCACCGCGATCCGCGATCTGGATGCGCGTATCGTGACGATTAATGCTGGTACCGCGCGAAATGCGATCCCGCGTGAATCCTTTGCGACCATCGTTCTGCCTGAGGGCAATGTTGCAGCATTTGACGCAGCACTCGCGACCTTTGGCAAAGAAGTCAAAGACGAGATTGGCGCGATTGAGCCGAACTTTGCGGTTGCCGCCAAGGCAGCTGACCTTCCGCCAACTGCGATGAGCAGCAAAGATTCAAAGGACTTCAACAATGCATGTGTTGGCGCACCGAACGGTGTGCAGGCCATGAGCACCTCGGTCGAGGGTGTTGTTGAAACTTCTATCAACCTTGCGATCGTCAAGCTTGCGGATGGCAAAGCAGATGTGACCTTGTCCGCACGTAGTTCGATCAACTCGGCACGTGATTCAATCCGCGAAGCCGCCACGGCAGTGTTTGAAAATATCGGTGCGTCGGTTGAGTGGGGCGATGCATATCCGGGTTGGAAGCCGAATGCCAACAGCGAAGTGGTTGAAATGATGAAATCAGTTCACCGCGACATGTTTGGCAAGGACCCGGAAATCCGTGTGATCCATGCTGGTCTGGAATGTGGTGTGCTTGGTTCGAAATATCCCCATTGGGATATGGTGTCGTTCGGCCCGACCATTAAACGCGCGCACAGCCCGGATGAATGCGTCCATGTGCCAAGTGTTGCCCGTTTCTGGGATTACCTTCTGGCGGCACTCAAGGCGATCCCTGCCAAGGGCTGATTACAGTCTGCAAGTGATGTGATTTTATATGCGACTGACCGGTTATCTGGTCAGTCGCATTTGTTTGTGGAACACCAAACATCGCGGGCCTTGGCTCCACTACCGGGAACCAGTGCATCAAGGTTCACAAAGCCGGTTTCGCCGATGCTGGTTTCAATTTCGATCCAGAACCCCTGACTGTCACCCGCAACATAAACTGTTTCAAACCGGGTCAGTCGGCGAATGATCTTGTCATTCACACTTGGGCCTTCACGCATGTTCAGAAGTTCGCGGTCTATATAATAAGGCTCGCGCTCATCACCGATCAGTTGCTGTACCTGACGGGTGATTTCTGTGCCTTGTTTGGCGACGATGTCGGGAATGTCTCGGGTGACGAAGCCCTGACCGGGGCCAAAGGCAACCAGACCGGCAAAAATCAAAACAAATAGCGGGCTTAGATGCAAAAGCGCATCAAGCATACCCGCGCGTTTCCATTCATCGCGTACGCGTCGCGCAGGTTGACCATCTTCGAGGCGGCGCAAACTTGCGCGTACCTGTTCCGCCAAGGCAGACCGATTGGTGCCGATAAAATCAAGAGCCTGCATCAGGACTGCACGCGCCAGTGGCTTGTTCCCGGATCGCTCAAACGCGTTTGCCTGGGCAAACAGCATCTTTGAATTGCCCTCAGCCGGGAAGGTGCCGCCACGCATGTTACCCAGAATGGCTTTCCATGCCGGGATAAAGCTGCGCCATCCCCAAAAACCGCGGAACCATGTCTTAAGGCTTGCCATCAAGGCCATGCGCTTTGCCCCTTTGGGGGCAAGGTTGGCGGTGATGGTTTCCGTGCGCACCGAATTTAAAAAGCCCCGAACGACTTTGAACTCGACCTGTCGGGGTTGCGCGGAAACAACACCGGTGACCGCACATTGAATGAACCCTTGGGCGTTGGCATCCGGTTTTTTGCGGTTATGGCGGCGTGCGCCGGGATGGATATTACTTTTGCGGGTATTGGTTTTGGCCTGTTGTTCGCGGTAGGCCTGATTGGCGCGTGCGGTTTTTTCATCCGCACTGCTTTTGGACTTTTCCTGTTTACGTCCGGCACCGGCAAAACCCTGTTTGGTCGCGCGGTTGGCATTCTTTGCCCCGGCTGCGTCCGGGCCATATCCCGATGCAGTGCTTTTGGCCTTTGCGCCATTTGATTGGCCATTGGCCTGTTTGGCTGAACCGCCAGAAGGTTGGGTAGGGGCCTTGCGTTCACCGGTCAGGATCTCATAGGCCTCGGTGATGTCTTTGAATTTTTCTTCCGAGTCTGGGTCGGTATTGCGATCGGGATGGTACTGGAAGGCCAGTTTGCGATAGGCAAGCTTGATTTCCTTCGCGCTCGCGCCGGGCGCAACGTTCAGCATGCGATAATAGATGCCGAGGCGGTCTGTATTCATGGTTTCAGAAGGTTCCTGTCCAAACATGTTTCCCGGCGCGGGAAATCACCTGATAGCGATATTACCGGTGGATTTTACCGGTGCAATCATATGGTTGAAATCTTAACACGTTGTCACTTTTGACTAATTGCCATATTTTGCAAGAATCACATGCGCGCATCGTTCGAACCAGCAGGTAGACGCCTTGAAACTCAAATTTTGGCAACGCAAAGTCGATGAAGACGGCGATATGTCGGAAGAGGACGGAATGTCCGGGGGCGCTGCCATGGATGATGGTGAACCGCCAGAGTTCGAAATGCCACCGGGCCATCACCTGAGCTTTGGCGCCAAGATGCGTGCCAAGTGGGAAGGATATGACGATCCGGTCGAGTATTATCTGCTTCAGCTTGAAATAGATGCCTATCGCGACTGGCTGCGCAAGATGCGTGTTTGGCTGGCGCGCCCGATTGAGCCGGAGCTGAGCGAACTTGACCTTGATGACGAAATCGGGCGTTGGCCGCCGGAACGCATTCGTCTTTATGACAAGCTGTTTGATCGTGGCATCATGATCCCGGGCGGGCATGAATACGCCCTTGAGCTTGCAAAGCCGCTGGCACTTGATGAAACGCTCAGCTGCGTTGAGATCGGGGCAAAGCTTGGTGGTGTTGCGCGTGTGCTTGCTGATCGCCTTGGTGTGTGGGTTACCGCCTATGAACAGGACGGCGAACTGGCATTGCTGGGCATGGAACGATCAGTTCAGGCCGGCGCGCAGAAAAAAGTGCCGGTTCAGCGGTTTGATCCGATGGCACCAGAGCTGCGCAAAAGCTATTTCAACGTCGTCTATTCACTGGGTGAGCTCTACAAGATCCCGGAAAAGGAAAGCTTCCTTGGGGCACTTGCAGAAACACTGCGTGAGCAGGGACAGCTTTTGCTGACGGACTATGTGCTGACACGTGATCTTGATGAAAAAGAAATGGCGGACTGGGCCCGTCTTGAGGACGAAGATCTGTTCCCGTGGACTGCACAGGAATACAAATCGCGTCTCGGGCAGCTCAAATTCGACATTCGTATTGCCAAGGATGAGTCGGAGACCCATCTCAAGCATGTGAAAATGGCATGGATGACCATGCTTTCCGACATCCAGAAGAACGGTTTGGATCCAGATCTGATGGATTATCTCGTTCCAGAGATGGAAATGTGGATGAATCGCGTAAAAATGCTTGAAAATGGCTCGCTGGCCTTTTATCGGTTCTACGCAACGATCAACTGATCTCTCAGGTTTCAGACTGCTGCTGGCGACTTTGACGGGATTTGATCCAATTTCTGTCGCCGCAACCTGTTTTTAGTGTTGACAGGGGCATGTCGTACTTCTATTTTCCGGCTTCCTCGAAGGGGCCAAGTTTCTAAGGTTTAAGATTATGAAGATCCGGAACTCATTGAAATCCGCGAAGCTGCGGGAAAAAGGCTGCCGTATCGTGCGCCGCCGTGGCCGCGTATACGTGATCAATAAAAAGAACCCGCGCTTCAAGGCACGCCAGGGTTAATTCCCGGTACCTTGTTCTAAGGTTTTACAAAACGCCGCATCGGTTTATCCAATGCGGCGTTTTGTTTTTCTGCCATGTACCCAATGGGGCTTACGACGGCTGGTCAATGCCTTCGATATGGATGGTGTAAACCGCACTAACCTCGCTACGCCCGCGCAGCAGGACTTCCTTGGCAAGGATGGCGCGTGACGGGTCGCTTAGATGTTCGCGGGTGACTTCACCAAACAGGATCTTGGTGCCAAGTTCCTTGTTCATGGCTTCGAGCCGCGCTGCACTGTTTACTGTGTCGCCGTTGACCGTGAATGACAGACGTTCTGGCGCACCGACGCTGCCCGCGACCATTTCCCCGGTATTGACCCCGCAGCGGCAGCGAAGCGTCGTTCCCATGAATTCTTTGCTATGTACAAGCTGCTGAAGGGCAATTGCGGTTTCAAGGGCGGCATCGGCATGATTGGGCAATTCACCAACCGCATTAAACACCGCAAGGATCGCATCGCCCTGGAACTGGGTGATGATGCCTTGGCGTGATTCGATCTCGGCCGTGGCCTCGGCGAAATAGGCATTCAGAATATCAACGACATCCTGCGGGTCTGCCTTTTCGCTCATGGTGGTGAAGCCCTGCAGATCAACAAAAAGGGTGGTCGCAACGCATTTACGTGGCGGAATGGTACCGTCATCGTTTTGCGATTCCAGAAGCGTTTGCGCGATAGCCGGCGGCAGGAACTTGCCAAACAAACGGCCGATGCGTTCGCGGTCATTGATGGTATGGACCATCTGATTGAATGATTGGGCTGCGTCGTTAAACTCGGTAATCGCACTGGTGGGCAGTTTGGGAAGGGTATTGATATTACCTTCTTCAAACTGGCGGGTGGCGGCGGACAAGCGACGCAGCGGACCGGCGAAGTAGTTCGCCAAAAGGCCCGCGATAATCAGAGCACCGAACAACACAGCCGCCCCGATGATCAGCAAACGGTTGAGCCGTTCGCCCTGTATCTCAAACACCGACGGCGAGAAATGCATACCAAAGGTGATGGGAATGACCGATGATTGCGTTGCCTCGCGTGTCACAATGACATTGTACGTCGTATGAATTTGCACCTGTGATGCGGTGATGCGCTCATCGCGGGCAAGGCTCTGACTGTCGCCCAGATCAACCGGCTCCCACCGTGCATATTGTGACAGGATAGCATCGCCGATCTGATCAAACTTGGGCAGAACACTGATCGATTCTTCAAGGGATGTCGGGACAAACCCCTCACTTTCTGCGCGCATATTAACGCGCTGCCAATTTGACAGGCTCGGGTGGGCGATGATGTGATCCCCAACCGTGATAAAGGCAGTACGCCCGTCACCTTTTTCTTGCATCGGAAGGTCACGCGACAGGTTGGGAAGCGGCATATACTGGATCAGGGTTCCAAGATACTGGCCGTTCTGAAACAGCGGGACAGCTTCGCCAACGACAACCTGTTTTAGGGTGCTTTGCCAATAGGGGAACATGGTCAGGCTTTGGTTCGGGCCGAGATAAGGCAGATCTTCGGTGATCGCCAGATCATAGATGTCGGCTTCGCCTTCGATCACCTTGCCATGTTTGTGACTGTAACCAATAAACCTGCCGTCAGGTGTGGTCAGGCCGACCGCGGAAATGTCTGCATCGGTCGCAATCATGGACGCGATATTGACCGTCCAGAAATCTGGCGAATTTACATCAATCAGGCCTTTGGCCGCCTGTGTTGCGATCCAGTTGTTACGTTTTGAGTTTTCTGCAATGCGCTGCATGACCGCACGTTCGGCAACGGCAAGATCGCCACTGGTCATGGTGATCCAAAGATCACGCGTATTTTGTACGGCTGTCAGGAGGCCAAAATGAAACGATATCGCGACGCCAACGCCACTGGTCAGCAGCATGCCCCCCAACAGAACGGTAAAGATTGAAAAGCGTCCCGAGCGTCGGTTCATCCGATATCCCCATTCAGGCCAAGATAATCATAAAGCAGACTGGCTGTGCGCATTGAAATGCACAATCAGCCAATCTGCCAAATTTTATGAACTTTTAGACCTGAATAAAAGGTATCTGTTGTCAGCTATCTGATTTTGTTTGGTTTTCACTCAGAACCGTGAACAGTTCCGTTTTGCTGTGACGACCACGCAAAAGAACGTCGCCAGCCTTGGAAACCCGCATCGGGTTTTCCAGCAGATTGCGCGTGCTTTCCGAAATCAGGATATGCGTGCCAAGAACCTTGTTTTCCTGTTCAAGCCTTGATGCGGTATTGACCGCGTCACCGTGCACGGTAAAGGAAAGTCGGGCTTTGGCGCCGACATTACCAGCAACCATCGGACCTGTATTGACGCCACAGCGGACCTTGATATTCAACCCTTCGAAGGTACGGCTGGAAACTTCTTTTTGAAGGGCGATGGCGCTATCAAGCGCTGCGTCCGCATGATGGTTGAGATCATCAAAGACGTTATAGACAGCCAAAATCGCATCACCCTGGAATTGGGTGATAATCCCGCCATGCGATTCAATGATTTGTGTCGCACAGTCGAAATAGTCATTGAGCATGGCAATGATCTGGTTCGGGTCCAGCGCCTCACACATTGATGTGAAGCCGACAATGTCGATGAACAGAACCGTTGCTTCGGATTGTTGCGGGGGCAGGACGCCTGAATCTGTACCTGATGCCAAAAGCTTTTTGGCAATGGATTGCGGCACAAACTTACCAAACAGGCTGGTGATGCGTTCACGATCATGAACAGCTGTCATCATGTGGTTAAATGAACGCGCAGCATCGTCATATTCGCGAATGCGGCTGCCTTGAAGCTGCGGCACATCGGCAGATGCGATGTCATCGTCTTCAAATGCGCGTGCTGCAGCGGCAAAACGACGGATCGGTTTGGTGAATTGTTTGGACAGGATAATCGCAACAATGACCGCCAGAATGAAAACACCGCCGCCAAGGATCGATGCCAGAACAAGCCTGTCCCATTCATCATCAAACAGTTCTTCATCGAAATACATGCCGATGATTACCGGTGAAATCGGCGCATTTAGCACCTGCCGGGTGACGATCAGGTGATATCGATCATCGTGATCAAGGCCCGAAAGTTTCAGCCCGGTATTATGGCGCTGATCGTGTGGATCAAGCTTGATGTTTTCTGATTTGCCAAGGTTCGCCAGAACAGGATCGCCAATATCATGTATGGTCGGAAGCGGAATTGGGCTGCGCGCGATATCTGCACCATTGATCAGGACATTGGCCGTGTTTTCACCCCAATCGCGTAGATCGGGATGGGCCATAACTCGATTGCCGCCAATCAGGACGAACGGCGTACCGGGTAAGTCTTCACGTCCGCGAATCAGGCTATCAGAAAGGTTTGAAAGCGACAGATACTGAATAAACGTGCCCAGATAATGCCCGTCATAGAAAAGCGGGACCCAACTGGTCATCACGGTTCGGTTAAAGAACGGATCCCAGCGCGGAAAGCCGGTGCGATTGGTGACCGGCCCCCTGATTTGGGCGAGTTCAGAAAACAGCATGTCATCAGCGGGCAGGGTGCGCCGGATTTCCGACATATCTTCGGGGTTAAAGCCGATAAATTGTCGCTCACCAGTTACCAGCCCATAGGCCATTACATCCATGTCCGCAGCCGCAAGGGCGCGCATGGCATTGGTCCAGCCATATTGGAAGCTAGGGTCAAGGGTGCCATCAGCGACTTGTTCCGCAACCCAGTCGGATCGCTCGTCAACTTCACTAAGCCGTTCATGCATGGTGCGTTGAACAGAAGTCAGATCAAGATCAGCCAGCATCACCCACAGATTGCGGGTGTTTTCATACGCTGTTCCAAGACCGACATAAAGGGATAGACCGACGCCAAAGACACTGGTGGCGATAAAACCGGCTAGAAGGACAGAGAGGACAGAATATCTGCGTTTTGACGTCACTCGGTTTTCTTCCTGACAAGGAGGTTCCCCAACCTCGCGCACATCTTAGCGGCGATCGAACTTGGTTGAAAGGATGATTGAGCTCGATGTGCGTTTTATTCCAGCCAACTCGCCGATGCGGTCCAAAACGCTGTCCAATTCTTCGGGCGTGTCAGCCGCGACTTCGGCAATCAGATCAAACTCCCCCGATATCGCCAGACAGCGAATGCAATGCGGGATTTTCTGAAGCGCGCCAACCACGCCAGCCGACTGTTTTTGTTCCAGCTGGATCATGACCTCGGCCAGTAAAACCGGCCGCGCGCTATCGCCAAGTTGAACGGTGTAACCGGTAATTGTTTGTGATTTTTCAAGCCGCTCGAGGCGTTCCTGAACCGCACTGCGCGACAATTCGACATCACGGGCAAGGGCCGCCGTCGGGATGCGGGCATTTTCCTGTAATCGCGCGATCAGGCGGCGGTCGGTTTCATCAAGTCGACGTTTCATCGGTCATGCCCATAAATTTGACGGGTTATTGTTGTGTTTTGACAGTATTGCCGGGTTGCAAGCGTTAGTCCAGCGGCAGACCATTAAGGGGTGAACAACAAAACGTTATCAGGGCAGGTACGGCATTTCTCGCGATGTTGTCTGTTCGTTTGGGAGCTAGAAAATGAAAAAGATTTTGATCCTTGGTGCCGGTAAAATTGGGCGTATGGCCGCCGTGATGCTCAAAGAAAGCGGTGAATATGCGGTGACCCTTGCCGATTCCAACGGCGCAATGCTGGAATTCTGTGCCAAGGACGATGCCGCAACCCTGATTAAGGTCGATGTAACCGACGAGGCCGCCTTGACCGAAGTCGCCACCGGTCACGACGCGATCCTGTCGACCTGTCCGTTTTATCTGAATGTCGCGATTGCCCGTGTTGCCCGCGAAGTTGGCGCATCCTATTTCGACGTGACCGAAGATGTTGAAACCACCCGCGCCATTCGCGAAATTTCCAAGGGTGCGAAAGGTGCCTTTGTCCCGCAATGTGGTCTGGCGCCGGGCTTTATTTCGATTGCAGCGCATGACCTTTTCAAACGTTTTGATACGGTCAAAAAGCTTCGCCTTCGTGTTGGCGCATTGCCGCAAAACCCGACCAACCGTCTGAAATATAACCTGACCTGGTCGACCGATGGCCTGATCAACGAATACCTTAACCCGTGTGAAGCCATCCTGAATGGCAAGCGTGTCGAAGTCCTGCCGCTTGAAGGGTATGAGCGTTTCACCATTGACGGCACCGAGTATGAGGCATTCAACACATCGGGCGGTGTTGGCGCGCTGTGTGACATGCTTGAAGGCAAGGTCGATAACCTTGATTACAAAACCGTCCGTTATCCCGGCCATCAGGAAATCCTGAAGATCCTGATCGAAGATCTTCGTCTGGGCGAACGCCCGGATATGATGAAGGAAATCTTTGAAAATGCGCTACCGATCACCCAGCAGGACGTGATCGTGATCTTTGCCGATGCGGTCGGTACGCGAAATGGCGAGCTGTGCGAAGAAAACTTCATCCGCAAGGTGCATGGCACGGAAATCGGTGGCAAAAACTGGTCTGCCATCCAGATCACGACGTCAGCAGGCCTGTGTGCTGTGATGGATATGGTCCTGACCGGCAAACTGCCGGGCACCGGCTATGTTCGTCAGGAAGAAATCAAACTTGATGATCTGCTGGCGAACCGCTTTGGCCGCTATTACGGCAACAGCAAATAACATTGCCTGACCTTCAGGCTATAAATCTGGTTTTAAAGTCCCCCGGTAACGTACCGGGGGATTTTTGTTTTTTTTGAGTGTGTTAGGGTTATTAGTTCCCGACTGTGGTCAGGAATAACCCGTTGGCGCGGATCAGCATTGCAGCAATGCGACCGTACGGCATGGTCATGGCCAAGAATTTATGGCAAAGACGTGGTTTGTTAACGCTTGGGCTTTAAGGTGGGCCCTTCATCTGATTGTTTTGTGCCAATAGGTATTCCTTGTCTGATTTCGGCGAAATTTACCGATCTGCGTTTGGCTTGTACGAGGCCGGCCGACTGACAGAGGCAGAAGAAGCCTGTCAGTCGATGATCCGTGCCTTTCCGCAGGCAGCGGACGCCATGCATCTTGCAGGCCTTGTGGCGATGCGCCACGGCAACAAAGCGCTTGCTGCCGAACGGATGGGCCGTGCCGCGATTGCTGATGCCAACAGTGCCGAAATTCAACATGACCATGCACAGGCCTTAAAAGCGATTGGCAAATTGCGCGATGCCGTGGGTGCGTTTAAGCGCGCTATTCGCCTATGTCCTGACGCAGCCGCCCTTTATTGCAATATCGCCAATACCTATCGCCAACTTGATGAGCTGGATGCTGCGCGCGAACATTACGAACGCGCATTGGAACTGGCGCCTGACATTGCCGAAATCCATGCTAATTATGCGGCCTGCCAATATGCGATGGGTGACATTGCCGGTGCCGAACATTCCTGTATGACAGCGCTTAAAATGCGCGATGATATCGTCAATGCATTGGTTCTGATCGGCCAAATTCGCCTTGATCAAGGACGTACGGTGTCGGCGAGTGAACCGCTGCGCCGCGCATTGTCATTGGAGCCCGGGCATCAGCGCGCGCTGACAGCTTATGGCGATGCACTTTTCCGATTGGGTCAGTTTGCCGGTGCGCAGCATTGCCTGCGTCAGGTTCTTGCCCTTGATCCTGATGACGCAAATGCACGCAAGACACTTGCCTTGCTGAACCTGCGCGTCGGGCAGGGGACAGAGGCAATCGGAGCACTTGAACCGCTTGTTGCCCAAAAGCCCGAAGACCCGCAATTGCTTTTGATGATGGGCGAGGCGCTTAGCCTTGTCGGTCGTCACAGCGAAGCCGTTGAGCGTTTCGGGGCTGCGATTGGTGCGGGCGGTGGTGATGACGCGGTTTTCCGCCTTGCTGTTGAACTGGCCGAAGAAGGCGACACCGGATCAGCACAATCGGTTCTGCAAAGCGGGATTGATCGTAAGATTGCCGCAGGTGAAAACACCGTCTTGTTCCGCACTGCTCGGCGTTTGCTGTTTGCACCGGTTCCCACCGATCTGGCGGCGCAGAATGACGAAGTGGTGCGTGATCTTCTCGATGATACGCTTGATGAAGATGCGATTGAGCCTGACCTTGAATTTATCGGCACTGACCCGATTGATCCGATCGTCCTGACGCGCTTCCCACCAGTCTGGCGCGCAGCGTTACGCCCCGAAGGCGACAAGCAGCTTCGCGCAGTTGGACATTACTGGGAACGATTGGTTTCGGGTTATGACGTGCCGCAAATCAGTCAGACCAAGAACCGCCGCGAAGGCAAAATCCGGCTGGGTATCGTATCGGCCAATATGTGTAACAACGGGATTGGACGCTGGATTGTTGGTCTTGCCGATGCGATTGACCGGGACCGGTTTGATGTGACGATCATTCGTCCGCCCACGGGTGAAGACGATATTACTGCACGCATTGATGAACATGCTGATCTTGTTGTGCCATTGCCACTTGATCCGCTGCATTCTGCGCGTGTGATTTCCGGTCTTGATCTTGATGTCCTGCATTATGTCGATCCGCAATCCGATGCCTATACCATGCTGCTGGCAAGCTGGCGTTTGGCACCCGTTCAGATTTCCGGTGGCGGGATTGCCGCGACCAGCGGGCTGTCAAATATCGACTATCACCTGATCGCCGAAGATTGGGAAACTGCGGGCGGTGAAAAGCGCTTTAGCGAAAAGCTTGTGCGTTTGCCGGGCCTGTTTGTGAATGCAAGCCCACCCGAAGATGTTGAAATGTCCACGACCGAGCTCCAGCGTCGCTGGCGATTGGCACAGGATCGAAATACTTATCTTTGTCCGCAGCCGCTTGATGTTCTAACTGCCGAATTTGATCCGCTGATTGCTGAAATTCTGCGTCTGGATGAAACGGCAGAGCTGTTGTTGATCGCACCGGAACGTGACAGTTGGGATGCCGCATGGGGCAGGCGGTTTGCGATTAATCATGCCGATGTTGCCGGGCGCATGCGCTTTGTCACGGTGCGCAATCGGGCGGATATGCTTTCGCTTCTGTGTGCGGTTGATGTCGTTCTTGAAAGCCCGGCATGGAATGATGCGATGTTGGCTTTTGATTGCCTTGGTCTGGGTGTGCCGCTGGTGACCTTGCCGGGCAGTGCCGCCCGGTCCCGCCGCAGCCATACCTGTTATCGCCAAATATCAGTGTTTGATTGCGTGGCCTATCATTCTGCTGACTTCGTTGACACGGCATTGACCCTGGCAACCGATAAACGTCGTAGGTCGGTCGTTTCGCACGCGATCAAAAGCCGTTCGCACATCCTGTTTGGCCAGAAATCATCCTTTGATGCCTATATGCAGTTCCTTGATAGCTGCATCGTGGTGCCAGCAGATAAAGTTATGTAATTTCTGAGATGAAATTGCCGTCGGCCGCGGTCAGCTGAGCGCGTCGATATCGGCTTCCGACAGTGCGGCCGGAACGATGGTAAGCGGCAGGCGCAACTGACCAACCGTGTCGCTTTTGGTGAGTGCTGTAATCAGCGGGCCGGGGCCATCGGTGTTCGTACCTGCTGCCAGAACCAGAATGGAAATCTGTTCTTCTTCATCAAGAAGGTTCAGAAGTTCATCCTTCAGGCGGCCTTCACGGATAAACAGAAGCGGCATGCAGCCGGTTTGTTCGTGGACGTAAGCGGCAAGCTCATTGACCCGTGCTTCGGCTTCTTCACGGGCTTCTTCCTTCATCAGATCACCAACCGCCATCCAATGCTGGAACTCGGCTGGTTCAATGACGCTGAGCAGGGCAACACGGCCACCGGTATGCTGGGCACGACGGCAGGCATAGCGCAGCGCCTTGGTCATTTCATCGCTGTCATCAACGACAACCAGAAATGTACGGTTTGACGTGGCGCGGAGTTCCTGATCGGCATCGTATGAAGTCATATGGCTTCTCTGAATTGTTACGTCCTACGGTCGGAAAGATGTTGCATGTGGGGCTGCTCTGTCGACCGGATTTCGAAAGTGTGCCGTAAATAGCGCCTTATTTCCAAGCGCTTTTTATGATCTGCCATAAAGAATTATTAATTGCCAGTTCACGCGTTCTTATGCTGCATCTGCGAAGACGTGATGTGTTTATCAGCAATTGGAAATGGCGCCCTGTCACGGCATTGGGGCGATCAGCGCGTGTTAGCGTTTGCGGAATGCGACACTTGCGATCCAACCGGCAATCACGGCAATGATCACGGCAATAATACCGTAAAGTGCTGAATAACGATGCGCGAATTCATAGACTTCTGCGCTGACACCGGTTTTTGAAACCACCAAAGGTGTGGTTTTGACACTTGCGATACGGCCATCGCGGATCAAATAAACATTGATCGTGTATGTACCGGTCGGCGTGTTGGCCGGGAAATGGATGTCAGTCCGAAACAGCTGGTTTGACAGGAAGCTGATCTTGGCCGGGCGCTGATTAAACAGACCGGCATTTTGCATATTGCGCACCAGTGCTTCGCGATAGACCTTCTGGTCGACATCGCCTGTTTTGCTTTCGGCAATGAAGCGCTGATGTTCAAGGCCGATGCGGTAGTCCTGCAAAACGTTTTGTGGTGCGATGATCTCCATCGGCCGGTTCGCGGCACTGGCATAGTAGGCAGGCACGTTTTTATAACGCGCGCTTTCGCTGTTGACCCAAATGCCGACTTTGCGTTCCTTGCGGCGCACGACCATGTCCTGATCCGGTCCGCGCACGGTGACGATCACGTCACCTTCATTCTGAACCGCACCAAAAAGCAAAACATCCGTACCGGTAAAACCTGTGGTGATCGCAACCAGATGGTTGGATAGGTCAACGACAAGCGGGTCAGCCGATGCTTTCTTGGTCAGGTTCGCAAAAGCAAGAAGGGTAAGGGCTGTAATGCAGAATGATGTCACCAGACGGGTGGAAGCTGTCATTACAGATCCCCCGGCATGATCGAATAAAGCTCGCTTGGTTCGATCACCAGGTCGAACAGAAGTTTCAGACATACCGAAAGCACAAGAAGACCAAGCAGGGCCCGAAGATGTTCGGCCTTAAGCTTTGCGCCAAACTGCGCGCCAAACTGTGCACCGATCACGCCACCAATCAAAAGCAGGATTGCCAAGGCGACATCAACGGTTTGTGTCTGTACCGATTGTAGGAAGGTAACGTTGGCCGTGACAAAGATGATCTGAAAAAGCGATGTGCCGATAACAACACCGGTCGGCATGCCCAGCAAGTAAATCATTGCCGGGACCATGACAAAGCCTCCACCAACGCCCATCAATGCGGTAAGCATACCAACAAAGAAACCAACGGCGAGCGGCAGCAACGCACTGATATAAAGCCCAGAGCGATAAAACCGCATCTTGAACGGCAGGCCATGGATAAAACTGTGTTGGTGTTTCTTGGAACGGCGTAACTGACCGCCCCTGCGACGTGTCCGGAAGATTGCACGGGTTGCCTCAAACAGCATCATCCCGCCAATAATACCAAGGAAGATCACGTAACAAAGCGAAATGACCAGATCGATCTGACCAAGCGATCGTAACCAGGCGAAGACCCAAACACCGACCGTAGAGCCGAGAATACCACCGGCAAGCAGTACCAGACCCATTTTCAGATCAACGTTGCCACGCTTCCAATGTGCAAATACACCTGAAACCGATGATGCAACGATCTGGTTGGCCGCCGTGGCCACGGATACTGCCGGGGGAATGCCGTAAAAGATCAAAAGCGGGGTAATCAGAAAACCGCCGCCAACGCCAAAAAGGCCAGACAAAAAGCCGACCCCGCCGCCCAGTCCCAGGATCAGAAATATATTTACCGATATTTCGGCAATCGGGAGATAGATTTGCATCGCGGGCAGGCTAACAGCGTTTGATTGATTGTTATTTTTCAGTCTAACATATTGTGCAAATGCAACAATCGCCAAATGGCGCTATATCGGACTGAATTCCTGTTTTTTTATAAGGTCGTTCATGACGTCATCTTCAAGTGATCCCTATGATGTAATTCTCGATGCGCGGGGGCTGATTTGCCCGATGCCGGTGCTCAAGGCAAAGAAGTTGCTTCGCGATGTGCCGACCGGTGGTGTGTTGAAAGTGATGGCAACCGACCCGGGTTCTGTCGCGGACATGAAATCCTTCTGTGAAATGACGGGAAACAAACTGATCTCGTCCACACAGGAAGATGATGTGTTCATCTATTTCATTGAGAAGTCAGAAGTCTGATCGAACCTGATCCAGCCGTTCCATTTATCGCCGCGCCGCCAACCGGCGATAGACCCCAAAACATATGAGTTGCCCCAATGTCTGAAAGCAAATCGAGCCTGAGCATTATTGAACGCAGTTTTGATGATCTGACACCGCGACAGGTCTATAGCCTTTTGAAACTGCGTCAGCAGATTTTCATCATTGAACAAGAATGCATCTTCCCGGAAATCGACGGGCTTGATCCATTGTGCAAACACATCCTTGCGGTTGACGGGGAGGAAGTTCTGGCAGCCGTTCGCATCGTTGCACCGGGTATCGATCCCGATCACGCGGAACAAGGTGATCGCCCTGCCATCGGGCGGGTGGTTACAAGCGAAGTTCTGCGCGGGCAGGGGATCGGGCGCAAGATGATGCTGCGCGCGATTGATGCCTGTGCAACGGAATTCAATGGCAAGCCGATTTACCTGAATGCGCAGCTATATTTGCGCGAATTTTATCAAAGTCTTGGCTTCGTTCAGGTCGGTGATGAATATATGGAAGACGGCATTCCACACATCGCAATGGAAGGCCCGGCGAAATAGCCGAGCGTTCTCAGTGATTTGCAGCGATCAGCGAAGGCCGGTGGTGGCCATTCCGGTAAAGAATTCAAGCTGCCAATTCATGTCATCTTCGCTTAGCGGATATTGATTGCCGTTGCGCGGGTTAAGCGTCTGGCTTGGCGGGACATGACCCAGTTTGACCTGAATTTTCACGGCCAGATCTGCCGGAAGGCCGGCTTTCCATGCCAATGAAACGACACCCTTGGCAGAATGGGTGTTGAGCACCTTGGTCACGGCATCAGGCGAAATTCCCGCCAACACAGCCAGTGCTGCACGGGCGAATTTGACGTCATTGGCCGCCAACGCCTTGGCGACCTCTTTGTCTGTCAGCTTTTTCTTGGCATGCAGGGCAAGTGCCTTTTCAAAGGCGGGTTCATCTTCCACTTCTTCGTTGCCCTCTGCAGCAGTTGCGGGTTTGCCACCCTTAGGCTCAGCCTTTTCGGGTGTGCTTGCCTTGCCTGCTTTTGCGCCCTTGACCATTTTGGCCTCGGTTGCGGCATCTTCGCGTTTTTCGAACTCGCCCGATGCGATACGCCGCTGGACGACTTCGCGCACCGCATCAAGCTGATCTTTTTTAAGGTCCTTGCGGCGCTCAAGAACGCTGATCAGGTTTTCAGCAACAAAGCGTGCCAGTTTGCCAGCCGCAGTTGGCGGCAATTTCGGGCGGTCAACCAGTGGCTGATGCCATTCCGGATAATCCGGTGCACGGTCAATCAGCTGATCGAGGGTCTCTTCGCGGATCTGTGCGGACTTGTTGCCCAGAAGATGGGAAATAGCGTCCTTGTCACTGCTGGCTGCAATCGCATCAGAGAGTTTTTCACCAACATCGCGACGGCGCGAAACGAAACTAAGTGCACCGCGGCCAGACGTTCCTTCGATGATTTCCAGAAGGTCGTCTTCGGACAGAACAGGTGAATATTGCAGGACCGGGCCGCACACAACGCTTTCGGCATCGCGCGCAAGCTGCTGGATGATTGGCTGCGGGGCGTCTGCTATGTCTTTCAGCGTTTCCGAGATCACCTGACGCACATGAACCGCCTGGTCACGGGCGAGTTTATCAAGCGCGTCATAGGTCATACGACGCAGCTTGTCGGTCTCGTTTGCGCTGAGACCTGCTGAAAGATGCGCGATTTTCTCGGCAAGACTGCCGCGTACGCTGTCATCGACGTCATCGGTCAGAAGGACGTCGGCCTGAACCGGAGTTGCTTCGTTTGCAGCAATATGGCGACGAACAGAGGAATCCTGATCCGTTGCTAGGAAATACAGGATTTCAGGACGCGTATCATGACGCTGTGCGAGCCGGCCGCGAACATCCGCATCCGGACTTGCCGCCATTTCTTTGGCTTCGTCATAAGTGATCGGCGTTTCGCGTCGCTTGGTAAATACCCGCTGCAAAAATCCCTTCATCGGGCATCCCTCCTAATTTTCTATCTTTGCCGAATCTTCTGATCCGGGTGCGGCGGCGATGCCAAAGCGACCTTTGCCACCTTTTTTCACTTGATACATGGTCTGGTCAGCCCGTTGTACAAGTTGGTTCAGATTTTCATTCGAGCCCGGCTCATGAACAGCAATCCCGACAGAGATGCCCAGCGGATGTGCATCATCACCGGAATATTTTGTCAAAATTGCGCTTTCGCGCATCAGTGTCTTGGCGCGCGATGAAGCTGCGTCGATATCTGCACCTTCAAGCCACAGCACAAATTCATCCCCCCCAAGGCGCGCAACCAAATCGGCCGGGCGGACATTTTCCTGAAGAACCTTGGTCAGGGCCAGAATGGCCTCGTCACCAACCTGATGACCATGGATATCGTTGACCATCTTGAAGTTGTCCATATCGACATACATCAACGATGCCGGTGCGTGTTCACGTTGCAGGCGGCTGTGACGCCGTTTGAGCTCATCAAAAAACGCGCGACGGTTCAAAAGCCCGGTCATGCCATCCGTCCGCGACAGGGTCAGGATGCGTTCATGCTGAATGGCTTGTTCGATCGCGATTCCGACCTGGTCTGCGACCTCGCTCATGATTGCGCGCTCACCCTCGGTCGGTTCCGGGTGGTGGGCGTCAAACATGAAGATCACCGCACCATTGTTGCGCTGATGGTAATGGCAGCGCAGGGCAACAATCCGATATTCACCAATCTGTGCATCAAACACTTCATCGGTTTTGCTCAGTTGCTTGAGTGCCTGATGTGCGATTTCGTTTGCGGATTTTTCTTCATCACCTGCAGCAATTTCAAGTTCGTCCATCTCATCATTGCGTTTGAAAATGATGCAATGGGAACAGGCAAGTGCGCGCGTGCTGGCCTCAGATGCGCCCTTAAGGACCAAAAGCGGATCGATCTCGTCACGCATTGTGCGCACGATATAGGTCATCAGCCGGTCACGATTTCGCGCAGTTGCGACTTCGCTTTCGCGTCGGCGTTGTTCGGTAATGTCATGCGCCAGTCCACGGGTGCCTGTCCATTTGCCATCACGTGAGTAAACCGGGGTTGAGGACACCGAAAGACAGGCATCACGCCCGTTCGACCTTCTGAACCAGACCGGGACATCACGCACGGCCTTTTGACTGCGAAATACATATTCGCTGTCCTGATCAGCAGTATCGAGCAGGAAATTCCCCGGGGAACGCCCAACGATATCATCAGCGCGATAGCCCAATGCCCCGCGTGGTGAGACAAAGACGAACTTGCCGGAATCGTCCGTTTCCCAGGCAAAGGCAGATGAAACTTCGACAATGTCACGATAACGTTGGCGCGAATCAATCAGAGCTTCGCGCAGATTGCGATCCATGCTGACATCGCGCGGAAGGATCATGACCTGATTGTTCGTTGTCGGAAGGGCTGTGAGCTCGAGCGTTGCTGTGCCGCGCTGAACTTCAAATGTCATCATTTCCACCACGCCACCGGGCGTGGTCAAAGTGCGCCGAATGAGTTGATAAATCTCGGGGAACAATCCGTCGCGAATACCCTTGGCAAAGCCAACGGCATTCTTGTTGGCAAACAGGGGAACACCTTGCGCATCCATCACAATAACGGGCGCCTCGGCTTCTGCCATGACTTTGGGGTCAAGCTTGAACACTTCTGCATCATAGGCGGTCAGATCTTCAAGTGTATCTGACGGATGATGTTGGGTGTTTACCGGGGGGCGAGACGTCATACGCGTCCTCCTGTAATGGTTGACGCATTGGGATCAGTGCAGCCTGATCCACAAAGGGATGACGCAACATTCAGTTTGGTATAGCCATCATCGCTGCCAATCGTGACTGGCGGGCCAAGATGGTATCCCTGACCGTAATCAATGCCCAAATCACGGACCAGCTCGTAGCTTGCCTGATCATGGATCATTTCTGCGATGGTATGAATGCCAAGATCGCGGCAAAGAAGGGCGGTTGCCTTGAGGAACGCGCGTCCCTTTGGATTGGCAAGGGCCGTACGCATGGCACCGCCATCAAACTTGATGATGTCGACATCAAGTGCACTTAGATATTCAAAGTTCGCAGCGCCAGCACCAAAGTCATCAAGACAGATTTCATGGCCGCGTTCGCGCAAGGCCTGAAGACCGGTATTCACATCGCTCAAGCCACGAATGCGCGATGTTTCGGTCACTTCGAACAAAACCCGGTTCGGCGTGATGTCATATTGATCCAAAAGCTCTGTCAGGGATGTCAGGAAACCTGCCTGCTCCAGGGAATGACCTGACAGGTTGACGGCAACCGGGAAGGGGATGTCATCAGGATTGTCGCGCAAGTGATCGAGAACCTTGCGGCACATGGCAAGGTCGAACTCGGTGATCAATCCCGTGCCTTCGGCAAAGTGAATGATCTGATCAACGGCAAGCGGACTGTCGCCGATGGTAAAGCGTGCCAATGCCTCAAAGTGATGCATCTTCTGGCTGTGCAAATGAACGATCGGCTGCAAGGCAACGGCAAACGATCCGTTTTCAACGATCTCACGGAACGCACGCACCGACTTCAGTGTTTCATTGATCAGGTGCGGCAGGCTTGCCGAAAGTCGGGCGGCGGTGACTTCGTTCTGTGCTTTGCGCTGCATACGGTTAAGCGCATAGGCAACCGCACGTGTCAGGTTGGTTTCTCGGTCACTTTCTTTGTTTTCCGTATCAAAGTGATGGATGTTGCGGGCACTTTCATAATCATTACCAAACAGATCGGCTGTTTTTGACCGTTTGCCGTCCTTATCGGACGCGCTTGGTCCGTTTGTCAGGGAAAACAGGCCATTCGCCTTTACAGGTTCGCTCGGTGCTGGCTCTTCAAGGTCCGCGCGCAGCGCACTTGCATAGGCAACAATGCGGCGTTCCAATTCAATCATCGGCTCGTCAACCGGGTGAATTTTGGACGCCTTGCCCGATACGATCTGTTCCTTGATCAGCGATGAATTGAATTGCTTCACCCCAATGCCAATCAGACGTGCCAGTTCATTGGTTGCTGCGTTCTCTGCCTGTGACCGGGATGCGGCCAGATTTTCAAGAACAACAAGGGCTTCGCTATGATAGCTCAATGTCGGTTTGCTAACTGGTGCTATTTGTTGGCTGGCTTCAGCCGTTTGATTTTGGCGGATCACAGCGTTTTGCAAAATGATGCGATCGATACCGGAGCGTGCACGTGGACGGATGGCGCGATGGCGCGCTGCGATGTAATAGCGGCTTGCGGGATCGGCAATCATATAGCCGCTCAGCGACAGAGGGACAGGTTCCTGAACCGGGGTGCCGTCGGCTTCATACAGCTGAAAATCAAGATCAAGTTCTTCGAGACGCTTAAGACCGGTACCACTATGCAGATAGGCGCGAAGCAACGGGCGCTCGGACTTTACAACGAGCTTTTCAAACGCCTCGCCGATGAGGCGGTCTGGCATGCAGCCCAGCAGGCTTTCTGTGGCCCCCGCGACAAACAGGATGTAGCCGTTCTCATCAATCTCAAGAAGCATATCTGCCCAGCAGAATGCCATGGCAGCCAAAAGGTCCTGATCATTTGTATCTGCAGAATAGCTGGAGCTGTCTGTCATTTTTGAACCGTCATCGTAAGCCGCCTGATCTTGGTGTGCCGCAGGATTACCTGTCTATATTAAATAGCGATCTTACAAAGGATATGAAGGATTTGCACTTCATATGCCAAAAAAATAAACCCGCGCTCAACCATCTTCGGTTGGCACGGGTTTTTGGGGCACGAATTGGTTTTAGCCAGCCTTTGAAATCAGCTTTAACTCAGGCTTTCGTTCGGCCTTGTGCTGATACATGTTTTCATCAGCCGTTTTCAAAAGATCCTGTAGGTCGCTATCACCATCAAATGTTGCATGGCCAAAGCTTGCCGTAACCCGCATCGAAAGCCTGCGGCCCATCAATGGGAAGGTCTTTAGGGCCTTTTCAAGTTCATTGACACGACGACATGCCTTGTCATGCTCTGACTCGCACAAAAGGATCGCGAATTCATCGCCGCCGATGCGGGCAACATGGTCGTCTGCACGGGTATGGCCGCGCATGACCTTGACGAAATGGCGAATGGCAGCGTCACCCAACTGATGCCCGAACGTATCATTGATTTTTTTAAGTTCGTTCACATCGGCAATGATCAAAACGCCTTGGCGGCCGGTCCGTTTGGCCCGCGCCAAAGTCTCGCGCATCCGACGCAGAAAACCGCGACGGTTGTAGGCTCCCGTCAGCTCATCGGTTTCGACGAGTTTTTCAAGTTGCTCGATCCGGGCGCGTTGCTGATCAAGTTTGGTCTGCAGCGAACGCGTGTGCTGGATCAGGCTGGTGACAGAACTTGCAAGGGCAGGGCTTGAGCCTTTTTCCGTGATGGTCATCAAGGTGCTCCCCATGGCGCGCAACTCACGCAAATCGTCGTCTGTAATGAAAAACATGTCGTACCCCAACTTTGGCATGCTTGGTTAATGTCTGTGCCAAAGATGCACGCCTAAGCTGACAGGGAACTGAACGTTTCCAATTGATTGTTTGTGAACTTTGAGATTATTGAAACTGTGCACGTAACGCTTTCAATTTCAATATTTCGCGTAATGTGCGCATGTTTGAATATGGTGAGGCATGCCTTTCTAGTCGTCTCCTTGCTAAGTGTTTTCTGACAGCTGAATTCAGCCTAATGGAGTTTGGGCCACGCAGGAGTCCCTGTATTTTCCTATTAGAACTTGATGTTTTACGGAAAACAGCATCAACTCAGGGTTGGTTTTGGCCTTAGGGCCTGTTTGCCAGATATCTGTTCAGCTGCGTTGACAAACAAACGAGGTGCTCGTGCTAAACCGAAACATCAACCGCCGCCGTTTTATCAAATCCGTCCTGATATCAAGTAGTGCTGTGGCACTTGCTGCCCGTTTTGGCATCCGTGATGCCAAGGCGCTGGAAGGTATTTCTGTCATCGTGATCGGTGCAGGGATTGCTGGTTTGGGGGCTGCGAACTTGCTGCGCAAGAACGGTGCAAGCGTAACTGTGCTGGAAGCCAAGCCACATATCGGTGGCCGTTTGTTGACGGATTGGTCGATGGGTGCGCCGTTTGAGGTTGGGGCAGGGTGGATCCATGGCCCGTCATCAGATAACCCGACCAAGCAATTGGCGGATGCGATCGGAGCGAAATATGTTGTCACCGATGATGAGAATTCGGTCTATTTCGACATTGAAGGCTATGAATATGACAAAGACGAGGTCGAGCGTATTGTCGATGCTTGGGAAGGTGTTCTTGAATACATCGACAACAATTATGAAGCGAATGACCCAAGGAGCCTTTTGCTGGCCATCAAGGATTATCGACCGGCTTATTTGAATGATCCGGGGATCATGTGGGCGTTCTCGGCATTCACGGAATTTTCCAAGGGTGGTGCGATTGAAAAGCTGAGTGCGCCATTGTTTAACTGGGACGAGGCATTTGATGGTGCGGACGTTGTTGTCACAACGGGCTATGATCAGATCCTTAAACCACTTGCGGATGGCGTGGATATCAAGCTGTCCCATATTGTGTCGGCTGTCGAATATGACGCCGAAGATGGTGTGACCGTTACGACGGACAAAGGGGCATTCGAGGCAGATTATTGTATTTGCGCTGTGCCACTCGGAGTCCTCAAAGCCAACAACATCAAGTTCGACCCCGAACTTCCAAGCGATTACAAATCATCGATCAGCAAGATTGGTTTTGGCAGCGTGACCAAACTTGCGCTGAAGTTTGATGAACCCTTCTGGGATACCGAAACCCAGTATTTCGGGATCACGACCGAGCCGAAAGGGCGGTGGAATTACTGGCTGAACTACCGGACATTTTCAAACGAGAACATCTTGCTGGGGTTAAGTGTTGGCGACTATGCGCTGACGGCCGATCGCATGTCAGACAGTGAAATGGTCGAAGATGCACTCGAAGTTCTGCGCAATGTCTGGGAAGGTGATGTTGGGACGCCAACGCAAGTTCTTGCGACTCATTGGGCTGAAGATCCTTACACCCTTGGTGCTTATGCTTTTCCGCAACCCGGCAACAGAAAATCGGATTTTGATGATTTGGGCGAACCGATTGAGGATTGCCTGATCCTGGCAGGGGAACACACGATCTTTGACTATGCCGGAACAACCCATGGGGCATTCATGACGGGCGTTCGTGCTGCCAAGTATATTATTGACGAGGAAAGCTAGGTCGCAAAAGGCCGGGCAAGACGCTTGAAAAGCGCCTGATACAGATCAGGCCGCGTCTTCGTCTTTTTTAGCCGCAGGCTTGCTATCGCGTTGCGCGTGTTTTTCGCCATACATGGCTTCGTCCGCGGCACGGATCAGATCGGAAATCTCGGATCGTGCATTATAGATCGTGTAGCCAAAGCTTGCCTTGATCGCCAGCGCATTGCCCTGCCAGATCAGTGGGAAGCGTGCGGTGGCCTGTTGAAGCTGCGTCATGCGTTTTTCTGCCGCATCCGGGCTGCTTCCGGTCATCAGGATGGCGAATTCATCACCGCCAAAGCGTGCAACGTAATCGTCTGAGCGGGTGTGCGTACGCAGGTTCTGGCCAAAGTGGCGCAAAACTGCATCACCGGCCGCATGACCATGTTTGTCATTGATCTGCTTGAAACCATCCAGATCGGCAATCACCATCAAACCGCGTTCAGCCGTGCGCGATGCGCGGGCAAGTGCTTCGCGGGTGCGGCGCATAAATCCACGTCGGTTATAAAGCCCGGTCAACTCATCGGTTTCGACCATGAGTTCAAGCTGACGAATGCGGTTTTGTTGTTGATCAAGACGGGTTTGCATGTCACGTGCTAGATCTACCAGCGTGGACAATGCATTGCGCTGTTCGGTTTCCTCTGTGGCGCGATTATTGATCGCGGTTTGCTGCTGAAAATCAGCGGCAAGTTCCATGAGTAATTCGATCTGCGTCTTTTCCATGATCTGTCTTGTAATCAATGACATTGAATGGTGATAGTCCTAAAAGAGTTCTAATGTTGTATCGCCCATCGCGTTACAAGAACCTTAACGCGGCACGAAAGAGTTTGTGTCAAAATAGAATCGTTCACGCATAGGAGAACGACTAATGAAGAGCGGTTATATGGTTGGAATAACACGGAAAATTGCGGTTGTTGGCGTTGCGGTTGCACTGTCTGCCTGCTCGGTCCTGCAAAAGGAAAACTTCACTGTTGGCGGTGAAATTACCGATCATGGTCAGGAATGTGTGACCTTCCGCGCCGATGATGGCACGCTTTACGCGCTTGCCAACAAGGCCACCCGATTCCGTCCGGGTGACAAAGTCCGCGTGACCGGTCATACCGCCCTGATGACGACCTGCACCGAAGCAACGACCTTGATCGTTGACAAGATCGTCTTGCTGTCGCCGGGGAGCTGATTTTTAAAGATTTTCCGTATTGAGCGGGGACTCGGATCAGGAGTCCTAAGGATGCGTGGCAAAACATTCGGTGCCGTCAGCAAGCAGCTGGCGGCATTGTTGTTTGGCGCGTTCTGAACTGTCGAACCCAGCCAATCTTAGGCGATGATAAATACCCCGCGTGCCGAGATCGGCTGAAACGATCTGCTTTTCAAAGGATTTCGCAAGCTCCGGATAACGGATACGAAAACTTGCCCAATAGGTTTCAGCCGCAATTGTGTCTCGAAACGCACCAAGCTGGATCAGGTAAACGCCGTTTCCCGTCGGCATGGCGGTTTCTATTGGGGGAACCGGCGCCATTGTGGTCTCAACTTCAGCCGGTTTGGTTGAAGCATTGAGTGTCGGGGCCAAGGCGCGTGTTGGCGTCGTTGTGGGTTTGGTCGGCGTGACTGCTGATCTTGCCGGTTGGCGTCGAACAGGATTCTGACCGTTCAATGTTTGCTGATAACGCGTTGCAAGGGAAGGGATTTCTTCAATATCGATCGCATTGCTGTCTGCCGGGATTGTGCCGGGCAGAAGGCTCAGCGGGCCTTTTTCGGATTGTACTGTCGATGCGTGGGCGGGAAGGTCGGTTGGAATGATCGCGGCACCAGTGGGGATGGTGTCATTCGTGGTCTGCGCAAATGTGCTTGCCGGAGTGATAGTGCCCCCCATGATCCCGAAGCTGACCAGGATCTGTAAAAAACGGAAATGACCACCCCGTTTCATCGATGCGCAAGCGGCGTGCGACAGATGCGTCGCAGACGTTTGGCGATCACGGGGTGGTCGAAACATTCTTACATCTCCGCGCGGGGTGGATAGGCATGGCGTTCACGCAATATGTGGTCATTGCTGCGCAGACGTTCCATTGCCTTGCCATAAACACTGTCCGCAGGATAATGGCCATCGGTGCGATCACCGGACGGAAGGCCAGTCAGGAGTTCAATCGCGTCATTGATATGCTCAACGGTCCAGATGTTGAATTTGCCCTGGCGGATTGCCTGAACAACTTCTTCACGAAGGACGACGTTTTCCGCATTGGCAAGCGGGATGACAACACCCTGATCGCCGGTAAAGCCCTGATCCGCACAGATGCGATAAAACCCTTCGATTTTGTGCGAAATGCCGCCAACCGGCTGTGCTTCCCCAAACTGGTTCATCGATCCGGTAACGCCAATATTCTGCCGCATCGGTACGTTCGAGATTGCCGAGATAATCGCACAAAGCTCCGCCATCGAGGCCGAGTCACCTTCGATCCCGCCATAGTTTTGTTCGAACGTAACGTTACATGCGAACGAAAGTGGGAATTCCTGGGCAAAGCGCGACTTGATGAAGCCTTCAATCGTCATGACTGATTTCTGCTGAAGCGGGCCTGACATATCGACCATGCGTTCGATATTAAGTACGCCAAGACTGCCGACATAGGAACGCGCAGATACACGGGCGGGCAGGCCAAAGGCATGATCGCCGTAATCTAGAACCGTCAGTGCGTTGACCTGACCAACGATGCTGCCAAAACTGTCGATCAGGATTTCGCGGCGCTGAACGCGCTCATGCGATCGGTCTTCAAGACGCGAATTGCGATGGCGGCGTTCTTCGATCGCACGTCTGACATCGGCGGCACGGATGCTTTCGCGGCCGTCCGATTTGCAAACGGCACCGGCTTCGATCGCGACATCTTCGACCCGTTCGATTTGGGCTGTCAGTTTGTCACGTTCACCGGCCCAGCGGGCGGCCTGACCAAGGAGCTGGCGGATTGCACCATTGTCGACGGGAATGCCTGATCTGGACAATGCAGACTCGCGCAAAAGCCCGGTATAAATCGAAATGTTGCGACCTGCTGCGGGCATGTCCGCGTCAATATCTGCCTTTACGCGGAAGTGGTTCCTGAAATCCACATCAAGCGAGAAGAAGGTGTAGTAAAATTTTGGTGCGCCAACGATCACGACTTTAAGATCAAGCGGGATCGGGCGCGGTTCCGGTGCGCCGGCGGTGGGGGCGCCGCCCTTGTGGGTTTCCTCAATGCGGATTTCACGGTCGCGAAGGGCCGCTTTCAAGAAGCCCCAGCATTCTTCATGTTCAAGCAGGCTTTCCGCACGCAAAACCAGAACCCCGCCATTGGCGCGGTGAAGCGCGCCCGGTTTGATCAGGCTGAAATGTGGGTGCATGCCACCACCCATCGGGCGGTATTGAATTTGCCCGAACAAATTGTCGTAGCTTGGGCTTGGTTCAAGAACAACGTCCGGGTGCTTGTCACGCGAATGGTCGATCAGAAGATTGACCGCATACCGATCATCAACCGTTTCCGGGATTTTACCATCGCCACTTTCGATGGCGGGCTGGTCGCTTGCTTCCTCGAACGCATCGATATTATCGAGGATGTCTTTTTCAAGTGCTTCGAACCATGCCTTCAGGCCGGGGCTTGTGAATTTGTCACGAAGCTTCTTGATGCGCGGCTTTAGAACAACCTTGGCGGCACCGCGACGCAGACTATCAAGTGTATCGCCAATTTGTTCTTCAAGATCGCGGGTCGAGAGAAGGGTTTTGCGGGCTTCCTCGGCGACTTCCTCAAACGCGTCTTCGGCTTCGTTGCGACGTTCCTTGGGGATTTCGTCGAGTGATACCGGCTCGCCTTCTTCATTAAGCGCTACGATCATGACACCTTTTTCGTTCTCCTGAACGTCAAGGCCGCGCTCGCGCGCATATTCACGAAGGGCGTCGAATTTCTCGCGCAACTGTGCGCGCGCTTCTTCGGTCTGGGTCTGCGTCTCGGTCAAATGTGCGGGTGCGTTAAAGGCCGACGCAAACGCTTCGCGCAGATGGGAAATCAATGTTTCCATCGCAGATTGAAGCTTGCCGCCCTGGCCCGCAGGTAGGGCATAGGGACGCGGCTTGTTGGTGCGCGAGAAATTGTTCAGATAGACCCAGTCATCGGGCGCACTTCGTTCTTCCATGGCCTTGTTCAGGTAATCCAGGGTCGCGGTCATACGACCAGCGCGATCCAGACCCAAAACAAAGATGTTGAAACCCGGTTCAGACATGGAAAGCCCGAATTTAAGGGCTTCTGCCGCGCGGTAGTGCGATGAAAAATCGAAAATCTTCGGCTGTTGGTCTTTATGAGGGCTGCGAATACGGAAATGCGGGAAACCGCAATCTTCGGCGTCAAGGCGGGAAACTGGCATTTGCTGACTTTCTGCTGCCCAAGGTATGAATTTTCATGGGGAGGATATTTAGCCCCCGCAACATATCTTGGAAGTAACGCAATCACGTGGTCAAGCGTTGCTTACGGAAATTGTTGAAATGCCAAAAGGAAATTCGTGCTGACCATCAAACAGTGCGCGTAACAATCGCGCCAACCGCAACCTAGATGACAACCGTATTGCCGAAATCACTGCTTTTCAGAAGTCGGTCAACAACCTGCACGCCGCGCCGCAGTCGATCGGCCGATCGTTCAGCGCCAAAGCAAAGGCGCAACCCGCGTGGTACATGGCCAACGGAAAACTGCTGCGCAGCTGTCAGAAGAACGCCGTTATTGGCCGCATTCATCACAAGTTCACCCGTATCAATATGATCGGGGAGTTCCAGCCATACGTGATAATTCGTCGCATGGAACCGGATATTGTACCCCTTGAGCGTGCCCAGAATGATGCATAGGCGCTGGGATGCTTCTTCGCGGTGCCACGCTTCATATTGGGCAAGGCTGCCGTCATTGATCATGCGGGTAACAAGTTCAAGATTGATGGTCGATACCATCCAGCAGGTTGATCGAATGGCGCTGGCAAGCTTACCGATCATTTCACCAGGTGCGTGGATATAGCCAACACGCAGGCCGCCCCCGATGCTTTTGGAAACACCATCAAGATAGATCGAACGTTCCGGTGCAAAGCAGGAAAGCGGGGGCGGGGCTTCGGGATTGAGGAAGTGATAAATGCCGTCTTCGATCAGGGTGAGATCATATTTGCGCAGGATTTCAGCGATCTCGATCCGGCGCTGCTGGCTCATGGTGCTGCAAAGCGGGTTATGCAGGGTCGGCATCAGATAAATGGCGCGCGGGCTTTGTGTGCGGCAAAGGTTCTCAAGTGCTTCGGGGATGATGCCTTCATCATCCATGGCAACACCGCGCAGACGGAATTGCAACAAATTGGCCAGGCTTCGAAGGTTCGGATAGGTCAGTTCTTCACAAAGAACTAGGTCGCCCGGGCGAACTGAGGCCAGCAGGGACACGGTCATGCCGTGCTGAACGCCAGCGGTTGGCAATACGCGTTCCGGATTGTCATCGAGCCCCAATCGGCCGGCTGCATTTGCCAGTGCTTCTCGTTGATGGGCAATGCCGTATTCCGATTTGTACGACACCATATCGTCGATCGATAAGGTGCTGGCGACGTCAATCAAGGTTTGGCGGATATGGCCTTCCTGCGGGGGCAGGGGGCAATTCATACGGAAATTGATCGGGCTGGAATCTTCGCCATCAAGTCCCGGCGTTGCATCAGACTGCAATGCCGACTTCAGATTCATTTGCGCCAGATTATTGGTGAAAGCCATCGGGATCGGCGCGGTTGCTGCCATGTCCAGTTCGGACTGAATGTTATCGAGAATATAGGTTCCGCGCCCGACTTCACCCGCCACAAGACCCAACCGCTCAGCTTCGCGGTAGGACCGCGTAATTGTGCCGACCGTTACGCCCAGATGATAGGCAAGGTCGCGATGGGTGGGCAGTCGGTCACCGGGTTTAAGGGTGCCGTCTTTGACTGCGGTGCGAATGGCCTGTGCGATCTGTCGATAAACAGGTCCACCGGCGTCTTTAAGGTTCGGAAGCCATATTGTCATGGTGACAATGTTTAAATTGACACAATGACAATGTCAATGACAAAACAATATCGAGACAATTAACCGATAGGAGAAGAAGATGGTAAATTGTAACGATACAATCCAGCTTCCCGGCATCCGGATCAATGATCAAGTTGTGATGACGGGCGAGCAGGGTGTCAAACCTGCGACCTGGCGCGCAGCGGTGATTGGTGCGGTGATCTCCTTTTTGGATTACCTCGCACGGGTACAATCACGTGCACGTAACCGCCATGCGATAGAATTGCTTGATGATCATATGCTTAAGGATGTCGGGCTGACCCGTGCCGACATTGATCAAGAGCTTTCCAAACCCATTTGGACCGGGATCCCCCCGCGCAGCTAGCCACCGCTGCGCATGACGGAGGCGCGTGCTCCCATCGTGCCTCCGTTCGGTCCAAAACGGGTACATTGTCTAATTGTCACGATTAAGAGAATTCAGGGATACAATACGAATGTTCAGTTTGACGGAATTACGGGATGCAGCGACTTTTGTGCATAAATATGTCCCGCCGACCCCGACAATTCGCTGGCCGTTGCTCGATCGGGCGACGGGATTGTCCCTGTATGTCAAACATGAAAACCATACCCGCCTTGGTGCGTTCAAGGTTCGCGGTGGTTTGACGTTTTGCAAATATCTCGGATCATCGGTTGATCTGAGCCGCGGTATTATCTCTGCCACCCGGGGTAATCACGGTCAAAGCCTTGCCCATGCGGCAAGTCGTCTTGGCATGCCGGCCACCATTATTGTCCCCCATGGCAATTCGGTTGAAAAGAATGCCGCAATGCGGGCATGGGGTGCGGAAGTCATTGAACATGGCAACGACTTCCAGGAAGCAGCCGAATACGCGTATGAATGCGCCAGCAAAGAAGACAGCTTCATGGTCCCGCCGTTTCATCGGGAACTGGTGCGCGGTGTTGCGTCCTATGGGCTTGAGCTGTTTGACGAGATCAAAGGACTTGATCGCGTTTATGTGCCGGTTGGTATGGGGTCAGGAATTTGTTCGCTGATCACGGCGCGCGATGCCCTTGGACTTAAGACCGAAATTGTTGGTGTTGTTGCGACCGGGGCGGATGCGGTGCGCCAATCCTACAAGGCCGGTAAGATCATTCAAACAGCAACGGCGAACACCTTTGCCGATGGTGTTGCGTGCCGAAGCCCTGATCCAATGGCGTTTGAAATCATCACCAACGGTGCTGCTGACATAGTCTCGGTCAGTGATGATCAGATTGCAGATGCCATGCGCCTTTATTTCAGTTCGTGCCACACCTTGGCCGAAGGTGCGGGGGCTGCGTCACTTGCCGCCGCCATTAGCGAACGCGACCAAAATATCGGAAAGAAAATCGCCGTGGTCCTGACCGGGGCGAATATCGACCGGGCTGATTATGCCCGCATCCTTTCGGGAGAAAATCCATGAATGTTGTGACAAATCGTGCATCTGCCAGCCCCACTGACAATGCGCGTCATCTCATGTTTGATGACCTTGAAAAGCTTGGCCGGATTCTTGTGGAAACAGGTGATCTGGCACATGGTTTCGTTCAGGGTGCGGACGACATGGATGTGACCTGCCGCGATTTCTCTGCTTTTGACCCCTCGCGCCCCTTATCAGGGCAGGGAAGCGGTACACTTGATGCGTTGCGGGCAGCGAAGGAAGAAATTCTGCCGCTGCTCGCCGCATCAATTGGTCCACGTTATCTTGGATTTGTGACCGGTGGCACGACACCGGCTGCCCTTGCTGGTGATTGGCTTGCCAGTGCCATTGATCAAAACGCGACCGGTCCGGAAGGATCGGTGAATGCGGCCGTTGAAGAACAAGTGATTAACTGGTTATGCGATCTTGGCGGGCTGCCATCAGATCGTTTTGACGGTGTTTTGACGACCGGTGCGACAGTATCGAACCTGTTGGGCCTTGTTGCCGGTCGCCAATGGTGTGGCGAGCGGGTTGGTGTAAACGTCGACGCCGATGGCGCTGGCGTTTTGCCTGATCTTGAAATCTTTGCCGCCACCCCGCATGCCAGCATGGTCAAGGATCTTTCGATCACGGGCATTGGTCGTAACAGCTTTACCAAGGTTGCGACCCTGCCGGGATCTGAGGAAACCGATCTTGATGACCTGCGCGCTAAGCTGAAAGCCAGTGACGCACGCGGCAAGATTGTCATCGCATCGGCCGGTACAGTGAATGCAACGGATTTTGATGATCTTACGGCCATTGCCGATCTTTGTGCGGCATATGGTGCGTGGCTTCATGTTGATGCGGCATTCGGTTTGTTTGCCGCCCTGGATGATCGCCGGGCACATTTCCTGGCAGGTATTGATCGCGCGGATTCCATTACTTCGGACGGTCATAAGTGGCTGAACGTTCCTTATGATTGCGGTATTTTCCTGACCCGTCACATTTCGGTTCTGGAAACCTGCTGCCGCGCCTTTGCGCCGTACCTTGCGACCAAGGCAGAAGGCAATAGCTATATCAATCGCGGGGTGGAAAACTCCCGCCGGTTCCGTGCCTTGCCGCTTTGGATGGCGATGAAGGCCTATGGCCGTGACGGGTTTGCGGCAATCATTCGCGCCAATTGTGATCAGGCGGCCGATCTTGGCGCTTGGGTGCGCACCCATGAAAAGCTTGAGCTTCTGAGCGAGCCAAAATTGAACGTCACCATGTTGACATCTTTGGGTGATGATGATCAGAACCGCGCGCTGCTTGAAAAGATCAATGCGACCGGCAAGCTGTTCATGACCCCAACAATCTATAATGGTCGGTTTGGCTTCCGGGCCGCGTTTTCAAACTGGCGCACTCAGGATCATGATCTTGCGATCATTAAACAGGCAATTGATTCTGTTTTATAAAAGATGACGAATGTGGTTGGGTGTCAAAACGGTATCCAACCACATCAAACGTGCCCGATCTCAGGATAAGACCATGACCACCCAGACTTTGCCGATCTATCAGATTGATGCCTTCACCGATATGCTGTTTGCAGGAAACCCGGCGGCGGTTGTGCCACTGACCGAGTGGCTTTCCGATGACGTGCTTCAGAAAATCGCGATGGAAAACAATCTGTCGGAAACGGCATTTTTCATTCCGTGCGAAGATGCAGATGAAGCGGATTTCCATATCAGATGGTTTACGCCGACGGTTGAAGTGCCGCTTTGCGGCCATGCGACCCTTGCCAGTGCCTTTGTGATTTTCAATCAGCTTGGATTTGCGGGCGATGTAATCCGCCTGCAGAGCAAAAGCGGCATCCTGACGGCTGGTCGTGACGGGGATGCGATTGTTTTGAACTTCCCCAAACAACCGGTTCGCCCAGAACCGATGACGAACGAAATCATCATAGCCCTTGGCGGTGCGACGCCGGTTGAGACCTATGTGGTCAACAGCCGCGATACGGACATTGTCGCAGTTTACGATGACGCCAAGATCGTCCGCGAAATGACCCCTGATATGTCAACACTTGGCAAACTTGCCGGACGCGGTGTGATTGTCACGGCACCGGGCGATAAGACCGGACTTGATATGATTTCACGCTTCTTTGTTCCGGCAATTGGTATCGATGAAGACCCGGTGACCGGTTACATGCATTGCGTGGTCGCACCTTATTGGGCCGAGAAGCTTGGTCAGAATGATGTGGTTGGTTATCAGGCATCCAAGCGCGGTGGTGTTGTTGCCTGTGCGGTGGATGGTGATCGTGTCCATCTGAAGGGCGAGGCCGTTTTGTATCTTAAGGGCGAAATCGTCGTTCCAGCCTGATAACACCCAAGTTCATGCATGATTATTCTAAGGTGGGCAGCAGTGATGTTGCCCGCTTTTTGTTGTCTGGGTGTGGGAAAATATAGTTTGGTTTTAACTGCTTCGGTCTACCGATTAATCCGCATTGAACTGGTTGGGCTTTGTTTTTTTATTGACCCGGCCATAGGGCTTTCGTCTAAGTAAAGGCAAAATACGACGAATGTGGGCGCGCCACACGGACTAAACCGTGGGCGGAAAACCACAAAGGTGCTGGTTTTACAGGGGAAGATTTATCGTGATCGAAAGTGTTGTCGCCAGTTCTGCGACGCCGATGCAGATGTGGGTGGTTCTGGCGCTGGTTGCCGGATCGCTTGTCCTGTATGGGCTGGAGCGTATTTCGCTCGAACTGACCAGCATGGCGCTGATTGCAACCCTGTTGCTGTTTTTCGAATTCTTCCCGCTTCTGGATGCGGATGGTGAGAACCTTCTGGGTGCCGGAACCATTATGTCCGGCTTTGCCAATCCGGCATTGCTTACGGTGCTATCGCTGCTTGTTGTCGGGCAAGGGATGGTTTTGACCGGTGGTGTCAGCTACATCGCCGGTCTGATCACCGAACATGGCGGCAAGAACGCATCCGTTGCGATTTTCATCGGGTTGTTTGTGGTGATGCTGATGTCGGCATTCCTGAATAACACCCCGGTTGTTGTTATCTTTATCCCAATTATTCAGGCACTTGCTGAGCGTATTGAACGTTCACCATCATCGCTGATGATCCCGCTTTCGTATGCGGCGATCCTTGGGGGCATGACGACCCTGATCGGTTCCTCGACAAACCTTCTGGTTTCAAGCTCGTTGATCGAGCTTGGCATGCCGGGGCTTGAATTCTTTGAATTTACCGTGATTGGCAGTGTCTTGGCGCTGACCGGCTTTGTCTATGTTCTGGTGATTGCGCCGCGTCTTCTGCCCGCGCTGGCATCCATGCGCAGCAAACTTGCCAACCCTGATAGCAGCGGCAAGCAATTCATTGCCCAGATCACAGTTGGCCCGGCGTCGCAAATGATTGGCACGCGCCCGGTCGCGGGTTTCTTCAAAAACCTGCCAAACATTACCATTCAAATGATCGTGCGCCGCGAACATGCAGAGCTGCCACCATTTGAAGATGACATGGAAATTCAGGCTGGTGACGTTTTGGTGGTTGCCGCAACGCGCAAAGCCCTTACCGAAGCCCTGCAGAAAGATCCGGGTTTACTACTTGCCGATGCAGCATCGGTAAATGGTGACGGGGAAGAAACCCCGCAGAAATCAACGCAGCTTCTGGCAGAGGTTATGTTGCCGCCGGGCTCGCGCCTGATTGGCTTTAACCTTGAGCAAATCGGTTTCCGGTACCAGTACAAGTGCCTTGTGTTGGGCATTCAGCGCCGTTCGCGCATGATCCGTACCCAGATGACGGAAATTCGGCTTGAGGCTGGTGACGTTCTTCTGGTGCAGGGGCGCTCGGAGGATGTCGAGGCACTTCGCACCATTCGTGACGTGGTGTTGCTGGAATGGTCAACGCGCACCTTGCCGCGTCCGTTCCACGCCCGCCGTGCTGCGACCATCTTCCTTGGTGTGATTGCGCTCGCTGCGACCGGTATTGTGCCGATTATGGTTTCAAGCTTCATCGGGGCAGGGCTTATGATCGCATCCGGCGCCTTGAACCTGCGTCAGGCATCGCGCGCGATTGATCGCAAGATTGTCCTACTGGTGGCGGCGGCCTTGGCGCTGGGGAACGCATTGCAATTGACCGGTGGTGCCGAATTTGTCGCCGATCAGCTGTTGGCAGCAACCAGTGGGGCGCCTGCACCGGTAATCCTGTCGCTGTTCTTCCTGATTGTCGCTGCCTTTACCAACGTGCTTTCGAATAATGCCTGTGCGGTTCTGTTTACGCCGATCGGGATTGGTATGGCACAGCAACTTGGCGTGCCGCCGCATGTCTTTGCGATTGCGGTGGTGATGGCAGCAAACTGTTCGTTTGCATCACCCGTTGGCTATCAAACCAACCTGCTTGTCATGGGGCCGGGCCATTATCGGTTTATTGACTTCCTTAAGGCCGGGACCCCGCTAATTATCCTGCTTTGGATTGCGTTTAGTATCTTTGCGCCGTGGTATTACGAAATCCCGTTCTAAGTCGTGATTTTCGCTGTGCGCGCAACTGCGTATGACCTTCTCAACACAAACGGGCCAGCCATGCAAAATTGGCTGGCCCGTTTGTGTGGAAGGCGTTTGACTTTTGCCTTTCTCTCAATAGGATCAGCCCCCTAATTTGATCTGTCATGATCAGGTTGGGATGTTCTTTATGATCAGGAATATACCGATGGCCCAGACTGCCGAGAATACCGCTTTCGCAAAGCC
Organism: Thalassospira sp.; assembly: GCA_965228275.1. GTDB lineage: Bacteria > Pseudomonadota > Alphaproteobacteria > Rhodospirillales > Thalassospiraceae > Thalassospira. The sequence goes on along the minus strand of OZ245802.1, from coordinate 4,605,385 downwards.
CGATAGCCGTCCAACCAGCCCGAACTTTTCGTCGGGTCCGTGCAAAAAACGCCCGGGTTGGTCCGCATCGGCACTGGAAACGGAAATTCTTGGTCGTTCCCATCGATCCAAACTTGGCAAGCAGCGCCTTGAAGAGGTCATTGACCGTTCGCGCGACATGTTGAACCTGCCGGATGATTATCTGCTGGGTGTTGTGCCCGCATCGGATACCGGGGCTGTTGAAATGGCGCTGTGGTCGATGCTGGGTGCGCGCGGTGTTGATATGCTGGCGTGGGAAAGCTTCGGCTCGACCTGGGTCAGTGACGTGATCAAGCAGCTTAAACTTGACGATGTCAGAACGCTTGAGGCAGATTACGGCAAATTGCCGGATTTGGCATCGGTTGATTTTGACCGCGACGTTGTCTTTACCTGGAACGGTACGACAGCGGGTGTGCGTGTTCCCAATGGTGACTGGATTGCAGATGACCGCAAAGGTTTGACCATTTGCGATGCGACCTCGGCGATCTTTGCCATGGAACTGCCGTGGGACAAGCTCGATGTCGTAACCTATAGCTGGCAGAAGGTCCTGGGCGGCGAGGGTGGCCACGGGATCATTATCCTCAGCCCGCGCGCAGTTGAACGCCTTGAAAGCTATACCCCCGCTTGGCCAATGCCGAAAATCTTCCGCATGACCAAAGCCGGCAAGCTGATTGATGGTATTTTCCGTGGCGAAACCATCAATACGCCATCGATGCTGGTGGTCGAGGATGCGATTGATACCCTGAAATGGGCAGACTCGATTGGTGGCCTTGAAGGGCTTTTGAAGCGCACCCGTGAAAGCCGCGCACATCTTGATGCGTGGCTTGCGACCAGTGACTGGGCAGCTGATCTTGCAGAAGACCCGGCAACGGCGTCGAATACGTCGATGTGCATCAAGATCATCGACCCTTGGGCGCTTGGTTTGTCCGCAGATCAGCAGGCAGCACTGCCAAAAAAGATTTCCCAGCTTCTCGAAGCGGAAAATGTTGCACTTGATATCAATGGTTATCGCGACGCGCCGGCAGGTCTTCGGATTTGGGGCGGTGCGACCGTGGAACCCAGCGATATCAAGGCGCTTTTGCCGTGGCTTGATTGGGCATATTCGGTCGTAAAAGCTGAATTTGCCGCTGGTGAATAGATATTTCGTACGTATTATTTGCGTTTTAGGGGTTTTCCCCGTTGCTCTGTCCGGCACAACGCGGTAGTAACCGCTACCGGATAGTGAGCCTTGAGTAAAACTCGGGACGCCATCAGATCGAATTTGCGCGCCCAGTCCGGAAAGCACACAACATGACCGAACTCGCCAGGAAAGCTCTTTTGCCCGCCGGCCTGCAGGATGTCCTGCCAGGAACCGCTGCACGGGAAGCTGAAATCCGTGAAAAGCTGATGGCCAGTCTGGCACATGCAGGCTACGACCGCGTGAAAACGCCACTGGTCGAGTTTGAAGAAAGCCTGCTTGAAGGTGCTGCACCAGAACTCGCAACCCAGACCTTCCGTCTTATGGATCCGGAATCGCGCCGCATGATGGGGCTTCGTTCCGACATGACCCCGCAGGTTGGTCGTATTGCTGCGACCCGTTTGGGTGATGCGCCGCGACCGCTGCGTCTGTCCTATTCAGGTGATGTTCTGCGGATCAAGGGTTCTCATCTGCGCCCGGAACGTCAGTTCGCGCAGGTTGGTGCGGAACTGATCGGTGTTTCCAGTGCGGCTGCCGATACCGAAATTGTCCTCCTTGCGCTTGAGGCGCTTGAAAGCATCGGTCTTGCCGATGTATCGGTTGACCTGAACCTGCCGACCTTGCCGGTGCGTCTGTTTGATGCCTTTGGCGTGTCGCGCGATGACCGCGAAGCACTGACCGAGGCGCTTGAACGTCGTGACGTCGCAGCCCTTCGCGGGATAGATGGCAAGGTAACAGACGTTTTGGTCGCACTGCTGGAGGCCGCTGGCCCAGCGCAGACCGCATTGCCGAAGCTTAAAAAGCTTGAACTGCCGCTTGGTGCGTCTGAAGAGCTTTATCGTCTGATTGACGTTGCCGAGCGTGTCTTGGCATCGGGTCTTGAAGCAGCCCTTACCATTGATCCGGTCGAGATGGCTGGTTTCCGTTATCAGACCGGTGTCAGCTTCACGTTGTTTGCGCGCAATGTGCGCGGTGAAATCGGCCGTGGTGGCCGTTACCGTGCAGGTGGCGCATCGGGCGAGGCCGCAACAGGCATGTCGCTTTATATGGATAGTATTCTGCGCGGACTTCCTGATGCAGAACCGGTTGAACGTGTTTACCTTCCGCTTGGTACGCCACAGCGTGAAGCACGCAAGCTGCGCGCTGAAGGTCATTACACGGTTGCTGCACTTGAAGGTGCGGCAGAAGCCAAAACAGAACAGGCCGCACGCGTTGAAGCGCGCGGCATGGGCTGTGACTACATTTATCTTGGCGGCCAGGTCGTGCCGCTGAACGCCTAATCGAACGAACTTTTTATCGCGCAAGGAGTTTTGCGATGACCAATGTTGCCGTGATCGGTTCCCAGTGGGGGGACGAAGGTAAAGGCAAGATCGTCGACTGGCTGTCCGAACGGGCAGACGTCGTTGTGCGTTTCCAGGGGGGGCATAACGCCGGTCATACTTTGGTGATCGACGGAACCACCTATAAGCTGAGCCTGCTGCCGTCAGGTATCGTCCGTCAGAACAAGCTTTCTGTGATTGGCAACGGTGTTGTTGTTGATCCGTGGGCGCTGCTTGCTGAAATCGGCCGCCTGAAAGAGCAGGGCGTTGACATCACCCCGGAAAATCTGCGTTTGGCTGAAAATGCCTGCCTGATCCTGCCGCTGCATGGCAATTTGGACCGCGCACGTGAAGCTGCGGCTTCGGGTGACAACAAGATCGGCACCACCGGTCGTGGTATCGGCCCGGCTTATGAGGACCGTGTTGGCCGCCGCGCGATCCGCGTTGGTGATCTGGCTGATACCGATCTTCTTGAAGCCAAGGTCGAAAACCTTCTGACGCACCATAATGCGCTTCTGCGTGGTCTTGGTCAGCCAGAAGTCGATGGTGCAGAGCTTCTTGCTCAGCTCAAGGAAATCGCGCCGAAAATCCTGCCGTTCTCTGATACCGTTTGGAAGTCGCTCAACCAGTTCAAAGAAGCTGGCAAGCGTATTCTGTTTGAAGGTGCGCAGGGCACGATGCTTGACATCGACCATGGTACCTATCCGTTTGTGACCTCTTCGAACACCGTTTCCGGTCAGGCTGCTGCCGGTTCTGGGATGGGGCCGTCGGGCGTTGGCTATGTTCTGGGTATCACCAAGGCATACACCACCCGTGTTGGTGAAGGTCCGTTCCCGTCCGAGCTGTTTGACGAAGATGGTGAACGTCTTGGTCAACGTGGCCACGAATTCGGTGTTGTTACCGGCCGTAAGCGTCGTTGTGGCTGGTTTGATGCGGCCCTTGTCCGTCAGTCGGTCAAGGTTAACGGCATCACCGGTATCGCTCTGACCAAGCTTGACGTTCTTGATGGCTTTGAAGAAATCAAGATCTGCACTGGCTATGACATTGATGGCAAAATCTATGACCATCTGCCGGCAAACCAGCGTCTTCAGGCGAAAGCCAAGCCGGTTTATGAAACCATCGAAGGTTGGTCCGAAACCACCATGGGCGCGCGTAGCTGGGCCGATCTTCCGGCGGCTGCGATCAAATATGTTCGCCGCATCGAAGAACTGATCGAAGCACCGGTTGCGCTGTTGTCGACCAGCCCGGAACGCGATGACACCATTCTGGTTCACGACCCGTTCAGCGCATAATCTTCTGTTCACGCAGAACATTGCAAAAGCCACCAGTTCCGACTGGTGGCTTTTTTGTTGTGAAATGAATGATTTGGTCAGGCTTGTTGAATGTGTCTGACCTGATAACAGCTTGCCCCGCTCGACTATCAGAAGTATCGTTTTATCAACCTTTTGAGGGTACCGTACTGCTGGGTGTGTCAGGATGACTGCGCAGCAGAATTTCCGCGTGCCCAAAGAATGATAACGTATAAAGAAATATCGGGATCATGGCAGAGCAAGCTGAAGATCAGGAACAGGAAGTTTCAAAGGGTTCTTCGCAAGATCCGGCGATGGATGCACCGGGTGGCGGCGCAGATTCTGCTGATCAAACAGAAGAAGTACCGGGCCTTGGTGAAGAGGTACCCGTCACAGGCAGCGGAAAAAGTGTCGAGATCGGCAATTTCCGTGTGTTTCTTGATCTGCGGATGCCCGAATTCGATATGGGCCATTGCAAGGCCTATACGGCGGATAATCTGCGCCGTGATGAGGGCAGCGCCTTTGCGGTTGTCACAGATCCGGTTTTGGCCACCCGACATGATCACATCAGTTTCCTGACCGGAATGCATCTGGCCGGTCAGATCGATATGCTTGACAGCGAGATCGCCTATTGGCCGCCCTTCGGGCGTAAGACCATGGTGCTGTTTTTCGAAAAACCACCCGGTGGCAAGGTCACGGTACGCGACAAGAAGCTTGCGATTGATGAGCATGACATCGCAACCGTGGTTGTTGAGCCGATCATGAATGTCCTGCAGACCCTTGGAGAGAAGGGGCTGTCACATCGAAATGTGCGTGCGGGCAACTTGTTCTTTGCCGATGTCATGCGTGAAAAGGTTGTGCTTGGTGATTGCGCCGGCGGGCCTCCGGCCTATTCCCAGCCTTTGGTGTATGAGCCGACCTCACGCATGAGTGCTGATCCTGCTGGGCGTGGCATTGGTTCGCTTTCAGATGATTTGTATGCCCTTGGTGTTACGCTGGCCGAACTTGGGATTGGTCGCCAACCGCTTAAGAAGCTTGATGATCAGGAAATCATGGAGCTCAAGCTGGCAAAGGGGTCGTTCCAGGCCATTGCGTCGCATGAGAAACTGCCCTTGATCCTGATTGAGCCGGTACGTGGGCTTTTGTGTGATGATCCGGAAGAACGTTGGGGCTTTGCCGAGCTGAACGCCTGGATCGATGGGCGCCGTACCAAACCAGTTCAGGCAAATACCGAAAAGCGTGCCGCCCGTTCGCAAAATTTGTCCGGGCGAGACTATTACACATGTCGGTCGTTTGCACAGGGCATGGCAAAGAACTGGGTCAGTGCACTTGCGCCATTGCGCGATGGCACCGTTGAGATTTGGCTGCGGCGTGGTTTGGGCGATAATGAACGTGCCAAAGCCTTGTCCGAGGCAATGCGTCAATTGCAATGGGCCGGGGCGGACAAGCGATCAGCAGAAGATATCCTTGTTGCGCGCTCGATCCTGATCATGGACCCGACCGGACCGATCCGGTTCAAGGGCTTTTCGGCGATGGTGGATGGCCTTGGTTTTATGCTGTCATATGATGTTCAGCATGGCCGCGGGCCACAGCGTTTTGCTGATGTGATTGTCCGGGACATCCCGTCCTTCTGGTTCGGTCGCCAAGAGGGCTTTAGCCCGGAAGTCCAGAAGCTCCAGCAGCTTTACAAAAATATGCGCTACTATATCCAGCAGCAAAGTGCCGGTTATGGGTATGAGCGTTGCCTGTATGCAGTGGTGCGCAACCAGCACTGCCTCAGCCCTTTGGTCGAGCAAGACTATGTCGTCAGCATCTCGCAACTTCTTCCCGCATTGGAAAAGGCTGCCGAAAGCGCATCTGAGGACAGCTGGCCGGTTGATCGCCATATCGCTGCCTTCATTGCGACCCGGCTTGAGGATGACGTCGAAAGCCAGTTGATGGCGATGCAAAATCCATCTGACGAGGTGGAATATAGCCGCGCGATTATCAGCATGCTTGCCATCGTTCAGTGGCGCCATGGTCCTGACAATCTGACCAACCTGTCGCATTGGGTTGCGCGCCTGATGGAACCGGCCATCAAGGTGTTCCACAGCAAGGCACGTCGCGAACGTGTGGAAACCGAAATTCCAAAACTGGCCAAGCGCGGCAATCTGGTCGAGCTTTACAACCTGATCAACGACGAACAGGAACGCCGCAAGGACCAGTCCGAATTTGTCGAGGCCGTGACGGAATATTCCGAAGCCGAAAGTGAAGTGTTTGACCTTGAATCTTCGGGGCCAGCACGACTTGAGCTGGCCGAAAAGGTCGGGCAGCAGGCCGCGGCCTTTGCTTCGACCATGATTGCGTTGCTGACAGTGTCGGCATTGTTCTTGATGCACATCTTCTAAGGGATCGACATGGCAAGAGGTAAAAGCCCCAAAAAGGGCCGCAGTGCGTTTTCCGGTTTGTCGGTGGTTGCATCAGCTGTGCTGCTGTTCATGGTCGCATTGCCGACTTTCATTACGCTGGTGGTCGGATTACTACCATCAATGGTGGCTTTCATTTTTGACCGCAGCCCGGGCCGCACGATGGCCCGTTGCGTATTTGGCCTGAACTTTTCAGGTGTCGCACCCTATATCCTTGAGCTGTGGCAGGTGCCGTCCCAAACGGTTGGCAGTGCAACCCAGCAAATTTTCCAGCCACTGGCACTTTCGATCATGTATGGCGCGGCGGGGCTTGGCTGGTTGCTGTATCTGGCCATGCCGCCGATTGTTGCCAATGTCTTGAACCTTTCAGCACAACGCCGTGTAGGCGAGCTTCGTAAAAAACAGCGTGGATTGATCAAGACCTGGGGTGACAGCCTGATCAAGGAAGTTGATCGATCCGGTAACTGATCCTGGTTCCCATCGTCCATTCCCGGAATGCGAAAAAAAAGCGGCGGACATTTTGTCCGCCGCAGTTCGTTGCAAAGGGGGGGGGAAGAGGGGATGAAGATTATTAGTGTGGCAGATCGCTATGAATCGATTTGCGAACTTTTTCAAAGGCGCGCACTTCGATCTGGCGAATACGTTCACGCGAGATGCCATAAGCAACACTAAGGTTCTCAAGCGTTACCGGGCTTTCAAGCAGGCGGCGCTGCGTCAAAATGTCGCGTTCGCGATCGTTAAGATGCGACATCGCACTTTTCAGCATGTTCATGCGCTGCAAGAATTCTTCGCGTTTGCCATAGAGGGTTTCCTGGTCTTCATCATCGCTTTCGATCCAGTCAACCCATTCGCCGTCGCCTTCAATCCTTACCGGCGCATTCAATGAATGGTCCGGCCCTGCGAGGCGGCGGTTCATCATGATCACATCGTCTTCGGAAACATTCAGCTTGGTGGCGATGAGCTCGACCTGTTCTGGTAACAGATCCCCCTCGTCAATCGCCTGCATCTGGCTTTTGAGTTTGCGAAGATTGAAGAACAATTTCTTCTGCGCAGCCGTCGTGCCCATTTTCACGAGCGACCAGGAATGCAGAATGTATTCCTGAATGGCTGCACGGATCCACCACATAGCATAGGTGGCAAGTCTGAAACCCTTGTCCGGGTCAAAGCGTTTAACGGACTGGAGCAAGCCGACATTGCCTTCGGAAATCAATTCATTCAAAGGCAGGCCGTAGCCGCGATAGCTCATGGCGATCTTGGCAACCAGTCGGAGGTGACTGGTAATCAGTTTTTCGGCCGACTTGTCACAGTCTTTGTCACGAAAGTCACAGGCGTACGTCGTTTCCTGTTCAGGGGTAAGCATCGGGTAACGGCGGATACGCTGCAAGTAGACAGTCAGACCATCTTGAGAGATTACTGGAAGAGCATTTCCTTGTTTCATTGAAGCCTCCCGTTATGCTTCGTAAAAGTGCTGTTATCCCCTAGCACTAGAAACAGGGTATACGGGGGTATTAGATGTCGTCAATGATTTTTAGACCATAAAGGTTAGGTCATACTACCCCTTGGGATAGGTTTAGGCTTTCAATAAGCTCTAACAGGTCGTCAGGAAGAGGGGCGGTTGTGGAGATATAATCTCCGGTCCGAGGGTGTACAAAGCCAAGCGTTCTGGCGTGTAGAGCCTGTTTGTTGAATGCGTTCAAAATCTCCTGCGCTTTAAAGTTGCACTTTTGAACAGTTCTATTCCGACCGTAAACAGGATCACAAACAAGTGAGTGGCCGATATGGCTCATATGTACCCGGATTTGATGTGTACGCCCGGTTGCAAGACGGCACTCGACCAAGGACGCCAACGAGTCGTCACGAATTTGCAGTGTTTTGTAATGAGTTAGTGCGTATTTTCCCGTAGTTTTAAGTACGGTCATCTTCTTGCGGTTCTTCGGGCTGCGGCCAATGTTTCCCTCGATTTTGCCCTCAAGCGGGCGCGGAACACCCCATACAACCGCAAGGTATGCCCGATCGATATTTTCCTTGTCCTCGGAAAACAGGGTCGATAGTGCGCGGTGGGCCGTATCGTTCTTTGCAACCACCATCGCACCACTGGTGTCTTTATCCAGCCGATGGACAATTCCCGGGCGCTTGACCCCACCTATACCTGACAGGCTATCGCCGCAATGCGCCAGAAGGGCGTTTACAAGCGTACCGCTTTCATTTCCGGCTGCAGGATGCACAACCATCCCGGCGGGCTTGTTGATCACCAGAAGGTCATCATCTTCGTACAGAACATCAAGTTTGATGTCTTCTGGCTCGGGTTCCGCGGCCTCGGCCGGTGGGATGGTCAGGTTAAAGACATCGCCTTCTTTGACCTTGGTAGACATCTTGCGCGCTGAAATTCCATTCAGGCTAAGCTGACCATCTTCGATCAATGCCTTGATGCGCGAACGCGACTGATCCGGCCATGCGGTTGCCAGCACCTTATCAAGGCGCGCACCTTCATCTTCGCTTGTCGCGGTATAGCTCAGTTCATCAGACATCGGATCGCGGTTGATTTCCAAATGGTATTGAATGATCTCGCAGCTTTTAGCGCCTTTGCACCGGATTGCAACGAATAGCGACATGATCAAGCGACTTGGGTGCAAATGGACATCACCAAGACCGTTTGATCCGTTTCACATCGCTCATCGACCAATATGTGCGATTGTCTTTGTCATCTTGCAATTGCGCGTGCTTGTCGCTATGGCCTTGGTTTATATTCTATATGCACGGTACCACTTGCCGGGCATACGGCTTTCACCCGGTTTTGTCAGTTGGAAATACGATGCGTGTAGTTAAGGCTTTGGTTGCGTTCATGGGGCTTTTGATTGTGATTGGCATTGGGCTTGTCGCCTATGGTCTGTCACTTGATAAGAATGCCAAGGATGATGGTGCGTCCCAAACGAATGCTACGCCATCCGTTCCGGTTGCAGGTAATGCGGTTGAAATGACATCGGCAGCCAAAGTGGTCTCTGCCTTTGGCGATATCGTCATTGATATCGAACCGGGCGAGAAACTGATCAGCTATGCCATTGATGGCAATCAGGCAACTGTTCAGATCGAAGGCGTGGATGGGGCTGGCGCACGGATTGTGATCATCTCGCTTACGGATAAGTCTGTTCTTGGACGTATCTTGCTTCAACCAACGGCGCAATAATCCGCAACAAAGGAACAGGGCTTGCGATGGGGGAAGAGCAGGGCGTGAATGACAAGAAACTTGCCAAAGGACATGCGGATAACACCGTGATGCTCTCAACGCGCCTGCATGATGAAATCCGCGACCTTGCCGCCCTGCAATGGCCGGAGGAATGCTGCGGCCTTCTGATTGCCGATCAGAACAGCCCCAATCGCATTCTTCGCGTTGTTGCCGCGCGTAACGTGGCTGCAGATCCGCTTAAAACGTTTGAAATTGATCCACAGGCCCTGATCAATACCTATCGTTCCACGCGTGAGCAGGGCGAAGTTGTTGTTGGGTGTTTTCATTCCCATCCCAATGGCAACGCTTTGCCATCAAACCGTGATCGTGCTCGAGCTGATGAGAACGGGTTTCTATGGATGATTGTTGCCACAGATCATACCGGTGCGCGTGCCAGCGGCATATATCGTGCGATCCACAGTCAGCTGGACCAGGATACGGACGGAGATGCAGATCAAGACGCGATTGCACGGTATTTCCGCCGGTGCAAACTTGTGCTTGATGCGGAATTAACGACTCATTGAACGTGCAGGCGGTGTCAGGCGCTTTGGCTTTTTGCTGTGTCTGCTACAACATGTGCCTTGGGTACCTGATGTTTCATCACGTTCTCAAGTGCCAACACAAGTGCGAGTTCAATCTTACCGTTTTTCCCCATATCCTTTAAAATGGATATTGATTTTTCAACGCTGAAAGGCGGTTTGTAAGAGCGCTCTTCAAGAAGTGCGCCCATAATATCGCAAATCGTCAGGATGCGGGTAAGGTCTGGGATATCGTTTGCAGTCAGGCCATCAGGGTAGCCGCTGCCGTCAAGATATTCATGATGATGTTTCACCCCATGCAGTACGTCTTGTCCGACATCACCTTGTTCAAGAAGTTTGTTATATCCATCAACCGGGTGCCTTTTGATAATGGCAAACTCATCGTCGCTGAGCTTGCCCGGTTTGTCGAGGATAGCATCAGAAATCCAGACTTTACCAATGTCGTGTAGCAGACCCGCCTGGGTTAGCTTAGCAATATCTGCTTTGCTCATGCCGGTATATTGGGCAAAGGCACAGGCAATTCCCGTCACCAGCAAGATGTGTTGAAATGTGGTTTGATGATACACCCGCACTGTGCTGAGCCATTCCGAAATTCCAAGGTCAGCAATTGAGTCGGCAATGTTGCTTCCAGCTTCAGTGATTTTGTCGATATCAACCGACGTTCCGTTCTGAAGACTGTTAAAACTGTCTTTAATGGCGTCGGCACCGTTTTGGACCGCCAGGGTCGCCGTATGACCACTTAATCCCAAAGCTTTGCGACATTCCTCGATATACTGCCCAACCGCTTTTTCCGACAGTGGTTTGGTAATCGTTTTGCGTGCGCCAAGGGATGTGGCTTGAAGTTCATCTTGCAAATCGTTCTTGCCTATGGCGAAGATTTGCTCTGCACAGCGTTGTGATACTTTGCGAAATGCCCGCAGCCGTGAGACCATGTCAGGGTTCTTAAGGTCAACATCAACCATCAAGGTCATGATGTCGGCCGGTATGGGCTTTTGCGGATCAACTAGCCTGATTGCGAATCCCATCAAGGCTGTCGGAAACAGTTTCCGATATTCACCGTCACAAAGAATGTGAATTATGTTGTTCTTATCGTCTGTCACGGCCCAAGTCTGCGTTCAATGCGGATCAGCTGGAAGCGGCTCTGTTATTTATCAGGTGGTTGGTCTTGCGCCTGTTACAAGGCAAGTGTTTGTACAATCTGCTCTTTGGTGACAACACCAATCAGCTGTTCACCCTTATCCTTAACCGGGACATCTTTTCCCGTGGAAAGGGCGATCTGCACGATATCTTCAAGCCTTGTATCACAAGTTACACTAGCCTGTTCCATATCGGTTACATCAGATTCTGACAATTTTCGCATTATCGAACGCGCGCGCAATACCCTTGCCCGATTTACATCGCGTGTAAAGGCCTGCACATAATCATCAGCCGGACGCAGAACGATTTCCTCGGGGCGCCCAACTTGCACAAGCTTGCCGTCTTTAAGGATCGCGATGCGATCGCCGATCTTAAGCGCCTCATCAAGGTCATGGGTGATGAAGACAATCGTCTTGTGAAGCTCTGCCTGAAGCTTCATTAACTCATCTTGCATGTCGGATCGGATAAGCGGATCAAGCGCGGAAAATGCCTCATCCATCAGAAGAACTTCGGGGTCCGTCGCAAGCGCCCGGGCAAGACCAACGCGCTGCTGCATGCCACCTGATAGTTGATCGGGGTATTTGGCCTCGTACCCGGCCAAGCCAACCCGTTCGATCCATTTTGATGCCGCGGCTTCGCGTTCTTTGCGCGCCACACCCTGGATTTCCAGCCCATAGGCAACGTTATCCATCACATTGCGATGGGGCAGCAGGCCAAAGCGTTGAAACACCATGCCAAGCCGCTTGCGGCGAAAGGCATTCAGCGTCGGGATATCCATCGACAGGATATCTTCCCCGCCAAATGAAACTTCACCCGCCGTCGGATCAATCAGACGATTAAGGTGGCGGATCAGCGTCGATTTACCCGATCCCGAAAGCCCCATAACAACGAATGTCTCACCTTGTTCAATTGATAGCGACACATCATGCAGGCCAACCGTGTGCCCGGTTTTTGCAAGGATTTCGTCCTTGTCCGAACCACCCTTGGCGAGTTCAAGTGCCGACTTCGGGTCAGGGCCGAAGATTTTGAAAATATTGCGGATTTCGATATAGCTCATCATGCGTCCTCCGCACTGTGCGATCGTTGTGATCGCTTGCCATAGGCCTGACCGATCCTGTCAAACACCACAGCCAAAAGCACAATCGCAATCCCGGCTTCCATGCCCGCACCAACGTCAAGACGCTGAATGCCCATTAGAACCTGCTCACCAAGCCCGCGTGCGCCAATCATTGATGCGATCACCACCATCGAAATGGACATCATCGTCGTCTGATTGATTCCGGCCATAATGTTGGGAAGGGCAAGGGGCAACTGCACACCAAACAGGATTTGTTTGCGGCTGGCCCCAAACGAACGTGAAGCTTCCAGAACTTCCGGATCGACCAATCGAATACCCAAATCGGTCAAACGCATCACGGGGGGAGCGGCATAAATCACGGTGGCCAGGATCGCCGGAACCTTGCCCAAGCCAAACAGCATCAGGGCAGGGATCAGATACACGAAACTTGGCATGGTCTGCATGGTATCAAGGATCGGCAACATGATGGCGCGCAGACGATTGGACATCGCTATGGCAATCCCGACCGGAATGCCGATCAGAACCGAAAGCGATGTCGCGACAATCATCAGGGCCAAGGTCTGCATAGCTTTGTCCCAAAGGCCCAATGTGCCAATGGCAAACATCGCGACCACCAAACCAGCAACCAGTTTCCAGTTCTTGCTGGCATGCCAGGTGATGGCAGCAATGGCGATCAAAACCACCCACCAGGGCGCGCCGCGCAATACCTGCTCCAACGCGACCAGAACGGTCAGTAAACTGTCGGCAAAGGCCTCAAACGCCGCGCCATAATTGATCACCAGCCAATCAACAAACTGATTGACCCACTTGCCCAACGGCACATTCAACTGTTCTGGAAACATGGCGCAACCGGCCCGATCTGCTCAAAAAATCAATGAGTGTAAGAGCCTAACAAGATCATGTGGCCCGCGCGACCGTAAATCGACCCCTGACTGACATCTCCTGACACCTTTTGGTCGTGAGCATTGCAATGGGGATGTATCGGTCTTTTGTAGCGAACGTTTTGCGCGACCTGTTCCTATGCGCCATAATCCAATCGTCCTTCATGCCCGTAGCTCTTAACGACGCTGGCATTTCCAAGAGGTTGCAATGATCACTGTGTTCTTTGACGGAAAATGCGGTCTGTGCACGCGCGAAATCAATTATTACTGCAAGATCGCTCCAAGCGGTGTTTTCGATTGGCGAGACATCACCGAACATACCGTTGATCTTGAAAAGCACGGCATTTCACATGTCCAAGCTTTAAAGCAAATGCGTGCCTTGGACGCAGATGGGCAATGGCACGCAGGGGCAGATGCCTTCATTCTCATTTGGCGACAATTAAGTAAGTGGCGTGTTTTGGCTGCTGTCGTTGCTCTGCCGGGTATTCGACAGATCGCAAATCTTGTTTATCGACTTTGGGCCGCGTGGCGATTTAAACGCCTAACGCATTGCCAGCTTGCCGCTGATCAGGAAGTGTTGCGACAAAACTAGCTTGTCCGCAATTCGATGTGCTTATTTGCCAAACAAAACACCCCGCAAGATTTCTCCTGCGGGGTGTTTGCGCGTTTTATCAGTTCTGTTGCTTACATCGCACTTTCAACACGCGCCGCAACATCCGCAGGTACCCACGCTTTCCAGACATCCGGCTTGGATTTCAGGAAATACATCGCCGCCCCATCAGGCTTTTCGTTGTTTTCCTGCATGTAGGCCAGCATTTCCGAAACCAGCGCGTTGCTGGTTTCGTAGTTGGTCAGGAAGGTGATCAGGTTTGGTGCAGCGGCTTTGAAGTCGTTATTCACACCAATCGTCACCGTGCTTTGCGGGTAGGCGGTTGCCTTGGTCGGGTTTTCGTCCGTTTTCAGTGCATCAAAGATCGCCTTGTCATAAGCCGGTTCTTCAAGACGAACACTGTCATAAAGACCCATCACCCAGGTCGGGCCCCAATAATAATAAAGGGCCGGTTTGCCGCGTTTATGCGCCGATGCGATGGCGGCCGACAGGGCTGCACCCGTTCCAGGGCGGAAGTTGGTGAAGCTTTCATCAAGCTTGTAAGCGCCAAGCTTCGATGAATTGACCTTTTCACAGACCCAGCCCGACGGGCAGTTATAGAAGCGGCCTTTACCGGGTTCTTCGGGGTCTTCGAACAGATCGGCATATTTGGGCAGATCATCAACCGATTTCAAATCAGGGGCCATCGGTTCGATGCCGCGTTCGGCGTCGCCTTCGATAACGTAACTTGGTACGAACCAGCCTTCGACGGCGTCATCAAAGTTCACTCCGATCTGGCTGACGGAGCCGGCGGCCTCGGCCTTTTTCCAGGCATCGGCAACATTGTCGCGCCAGATTTCCATGACGACATCAACATCACCTTTGCCTGCGCCGGTCAAAAGCGGAATGACGTCGCCGGGCAGGGCATCAGTCTGACAGCCATAGCCCTTCTCAATGATGAAGCGGGCAACGGCATTATGGAAAAGCGCGCTGTCGTAATTGAGCCCGGCAAACATCACCGGCCGGTCAATTTCGCAACTGGCATCCTGTGCCTGTGCGCTTGTTGAAAAGGAAGTAAATGCAAGGCCAGCGGCCATAAGCATTGCGGCTCCGGTAGGCAGGGTTTTCATCCTTCTGTCCCTTCGTGGTTGCGGTCCGGAATCGCATCAAATGCATGGTCCTTGTGGTTCGATGTCCACGTGGTTCGCCTTTTTGTTGATCTTGTTTCGAACCAGACGATGCCCCTGATACAGGTATGGCAAGTTTAACCGTGGGGCCAAAAGTGATGCAACCCCCGGTGCGTCAGATAACCATGACGTGATCATGATTAGTTATTGGCATCATTACAGATTGCTCCTGACAGGGATGGCAGGAGATGTCGGGAAGTTTGATGCTATCTGATGATGAAATGGCCGTTCGGACTCTGATTGCTAACGGTACTTGTCGTGGATACGGTCATAGGTTCCATCAGCACGAATGGTAGCCATGACGTGATTGAAGGCTTTTGCGATGTCTTCGACACCATCGAAGCTTCGGCTGAAACAGAAATGGAAATTGCTGGTGGAGACGGGTTGAAACCGGACTTGTTTCGATAGCCCCATTTCTTTTACCAGGAACGCTGTCGCTTCCTCGCTGAGATAGAGGTAATCAAACCGCGATTGTAGCAACATTCGGATCGCAAGTTCTGTATTCGGTGCCTCTAACGGGTTGAGCCCGAGCTGCTCAAGCACAAGCAAAGTTTCATAAGATGAGACTGACGCAACGCTCAGGCCATGAACATCGTCTAATGCGGTGATGATGGGGCCGTCATGATCAGCACGTACAAAAAATCCGCTGGTAAAGCTGCTGATCGGGTCTGAGTAGAGGATGAAAGACTCGCGCTCTTCAGTGTGCGCGCAGGTTAGTACGCCCACGGCATTCCCTTGGCGAACTTCTTCAAGTGCGCGGCGCCACGGCAGGAAAACGATTTGAGGTTCAAAGCCGAGCCGTTGAAATGCTTCGATTGCAATTTCGTAGTCAAAGCCGCGTAGGCCATTGTGTGGTTCCTGCATTTCGTATGGCGGGTAGTGTTCCGTCACAATACGGATTTCGCCACGCGATTGCGCAGCAATGCTGGTTCCAACAGGCAGCGCACCAAAAAGCAATGAGATCATGAATAGTGCAAAAACGGGTCTTCTTATCAGGATTCTTGATTTCATACCGGCGGTCTAAATGTGTTGAACTGATGTCCCTAAAGAATAGGAGATTATACCATCATATATGGCTTGGCTCCCATAGATTGTGGCGACTTTTTTGTGTTTCAACCCAACTATCATGCCACGTACCTTGGTGGTGCCAGTCATGACGCAAAAGATGATTGGCACTGCCACAGCAAAGATTGAAACGTGCCGGCACTCACCACTTGCGATGTCAGGAATGCGTTCAAATCAGTCGGTAAAATCCGTGAATTCGACGCTGTCATTCGCTATGTTGGGCAAAACCAACCAGCGGGGCCAGCCATGATGCATTCCAGTCTGTTCGTCTTTGATATCGAAACCGTGCCCGATATCGACGTCCTGCCGCAATTGACTGGCGAAACCGCACCGGATCCTGAAACCGGGCGCAAGATGCTTGAAAACTATCATCTTGAGGTCACGAGCGGTCGCAACGGCTTTGCCCGCCAACCGTTTCACAAGGTGGTCGCGATCAGTTTTCTGCGCGCCACCATTCAGCGCGACGGCGATCTTGAAATGTATGAGATCGAAGAATTGAGATCGGGTGGGGATCTGACATCCGAGGAAAAGGACCTTGTGAATGGTTTCTTTGCTTATTGCGGCAAGCTTTATCCGCGATTGGTCAGCTTCAACGGACGTGGCTTTGATCTGCCGGTTTTGAAATACCGGGCGATGAAGCATGGGGTGACGGCGCGTTGGCTGCATCAGGCATCGAACAAATGGGAAAACTACACGTCACGTTATGCGCCGAACTGGCACTGTGATCTGGCCGAGGTTCTTTCCGATTTTGGTGCATCGGCCCGCACCAAAATGAACGAGGTCTGTGCTGCCCTTGATCTACCGGGCAAGACCGGGGTCGATGGTAGCAAGGTTTCGGACATGTATGACAATGGCGAGGTTGATGCCATTCGCCGCTATTGCGAGACGGATGTCTTGAATACCTATTTGCTGTATCTGCGCCATGCGCTTCATACCGGCCTGACCGATCACGATGGTTATAACCATGCGATCAATCTTACAGTTGGCTGGCTTGAAGAGCGGGCAGGGGAAATTCCCGCCTATCAAGAGTTCCTTGACGCGTGGCGGGTTTCAAGCGAAGGGTCGTTTAACGTTCTGTGATTGAACGGCCGCATGCTGCTTTATCCTTTTATTCCATTGTTCGAATAAGTGATTTCATTCACATTTTGAGCATGAAAGAAGCGGAACCTTATTGAAATGCGAGCCATTTGCACTTAATTGCTAGCGCGGATGCAACTGATTTGCAAAGTCGATGAAATTGCGACGCAATCAAGTTGATGGGAAAGTTCAAAAGGGATCGTTCATGATGGATATCAGGAAGTTTGTCGGTGGTGCTGTGCTGGGTGCAGTTGCCTTTGCCGGAACCGCAGCCAGTGCACAGGAAGTCAACGTTTACTCTCTGCGTCAGGAATTTCTGGTCGAGCCGCTGTTTGAGAAATTCACCGCTGAAACCGGCATCAAGGTCAATGTGATCTTTGCTGAAAAAGGCCTGGTTGAGCGCATCAAACAGGAAGGTGCCAACAGCCCGGCGGACATCCTGATGACGGTTGATATCAGCCGCATTCAAGAGGCGGTTGATGCCGGTGTTACCGAAGCCGTTTCCAACGATGTCCTGTCCGCAAACATCCCAGCACATCTTCGTGATCCTGAAGGTCACTGGTTTGCACTGACCCAGCGTGGTCGCGCGATCTATGCCTCCAAAGAACGCGTTGCAGAAGGTGAAATCACCTCCTACGAAGATCTGGCTGACCCGAAATGGGAAGGTAAGGTTTGCACCCGTTCCGGCACGCACGTTTATAACGTTGCACTGTTTGCTTCGATGATTGCTGTTCACGGCGAAGAAAAAGCCAAAGAGTGGCTCGCAGGTTTGAAAAACAACCTCGCACGCAAGCCGCAGGGCAATGACCGTGGTCAGGTCAAAGCGATCAAAGAAGGCGAATGTGATGTTGCCATCGGCAACACCTATTACTTCGGCAAGATGATGGACAACGAAGAGCAGCGCCCGTGGGCTGAGTCGGTCAATATCGTCTTCCCGAACCAGGATGGCCGTGGCATGTCGATGAACATTTCTGGCATGAGCCTGATCAAAAGCGCACCGAACCAGGAAAACGCTGTCAAGCTGATGGAATTCCTTGCCGGTGACGTTGCTCAGCAGATTTATGCTGAAGTGAACTATGAATATCCGGTCAAGCCGGGCGTTGAATGGGCCGAGAACGTAAAGTCCTGGGGTACCTTCAAGGCGGATGAACTGTCGCTGGCAGAAATCGCGCGCCTGTCACCGGACGCGATCAAAATGGTCGATCAGATCGGTTACAACGAATAATCAAACTGTTTGATACAGCGCGATTTTTGAAAAGGGATGGCATCGCGCCATCCCTTTTTTTCATTGTGGATGACAAGAAAATCGCAGGGGTAAAGTCGGGCGAAAGCCCGCAGTTCAATGCTTTAACATAATGCCTATGTGGTTTTGGGACTTGCAAATCAGGGGGCAGGGACATTAGGTTCTGCGAAGGCAAATACAAATCATTCCTAATTGCTGTCTTCTCACTGCCAATCCACTAAGAGGCATTTATGATCTCTCTGCGCAAAACCGTCCTTGTTCTCGTTGCTGCGACGATGGAACTTTCAATGGTGCAACCAGCCTTTGCGGCAGAAGAGGTTAATGTCTATTCCCTGCGACAGCCGTTCCTGATCAAGCCGATGTTTGACCGCTTTACCGAGGAAACCGGTATTCGCGTCAATACGCTGTTTTCGCAAAGCGGTTTGGTGGAACGCATCAAGCATGAAGGCCGCAACAGCCCTGCTGATTTGCTTTTGACCGTTGATATTGGCCGTATTCAGGACGCGGTGGATGCTGATATTGCCCAACCGCTTTCAACTGATGTTTTAAGCACGAATATCCCGGCCAATTTCCGCGATGAAAACGCGCTTTGGGTTGGTCTGACGACGCGTGCGCGCGTTTTTTACACGTCGCTTGACCGTGTGGCACCCGATGCCATCACGACCTACGAAGACCTTGCCGATCCGAAATGGAAGGGCCGCATTTGCGTGCGTTCAGGCATGCATGTTTATAACATTGCCCTGATTGCATCGATGATTGCGCACCACGGCGAAGACTATACCAAGACATGGTTGACGGCGGTGAAGGACAATCTGGCGCGCAAGCCGCAAGGTGCAGATACCGATCAGATCGAAGCGGTATCACAGGGTGTTTGCGATGTTGCGATCGGCAATTCCTATTATTATGGGAAGATGCTTGATGACCCGAACAAGGCCCCGGCGGCCAAGGATGTTCGCATCGTCTTCCCCAATCAGGGGGATCGTGGCACGCATGTGAACATTTCCGGTGTGGCATTGATGAAGCATGCACCCAACATGGAAAATGCGATCAAACTGGTTGAGTTCCTGTCAGGTGATGAAGCACAGCATATGTATGCCGACATCAATTTTGAATATCCGGTAAAGCCCGGTGTTGCCTGGTCGGAAATGGTGCGTTCATGGGGCACGTTCAAACATGATGAACTGTCACTGAATACCGTTGCTGCCAACCGTGGTGCAGCGATCCGTTTGATCGACGAGGTCGGCTTTAACGAGTAGACGACGGTTTTATCTCGGGCTATCAAGACCCTGTCAGGTGGAATGATCTGGTTTTACCTCTGACAAACAGGACGGATGCAACCTTGAACAACGCTTGCCAGACGCAAAAGGACGACGACATTCGTCCCACCACAATTTCGGAATCCCTTGATCCGATGCGTACGCCGACCGGCAAGACCGCGATGCGCTGGCTGCCGCGTGGACAATCTGCACTATGGGTTGTTGGTGCTTTCATTGTTGCGGCAATGGTGGCAGCCCCAATTATTGCGGTTGCCTATATTGCGTTCTTCCCGACGGAGAACATCTGGCCGCATCTGGCATCGACCATGTTGCCGCGATACCTGTCCAATACAGGTATTTTGATGCTGGGCGTCGGCATTGGCGTGACCTTGATCGGTGTTTCATCGGCCTGGGTTGTTACCATGTGCCAGATGCCGGGCAAGCGGTTCTTTGAATGGGCGATGCTGCTGCCGATGGCGGTACCTGCCTATATCGTTGCCTATGTTTACACCGATCTTCTGGAGTTCGCCGGTCCCGTTCAACGCATGCTGCGCGATGTGTTTGGCTGGAAGTCGGCGGCTGATTATTGGTTTCCCGATATCCGCACTAAGGGCGGCGCGATCCTTGTTCTGAGCCTGACGCTTTATCCATATGTTTATATGCTGGCGCGCGCGGCCTTCCTGTCGCAATCAATCTGCGCGATTGAAGCTGCCCGTATTTTGGGACGGAGTGCCTGGAGCTCGTTTGCAACAGTTGCTCTTCCTTTGGCGCGTCCGGCGATTGTTGTCGGTGTTGTCATTGCGTTGATGGAAACGCTTAATGACTTCGGCACGATTGATTTCTTTGCGGTGCATACCCTGACGGCTGGTATCTTTAATGTCTGGCTTGGCATGGGCAATGCTGGCGGGGCGGCACAGATTGCGCTGACCATGTTAGCTGTCGTCATCGCATTGATGGTGATTGAACGTTATTCACGCCGTCGTCAGCGGTTCCACGATACCACGAGCCGTTTTCAGGAACTTCCGGGGTACGAGCTTAAACCCGCTGCCAAGGTCGGTGCGTTGGCAATTTGTGTTTTGCCGATCCTGCTTGGTTTTGTCATCCCGTCGATGGTGCTGATCTATTACTCGGTGGGATATTTCGATCAAAGCTGGACCGAGGATTTCTTTGAATTCGCCGGTAACAGTCTTTTGGTATCGGGTCTTGCCACACTGGTCGCGGTTGGTTGCGCGATCTTCCTTGCTTATGCGCTGCGTCTGTTCCCGCAACCGTTGCTGAAATTCTTTGTGCGCCTGTCGTCAGTTGGCTACGCGGTACCGGGCGCGGTTTTGGCGATTGGCGTTCTGATCCCGTTTGCGCGCTTTGATAATGCGCTTGATGCCGTGATGCGCGACGTGTTTGGTGTTTCGACGGGCTTGTTGCTAAGCGGGACGGTGTTTGCGCTGGTCTTTGCCTATGCCGTGCGGTTCATGGCGGTATCATACGGCTCTATCGAAGCTGCCTTGGGCAAGGTTCGACCCAGCATGGATGACGCGGCGCGCACCTTGGGCGAAAGCCCGTGGGGAACGCTCAAACGTATTCATTTCCCGATGGTGCGTGGTGGTATTCTTGCGGCATCGGTTCTGGTTTTTGTCGATGGGATGAAAGAGCTTCCGGCGACATTGATCCTGCGCCCGTTTAACTTTGATACGCTGGCAACCCATGTCTATCAGTACGCCAAGGATGAGATGATCGAACATGCCGCCCTTGGTGCATTGACGATCGTTCTTGTCGGTGTTGTGCCGGTTATAATGCTCAGCCGCGCGATTTCCAAATCCCGTCCGGGTCACGGCGAGAAATCCTGATCATCTTCCATCACCAAAACATCAGAAAAGCAGACCGACCATGCAAACCATCAAACCGGGACTGACCAAGCTTTCTGATGCGTTGAATATTGCGTTTTCTGAAGTTGCAGTAAGCGACCGTGTTGAAACGCGCCCATTGACCGAATGCTATGGCGCGGTTCTGCGCGAAAATGTGATTGCCAGAGTTTCGGTACCATCGGTCGATAACTCCGCGATGGATGGCTATGCTATGCGCCTTGCTGATTTGCAGGCTGCCGCAGGCCCGATTTCCGTTGCTGGTGTTTCCTTGGCGGGCGATCCATTCGTGGGAGATATGCCAAGTGGACAGGCGGTCCGTATTGCCACCGGTGCTGCGATTCCCGATGGGGCGGATTGTGTGATCATTCAGGAAAATGTCACGGCCAACGATGACGAAACCATCATTGAAATTGGTCAAGACGTGGTTGGGCGCACGCATCTGCATCAAAACATCCGCTGGGCAGGTGAAGACATCAAGTCTGGTGACGTCGTCCTGACCGCCGGATCGGTCCTGCGTCCGCAAGATATCGCAATTGCTGCCGGGCAGGGGCGCGGGACGCTGACAGTTGCCAAACCGCTTTCTGTTGCAGTTTTCTCAACCGGGGATGAGTTGGCCAAACCGGGTGATCCATTACCCGCAGGCGGGATCTACGACTCAAACCGATTTGCCATGATCGGTATGCTTAAGGACTGCGGCTGTGCCGTCACTGACCTTGGTCTACTGGCCGATGACTTTGATGTTCTCTCTGACGCCCTTGGCAAGGCTTCGAGAACCCATGATGTGATCATGACATCTGGTGGGGTCTCGGTTGGTAAGGCTGATCTTCTAAAGCCGGTTGTCGATAAGCTGGGTGAGATTACCGCGTGGAAGCTTGCGATCAAGCCGGGAAAACCCCTTATGCGCGGGCGGATTGGCGATTGCCTCGTCATTGGCTTGCCTGGCAATCCGGTATCAGTCCTGGTTTCTGGCTTGCTCTATGTGATGCCTTTGCTCCGTCACGTTATGGGGGCAAAGCCATCACAAACTGCGCCGGTGCGCATGCCGGTAAAGGCCGGTTTTGACTTCAGCCGTATGGCTGGTCGGCGCGAATGGTTGCGCGCGCGTCTTGTTCAAAACGACGATGGCGTGTTTGAAGCCGTGGCGTTTTCATCGACCAGTTCAGGCATGCTGTCTTCGATGGTTTGGGCTGAAGGTCTGATCGAGATTGCCGAGGATTGCACGCAAGTCAGAAAGGGCGATGACGTGATGTATTTGCCCCTGCGCGGTTTGCAGTAATCTGATCACGAACTGATCCAAATCATTGCACGAGAATGCTGTTTGCAGGATTCTTGTATCGTTTCCAATGTGTGCGAGTGATGACAATGACGGTATCGGTTACGTTCTGTGGTGCTGCCGGTGGAGTAACCGGTTCCTGTTATTTGCTGCAAACAGATCACGGCAATATCCTTGTTGATTGCGGGATGTTTCAGGGCAGCAAAACCGTTCGGGAGCTTAACTATGGCCCGTTTCCATTCGATGTTAGCAGCATTGCGGCTGTTCTTCTGACCCACGCACATATCGATCATTCGGGGCTTGTGCCCAAACTGGTCAAAGCCGGGTTTGCGGGCCCGATCTATGCGACGGAACCGACCCGTGACTTGTTGACCTATATGTTACCAGATTCCGGCTACATTCAGGAAAGCGAGGTCGAGCGTCTTAACCGTCGCAATGCGCGGCGCGGTCGCCCCGACGTCACCCCGATCTATACCCGCGAGGATGCGGAAAACACGCTTTCTCTTTTAAAGGTGCTTGATTACCACGATTGGCATCAAGTTGTAGCGGGGCTGCGTGCGCGGTTCTGGGATGCCGGGCATCTGTTGGGATCTGCTTCGATCGAGCTGGAAATCAGTGACAGCGACGGTGGCAAGCCAACCCGATTGCTGTTTTCAGGTGATATCGGTACGGGTGAGGCCGTGTTTAACGAAGCACCGGAGGCTCCATCAGATATCGACTATCTGTTTGTTGAAACGACCTATGGGGATCGCACGCGCCCAGAAATCAGTGATGATGAACGGCGCGCAATGCTGGGTAACGAAGTGCGCGATGCGCTAAAGGCCGGTGGTAACCTTGTCATTCCAAGCTTTGCCGTTGCCCGCACACAGGAATTGCTCGTCGATCTGGCGCATTTGTTTAACAAGGGCGACTTGCCGCAGGCCAATGTGTTTGTCGATAGCCCCTTGGCCCAGCGCGCGACAGATGTTTTTGCAAAGCATCTCAAACGCAGTGATGCCCATGCATTGGCCCATCCGAAGTTCCACATGGTTCCCGATGTCGAAGCCAGTAAGCAATTGGCCCAGGTTACAAGTGGGGCGATCATCATATCGGCAAGCGGCACGTGTGATGCAGGTCGCATTCGCTATCATTTGAAAAACAATCTCTGGCGGTCGAACTGTACGGTTCTTCTGGTCGGGTTCCAGGCCGCAGGATCGTTCGGGCGCGTGCTTCAGGGCGGGGCACAGCGCGTTCGTATTCACGGCGAAGAGATCGAAGTTCGTGCGCGCATTCGGACGTTGGATGTGTATTCCGGCCATGCTGATCAGGATATGCTCTTGCGCTGGACCAAGGACAGACTACCTGTGTCGCGACGCATCTTCCTGACCCATGGTGAGGAGGGGGCACGTGCAGCATTTGCGCAGGTGCTTATGGCACATGGCATTGCAGAAACAATGATTTCGCAGCCGATGCTTGACGATACGGTTATGCTGCAAAAAGGGTCGAAGAAAACCGCTATACCCGAGCCGCGACTTTCCGGCGAAGAATTGTCGCGGGATGACTGGCACAATCTATATGCCGGAACGGTTACAGCACTTTCCGAAAAACTGCGGTCACTCAAAACAGCCGATGAAAGGCGCGAGATGCTCGAAAAAGTCTTGCGCGATATCGGGTCAGTGTGAGAGCAATTAGCCGGGAAAAAGATAAATTGGCGGAATCCTTCATATAAGGATTTCCTTGCCAAAGAGGGATAACCTGTCACCCTGTTAAAGGGTTGAACAGGACAATGGGACCACTACGCAGACGGGCGGAATTATGTCAATCGTAGGGAACTCCGGTTATCGGGTTCTTATTTACAGCCACGATACATTTGGGCTTGGCCATCTGCGCCGTTGCCGCACCATTGCGCATGCGCTTGTTTCGCGCCGAGACGATGTATCTGTGCTTATTCTTTCCGGCTCGCCGATTATTGGTAGCTTTGAATTTCGTTCGCGAGTCGACTTTGTTCGCATTCCGGGCGTGATCAAACTGTCGAACGGTGAATATACGTCGCTTAATCTCAACATAGATGTTGATCAGATTTTGGCGATGCGTGAATCGATCATTCAGCACACTGCCGATGTGTTTAATCCCGATATCTTTATCGTGGATAAAGAACCGCTTGGCCTGCGTGGCGAAGTCGAATCAACGCTTAAAATGCTGCGCCATCGTCGTACCCGTTTGGTGATGGGCCTTCGTGATGTGATGGATGATCCGGCCAATCTGCGCGAAGAATGGGATCGCAAACAATGCGTCCCGGCATTGGCTGAGCTGTATGACGAAATCTGGGTCTATGGCCTTCAGGAAATCTGTAATCCCCTTGCTGGCATTGATTTGCCGCCCGGTGTTGAGAACAAGATGGCCTATACCGGTTATTTGCCGCGCACCGCGACCCGCCGTCCGACACCGGAACATGGCGCACTTGGTCTTGAAGAACCCTATTACCTTGTGACCACCGGCGGTGGTGGCGATGGTGTTGGCTTGGTCGACTGGGTCATCAGTGCCTATGAAACCGATCCGACGATTGCCGTGCCGTCGCTTATCGTTTTGGGGCCATTCATGGCACCGTCTGAGCAGAAATCCTTCATGGAACGGGCTGAGAAGATCGACAAGCTGTCGGTCATTACCTTTGATGCCAATGTCGAAATGCTGATGGACCGATCGGCCGGCGTTATTGCGATGGGTGGCTACAACACGTTCTGTGAAATTCTGTCGTTTGACAAACCAGCCGTGATTGTTCCGCGCACCGTTCCGCGTCTTGAGCAATATGTACGTGCGTCAGCTGCCGAAAAGCTTGGTCTGGTCAAAATGCTGACCGAAGATGGCGGACGTGATCCGCGTGAAATGGCCAATGCCCTTCATGGCTTGATTGATCAGCCAAAACCTTCCCACGTCACGGTTCCGAACCTTATGGGCGGGCTTGATCGGGTAGGGGATCTGGTTGATCAGTGGCTTCCGCCGCAAATGGCTGCCGAATAAGAACCATCGGGAACACAATTGATGACACGCGACAGTCTTGCAATCGTGGTGAAAGGGTATCCGCGATTGTCGGAAACCTTTATTGCGCAGGAAATTCTGGGCATTCAGCAGGCCGGTATTCCATATCGCATCGTGTCGCTGCGCCATCCGACGGACAAAAAACGCCATCCGATCAATGAACGGATCACGGGTGCCGTCGATTATCTGCCGGAATATGCCTATCAAGAACCGATGCGCGTTATCCGCGGATGGCTAAAAGCACGCAAGTTCCGGGGCTACCGCCGTGCATTGAATATTTGGTGGCAGGATTATCGTCGCGACCGCACGTCAAACCGCGCCCGTCGTTTTGCACAGGCCATGGTGATGGCAGCAGAACTTCCAGATGATGTTACGCGCATCTATGCCCATTTCCTGCATACACCGGCGTCCGTTGCGCGCTATTGCGCGATTATTCGCGGTCTTCCGTGGTCCTGTTCAGCCCACGCCAAGGATATCTACACCAGCGAAGACTGGGATATGCGTGAAAAGCTGCGTGACATGGATTGGCTGGTGACCTGTACCAAGGCCAATGTCGATTACCTGCGTGAACTTGCCGAAGATCCGACCAAGGTAAACCTTCTCTATCACGGCCTGGATTTTTCGCGCTTTCCGGAAGAACTTCCTGATCGTCCGATGCGGGATGGTTCAGATGCAACCAACCCGGTGACGATCTTGTCTGTCGGTCGTTTGGTCGGTAAAAAGGGCTATGACGATCTTTTGCATGCCTTTGCCAAGCTGCCAACAGACCTTCATTGGAAGTTCGTCCATATCGGCGGCGGCAATGGCGACAAGTATAAGCAACTGGCTTCTGAACTTGGCATCGCAGATCGCTGTGATTGGCAGGGACCGCGTGACCAGAAAGAAGTGATTGCCGCCTGTCAGTCATCTGATCTGTTCGTCCTCGCCAGCCGAATTGAAAAAGACGGAGACCGTGATGGTCTTCCAAACGTTTTGATGGAAGCGCAGCTTTGTGGACTGGCGGCAGTCTCAACCGCAATCTCAGCCATTCCCGAGCTGATCGAAGATGGCGTGAATGGCAAGCTTGTCCCTGAACGTGACCCCGATGCGCTTGCAAAGGCACTTGAAGCCGTGATCGGCGATCCGGCCGCCCGCGATCAAATGGGGCGTAAGGGGAATGAAATCGTTCGTCGTGATTTCTCGTTCTATAGCGGTATGAAAGATCTGGCCAAACGCTTTGGCGTCGCAAAGCTGAGCGATGCGGATGAAAGCACCATCCAACAGCCCGCCGCAGAGTAGGAGGCACGCATTTGCAGGTTGCCTTCTATGCCCCGCTAAAGCCTCATGACCACCCGGTACCATCCGGTGATCGACTGATCGCACAGATGCTATGCGAGGCGCTTGGCGTGGCAGGGATGAAGGTTGATATCGCATCGCGCCTTCGCAGTCGTGTTGCAGATGGCAATATCCTGAAACAGGTGCGCTTGGCCGAACTTGCAACCAAGTTGGCCGGTCGTTACCTGCGCCAGGTGCAATCAGGATCGCGTTCACGCCCAGATGTATGGTTTACCTATCATCTCTATTACAAGGCGCCAGATCTGATTGGTCCGATCGTCTCTGCGGCACTGGATATTCCCTATGTCGTGGCCGAGGCGTCCTTTGCCCCCAAACGTGCAAATGGGTCATGGGCCCAAAGCCATCAGGCGGTGAAGACCGCGTTAGAGCACGCAGATGCCGTATTCTCCCTTAATCGCAGTGACATGGAATGTCTGCGCGATGTCTGTGAACCGGATGTTCTTCATTTCCTGCCGCCCTTTACGCGGGTTGAAAACTGGGCCGTCGACAGCCGATCAAACATAGACCCAGCCAATGTCAAGCTGGTGACAACGGCAATGATGCGTGATGGCGATAAGTTTCGATCGTATCAGCTTCTGGCGAAGTCCCTTGGCAAGTTGATTGGCGAAGGTGTCGATAACTGGCATCTGACCGTGATTGGTGATGGGCCTGCACGATTGCAGGTGGAAGCCTTGTTTGATGAAGCAGGTGTTGGTGCAGGTCATGTGACTTTCGCTGGTCTTTGTGTGCCCGATGAAACTCGCAACATCCTTGCCGCATCTGACTTGTTCGTTTGGCCTGCCATCAACGAGGCGTTTGGTATGGCGCTGCTTGAAGCACAGGCATCCGGCTTGCCGGTTCTGGCAGGGGACGTTGGCGGTGTTTCCGGAATTGTCTCGCACGGGGTGACGGGCTGGCTTGTGCCTGTTGACGACATCGATGCGTTTAGCCGTTGCCTTAAGCATTGCGTTACGACAGATGTTGATGTTTTACGCAAGTACAGTGTTGCCGGGGCATCAAAGGCACTCCAGTATCATGCAATGGCGTCAGCAGCCGACATGCTGGGTGGTACCTTGCGTAAGCTTGTTGCTCAGCACAGATCCGGGCAGGGGGCGTGACCATGTCCGTTCAATTTGCTTTGTTGCGCCATGGCGTTACGGAATGGAACGCAGAAAAACGTATTCAGGGTCGATCTGACATTGGTCTTCGGGCTGATACGGTTGCAACGTATCAAACCCGACGGCTTCCAACAGAATGGAATGACGTCCGCTGGTTATGCACTCCACTTTCAAGAACGCGTCAGACGGCTGATGCCTTGGCGATTTCACCGATCACACCTGAGCCCGCCTGGATCGAAATGGATTGGGGAAGATGGGAAGGCAAAAAGCTTCCTGACTTGCGCTATGAGCTTGGCGACGCCATGCAACAGAATGAAGATCTCGGGTGGGATTTTCGACCTGATGGTGGTGAAAGCCCGCGCGGCGTGCTAGCGCGCGTATCACACTATCTGGCTGACACCAGCCAGTCCAAGTTTGGCGTTGTGACTCATAAGGGGGTTATTCGCGCAGTATATGCCGCCGCACGTGGCTGGGACATGATGGGCAAGATACCTGATCGACTGGATTGGGAATGCTTGCATGTCTTTGCCTGGTCCAAGGAAAATGGATTTTCGATCATCGGGTTGAATGTCCCGCTTGTCCCGGCACAGGAGGCACGCTGATGACCGATGTCATGGTCTATGTTCAGCATCTTTTGGGGATCGGGCATGTCCGGCGCATGGCGTTGATAAACCGGGCGATGCGAAGCCGAGGATTGTTGATCACGGTTGCCAGCGGCGGCATTCCGGATGAAGGGTTGGATTTTGCCGCAGATGAAGTTGTGCAGCTCTCACCCTGTAAGACGGCTGACACCAGCTTTTCGGGATTGGTCGATGCCGATTGCAGGCCGCTTGGCGATGAATGGAAAGAAGCGCGCAAGCAAGAGCTTTTAAGCGCATTCGAGCAAGCCCGTCCCAAACTTCTGATGATTGAAATGTTCCCGTTTGGCCGACGGGCTTTTCGGTTTGAGCTGATCCCGCTTTTCGAAGCCGCCCACGCGTCAGGTGTTCCGATTGTTTGTTCCGTACGTGATCTGCTGGTGCGCAAAAAGGACATCAAGAAAACCGAATGGATGCGCGACATCGCGCGTCAATATCTTGATGCGGTGTTGGTGCATGGCGATCCGAACCTGTTTGATTTTGGCCATAGCTTTGAATGTGCGAACGATATCGCCGATTTGATCATTCACACAGGCTATGTTGCGCCAGATGCGCCTCTGAACACCGTCCACGAACGGTCTGGGGTTTTGGTGTCGGCAGGCGGTGGTGCCGTTGGGGCAGAGTTGATTGATCTTGCGATTGCCGCGCGACCGTTCTCAAAACAGTATGGCGATGCACCTTGGGACATCGTTGCTGGGCCACATTTCCCGGACGATAAGTTTGCAAGGCTTGCGACAAACCTGCCTGATGGCATTGTTTTGCATCGTTTCTTGTCTGATTTCCGTGAACGGATGGCAGGGGCTTCGGTATCGGTTTCGCAGGCTGGTTATAATACGTTGATGGATGTGCTTGCGACGGGCACGCCTGCCGTAATGGTTCCCTTTGCCGAGGGTGGCGAGAGCGAGCAAACAGAGCGCGCAGAAATTCTTTCAAAAGAAGGGGTTATTTCCCTGCTTGATCTTGATGGCCTGTCTGCGCAATCATTAGCAAAACAGATAGATAGTGCCACCCAGCCGCGCGACATGAATGTCGATCTGGATGGTGCAACAAAAACTGCGTCAATTATCGCAGAGATGATTAAGGGACGGGCATGAGCAGTTGGGATCATTTGCGCACAGAGCTTGATCTGTGGCAGTCCGCAGGGCGGACTGCAACGGCATGGTGGCGCGATGACGATGCTGTGACCGTGACACCCGCGCTTGAAACCCTTTTGGGGTTTGAGCAGGACTATAAAGTCCCGCTGGCTTTGGCGGTGATCCCGGCTGATCTTCAGGATGATTTGCCAGAACGGCTTGCTGAAACACTTGATACCCGTGTTTTGCAACACGGCTGGTCACATCAAAACCACATGCCAGAAGGGCGTAAAAAGCAGGAGCTGGATGATGTTCGTGATCTCAGTGCAGTGGTCACTGATTTGCGGCATGGCTTCGCACTGCTGAGTTCCCGATTTGGTAACCGGTTCCTTCCGGTCGTTGTGCCGCCTTGGAACCGGGTTGCAGATGACGTGGTAGCGTCGCTTCATTCACTTGGTTTTGTTGGGATCAGCACATTTAATGCACGTGCCAAAGCCCATCCCTATGCTGGGCTGTTACAGGTCAATACGCATGTGGATGTGATTGATTGGCGCGGTACGCGCGGATTTGTCGGCGAAGATGCTGCCCTTGGCGCGATGGTAACGCACCTGGCAGCGCGCAGAACGGGGCAGGTCGACCCTGATGAACCAACCGGTATTTTGACGCACCATCTGGTGCATGACGCAGGAACGACGAAGTTCCTTGATAACCTGTTTTCAATGGACCATTCAGCTCTGAACTGGCTGAGAATTCCCGGAGTATTCCCATGGCAATAAGCCCAAAAGATCAGCCGGAAGTCGAAGAGCCAGTTGGTTCAGAAGTCCGCGATCCAGTCAAACCGGCTGGTGTTGGTGACAGTGATGTTCAAATGATGGCGTATCCGGCGCATCTCATGGCACCGGATTTGGCGAAATCTGTTGTGGGTTTGCTGATTTGCGGGGTGATTGCCTTTATCCCTGACATGCTGGAAATCATTCAATGGACGGCCGCGGGCCTGGCATTGCTGTTTGTGTTTTACTTTGCGCGCACCTTAATCCGGTTCCAGTCGAAAATCTTTGTCTCCGAATATGGTATCCGGCTTTCAACCATTCGCGGGGGAACGGCTTTTGCCTGGCCGGAACTTTCCAAATTCCGGTTGCGTTATTTCAGTACCAAGCGTGACGGTAACAAGGGTTGGTTTGAGCTCAGCTTGCAGGCGGGTGATGCGAAAATTGTCGCAGAATCTACACTGGATGGGTTTGATGATCTGCTTGATATTTCTCGCGATTGGGCGAAAGATAACCAACTCCTTGTGGACGATGTCACAAGAACAAACCTGATGCGGATGGACGAGGCCGAAACACTTGTTCAAGCCGCTGCAACTGAACGCACGCAAGGCGGCACCAAACGAACATGACCGACATTCTGCGCATCAAGGATCTGAAAGTTGAATTTGTCTTGCCGCATATGCGGGTCAAGGCAGTCGAGAATGTTAGCTTTCGCATTGGTGCGCAGGAG
The DNA here is from genome assembly GCA_965228275.1 of Thalassospira sp. Lineage (GTDB taxonomy): Bacteria > Pseudomonadota > Alphaproteobacteria > Rhodospirillales > Thalassospiraceae > Thalassospira. The sequence goes on along the minus strand of OZ245802.1, from coordinate 4,574,112 downwards.
ACTGTCGCTCTGGTTGGGGAATCTGGGTCGGGCAAAAGCACGATCTCGCAGGCCATTATGGGGCTTTTGCCCAAGGCGGCCGAGATCACCAATGGCTCGATCATTTTTGCTGATCCCAAAAAGCCCGGAACGCGGGTTGATATTGCACTTCTGAACCGTTCCGGTCCGGAAATTCGTTCGATCCGCGGTGGCCGCATTTCGATGATTTTTCAGGAGCCGATGAGTTCCCTGTCACCTTTGCACACCATTGGTGATCAGATTTGCGAGGCGGTTCGTCTTCATCGCAATGTCGGCCGGGCAGAGGCCCGTGAGCTTGCGGTCGAGATGCTGACCCTGATCGGGTTCCCGCAGCCCAAAAGATCACTTAAAACCTATCCATTCGAACTTTCCGGTGGTCTGCGCCAGCGCGCGATGATCGCCATGGCGCTTGTGTGTCGTCCGGCATTGCTGATCGCCGATGAGCCGACAACCGCCCTTGATGTGACCATTCAGGCGCAAATATTGCGTCTTATCAAGGAAGTGCAAGGCGAACTGCAGATGTCGGTTTTGCTGATCACCCATGATTTGGGGGTGGTGGCCAACATGGCGGATCGCATGGTGGTGGTCTATGACGGACGTGTGGTTGAGTCTGGCAAGACCGATGATGTTTTCATTAATCCGGGTCATGCCTATACCCGATCGCTTTTGGCGGCCGTGCCGCATTTTGATATGGGACCTGACGAACGCCTTCGTCCGCTTCGAGAAATCAAACCCAAAACTGGAAGCCTGTTTGCCGAAATGGCTGAGGGCGAAAGTCCGCGCGAACCGATCGAAGTGCCGCCTTCATTGGCACTTCATCCGACCATGGCAAGTGAACCTGTTTTGGCGGTTCGTCATCTCAGCAAAAGCTTTAGCAGCCGCAAGGGCAACTGGCTTAAATCTGACGAACTTTTGATCCCGGCAGTATCTGATGTGTCGCTGACGGTGAACCGGGGCGAGTGCGTTGGGCTGGTCGGTGAAAGTGGTTGTGGCAAAACGACCCTGTCAAAACTGATCATGCGGGCGATGAACCCGGATGAAGGATCGATCCTGTTCCGTGGCGAAAGTGGTCAGATGACAGAGTTGACCGGGTTGGATGAAGATCAGCTCAACCCGTATCGCAAACGCATTCAGTTTGTGTTCCAGGATCCGTTTGGCTCATTAAACCCGCGCATGACGGTGCAGGATATCATCACCGAACCGCTTCTGATCCATGGGGTTGGGGATGCGGAATATCGCAAAAAGATGGTGCTGGAACTGATGGATCTCGTCGGGCTTGATCCGCGTTTCCTGAACCGCTATCCGCATAGTTTTTCCGGTGGTCAGCGCCAGCGTATTGGGATTGCCCGCGCGCTAAGCCTAAAACCCGATCTTTTGATCTTTGATGAACCGACTTCTGCACTTGATGTGTCGGTTCAGGCGCAGATTCTTAATCTTTTGAAGGATTTGCAGCGTGATCTTAATTTGACCTATCTGTTTATCTCTCACAATCTGGCCGTGGTAGATTACATTGCGGATCGGATTGCGGTGATGTGTGCCGGGCGCATAATTGAATCCGCTCCGCGCGAACAGCTGTTTAGAAATCCGGTTCATCCATATACGCAAGCACTGCTCAATGCAGTTCCGTTTGCCGATCTGGATCACCTGTTGGACTTTGACAAGATCTTTGATGGCAAGGCATCAGACCCGTCGCGCTGGCCTGCACCCTTCACGATCAACGGACCAAACGCACCCAAAATGATGCAATTTGCCGAAGATCATTTTGTCCGTGCCGAACGTGCCGATTTTAAGGAGGTCGCGATATGATCGCTCATTCTCGCAATTCGAACTTCTCGGTTCGTCGTGTGTTTATCGGAATGGTCATGACAGCGGGATTTCTTGGTGCGCCCCTGATGTCCACTGCTGCTTGGGCAGAAGTTCCATATTTCGAAGACGCGGTCGCCAAGGGCACCATGCCTGCGATGCTTGACCGTCTTCCGGAACATCCCAAGGTGATCGATTTCGGCGCAGAGGATAAAACGGTTGGCAAATATGGGGGTGAGTTTGTCACCATCATGGGCCGATCCAAGGATATCCGTATGGCGATCGTCTATGGGTATACCCGTTTGGTCGGCTATGATCAGGACTTGAACCTTCAGCCCGATATCCTTGAGGCACTTGATGTCAACGAAGCCGGGAACGTGTTTACCCTGCATATCCGCAAAGGCCATAAATGGTCGGATGGCGAATCGTTCACGGCTGAGGATTTCCGGTATTTCTGGGAAGACATCGTCAACAATGACGAACTGTTCCCGGTCGGCCCGCCGCGTTTCCTGTTCGTCGGTGATGAACCGGCAACCTTTGAAATCATTGACGAATATACGGTGCGCTACAGCTGGTCACAGCCAAACCCGTTCTTCCTGACCGAACTTTCGGCAACGCGACCGCCCTTTATTTATCGTCCGGCGCATTACCTGAAACAGTTCCACGAAAATTACCGTGACGCGGCTGAACTTGATGCCATTGTTCACGAACGCGGTCTTCGCAGCTGGGCGGTTTTGCATACGGACATGGATCGTCCCTATAAGCTGTCAAACATTGACCGCCCGTCGCTTGAGCCGTGGTTGATCCGAACCGAAGAGCCATCTGATCGCTTTGTGTTTGAACGCAACCCGTATTTCCATCGTGTCGACCCGGAAGGCAATCAGCTGCCTTATATCGACAAGATGATATTCAATATCTCGAACTCGAAGCTGGTTCCGGCCAAGGTCGGTGCGGGTGAAGTCGACCTGCAAAGTCGTATCTTGTCGCTAAAGGACTACACGTTCCTGAAGCAGTCCGAAGCCAACAAGAACTATCAGGTCCGTCTTTGGGACGTCGGGGCAGGTGCCTATGCCGCCCTTTATCCGAACCTGACTTGTAGTGATCCGGTTTGGCGTGGTGTGATCCGTGATGTGCGGTTCCGCCGTGCATTGTCGATGGCAATCAACCGGACCGAGATCAATCGCGTTCTGTTCTTTGGTCTGGCAAAGCCGACCAACAATACGGTTCTGCCAAAAAGCCCGCTTTATAAGGCCGAGTACCGCGAAAACTATGTCGATTTCGACGTCAAAAAGGCCAACGAGCTGCTTGATGACATGGGACTTGGTGATCGTAACGACGAAGGCACTCGTTTGTTGCCCGATGGTCGTCCGATGGAAATCATCGTTGAGACCACCGGTGAAAACCCCGAACATGACGACATGTTGGAGCTGATCGGCGATAGCTGGAAACAGGTTGGCATCAAGATGTTCGTCAAAGGTTTGCAGCGCGAAGTTCTGCGCAATCGTGCCTATAGCGGTGAAACCATCATGTCGATTTTCAACGGCATTGATAATGGCCTTGCAACCGCAAACTCGGTCCCATCAGAGTTCGTCCCGGTCCAGCAGGACAATCTGCAATGGCCGAAATGGGGCCAGTACTATCAGACCGACGGCGAAGCAGGCGAAGCGCCGGACATGCCCGCCGCCAAGGAATTGATGGATCTGTATCAGAAATGGCAGACCAGCAATGAAAAGGGCCGCAAAGAAGCGTGGCAGGCCATTCTTGATATCAACTCGGAAAACATGTTCTCGATCGGTTTGATCGGGAATGTCCCGCAACCTGTGGTGGTCGATAAAGACCTTCGAAATGTGCCGGAAAAAGGCATCCACAGCTGGGAACCGGGCGCGTTCTTCGGGATTTATCGTCCCGATACATTCTGGTGGGACAGATAAGAGCTTAATTCGAAAACAAACCGTTTCATCGCCATGAGGGAAAGGGGATGAAACGGACAGGGGGAGCGATACCGCCGATGCTGACCTATCTGGCAAGACGGCTTTTTGTGATGGTACCGACGCTGTTTTTGATCAGCGTGCTGGTATTCGTGATCATTCAGCTCCCGCCTGGTGACTTTCTGTCGACCTATCTGAACGAACTCCAGTCGCAGGGCGAGGCGGTTGATCCCGCAAAGATCGAATTCCTTAAAAAGCAATATGGTCTCGATCAGCCGATCTATGTCCAGTATGGGGAATGGGTCTGGGGCCTTCTGCATGGCGACCTCGGCTTCTCGTTTGAATATAACCTTCCGGTCAGTGATGTGGTCGGGGATCGACTTTGGCTGTCGCTGGTGCTGAATTTCAGCACCGTGATATTCATCTATATTGTCAGCTTCCCGATCGGTATCTATTCCGCGACCCGGCAATATAGCTGGGGCGATTATGGTTTCACGCTTCTGGGTTTCCTTGGCCTTGCGATGCCAAACTTCCTGTTTGCGCTGATCCTGCTTTATTACGCCAATGTGGTGTTTGGCACCTCGATCGGCGGGTTGATGGACCCTGAATTCATTAATCAGGGGTGGTCCTTTGCCAAGGTGATGTCGGTTGTCGAACATCTTTGGGCGCCGGTGCTTGTTATCGGGACGTCGGGGACCGCGTCCATGATCCGGCGCCTTCGTGCCAATCTTCTCGATGAGCTTAGCAAGCAATATGTCGTGACGGCCCACGCCAAGGGCTTGTCGCCGGGCAAGGTGCTGTTCAAATATCCGCTGCGCATGGCGCTGAACCCGTTCATTGCCGATATTGGTAATATCTTGCCACAGGTGGTGTCGGGCTCCGTTCTGGTGTCTGTCGTGATGTCCTTGCCGACGACCGGGCCGATGTTGCTTGCAGCTCTGCAAAGTCAGGACATGTATCTTGCCGGATCATTCTTGATGTTCCTGGCCCTTCTGACAGTGGTCGGGATGTTTGTCTCGGACGTTCTGTTGGCCTGGCTTGATCCCCGAATTCGCTTGCAAGGGGGGATCGGCAAATGAGCATCAGTGATGACAAACGTAACGAACATTTTGTCGATACAGCACCGTTCAATCCGTGGGACCGTGAAGAGCTAACGCCAGAGCAGGAAAAATACTATCTGGCATCGCAATGGCAGCTGATGTGGTGGCGCCTGAAACGCCATCGTTTGGCCTATTTCTCGCTGATCATTCTGGCGATCATGTATGCGTCAGTCTTTATCGTCGAGTTTATCGCGCCCTATGCGCAGGAAACGCGTAATTCCGAATACATCCATCATCCGCCGCAAAGCATCCATCTGTTTCATGACGGATCCTTTGTCGGGCCATTTACCTATGGCACCGATTTCTCCGTCGATATGGAAACCTTGAAGCCGACATACACGATCAATCCCGATCGGGTGGAGCCCGTGCGTTTCTTCTGCTCGGGCGATGAATACGCTTTCTGGGGCATGGTCGATATGGATTTCCATTTCGTCTGCCCGTCTGAAAGCGGCACCATGTTCCTGTTTGGCACCGACCGGCTTGGGCGTGACATGTTCTCGCGCATTATCTATGGCGCGCGTGTTTCACTCACCATCGGCCTTGTCGGGATTTCGGTCAGCTTCCTTTTGGGAATTCTGATCGGTGGTGCAGCTGGTTATTACGGCAGCTGGGTCGATTCAACCGCGCAGCGCGCGATTGAAGTCATTCGTTCCTTGCCGGAAATCCCGCTTTGGATGGCGCTTTCTGCTGCCTTGCCGGTGACCTGGAGCCCCATTCTGATCTATTTCGGGATTACCATTATCCTTGGTCTGATCGACTGGACCGGGCTTGCCCGCGCGGTGCGATCAAAGCTCCTGGCGCTGCGTGAAGAGGATTATGCTTTGGCCGCCCGCCTGATGGGGGCAAAGCCAAAACGCATCATTGGTCGCCACCTTCTGCCAAACTTCGCAAGTCACCTGATCGCATCCGTAACACTTTCCATCCCGAACATGATCCTTGGCGAAACAGCGCTGAGTTTCCTTGGGCTGGGCCTACGTGCCCCGGTCACCAGTTGGGGTGTGCTACTCAACGAGGCTCAGAACATCAACGCAGTCGCCGTTTATCCTTGGCTCATGCTGCCTGTGATCCCGGTCGTGATTGTTGTGCTGGCGTTTAACTTCCTCGGTGACGGCCTGCGCGATGCGGCGGACCCTTATAAAAACTGATCTGTTTGATCGACATAAAGAAAAAGGGCAGCCCAATCAGGCTGCCCTTTTTTGTGTTGGCTTGTTGAGGCTACTTCTTGCGCAGCCAGAGGCTGGTTTCATGTGCGCCGTCGGGTAGGTGGATGCCATCTGCGATCGATGCCTTGACCAGATCGGACAGGCGCGTGGTCGCGTAGGCACTTGACCACAGGATTTCAAATCCGCCGCCTGCCAGAAGAGCTGCAACACCTTGTTGTTCATTGTATCCGCGCCACTGCCAGATTTCCGGATAATCATCGGGCAGGGTGATGTCGTGGATGTGAATGATCGTGCCGCTGGGCAGCATCGGGATTACCGATGAAAATAAAAGATCAACGTCTGTTCCCGGCATCAGGATGTGGCTTGAATCAATCGACAGAATATCCGCACCCGTAAGCGTGGAAAATATCGCCGGATCGGCTTTTTGCACGATGGTGCGTTCAATCGTGATCGGAAGTTTGGCGATATCGGCACGTGGTGCCGGATCAATCGCATGAAACGCACAATCTAGATCGCCATCCTTGATCGCCCGGTAATAAAAGCGCGTTGAATGGCCCGATCCGATTTCAATGATCCGGCTGGGGCGGAATTCACGCGTCAGGATATATGCCATCATGCCGTCGAGGCGCGGAAACCAGCTTTGCTGCCAGCGCGGATCAGGCGGCGTTGCGTTGCCAAAACTGGCAAAGGCATCGTGATAATTGGCAGCCTTCGTCAGCCACGCCTTCATGGTCGGTGCAGCATGTTCCATCATCGCCTCAATCGCGGGATAGGTCGGACGACCGACTGTTTTCGCGGTTTCACTGGCATAGCGATAAGGGATGAAATAGCCCGCAGGTGAATTGCCAAACAAGGTTTTCAGACCGAATTTCCAACGGCGCATTCTACGTGAGAACGGCAAGGAGGTCATAGTGGAAGTCCCTTTGATTTGGCGTTTAAGATTTTGATGAATGCGTTTGGATCGTCGCGTTAATCACAGAAGGTCTGATCTTCACCGCGCCAGCTTTGCATGAGCCAGAAAGCAAATACCAGCGCAATTCCCGAAAGAACAGCCATAACGTAATAGGCCTGTGATCCAAATTGCTCGTAAAGCGGGCCTGATGCCCAGATGCTGCTGCCAAGGAATATGCCCATCGACAATGTTGCCATCAGGCTTTGCGCTGATGTTGCCAATTGCGGCGGGATGGCACGCGCGATGAAGCTAACAGCTGCAAGATGGGTAATGCCAAAGGTCATGGCATGCAATGGCTGAACGAGAATGATCATCCAAAGGTTGTCGCTGCTGCCCAGAACGATCCAGCGGACAATGCCGGCAAAGGCACCAAGGGCAAACAAAACCCCCGGATGACGCCCCCGAACGAAACGCCCTGCAACGGCAAACAATGCGATTTCGGCGATTACCCCGATTGACCAGAAAATCCCGATCATTTCATGGGAGAAACCAACAGATTCCCAATGTACCGAGGCAAAGCTGTAATAGGTGCCGTGCGCACCTTGGGCAAAGCCAATGCAGGCCAAATAGATCAAAAAGACTGGCTTGCGCAGCAAATAGATCAGCGATGATCCGGATCGCAGCGGTCGGTCAGTTTGCGGATCTGGCATACGGGTCGTGATGGCGAAATTTACAATCCCGGCAATGAACAGCATCCAGACGATCCATGCGGTCGATGTCCCATCAAGAACCCAACCCGCGCCATAGGATGCAAGAATAAAGGCAATCGATCCCCAAAGCCGCACCCGGCCATAATCAAGTTCGCGCGCCTTGCATTCATGGACCGTAATCGTGGTGCCAAGCGGTAAAAGCGGCGAGAAGGTAAAACCGATCACGACCGAAAGTGCTGCAAGCCACCAGAAGTTGCTTGAAACCGGAAAGGCCAGAATGGAAAGCGCGTAAATCCCCGCCAACCAGATCATGGGTGTTTTGCGGTTGCCGGTGCGATCAGCGCGCTGGGCAATCAATGGGTCGGCAAAGACACGCACCCAGTTTGGCAGCGACAGCAAAATGCCGATTTCAGCCGCACTTAACCCCTGGGATTTAAGCCAGACCGGCCAATAAGGTAGAAACACGCCCTGGATCAAAAACAGTCCACAGAAGAATAGCGCAAGTACCGTTGCGGTCTTCATGCGTTCCGGGTCTTTGATCGGTGATGGTGCGGTCGTGGGGCTACTGCTACTCATACCGTGATCTGCCGCCGTTTAAGGCCACGAATAATGAACCGGGCGGGATGCAGGGCATGCATCAGGGGCTTTTCCAATGGCAGGGGCAAGGCGCAAATCTCACTGGCAAGAATTTCGGCGGCAAGCGGGGCACCGATCAATCCACGCGCCCCAAAGCCTGTACAGATATACACGTCTTTGTGGTATGGCGCATTGATATATCGCGCGTTTTTCTTGCCTTTGTCGATATCGCCATAGGATGCCAGATACTGATCAAAATCCGGTGCCGGGCCAATCAACGGCAAGTGATCAGCCGTTGTGGTGCGCAGCGATGCGCGGCCTTCAAGTTGTTCCGGTGACAGTTTGGCAGCGATTTCTGGAAGTACCTTTGCCAACTGACCGATATTGAAATCATGATCGGCATCGCGCAGGTCAGTTTGATCATCATCACGGCCAAAAGTTGCACCAAATACATGTTGCCCATCGCGTGCGGGCGTGACGTAACCTTTATGGCTAAGCACACATTTGATCGATGCGTTGTTATGGACCTGCTGAACAACGTCTTCACCAAAATAACTAATCTGCCCGCGAACCGGATTAAGATGATCAACAAGCCAGCTGGTTTGCGCAAGCTTTGCCGTTTCACGCGCACCGGCAATGATGACCGCATCAAATGGGCCAAACGCCTGTCCGGTGTTGCTAATCAGCATCTTGCCGTCCAGGGTGTCCTCAATCGCCGTGATATCGGTCGAAAGTTCATGATCAATCCCATCGCACAGCGCACAGACAAATGACGGCGGATTGACCCACCCGGCGGAGGGATAAAACACTCCACCAAATGGCAATGGCAGGCCAAAGCAGTCAGATGCTTCGTCACAGTTCATCGCGCGGACAAGGTCGGGTTTGTCACCCAATCGCGCAATCAGGCCATCCAGGCGTTCCTGTTTGCGGGCACTGGTGCCAAGATCAAGCACGCCGCAAAAGGCTGCCTCAACCCGCCCGGCATCAGAAAGGCGTTTGATCATACGATGGCTGTATCGATAGCCAGCCTCATAAAACCGGCCTGTGATTGCGTCATCGACCGTCAAATAGGGTTCAAGCATCCCAATCGGGTTGCCCGATGCGGCACTGGCAAACTGATCAGATTTTTCAAAGATCGTGACAGCACAGCCGCGTGCTTTAAGCGCTGCGGCACAGGCTGCACCTGCCATCCCGCCACCAATCACGGCAACGGATTTTACATTGCGCGGCGTTGGCAGGTTGAACCATGGAACATCAGAGATTTGATAGCCTGCGGTTTCCGGGGCGCATTCCGATTTGGGCAGGGCGGCCGTGATCATGTCACGCTTATAGCCATATCCCTTGCGCTTGCTGATCTCAAACCCGGCACCTTCAAGGCCATCGCGGGCAATGCGTGCGGCGGTAAAGGTTGCAAGCGTTGCGCCATTGCAGTTTGATGCGGAGGCTAAAGCACGAAACAGGGCCGGGGCCCACATATCGGGATTACGCGATGGCGCAAATCCATCAAGGAACCAGCAATCAATCGCGCCGACGTAACTGGCCCAACTCTCAATCGCATCGCCAATCAGGATCGTCAGGCTGATCATGCCATTGGCAAGATTAAACCGATGAACACCCGGTAGCATGGTTTCATGGGGCCAGATATCGGCAAGCTGGCTTGAAAATTCCAAAAGTTCCGGCCAGCTTTTATGCGCCCGGATCATGTTATCGCGTGATAGCGGATATTTTTCGACCGATACGAAATGCAGGTGGTTGGATCTGTGTGGGTCATTTGCCCAACACTGCCAGGCAGCAAGGAAGTTAAGCCCGGTACCAAACCCGGTTTCACCGATGGTGAAGTTTTCTTTGGTTTGCCAAGCGCTCGGAAGGTTGTTGCCTTCAAGAAACACATAGCGTGTTTCAGCCAAGCCATCCTTTGGATTGTAATAGATATCGCCAAAATGCGGGGAGAAGGGGACATCACCATCTTGCCAGGTTATCTCCCCGGCAGGTCTTGGTTTGTCGCCTTCTGGCAAGCTGGCGCCATCACCGGCTGTCATGCAGACAGGACCTCTTCATCCTGTTCGGGAACCAATGCCAGCGCTTCGCGCACAACCTCGGTGCCAGCACCCTTGCGATGGGCGTTTTCACTCAGATAACGCCGCCATTGTTTGGCACCGCGCATCTGCTGGAACAGGCCCAGCATGTGACGTGTCACATGGCCAATGGTGCCGTGTTCTTCCTTCAGATGGTCTTCGATATAGGGAAGCATCGCTTCAACCACCTGATGACGGCTTAGCGGTTTGGCATCGTCGCCATAGAACCTGCGATCAACATCAGCCAGAACATAAGGGTTCTGATAAGCTTCGCGCCCGATCATGACCCCATCAACATGCTCAAGATGGGCTTCAGTTTCATCAAGCGTCTTGATCCCGCCATTGATCAGGATTTCAAGTTCGGGGAATTCCTGTTTCAGCTGATAGACCAACTCGTATTTAAGAGGTGGAACTTCGCGGTTTTCTTTGGGCGACAGGCCTTTGAGCCAGGCTTTTCGGGCATGAACGATAAAGGTTTTGCAGCCCGCATTGGCAACCGTTTCGGTAAAGCGTTTAAGTGACGGGTAATCTTCCTGATCATCAATGCCGATGCGGTTTTTAACCGTGACCGGCGCATCACTGGCCGCAATCATCGATTTTACGCAATCAGCAACCACGTCCGGTGTGCCCATCAGACATGCGCCAAATGCGCCATTCTGAACGCGATCAGACGGGCAGCCGCAATTCAGATTGATCTCGTCATAGGCATAGCCATTGGCAATTTCGCATGCGCGCGCCAGATCATCCGGGTCACTCCCGCCTAGCTGCAAGGCAATGGGATGTTCGGCGTCGTTGTAGCGAAGATGCCGGTCGACACCGCCATGAATGATCGCCCCCGTCGTGACCATTTCGGTATAAAGCAACGTATGACGACTGATCTGTCGCAGAAAATAGCGATCATGCCGGTCCGTCCAATCCATCATCGGGGCGACGGAAATACGTCGATTAACAGTCATGTGCCTACCGTTTGTCATCAAACTGGGTGAATGGGGTTGCCGTTGATAATGCGTGGTCTTTATAAATGCTAGCGGATTTGGGGTCAAAACCGTTTGCGCGATGCATGGCTGCATCCCGCCGATTAAAAAATACAGGAATTGATATGGTTACGATTTACGGCATCAAGAACTGCGACACTGTCCGGAAATCCCTTAAATGGTTTGACGCCAAGGGTTTGGAAAACAAACTTCATGATTTCCGCGTCGATGGCATTGATGCCAAAACCATTGCGGGCTGGCTTGCTGAAGTCGGTGGTGTGGTTTTGATCAATAAACGCGGGCCTTCCTATCGCAATCTTTCGGATGCGGACAAGGCGACCCTTGATCAGGGTGGTGAAGCGGCAGCAGAAATTCTTGCAGCCAACCCGACCGTGATCAAACGTCCGGTCGTTGATTTTGGTGCGACCCGCTCGGTTGCCTATGACGAAGCGCGCTGGACCGAGCTGGCTGGCCTTTAAGGAATACTCGCATGTCAAAGCCTGTGGTGAGTGGTGTCATCTTTGATTGTGATGGCGTTTTGGTCGATACCGAAACGCTTGCCTGTCGTATCCTGACCGAGCAGCTCTGCGAATATGGCTGCGACATGAATATGGACAAGACCCATGATCTGTTCATTGGCGGAACCCTTGCGATGGTGCCGCCAAAGATGGAAGAGCTGTTTGGCATTACATTGCCCGAAGACTGGCTTTCGGAATGCTATGAGCGGACCTTTGTCTCCTTTCGCAATGATCTTGAACCGTTCCCGGACTTGGCGCCGATCCTTGATCTGTTGGATGCAAACAACATCCCGATGTCGGTGGGCAGTAACGGCCCGCATGACAAGATGGATGTGTCGCTGGGCAAGGTCGGGATCAAGCACCGCTTTGAAGGCCGGATTTGTTCGGCCCATGATGTGCCACACGCCAAACCGCATCCGGATGTCTATCTGTTGGCCGCGGAAAAAATGGGTGTCGATATTGCCGATTGCATCGTTGTCGATGACAGCCAGAACGGTGTCAGGGCAGGGGTGGCATCCGGTGCAACCACCATTGGCCTTGTTGATATAACGCCAGCCAGCTACCTGCGCGATTCTGGCGCGCATCACATTGCACAGAACCACAAGGAACTGTTTGCCCTGTTGGCCGACTGGATTTCGCGCGACTAGATTTGGTCACACGGTTCTTTAAATGAAAACGGGCAGTCTTGAACGATGGGCTGCCCGTTTTTTGTTGATCTTGATTGGCGTTATTGGCCGATCACAATGCCCTCACGGCGGCTATCGGCACCGCCGATCAAACCATCATCAGTAATCATGATCGCGTGAATGCCGGAATTAAGATCACGGATGCTGGTTTCAAAACCCATGGCCTTAAGGGCAGGTTCAAGCGCCTCTGCATCGCTGCCGGATTCGATGTCAAACGTGCCAAACCGGTTGACCAGATGGGGCATGTCGATTGCTGCTTGCGGTAACATATCCCAATCCATCATGGCGATCAGGGATTGCGCAACATAACCAATGATGCGCGACCCACCGGGTGAACCTGTCACGATCACAGGCTTGCCATTTTCAAGTACAATGGTTGGTGCCATGGATGAGCGTGGACGTTTGCCCGGTGCCAGGGCATTGGCAATCGCCACACCTTCGGAATGGGTGCGGAAAGAAAAGTCCGTCAGCTCGTTATTGAGCATGAAGCCATTGACCATCAGCCGTGAGCCAAACCCGTTTTCAATCGTTGTCGTCATGGAAACGGCGTTGCCATAGATATCAACGATTGAAAAATGGCTGGTGCTTGGAAGTTCAATCGCTTCGTCATCTGCCAGATGCATGGCGTGGCTAAAGCTTGGTGCGCCCGGTCCAACCGTTTCAAGCGCTGTATCACGATCCAGCAATTTGGATCGTTCTGCCAGATAGGTTTGATCAAGCAAGCCGGTCAAAGGCATCGGGACAAAGTCGATATCGGCCATGAAGCGTCCACGATCAGCAAACGCCAAACGTGATGCATCACCGATCAAGCGCCAGCTTTCTGCTGATTGTGGCCCCAGTGCTGCAACGTCATAGGGGGCAATAAGGCCAAGGATCTGCCCAACGGTCAGCGCACCCGAAGACGGTGGCCCCATGCCGCAGACATCACGTTCGCGGTATTCAATGCAAACCGCCGGGCGTTCCTTGATTTGATAATTGGCGAAATCGGCAAGCGACAAGACACCCGGGTTCCAATCGGCCCCATTGACCTTCTCAACAATGTCTTGCGCAATTTGCCCCTGATAGAAGTTATCAGTGCCGTTTGCCGCCAAGTCCTGCAAGGTCGCAGCGTATTTCGGATTGCGAAGGATCGTTCCAACACTCAGGGGTACGCCTTGACTGTCAAAGAAGTATCCCTTCGCCTCTGGATCGCGTGACAGCTTTTCCTGATCATTGGAAATCAGCTCAGCCAGGCGCGGTGATATGGCAAAACCGTTGTTTGCGACCTCAATTGCCGGGCTAAACAAACTGTTCCATGGCATTTGGCCCCATTTTTCATGGGCGGCTTTCATCAACGCTGGTGTGCCGGGTGTTCCCACCGATCGGCCACCAACGACTGCGTCATAGAATTTAAGTGGCTCGCCGTTTTCATCGTGAAACAGGGTGGGCGTCGCATTTAGCGGTGCTGTTTCGCGCCCATCAAGTGTTGTCAGCTGCCCGGATTTGGCATCGAAATAAACCAGAAAGGCACCACCACCAAGGCCGGAAGATTGCGGCTCAACAAGGCCAAGCATGGTCTGGATCGCAACCATCGCATCAATGGCATTGCCACCGGCACGCAGGATGTCCGCACCAGCCTGAACCGCAAGTGGATTGGCAGCGCTGATCATCCAGTCCTTTGCGCGCACAGATGGTCGGGATTGCGTGTTTGTGGTTGCTGTACTTGCTTCGGGTGCTATGGCGTCTGTTGTTTGTTGGGCAATTGCTGTGGCGGCAAAGCTTGCGGTGAGGGCCGCGGTGATGACGGTAGCAATCAGTCGTTTGCTGGCGGGGAATGGCGCTTTGAAAGATACAGGAGCGTTAAGGGGCATGTTCCAGACCTTTTGATTGTTTGATTTGCTCGTTTCGATTTCGCGTGGCGCGCAAAAACGAACACCCGCATCGTGGCAGATGCGGGTGCAGATGTGCAGCAAAAATCTATTCGAGGTTGCTTTGGGCTAATGCGTCAGACGGCTAGGCCGCACTTTTATTGCCCTTGTTGCGTTCTTGCGTCACTAGTTTGACCTGAAGCCATTCAACAATGGTTTCGCCGACCTTTTCCCAGTTTTGATCGAGCATCATCGCATGATGGATATTATCGATCAGCGCATAGTCCGCCCCGTAGCGCTTGGCAGTATGGTAGGTCAACTCACTTTGGATGATTTCATCATCACGGGCGCCAACCACCAGCATGGTTGGTGCTTCTTCCTTGGTCAGGAAAATCGGGTTGGCCCCCATCATGTCCATCAACGCGCGCTGGCTTTCGGTTTCCAGTCGCCCGAAATAGATCATGCCTTCGTCTTCTGCGATGTCCGGTGACAGCATTGCGCGGCCAAGCCGTTCACGCAGGAAAGTATGCGGGCCAATCGCCTGCAGGCACGCCATCTGGAAAAACAAATCTGGCTGGGCAAAGGCCATCATCGCATTGCTGGCAAGCAAACCTTCAGGTGGCACCGATGCCATAAGGACAGCTGCCTCAGCGCTGTGGCGTTCAAGATATTTCTGAATGACATAGCCGCCCATTGAATGGCCAATCAGGATAGGCTTCTGGCCAAGGGTTTCGACGACCTCTTCAAGGTCTTCGACATAGTCATCGATGGAGGCAAGATTGCGAAGCTGTCGGCAGCCGCTGCCGCCATGACCACGCAGCGAGAAGGAGACTGTCTCAAACCCCTGATCGGCAAACCAGGCGAGGAAATGTTCGTTCCAGCACCAGGCACCGGTGAAGGCACCGTGGACAAGCACAATGGGGTGTTTGCTTTTGGGTTTGCCCGTCGGGCTGCGACGGAAAATTTCCAATTCTGGACTCATGGCCGGTCTCCTCGCAAACGGGATGGACGCAAAATGAAGTCTTGGTTGAAAACCCGAATTGCATGTTCGCACATGCAGCATATTCTTGTCCATCGCGATTCAGTTGGTCCGCGCGTCCGGGCAACGATTGTCAGTACCGAGATGTTTGCATATGATTGGCGCGGGACAATGGAGAGACAACAGACACATCGCCATAAGGCGGGGTCTTAATAAAAACAACAAAGCACAAAAAAGAACGGATACATGGTCAAATTATCTGTCGTTGGTATCTTTGGGGAGCTCGACGAAGACGCACTTGCAGATGTCGAGCGTCACATAAATCGAAAAACATTCTCTGCCGGGGCACAAATTATTGAACCCGAAGCAGATAGTTCTGACGTCTATCTGATCCTTGCTGGACGGGTGCGTGTGGTAAATTATTCCCTTTCAGGACGCGAAATCACGCTTGAGGAAATTGGGGCAGGCGGCTGTGTCGGTCAGCTTTCAGC
The DNA here is from genome assembly GCA_965228275.1 of Thalassospira sp. Taxonomy (GTDB): domain Bacteria; phylum Pseudomonadota; class Alphaproteobacteria; order Rhodospirillales; family Thalassospiraceae; genus Thalassospira. The sequence goes on along the minus strand of OZ245802.1, from coordinate 4,558,352 downwards.
GATTGATGGCGAACCAAGATCAGCCTGCGTTTTTGCCGTTGATGATACCGATGTCGGTATTTTGAGCCCGGCGAACTTTGAAAAGGTCGTTAGAAGCCACCCATCGGTTGCCTGGAAAGTTATTTCCGAACTTGCCCGCATCGTGCGTGCTTCCACGCGCCGAATTCTCGATGTTAGTACCCTTGGCGCGAATGAGCGCGTGGTAGCCGAGATTTTGCGCCGTGCCCGTGATGTTGCCAATGACGAGGGATCTGCAATCCTGTCGCCGGTGCCCGTGCATTCCGAAGTTGCTGGTCGTGTCAGCACCTCGCGCGAGACGGTTGCGCGTGTCATGGGCACGCTGGGTCGCAAGGGGCTGGTTGCCAAGGTGGATAACGGTCTTCATGTGCCAGATGTCCGCCGACTTGAAGAATTTTTAAGCGAGTCAATTCACTAGAAGACGCGTAGCGACAGAAAAATCACCTTTTGGTGATATTTTCTAAACCGTGTGATGGCTGTCACAGAATTTGGGGAAGCCAAAGGTAATACTAATCATGTGACGGGCATTTCGATGGTCCGGCACATCTCCCCCAAGAGAGTTTACTGGCCGTACATTTGATTGTACGGCCATTTTTTTGCGTTTTCGCATGGCCGAAGCGGCTCTGCCTGATTAATCTGTCGCGACATAACAGTTTATCAGGCAACGGGAAAATCACACATGCGGCTATCTGTGGTAATGGCGGGCCTTAACGGGGCAATGGCAGTCGGTCTTGGGGCGTTTGCTGCCCATGGTATGCTTGGTAGTGATATGGACTATGCGCGCGGTCTTCTGGAAAAGGGTGCGCATTACCAACTGGTACATGCGGTCGCTCTGGCTGCGATCGCAGCCCTTGTTCATCATGTCCCTGATGAAAAACTCTTGCGGCTAAGTGCCTATTCCATGCTGGCAGGTATTCTGTTCTTCTGTGGATCGCTTTACGTCATTGCCTTTACCGGCATGTCCGCATTTGGTGCGGTTGCACCGATTGGTGGCTTTGCCTTTATCGGTGGCTGGCTGCTTCTGGCCGTGGCGGGCTATCGGCGGTTTGGCTGAAACAGTATGACGGGCAGGGAACAGGAAACTGTGCATGCTCGGGCTTAAAACAAAAAAAGACGTGACCCGAAGGACACGTCTTTTTTTAAATTCTATGCAATCAAGCTCCGAAGAACAAGATTACTTCATTTTCGCTTCTTTGAACACGACGTGCTTACGCACGACCGGGTCGTACTTGCGAAACTGGAATTTCTCGGTGGTATTCCGCGGGTTCTTCTTCACAACGTAGAAGTAACCGGTATCTGCGGTGCTTACCAACTTTACGAGGATCGAAGCGGGCTTCGCCATGTCTCTGCATCCTGTGTTCAGGTGTATCTCAGGCGGCGGAACATAAAGGTTATCGGCAGAGTGTCAAGCCATTTTGGCAAAAAAGAATGCATTTTTAATGGGCGGCAAAAGTATCGGCGATTTCCTGCTGCCCGACGAAGGCGAGATTCTTGTATTCCGGGCGGTTTTTCAACAATTCCAGTGCAACTTCGACGTCAAAACGATCAGCATTTGCGTTGGCCGGACATACATTGCGAAGCTCGCGACGGCTTTTTTCATCCTGATAATCAAGATTGCGCCATTTCACCATCACAGCAGCAATCTGTTCGCGCTGTGACAGGGCGGTACTGACCTGATGGATGGCGTTGCGATCATCGCTTTGCGTGCAGATCGCCGGAAACAATCCGATTCTGTCAAACGTGTAGCCAGACGGTGCGGTCATACGTGACCAGGTAAAGGTCAGTGTGCCCTGATTGGGTAGATCATTGATCGCTTGCACTGATCCCTTGCCAAAGCTTGTAGAGCCCACCAGAACGGCCCTGTGACGATCCTGAAGGGCAGCAGCTACAAGTTCCGCTGATGAGGCTGTACGCCCGTCTATCAGAACAACAAGCGGTGCGCCGTCACTCAGGTCATTGGTTTCTGCGGTAAAGATATGGCGCGCAGCCGTTACGCGTGAAAACGTGTTGCCAATCGGACCGTTGGGCAAAAACAGATCAGCGACAGCAACGCCTTGTTGCAGAAGCCCGCCACGATTGCCACGAAGGTCAAGGATCACGCCTTGCAACCCGCCGTCATAAAGCTGCGCCTTCAAGATACTGTCGGCCAGTGCGGTTGCGGTTGCCGAATTAAAGCTGGTTATGCGCGCAATCAGGACATTGTCGCGGAATTCAGTAAATACCGTCCGGTCAATCACGCGTTCACGCATGATTTCCATCGGGGTGATATCAACTGTGCCAGCTGCATTCACCTCGATCCGAACGCTTGTACCTTCTTCCCCATGCAAAAGCTCGGCGGCAACGCCACTTGCCTTGCCATACATGTCCAGACCATTCACTGAAACGATCTGATCACCGGGATGAAGGCCCGCCGTATCGGCCGGGCTTTCGGGATGAACCAGTTTGACAACCGGATATCCTGTGCCACCAACCAGACGTACGCCAATCCCGATATAGCCATCCCGACGATTGCGTGCGGTTTCGGCCTGTTTCGGGCCTTCATAGCGGCTGTAGCGATCAAGATTGCGGATTGCGCCACTTACAAGGGCGGATTGGACATCCGCTGTGGGCGTCGTGCGCAGAAGTGGCGAATAAGCACGATAGGATCCCAGACCACGCAAGGTGATCTCAGACCAGATCTGAGCACTTTCTGGCGTACTGGCGTCATAGGCGGCCTGCGGTAGCGAAATCGTCTGAATGGTGCGGTCATCATATTGCAGCACCAGATCATCTGGCGTGATGCCAACCCGGATGTTGTCATCAATCTCTGCCAGACCATCCAGCGTGTTGACCAAAATTTGTTCGCGGCTGATCGGGTCGATATAGCGCGTGGCAACAAGTTCGATGGTCTGGGTAATCAGATCACGGGTCTGCGGATCGTCCGGGGATGAAATGCCAGCTTGTTGCGAGGTCGAACACGCCGCCTGAACAACGCACAAGCCTATAACGGCTCCGATGCGTCGGCAGTGGCGCAGACCGTTGGCAACTTCAAGGCGTTCCATTTTAGGTAGGCCAAATGCGACCAATTCAACAATCCGACTAGTTTTAGGAACGAGTTCCAGGAATCTATGTCCCGACCCCTATGCCGCCATTCTAAGGGATAATCAGCTCACAAGCCAATGACTATCCTTTGATGCGCATCGCCCATTGCGTGCCAAGTACCGCGCCCTTGATAAAGGGTAGGAAGCCAAGACACAGCAAGACCGTAGTCGGCAGCCACACAGACAGTTGAAGCGTCATGGACGGGCTCATGGTCTGTTCCATGGCAAGCGCGCCGGGGACAACGATATGACCGACCAAAAAAATGGTGAAATAGGGCGGGGCATCGTCACAGCGATATTCGCCAATCGGGTGGCTACAGACATCGCATTCTGAACGAAGTTTCAAGTATCCGCCAAAGGCAAAGCCATGACCACAATTGGGGCATTTACGGCGAAAGCCGCGACGCAGGCCGGTCATGAAACGGTTGGTGTTGTTTTTTGGGGCGTCATTTTCGGTGTGGGGATAGGTATCGTGGGGCGCAGTCATTGGGTAGCTTACTCCTGTTTCGTTTCAAGCCACACTTGATCCAAAGGGCAAAAAGGGGCATTGAAACGGTAAGACATCATCATGATGTTCAATAGCGCAGGCAAGAAAAATCGACCCGTTCTAATCACCTCAGGGGCGAATTTAGTGCTGTTGGGCAAGATTGAATACCTGCCAAAGGAGTATCCCAATGGGAAATGCGGACGATATCGTAGCCAGTCTGAAACAGGACTTCATTGAGGATACCATTGATCGGATTGATCGTATCGAAACGACGATTGACCGCATTGCAGGCGGGATGGATCAGCCGGGGCCAGGTATCGCCGAGTTGCGCCGCGAAGCGCACACCGTCAAAGGACTTGCCGGTTCGTTCGGTTTTCCGCTGGTCGGTGCAATTGCGCACCGCATGGAAGATTACATCGCCGATCTCAAGGAAATTGACGATCTCGAAGCCGCATCGCTGGTCGACTTCACCAGTTGGATTCGCGAAATCATCGAAAGCGGCACCAACCCGCCCGCCGATGAAGAAACCCGCATCCTGCGGTCTCTGCCCACACGCAGCGTGAAGGCCGATGATGCCGATGGCAAAACCACAACCACGACCGCCCATGACAAAGAAGTTCTTCTGGTCACTGCAACGGCCGTTCAGGCCCATTTCCTGCAGCGTGAGCTGCGCGAGAAGGGCTTCCGCACCATCACGGCCCGCACCGCAGTCGAGGCATTTGAAACTGTCGTGCAATCTCACCCCGATGCGGTCATTACGGCGGCTGTTCTAGATGGTCTAAGCGGGATTGAACTGATCCGCGCACTGGCTGCAATGAAGACACTGTCGGACAAAAAACTTGGTTTGCTGACGAGCTTCGATGCGTCGCATCCCGACCTTGAAGGGCTTCCGGCCAATGTCGCGATTATCAACAATCGTGGTAAGCAGACAGCAGAGCACTTGGCGAAGTTCATCGAAACAATGCTTTGAACGCACTCAGCTACGGGGCTGATCTCGAACGAAAAAGGGCGGCCGATTGGCCGCCCTTAATGTTTGGGTGTTGCAATTATTCCGGCTTGTTATCCCGCTTGGCTGTAGAGCGTGCTGCGCGGTTGGATGCAACAAGCTTGCGTTGCTTTTTCGGGGTGGTTTTCTTCTTCGCACCTTTACCTTTGGATTTGGTGGCTGATGTACCACCCGGTCCATTGGCATCACGCGGGCCCGAACGAAAGCCGGGCTTGCTGCCATGACGATGGCTGCGGTCACCAGGGCTTCCACGGCGTTTGTTGCTGCCACGACGGCCACGCGGACGTTCAACAAGATCACGCGCCGTGATATCGGCATGTTCTGCCAGACGAAGCGCAAGCGATCCGGTAGCTGCATCCGCATCGGCAATTCGTACAACAACCGTATCGCCCAGCTGGAACTTCTTGCCACGGTTTTGGCCAACCAGTGCATGGCTTGCCGCATCATGGATGTAATAGTCATCGGGCAGGGTGGAGATCGGTACAAGCCCATCCGCACCCGTTTCATTGAGCGAGATGAACAGACCAAAATGCGTCACCCCGGAAATTTTACCCGGGAATTCGGCTCCGACCTTGTCAGACATGTAGGCCGCGACATAACGATCAACCGCATCGCGCTCTGCCATGGCAGCACGGCGTTCGGTGCCGGAAATGTCTTCGCCGATCTGCTCAAACCGTTCGCCGTCTTCTGGTGGCAGTCCGCCTTCACCCAGTTTCAAACCGGCAATCAGTGCGCGATGGACCAAAAGGTCGGCATAGCGACGGATCGGCGAGGTGAAGTGCGCGTATTTTTTCAGGGCCAAGCCAAAGTGACCGATATTGTCCGGGCTATACATCGCCTGTGACTGGCTGCGCAGCACAACGGTGTTGATCAGTTCTGCCTCTGGTGTGTCTTTGGCCATCTCAAGGATGCGGTTAAAGTCACGCGGACGCAGGACCGATGCCTTGTTCAGCTGATAGCCAGCACCTTCAAGAAACTCGCGCAGTGCTTCAAGCTTCTCTTCGCTCGGCGCATCGTGGATACGATACATGCAAGGCTGCTTGATGCGTTCAAGTTCCTCGGCTGCACATACGTTGGCCGCGATCATGAATTCTTCGATCAGCTTGTGGCTGTCAAAGCGTGCACGCGGGGCGATGGCAACGATCTGCCCCTGTTCATTCAGCTCAATCTTGCGTTCAGGCACATCAAGTTCAAGAACACCACGGTTCTTGCGGGCTTCAAGGAATGCGTGAAACGCACCATAAAGCGGTTTGATAATGGTATCGACGAGCGGACCCGTCGTGTCGTCAGGCTGCCCATCCATTGCGCGCTGAACCTGATCATAGGTCAGGCGTGCAGCGGATTTCATCATGCCACGGCAGAATTTATGGCGCAGCTTGTGGCCATGTTTATCAAGCCACATCTCAACAGCCATACAACCGCGATCTTCATGCGGAACCAGCGAACACCAACCGTTCGAAAGCTCAAACGGTAACATCGGCACGACGCGATCGGGGAAATAGCAGCTGTTGCCGCGCTTTACCGCTTCACGGTCAAGCGCATCACCCGGGCGCACATACCAGGACACATCGGCAATCGCGACCATAATGTGCCAGCCGCCGTCGTTGGCCGGATCGGTATCGGCCTCGGCCCATACTGCATCGTCAAAGTCGCGCGCATCCGCGCCATCGATCGTGACCAATGGAATGTCACGAAGATCGGTGCGTTCGCCGAGCGGGGTAGCCTTGGATTCACGGGCCTGAAGTTCAACCTCTGGCGGGAATTCAAATGGAATACCGCGGGCATGGATCGAAACAAGGCTGATGGATTTCGGTTCGTTGATATTACCAAGAACCTCTGTAATCCGGCCTTTACGCAGGCCAAAATGCTTGCCCGGCAGAATTTCGGTCAAGACCAGTGCGCCTGCTTCCAGATCAGGATGATCATCAAGTGGGACTGCGATCTCGCCGCTATCCTTGCGATCTGTGGGCACAACGCGGCCTTCGCGTTCATTGGGGCGATAAAGTCCCAAAACGCGCTGTGGGCCACTTCCAAGCACCCGCATGATGCTGGCTTCGTAGGTCTGTTTGCCGGTGTAGCGCAGCTTGGCAAGGATCTTGTCACCAATGCCCGGCGCACTTGGTCCACCACGGCGGATCGACTTCACCACGATCAGTGGTGGCTCATAGTCGTTCTTCCAGACATTCGGTTTGGCCAGAACTTCGCCGTCATCATCAACGCCGGTGATTTCCAGAACTTCAACCGGGGGCAGGCGATCGGGCTTGTCAAACCGCCGGCGTCCCTTGACGACATCGCCGCCGATTTTCAGGTCTTTCAGGATCTTTTTAAGCTCGATCTTCGCAGCACCCTTGATGTTAAAGGCGCGCGCAATCTCGCGCTTGCCCACCGGGGTGGGGCTCATATCGATGAATTCGATAATCTCTTCCTTGGTCGGGAAGTGCTTTTTGTCTTCTGTATTGTTCGCCAACTTCGCGGCGTCCTTTCAATCATATGCCACTGAAAAGGAAGGCGGCGATTAATTCGCCGCCGCCTTTTTCGTGGTTGTCTTTTTCGCTGCGGTTTTCTTTGCAGCTGGTTTCTTTTTGGCTGGCGCTTTCTTGGTCGCCGTTTTTTTCGTCGTGGCTTTGGATGTTTTGCCCGACTTGGCTTCCTTGTCCTTGATCGCCTTAATCGCCATTTCCAGCGTGATGTCATCGCGTTCGACATCGCGGATATTGGCAATCGTTTTCTTGTGCTTCACAAACGGTCCCCAACGACCAACCGCAACAAAGATCGGTTCATTATCATCGGGGTGTTTGCCAATTTCCTTGCCCGATTTTTCACGCTTGTCAGCAATCAGGGTAATGGCGCGGTTTTCGCCAATGGTCAGGACATCATCATCAGCCTTGAGCGACGCAAATATGCTACCTGCCTGAACATAAGGGCCAAAGCGCCCGACATTGGCTTTCATTTCTTCGCCAGTTTCCGGGAAAATCCCGACCAGACGCGGCAAAGTCAGAAGTTCTTCCGCCTTTGACAGGTCAACCACAGACGGCTCCAGCCCCTTGGGCAGGGAGGTGCGCTTTGGTTTGACCTTTTTGGGCTTGCCGTTCTTGCCTTCAACTTCTTCCTCTTCGCCAAGTTGGACGTAAACGCCATACGGGCCCTTGCGAAGGGTGATTTCCTTGCCGGTTTCCTTATCAATGCCCAAGACTTTCGGTCCGGCATCAAGTTCGGAATCACTGCCATTTTCATTGGCAACAAGCGGACGCGTAAAGTTGCATTCCGGATAGTTCGAACATCCAAGGAACGCACCAAATTTACCCAGTTTAAGGCTGAGCGTCCCATCTGCACATTTCGGGCATTTATGCGGATCGGCTCCGTCCTCGCGGGTCGGGAACAGGTAGTTTTCCAGCATCACCTGAAGCGCATCAAGAACGTCCGTGATCTTCAGTTCCTTGGCTTCGTCGACATTGCCTTTGAACGACTTCCAGAATTCATTCAGCACATCTTTCCAGGCAAGATTGCCCATCGAGACTTCATCAAGCTGGTTTTCCAGATCTGCCGTGAAGTTGTACTGCACATAGCGTTCAAAGAATTTCGACAGGAACGCCGTTACAAGACGGCCACGGTCTTGTGCGACAAAGCGGCGGCGTTCAAGCAGTACGTAATTACGATCCTGCAGAACCGAAATGATCGATGCATAGGTCGACGGACGGCCAATGCCAAGCTCTTCCATCTTCTTGACCAGGCTCGCCTCGGTGTAGCGGGGCGGGGGCTGGGTGAAGTGCTGGTCAATGCTGACTTTGCCAAGATCAGGTTTCTGACCTTCTTTAAGCGGCGGCAGACGACGATCATTCTCGTCCTCGGCCTCGTCATCCTTGCCTTCCTGATAAAGCTTCAGGAAGCCGTCAAATTTTACGACCGAACCGTTTGCGCGCAAAACCACGTGATTGTCATTTGATGACAGATCAACTGCAACCTGATCAAAGCGGGCATCTTCCATTTGACAGGCAACGGTACGCTTCCAGATAAGGGTGTAAAGTGCTAGCTGGTCCTTATCAAGGTGACGGGCAACCTGATCCGGGCGACGGAACAAATCGGTCGGACGGACAGCTTCGTGGGCTTCTTGTGCGTTCTTTGCCTTGTTGGCAAAGCTGCGCGCGCTTGGCGGAAGGTATGCCTCGCCATAATCCTTGGAAATCAGGCGGCGTGCAGCAGCCAGTGCTTCTTGCGACAGAACCACGGCATCTGTACGCATATAGGTGATCAGACCAACCGTCTCTCCACCGATATCGACACCTTCATACAGGCGCTGGGCAAGCTGCATGGTGCGCTTGGCACCAAAGCCAAGTTTACGCGATGCTTCCTGCTGCAGGGTTGATGTGGTGAAAGGCGGTTGCGGACGACGTTTGACGTCTTTGCGCTCAACCTTTGAAACAGTGTAGTTACGGCTTTCGACCTTGTCCTTGGCGATCTTGGCGGCACTTTCATCACCAAGAGACAGCTTATCAAGCTTCTCGCCATTCAGGTGGGTCAGGCGGGCTGAAAACTTGCCCTCGGGCACGGTGAAACCTGCTTCAAGTGACCAGTATTCGTCTGGCTTGAAGGCTTCGATCTCGATCTCGCGCTCGCAAATCAGGCGAAGTGCAACCGACTGCACGCGACCAGCAGAACGCGAACCCGGAAGTTTGCGCCACAGAACCGGCGACAGGTTAAAGCCAACCAGATAATCAAGTGCGCGGCGCGCCAGATAGGCATCGACCAGTTCCTGATTAAGCTCGCGCGGATTGGCAATCGCGTCTGTAACGGCTTTCTTGGTGATCTCGTGAAACACCACGCGGTGCACATCACGCCCGCGGAGCAGCTTTTTCTGCTCAAGAACCTCAAGAATATGCCACGAAATAGCTTCCCCTTCGCGATCCGGGTCAGTCGCGAGGTAAATGGTGTCGGAGTCACGTGCAGCGGACGCAATTTCCTTGATCTGTTTATCAGAACGACCGTCCGTTTCCCAAACCATCGCAAAATCATTGTCGGTATCAACCGAACCATCCTTGGATGGCAGATCGCGGATATGACCAAAAGAGGCCAGGACCTTATAGTCGTCACCTAGATATTTGTTGATCGTCTTGGCTTTGGCCGGGGATTCGACGATGACAAGGTTCATTACGTTTTTCGTGTCCGGTTCTTGCGCCCGAAGGCGATAATTATGTTGTGCTTCAGAAGACCAGAATGCGTGACACACATATATATAGTGTGTCGTCATTTCTGATCAGATTGCGCAAATTGCAGCAAATCACAACAATATTTGTCGCATCTTTTTTCGACGCGACTCTCATTTGGCGATACGCGATACCCTATTTCCGGGGTGACGTTCAACCCTTCCTGCAAGTTCAAGTTCAATCAAAATTGTCGAAACCTGCTTTGCAGGCAAGTCCGACGTACGGATGAGTTCGTCAATCAGAAGGGGGCTGGATGACAATAATTCAAACAGCTTTTCACTGGTTTGATCATCGTCGGGCGTAACGTCGAAATCGATGGATTGTGTCGTGATATCAATGTTTTGTGATCGGTTTTTGGTGGTGTCGATTCGAGCGTCGCGTTCAAGTGATACAAAGATATCATCGAATGTGGCGGGATGTGGGTTGGGGGCGGGAATACATCCCTCTGTGTTGAATTGATGAAAACCTTCAAAAAGCTGTGTGTTTTTTTCTGCCAATCGCAAAGTGTCCAAAATCACATCAGCAGAGTCGCACAAGATTGCGCCGTCACGGATCAAACTATTTGGTCCGGCAGATCGCGGATCTGTCGGCGATCCTGGAACCGCGAAAACATCTCGTCCCTGATCGGCGGCAAATCGCGCGGTGATCAGCGATCCTGAATTGCGTCCGGCCTCGATCACAACTGTGCCATGTGACAGGCCCGATATGATGCGATTGCGTCGTGGAAAATGGCGCGCCTGTGGTTTCAGGCCCGGTGGCATTTCAGAAATCACGCACCCCTGATCACAAAGTTGTTCATACAATTCCTGATGCTCGCGCGGATAAACAACATCAACGCCACCACCCAAAACCGCAACTGTGCCGCCAAGCTCGGCTTTCGTTCCTTGAAGGGCTGCATTATGGGCCGCACCATCAATGCCGCGCGCCATGCCCGACGCGACGACATAACCATTCGCAACCATCTCATGGGCGATCTTGCGGGCAAAACCGCATCCGTTGGCCGACGCGTTGCGCGCACCGACAATACCAATCGCAGTTTTTGATAAAAGCTCGGTTCTGCCAATCGCGTAGAAATAGGGTGGGGCATCCTCGATCCGCGCGAGCATGGGCGGATATTCCGGATCCCCCAATATGATCGGGCGCGCGTTACATTGTTTGGCAGTTTCGATTTCAGCCACTGTCTCGTCACGTTCTGCCAGCACGATCTTTCGGCTGCCTGTGGTCTGGGCGACGACATCAGGCAGCGCATCAATCGCATTTCGCGCCGATCCAAACCGTTCGAGCATCTTGCGAAACGTGATCGGCCCAATATTGCTGCTGCGAGCTAGCCGCATGCGGGCAAGGCGTTCTGATTGAGAGTGTCTCATTAGACCTTGTTGTTATGTGGAAGAGCGCAAAGTGTGCTCGCAGGTTGTGTGGTCGTCAAGAAAATCAATTTTATCGTGACGGACATCACATCAAGTAGCACGATCAATAGATTAAGTTCCGGCAAATTTCCTGAAACTCCAAAACCAATGTTTGTCATCAAATGTTTACATTTGTAATCATTTGTGTTGACAGCTCGCGTAGAGTGTATGATCTTCGTATGGACTTAATCTAAAGTAGGGCCAGAAAGAAGTGGCTCTGTTATTGAATTTAGATCAGGGAGCGTGATCGTGTCTGGAAAGTCTGTCCCATTCAGTGTCCGGTTGGCTGCCGAGGATGCAGAATTTATCGCATCTCTTTCTATCTCCGGTGCTGTGACCCCGAGTGACAAGATCCGACTGATCATCTCTGAGGCAAGGTTGCGCAAGGATGTTGGGCAAGAGTTCAGTGAGGTGCTCAAAGCTATTCAGGAGGATCTGCGTCCGTCGCTGGACAACCTGAGGGCGTATGAGCGCGAGAGAGAAATTGAGTCTGAGCTGCTTCACTACTTCGCGGAATGGTTATGTGAAGCCCAGGCAGAATTTATCTCAGGGCCAAAAGATGAGTCGGATCTGATCAAATTCGAAGCACGAATTGCACAGCGTATTGCAAAGCTGACTGAATATACCCTCCGGCTTGCGATTACCAAGGACGCGCCGTGCTTTGCTCCTGATCTCATGATCAACCTAACCCGACGGATCGTTGAATTATCGCGCTTGGTGGAAGCGCACAACAGTAAGGAGAACAGTGGTGTCTGAAGGTTTATCTAGCCGTGTTGGGCGTATCATAAGTGGTGGCCTGAATGCCATTCTTGATGCTGTTGAAGATGCTGCACCGGATGCAGTGATGGAACAATCAATTCGTGAAATTGATGATGCCATTGAGGAAGTGCGTTCGGAACTTGGGCGGGTGATTGCAGCCAAACATCTGGCGAACAAGAAGCTCTCTGACAAGAACTCGGAACATGAGGACCTAGCCGAGAAAATCGAGATAGCACTCTCCGAAGGGCGAGAAGACCTTGCTGAGTCTGCTGTCTCGCATCAGCTTGATATTGAGGCCCAAATTCCGATTCTTGAACAGAGTATTGCCGAGGCAGCTGAAAAAGAGCGAGAACTCGAGGGTTACGTTGCAGCCTTGCAGGCGCGAAAGCGCGAGATGAAAGAGGAGTTAAAACGTTTCCGAGATGCAAGTGCTGCAGCAAAGATTGATGCGAGTGCGGATGCTGCCAATCCGTCTATCGGCCATGGTGTCTCGCAGGCTACCCGCGCTTTCGAGCGCGTAATGGAACGCCAGGGCGGTATCGCAACTGGTAGCATGACCGAGCCAAAGACAGCTGCGCAATTGCAGGAGCTTGAAAAGCTGGCGCGTCAAAACCGTGTCAACGAACGTTTGGCAGCAATCAAATCACGCATGAATAAATAAGTGGGTCAGTAATGTTCCTGTCCTTTGCGAATGACGCGTCAAATTTTCCTTTCTCGGTTGCGCTTGTGGTCGTAGCGATCCTAGCGGCAATTGAGGGCGTTGGTCTTATGATTGGCGCCGGGATATTTGGCTTTCTCGATGGATTGTTGCCTGAAGTTGATCTGGGTGTTGACGCACCTGATTTAACATCGCCGTCGTTGAGCGGGCAGTTCCTAACTTGGCTCCGAATTGGTCAAGTGCCAGCGATTTTTACCTTGATTGTATTTCTCGTGGCCTTTGGCTTAATCGGGTTATTCCTACAAGGAATAGTCAGCTCAATTCTCGGCGCGCCTTTGCCAGCACTTCTTGCGACAGTTCCGGCACTTATTTTGGCTGTTCCGGTTGTCAGGACTGGGAATGTGGTTTTGGCAAAGATCATTCCCAAGGATGAGACCTCTGCTGTATCACGTGACAGCTTCATTGGTAAGTTGGCGACCATCACCGGTGGCACAGCAAAAGTGGGATATCCGGCGCAAGGCAAGATTAAGGATCAGCACGATCAAACACACTACATCCCGATTCAACCGGATGTTGAAACGGATGTGTTTTCTCGGGGCGAGATTGTCTTGCTCGTGCGACGAAAGAGGTCTGTCTATTTCGCCATCCGACCTGAATCTGAAGGTTTGACCAGCTAAAATTTCTCTTTAATGAATGCTCGTGGAGTTACTTAAATGTACGGAAGAACAAGTATGTTTGACGGCATGCTAGGGGTGGGGACAGTCGCGATTGTGATTGTTGTCGCGCTTCTAGCGATGGGAATGATCCTGATGCGCTTGTATGTGCGCGCGTCCAAAGAAATCTCATTCGTCCGAACCGGATTTGGTGGCCAGAAGATCATTATGAATGGTGGGGCGTTGGTCTTCCCGATTCTGCATGAAACCATTCCAGTGAACATGAATACACTTCGCCTCGAAGTGCGTCGCGACAACGACCAGGCGCTGATCACGCGTGACAGAATGCGTGTCGACGTTGTCGCGGAATTCTATGTTCGCGCTCAGCCGACTGAGGAATCCATTGCCGCGGCTGCACAAACACTTGGCAAGAGGACAATGCAACCGGACCAGCTTAAAGAGCTTGTCGAAGGTAAGTTCGTCGATGCATTGCGTTCGGTTGCTGCTGAGATGACGATGGAAGAACTTCACGAAAAGAGAACTGACTTCGTACAGAAGGTTCAGATGGCCGTGACGGAAGATCTTCTAAAGAACGGTTTGGAACTTGAATCTGTTTCCTTAACTGGCCTTGATCAGACGGGAATGGAGTTCTTCAATCCAAACAACGCGTTTGATGCCGAGGGTCTAACACGCCTCACAGAGGAAATCGAACGACGTAAGAAAATTCGTAACGACGTCGAACAAGAAACTCAGGTTCAAATTAAGACCAAAAACCTTGAGAGTGAAAAGCTTCATCTCGCCCTCATACGTGATGAGGAATACGCCAAGCTTGAGCAACAGCGCGAAGTTGAAGTTCGCAAAGCTACTCAGCTTGCTGAAATAGCCCGTCATCGTGCAGAACAGGAGCAGGCTGCGAAGCAGGCGGAGATTAACTCGCTTCAGAATGTTGAGAAATCGAAGATATCGGCAGACAAGGGCGTCGCTGAAGAGCGCATCGAAATGGAGCGTCTGATCCGCGAGCGTGAGATTGAGAAAGAGAAAGCAATTGAATTGGCCGAACAGGTTCGCGCCATTGCAATTGCCGAGAAATCCAAAGAACAATCTGAAGCTCAATCTCAGGCAGATACAGCACGTGCAAAAGCCGTTCAGGCTGAAGAGCGTGTTACAACGGCGCGTGAGAATGAAGTCGCCGAACGTCTTAAGGTCATTGAGCTGATTGAGGCTGCCAAAGAAGCAGAGAGACAGGCGATCGGCATTAAAGTTGCTGCTGAGGCGGAAAAACTTGCTGCCGCAGATCGTGCAGAAGCATTGCGCGAAGAAGCAGAAGGTGAGGCCGCAGCTGAGAAGTTGCGTGCAGAAGCCGCTGAAATTCGTTACCGGGTTGACGCGGAAGGCGCGCGCGCAATTAACGAAGCCCACAACATTCTTTCTGCTGAGCAAGTCGCGATGCAGATTAAGATCAAACTCATTGAGAACCTTGATCAGATCATTCGTGAAAGCGTCAAGCCGATGGAAAACATCGACGGGATTAAGATCATTCAGATTGACGGGCTTAATGCTGGATCTTCTGGCGGTGGTGCCGGCGCTGCGGGTGAAGCAACGTCTGGTGGAAACCTCGCGGACAACGTCGTGAACAGTGCGCTTCGTTATCGTGCTCAAGCCCCTTTGCTTGACTCGCTTTTGAAGGAGGTGGGTATCAATGGCGGTGACATTAACAGCATCGCGTCGATCTTGCCCGATATCGCTGGGCCATCTTCGACGAAAGTGGCAGCTGGCGATGACAGCGCAGGAAAACCCGACGCACCGGTGAACTGATTTCTTGCCCTTTAAGACAACAGCCCCATTCTTTGCATAAGAGTGGGGCTGTTTGCTTTTGCAGATGAGGTTGTCATCCTTGTTCGGATGAAGCTTCTTTTTTCTTCTGACCGATCTTTGGTTCTTCACCACGCAGCAGACGACCGATGTTGGCGTGATGGGCTGCCCAGACGATTACTGCAAGGAACACACCAAGCCAACCGGCACCCGGATCATTGGCGATAAAGAAGGCCGCGATCGGTGCTGCGATCATCGCAATCAGTGCCGACAGGGATGAGATACGGAAAATAAGCGCCATCACAAGCCATGTAAGTGCAGCACACAGACCCATGATCCAGTTAACAGCGGCTAGGGTACCAAGCGTCGTCGCAACGCCTTTACCGCCCTTGAACCGCAGCCAAATCGGGAACATGTGGCCAATCACCGCTGCACCACCGGCAAAGATGCCTGCTTCCGCGCCATACGCGTAGGTAAATAGAAGGGCCGCTGCCGCACCCTTGCCGCTATCACCAATCAGGGTCAGGAAAGCGAGCCCCTTGCGACCGGTACGCAGCACGTTGGTTGCGCCAATATTGCCTGAGCCAATCTTGCGGATATCGCCCAATCCTGCCATGCGGGTTAGCACCAAACCAAACGGGATGGAGCCCAGCAGATAACCGCAAAGTGTTGCGATCTGAAGCGACATCAACATCGCTTTATAGCCTTCATCAAGTTCCATCTCAGGCACCTTCCGTAAAGATTTCGCGACCGTCGATCAGAGTGCGCAAAACGCGCCCTTGCGTCAAACGGCCATCAAACGGCGAGTTTTTCGATTTCGAATGGAACTGATAGGGATCGATTTTCCACGGGCGATCCGGATCAAAGATCACAAGATCGGCTGCCGTCCCTTCATTAAGCGTACCTGCACCCTTGATGCGAACAAGCTCGGCTGGGGTGCTGGTAAGCTTGGTGATGACATCAAGAAGCGACATATGGCTGTTGTGATAAAGCTCAAGCGCGATGGGCAGAAGCGTTTCAAATCCGACAGCACCGGCAGCAGCCTGCGCAAACGGCAAGCGCTTTGAATCGGCATCCTGCGGATTATGGTCTGACGCAATCGCATCAATCGTGCCATCAGCAAGACCTGCAACAATCGCCTGACGGTCGTCTTCGGAGCGAAGCGGCGGGGCGAGCTTGGCAAACGTGCGGTAATCGGAAACCGCATTTTCATTCAGCGCAAAGTAGGGCGGTGCTGTATCGCAAGTGACCTTAAGGCCTCGTTTCTTGGCCTTGCGAATCACTTCAACCGATTCACCGGTCGAGATATGCGCGAAATGAAGACGGCCACCGGTCATCTCGACCAAGCGCAAATCACGCTCGATCTGAATGACTTCGGCAAGTGGCGAAACACCCGAAAGTCCAAGGCGCGTGGCGAGTTCGCCACTATTCATTGATGCGCCCTTGGAAAGTTCGGGTTCCTCTGGATGCTGGACAATCATGCCATCAAAGAATGTCGAATATGACAGCGCCTGGCGTAGCAAACGCGCACTGGCGATCGTGTGGATACCATCACAAAACGCCACGGCACCGGCCTGATGCAGCAGGCCCATCTCGGTAATTTCCTGGCCTTCAATGCCCTTGGAAACGGCACCATAAACAAAGACCTTGGCCAAGCCGACCTTGCGGGCGCGGCGTGCAATGAACTCAACACCCGCCACGTCATCAATCACCGGATCGGTGTTTGGCAGGGCAATGATGGTGGTAACGCCACCAATTGCCGCAGACTTGCCAGCGGTCTCAATCGTTTCCTGATGCTCAAAGCCCGGTTCACGCAGTTGGGCGCGCATATCGACCAGACCCGGTGCCAAGCACGCACCACCAAGATCGATGATCTCAAAACCTTCGGGCACGGTGTCCTGAGTAACGTCAGCACCACTTCTAACAATGGTCGCGTCTTCAATCAGAAGGCCGCCGGTGCCATCGAACTGTTTGACCGGATCAAGCAGGCGAGCATTGATGAAGGCCTTTTTACCAGCGCCCTTGGCGCGGATGGCGGGGCTCATGCCTGACCTCCCATCTTTCTGTGGTTCTGCACGAGCAATTCAAGCGCAGCCATACGGACGGCAACACCCATCTCGACCTGTTCGCGGATGACGGAACGTTCAACGTCATCGGCAACTTCACTGTCGATTTCGACCCCACGGTTCATCGGGCCGGGATGCATGATCAGCGCATCTGGCTTGGCATTGGCAAGCTTGGCGCGATCAAGGCCGTGGAAATGGAAATATTCGCGCACAGACGGGATGAAGCTTCCCTCCATGCGTTCCAGCTGAAGGCGCAGCATCATGACGATGTCGCAGTCTTTCAGGCCTTCTTCCATGTCATGGAAAATCTCGACACCCATCCGGTCGATCTTTGACGGGATCAGGGTCGGCGGGGCGACCAAGCGCACACGCGATCCCATGGTGTTGAGAAGCAGGATGTTTGAACGCGCCACACGCGAATGGGCGATATCGCCACAGATCGCAACATTCAGGCGGTGCAAGCGGCCCTTGTGGCGGCGGATGGTCAGCGCATCAAGCAGGGCCTGTGTTGGATGTTCATGGCGACCATCGCCGGCATTCAGAACCGCGCAATTGACCTTCTCGCTCAGCAGTTTGACCGCACCACTATCGCCATGGCGAACAACAAGCGCGTCCGGGTTCATGGCGTTGAGGGTCATTGCGGTATCAATAAGGGTTTCACCCTTTTTGACCGAACTTGTTCCGACCGTCATGTTGATGACATCGGCACCAAGCCGCTTGGCCGCCAGCTCAAACGATGTCAGCGTTCTGGTGGAGTTTTCGTAAAACAGATTAACAACCGTGGCACCGGCCAGAATATTGCTGGTCTTGTCAGCAGAGCGGTTCTTTTCCGCGTAATGCTGTGCACGATCGAGAATAAGGGTGATTTCCCCGGGGGTGAGACCCTCGATGCCGAGGAGATGTGGGTGCGGATAGTGATCCGCCGCTGGTCCCATGACGCTCATGGCGTTGCACAATTCCCTTGGATGGTCTTGATGAATTTCGCGCGGAGCATAACGAATTGCCCCTGTCACGAAAAGTTAAATATTCCAGACTGGATGTCGCAAAAACCGGACAGATTTCCTGACTGATTGGTCAGGTTTTGTTGGTCAAACCGCGTGGGTCAAAATTGCAATAATCGGCATAGTGACAATTGCAAGCAGGGTATGAACCGTGATGATACTGGCCATCATCTGTGCATCCCCACCCATAAGGCGTGCCAAGACATAGGCGCTGGCCGAACAGGGAAGGGCGGCATAAAGCACCACAGCTGCAAGCTCAACACTTTGCAAGCCCAGAACAATGCAAAGACCCGCCGCAATCGCCGGACTGATCACAAGTTTGCCAAGGCTTGAAATGCCGACCGGAAGCCCCGCACGCCGTGCAGCGGCAAGATCAAGGCCCGCGCCAACTGCAAGCAAACCAATCGGAAGTGCCGCGCGCCCCAGAACTTCAAGGAACGGGCCAATGATTGGCGGCAACCCGACGTCAGCAACGTTAAACAGGCTACCCAAAACACAGGCCATCAGAAGCGGGTTTTTAATCACATCGCGTAAGAGCGACAAAATTCCGGGCTTCCGATCATTTTCGCCCCAATGCGCGCATGCCAGCACCGAAATCACATTCACCGTTGGAACGACAAGCGCAACACAAAGGGCCGTAACGGTCAGGCCTTGTGTCCCCAAAAGGGCTGCTGCAACGGCAAGACCAATATAGGTGTTGGGGCGGATAGCACCTTGAACCAGTGATGAAAATGCGGCGGGACTTACTTTCAAAACGGGTTTGGCGGCAATGATCAGGACAGTACAAATTGCAATCGTGCCCAACATGGCACCAGCAATGCCAAGCAAGGGTAAGCTGCCCAGATCGGCCTTGGCCGTGTTTGAAAACAGCAATGCCGGGAAGGTCACAAAATAAGTCAGCTTTTCCGCACCTGGCCAGAATGTGTCTGGCAGGAAGTTTCGTTGGCGCAAGACATAGCCCAGAACGATCAGGGCAAAAGTCGGCAGCAAGGCGGAAAGAATAGCGATCATCTAGAACCTTTGGGTGGGGCGGAACAGGGCATGGCGCATCGCCAAACAACTGTTAGCATCTTTGCGTTCTGGCGAAAAAGACTATCGTGATAAGTATCTGGCTTAGATGACTAAAATTCATTTGGCAGCCACTTGTTCTTTGCTCGAATGGCGCGCATGTGATACTCAGCACATCAATAACAATGCGATGACTTTAGACTGTTTTCAATTCAAAGCTGTCCAAACCATCGTAAATCCAAGAAGGGAACGTCATGTCGCGTGCGATTGATCATCTTGTGTTGTGTGTGAACGATCTTGATGCTGCCATCGCTGCTTATTCCCAGCTTGGTTTTACCGTTACGCCGCGGGCGATCCATCCTTTTGGTACCGGTAATGCGCTGATCCAGCTTGATGGCATGTATATAGAGCTTCTGTCGGTTGTTGATCCGGAAAAGATCGACGAAACCGATTTGGCCGCGCCATTTTCCTTCCCGATCTATAACCGTGACTATCTTCGCCATCGCGAAGGCATGTCGATGTTGGCATTGCAATCGGATGACGCGGAACGCGATCGCGTTGATTTTATCAATGCGGGGGCGGCGGTTCCCGATGTGTTTCATTTTGAACGTGATGCGAAAACGCCTGACGGGGATACAGTCGGTGTGGCGTTTTCATTGGCATTTGCCAACCATCCGCTGCTGCGCCACGCGGTGAGCTTTGTTTGTCAGCATCGCCATCCGCCAGAAAACTTCTATTTCCCGACCTATCAGTCACACACAAACGGTGCGACGGCCATCGGCAAGGTTATTCTTGACCATTGGGCGGCTGATGCGGTGCGCGATTTCTATGCCGAGATCGGGGTTGATGATCTTGTTGAAACGCTGCATGGCGATGAACTGGTGGCTGCTTATGGTCTCGACGACCCGGCATTCCCGACGGATGGCTTTGCCGGGTTTGAGCTGATTGTCGATGATATTTTCAAGATTTTTGACGCGGCAATATCGCTTGGCGCGCTTGAGCTCAAAGGGCACCTGATCCTGCCGCCGTCCAAATTCTTTGGCGTGATGGTCGTCATTTCATCGAGATAAGAAAAAAGCTGCTTGAGCGAGCAGGCAGCTTTTAAAATGCAACTATATAGACAAAAGCCTTGGCTTAGTCTTCGTCACCGTCAAACTCATCTTCATCGGGCTCGGCATTTTCGCCGGGATCGGTATGAAGGTTAAGGTGATCAAGCGCGCCCTGAAGGATGTAGGCAGCAGCCGTCTTATCAACCACTTCCGCACGGCGTTTACGTGTCATGTCGACTTCTTCGATCAGGATACGTTCAACCGCGTTGGTCGATAGACGCTCGTCCCACATCAGGACGGGCAGGTCGATATATTTTTCCATCTCATCAACAAACGCATAAACGCGATGGCAGGCCTTGCCGATTGAACCATCAAGTTCGCGCGGGAAGCCGATCACGATACCGCCGACATTCTGTTTGTCGATGATCGATGAAAGCTGGGCAATATCGCGGGTGAATTTCTTCCGCGAGATCAGCTCATGAGGTGAAGCGATCTGCAGCCCAACATCTGAAAGGGCCACGCCAATGGTTTTGGTGCCCAGGTCCAGGCCCAAAACGCGCGCTGCTGGTGTCAAGAACCGCAGCAATTCCTGAGTATCATTGCAAATCATGGCGACGTTATATGTCTGTTGCGGACAAAGTTCCAGTGCAATCGCGACATGCCGCTTGTCCATCCGTGCATGGCTTGCTGTACATTTGGATAGTCAGATCGCGAAATTGCGAAGATTGTTTGGCATATGTCTCTAATTTTAGAGAATTCAACTTAATGGCCCGGCGGGGTTGATGTGCTTGGACAGGTTTGTTTTAATAACGCACTGCAGAATTTGATCGAAATCGAAAATGCAGGGCACATGAAGCACGTTAAATGCGAACCGCACCGCAACCGAAGATCCGGGCAAATACAGCGCATCCGTTACGCAAGTATGTCGCAATGCTTCTATACTTCTGCTTTTAGAACGCTCAAGCTGAATGCGTTCTAGTGAAAAAGCTCAAAAAATAATCACTAAAAGCGAAAAACACTGAACAAACAATGACATATCAGGGGGTATTGGGTTTGGCCGACGGTGCATCGAATGACGCTTTCGTTGAGTTTGAACGCGTACAGAAGAGTTACGATGGCGAAAGTCTCGTCGTAAAAGATCTAAATCTTTCAATGCCTAAGGGCGAGTTTCTTACCATGCTTGGCCCGTCAGGATCTGGTAAGACGACCTGTCTGATGATGCTGGCAGGGTTCGAGACAGCAACTCATGGCGATATTCGCCTTGGTGGTGTTTCGATTAATGACATTCCGCCGCACAAACGTGGCATCGGCATGGTGTTCCAGAATTATGCACTTTTCCCGCATATGACGATTGCCGAGAATCTCTCGTTCCCGCTTGAGGTTCGCAAGATGGGCAAAGCCGAACGCGAAGAAAAGGTCAAAAGGGCACTCGACATGGTCGAGATGGGCGCTTTTGGCGGTCGCCGACCGGCACAGCTTTCCGGTGGTCAGCAGCAACGTATCGCCTTGGCGCGCGCATTGGTGTTTGAACCGGAACTGGTTCTGATGGATGAGCCGCTTGGTGCACTCGACAAGCAGCTTCGCGAGAAGATGCAGTTCGAAATCACCCATCTGGCCCATCAGCTTGGCATCACCACGGTATACGTGACCCATGACCAGACCGAAGCGCTGACGATGTCAGACCGCGTTGCCGTGTTCGATGACGGCCGCATTCAGCAGCTGGCACCGCCTGACAAGCTTTACGAAGCACCGGAAAACAGCTTTGTCGCCCAATTCATTGGTGAAAACAACACGCTTGAGGGCGTGATCAAGGAGATCAAGGGCAACACCTGCGTTGTTCAGCTTGATGGTGGTGAAATCATCGATGCTGTGCCGGTCAATGTCAGTGAGGTCGGTGAACGCACCCGCGTATCGATCCGTCCGGAACGTGTTGAATATAACAAGGATCGCCTGCAGGAAGGGGCACATACACTTAAGGCTGAAGTGCTCGAATTCATCTATATGGGCGATATCTTCCGGACCCGCCTGCGCGTTGCAGGCAACGAAGAATTCATCATCAAAACAAGAAACGCGCCAGACCAGGCGCGACTGCAACCAGGCCAGCAAATCGAAATCGGTTGGCTTGCCGACGATTGTCGCGCGCTCGACGCGTAACCATCTGGTTCAGTCAGATACAGGACCGGTACGCCCGGGTGCGGGTCCTACCCTAAATAGTCCGGGAAACAATCAGGGAGTATGCAATGCGACTCATTAAAACGATTTCTGCGGCGGCACTGCTTGTCGCATCCAGTGGCGTGGCTTTTGCCGATGGTCACATGGCATCGAACATGACGTTGGTAAGCTGGGGTGGTGCCTATCAGGCCAGCCAGGTAGCTGCCTATGCTGAACCATACAAAGAAATGAACCCGGGTGTTGCAATTACCTGGGACGAAAGCTCGAACGAAGCTGTTGCTAAACTGCGTGCGATGAACGAAGCCAACAACGTCACCTGGGATCTTGTTGATGTCGTTGCTTCTGACGCACTTCGTCTTTGCGACGAAGGTCTGGCAATGGAAATCGATGCCAATGAAGTTCTTGCTGCGGCACCGGATGGTACCTCGGCAGAAGACGACTTTGGTGATCTTCTCGTAAGTGATTGCTTCATTCCGCAGATCGTTTACTCGACCACCGTTGGTTATCGTAAGGACATGGTCCCGGCCGGTGCAGCTGCTCCGACCGATATCTGCGCGATCTTCGACACCGAAACCTATCCGGGTATGCGTTCGCTTGAAAAGCGTCCGATCAACAACATGGAATGGGCTCTGCTTTGTGATGGTGTTGCCAAGGACGAAGTTTACGACGTTCTCGGTACCCCGGAAGGTCAGCAGCAGGCACTCGATAAGCTTGCGACCATCAAAGACAGCGTAATCTGGTGGAGCGCTGGCGCAGACACCCCGCAGCTTCTGGCTGACGGCGAAGTCTTCATGGGTTCGACCTATAACGGTCGTCTGTTCTCGGCAATCGTTGAGCAGAACCAGCCGATCGCAATGCTTTGGGACGCACAGGTGTTCGACCTTGATGGTTGGATTATCCCGGCCGGTCTTCCGGAAGAGCGTCTTGAGCGCGTTCTGGACTTCGTGAAGTTCGCAACCGACACCCAGCGTCTCGCTGACCAGTCGAAATACATCTCCTATGGCCCGGCGCGTGCTTCCTCCGCACCGCTGGTTGGCAAACATGCTTCCCTTGGTATCGATATGGCACCGCACATGCCGACCGATCCGGAAAACAGCAAGAACACGTTCCTCTATAACTACGAGTTCTGGGCTGATTACCGTGACGACATCGATGCCAAATTCCAGGCGTGGCTTGCACAGTAAAAGTCAATGGAAGGGGGCCGTCCGCGGCCCCCTTATCCAATTGCTATCTGACCAATTTGAATAACTGACCGACAAATGCGGCGGGCTTACGGGGGCGTGATGAGTGAATCGACAGATGGGGTAGTGTTGGCCGCGGATGGCCGACCGTTAAAACAGAGCTTGCGTCGTGCGTTGATGCGCCAAAAAATGCGCGCATTGATGTTGGTTGCACCACTTTTGATCTTTGTGGTGGTGACCTTTATCGTTCCGATTATCTCGATGCTTTTCCGCTCTGTCGAAAATGACATCGTACCAAATACGCTTCCCGGTACCGTGATTGAGCTTGCCGAATGGGATGGCTCGACGGGTGTTCCGCCGGAAGAAGGTGTTTTCCGCAATCTTTATATTGATTTGTTCAAGGCCGAAGAAGCCAAGCAGCATACCCGCCTTGGTACGCGCCTGAACTACGAAAAAACCGGTTTGTCGTCGCTGATGCGCACCACGGGGCGCGGGCTTGATGACATTGGTGAAGAATGGCAAGACCCGCTCGAAGATATTGATGCGAACTTCAAGGACGGTGCGTTCTGGTTCGACATGATGTCCGGCTCTGGCGGTGAAGAACTGCTTGAAGAGCGCCGCGATCTTTGGGTTGCCATGACCGGTGATAGTATGGATGGCGATGTTGGCTTTGTGCCATCTGCCGAGGTGGCAAACATGCTTCCCTGGACCGCGCGCGCCTATGCCGATTTCGCGATCTGGACGGCGATTGCCGACGAAGACGAAGTCGCCAAGGAAGACCCATGGGAAGCCGTCTATGGCGCGCTTGGCATGGATTTGACCAATCCGGCAACGATTTCAGCCATCGGAAGCTATAACGGGTCGGGTGCAGATGCGCTCAAGGCTGCTGTTGCCAATATCGATCAGCTGCCCAAGCAAGGGTTCCGTGAATTCTTTGCAGCCGAAAACGAAGATTGGCTGTCTCCGGAAGTCTGGGCGACGATCAAGCTTTATTCAGATCGCATTACGTCGGGTTACTTCCTTAATGCTGTTGATCTGCAGCTGACGCCAGAAGGGGTCGAGCTCAAACCAGATAACGAGCAGATTTATACCCAGCTATTCATGCGCACGCTGTATATGGCGTTGATCATCACCGCGAGCTGTATTTTGCTTGGTTATCCAGTAGCTTGGCTTCTGGCGAACCTTCCGATGCGCACAGCAAGCTTGTTGATGATCCTTGTCCTTCTGCCGTTCTGGACGTCGCTTCTTGTGCGTACATCGGCATGGAAAGTGTTGCTGCAGCAACAGGGTGTGATCAACGAAATCCTTGTCTGGCTTGGCTTTGTGAATGATGCGGATCGTTTGATCCTGATGAACAATGCGACCGGTACCGTGATTGCCATGACGCATATTCTGCTGCCATTCATGATCCTGCCGCTTTATTCGGTGATGAAAACAATCCCGCCAAGCTATCTGCGCGCAGCAAAGTCCCTTGGTGCAACCAACTGGACCGCATTCTGGCGGGTCTATTTCCCGCAGTCTGTTCCGGGTATTGGCGCTGGTTCGATCCTCGTCTTCATCCTGGCGATTGGTTACTACATCACGCCGGAAATCGTTGGTGGTACCAGTGGTGTCTTCATTTCCAACCGTATTGCGTATCACATCTCAAGTTCTCTCAACTGGGGCCTTGCGGCGGCGCTTGGGTCGATCCTTCTGATCGTCGTGCTGGGTCTGTACTGGTGCTACGACAAGATCGTTGGCATCGATAACGTGAAGTTGGGGGGCTAAGAACATGAATGACGTTATCGTAACCATTAAAAGGCCAGACCTTATGACCTTTACCATGCCGATTGTGGCAGTGTTGGGGGCCATGTTTGGCTTCGTTACGGGCAATATCTATGGCAGCCCTTGGATCGGTTTCCTTGCCGGTGCGGTTGTTGGTGCCGTTGTCGCTGCGGTGATGCAGAAATTCATCAAAACCAATGTGCGCAAGAAAACGCTTTCGACTGCCGTATTGTTTGGCATCGTCGGTTTCGTCTTTGGCGGCGTGGGTGGTCTTGTTGGTGGCTTCCTGATCGGGGTGTCTATGGGATGGTTCGCATCCTGGGTTGGTACCGGCAAATATCGTTCAGGTGTGCCTATCTATTACACACCGGGGCAGGTGCTTTGGCACAACTCGTTTCTGTTTATCTGTGCCTTTGTGTTCTTCTTCCTGATCGCACCGCTTCTGCCAGTGGTGTGGCTGAGCTTCAATGCTGAGAACTTCTTTACCTTCACACCAGAAATGCTGAGCTTCAAGGCAGAAGGCTACAGCCTGAAGCATTATCAGGACTTCCTGGGTACCGATGAATGGATGGTACCGCTTAAGAACTCGCTCATCATCGCACCGGTTGCCACAATCATTTCTGTATCTCTTGGAACGCTTGCGGCGATTGGCCTCAGCCAGTCGCATGTTCCGGGCCGTCAAGCAATGATGGCAATCCTGATTTCACCGATGATTGTGCCGCTGATCATTTCCGCGACCGGCATGTTCTTCTTCTATGCGCCGCTGGGCAACTGGCTTGAAGCCAATCTTGGTCTGAACCAGTCCTTTGTCGGCTATGTGAAGGTGATTTTGGCCCACGCGGTTCTTGGCATTCCGTTTGTCATCATCACGGTAACTGCAACGCTTGTCGGCTTTGACAAGTCATTGACCCGAGCTGCCGCCAACATGGGCGCAGATCCGGTCACGACCTTTTTCCGGGTTCAGATGCCATTGATCCTGCCGGGTGTTATTTCCGGTGGTCTGTTTGCTTTCATCACCTCGTTTGATGAAGTTGTGGTGGTTCTGTTTGTCGGTTCGGCCCGTCAACAAACCCTGCCATGGCAGATGTATACTGGCCTGCGTGAGCAAATTTCCCCGACGATCCTTGCAGCGGCAACGATCCTTGTGTCGGTTTCGATCCTGCTTCTGCTGACGGTTGAGATTTTGCGCCGTCGTTCCGAACGCCTGCGCGGCATGAGCCCGACTTGATCATTTCCATCAGGTAACACGCATTCACAGGCCGACAGCAACTGCGTTGTCGGCCTGTTTTCGTGTGGGCCAAGGGGCAGGGTGATGACGTCCTGTGACGGTGACCAAAACAGGAAAAATGCATCGTGCCTGTCATCGCGTGATCATCAGCGTTTCCGGCCCTTGCGATAGGGGCGGCAGGGTGCTAGTTTCCGCGCTGTAATTCACGTTCTGGCAGATATCAATCTGCCGGGTTTTTTGTCATTCCTTAAGAGAGACTTTCATCCATGTCGTCTTTGGATAAGGAAACAGTTCGCCGTATTGCCTATCTTTCGCGTATCAACGTGTCCGAAGAAGGCCTTTCCGAACTGGCGGGAGATTTGACCCGTATCCTCGATTTCGTCGAGGAACTGCAAGAAGTTGATGTCGAAGGCTGTGACCCGCTGACGTCTGTTGCCGATCTGACCCTGCCGCTGCGCAAGGACGAAGTCACCGATGGCAACATCCAGCAAAAAGTGCTGTCCAATGCACCGATGACCGATGCTGGCTGTTTTGTTGTGCCGAAGGTGGTTGAATAATGACTGATCTGACAAATCTGACGCTTGCAGAAGCCCGCGACGGGCTTGCAAAGGGTGAGTACACCTCGGTCGAACTGACCGAAGCGCACCTGAAATCGATGGACGCACATCGCAATCTGAATGCGTACATCACCGAAACCCCGGAAAAGGCCATCGAAATGGCCAAGGCATCCGATGCCAAGCGCGCCAAGGGCGAAGCTGGCAAAATGGAAGGCCTGCCGATTGCGGTTAAAGACCTGTTCTGCACCGAAGGTGTTCAGACCACGGCTGCATCGCACATCCTTGAAGGTTTCAAACCGGAATATGAATCCACCGTCACCAGCAACCTGTTTAACAACGGCGCTGTGATGCTGGGTAAGGCGAACCTTGATGAGTTCGCCATGGGGTCGTCAAACACCTCGTCCTATTACGGTAACGTGATCAACCCGTGGAAAGACAAATCCGGCAAGGATCTGGTTCCGGGTGGATCGTCTGGTGGTTCGGCTGCTGCTGTTGCTGCGAACATGGCGCTTGCCGCAACCGGTACCGATACCGGTGGTTCGATCCGTCAGCCGGCATCCTATTGCGGTATCGTTGGCCTGAAGCCGACCTATGGTCGTTGCTCGCGTTGGGGCATTGTTGCCTTTGCAAGCTCGCTTGATCAGGCTGGCCCGATGACAAAAACCGTTCGCGATGCAGCAATCATGCTGGGTTCGATGGCTGGTCACGATGCCAAGGACAGTACGTCCGCACCGGTTGCCGTTCCGGATTTCGAAGCGGCGCTTTCTGGTGATATCCGTGGCATGAAAATCGGTATTCCGAAAGAATACCGCGTTGATGGAATGCCAGAAGAAATCGGCAAGCTGTGGGATGATGGCGTCGCGATGCTGCGTGATGCGGGTGCAGAAGTGGTCGATGTGACTCTGCCGCACACCAAATACGCGCTTGGCACGTATTACATCGTTGCCCCGGCAGAAGCTTCTTCCAACCTCGCACGTTATGACGGTTTGCGTTATGGCCAGCGTGTCATGGAAGAAGGCGACAGCCTTGATGACATGTACATGAAGTCGCGTGCGGCTGGTTTCGGTAAAGAAGTCCAGCGCCGTATCATGATCGGCACCTATGTGCTTTCGGCTGGCTACTATGATGCCTATTACAACAAGGCGCTTAAAGTTCGTCGTCGCATCTATCAGGACTTCGAAGGTGCGTTTGGCAAGGTCGATGCAATCCTGACCCCGACGGCACCGTCGGCGGCCTTTGCGATTGGCGAGAATGAAGGCGATCCAGTCAAGATGTATCTCAATGACGTCTTCACCGTTCCGGCAAGCCTTGCTGGTCTTCCGGGCCTGTCGCTTCCGACCGGTCTGTCGTCAGAGGGACTTCCGCTTGGTCTGCAGCTGATTGGCAAGCCGTTTGATGAAGAAACCGTTCTGCGTGTTGGTGGCGTACTTGAAAGTGCAGCCAACTTCACTGCAAAACCGTCCGGGCTGGAGGGTTAATCAATGACCTATATTCTTGAAGGTTCAACCGGCCCGTGGGAAATCGTTGTCGGTCTTGAAGTTCACTGCCAGGTGATTTCACATTCCAAACTGTTTTCCGGTGCGTCGACCAAGTTTGGTAACGACCCGAACACAAACGTCAGCCTCGTTGATGCGGCGATGCCGGGCATGCTTCCGGTTGTGAATGCAGAATGCGTGCGTCAGGCGGTTAAAACCGGTCTGGGTCTTAAGGCCAAGATCAACAAGGAAAGCGTTTTTGCACGCAAAAACTATTTCTATGCTGACTTGCCGCAGGGCTACCAGATTTCACAGTTCGACAAGCCGATTGTTGGCGAAGGTACGATCATTCTTGATATGCCTGATGGTTCGACCAAATCGGTTGGCATTGAACGCCTGCATCTTGAACAGGATGCCGGTAAGTCGATGCATGATCAGGACCCGAAATACTCGCATATCGACCTGAACCGTTCGGGTGTTGCGCTGATGGAAATCGTTTCCATGCCAGACATCCGTTCGCCGGAAGAAGCGGGCGCGTACCTGACCAAGCTGCGTGCGATTGTGCGTTATCTTGGCACCTGTGATGGCAACATGAACGAAGGCTCCATGCGTTGTGATGCCAACGTTTCTGTGCGTCGTCCGGGCGAAGGTTTCGGTACCCGTTGCGAGATCAAGAACGTCAACTCCATCCGTTTCGTGATGCAGGCGATCGAGATCGAAGCAAAACGCCAGATTGAAGTCATCGAAGGTGGCGGCACCATCGATCAGGAAACCCGCCTGTATGATCAGCGCCTCGGTGAAACCCGTTCGATGCGTTCCAAGGAAATGGCACATGATTATCGCTATTTCCCGGACCCGGATTTGCTTCCGCTAGTTTTCGATGATGCGTATGTATCTGAAATCGAAAAAGAACTGCCGGAACTGCCGGACGAGAAAAAAGCCCGCTTCATGCGTGAAAACGGTCTGTCTGCTTATGACGCAGGCGTTCTCGTTGCTGAAAAGGAAAAGGCTGATTACTACGAAGTCGTTGCCAAAGGCCGTGATGGCAAGCTGGCTGCGAACTGGGTGATCACCAACCTGTTTGGCGCGCTGAACAAGGCTGAAGTCGGTATTGCCGACAGCCCGGTTTCTGCTGAAAACCTTGGTAAGCTGATCGATCTGATCTCAAACGACACCATCTCTGGCCGTATCGCCAAGGACGTCTTTGAAATCATGATCGAAACCGGCGGCGATCCGGAAAAGATCGTTGAAGAAAAAGGTCTTAAGCAGATCACTGATACCGGTGCGATTGAAACGGCGATTGACGAAGTCATTGCCGCGAACCCGGACAAGGTTGAAGAAATCCGCGCAGGTAAGGACAAGATGCTTGGCTGGTTCGTTGGCCAGGTTATGAAGTCCACGGGTGGCAAAGCCAACCCGGGCATGGTCAACAAGCTTCTGCGTGACAAAATCCTCGGCTGATTTAAATCATCAGACCAATGAGAAAGCCGCCCTGATGGGCGGCTTTTTTTGTATGAGGAAAGCTATGAAAGTCGGAAAAGTTGGTTCCGGTTCCCAGTTCCAAGCTAATTCTTGTGCAAAGAAAAACCGCCTGTATTCAACGACACAGGCGGCTTTGACGTTCGGGTGGGGGGACGCGAACGTGGGGTTTGGTTTAGCGGACTTCTGACGCCGGATAACCGGCATCTGTGATCGCCGCGATCAGGGCGCTGACGTCCGGGTTGCCTGTAACAGCGACTTCGCCGTTATCTAGATCAACCTGTGCGCCTTCTACGCCATTGACTTTAGTGGCAGCGGCAGTCACAGCATTTGCGCAGTGACCACAGCTCATTTTTTCGACCTTCAGTTTCACCATCATGTGTCTCCATAAGTTTGGGTGCTTATGACGTCACTATGCAGGTTCCAGTAGATGGAAGGTCAAGCAGTTTATGCAGACAGAAGTTTAATGACTTCATCTGCCGTTGCATCGCTTGATGCCGGGTTCTGGCCCGTGACAAGTTTGCCATCGACGACAGCAAATGGCGCCCACATGTCACCGCGTTCATAGTGTCCGCCTTGTTTGGTGAACTCGTCTTCGATCGACAGTGGCACAACAGCTTCAAGGCCAACGGCCTTTTCTTCGTCATTGGTAAAGCCGGTGACCCGTTTGCCAGCGACCAACGGTTTTCCATCTGCAGTCTTGGCACTCACCAGCGCAGCCGGGCCATGGCAGACAGCGGCAACCGGTTTGTTCTGAGCAACGAAATCCTCGATCAGGGCGATGGACTTTGCATCGGTCGCCAGATCCCAAAGCGGACCATGGCCACCCGGATAGAATAGGGCATCAAAATCATCTGCCTTAAGGCCATCAAGAGTCAGGGTGCTTTCAAATGCCTGCTTGGCGGTGTCGTCCTTTTCAAAACGTTCGGTTGCTTCAGTCAGGGCATCTGGCACCAGGCTGTTGGGGTCAAGTGGCGGTTTGCCGCCCTTGGGCGAGGCCAAGGTGATGGAGGCACCTGCATCGCGGAAACGGAAATAAGGCGCTGCGAGTTCTTCAAGCCAGATACCTGTTTTGTGGCCGGTATCACCCATCTGGTCGTGGGACGTCGTAATCATCAAAATACGCATCAAATCCTCCATGCGTTGATTTCATTTGCCTTGATCGTAACTGGCTGACAAAATTTGCGTTAGAGTGAATAATTAAACACATTGTCAAATTATTTGAGCGTGATGAATGTCGGCACTTGATGAAGTCAGAGCGATGATGATCTTTGCCCGCGTGGTTGAGGAAGGCGGATTTTCCGCTGCCGCCCGCAAGATGGGGCTGAGCCGCGCGGCGGTTTCACACCAGATCCGTCAGCTTGAAGCCAAGCTTGGCGTACCATTGCTACGGCGTAGCACGCGGACCTTTAGCCTTACAGATGCTGGCACGCGCTATTACGACAGTTGCCGTACGATCATGCTTGAGGCTGAGGCTGCACGGAAGCGGGTTGAAGAATTGCGCGATGAGCCGGTTGGCAAGATTTCGATCACGTCATCTGTGCATCTTGGCAATTTGCGCATCGTTCCCATTCTGGACAGGTTCCGACAGGCTTATCCCGGTGTTGCGATTGATGTCCATCTAAGTGACGAGGTCGTTGATCTTATCGGGCAGGGGATTGATATCGGCATTCGGTCGGGGCCGCTAAAAAGTTCGGAGCTTAAAAGCTTCAAGCTTTATCAAACGCGGCGCATTGTTTGTGCCAGTCCGGCATATCTTGTTCGCGTGGGCTATCCAGAAGCGGTCGATCAGTTGGCGACGCATGATTGGGTGATGTATAGCCGTGTCCCCGAAACGCTGACGTTGATGTGTGACGGTGTTGAAAAGAAAGTGCGCGTCACCGGGAATGTCCGGGTGGATAACGCGACCGCGCGTTTGCAATTCCTGCGGGGCGGGCATGGACTTGCCGTTGTTCCGCTATGTGATGTGCAAGACGAGGTGAAGGAAGGCGATCTGGTTTGGGTATTACCGGATTGTACTCTTCCAGATTTGCAGGTCTATGCGGTTTATCCGGCTGGCGTGACCCGCAGTGCCAAAGTCCAATCCCTTTTGGAATTCATGCGTCGTGAACTTCGCGATATCGATTTATCACGGAATGCCGGGTGACATGTTTATCGTCGTATTGATCAATCGTGTTTGATCGGCTATGTCCCATTGACGACTTTCGGGGGGATCCATGGCCAATCTGTTTTTCTACTACTCGTCGATGAATGCGGGCAAATCTACCACGCTGCTTCAGGCAAGTTTCAATTACCGTGAACGCGGTATGGAAACGCTTCTGATGACCGTGGCGTTTGATAACCGTTTTGGCGAAGGCAAGATTGCGTCGCGCATTGGTCTTGAAGCCCCGGCACTATTGTTTGATGCAGAAACCGACATGTGTGCCTTGATCCTTGAGCAGATGGAAAATGGCAAGGTCGATTGCGTATTGATCGACGAAGCGCAGTTCCTTAGCAAAAAGCAGGTCTGGCAGCTTTCCGATATTGCCGACAAGCACAATGTTCCGG
Source organism: Thalassospira sp. (assembly GCA_965228275.1). Taxonomy (GTDB): domain Bacteria; phylum Pseudomonadota; class Alphaproteobacteria; order Rhodospirillales; family Thalassospiraceae; genus Thalassospira. Next base: position 4,525,745 of record OZ245802.1, on the reverse strand, counting down.
TGCTGTGCTATGGCATCCGTACCGATTTCCAGGGCGAGCTGTTTGAAGGATCCAAATGGCTTCTGGCGTGGGCGGATAAGCTCAATGAGCTTAAGACCATTTGCCATTGCGGGCGCAAGGCCGGCATGGTGCTTCGCGTTGATGAAAATGGTGCACCCGTTCGCGAAGGGGCACAGGTCGAAATCGGCGGCAATGATCGCTATGTCCCGGTCTGCCGTCGCCATTTCAAGGACGCTATGGGTGGTTAACAGTCGTCAAGCTTAACTGGCCAAAAGGGTTTTGATCTCAGGCGCAAGCAGGCTATAGGCCACCAGCCACATCACGACACATGTAATCCCATCAACGATCTTCCATGTGATCGGGCGGGCGACATAGGGCGCAAGCCAGGCAGCCCCAAGTGCAATGGCAAAGAACCAGACGAAACTTGCACTCATCGCACCCAAGGCAAAGCCAAGTCGCTCATCGGTTGGAAATTGTCCGCCAATGCCACCCAGCATGACGACGGTATCAAGATAGACATGCGGGTTCAGCAGTGTCACCGCCAATGTCGTCGACAGGACTGCTTTCCATCCGGTTTTTGAAATGGCTTCGTCCGACAGCGTTTCGGTTTCAAACAGACGCTGCAGCGCACCAAGCCCATACCAAATCAAAAAGGCCGCACCGCCCCATGCTGCAATCTTTGTCAGAAGCGGGTAGGCGGCGATAAGGGTGCCGAGGCCGGCAACGCCCGCTGCAATCAAAAGCGCATCACATAACGCGCAGACAAATGCCACCATCACCGGATGATTACGACGCAGGCCCTGGCCAAGGACAAAGGCGTTTTGCGCACCAATGGCGATAATCAATCCACCACCAAGGCCAAATCCGGTTGCATAGCTTAGAAACATTTGTCGGCGTCCTTACGTTGTTCGGTCCGCCTTTGATATCAATTTCCCAAAATAAGAAAATCGAATTATGATAAACTATCATTAGAAAAATTTATGATACGGATATGCTTGATTACAAATTGCTTCAAGCCAGTGCGGAGGTCATCCGACATGGTAGTTTTGAAAAGGCAGCTCGTGAACTGGGACTGACCCAGTCTGCGGTGTCTCAACGCGTCAAATTGCTTGAAGAACGGTTGGGGCAGCCCGTCATCATTCGTGCCAAGCCGATTGCTGCAACGGCAGCCGGACAGCGACTATTGGCGCATTATCAAAGTGTCCGTTTGCTTGAACAGGAATTGCAGGAAGAACTGCCTGACATTCAATCAGATGGCGGGTTCGGGCAGGTGTCATTGGCGATCAATGCGGACAGTCTGGCGACATGGTTTGTCGATGTGCCAAAGCATCTGTTTGAAGAGCTTGGGCTTCTTGTCCATCTGCGCGTCGATGACGAATCCCTTAACCACGAGGCACTGCAGGACGGCACGGTTCTGGGCGCGGTCAGCATGCGGCCAAACCCCATTCAAGGATGTCGCGTGCGGCCCTTGGGGCTGATGCGTTATGTGATGGTGGTGTCGCCGGAATTTAACGAACGCTATTTTGCCAATGGTGTGACGCCAGAAAGTCTTCGCGCTTGTCCGGCCGTGAACTTTTCCGAACATGACGAGCTGCAAAACCAGTTTCTAAAGCAATATTTCGGTCTTAATCCCGGAGAATTTCCTGCTCATATGATGCCAAGCTCCCAAGGTTTTGTCACCGTGGCAGAGCAGGGCATTGCCTACGCGGTTGTCGAACAGCATCAGGCCGAAGAAGGTTTGCGCGCAGGACGATTGATCCGGCCATGTGATTATGAAATCGACCGGCCGCTTTACTGGCATCACAAAACCATCCAGAGCCGGTTGCTTGATCAGGTCAACGAAATCGTGATTTCGCAAGCTCGCCGTTTTTTGCCCAAAATCACCTCGTAACAAAGGCTTCTGAGCTGTTCTGTAAAGTTGCGTGATGCTTTGCGTTGGGCCGTGTTCGTCTTGATGCGGTTTGACTTCATCTTAAAAGTGTCGCTTACTTCGTTGCACGAGCCAATACAGATAACGGTTTGTTTAAACAGGGAAACCATGTCGCATCGACTGATCGCCTGTGAACATTGCGACTATCTCCATGTCGAGGAAGACATCCCGACAGGAAGCGTTGCCTGCTGCGTAAGATGTGGATCACCACTTTACGGGGCAGAGCAAGCGCGCTTTGACAAACCGCTTGCCTTGGCACTAACAGCACTTCTGCTTTTCATCATCGCCAACAGCTTTCCGGTTTTGACCTTTGCCATGGAAGGCCGGGTTGAAACCAACACATTGGGAAGCGGTGTTTTGACCTTCTGGCAGGAAGGCTTTCCGTTTCTGGCCTTTATGGTGGCGCTGACATCGATCATCGCGCCCTTGCTTCTGATACTTGCCCATATCTATGTGTTGCTGCCGATTTGGCTTGATCGGGAATTTCCGGGCATGCAGCGCGTTTGGCGGGTTCTTGCCCATATCCGGCCCTGGTCGATGTTGGATGTTTTTCTGATTGGCTTGCTTGTCGCGTTGACCAAACTGACGGACTTTGCGCAGGTGATTGCCGGACCGGCATTCTTTGCGATCTGCTTTTTGATCCCGACGGTTCTTTTAATGAATGTCACGCTTGATCCGCGCTTTGTCTGGCGCAAACTTGCGCCAAGCAGCCTGCGATATCCGACATTGGACGACATCAAGCCCATCAACAGTTCAGAAGCGGTCAAAAACGATCTTCTGACCTGCCACACCTGTGCCATGGTGGTTTTGGCACCACGTGCAGGGCATGTGCATTGTCCGCGCTGTGGCGATGCTGTCCATCACCGCAAGGCCAGAAGCCTGTCGCGTGCTTGGGCGCTTTTGATTGCTGCGGTTATACTTTATGTGCCGGCCAATGTGTTTCCGATCATGACGGTCACCTATCTTGGTCGGGCAGAGGCCGATACGATCCTGTCTGGCGTTGGGGCATTGGTTCAGGCTGGTGAATGGCCGATTGCGATTGTGGTCTTTGCTGCGAGCATTTTGGTGCCGATCATTAAGATCGTGATGCTGGGGTGGGTTTATCTTGCGACCTATCTCGGTCTTACGGGACCACTTCGTGAACGGACATTGATTTACCGGGTGACCGAACTGGTCGGGCGCTGGTCGATGGTTGATGTCTTTATGGTTTCGATCCTTGCTGCCTTGGTGAAGCTTGGAAACATCGCTACGGTGCAGCCGGGCTTTGGCGCTGTGGCATTTTGCGGTGTCGTGATCCTGACCATGCTCTCAGCGATGGCATTTGATCCGCGCCTGATCTGGGATCGTGCTGGAATGCAGACGAACAAAAACAATCCTTTAGCTGACGACAACCATGCACAGCTTGAAAAACAGGGGACACCGTCATGAGTGACGAAAACAGTTCTTCATCAGATCAAAGGCCCGGTTCGCCCGAGGTCCGAAAAGGATGGGGGCGTTTTTCCATCATCTGGCTGGTGCCACTTGTTGCGCTGATCATCGGCGGCTGGTTGCTGTGGCGTGATATCGTTTCAAAGGGTCCGGAAATCACCGTGACGTTTGAGGCAGCCGAGGGGATTTCGGCCGGTAAAACAGCAGTACGTTACCGTGATGTCGATGTCGGGCAGGTTACTGCAATCAATCTGTCAGACAGTCTTGATTACGTCGAACTAACCATTCGCATGTCAGCGGATTTTGCGGATTATCTGACCGATAAGACCCGGTTTTGGGTCGTGCGCCCGCGCGTTAGTGCGCGCGGTATTACCGGGCTTGAGACCATTGTATCGGGTGCCTATATCGAAGTTGTCCCGGACAGCAGCGGGACCAAATCCCGCGAATTCGTTGGCGAGGAAGAACCGCAATACATCCCCAATGATGATGACGGAACGCGTTTTGTCCTACAGGCCGAGGAATTAGGGTCGCTGAGCACCGGGACACCTGTATTGCTGCGCGGGATTGAGGTTGGCGAGGTGCTTGATACCGAGCTTGACGCCAATGGCGAAGGTGTGTCGATCCCGGTCTTTATTCGCGAGCCGTTCGATGCTCTGGTCAAACGTGACACGCGCTTTTGGGATTCAAGCGGCATTGCCCTTGATCTGAATGCAGATGGCCTGTCGGTTCGCGCGCAGTCTGTGCGCTCTGTTCTGGCCGGTGGGATAAATTTCTATACGCCCGATACCAGTGTGAACGCAGAGATGGCTGAAGCCGATACGGTGTTTCGTCTGCACGAAAGCCTTGAAAAGGCAGAACTGTTGGCGCAGGGCTATAGTCAAGAATACATGCTTTATTTCGATTCATCCGTACGCGGTCTGTCGCGTGGAGCGCCGGTTGAGTTTAATGGCATCCGGGTCGGCACAGTCGAAAGTGTGGATCTTGAATATGTCGTCAATCAGGGCACGTTCCGGGTCCCGGTGGTCGTAACGATTGAGCCAGAACGCGTCAGCCTCGTCGGTGCCCGCCAAGGGGACATCGATCCGAAGCAAACGGTTGAGAAATTGGTCGAGAGTGGCCTACGCGCGCGGTTAAAAACCGGCTCGTTCATTACAGGTCAACTGTTTGTTGATCTGGCGATGAACCCGGTATCGCCTGCGCGTTATCTTGGCGATCGTCGGGGTGATTTGCCGGAACTGCCGACCTTGCCCCAGAAGCTTGATGAAATTGCCAACTCGCTTTCAAGCTTGCTCGAGAAGGTTGAAACCTTCCCGCTTGAGGAAATTGGCATTCGCTTGCTTGGCACGGTCGAGGGGATGGAAACCATCGTGACATCCCCGGCATTGTCCGAGGGGATGGAAAGCCTCAAGGAAGCAGCAGCTGGCATCAGCAGCTTGGTCAATAACCTTGATACCAGTGTCCTGCCAGCAACCCAGACAGCATTGGATGCGGCGCGCGAAGCGTTGGGTGGTGTGCGCGACGTGACCGCACCGACATCGCCGGTGCGCTACAACCTTGAACAGGCGCTAAAGGAACTAAGTGCGACAGCACGGTCCTTGCGCGATCTGACCGAATTCCTTGAACAAAACCCGAGTGCGCTGATCCTAGGGAAAAGTGGCCCGAAGGAGGATGAATAATGCGACAGGTAATCCGAATGCAGATCCGTAAATGCGTCTTGTTACTTGCGGCACCTTTTTTGGTGGCCTGCGCATCGCAATCCGTTCCTGATCGTTATTATCTGTTATCGCCAGTGACGCAGCAAATGGCACCTGCATCTGCGCAGGCGCCTGTTGTGGGTGTCGGCCCGGTTACCATTCCAAGTTATCTTGATCGATCGACCATCGTTACGCGCAGCACTGCCAACCGGCCAGAAGTCAATGCAGGCCATCGTTGGGCAGAGCCGTTGGATGAAAATATAAACCGAACCCTGATGGACAATATCGATCGGACGGGCAGGGCATCGCGTCTTGAGGTGTTTCCTTGGACGTCACGTGATGGTGTTGATTGGCAGATTGTGCTTGATATTGATCGCTTTGAACGTCAGGCGGATGGCAATGTCATTCTGACTGCGCGCTGGAAACTGGTTGCGTTCGAGGATGGCCAAATTGTGCGTGCCGCGAAGTACAACAAGGTCAGCACACCTGATGATGCAACGATCGAGGGGGCTGTGATCGCCATGAGCACTTTGTTGTCGGATATGACCGCAGAAATTGTTGGATATATTCCGTGATCTGCGTCTGAATTCTTTCGAAATCTGACAATGTTGCGTTTGGGTTGAATATGTGTGTCGCAGTTTGTCTGGGTGCTCGAAATCAAGCTGCGGAAAACGTTAGAAATTCAAGGAACTTTGTAAAAGTTCAACATCAACCTATTGTTTTCATCCTACGAATAGCCTTATAAAGAAGATATAAATATAACAATGGGACACGCGCCTGACTGATTACCGGCAAGCTAAATGCCGCCCAAACAGGAAGTTAGGGAGCCAGAGCGCATCATGTCGGATACGACATTTGAAGTATTGGTTCAGCGGGGGGATCGCTGGATCATCCACTCGACATTTGATGTCGAAAAAGAAGCGGTTTCAGAAGCTGAAAAGGTTCTGAAGACCAAGGTTTCTGCCGTACGCGTTGTCCGTAACTGGGAGCGCGGCGACGGTCGTCATATTGAAAAAGTGCTTCTCGAAAAAGAAGGCGCTGGTGATTCCGAGGAAGAAGACGTTCGGGTCTCTGCGATCGAGGAAGCGCCACTATGCTCATCTGACAACGACCTTTTGCAGAAAGAAAGCCGCGCGACCATCAACCGGTTGCTGCGCAAGTATTTCGAACAGGAAATTCTGACTCCTTGCGAGGTAATGTACAATTACCAGAACCTTCGCAAGTTGATGTTCCACGACACCTTGATGCCAACGGCAGTCGACAAGGTTGCTGGCCTGCATGCCAAAGCGACCGAAGGCGACCATATCGAAGCGATGAATAACCTTCATGGCGCGATTGAGCAGCTTTCTGCGCGCGCCCGTGAAGTTGAAAAGGTTGACCTGCCTGCGTTTGAAGATGCGACGATTTCCGAAGTCCGAGATGAAATCCGGCGCCTGAACCTTGCAGAAGACACCGATTTTCTGACCATGGTGGCGCTGACGCGTGTTTTGTCATCGACCCGTAACTGGGTTGGCAAGCTTGATCTGGCACTTAAGGTCAAGGGTGACGAAAAAGACGAAGCCGCGCGCAAGATGGTGGATGACGTGATCGCAGATATTCTGGGATCACCTGTTGCGCTTAAGGATCTTCTTGGTAGTTCGCGTAGCTTTGGTGAGGCGGTAACGCTTCACATCGATCTTGCGTTGGGCCGTGCCAAGGGCAACCGTGGTGCGGCAGATGATATCATCGAGCTTCTTAACCCGTTGTTTGGTTCCGGGCTTCTGGTCAATAGCCAGGAAGCGATGTTTGATTACATCGTTCGTGAGCTTCGCAGTGCCAACAACCTTACCCGCCATGAAAGCGATCCCGACCCGCTGGTCGACATTCTCGAGCGCCTGATCACGGAGAACGGCGTTGTCTATGGCACGCCGATGGTCGAGGCCATCTGCGAACGTGGCGCACGTCTGCGCAATGTGGGTGGTCCGCGTGCCCTGATCGAAGGTGTGGCGGAAATCAATGGTCGTCTGATCCCGAACTATCGTAAGCTGACTTGGCTGATTGCCGTGGCAAATAGTGGCATCGTCGAAGATTTTGCTGACGAGCTTTATGTCATGATGAAAGACGCGGTGAAGGATATGCGCGCCCTTCGTGCATTCTGTGATCCGGATGCGAAGCCGCGCGACAAGATGGCAACCGTGAAGCAAATGAGTGACATGCTCGCCGCGTCTCAGGTGCCAGATGATTTCAAAGCGCGCGTGGCCGAAAAGCTTGATGACGGTCTCGCAGACTATCTCGTGCGTGAAAAGGTAATCGAACGGATCGATAATCCGTCCCTGCATCTGCGTAAGCGTGCATATATGCTGGTTCAGTTCTGCTCAAGCGGCGTTTTGATCGAAGGCAAGTCTGCGGCAATGGCGCGCAAAAGGGTGGTTGGATACCTCAAGCAACCAAACTTCACCGACAAGCTCGTCGATGATATCAAGGACATGACCGCGAAAGAAGGTACGATCCGCGATTTCTATGCCCTGTTGCAACGAAGCGGATTCTAGGCCCAAACATTCCTCGCACAGCGATTGATCAAAACACCCCCCGAATGCCGAATGGCGAGATTCGTGGGGTGTTTGTCATTGTTGCCAAATGTAATATTCGGCATCCTGTATCTGTCCTAAGGAGATACTTCGATGCCCAAACAATCCAATACCCCAAAAATAGTGGCCTGCTATGCCTATGACGATGTCATGAGCCTTGACGTCATCGGCCCGCTTCAGGTGTTTGGATCGGCCAATGACGAGCTGGCGGCCCTTGGTCGGCCGCAGGCCTATGAGGGTATCGTAGTTGGTCCCGAAACCGGGCCGGTGCGGACATCATGTGGTGTGCGAATGTATGCCGATATTGGTTGGCGCGATCTTGATCTGGCGACCGTGGACACACTTATCATTCCCGGTGGCACAGGGGTTTGGCCCATTCGCGAGGATTTGGAAATCCTTGGCTGGGTGCAAAAGGCCGATGGGATTGTCCCGCGACTTGGCTCCATATGCTCTGGCGCGCTCATTTTGGCCGAGGCAGGCGTTCTGGACGGCAAGATGGCAACCACCCATTGGTCACGTTGCGAGCAAATGGCGCGCGAATATCCGGCCATTTGCATGATGGGTGATCGGTTGCACAGCTATGACCCCAGCGGTTTAGATGGCGACCCCCATGTCTTTACATCTGCCGGGGTAACAGCTGGTATTGATCTGGCCCTGGCGATTGTTGAGGCGGATTTTGGTCGTGCCTTGGCGCTTTCGGTGGCACGCCGATTGGTGATGTTTCTCAAGCGCCCAGGCGGGCAGGCACAGTTCAGTGCCTATCTGATCCCTGAAGCCGGATCCACCGCGCGCCTAGCCGGGTTGCTGGAATGGTTGCCGGCCAACATCGCCAATGACTTGTCGCTTGAGGCCATGGCGGAACGTGCGGGCATGACACCGCGTACATTTTCACGTGTCTTTACCCGGGACTTGGGTATGAGCCCGGCACGTTATGTCGAACGGGTCCGGGTCGAAGCGGCCCGTGCACTTTTACAAGACGAGGCATTGGCAATCGGGCAGGTGGCCGAACTCTGCGGGTTCCGCCATCCAGAAACCCTGCGCCGGGCATTTCAACGCCATCTTTCGGTGAGCCCCCAAGAATATGCAGAACGGTTTGCGCGAAAGTCGCTTGTAAACGCGGTCTAGGCTGCCCTCGGACATCTTCATCACAATCTGAATTTTTGGAGTTGGGAACATGTTGTTACTGACCAATGGATCATTGCGTCTGCTGTTTATCGCTCAAGCGCTTTATTGGTCCTGTTCGCTGATCGGGATCACGTTGACATCGATCGTTGGTGTGACGTTGGCGCCATCACCCGCGCTTGCCACATTGCCGCTGGGTGTTTTGATGATCGGCAACCTCTTGGCGGTCCATCCACTGGCAATGCTGATGCAAAACCGTGGCCGCAGAGTTGGTCTTTTTGTCGGGGCAATTTGCGGCGTTGTTGGCGGCTTACTGCTGGCTGTTGGCATCTATGTCGGGGCATTTTGGCTTGTAGTGATTGCACCCGCACTTATTGGTGTCTATCAGGCATCAGCCATGTATTACCGGTATGCCGCACTTGAAGGTGTACAGCCATCGCAAACCGGACGTGCTGCAGCGTTGGTTGTCGGGGGCGGTGTTTTGGCAGCCCTGATCGCACCGGAAATTGCTGCAACCAGTCGCGACATGTTGCCGGTTCCGTTTGCCGGTGCTTATGTCGCCCTGGCGGGATTGGCAGGCATTGCTGCGGCCTTGATGATGATGCTTCCTGATGGTGGTGTTCCTGCGCGTACCGGATCGAGCAGGGCGGTGATGGCAGAACTTCTGCGTCGTCCGGTTATTCGCGGGGCGATTGCCATCAGCGCGGCCGGGCACGGGATCATGATCCTTGTGATGACAGCAACGCCGCTTGCTATGAAATATTGCGGCTTTGATGTCGATGTTTCGGCCAATGTTATCCGCTGGCACCTGATTGGCATGTTCCTGCCTGCTTTTGTCGCCGGACCATTGATTGACCGGTTTGGTCCGCGCCGTGTCGCAAGCCTTGGTGCGGCTGTGTTGGCAATCAGTGCTTTGTTTGCAGTATCGGGTATTGAGATGTCAGCTTTTCTCATCAGCTCGTTCCTGCTTGGGATCGGCTGGAACATGATGTTGCTGGCTGGAACGACGCTTTTGGGTGAGGGGCATGACGCATCAGAGCGCGGTCATGCGCAAAGCCTGATGGAGCTTGGAAACAGCATCACGGGCACTGTTGCGTCCCTTGCAAGTGGTGCGTTGATTGCCGGAGCAGGCTGGAACCCGGTCAATTATGGAATGATCCCGGTCCTGATTGTCGCCTTGATCTTGATGTGGCGGGGATATGTTGCCAAACAAGCAATCGCGCGCGCCTAAAGCTAAAAGAAACCGCCGGTCATTGCGACCGGCGGTGAAGTGCAGGGCGAACGGGGAGTTTCGCCCCGGCGCGACTGAGAACGTCAAACTCAATCCACAAAGACGCCCGACGGGGACGGGCATTGTCTTCGGGTAATAAAAAACCGGCCATCAGGCCGGTTGGGATGCCAGTGCTGTCGCGTTACCTGCGACAAAGTCCTTGATCTTTTGCAGAACGAAATCGCGTGAGCTGTTTTCACGGGTGCGGAACAGAACTTCGCGATCCTGAATGACCAGGCCCATATAAACCGGGTCGCTGTGACCTTCCTTGGTCATTTTCAGGGCACGAAGGGTGTGACCAAAATCGTCGGTGCTTTGATAGATCGTACGCATCTTTCTCCAACCAGCTTCTGCGTCAAATGACGATGAAAAACCAATCTACTATGGCTTTATGACATCCATTTTTTTCCAGCCGATGACAGCTATGTGATGGTTTGAAGACTCTTTTGGGTTTCAACCAGAAAACGCCATGAGCGAACCCGTCAAAAAGCTGCTGGTTTTATTTGCCAAGACTGCTAAAAAGAAAACGTCATCAAGGCAGGTTTCGGGCATTGACACATGCCATGTCGATGTTTAAGAAAGGCGTCGTTCCGCAGGGAACACCAAAGACATACAGGGCAAATGGCCGAGTGGCTGAAGGCGCTCCCCTGCTAAGGGAGTATAGGGTGACAAGCCCTATCGAGGGTTCGAATCCCTCTTTGCCCGCCATTGATTAAAGCACCCCAAAAGGGTGCTTTTTTCTTTTCCGGATGGCAGAAAATCACCTTCCCAAGCGTTGTATCGTTGTGTGGGCCTCGCATTTCATTGCAAAGTCCATATCTGAAGATAAGAAAACACCACAACGCCTGAGGATGAAATGCCTGAAAAATCGAGCTTTTCCAGAATCGCGATGACCGTTTCCGTTGCCAGTGGTTGCCTGCTGGCAGTGACATCTGCTGCCCAGGCACATCCAAGCCAAATGCAACATGATCATGGCATCGTCGAAGTCGCCCAGGGTGGTGGTATTTTTTCTGACGAAGAACGCCGCATCATTACCGACGTTCTTGATATCGCAACCGGCAATACCGGTTCGAACGATGATGGCGACAAGGGCGGTAAGAAAGACAAAGGCAATAAGGGCAAAGGCAACAAGGGGCTTCCGCCTGGCATTGCGATGAAGCTTGAGCGTGGCGGTTCGCTGCCGCCGGGCATCGCCAAGCGCGACCTGCCATCTGATCTTACGTCCCGTCTTCCCAAACGCACCGACGGTGCAATCCGACAGATCGTCGGTGAAGACGTCGTTCTGATCCAGAAGGGGACAGAAGTCATTCTGGATATCATCCGCGGTGCAGCCAAAAACTGACGCCAGACGGCGAAATCAGCTTAAAATAACAAAAAACGCGGCGAAAATATTCGCCGCGTTTTTCATATTCAGGTCTTCGATGCCACTCATGTGAAGGCATTAAAGGTGATGATGGTCTGGGTGTCCTTGATGTGTGGCAGTTTGTGGATCTGCTCATTCACATAGCGACCGATATCCTGTTCATCTTCGATATAGACCTTGACCAGAAGCTCGAACGGGCCGGACACGGAATAGACTTCCGAGACACCTTCGACTTCTTCAACAAGGTCGGCGGCCACGTCATAGGCTTTGCCAAGTTCACATTTCACGAAAATGAAAAACGGATGCATCAGGACTGCTCCAGTTTGAATTTGAATTTCTGACAAGCTACCTGTCTTGGCCGATGCTTGCAATCTTCTAGCGCGGGAAGGGCGGATGGTCGAAACCAGCCAGTGCCCGTCAAAGCGGTGTTTTTTCTGCCTGTGCTGCGCGTATTGCAACCGCATCCTGGCTCAGGTTCCAGACAGTGGTGCCATCGGTTTCAGCCGTCAGGCTTGCCATGGCAAGGCCTGATGCGACGGCGTCATCAATTTCGGTGTCAGGTTTGGAGAACGCAGACAGGAAACCAGAATAAAAGGCATCGCCGGCCCCGTTTACATCGCGAAGCTTGGTCGGCAGTGGATGCCAGAATGCAGTGCCGGAATTCGAAGATGACACAACGCCCTTGGCACCAAGCGTGATCACCACATCGGGAATGCCTTTGCTACGCAGCAATTCAATCGCGATCTTTGCCTGCGGGAGTTCGTTGATTTCAATCCCCGTCAGGACATGCGCCTCTGCCCGGTTGGCGATCAGAACATCAAGTTGGCCGAGAACAGGTTTGAAACGTGCCGATTTGCTGGGCGATACGGTTGCCGCGCACATTTTGGTGTGGCCTTTGTTCGCAGCCAGCCATTGAATGGTTTCTGTTGGTAGGTTGGCATCAATAAGCCACCAAGGCCACGCCTGAAGGTTCGGCAATTGTGCTTCAAGGCGGTCAATGGTCAGAAGGTCATATACCTCTGCATCCATCATGCCGAGTGCAAGCTCACCTGTTTCATCAAGAACAGCTGTGTAGCCCGCAGTGTGCTTGCCTTCGAGCTTCATCATTCGGCGGGTGTCTATGCCAATATCAGAAAGGGCTGCGATAACCTGTTCGCCATCACCATCGTCACCAACTGCACCAAGCATCGCGACATTATTGCCAAGCAGACGCAGATGAACCGCAATGTTGCGACCAACGCCGCCAGGTTTGCGATGAAGGGTGCGCACCGGGTTGGAGGCCGCAGGCACAAAATGTTCCGTGCATTGCAAGGTGCGGTCAAAATGGGCGGCGCCAAAGCACAGAATGTTGGCAGAAGGCGTGATCACAGCGCGTTGCTCTTTGTGGTGGGACGTCACATCGTGACGAGCAGTTCTTTTGAAGCGACTTTCATAAGCCGCCTTAACATTTAAAGGCAAGCAAAACAAAAGGGCGGCCACAATGGGCCGCCCTTGGTTTGGCATGATCAGTGATCAGCCTTATTTCAGCATGATACGGTCCGTCGTGGCCGGGGTCATTGGCGAATTCATGCCAATATAGTCCGCCACAGCCTGTTCAAGGTTCGGGCCGAAGTCATAGACGTCAGTTGCGTTGTCGCGGAACAGGGCATAGCCATCGCCGCCATTACGCATGAAGTCGTTGGAAACCACGCCATAGATTTTGCCAGCGTCGATCGGTGTATAACCGTCACCTTCGGCAACCATCACGCTGGAAACGCGTGAGCCTACCGGTTGGGACAGATCAAGATCGAACTTCATGCCCGCGACCTGCGGGAATTGACCCTTGTCTTCGTCGACTTTGGAAACACCATGTTCAAGTGATGCGACAATGTCAGCACCCGAAAGCTTGAAAGTGGCAAGCGCGTTCTGGAACGGCAGCACCGTCAGGACTTCGCCCATGGTGACAACACCTTCATCGATGCTGGCACGAACACCACCACCGTTCTGAATTGCGATCTGATAGCCTTCGCCAGCTTTCCAAAGCATCGCATCAGCAACGAGCGACCCCATGGAGCATTCCATGTGACGGCAGCTTTCGCGCGATCCATCGGCCGCGGCGGTGAAGCTGCCGACTTCGACGTTACGTACAGAATCAACCTTGCCGCTTGCCGCAGCAATCACTTCAAGAACGTCTTGGGCTGGCTTTACGCTGGCATCAAGGGCGATGGGTTCACCTGACCATGCGGTTGCGACACCTGCATCATCAAAGGTGACATTAAGTTCGCCAAGATAGCGGCTATAGGCATATGCCTGAACCACAAGAACCGGGTTGCCATCCGGTGCCGTTTCAACAACCGGGTAGGGGTAGTTGGCTTTCTCGTTGGTATTGGAGAACAGCTGGTTGTCATGGCCGCCAACAATCACGTCGACGCCGCTAACGGTTTTGGCCAGTTCGAAGTCCTTGTAAGAACCGGAATGGCTCATGACGATGATCTTGTTAACGCCCTTAAGACGCAGGCGCGCAACCGAATAGCGCAGTGCCATTTCGGAATCGGTGATTTCCACCTTGTCACCCGGACTTGAAATGTCCGGCGTTTCTTCGGTGGTGATACCGATCAAACCAATCTTCTCGCCACCAAGCTCGATGATGGTTTCAGGGATGATTTCACCCTTGAGGTTTGAGGCCGCAGTCGGATGAACGTTGGCAGACAGAACCGGAATTGTGCTGGCCTTGATGAAGGCTTCAAGAACTTCGGGGCCGTCATCAAACTCATGGTTGCCAATGGTCATGGCATCGTAGCCAGCCATCGCCATCAGTTCAGCGGTAAGCGCCCCACGGTAGGTCGAGTAGTAAAGTGATCCCTGGAATTGGTCGCCGCCATCAAGGGCAAGAACATTGCCGCCTTCGGCCTTGGCATCACGGATCGCGGTTGCAAGGCGGGCATAGCCACCAAAGCATTTGCCTTCTGCATCGTCTTCCGCCTTACAGGTGTTGTTATATTTTGTAACGGGTTCAACGCGGTCATGAACGTCATTGGTATGAAGGATACGCAAATCATAATCGGCCAATGCGCTTCCGGCACCGATGGTCAGCATGGTGCAAGCTGACAACAGGCCAGCAAGTTTCTGTTTCATCACTACTCTCCAACAATAAGCAGCCTTTCCTGTCCCTCGCGGAAAGGCTGTCACGACATTTCAAAGCCTCTGGGTCTTAAAATCGTATGACCTGGGCGATGCTAGCATCAAATTTTGCAAGACGGTATGCCCGGTTGATGACCATGTGGTGAAATTGCATCTGATTTTGTGAATTCATCGTGTAATGGTGGGTGTGCTAAGAATCGAAAACTGGTGCAAAGCGGGACAAATTGGCGATTTCGCGAAAAATTCATTAGGCCGATTATTAACTTTGCCAAGAAAATCTATAGCGCTCAGTTTCGAGGTCAGACACTTGGTAACACCCTTGAACCTAAGGGAAACCCCGCACGAGACGCGCGCATGGCGGGATTTGGGTTGGACCTTTTTTGACCAATTGGACAGGTTTTGTGTTGCCCTTGCATGCTCGGCTATTTACAGGGCACTATATTTTGTAGTTACCATAAGCGTTCGCAACATGACCAAAAGGATTGTCTCGGTTGAGGGACCGTAGCGTCCGACATGATGTGGATCACATGTTTTCGATGAGGGAGTCCCATCGGTTAAGGGCACCGATGGGTAGAATAAACAGAATTCAAGCAATGAAGGGCATCGGAATGAAAAAGCTTCTGACCTCCGTGGTCGCGGCTGTAGCCTGCTATGCAGGTGTTGCTTCGGCTGCAGAAATCAAACCGGCAGTGGTCTATGACCTTGGTGGCCGTTTTGACCGTTCGTTTAACCAGGCTGCTTACACTGGCGCTGAGAAATACAAAGCGGACAAAGGTACCGAGTACCGCGACTTCGAAATCCAGAACGACTCACAGCGCGAACAGGCAATGCGTAACTTTGCCCGTCGCGGCATGAACCCGATTGTTGCAATCGGTTTCTCGCAGGCGTCTGCACTTGAAAAAGTCGCAAAAGAATTCCCGGACACCAAGTTCACGATCGTCGACATGGTCGTTGACCTTCCGAACGTTCAGTCCGTTGTCTTTAAAGAGCACGAAGGTTCGTTCCTCGTTGGTGTTCTTGCTGCGATGGCATCTGAAACCGGCAAAGTCGGCTTCGTTGGCGGCATGGACATTCCGCTGATCCGTAAATTTGCATGTGGTTACGCACAGGGCGTTAAATACGCCAATGGCGATGCTGAAGTATTCCAGAACATGACCGGCACCACCGGTGCAGCTTGGAACGACCCGGTAAAGGGTGGCGAGCTTGCAAAATCGCAGTTTGACCGTGGCGCAGACGTTGTCTACCACGCAGCTGGCGGTACCGGCGTTGGCGTTCTGCAGGCGGCTGCAGATGCTGGCAAACTGGGCATTGGCGTTGACTCCAACCAGAACGGCCTGCATCCGGGTTCGGTTCTGACCTCGATGCTCAAGCGCGTTGACGTTGCTGTCTACGAAGCATTTGACGCAGCTGCCGGTGACAGCTGGGCACCGGGCCTGACCGTTCTTGGTCTGGCAGAAGGTGGTGTCGATTGGGCTATTGATGAAAACAACGAGAAGCTGATCACTGCCGATATGAAAGATGCCGTCGCCAAGGCGAAGGAAGCAATTACTTCCGGCTCCCTTGAAGTTCACGATTACATGAGCGACAGCGCCTGCCCGATGTAAGGCAGCCTTGAAGCAAACCGGGGATTTGTAGTGTCGGATACGATGCATCAAATGCACGGCACCGGGGATACTGGTGCCGTGCAACCCGCTATTGAACTGCGTGGCATAGACAAGCGGTTCGGAGCGGTACACGCAAATAAAGAAATCGACCTTAAGGTCGATAAGGGAACAATCCACGGGATCGTGGGAGAAAACGGGGCAGGGAAGTCGACCCTGATGAGTATTCTGTACGGCTTTTATCAAGCCGATGCAGGGACCATTCATGTTGACGGTAATCTGTGCGACATCAAAGGATCGGAAGACGCCATTTCCGCAGGAATCGGCATGGTGCATCAGCACTTCATGCTGGTGGAAACCTTCTCGGTTCTTGAAAACGTTATTCTTGGTGTTGAAGGCGGTGCGGTTCTGCGCGACGGTGTTGACCGGGCACGCGAGGAACTTGAACGTCTTGAGCGCGAATATTCGCTCGACATTGACCCGGATGCCATTGTTGGCGATCTGTCGGTCGGCCTTCAGCAACGCGTAGAAATTCTAAAGGCGCTTTATCGTGGTGCCGAGATTCTTATTCTCGATGAACCAACCGGCGTTCTGACCCCGCAAGAGGCAGACCATCTGTTCCGTATCCTTGGCACGCTCAAGGAGCAGGGCAAAACGGTTGTTCTGATCACGCATAAACTGCGCGAAATCATGGCTGCGACGGACAATGTTTCTGTCATGCGCCAAGGGGCAATGGTTGCACACCGCAAGACCGCGGAAACCAGCCCGGAAGAACTTTCTGAATTAATGGTTGGCCGTAAGGTATTGCTGCGCCTTGAAAAAGGTGATGCAAATCCTGCTGCCACAGTCCTGAATGTTGATAACCTTTGTGTTGAAAACGCCCAGGGCGTGCGCAAGGTCAAGAACGCCACATTCTCTGTCAGTGCGGGCGAGATTGTCGGCATCGCCGGTGTGTCTGGCAATGGCCAGAGCGAGCTTCTTGAAGCCCTTGGCGGCATTCGTTCGGCAACCGAGGGACTGGTTGAGCTTAATGGTCAGGACGTCACACCAGGCAAAGGTGTTGATGCTGCTGAACTGCGCCGTCGTGGTGTTGCCCACGTGCCGGAAGACCGTCATCGCATGGCGATGGTAACGGCATTCTCGGCCAAGGAAGCAGCCATTCTTGGTTATGAAAACGATCCGGCCTATCAGAAGGGTATTCTTCTGGACTGGAACGCGATTTCAGCCGCGACTGCCAATATGATGTCAGAATTTGATGTGCGTCCGGATAACCCGGATCTTAAGGCAGCGAACTTCTCGGGCGGGAACCAGCAAAAACTGGTGCTGGCGCGTGAAATTCTGCGCGATCCGGAATTGCTTCTGGTTGGGCAGCCGACCCGTGGTGTTGATATCGGCGCCATCGAGTTTATTCACAAACGTATTGTCGCCATGCGGGATGCCGGCAAAGCCGTCCTGCTGGTGTCCGTGGAGCTTGACGAGATTATGTCGCTTGCCGACCGCATTCTGGTGATGTGCGATGGTGCCATTATTGGCGAAGTTGCTGCATCCGAGGCAAATGAACGTGTACTTGGCCTGATGATGGCCGGTGTTGACCCGAACGAAGCCAAAGCAGCGGAGGGTCAGGCATGAGCAAGACGGTCGAACTCCCGCGCTGGATTGATGTTGGCGCTTTGCCGCTGATGAACCTTTTGCTGGCACTTGCTGTGTCGGGTCTTGTGGTTCTGGCTATCGGTGAAAACCCGGTCGAGGTTGTTGAAATCCTGCTTTACGGCGCCTTTGGCTACGAAGAAGCATGGGGTTACACGCTTTATTACACCACGAACTTCATCTTTACCGGTCTTGCCTTTGCCGTGGCATTCCATTGCGGATTGTTCAATATCGGCGCCGAAGGCCAGGCCTATATCGGTGGTCTTGGTGTCACGGTTGCGGCCCTTTACCTCGATTTCCTGCCGTTCCCGATCATGCTTGTGGTCGGCATGATGGCAGCGATGATTTTCGGTGCTGCATGGGCATATATCCCGGCATATCTGCAGGCGCGCCGCGGGTCGCACGTCGTGATCACGACAATCATGTTCAACTTCATTGCATCATCGGTGATGGTGTATCTGTTGGTGAACGTTCTGCGGCCGCAAGGATCTATGACCCCGGAAAGTGAACAGATTGCTGAACATCTGCGTTTGCCGTTCATTCATGACATGGCAGCGGCCTTTGGTATTGAGATGGCATCAAGCCCGCTGAACCTGTCATTCGTTTATGCGATTGCAGCCAGCATCCTTGTCTGGATGTTCATTTGGCACACCCGTTGGGGTTATGCCATCCGTACGGTTGGGGCGAATGCGGTTGCTGCGACCTATGCCGGTCTGGAGCCGGGCCGTTACATTATCATCGCGATGATGATTTCCGGCGCGCTGGCGTCCTTTATGGCGCTTAACGAAGTCATGGGTGTTCAGCATCGTCTTCTGATCGATTTCACCGCTGGCTATGGCTTTGTTGGCATTGCTGTGGCGTTGATGGGGCGTAACCATCCGTTTGGCATCTTCCTGGCGGCATTGCTGTTTGGCATGCTGTATCAGGGCGGGGCGGAGCTTTCGTTTGAAATTCCGACCATTTCCAATGACATGGTCGTGGTTATTCAGGGCCTCGTCATCCTGTTTACCGGTGCGATGGAACATATGTTCCGTCCGCGTGTGACAAAGATTTACACCGCGTGGCGCTTGCGCCGTGATGCGCAGGAGGCCGCGTGATGGAAACCTTTGAACTGATCATTCTGTTGCTTGATGCAACCCTGCGGACATCCACACCGCTGATTTTAGCAGCCCTTGCCGGTATGTTTTCCGAGCGTTCCGGTACCATCAACCTTGCCCTTGAAGGCATGATGTTAGGCGGTGCGTTCTCGGCTGCGGCGATTGCGTTTTACGTTGGAAGCCCGTGGGTTGGCCTTTTGGCCGCGATTGCAACCACGATCGCATTGTCCCTGCTACACGGCTTTGCCTGCATCACGCACAAGGGCAATCAGGTCGTTTCGGGCATGGCGATCAATATCCTGATGTCTGGCCTGACTGCACTTGTCGGGATTGCGCTGTTTGCGCAGGGCGGTAAAACACCGGCCCTTGATAAGGCGTCACGTTTCCAGCCGATTACCCTTCCGGGTGCAGAAGCGATAAAAGATGTTCCGATCATTGGTCCGATCTATTTCGAACTGCTGAGCGGCCACAACATTCTGGTTTATATCGCGTTCCTAGCGGTTCCCGCTGCTTGGTGGGTGATGTATCGCACTCGCTTTGGCCTGCGCCTGCGTGCTGTCGGTGAAAACCCGGGGGCTGTTGATACGGCCGGTATCGGCGTTGTCATGATGCGCTATCGCGCGGTGATTTGCAGTGGCGTGCTGGTTGGCATGTCTGGTGCGTATCTTTCGACAGCACAAGGTGCATCCTTCCTGCAGGATATGACGGCGGGCAAAGGCTATATCGCGCTGGCAGCCATGGTGTTTGGCAAATGGCGTCCGTTCCCGGCCTTGGCCGCGTGTTTGCTGTTTGGCTTCCTTGATGCCGCAGCAACCCGTTTGCAGGGTGTTATCCTGCCCGGTATTGGCGAAGTTCCGGTCCAGCTGGTTCAGGCATTGCCATATGTCCTGACCGTGATCCTGCTGGCAGGCTTTATCGGTCGCGCCATTCCGCCAAAGGCACTTGGCCGTCCGTATGTGAAGGAACGCTAAGAGTAACGACGTTCGGGGCAGGGTAGCCTTGCCCCGAACAGTTTGCTTAATCGTTGCGTTAGAGGCATTTCATGCAAATCAAACCGGTTTTCGGTGTCATCGCTGTCTTGTCGGCCTTTACGTCGGGAAGTGTGGCGGTGAGTGCCCCAGCATTGGCTGATCAGATGGCCAAACCCGCGATTGTCTATTCGACGGGTGGAAAGTTTGACGGATCGTTTAACCAGTCTGCCTTTGACGGGGCGGAACGGTTCAAGTCCGAATTCAACACGGAATACCGCGAGTTTGAACTTCGCAACGATACCCAAAGCCAGCAGGCCATTCGCACCTTTGCCCGCGAAGGCCGTGATCCGGTTGTTGTGATCGGTTTCCAGCAGGCATCTGCATTGGCCGAAGTCGCGCCGGAATTTCCGGAAACCCGCTTTGCGATTGTCGACATGGTTGTCGATCAGCCCAATGTCCAATCCATCGTGTTTCGCGAACATGAAGGCAGCTATATCGTTGGTATGCTTGCCGCCATGGCATCGAAGTCCGATGTAATTGGTGCTGTGGGTGGTATGGATATTCCGCTGATCCGGCGTATGACCTGTGGCTATGAGCTTGGAGCACATAGTGTGAATGCCAAAGCCGACGTTTTGGTTAACTTTGCCGGGACAACGGGCGCTGCCTGGAACGATCCGATCCGGGGGGCGGAACTCGCCACGACGCAAATTGGCAAGGGCGCTGATGTTGTGCTTCAACTTGCTGGTGGTACAGGCATTGGCGTTTTGCAGGCATCGGCTGATGCCGGTGTTTTGGGGATTGGATCAGATTCCAATCAGAACGGGCTTCATGCCGGATCCATCCTGACATCGATGGTCAAACATGTTGATGTTGCTGTTTACGAGGCGTTCAGTACCGCTCTTGATGGTACTTGGCAGCCGGGCATCAGAAGCCTTGGTCTTGCCGAAGGCGGGATTGATTGGGCGCTTGATGAAAATAACCGCGATTTGATCACTGCCGAGATGGAAACTGCTGCCAATCAGGCCAAGGCAGACATTATCAGCGGTAAAATCGCAATCCATGACTACATGACAGATAACACCTGCCCGAACTAGGCAGCGTTGATTTACGAAACAGGACAATCATGATGGCTGAAAAAAAACAGGCCCCCCGCGATTTGATCGATGCAGCGTTGGCTGCACGCGACAAGGCCTATGCGCCATATTCAAAATTCCATGTTGGCGCGGCCCTGCGGACCGCTGATGGCAATATTATTGCTGGCTGCAATGTTGAGAACGCAGCATATCCAGAAGGCGTCTGCGCCGAAGCAGGGGCGATTTCCGCAATGGTCCTGTCGGGTGAAACCCAGTTTGACGAGATTGTTGTTGTCGGGCTTGGCGATGTTGCCTGCACGCCTTGTGGTGGTTGCCGCCAGAAGATCCGCGAATTCACCCAGTCGGATGCGACCATCTACATCATCAATGATGGTGGTGAGACGCTTCTGACCCTGTCGCGTGAAGAACTGATCCCGCATTCCTTTGGTCCGGAGAACCTGAAATGAGCAACGTAAAAGCCGCACTAGACGTCATTGCGTCAAAAGCACCGGGTTTCAAAGCCGACGTCGCAATGGTTCTTGGAAGTGGTCTTGGCGGCGTTGTTGACGCCGTCAGTGATGCGATCACCATTTCCTACGAAGACCTGCCGGGTTTCCCACGTCCGACCGTTGTAGGGCATGGTGGCAAGCTTGTGCTGGGTCGCATTGGGGCGGTTTCGGTTGCCGTGATGCAGGGCCGGGCGCATTTCTATGAACATGGTCGTTCGGACCTGATGGCAGAACCGCTTGAAACACTTCGCGAACTTGGCGCAGATCGTCTGATCCTGACCAATGCTGCGGGCTCGCTGATTGCGGATGCCGTTCCGGGTAGCCTGATGCTGATCACGGATCATATCAGCCTGTTTGGTCCGAACCCTTTGATCGGGTATCACGGCGAAGACCGCTTTGTTGGCATGGACGTGCCATATGATCCGGAAATCGGATCGGGCCTGCATGACACGGCAGCCAAGCTTGGCATCAAATTGTTCGAAGGGACTTATTGCTGGTGCACGGGGCCGAGCTTTGAGACGCCAGCAGAAATCCGTGCGCTCAAGGTGCTTGGTGCTGATGCGGTTGGCATGTCGACTGTGCCAGAAAACATCCTTGCCCGTCGTCTTGGTTTCCGGGTTGCAGCAGTTTCCAACATCACAAACCTTGCCGCAGGCATGAGCGCAACACCGCTTAGCCACGAGCAAACCTTGGACATGGCTAAAGAAGGTTCTGCCAACCTTATCAAGATCTTGCTGCAATACTTTTCAGAAACAGCCTGAACTTAAAAGTAACCAGAACTGGTTTCGTAAATTAACGACAAGCGCGCAGGAGACAGCAAATGCTGCCGCAGGAAATTATTCGCCGCAAACGTGAAGGCGAAGTTCTGACAGACGCCGAGATTGCCTTTTTCGTCAAAGGCATCACAGATGACAGCATCAGCGAGGGGCAGGTGGCTGCTCTTGCGATGGCCGTGTTCTTTAACGGCATGACGATGGACGAGCGTGCTGCCTTGACGCGTAACATGCGCGACAGCGGCACGGTTCTGGATTGGAAGGCGCTTGGTCTTGATGGTCCGGTTGTCGACAAGCATTCCACTGGTGGCGTTGGCGATAAAGTCAGCCTGATGCTTGGCCCGATTGTTGGTGCATGCGGTGCCTTCGTTCCGATGATTTCCGGTCGTGGTCTTGGTCACACTGGCGGGACGCTGGACAAATTTGATTCTATTCCGGGATATCGCACGACCCCGACGCTTGAAGAGTTTGCCAAGGTCACCCGTGAAGTCGGATGTGCGATCATTGGTCAGACGTCGGATCTGGCGCCGGCAGACAAGCGCTTCTACGGCATCCGTGACGTCACCGCGACGGTCGAAAGCATTCCGCTGATCACGGCATCCATCCTGTCGAAGAAACTGGCTGCAGGTCTTGATTCGCTGGTAATGGATGTGAAATTCGGTTCGGGTGCCTTCATGAATGAATATGAACGTGCACGCGAACTGGCCCAAAGCATCACCGAAGTTGCGACCCGCAATGGTGTGCCGACTGTGGCTCTTCTGACCGATATGGAGCAGGTTCTGGGCGATACGGTTGGCAACGCACTTGAAATGCGTGAATCGATCGATTTCCTGACGGGCAAATATCAGGAACAGCGCGTCTATGACGTTACCATGGCACTGGCAGCAGAAATGCTGGCCGTCAGTGGTGTTGCGGCTGATGTGTCGGATGGTCTTCGTATGGCAACCGATGTGCTTAACAGCGGTAAGGCGGCCGAAGTGTTTGGCAAGATGGTCACAAGCCTGGGTGGCCCGGCAGACTTCATCGAAAAGAATGAAAACTACCTTGAAGCAGCACCGATGGTAAATGCGGTGTCGGCGGCTAAAACCGGTCGCGTTCTGTCGATGGATGCACGTAAGGTTGGTTTGGCGCTTGTCGCGCTTAAAGGCGGTCGTACCCGCGCGGATCAGAAGATCGATTTCGCGGTTGGCTTCACTGACTTCATCAAGGTCGGTCAGCCGGTTTCGGCTGAAACGCCGCTTTGTATTGCGCATACCCGTGATGACGCCCAGCTTGAAGAAGCAACCAAGCTTCTGCGTGAGGCGATTGTCATCGGCGATGGCGATGTTCACTCGACTGGTTCTGAACCAGCCGTGCGCGAACGGATCGTGGCTGCCAAAGGCTAACACACCAGTTCAAACATCGGAGAAGGCCGGGGCACAAGTCCCGGCCTTTTTCTTTTGGCATTGATCACTACATCGACCTATGCGGCGTTAAGCGGTTAGAGCAAATATCGTCTGTCATAGATTGTTACAGGACTTGCAAAATACGCGAATAGACCGCATTTTGATCGGTAACGAAAATTCGCCCACCAAGACGAAAATCAAAAACATCAGGAGAGACAGGCATGGGTAAACTGGATCGGCGCCGCCGTGAGATTTTGGAACTTGTGGCGTCCAACAGCTTTATGACCATTGATACCCTTGCTGATCATTTCTCTGTCACCCCGCAAACCATTCGGCGCGATATCAACGAGATGGCCGAAGAGGGGCTGATTGCGCGCTATCACGGTGGTGCTGCAAGTGTTTCGACCACGGAAAACACGGCCTATACCGACCGCCAGGTCCTTAACCTTGGCAGCAAACGTGAAATCGCCAAGCTGGTCGCGGAACATATCCCCGAAGGTGCATCGCTTTTCATCAATATTGGGACGACCAACGAGGAAGTCGCCCATGCGCTTTCAGGTCACAAGAGTCTGAAAATCATCACTAATAACCTGCATGTGGCTGAAATTTGTGCCGCCAATCAGGGCTTTGAAGTGATTATAGCGGGTGGCGTTGTACGTCAGCGTGACTTTGGCGTCATTGGTGAAGCGACGATTGATTTCATCAACCAGTTCAAGGTCGATTACGCCATCATTGGTATTTCCGGAGTTGATGAAGATGGTAGCCTGATGGACTTCGATTATCGTGAAGTCCGGGTTGCACGTGCGATCATTTCCAACGCGCGTCAGACGTTCCTGTGTACCGATGCATCAAAGTTTGGCCGTCGTGCAATGGTGCGTCTTGGACATCTATCGGAAATTGATGCCCTGTTTACCGATCGTCATCCTGGGCCGGTTTGGTCGGATGTTATCCGTGAGGCCGACGTGTCGGTTTATACCGCGAACTAAGAGGCGTGCTCAGAAGGCTCAAGCGTAGACGTTGTCGTCGCGCTTGCCTGTACGCATGGTGATCGGGCCTTGGGATGAGCCATTGAGCATCTGTGTCAGGTGATCGTTATGCGCATCATCAATGTCGCGGGTTTTGCCAGACCAATAGACTTTGCCTTCATGCATCATCATCAGGTTCTGATAGCGGGTTCTGGCAATTTGCATGTCATTGGTGATGGAGATCACCGTGGTGCCGCGCTGTTCAGCGATCTTGGCGATCATCAGCTCGATATGATTGGACAGAACCGGGTCAAGACCCGCTGTCGGGTTATCAAGCAGCAAGATCGCAGGATCAGTTGAAATGGCACGTGCAATTCCAACACGCTTTTGCATGCCGCCTGATAGGTCGTTTGGCGCCAGATCGGCACTTTCCGGTGCCAAGCCGACAAGACCCAGAAGATGTACTGCATGTTCCTTGGCATCCGCACGGCTGAGCGTGCCGAGTTCTATCTGACGAAAACAGATATTTTCCCAGACCTTAAGGCTGTCAAACAGCGCGTTTTGTTGGAACAACATCCCGATGCGTGATGCCCATTCCGGGCGCGTTGGCGCATCTGTTCGGCTGACGTCATCACCATCAAGGTAAATGGTGCCGCTATCTGCACCATAGATCCCGACCAGGCACTTCATCAGCACACTTTTACCGGCCGCTGACGGGCCGATAATTGCCATGGTTTCACCCTTGGCCAGCTGAAGGTCAACTGCCTCAAGCGCATGCTTGCTGCCAAAGTGTTTGGAGAGCTTTTCAACAGCAATAAAAGAGGCTTGTGCAGTTGGGGCTGATGCAGGTTGGGTCATAAATGTTCCGGTCAGAATGCGAATTGGTCCCGAGTTTCGGAAATTGCCGGGCAGGGGGCAAGTGCCAAATTTACAAAAATGAAAACGGCCCCGAAAGCGGGGCCGTTTTGCAAAGTCTTGGAAATCGAAAACCGATTAGTGCGACAGGATCTGGCTGAGGAACAGCTTGGTACGATCGCTTTTCGGATTGTCGAAGAATTCCTGCGGACCTGCCATCTCGATGATCTGGCCGGCATCCATGAAGATGACGCGGTCTGCAACCTCTTTGGCGAAGCCCATTTCGTGGGTCACGCAAAGCATGGTCATGCCTTCTTTTGCAAGCTCGACCATAACGTCGAGAACTTCCTTGACCATTTCCGGGTCAAGGGCCGAGGTTGGCTCATCAAACAGCATGATTTTCGGCTGCATGCAGAGCGAACGGGCAATTGCCACACGCTGCTGCTGACCACCGGAAAGCTGACCCGGATATTTGTGGGCCTGCTCGGCGATGCGGACACGCTCAAGATAGTGCATGGCCAGATCGTTGGCGTCTTTCTTGGGCATCTTACGGACCCAGATCGGTGCCAGCGTCAGGTTCTCAAGCACAGTCATGTGCGGGAACAGGTTGAAGTGCTGGAACACCATGCAGACTTCGCGGCGTACGGCTTCGATGTTTTTGACATCGTCGCCCAGCAGGATGCCATCCACGTGGATTTCACCGGTCTGATAGGTTTCCAAACGGTTCATCGTACGGATCAGCGTGGATTTACCCGAGCCCGACGGGCCACAGATAACGATACGCTCACCTTTACGAACGGACAGGTCAATATCCTTGAGAACATGGAAATTGCCGTACCATTTGTTCATCTTGTTGACGACGATGACTTCCTCTTTGCTCGGAGGAGGCACAGCGCCGGTAGTGGTTTCAGTTGCTACAGTCATTGTTTTTCCCTCACTCCTTACCTGCGTTCGCCTTTGCGAAGTTCTTTCTCAAGATACTCGGAATACTTCGCCATGGAGAAACAGATCAGGAAGAAAATTGCCGCTGCGAAGGCATAACCTTCGACATAATACTTGGTCCAGGCCGGGTCACTACGCAGTGCCAGCTTTACGGTGCCAAGGAAATCAAACAGGCCGATAATCACGACGAGTGTGGTGTCCTTGAACATCGAGATGAAGCTGTTCACGGTTGGCGGAATAACCAGACGCAGTGCCTGCGGCAGAATGATCAGGCGCATGGACTGCCAGTAAGACAGTGCAAGGCTGTCACCTGCTTCAAACTGACCGCGCGGAACAGCCTGCAGACCACCACGGAACACCTCAGCAAGGTATGCAGCGGTGAACAGGATGATACCAATTTGTGCACGAAGCAGTTTGTCGATGGTTACCCCATCAGGCAGGAACAGCGGGAACATGACCGATGCCATGAACAGAACCGTAATCAGCGGAACACCACGAATGACTTCGATGTAGACCACAGAAACGGTTTTGATGGCCGGCATGTGCGACTGACGACCAAGGGCCAGCAGCAGACCGAACGGGAAGGCGAAGATCACACCGATCGCAGACAGGATCAGGGTCAGCGGCAGGCCGCCCCAATAGCTGTTCTGGACATAGGTGAGACCAAACATACCGCCCCACATCAGGATGGCAATGATCGGAACCCCAATCACCCACATCGGGATGATTGCTTTACGCAGGCCCGGATACTTAACCGCACCAAGGCTGCCGCAAATGATACCCATCAAAAGGATCATGGCCAGCAGCGGACGCCACTGTTCATCAAACGGATAGGTACCAAACAGGATCAGACGCAGGTTGGCATTCACAAAGCCCCAGCAAGCACCGCCAACAGCTTTACAGCCTTCGATGGTCGGTTCCAGCGTTGCATTGACGATACCCCACTCAACGAGCGGCGGGATCAGCCAAAGCAGGAAGGCAATTGCACCAAGGGTAAGGAGGGTGTTGAACCATCCATCAAACAGGTTCTTCTTCGACCAGATAACAGCACGCTGGGCAAAGGTTCCCGATGGAAGAGGAGGCAATTTTGCGTTTTCTGACATATTACCTCTCCACCAGTGCCATTTTCTTGTTGAACCAGTTCATAAAGAGCGAGGTCAACAAGGACAAACCAAGATAGATCGACATGAAGATCGAGATCGCTTCAATCGCCTGACCTGTCTGGTTCATGGTCGTGTTGGAAACAGAAACCAGATCCGGATAACCGACAGCAACAGCAAGCGAGCTATTTTTGGTCAGGTTGAGGAACTGGTTGGTAAGCGGCGGGATCGCGACGCGCATGGACTGCGGAAGGATAACCTTGCGCAAAGCAACAGAACGCTTGATACCAAGGCTGTCTGCAGCTTCCCACTGGCCACTCGGAACTGCCTGAATACCGGAGCGAACAACCTCGGCAACATAGGTCGAGGTATAGACAGTCAGACCAATAAGAACTGCAAGGAATTCTGGCGAAATGTTATAGCCGCCACGAATGTTAAAGCCCTTCAGTTCAGGCATGCTCAATTCGGTCGGCGCGCCACCTGCAAGATAGGCCAGGAAAACCAGACCGACGAAAATGCCCACACCGGCAAAGAACATCGGGAAAGGTTGACCTGTCGCATCTTGGCGTTTTTTAGCCCATTTCTTGACGAAATAGATTGCGACACAGGCGATGATCGCAGCAATTCCCATAAGGGTATAGGCATTGTCTGCAACCGGTACCGGCATATACATGCCACGCGACGTGAACAAAACACCCGGAAGCGGCTCGAGCGCATCACGCGGGTGAGGGAATGCACTTGGGATCAGCGCATACCAGAAGAACAGCTGAAGCAGAACCGGGATGTTACGGAAGGTTTCAACATAAACTGTTGCCAGTTTACGAACGATCCAGTTCGACGACAGACGCGCGACACCAAAAACGGTTCCAATAATCGTACAAAGGACGATGCCAAGCACCGAGACCTTCACGGTATTCAGTAGACCGACAATAAGTGCCGTCGCGTAATCGCTTTGGGCACTGTATTCGATCATGGTCTCACTGATCTCGAAGGATGCTTCAAGATCGAGGAACCCGTAACCGGTTGAGATGTTCTGTTGTTCAAGGTTGTACAAGGTGTTGGACACCAGGTACCAGCCAGCCAGAATGATAAGGCCGATTGCGATTACCTGGTAGAGCACCGCACGGACATTCTCGTCATTCAGATAGTCGACGAGGCCCTTGGAACGAACATCCCCCGGGGCATTTTGAGGCTTACTCATATGACCCTCAGGTGTAGATTGTATCCAAAATCAGTAGCCACCTAACGAAAAGCTCCGCCCATGCGTTTAGGCAGTGGGGCGGAGCTTCGTAGGTTCTAGTGAACGGTTGCTAACGAATTAGCGAACCGGCCATGCGTACTGCAGGCCACCATCGGTCCACAGAGCGTTCAGACCACGCTCGAGGCCCAGCTTTGCAGTTACGTTGGTTGCATAGCTTTCGCCGTAGTTACCAACGTTTTTGATGATGCGGTAAGCCCACTCTTCGTCGAGACCAAGAGCTTCACCCATGCCCGGCGAAACGCCCAGAAGACGCTGGATACCCGGGTTGGTGCTGTTTGCTTTCATGTCGTCAACATTACCCATGGTGACGCCAAACTCTTCAGCTTCGACCATCGCGGTCAGAGCCCAACGAGCAATGTCCGACCACTGTTCGTCACCCTGGGCGACAACCGGGCCGAGCGGCTCTTTGGAAATGATTTCCGGAAGAATGATGTAGTCATCCGGGTTTTCAGCCATGGTGGTACGGATCGAAGCAAGACCCGAAGCATCCGTGGTGTAAACGTCGCAACGGCCCGAGAAGAAGGCAGCGGTTGCTTCGTTGATGTTTTCGATAACGACCGGCTCGAAGGACATGCCTTTAGCGCGGAAGTAATCAGCGAGGTTCAGCTCGGTCGTGGTGCCCGGCTCTACGCAGACGGTTGCGCCGTCAAGCTCGGTCGCGCTGTTCACGCCAAGAGCTTTCGGGATCAGGAAGCCCTGACCGTCATAGTAGTTGATGCCGACGAAGGTCAGGCCGAGTTTCGCGTCACGGGTGGTGGTTGCAGTGGTGTTACGCGACAGGATGTCGATTTCACCAGACTGCAGCGCCGTGAAACGCTGTGCTGCGGTCAGCGGGGTGTACTGAACGCTGTTTGCATCACCGAGAACTGCAGCAGCAATTGCACGGCATACATCAACGTCGATACCTTCCCATTTACCTTCAGCATTGGCAGCAGAGAAACCCGGAAGACCGGTGTTCACGCCACACTGAACGAAACCTTTTGCCTTGATGCCGTCGAGCACGGCACCAGCCTGTGCGTTCTGTGCGGCAACGGCTGCAACGGTCATTGCGCCAGCGGCAAGGATCGTTTTGATTTTCATTAGATGAGCTCCCTTATTAGCAAAGCATTGTTTTTAGCTTTTGTGCCACCCAGGATACGCCTTGCAGCATATCCTTCTGTCCGAAATCAGCGGACCGCCAAATTAAGAAATTTTAGGCCGCCTTGTGTCAAGTATGAAAAATTTTCGACTGTGAGCTAGGGCACGTAAATGGCCGCAAATTGAGCTTTTTTCGGGGTTTAACTGCTGATTGCACAGAGATCTAATAATTTATGCAACTTCAAGATTAGTACAGTATTTCAGTGATTTAACCCGTTAATTAGGGGGCTGACATGCAGTCCTTCAAATTGCACGAACTTTTTTTCGCCCAACTGAGGTGTGTGCGTAAAAAAAAAGCATTGGAAAGCCGTGTTTAAAAAATGCGCACTGTTGCGATGCGGAATCGGATGGCTTTTGGATTCCTGCGCGCGCCGATCGACCGGTTTGAAGATCGCGCAAAAACAAACCCCCGCCGGTTGGGGCGGGGGTTTTGCTGATCAGGTTTTAAGTTCGCTTAGATTTGAGAACAGTTCCAGTGCCGTCGGGTTTGCTAGGGCTTCCTGATTTTTAACTGGTCTGCCATG
Source organism: Thalassospira sp. (assembly GCA_965228275.1). GTDB lineage: Bacteria > Pseudomonadota > Alphaproteobacteria > Rhodospirillales > Thalassospiraceae > Thalassospira. The sequence continues at coordinate 4,495,411 of OZ245802.1, read as the reverse complement.
AACCACGTCGCGGACCGCAAGCTCGGTGATTTTGCCCGATTTTGTGCGTGGAATATCGGCAACAGCGATCACTTTTGCCGGAACATGACGTGGTGTGCAGTTGGTGCGGATTTGCTTCTTGATCGTGTCAATCAAGGCGGTATCCAACTCATAATTTTCGCGCAGCACAACAAACAGGATGACGCGAACATCATTATCCCAGTCCTGTCCGATGACAATCGATTCCTGAATTTCAGGCAGCTTTTCAACCTGGCGATAGATCTCTGCTGTGCCGATACGAACACCACCCGGGTTCAGGGTGGCATCTGATCGGCCATAGATCACCATGCCGCCTTCGTCATCAAGCTCTACATAGTCGCCATGGCACCAGATGTTATCAAACCGGTCGAAATAAGCGCTGTGATAGCGTGACCCATCCGGATCGTTCCAGAAGCCAACCGGCATGGACGGGAAGGGCTTGGTGCAAACCAGTTCGCCTTTTTCATTGCGAACAGATTTGCCCTCGTCGTCAAATACGTCGACGGCAACGCCCAAAGCACGCGTTTGAATGACGCCGCGTTTTACCGGAAGGACTGGCGAGGCAAGGACAAAGCAGCCAAGGATATCCGTACCGCCCGAAATGGAGGCCAGATGGATGTCTTCCTTGATGTCGCGATAAACGTAATCGAAGCTTTCCGGCGCGAGTGGTGAGCCAGTCGAGGTCATGGCGCGAACAGTAGACAGGCGATGCGTCGCACGCGGCTTTAGTTCTGCCTTGGCAAGCGCATCGATATATTTGGCAGATGTGCCAAACAACGTCATGCCTTCCGCATCGGCATAGTCAAACAGGATGTTGCCACTCGGATAGAAGGGGGAGCCATCATAAAGAAGCAGGGTGGCGCCAGCAGCAAGGCCTGCCATCAGCCAGTTCCACATCATCCAGCCACAGGTGGTGAAATAGAATACCCGATCACCCGGTGCGACATCGCAGTGAAGGACGTGTTCGGAAACCTGCTTTAACAATGTGCCGCCCGTGCCGTGCACGATGCATTTTGGTTTGCCCGTGGTCCCGGACGAGAACATCACATAAAGAGGGTGATTAAATTCGACCTGCTCAAAGACGATCTTTTCAGCTTCAAACGGTGCGATGAAATCGTCATAGGCAATGGAATTGCGAATGCCGATGGTGTCAGTACCATCAAAGGCATATTTGACGATGACAACTTTTTTGAGGCTGTCAATGCGATCGACAACATCGCGAACCTTCTCGCGGATATCATGTTGCTTACCATTATAGTGGTAACCATCGACCGTAATCATCACTGTCGGTTCAATCTGGCCAAAACGATCAACAACGCCCTGAACTCCGAAATCAGGGGAGGCGGAGGACCAAGTGGCACCAATGGCCGCCGTTGCCAGCATTGCGATCACAGTTTCGGACATGTTGGGCATATAGCCACAAACACGATCACCCTTTTTCACACCCTCTGCGCGAAGGGCTTGCGAAAACTTGGATACTGCGATGTTAAGTTCTGCCCACGACAGGCGTGATTTGACTTTGTCTTCGCCCCAGAACACCAGCGCGTCAGTGTTATCATCGCGTACCAGCAGGTTTTCCGCAAAGTTCAGGCGTGCATCTGGAAAGAACTGAGCGCCCGGCATCTTGTCGCCATCAATCAGGACGCGGTCGCCCCAACTTTCAGCTTTCAGTTCGGCATAATCAATGATGGCAGGCCAGAATTTCTCGATGTCTGATACCGACCAGTCATAAAGAGCGGTAAAGCTCTGGAGGTCCAGGCCGTACTTTTCGTTCACCCAATGCCGAAAGCGGGTGACGTTTGCATTTTCAACACGTTCTTTCGTCGGTTGCCAAAGCAAGTCGCTCATGATGGGTCCTCTGTTTCCTGCCAGTTTGAGGTAAAGATAACAGCGCGTCGTTCAACTGCGCGCTAAATTGGTATCTCTTTACCGCTTTTCTACGGGGAAAAATCTTGGGCGGCAAGCAAAGTAACGCAGATGTCTTTAAATGGTAATACCAATTTGATTGGAAAATTGAATGTGCTGCATCCAGACATGTGGCATAAATAATTGATAAATTGTGACTATATTCTGAGAACGGTGGCGCAAAAATAGTTTTGCGATCATTGGTGAATATGCCGTTTCTTGATAATAAAATGCCAAAAATGGGCGTGATATTGTTCAAAGATGATTCGATTGTCAGGTTCGTTTGAAGTCAGGAGCGCGAAAACGCTTGCGGATGTTGGCGGTCATACTAGTTTGACGGGTCATCGGATTAAGACAGTGGAGGCGACCTTGGCCGGGATTGATGAAAGTCGGGAATTCGTTGTAATCAATATTGCGGTGCTGACCGTAAGCGACACCCGCGAAGCTCATAATGATACATCCGGCGATGTTTTGGCCGGGCGGATCGATGCCAAGGGCCATAAACTGTACGAGCGTAAAATCCTGCCTGATGATCAAGTGGTTCTGCGCAAGCAATTGGCCGCTTGGTGCTCTAATCCTGACGTCGACGTTATCATCACCACGGGTGGTACAGGCGTTACCGGGCGTGATGTGACGGTCGAAGCGCACCGCGCACTATATGACAAAGAAATCCCTGGTTTTGGCGAGTTGTTCCGTTGGATTTCCTTCCAGAAGATCGGGACTTCGACCGTTCAATCACGTGCAACAGCGGGGGTGTGCATGGGGACTTATATGTTCGCGCTGCCGGGGTCGACCGGGGCATGCAAGGATGCATGGGACGATATTCTGACCTATCAGCTCGATATCCGGCACCGGCCCTGTAATTTTGTCGAATTGATGCCGCGTCTGCTAGAAGTCTGATTTCGTTTCCTGATTTGCCACCATAAGGACCGCCAATGGATTTCATCACGGATCCGTTCTTCTACGTTGTTGCCATTCCAGCCGTTCTGATCGCCGGCGTTTCCAAAAGCGGTTTTGGTGGCGGTTTGGGGGTAATGGCGGTCCCGCTTATGGCGTTGGCGGTATCTCCACAAGTTGCGGCTGCTGTGATGTTGCCGATCCTGTGTTTGATGGATCTTGCAAATGTCTGGGCCTATCGCACGCGTTGGGACCGACGCAACATGATGATCCTTGTGCCTGCCGCGCTGGTGGGGATTTTGGTGGGTGTGCTGACATTCAGTTATTTAAGTGTCGCTGCGGTCAAACTGATCATCGCCCTTATTGCGATCATCTTCACCCTTGATCACTGGCTGCGTGGCAAGAAGGCGGGGGATACGCCAAAACCCGCATCCGTGGGTAAGGGGGCTGTTCTTGGCGGTCTTGCGGGGTTCACAAGCTTTGTCGCCCATGCTGGTGGACCGCCGGTTTCGGTTTTCCTGCTGCCGCAGCGGATGGATAAATCGATCTTTGTCGGTACGACCGTGATGTTCTTCATTGTGGTCAACTATGTGAAGCTGATCCCGTATTGGTTCTTGGGCCAATTCAGCGCTGCGAACATCGGTACCGCAGCAGTGTTGATCCCGGTGGCCATTTTTGGCACCTGGCTTGGTCTTTGGGCCCATGACAAGGTCAATGTGACCTGGTTTTATCGGGTCTGTTACACGCTTCTGTTTGTTACCGGTGTGAAGCTGCTTTGGGATGCTGTTGCGCTGTTTGCCGCAGGCTAAACTACGGCGCTCTGAGCCTTTCCGATTTTAGCATTTTATGCCAGTAGGGACCGGATACTCCAGTCAATGGAGATATTTGTCGTCAAAATCACGATCCCGAATCGCAGAATATTCTGTTTTCTGCGTTTGCAGTGCGGCGAAAACGTGCTCAAAAGCGTGGTCGCAAACATCAAATTTATGCGTTAGTCTTAGCTGTTCCAATACTGTCGTACTAGACGGTAATACGCAGATTATTTGTGCCTGAATGGAATAAATCTTGTAAGGTTTTGGAACTTTGATCTAAGTGCCTGAAGTTAAGGGTTTATAATATAACGCTGTATTTGGTGTATTTCATAAAAATCTGATGATCTAATGCTGGCGGGGGCTCAGGATTTGCTTGAACCATAAAAAAGGGGATGGCCAATATGCCTGAGAGAATTCTGAACGCTGCTACGAACATGTCGGAACTCACGACAGCCAAAGTTAACGAAATTCAGAATGTCACCAAAACCGCCAAAATGCTTGCAATGAACGCCTTGATTGAGGCGTCCCGCGCCGGGGAGGCCGGCAGAGGTTTCGCAGTCGTTGCAAATGAAGTCACCAATATCTCCCAGAAAATCACATCAATCGCCAACGAGTTGCAGGAACTGTTTGTTGATGAAGCAGCCGAGCTTCGTAAAACAGCACAGATCGTCCGTGGCTCGCGTCTTTCTGATCTTGCGCTTTATGTGATCGAGCTGATCGACCGTAACCTTTATGAACGCAGCTGCGATGTCCGTTGGTGGGCAACCGATAGCGCGGTCGTACAAGGGTGTGACGCGAACGCGGATGATGCGACGCGCAAATTTGCCTGCAAGCGCCTCGGTGTGATCCTTGATTCCTATACCGTCTATCTGGACCTTTGGGTTGCAGATAAGAACGGGCGCGTAATTGCCAATGGTCGCCCGGATCGTTACGGCGCAATCGGTACTGACGTTAGTGGAAAGGAATGGTTCCGTCAGGCGATGGCGACCCGAAACGGTGGTGAATACGCTGTTGCAGATATTGAAAACAACGAAGCACTGGGGGGCAAATCGGTTGCGACCTATGCCACTGCTGTGCGGGCCGGGGGTGAAGAAGATGGCGAGATCGTAGGGGCGATGGGCATCTTCTTTGACTGGGAAGAACAGGCGGAATCCGTGGTCAATTCCATTAGCCTGCCGCCAGAAGAGCGCGAACGTACGACCATCATGATCGTCGATCGTGATTGCAAGATCATTGCATCGTCGGACAGAATGATGCGCTTGGGCGAGTATATGGCACTTCGTCACAACAAGGAGAAAAAGGGGGCTTATCTTCTTGAGGATGAAACCATTGTCGCGCATGCATTGACGCCGGGTTATGAGACCTATGCCGGTCTTGGATGGCGCGGCGTGATTGTTCAGAAACCGGCATCCAGCATTGCTGCCATTCGAACCCAGGCGAACAATGTTCGTCGTTCCGAAGACCTGTTCCAGCGTCAGCGTATTGCTGTATAAGCCTTGTGATATCCATCGGTACTTTGAAGTCAGCGGGCACCCAGGCGGTGCCCGTTCTTCGTTTGTGAACCACTGGTCAGTGGTTCGTGCTTGCCCGATCTTTGGAAACCGGATAGCGATATAATCACTTTATTGATAAAATGTCATTGTAAGTGGCGTTTGCGGGGTGAGGGGCGCTAGATGGAACTGATACTGGCAAAGATTGCTGTCTCCATCGGAACGGTTTTGGGATTGTCTGCCTTGGCCGAGCGCGCAGGTCCACGCGTTGCGGGTGTTTTGTCAGGTTACCCGCTTGGTACCGCCATCCTGCTTTATTTCATCGCGATCGAGCAGGGCATCCCGTTTGCCAGTGAAAGTGCCGTCTATGCCTTGCCAGGGCTTATTGCGACCTTGGCATTCCTTTTCGTCTATTATCTGGTGTCCAAACGCCTGGTCACTATGCCGATCATCCCGCAGGTGTTTTTAAGCTCGCTTTGCGCATTTGTGATCTATCTGGCGGCATCCTGGTTGTTCCAACTGGCGTCCATGAGCTTGACGCAGGCTGCGATCATTTTGCTGGTTGCGATGTTTGGTGCGCTTGTCCTGTTTCGTAAAATTGAAAATGTCCGCATTCTAAACCGGGTGCGGTTGACCAAGCGGGTTGTCCTGCTGCGTGCAGCTTTGGCGGCACTGATCGTCCTCATTATTAGTGGGATGGCTGCATGGATTGGGCCGCGTTGGGCTGGCTTGCTGTCAGGCTTTCCAGTGTCGCTATATCCCACAATGCTGATCTTGCATTTCACCTACGGTGCGGAGCCTGTTCATACGCTGATCCGGAACTTCCCGCGCGGCATGGGCGCGCTTTGGGTTTATATTCTTGCAGTGACCCTTGGATATCCGGTTCTTGGCATCGGATTGGGCACACTTGTGGCCTTTGGCGTCGCAACTGCATACTTGGTCAGTTATTCCACTTTCGTCTGGATGCGGCAAAAGTCCGTGCAAGCAGGCGGCTGATCCCATAACATCCGTATTTAATGGAACAATAATGGGCGATTAAGCCGTCCATTCGCAGGGAGTTACATCTGCATGCAGCAGGTTCAATCATTGGTCAGGGCACTGAGCATCCTGAACGCACTCGCTGAAAGCGATGACGGGATGACGCTGACCGAAATTGCGCAACAGGTAAAGTTACCGCCATCCACAGCGCACCGTCTGCTGACCACGATGCAGCATGAACGCTATGTCGCGTTTGATGGGGAACGGACTTTGTGGTTTGTCGGCGTACAGGCCTTTAGTGTCGGCAATGCCTTTACCAAAAATCGCAATCTTAGTCAGATCGCACGGCCCTATATGCGGGCATTGATGGAAGATAGTGGTGAAACCGTTAATCTGGCGGTTGCCGATGGCGGAGAGGTCATATTCCTCTCGCAGGTCGAATGCCGCAAGATGATGCGAGCACTGGTCACGCCGGGCCGCCGTGCGCTTATGCATTGTTCTGGGGTTGGCAAGGCTCTGTTGGCTTTTCTGCCGGAAGATGAACTTAAATCCGTTGTTGCCCAACACGGATTGCCCAAGATCACCGAGCGTACCTTGGTTTCACAGGCAGCTTTGGAAAAAGATCTGGAACGTGCGCGCCAGCGTGGCTACGCCCTTGATGATGAAGAACACGCTGTTGGTCTTCGCTGTGTCGCGGGTGTTGTGCGTGACGAAACCGGATCGCCAATTGCAGCCTTGTCACTTTCCGGCCCCGCAGCCCGAATTCCCAATGACCATATTGAACAGCTTGGCTTGAAAATTCGTCGTGTGTGTGCGGATCTAAGTCGGGAATATGGTGGCAAACCAGTTTAACCGGTTTGTTCGAATGCGTGCCTAAGGCGTTCGGGAACAATTGTTTTTGGCAAAGCGGAAGGTGCTCCTTCCGCTTTTTTTTGCAGCATACATTGCATCATCAGCGGCAGCCAGCAATTCATCCACTGTTTCACCATGATCTGGATAGATCGCAATTCCGATTGATGCGGAGATTCGGTAAGGCGGATGTTCTTCACCGATTACTACATCGGTGTTGACCAAGGCATGCTGTAGTTTCTTAACCACGGTTTCAGCATCCTCCGGCGTTTCTGTACCGGGCAGGATGATCGTGAACTCATCGCCGCCAATCCGGGCAACAGTATCGACATTGCGCAATGTTGCGCTAAGCCGATGGGCGATTTCACTCAGGACTTTGTCGCCGGTTGAATGACCGTAACTGTCATTCAGGGGCTTGAATTCATCAACGTCAATATACATCAGTGCAAAGCATTCACGCCGTCGCTTTGACAGTTTGATCGCATAGGACAGTCTGTCCATGAACAGGTAACGATTGGGCAGGGATGTCAGTGCATCATGATTGGCCTGAAAGCGAATTTGTTCTTCAGATAGTTTGCGATCAGAAATATCGGTAAAGCTGGTCAGGCGGAGTGTCTTGTCCTGAATGACAACATTGCGGCCGTTGATTTCGCATGCGAATTCTCGCCCATCCTTGCATCTGGCGATGGCTTCATATGGTTTGTCATATCCAGAACGAATGTTGGCCATGACCAGGGGCAGGGTTTCTTTGGAAATGATATCTGCTGCACTTAACTTCAGGAGCTCGTCACGCGTATAGCCAAACATCCGTTCAGCAGCGTTGTTCATATCAATGCAGTTACCACCGTCATGAAGGAACAGTGCTTCGTTTGTGAGCTTCTCCATGATGCGGAGGCGGTCTTCACTTTCACGACGGAGGTTGCGTTCTTCAACCAGTTCAGTGATGTCCCAGACAATGCAATCAATCTGACAATCTGCAGTAAATGGGGCGACGGCGCAAATCTGAATCCTTACCCAGCGCTGCTCACCAACACTTGTCGTCACAGGTAACTCGACTGTTTGCACATCACCTTTGGCGCGGATGGCTTGAAGGCGGAGCGATACCAGTGATTTGTGGTCGAATATGTGCTCATTTAAGTTGTCTGAGAGGGATGCACCGATCCAGTTGAGGCCATACTCAGATGCAAATTCGATCCGACCGAACTGATCGATGCGAAAAACCAATCCAGGTAACTGGGAAAAGAATGTCTCGCGCGACTTTGCGTAGCGCCGCAATATGAAATGGCTCATGGCCATAATCAGTGCGGTAAGGACAAAAAACAAGATAGATACTGACACAGAGACAGAGGACGTCTCATTAGATGGTTCTGAAAGCGCAAATGCGACGTTAACTCCGCCACATAGCCAAAGCCCAAGCAGCCACCATGAGACCTGTAGCGCGATGAGTTCGCGGTTCTTTCTGAACTGACCCAACATAGCTTGTTGTATACTCTTTCCCCTCTATGTGAAGTTAAGAATATACTTATGGTGGATTTAGACAAGTGTCGGTTTACCGGACATGCAAAAGAAAAAGGCCACCGAGTTAAGTGGTGGCCTTTTCGTTACATTCCGGGGCAGGACACGCCAGTGCCACCCAGTCCACAATACCCATCGGGGTTTTTGTGCAAATACTGCTGATGGAAGTCTTCAGCGTAATAGAAGGTCGGCGCATCCGCGATGGCGGTCGTTACATCATTCTGACCGGCCTTTTGCAGAGCCGCGCCATATTGTTCACGCGATTGCGTTGCAGCTTCTGCCTGATCATCGTTGGTGGTGTAGATAACGGACCGGTATTGGGTTCCAATATCATTGCCCTGACGCATGCCCTGGGTCGGATCATGATTTTCCCAGAACAGTTTGAGCAGTTCCTGATAGGAAATGATGCTCGGATCGAAAACCACTTTGACGACTTCGGCGTGGCCGGTCATGCCACTGCAGACTTCGCGGTAAGTTGGGTTGTGGGTGTAGCCGCCTGCATAGCCAACAGAGGTGCTGTAGACACCATTGGCTTTCCAGAATAGGCGCTCAGCCCCCCAGAAACATCCCATACCGAAAACGGCGACTTCAAGATGTTCCGGGAACGGTCCAACCATTGGATTACCGGTTACGACGTTTGCCTCAGCGACCGTGATCGCGTCATCGCGACCGGGAAGGGCGTTGTCTGCAGTTGGCAATTTTGCTTTGTCAGATTTAAGGGCGGAAAGCATGGTTCATACCTGATGAAATTTGATCTTATGACATGCAATGTAACTCAGAGCGCGCCAATAGCAATTGCCCTGTTGGTAAAATGTCTTTGAACATTCTTTTGGCAGCCAATTGGCCCTTGCCGATAATGCGCCTGCATTGGCCAGTCGGAGGCCGGTCGCGTGATCAGAAGGGATCGCAGTGCATAAGGTTCGGCATTTGAAATCAATGGCCTTCATGGTGGCCGGCGCGATCTGTCTGTTGATTGGATTGGTCTTTCTGCCCTTGCCACCGCCGTTTTTCGGGATGGTCTTTATCGCGATTGGGCTACCGTTGCTTGCTGCGGGCTCAAAACGCACCCGACGCTTCATCCAGTATCTACGCTGGCGTTATTACCGACATAACGAAAAGATCGAATATCTTATGGCGCGTTTGCCCGGGTTCCTGCGCAAACATGGGCACAAAACCAGACCTGATGGCTTCATGCGATCACGCAAAATGACCACTTCAACTAAGCAGCAGGTCAAAGAAAGTTAGGTCAAATAAAGGTTTGGGATTGTATCAGGGCGTAACGCGACGGATCAGGCAATCAACGCCAACCGATTTCAGCTGACCACAAGCCTGTGTCGCATCAGAATTGGTCACATATTGCCCCGTTAGAAGACGGAAGAACAGTCCTTTGCCTTCGATCGAGATCGTTACGACTTCGTGCGACGCGGAATTGAGTATTCCGCGTGATGCTGATTGAAATTCCGGCCACGCACCTTCTGCACGCCCGCGTGAACGATATGCTGCAAGCTGTACAGCGTAATAGGGACCAGAAGGGGCCGTCATATTTGACGCGGGTGCGGCAGCTGTTTCGGTTTGCGTGCGTGCTGTTGCTACAGCGGCTGCTGTCGGCTTCGCTGGGGCAGGATTTGAGCTGATCGGTAATTCGATCATGGATGCATCAGGCGCCGGATCAACTATATCAAGTGCGCCTTGCGACACCGGCCGGGAATTGGATGTGACGACGGCACCGGAATGACCAGTTTCTTCTTCACTGCCAGAAATGGTCGCTGGCGCGATATTAATGGGTGCCGGTTTCGCAGCGGCAGTTTCAGCAACTGATGGTTTGGGAGCCGGAGCGGGCTTTGGTTCAGCCGCCATCGGTGTCGGCTCAATAGTTGCGGTTGGGGCTGTGGCGGCCTGCGAGGCAGCTGCTGCACGTTGAGTTGTGGCTGCTGGCTTGGACGCGCGCTGTTCAACCATAGTGAGTTTGGCTGTGTTCTCACTCATGTCCATGTTCATACGTGGAACAAGTGTTGTGCTGTCTTCTGGTGCCACTTCGACAACGCCACCTTGCTGGTAGAACCGGCGATCACGCTCAACCTGTGGCGGATCGGGGAGTTCCGGGCCGGGTTCAACGGTGGCAGATGCGACAACACTGTCAATCTCGGCAGATCGGGCAAATTCCGGTACATCGGTATCGAGCGCGACAAGGCGACGTTGTGCAAGCGAGTTCACGCTACCTGACAGCTTGATCCCTTGACCGCAATCAAGATCAACTTTGGCATCTGGTGGGGATGCCGTCAGCCAAACATAAAGTTTGCGTGCGGCCTCGTAATTCCCTGCGATATCAAATGAAACAGCCTGCATCAGGTTCTGTTGCGGGCTTCTATCAAGCGAAATTTCGCCGGTTTCCATCGCCGTGGTATTGGCCCCATCGGCAGTTTTGCCAAAGAACAACCCACATGCCGTCCGGTTCAAGTTTGCTTGTATCATTGCGGAATCTGGGGCAGACGGCGAAGTGCTGCTGGTCGCAAACGATTGTGGTTCGTTTGACGAACCAAACAGAAGGCCTGAGATATCGTCTGTGCTACAGGCAGATAAAAGCGGCAGAAGCGCTGCGGCAGTTAACCATACCCGCTTGGATCGGGTGGCTATTTTGTTTGTCGCAGACCTTGTTTTCACGCTACACCTGATGATCGCTAATTTAGCGTTAGTTATATCTGCCCTGATGGGCAAAAACAACTGTCGCAATCAGCATCATGACTGTCAAGCGTGCTTGAAAATCAGACAGATAATCGATTTCGGATGTAAGGAAAAGAAGGCACCCAATTGATGGGTGAAAGAAGACAATCGCAACTTAGCGCGTCATCAGCGGGATCATGATGCCGACCAGCAGTACCAGAACGGTGACTGCAATAACGATGTTGATAATACCCTTGGTGGCCTGATTTGCTACTTCGCGCGAAACACCGGGTTTTCGGCCAGATGATTGTGCGGCGGAAGACGCGCCGCCAGAGCTACCGGAACTTTCAGGCGTCAGAATTTTGACGACTTGTTTCTTGTCTTTACGGGTGGCCTGATCGTACTTGCTTTCGATCACACGAACTTCGGTGTTGTTTTTGTTGGCCAGCGCTTCCTTTGCGGAGTTTATTGCCGCGCTATAATCGGAAACAGTTTCCAATTCCATTTGCTGACCGGTAGAGCGTACACAAACGACTGTGTAGCTTTTTTTCATGATCGCGTCAGACATGTATACTTCCCAATGCTTGAGCATCTGTCACGCAGCGACATATGGCTCTTTTGCTGGGAAATGAAAACCTATCCTAACGAATAGGTTTTCATTTTTCTCAGTGTCGAGATCAGTTGGTGATCTTGCCAGACAGTTCTTTGTATTCAGCACAATCCGTGCCGCAAACCTGTGCGAGGCGTGCAAGGTTTTCCTGCGCCATTTCCGGTTTGCCGGTCTGCAGGAACAATTCACCCTGATACTCAAGGGCGCCGGCATGTTCCGGATTGATCATCAATGCGCGCTCGTAATTCTGGGCAGCACTTTCGAAATCACCCATCTTGCGTTGGCTATAGGCAAGGTAATTGTAGAGGTCTGCGTTTTCCGAATCGTCTTTTAGCATGGTTTCGATCTTATCAACTGCCATGTCATACATGCCGGTATCAACAAGTTCGGTGACAGCAGAAAGGTCGGTGCCTTCTGAGCTCCAGGTGTCGGAGCTGCCCATTGCCAAGGCACTGGTGGCAGTAAGCGGGCTGGCAAGCATCATCAATACTGCGCAGGCCTTGATCATTTTTGGGGTTTCACCATTGCGGTTCATCGTCGTACCTTTCATTGATCGTCACATGCCTACATTACGTGCGTAAGGACGCTCTGGATGTGTGATTTATCACAACTGTTGGTTTTGCCTAGTCACTTGTTGGTGAGAAATATGTCAATGAAAGGGCATGTTCATTGGGAGTAATCGAAACTCTTGCGCTTGGTATGGGCGGTGCCTGGGCCAGCGGTGTCAATCTGTATGGAACTGTCGTCATTCTTGGGATGATGGACAATTTCGGACTTCTGAATTTGCCGCCGGAATTGCAGATATTAAGCAGCTGGTGGGTATTGGCGCTGACGATCTTTTTGTATTTGATTGAGTTCGTTGCCGATAAAATTCCAATCGTTGATAGCGTCTGGGATGCCATCCATACCTTTATTCGCATTCCGGCCGGCGCGTTGCTTGCAGCTGGTGCCATGAGTGGTCTTGATGCCGGGCTGGGAGAGGGTGCACAGACAGCAATCGGTTTGCTGGTTGGCGGTACAATTGCTGCGGGAAGTCACTTCACAAAGGCGGGAAGTCGGGCGGCGATCAACACATCGCCTGAACCGGTCAGTAACAGCATCGCGTCTGTTGCAGAAGATGTCGCCGTATTCGGGGCGCTTTACACCGTCGTCTTCCACCCGGTGATCTTCTTTGTGCTGTTTGCTGTATTCGTTCTTTTGCTGGTTTGGCTGGTGCCGAAAATTTGGCGGTTCATCGGGCAGGTGTTTGGCAATGCGCGTCATCCGACGGCGGCGTATGGGCAGGCCAAAGCTTATCAAACCAGCGGGCAGGGAATGGCAGGCGGGCGGATCAGTCTATCAGGTGTTGACAGCCAATCAACTTTGCCCGGAAGCGATCCAAAGCTGCCACCGCGTTAAGATTGTGATCTCATCATCCGGATAAAAAAAAGCCCGCAAGCTTATGACTTGCGGGCTTTTTTAGATATGATTTCTGATCAGAAGTCGGCTTCGATCACGCGATCACGAATTTCAGCGGCCATCGCATCGCCGAGTTCGTCAATGCCGAAAGTCTTCTGATGTTTGAAGCCGATGCGGCGAACCGACGCGGTCTTTTCTTCGGCTTCGCGTTTGCCAAGCGCCAGGATCATCGGAACCTTGGCATGGCTGTGTTCGCGGACCTTGTAGTTGATCTTCTCGTTACGGGTATCGAGCTCAACCGTCAGGCCCTTGGCTTCGAGGGCTGCTTTGACTTCATGTGCGTAATCGTCCGCATCATTGGTAATGGTGCAGACAACCGCATGAACCGGTGACAGCCACAGCGGCAGGCGACCGGCATAGTTTTCGATCAGAATGCCGATGAAGCGTTCAAGCGAACCAAGGATCGCACGGTGCAACATGACCGGACGATGCTTTTCACCATCTTCACCCATGTAAGACGCATCAAGGCGCTCCGGCAGAACGAAGTCTGCCTGAAGTGTGCCGCACTGCCAGTCACGACCGATCGCATCACGCAGCACGAATTCAAGCTTCGGACCATAGAAAGCACCTTCGCCCGGATTGACTTCAAGGGCAAGACCCGCTTCTTCAGCGGCTTCACGAAGGGCTGCTTCGGCCTTGTCCCAAATTTCGTCAGAACCGGCACGAACTTCCGGACGGTCGGAGAATTTCACAAGAATGTCGGTAAAGCCGAAGTCCTTGTAAACCGACTTGAGAAGGTCACAGAAGATCTTGGTTTCCGAAACGATCTGGTCTTCGGTGCAGAAGATATGCGCGTCATCCTGAATGAACTGACGGACACGCATGATGCCATGCAGGCCGCCTGACGGCTCATTGCGATGACAGCAACCAAATTCCGCCATACGCAGCGGCAGGTCACGATAGGACTTGCTGCCAAGACGGAAAATCTGCACGTGGCACGGGCAGTTCATCGGCTTGAGCGCTAGAACTTTTTCGGGATCGTCTTCGTCCGGGGTCGTGGTGAACATGTTCTCGCGGAACTTTTCCCAGTGACCGGATTTTTCCCAAAGCACGCGATCAACGAGCTGCGGGGTGCGGACTTCCTGATATCCAGCTGCATCAAGGCGATCACGGATATAGGTTTCGACCTTGCGATAAAGCTTCAGACCCTTGTCATGCCAGAAGACGGAGCCTTGGGCTTCTTCCTGCATATGGAAGAGGTCCATTTCGCGGCCAAGGCGACGGTGGTCGCGCTTTTCTGCTTCTTCAAGCATGTGCAGATACGCATCAAGGTCTTCCGTGCTTTCCCAGCAGGTGCCGTAAATACGCTGAAGCATCTCGTTATCGGAATTCCCACGCCAATAGGCACCGGCAACCTTCATCAGTTTGAAGGCCTTACCGATCTTGCCGGTCGACGGAGCATGCGGACCACGGCAAAGGTCGATGAAATCGCCCTGACGGTAGCAGGTAATGGTTTCGGTTTCCGGCAGATCGCGGATGATCTCGGCTTTATAGTCCTCACCTTTATCAAGGAAGAACTTGATCGCTTCGCTACGATCCCAGACTTCACGCACGATCGGCTCGTTGCGCTCGATGATCTTGTGCATCTGCTTTTCGATCTTTACCAGATCGTCAGGCGTAAACGGCGTTTTACGTGCAAAGTCGTAGTAGAAGCCGTTTTCGATGGACGGGCCGATGGTGACCTGCGTGTCAGGATAAAGTTCCTGAACGGCTTCTGCCATGACATGTGCGCAATCGTGACGGATTAGCGGAAGAACTTCTGCATGGCCCTTGGTCACGATCTCGATAGTCGCGTCAGTGTCAATTTCACGCGCGAGATCGCGCACTTCACCGTTGACGATGATGGCAAAGGATTTCTTTGCCAGTGAAGAACTGATGCTTTTGGCGACATCGAACCCCGATACAGGGCCGTCAAATTCGCGTACGGCACCATCGGGAAGGGTCAGGGCAATCATGGTTGGCTCAACTCTGCTTTATCTGCGGGCATAATTCAGTAATGCACATATACGACCCGCATGTTTACGCGGGGTAAATGCACAAGAAAAGGAATTTCAGGATGAGGTCAAGTTCGCTCTTTGAAAAAAGCGACTTTCGGGACAGCACAGAACCCCGCATCGCCGATCTGGCGCGCAGTGGTTTTGTTACAAATCAACTTTTTGTCGGCAAAGCCGTTCATTGATAGTATCCCGATAAGTGATAGGCCAATATAACAGGTGAAACTTCAAGAGCAAGGCACAAGCCGATGACAATAGATCATGTTTGTCATGTACTTGGAAAAGCGATCCTGACCGCATCAGCCATCACGTAACAAAGGCGCCACCACCGCCAAAATCTAGGGAGCCCCACATGTCCAGTCCGGAAGTTCGCCGGAATATCATGTTCTTGAGTCTTTGCGTGGCATTGTCTGCCAGCGCAATGTCACTGATCTTTACCGTTGCCGCTGTCATTGGCTATTCCTTGGCAGAGGATAAATCTCTTTCGACCCTGCCTGTGGCATTCATGATGATTGCCATGATGGCGATGACTGCGCCATCAGCCATGGTCATGGCGAAGTTCGGACGTAAGTTCGGTTTCTGGATGGGCGCCTGCATTGCGATGTCTGGCGCTGTCTCTGGCATGGGCGCGGTTTACTACAGCAATTTTTGGCTTCTTTGTATTGCCTGTGCCTGTATTGGCGCTGGTAATGCCATTGCCATGCAATACCGCTTTGCCGCGGCAGAAGCAGCCCCGCCGGAATTCCGCGCACGTGCGATTTCCTACACCATGCTGGGTGGGCTTGCATCGGCCTTTATCGGGCCGAACCTGGCAAGCTTTGCGCGTGACTGGTTTGATACCGTGCCATTCCTTGGTACCTTCGTTGCCCTGATCGGTTTGCAGTTCCTCTTGGTGATTGCCATTGGCCAATTGCGTTTGCCAGATATGCGCGGCCACAAACATGCCGAACCGGCCCGGCGCCTTAAAACGGTGTTGGGTCAGCCTGCGGTGATGGTTGCAATTGTTGCCGGTGCACTTGGCTATGCGGTGATGAGCTTTGTAATGACCGCAACGCCACTTGCGATCCTTGATTGCGATTATGCGTTTGGTGACGCGGCCTTCATCATCCAGTGGCACGTGGTTGGCATGTATGCGCCTGGCTTCTTTACCGGCAACCTGATCAAACGGTTCGGAGCGCTTAAGATCATTCAGGTCGGTGCGCTTTTGAATTTTGTGTGTTTGGCGGTTGGTTTGTCCGGGCAGGATTTGATGGCCAACTTCTGGGTGTCACTGGTGCTTCTTGGCGTTGCCTGGAACTTCATGTTTGTCGGTGCGACGACGTTCCTGACGGAAAACTATCGTTCATCGGAACAGGCGCGTGTTCAGGCTATCAACGAGTTTGCCGTTTTTGGTACGGTTGCAATTGCATCGCTGTCGGCTGGAACGATCTATGCCGGGTCAGGTTGGGTGACGCTTCTTTATAGTGCTGCACTGCCGGTCGGACTGGTTCTGGTCATTGTTGCTGGATATGCAATCCGCCGTAAGGCGCAGACCGCTTGATACCAAATTGATCACGACAAAAACAAAGGGCCGCAGATGCGGCCCTTTTTGCTGTTCGATCCTTGTTTGATCAATGGTGACCGCTCAGGATTTCCAGTGCGTGGGATCTGAATTCGCGGTTATACAAAACCAACGTGACCCATGTAGCGCAGATGATGAAGGCAACCGGGTGATAGAACCAGGCAAGGGCCGAAAGCGCGAAGAAATAGGCGCGAATGCCACGGTTGAAGTTATGGGCCGACATCATGCTCATGCGTGACGCGCGCGCAGCAGCCCGCGGGGCATCTGGTTCGTGTGGGTCGGGAGCCGCACCAATCAGGATTGAGCAATAGTTCGATAGGCGAAACGCCCACGTGAATTTAAAGAACGCGTAGATAAAGATCACGATCAGCAGAACGACCTTGCATTCCCAAACACCAGGTGTGGTGATGGCAGCAAAGGGCAGGGCCGATACGGTTTCAATCGCCTTTTGCGTATAGCCTAGTAACGCGACCAGACCGATCAGAACCAGAATGGTGGTCGATGAAAAGAAACTGATGCCAGTGATCAGGTTGCCTGCAATCGAAGTATCGACCATCCGGATGTTGCGTTTAAGCATTTGTTCCATCCAGCGATGGCGATTGCGCGCCATATGGGCGGAAATGGAATTGCGACGGCGCGGGCTTGCGTCTGCAAAGATCGTGTAACCGATCCACCATGCGAATGCCCAACAAATTGCAGCGATATCAAGGATAGTAAAGGCGGGCATGGCGGTGTCCATATGTGACAAAGTGGTTCAGCCTTACGGCTCAGATTGTTTTTTATCCTACTGACAATGCGTTATTCTTCGCAATCTTCTTTGACAAGTCCCAAATTGCGGGGATGAGGAAGATGCATGGCTGATCATCATATCGCCAGTGCGGGTTGAGTTTTCGCCCAATCCAGAGTATCAGCAGCGCAAATTTTGATTGGAGAGCGACATGAGCGATCTTGAGAACGATCTTGGCGAAGACATCGACTTCGAAGAATTCGAAGCCCATACCGAGAAGCTGTTGGACGAAGGTCGTAGCAAAGACGATCTGTTCGAATTCGTTGGTTTCATGAATATCAACGAAGTCGGCACGCATATGATTGCTGCTGAAATGGTGCTTGATGAAGACGCCATCGATCAGATGAGCGCGAACCTGCGCAAGCTCGAAATCGACCTGTCACCGCTAGGCGAGTTGACCGGTGGCCTTAAAGGCGGCGAAGACGTCAAGCGTGCGCTTGGTGCTTTGTTCCTTGAGCTGGTTGAACTTTGCGAACTCGATGAAGATGACGAAGACGCGGGCGAGCTTTCTGAAGAATCGCTTTTGCTGTTGAACTTCATTAAACGTTTCAACCCGCAGATGCGCCGTCTGACGGTTGCATTGACCGATACCGACGATGACGACGTATCGTGCGAATATGAAGTGACCAACTGGTAAGCCAGTACTTGCCGTTCAGGCAGATTATCATGTAGGCAAAAGGCAGGGACATTTCCCTGCCTTTTTCTGTTTCGGAGCCGCACCGTGACCGCCATGATGCCACTTAAAGCAACAAAACGACTTCAAACCTACCTTGAGCGCCACCAACAGGGCCTTGAACCAGTTGAGGCGGCTGTTGCTTTGCGGCAGTGGCTTGCGGATAACGCAGGCATCTTCCATTCAGTTATGGAATGCGATCTGAAAACCTGCCCCAAGATCGTTTATGACTTTTCGGCAAATGGTGATGTGGTGATCGGTGGTGAAAGCGATCCCGCACGACAGACCGAAATCATGTGGCAGCAACTGCGCGACGCCAACGCGCCGGTTGGCGTCGGTCGGTATCGGGAAGACCGCATTTGCTATCAGTCCGAGCAGTTTAAAAATGACGGCGAAGCCCGTAGCCAGCATTTGGGCATCGATCTGTTTGCGCCAGCATACACGCCGGTTTTCGCACCGCTTGACGGTGTTGTGCACAGCTATGCCGATAACAACCTCCATCTCGATTACGGCCCGACAATCATTTTGCAGCATGAACCAGCACCGGGTGTTTTGTTCTATACGCTTTATGGTCATCTAAGCCGCCCGTCGCTGGATGGGCTTTATAAGGGCAAAGAAATCAAGGCCGGTGAGATGCTTTGCCAGTTTGGCGATTTCCCGATCAATGGTGACTGGGTCCCGCATCTGCATTTTCAGATCATGTTTGACATGCTGGGTCGGGAAGGGGACTTCTTTGGCGCGGCCAAGCCGTCAGAATGGGATGTCTGGGCATGTATCTGTCCTGACCCGAACCTGATCCTGCAAATGCCGGAAAATGTCGTTGCCAGCCGGGAAGGAAGTTGAATGCAGCCTCGGTTGAAAGCAGGTCTTTGGGTCCGTGGCCAGATTGCCATTTGCCAGTCATCGCTGATCACGGCAATGGTGGCCCATAAGGGCAATGAAGAGGCCGGTGCGGTATTGTTAAAGCTTAACCGGTTTGATGGTGGCTGCTTTGTCTACTCACGTGTGACGACCCTTGATGGTGATCTGGGCTGGATGCTGGTTGCTGGCGGTCCCGAAGGTGGGCGTGAAACCGAATTTTCCTGTGACGAATATTGCCGCAAACAAACAGGCTTTGATCGTGATGTCTGGGTGCTGGAGATCGAAGATCACAAGGCGCAATACGAACTCGATGCGCCGATTGTCGATTTCTGAGCAACATGTGTTTCCAAAACACAGATAAAGAAAAAGGCTGGCAACATTGTGCCAGCCTTAAATCTTTCAGCGATGCGCCAGTGAATTAGGCGGTGCGCTGCAGCAGGTGGTAGCCGAAATCGGTTTCAACCACGTCAGAGGTCGAGCCGACTTCCATGCTGAATGCAGCAGCATCGAATTCCGGAACCATCATGCCACGGCCGAAGAAGCCAAGGTCGCCGCCCTGCTGGCCGGACGGGCAATCAGAGTTAGCTTTTGCCAGTTCTGCGAAATCGGAACCGTTTGCGATCTGATCTTTAAGGGCATTGATTTCGTTCAATGCTTCTTCTTTGGTACGGGTAGCGGTCGAACGTGCCGAACCGGCATACATCAGAAGAATGTGCGACGCGCGAACTTGTTCACTCATAACTGGTCCTTTCTTCCGTCAATGCTTGCACCTGACGGATTTTCTGCAAGATTAGAAGTTTATGGTTAACGCCAAGGGTCCAAATCCATGTACAGCCGTATACTCCTGTACATGGGCTTGGGCCCTAGACATTGCCCATGCCTTGTGGCTTGTTACGACAAATTGAACCGAGATGAAAGAGAAGAGGCAGATTGATGCTTGCTGTTGTGTCCCCGGCCAAGAAGCTGGATTTCGAAACGGACGTGCCGGAAATGGCCGTTTCCCAACCCGCATTTCTGGACGATACCGAGGAACTTATTGAAGTCGCGCGCAAAAAAAGCCGCAGCGATTTGATGAAGCTTATGGGAATCAGCGAAAACCTTGCTGATCTGAACTATCAACGCTTCCAGCATTTTTCACGACCATTTGATCGCACCAACGCAAAGCCTGCGATCTTTGCTTTCCGCGGTGATACCTATGTCGGCCTTGATGCCGATACTATGAAGTCTGATGACATTGATTGGGCCGAAGATCATTTTCGCATGCTTTCGGGTCTTTATGGTCTTTTGAAACCGCGCGATCTGATGCAGCCCTATCGTCTTGAGATGGGAACGCGCCTGGCGAACCCGCGTGGTAAGGACCTGTATGCTTTCTGGGGCGATAAAATCGCGACCGAGATTAATACGCTCACCAACGGCCACAAAGACCGCAGTCTGATCAATCTGGCATCGACCGAATATTTCAAGTCAGTCAAAACCAAATTGCTTGATGGTCCGGTGATTACGCCTGTTTTCAAGGAAGTCAAAGGTGGCACGTCTAAGGTTGTTGGCTTCTCAGCAAAGCGCGCACGTGGCATGATGGCGCGTTACATGATCGATAACCGGATCGAAAACCCGCAGGAACTCAAGAAGTTCAATGTTGACGGGTATTCCTATCAGGACGATCTGTCGAACGACAATGAGTGGGTCTTTACCCGCGTACATGACCAATAACGACAACTTTATCGGTGAAATCTGATGACCGACGAGCATCTTGAACAGCTCGAGGAAGAAAACCATCTGCCCGAAGCGCATCCGTTTTCGGGTTATTTGCGGACTTTCTTCCGTGGGCCGGGCCGTTCACGCAGTCTGACCCGTGAGGAGGCGTATGAAGCCTTCTCCATGATCCTGCGCGATGAGGTCGAACCCATCCAGCTGGGCGCATTTCTTTTGATGTTGCGCTATCGGGCGGAAACCCCCGAAGAATTGGCTGGTATGATTGAAGCGGTGCGCAAGGCTGCGCGACTTGATCCCGACGAAGGTTCTGATGAAGACGCACCTGGACAGCCGATGCTTGATTGGCCGTCCTATGCCGCGGGCCGTACGCGTGGTTTGCCGTGGTTTGTTCTTTCAGCCCATCTTCTGTCGCAGAATGGCGTTCCGGTCTTGATGCATGGCTATAACTCGCATCTGGTAAATGGTGTGGGCACAGAAGCCGCAATCAAGGCGCTTAAGCTTCCGATTGCCATGTCGGCGGAAGAAGCACGTTCGGATATCGCAGCAAAGGGATTTGCCTATTTGCCGCTGCGCCACATGCATCCAAAGCTTCAGGAACTGATTGGTTTGCGATCGTTGCTGGGGCTGCGCAGCCCGGTTAACACGCTGCTTCGTTTGTTGAACCCGCTTCAGGCGCGTGCCGCGTTCCTGGGTGTGTTTCATCCGGCATTTCTCGATGTGCATCGGGAAACAGGCAAGCTTTTGGCGTTACCGCGAATTGGCGTGATCAAGGGTGGTGGCGGCGAGGCGGAGCGTACCCCGTTCAAGCATGTCGATCTGCGGATGCTTGATAATGGCGAGCTGTGTGATGTGCGTTGGCCAGCGATGCTTTCGAAAAGCGAGAAGGAGCTGGATGATCAAAGCCCGGTGACTTTGAAGCACTTCTTGGCGGTCTGGCGTGGCGATGTTGAAGATCAGCCTGCAGAAGCCCGGATCAAGGGCAGTGCCGCGATGGGGGCGTTCCTTGCCGGAAAAGCGGATTACATGGATGAGGCCGAAAACCTTGCCCAAGAATGGTGGGATAATCGCGATCGTGATGTTGGGTAAATACCCATCCGTGTGGGACCACCAATGACCAAAAGAAAAGGGACGGTAATCCGTCCCTTTTTTGCGTTTTAGAATGATGACCCGGGTTCCTTGAGGAACGCGATTTCCTCAGGGGTGGATTCTCGTCCCAGAATGTCATTGCGATGCGGGTAACGCCCAAAGCGATCAATGATCTTCTTGTGTTTGATCTCGAACTCATAATTGTGTTCGAGCCCCGGCTGGGCGAACAGATCCATCGCGACTTCGTGGATGAGCTCGGACTCTGAATGCATATAGGGCATATACAGAAACGCGCGCTCGAACGGGGTGACGAGTTTCTTGTCCAATCCAAGCGATACGGTTTCTTGTGCCAGAACCAATGCCATCGGGTCAGAGGCAAAAGATTGTGGTTTATCGCGGTACATATTGCGTGAGAACTGATCAAGAACGATGATCTCGGCCAAGCGGCCATGGGCGTTCTTGCGCCAATGATAAAGCTCGCCAGCAGCTGCCGCACCGTGAAAATCAGCAAAGCGTTCAGCGATATGGCGATCAAGGGCCTCGTCCTTGATGAACCATTGCTTCTGTTCGAGTTCCTTGAACCAAAAGACCAGGACTGTTTCCGGTGTCATTTGTTTTTCCGCCCGTGAGGTTTTAAGCACGTCATGCTTATTTTTGAATTGACGGTGATTTTCGCCGGGTGCTGGAAACAGGTCAAGCAGTCCGGATGAAAAGAATATCAGTCTTGGGATGGGCAAAGAGTTGACACTGATCAGGGCCACATGGAATATGGCGCTGTCTTGGGTGTTGATCCGTATGGGTCGGCTTAAAAGGGAACGTGGTGCGTTATCCATGACAAAGCCACGGCTGCCCCCGCAACTGTAAGCGGTCCGAGCATTGCAATTGCCACTGGAGAAATCCGGGAAGGCGTGATGCTTTTAAAACCGTGAGCCAGGAGACCTGCCTTGGACTGCCCGATCTTGATAGACGGGTATTCAAACTGTTGGACGCCGGGGTGAGCGTCAGGTTGCGGGGAAATGCGGTATCCTGGTGAAACCGGTAATCTTGCTTCCAGCCATCCTATCGTTCTTTATCCTAACCTTGCGCGTTGGGGGGACTTCTTGCGCGCGCTGTTCAAGGACTAGACGATACAATGTTTAAATCACGCATCGGTTTTGCTTTTGCTGCCTGCACCATGTTGGTGTCAGCGGGCGCACAGGCCCATTTTCAGCTTGCCTACACACCTGAAGTCAATACCAGCGCAACAGGTGATCAAGACGTTAAGCTTATCTTTTGGCATCCGTTTGAGAACGGTCACGTCATGGATATGGGCGAACCGATTGAGTTCTACGCAGTTCATCGCGGCGAGAAGATCGATCTTAAATCATCTCTTTCGCCGATCACCTTCCAGGGTACCGAGAACGAGGCCAAAGCATATGACGCCAAGCTTCCTCTAAAACGAAGCGGCGATTACGTAATGGTCGTTGTTCCAGAACCGTATTACGAGGAAAGTGAGGATATCTATATCCAGCAAATCACGAAATCCTACGTAAATCGTAATGAAATCCCGACCGACTGGATGGAGCCGCAGGGGCTTAAGACTGAAATCCTGCCGTTAAACCGTCCAACCAATATTGTTGCGGGCTCGACCTTTACCGGACGCGTTCTGAACGAAGGTCAACCGGCGGCAGGTGTGGAAATCGAAATCGAATTTATGGCGGCCGAGCCAGATATGGCTGCGAACAAACCAAAAGATCCGACTGCGTCACCGATGCCTGGTGGGGCAATCGTTGCGATTTCTGATGATAATGGGTACTTCACTTTTGGCGTGCCAAAGGCCGGTTTCTGGGGCTTTGCGGCGCTTGGAAGTGGCCCCGATACGGAATTTCAGGGAAAAGAACTTTCACAGGATGCGGTCCTGTGGGTTCGCGCCTATGATGTGAAATAGGCTTGGGGACAAAGACAGATGCATATCGTTGATGGTGCGCTTGCGCCTGAAGTTCTGATTGGTGGTGGTGTTCTTGCGGTGGCCGGGCTTGGCCTTGGCTTGCGAAAACTACCGATCGACAAAATCCCGGCGACGGGGGTGCTGTCGGCAACGTTCTTTGTTGCCTCGCTCATTCATGTGCCGGTCGGACCATCCAGCGTGCATCTGATCATGAGCGGTCTTGCCGGGCTTGTGCTCGGCTGGACCGCATTTCCGGCCTTGTTTGTAGGGTTGCTGCTACAGGCAGTCTTCTTTGGGTTTGGCGGACTGACCGTACTGGGTGTCAATACGGTCAATATCGCGTTGCCAGCTGTCATTGCGGGTCTGTTGTTCCGCAATGTCATTTCACGTAGTAACCCTAAAGTCGCGGCGATATGGGGTGGCTTTGCCGGGGCGCTGCCAATTGCCCTGACCACAATATTTGTTGCGATTTCTCTGGGGTTAAGCGGGGATGCGTTCATTCCTGCGGCAAAGCTGGTGTTCTTTGCGCATATCCCGGTGATGGCTGTCGAAGGGTTGGTGTCTGCTGCGGCGGTTTATCTGATCATGAAGGTCAAGCCACAGTTGCTGGCAAACACAGATGAGGCAGCTGAATATGTTCCAACAGAGGTTGCCGTAAGTACAGCTGGCGAGGCGAACAATGGCTAGGTTACTCGTTTGCCTGATCTTGGCAGGGTTCGCATTTGGCGCCAATACGGCGAATGCCCATAAAGTTATTGCTTCTGTTTTCCCAAGTGGTGCGAGCGTTGAAGGAGAAATTGGTTTCTCCAACGGTGATATGGCCGCAGATACATTGGTGGAAGTGTTCGATCCACAAGGCAACAAGATCGACGAGATCAAAACCGATGCCGATGGTTTCTTCGTCTATACGCCGACCGGTAAAGTTGATCTGGTGTTTCGTGCGGATCTGGGGGCGGGGCATGTGGCCGAAGCAAGCTTTGCTGTCGCGGAACTGACGGAAGCGCCATCTGATGCTGAGCAAGGAAGCAATGCACCTGTGCCGGCGGCTGGTGGTGTGAGCACGAAAGCTGCTGACAATGCAGGTAGAGCAATCACACATGAGCAGGAAGAACTAATTGCTAGTATCGTTCGTGATGAGCTCCGCCCGTTGCGGCGCGAAATCACCGCCTATAAGGAAAAGAACGATCTGCAATCGATTCTGGGCGGCATTGGCTATATATTCGGCTTCTTCGGAATTGCCTATTATATTGCAGCACGACGTATGAGAGCCAAAGCAACCAAACCATGAGCCATCTTTTCGGGCATGACCAACCGCTAAGCGTGCAGGGGGCAGGTGCGACACCGCCATCCTTTGTCGGATCATTTGATCCGCGCATACGCGTGGTGGCGGCTGGTTTGTTCGCTGTGATGGTTGTGGCTCTTCAGCAGATTGAATTTGCCTTGATGGCATTCGGTATTGCGTTGGCAACGATGCAAATGACTGATTTGCCATGGCGCATTACGTTAAAGCGAATGGCGGCCATGGACGGCTTTATCATCGTGATGCTCGTGATGTTGCCTTTTACAACGCCCGGAACACCGATGTTTGCGGTGCTGGGGGCGGATGCCAGTAAAGAAGGGCTTATGCATGCTGTTTTGATTGGCATTCGTGCCAATGCTGTGGTCTTGATGATGCTAAGTCTGCTATCGGGACTGACACCGGTTGCGCTTGGTCATACTTTGTATCGCCTGAAATGCCCGGCGACCCTGGTGCATCTGATGATGTTCACCGTGCGCTATATTTCGGTGCTGCATGATGAGTATCACCGGCTTCGGTTGGCGATGAAGCTACGCGGATTCAAAGCGCGTAATAACGTCCACACTTACCGGTCGCTTGGTTATCTGTTTGGCATGCTGCTTGTCCGTTCGCTTGAGCGGGCGGAACGCGTGCTTGAGGCGATGAAACTGCGTGGTTTCAGTGGTCATTTCCCCATGATCGATGATCTCGCGTTTCGTCCGCGCGATGGCGTACTTGCAGTTTCCTTTCTGATTGTTGTTGTCGCTCTTGTCCTGGTGGATCGTATTTATGTCTTCGCTTATTGAACTGAACGATATTTCATACGGTTATCGTGCCGGACAGAAGGTGCTGGATCAGGTTAGCTTGTCATTAGACAGCGACGAACGCTTGTTTATTACTGGACCAAACGGGGCAGGCAAAAGCACGCTTCTGCGTATTCTGGTTGGTTTGATCAAGCCGCATGGCGGTCAAATCAGTGCATTTGGCAATCCACGCGTGAGTGAGGCGGATTTTCATGATCTGCGCTGTCGCGTTGGCTTCATCGTTCAGGACCCGGATGATCAACTGTTCTGTCCAACCGTGGTCGAAGACATTGCCTTTGGCCCTCTGAACCTTGGTGCCAGTCGCGAAGAAGCTTTGGCGATTGTCGACGAGGTTCTTGGACAATTGCATCTGACCCATCTGCGCGAACGGATCACCCATGAGCTTTCTGGTGGTGAAAAGCGCCTTGTATCGGTTGCAGCCGTTCTTGCAATGAAGCCTGATGTCTTGTTGCTGGATGAGCCGACCAATGCACTTGATGAAGAAAACATGCGCCGGCTTGAAGTAATCCTGCTCGCACTCCCGCAGGCCATGATCCTGATTTCGCATGACCCGCATTTCCGCCGGAAATTGGCGACCCGCACGATGGAATTACGCAGTGGTAAGCTTACCGAAAAGTGGGCAAAGAAATGCTCGGCTTCTGAGCGTTCGGATCAGCATTCACTTGAAACGCTTTGAAATATAAGGCGTAATGGTGCCAATGCCCATTGGCTCGGATGGTGTTAAATATGTCGCCGTTTTCCATTTCATCCTTTCGCCATTTGTTCGCTGCCCAGATCACCTCGCTGATCGGGACGGGTTTAACGACGGTGGCTTTATCGCTTCTGGCATTTGATCTTGCCGGTGAAGATGCCGGGCGCGTTTTGGGATCCATCCTTGTTCTTAAGATGGTGGCCTATCTTGTGATCGCGCCGGTGGCGGGCGGTATGGCACACCTGTTGCCAAGGCGGGTTTGGCTAGTTGGGCTTGATATTCTGCGTGCAGCCATTGTCTTGTGCCTGCCATTTGTTGATCAGATTTGGCAGATCTTTGTGCTGGTGTTTGTTGTGAATGCGGCATCCGCAGCATTCACACCGGTTTTTCAGGCGATCATTCCCGAAATCCTTGAGGATGAGAAAACATACACCAAGGGCCTTTCTTATGCCCGCTTGGCCTATGATCTGGAGAACCTTGTCAGTCCTGCATTGGCAGCGGGATTGTTGTTTGTCTGGTCGTTTGACAGTCTGTTTATGGTCAACAGTCTGACATTTGCGATGTCGGCTATTTTGATCGTGACGACCACTGTGCCAAAGGCGGCTGATACCGATCGTGAAGGTGGTGTTTATGCCAATACAGTTTTCGGGATTGCTGCGTATCTTAAAACACCGCGCTTGCGCGGGCTTTTGGCCGTCTATTTTGCTGTCTCCTGCGTCGGGGCAATGATCATTGTAAATACCGTTGTCCTGACCCGTGGTGCATTGGGCGGCAGTGAGCTTCTCACCACTGCATTTCTGGCCTGTGCAGGTGGTGGCTCGATGTTGGCGGCCTTTGCGATCCCGAAAATCATTGATGCGGTGGGCGAACGTCGCCTGATGTTGTCGGGGATTGTGGTCGCAGCACTGGCGATGCTAACTGGTGCCGGATTGGCGATGACGGGCGTTACCGTTATCGGCGCCTTTGGTGTGCTATGGGCAATTGCTGGTGCGGGAACAACATTTGCGCAGACGCCCGGGGGCCGATTGGTGCAACGATCGGCCGGGGCAGGTGATCGATCCGCGTTCTTTGCTGCGAACTTTGCGCTTTCCCATGGCGGTTGGCTGATTGCCTATGGGGTAATTGGTTGGTTGGGAAGTCTCGCAGGACTGTCTGTGGCGTTTCTGGTTTCTGGTGGGTTGGCGATTGTGGGGGCACTGATCGCAAGGGCGATGTGGCCACGCGAAGACCCGCTTGAAATCCATCACAGCCATCCGGGCTTTTGGCATGAACATCCCCATAGTCATGATGATCCGCATCATGGGCACGCGCATGCATCAGAGGGCTCAGAGCACCCGCATTCAGATCATGACCACGGCCATGGTTCGGATAAGCACCGGCACAAGCATTACCATCCGCCGGTCGAGCACAAGCATCGCTTTGTGATCGACAGCCATCACACAAGATGGCCGGTTGAGGGCGGTGAGCGCGTTTAGTTTGATTCTTTCTTAGCGACGTTTGACTTGGCGGCGCGCAACTACCCAGGCTGTGATACCAAAGATACCAATGATCACGCCGATGCCACCCATGACGTCAGACATTCTGACATCGTTGCGATAGGCGTTTACTTCTTCGCGCAAAGGTCCGACTTGGCGTGCGACAGCATGATTGATCAGTTCGGTCAGTTCATCCCGGCTGAGCGAATTCAGACCGACGGATTGGGTCGAGTAGGTGGTCGCAACGGGTTCATCTGATGGTAGTTCTGAAACGGCTTGCACCAGATGCATATCTTTTACCGTGATAGGTGCATTCGCATCTGCGATTGGCAGGTTCTCGGCAAAGTCGTCCGCGTAAAGTTTGAATTTCGCGACATGCCCATCACCAGTATCTGTGAAAACCGTGTAGTCCGCACGATGACTTACGCTGAAGGCAAAGTTGCCCTGATCGTCAGCCTTGGTTGAAACAAGAACCTGCGCGTCGGTGCTGTTATCGCCATGGCGAAGCTCTACCTCGGCCTGTTTTGCGCGAGTGCCACCGGTGAAATACACATATCCGGTAATCTGATCGCCGTTGCTCATGGCAAAGACGTTCAGGTTATGGGCCTGCGCAGGAAGAACTGGCAGCATAACCAAAGCGATCAAAAGCCAAGCGAACAAGCGGAACTGGGTAAGCATTGCAAAAACGATTTCCGAGATATTGGGGTTAGGCATTTGAAAGGCGTTGGGCAGGGGCATGATGCCACCTGCCCAAATTCGATTACTTCATTGGGTCGGTTTTGACCCAGAGAACACCGCCGCGCTCGACAGGGACTTCGTCGCCGCTATGCGGTGCTGGCATGGTGCCGTCTTCGATCAGGGCAGCGAACACCCACCAGCCATCTTTCGGCATCGCATAATGGAAGATGCCGTTCGCATCGGCCTTGAAAACCTGTGTGGCAAAGGTTGCGTTTGGCAAAGTGATGCTGCGGTCATTGGCATATTCAACTTCAACTTCTGCAAACGGAACTGGTTCGCCGTTATGGCGCACCATGCCGGAGAAGATATTGCCGGTCCAAATGCCGTAAGGGCGGGTCAACGGTTCGATCTCGACCGGGAAGCCAACCATCTGATCCCAGTCTTCACCGGCGTCATAGGCATCAATGATTGTCTTGGTGTATTGGATAATGAACTTGCCTTCGGCCGGTTCGAAATAAGGGACTGGCTCAACATAAAAGGCATAGCCACCCGGTGCCTTGATCTGAACTTCGGCATCGAACGCGGGTTGGTCATCAACCGTCTTGGCCGTAAGGCTGCCCAGAAGGTCGGTTTTTTTACCATTGAACTGCATGCCAAATTGCAACGGCGTGGCCATTTCCATAGCAGGACCATTTGTCATCGGATGGGTGAAGGTCAAATCAAACGTAACCGTGCGACCGGTTTCCTGATCAACAACGTTGGTTGACGGGATCATCTTTTGAAAATGCGCATAAGCGGTGCTTGTTGCCGCGGCAGTGATCATCAAGGAAAGCGACAGCTTGGAAAAAAGTCCGTTGGCGAGGGACATTGAAAGGTCCTTTGGTTGAAATGTATTTTGCGTCTGTGCCCATTACACATGTTTGCATAATATTGATCTATAAGATTTCATAACAAAGTGCAAAATGTATGAATTCATAATTTGGCTTAACCTTACCAGTGTTGGATGAAGCCGAGGTTGCAATCACACTGTGGTTTTCTCGTCATTTTGAAGTATGGTTTTCAAAACGGACCAAGGGAGGACGGGTATGGAAGTGGTTTATGTTTCAAGCGACGGGCTTGATCATTGGATTGACGCAAAATTGCGTTCAACCCAGACACTTGATCAGGCGATTGACCAAAGTCGTCCCGGTCAAATGATCAGAATGATTGCCGGACACTACCATTTCGAAAATCCGATCCGTTTTCCCGCAAGTGGTACAGCAGCACATCCGATTGTTGTGCGTGGTGAGCCCGGTGCTGTGATCAATGCGGCAAAGGAGCCCGATCGATCCGTCTCTGCCAGCAATCCGGGCCGGGACCGCTATGCCGTATTTCAATTGATTGACGTCGCCCATATCCGGATTGAGCTGTTCACCATCGAACAGGCTTGGCCAAGCGCGTTTTACATTGAAAACAGCTATGATCTTGCGTTCCGCGATCTTGATATTACTGCCGGAACCTATGCGTTTTATGCCAACGGTGCCGAAACACGCGGCATTTCTATCGCCGACTGCCGTTGGGTGCAGGAGCCTGAAATCTGGCGAAAACTGCGATGGGACGAAATCCATGACGGCAAGGATGCAGAAGGCAATGTCATCGAAGTCGAATATCGCTACCTGAACGGCGCATTTTTCGGCTCAGACGATATTGCTGGTGATGTCGAGATCATCCGGAATGATATTTGCGATTGCTACAACGGTGTTCGGATGGATGTATCTCATCACAATCTGGATGCACCAGTCGGTAGTTTTAATCGTGACGTTCGGATCCTTGATAACCGCTTTCGATATATTCGCGATAACCCGGTCGAGCCCGAAGCAACCGCCGTTGGCTGGTGGATCGGGCGCAACCGGTTCTATAACTGTCACAAGCTGTTCTCTCAGGACGGGGTGCGCGGCGGGTTTTGGTACTATTTCGGAAATATCTGCTGGTTTGACAGCCGCCCAGGACCCGAGGGTGATGAATATAATGGCGGTGCCGTCTTCAAGTTGGGTAAGGGCGGATCGATACCGCAGCCGGATTATCCATCAGCTTGCATGCATAACAGTTTCTTCCTGCGTCAGAAATACATCAAGAAGGGCACAACGCGCGGCTTGATCAATGCCCGCAATGCGATTGAACATGCAGACCCGACAAAACTGCCCGACGACATGATGCCGCTTGATCAATCATTCTTTGGGCCTTCTGAGAAGCTTTATCTGTCTGCAGATGGCCCCATGCCTGTCACGTTCTCAGGCGATCTTGCCAATCACGTGACCTATCCAGATGTGTTTGAGCCATATGACGGAGTACTAAGCAATCCGCGTCCGTCTGATACACCGTTGTTTGAGGATGGTTTGGGCGGATGCTTTGATTTGCGCTCGGAACATCAGGAGGTGTATCCAGAAGCGATCGCTATCCCCATGCCAGATGGAACGACGTGGCAAAGTGATGCCAAATTTTGGCCGGGGGCGGTCACGAATGGAAGGGTGATTGCCGGGCCAGATTATGTTCCGGTGGATCTTGAATATGTGCGGTCCTTGCCGGTGCTTAATGACTGATGCGACGTCCTCGTAACGTCATGCACAGGGTGTTTTAAGCTTACGTATGCGTAAATTTGTTGACTGTAATGTCGGAAAGTTGCGATGGTGCAGGACCGCATTCATTAATTAAGAAAAAACATGAACGATAAGCTTTATAGCATTACCGAGCTGGCCGAAGAGTTCGACATTACCCCGCGCGCCATTCGATTTTACGAAACCAAGAACCTGTTGGCACCGCAGCGCGCCGGAGCAACACGTGTTTACAATTACCGTGATCGCGCGCGCTTGATGCTTGTTCTGCGTGGTAAGCGTCTTGGCTTCTCGCTTGAGGACATCAAGGAATATATCGATCTTTATGATGCAGACCGAACTCGTTCTGAACAGCTGGCGCATCTGATGTTGGTTGGGCGTCGCCGTATCGAAGAACTTGAACAGCAGCTTGAAGACGTTCAGACAACCCTTCAGGAGCTGCGCAAGATTGAAGGCGAAGCTGTCGATAGCTTGCGCGAAAAGGGCATTGATCCGGAAAAGGCATTGGCAGATATCAAGGCAAAGCTCGTCGCCGAAGGTGCGTGATCTGGACTAGATCATCCCAAATGACAAAGCCCGGCAGTTCGCCGGGCTTTTGTTTTAGTGCTGTGGCTCAATCGGATCACGCTGCAGCGGCAAGGTGACCTCAAAGACATCTTCATCGGGGATGAATTTGCGGCTAAAGCCCAGATTTTCGCACAGTGTCAACATCCGTCGGTTGCTGGGCAGGACCTGACCGATAAAGGTTTCCGTTCCCTTGCGACGGCAATATTCGATCATCTGTTCCATCAAAATACGACCCAGTCCGCGTCCCTTGATGTCGGAGCGAACCATGATGGCGTATTCGGCATGTTCATTGTTCGGATCAATCACGACCTGAACGATGCCGTGGATTTGTCCTTCTTCCGGGCCGCTTGGGACAGTGGCAAGGAACGCCATGTCACGATCGTAATCAAGTTGCGTTTGGCGCGCCATTTCTGAATGCGGCAGTTCGCGCACGGAGCCAAAGAAACGGAAATGGATATCTTCAGGCGTCAGCTTGGACATGAATTCATAATGGGCCGGTTCGTCTTCCGGCTTGATCGGACGCATCAGGTATTTTGTGCCATCATCCATCACCAGTTCCTGTTTCAGGTGACGGGGATAGGGATGAATGGCAAGACGTTTGTCATCACTGACAACCTTTGGCGTGACCTTGATGCGGGCATCAAGTGCAATCACACCTTCACGGTCGGCCAGAAGCGGGTTCATATCAAGTTCGACCACTTCGCCAAGATGCACGACAAGCTGGGATAGGCGGACAAGCGTCATGAACAGGTCTTCAAGATTGACCGCAGGCACGTCGCGGTAGCCTTTAAGCAGCTTATAGATGCGCGTGCCTTCCACAAGCTCGCGCGCAAGCTTCATATTAAGCGGGGGCAGGGCCATGGCGCGATCACGGACAACTTCGACCTCAACCCCGCCATGACCAAACAGGATCACCGGGCCAAAGATGGGATCGGTCGTCATGCCGACAATCAATTCACGGGCACCGGATCGCTTGATCATTTCCTGGATTGAAAAGCCGCGAAGACGTGCATCGGGGAATTTCTTGCTGATCGTGCGCTGCATCTTCTGGGCGGCGGCACGGACTTCCTCGGCACTTTCAAGGTTCAGGACAACGCCGCCAACGTCAGATTTGTGGCTGATATCGTCTGACAGGATCTTAAGCGCAACGGGATAGCCGATATCCTCGGCCGTGGTGACCGCTTCTTCGATGTCGCTCGCTGCAAGCGTCTTGACCGTATTAATGCCATAGCATTCCAATACAGCCTTGGCTTCCGGTTCGGTCAACATGGTGCGACCGGCATGGATTGCACTATGGATGATGGTGCGCGCCTGATCTGTTTTGGGTGTGAAATCACGCGGAATGGATGGCGGCGTTTCCATCAGAAGGTCTTGAAGTTTGCGGTAATTGACCATGTGCTGGAACGCGGCCACAGCATTTTCCGGCGTACGATAGGTCGGTATTCCGGCGGCATAAAACATGTTGCGCGCTTCGGCCACGGTGGCTTCGCCAACCCAGTTGGTCAGAATGTTTTTGCGGCTATCCTTGATCTTGTCAATCACGCCCTTGGCGACTTCAACCGGATCGGTGATTGCGGTCGGTGCATGCATGACAAGCAGGCTGTCGATATTGTCATCGGCCAAAACGGCCTCGATCGCCTTTGCATAACGCTCGCCCGGTGCATCACCAATGATATCGACCGGGTTTGCATGTGACCATGTTGGCGGCAAAACCTGATCAAGGGCCGCGATGGTCGTGTCATTAAGATGGGCGAGGCGGCCTTCACGTTCGATCAAGGCATCAACGGCCAAAACACCAATCCCGCCACCATTGGTAACAATGCCAAGCTTGTCGCCACGGAACGGGCGCATGCGTGATAGGGTCTCAGCGGCCGAGAACATCTCGCTCACGGTATAGACGCGCAACACGCCCGCGCGCTTGATCGCAGCGTCAAATACATCATCCGCACCGGCAAGGGCACCTGTGTGGGATGCTGCCGCTGCTGCACCCTCGGCAAAGCGGCCCGATTTGATGCACAGGATCGGCTTGTTGCGTGATGCGGCGCGCGCAGCAGAGATAAAGCTGCGGCGTTCATGAATTGATTCGATATAGAGCATGATCGCGCGCGTATCTGGATCAGAACCCAGATAATCAATCACATCGCCAAAATCGACATCGTCACATTCACCGAGCGATATGAAGTGCGAAAACCCGATACCACGTGCCGCGGCCCAATCAAGAACAGCCGTACAAAGCGCGCCAGACTGTGACACGAAGGCGATTTTGCCGGTTCCAATGCTTTGGTGGCTGAAACTTGCATTAAGCCCAATGCCCGGCACCATCAAACCAAGGCAGTTTGGGCCCAAAAGCCGCATCTTGTGTTTGGCAGCGATTTCCAGCATCGCCTGTTTGATACTGCGTTTTTCGTCATATTGTTCCGATTGCAGTCCAGCCGTCAGGACAATGGCCGCAAGGCAGCCTTTGCTGGTCAGGCATTCCATCACGGGAATAACGCCCTTAGGCGGGACACAAATTACAGCGAGCTCGGGAACAACCGGCAGGCTTTCAACATCGGGATAGGCTAAAACGCCGCCAATGGACTGACTGCGCGGATTAACCGGCATGATCGGGCCATTAAACCCGCCCGCCAGCAGGTTTTTCATCAAGACATTGCCGACCGAATGCGGGCGATTGGATGCGCCAATAACGGCAACCGATTTCGGTTTGAAAAGATGATCGAGATTGATTGTGCTCATCGCCGAGTTCCCGCCTTGTCCTGTTGGCTTGCGTCGCGGCCAGTCGCGACTGATCGTCATGTGCCAGGGAATTGAAAAGCCTTGGCTGTGCGATGTTTTACGTCAGGGACAAGTATATTGATTTGCTGTGCATCAATAAAGCACTGAGGCGACGAAGTTTTTGTGGCAGTGGCGACAGTGGATCAGTGCAACTGACCTTGATGACTGTCATCGTCATAACGTTCGGACTGTTCGATCCATTCTTCGACTTCATTTGCCGAGCTCATGGCAAGGGCGATTTCGAGGTCACCTTGAACGTGGGCGAGGCTATCGAACATCGGGCACCAGCCAAATGCCTGGATGCGCGGATCAGTGTTCGACGAGATCGTGAACAGCTCACCATCAATCGAATGCGCCATGCCGTGAATGACGTCATCTTCGCCGATAATCAACCATCCCTGCGTCGGACCGGACAGGGTACCGAGTTTGACTTCGCGAAGTTCAATTTTTACGGTTTTCATGGGCGATTTATCCATCATGCGACGTGCTAAAGCAAAAGGGACCGAACATTACGTTCGGCCCCTTTTAAATTGGCTCCGGCAGCAGGACTCGAACCTGCGACCCAATGATTAACAGTCATTTGCTCTACCAACTGAGCTATGCCGGATCAGGCGTTGCGCTCCGTCCGAAGCGCGTGGCAGGTGTATAATCAAACCATCCAAACCCCGCAAGACCTTTTTTGATAAAAAACGACCAAATTCACGTCTTTTTTCAACGAAGGATAATCTTGCCGACTTTGGGTTAATCGGCGCGACGGGATATGCCGAATCTTGGTTGAGAAGTGATGGAAAACATCACCTTCGATCAATCGTTGTATGGAAGAAAAGTGTGTGGTCGTGCGCCCAAACCACATCATCAAAGCTGCTTCGTGTAATCGAAATTCACGAAGCCGGAATGGATGGGACTGGTGTGCACAGGATGAGTATTTAAAGTAGGGTCAAAAGCAAAAACCCCCGGAACAGAGTTCCAGGGGTTTATGGCTCCGGCAGCAGGACTCGAACCTGCGACCCAATGATTAACAGTCATTTGCTCTACCAACTGAGCTATGCCGGACCAGTGGAGGCGCGAGCCGGAATCGAACCGGCGTGCAAGGATTTGCAGTCCTCTGCGTAACCACTCCGCCATCGCGCCTTCGCGTTGGCTGGAGCGGTGTATAGCCTCATAGAATGCGACCCGTCAAGCACCCAATTTTACATTTTTTGAACAAGACCTTGAATATCCCCCTGAAAGTAGACAAACCGCCCGGGAAATGCTCCCGAGCGGTTTGTAAGGTCCTGTGTTTTTGGCAGTTTACGTACCAAAACGTCGTGTAAGCCATGGGCCCAATTTTTCTTTGCTACCAGGTGAAGAAGCAAACTCAAGATTTGCGGTATCACCAAGAACGTTCTCGACGGAGAAGGGAAGGGTGACGTTCGGCCCTTCAATGGTAATTTCACCTTTAGCGCCTTCGTGGATTGCCTCTGACAGAGATACTTTTGCACCACCTGATGACAGATCAATTGTTTGGCCACGGATCGACTTGCCGCTGATTGTCAATTTGATTGCCAACTGAATTTCATGACGCGGTGCTTTGCGGCGGTTGACCTCAGGAGTTGCAGTTCTGACAATCCGAACAAGGCTTTCTCGCAACTCAGCAATACTATGATCAACTTCCTCTGCAATTTGGTTCATCCGCGCAGCACGATGCAGATTTTCTTGTGCTTCACTGGCAACGTGACCAATTTTCTCTGTTACTTCATTCGAGGCTTCTGCCGTCTGAACAACATTTCGGGCGATTTCTTGGGTCGCGTCATCTTGTTGACGTACGCTGACGGCGACGTTTGATGCGACTTCGTCGACTTTGCGAATGCTGGTTGTCATCTGTTGAACAGTTGCAACGACCGAACCGGTAACATTCTGGATTTCTCCGAGTTGACGGGTAATTTCTTCGGTAGACTTCGCTGTTTGATTGGCAAGGTTTTTCACTTCCTGTGCGACAACAGCGAAGCCTTTTCCTGCGTCACCAGCACGTGCTGCCTCGATCGTGGCGTTAAGCGCCAGCAAGTTAGTTTGTGCGGCAATGTCACTAATCAATTCAGCAACTTCACCGATCTTGCTAACGCTGTCTTGCAGGGAGTTCACGGTTCGCTCGGCATCTTCGCCAGCTTCATTTGCCTCGGCTGTCAGGTGGGTCGCTTCTTCAATCTGACGGGTAATTTCCCGGATGGATGCGGCCAGCTCTTCGGAAGCGCCAGACACGGTTTCAGCATTTGCGAGTGCTTCATGTGCAGCTGCGGCAACACTTTCAGAATTTTCCGATACTTTTTCAGATGAGCCAGCCATTTCACCCGCTGCACCGTTTAGGCGCTGCGTTTGGTCGATGATGGTTTGCACAACTTTCTGAAGTTCGGTTTCAACTGTTTCTGCTAGGCCACGGAGAGCACCAACCCTTTGTGAGTTGGTCCGAGCTTCGCTTTCTTCTCGCTCAAGCTTTGCATAACAAAGCTTTGCATGTAGAGCGCGTAGTTGTTGCGCTGCGGGTTGAAAGTCAACAATTTCAGGCAATGGTATGTTGTAGGAAGTATCGTTTCTCGCAATAGCTTCAAAATGATCTTCCATCTCGGTCAGGGGCTTCTTGAAACGCCGCGATAGCCAGATGGAATAGGCGATCGCGATAGCGATCCCTATGGCAGTCACACTAGAGTCGATCAGGACAGCGGTATAAAAACGTTCCAAGCCGATACCAGCTTCGACTGCGATCAAATACTCCTCATATAGCGCCACCACGCTGATGGTTATCATAAGCAAAATCAGGGTTGCAAAAGCAAGTGCCAGGCTACCCGCTATACTACCGAAGAAACGTTTGATCTTAGCAGCGCGGCTTGTCGATATGATGTTGCCTTGCTGCAATTCGATGTTTTGCGACTGCCCGCTGCGTATTGCGCGATAAGCGGTTTCGGCCTCTTCTTTCTCCGCGTCGGTCGGTTTTGTCCGAATGGATATGTAACCTGTAACTTTGCCATCTTCGATCGTCGGTGTGACGTTCGCACGAACCCAATAATGGTCACCAGTCTTGGTGCGGTTTTTAACTAATCCTTGCCAAGGTAGACCTGCTTTTATCGTGGCCCATAAATTGGCGAATGCTTCTTTGGGCATGTCTTTGTGTCGGACGATATTGTGCGGTGCGTCGATTAGTTCGGTTTCGCTAAAGCCGCTAATATCTGCGAAGGCTTTGTTGGCAAATTGTATGCGCCCACCGGTGTCAGTTCCTGAAACAAGGATGTCATCCTCTTTCATCAGAACTTCACGGTTGGTTACTGGGCCATTATCACGCATGGTGTTCCCCTAACTTTCATGCTGAGACGGATGCTCTATCCACCAAGTTTGCAATTACATCAACGACCTGTATCGCGATTCTTGCCTTGTCATATGATTGTGTTTCAACCAATTCGGGTGATTTATCCTAGCTGATATTTACGCATGACTTCTGTGTTTCAAGTGATTGTTGTGTAAATTTTTTGATCAGTTATGCATTGCTAACTAATTGGCAAAGTTATGGAATCTAATCTGTGCTTTAATGAAGCTTGCATGCTTTGGTAGGTTATCAGAGAGCCGTATGCGAGGGTAGGATATAGCGCGCACCTGTAGAGTGGCGAACCGTAGGTCGATATGCGCGTTGCTTGGGCAATCTTTTAGCGCACTCAATGTGTTAAAATCGAAGCTATGCATTGATCCGATGTTGTCAGTTGCTTATGTGCTGACTATAAACAGGGCAATTACCGCAGGCGGCTTTGGGGACAATAAGGACGGTTGCGGTCTGTTTCTCGCGAGAATTTTCAGGTCAGATAATCATGGATTACCAAATCGCGCGCCATAACATGGTGGAAAATCAGGTTCGGACCAACAAGGTTACCGACCCGCTGGTCATCGCTGCGATGGAGGAAGTTCCGCGTGAACTGTTCCTGCCTGAAGGCAAACGCGGCATTGCTTATGTCGATGAGGATATTTCTGTTGGTGGCGGTCGCTTCGCGATGGAGCCGATGGTCATTGCGCGTCTGATGCAGAGCGCGCAGATCGCCGAAACCGACGTTGCTTTGGTGATCGGTGCAGGCTTTGGTTATGGCAGTGCGCTGATTTCGCGCGTGGCTGAAACCGTTGTTGCGGTTGAGAGCGACAAGGAAATGGTTGCTGCGGCAGAGGCTGCGTGCCAGAAGCTGAACTATGACAATGTTATTGTTGTCGAGGGTGAACTGGCCGCAGGCTATGCAAAGCAGGCACCTTATAATGTGATTGTTTTTGATGGTGCGGTTAGTGAAGTCCCGGCAGGGATTCTTGATCAGGTATCCGAAGGCGGTCGTTTGCTTGCTGTTTTACGTGAATCTGGCAAGGTCGGTGTTGCACGTTTGTACGAGCGCGAAAACGGTGTCATCGGTCATCGCGATCTGTTTGATGCAAACATTCCCTATCTTCCGGGGTTTGAACCGGCGGAAAGTTTTGTCTTCTGATTTTGGGAATGCCCGGAACGTTCCGGGCATTTCTGTTTTTGCGTTTGATGGATGGGCGCGGGTTTGATGGTTCGAGAAATGAGTTGCCGTGAACTTGCGGCCAACCTTGAACAATCACAGCCGATTTCGCTTCTTGATGTGCGCGAAGACTGGGAAGTCGAAATCTGTATGATCAAGGGAGCCCTTCATATGCCGTTGTCGGAATTACAGGGCAGGGTGGATGAGCTATCACAAGATCGTCCGCTTGCAATCATCTGTCATCATGGCGTTCGCAGTCGTCATGCCGGGATGTTGCTTGAAGAATATGGATTTAAACATGTTTTTAATGTTACAGGCGGTATAGATATCTGGGCGATCGAAATCGAGCCTGATATGACACGCTACGATTGATTGTGGTGACGATCGGAAAACGGGGCGAATTACTTTTTTTCAATATAAATGCCTCTTTTCTTGGAAAATTTTCTTTCCATCGTTACCATACGTGAAACTGCGCCGGGGTCGGGACTTGGTGTAGGATTTTACAAGGGTAGATAAATGATCAAACGGTTCTTGCTGACCTGCAGTATTCTCGCAACCGGAGGAATGGTTGCTGGTGGCGCATCTGCAGAAAGTCTTGAGGACGCTCTTATCAAGGCATATCAGAGCAACCCGACACTTGAAGCCGGTCGCGCATCGCTGCGTTCGACCGACGAAGAAATCTCGACGGCGCTGTCAAACTGGCGCCCGAGTGTAACGCTTTCGGGCGATGCCGGTATCCGGGACTATGAAAGCGAAGTTAGCGGTACGAAAACCGATAACAGCCTTCAGCCATACACGGTTGGTCTTGAAGTTACCCAGTCACTGTATCGTGGTGGTCGTACCACGGCAGAAACCGAACGTGCCGAAGCACGTATCAAGTCGGCCCGCGCATCCCTGCGTTCCACGGAACAGGACGTGATGCTGCAGGTTGCCACTGCGTATTTCAACGTATTGCGCGATACAGCCGTTGTAGAACTGAACCAGAATAACGTTCGTGTTCTTGAACGCCAGCTGGAAGCAACACGTGACCGTTTCGCGGTCGGTGAAGTGACCCGTACCGACGTATCGCAGGCTGAAGCACGCCTTGCTGGTGCGAAGGCAGATTTGATTTCTGCACAGGGTTCGCTTGCCAATACCCGTGCGCAGTATGAACGTCTTGTTGGCAATCCGCCGACCAGCCTTGAAATTCCGAACCCACTGTCAGGTCTTCCGACCAGCGTTTCGGATGTGCTGTCGATCGCACAGGACCAGCATCCTGATGTTCTTCAGGCTCGCTTTACCGAAGAAGCGGCCCAGTCAGACGTTCGTCTGAGCGAAGGTTCGCTTTATCCGGAAGTCAGCCTGACGGCTGGTATCGAGCGGGCGCATGAAAGCTCGACCGAAGATTTCACCGCAGATACCGCTGACATCATCGCATCGGTTTCGATCCCGCTTTATCAGCAGGGTGCGGTTTATTCCGGTGTGCGTTCTGCCAAGCAGACCGCAGGTCAGGCACGTATCCAGATCGACGAAGCACGTCGTTCCGTGATCGAGAATGCGACCAGTGCGTGGGAAACCCTTGTAACGGCGCGTGCAAGTATCGAATCGCAGCAAGCACAGGTATCGTCAGCCGAAGTGGCGCTTGACGGTGTCCAGCGTGAAGCATCGGTTGGTTCGCGTACCGTTCTTGACGTTCTTGATCAGGAACAGGAATTGCTTCAGGCACGTGTTGATCTGGTAGGGTCGCGTCGTGATGCGGCGGTTGCCGAATTCCAGGTTAAGGCTGCCATGGGCGCGCTGAATGCGCAGGTCCTTGGTCTGCCAGTCGAAATTTACGACACTGAGTCCAACTATAACAAAGTCAAGGGCCAGTGGTGGGGAACAGACTGATCTGTTGAAAGTCAGGGCAGGGTGATTGCACCCTGCCTTGAAACTGCGGTCGGGTTTGTCTGGTTAAATGACACTAGTGCGGAATTTTTAATATGAGTGACGGGCAACAAGAACCATCCATGGAGGACATCCTCCAGTCCATCCGCAAGATTCTTGCTGATGAGGGGGATGAAGAAAAACAGGAAGCCGCTCCTGAACCCGAACCGACGCCGGAACCAGAGCCGGAACCCGAACCAGAGCCGGAGCCCGAACCGGAACCTGAAGAAGAAATCGACGAACTCGTTCTTGATGAAGAACCAGAAGAACTTGAGTTCGATGACGAACCAGAAGAACTTGAGCTTGACGAGCCGGAAGAAGAACTCGAACTCGACGATATGCTCGATTTCGATGAGACTCCGCTTGATGACGAGCCAGAGCCTTTCGAAGAAGAATTCGATGAACCGGAGCCGGAACCTGAACCGGCAATGCCGGCCTTGTATGATGACGAGGAAGATGACGAACCGCTGATTTCGAATCTGACGGAATCGACAGCGACCGGCACCATCTCGGAATTGGCGCAAGCCGTTGCAAAGAAACGCGCAGTTGCACTTGGTGTGAATGCGGGGCACGCGACTCTTGAGGATCTGGTGCGCGATATGTTGCGCCCGTTGCTTAAGGAATGGCTTGACGAAAACCTGCCCTATATGATCGAACGCCTTGTGAAGAAGGAAATCGAGCGGATTGTGAACCGCGCCGAAGACCTGTAGGCGAGCCGATAGTTTGTTCAAAGCGGCGCGCCCACGGTGCGCCGCTTTTTCTTTGTAATATTGATTAAACCCGCAGCGGATCAAAAGACCATGTTGGAGAAGACCTACAGCCCGGCCGACGTTGAAGGCAGACTTTACGATAAATGGGAAAAATCGGGGGCGTTTGCCTGCGATGTGGCATCTGGTGCCGATCCCTATGTCATCATGATGCCGCCGCCCAACGTGACCGGCAGCCTCCATATGGGGCATGCGCTTACCTTTACGCTTCAAGACATCCTGATCCGCTACAACCGTATGAACGGTAAGGACACCCTGTGGCAGCCCGGTACCGACCATGCGGGCATCGCGACCCAGATGGTTGTTGAGCGCCAGCTTGGCGAACAGAATGTTACGCGCCACGATCTCGGCCGCGAGAAGTTCGTCGAGAAGGTCTGGGAGTGGAAAGAAAAATCCGGTGGCACGATCACCAATCAGCTGCGCCGTCTCGGCGCATCACCTGATTGGGCGCGTGAACGTTTCACCATGGATGAGGGCCTTTCGGCAGCTGTTCGCAAGGTGTTCGTGACCCTTCATAAACAGGGCCTGATTTACCGTGACAAGCGTCTGGTGAACTGGGATCCAAAACTTCTGACTGCGATTTCCGACCTCGAAGTCGTTCAGAAGGAAGTCAAAGGCCATTACTGGCACTTCAAGTATCCGATCGAAGGTCGCGAGGGTGAGTTTATTACCGTTGCAACGACCCGTCCGGAAACCATGCTGGGGGATACCGGCGTTGCGGTTCATCCGGAAGATGAACGTTACAAGGACCTGATTGGCCAGTACTGTATTCTGCCGATAGTCGGTCGCCGCATCAAAATCGTTGCTGATGAATATGCTGACCCGGAAAAAGGGTCTGGTGCCGTCAAGATCACGCCAGCCCATGACTTCAATGACTTTGAAGTTGGCAAGCGCGCTGATCTTGAAAAGATCAACATCATGGATGATCACGCCTGCATCAATGACAACGCGCCCGAAGAATATCGCGGCCTTGATCGTTTCGAAGCGCGTAAACAGATCGTTGCCAAGATGGATGAGCTTGGCCTGCTTGAGAAGATCGAAGACACCGTTCACATGGTCCCGTATGGCGACCGTTCAAACGTTGTTATCGAACCGTATCTGACCGACCAGTGGTTCGTGAATGCCGAAGTTCTGGCAAAACCTGCGACCGAAGCGGTTGAAGACGGTCGTATTCGCTTTGTCCCGAAAAACTGGGAAAACACCTATTTTGAATGGATGCGCAACATCCAGCCTTGGTGCATTTCCCGTCAGCTTTGGTGGGGCCACCGTATCCCGGCTTGGTTCGGCCCGGACGGTGAGATTTTCGTTGAAGAAACCGAAGAAGAAGCACTTGCTGCGGCGAAGGCACATTTCGGCAAAGACGTTGAGCTGACCCAGGAAACCGACGTTCTTGATACGTGGTTCTCGTCTGCACTTTGGCCGTATTCGACCCTTGGATGGCCCGATAAGACCCCGGAGCTGGGTAAATACTATCCGGGCGATGTTCTGGTTACCGGCTTTGACATCATCTTCTTCTGGGTTGCCCGCATGATCATGATGGGCATGCACTTCATGGACGGCAAAATTCCGTTCAAGGATATCTATATTCACGCGCTTGTCCGTGACGAGCACGGCCAGAAGATGTCGAAATCCAAGGGCAACGTCATCGATCCGCTGGAAATCATCGACGAATATGGCTGTGACGCACTGCGCTTTACGCTGACGGCCTTGGCTGCACAGGGACGTGATATCAAACTTGCGGCGTCGCGCGTTGAAGGCTATCGCAACTTTG
This sequence comes from Thalassospira sp., assembly GCA_965228275.1. GTDB lineage: Bacteria > Pseudomonadota > Alphaproteobacteria > Rhodospirillales > Thalassospiraceae > Thalassospira. The sequence continues at coordinate 4,451,794 of OZ245802.1, read as the reverse complement.
CGACAAAGCTTTGGAACGCGGCCCGCTTTGCTGAGATGAACGAATGCAAACCGGTTGCTGGTTTTGATCCGGCATCCGTGAAATCCACGCTTGCGCGCTGGATTGTTGGCAAGACGGTAGAAGCCGCAAAGTCGGTTGGTGAAGGTATCGAAGCCTATCGCTTTAACGAAGCTGCCAGCAGTGCGTATCAGTTCGTCTGGGGGGCATTCTGTGACTGGTATCTCGAACTGGCCAAGCCGGTTCTGATGGGCCAGGACGAAGAAGCCAAAGCCGAAATCCGTGCTGTTACCGCTTGGGTTCTTGATCAGATCCTTGTGATCCTGCATCCGGTTATGCCGTACATCACCGAAGAACTTTGGGAAAAGATCGCTGATAATCGCAGCAACATGCTGATGTCAGAAAGCTATCCGAAGTTTGATGAAGCGCTGATTGATCGTAATGCCGAAGCTGAAGTCGATCTGGCGATCCGCCTGATCGGTGACATTCGTGGTGTGCGCTCAGAAATGAACGTGCCGCCAGTTGCTGAAGTGCCGATCTATCTGGTGGATGCGTCGGATGCCATGAAGGCCGCAGTTGCAGCACAGGAAGCTCAGGTTAAACGCCTTGCACGCGTTGCTGACATTGCATTCAAAGGGCAGGCTGACGTTGAAGCCATTGCCAAGGGTGCAATCCAGACCGTTGTTGATGGTGTGGCTGTATTTGTGTCGGTTGCTGATTTCATTGATGTTGCGGCTGAGAAATCCCGTCTTGAAAAAGAAATCGACGGTAAAGCCAAATACATCAAGGCACAGGAAGGCAAGCTTTCGAACGAGAAATTCGTTAGCCGCGCGCCGGAGCACATTGTGACTGCTGAAAAAGCCAAGCTTGAAGAGGCACGTGACACGCTTGCCAAGCTCAATGAGGCTTTTGCACGTATCGCTGCAATGTAAGTCGATTAATGACCTAACTGAGAAAGGCCAGCCAGATTTGGTTGGCCTTTTTTGTTTTTGGTTCAATTGAACTGCAGTGATGTCGCAAAAATATTCACCTGATTAAAAAGAATCGCTTAGATTGGCGTCGCCTCTGATCATCCGGGGTGTAAAACCAATGGAATGACGATTTTCGTTCGTTCCCGTTCACAAGAATGCGCCTGCCCAATGCTGATTGAAGAATGCCCCTATATCGAACCAGTTGAAGCCTATGGTGCCTTTGCGCACTTTGCAGATAGTCATTTTCTGGATTCCGGAGATCGCGATCGGTTTTCTTACATCGTCGTGTCACCGCTTCACAAACTGACGTCAAAAAACGGCCAGGTTAATTTGGACGGGTTTGATATTCCGGGTGATCCGTTCGATGTTTTGGCAGATCTTTTGGCGCGGTATGAACTGAAAACGCAGCCTGATTTGCCGCCATTCCAGGGCGGGGCAGTGGGTTATTTCGGTTATGAATTGGCTCATCAAACCGAAAAACTGCCAAGCGCATCAGATGACTGGCTTTCCATGCCAGACATGGCGATCGGTATCTTTGATCTGGTGATTTCCTTTGATCAGATTGATCGCAAGATGTGGCTGATTTCAACTGGCCTTCCTGAAAAACCAGGACCAGACCGTGATAATCGGGCGCAAGAGCGCATGGGACTTGTGCGCAAATATCTGCGTTTGGCACGTCCGCTATTTGATCATCCATCTGCACCACATGCTCCGGAAGTAAGTGCGTGGGCATCAAACTTCACCCGGGCAAGGTATGAGACATCCGTGCAAAAGGTGATCGACTACATTTTTGCCGGTGACATCTTTCAAGCAAACCTGTCACAAAGTTTTCGCGCTGAGTATCCGCATGGAGGAGTACCGGAACGTTTCGGGCTCTATCGCAGGCTGCGCGAAATCAGCTCGGCACCCTTTGGGGCGTTTTTGAACTTTGGTGATGTTGCGGTTCTTTCTAACTCACCTGAACGGTTTTTGAAGGTCCGTGACGGGCATGTTCAAACCAAGCCGATCAAGGGTACGCGTCCACGCGGTGAAACGCCGTTAAGCGATGCGGAGCTGGCCCAGGAGCTAATGCTTTCGGCAAAGGATCGCGCAGAAAACATTATGATTGTTGATCTTTTGCGAAACGATCTGTCGAAAGTTTGCAAGCCACACAGGGTTCAAACACCGGCCATCTGTGCGCTTGAAAGCTACGCCAATGTCCATCATCTCGTTTCCACAGTAACCGGTGAACTCAAGGACGGGAAATCAGCCGTCGACGCGTTGCGCGCCTGTTTCCCTGGTGGTTCAATCACAGGGGCACCCAAAATCCGGGCGATGGAAATCATTACCGAACTCGAAGACACCACGCGTGGGGCTTATTGTGGTGCGATTGGCTATATCGGCTTTGATGGTTCGATGGACACCAATATTGCGATCAGGACGCTCAGTGTGAATGGCGGTCGGATGGCCTTCAATGTTGGGGGCGGGATCGTCGCCGATAGTGATCCTGCGATGGAATATGACGAGACGTTGGTCAAGGCGACCAAGATGTTTGAGCTGTTTGGACTTCGCGCGGAGGATCTGCAATGATTCTTCTGATCGATAACTACGACTCATTTGTTTTCAATCTTGCGCGCTATATCGAAGAGCTAGGTCGCGAGGTCATTGTGCTCCGAAATGATCAGATCACGGTTGATCAGGTTCGGGCCATCGCCCCGGAAGCCATCATCTTTTCGCCCGGCCCATGCGGGCCGGATGAGGCAGGGAACAGCTTGGCCTTGATCGCGGAGCTTAAGGAAGAGTTTGCGATGTTGGGCGTATGTCTTGGCCATCAATCAATCGCGCAGGCATTTGGCGGGCAGGTGAAGCGGGCGAAACGCCCTGTACATGGTATGACGTCGCACATAAGCCATAACGGCGAAAATTTGTTCGAGGGCTTAAACAATCCTTTGCAAGTAACGCGTTATCACTCGTTGATTGTTGATTTGCCAAAAGATGGAAGTTTGGTGGAAACTGCGACGGGCCCAGACGGTGAAGTAATGGCATTTGCCCATCGAGATTTGCCGTTGTTTGGCGTGCAGTTCCATCCTGAGGCTGTTCTGACAGAGCAGGGCCATGCTTTATTGGCAAACTTCCTAAAACACGCTTCAGTTCAAGAAGCATAAGCAAAAAGGGACGGGGTTATGCAGGTCTGGATGAATGGTAGTTTTTGTGATCTTGATGAAGCATCAATTCCGGTAACCGATCGCGGGTTCTTGCTGGGCGATGGATTCTTTGAAACGATGCGTGCCCACGAAGGCAAGGTCGCTTGGCTAGAAGCGCACATGGAACGCCTTGATTTTCATGCCGAAAGCATCGAATTTCCGACCGACCTGTTGCCTAGCCCCGAAGACGTTGCTGGGATCGTGCAGACACTGTATGAGCAAGTGCACCGCAAGGATGCAGTTGTTCGGCTGACCGTGTCGCGTGGTTCTGGTGAGCGTGGATTGTTGCCGCCAGCTGATCCCGATCCAACCATTTTGATCACGGTTTCACAGTTCGATCCTGTCGACCCCAATGCTGGTCTCAAACTGGCGACATCTCAGAAAATTCGCCGCAATGGCCACTCACTCGCTGGAGGGATCAAGAGTATCAATTACCTCGACAATATCGCTGCCAAACAAGAAGCCAACAAATACGGCGCAGAAGATGCGATAATTTTGTCTGCGGATGGCTTTGTTGCGGAAACAACGGTTGCCAATATCTTTGGCATAAAGGGAGATACCCTTTGGACGCCCAATGAGGAGACCGGGATTCTGTGCGGGCTGGCCCGCGACTTCGTGCTTGATTGGGCAGAAGATAAAGACATGGAAGTAGACACTGAACCCAAGACCCCCGATCAATTGCGTGAGTTTGATGCAGTTTTTACAGCCAACGCTTTGCAAGGGTTGCGTGTGGTCGATCGAGCAGATGGATATGTAATTGGGGTGCCAGCTAGGACGTTCTTTGCAGAGCTTGCACAAACTGTTGAAAAATCGCTATGCGAAGGTATAGGTGTTTAGGGTAAGTTAACTATATCAAAGGCATGATGTGCGCTTCGCCTGTTAGTAGGAATCCCGATGACCGCCCAACCAGCCAAACCTGCCCTTACGATCAGTCGCTTTATCGAAAGTCTTCGTAAAAACGCAGCCAATGGTAAGAGCCCGTATCTTGGCATTCTGAATATTCCCGCAGATCTGCGTCTGGGCGCTGAAGATTACCAAGCTATTGCGCGCGATGCGTTCCACAATTTACCCGATAATACCCAGATGCATCGTCTTGAAAACGGGATGGTGGCATTTGTTCGGGCCGGTAAATGGGACAATGATGACAGTACGTTTGTCGAGCATATTTGTGAAATCCTTGAAGAGGTTATCGAGCGACAAGGGCTTGGAAATATACCAGGAAACCTTTGGAACCGTTTTCAGTGGCCTGCAGATATTGAAAAGATCGGCCATCTTTTTGGCATAACGCTGTCGGAACGTTTGGCCAGCGACTCATTTGAACGCCTGAATATGACGGACATGCTTCGCGGGGCGGTAACGACGGAAGCTGTTTATGATTCGTGTCGGCGACAGGCAATTGTGTCCTTTGACGATAGCCGACGCGAAATTATGGGACACGAAATTTATTGTTCCCTTGATTACCTGAGGCAGAACCACCTTGCGAGTTTCCTGCTTGAAGGACCTGGTGAAATTGACATCCTTTCGCGTGTTCTTGACGAGAAGGTGATGGACATCACAAAGGCAATCGCTCCAAGAATCTTGCCTGATCGCTTGCATCTCAACATGCTTGTCCAAACGGTATTGAGTGAAACCTTCAGTGATTTCCTAAGTGAAATGGATGGCAAGCTGATAGCCAACATGGCCATCGAATTCTCAATGGAGAATGCGATCTCCAATTGGTGGGAATTTGAGGATGCATGCGAATTCTTGAACTCCGTTGGGATTAAGGTTGGTTTGGATCGCATTACGTTGCCAGCACTTCAATTCCTGTCACCGAGAAAGATGAATGTCGATTTTATCAAGGTGATATGGGATCAGAACATTATTGGCTCCCGCCGAGCCGAGGTGGCCGAACGCCTGCGTGAATTCGCAGGGTTGTTCAATGACCACAGCCTGATCCTGACGAGATGTGACAGTCGAACCGCGCTTCGTATGGGGCGGAGTCTTGGCGTTGATGTTTTCCAGGGCAGCTACATTGATGCAATGCTAGGTTCCTACTTGCATCGAGAATGTAAATCGAAACGTCGTTCGTCGGATCGTCGCTGTGCAGTTTGTCAATGGGCGCCACGCGAAGCGCGCAAAAATGGATGCGAATTCCACTTCAGGGCAGGCAAGCTGCTTGCCGAAGCGTAAGCCAATATCTGCAATCGAATTCAAGGTGTTTGACAACGGCGTGGTGCTTTTCTAAAGTGCGCGGGCTAATCAATAATGGTTGGCAATTGTCGTTGAAACACGGCGCTTATTCTCAGGGCAGGGTGTAAATCCCGACCGGCGGTAATCCAGATTTCTGGGAAGCCCGCGAGCGCCCAAAGATCGCAAGATCGATGGGGTCAGCAGATCCGGTGAAATTCCGGGGCCGACGGTAATAGTCCGGATGGGAGAGGATAAAGCGTGACGGATGTAGCGGGATCGCATTTGCGGGGCTGGTACGTCGTCTGCCTACGACCGCACTGTGTCCGTTTGGGCGCAAGGCGGGCCTTTCTTTGTTGCCCTGGTTCGTAAGCCCCATCCGAAGAGGACGGTTATGAATCAGAGTATTGAACCACAATCCGATCTGTCGATTTTTGGCGATCCGCACGCACGTATGGAACGTGCGCTGGCTGATTTGCGCGACGGTAAAGGTGTTCTGGTTGTTGATGATGAAGATCGCGAGAATGAAGGCGATCTGATCTTTTCCGCAGAAAAACTGACCAATGAACAGATGGCGATGTTGATCCGCGATTGCAGCGGTATCGTTTGCCTTTGTGTCACCGATGAAATGGCCAAGGATCTTGATCTGCCGCCAATGGTCGCGAACAACACGTCAAGCATGGGAACCGGTTTCACCGTTTCCATTGAAGCAAAAGTCGGCGTAACGACGGGTGTTTCGGCGGCGGACCGTGTGACCACCGTGAAAACAGCCATTGCCGATGGTGCAAGACCATCTGATTTGGCGCGCCCGGGGCACATCTTTCCGCTGCGTGCCCGTGCTGGTGGGGTGTTGGAACGTCGCGGTCACACCGAAGGTACGGTTGATTTGATGCGTCTTGCGGGCTTCAAGCCGGCTGGCGTTCTGTGCGAAGTTACCAATCCGGACGGCACCATGGCGCGTTTGCCTGAGCTGATCGCATACGCCAAGGCTCATGACATGGTTGTCATTAGCATCGAAGATATCGTCGCTTACCGTGGTGGTTTGCAGCAGGCTGCTGAATAATCACCAAAAGCGATGTGAGACAGAAAAAGGGGCAGTACGCTTAAGGTGCTGCCCCTTTGTTATTCAATACACGGTCTGATCAATCGTCGATCATGCACCAGACCGGTGTGTGGTCAGATGCCTTTTCCTTGCCGCGTGGATCGCGATCAATGTCTGATGCGCTCAGGCGGTCAGCTGCGGCAGGTGTTAGCAAAAGATGGTCGATGCGAAGGCCATTGTCCTTGTTCCAGGCACCAGCGCGATAATCCCACCAACTGTATTGATGGCCTTTGGGGTTAAAGGTGCGGAACGCGTCAGTGTAGCCGATGTTCATCATGGTCCGCAGGCGTTTGCGTTCAATGGTCGAACACAGAACGGTTTCATGCAGTTTAGCCGGATCGTAAACATCTGAATCATCCGGTGCGATATTGTAATCCCCGCCCATGACTGCTGCTTCGCCACTTGCGTGGATTTTCTCAAACCGTTTGATCAGGCGGTCCAGGAAGTTCAGTTTGTAATAGAATTTCTCATCACCAACAGCGGTTCCCATCGGAACATAGATTGACGCGACGCGCACCGGGTTAGGGGAACTGATCGTTGCTTCGATGTAGCGCGCCTGTTCATCTTCGTCATTGCCCGGAAGACCGCGCTCAACATCCTCGATCGGGAATTTCGACAGGATGGCAACGCCGTTATAGGTCTTTTGGCCGTGGATCGCGAGGTTATAGCCAAGGTCTTCGATTTCCATCGCCGGAAAGGCGTCATCAACCGTTTTGGTTTCCTGCAGCAGGACGACGTCAGGTTTGCCTTCCTGCAACCATTCAAGGATGTTGGGCAGGCGCGCCTTGATCGAGTTGACGTTCCATGTGGCGATTTTCATTCGGGCCTCGATTCTTGGGTGTGTCAGTGCGTGTCAGTCAAACAAAACGGGGTCCGCAATTAACGAACCCCGTTTTATAAATCGGTTTTCCGATCCGGATCAAATCGAGAAACTTGATCCACAACCACACGAAGAGGTGGCATTCGGATTGTTAACGCGGAAGGCGGATCCCACCATTTCACGTACAAAGTCAATTTCTGCACCACCCAAAAGATCAAGCGATACTTCGTCAATCACCATTTTCGCACCGTGATTTTCAAAGATTTGATCTTCGTCCGTGGTGTCTGAGTCCAGCGAGAATTCATACTGAAAACCACTGCAGCCGCCGCCAGAAACCTGCAAACGCAGCATGGTGTTCGCAGCGCCTTCGCTTGCGATCAGTTCCTGAATGCGTTTCGCAGCACTTTCAGTCATTTGAACTTGCCGTGAAGCTTCGGTCATTCAACACTCCTTGATCTCCAACCTGCCAGAAAAAAAGACAGGCAGGAAAAGTTACGATCCTTGATGCCAATGATAGCACGGTCAGAACGCAGTATTTAAGTCACTATTTAGCGCGCATGGCTGAAATGTCAAAACCTGTAATCAGTCTAATCAAGGGTGACTTGCGTTTTGAACCGAAATGGCTCAAAACAGGCCCCAGTCAAAAGGTCCAAGGGGCCAAAACCAAAGAAATGCAAAGTTCAAAGTCATGAATGTTTTCAGCCTGTTGAAAAGCGACATTGAGAACCAGATTCTCGCCCTTGAAAAAGACAGTGTTCTTCCTGCGGGAAGCGACACTGCACGCATCACTGTGGAGCCGCCACGTGACGCATCGCATGGGGATGCCGCCACCAATGCCGCGATGTTGCTGTCCAAGGCTGCTGGCATGAAGCCACGCGACCTTGCAGAGAAACTGGCTGAAAAACTGCGCCTCATTGATCACATCGAAACCGTTGAAATTGCAGGTCCTGGCTTTATCAACTTGCGTATGGCTGATCAGTTCTGGCTTTCACAGATCACCAAGGTGCTTGAAGTTGGCACCGGCTATGGTCAAAGCGACCTTGGCAAGGATGAAAAGATTAACGTTGAATATGTCTCGGCCAACCCGACCGGACCGATGCATGTTGGCCACTGCCGTGGTGCTGTAGTTGGTGATGTTCTGGCCAATCTGTTGGCAAAGGCCGGTTACGCCGTAACCAAAGAATATTACACGAATGATGCCGGCGCGCAGGTTGATGTGCTGGCCCGTTCGCTTCACATGCGTTATCGCGAAGCACTTGGCGAAGAGATTGGCGAGATCCCGCAAGGCCTTTATCCGGGTGATTACTTGGTCGAGCCGGGCAAGAAACTGGCCGAGCGCGATGGTAATAAGTGGCAGAACGCAGCCGAGGAAGAATGGCTGGAAGAATTCCGCGCGTTCGCCATTGTCGAGATGATGGCGCTGATCAAGGAAGACCTTCGTCTTCTTGGTGTTTCTCATGACGTGTTCACCTCTGAAGACGGCCTTGTCAAAGCTGGTAAGGTTCAGGAGGCGTTCGAACATCTTGAGAAAAAAGGCGATATCTATGTTGGCGTACTTGAGCCGCCAAAAGGCAAAAAGCCCGATGATTGGGAGCCGCGCCCGCAGACCTTGTTCCGTGCGACCGATTTTGGTGATGATGTTGACCGTCCGCTGAAAAAATCGGATGGCAGCTGGACCTATTTCGCGTCTGATATTGCTTATCACTATGACAAGTATGAGCGCGGCTTTAACCTGATGATCGACATCTTTGGTGCCGACCATGGTGGTTACGTCAAGCGCATGAAAGCTGCGACCAAGGCGATCACAGGCGGCGAGGGCGACCTTGACGTCAAACTGTGTCAGTTGGTCAGCCTGTTCGATAATGGCGAGCCGGTCAAAATGTCGAAACGTGCGGGCACCTTCGTGACCTTGCGTGACGTGGTTGAGCGCGTTGGCAAAGACGTTGTGCGCTTCATCATGCTGACCCGCAAAAACGACGCTGCACTTGAGTTCGACTTCGCCAAGGTAACCGAACAGTCAAAAGACAACCCTGTCTTCTATGTTCAATATGCCCATGCACGTGTGAATTCTGTCTTCCGTCAGGCAGCAGAAGCGTTCCCGGGACAGGACTTCTCGGAAGCTACTTTGGCTGGGGCTGATCTGTCGCAGTTGGGCACGGAAGAAGAAAAACTTCTGGTGCGTCGTATGGCGGAATGGCCACGTATTGTTGAGCAAGCGGCGACCGCGCATGAGCCGCATCGCATTGCCTTTTTCCTGACAGAAATTGCCGCAGAATTCCATGCATTGTGGAACAAGGGCCGTGACAACACCGCACTGCGCTTCATCGTTGCTGATGACCTGGCCGCGACTCTGGCACGTCTTGCAATGATCCGTGCTGTTGCAACCGTGATTGCATCGGGTCTTGAGGTGTTGGGCGTCAAGCCTGTCGAGGAGATGTAAGATATGAACGAAGAACACGGCCAAGGCCTTCATGCGCAGCGTGCAGATCACTATCAGGCGGAACCGCCAGCACGCAAAAGCATGGTCAAGGGTGTTGTTACCGTGTTCTTCGGCGTCGCCGTTGTGATTGGCGGCCTTGGTGGGGCAGGCTACTGGTTTTATAATCAGGGCCAGCCCATTCAGGATGATGGCAAACTGCCGATCCTTCTTCCTGATCCATCCCCGATCAAAATCCGTCCGGAAGATCCGGGTGGAATGGAAGTCCCGCACCGTGACACGACGGTATATGATCAGCTAAACGACGTTGATCCGGACGCCAATGTGGTGTTGCAGGAACTTCCCGACATGCCGCGTGCACCGGAAGTCATTGCGACGCCAAAGGCTCCTGAAACGGCACCTGAAGCTGCGCCAGTGGCACAAGCTGAACCTGCTGCTGAAGTTGCGCCGGAAACGTCGTCTTCTGACGTTGCTGTCAAAGCCCCGGAAATTGCAGAACCCGCGCTGACAGATGCGCAAAAAGCGGTTGCGGCGGCTGAAAAGCGTGCTCAGGAAGCAAAACCTGTTGCACCAGTAGCAACGACGTCGACCACTAGTGCTCCGGTTTCCACGGGTGATTTCCGTATTCAGCTGGCATCTGTCCGCGAAGAAAGCGGCGCGTCAGCTGAATGGAAAAGATTATCGTCGAAAAACAAAGACTTGCTTGGTAGTCTTCAGATGTTCGTACAGCGCACTGACGTCACCGATAAAGGCGTATTCTATCGCGTGCAGGCAGGGCCGTTGGCCGATGCTGCTGCGGCAGAAAAGCTGTGTGCTGACCTGAAACAACGCAATGTGGGGTGCCTCATTGTCCGGCCTTGAAGTCAAGAAACCGCGCGCCTGTGTTCTGGGTATTGGCGGAACGGAGCTGAGTAACTGGGAAAAGGGCTTCTTTCGTGAAGCCGACCCGTACGGTTTCATTCTGTTTGCACGCAATGTCGAAAACCGTGAACAGGTTCGTGCGCTGAACAATTCGTTGCGTGAAGTTGTCGGTAACAGCAACGTTCCGATCTTTGTCGATCAGGAAGGTGGGCGCGTCATGCGTCTGAAGCCGCCACACTGGCGCAAAATTCCGGCTGCGGGTGTGTTTGGTGAACTGTTTAGCCGTAACCCCGAGGATGCCCGTGAAGCGGCCTATATCAACGCACGTCTGATGGCGATGGATTTGCGCGATGCCGGGTTCAACACCACCTGTGCGCCGGTCTTGGATCTTCGTTTCCCGGGCATGAGCGATGTGGTTGGTGATCGGTCATATGGGGCAGATGTCGCAACCGTTGTGATGTTGGCCAGTGCCGTCGCCGCCGGTTTGCTTGATGGCGGGATTGCGCCGGTGATTAAGCATATTCCTGGCCATGGTCGCGCGTCGGTAGATAGTCACAAGGACCTGCCGGTCGTTACTGCAAGCCGCGAAGACCTTTCCAAACTCGACTTCGCGCCGTTTGGGCAGATGAAAGATGTTTTGGCGGCCATGTCCGCACATCTTCTGTTCACTGCGATCGACGACCAACGACCGGGAACGGTTTCACCTACGGTCATTAACGACGTGATCCGTGATGAAATTGGATTTGAAAACCTTTTGATCAGCGATGATCTGTCGATGGAGGCATTGGGCGGATCGATCGGTAGCCGCACACATGAATGTCTTCGTGCCGGATGCGACGTTGCACTTCATTGCAATGGCAAACGCACGGAAATGGAAGAAGTTGTTTCCATGGCCCCGTTGTTAACCGGATCAGCTTTGCAACGCGCACAGGTCTTTACCAACCAGATCGCCGGCTTTAAGGCAGAAACGCCGTCTTCTAGCCAACTGGCTGATTGGCGCATTCGCTTGGCAGAGCTTCTGGCATCTGTTTGGAAGTCAGGGAACGACAACGCGTGAATGACGTCATCGAACTGATCATTTCGGCATCCACGTGGGTGATCCCCGTACTGTTTGCCGTGACCCTTCATGAAGCCGCACATGGCTTTGCCGCCAAACTGTTTGGTGATGATACAGCCCAGCGTTTGGGGCGACTTAGCCTGAACCCGATCCGTCATATTGATCCGGTCGGAACGATCTTGATCCCGGGTCTATTGTTGGTGACAGCGGCACCGTTCCTGTTTGGCTATGCCAAGCCGGTTCCTGTGGCGTTCCATCGCCTGCAACCGCAGCGATTGGGCATTATTGGTGTTGCGATTGCAGGGCCTGCCACGAATGTCGCACTTGCCATTGCATCGATCCTTTTGCTGGTTTGGCTTCCAAGCTTTTCGCCGGAAGTGAATGAATGGCTTGGCACCATGCTTAATCAGTCGATCTGGCTGAATTGCATTCTGGCGGTGTTTAACATGTTGCCAATCCCGCCGCTTGATGGTGGACGGGTTTTGACGGCGATTTCACCGATGCCCATCGCACGGGTCTTGGCGCGTATGGAAAAAACCGGCATGATCATTTTGATCGGCTTGGTCTTTTTGCTGCCTTATATCACGACAAAGCTTGGAATTGATCTGCCGATCTTCCAATGGTTGGTGCTTGAACCTGCCAATGCATTGGTCCGGCTTCTGGCGGATATCTTCGCCTGATCGCCGAAATGGCCCGGGGAAGCTATGGACATTTGGGGATAGATGGCAGACCAGTTCGAATTGGAAATTCCCGATGACGTCTTCGACAAGAAACCTGTCGATGATGAAGGGCCGAGCCTTGCCGAACGGTTGATCCTTGATCTGGATGGGTTTGAAGGTCCGCTTGATGTTCTGCTTGAGCTCGCCCGTGATCAGAAGGTCGACATCATCAAGATTTCGATCCTTGATCTGGCTGAGCAATATCTTGAATTTATCAATACGGTACAGGGTTTGCGCCTTGAACTGGCGGCAGACTATCTGGTTATGGCGGCCTGGCTTGCTTATCTGAAATCGCGCCTGTTATTGCCAAAACAGGAAAGCGACGAGGAGGAGCTTAGCGCCGAAGAAATGGCCGAGCTTCTTGCCTTCCAGCTTAAACGCCTTGAGGCAATGAAGGCCGCGGGTGAAAAGCTGCTTGAGCGCCCCAACCTTGGCCGTGATTTCTTTGGTCGTGGGGATCCGGAAGAAGTTCGCGTGACGACCGCATCGGTTTATGACGCATCGCTTTATGATCTTTTGAAATCCTATGCGCAGATCATGCTGACGTCGGAAAGCAAAACGCTTGAGATCGAGGCGTTTGATCTTTATGCGATGGATGACGCGATCCAGCGGTTGCGCGATCTTTTTGGCAGGCGCGTTGTTCCCACCTGGACAAAGTTGCTTGAATTCATGCCACGCGGCCTCGGATCACCGCTTAAGGCGCGTTCCGCATTGGCCGCACATTTCGTCGCAAGCCTTGAGATGTGCCGCGATGGCGAACTTGAAATCTCACAAGAAGAAACATTTGGACCGATCATGCTGAGATCACCACAAAAACCGCGCGAGGGGGACTTGCCGCGCCGTGATGATGCATTTGCAGATTGGAACAAGGAATAAGGTTGGGGCAGGGGTAAGATATGAGCAAAGACGCACAGCTTGAAATCGAAGGCGTAGAAACCGGACCGCAGATCGATTTTCAGCACGTCCGCATTGTTGAGGCCGTTCTTTTCGCATCAGCCGAACCGGTTAGCGAGCGCGTTATTGCCGCCCGTCTGCCCGAAGGAACCGATATTTCCGCAATCCTGAACGCAATTTCTGAAACCTATGCGTCACGTGGCATCAACCTGAACCGGGTTGGTGAAAAATGGGCATTTAGAACCGCAGTTGATTTGGCCGGTGATCTTCATATTGAGGTCGAAAAAGCCAAGAAAATGACCAAGGCGACGCTGGAAACCCTTGCGATCATTGCCTATCACGAGCCGGTAACACGTTCGGAAATTGAAGAAATCCGTGGCGTCGCATTGTCCAAGGGGACGCTTGATATTTTGCTTGAAGCAAAGTGGATCCGTCCGCGCGGCCGCAAACGTGTGCCGGGGCGACCTGTTCTGTGGGCGACGACCGATGATTTCCTTGATCACTTCGGCCTTGAAAACCGTGATGACCTTCCGGGGCTTGCCGATCTGAAGGCCGCCGGGCTTCTTGATAGCCGCCCGGGTATGGGCCGTTATGGCGCAAGTTCCGATGATGATGGATTGCCTGACCTGGTCGATGATGGCGACGTTACCGACGCTGTCGTTGAAGAGGCGCTTACCACCCGTAACCTCGAAGAATTAGATGAAACCATTTATTCGGATAATCCCAACCTGCTTGATGAGCATGAGGTTGCACCAAAACCAGCACCCACTTCGGATTTTCTCGATGATGAGGTGCCCGACTTTGGAGCCGGTGACGGGGAAAAAGAAGATAACAAGGATTTGAATTGATCCATCTTCTTGCATCGCAGGTGCTGCGACCTTAAGTTTCACGAAAGATTTCGCAAATCATTTGCACCTTTGGGTGCGCGTTCACTGTAGTTAAAAGAGTTCACTGATGACCGACGGCCTTAAGATGTCGAATGTATCGCACATGTTCGGTGACAACCGTGTGTTACGCGATATCAGTTTCGATGTCGCACCAGGAGAACTGGTGTGTTTGTTGGGGCCATCAGGATGTGGCAAAACCACAGCACTTCGTCTGGCCGCAGGGCTTGAGAAACTTCAAGTCGGTGAAATTTCGGTCAGTGAACAGGTCGTTGCGCGCCCAGGTGAGTATGTCGAGCCGGAAAAACGCGGTGTCGGCATGGTGTTTCAGGACTACGCCCTGTTTCCGCATCTGAATGTTGCCAAGAATATCGGCTTTGGCCTGCGTCATTTGAACGATGAGGACCGGACAGCTGCGATCAAAAAGGCACTGGCCCAAGTTGGGATGAGCGATTACTTTTCGGCCTACCCGCATGAGCTTTCCGGCGGCCAGCAGCAACGTATTGCCTTGGCACGCGCATTGGCGCCGACACCACGCATTATGTTGCTGGATGAACCTTTTTCCGGCCTTGATGTCGCGCGCCGTGCGGATCTGCGCGATACCACGCTTCATGTTTTGAAAAATGCCGGTATTGCCACTGTCATGGTGACGCACGATCCGCAGGAAGCCATGTATATGGCCGACCGGATCATCATCATGAATGAAGGGCAGATCATGCAAGATGGTACGCCTGAAGCGCTTTATTTCAGGCCAGACAACCGTTTTGTCGCCTCGTTCTTTGGTGAAGTGAACCGGTTCCCGTCAAAGGTTGCGAATGGCGCCATTTCAACCCCGGTCGGTGTGATCACGGATTGCGAGTATGAAGATGGCACTGATGTTGACGTTCTGATCCGCCCGGAAGGCCTTCATATCGGTGAAGCTATAAATGGCCATGACATCATGGCAAATGTCGATGCAGTGCGTGTTCTGGGTGAGGTCAATCTGATGCATCTTACCCTTGAGTCTGGGGTACATATACATGCGCGTGTGCCACGGCGATTTTCTTCATTAAATCAGAAATCTGTCGCTATAACGCTTGATCCCGAGATGACCTTCGTGTTTCCTATGTCCTGACGCGGCAAACTCTCCCGGCTTGCGAAATAGGGAAAGACTGCCAAATCAGGAAAGATCAACAGGTGTTTTGTAGTGCCGGTCTATTAACCAACCGTCGCATTGCACAGTGGGGGGCTTTCTGCCATTATCCGGGCATGTCGCCGGAAGGCAGAATGGATTTTTGGAGATTGAAGTTATGGGTATTGGCGTTTGGCAAATCGTTCTGATTCTTGCGATTGTCCTGATCATCTTTGGCGCAGGTAAACTGCCGAAAGTGATGGGTGATATGGGCAAAGGAATCAAGAGCTTCAAAGCGGGCATTAACGAAAAAGAAGAAGATGCTGCCGCTTCGGCCAAGACCATCGAAAACACGACCTCTGCATCGGTTTCTTCCGAA
Source organism: Thalassospira sp. (assembly GCA_965228275.1). GTDB lineage: Bacteria > Pseudomonadota > Alphaproteobacteria > Rhodospirillales > Thalassospiraceae > Thalassospira. The sequence goes on along the minus strand of OZ245802.1, from coordinate 4,436,210 downwards.
AGCAAAGACAAGGATTCTGTGAAATCCTGATCGTCTGTCGGATTTCCTTCAGATAGGCGTGTCAAATGTTTGATATCGGCTGGACCGAAATGGCTCTTGTGGCCGTCGTCGCGTTATTTGTCGTCGGCCCCAAAGAGTTACCGCATCTTCTGTACAAGTTGGCTGGCTATTGGAAAAAAGTGCGCGGTATGGCGCGTGAATTCCAAAGCGGCATCGATGACATCATCCGTGAGGCGGAGCTTGACGATCTGCGCAAGCAGGTTAGCAGCGCGCCAACCAGTGCATCAGACTTCGTAGAGAAAAGCATCGGCGCCCCCAAAAGCGACGACAAGGCGAAGGATACAAAGGCCAAAACTGCTGCGGACAAAACGTCCGAAACAGCAACAAAGCCCGAGAAGACTGATGCCAAATCAAGCGCTGGCGAGAGTAAGAAGAATGACCACCCGGAGAGCCAGGCGTGAACATGCAGTCGCATGACAAGCAGATGCCAATCATGGAGCATCTGATAGAGCTCAGAAACCGCCTGACATGGGCTGTTTTGGCGCTCTTTATCACTTTTGGTGTTTGCTATTACTTCGTCGAGGATATCTACGGGTTCCTCGTGCGGCCACTAGCCGACATCATGGGACCTGATCGTCGCATGATCTATACCGCTTTGACCGAGGTGTTCTTCACCTATGTCAAAGTGTCATTCTTTGCTGCGTGCTTTGTCTCGGCCCCGGTGTTTTTGGGACAGTTCTGGGCGTTTGTTGCGCCGGGACTTTATAAAAACGAGCGTTCGGCATTCATGCCGTTCCTTTTTGCGACCCCCGTGCTGTTTTTGATGGGCGGTGCGCTTGTTTATTACTTCATCATGCCACTGGCATGGAAATTCTTCCTAAGCTTCGAACAGGCCGGTGGGGCATCAGCACTCGCCATTCAGCTCGAAGCAAAAGTGGGGGAATACCTGTCTCTTGTGATGAAGCTGATCTTTGCCTTTGGTCTTTGCTTCCAGTTGCCGGTGTTGCTCACACTGATGGCACGTGCAGGCATTGTTACGGCAGACGGGCTTGCCCGACGTCGTAAATATGCGGTCGTGATTGCCTTTGTGTTTGCGGCAGTTCTGACACCGCCTGACCTGATTTCGCAGGTTGGTTTGGGCATTCCGATTATCATTCTTTATGAAATCTCGATCATCATGGCGCGTATTTCCGAGCGCAAGCGTGCGAAAAAAGCCGCTGCCGAGGAAGACGAAGAAGATGATGACGAGGACGAAGAAGCCGAGGCAACTGGAACCGCTGTTGCGACATCTGGTGACAGTGTCGACGAGCAGGCGGCTGCCGCTGCGTCCTATGATGATGGTCAAACGTCACTGACCCGATCATCCGAAGATGACGGTGCGCCGCGTTTGTCCGGACCTTCGCGAAAAGATGATGGCGAGGATGATTTCAACAACGCCCGTTGATTGAAATCCAAGGCCGAAAAACATCCGATTTGGCGGGGTGGACCTTGTGTCCACCCCATCGTATAAAGCCACAAATAGTAGACTGACAGGGTGCCGTTCGATGCACGACATTAAATGGATTCGGGATAACCCCGAGGCTTTTGACGCAGCGATGACTGCGCGCAAACAGGAAATCACCGCTCAGCGTCTGATCGATATCGACGTTGAACGCCGCAAACTGATGACCGAGCATCAGGAAATGCTCGCACACCGCAAAAACATCTCCGGCGAAATCGGCAAGCTGCGCAAAAATGGTGAAAATGCCGACGAGCTGATGGCCGAAATGGGCACGCTTAAGGACAAGATCAAGGATGCCGAAGACGGGCAGGCCGCGCTGAATGAACAGCTTGATCTTCTGCTGTCGTCATTCCCGAACATTCTTGATGCCGAAGTGCCGGTTGGTGAAGACGAAGACGACAATGTCGAAGTCAATCGCTGGGGTACGCCGGGCGAGTTCGATTTCCAGCCGGTCGAGCATTTCGAGATCGGCGAAAAACTCGGCATGATGGATTTTGAAACCGCAGCCAAACTGTCGGGTTCGCGTTTCGTTATTCTGCGTGGTGGTTTGGCCAAGCTTGAGCGTGCGCTTGCACAGTTCATGATCGATCTGCACACGACCGAACATGGTTACGAAGAAACCGTAACCCCGATGCTGGTGCGTGACGATGCGATGTTTGGCACCGGGCAGCTTCCGAAATTTGCCGAAGACTCGTTTAAGACCACCAATGATTATTGGTTGATCCCGACGTCAGAAGTCACCCTGACCAACCAGGTTGCAGGTGACATCGTCGATCAGGCGAAATTGCCGCTGCGCTATACCGCATTGACCCAGTGCTTCCGTTCGGAAGCGGGTTCTGCTGGTCGTGACACGCGCGGCATGATCCGTCAGCATCAGTTCTCTAAGGTTGAAATGGTGTCGGTTGTCGAGGCAGAGAAATCTGACGAAGAACTGACCCGCAAAACGCGCTGTGCGGAAACCGTGCTTGAGCGTCTTGGTCTGCCGTATCGGACGGTCATTCTGTGTACCGGCGACATCGGTTTCTCGGCTGCGAAAACCTATGACATCGAAGTCTGGTTGCCGGGGCAGGGTAAATACCGCGAGATTTCGTCTTGCTCGAACACCCGTGACTTCCAGGCGCGCCGCATGAATGCACGTTACCGTGCCGCAGGCGACAAAAAGACCCAGTTCGTTCACACCCTGAACGGTTCCGGTCTTGCTGTCGGGCGTTGCCTGATTGCGGTGATGGAAAACTATCAGCAAGCTGATGGATCGATCCGGGTTCCGGACGCGCTTAAGCCCTATATGGGCGGGCTTGAGGTGATTTCTCCGCGCTAAGGCATGACGGCATGATTGATCTGACCAACGCACGTATCCTGATCAGTAATGATGACGGCATTGATGCGCCGGGGATCAAGCTGCTTGAAAAGCTGGCACGGGAATTTACCGACGATGTTTGGGTAATCGCACCCTCGATGGAACAAAGCGGTGCAGGGCATTCATTGACCCTGCGCCGCCCATTGCGCATCCACAAACGCGATGAACGCCATTTTGCTGTTGATGGAACGCCAACCGATTGCGTTCTTCTAGGCTTACAACAGGTCATGCGCGACACCCCGCCCGATATCGTTCTATCCGGGATTAACCGCGGCGGTAACCTTGGTGAAGATGTGACCTATTCCGGCACGGTCGCGGCTGCGATGGAAGCAACCCTTCTGAATGTTCCGGCAATCGCCTTCTCACAGTATTTCTCAGGCGAGATGATCGACTGGACGATTGCTGAGAAGTATCTGAAAGACGTTACTGCAACCTTGGTCAAAAATGGTTGGCCAAAGGGTGTTCTGATTAACGTCAATTTCCCGGAACACGAAGCACCCGGTGGTGCGACGGTTAAAATTTCCAAGCAGGGGCAGCGCAAGATCGGCGATCATATTGCTGAACGTCACGATCCGCGCGGCGAGCCATACTACTGGATCGGTGCCATTCTTTCGGAATTACCCGAAGATCAAAGTGCTGATCTGCGTGTCATCGAGCAGGGCAATATTTCGGTCACCCCGATCAGCCTTGACTTCACCCATTACGAAACACTTGAAAAACTGACGAAAGCATTTCCGTGAACGAGCCGGTCATTACGCGTGAAACCGAAATAGCCAATTTGCTTCAAACGCTTCGCCATGATGGCATTCATGACGAGACGGTCTTGCGCGCGCTGGCTGACATCCCAAGAGAGTCTTTTGTAGCTGAGCCCTTTGTCGATCGGGCTTGGGAAAACGTCGCCTTGCCAATCAGCAAAGGCCAGACGATTTCACAGCCCTATATCGTCGCATTGATGACCCAGGCGCTTGAGCTTAATGACCGGATGAAGGTGCTTGAGGTCGGCACAGGATCTGGTTATCAGGCGGCAATCCTGGCAAAGCTTGCACGGCGTGTTTACACGCTTGAACGTCACAAGCCGCTTCTGCGCGAGGCAGAAGAAAAATTCCGTGAGCTTGGCCTGCATACCATTTCCACCCTTCATGCCGACGGCGGACTTGGGTGGAAGGCACAGGCACCGTTTGATCGGATTATTGTTACGGCGGCAGCGCAGGATGTTCCACCTGTCCTGGTTGATCAATTGGCCGTTGGCGGGATCATGGTCGTGCCTGTGGGTGAGGTTTCCCATACCCAGTTGTTGCTGCGCGTCTTGCGGACGCCAAGCGGGGTTGAGGTAACCGAACTTATGCCGGTTCGCTTTGTTCCGATGCTGCCCGGGACTGAGGAATTCTAGGCCGAAAAGTCGGCCAATATTCCACCAAATTGCCATGTTCTGCTTACTGATTGTTAACGGCTGCTCGGCGACAATCAGAAACATGATGGAAAATTGTGTCAAACGCGCTGCAATTAATGCAAAACGACTGCTGCTTGTCGGTATGGCAAGTGCGGCGTTGAGTGGCTGTTTACTCAATTCTGTGCCCGTGCCGGTGGTATATGGCGATGGCGCAAGCTACAGCCCATACAGCATGCCCAAGCTCAAGAATGGCGAACGGGTGATCACGGTGGAGCCAGGTGATACCGTCTCAGAGCTTGCAGCACGTTATAGCACCGACTTTGCGCAATTCACGTCGCGCAACGGACTTCGCAAACCCTATGTGATCTATCCAGGACAACGGCTGGTCCTGCCGCCCTGGAGTGCGGATTACGACAGCACACCGCCAACCGCTGTTGCGTCAAACCAACGCAATACGCGGACAGCAACTGTGACGATTGCGGGCAAACGTCAGGTCGTTAGTCTTCCAGCACCCAGCAGCACATCAACGACAAACGCGCGTCCCAGTACACAAACCGCACGTGTCGCACCGCGTTCCGGCGGTAATATTCCTACACCGGGTATCAAGCCACGCGATTACGCTGCTGTGGCTGAACGGGATGCTGCATCAACCCGGACCTGGCAGTCTGATAGCAGGCCAACTCCGGCCGCCGGGCAAGGCAGTGCCGTACGGACAGAAGTTGCTTTGGCAGAACCAGCAGACCGCAAAGGATTTATCTGGCCGGTGCAGGGCAAGGTTGTCCTTAAATACGGGGCAGGGACTGGTGGTTTGTTTAATGACGGGATCAATATTCAGGCCAACCGTGGTACGCCAATTTTGGCGGCGGAAAACGGCGTTGTGACCTATGTCGGCAACGAGCTACGCGGCTTTGGCAATCTAATCCTGATCAAGCATGCCGATAACTTTGTTACGGCCTATGCGCATACGGAAAATCCGTTGGTCGCGCGTGGCGACGTGGTGACCCGTGGCCAACGCATTTCAAGTGTTGGGACAACCGGTGCCGTCACGTTCCCGCAGCTTCACTTTGAAGTCAGGCAAGGACGCAAGTCGTCCGACCCGATGAAATTCCTGCCAAGTGTGATGGTGTCGCGATAAGAAAAACGCCCGGAGAGATCTCCGGGCGTTTGTATTTTGGCGATCGTGGTCTTGGCGTTAATCGAGGGACTTTCCAAGCTCGCCCGCAAGTTCCTGAATGAATTGCCAGGCCACGCGGCCCGAACGGCTGCCGCGCGTAACGGTCCATTCCTTGGCGCGTGCATGAAGCTCTTCGATCGGGATGTCGAGATTGAACTCCTTGGCGTAACCCTCGATAATCTCGAAATAAATATCCTGCGAAATATTGTGAAAGCCAAGCCACAAGCCGAAGCGATCCGACAAGGATACCTTTTCCTCAACCGCCTCAGACGGATTGATCGCAGTGGACCGTTCATTCTCGATCATGTCACGCGCCATCAGGTGACGACGGTTTGACGTCGCGTAGAAAATAACGTTTTTCGGACGGCCTTCGATGCCGCCTTCAAGGACGGCTTTAAGCGATTTATAGCTTTCATCCTGCCCATCAAAGGACAGGTCATCGCAGAACAGAACTGTGCGGCGGCCACTTTCCTGCAAGATATGCAGGAGTTCCGGCAGGCTCGGAATATCTTCTCGGTGAATTTCGACAAGTGCCAAGGCAGCCGGGCGTTCGGCATTGATTTTGGCATGCATCGCCTTGACGATGGAGCTTTTGCCAGTCCCGCGCGCGCCCCATAGAAGCGCGTTGTTGGCGGGCAGCCCATCCGCAAAGCGCTTGGTATTGTTGTAAAGAATTTCTTTTTGCTGGCCAATGCCTTGCAGCAGATTGATATCAATGCGGTTCACATTTCGAACCGGTTGCAGATAACCATTGTCGGCCTGCCAGACGAATGCGTCCGCGACACTAAGATCATTTTGAAAACGCGCGGGTGGGGCCATGCGTTCAAGCGCTGTCGCGATACGTTCAAGGGCAGGCAATAACTTGTCGAATTCGGTACTCATCGAAGCCTCGGACGTTTCTTTTTATTGGTGACATGAATGGGTTGGCCGGAAAGCTAGCATATCCGGAGCGTTGTGGAACAGCGTGTTAATGGCGTTGCGCCCTTGAATGATCGTGAACAAAGCCACACGTGTGTTGATTTTCCTATCAATGATCCGGTTCTTCCTTGCTTTGGCGTAGTACACCGTTATATTCCGGCAGTTGATATTTTTTGTTCTGAGGAATTAGGAGTTCCTAATGTTTATTTCGACGGCTTACGCTCAGGCCGCTGGTGGAGCGGATGGTGCAGGCGCACTGATGCAGTTCGCACCGCTGATCCTGATTTTCGTTGTTTTCTATTTCCTGCTTATCCGTCCTCAGCAGAAAAAACAGAAAGAACATAAAGCAATGCTCGAGGCGATCCGCCGTGGCGACAAAATCGTCACTGCCGGTGGCCTGATCGGCACCGTTGCCAAGGTCGTTGGCGATGACGAGCTGTCAGTTGAGATTGCTGAAGGCGTTAAAGTCAAAGTGGCACGCGGCATGGTTTCGACGGTTCTGTCGAAAACCGAACCGGCCAAAGGCGACGCCAAAGAAGAAAAAGAAGAAGAAGAGACCAAGAAAGATTGATCTCTTCGCGCTAAGTGAGGCGGGGCACAAGGCTCCGCCTTCTTGCATTTTACCGGTGGCCTGAAGCGGTACAAAATACCCGTTGTTCCAAGAACCTTGGAACCAGACCAAGGTTGACCCAGACAGATCCGGTCAAAAAACACATGCTATACTTTACCAAATGGAAAGCTGCACTGGTCCTTCTGGTGTGTGCTTTGGGCGTAATCTACGCCGCACCTAACTTCCTGCCATCAGGATCGCTCCCGAGTGATTCCGGCTATCTGCCGGGCAAGCAGATCAATCTTGGTCTGGACCTTCGTGGCGGCTCGCACATGTTGCTTGAAGTCGACACCGATAGCGTCCTGCGCGAACGCTATGACGCTTTGGCTGATAGCATCCGCACCGAGCTTCGTCAGGAACAGATCCGTAACCGCCCGCGTGAAGCAACCGCAACCGGTGCCGAGATCACCATCCTGCGTGCAGAAGACGTCGAGAAGGCCAGTGAAATCGCCCGTACGGCGGAGCCAAACACGGAGCTGAGCGGCGAGGGGAACAACATCTATGTTTCCTATAACGAGATCGCGCGTAAGGAACTGATCGACCGTGCAATTGCGCAGTCGCTTGAAGTTGTCCGTCGTCGTGTTGACGAATTGGGCACGACCGAGCCATCCATCCAGCGTCAAGGTGAAAACCGCATCGTTGTTCAGGTGCCGGGCCTTGATGACCCGTCGCGTCTGCGTGCGATCCTTGGTCGTACGGCGAAGATGAACTTCCATCTCGTGAATAGCGAGAAAACGGCTTCTGATGCACGTTCAACCGGCCTTCCGCCGGGAACCATGATCCTTCCGTCCGCGGATGAAGGGGATCAGGCTGCGGGCATTCGTGAATACCTGATTGATCGTCGCATTGTTGTCTCGGGTGACAACCTTGTTGATTCTCAGCCGACCTTTAGCGACGGCCGCCCGGTTGTTTCCTTCCGCTTTGATGCGGCAGGTGGTGCACGCTTTGGCGATATCACCAGCAAGAACGCCGGTCGTGGTTTGGCGATTGTCCTTGATGGCGAAGTGATTTCCGCGCCGCGCATCAACGAGCCGATCCTTGGTGGTAACGGTATCATCACCGGTCAGTTCAGCGTTCAGGAAGCAAATGACCTTTCGCTGCTGCTGCGTGCTGGTGCACTGCCGGCACCGATGCAGATCCTTGAAGAACGTTCTGTCGGTCCGGGCTTGGGGCAGGATTCGGTTGAGGCGGGTGAAATTGCAGCCCTTCTTGGTCTGGTCTTCGTCATCGCCTTCATGGTGATCAGCTATGGCCGCTTTGGCGTTTATGCCGATATCGCGCTTCTGATGAACCTGATCCTTGTTCTGGCAGTAATGTCGGTTCTGCAGGCGACGCTGACCCTTCCGGGTATTGCCGGTATCGTTCTGACTGTCGGTATGGCGGTTGACGCGAACGTTCTGATTTTCGAACGTATCCGCGAAGAACGCCGTAATGGTCGTTCAATCATCAATGCGATTGACGCGGGTTACCGCAGCGCGATGTCGACCATTCTTGATGCCAACATCACCACACTGATTGCAGCATTGGTTCTGTTCAGCTTCGGTTCTGGTCCGATCAAGGGCTTTGCCGTCACGCTGGCAATCGGCATCATCACTTCCATGTTCTCGGCCATCTGGCTGACCCGTCTGTTGATTTCAGTCTGGGTCAAGCGCAGCCGTCCGACTGAACTGGTACTTTGAGGAAGGGCACAGGGAAGATATGAAACCTATACATCTTGTCCCGGATGACGTGAACATCCCGTTCCTCAAATTCCGGAAAATCTTCTATATCGTTTCGCTGCTTATGGTTTTGGGCTCTGTTGGTATGTTCTTTACCAAGGGGCTCAATTTCGGAATCGATTTCCGTGGTGGCATTCTGGTTGAGATCAAAACCAATGGTCCAGCGGATATCAATGCGCTGCGTGATAATCTCGGAAGCCTTGGTCTTGGTGACGTTTCGATCCAGGAATTCGGCGCACCTGATGATGTACTGATCCAGCTGCAGCGTCAGGATGGTGAAGAAGAAGCCCAGATGGCTGCACTGGCTGCCGTCACCGAAGCGCTTGGCGATGACGTAACCATTCGTCGTAGCGAGCTTGTCGGCCCGAAAGTTGGCGGTGAACTTAAAGAAGCTGGCTTCTATTCGGTCGTCATCTCGCTTCTGCTGATCATGGTCTACATTTGGGTGCGGTTCGAATGGCAGTTTGCTGTCGCATCGGTCGTAGCGCTGCTGCACGACGTCTTGATCACCATTGGCTTTTTTGTCATTACCGGTGTTCAGTTTGATCTGGCAACACTTGCCGCGGTTCTGACGGTTGCAGGTTATTCGATCAACGATACGGTTGTTGTGTTTGACCGTATCCGTGAATATCTGCGCAAGTTCCGCAAGATGGAAATCCCGGATCTGCTTGATCTGTCGATCAACTCGACCTTGTCACGTACGACCATGACATCATTGACCACCTTGCTGGCTTTGATTGCGCTGTTCGTATTTGGTGGCGAGGCGATCCGTGGCTTCACCATGGCTTTGATCTTCGGCATCGTGATCGGTACTTATTCGTCGATCTGCGTTGCTTCTCCGCTGTTGGTTGTTTTGCACCTCAAACGCAAAATCCCCGAAGCGGAAGAAGGTCAGGAAGCAAGTGCCTGATCAATAACGTTGAATTGATAGATTTACACTAAGGCCGGGTTTGTGCGACAACAAATCCGGCCTTTTCTTTTGCGGGCTTTTATCGTTCGCGGCTTCTCGTTTCTGCCCCTGGAGAGCCGGTTAAAAATCCTTCAAAACTGGCGTCCACCGATGACACTTCATGTTGCCTCAACCCCCGAGCATCGCGCAAATCTGATTGGTAGCCTTTGGATGATGGCTGCGATGGTTGCCTTTGCCTTTGAAGATGCGTTCGTTAAGGCCGTTTCAGAGGCCCATCCAGTGGGCCAGGTTTTGCTTTTGTTTGGCTTTGGCGGTGCTGTGCTGTTCGCAACCGTCGCGCGGATCGAGAAAAAGCGCCTGCTTAATCCTGACGTGCTGTCGCGTGCCATGGGCATACGGGTCGTGTTTGAAGTGGTTGGGCGGTTGTTTTATGTCCTGGCACTGGCTTTGACCCCGCTTTCGTCAACCACGGCCATACTTCAGGCGACACCAATTATTGTCGTTCTGGGCGCGGCGATCCTGTTTGGTGAAAAGGTCGGTTGGAGAAGATGGACGGCAATCATCATCGGTTTGATCGGCGTTTTAATCATTCTGCGTCCGACCGCTGACAGCTTCTCTGCATTGTCCTTGCTTGCCGTGATCGGAACGATCGGGTTTGCCGGGCGCGATCTTGCCAGCCGTGCAGCTCCTGTATCGCTGAGTACGTCCATTTTGGGGTTTTACGGGTTCGTAGCCATCATTCTGGCGGGCATCTCGTTTTCGATTTGGGATGGAAAAGCGTTCACATGGCTGAATACGGAGAGTCTGCTATATCTGTTGGGTGCGGTCTTGATGGGGGCGTTTGCCTACGCAGCCTTAATGAAAGCAATGCGTACAGGTGATGTATCCGCCGTTACGCCATTCAGGTATACGCGCCTATTGTTCGGGATTGCATTGGGCATGATCCTGTTTGGTGAAGAGCCAGATATGATGATGATCATTGGATGTGTTGTTGTCGTTTTGTCCGGGCTATTCATTCTGTGGCGTGGAAAAACTGCCTAAGAACACCTCGACACAGCGTGAAATTCAGACTAAGTCCAAATCACGTTAAGAAGAACGACGGCAAATGGGGCCAAAATGTCTGTTGAAGTAAGTACGATGGTCGCCGAAGGCCGCAATCTGGTCTCCAGCTATGGTGATGGATTGTTTCGGTTTGGCGAGGAAAAAGTCACAGGTTCCGTGATATTGTTTCCTGAATCAATCTATTCATGGAAAGTAAAATCCATCGAAGACATCACACCTGAGTCATTCGCACGTGTCATTGAGAAGGCCGACGACGTCGAAATCCTGATACTCGGGATGGGGACACGTTTAACGCCGGTACCAATGGCATGGCGTCAGGCGCTTAAGCCTCATGGTATCGTGATCGAGCCGATGGATACGGGTGCTGCTTGCCGTACCTATAATGTGCTGGTGGCCGAAGCACGCCGCGTTGCCGCCGCGATGATCGCAATCTGATCACACTTAACTTAATTCGAAAAGAACGCCTGCAATTGCTGGCGGACCTGTTTGACGCTGGTAAACAGTGCCGCAGGTCCGGGTGCATGTTCGGCCGGGAACGAATCCCCGCACAGGAACAGGTTTTTCCAAGGTGGCTGTAGCCTGTGACGTAGTGCAGCCAGTCCTGGGCTCAGTTCCGGGAAGGGGGCCTCTGCATCTATGAAACGATAGTTCGGGTGATCAAAGCCTTCGGCATTTTCAGATCGTGCCTGTAAATCCAGATTTAGATACTGATCGCACAGCCAAACGCAGCGTTGCCATATCCGATGGGCAAACTGATCGACCGTCCCATCACTTGGAAGATGTAGGCCACTGTTGAGGCAGACCTGAAGATGGCGACGATTGCAGTAGATGGCACGCACGATGTCATCACTTACCAAAAGGCTGCGCGGTTCGGCAAATGGACGTTTCAGCTCAAACGCCATGGTTTGCCGCTTGGCGGGTGCAGGCGTCATACCGATATCGGGTACCGCATCGCAAAGCGGTTTGGGATGAAGGGCCAAAACTACGGCGTCGTTTGGCTTTAAGATGATCTGGCTGTCATCATCAAACAAAAGATCCGTGGCATAGTCAGACGTACTGTCAATATCGCCCAGTTTTGTCTTGGCCTTGATCGTGCCGCCAGATGTGATGAAACGTTCACGTAACGCGGGCAGGGCGATATCATTCAGGATAATCGGATCAATTGCGGAAAAAACCGTTTCGTGGCTTTTCGAAAAGAGTGCGGATGCCTTTGGCGTCATGACACGGCCTAAAAGCGCCTTGGAGCAGCGATGTGCCGGCATGGAAAACAGAACTTCTGCCAACACGGCCAAGGCATCGCGGTGATAGGTGCCTGGAATATTGGCCTGTTCATCACTTTCAAGCATGCCTGATGCAATTGTACCATCTACCCGGCTTTCTTCGCTGGCATATCGGTTTTGCCAAAGGGTAAGTGCGGTGTATGCACGTGCAATGAAACCGATCCTGCGCCTGATTAGAGCGCGAGAAATCCCGTGATCAAGGGTAACAATGGCTGGCTTTCTTCGTCCGCGCTTAAGGCCCATAACACAATGGGCCGGCCTGATCAGTTTCGACGGAATTTCAGGCCATCTGGCAAAGTAATCGGCAACGACACCGTCGGGGTCATAGAAAATCTCAGGCTCGGCTGTTTTGTGGCTCTCAGGTGCGGTTTGCATGCCACGTGTCCAGCGGCTTTCAAACGGCTCTGCTTCGTCGTAAAGCGTCACGTCAACGCCGTCTTCCGCCAAGAGAGTTGCCAAGGCGGAACCCGCCAAGCCACCACCAATAACGTGTAATCGTCCGGACGTGAAGGATGCCATATGCCTGCGCCGTTTTAGTTGTTATACAATGGCCGGAAATACATGTCTGCACGTATTAGTTTCATGTCGATCGTCAAAATAACCTTAACAGCAGAACACCTTACAAGCCATGGATGAAATCACAACCGAACTGGACAGCCTCAACGAAGAAGTCATTGGCCACATGAATACATGGGTCGATCTGCTTGGTGGTGGCGAGGTCGGAAGATGGGTTGGGGCAGCCTTGGTGCTGCTGATTTTCTTCATCTTCAAGCGTGTTTTGGTGCGTGGCGCCCTGGGTATCTTGCGCCGAATTGCTCAACAGCGCGCCCAAAGCATGATCGCCAATGTGCTTGATGCATTTGCCTTGCCGCTCCAGGCACTGGTGATGCTGCTTGGCCTATACTTCGCGACAAAGCTTCTTGCACTTCCCGATGCTATAAACACGGTCGTGATGGACGCGATTACGTTGGCTTCGGCATTTTGCGTGTTTTGGGCATTGTTCCGCGCCGTTGAGCCGGTTGCCGTATCTCTTAATCGTCTTGTTGGGCGATTTGGTGCCGGGCTTGGCGATGATTTGCGGCAGTTTTTCATCCGTGGTGTCAAAACGCTGATTGTTGTGATTGGCGGGGTGATCTTCCTTGAAGGATGGGGCATTGATGTTTCGGCCTTCCTTGGGGGCCTTGGTTTGGCCGGGATGGCCGTGGCCTTGGCGGCGAAGGATTCTGTTGCCAACATCTTTGGCGGTCTAACGATCTTTGCTGATAACCTTTATAAGCGCGGAGACTGGATCGAAACACCGCATTTCGAGGGTACAGTCGAAGTGGTTGGTCTGCGCGCAACAAAAGTGCGAACCTTTGCCAAGGCACTGGTGACCATGCCCAATGCCCAGATCGTAGATTCTCCGGTGATCAACTGGTCGCGGATGACGCATCGCCGTATCAAGATGGTGATCGGGCTTGAATACCGAACCACGGCAAAGCAGATGGAAGCCATCGTTGAAAAGCTGCGCACGTTCCTGAAGGAAGATGACGACGTTGCGCAAACCGATGTGGCGCAGATGGTTCATTTGTCCGATTTCGGGGCCAGTTCGATCAATATTGATCTGTATTACTTTACCAAGACCACCGACTGGGTTACATGGCGGGATATTCGGAACCGTCATATCATCGCATTTAAGCGGATTGTCGAAGAAGAGGGCGCTGCTTTCGCATTCCCGTCGCAATCGCTTTATGTGGAAACCATGCCGGAAACCTTGAACAATCCCAATGACGATCAGCGTGCGACGCAAAAGATCGGATAGGCCAAATGACTGATACGCCAAAGCTTTCCCATTGCGCAGATTATGTCCGTCGTCATGACCGCGACCGTTTCTTGTGTGCCTTGTTCGCATCCCCTGAAAAGCGCGAAGACCTTTTCACGCTTTATGCCTTTAATCAGGAAGTTTCCAAGACGCGCGAAATGGTCACCGAGATCATGCTGGGCCATATCCGCCTGCAATGGTGGCGAGATACCTTGACCGAAATTGCCGAGGGCAAAGTTCGCCAACATGAGGTGGTCGAACCACTGGCTGAGTTGGTTGAGAAGGGCCTGTTGACGACCTTTGATCTTGAACAGGTCGTTGCCGCGCGTGAATTTGATCTTGAAGATCGTCAACCTACGGATCAGGATGAACTTGATCGCTATATCGATCAGACGTCCGGGAAAATTTCTGTTCTTGCTGCGCGCTTGTTGGGGGCAGAAGGCGAAGACGCTGACCATGCCGCGCGCCTTGCCGGAAATGCCTATGGGTTGGTCGGTATCCTGCGTGCGATGGTGTTCCACGGGCGGGCAAAGCGTCTCTATTTGCCAAAGGATCGCATGGAGCATCATGAGGTTGCCCAGGGCGATCTGTTTGAGTTCCGCAAAAAGGAACAGGTGCGCAATTTCACGCGCGAGATTGCCGAACTTGCCCGTACGCGCATCAAGGATGCCCGCAAAGTACGTAAGGCGCTGCCAAAAAAGGCCCACGCAGCAGCTTTACCCGTCGTTCTTGCTGATGGCTATCTTAAGAAACTTGAAAAGGCCGGGTTCGATCCGTTTTCTGCCGACTTCGGTCTTGCAAGGCCAGCCAGTTTGCGCCTGACACTCAATGGTTTGATCAAGCGATATTGATCAGAAAGGCCTTGGTGGCTGGATATCGTGAAAATATCATCTAAATTAACGATAAAGGGTAGGGCAGTTTTGAACTGTCCATGGTAGCGTCCATAACGCTTTGATTATACGACGCAAGATTGGCTAAGCCACCCAAGGTGAGGACCGACCGTGATGACACATACGCATTCAATGTCTCAAAAGCATTGGTTACAGCGCTTGATCGGTGCGGGATTGTTCTGTGTTGTCGCAATGCTACCGATGGCTTTGCATGCCGCCAGCATTGATCCGTTTGTCGGCAGCTACCATGGCACAACCATCGAACATGCCGAAGGTGAGCTTCAGGCTCGTGACCTTGATGTCGTGATCCAAAAGACCGAGCGCGGCTTTACTGTTGATTGGGCAACGGTCATCCACAAAGCTGACGGACGTGAAAAGAACGTTTCGCTGAATGTTGAGTTCTTCACGACTGAGCGGCCGGACATTTATGGCAGCGCGATGCGTTCGGGCCTGTTTGGCAAACGTATCCCCAATGATCCGCTCAAGGGTGAACCATTTTTCTGGGCGCGGATTGTTGATGCGTCCTTGATCATCCATGCGCTTTATATCACCGATGAAGGTGGGTACGAGATGCAGGTTTACAAACGCACGCTGGATGACGATGGAAATATGGATTTGGTGTTTCGCCGTTTCCGTGATGGCCAACAGATCCGTGATGTGACCGGCGAACTGGAACGTCAGCCTGCGAAATACTAACTGCGCTTTACGCAAAAAGAAAAGCCGCATCATATGATGCGGCTTTTGTCGTTTCAGGCAGCTGTGATGGCGCTAAGCCATTCATCAAATAGCGGGATTGCACGATCGGTATAAAGCTTCTTGCGATCACGTCCCTTAACACGTTTGGTCAGCTCCAGATCCGGGAATAGACCGAAATTGACATTCATCGGCTGGAAGGTGCTTTCATCCGCGCCACCGGTAATGTGGTTCAACAATGCGCCCATAGCTGTCGCCAACGGCGGCATTGGCAGAGTTTTGCCCGCTTTCTCGGCCGCAGTGAAACGACCGACCATCAAACCAACAGCAGCACTTTCAACATATCCTTCGCAGCCGGTGATCTGACCGGCAAAGCGCAGATCCGGACGCGATTTAAGGCGCAGGGTATTGTCCAACAAACGCGGTGAATTCAGGAACGTGTTGCGGTGAATGCCACCAAGACGGGCGAATTCAGCGTTCTCAAGTCCCGGAATGGTTCGGAATACCTCAACCTGCGCGCCGTATTTCAGTTTTGTTTGGAAGCCAACCATATTGTAGAGCGTACCTAGCGCATTGTCCTGACGTAGCTGGACAATCGCGCGCGGCTTTTGCGTTGGATTATGCGGGTTGGTCAGGCCAACCGGCTTCATCGGGCCGTGGCGCAGGGTTTCGCGACCACGTTCAGCCATTACTTCGATCGGCAGGCAACCATCAAAGTAGGGGGTGTCTTTTTCCCATTCTTTGAACTCGGTTTTTTCACCTTCGATCAGGGCATCGATGAAGCGGTTATACTCGTCTTCATACATTGGGCAGTTGATGTAATCTTTGCCATCGCCCTTGTCGTAGCGTGACTGGAACCACGCCTTATCAAAATCGATGCTTTCCTTGTAGATGATCGGTGCGATCGCATCAAAGAAGGCCAGGCTTTCTTCGCCGGTTGCCGTGCGAATGGCTTCGGCAAGCGGGCCCGATGTCAGCGGGCCGGTGGCAATGATGGTCTGTTCCCATTCCTCGGGCGGAAGACCGTCGATCTCGCCACGTTCCATTGAAATCAACGGATGGTTTTCAAGCGCGTCCGTAACCGCCTGCGAGAAACCTTCGCGGTCAACGGCCAGGGCAGCACCAGCAGGAACCTTATGTTCATCGGCACAACGCATGATGATGGAGCCCGCGCGGCGCATTTCATCATGGATCAGGCCAACAGCATTATATTCCTTGTCGTCTGACCGGAACGAGTTGGAGCAGACCAGCTCTGCGCATTTGTCCGTATGGTGCGCATCTGTCGGACGAACCGGGCGCATCTCATGAATGATGACAGGAACGCCAGCTTCTGCAAGCTGCCAGGCGGCTTCACTACCAGCCAGACCGGCACCGATAATATGAACGGGTTTGACCGTGCTCACGTGTGCGAACTCCTCGCGAAGAATGGTTTTGAAATCTTGGCACAGACATAGCGGTGCACGGGGGCAGATTTCAAGTCAATTGCGCATGAATACCGCCGATAGACCGCATGAGGGCATGAATTTTTCACAATGCCACAAACGCCACGTCTTAATGGCCAGAGCCGTTCTGTCCCTCAGCTACAAGTTGACAGTCACATGAGCTATCCGCACCATCCTTATGGCTACGACCCCACGCATTGCCCGGTCATCGGACTTGTGCCGCGCCGACGTGCCTGGCGCGACATGGAATGTCCGGCTGACCAGAAGCCAGATGCTCCGGAACATGATGATGACCCAGCGGAACCGCGTGAACGCCGGTTGGGTTTTCCATTTCCCCAGTTTGGCGATAGCGCGTTTAGCCAGGCGGATATCGAAGGGATGATCGAATATGTGGTGGCGACCCGGCAAGGTTGGCGGGCGTCACTGGTGATGCGGGCATTTTTGCGTTGGTGGCGTGATGACAGTCGATGGTCTGATACTGCGACGGATCGCAAACAATCCGATGCTGTCATCATGTTGTTGGCGCTTAATCAGGGACGAGACGGCTTTGTGCAGGGATATCTGCATGATCTACATGACGAGCAAAAAGACCGTCCAAAGCTTCTGTCTAACCACGGGCCCGTTGAGAAGGCGTTTAACAAAAGCTTGCGTATCGCAGCCCTTGCACTGGCTTTGTCGCCAATCGTCCTGATTTTCGCGGTGTTGCTGTTTGTTCAGGTCGATAACATCATCAGCACTGGCAGCGGCAAGATTTTTGGTTTTAGCTATGATTTGCTGTTCTTTGTTGGAAGCTTCGGCGCGATTGGTGCTCTGACCAGCATGATGATGCGGCTTGGTAAGGACACGCCCTGGAACGAGATGGAACCGGCATCGGTGTTCTTTAACTTCCTGTTCCGACCGTGCATGGGGTTCTGTTTTGCATTGGTTGTTTTATTGGCGCTACGTGCAGGCATTCTGCCAATCCCGCTTGATGAGCTCCATAACCTTGATGACCTTGATCAGATCAGCAATTCACCTGCCGCAGGTCAGCAGATATCAATCGTTCTGGTCTTTGCATTCTTGTCAGGATTTAGCGAAAGGCTGAGCACAGCATTGGTCAAACGGGTCGAAAACAGGGTCACCAATAGCGGCTGATAAAATGAAAGGGGCAGTCCAATGCTGCCCCAATTTCATTATTCCAGACCGAGATGGCGTTTGAGGTAACGACCAGTATAGCTGCGTTCGTTCGCCATGATGGCTTCCGGCGTGCCGGTGCCGACCAACTGACCGCCGCCATCACCACCTTCTGGTCCGATATCAATGATCCAATCGGCAGTCTTGATGACATCAAGGTTATGTTCAATCACGACAACCGTGTTGCCCTGATCGACCAGGGTATGCAGGACTTCAAGCAATTTGCGGATATCGTGGAAATGAAGACCTGTGGTCGGCTCATCAAGGATATAGATCGTTCGACCCGTCGCACGTTTGGAAAGCTCCTTGGCCAGCTTCACGCGCTGCGCTTCGCCACCTGACAAGGTGGTCGCCTGTTGACCCAGATGGATATAGGAAAGACCAACCTGCTTAAGGGTCTCCATCTTGTCACGGATCGACGGAACGGCCTTGAAGAACTCCGCACCTTCTTCGACAGTCATATCAAGAACGTCGGATATCGATTTGCCTTTAAACGATATTTCCAGCGTTTCACGATTGTATCGTTTGCCTTTGCACTGATCGCAGGTGACATAAACGTCAGGCAGGAAGTGCATCTCGATCTTGATAACACCGTCACCCTGACAGGCTTCACAACGACCACCTTTGACGTTGAAGGAAAAACGTCCGGGCTTATAGCCACGCGTTTTTGCCTCTGGCAATTGCGCAAACCATTCACGGATCGGCGTGAAGGCGCCGGTATAGGTGACCGGGTTTGAACGCGGCGTTCTGCCAATCGGGCTTTGGTCGATATCAATGATCTTGTCGATCAGCTCCACACCAACAATGGCATCATGGGCGCCGGGATGATGACGCGCATTATGCATGCGTTTGGCCAGCGCCTTATAAAGCGTTTCGATCACAAGGCTTGATTTGCCGCCACCAGAAACACCGGTGACAGAAATGAACTTGCCCAACGGGAAATCGACATCAATGCCCTGAAGGTTGTTGGCGGTCGCCCCCTTGATCGAGATGGCCTTGCCATTGCCTTTACGGCGTTCCTTTGGAACAACGATCTGCTCAACACCCACCAGATATTTACCGGTCAGACTGTCCGGGTTCTGCTGGATCTGTTCCGGAGTGCCTTGGGCAACGATACGGCCACCATGAATGCCGGCACCCGGGCCCATATCAACCACATAGTCCGCTGCACGAATGGCGTCTTCATCATGTTCAACGACCAGAACCGTGTTGCCCAGATCGCGCAGACGTTTAAGTGTATCAAGCAAGCGGTCATTGTCACGCTGATGCAAACCAATAGACGGTTCATCAAGGACGTAAAGAACACCGGTCAGGCCCGAGCCAATCTGAGATGCCAGACGGATACGTTGGCTTTCACCACCTGATAGCGTGCCAGACGTACGTGACATGGATAGATAATCCAGGCCAACGTCGCGCAAAAACCGCAGGCGATCATTGATCTCGCGAAGGATACGGCGCGCGATTTCAGTTTCTTTTTCGTTCAGCTTGCCTTCCAGACTGATGAACCAGTCACCGGCCTTGGCAATTGAAAGCTCCGTTACCTGCGAGATATCGCAACCATCAACCTTTACCGCCAATGCTTCTGGTTTCAGGCGTTTGCCAGAACAGGTCGGGCAGTGCGAAACCATCTGATATTTCGAAAGCTCATCACGTGCCCATTGGCTGTCCGTTTCGCGCCAGCGCCGTGACATATTGGGAATAACGCCTTCAAACGGGCGCGATACCTTGTAGCTGCGCGAACCATCGTCATAGGTCACAGTAACTTCTTCATCGCCAGAGCCATGCAAGATGATGTCCTGCGCCTTTTTGGGCAGTTTTTCCCAAGCGACATTGGTTTTGAAATCAAAATGCTTCGCGACCGATTTCAGGGTCTGGAGATAGTATTTTGATGTCGTGCTGGCCCAGGGTGCGACGGCACCGTCTTCAAGTGACTTGCTTTCGTCTGGCACGACCAGCATCGGATCAAACTCCATCTGCGTGCCAAGTCCATCACAGGCCGGGCAGGCGCCAAACGGGTTGTTGAACGAAAACAGGCGTGGTTCGATTTCTTCGATGGTGAAGCCGGAAACCGGGCAGGCGAACTTGGCCGAAAATACCGTCGTTTCGCCGGTTTTGGCGTCTTCGGTCAGAACGATCCCATCGGTAAGCTCAAGTGCGGTTTCAAAGCTGTCGGCAAGACGGGTTGCAATGCCTTCCTTGACGATCAGGCGGTCGACAATGACCGAGATATCATGTTTCAGCTTCTTGTTGAGGTCCGGCGCTTCGTCGATGTCATACATCTCGCCATCGATCTTGACGCGCTGGAAGCCGCGCGCACGAAGGTCCCGAAGTTCCTTTTTGTATTCCCCCTTACGACCACGCACGATAGGGGCCAGAAGGTACAAGCGCGTGCCTTCTTCCATCTCCATCACACGGTCAACCATCTGCGAGACGGTCTGGCTGACAATCGGAAGACCTGTTGCCGGCGAATAAGGGACGCCGATACGCGCCCAAAGAAGACGCATATAGTCATAAATCTCGGTCACGGTACCGACAGTCGAACGCGGGTTTTTCGACGTTGTTTTCTGTTCGATGGAAATCGCCGGTGACAGGCCGTCGATATATTCAACATCGGGCTTTTGCATCAATTCAAGGAACTGGCGTGCATAGGCCGAAAGACTCTCGACATAACGGCGCTGACCTTCAGCATAGATCGTATCGAACGCAAGCGAGCTTTTGCCAGACCCCGACAGGCCTGTAATCACCACCAGAGAATCGCGTGGAAGTTCAACATCGATGTTCTGAAGATTGTGTTCTTTCGCACCGCGAACCGAAATTTTCGTCAGCATGTCGGGCCTTTTGTTCCTGAATTGTTCGGAAAGTGTATAGAGGGTCCAATCGCTATACGCAAGCGCGCCCCTGACAGTTCCTGTCAGTATTTGTCAGGAGACTGTCATTTCGCAAATGCGCCCACCATGGATGCACGAAAAAACCCGCCGAACAAGTCCGGCGGGCTTCGCAATTCTTTTGACCAACTGGGTCAAGCTGACATCAAAGGGATTAACCCTTGGTGACAGAACGGCCAGTTGCGCCAAGATCCTTGAAAGCTTCTTCGAGGCGGGATGCCATCGAAAGTTCTGCTTCACGGACCCACATGCGCGGGTCATAGTTCTTTTTGTACGGTTTGTCCGTTTCCGGATCGACCTGATACTTGAACGCGCGAGAATTGGCTTCGACATACTCGCCAACCGGGCGGGAATAAGCGAACTGGGTATCGGTATCGATATTCATCTTGAAGACGCCGTAGCCGACTGCTTCTTCGATTTTCTCTTTTTCAGAACCCGAACCACCGTGGAATACGAAGTCCAGCGGGCGATCACCAAGGCCGTGTTTCTCGGAAACGAATTTCTGGCTTTCCAGAAGGATTTCCGGACGAAGCTTTACGTTGCCCGGCTTGTAAACGCCGTGCACGTTACCGAATGCCGCCGCGACCGAGAAATGGCCAAGCGGGGAAAGACGGCGATACGCTTCTTCGACTTCTTCCGGACGGGTGTAAAGGCGCGGATCGATTTCGTCGCTGGACGTATCGAGTTCGTGGCCAATACCGTCTTCTTCACCACCAGTGACGCCCAGTTCGATTTCCAGGCTCATTTCGATGGCGGCCATGCGCTTCAGGAAGGTTTCGCAGGTCGACAGGTTGTCTTCGAGCGGTTCTTCGGAAAGATCAAGCATGTGGGAGCTGTAAAGCGCGCTGCCGGTTTCGGCATAGGCTTTTTCGCTCCATTTCAGCATTTCATCGACCCACGGAACGAACTTGCGGTTCGCGTGGTCGGTATGCATGACAACAGCAACACCATAATATTCAGCCAAAAGCTGAGCATGGCGGGCTGCGGAAACAGCGCCCAGAACACGGGCAGCTTCTGCGTCCTTGATGCCCTTGCCAGCAAAGAACTGTGCGCCACCATTTGAAAGCTGAATGATGATGTCAGAACCGGCATTTGCAGCGGCTTCAAGCGCAGCGTTCAGCGTGCTTGATGTGGTAATGTTGACAGCGGGAAGGGCGTAACCGTCCTGCTTGCAAGCAGCAACAAGGTCACGGTAGGCAGCACCGGTAACAACACCGGGTTTAACGGAAGGCATGTGGGTACTCCTCCTGGGGGTCAGAGTAAAACAGGTGCCCCCGTGCGAACCGATTGGTCCGCGGCAAGGGCAATCCGTAAAGAGCCCAATGCATCTTCCATATGCTGCGTCAGGTCAAGTTCTTCTGTTATAGACTTTAGGAAAAATTGCTGTTCGCGCAGGCACAGGCCATCATGATCGGGCTCATCGTCGGTTCGGATGATCTCGTCAGAATGTGTAAATTCTCCGGCACTGTTTGTGGCAGCATGGTGAAGTTTTAGCGCGTTTGTTTTGGTATGGGTGTCGATATCGGCGGATCCGGCGCCTTTTTCCTCAACATCGGTGATCGAAACGCAGCCTTTGGGACCAATGACGTCCTTAACAAAGAAGGCCGTTTCGCTGATCATCGGGCCCCAGCCAGCTTCATACCAGCCAACCGATCCATCGTCGAAGCGAACCTGAAGCTGACCATAGTTATACATCTCTGGCGCAACCTCATCCGACAGTCGCACACCAATCGCATTGACCGATACCGGCTTGGCCGCTGTCATCAGACACATCATGTCAAGATAATGCACACCACAATCGACAATCGGCGAAACACTGTTGAGTAGACGTTTATGGGTTTCCCAAAACGCACCGCTGCTTTGCTGGTTAAGGTTCATGCGCATGACAAGCGGTTTGCCCAGCGTCTTGGCGATTTCGACAAACTTTTCCCATGACGGGTGATGGCGCAGGATATAACCAATCACAAGCTTGCGATCATATTTCTTCGCACTCGCGACCACACGTTCGGCATCTTCAACTGTGGCTGCCAATGGCTTTTCAATAAAGACATGCGCGCCAGCTTCGAATGCTGCTATCGCAAAATCCGCATGGGTTTCGGTATAGGTGTTGATCGACACAGCATCAGGTTTTGTTTCCGACAGTGCTGCGAAATAGTCGGTGAATTGCTGGTAGGCGGCAAAGCCGTCTGGCAGCTTTTCAGCCGGAATGGTTGAGCGGGCACAAATGCCGACGATTTCGTATCCGTCAAGCTGGTGATAGGCCTTTGCATGGGAAAGTCCCATATTGCCCAAGCCAACGACAAGAATACGAACCGGCTTCATTTTGTGCCTCCTGAAAACCTGATAATGATTTGATTGTTATAGTTATTCTGCGCCGTTGATCCAGCTGCGCGTCACATTAAATGCACCGTCAAACAAGATGATGTCAGCGTTGTAGCCAGGTTCAATCCGGCCCATCTGATCATCCAGTTTAAGAAAGGCGGCCGGATACAGGGATGCCATGCGCAATGCCTCGCCAAGCTCAATCCCGACCATCTCGACACAGTTTTTAACCGCTGCAATCATATCAAGGTCTGATCCCGCAAGGGTGCCATCGGCAAGGGCACAGCGACCATCACTGGCAATGATTTCCTCGCCACCAAGGCTGAAGCGCTTATCAGTTGCACCAACTGTTGGCATTGCATCAGTCACCAGCATGATTTTCCCAGTAGCCTTTGCTTTGATGGCGATCTTAAGTGCGGCGGGATGTACGTGATAGCCATCGACAATCAGACCGCACCATGTGATGTCATCCGCCATAGCGGCACCGGCGACGCCGGGTTCACGATGGGTCATCGGGCTCATTGCGTTAAACAGATGCGTAATGCCACGCATGCCTTCGCCAATTGCGTCCTGAATGTCATCATAAGTCCCGGCAGTATGACCAGCGCAAACCAGCACGCCTTTATCAGCAAGGGCCTTGATCGTGCCGTTGGTGGCCTTTTCCGGTGCCATGGTGACAAGAATACGGCCGTTTGGAAGGCGTGTGAGCAATTCCAGCGCATCTTCTTCCATCGGGCGGATGATCTCGGCGGAATGAACGCCTTTGCGCTCTGCATTGAGATATGGGCCTTCAAGGTGGATGCCGACAATGCCCGGAACACCAGCATCAATCGCACCTTCAACCGCACTAATGGCAGCTTCCATCTTGTCGCGGTAATCTGTGATCAGGGTCGGCAGCATTGCCGTTGTGCCGTATTTCCGATGGGCTTCCATGATCGCGCGAACGCCATCGACAGTGGGCTCATCGTTCAGCAAAATACCGCCGCCGCCATTGACCTGCACATCGATCAAACCCGGCGCAAGGGTCTGGCCAGTGCCGTCGATGACATCAATGTCAGCGGGCAGGGACTGCGCATCGCAAAGTGCTTCGATCTTGCCATCACGCACAATGACGGCTTTGCCTTCATGGAATTCTGTCCCGTCAAAAATCCGGGCATTGGTAATGGCAAATGCTGTCATTAGTGGGTCTCCGTGACTTTCGAAAGGTGCGGCGGCGCATCAGGATTGCAGCCACGCGCCAAGGCAACGCTTTCGGCCAGGGTATAGAATGTTTGGATCATCGCGATCGGTGCCAGAAGCGGGTGGATATCCTCGACCACCGGAAGGTGACCCTTGATATCGGCATAGCCCGTCTCTGCGGCAAACAGGTTGTCTGTCTTTGCCCGCATTTCCGAAAGGAAACCTTCGACACTGTCACGCGATGCATCCTGCTGCGAGAAAACAAGCATCGGGAAGGTGGGGGTAACCAGTGCCATTGGGCCGTGCTTGACTTCAGCTGCGCTGAAAGCTTCAGCGTGCAAGCTGCTGGTTTCCTTGAATTTAAGGGCTGCTTCCTGGGCAATCGCAAATGCCGGGCCGCGACCAATGACATAAAGCCCTTCAGACTTTGCAATGGTCTCGGACGCGCCCAACCAATCCTGATCAAGTGCCGTGCTCAAGGATGCCGGGAGTTTGCCAATGCCTTCGTTGAATACGGCATCGCTGGTCCATGCGCCAACGATCTGTGCGATAGCAGAAAGGGTCGCGATATAGGACTTGGTTGCAGCAACGCTGGTTTCTGGGCCAGCCATCAACGGGATCACGTGATCAACCGTATCTGCCAACGGAGAGTCAACGACATTGACCAGAGCAACCGTGCGTGCGCCAGCATCGCGGGCGGCTTCGGCATTGATCACAAGGTCCGGGCTCTTGCCAGACTGTGACACAGCAATGAAAAGCGCATCCTTGGTCGCGATTGAACGGTTATAGATCGAGACGATGGACGGTGCGGCAGAAACGACCGGGATGCCAAGCTGGCTTTCAATCAGGTATTTTGCATAAAGCGTTGCATGGTCCGAGCTGCCTCGGCCACAGGTCACAACGAATTTCGGCGGATTGGCACGAAGATCTTCGGCAAGTTTGGCGATAGCGTCCTTGTTGTGGTCCAATTGTTTGGCAACAACTTCCGGGGCTTCAGCCAATTCGCGGCCCATCTGCGTTTTCGGGCGCCAACTTGTCGTCATTTCCAGTGTTCCCTTAGTTTATGCATGTGCCCAACCGTTATGTCAGCGGGCATCTACCTGCATTTCAGCAATAAAGTCGTAACTGTCACCGCGATAGTAGGATCGGGTGAACTCGACAGGTGTTCCATTGGCAAGGAATGAGCGGCGCTCGATATAAAGTGCCGCGCTGCCATCTGGAACGCCCAGGATTTTGGCGGTTTCGCCATCAAACAGTTCCGCGCGAAGGCGCTGCAGGGCGCGTTCGGGCTTTTTATTGTATTTGGCCAGCGCGTCATAAAGCGATTTGTCGACTTCATCGGGGCTTGGCAAAAAGGCCCGTGGGATCACCGCGTATTCAAGCGCCATCGGTTTATCGTTCGCCGTACGAAGACGACGCAGGCGGGTGACTTCAGTGCCGGGCGAAAGATTAAGCGCCATGGCTTCTTCTGGTGACGCGTGGCCCAAGGTCTTTTCCAGCCAAACGGCACCCGGATCCATGCCGCGCGTGATCATGTCTTCGGTAAAGGATGTCAGGCGCGACAGGGCTTGTTCAACGCGTGGGGCAACAAAGGTGCCAGCGCCATGGCGTTGAACCAGAACGCCTTCTTCGACCAGCGAGCGCATCGCATTGCGAACCGTAACGCGCGAAATACCAAGTTCATTGGCAAGGTCGCGTTCGCTTGGCAGGGCATCGTCAACTTGCAGGATGCCATCATCAATAACGGCCTTAAGGGCTGTTTGCAGGCGGCGATAAAGTGGTCCGTTACCGGTATTCTCGATATCACGGGTGCGCAGATTGGCAATGATGTCCTGTGTAGCGATCATGCGGCCGTTCTTTCATGCTGTTTCGCCATCAGGATGGCCCCGTGCATTGCGTCATTCTTCGCTGGTACAAGCAGATTTTGGATGTCTTCCGGCATACGTTTTGCCATCTGGTCACAAAGACCGCCCATCAGGGTTAGGCGATTAGCGCCAAAAGCGACAAGCTTGCGCAGAATTTGAAGGTTAGCCTTTACTGCGTGACCGATGATGGTCGTTGCCGTCGCATCACATGCGGCATCCGCATCAAAAACCATCGGGCAATAGGTGCCGTAGTCACCCGGTTTTGCTGTTTCGGCGAATGCGACGATGTTTTCCGGATTGTTTTCAAATTTTGCCATTACGTCGCGCGTCAGATCGGTTTGATCCGCCAGCCCCTCATGGGCGAGAAGCGCCGTTTCAATCACGGCCCGGCCGATACGCGCGCCGCTTCCGATATCGGAAATCTCAAAACCCCAACCGGCAACGGCGAGTTGTTTGTTATCGATGATGGCCTGGCCGCATGTCCCGGTCCCGACAATCAGAATCGCACCATTTGCACCATCATGCGCGCCAAGACATGCTGTATAGGCATCGGTCGCAAAGCAAATGCTGGCAAACGGGTGTGGGTAGGCGGCAATCAGATTGCGTTCACGTTCCAGCGGCAATCCAGCCAATCCAAGCCCGGCGTGCAGATCGCCTATGCGGGACTCATCCAGATTGGCTTCGTTTAATGCCAGTTTGGCCGCAGCAGTGATTTCACCAAAGATATGATCCATGCCCAAACGAGTATTGGCGCCACCGCGAACAGCTTCACCCAGAATATTTCCGGACTCTGTTGCGATCCTTACGCGGCAGCGGGTTCCGCCACCATCAACACCAAGATAAAGCCGTTCGTTTGTCATTTTTGGGATAACTGCCTTCCTGTTTCTGATCTGAGCATAGCAGAGTGGTATCTTAAAAAGCAATACCAATATAATTCCAGTAAGCAGGTTAATGGTCTTTATTTGGTTTCAGTATATTTACGTAAGGCATGTAGTGGTGAGGAAAAATATCGCATTAAAGTACTGATAATATGCATATATATGGGTGTAGTTTTCGCAAAATCGGAAAACTTTTACGAAGTGGCTTGCATCGCTGGTATCATAATGGTATTTAATTTGGAGAGGGAGGCGGAAAAATGGCATCACGCACAGAAGATTTTGATTCGCGATTTGCCGGGTTGGACCAATGGTCCGACGCCGATTTCCTTATGGCCTTGTGGGAAGGTCAGATGCGCGCTGTTGCCTCGGTTGGTCCGGTCCTGGGGGATCTGGCGGCAGCGGCAGACGGGATAGCGCGTCGCCTGGGGGGCGGCGGGCGTCTCGTTTATGTGGGCGCGGGCACTTCCGGTACTGTTGCATGGCAGGATGCCAAAGAGCTTGGTGGGACGTTCGGTTGGCCCGAAGATCACACCATCGTCATGCTTGCAGGTGGCCTGCAAAGTGCGCCGAACGAATTTAACGGTGCCGAAGACGATACCGAACTCGCAGCCCGCGAAATTTCCCAACACAATATTACTGACAAAGACGCGATTATCGGGATCGCTGCCAGCGGTTCAACACCCTACACCATGTGCGCGCTTGAACTGTCGCGCGAACGTGGTGCTTTCACGGTGGGCATCTGCAACAACCCGGATGGCAAGATCCTAAGCGTGGCTGAATGCGGTATTTATCTTGAAAGTGCGCCAGAAGTTGTCGCCGGTTCGACCCGTATGGGGGCAGGGACTGCACAAAAGGCAGCACTCAATATCCTTTCAACGCTTGTGATGAACAAGCTGGGCCGATTGTTTGACAACCTGATGGTTGGCATGCGGGCCGAAAACATCAAGCTGCATGGCCGCGCGATCCGTATTGTCGCGCATATTGCGTCTTGCGAAGAAGTGCAGGCCAAAGCGGCACTTGAACAATCCGATTTCGATATTCGCACCGCGGTGTTGGTCGTCAAAGGCCATACACCGACACGGGCACAAGAAATTCTCGCGCTTTCTAATGGAAATCTCCGGACAGCGCTTGGATACAAGGACTGACATCAGAAACCGATGCCGGTCCGCCGACATTGATCAGAGGAGGCATAAATGTCGAATAAAGTCTTAGCAAAAGGCCTGGCCGGGGCCCTGGCGGCAAGTGTCGCCCTGGTTCCGATGATGGCATCTGCCGGTGATCTCGTAATCGAAAGCTGGCGTAACGACGATATTGATATCTGGAACGAGAAAATCATTCCGGCGTTCAACAAAGTACATCCGGACATCAATGTGTCGTTCAAACCGACCCCGCCGACCGAATACAACGCATCGGTGAACGCCAAGCTTGCTGGCGGCACCGCGGGTGACCTGATTACCTGCCGTCCGTTTGACGCATCGCTTGAGCTATACAAGCAGGGTAACCTTGTTGCTCTTGACGACCTCAAGGGTATGGACAACTTCTCTGACGTTGCTAAATCCGCATGGCAGACTGACGATGGTTCGGCAACCTTCTGCCTGCCGATGGCATCGGTAATTCATGGCTTCATTTACAACAAAGAAGCCTTTGAAGAAGTTGGCATCGAAGTTCCGAAAACCAGCGAAGAATTCTATGCTGCCCTTGATAAGATCAAGGAAGACGGCAGCTACATTCCAATGGCAATGGGCACTGCAGACCAGTGGGAAGCCGCAACCATGGGCTTCCAGAACATTGGTCCGAACCACTGGGATGGTGAAGCCGGCCGCAAAGCTCTGATCGATGGCAGCGGTAAATTCACCGATGCAGCTTATGTCGATACCTTCAAAGAGCTGGAAAGCTGGAAAAACTATCTTCCGGACGGCTATGAAGCCATTTCCTATCCGGATGCACAGAACCTGTTCTCGCTCGGTCGTGCAGCCGTTTACCCGGCCGGTTCGTGGGATATCTCGCTGTTTAACAACCAGGCTGATTTCGCATTTGGCGCATTCCCGCCGCCTGCAGCAGCTGGCGCTGGCACCTGCTATATCAGTGACCACACGGATATCGCACTTGGTTTGAATGCTGATTCCCAGAATGCCGAAGAAGCGAAGCTGTTCCTTGAATGGATGACTGGCTCTGAGTTCGCTGAACTTTATTCCAACGCACTTCCGGGCTTCTTCTCGCTCTCGAACCACACCGTTGAAGTAACCGATCCGGTTGCAAGCGAGTTCGTAAGCTGGCGTCAGGAATGCGAGTCTACCATTCGTAACTCGTATCAGATCCTCTCTCGTGGCACCCCGAACCTTGAAAACGACCTGTGGAACCTTTCTGCGCAGGTTATCAACGGTACGCTGACCCCGGAAGATGCAGCCGGAGCTGCAGAAGCAGGCCTCGCGAAGTGGTACGCACCGCACCAGTAAGACTTTGAAAGGATGGCGGAGACGTCTGGTTTCTGCCATCCTTGCCACGCTGCCCGTTAAGGTGCTGCATCTTGAATGCCAAGGGCTTAGTCCCAACACCGGTGACCGCCGGGCAAAAGTGCGGTCCATGAAATTCGAAGGCGTACGTGACCTTCAATCTTTAATCTTGGAAATACAGGACAGGGTATGGCGCATTCCGGCCCCATGACCGATTGGCGCAAGGCAAAGCTGCCTGTGATTGCCTTTCTGGCTCCAGCAACGATCATCTACACATTGTTTATGATCTATCCGCTGCTCGATTCCATTCGTCTGAGTTTCTATACGACGCCAAGTGGCGGCGAGGCGACTTTTATCGGACTGGACAACTACAGAACCATTTTGGCCGACCCGGACTGGTCTGCGACCTTTTGGAACAGCTTCTGGAACAATATGAAGTTCTTTGCTGTTCATATGCTGGTTCAGAACCCGATTGGAATTGTCTTGGCTGGTATCTTGAGTCTGCCGCAACTTCGGTTCCGCAACACCTATCGTACGATGATGATCATGCCGACCATGCTCTCAGTCGTGATTGTTGGTTTCATTTGGCAGCTGATCCTGAGCCCGGTTTGGGGCGTTGGTGCTGATCTTCTTGATATTGTTGGCCTGAAATCGCTGTTCGGTCCGTGGCTTGGTAAAGAAGGCACGGCACTGCTGACGCTGTCCTTTATCTCGGTCTGGCAGTGGGTCGGTATTCCGTTGATGCTGATCTATGCGGCACTTCTGGCGATCCCCGATGATCTGGTTGATGCAGCCATTGTCGATGGTGCGAGCCATTTTGAAGTGTTCATCCACATCAAATTGCCGCTGGTCCTGCCGACGGTTGCGATGGTGTCGATTCTGACATTTGTTGGTAATTTCAATGCCTTCGACCTGATTTATGCGGTAAAGGGTGCGCTTGCTGGTCCGAACTTCTCGACCGACATTATGGGCACATTGTTCTATCGCACCTTCTTCGGTTATCAGCTTCAGCTGGGTAACCCGCACCTTGGTGCGACAGTTGCATCCCTGATGTTTCTGATCATTCTGGCCGGCGTTCTGTTCTATCTGTTCGCCATTCAGCGCCGTCTGGCGCGCTATCAGCTGTAATCGGGGGCGATGATGAGCTTTTCCAATATTCGCCGCGAAGACGCCAGTCGGGCAGTGATCGTTCACGCGATCCTTCTGACCTACACACTGGTTGCGCTTTATCCGATCTTTCTTGTGATCATCAATGCCTTCAAAACACGTAAGGGCATTTTCCGTGATCCGATGGGCTTTCCGAACGCCGAAACCTTCAGCATCGAAGGCTTCACCAAAGTTCTGGCGAAATCCAATTTCGAGCTGTTTTTCTATAACAGCTTCTCGGTAACCATCATCACCATCGTGATCGTCTTGCTTTTGGGCGCTATGGCTGCTTGGGCGCTGTCGGAATATCGCTTCCCGGGTAATACCGCTTTGGCGTTGTATCTGGCGATCGGGATCATGGTGCCGATCCGCTTGGGGTCGGTTTCGATCCTGAACCTGATTGTTGATTTGGGTCTGATTAATACGCTGACCGCACTGGTTCTGGTCTATGTGGCGCAAGGGTTGCCGTTGGCGATCTTTATCCTGACCGAGTTCATGCATCAGATCCCCAAGGATTTGAAAGAAGCTGCACGGTGTGACGGGGTTGGGGAGTTTACAATCTTCTTTGCGATCATCCTGCCGTTGATCCGTCCGGCCGTTGCGACGGTTGCGGTGTTCACCATGATCCCGATCTGGAACGATCTTTGGTTCCCGCTGATCCTGGCGCCAGGCGATGGCAAGCAAACCATTACCTTGGGTGTGCAGCAATTCATTGGCCAGTATGTGACCGACTGGAACGCCGTTCTGGCGTCGCTGAGCCTTGCGATCATTCCGATCCTGATCCTTTATCTGATTTTCTCCCGACAACTCATTCGCGGCCTGACGTCTGGCGCGGTGAAGTAACTGTTGGTTGATTGGAGTTTTGAATAAATGGCTGACTTGAAACTTGACCAGATCCGTAAAAGCTATGGTGCGGTTGATGTGCTGCACGGCATTGATCTGGATGTGAAGGATGGCGAGTTCGTTGTGTTTGTCGGGCCGTCGGGCTGCGGCAAATCGACCCTGCTGCGTATCATCGCCGGATTAGAAGAAATTACCGGCGGCGATCTGATGATTGATGGCGATGTGGTAAATACCAAAAGCCCGCGTGATCGTGGCATCGCCATGGTGTTTCAGTCATATGCGCTTTATCCGCATATGACGGTCTATAAAAACATGGCCTTTGGCCTGAAACTCGACAAGCAGGACAAAGCGGCAATTGATGCGCGCGTTCGCGAGGCGGCCCGTGTTCTGCAGCTTGATCAATTGCTTGATCGTCGTCCGTCCGAGCTTTCCGGTGGTCAGCGCCAACGTGTGGCAATTGGCCGTGCCATTGTGCGCCAACCAAAAGTCTTCCTGTTTGATGAGCCGTTATCAAACCTTGATGCGGCGCTGCGTGTGCAGACCCGTATCGAGATCGCAAAGCTTCATCAGGACCTGAAATCGACCATCATCTATGTCACTCACGATCAGGTCGAAGCCATGACCTTGGCCGACAAGATCGTTGTGATGAACAAAGGTAATGTCGAGCAGGTCGGTTCACCGATGCAGCTTTATCATCATCCCGAAACCCGCTTTGTGGCAGGTTTCATCGGATCACCAGCGATGAACTTCACCAATGTGACGATTGATGGCGTTGAGCAGGGCAAGGTGACCGTTTCTGTACCAGGTGGCGCCAAATCGGTTCTGCCGTTTGAAGTGCCGCAGTCAGAAGTCGGAAAATCCGTTGAGCTTGGTATTCGTCCGGAACATCTGTCGCTGGGCGATGCGGGCGAATTGACGGTCAGCGGTGTCGTTGACGTCGTCGAGAAGCTCGGTGATTCGACCTATCTTTATCTTAACCTGGCCAATGGCGACCGGGTGACTGTTCGTGCACCGGGCCATAGCCGGGTCAAGATGGGGGATGCGGTTACGGCATCCGCGCCAGCAGGGGCTGCTCACCTTTTTGATACTGGGGGAAAGGCCTTTGTGAAGGTCGATTGCCCGGCTGAGTTTAGTGCCGAGGACTGAGTGCAGGGCACCGTTCTGATATGTTGAAAATGAAAAGGCGCCCTTTGTGGCGCCTTTTTTATGTTTGGCGGAGCTGCGTGCCGTAACTCGCGAAAAACTGTTGCAGAACTTTAACTTGCCCTTCGCCGGGGCCGGCGCAAAAATGACCGCGATGTTTTCGAAGGAAAGAAAAATGTTCGTTTTTCCTTTCGTATCAACACAGAAGTTTGCGATACTGTCTGGGCCGGAAAACAACAAGATGCTGAAAAGCATCGATCCGGTTACAGGGAAAAGCCATCACGTTTAAAACGAGGATTCAAAATGTCTAAAAAACACGGCGCATTGCGTGGTTCCTTGCTCGGCCTTACCGCCATCGCAGGAATGGTGTCGCTCGTTTCGGCCGCACAGGCTGAAGAGCTCCGTCTGCTGACCTGGGGCGGTTACGCTCCGGATGAAGTTGTCGAGCAGTTCGAAAAAGAAACCGGCATCGATGTTGAAGTGACGTTGTCCAACAACGAAGACATGATTTCCAAACTCCGTGCCACCGGTGGCGGCGGGTTTGACCTTGCTCAGCCGTCACAGGACCGTATCGCTGGTGCACAGCTTGAATATGGTATCTACAAGCCGATCGACCTGTCGAAAATTGATGCCGACAAATTCATCGCATCGATGCTTTCGGCCACCAAGTCAAACACCACCGTTGATGGCGAAGTTTACGCTGTCCCGCATGTTTGGGGCACCAGCGGCCTGATCGTTGACAAGACCAAAGCAGCCGGCGTTGCTGACTACACCGATCTTTGCTCCGCAGACGTTGCGGGTAAGGTTTCTTACCGTCTGAAGCGTCCGACCCTGATCGGTTTTGCATATTCCATGGGCCTTGATCCGTTTGCAGCATATAGCGACGAAGCCAAGTATCAGGAAATCCTTGATGCGGTTGAAGCCAAGCTGATCGAATGTAAAGCCAACGTCAAAACCTATTGGGAAGGCGGCGATGCGCTTCTGAACCTCGTACGTTCGGGCGAAGTCGTTGCTGCAATGGCTTGGGATACCGGCGGTTGGAAGCTTAACAACGACAATGCCAACATCACCTTTGTCGCTCCGAAATCTGGTGCACTTGGCTGGATCGACACCTTTGTTCTTCCGCGCAAATCGAAAAACGATGATGCCGCTTACAAGTGGATCAACTTCGTAATGCAGCCGGAAATCGCAGCAAAAATCACCGCAAACGCTGGTAACTTCACCGCGTCCAAAGGTGCTGACGAATTTGCTGATGATACCCTAAAAGCACAGTTCCAGGGCAGCTTCCCGCCAGCGGACCTTGATAACATCAAGTGGTATCCGACCGTTCCGGCTGGTCTTGAGGTTCTTGAAGGCAAGACCCTTGACCGTGTGAAAGCAGCACAGTCGAACTAAGGAAACATCTGTTTCCAGACACCTTGTCCTCGGCACTATCTCGTGCCGGGGACATTCTGCTTTTCTGAACGGCAACTGTCGTTCGTCAGCTCCACCAACAAAGAAATAAGTGAACAGGGTGCCCATGGCTGACCAATTTGACCTTGAATGCCGAAATGTGGTCAAAACTTTTGATCAATTCACCGCAGTGAATGACATTTCGCTGGCCATTCCAAAGGGATCGTTTTTCTCCATCCTTGGACCAAGCGGTTGTGGCAAAACCACATTGCTGCGCATGCTTGCAGGATTTCAGGCGCCGACATCTGGCGACATCCTGATCAAGGGTTCATCAGTTTTGGGGGTTCCGCCAAACCGTCGTCCGGTCAATATGGTGTTCCAGCATCTGGCATTGTTCCCGATGATGAATGTTGCCGAAAACGTTGCCTATGGCCTTAAGCGCCGTGGCGTCGATAAGGCGACCATCGCCAAGAAAGTGAACGAAACGCTTGCCCGTGTGGGGTTGCCGGACTCTGGCCCAAAGCAGATCAGCCAACTTTCCGGCGGTCAGAAACAGCGTATCGCGATCGCACGTTGCCTTGTGCTTGATCCGGCTGTTTTGCTGCTTGATGAGCCGCTTGGCGCGCTTGATCTTAAACTTCGCGAACATATGAAGGTCGAGCTCAAGCAGCTTCAGCACGAAATCGGTACCACATTTGTTTACATCACCCATGACCAGTCTGAAGCACTGGTGATGTCTGATCAGGTTGCTGTGATGAATGCCGGCCGCTTTGAGCAGGTCGGTGCGCCCCAGGACCTTTATTACAATCCGCAAACGGCCTTCGTTGCAGGCTTTGTTGGTGAAAGCAATCGCTGGAACGGCACTGTTAATGGTGGCAACGATCATCAGATCGAAATCAGCCTGGCATCTGGCGGCAAGGTGTTCGCCAAGCGTGATGGTAATGCCAACATCACCGATGGTCAGTCGGTCGATGTGTTTGTTCGCCCCGAAGCAATTGCCATCAATGATAGTGGTTCATTTGAAAATACGCTTTCAGCCAAGGTTGTGAACGTTTTGTTCAATGGTGCCGCCAGCAGTTTACAGGTCCGTGAAAGCCTGACCGGACATGAAATGACCGTTGCCTTGCCACAGACCGGTTCCTTTGCATCCGTTCGCGCAGGTGATGAAATCAGTCTGGCTTGGAATATTGAACAGACACGCTGCTTTGCTTCGAACCGGAATGGAGCAGGGGCATGAGCAACGCGTCTGCTGTAAAAAGCGGCGGATTTCGGTTTGGATTGCTTTTGCTGGCACTGCCACTGTTGCTGTGGCTGTTTTTGCTGGTGATCCTGCCGCATATCGATCTGCTGCTGGTATCGCTGCGTGAACGGATTTCCTATGGGAAGTACGAGTTCAGCTTTATTAACTATATCGAATTCTTCGCCGAACCGCTTTACTGGAACACCTATGTCCGCACGGCGGTCATGTCGATCTTTGCAACGGTGTTGACCCTGATCATCGGTTTCCCGGTTTCCTACTATATTGCCAAGGTGATGCGCGGGAAGGGCAAGAACGCCCTGTTCCTGATGTGTCTGATCCCGTTTTGGGTATCCGAACTGGTTCGTACCTTTGGCTGGATGATCCTGCTGCGTGAAAGTGGTGTGATCAGCAACCTCCTACAGTGGATCGGGATTGCTGATGGTCCGGTTGAGATGCTGTATAACGATGCTGCCATCATGGTCGGTCTTGTTTACACATCGATGCTGTTCATGGTCGTGCCACTGGTATCGGTCCTTGATAGCCTTGATGACAGCTTGATTGAGGCTGGCTACGATTTGGGCGGTAATGCGTTTACCGTGACCCGTGATATTGTTATCCCGCATGCAATGCCGGGCATTGCGTCGGGCTGTATCGTTGTCTTCATGTTGACCCTTGGCAACTATCTGACGCCGAACCTGTTGGGCGGCAAAGACAGTCTCTGGTTTACCGAGCAGATCTATACCCAATTCATCACGCGCTTTAACTGGGAGTCCGGCTCTGCCTTTGGCTTCCTGTTGCTGATTTTGTCATCTGTCATTGTCTGGGTTGGCTTGAAGCTCAGCAAGCAGACGTTGTCACAGACCGTGGGCTAGGGGGTAGATTATGATTCCAAGTATTCCACAGCCCAAATTCTATAAGCGCCTCTATGCGGGCTATATCACGCTGTTCTTCATCTATCTCAGCGCGCCACTGATTGTGGTCAGTGTCTTTGCCTTTAATGACAGCCTGTTTCCGTCCATGCCATGGGAAGGCGGAACACTGGCGTGGTTCTTTGGCGATAGCGATCCCTATATCGGCATTTTCAATGACAGCAAACTGCTTGAAAGTGTCGGGGTGTCGGCCTTTGTTGCCTTCTGGGTAACGATCCTGTCAGTGACGGTTGGAACCTGTAACGCGTTCCTGTTTGAGCGCAGCTATTTCCCGGGCAAGAACCTTCTTTATATTGTTTCCTTGTCGCCATTGGTGATCCCCGGCGTGATCCTGGGTATTTCGATTTTGGTGTTTTCCAATTTCATCGCCAATGGTGTCGAAGAAGCGACTGGTTGGGATCTTGAATTCCTGCGTCCGGGATTGTTCCTGGTGATTATTGGCCAGTTTGCCTTTGTCACGACGATCACGACGCTTGTGATTTCCGCACGCCTTCGGAAGTTTGATGTCAGCCTTGAAGAAGCGGCACTCAATCTTGGTGCGTCGCGCAGGGCGGCATTGTGGACCATTACCATCCCGTTCCTCAAACCGGCATTGATCGGGGCAGGGATCGTGGCCTTCCTGATGTCGTTTGAAAACTTCAACACCACCCTGATGCTGGTGGGATCAGACGCGCCATTGACTATCGCGATGTTTGACCGCCTAAAGCAGGGCTCGACACCGGTACTTAACGCACTGTCCTTGCTGTTGATGCTGGTGTCCGGTGGCTTGGCGTTGTTGTCAGTGTTTGTTCAGCGTGACAAGCAGGGCTGATCACGACGCCACAGTGTTCATAGGTGAACAATTGAAA
This sequence comes from Thalassospira sp., assembly GCA_965228275.1. Taxonomy (GTDB): domain Bacteria; phylum Pseudomonadota; class Alphaproteobacteria; order Rhodospirillales; family Thalassospiraceae; genus Thalassospira. The sequence continues at coordinate 4,399,168 of OZ245802.1, read as the reverse complement.
AGGGCGGCATTTGTGTCGCCCTTTTTGCATTGGAAGGCATGCGAGCTCCCTTTCAATCGTTGCAATTTGATGGAAATGAAACAAAACAGACGTATAAATGTCATAATAAACAATGCACTGATTTACCTTAATCAGCTGGTTTGAGAATCGTCGTGCGGTTGGAATAAGAGCAATATGCAAGAATTGCGGAGTTCATACGAACATTTACAGTCATCATATCGTCGTTCTATATGGCGATTAACTGCGCATTATTGATCATTTATACGTTCGAAAAGTAAATTTCCGAAAACTGTCACTTGAGGAAACAGAGCTCCCGACAGAAAACGAATGCGTTGCGGCGAACCGAACAACAGGCGGTTTGACGCAGATGTCTTTTTATTTGGGAGCTAACAGATCATGTTTCGCAAAACTCTAATGGCTGCTGCAGCTGTGTTTGCCCTTGGCAACACCGCACAAGCCGCAACCGAGATCACCTGGTGGCATGCAATGGACGGCGCACTTGGTGGCGTTGTTGACCAGATCACCGCTGACTTCAATGCAAGCCAGTCCGAATACAAGCTTGTTGCTGTTAACAAGGGTGGTTACGAAGACACCATGACGGCCGGCATCGCAGCGTTCCGCGCGAAAAACCAGCCGAACATCATCCAGATCTTCGACGCCGGCGCAGCAACCATCATTAATGCTAAAGGCGCTGTTAAGCCGGTCCAGGACCTGCTTGAAGCCAACAATGTCAAATTCGACATCAATGATTATATCCCGGGCGTTCGTTACTTCTACGCCGACTCTGACGGCAAAATGATCGGCATGCCGTTCAACAGCTCGACCCCGCTTCTGTACTACAACAAAGAAGCTCTGGCCAAAGCTGGCGTTGATGTTCCGAAAACCTGGCAGGAATTCGAAGCTGCTGCTCCGAAACTGAAAGAAGCTGGCTACACCGCGCTTGCACAGTCGCACAGCCCGTGGATCTTCTTTGAGAACTTCATGTCGCGTCACAACCTTCAGATGGCAACCGCCAACAATGGTTATGACAGCACCGACGTTGAAATTCTTTACAACAACGACGCTCTGAAAGATCACTGGCAGCACGTTAAGGATTGGAAAGACGCTGGCTACTACGGTTACTATGGCCGTGCATGGGGTGCGAACCAGGATGCGTTCGTACAGCAGCAAGTTGCCATGTGGATCGGTTCTTCCGGTTCCTTCGGCGGTCTTCGTAAATCCGCTCAGTTCGATTTCGGCACCTCGACCCTTCCTTATTGGGAAAATGTTGGTGACGCACCGAAATCGACCTTCATCGGTGGCGCATCGCTGTTCGCATTTGCGGGTCACAGCGCAGAAGAAGATGCCGGCGTTGCTGCATTCTTTGACTTCCTGACCAAACCGGAAACCCAGTACTACTGGCACAAAGAAACCGGTTATGTTCCGATCACCAATGCAGCTTATGAGCTTGCGAAAAAAGACGGCTACTACAACGAAAGCCCGGATGCAGAAGTTGGCATCCTGCAGCTTTCCGAGGAAGGTGGCGACTGGACCAAAGGTTACCGCCTTGGTTTCTACGTCCAGATCCGTGAAGTCATCTATCGTGAAGTCGACAAGATCATGAACGGCGAAGAAACCGTTGATGCTGCTTTCGCAACGATCGAAGAAGAAGCAAACGGTCTGCTGGATCGCTTCAACGACACCTATTCGAACTAATCTGCTTTACGCAAATGCGGGGCGGCCCTTGTTGGTCGCCCTGTTTTGCATTTTCCGGACTTGCTTTAAGGTGGCGTAGGCGATGAAGCGCGTACAATTTGAACATAGCGCGGTGCCGTATCTTTTTATTGCACCCCAAATTTTGATTATTTCCATATTCTTCCTGTGGCCTGCAGCCCAGGCTCTCTACCAGTCATTCCTGCTTGAAGATGCATTTGGCCTGTCTTCGCAGTTTGTCTGGTTCCGTAATTTCGAAGATGTGCTGTCCAGCTCATCCTGGACGCGTTCGGCGATCTTCACTGTCGTGTTTTCGGTTCTGGTTTCGGTCCTTTCCATCGCAATTTCACTGTTCCTGGCAGTTCGTGCTGATGAAGTGATCCGGGGTGCCAAATCTTACAAAACCCTTCTGATGTGGGGCTATGCCATCGCACCGCCTGTCGCTGGCCTTCTGGGTAACATGATGTTTAACCCGCTGATGGGGGACCTTTATAAGGTCTTCAACAGTTTTGGGTTCGAGTTCAATCACATCGAAAACGCCAATGACGCGGCATTCGTCGTGATCCTGATTGCCGTCTGGAAACAGGTTAGCGTGAACTTCATTTTCTTCCTGTCAGGCCTTCAGGGCATTCCCAAAGCGGTGCAGGAAGCAGCCACACTTGATTGTAAAAGTGCTGAACGCCGTTTCTGGACGATTACATTCCCGCTTCTGGCGCCGACGACCTTCTTCCTTCTTGTAATCAACCTGACATACGCCTTCTTTGAAACCTTTGGCATCATCGATGTGTCGACCAAAGGTGCGCCGGGCGGATCAACCGCGACGCTGGTTTACAAGGTTTATGTTGATGGCTTCCTTGGTGCGGATATGGGCGGAAGTGCTGCCCAGTCAGTTCTTCTGATGATCATGGTTAGCGTTTTGACCGTGTTCCAGTTCCGCTTCATCGAACGCAAAGTTCATTACTAGGGGGCCGTCATGTATCAGTCGAAATGGCGTATCTTTACCAACCACACAATTCTGATCCTGGGCGCGCTCTTTATGATCATGCCGGTCTGGATTGCGTTTGCATCATCCACGCATACCCGCGAATTCATCTTCCAGAACGGTTTGCAGTTCTGGCCGGGTGACGCGTTCTTTAGCAACTATGGTGCGATCCTGTTTGATCCGGACGCGACAAAGGGCAGGGTGACTGCGCTTGAAATGCTGTTTAACAGCATGGTGCTGGGCCTTGGCTTTGCGATCGGCAAGGTCATCATTTCCATGATGGCAGCCTATGCGATTGTCTATTTCCGCTTCAAACTTGCGACACCTTTGTTCTGGGTGGTGTTCTCAACCCTTCTGTTGCCACTCGAAGTCCGCATCGTACCGTCTTACGAAGTGGTCGCAGACCTTGGCTTGCTGAACACCTATACCGGTCTGATCCTGCCTTTGATTGCATCGGCAACGGGGACATTCTTCTTCCGTCAGTTTTATCGTTCTGTGCCGGACGAATTGCTTGAAGCTGCACGCCTTGATGGTGCGGGACCGATCCGGTTCTTCATCGATATTCTCGTGCCGTTATCGGTCACCATGATCGCGGCGATCTTTATCATCATGTTTGTTGTCGGTTGGAACCAGTATCTCTGGCCGCTTCTGATGACGACTGATGATCAGCTTTACACCATCGTGATCGGTATTAAGCAGGTCTATAACTCGCTTTATGAAGGCGGGCAGATTCCGCAATTCCCCAAGGCATTCGCACTGACAATCATGGCGACCATCCCACCGGTTCTGGTGGTGGTGATTTTCCAGCGCATGTTCGTCAAGGGACTGGTTGAGACAGAGAAATAATCTCTGTCTCCCGCATTCCTTTGAATTGAAAACAACTGATCCGCATACAGGATACCAAAATGGCAACTGTTACTCTTAATCAGGCCGAGAAAACCTACCCGAACGGTTACAAGGCCATTCATGGCATTGATCTGAAAATTCAGGACGGTGAGTTCACTGTTCTGGTTGGCCCGTCGGGTTGTGGTAAATCCACGCTGCTTCGTATGATCGCTGGTCTTGAAGGCATTTCGAGCGGTGAAATCAGCATTGATGATCGCGTCGTCAACAAGGTCGCTCCAGCAGACCGCGATATCGCCATGGTGTTTCAGAACTATGCGCTTTATCCGCATATGAACAACTATGACAACATGGCTTATGGCCTTCGCAATCGCGGCCACAGCAAAGCGGAAATTGACAGCAAAGTCCGCGAAGCAGCGCGTATTCTTCAGCTTGAAGAGCTTCTAGAACGCAAACCGCGCCAGCTTTCCGGTGGTCAGCGCCAGCGCGTTGCCATGGGTCGCGCGATTGTGCGTCAGCCGAAAGTTTTCCTGTTTGATGAGCCACTTTCAAACCTTGATGCCAAGCTTCGTGTTGATATGCGACTTGAGATCAAGAATCTGCAGCAACGTCTTGGCGTTACATCGGTTTATGTTACCCACGATCAGGTCGAAGCCATGACCTTGGCTGATCGTTTGATTGTCATGAATGGTGGTGTTGCCGAACAGATCGGAAGCCCGATTGACGTCTATGAAAAGCCGGCCACCAAGTTTGTTGCAGGCTTCATCGGCTCACCCGCCATGAACTTCCTGACCGGCCGCGTTTCCGAGGATCGCAAGCATGTCACGGTGGGTGACGGTGTCATGCTGGATCTGGATCATGATGTTGAAGGTGGGCGCGAAGTCACCGTGGGTATTCGCCCGGAACATCTGTCGCTGGTGGCGGATGGTGGCGGCAAGATCAATGCGGGTGTTCGCATGGTTGAGTCGCTTGGTGCAGAGACGCTTGTTTACCTTAATTTCGGTGCAAGTGCGGATAACGTGACGCTTCGTCTTCAGGGAACCCATCAGTTTGCCAAGGACCACAAACTAAGCCTTTCGGTCCCGGCTGACAAAATTCACCTGTTTGATCACGTAAGTGGTGCGCGGATCTAAATCCCGGCAAAGCAGGACAAACATTGCACCTTCGGCGGTTCATGACCGCCGGAGGTGTTTTGTTTTTGGCATTCGGCGAATTTACCCTTGTCTCGAATGTGTCGAACGGGGTAGTTCGTATCCTCAAAGAATGAGGAGAATATCGTGCAGGCAGAATTGAAAAAATCCCTGTATGCGGACGCCGAAAAAGAGCTGATCAGCATTACAGAAGGGGAAACCAACGTCACCGCATTGATGGCGACCGTGGCCTGTATCCTGTCAGAGAAATTTGACTATTACTTCTGGACCGGCTTTTATGTTGTTGATCCGGAAAAAGAAAACGAACTGGTCGTCGGCCCGTATCAGGGAACGCTTGGTTGCCTTCGCATTCCGTTTGGTCGCGGCGTATGTGGCACAGCCGCAGCAACGCGCGAAACCCAACTGGTTGTCGATGTTCATGCTTTTCCGGGCCATATTGCCTGCGACAGCCGTTCGAATTCAGAAATCGTGGTTCCAGTGATCAATGGCGATGGAAAACTGCTTGCAGTGCTCGACGTTGATAGTGTCGAATATGGCTCATTCGATGAAACGGATCGCGTTTCACTTGAAACTTTAATGCAGCGCCTTTTTGCGCAATGATAATTCACAAGCTCCGATCCATTCGGGGCCGCGGACAACACAAACTTTGGAAGATAACCCATGGCTGGCAGTGTCAATAAAGTCATTCTCGTCGGGAACCTCGGGCGCGATCCTGAAATCCGGTTTACACAGGCAGGCAAAAAGATTGCCAATTTCAGCATCGCAACCTCCGAACAGTGGCGTGACCGTCAGTCTGGTGAGCGCCGCGAGCGTACCGAATGGCACCGCATCGTCGTTTTCAACGAAGGTCTTGCCGATGTCGTTGAGCGCTTCGTGAAAAAAGGCAGCAAGCTTTACATCGAAGGTCAGCTCCGCACCCGTAAATGGCAGGGCCAGGACGGTAAGGACAACTACACCACCGAAGTCGTTCTTGAAGGCTTCAACTCAAACCTGACCATGCTTGATAACCGCGGTGAAGGCGGCGGCATGGGTGGCGGTTCTTCTTCCGGCGGCGGCTATGGCGGCGGCTCGGACAATGGCGGCTACGGCGGCGGTTCCGACGCTGGTTGGGGTAATGGTGGTTCTTCTGGTGGCGGCTCGGCTCCGTCTGGCGCCCCGGACCTTGATGACGAAATCCCGTTCTAAGCATCTGCTTGGAGCACTAAATTGCGAAGCACCCCAGAACACATCTTGTTTTGGGGTGTTTTCACATTCAGCGTAGATCGCAAATGAGATCACGCATTCCGCCGTTTAAGAGCATCACTGCGCCATGACAGCATCAAAACCTCTGACACTTGAATTCATCACATCAAAGGCCGAGGAAGAACAAATTGCCTCACCGAACTTCAAGCAGGTCAAACTGACAAAGAAGTTCCTGATGCCCAAGGTCAAGGAACTTGAAGCGGATATGCTGGCATTGCGCACGGCCTTTGATCAGAGTTTTGATACATCGACCAACAAATACGGCAAAACATACCCCGAAGGCTTCTGTCAGGAAATTACCCTTGGCGTGAAGGAGATTCTTGAAAAACAGCTGCCACAGGCAAAAACGCCCGGATTAATGGCGTTACGTGATTTCATTGCGCAAGGCGGACATGCCAAGCGCATTTGGGGCAATCTGCGCCATCAGTATTTTCAAAACGCGTTTCAGTTCGGCAGCCTTTATGTCGATGTTGCCAATGATACGGTGACAATTACCAAGCCAAAGGTCGAAATCCTGCCGCTTTCCAAGGCGCGCATGTTTCCGATCAACGAATATGATGGCTATGCCGATGTGGCAGAAAAGTATTGGAAGGGCCAAGTATATCCCAACCGCGTTCTGCCTGACCTTGCCGTGATGTTTCCGCTGTTTCTGATTACACCCAATGGCAAGGTGGCCTTGCATGCGAACTATCAGACGATCTTGTATCGAAACATGCAGTTTGATTTTGCCTTGGCTGAGAAGTTCCTGACGCGTAGCAAGCGTCGCGATTTACAGCTACCAAAGCAGCATTTGGAACGGCTTGTGAACGAGTTTGGGGCACGTTCCGAGCCAATCAGTGACGCGGAACTGAAACAATATTTTGACAGTGCGCGGTCCAGCGCATTACGGTTCGATTCAACAAGATGCCAAGCACTTCTCGATCGCGCTATCGCATTATAAATAAACGCATTAACTGCACCAAACGGGAAACGGACTTCACTTTGGAACGGCAAGGATAGCCATATTGGTCGGCCCGATATTTGGCACCCCGCGCATGGGGCAACATTATAACGTTCAGGATTGCTCTTACGCTGTCATCAAAAGCGATGCGGGCAAGGTCGCTGTTGCGCGCACGCCAAAGGGTGTTGTGTTGCTGGGGGGCGGCGTTGAACCTGGCGAAAGCGAACAAGATGCTCTTCATCGTGAGGCTTATGAAGAGTCCGGTTACCGTATCAAGATATTGTCGCGGTTGGGCTTTGCGTCGCAGTACGTCAATAACGCCGCCAAAGGTCGCTATCGCCTTAAGCGTGGTATTTTCTTTGAATGTGAATTCACCGAACGATTGGGCCCGCCGGTTGAAGATGATCATGAACTGGTCTGGATGCCGTTCGACGAGGCCCATGATAGCCTGATAAGACCGTTCCATCGTTGGGCGCTTGAGCTCGTCCGTTAAGGCATTAATCCCCTAGAGCACGTCGCGTTTAATCTGTATCATTTTGTTTGTTTTTGGCGAACCGTTTGGCAAGGCACAGTGTGCAGAGCGATGCGGCGCATCGGTCAAGCGGTGTAACGCCGCGAAACGTCGCCAAAATCAAACCCTTCGGGCCGGGACCGTTTTCCGCCCTACTGCGTCAGTATCCTTGACCGTAGCCCCGCTACGCTCTGCGGATCTTTCCTTGTGCGACAGAAGACGGTCTCCGGCAAAATGGTGCAGATTAAACGCGACGTGCTCTAGCCACAGCATTTCTTGTATTTCTTGCCCGAACCGCACGGGCAGGGATCATTACGTCCTGCTTTGACAGCACTTAGTTCCGCATTGATCTTGGGCATCTGGGTTTCCGGGAATACACCATCGACATAGAACCACTTTCCATCTCGACGTTCGAAATTGGATCGTTCATGCAGGGCAAGGTTTTGTCCGTTCTCGATAAAGTGCGCGATGAATTCCACTTTGCCCGATTGATCAAGGATGCCGCCCGCAACCCGGTCGATGATTTCAAGCCCGGTCCAGTTCGTTTCATCCTGCGCGATACTGTCGCCATCAAACCCGTTGCGTTTTTCTTCTGCCAAAGTCGCTGTCAGATATGCGCCGTTTCTAAGAACAAAGGCGCTATAGCGCGACCGCATCAGTTTCTCGGCCGTTTCAGCATGTGCCAGCCCGGAATGATATTTGCCGCAGCAATCGGCATAGGTCGCGTCACTGCCACAAGGGCAGGGTGATTGTGCGGGTAAAATTGACATTTCTCGTTCCGTGGCATGAGCGATTGGTGCGATGCTCGCAACCTATCGCAAGACGGGAATGGATGCCAGATCGGTTCTCCTGGCGTTTACCCATCGGTTACCCGTTGGCGAGGTATATGACCGGAAGTCACTGGAAAGGTCGATTTCGGCGAGGTTGCCTTTGTTTCGCCTTATATCGATTTTACCGTGAATTGTTGGCGTTTTTAATACCTGACTGCGTTTGTGGGTCTTGTTTTCTAAAACGCTGATATTGGTTGATTAATATAACTGAAACCATGGTCAGAAGTTCTTGACGAATTTGGTCGGGTTTAGATATATTAAGAAATGCGGGTGGGGGCCCAAAGGCACCGCCGGATCAACGTCCGGCCAATTGGCGGACATGTAAATTGTCGATTTGCTTCATGTAAGGATGAGACACCATGAATGAACTTCTTATTAGCGTCTGCTGTCCTCTTCCATAGGTGACTATGGAATGAACTTGCGACCGGACCTAACAGCTCTCCAGATAATATTTCCGGTCGTCCACGTGAATTAATTCACAACCGACAGTGTTTGCGCGTCATCTAACCTATGATGAATTACGTATCTATTAAAGATACCGACGCGTGAACCTCTCAGGAGGACATAGAATGAGCGCCATTAAATTACCAGCCGTTCCCCAGGATGAGGGTTTCTCGGGCTATCTGCGTGAGGTTTGGAAGTTTCCAATGCTCACCGCGGACGAAGAATACATGCTGGCACACCGTTATCAGGACCATGATGATACGGCTGCTGCCCACAAACTTGTCACCAGTCACTTACGCCTTGTTGCCAAGATAGCGTTTGGTTATCGCGGCTATGGTCTGCCGATGGCAGATCTTGTTGCCGAGGGCAATACAGGTCTGATGCGTGCCGTACAGAAGTTTGACCCGGAACGTGGTTTCCGTCTGTCGACATATGCGATGTGGTGGATCCGTGCTGCTGTTACGGAATACATCCTTCAGAGCTGGTCGATGGTGAAACTTGGCACCATGGCAGCCCAGAAGAAGCTGTTCTTCAGCCTGCGCAAGGCAAAGCGTCAGCTTAACATCTATGACAATGGTGAATTGTCACCCGATGAAGCTGATCAGGTTGCTGAAAAGCTTGGTGTTACCGGCCGTGAAGCGCTTGAAATGAACCGTCGCCTTGCGGCGCGCGATTTCTCGCTCAACACGCCGATGCCAAAAGACGAGGGGATGGAGTATCTCGATACCCTGTCGTCTGACGCACCAAGCCCGGAAGCATTGGTTGCCGATGCAGAAGAACGTGTTCTTCATAACGGTATGCTGAAAAATGCACTGGGTGAACTTCCTGAACGTGAACAGGAAATCATCAAGGCCCGTTTCCTGAGCGACGATCCGATCACGCTTGAAAAACTGGGCGAGCGTTTCGGCGTTAGCCGCGAACGTGTTCGTCAGCTTGAAGCACGTGCTTTCAAGAAGATCCAGGAAAGCGTTTTGCTCCAGCATGCAGAAGCGTAATGCCGAGCTACAGACATCAAAAAGGCGGCACCATTTGGTTGCCGCCTTTTTTTAGCATTATCAATTAGCTACGGGATAAAACATCACGTGATTTGGCAATGACTTCGATGGTTTTGTTCCAAAGGTCATATTGCGTAACTTCGCTTACTTTGACCCATTTGGCATCGGCTGCATCGCCACCCAACGTGATGTCGGGATTAAGGGCGACAGCAACGAAATCGACCAATGTGTAGTGATATTCGATCTTGTCTTCGTCAGTCTTGGAAATCAGATCAACCGTATCGACCAAGATGGGGCTTGAGATTTTGACCCCGGTTTCTTCATGTACCTCGCGGCAAACCGCTTCACGAACAGTTTCGCCAAGTTCCTGCGCACCACCCGGAATGCTCCAGCTGCCTTTTTTGGGCTCTTTGCCGCGCTGGATCAGAAGAACATGGTCCTGATGCCACACGACGGCGCCGACACCAACCAGTGGGCGCGGCAAAAAGGTTCGATCATCAAGGTCAGAAATCGTCATCTTCGTCTTCCAAATCATCGTCAGGATCAGGGACTTCGTGAACGACCTTGCCGGTCATTTCACGGGCACGGATACCCGGTGTGCCAAGGAACTGTTCTTCGGATTCCGGGTGCAATGACATTACAAAATCTTTGGCAGGCGCATCGCCAAGGGCAAACTGGCGTGCTGTTTCATAGTCGGGGGCGCGAACCTTGGCGGTTTTGATCCCGACCGAGCCTTCGTCATCATAGATATATTCGACTATCCAGACCTGCAAAACGTCTCCACAACGGTTCTATTTTTGTAATTGCGGTTTGTTGGTTGCGCCGCAAACTTGAATACTGCTATCACTTCAATGAACGGGGAAACACCCGATCCGATGTCGCAGCATTGCCATATTCTTACTTACAAATAGCAAAAGCCAAAGGCTAATCTTGAGTATTGGCATTCAGATGCGGCTCTTCAGCACAGGTGATCAATGAACGCCAAGCGCGACGACAGCAATGATACGGAAAATCAGGGTTCCGATCACGTAATTCCAAGTCCGGGTATGTTTGCCCGCATGCGGGCCTATTTCCTGACCGGTGTACTTGTCAGTGCGCCGCTTGCAATCACCTTTGGACTGGCCTGGTGGTTTATCGAGTTTGTCGATAGCAAGGTCATCCCGCTGATCCCTGCGCATTACAATCCGGAAAACTATCTGCCCATCGGCTACGAAGATTACGGCATTCCTGGCTTTGGCCTTTTGGTTGTTCTGGTCTTCATCACCGTCGTTGGTTGGTTCACCACCAACTTTGCCGGGCGTGCGCTGATCAAGCTTTATGAGCGTATTCTGGGTCGTATTCCGGCCGTACGCAGCATCTATAGTGCGGTCAAACAGATCCTAGAGACCGTTTTGGCAAACCAGTCCAACGCGTTTCGTCAGGCCGTTTTGTTGGAATATCCGCGTCGTGGCATGTGGGCGATTGGCTTTATCACCGGTGAAACCAAGGGTGAGGTGCAACACCTTACCGAAGACACCGTGATCAACATTTTCCTGCCAACAACGCCAAACCCGACATCTGGTTTCCTTTTATTCGTGCCGCGTCGTGACATTGTCATTCTCGATATGACCGTTGAAGAAGCCATCAAGATGGTTATGTCAGGTGGTATTGTGACGCCACCAGATCGTCGTCCGGCCGAAGAACAAAACGTGCCGAAGGTGGCAGCCAAAACTTACGAGAATGTCGATGTCCTGCGGGAAAAGGAAAATGTTCCAATTCTGGTATCACGCGATCTCTCGGCCAAGATTGACCCGGATGCCCGGCCTAAAGAACAGGATGGTAAAACCCGCGAAGATGCGTAGTCCGCAAGGATTGGCCACCGGGTAAAACGCCAAACGAAAAGGGCGCTTCAAATGAGGCGCCCTTTGTTGTTTTACCCAGATCGGAAATATCGGACCGCTTCATCACGCTCAAAAAGATACAGCAGCAAACGTAATGCTTCCCCGCGCTTTTTCTGAAGGTCAGGATCAATTTCGACGATCAGGCGGGCATCATCACGGGCGATCGCCAGCAAATCACCATGCAGCTCCAAATTGGCCAGCCGATATTCCTGCAATCCGCTTTGGCGCGTGCCCAGAACTTCACCGGCACCACGAAGTTTCAAGTCCTCCTCGGCGATGATGAAGCCATCCTCGGTCTCGCGCATGATCTTGAGACGCGCTTTTGATACCTGGCCAAGCGGACTGCCATAGAGCAGCAAACAGGTCGATGCCGCGTCGCCACGCCCGATCCGACCGCGCAACTGGTGAAGCTGTGCCAGACCAAAGCGTTCGGAATGCTCGATCACCATGATTGTTGCTTCCGGGACGTTGACCCCGACTTCAATCACGGTGGTCGCAACCAGAATGGATGTGTCGCCATGGGCAAACCGCTCCATGACTTCATCCTTTTCCTTGCCCTTCATCTTGCCATGGACAAGGCCAACGCGGGCTTCACCAAACAGCTCGACCAGAATGCGATAGCGTTCTTCGGCCGCTTGCAGGTCCAGAACTTCGGAATCCTCAACAAGCGGGCAGACCCAATAAATCTTGGTACCGGTTTTGATTGCACGGCCAATGCCCGAAATGACGTCATCGACCTTATCAATCGGAAGGACGCGCGTATCGACGGGTTTACGTCCTGGCGGCTTTTCATCAAGCCGGGAGACTTCCATATCACCAAACGCCGTGAGGGTAAGGGTCCGCGGGATCGGCGTTGCCGTCATGACCAGAACATCAACGGCCTGACCTTTACCCGCCAGCATAAGACGTTGATGCACGCCAAAGCGATGTTGCTCATCAACCACAGCAAATGCGAGGTCCTTAAAGACCACATCATCCTGAAACAAGGCATGCGTGCCAACCGCAATTTGCACATCACCATTGGCAAAGCCTTCAAGTGATGTCTTGCGCGCCTTTCCTTTGTCGCGGCCTGTCAGGATCGCGCAGGTAACGCCGATCTTTTCAAGAAGCGGCCCAATGGTTTCAAAATGCTGACGTGCAAGAATTTCGGTTGGCGCCATCAGGGCTGCCTGACGACCGCATTCAACCGCATTCAGCATTGCCATCAAGGCAACAACGGTTTTGCCTGAGCCCACATCACCCTGCAGCAATCTAAGCATCCGGCCTTCACTGGCCATATCGGTATAGATATCGGTGAGGGCACGTTGCTGCGCACCAGTCATGGCAAAGGGCAGGTGATTGGCCAATGTATCGCGCAATTTGCCGTCACCCTTGGTCACCCGACCACCAAGCTTGCGCATCTTTGCGCGGATCAGGGCTAGGGCCAACTGATTGGCAAGCAACTCGTCATAAGCCAGTCGTTTCCGTGCCGGATGGTCCGGCGAAAGGTCAGCTTCGTCTTGCGGATTATGAATGGTGTGAAGTGCTGCTTTTATGTCGGGCCATTTATGGCGCGCAACCAACGCCGGATCATGCCATTCGGGAAGTTCAGGCAATGTCGCAAGGGCCGCGCGCGCGGCCTTCGTCAGCGTTTTACCCGTCACACCCGCCGACATCGGATAAACCGGCTCAACCGTTTGAATTTCGTTACGTTCGGCTTCTGTGCCGATACGGTCGGGATGGGTGATTTGATATTCACCACGATAATGATCAATCTTGCCCGAGACAATGCGTTTCTCGCCAACCGGCAGAACCTCATTAAGGTATTTGGCGCGCGCATTAAAGAAAGCGAGAATTAGCGTTCCGCTAAGCGTTTTGCATATCACCCGATAGGGACGTCGGCGGTTTGGTGATGGATCATGGCGTTCGACCCATACATCCATCGTCACGACCGAGCCATCGATGGTTTCTGCCAGGGGCGGTGATAAACGCCGGTCAATGATACCGGATGGCAAATGCCACAGCAGGTCCGCCACATGCTCCCCACCAATTAATCGTACCACAAGTGGCTTCAGCCGTGGGCCGATGCCGGGCAGGGTGTCGATTTCAGCAAAAAGCGGGAACAGAATTTCCGGACGCATGACGGTTTTCGTTGAAACTTTCGATGAGAACGTTAATAGAACAATTGCGTTTATGGCACGGGTATACAACAAAATTATCCTGCGACAACCACCAAGTCACCAATTGATGCAAAAAGCCCTATCACAGCATGGACCCCGGCACCGTTTTGCCTTACAAACCATGCCACAGAATTGCTTGCTGCAGCCCGAAAACGGGCGCGGCAGAAGAAGCCAGGAGATCGACTATGACTGAGAACGTTTCGGAATTGGAAATGCGGCGCAAGAAGCTGCTGTTCCGTGGCAGCCATCGCGGCACCAAGGAAAACGATATCCTGATGGGACGTTTCATGGATATGCATCTCGCGACGCTCAGTGAAGAACAGCTTGATCGGTTTGAAACCCTGATTAATGAAGTGCCCGATGCGGACTTCTTTAAATGGGCGACGGGCAAGGAACAAGCCCCCGAGCAGTATGACACTGACGTACTGCATATGATTCAGGATCTGAGCAACGCCTGATAAAGCATTGAGTAAAAACAAAGAAATCATATCGACCAAAGGTCGCAAACGTGTTGGTGGTGTGCCAGAAGGTGCAGATGCCCTGATCCTGCGCGAGCTGTTGGAGGCTGCGGGCAAGAACCAGACGGTTCTGCATATCGCACGCGATGACAAACGCATGTCTCAGCTGGCAGAAGCACTTAGCTTCTTTGCTGCTGAGGTGGAGGTTCTCACACTTCCGGCTTGGGACTGCCTGCCATATGACCGGGTATCTCCGATATCCGAAGTCACCGCACGCCGGGTTGAAACCCTGACCACACTGGCCGAAGGCGATGCCCCAACAAACGGCCATGGCAGAATTGTCCTGACCACTGCGGCCGCCGCCATTCAACGTGTTCCGTGCGTTGATGTCATGCGCAAGGGCAAATTGGCGTTCAAGGCCGGTGAAGAATATGACCGCGCTGCGCTGACGGCATATTTTGAACGCATGGGCTATAACCGCGCCGAGCAGGTTATGGAACCGGGCGACTATGCGGTGCGCGGTGATATTGTCGATATCTTTGCGCCGGGCATGAAAGAACCGGTGCGTCTTGATTTCTTTGGTGACGAGATCGAAAGCATCCGTCGTTTTGACGTCGAAAGTCAGCGCACGGTTGGCAAGGTCAAGGAAATTGCCCTTCTGCCGGTCGGCGAAGTATATCTCGATCCCGACAGCATTTCCCGGTTCCGGAGCAATTATCGCGAACTGTTTGGCGCGGTATCACAGACCGATCCGCTTTATGAATCCATCTCCAACGGCTTGAAATATGGTGGGATGGAACATTGGCTGCCGCTGTTCCATGACGGGCTTGATACGATCTTTGCCTATGTGCCTGACACCATTGTCACGCTTGATTATCAATATGGCGAAGTCATCGAAAACCGCCTTGAGATGATAGATGATTATTATCAGGCACGCCTGAACATCAAGGGCGGCGGGCTTTCCGGTGATAACGTCTATAAGCCGGTTCCGACCGAACGGCTCTATCTGGACAAAGCGGAATTTGACCGGTTGTTGTCTGATCGTGTCGTTCTTGAATATTCGCCGTACTACGATGACGAAAACCCGGAACGCGGAATCTTTGATCTGGGGGCACGGGCAGGGCGTGATTTTGGCGATGTGCGCGCACGTGCTGATACCAACCTTTATGACGAATTGCGTGATTTCATCACAACTCAGCGCGGTAAGGAAAATCAGGTTGTCATCGCAGCCTATTCCGACGGTTCGCGCGATCGCATGGTATCGCTTTTGCGTGAACACGGTGTTGGCAAGGTTGTTACCTGTGAATGCTGGGAAGACATCACCGATGATCTGACCCACGAGCATGTCGCGGTCGTCATCCTTGATATCGAACGTGGTTTCCGCCGCGAAGGCCTGTGGTTTGTTACCGAACAGGACGTCCTTGGTGATCGCATGAGCCGCCCGGGCGGCCGCCGTCGCAAGGCCGATAACTTCCTGCGCGAAGCATCCGAAATTTCCGAAGGCGATCTTGTCGTTCATCTTGAGCATGGTATTGGCCGTTATCTTGGCCTGAAAACCGTGACGGCCGGTGGCGCGCCGCATGATTGCCTTGAGCTTGAATATGACGGCGGCGATAAACTATTCGTCCCGGTCGAAAATATCGAAGTTCTGTCGCGCTATGGCTCGGACGAAGGGATTTCGATCCTTGATAAGCTGGGCGGTGTCGCCTGGCAGGCCCGTAAAGCCAAGTTGCGCGAACGTATCCGCGACATGGCTGGAAAACTGATCAAGGTCGCAGCCGAACGCCATCTGCGCAAAGGGGCCACACTTCAGGCGCCGGAAGGCAGTTATGACGAATTTTGTGCTGGCTTCCCGTTTGCCGAGACAGAGGATCAGGCACGCGCCATCCGCGATACGCTTGATGATCTTGCCGCGGGCAAGCCGATGGATCGTCTGGTTTGTGGTGATGTCGGCTTTGGTAAGACCGAGGTTGCCATGCGCGCAGCCTTTGCCGCCGTCATGTCGGGCAAACAGGTTGCCGTTGTTGCACCGACCACACTGCTGTGTCGTCAGCACTATCTGAACTTCAAGGAACGTTTTGACGGATTGCCGGTGCGCGTTGAACAGCTTTCACGCCTTGTGACCGGCAAAAACGCCAAGCTGGTCAAGGACAACCTTGAAAGCGGCCATGTTGATATCGTTTGTGGCACGCATGCGTTGTTGGGCAATGGTGTTCACTTCAAGGACCTTGGTCTTCTGATCATTGACGAAGAACAGCATTTTGGCGTGAAGCACAAAGAACGCCTGAAGGAACTGAAGTCAGACGTCCATGTCCTGACGCTGACGGCAACGCCGATCCCGCGAACGCTTCAGCTTGCCTTGACCGGGGTCAAGGAACTGTCGATCATTGCCACACCGCCGGTCGACCGTCTGGCTGTGCGGACATATATCACGCCTTACGATCCGGTCGTGGTGCGTGAAGCGATCCTGCGTGAGCGTCATCGTGGGGGACAGATTTTCTATGTTTGTCCGCGCGTTAATGAATTGGGCCGTGTTGCCAAGGAACTTGAAAACCTTGTGCCGGAAATCAAGTTTGATGTCGCCCATGGTCAAATGGGTGCACGTGATCTTGAACAGGTCATGACGGACTTTACCGATCGCAAGTTTGATCTGTTGCTGGCAACCAACATCATTGAATCCGGTATTGATGTGCCGAATGCCAATACCATGATCATTCATCGCGCCGACATGTTTGGTCTAGCACAGCTTTATCAGCTGCGCGGTCGTATTGGTCGTTCCAAGCAACGCGCTTATGCCTATCTGACTTTGCCAAACGGCAAGAAGCTGACGGCAACGGCACTTAAGCGTCTGGAAGTCATGCAAACCCTTGATAGCCTGGGTGCCGGTTTCAACCTGGCAAGCCATGACCTGGACATTCGCGGGGCAGGGAACCTGCTTGGTGAAGAACAATCAGGTCACATCAAGGAAGTCGGGATCGAGCTTTATCAGCAGATGATCGAAGAAGCCGTGGCTGAGGCAAAAGGCGAGATTGATGCATCTGAAGAAGCAAGCTTTGTCCCGCAGATCAATATCGGCATGCCGGTTCTGATCCCGGATCGTTACGTCCCGGATCTTGGCGTGCGTTTGGGGCTGTATCGTCGCATTTCCGAACTACGTTCACGCGAAGAGGTGGATCAGTTTGCCGCCGAGATGATCGACCGGTTTGGCAAACTGCCCAAGGAAGTGGAAAACCTTCTGGATGTTGTCACCATCAAGCAATGGTGCCGTGTGGCCAATATCGAGAAACTCGATGCCGGGCCGAAAGGTGCGCTGATCACGTTGCGTAATAACGAATTCCCGAACCCGGCAGGCTTGATCGGCTTTATCCAGCAGCAGGTGGGTGTCGCACGTCTGCGACCGGACCATAAGATCGTCTATGCGGCTGGGTGGGATGGCCCAACGGACCGTCTTGAAGGTCTGAAACGCTTGATGAAGCGGCTTTCGGACATCGCAGTCAAAACATAAAGAAAAGGCGGGTAACAGTTTGTTATCCCGCCTTTTTCATTTCTTGCTGCTCGCCAGCTAGACCGGAATTTCTTCCTGACGCGCCAGCCGGATCATGCGCTGTAATATGTCTGGTTCCTGCGCACCTGATAGGGCATGGCGGCTGTTAAACAAGAAGCACGGAACACCGGTAACCCCCATCTGGTGGGCAACACGGTTTTCCTGTCCGACAAATTCGCGGTCCATGTCACCGGACAGATATTCAAGGATCTCGTTGCGATCTTCGCCGTGACGAACGGCAATGTCGGCCAAAAGTTCGTGATCGCCAATATCCTGACCTTCAAGGAAATAGGCGATGAACAAATCTTCGACCAAGGCATTGCCAACCGCCGGACGTTCGGCGCAAACCTTGTAAATCAGGCGATGAGAGTCCGTTGAATCTGGTGTTACTTTGATCTGGTCGAACTTGAAATCGATGCCGACAGCCGCACCGGCATCTTCGATTGCCTTGTAAACGCGTGCCGCACTTTCTGATCCGCCAAACTTTGCCGACAGGTAAAGTTTGCGATCAATACCGCCGCTTGGCATGTCCGGATTAAGCAGGAAAGGGCGCCAGGTAATGATCAGGTTATCAAGCTTTTCGCGCGATAAAGCCTTTTCCAGACGCTTTTTCCCGATATAGCACCACGGACAAATGGTATCGACGATCGCCTCGATGCGTATTGGCGACATGGATGGTTCACTTTGTCCGACCTGCCAGTTCATCAGCTTATCCGTTCAAGAATGACGTACCCGCTGCAAGCGGCGGAATGCCAAGGTGATCTGCCACGGTCTGTCCGATATCGGCAAAGGTATCGCGCATTCCGAACGGGCCGGGTGCGATTGCAGGACCAAATGCCATAATCGGCACGAACTCACGGGTATGATCATTGCCACGCCAGGTCGGGTCACACCCATGGTCTGCGGTAATGATCACAAGATCACCGGGTTTTAATGCAGCACGAAGTTCCGGAATACGTTTATCGAACTCTTCAAGCGCGTTGGCATAGCCCGGAACGTCACGACGGTGACCGAATTCCATGTCGAAGTCCACCAGGTTGGTGAACACAATGCTGTTATCAGGTGCCGTTGCGATTTCGGCCATCATGGCGTCAAACAGCGCCATGTTGCCCGATGCCTTTACCTTTTTGGCAATGCCGCGATGGGCATAGATATCGGCAATCTTACCAACCGAAATCACGGTGCCACCGGTATTGCTGAATTGGTCAAGAAGGGTCGGTTTATGCGGCGGAACGGCAATATCACGGCGATTTGACGTGCGTTTGAAATCAGCTGGCGTTTCACCGACAAACGGACGGGCAATCACACGACCGATATTGTAGGGCTCCACCAGCTTGAAGGCGATTTCACAAACTTCATACAGGCGATCCAGGCCAAAATGTTCTTCATGGGCGGCAATCTGAAAAACGCTGTCTGCCGATGTATAGCAAATCGGCATACCGGTTTTGATGTGTTCTTCCCCCAGTTCGGCAATGATGGTCGTACCAGACGCATGGCAGTTGCCAAGAATGCCCGGAAGGTTTGCCTGCTTGATCAGCTCATCAGTCAGATCGGCCGGGAAGGTCGGAACGGTTAGCGGGAAATAACCCCAATCAAAATCAACAGGCACACCGGCAATTTCCCAGTGACCGCTTGGCGTATCTTTGCCGCGCGACAGTTCCTTGGCATGACCAAAGGCGCCGATCATCGCACCACCATGATCAAGTCCCGGCGGCACACGGCCGGTTGCGTCCTTGGCAGCTTCGCCAAGACCCAATGCAACCATGTTTGGCACATTCAGCGGACCGCTACGTTGATCGCTATCAGCAAGTCCCTTGGCACAATATTCGGCAATATGGCCAAGTGTATCGGATCCCTGATCACCGAATTTCGATGCGTCCGGTGCTGAGCCGATCCCAAAACTGTCTGCCACAATGATGATGGCACGTGCCATTGATGTCTTCCTTCAAACCTGATCGTGCGAGTGTTCTGTCTCGCAGATAGTCATTATTCTTAGTAGTTGCCAGTCGGAGCCGGCGCGTCACCCGGTTTTGCACCACATGTTTCAAGAAGGGCGGTCAGTACGCCGCTTGCCCCGAAACGGAAGGTTTCCGGCTTAGCCCAGCCATCACCCATAACGTGATCGGCAATCGCGATATAAAGGGCCGCGTCATCAGTGGTTTTTACCCCGCCCGATGCCTTGAAACCGGCATCGATACCGTCTTCATCGCGTGCATCACGAATGGCGGTCAACATCGCGACGGCTGCTTCTGGTGTTGCACCGACCGGGACCTTGCCGGTCGAGGTTTTGACAAAATTCGCGCCATGCTTGATTGCAAGGCGGGCGGCTTCGTAAACCTTGGTCAGGTCGTCAAATTCGCCGCTTTCAAGAATGACCTTCATCGTGGTCATTGAACCACATGCCATGCGAGTGGCATCCACAACATCAGCAGCAATGGCGCTATCGCCTTCGATGAAGGCTTTGTACGGGAAGACCAGATCAACCTCGTCAGCACCCTTGGAAACACAGTCTGCGGTTTCATCACCGACGCGCTGAGCATTGATGCCCCCAGCCGGGAAGTTAACGACAGTTGCGGTCTTCACGCCAGACTGGCCAAGCGCACGCCAGGACGTTTCGATAAACGGTGCATAGACGCAAACAGCAGCCGTATTGCCAACCGGGGTTTGCGCGCGTTTGCAAAGGGCTTCGATGACCTCGGGCGTGTCATCATCGTTCAGACTGGTAAGGTCAAGAACGGAAATGGCACGACGTGCAGTATCAGCGTCTGCAACAGCCTTTGCTTTTGCTGCGGCAATTACGTCAGAAACAGTTTTCGGGTCGAACATCGGAACATCCTTGCAACGCGCGAAGCGCGGTTAGTCGGTTAAGCGTCATCATCGGAAACAAGCGGTCCCAATGACGATGAAGGTCGGGGTTATAAACGCATCCGACCCAAAAGATAAAGACGGATCAATCCATCGCCATGAAGGTATCCAACCTTGCCCCGGCAATCAATCAATCCGTCCCAAAACACAGTTTCAATCAGAACAGGGAAAAGCACCCGTTTTGATGTTATTTCGACAGCAGAAGCTGGCCTTCACGGCCCGGCAGAGGCGCATCACCCGCAACAGAGCAAACATTGCCACCCGGAACAATCAGGCGAATGCCAATCCGGGAATACAAAACGCCATCCGTACGGCTTGAGAACGGTGTTTTCTGACCGGTTTCACAATCAAGAACATAACCCAGTTCCTGACCAGCTTTGACCTTGTCACCGGCGTTTGCGGAAAACACAACCATGCCGCCATGGGGTGCCATAACCCGATCAACACCCGAAAGCGGGGTCGCATCGCATTTCGCCGCTGGCAATGGGCCGGGATCACCAGCAATCAGGCCACGGCGCTGCAGGAACTTGAACATGTTGGCAGCATCGGGAATGGCGTATTCATCATACACATCGCGATCGCCACGAAGCTCAATCGTGGTCGCAAGCGTTGCCATCGGGATTGGGAACTTGTCGCCTAGCGCGCGGCGCAGTTCGACCCACGGGCGGCTGAATGCTTCATCAAACGGATTGTCTCCGCTGATTTCGGCAATCAGGCTGCATTCGGAGCCAATCTGTGCCGAAAGGTCTGCGGCATCCGGCCAATTGTGGTCGCTGATGTAAAGATGCATCGGCGCTTCCCAGTCGCAATGCAGATCAAGAACGTAATCCGCATCAATCGCGAGTTCCGCCAGGGTCAGTCGCAGGTCCTGAAGATCGGTTAGCGGGCTGACGTCTTTGCGGTGTTCCACGATCAGGCGACGCAGTTCAACACGGATTAGCTTTACGTTCTCATCGGCATCCTGACCAAGCTTGCCTTCAACGGCCTTGATCAGTGCTTCGCTCAGATCCGGGTAATGACGGTTGAAGTTCTGACCGCTGCGCATCTCAAAGCGGCCAAGTGGCTTCATGTCGACATATTGGGTAAAGCCAATCGGGTTGGCAAAAGGCACAACGATGATCTCACCGGTGATCTCACCTTTGTCTTCGGCTTCTTTCAGTAACGCTTCAAGATGATGTAGGGTAATCACACCGGGCAGTTCATCGGCATGAAGGGCGGCCTGGAAATACGCCTTGGGTCCGCTGCCGGCTTTGCCATAACGACGCACGGTCAGGGCGCGGGAAGTTCCCATTTGCGGGCGAATGAGTTCAATGCGTTCTTCTTGCATTTCGATATCCTGGAAAATGGTGGCGTGTGGGGCAAATAACCCGGCCGGATTAAAATAGCAGTTGGTGCGATACCAAAGCTATTCGTCTCCAAAGGCCGGGTTTTAATGTTTTCTAATCAGGCAGACGCAGCTTTGGCTGCACCAGCTTGTTTATCTTTACGGCGTTCGTTGCGGCGTAGATATCGCTCAACACCCTTAAAGCCAAATGTCAGCGTATAGACGATGATCAAATAGATGACACCGGCCGAGATAAAGGCTTCATAGGGGAGGGCGGTTCGCGCCACGATCTTTCGCGCAGCACCTGTCAGCTCCATCATGGTGACGGTGGATGCAAGCGAAGTTGCCTTAAGCGTAAAGATCACATCGTTGGTATATGCCGGCCAGATCATCTGCCACATCCGTGGGAAGATGATACGACGATAGGTCGTTGCTGACGACATTCCACAGGCACGCGCGGCTTCAAGTTCACCATTTGGAACGTTCTGAATGCCACCACGCATGATTTCAGCAACATAAGCCGCTGTGTTCAAAACAAAGGTCAGCAGGCAATACCAATAGGGATTACGTAGATATTCCCAGCTCCAGTGATCCTGAATACCATCAATATTTGCGATCAGCTGTCCAACGCCATAATACATCATGAACAGCTGCCCGATCAGGGGCGTGCCGCGGAATACATAGATGAAGGCAAATGGCAGTGCCTGGATCCAGACTTTCTTTGAGACGCGGGCAACAGCCAACGGAATGGCCAGCAATGTTCCAAATGTCACCGAGATCACCAGCAACTCGGCCGTCAAAAGAAAGCCGCGCCACAGCCATGTGTCGTATTTGCCAAGAACGTATATCAGATCTTCAAACATCGGTTACGCCCTCGCTATGCCGCGGGCAGCCCGCTTCTCAAGGTGATTGAAGACAAGCAACGAAACCGTTGTAAATGAAAGGAACATCAGCATCGCAACGAGATAGAACGTAAACGGTGCTTTTTCCGTTCCCGCACCAATCGCGGCCTTACGCATGATCTCTTCAACGCCGACCACGGAAATAAGTGCGGTGTCCTTGATCAGGACCTGGAACAGGTTGTTAAGACCGGGCAGGGCGAAACGCCAAAGCTGCGGCAATTTGATGCGCATGAAAATCTGCATCGGCGTCATGCCACATGCGGTCGCAGCTTCGATCTGACCGATCGGGATGGACTGCATGGCTGCACGGAAAACCTCGGATGCAAACGCACCCTGAACAAGTGCAAGTGCCGCTACACCGGACCAGAAGGCAGGAATATCTACGCGGGTTTCTTCGCCGGAAATCAATTCGGCAATGTTCTGAACGGCAATCGTGCCGCCGAAATAAATCAACAAAATAACAAGAAGTTCAGGGATACCGCGAATAAGGACGGTGTAACTTTCCCCGATCACGCGAAGCGCGCGATAGCGCGACAGCTTGGCTGATGCACCTAACAAACCAATGATAATCATGAATGGCAAAACGGTCAGGCAAAGCTGAACTGTAACCAGTCCCCCTTCGAGCATCTGCCAGCCGCGGCCGTATAAATCGAGCATGGTATCTCCAGCTTTCCTTGATGCTGAACGCGCTTCAAGCCCCTGATAAGAAGACCCGAACAACAATAAGGGTGGGGCGGCATATTAAATGCCGCCCTGGAAACGTCTGACAGATCAATTCGGATGCAGATTGATCGTCGGGAAGTACTTTTTGTTCAGTTCTTCGTAAGAACCGTTAGCAAGCATTTCCGCCAGAGCCTTGTTGAAGATTTCCTTCAGGTCCTGGTCTTCTTTACGGATACCAATGCCAGCGCCGTCGCCGAACCACTCTCTCGGAGCGAACTGGTTGGAAACGAGACCATAGCCTTTGCCTTCGTCAGACTTCAGCCAATCTTCGAGGGTGCCGGAATCAGCAAGGGTCGCGTCAACGCGGCCAGCAGTCAGGTCAAGCAGAGCTTCGTCCTGGGTGCCATACATGCGGATTTCGATGCCCGGGAAGTTATCTTCCAGGAAGTTTGCGTGCGTGGTCGAACGCTGTACGCCGACAACCATGCCATCAAGAGCGTCTTCGACGACTTCGCCATCTTTGTACGCTTCGATGCTCATGCCGTCTTTACCAACGAAAACAGCCGGAGTGTTGCTGTAGTAGTTGGAGAAGTCGATGGAGCGTTTGCGCTCTTCAGTGATCGACATCTGGGCGATGATTGCATCGTGTTTCTTGGCCAGAAGACCCGGGATCATCCCTTCCCAATCATGAGCAACGATTTCGCATTCGACTTTCGCGGTTTCACAAAGTTTATTTGCGAAATCAACGTCAAAGCCGATCAGCTTGCCGTTTTCGTCCATCATGTTGAACGGAGGGTATGCGCCCTCGGTCGCGATAATGACTTTCTCCCAAGCAGCACTTGCTGCGGTTGCGCTCAGTGCAAGGCCTACAGCAGCGGCAGATGCAACCTTAATCCAGTTTTTCATTCAAACTCTCCCTTGTAAATTGGAATGGCGCGCAATCCATTGCTTCCATTCTGACGGTCAAGACACACCATGCCTTGACCTGCCCAAATCAAAAGTCACGCTGCAGGAATTGCTTCATGCGTTCTGATTTTGGATTCTCAAATACATCAGTCGGATTGCCGAATTCCTCGACGCGTCCCTGATGCAAATACATCACGTGGCTGGATACTCCCTTTGCGAAACCCATTTCATGGGTAACGACCAGCATCGTGCGGCCTTCTTCGGCCAAATCTGTCATAACCTTAAGCACTTCACCGACCAGTTCGGGGTCAAGCGCAGATGTCGGTTCATCGAACAGAAGAACTTCCGGCTCAATCGCAAGCGCACGGGCAATTGCTGCGCGTTGCTGCTGACCACCGGAAACATGTCCCGGATAGTAGTCGCGTCGCTCATACATGCCGACTTTTTGCAAAAGCGCGTCAGCATGTTCGATTGCTTCTTTCTTGGGAACACCAAGAACATGAACCGGTGCTTCGATCACGTTTTCCAGAATGGTCAGATGGCTCCAGAGGTTGAAGCTCTGAAACACCATGGCAAGTTTGGTGCGAATACGCTGGAGCTGTTTTTTATCCGCGGCTTCCTGCGATCCGTCCTTAAGGGTTTTCATGCGAATAAGTTCGCCATGAACTTGGACTTTCCCCGCATTCGGGGTTTCAAGCAGGTTGATGCAGCGAAGAAATGTACTTTTGCCCGAACCAGACGAGCCAATAATCGAAATTACGTCCCCGGTATTGGCCGTAAGGTCAATGCCTTTAAGAACCTCGTGGTCCCCAAAGCTTTTGATCATCCCTTCGACCTGTAGGGCGGGTATGTTTTTGCTCATATCGAGTTAAAAATTCCCCTGTTTGAGAGTCCAAATTTTTCGTTCGTCTTAGCACCAAAATCAGGTGCTCCCCCACAAGACACGCTAAAGCGCCTCTCATTCCGTCAATAATTGCCTGTCCAACGAGAGCATTTCCACTGATTTTTTGCAGTTTTATGAAGAAAACAGCGGTTTCAATTGGTTATCGGTCTCGATTGGCAACCGCATCGCACAAATCGTGCAGCAGTAAGGGATTTTACGCAATAAAAAACTACGATGATTTTTTGGGTAATAGATAAATGCTTCTGTGCTTACCTCCTCGTTATGCGCGTTGGGACTCCCGCTATATGAAATTGACCTTATGAATGCATAGAAAAACACCGCCATCACGA
Source organism: Thalassospira sp. (assembly GCA_965228275.1). Lineage (GTDB taxonomy): Bacteria > Pseudomonadota > Alphaproteobacteria > Rhodospirillales > Thalassospiraceae > Thalassospira. The sequence goes on along the minus strand of OZ245802.1, from coordinate 4,373,604 downwards.
GGCCCCGAATGGCGGCGTTAGGATTGTCTGGGTGCGATCAGATTATTCGTTGTCGCGGACTGATTTCAGGAAACCAAGAACTTCTTCGCGAAGGCGCTGGGCAAGCTGACGCATTTCACGTGACGAGTTAAGTAACGAGTTGGCTTCTTCACTCACCATGTTTGATGCGTGTGAAACGGCTGACACGTTCTGCGACACTTCCTGCGTACCCGATGCGGCACGTTGGACGCTGTCAGCAATTTCACGCGTTGCGGCACCTTGTTGTTCAACAGCTGCCGCAATCGCATTACAGAACTCGTTAATGCGCTCTATCGTGCCGGAGATAGATTCAATTTCCGACACGGAGCGAGTAGAGGACCCTTGAATACCATCAACCTGGGTTTGGATATCGCCCGTTGCCTTGTCGGTCTGGTTGGCAAGTGATTTGACTTCACCAGCCACAACAGCAAAGCCTTTGCCCGCATCACCGGCACGGGCCGCCTCAATCGTCGCGTTAAGGGCGAGGAGGTTGGTTTGACCAGCAATATCCTGAATAAGACCAACAACCTTGCCAATGCGCTCGGCAGCTTCGGCAAGTTCCGTCACTGTCGTTGTGGTGTTATTGACACCTTCGACAGCCTCTGTTGCGACATCAATTGATTGGGTAACCTGCGCGCCAATCTCACGAATGGCTGCCGATAGTTCCTCGGTCGCGGATGCGACAGCCTGAACGTTTTCCGTCGTTATGTTGGCCGCATTGGAAACCGCAGCAGCACGGGCTGTGGATTCTTCAGCGTTGGCAGAAAGCTGAGTTGCCACCGACTGAGTTTTTTCCGCCGCGTCGGCAACTGTTTCAACGATTGAAAGAATACTCCGTTCGAAATTGTCGGCCATTTGTTCGAGGGCGCGTTTGCGTTCCTTGGCTGAGCGTTTTGTAGCTTCCTCGTTCTCGCGGGCAAGCCGATCAACCTCGGCGGCATTGTTTTTAAAGACAAGAACTGCGGCAGCCATGGCACCGATCTCATCCTTGAGTTCGGTTCCGGGAACATCGACGTTCTTCTCACCATTGGCCAGACGGGTCATGGCCGATGTCATGCTCAAAACGGGTGTCGAGACCCATGTGCGAACAAGGATGCCCATCAGGCCCATGATCGCCAGAACAGCTATGAGGGCAGTAATGATCGCGGTATAGCGAAATTCGCTCAGTGACGCGTAAGCCGCTTCGCGATCAAGGGCAAAGCCAAGATACCAATTGACCGACGGCAATCCTTCAACCCTAAAGAAGGTGAATAGCTGCTCACCGCTGCCGTTAATGACGTTATCCATGCCTTCTGCGACAGAAGGTGTATCGTTGGGGAAGACTTCAGCAATCGGTTTAAGTGTGAAATCCTTGTTGGGATGAATAAGGATTGTCCCTTGGTCGTTGACAAGGAAGCCGTAGCCGATCCCGCCCAGGTCAATGCTTCGGACCAACTCACCCAAAATACCGATATCGATATCGCCACCAACCACCCCCAAGAGTTTGGAGCCATCAAATACCGGTGTGGTGGCTGTGACGATTAACCCACCTGTCGACGCATCGGTGTAAGGTTCAGTCAGCGTGCTGTCGCCAATCGCAACGGCGTCGCCATACCACGGACGTTTGCGCGGGTCGTAGTCCGGCGGAAGCTCATCGGGCGGATACATTGTCATCACGCCTTCAGCACTGCCGAAATAGGAATAGATAAAGGATTCAACAAGCGCTTCGCCGCTCGCGATCTCGCTCACAGTTTCTGGTGAGCTGTCACGTGCGATGTTGTTGGCAAGGCTTTCGACCAACAAACGCCTGCCGTCCAGCCAGTTGGATATGCCGGCTGTGGCAAGCGATCCACTCTCTGTTAGCTTGGATTGCAGGGTGGTTTGGATGGATGTTCGCTGTTGGTAATCAAAGTACAGGATAAACGCCACAAAAGTAGTGACGACGATCATCGCAGCCGCAAGCAGTATCCTACTACCAATATTTAACGACATCCGATCCCCCTCGAACAATAGTCTGATTAAAGGTCAGATTGTGTTGTTCCGCACTGATTGCAAGCAGTTGGGAGGCCGGTAGCCAAATTAGTTTAGACTTTTCGGAAGTAACTCAGGTTGGCGGCATTGATTGTGGTGTTCGACGAAAGTCGCATAGGTAATGAGACCAACATCACTATGCATCAGAGCCGAATTAGTTATTGATAATAAGACATATTGCCTTCAACCTTGTGGTTCCCCATATGTGAACTCCTTTGGGGGCAACGTCGTATCAATAACGTCGCACAAATACCGATTAACGGAGGAAATAAATGAAGCGCGCTTTATTTGCAGGGATGGCGGTTGCGTTCGCTTTTGGGAGCACCGCTGCCGTTGCTCAGGATCGCACCGGTTGGCCGGAGAGTTTCACTGTCGGCACCGCTTCTCAGGGCGGTACCTATTTCGCTTATGGCTCAGGCTGGGCCAACCTTGTTGCTGAAGAACTTGGTGTTTCCGGTGGTGGCGAAGTCACCGGCGGTCCGATGCAGAACATGGCACTGGTTCACACCGGTGAAGCTGCATTTGGCATGACCACCATGGGCCCGGCAGCTGAATCGCTTGCTGGTACCAACCCGATCGCACCGGGCGTACAGATGACCAATGCTTGCGCAATGTTCCCGATGTACCAGACGCCGTTCTCGATCACGGCGCTGTCTTCGTCTGGCATTGCATCCGTTGCCGATATTCCGGCAGGTGCAAAAATCGGTTTCGGTCCGGCTGGTTCGACTTCCGACACCTACTTCCCGCGGATGCTTGAGGAACTCGGCGTCGATTTCGAACGTCGTAACGGCGGCTGGTCTGACCTTGGCGGTCAGCTTCAGGACGGCCTTCTTGACGTGATCGCGTTCGCAGCAGGCGTTCCGGTTCCGGCAGTTAGCCAGCTTGAAGTTCAGACCGATGTGAACATCATCGAGTTCACCGCGGAAGAGCAGACGAAAATCATGGATGCCTTCCCGGTATCCGAATTTGATATAGCTGCTGACACCTACACCACGCTGACCGCACCGGCACGTTCGGTCTCGATGTGGAACTTTGCGATTGCAAACTGCGACCTTCCGGAAAGCTTCGTTTACGCAGCAACCGACGTCGTCATGTCTGACAACGATCGTATGGTTTCGATCCACCGTGCAGCCCGTTCGACCGTTCCGGCAAACTGGAACAAGAACAAGGTCATGAAATGGCACCCGGGCGCTGCAAAGTGGTTCAACGAAAATGGCGCATCCATTCCGGCGGACATGATCCACTAATTCTGTCCGAATGAATGCCGCAGGGCGGGCTACCAATCTTGGTGGCCCGCTTTGACTCTAACGCCACGAAGAAGCTAGCTAAGAACAATTGAACAAAGAGTGTGGGGAAACCTGATGACCGAACCAAACAAAGTGGAAGACGAACATCTCATCGCCGATGGCGTTGATGATGAGCCGGTTGAAAATAACCGCCGTCTTTTTGAGGGACGGGGCCTTACTTTTATTACCATTTCCGCCGCGATTTACGCGGCTTTTCATATGTTGGCCCTTAATGGTGTCTCGCTTTCGGGTATGACCGGTGGTCTGGTCAATCTCGGTTTCCTGCCAGATTTCCCGATGGAAACATGGAACTTCCGTATCGTTCACGTGGCCGGTGCGCTTGCTCTTGGTTTTCTTTGGTATTCTGCCAACAAGTTTGTCGATGACCAGTCATCACAGACCCCGATGCTGAACTACCTGGCATATGCGCTGTTGGTTCCGGCATTCGTTGCGGTTGGCACCGCAATCAGCTTCTATTTCGAGATCGCTGATGGCGTGATGTGGAACGGCATTGATGCCCGCATCAAGTTCAACGAAACTTGGGTCTTTGGCGCGCCACTGATGGTGGCAACCGTTGGTGGCATTGTGCTGTCCTGGGTGAACAAGACGACCCGCGATAAATATTCCGCACCCGACTTTGTGCTTGCTGTTTGTGGGCTTGCTGTTGCGATCTATCTGATCACGATCTACGGCACGTTGATGCGCAACTCGACCGGTACGCCGTTTGCACCGATCGGTATTTCGATTGCGGCCATTTCAGGCACACTCCTGATCATGGAGATGACCCGCCGTGTGGCTGGACTTGCACTTGTGGTTATCGCAACGATCTTTCTGGTCTATGTCTTCGTTGGTGAATTCCTTCCGGGCTTCTTGCAGTCGCCGGCCATCACGTGGCAGCGCTTCTTTAGCCAGGTTTACACCGATGCCGGTATCCTCGGCCCGACGACGGCCGTTTCCTCTACCTACATCATTCTCTTCATCATCTTCGCAGCCTTCCTGCAGGCCTCCAAGGTTGGCGATTACTTCGTGAACTTTGCCTTCTCGGTGGCGGGGCGCGCGCGTGGTGGCCCGGCAAAGGTCGCAATCTTTGCATCTGGCCTGATGGGCATGATCAATGGTACTTCGGCGGGTAACGTTGTAGCGACCGGTTCGCTGACCATCCCGCTGATGAAGAAGGTTGGCTATCACAAGAAAACAGCCGGTGCGATTGAAGCTGCTGCTTCGACCGGTGGTCAAATTATGCCGCCCATCATGGGGGCAGGTGCCTTCATCATGGCCGAGATTACCGGCATTCCATATACCGAAATCGCAATTGCGGCCGTGATACCGGCGATCCTTTATTTCGTGTCAATCTATTTCATGGTCGATTTCGAAGCGGCCAAGCTTGGCATGCGTGGCATGAAAGAAGACGAACTGCCGCGCTTTAACACCATGGTCAAACAGGTCTTCCTGTTCCTTCCGATCATCATCCTGATCATAGCGCTGTTTATGGGCTACTCGGTTATCCGTGCCGGTACTTTGGCAACGGTTGCTGCTGTGGTTGTCAGTTGGCTAACGCCGCATCGCGTCGGTGTTCGTTCCGTCGCCAAGGCTTTTGAACTGGCCGGCGGCATGTCGATCCAGATCATCGCAGTCTGTGCGTGTGCTGGTATCATTGTTGGCGTGATTGCCCTGACCGGTGTTGGTGCGCGTTTCTCCAACTTGCTGCTGGGGCTTGCCGAGGCATCCCAGCTTCTCGCTCTGGTCTTTGCAATGTTGATCGCTATCCTGCTCGGGATGGGGATGCCAACGACGGCGGCCTATGCCGTTGCCGCATCTGTGGTTGCACCGGGCCTGATTGAGCTTGGAATTGAACCACTTACGGCTCACTTCTTCGTGTTCTACTTCGCGGTTGTGTCGGCGATTACACCACCTGTTGCATTGGCATCCTATGCTGCGGCGGGTATTTCCGGGGCCAACCCGATGGAAACATCAGTTGCGTCGTTCAAGATCGGTATTGCGGCCTTCATCGTGCCGTTCATGTTCTTCTATAACGCAGCAATCCTTATGGATGGGACGTACCTTCAGATTGGCCAGGCGCTTGTAACTGCTGTTGTCGGGGTGTTCCTGCTATCAGCTGGCGTACAAGGCTGGTTCCTTGGTCGCGGTGCGGTCTGGTTCCTCCGCATTGCATTGATTATTGCGGCCCTGTTCATGATTTCCGGCGGGCTGGTTACTGATCTCATCGGCGTCGGGATGGCAGCAGCGATTTGGTTTGTTCAACGCGTGATCAAGCCGAAACCGGGTGCAACGTTCCGTACGGGTAGCGCTGACTAATCGCGAACTCCTTAAGACGTCTAACGACAAAAGCGCACCAAATGTTGGTGCGCTTTTTCTTTTGTTCGTCAGCTTTGGCTAGACGATTAGTCCGCAACCTTCTTCACGAACTCGGATTTCAGTCCCATCTGACCAATACCTGGTATCTTGCAATCAATATCGTGGTCGCCATCAACAAGACGAATGCCTTTAACCTTGGTGCCGACTTTCACAACTGCTGAAGATCCCTTAACTTTAAGATCCTTGATCACGCTTACCGTGTCACCATCTGCCAGTGGTGTACCGTTGGAATCGCGAACGACGTTCTCGGAACCTGCATCGCTAGAAGCAGACCATTCATGGGCGCATTCTGGGCAAATCAGAAGCTCGCCATCTTCGTAGGCTTAGGGAGACTGGCATTTTGGGCACGGCGGCAACTCACTCATTCCAAGAACCTTTTCGAGAACATTTTTTTGAATGCGAACAACAAACAGCATTCACGCCTGCAATGTTCTTTGCGCTGCGTCAACTGACGGTCTTAGGAATGTCTGGGAAGGAATGGCGGAGAGGGTGGGATTCGAACCCACGGTACCCGTAAAGGCACGACGGTTTTCAAGACCGTTGCATTCAACCACTCTGCCACCTCTCCGCAAATGTGGTTGGAGCTTTCTGCTCTGGGCGCCTTCAATAAATTGGGCGCGCGGCCCTGTCAATAGGCCAATACAACTTTGCATCAAAAGCTGGTTAAATAATGCGATTTCAGTATGGTACCAGCAACCAAAGGGCGAGTAACCATCGGGGCTTCTTACGTGTTCTACTTTCTTTCGAAAACTGCAGGGCAACTAACCAACATTGGTTTGGTATATGGTGCGACCTTAATTGTTTTTATTGTGCTGTTGTTTTTCCGGCGAGTGCGTCGGTTTTCCCTCGGTTGCATGGTTGCCGTAAATGCACTGGCCATTCTTATTACTGTGTTCCCAGTCGGATCCATTATTTCCCAGAAGCTCGAGACCCGGTTTTCCAAGCCAAACCTCGAGGAGATTGAGTTTTCCGGGATCATCACCTTGTCGGGCAGTGTTGATCCCAAAAGCTTTCTCGAACGTGGTGAGATGCATGTGGGGGCGTCCGCTGATCGAATATTTGAGATGCTCCGTTTGGCGAGCCTTTATCCAGAAAAACCGGTCATTTTCACAGGCGGGGATGGCAACCTTAGTGAACGAGGGTTCAGTGAAGCCGCAGTGCTCAAACACTGGCTCGACGATTCGGGATTGATTACGTCAAACATGCATTTTGAAATGAACGCGCGAAACACTCATGAGAATGCGGTTAACTCGATGGCGTTCATTTATGGCAACTGGCCGCATCTTGCACAAAAGCCTTGGGTTCTAATAACTTCCGCAAGTCACATGCCACGTGCTGTCGGTACTTTTCGACAAGCGGGCTGGAACATCATTCCGTATCCTGTTGATCGGCTCACATCCGATCATATCCGTTTAGCAAGTCTTAACGTCTCAGGCGGTATCAATTCCCTAAGCCGTGGTCTGCGTGAATGGGTTGGTTTGACCGCCTATTACTGGACCGGGCGAACGGATGAATGGTTTCCCGGTCCAAGCGCCGAGGTAACTGAAAACTGATATCGTGGATGAGGCTTCTGATGAAATTCTGGAAACTGCTGACTGCTGCGTCTGTAATTGCCGTGATGAGTGCAAGTGCACCGGCCTTTGCTCAAACGGATGAAAAACTTCCAGAATTCACCACTGAAGGATTTGAAGAGTGGCTGGTTGCTTTCAAGAAGGAAGCGTCAGAGAAAGGCATTTCGCAGCCAACGCTCGAGATCGCCTTTGCCAATACCAAACCTATCCCCAAAGTCATCGAATACGATCGCAGTCAGCCCGAATTCAAGCTGACCTTTGAGCAATATATTCAGCGTGTCGTCCCGCAGTCCCGTATTAATGAAGGCCGCAAGAAGTATGCCGAAAACCGCGCCGTGATTGATGCTGCTGCGAAAAAGTATGGCGTTCCTGGTCACTATTTGACGGCATTCTGGGGCATTGAAACCGGTTTTGGTCGGCATACGGGTGGTTATTCGGTTGTTGATTCGCTTGCAACTCTAGCCTTTGAAGGGCGTCGCGCGGAGTACTTCCGTAAGGAGCTGATGAACGCATTGACCATCATTGATGCCGGTCACATTGCAGCCGAAGATATGTCCGGTTCTTGGGCTGGCGCGATGGGGCAGGCCCAGTTTATGCCGTCAACCTTCCTGAACTATGCGCGTGACGGAAATGGTGATGGTAAAATCGACCTTTGGGGTGCGAAGGAAGACGTATTTGCATCCGCTGCAAACTATCTGTCGACCGTAGGCTGGAAAGGTGATGAACGCTGGGGCCGCAAGGTCAGCATCCCGAAAGACTTCGATAAGGCATTGGAAGGCCGCGACATTCGCAAGCCGATCTCTGAGTGGCAGAAGCTTGGTGTCCGCATGCCAAGCGGTGCGGACCTGCCACAGGCCGACATGGACGCGTCAATTGTTACAGTAAATGACGGTGAAGGTCCGGCCTATATGGTTTATAACAACTTCCACACCATCATGCATTGGAACCGGTCGACCTATTTTGCCATTGCCGTTGGCACACTGGCGGACGCGATTGCCGGTCAATAACTGAAGCGATTGGGTGAGGGGGCTGTACCCCGCGCCAGATAAGACAGAGCATCTTTAAGCGGGGACACCTTGATGCCCAAAATCGGAAAAAGTGCGTTTGCACAGCTGCGTAAGAAAAGCCGCATCGGCGTGGCTGTTGTTACGCTTGGCATGCTGCTGGCTGGCTGTGCGGAAACGCAACTTGCTGTTCATGGTGTCAAACGAATTGGTGGCGCACAAACACAGCCCACCCAGATCGGAAACTACAAGATCGGCAATCCTTATGAGATTGCCGGTCAGTGGTATTATCCGGCAGTCGATTATGAATATAACGAAACCGGGATTGCTTCCTGGTACGGCCCAAAATTCCATGGCAAAAAAACTGCCAATGGTGAGATTTTTGATCAGTACGAGATTTCTGCAGCCCACCGGACATTGCCGTTGCCAAGTATCGTCCGCGTGACCAACCTTGAAAACGGCAAGTCGCTTAAAGTACGCGTCAATGACCGCGGGCCCTTTGCGCACGGGCGCATTATCGATATGTCGCGCCGTGCGGCCCAGTTGCTTGGTTTCGAGAAAAAGGGCACGGCCAAAGTAATGGTCGAAATTGTCGAATCTGAAAGCCGTCAGATTGCAGCGATCGCCCAAGGAAAGGCAGCCCCCCAGGTCACCGTTGCCGAACAAAATACTGTAACAGCGGCACCGCGTGATGTGGTTGAAACTGTAAGACTTGATGATGGTCCGATTACCGATAGCGGTGAGCCAACCACATCAAAAGTCAAACTGACACCGCCGTCGGCCCAAACCACGACGGTCACATCAGCACCACTTGATGGCACAATCGAAGAAGCATCTGTTGTTCAGGTCGCACCGGTTTCTTCATCGATTTATGTGCAAGCCGGTGCCTTTTCCATTTATGACAATGCGTTGAATCTGCGAAACCGGCTTTTTGATCTGGCACCAGCCAAGATCGAGCCAATTGATGTCAAAGGGACCACCTTTTACCGCGTTCGACTTGGCCCACTAAACACTGTGCCAGAAGCCGACATCTTGCTTGAACGCGTCATTGCAACAGGTCAGAACGGCGCAAAAGTTGTGGTTGAATGTGCCGATGGTGGTTCTGCGACATCTGGTTGCTGATCACCTGAATTGCTTTTAAAAACGTCGTGCTGTTGCACAATTTTGCCGAATTTGCGACATAAGCACCATTGCAGATACGCCGAAGATCGGTGGAAATAGATTTATTTAAACAAGGTTAGGATGCCATGACTTTGATGCCGCCAATTCCGTTCAAAAATAGTCTGAACCGGGTAGTGGCCGGGGCCGCAATATTTGGGTCCGTCTTGGCAATGTCGATGACCAGCGCGCAGGCGATTGAAACCAATGCGCGCGAAGCTTTCATTATGGACTTTGATACCGGCGCAGTTCTTCTTGATAAAGAAGGCAACACGCTGACCGAACCGGCTTCCATGACGAAGATGATGACCGTCCATATGCTGTTCAAGCATCTGAAGGACGGTAGCGTCTCCATGGATGATACCTTCCACGTCAGCGAGAAAGCTTGGCGTAAGGGCGGGTCGAAAATGTTTGTCGAGGTGAACTCCAACGTCTCGGTATCGGATCTCTTGCACGGTATTATCGTTCAATCGGGTAACGATGCGGCCATCGTTGTCGCGGAAGGCCTTGCAGGAACCGAAGAAGCCTTTGCCGATGAAATGACCGAAGAAGCGCGTGCCATCGGCATGACCAAATCGGTTTTTAAAAACGCAACAGGTTGGCCGGCAGAAGGGCACCTGGTGACGGTTCACGATTTGGCCATTCTCGCACGCGATACCATCCGCAATTTCCCCGAACTTTATGAACTCTATGCAGTCAAGGAGTTCACCTATAACGGTATTCGTCAGCCAAACCGCAACCCGCTTTTGGGAACGAGTGCAGGCGTTGATGGTCTGAAAACCGGCCATACCGAAGCAGCAGGATACGGCCTCACCGCATCTGCCGAGCGCGACGGTCGCCGTCTGATTATCGTCGTAAACGGCCTGAATTCTGTGCGTGAACGCCGCACAGAATCGCAGAAGCTTCTGGATTGGGGGTTCCGCGAGTTTGATAATTACGACCTGTTTGCACAGGGCGAGGCCGTGAGTGCGGCCAATGTCTGGCTTGGCGCGGAAAGCAAAGTGGATCTGGTTGCGGACAAGGACATTCTTCTGACCTTACCGCGCAGTGCAAGCCGCGACATGAAGGTATCGGTCGTCTATGAAGGTCCAATTCCGGCACCCATTGCACAAGGCGATCAGATCGCGACATTGAAGGTCGAAGTTCCGGATCAGGATGCCATCGAGTTCCCGCTTTATGCCGCACATGATGTCGGACGCCTTGGTTTTGTTGGCCGCATCGGTGCTGCATTCAAGTATCTGCTGTGGGGGGCAAACGGGTGATTTCCAAACCCGGTTTGTTCATCAGCTTTGAAGGCGGCGAGGGGAGTGGCAAATCCACGCAAATCCGGCGTCTTGAGAAATGGTTTCGTGATAATGGCCGTGACGTTGTCGTCACCCGTGAACCCGGCGGCTCACCGGGAGCTGAAGAAATCCGCAATCTACTCCTGACCGGCGACCCCGGACGTTGGGATGCGGTCACCGAAGCCCTTTTGATGTTTGCATCGCGCCGAGATCATGTTGAACGCACCATTCGTCCAGCATTGGCGGACGGAAAAGTTGTTCTTTGTGACCGCTTTGCTGACTCATCTGTTGCCTATCAGGGCTATGGTCATGGTCTTGGCGCGGAATACATCCGTAATCTTTGGAACTTGGCCATTGGCGATTTTAAGCCGACGCTAACGCTGATCTTTGATCTACCGATTGAAGTGGGGTTGGAACGTGCAGGTGCACGATTTGCCAATGTCAGTGCCGCCGAAGATCGTTTTGAGCGCATGGGCCTTGAATTCCATCAGAGCCTTCGCGACGGCTTTAGGGAAATTGCAGCTGTTGAGGAAGCGCGATGCACCGTCATTGATGCCAATGGTGCCGTGGATACCGTAACCAAACGCGTCATCGCCGCAGTTGAAGCCAGCATTGCCGGGCAGGGAGCCTGACACATGGCTGCTGACGACCTTAACGAAGACGAAAATCCATTTGCGCCACGTCGCAACGACGCACTTCTGGGCCATGAAGAGGCCGAGAAGGTGATTCTGGATGCCTGGAACAGTCAACGCATGCACCATGCCTGGCTGCTTTGCGGACCGCGTGGCATTGGCAAAGCAACACTTGCTTATCGCATGGCACGTTTCATCCTGTCGGGTGGTGGTGCAAATGCTGGCATGGGTTTGTTTGGCGACAGCCCGGACGGCCTTTATGTCGATCCCGAGGAACCAGTTGCCCGCCGTATTGCCGGTGGCGGCCACGGTGACCTTAAAGTGATCGAGCGTCTTTATGACGAGAAGAAAAAACGCCTTCAGGGCGAAATCACCGTCGCAAGTGTGCGGACAGTTGGCAACTTCATGTCGAAAACCTCGGCTGAGGGTGGTTGGCGTATCGTCATTGTCGATGCGGCTGATGAGCTTAACCGAAATGCTGCCAACGCGATCCTCAAGGTGCTTGAGGAACCACCGGCAAATGCGATGATGATCCTGATTGCGCATCATCCGGGGCGTTTGCTTCCAACCATTCGGTCGCGTTGTCGTCGCTTGAACTTGGGCGCACTTCAGGACCATCAGGTTGTTGATCTTGTGGGGCGCTATTGCCCTGATATGGATCTTGGTGATCGTGATGCGCTTTCGGGTCTGGCCGAGGGCAGCATTGGCCGTGCACTTCAATTACACGAAGTCGGCGGTCTTGAAATGTATACCGAACTGGTTCGACTGATCGCCGAATTACCAAATTCCGATGTCGCGGCCCAACACAAGTTCGCTGAACGCTTTTCTGCAGCCGACAAGGACGCGGCGTTCGCCACGATAACGGAACTTCTGCATTGGTGGCTGGCGCGCATGCTCCGTTTTGCAGCAACGGGGCAGGCGCCGCGTGAGGTCGTTGACGGCGAATTGCCGGCCATGCAGCGCATGGCTGCTGCGCAACCGCTTGATCAATGGCTGGAGGTATGGGAAAAGATCAACGAATTGATGGGCGCGACCCGCGGTTTGCATCTTGATCGCAAGCAAGCCTTGCTAAATGCCTTCTTCATGCTTGAAGAAACCATGCGAACCTGACATCACTGCCCACAGACCGAAATTTTGACCATCACGGCCCAATTCGGGCCGTTTTGTTTCACGACTTGCGCGAAGGATTTGCGACCATGACCGGGCACAAACAGCCCTATTACATCACCACACCGATCTATTACGTCAATGACAAGCCGCATATTGGCCATGCCTATACGACGCTTGCCTGTGACGTGCTGGCCCGCTTCAAGCGCCTGGACGGTTATGACGTGATGTTCCTGACCGGCACTGACGAACATGGTCAGAAGGTCGACAAATCTGCCGCCGCCAAGGGCATTGATCCGCAAGCCTTCACCGATCAGGTGTCGCAGAACTTTCGCGATCTTGCCGGTCACATGAACTACACCAATGACGATTTCATCCGCACCACGGAAGAACGTCATAAAAAGGCTTGCCAGGCTCTTTGGAACACCTTGCTTGAAAAGGGCGAGATCTACCTTGGTTCCTATGATGGCTGGTATTCGGTTCGTGACGAAGCATTCTTTGCCGAAAAAGAACTGATCGAAAAAGACGGTGAGAAAATTGCCCCGACTGGTGCACCGGTCGAGTGGGTTTCTGAGCCGAGCTATTTCTTCAAGCTTTCGGCTTGGGGTGATCGTCTGCTTGAGTTCTATGAACAGAACCCGGATTTCATTGCACCACAGTCGCGTCGTAACGAAGTCATCAGCTTCGTTAAAGGCGGCATGCATGATCTTTCGGTATCGCGCACCAGCTTCAAATGGGGTGTTCCGGTTCCAGGCGACGAAGATCACGTCATGTATGTCTGGCTTGATGCGCTGACCAACTATCTGACCGCAATTGGCTATCCGGATGCGGACCCGGCGAAGCTTGAAAAATACTGGCCGGCCGATCTGCATATGGTTGGCAAGGACATCCTTCGTTTCCATGCCGTTTACTGGCCGGCATTCCTTTTGGCAGCTGGTATCCAGCCGCCGAAACGTGTGTTTGCGCATGGCTGGTGGACCAATGAAGGTCAGAAGATTTCCAAATCAATCGGCAACGTGATTGATCCGTATGACCTGACCGAGAAATATGGTCTGGATCAGACGCGTTACTTCCTGATGCGCGAAATTCCGTTCGGTAACGATGGTGATTTTGCCCATCGTGCGATGGTCAACCGCATGAATAGTGAACTTGCCAACGACCTTGGTAATATGTGCCAGCGCGTTCTGTCGATGATCCACAAAAACTGCAACGCGGCAATCCCGACGCCGGGTGAGTTCACCGACGCAGATAAGGAAATCCTTGGCAAAGCCCACGGCATGCTGGAAACCGTACGTCCGATGTTTGACGAACAGGCGTTCCACAAGGGGCTTGAGGCAATCTGGAGCCTCGTGGGTGATGCCAACCGCTATGTTGATGAAATGGCTCCGTGGGGCCTGAAAAAGACCGATCCGGCACGTATGGAAACCGTTCTGTATGTGCTGGCTGAAGTCATTCGCCATGTTGGTATCCTTGTTCAGCCAATCATGCCGGATTCCGCTGCCAAGATCCTTGATCTTCTGGTTCTGGGCGATGATCAGCGCGGGTTTGACATGCTCGGTGCTGAAAATGCGCTTAAACCAGGTTCGGAGATCCCGAAACCGGCCGGTGTATTCCCGCGTTACGTTGAAGCGGAAGACGAAGGAGCGAAGGCATGAATGTCGCGCTTGTCGACAGCCACTGCCATCTCGACTATCCGCAGTTCTCAGATGATCTGAGTGGGACTATCGCACGGGCCAAAAATGCTGGTGTCGGCATGATGGTTAGCATCGGCGTAAAGCTGACGACCTTTGATCAGGTCCGTGCTGTTGCAGAACAGGCAGATCACATCTACTGCACGATCGGCGTACACCCGCACGAAGCAGGCGAAGAGGGGCTTTCAAGCCCCGATGCGCTGATCGCCAAGGCGTCAGATCCCAAAATCATCGGGATCGGTGAAAGCGGGCTTGATTATTTCTATGACAACGCCCCGCGTGAAGCTCAGCGCGAAAGCTTCCGCGCGCATATTGCGGCGTGTCGTGAGACCGGACTTCCATTGATCGTTCATACCCGTGATGCGGATGACGACACGATGGATATCCTTGAAGAAGAATATGAAAAGGGGCCATTTACCGGCGTTATTCATTGCTTTTCAAGCTCGGCCACACTGGCGCAACGTGCGCTCAAGATCGGGTTTTATATCTCGTGCTCGGGCATTATTACGTTCAATTCTGCCAAAGAAATCCGTGCAGCTCTTGAAGATGTTCCGCTGGACCGATTGCTGGTGGAAACCGATGCGCCGTATCTGGCACCCGTTCCCAAACGCGGTAAACCCAACGAGCCAAGTTACGTTGCCCATACTGCAGCCAAACTTGCGGAAATCAAGGGTGTAAGCGTCGAGGAAATTACCCGGATTACGACGGATAACTTCTTTAACCTGTTCACCAAAGCGGATCGCAAGAACCTTCTGGTGTCAGGAGACGGCGCACAGTGACCAAAGTAACCATCCTTGGCTGCGGCTCATCAAATGGCGTGCCATCGGTCGGCCTTGGATGGGGTAAGTGTGACCCGAACAACCCGAAAAACCGGCGTCTGCGGAGCTCAATCCTGATTGAGGAAGCTGGCAAGAAAATCCTTGTTGATGTGACGCCGGATTTCCGAGAACAGGCACTGCGCCACAATATCGATCATCTTGATGCAATCCTGTTTACCCATTCGCACGCAGACCATGTGCATGGCATTGATGATGTTCGGTGGCTGAATGTCGCGATGGGTAAACCGATCGACATCTATGCCAATGCACAGACTATCTCGGACATCGATCAGCGTTTCAATTACGTGTTCACACCGCTGCCAGAGGGCGTTGAGTTCTATTTCAAGCCGGTATTGGTGCCGCACGTGATCACAGGACCGTTGGAGGCAGCAGGGGTCCCGATAACCGTTTTCTCCCAGGATCACGGTTATGGTGAAAGCCTTGGCTTTAAAATCGGCAAGTTTGCCTATTCAACAGATGTGGTGGATTTCCCGGACGCATCGAAAGAACATCTTTATGATCTTGATGTCTGGGTGGTCGATTGTCTGCGTCACAAGCCGCACAACACACATGCACACCTTGAGAAGCTGTTGGCTTGGGTTGAAGAATACAAACCCAAGCAGGTCTATATGACCCACATGAGCATCCTGTTTGACTATGACGATGCGATGCGAGACACGCCGTCGCATGTTGAACCAGCTTATGATGGGCTTGTCATCGAGGTGAATTAAGAAGCGTTAGAGCCGATCGATTGTCGGCGCGTGGAGTGAAATGCACGATAGGTGCCCGGAGTTTTAGCTGCACGGGTAAGTTCTATAATATATATTATGACAAATAAATAGATGCGGCAGATCAGTGCGTTAGGCTTGCAGCACGCTTTATACGCTCGAAAGCAAGATACTGGTCTCACTGTTCAGGACGCCATCCACGACACGTACCTCCCGCAAGATCCGATCAAACTCTCCCAGGTTTTCGACCAGAACCTCCGCCACCAGATCCCATTTCCCACTCGTGGTATGAAGTGTTTTAAGCTCGGGCAATCCTCTGAGTTTGCTGATCACATGCGATGTATTGCGACCAGACACCTCGATCATCATCACGGCACGTATCCAGGTATTGTCGTAATCTTCACGCACACGCGCCGTGAAGCCGATCAAGGCGCCTGATGCCAATAATCGATCAAGACGCGTCTGAACCGTTGCGCGCGAGACATTCATAATCGTCGCAAGCTTGGCCACCGGTGCGCGGCCATCTTTACGCAGCAAGGAAATCAGTTCCTTGTCGAGATCATCAAATCGGTATTTCGTGTCTGAGCTGCCTGTCATGGTCAATAAACTTTGTACAATGTCACTGTGCAATATGTTTAGTCTTCTGACAATTTTAAGCCAGTTTGAGAATTTTCCGCACAAAAATAAAAGCTGACGATGGTGCTGTTCACCACGACATCACATCAAGGACACCTGAAATGTCAGCACCACAGCCGTCAAAACTTGCCTTCGTACCGTTTGTCAGCGTCGAAAACATGATGCGACTGGTTAACAGCATTGGTGTAAGCACTGTGCTGACAGAACTTGCCAGCTATATCGAAGAAGATTTCGGACGTTGGGAGCTGTTTGACAAAACACCGCGCGTCGCATCCCATTCTGCGGAAGGCGTCATTGAACTGATGCCGACCTCCGATGGGATTATGTATGGATTTAAATACGTTAACGGCCATCCAAAGAATATGGCAAATGGCCTGCAAACCGTGACGGCATTGGGTCTTTTGTCCCATGTCGATAATGGTTATCCGGCATTGCTAACCGAAATGACGTTGTTGACGGCCCTTCGAACAGCAGCAACTTCGGCGATGGTTGCCAAACATCTGGCCCCTACTCATTCCCATACCGTGGCGATGATTGGAAATGGCGCACAGTCCGAGTTTCAGGCGCTTGCAATGGCGGCATTGTGCGGGGTTAAGACGCTTCGTCTTTATGACATCGACCCTGCAGCAACCAACAAGTTGATCCAGAACCTTTCGGGTCATGAATTGGAATTGGTGGCATGCTCAAACGCCCAGGAAGCAGTTGAAGGTGCTCAGATCATCACGACTTGCACTGCAGACAAGCAGTTGGCGACCATTCTGACCGACAACATGGTTGGCTCAGGCGTTCATATCAATGCGATTGGTGGTGATTGCCCGGGTAAAACGGAACTGCATCACGACATTCTTTATCGCTCCGATGTGTTTGTGGAATTTGAACCGCAAACCCGTATCGAAGGCGAAATCCAACAAGTTCCGGCTGACTTCCCGGTTTCAGAAATGTGGAAAGTCATTAGTGGCGAAACCAAAGGCCGAACGCATGATGGCCAAATCACCCTGTTTGATGGTGTGGGTTTTGCGATCGAGGATTTCTCGGCCCTTCGCTACATCCGTGACAAGATCCAGAATACTGCGTTCTATCAGGAGCTGGATATGCTGGCGGACCCGGATGATCCCCGTGATTTGTTCGACATGTTGCAGCGTGCCCGCGGAGATGAGAAATGAAATACTCCGCACAGTCGCCCGCTTCTGTGGTGATGATCCGGCCGCATCATTTTTCGGTTAACCCGGAAACAGCACAGGACAATGCGTTTCAGGCAACCGCCCTACCCGCCAACGATCAAGCTGCCCTCGCCTATGCGGAACACTCAGAGGCCGTCAAGACACTCGAAAGCCACGGTATCAAAGTGCATCTGTTTGAAGGTGAAAGCCCTTCGACACCCGATTGCGTCTTCCCGAATAACTGGTTTTCGACCCATTCAGGTGGCTATGTGGCGGTCTATCCGATGAAGGCCGCCAACCGCCGGCAGGAACGCCGGACTGACATCCTTGAAACCCTAAAAGCACAATATCGCGTTCAGGAAGTTGTCGATTTTTCTGGCCTTGAGGTCGATCGCCTGTATTTAGAAGGCACCGGTGCGATGGTTCTGGATCACGTTGAACGGGTTGCTTACGCGGTCCAATCGGATCGAACAAACCCGATTGCTATGGAACGGTTCTGTGCGCGGTTTAACTACGAACCCATGACCTTTCCGGCTACTGATCCCAATGGTCTTCCAATCTATCACACCAATGTTTTGATGTGCATCGCGTCTGATTTCGTCCTTATTGGTGCAGATATGATCACCGATGCGGACCGAAAGCAGGAAGTCCTTGAAAGGTTGCGGCATTCTGGAAGACAGCTGATCATGCTAAGCCCTGAGCAGATATCAGCTTTTGCCGGTAACGCCATAGAACTTCAGGGCCCCGATGGGCGTATCCTGGCGCTATCGAAAACGGCTTATGATGCTTTAACCGGGCACCAACTCGATTTCATTGGCCAGTTTGCCAAACCGGTGCCGCTGCGTATCCCGACCATTGAATGTGCAGGCGGATCGGTGCGCTGTACCATTGCCGGCATTCATCTGTCACCGCGCTAACCGCGATTACGCTTGATCTTGCTGACCTTCTGAAAGAGCAAAGCTGATGCTAAAGATACATCCGCTATGCTCTTTTGGTTGGGTCAGTTTCACCTTGGTTTCGTGGCGCAAGGCGATTTCCTTAACGATCGAAAGACCCAAACCACACCCTTCTTCATATCCGGTATCATTGATGCGATAGAACCGCTTGAAGACGTCCTTGTGGTGCTCAACCGGAATGCCCGGACCGTTATCTTCGACTGTCAGTTTGACGCGCTTTCCTGACTGTTCCTTATCGAGACGAACTGTAACGGCACTGCCATCCGGGCAATATGTCAGGGCGTTATGCACGAGGTTCTTAAGAAGTTCCTCGATCAGCGTCGCGTCGCCCATGATCGTTGTGCGCTCGGTCAAACCTTCGTATCCAAGATCAATACCGCGTTCGAGTGCGGCTGGAACCTTGGAACTCGTCACCGAGCGGCTGATGTCACAAAGATCAATCTCATCGAACGGACGACCTGCCAAACCTTCGGGTGCTGCACGTGCAGATGCCAGTAACTGATTGGCAAGATGGGATGTTTGCCGTGTCGAGGACGCTATTGTTTCCATGATCTGACGGATTTTTTCCGGATCTTGTTCGCGCTGACCAAGCTCTGCTTGTGTGCGCAACGCGGCCAAAGGTGTTCTTAGCTGATGGGCGGCATCGGCCGTAAAGCGCTGCATGGTTTTCAAACTGTTTTCAAGACGTTGAAACAGCTGGTTAATAGCACCGACCAAGTGGCGAACTTCAATCGGAACATCATGCAAAATAGGTCGCAAATCCGTTGGTGAACGTCGATTAAGGGCCTCTTCAAGGCGGCTAAGTGGTTTAAGGCCCTGACCAATGCCAAACCAGACAATGATCGCGGCAAGGACAATCAATACGATCTGCCTTGCAGCCGCACTGGCGAGAATATCCTCACTCAGACTTGTGCGTGTGCCCATGGTTTCGGCGACAAGTACCTGAAAACGCGTGGCTTTGCGGACACTGGCGACATAGCGCGACAGCGCACCAATCCGGACCTGCTCGCCGTTATAGACTGCATCGTAAAAAACCGGTTCTTCACGTAGTGGCTGAAGGTGCTCAGGAACGGGTGGCAAGTCTTCATACCCGGTGATGAACTCGCCCTGCCCGGTACTGACTTGATAGAAAACACGGTCTTCGGCGGCACTCGTCAACATCTCAAGCGCGACATAGGGAACATCGACCTCGATCTTCCCGCCGATCAGAACAACACGGTCAGCAATTGCTAATGCAGAACTTAAAAGGGCACGGTCAAATGCCTGATTTGTCGAATGAACTGCGTTGCTGCGTACTTCAAGCAGCATCAGGGAACTGATCACCAGAAGCGGGATCAACAACCAAATTACAAGCCTGCGTCTGAGCGATCCGTTACGCCATTTCATGTCTTTTTCAACAAATATCCAAGGCCACGCACGGTCTGAATTTTAACATCCGCCATCTCGACACGTTTTCGCAACCGGCTGATGTAAAGTTCAACTGCGTTTGCACTGATATCATCCTCAAACCCGGCAAGCTGATCGGCGATCTGTTCCTTGCTCAGAACATGTCCAACACGCAAAAGCAGGATTTCAAGGATATTAAGCTCACGACGCGGGATTTCGACATCCTCGCCCTTGATCGTCACACGTCGCGCGACCGTGTCAAAGGCCAAGTGACCGCATTTCATCTGGGTATTATGGGTACCGGCATTGCGGCGCATGAGCGCCCTCACCCGTGCTTCAAGCTCGACCAACTCGAACGGTTTGGCCAAATAGTCATCAGCACCAAGATCAAGGCCCTTGACCCGATCTTCGATATCACCGCGCGCAGTCAGGATTAAAACGGCACTTTCCGCACCGCGATGACGAAGACGTCGCAAAATCTCAAGCCCGTCAAGTTTGGGTAAATTCAGATCAAGCACCACAAGACCGTATTCCTGCGTGCGCAGAATATCATCGGCTTCTTCGCCATCGGCAATCACGTCAACCGCATAGCCGGAATGACGCAACGAACGTGCAATTCCATCTGCCAATGCGGCGTGATCTTCAACGACAAGGACTCTCATTGTTTGTGCTTCTCTTCCCTGATAAACCGTTTAGAGGCATTTTTGTCTTCGGTCTTCACGTCCGCAAGATCATGATATAGCAGATTATATCGTCTACCGTCGTCCATGATCGCCAGCCTTGCGCTGGCAGCCCGTGACATAGAGTATTCCACCATGACCCTGGGCCGCATCTGTATTCGTTTATGTGCCATCGCTGTTGTGATGCAAGCTTCTTCTGCGTTGGCGGAAGTCTTTACCTTTGCCCCATTACGCACGACACAGGCTGCTGATCCGGAACAATCCCTGCTTTCAAGCGATGCGCCGATGGCGGTGATTTATGGTTCGGCAGATATTGGTGCGTTCAGCCCGGTCATTGAAGCCTTTCAACAAGATAACCCCTATATCGGTGTCGAATATCATCAGCTCCAGACACTGGAGATGTATGACCTCACCCAGCGGCAACGGGCCAATGACGAACCAAGTGCTGATCTGATTATCAGCTCCTCGATGGATCTTCAGATGAAGCTTGCCAATGATGGCTATGCGACATCGCATCAAAGTGCCGAAACACAGGCATTGCCGCATTGGGCGCGCTGGCGCAACGAAGCATTCGCTGTAACACAGGAACCCGCCGTAATTGCCTATAACCGCGCGTTTTTCCGCGAGAACAATCTCGAACCGCCGCGTACGCGTGATGCCTTTATCGAGTTGCTGAACAATCACGATGATCTGTTTAGCGAACGTGTCACGACCTATGACATTGAACGAAGCGGTGTGGGCTTCCTGTTCCTTGCACGTGATGAACGCTTCTTTCCGGGCATCTGGGACTTTGTCCGCACCCTTGGCCAATCGAAGGTAAAGCTGTTTTCAAACACGTCACCGATGCTTGAAAAGATCGCCGATGGTCAGGTTGTGCTGGGCTATAACCTTTTGGGTTCCTATGCCGAAACCTTTAGCCAGCGAAACCCGAACCTTGGCGTGATCCTTCCTGATGATTTCATTGTGGTCTATTCACGGATTGCCATCATCCCGCGTGATGCGCGGAACCCGGACCTTGGTGGTCGTTTCCTTGATTTCATGCTGTCGATCAAAGGGCAAAGCGTTTTGCAGAATGACGGGAATTTCAACCCGGTGCGCTCTGACGTGCCGCCCAGCACATTCTCGTCGCTGATCTTTGATCGTTACGGCGAACGCGTGCGATCTTTCCCGGTTGGGCCAGGGCTTCTGGTCTATCTGGATCAGGCAAAACGCCAACGCTTTTTGCGCCGTTGGCAGGATGCGTTGCTAAACCGTCGCTAAGCACCCTGCCCTGAAGCTGTATCGAACTCAGTCGGATTTCGAACCGGCATCGAACGCTTTGCGCGCAGGCCCGGTATAGTTCCAGATCATACGACGCGGGATCGGCCCCTTGTTCCGACCACCTTGCTGGGTTTGTTCCCACGCATGGGCCAAAATGCCGACCGAGCGTGACAAGCAGAACAAGCCACGCGCCAGTTCCGGTGCAAAGCCAAGCTCGGCATAAATCACGCCAGTCGCACCATCGATATTCATTGGAATGCGTTTTCCCTTACGCGCCAACAATGTGTTTTCAATGGAACTTGCGATAACACCGAACTGACCACTGATGTGCTTTGCCTCGGCAGCCTTTGCCACCAGCGCAAGCAACCTTGGCGCACGCGGGTCAATTGGATGGAACCGATGTCCAAAGCCCGGAATATGTTTTCCATGTTCGGCGATCTGATGGTCCAGCCCGGCGGCAACTGCATCAGTATGGCTCGCCCCATCCTTCATCCGATCGGCAATGTCGTGATAAAGTGCAACGGCTTGTTCGCCCGCACCGCCATGAACATCACCTAAAACATTAACTGCACTTGCCATTGCGTTGTTTAGTCCAACACCACAAGTCGCAGCCATACGGGCAATTGCAATGCTGGGTGCCTGTGGGCCGTGATCAACAGCGGACACGAGGGCCGCCTCAAGCAGCTTGGCTTGCGCTGGTGTTGGCAGGTCTCCACGGGTCATCAACCAGATCATGGCGGGAAAACTGATATTGCCGATCAGGTCCTCGATGGCATAGCCGCCATAGTGGATTTTGCCCGGCTCCATATCAATGATGCCGGTTTGCCACCAATCCTGAACTTCGTTTTCGATATCAGATGCTGACTTCTCGCTCACAACACGCCCTCCTCAGCAAGGGTTTTGATTTCAACATTTGAAAACCCCAAGGACGCCAAGATCGTCTCATTGTCCTGGCCAAGAACCGGTGGCGGCGCATCGACTGATGGCGCCTTGCCATCCATTTTGATCCCGGTTCGAAGAATACGGATGTCACGATCTGCACCGGGAACATCCCCAAAGGATGCCAGCATGCCACGATCGGCAATTTGCGGCAGTTCAAGTACCTGCGGCACAGTAAGGACTGCACCGGCTGGCACGCCAACCGCGTTAAGCTTCTCGACCCAATGATCTGCGATATTAGTCACCAGAACATCTTCCAGCAGCCCACTCAGAAGACTCCGGTTCTCCAAGCGTTCCTTGCGCGTGGTAAAACGGCAATCCGTGATCAGATATTCAAGCCCCAGAACACCACAAAGGGCCTCGAACTGTTCCTGTTTGTTGGCAGCAATATTGATCTGTCCGTCTACCGTTGAGAACGCACCCGATGGTGAGGACGTGAAATTATCATTCCCGTTCGCAGTGGGTTCTTTTCCAGCGATCAGATAGTTCGAAACCACCCAGCCCATGGTCGCAATCACTGATTCCAGCATTGAGATGTCGATGAAACTGCCTTTGCCCTCGTTGTTACCAAGCGCACGCCCGGCAAGGGCTGAGGTAATGGCAAAGGCTGCCGTCATGCCACCGATGGTATCAGCCATCGGATAACCAACGCGGTAGGTTCCTTCGCCTTCCTGTCCAGTGATCGTCATAACACCTGAAAGGCCCTGAACAATCTGGTCATAGGCGGGAAGTTTGCGCATAGGGCCTGTTTGGCCAAACCCGGAAATCGCACAATAGATCAGGCCGGGATTGACCTTGGACAGAACGTCATAGCCAAGCTCAAGCCGATCCATAACGCCGGGACGGAAGTTCTCAACCAGAACATCGGCCTTCGCGACCAGTTGTTTCAGGATTTCTTTGCCACGTGGGTCTTTCAGGTTCAGCGTCAGCGAACGCTTGCCTGCGTTCTGCGCCATAAATGAAACCCCCATAAGCTTGTCATTCAGCCCCATATCCGCACCAAGCTGACGGGCAAGGTCACCACGTCCCGGGGCTTCAACCTTAATGACGTCTGCGCCCAGATGGGCCAGTTGATGACAGCAGAACGGGCCGGCCAATACATTGGTCAGGTCAAGAACCGTTATGCCGCTTAGCGATTGTGCGCCGCTCATGACATTTCCTTAAATTCTGTCTGGTAGAATTATGTTCTATTATATAGAATTTCTTACCTTCGCGAAATCCAAACCGGACAGCTGCGATGATGGTTTAACCCCGTAAAGCCGAAGTTTCATGTCAGAACAAAACGTTACAGCCGTTGAACGTGCCCTTTCTCTCCTTGATGTCTTTACCGATCAGGACCCGGATCTATCGCTTAAGGAGCTTGCTGAGCGTACTGGAATGTATAAAAGCACCATCTCGCGATTGGCGGGCACGCTGGAGTCCCGCGGTTTCTTGATGGTATCGGGGCGCGGTCGCTATCGCCTTGGCCCGGCCCTTTGGCGGTTGGGATCAATTTATCGCCGGTCTTATCGTATGGACGATATTGTGCGGCCGCACCTATCTGAACTGGTGACCGAAAGTGGCGAAACCGCATCCTTTTATGTGCCAGAAGGATCCAATCGGCTTTGCCTGTTTCGGGAAAACTCACCAAGCAGCCTGCGCCATCATCTTGAAGAAGGTGCGATATTGCCGTGTGATCGTGGTGCCGCTGGTCATGTCATTCGGGCCTGGGGCGATGGTGTTGATGACCGCGCAATTGACGTTCTTGATGACAGGTTTGCCCAAAGTGATGGCGAACGCGATCCCGATATCTCAGCCATCGCCGTTCCGGTTTTGGACCGTCAAAACACCTTGCTGGGTGTTCTGACCCTGTCTGGCCCCAAAAGCCGATTCACTGAAGAAAAACGCCTTAAGCTATTGGCATCACTTCAAAATCATGCAGACGATTGCGGCAAACGGCTTTCTACCTAAGCCTTGCGCTTCAGGCATTTTTGCCATTGACGCATAAATGATGTGAAAAATTTTCACCCAAATATGTGCAATGACAGGTTGATGACAGGTTCTGCTGCTAACGTCCTTTCCACTGCCGATCCGGGAGGTCTCAAACGCCCCCGGAACAAACAAAAAGAATATCGGCAAGGGAGGACAATATATAACCCGCAGGCAGTTAGGATTGGTCTATCTGTAAGACGGGTTTCTCGCTCTTCCTTGCTGAAGTTTTGTTCCTGAAGATCGGTCGCCACCATAAGGGTGGCTTGGGAAAATGCTTTAGTGTCTGGAGGAGACCCTGATGAACAAGCTGACGATGTTCTCACGTCGCGGATTTATCGCTGCAGCAACCGCTGTTGCTGTTTCGACTGCTGCATTCGGCGCAATGGATGCCAAAGCTGCAGAAATGGATGAAATTCACTTCGTCATTCCGGGTGGCGCAGGCGGCGGCTGGGATGGCACCGCACGTGGTACCGGCGAAGCCCTGACCAAATCGGGTCTTGTTGGCACTGCTTCTTACGAAAACATGTCTGGCGGCGGCGGCGGTAAAGCCATTGCTTACATGATCGAAGCAGCTGACCGTCTTGACAACACCCTGATGGTTAACTCCACCCCGATCATCGTTCGTTCTCTGACCGGTGTGTTCCCGCAGTCCTTCCGCGACCTGACCCCGATTGCGGCAGTTGTTGCTGAATATGCTGCATTCGCAGTTCCGGCTGACAGCCCGTATGCATCCTTCACCGACGTTGTAAACGCGGTTAAAGCTGATCCAAACTCTGTCAAATTCGGCGGCGGTTCTGTTCGTGGTGGTATGGACCACATCGTGGCAGCCTATGCTGTACAGCAGGGCGGCGGCGACGCGAAACAGGTTAAGTACATTCCGTACGATGCAGGCGGAAAAGCAATCGCCGGTCTTCTGTCGGGTGAAACCGAAGTTCTGTCTACCGGCCTTGGTGAACTTCTCGAACTCGCAAAAGCTGGTCAGGTCCGAATCCTTGCAACGACCTCCAAAGAACGCGTTGAAGCTGCTCCGGACGTACCGTCGCTCGGCGAGTTGGGCATCGATGCAGAATTCGTTAACTGGCGTGGTTACTTCGGCTCCCCGGCTCTGTCTGCTGACAAGGCTGATGCATATGCAGCAGTTCTCAAAGACGTTCAGGCAACCGAAGCTTGGGAAACCGTCCGCAAGCGTAACGGCTGGGAAAAAATCTACAAGCCGCGTGCTGAATTCTCTTCCTTCATGGAAGATCAGGAAAAGGTCGTTGGCGACCTGATGCGCGACCTCGGCTTCCTGAAATAAGCCACCAGACAAAACGTAAAAAGACTTCCTAAGGAAACCACGCCATGTCCATCAATCGCGACAAATTCGGCGCACTGTTATTTCTTTGCCTTGCGCTGGTTTATGGCTTCAATGTCGGTGACATCCCGCTGCTGTTTGGCGACGAAGATGCTCCGTTTAACGCCAGAACCCTTCCGACCGCCCTTGCCTGGATCCTAGGCGTGGTTTCCTTTATTCAACTGGTTCTGCCGGCCAACCAAGAGGCCGGCGAACTTTCCACTGCGTTTCGCGGACTGAAATGGGGACGCGTTGTCGTCCTGGCCATCCTGATGGTCTTCTACGGTCTGACGATCCGCCAGCTTGGTTTTCCGATTTCCACTTCGCTCTTCCTGATGGGCGGTTTCTATACCCTCGGCGAACGACGTCCGCATGTTCTGATCCTGACGGCTGTCGGTGTCACGCTCGCATTCTGGGGCCTGCTTTATCTGATGGGTATTTACCTGACCCCGGGCGATTTCTTCTATTACCTCGGTTGGATGTCAAACGATGCTTGATGGAATTTTTGCCGGTCTGTCGACCGCTGTCATGCCAATCAACCTGCTGATGGTTGCTGTTGGCTGTTTCGCAGGCACCTTTATCGGGATGCTTCCCGGTCTTGGCCCAATCACCGCCATTGCCCTGATGATCCCGATCACCTACGGGTTTGATCCCTCAACCGGCCTGATCTTGATGGCTGGCGTTTATTATGGTGCAATCTTTGGCGGTTCGACCTCTTCTATTCTGATTAACGCGCCTGGCGTTGCCGGTACGGTTGCAACCGCCTTTGACGGTTACCCGATGGCGCAAAAAGGGATGGCTGGCAAGGCGCTGGCAATTGCGGCCTACTCATCCTTCTCGGGCGGCACGATTGCCGCGATCTTCCTTCTGGTGGCGGCCCCGGCCCTGGCTTCGGTTTCGCTTTCCTTCCAGTCTGGCGATTACTTCGCACTGATGGTGCTGGGTCTAACTGCTGTTTCAGCCTTCGCCGGCAAAGGTCAGGTCCTTAAGGCGATCACCATGACCCTGTTCGGGATTATGCTTTCGACCATCGGGACCGATCCGGCCGCTGGCGTTGCGCGCTTCACCTTTGGCAGCATGGACCTTGTCGACGGCATCAGCTTCCTTCTGCTTGCCATGTCGACCTTTGCACTCTCTGAAGCGTTGCTCTCGATCTTGCGTCCAACAAAGGATACCCGTACCGAAGAACAAAAGGCGCTGAAAAGCCTTGGTTCGATGAAACTGTCGAAAGACGAAGTCAAAACCATGGTACCGGTTATTGGCCGTTCTTCCGTGCTTGGCTTCTTTACCGGTGTTTTGCCCGGTGCTGGTGCAACCATTGCGTCCTTCCTTGCCTATGGCATGGAACGCAACCTGGCATCGGCAAAGGAAAAGCTTCAGTTCGGAAAGGGATCCATTCGTGGTCTGTCTGCGCCGGAAACGGCAAACAACGCGGCTTGTTCCGGTTCGTTCGTACCGCTTCTGACCCTTGGTATTCCGGGTTCGGGTACGACGGCAGTCATGATGGGTGCACTGATTTCTTACGGCGTTCAGCCGGGCCCGCGGCTCTTTGTTGAACAGCCTGCTGTGTTCTGGTCTGTCATCATCTCGATGTATATCGGTAACGTGGTCCTATTGGTTCTGAACCTGCCGCTGATCCCCTATATCTCGCGTCTGCTTGCCCTGCCCCAGCAGCTTCTGGTGCCGTTCGTTCTGTTCTTCTCGCTGGTTGGTGTTTATCTGGTGACCTTTAACACTATGGACATCCACATGATGGTGATTGCTGCGGCAATTGCGATCGGCCTGCGACTTCTGAACTACCCGATGGCGCCGATGCTTCTTGGCTTCATTTTGGGCAAGATGATGGAAGAAAACCTGCGTCGTGCTCTGGCGATCAGCGACGGCTCCATTTCCTTCCTTTGGGAACGTCCAATCACCCTCGTTATCCTGTCGATCAGCATCCTGTTCCTTGCTGCCCCGCTTATCGGAAATCTCCGTAGCTGGCTGGCAAACCGCAAGGCTGCTGTTCCCAATGATGGCGAACTCTAAGGTCACGTACTGACCTGCGTGGAGGATAATGGTAATGCGTTTTCTTGATAATCTGTCGATTGGTCCCAAAACCCTTTTGGTCCCGGTCTTCCTTATGATCGTCATTATCGCCATGGGGATTGCGACTGTTGCAACCCTCGAAAGCGAAAAGGACACCCTTACCAGCCTTCGCGTTGAAGCATATGAACGGCGTTCCGATGCGTTGACACTCAGCAACGCCCTGAACGAAGCGCACGGATCGCTGTTTCGTATTCTGACCTGGGACTCAAACGGCATTAATGCTGCCGTCGTCCCGGATCTACGTGAAAAGGTAAGCCTGCTTGAAGGTGAGCTGGCACCACTTGCGGAACGCCTTTCCGCCGTTGGCGGTGATGCCTTCACGCAAAACTACACCCGATATATGGAACAGGTTGAACAGTTCCTTGTTGAAAGCGAAATGAACATCTATGGCGCCCTGGAGGTCATTGCCCAGGCCGATGAAACCTTCCAGGCGCTACAGGTTCCGCTTAACGAAATTCTCGCACAGTCCCACGAAATCGCCACCACGTCCTTTGCCGACGCATATAGTCAGGCCGAAGCATTACAGCGCGTCTTTGTGATCGTCGCCCTGATCGTTGTGGTGGTTGCAGTGATTGTTTCGGTCTTCGTATCACGCCGTATTTCCCGCCCGATGACAGATCTTGCCGAATTAATCGAACAGATTTCCAACGGCGATCTGAATGTCGACATCCGCGGCAGCCAGCGTGCTGATGAGATCGGCAAAGTCGCACGTTCGGTCACCGTCCTGCGTGATCAATCCAAAGAGGCCGAACTGCTCCGTCAGGAACGCGAACGTATCCGCGAGCTTGAGCGCCAACGTCAGCAAAACCTAATTGAGGCTACCGATCATTTCCAGCGTGTCGTTCAAGAAGCGCTTTCCGGCTTTGATCAGGAATTCGGCTCGCTTAACGGGTCGGCCAGCGACATGGAACAGATCGCAACTCTTGCAAGTGCTCGTTCCGCCGACGCCAACCAACATTCCGAACAGGTCCTGCATCACATCGAAGCAGTTTCACACACCACAGCAAGCCTATCGGAAGCCATTGCCGAAATCGGACATCAGGCGCAGAATTCCGCCGAGGTTGCGGGTCGCGCAAGATCCGAAAGCGAACATTCCCGCGCGCTATTTGAACAGCTTACCAATGCCACTCAACGGATTGGCGATATCGTCAGTTTGATCGAAGACATTGCAAGTCAGACCAACCTACTCGCACTGAACGCGACGATTGAGGCTGCGCGTGCTGGTGACGCGGGCAAAGGCTTTGCCGTGGTGGCTGGGGAGGTCAAAAACCTTGCTTCTCAAACTGCGCGTGCGACCGAAGACATCGCAAGTCAGGTCGAAGAAATTCGCGGACTGACCGATAATGTTGTCAATGCGTTACATAGCGTTGCTGATGTTATTGGTGAAGTAGATCAGTCTGCTGCCGCAATCGCAGCAGCCGTTGAAGAACAGCAAGCATCGACCGCCGGGATTTCTGATAGCATTCAGGACGCCAATGGCGGCATGCGTACGGTGGCCGAAGCCGTCGGTGCGCTTGATAATGAAACTGTACGCGTCCATAACGGTTCTGCCAACGTGACACGCGCAACCAGCACATTGAATAACGAGGCTGCCAAATTGCGCCAAGCAATTGATGGTTTCCTCGAGCAGATTGATAAGAACAAGGCTGAAGCATAATGACCAAGACACCGGACGATCCTTCAAACACCAGTTGGATCAACAGATTTTCCGGTGTCCTGACACCCCAATTCTTCAAAAAGCTATCCATCGCACTGGGCATCGGTCTTGGTGGTGGTTTGATTGCGCATTCGATCAACATGCCCCTGGCCTGGATGATGGGCCCGATGCTGGCGACCTTTGTTGCAAGCTTGATGCGGGTTCCCATGGGTGTACCGATGCAGTTCCGCTCGGCCATTCTTGGTGTGATCGGCGTGTTTCTCGGAGCATCTTTCACACCTGAAACCCTTGATCAGGCTGCACGCTGGCCGCTTAGCATGATTGCCGTCCTGCTTTACGTGCCGATCATTACCTTCGTCATTACCTGGTTCTATTCAAAAATAGCCCGTCTTGATCCGGCAACAGCGCTTTTCTCTGCAACACCGGGCGGCTTGACGCCAATGGTAGTTCTTGGCGCGGCCGCGGGCGGGAATGAACAGGAAATCGCCCTCACCCAAGGATTGCGGGTGTTGCTTTTGGTGATGTCGGCCCCCTTGATTGTCTTGATGATTACAGGTGTGGTCGCAAGCGGTCATGGCGACGGCGAAGCAATCCAGATGTCTCTCAACGAAGGCCTTTTGACGGCAGTCTGCGCAATCATCACCGTACTTGTATTTCGCAAGATCGGGGTTCCTGCTGCCTATATGACAGGAGCAATGGCCGCCAGCATGGTTTTGCATGTCACGGGTGTCGTAGAGGGCAACCTTCCGGGTTGGCTTCTGGCTGGAAGCCTGTTGATCCTCGGATCTGCGATCGGCAGCCGGTTTTCGGGCGTGAAAATAGCTGTGCTTACCAGACTTGCAGGCTATTCGATTGTTGCAACCATGGTGGTGCTGGCATTTACCGGTGCTGTGGCGTGGTTCGTTGCCGATTGGCTCGACCTTGACTTCATCGCCGTCCTTCTGGCTTTCGCGCCAGGTGGTGTTGCTGAAATGTCCCTGATCGCGCTTGCGCTAAATGTCGAACCAAGCTTCGTCGCCTTCCACCATATCGTCCGCATTTTCGAGATTGTGCTGCTTGCACCGATCCTGGCGAAATGGTTCCAGCGTTATATGCAGAAAAAGGCTGGCGCGCAAAGTTAAGTGCGCCATCAACGCAGCCTATTAGTGCCGGTCGCTACCCTTTTCCACGATCACATCATGATCAAGCACCGGGGCCACATCGATATCGCTGGCATCCATCATGCCAGACACGCGCTGTAGCGCCGCGATCAGGAACGTTTGCTCCCATTCCTCAAGATTGTTGAAATTGTCCGAAAAACGGTCGTGAAGCGCCATAGGCGCACGGTCAAGGATCGCCCGACCCTGCTCCGTCAGACGGACAAATACTTTGCGCTTGTCACTGTCACCGCGCTCACGGGTTACCAGTGCCATGGCCTGCAATTTGTCGACAAGTGCGGTGGTCGATGCCTGTGCCAAATTGACCTTGGCCGCAATCTGGCCAACTGTCATTTCGCCGAATTCTTCAAGGGATTGCAAAACCAGAAGCTGGGATGTCTTCAGGCCGGTAATTTTACCAAGTTTTTTCGCGTGGATGTCACTCGCGCGTAGAATACGGCGAATTGAAATCAACGCTTCATGCAATTTGTCCATTTCCAAGATCCGGGCGTGATTTTTGTATTTTTTCAAAGGCTGTTTTAGCTGCACAACCGGCATTTCGCAACGGTTTAAGCACATTTTCCATCGCACTTCGATCCGTTAATGTATCGATTTATGTTATTTTAGAGAAATATTATTTCATCGACCGCAATCAATATGCATCGAACAGAAATAGATTATTCTTACAAGCAATATCAATTGCTTAGCTATTTTCACAGGAAAGTCATGATCGTGGGGTTGATCATTTTATATCGATATTCTATACATCTGACGCGACATGAATGATCGTATATCGAAATAACAGAGCAGGCAGACCGATGAAAATTGCCACAACCAAGGGCAATACCGGCCAGAAAGCCAACCTGATTATCCGAAAACCCAAGGCCACTGACGGCGCGACGGTGAATAACCTGATTGCTGAATGTAAGCCGCTGGATGAAAACTCGATGTATTGCAATCTGCTGCAGTGCTCGCACTTTGCGGACACTTGCGCGATCGCGGAACTGGATGGCGAAGCCGTCGGCTTTGTTTCCGGCTACATCGTACCGAACAAGCCTGAACAACTGTTTATTTGGCAGGTCGCTGTTTCCCCGAAAGCCCGTGGGCTCCGTCTGGCGAAACGCTTGATCCTTGACATTTTGGATCGCCCGGCATGCCACAACGTCAGCGAACTGAACACGACGATCACGTCAACGAACGCGCCATCACAGGGCGTTTTCCGTTCAGTCGCACGTGAGCTTGGCGCCGACGTCAAACGCAAGGTCCAGTTCGAACGGGAAACGCACTTCGAAGGTGCCGCTGCCAGCGAAATTCTGTGGCAGATCGGCCCGTTCGAGCGCGAAGACGTCGAACGCGTCGCGGCCTGATCCGACCGACCAATTTTTCCTTCGCCTTATTGCTGCAAACGGTCAACTCCGTTTTGGAACATCCGGCCCGCCGGGACGTTTGGCATGACAGGTGAACTAGAATTTTCCCAATCTGAAAGAGGGAACCATGACTGTATTTGATCGCCTTGAATCGGAAGTTCAGAGCTATGCACGCTCCTTCCCCGTTACCTTTGATAAGGCCAAAGGCGCCTGGCTAACCGATGATAACGGCAACCGTTATCTCGATTTCCTTGCTGGTGCTGGTAGCCTGAACTACGGCCATAACCACCCTGTCCTGCAGGAAAAGCTGATTGATTACATCAAATCAAGCGGCATCACCCATGGCCTGGACATGCACACCAATGCAAAGGCAGCCTTCCTTGACGCGCTTGAGACCAAAATCCTCAAACCGCGTGACATGGAATATAAGGTTCAATTCACTGGCCCGACCGGCACCAACGCCGTTGAAGCTGCGTTGAAGCTTGCGCGCCGCGTTAAAGGCCGTGAAACCGTAATCTCGTTCACCAATGGCTTCCATGGTTGCACCCTGGGTTCGCTTGCCATCACGGGTAACGAGCACCACCGTGGTGCGGCGGGCGTATCACTTGATAATGCCGTTGCCGTTCCGTTTGACGGTTATATGGGTGATGGCGTTGACACCACCGAATATCTTGACCGCGTTCTGTCTGACAATTCCAGCGGTGTGGCATTGCCGGCTGCAGTGATTGTCGAAACGCTTCAGGGTGAAGGTGGCTTGAATGCCGCAGACTTCGGCTGGCTAAAGAACCTTGAGACCGTATGCCGCAAACACGACATTCTTCTGATCGTCGATGACATTCAGGCGGGTTGTGGCCGTACCGGTACGTTCTTTAGCTTCGAGCCGGCTGGTATCAAACCGGACATGATTACACTGTCCAAGTCGCTTTCAGCCTATGGCTTGCCGCTGGCAGTCGTTCTGATGAAGCCGGAATATGATGTCTGGCATCCGGGCGAACATAACGGCACCTTCCGTGGCAACAACCACGCCTTTGTGACCGCAGCAGCAGCCCTTGATCACTTCTGGTCGGACGACAAGTTCGCAGCGGATATTCGTGATAAGGCAGAGTTCCTTGGCAAGCGCCTGAACGAGATTGCCGATCGTTACGGCGATGGCAAACTTTACAGCAAAGGCCGCGGCCTGATGCAGGGTATCTGCTTTGAAAGTGGCGAGGTTGCTTCCAAGGTCACCAAGGAATGCTTCAAGCATAACCTTGTGATCGAGACCAGTGGCCCGGAAGATGAAGTTGTCAAATGCCTTGTGCCTTTGATCATCTCCAAGCAGGATCTGGCACATGGTCTGGAAATCCTGGAACTGGCAACCGCCAAAGCCATGGGCAAGGAAGTTGTTCCGGCCAAAGCAGCTGCTGAATAAGACAAGTTGGGGTGACGCACCATGGGTCACCCTGCCCCACAACTTAATTTAATCAAAGAGTTAAAGATGATTGTTCGTACTCTGAAAGAATGTGAAGCATCCGGTCGCCGTGTGGTTTCGGACAACTGGGAAAGCACCCGCCTGTCGCTTGCTGATGACGGCATGGGTTTCTCGTTCCATGTCACCACCATCTATGCCGGTACCGAGACCGAGATTTGCTACGCAAACCATTTCGAGACCGTCTATTGCATTTCGGGCAATGGCGAAGTCGAAACCATTGCTGATGGCAAGAAATACAAGATCGAACCGGGCACGGTTTACATCCTCGACAAGCATGATCGTCACTATCTGCGTGGCGGTACCGAGGACATGGTTGTTGCGTGTGCGTTTAATCCGCCGCTGAATGGCCGCGAAGTACATGACGAAAACGGTGTCTACCCGCTCGATGGTGACGCGCTCGCCAGCTAAGGCTTTTGGGTTGGGGCGGCACATTAACCGCCCTGCCCCCACACGAGCATATAATTTTCAAGGAAACGCCCCCAAAGGAGGCAACATGCTTTCAGCCCAGAAAAAATCGGACGCTGGGCATAGCGTTCACAAGATCGGTGGGACGTCGATGACGCAGGTTGATGCGGTCATGGACAACATTCTGGTCGGCAATCGTAGCGAAGAAGAACTGTATAACCGGGTCTTTGTCGTTTCGGCATATGGCGGTTTCACCGACCTTCTGCTCGAAAACAAGAAAACCGGTGAAGCAGGCGTCTATCAGCTTTATGCCGGATCGGAAACCGATTGGGCCTGGGGAGATGCCCTGACCACCGTTTCCGAGAAAATGTGCGAAATCAACGAGAAGATTTTTGGTGATGCACCGGAACTGAAACTGGCCAATGCCTTTGTACAGGAACGTATTGAAGGCACGCGCAGCTGCCTGATGGATCTGCATCGCCTGTGCAGCTTTGGTCATTTCAAACTTGAAAAGCACCTTCTGACCGTGCGCGAGATGCTCTCAGCCATTGGTGAAGCACATAGCGCGCATAACACAATGCTGCTGCTGCGCGCCAAGGGTGTGAATGCCGTATTCGCCGACCTGTCTGGCTGGCGCGAACCCGAGGCATCCACCTTGGATGGTCGGATCAAGAAGGTGTTTGAAGACATCGATCTTCCGAACCAGCTTGCGATTGCAACGGGTTATGCCCAGTGCAGCGAAGGTTTGATGAGCATCTATGGCCGTGGCTACAGTGAAGTGACCTTCTCGCGCATTGCCTGCCTGACACAGGCGCGTGAGGCAATCATTCACAAGGAATTCCACCTTTCAAGCGCTGATCCGCGCATCGTTGGCGAAGATGCCGTGCGCCCGATCGGACGCACCAGCTATGACGTGGCCGATCAGCTGTCAAACATGGGCATGGAAGCCATCCACCCGCGCGCAGCAAAGGGCCTTCGTCAGAACGACATTCCGCTGCGCATCGCCAATACCTTTGAGCCGGAACATCCGGGCACAGTGATTGACGACCATTGGGATCCGGAAAACAGCCGGGTTGAGATCGTGACCGGTGTTCCGACCGCGTTTGAAATCGAAGTATTCAATCAGGACATGGTTGGTGTCCCAGGCGGTGAAGAAGCAATACTTAGCGTCCTTAAACGCTACAAGGTGCCGACCGTCACCAAGAACCTGAATGCCAATACGATCACGCATTATGTTGCGGCACCGCTGAAACAGATCCGTCGTTGTGTTGACGAGATTGAGGCCAAACAGCCCGAGGCGAAGGTTCAAACCCGCAAGGTCGCCATTGTGTCTGTGATCGGTGCGAACATCGACCAACCCGGTCTGTTCGCCCGCGCTGTTTCGATCCTTGATGACGCTGGTGTTGAGCTTGTTGCTTCGCATTACCCAAGCCGCCGCGTTGATCTTCAGTTTGTTGTTGCCGAAGGCGACTTCAACAAGGCTATCATCGCCCTGCACCGTGGCCTGGTCGAAGGCAAAAAAGAAGGCAGTGCATCATCGAAGAAATCTGATGATGAGACTGAAACCAAACAGGAAAAACTAAAGGCGGCTTAACCGCTGGCATCCTGACATCACAGCAAAACCCGCAAGCGTTTCACAGCCTTGCGGGTTTTGTTTTGTCTGGAACATGGACTTGTCAGCATTGATGCGCCGCGATAGGACTTAACAAACACCTTTGCGCCACGCCTTACATAACAGGATCACATCATGAGCACCCATAACAGTAAAGCCATCAATGACCTTCTTGATGTTATGGCCCGCCTGCGTGATCCGGATGGTGGGTGCCCCTGGGATTTGGAACAAGACTTCACAACCATTGCCCCCTACACGATCGAAGAAGCGTACGAAGTCGCCGACGCGATTGCGGACAATGACATGCCAGAGCTGTGTAACGAGCTTGGTGATTTGTTGCTCCAGGTGGTTTTCCACGCCCAGATAGCCAAGGAAGCCGGGCATTTTGAGTTTGAAGATGTAGCCAACAGCATCGTTGCAAAAATGATCAGCCGCCACCCTCATGTGTTCGGCGACGGTGATGCCAAAACCACCGAAGGCGTCAATCAGACTTGGGAAAAAATCAAGGCCGCCGAACGCGCACAAAAGGCCGAAACCAAGGGGCATGAGCGCCATAGCGCCCTTGATGGTGTCGCAAGCGCCCTGCCCGCGTTGATGCGCGCGGAAAAGCTGACCAAACGCGCCGCACGTGTCGGATTTGATTGGCCCAGCACCGATGAAGTCTTCGACAAACTCCACGAAGAAATCGACGAATTGAAGGCCGAAATGACGGCCAATCCCGATCCGGAACGTCTACAAGATGAACTTGGCGACATGCTGTTTGTCATGGCCAATCTGGCGCGCAAAATTGGTGTTGATCCGGAAGTCGCCCTGCGCGGTGCAAACCACAAATTCACCAAACGCTTCCACTTCATCGAAGACGAACTCGCACGTGACAGCCGCACAGCAGCGCAATCAGACCTTGAAGAAATGGACGCGCTTTGGAATTTGGCCAAAAAGGTCGAACGCGGCCAGGTCTGATACCTAACCGCGCACAATCGATTAAGCCGCTATCCCTCAAGCGGCATATAGATTTCCGTCAGAAGCTCCGTCGGAGCGACTTCGCGCGGGTTGTTGAGATATTCCTCAAATACCGGACCTTCGCGCACCTCTTCACCAGATTGCGGTAACCATTTGCCAAACAACCACAAATAGGCCGCCTTCATATCCGCATATGGGCCTTTGTAGTGCAGGCAGGCATATCGCCCGGATGCAACAATCGTCCGTTTAACTGGCGCCTCAAGTGCCACGGAACCTGCATCTTTTTGCAACGCACCGGCCTTCGAAAACAGGTCTTCTTCACGGTAGCTGTCAGGATCAGTGTGGTAAACACCAATCAGTCGGGCGTCAGGCGTGATCAGGTTGCGTACGGCCAACCAACCAAACAGACGATCAAACGCTTCACCGATCTGCATGAAATCCCCATGATGATCGATTGTCAGAAGCGTCATTTCAGGAACATTGCGAGTTTCAACTTCCCATGGACCGGAGCTCACAGCCCCTTGTTCTTCCAGCGCATTTTGAAACAGTTTGTGGCTGCCTTCCTTGCGATAACGAGCGGGCGGCATGCCGTAACTGTCTGAAAAGATGCGGGTAAAGGATTGCAGGTTGGGGTATCCGCAACGCTTGGCGATATCGTCAATCGCAATCGCGCTATTGGCCAACATGCCAGCGGCCGTATGCAGGCGGACACGCTTTACCGTGGCAGCAATCGTTTCCCCAAACACACCGTGATAGATGCGATGCCAATGGGTTGGTGACATGCAGGCGATTTCGGCCAGTTTGTTCAGATCAAGCTCGTCGGCAAGATGATCATGGATATGCGCCTGCACTCTGGCAAGGCGTTCCTGATAGGATTTCTGGGCATGCAGTTTGTTCATCGTTCTCTCGTGCAATATGTGGTGCAGTCCGAAAACGCTAACACGCGTGGATTTGACAAATCTTGCGGTCTTGGCCCGCCATCATTTTGAGAACAAGGGCAGCAAGATCTGATTTAATTCTGCCCATAACTCCTTGGAGCTCGCACAAAGCAATCCCGGGGCCTTGGTGTTGGCATTATATTCGTTGTTCATATCTGTTGAGATATAGCGGGCCACGCCACCTGCCTCACGCACCAGCAACGTGCCAGGCGCATGATCCCAGGGTTTGAGCGTCCGATAAGCACAGAAATCAAATTTTCCATGCGCCAGATCTTCGTACTCGGCACCACAACATGAAAGATGATCGATCTCGGCAAAGAAATCGAGACGACCGTAATGCTTGCGAAGTCGATCGCGCGCATAGGATATCAAAAACCCTTTGGCATCTGATGGTTGGGTGATGCTTGAGCGAACTGCAACAGCTTTACCGTCATGCCGGGCCCCCGATCCTTTTTCAGCAACAGTGGCTGCACCAGTGATGGGATCGATGATCCAGGCTGCAACGGTTTCATGCCCGTCATATAGGGCGACCATGCAACGGAACGGCTGGCGATGATGGGCAAAGTTCTTGGTTCCATCAACCGGATCAATAATCCAGATTGGATCACCCGATGCAAAAGCGCGCGCTTGCAACGTTGGATCGACGTGTGCCGCTTCCTCGCCCAGGGCACGACTACCGGGCAGAAGTCCGGCCAATCGATCTGTCAGAACACGTTCTGCTTCGGTATCAGCGATGGTGACAAGATCATGGGCGTGGGTTTTGGTGTCGATATCGGTATCATCGAGTTGGCCGAAGCGCGGGGCGATCTCAGTTGCCGATACGTCCCGGATGATCCCGGTAACTTTGTCCATATCGACTTTGATCGCCACGCGGCTTCTCCTTCTTTTTGATCCTTAAACCGCGTGCACTTCAAGACCGGCTTTGGCACACCAGTCCTCGAAGCGGCCAACGCGGGTGATATCCACACGTACCTGAATGGAAATGCCGTCCTGACCTTCATTACGTTGAAGGACTTCGCCTTGCTCGTAAAGACGGGCCAAGGATTTGCCATCCGAATATGGAACGCACAACTCAAACACCGGCATGTCTTCGGTCAAGCGATCTTCGATCAGCTCAAGCAACGCCGTGCAATTCGTGCCCTTAACGGCCGAAATTGCGATGGTGTTGTCATAGCGCGCCGAATATTCCTGAACCGCTTGCAGGTCTTCGCCTTCAAGCTGATCGATCTTGTTCAGTGCCTCGACAAGCTCTTCGCCATCAATCGCCTTTTGAAGACCAAGTTCCTTAAGAACCTCAAGCACATCAAGTTTCTGGGCTTCGGACTCGGGCGAAGAAGCATCACGCACATGAACGATCAGATC
Source organism: Thalassospira sp. (assembly GCA_965228275.1). Taxonomy (GTDB): domain Bacteria; phylum Pseudomonadota; class Alphaproteobacteria; order Rhodospirillales; family Thalassospiraceae; genus Thalassospira. The sequence goes on along the minus strand of OZ245802.1, from coordinate 4,334,605 downwards.
CGCTTCAAGAACTTCTTCAAGTGTTGCCCGGAAAGCTGCAACAAGATCGTGCGGCAGATCAGAAACGAACCCCACCGTATCAGACAGAATGACCTTACGCCCGCTTGGCAAGTTCAAACCACGCATGGTCGGATCAAGCGTTGCGAACAGCATGTCCTCGGCAAAGACCTCGGACACGGTCAACTGGTTGAACAGCGTCGATTTACCGGCGTTCGTATAGCCAACAAGGGCAACAATCGGGTAAGGCACACGACGGCGCGCTTCGCGGTGAAGTTCACGCGTACGTTTGACTTCCTCAAGCTCGCGCCGAAGTTTGGCCAGCTTGTCACCAATCAAACGACGGTCAATCTCGATCTGGCGTTCACCAGGCCCTGCCAGGAAGCCGCGACCACCACGCTGACGTTCAAGGTGCGTCCAGGTGCGAACAAGACGGGATCGCTGATAGCTCAGCAATGCCAGCTGCACCTGCAAACGCCCCTCACGGGTGCGTGCACGATCGGCAAAGATTTCAAGGATCAGGCCGGTACGGTCAATGACCTTGCACTTCCACTCTTTTTCCAGATTACGTTGCTGGATCGGTGTCAGCTGGCCATTGATCATGACAATGTCGGCTTCTTCGGCTTTGACCTGAAGGCCAAGCCGTTCTGTCACCCCTTTACCAAACAAGGTAGAAGGACGCAGTTTTGCGACGGGCACGATTTCCGCGCCCACCACTTCAAATTCCAATGCCCCGGTCAGGCTGACTGATTCAGCCAGACGTGACGAAGCATCACGCCACGACGCAGTATGGTCGGCGCGTTTTAGGTCCGGATGGAAAACCAGGACCCGGGGAGCTTCTGGCGCATCGCCGCCCCCCGAAGTCAGAGACTCGTCAGCTATTTTCTTCTTCCGTCGCAGGCTGGCTCGGATCAAACAACTTGATCGGGGTCGTCGGCATTACCGTCGAGATCGCGTGTTTGTACACGAGCTGGGTATGAGCATCGCGCCGCAGCAAAACAGAGAAATTGTCAAACCAGGTGATAATACCCTGCAATTTGACTCCGTTGACCAGAAACACGGTAACCGGCGTTTTGTTTTTACGGCAATAATTCAGGAATACGTCCTGAACATTTTGTGATTTTTCCGCCATTGGTTAGACCTAGCCTTCTTTTATGAGCGTTTTTTTGGTTTCGGGCGGTCAAGGAAAATGTGGAACCGTCGACTTTCAGGTCCGTCACGATTCCGGCCCCATTTTTAATGACCTGTCTGAACTATAAGACTTTCGAGAAGCTTTTTACAACCCTTACCAGCGCCTCGCAATCGGCGAAATGCCAATCAGGGCTAAGAGTCGCGGAATTCTGCGTGTCGCTGTGACCGGTAATTTCATCACCGATCAGGATTGCAGTGGCTCCGACATTGCGCGCACATTGAATATCGACCACGCTATCACCAACAAACCACAGATTCTCATATTGCGGCGCCGAAGAGTCGCCCATTGCCATATGGACCGGATCGGCAGCCGGTTTGTCATTGGCAGCATCGGTCGCACCGATGATCTTGCCAAAAAACGGTGTCCATTCAAGGTGGTCGGCTTCCTTGCGTAGAAAGTCCCCATTCTTGTTACTGACAACGCCGATATAGGTGCCGTTATCACGCAACGCACACAAAAGATCATAAGCCCCGGCAAGCGGTGTCAGGGTTTCGAGATGGATTGATCTGAAATGCGCATAGAAACTGTCTTTGGCCGCTTCCCAGCGATCTTCGCCAAACAAAACCGGAAAACTGTCGCGCAAAGACCGGGCAACGCGTTGTTTGGTTTCTTCAAGCGTCCAACGATCCTTGCCGAAATCGTCAAAGGTCATGTTCAGCGCCGCCTGAATGGTTCCCCAGCTATCAACAAGGGTATTATCCCAGTCAAAAATGACGGCTTTTGGCGGATGGGGCAATTTGTCAGACATTTAAACTTCCGGTGGCTGCAATCGAATTTATTTGTATGAGGATACTAAGATCCCCTGCCCGATTAGAAATATTCCAACCGAACAGCAAACATTTTTTCGACCTTTTTGATTTGCTCGGACCCGGCAAAGACCACGATGCGGTCATTGGCCTCAATCACGGTGTTGGCGCGCGGCATGACAACTTCGCCATCGCGCAGGATCGCCCCAAACACGACACTGGCTGGCATCGAAATGTCCTTGATCGCCTTGCCAACGATTGGTGCGGTCTCAAGTGCTTCTGCCTCAAGAACCTCACCAAAGCCTTCTGAAAGGCTATGCACCGCACGAATACGACCACGACGTACATGGTGCAAAATGGTCGATACCGTCGTCATACGGGGGCTGATCACAACGTCGACACCAAGCTCTGACACAAGCGAGTTATAGGTGCTTTTGTTAATCAGCGTCAGCGCACGCGGGCAGCCATAACGTTTCGCCAACAGTGACGCGAGAATGTTGGTTTCGTCATCATTCGTCAGTGCAACGACTGCCTCGGCATTGCCGACATTGGCTTCTTCAAGCAACTCGGGATCAAGCACATCACCGCGCAGAACAACACTTTTCTTCGGCAACTTCTGTGCAACGTAGCGTGCACGTTCCGGATCGGCCTCGACCAAGCGCGTGGTAACGCCCGGGAAGTTTTTATTAATCTCTTCAGCCAGGAACAAGGCTATGTTACCGCCACCGAAGATCACGATACGGCGTGCTTCGGGGTCTTCGTGGCCAAAGGCCGACATTGCGCGATCAACCTGATCGCTGGATACCGCGAGATAGACCAGGTCACCGGCCAACATCTGGTCGTCACCCTTGGGGTAGACGGCCTTGTCATCACGGATCATGCCAAGGATCGAGATATTAAGATCCGGAAACAGCTGATGGAGCTGACGCAATGGCGTATTGATCACCGGACAATCTTCGTTACAACGCAGACCAAGGATTTTGACCTTGTCATCGGCAAACGGGATCATGTCAAACGCACCAGGTGCCTGCAGACGGCGTGCAACCGCGCGTGCAACTTCCATTTCCGGCGAAATGACGACATCAATCGGAAGCTTTTCGCGGCCAAACAAACTTGCCCATTCGGGCTGCAGATATGTCTGGCTACGGATACGCGCGATCTTGGTCGGCACGTTAAATAGCGAATGCGCAACCTGACAGGCCGTCATGTTGACCTCATCAGCAAAGGTCACAGCGATCAGCATGTCTGCTTCGTCCGCACCAGCCTGCTGAAGCACATCGGGGTGTGAGCCAAAGCCAATGATACCCTTGACTTCAAGCGTATCGGAAATCTTGCGTACCAGTTCTTCGGACTGGTCAATCACGGTGACATCATTGTTTTCCGCAGCCAGATATTTGGCAATGTGGAAACCCACCTGCCCGGCGCCGCAAATGATGACCTTCATGCTGTATTCTCCCGTTTACATCAGTCCGAGGTGATATTGGGCTTATTGCCCGTTTACACCAAGGCTTTTCAGCTTGCGATGTAATGCTGATCGCTCCATCCCGACAAAACTCGCCGTCTTGGAGATATTGCCTCCGAAACGGTCGATCTGGGTCTGGAGATATTCTTTTTCAAACATTTCGCGTGCTTCACGCAGCGGCAATGCCATGATTTCACTGGTTTTGTCAAAGCTAAGCGACGTTGGCACATCCGAAAAAAGCTCGGATGGCAGCATTTTGCCGCTGATCAGATCGGTCTTGTCCTCGTCCGGTGACATGATCATCAAACGTTCGATCACGTTGCGCAACTGACGGACATTGCCCGGCCAGTCATAAGCATGAAGCGTCGCCATGGCTTCTGGTGAAAGCTTACGCTTTGGCAAACCGGTGGCATCCGCATAGCGTTCCAGGAAGGTTTCCGCCAGTTCCGGGATATCATCACGGCGTTGGTGAAGTGAAGGTACTTCAAGCGGCACGACGTTCAGACGGTAATAAAGATCCTGCCGGAAAGTCTGATCAGCAATGCGTTGTTCCAGATCGCGCGCCGTTGTCGCAATGACGCGGACATCAACGCTCACCGGAACAGCTCCACCGACACGTTCAAACGTCTGATCTTGCAAAACGCGGACAATCTTTCCCTGCGTTTCCAATGGCATATCAGCCACTTCATCAAGTAGAAGTGTGCCACCATGGGCAAGTTCCAGAACGCCGGTGCGCGCTTCGCGATCTGCATTGGCAACTGCACCAAACAGGCTTTCTTCCATCGTTTCCGGCGAGATATTCGCACAGTTAAGCACAACAAATGGTGCTTCAGCGCGGGCCGACTTCTGATGGATCAGACGGGCAACAACTTCTTTGCCAGAGCCTGCTGGGCCATGGATCAACACGCGGCTTCCCGTGCGCGCAACCCGTTCAGCGGATTGGCGCAGGTTGTTGATCACCGAGGACTTTCCCACAAGTTCGGTATCCCCACCGGCTTTTAGGGTTAGCTCGCGGTTTTCCCGGCGCAGGCGCGCATCGTCAATTGCGCGTTCTACCACCATCAAAAGGCGGTCAGTGTTAAACGGCTTTTCGATGAAGTCGTAGGCACCGATACGCGACGCCTCAAGCGCCGTTTCGATGTTACCGTGACCGGAAATCATCACGACGGGGACTTCGCTATGTTCGCGTTTGATCAGCTTAAGCGTCTCGATCCCGTCATGATCGCTTTCATCCATCCAGATATCGAGCACCACAAGGCTTGGGCGGCGCGCAGCAACCTCGGCCAGCGCGCCTTGGCTCGATCCAGCCTGACGGGTGGTGTACCCCTCATCCTCGAGGATCCCCGATATCAGAGCCCGGATGTCTTGTTCATCATCGACAATAAGAATGTCGTGCGCCATGTCGTGACCAAATCAATCTTTGTTTTTGTTACGATTTTGGCAATCTTATCAATTGCCTGAGGACTGCGCGTTCAGAGCCACACCATCAATATCGGCCTCAACGGCCTGCGGGAAAGATAGCGTAATTGTAGCCCCGCTTTCAACGCCGTCAGAGAGTATAAGCTCTCCACCATGGTCTTCCATGATTTTCTTGACGATCGCCAAACCAAGCCCGGTTCCCTTGGAACGGGTTGTGACATATGGCTCTGTCAGGCGTTCACGATGCTCTGCCGGAAGTCCCTTACCATTATCAGATACCGCCACGAACACATGTTGATTGTTCGGTGACACCGTAATCGAAATTTCGATCTTGCCCGGCGGCAGATCACCATCTTCGGGTTTTTCACGCCCTTCGATGGCCTCGGCAGCATTCTTAAGGGTATTGATCAAGCATTGGTTAACTTGATGGGCATCGCATGAAATTTGCAGGTCCTCGATCCCCTTACGATCGAAATCATAGGTGATGTCGACATGCGCCTGCTTTTGCAAGAAGACTGCGCTTTTCACCAGATCACTGATGTTTTCACGGCGCATCTTGGGCGACGGCATCCGCGCAAAGCTTGAAAACTCATCCACCATCCGACCGATATCGGACACCTGACGAATGATCGTATCCGTACAGGTTTTGAAAACGTCCTGATCATCATTGATTTGCTTGAGATATTTGCGCTTCAGCCTCTCTGCCGAAAGCTGGATTGGGGTCAGCGGATTTTTGATTTCATGCGCGATACGCCGTGCAACATCGGCCCAGGCCGCCATACGTTGTGCTGTTTGAAGTTCTGTCACGTCGTCAAATGTTACGACATAGCCAAAAACAGTGCCGTCATCGGCCCATTCCGCGGTCACACGTGCCAGAAGTGTCAGATTGACGCCGTCCCTGCGAATTTCAATTTGGCGCGGCTTGCTGCGATCACCATCCCGGCCGAAATCGTCAAACAGAGGCAGGAACTCTGGAATGACTTCGGTCAGTTCCATGCCAAGATAGCCATCAAGATCAATCGCCAAAAGATCAGACGCACTTCGGTTTGGAAGATCAATCTTGCGTTCCGGATCAAGGCCAATCACGCCTGCGGTCACCCCCCCCAGAATGGCCTCGGTGAAACGGCGGCGTTCATCATTCAGACGGTTTGCTGCGATCAGCTCGTTACGTTGGGTTTCAAGCTGCGCTGTCATGCGGTTAAAGGCTCGACTTAGGGCTTCAAGCTCATCACCCTGCCCGTCAAGTGGCACCCGGAATGAAAGATCACCATCACGGACACGTTCAGCACCTGTAATCAGCTGCGACACAGGCTGAACCAATCGGGTTGCCACCATCAGGCCAAGCGTTACAGATGCTAAAAGCAACACGACCGAGATCAGAACGAAGATCATCACGAACGTAATAACGATGCCTGAGCGCTCACCCTCAAGGCTTTCATAGGCGTCAACGGCGCGACGCGCCTTATCGATGCGATCAAGGACGTTTGGATCAACAAAGCGGCCAACCAGCAGGAAAGCGTCAATGAAGCTTGGAATTTTGGCCAGTGCGCGAATGCGGTTATCGCTGGAGCCGATCATTAGAACGACGTCTTTTTCACGCGCTTCGTCATAGACTTCCGCCGGAATAGACGCCTGATCGGTTGCATAAGAAAAGCTGTATTCCGATTGCGCCAGGATTTGCCCGGTGCCGTCAATCATCATGACTTCCGGTAAGCCACGCGCCAGTGCCTGATCGGTCAGAAGATCGGAAATGCGCTCTGGGCTGGTTGAGAAGTTAACCCCGAAGCGTTGCAAATCGCTTGTGGTTGCCAAAACGTCCGCACGGATAAGTTCCTGATGCTCCTTAAGGTATGCATCAGCAATCACCATACTTTCTTCAACAGCCGTTCGGATGCGGTCGCTAAACCACCCCTGAATGCCGAAATGCAAGAAGAGTGCGGAAAATACGGCAACGACAATCGCCGGCGTCACTGCCACCAGCGAGAACATCAGAACCATGCGGGTATGAAGCTTGGCCCCAGCCACACCACGGCGACGCTCCACCCAAATCTGGACTAGCTTGCGCGCAACTAGGGTCGCAAGAAGCAAAACCAGTACTAGGTCGATGTTCAACAGCAGCAGGATCAAGCGCGGATCGGGACGAAACGGTGCCGTCCCGGTCATCGCAAGATAGGTCGCAGTTACCGATACAAGGGCCGCAGCAACCAATCCAAACGCAAAGCGCCGTGACTGGCCCAACCGCCCCAGAAACCGTACAAAGCCCGACCGCAAGAAACGGTTGGAGATCGAACGGTCGGTATTATTCATTTCGTGCCCCTGACGACTTCCAGTCCAAGATCACGGATCTTTTTGCGCAAAGTGTTTCGGTTGAGACCCAGCACTTCCGCCGCTTTGACCTGATTGCCGCGCGTTGCTTCAAGCGTCACGTTCAAGAGCGGACGTTCCATTTCGCGCAGGATACGGTCGTAAAGCCCATTGGCCGGCAGATCATCATCATGGGCATCGAAATATTCGCGCACGTGACGTTCAATCGATTCCGACAAGGATTGCGGCTCGGCACTTGGTGCGGCTTCGCTGACATTGTTTTCGGAAAACTCGGTTTCGATAACATCAACACCAATGACATCATGCGAATAAAGTGCCGTCAGACGACGCACCATGTTTTCGAGTTCACGAATGTTACCCGGCCAACGATGCGCCTTAAGACGCGCCATTGCTTCGTTCGAAAGTGTCTTGCGCGGAAGGCCTTCTTCACTTGCCTGCATCAGGAAGTGATTGACCAGTTCCGGAATATCTTCAAGGCGTTCACGCAGCGACGGCAAACGGATCGGCACGACATTAAGTCGATAGAACAAATCTTCACGGAACGTGCCTTCGCGGATCAATTTACGCAGATCACGGTGGGTTGCAGCAACAATGCGTACATTCACGCGGATCGGGGTTCTGCCGCCCACACGGGTATATTCGCCTTCCTGCAAAACGCGCAGCAAACGGGTCTGTGCTTCAAGCGGCATATCGCCGATTTCATCAAGGAACAAGGTTCCGCCTTCGGCCTGCTCAAAACGACCGACCTTGCGTTCGTTTGCCCCGGTAAAGGCGCCCTTCTCGTGGCCGAACAGTTCGCTTTCGATCAGCTCACGCGGGATAGCTGCCATGTTTATCGCAACGAACGGGCCGTGACGACGTCCACCATATTCATGAAGTGCGCGCGCAACCAGTTCTTTACCGGTGCCACTCTCACCGGTCACCATGACGGTCAGATCGGTATTCATCAGGCGTGCAAGGGCACGGTAAATTTCCTGCATCGCTGCAGAACGGCCAATCAGCGGCAGACGATCATCGCCCTCGTCATCGCCGGATTTTCCTGCCTGGCTTTCTTGTGGCGTTTCAAGCGCACGATCAACAATGCCCATCAGCTCATTGAGATCGAACGGCTTTGGCAGATATTCAAACGCGCCGCGCTGGGCCGCCTTGACCGCTGTCATAAGCGTGTTTTGCGCACTCATGACAATCACGCGAAGATCCGGGCGCAGCTTGCGAATGCGCGGCACCATATCAAGACCGTTCTCGTCAGGCATCATGACATCGGTAATGACCAGATCGCCATCCCCGTCGGCGATCCAATCCCAAAGGGTGCGGCCATGACCGGTGCTGCGCACTTCGTGCCCCTGACGCGACAAGGCCTGCGTCAAAACGGTGCGGATCGCGCGGTCATCATCGGCGACGAGAATTCTTGCAGGGCTCGTGCTCATGCGGTTTGTTCCCGGTTATTGATTATTATAGGTTCACTGACCTCCTCGGCCAGCGCACGATTATAGATCGGCAGCATGATTTGAAATTCTGCGCCGCCCCCCGGCACATCCTTAACTTCAATCACACCACCATGGTCATTGATGATCTTGGCAACCAGCGCGAGACCAAGGCCAGACCCCGTCGGTTTGGTCGTCACAAACGGATCAAACAGGCTTTCGCGCATGTCTGGTGGAATGCCCGGTCCATTGTCACGTACCGACACGACCAACGGCAAATGAACGCGCGCATCACCACCCGCAACGGCCAATCGAATGCCGTGCTGATAACGGGTTGAAATGGTAATCTTGCCATCCTGCGGATCAACCGCCTCGCCCGCGTTTTTAACGAGGTTCAAGAACACCTGAATAAGTTGATCACGGTTGCCAAATACCGGCGGCAAGGACGGATCGTAAACTTCTTCGAACACCAGATTTTTGCCAAATCCGTTTTCAGCAAGGCGTCGGACATGTTCTAGCACCGTGTGAATATTGACCGCACCGCGTTCCAGCGGTTTGTCCGAGAAAATTTCCATCCGATCAACAAGCTCGACAATTCGGTCGGCTTCATCACAAATCAGGCGGGTCAGAACACGGTCATCTTCATTGCTGGTCTGTTCAAGCAACTGAGCAGCCCCACGAATGCCTGAAAGCGGGTTCTTGATTTCATGGGCCAGAATCGCCGCCATCGCACTGACCGAGCGCGCTGAGTTACGACTAAGCAGTTGGTTATCAATTTTTTGGGCGATCGAGCGCGGCTCAAACGTCAGAACAGCACAATCGCTGTCATCGGGCATGGAACCCACAGTCAGGTTGACTGTGTGCTTGCCAATCTTTGGGCTTTCGATCAGCAGGTTATGGTCTGCAACCAATGTTGCTTCATCAATGGCCTGCTTGATCAGGGAAAAGACTGGGCTGTCGACCGGAATAAAGTCTGTCAGGTCGCTTCGGCACAGAACGCTTGAGCTGGTATTAAACAGCTGTTCGGTTGCCTGATTAACGAACTTGATCTTGCCGTCACGGTTCGCAACGACGACCGCACTTGCGATCGCGTTAAGAACGCCGGTCGGATCAACCCCGTTGCCTTTTCCAAATCCCAGTCTCATTCAATTCTTCCCCGACGACGTCAGTTCTTATCGTCAAATTATTGTTATTTAAGTGATCAGGCTGCGGCCTGATCGTATTTGATCTGATTTTCGATCAGTGGTTCGTAAAAAGCACGTACCTGATCTTTTACTTCCACCGGATTATCCAGCACATTGACAATGCGGCGAAATTCCGTCGCATTGCGCAATGAATTGCAATACCACGCCAGATGTTTGCGTGCGATGCGCACACCCTGTCGACCATGATGATCAATCATTGCATCATAGTGACGCAGGATGGTTTCGAGCTGTACTGCCAATGACGGCGCAGCAAGCTTGTCACCCGTTTTCAAATAGTGCGACACCTGATTAAGGAACCATGGGCGCCCCTGCGCACCGCGGCCCACCATCACGCCATCGGCACCGGAACGACGCAATAATTCAGCAGCGTCTTCTTCGCTATTCACATCACCATTGCCAATAACCGGGATGGAGACAGCTTCCTTAACCAACGCAATCGCATCCCAGTCCGCTTCACCCTTATAGAACTGGCAACGCGTGCGCCCGTGAATGGTCAGCATTGCAATACCAAGGTCTTCGGCAATGTGGGCAAGGTTCGGTGCATTCCGGTTGTCATCATCCCAGCCCAACCGCATCTTGAGCGTTACCGGCACGGAAACCGCCTTGACCGTCGCTTCGATGATGTCCGCGGCAAGCTTTTCATCGCGCATCAGCGCTGACCCGGCATAACCTTTGGTTACTTTCTTGGCCGGACAGCCCATATTAATGTCGATGATCATGGCACCGCGCGCTTCATTCATGCGCGCAGCTTCCGCCATTTCTTCGGGCTCTGTACCGGCAAGCTGGACTGAAAGCGGGCTTTCGGCCGCGCAGTCGCCATGCATTTTACGGACTTCCTTCTCATGGCGCTGGATGCGCGTCATGGCGTCCGACGCAATCATTTCAGACACAACAAGATGGCCGCCAAACTGGCGAACTTGCTGCCGAAATGGAAGGTCAGTCACACCTGACATTGGTGCCAGAATGACATTCTCTGGCACATGCACAGAACCAATCTGCAATGACATGAAGGATTTCCAGTTGCCTAAAACTTGGGCAGATTAATAAAACTGGCTGCCCGTTGCAACAACTCTAAGCGCGTCCGGGAAAATATCATGGCAACGAAAGAACACAAATCCCCGGAATATACTGAAATCACCAAAGATTTTGGCAGCGAATAGCGGCTATGCGACGATGGTGCAACGCACAGTGACCAGTAATTACGCAGACAACCCGTAGTTTAGGACAAAAGTTGCGTAATTATCCGGCAGATCAATAACGACCTAGCCAACAATATAGCTGGTCACAAGACGAACGCCCGGAAATGCGAGGGTCAAAAGCAACCAGGCGCCAAGAACAAACCGCACCGCCATGCGCCCGCGCAAGGTCGATTTTTCATGAATAAAGATCAGAGTGCAGATTGTCGCAAATCCAAGCAGCGTTAAAAGCATCTTGTGGTCAATCGCCCACAGACTGCTGCCTTCGACATAACGCAGGGCAAATCCGGACACGATGCCAATCACCAACACCCAGGCCGACCATTTCAAGAAGCCAACCAGCATGAATTCGCTGTCACGTAACGGCGGAAGACGGCGGCTCCAACGCGTTGGCTTGCGGTGTTTAAGGGCATGTTCCTGAACGACATAAGCCATTGCCGCGATCGCAGCCAAGGTAACAAGCGCATAAGTAATCAGCGATGATCCGATATGCGCCCAAAGCCAACCGGAATAAAGTGCAGGTCCGGAAACCGTTTCTGGCGATGCATTACCAAACAGACGAAATACAGCAGCCAACAGCGCAAACAGCAGCAAATACCCGCCAATATAACCGGCAAGACGCCATACCTGATGCGGGCCTTTGCATATCACAAGACCGCCAAAGATCATGATCACGGTCAGTTCCGACCAATGAAGGGCGGCAGCAAAGCCACGAGACTGAACTTCTTCACCGGTCAGACCAAGCAACACCATCGTTCCAAGGGCTGCGAGCACAATTGATCCATATAACCAGACATCGCGCTTTGGCTCAGCGCGCATGATTTGCCCGGTCAACGGCAACAAAGCCAGGATATGAATATATGCAGCAAGCATTCGAGGGTCCGTTTTTGTCGCGGAAACGATCAAGTTCCCGATAATCCAAATGCCGACTTGGCAAAGCCTTCGCAGAAAGATAGCCTGCGGCGCAATTCAGACAAGCCATGGCATCATGTTTATGACCAAAAAAATCGGGGTTGTCATCGTTGCTGCTGGCAGCGGTAGCAGATTTGGTGACCCAATACCAAAACAATATCACATGCTTGGTAGCAAAAGCCTTCTGGCGCATTGCATCGAGAACTTTGCCAGACATACAGCACCCGAACTTATTCAGGTGGTCTATAATCCGGCCCATCAAGACCTGTATGACGCTGCAGCGAACACATTTGACGACATCCGCACCCTGCCCGCACCAGCGGCTGGTGGTGAGACACGCCAGCAGTCTGTGTTAAATGGCCTGCGCGCATTGGCGTGCCAAAACCCTGATGTTGTTTTGATCCATGATGCCGCGCGCCCCGGAATTTCTGATGACGTGATCGCGCGCGTGATTGCCGCCCTTGACACCCATAGTGGTGCAATCCCGACTTTGGCCGTTGCCGACACCATCAAACAAGCGGATGCAGCCGGCGTTATCACACGCACCATCCCACGAGAAAGTCTGCACCGTGCCCAAACGCCACAGGGCTTTAATTTTGCGACCATTCTTGATGCGCATGAGAAGTTTGAAGGTCAGGAATTTACAGACGACGCAGCATTGCTTGAAACGCTTGGCCTTGATGTGGTCTGCGTTGAAGGTACGACCAACAATGATAAAATTACCCGTCGCGACGACATGTATCGTGCGCAAGACTGGGTTAACACCACACAGAAGGAAGTCTCGCGCATGTCGCAGGAAGAATATCGCGCTGGTACCGGCTTTGACGTTCACCGTTTTGCCCCGGGTGATCATTGCATCCTGTGCGGGGTCAAGGTCCCACATACCGCCCGCCTTGAAGGCCATTCGGACGCCGATGTCGGGTTGCATACACTCACCGATGCGATCCTTGGCGCAATTGGTGCCGGCGATATCGGCCAGCACTTCCCGCCAAGCGACATGCAATGGAAAGGTGCGGCATCCGATATCTTTTTGAAACATGCTGCGGATCTGGTCCGCAAACGTGGTGGCCGCATTGTAAATGCCGATGTCACGCTGATCTGTGAGCGGCCGAAAATTGGTCCACATACGCAAGCGATGCGTGAGAAAGTTGCCGAGATCCTCGAAATCGACGTTGATCGTGTGAATGTCAAAGCAACGACGACCGAACGCCTTGGCTTTACCGGTCGCGAGGAAGGCATTGCCGCACAGGCCGCAGTCAGCGTCGCCTTGCCGATTAGCTAAGAATCTCAGGCAATACGATGAAATGACAAAGGGCAGGAAATCATCCTGCCCTTTTTTAGTAGTGACCTGATTGTCGATCAGGAGGCAGTCGAGCCACCCTCTTCTTCTGGTAACTGATGTTTCATCAATACCGGCACCTGCGCCATACCAAACACCATCGTGATTGGCATAATCCCCCAGACCTTGAAAGCCACCCAGGTATCGGTCGAGAAATTGCGCCACATGATCTCATTGACGATGGCCAAGAAGACAAAGAAGAATGCCCAACGCCAGGTCAGGATACGCCAGCCTTCATCAGTTGCCTTGAACGCACTTTCCAAAACCAGTTTGAGAAACAGCTTTCCGGCAGCAAGCCCACCAAACAGGATGCTGGCAAACAGCAGGTTCACAATGGTTGGTTTGATTTTGATGAACAGTTCATCGTCGAGATAAAGCGTTAATCCGCCAAACACGATCACGAACGCACCACCAATCAGGGGCATAACCGGAATGGTTCGCGCAATGGCATAGGATGTTGCCAGCGCAACAATAGTCGCCACGACAAACACAGCCGTTGCCGTCATCAGATTTGTCGTCGCATTAACCGCAAAAAACAGAATCAATGGCCCCATCTCAAGAGCCATTTTGGTCAGCTGGTTCATTAAAACACATCACCCAAAGGATTAAATTTGCGCCATCCTAGGGGCCAGCGCCGCAAGATGCAATCAGATCAGCCGTGATCGTGATCCCAGTTGTTTTTGAAGCCATGACACATAGTCATGATTTCCGCGCCCCAATGGCAGCTCCAGAATACAGGGCACCTCATATGGATGATGATCTTCAACCCACTGCGCAAGTGCTGGTGCTGTCGCACGCGATGTTTTGAGGATCACGACCAGTTCGGCTTCTTCCTCGACATCCCCGTCCCATTCATAGATCGCCGTCATTTGCGGCAATACATTGGCACAGGCGGCAAGCTTTTCACGGATGGCGCCACCGGCAATGACACGGGCAATTTCCATATCGGGAACAGTGACATACAAAAATGACAATTCACTTGCCTGAAACGGGTCTGGCGTCATTGCGATTGCTCCATGGTTGATAATCCGTCACACTGGATGCCATCAAATGTTTATGAGACCAATCATATCATAACGGTGCGGGGAGTACCGATGGCGGGGAAAAAACATTCGAAGCCAACTGACGTTCAACTTGAATGGCTGCGCCGTGGCTTAAGCCAGCCTGGCGGTAAGTTGCCGCTTTTTGACGGCAATGGCAAACAGATCAGCGAAAAAACGGTGCGTAGTTGCATCGATCACGGCTGGGCTGCCCCATGGTTTGACAACCCGGTGAAACCCGACTGGCTGATTTGCAAGCTCACGGATGAAGGCCGGCGGGTCGCAACGTCGATCTCTGAGAAGTAAATCTCGGCCCAGCAAACACATCACAACATGACGCTGAAACGACCAATCTGATCCGATCAGATAGATCGCGGGTATCAGGAACAGGTCCCTGTCTTCAAAAACCGGTCATGTCATGTTTGATCAAAAATCCATTTTCGTCCTCGCGGTGCTCGTCTTGCTCGCCTTATCACCGCAATCCACATCGGCTTCTGATAACGACCCGTGGCAGTTATGGAAACAGCCGGGCGTGCATGCATTGATGCGCCACGCGATCGCTCCAGGCACTGGTGATCCAGCCGACTTCCGCCTGGGTGATTGCACGACCCAACGCAATCTTGATGAAACGGGACGTGATCAGGCGCGCCAAACCGGTGATCGTATTCGCGACATGGACGTTAAGATCGATTTGGTCCTGACCAGCCAATGGTGCCGGTGCGTTGATACAGCTACCCTGCTTGGTCTTGGTAATGTCGAAGAGGAACCGGCGCTGAACTCTTTCTTTGGTGATAGAAGCACCGAGCCCGAACAAACCCGCCAGACCATCGAACGGCTTGCCCGCCTGCCCGATAACACCAATTCGATGCTGGTAACCCATCAAGTCAACATCACGGCTCTAACCGGGATTTACCCGCGATCCGGCGAAATCATTTTGATCAAACTTGATGAAAACGGGGATGTGGAAACACTCGGTCGCCTGATACCGTAATGCCGGCCAGGTTGGACATAGTGATTTGATTTTGAAGGGGAAGATATTGGTCGGAGCGAGAGGATTCGAACCTCCGACCCCCTGCACCCCATGCAGGTGCGCTACCAGGCTGCGCCACGCTCCGACCGTATAGAGATGCGCCGGTTGGCGCGGCTCGATAAATAGCGGCGCCACGCCAAAGACGCAAATGATTTTTACGGATTTTTTTTGATGTCCTGCAGGCTCGACCTAAGGATGCCTTGCAGTTCTTCCAATTCACCCAAAACGCTGCGAAGCGCCGATTTATCAACGCCTGAACCCATCTGGGCAACACCAGCACTGGTGATTGAAACGGGTTCTGATACGCCCTGCTCTGCTTCTTGAGCAGTCACAGAGATTTCAGAGGGCAGCTTACCCTTGTTCTGATCAAGAAGCTTCTGCACTCCTTTGATCGTGAAACCCTGATCGTGCAGCAATGTGCGAATATTGCCGAGAAATTCGATGTCTTCCGGGCGGTAATAACGACGGCCGCCCGCACGTTTCATCGGCTGGATCTGTGGAAACTTGGATTCCCAGAACCGCAATACGTGCTGCTGAAGACCAAGTTCTTTAGCAGCCTCGCTAATTGTTCGAAAAGCAGAGTCAGACTTTGCTGTCCGGCGGGAAGTCCCCGCCACAGCCCCCAAGTTCGTTTTCATGAGTTCTTTTATCTTAAGCGTTAATGCGGGCTTTCAGAACCTGTGACGGTCGGAACACAAGCACCTTACGCGGAAGAATCGGTACTTCTTCACCCGTTTTCGGGTTACGTCCGATACGCTGCCCTTTTTGACGTACAGAGAAGCTCCCGAATGAGGAGATCTTCACGACTTCGTCTTTGATCAGGGCAGACGAAATTTCATCAAGCACAGTTTCGAGCAGCTGGGCGGACTCGTTCCGCGACAGACCTACTTCCTGGTAAACGGCTTCAGCGAGATCCGCACGGGTAATCGTTGTTTCCGACATAACAGGCCGCCTCCTTATTTCGGGACTTTATACACAAGGCTATATCTGGTGGCGAAATCAGTCAATATCAACAGGATACACTGCTTTAAGGCGGAATGTTGTGATTTTTACGGAATTGCCGTGTTTTTCTGCGCGGCAGAGCTCAGGCAATCCGCCGCCTTACCAACGAACGAGCGATGCGCCCCAGGTAAATCCGCCACCCATGGCTTCCAAAATCACGATATCACCGCGCTGAACGCGACCATCGTGAACGGCCTCCGCCAAGGCCAGCGGGATTGACGCCGCCGAAGTATTGGCATGGCGATCCACGGTCACAACGACCTTGTCAGGCGCAATGCCGAACTTCTTCGCTGTGCTATCGAGAATCCGACGATTGGCCTGATGCGGTACCAGCCAATCAATATCACCTGCTTCAAGACCGGTATCGGCGAGAACTTCACGGATCACGCTTGCAAGGTTGGTCACGGCATGACGGAAGACTTCCTGCCCCTCCATGCGCAGATGACCAACGGTCTGGGTCGCAGACGGACCACCATCAACGTAAAGAAGCTCGTACTTACTGCCATCCGAATGCAGACGGCTGGCAAGAATGCCCTGATCTTCAACAGTGCCCTTGCCTTCGACAGCCTGGAGGACAACCGCCCCTGCACCATCGCCAAACAGGACACAGGTACGACGGTCTTCCCAATCCAGAATGCGCGAAAACGTCTCTGCACCAATCACAAGGGCGGTCTTTGCCTGACCATTGCGGATATACATATCAGCGGTCGTTAAACCATAGACAAAGCCGGAACAAACTGCCTGCACGTCAAAGGCAAAGCCCTTTACGCCCAAACGGTTCTGCACCTTGGTCGCCGTTGCTGGGAATGTATTGTCCGGCGTCGCGGTCGCAACAATGATCAGGTCGATATCTTCGGACGTGACACCGGCATGTTCCATCGCCTTTTTGGCAGCTTCGAATGCAAGATCACTTGTGGTCTGACCTTCGGCGGCAATGTGGCGCTGACGGATGCCGGTACGCGCTACGATCCACTCATCTGACGTGTCTACGCGCTTTGCCAGATCATCATTGGTTACAATATTTGCAGGAAGATATGAGCCGCAACCAATAATGCGAGAACGAACTGTCATGATTTGGGGACCGCCAGTTTTCTATTGTTTTAATGAATTTATCAGTCGGCTTGACCAACAGGAACAGCAACTTCCGGCTCGGCATCCTCAAGGCCGCTCATGGCCTGTTCGAATGCAGCAAGCTCGTTCTTGATGCTGTCATTAAGCTTGTTCACGACCAGGTCATGGCAAACGCCGATCGCATTGGAGAAACCAAGCGCGTCTGTGCCGCCGTGGCTTTTAACCGCAATGCCATTCAGGCCAAGCAGCATCGCACCATTATAGCGCCGCGGATCCATACGATCGCGGAAGCGTTGCAAGGAACGACGCGCAAGCAGATAGCCAACTTTGGCAAAGAATGAACTTTTGAAGGTTTCACGCAGGAAATGAACAAGAAGACGGGCAGTTCCCTCAGCCGTTTTAAGGGCGACGTTGCCCGTAAAACCGTCAGTCACGATGACGTCAACGGTCCCCTTGGCAAGGTCATCACCTTCGACAAAGCCTTCGAACCGGATCGGCAGATCGATATCGCGCAGGATTGCGGCGGCTTTCTTGACCGATTCATTGCCTTTGAGCTCTTCGATGCCGACATTGAGCAGACCGACAGAAGGCTTTTCGAGGCCAAACAGAATGCGCGCAAAAACTTCGCCCATCAGTGCGAACTGAACAAGGTTGTTCTCATCGCATTCGATGTTTGCACCAAGATCAAGCATCACGGTTTCGCCACGCTGGGTCGGCATATAGGTCGCGATGGCCGGCCGGTCGATGCCGCGCACTGTCTTGAGCACAAATTTGGCCATGGCCATCAGAGCGCCGGTATTGCCGGCAGAAACGACACCTTGCGCATCGCCCTCTTTAACGGCGTTAATCGCAAGGCGCATGCTGGAATCACGACGCTGACGCAGGGCGACGGAAGGCTTGTCTTCCATCGAAACTTCCTGGGATGCGTGGCGAACCTCGCTAACAGCTTCCAATGCCGGATATTTGGCCAGCATCGGCTTAAGCCGTGCTTCGTCACCAAACATCAGAAACTTGAGATGGGGCAAACGTTTCAGTGCAATCTCGGCACCCGCTACGACCATCTCTGGCGCGTGGTCTCCTCCCATCGCGTCGAGTGATATGCAAACCTGTTCAGGCAACGTATTCTCTTATGGTTGTTCTAAAATTTTCTGAACCGGATAACCGGCAGGCAAGCCGTAAGGCTTTAGACCGTCGTCTGTTTGCCGGAACGCCCGTAATTACCGGAATTCTCGACCAGATACAAGGTAAAGCCGAGCTCGATTGGCCCAGTTGTCCCCCGACAAACATCGACATCATGATGTCCAAAAGTGAAATGCCGGTAAATACCGGCATATTCAAAGTCCCTAATCGTCAGGCATTCGCGCCCAAATAGCGATTATTTTTTCTTTTCAAGTTGCTCTTTAAGACCTGCAAGCTGCGCAAACGGGTTCGGACGTTCTTCCAGCGCTTCTTCCTCGGATGTGACGGAGTCCGGCATTTCTGCGTCGTCATTGCGCGGATACGGGTTCATCGCAACTGCCAGGAACTGGGCCACAACTTCACCAACATCAATCATGCCATCGACAAGCGGTTCTGGCTGATCAAGCAACGCCATCAGCTCTTCTTCGGACAGGTCTTCAAGATCATCCGGGTTGGACGGAAGATCGTCTTCCGATACATGCGGCGAGAACAGAACTTCGATTGCGTCCTCAACGGTTTCTGGAACCGGCTCAAGGGTTGCGACACAGCTCTGAACGATATCGGCATGCATCGTGCCACGCAGGGTCACTTCGCCATTTGATGCCGTCTTGATCGTCAACTCAGCGGTCAGGCTATCGATGGAAACCAGTTCGAAACGCTTGGCAAGAGCTGCGCGTTCTTTGTCACTGGCTTCGATGACGAGTTTTTCCTTGGGATTGACCTGCTCGTCCGTTTTGACGATGCGGGAAAACTCGGGCGTAAATTTCTTAGACATTCGTTCGTTCTTTCTAGTGCGTGGCGTCAACGGCGACTTTTGGTGCATCGGGAAAATGCACAGCACCGTTCTGCATTTGCAAAATAGTCTGTTTTTCCAGCGCGGCCAGTGCATCATGCACATACCCGACCATCGCCATCAGTTGTTCATCGCTGACATCGCAGTCAGCATAAAGGTTGCGGTCCAATGCGGCGGCAAGCTCGACTGCGCCAGACTGAACCCCTTCTTCATAGGCAACAATGCGCCCGTGATAGGATTCTGACATTTTCCGGATGCGTTTCAGGATACCGACGTCACCGATCCCCATTTCACGCATATTCTGATCAAGATCGGCAAACATCACATCAAAGATATGTTGCGCAAGATCTTTGTCGCCATCATCGGCCTTAAGCCGCCGGAAAAGCACAAAGGCATGAACCAGAATAAGATCAAAGCGGCCCTCCATCGTGTCGGGAACGCCCAGCTTTGCGTAGAAGTCAGGTCGGCGCGCCTGGGTTACCATTGCGGTGTAAAGCTCGAACGCAGCGGTTTGCTTGCGGTCTTTTTTCTTCAGCCATCCAAACAACAGTAACACTCCTTCGTTGACATTCCTGTCATGGCACGCAGAATGCCGTAAATCTTTTTGGGGCACTCCTGCCCCAGTCATTGCCCGGCAATATCATGCGCCTAGCGCAGAAACTCAAGGCAATTCCGGTTTGGCTTCAACAAGAGGGTCGCTCAGGTGAGCTTCATGCATAACAAAATTACCCGCATTCCCCTGATCATGCTGGCAGGACTGGCTGTTGCCTATGTCTCTGCCTGCAGCCCAAGAATTGCCACACGTGGCAATGCACCGGAACCGGAAATGCTTGAACAGATCTCTGTAGGAGAATCGACCAAGGGTGATGTCACCGATATTTTGGGCTCCCCGTCGACTGTTGCAGCGTTCGATGAAAATGTCTGGCTCTACATCTCGCGTGTGACTGAAACGGTTGCCTTCTTTGAGCCGGAAACCGTGCAGCAGAAAGTTGTTCTGATCAGCTTTGATGCCGCGAACCGCGTCGAGATCCTGAGTGAATATGATCTGGAAGATGGTAAGCCGGTAATCCCGACTGATCGTGTGACACCAACAGCCGGTCGTGAAATGACGATTCTGCAGCAGTTGTTTGGCAACCTTGGCCGCTTCAGCGAAGGCAAATAAGCCAATCGACCACACACTGATCAACCGGTCACTGATTTATCTGAAATGGTCGAACCCGCCCGGTGCGAGTTCGGCCATTTTGCCATCTGGGGTTTGAAGAAACACCTGCCCAGCTTGATCTGTGACTGCACCAATCACTGTAACAGCACCTCCGAGCGAGTTGATATCGCTCGAACTTCCGGCAATCAGCAATTCGTAGTCATCACCACCACCAAGGATTTGACCCCAGCGATCCGGATGCTCTTCAAGCACTGCCTTGGCAGCACTAGATAGCGGAATAGCGTCTTGATGAATGATCATGCCGACATTCGATGCAGAGCAAATCTTGCGACTATCCCCAGCCAATCCATCCGATAGATCCATGGCAGCAAAGCGCCCACCCGCAGCCATAAAAGACTGGCTTTCAGACATGCGCGGCTGCGGAACCCAATAACGATCCCGTAAGAAGTCGGCAGACTTTTCACCCAGATCAGGCAGTTTGCCCAGCAGAACTGAAAGCCCCAATGCCGCATCACCCAATGTACCAGTTACAGCCAGAACATCACCCGGACGCGCTGCATCGCGACGAAGCGCCCTGCCCGCTGGAACGTATCCGAATGCTGTCAGACTGAAAAATGTCGGACCGGGTGTGCCTACCGTATCGCCGCCCAGAAGCGGTACACCAAAATGCGCGCAGTCTTCACCAAAGCTTTTGGCAAAGCGGGCAATCCATTCTTCGGGAAGATCGCGGTTATAGCCGGTGGTGAGAACAACGCCCCCCGCCTTTGCCCCCATCGCGGCAAGATCAGACAGGTTCACACGCAGGACCTTCTGTGCGATCAGTTCCGGTTCATCGATGGATCGGAAATGGACATCTGCCACCAGCGCGTCTGTCGTAACGACAACTTCGCATCCGGATGGTGGAGAAAAAACAGCCGCATCGTCCTTAAGCGACAACGCGGCTGGGTCTCGCCCAGCGATGGGCGCAAAATAGCGCGCGATCAGATCAAATTCGCCAGATCGCGCTGCCATATCATTTCTGTCCGGCTTCACCAGGACGCAGGGTTTTACCAATGCGATCAAGAACCGCATTGACCAGCTTCGGTTCGTTCTCGTCAAAGAACGAATGGGCTGCATCAACATATTCGGTGATAACAACGCGCATCGGGACGTCTTCACGTGCCATCAATTCGTAGGTACCGGCACGCATGATGCTGCGCAGAACGGTTTCCAGACGCTTGGTGGTCCAGCCTTTTTCAAGCGCACCATCAACCAGCGCGTCGATATCAACCATACGTGCGGCAACACCCTGAACGAGATCGGCAAAGAAACCACGATCCGGATCAATCAGGTCATCATTGGTCAGGTCGAGATCACGACCGCCTTCACCATCAAGTCGGAAATCGGAATATTCGCGCACGATATCGCCAGCGGACAGCTGGGAAAGCTCCGCCTGATAGAGCGCCTGAATAGCGGCAAAACGCGCTGCGCTGCGCCGCTGTGCGGCAGATGCCTTTGGTTTATCGGTCATTACTTGTGATGGATTCCAAAATGGTTTTGAACTTCAATCTGACGCAGAACAGCGTTGGCAGCTTCGCCACCCTTGTTCTTTTCGTCCGCCTTGGCCCGTGCCAGCGCCTGAGCCTCGTTCTCAACGGTCAGAATACCGTTGCCAATCGCAAGATTGTAATCAAGGCAAAGCTGCATCAGTGCACGGTTGGCTTCTTCGCAGATGTGATCATAGTGTGTCGTCTCGCCGCGGATTACGCAACCAAGTGCGAGATATCCGTCATAGCGCGGGCCGGTTGCCAATTCTTCCATCGACTGGACGGCATAGCGAATGGCAATCGGCACCTCGAAGGCACCAGACACCGAAATACGGTCCCACGTTGCACCACCGGCTTCCAGAGTCGCAGCAGCGCCTTTGACAAGGTCTTCTACGATATGCGTGTAATATGGCGCATCCACAATGAGAATGTGGGGGGCATTGGTCATGGTTTTATTCCTCCGAGACGACAAGCGGACGCTGATCAACCAGATTTAGGCCGAAGCCGTCAAGTCCTACAATGTGTCGTTTTGTATTTGAAAGCAGAATCATGTCGCGAATGCCCAGATCGTGCAAGATTTGTGCGCCGACACCATAGTCACGTAAATCCGCCTCGCCCGTGGCCTGTGCTATTTCCTGACGCAGAGCTTCACCGTCACCACCATTTAGCTCGATCAGCTTGGCAATCGATGATGAAAGCGTGTTGGGACGCGGTTCACGAATAAGAACAACGACACCACGGCCCTCTTCGCCGATCTGGCGCATCGCAGCAGCCAATTGCCCATGATGTTCGGTCTGGGTGTCACCAAGGACGTCTTCAATCACATTGAGTGCATGAACACGCGTCAGAACCGGTGCATCGTCGCTTATATCACCTTTGACCAGCGCAATATGTTCAGCATAGGTGACGTTGTTAACGTAAAGATGCATGTCAAACTCACCACCATTTACGCTTTGGATCTTGGTGGTGGCTTTGCGCTGCACGACTTTTTCGTGTTTGCGGCGATAGCGGATCAGATCAGCAATTTGTGCGATTTTCAGATCATGTTTCTTGGCGAATTCAACCAGTTCCGGCAGACGCGCCATTTCGCCATTTTCGCTCATGATCTCGCAAATGACACCTGACGGGTTCAAACCAGCAAGGCGCGCTATATCAACCGATGCTTCGGTGTGGCCTGCACGAACCAGCACACCGCCCGGACGGGCGCGCAGCGGGAATACATGACCTGGCGTTACGATATCATGGCGTCCGGCATTGGGATCAATGGCAACGGCAATGGTACGTGCACGGTCAGGTGCGGAAATGCCTGTGGTGACGCCAGTTTTGGCTTCGATCGAAACGGTAAACGCTGTTTCGTGACGGGTACCGTTATGGGCGCTCATCATCGTCAGGCCGAGTTCATCGCAGCGCTGCGATTCAAGTGTAAGACAAATCAGACCGCGGCCATGGGTTGCCATGAAGTTGATAGCATCGGGCGTTGCCATCTGCCCCGGAATGACAAGATCACCTTCGTTTTCGCGATCCTCGTCATCGACCAGGATAAACATCCGGCCATTGCGGGCTTCTTCAATGACGTCTTCAATCGGGGAAAGATAGGTGTTTGGCATCTTTGATCAATCCTTGCCCAGCATGCGCGCAACATAGCGTGCAAGCATGTCGATTTCGAAATTGATCCGGTCACCCGGTTGTTTCGAACCCAACGTGGTGTGTGTCTGCGTATGAGGTATCAGATTGATACCGAAAGTGTTTTCGTCAACCTCATTGACTGTCAAAGACACACCTTCAAGCGTCACGGAGCCCTTTGAAGCGATAT
This sequence comes from Thalassospira sp., assembly GCA_965228275.1. Taxonomy (GTDB): domain Bacteria; phylum Pseudomonadota; class Alphaproteobacteria; order Rhodospirillales; family Thalassospiraceae; genus Thalassospira. The sequence continues at coordinate 4,310,772 of OZ245802.1, read as the reverse complement.
ATTTCGCAAAGGATTCCGGCACTTCGAATGTCAGACGCAAAGAATCGCCTTCGGGGATACGTTTGGTCAGGATGGCAACGCCATCGACATGACCCGAAACGATATGACCACCAAGCTCATCACCAACACGGGTCGCCTGCTCAAGGTTCACCTTGGAACCAACCACAAGATCGCCCAGCGTTGTGCGCGAAAGGCTTTCTGCCGATGCCTCGATCGCAAACCAGTCATTGCCGGTTTCAACCACGGTCATGCAGGCACCATTACATGCGATCGACGCACCCAGAACGATCTTGGAGGTATCAAAAGCCGTCGTGAATTCGAAACGTGTATCCCCGGTTTTTTCGATGGCGCGAACTGTTGCGATATCAGTAATGATGCCTGTAAACATTTAAACTAATCCGTTTTGTTATCGTAAGTTACCGCAATATCTTGACCCACTGTGCGAACAGAAGATCGTTCGAAACGCGGCATATCCGCAAGCCGTTTCAGGCCAAGTTCGGCAATCACCGCCTTGCCATCGCCACCGATCATTGATGGGGCGACATAGTGAATAATCCGATCTACCAAACAGTCCTTGACCAATGCTGCGCCAAGGGTACCACCCGTTTCAACAAGGATGCGGGTCAGGCCTTCTTCGGCAAGCTTTTGCATGACGTCATGTAGGTCAAAATGATCAGCTGCGCATCTGGCGGAGATCACTTTTACGGAAGTTTTTTCAAATTTTTCCGATAGTTCTGCGAAATGCGGATCACTGGTTACAATCCATGTCGGGACTTCCCCGGCCGATGTCACAAGCTTGGCCGATGTCGAAACGGATCCGGTCCGGTCCAAAATAACGCGGACCGGTGACTGATGTTCGCGCCCTAGCAAACGACAGGTCAGTGTTGGATCATCTGCAATGACCGTAGCCGCCCCAACAAGGATCGCATCATGGCTTGCCCGCAGGCGATGGCCATCATCGCGCGCAGAAGGGCTCGTGATCCATTGGCTTTCACCGGTGGATGTCGCAGACCGCGCATCAATGGTGGAGGCGAGTTTTAGGGTAACGAGCGGCCGATTGCGCTCGACCTTGGATAGGAAACCCTGATTGATCTGGCGTGCTTCATCAGCAAACAGACCAACATCAACAATGATACCGGCATCGCGGAGCATATCATGCCCCCTACCCGATACGCGCGGGTCCGGGTCAGTCAACGCACTGACAACGCGCTTGACCCCAGCCTCAATCAGGCCGGCTGCACAGGGTGGTGATTTACCGAAATGGCAACAGGGTTCAAGGGTGACGTAGGCAGTCGCACTACGCGCCAGTTCACCTGCCATATCAAGGGCAACACGTTCGGCATGCGGTCGACCGCCGGGCTTTGTATGCCCGCGCCCCACAATGACGCCATCAGAAGAAACAAGGACACAACCAACGGCCGGGTTTGGCCAGACATTTCCCAAACCGCGTTTTGACAGGCTTAGTGCGACCCGCATGAAATGCCGGTCGTCTTCCGTAAACGCGGGGGCTGTCATTACTCTGCGTCCGCCTCTTCTTCCCCATCATGCATTTTTTCGACGAATTGTTCGAAATCGCGTGCTTCGCGGAAATTCTTATAGACCGAAGCGTAGCGCACATAGGCCACCTGATCGAGGGCATTGAGCGCCTCCATCACCATTTCACCAATGGTGTCGGTGGAAATGTCGCTTTCGCCGCTGCTTTCAAGACGACGCTGAATACCATTTAAGGCCTTCTCCACACGTTCATCTTCGATCGGTCTTTTGCGGCAGGCAAGAAAGATCGACCGCGCCAATTTGTCGCGGTCGAACAATTCGCGTTGCCCGTCCGTTTTGACCACCATCAACTCACGCAACTGGACACGTTCAAAAGTCGTGAAGCGTGAACCGCAGGCCGGACAGAACCGGCGCCGACGAATGGCATGATGCTCTTCGGTCGGACGGGAATCCTTAACCTGGGTATCGGTATGTCCGCAAAACGGGCAACGCATTATCTTTACTCAGCTCTTGGCGATCAGGAATAGATCGGGAAGCGTTTGCAGAGGTCTTCGACCTTTGCACGGACGGCTGCTTCGACTTCTGCATTGCCTTCCGGGCTATCGACCATGGCATCAAGAACGTCACCGATCAGCTCGCCAATCCGCTGGAATTCAGCAACACCGAAACCACGCGTGGTGCCCGCAGGCGTACCAAGGCGTACGCCAGAGGTGATGGTCGGTTTTTCGGTGTCGAACGGAATGCCGTTTTTGTTGCAGGTGATACCAGCACGTTCCAGAGCCACCTCGGCAGTGTTGCCTTTCAGGCCCTTCGGACGCAAGTCAACCAGCATCAGGTGGGTGTCGGTGCCGCCGGTGACGATGTCAAAGCCGCGCTTGACCAGAACTTCAGCCAGTGCCTTTGCGTTATCGACAACCTGCTGAGCATATTCTTTGAATTCCGGACGAAGTGCTTCGCCGAATGCGACTGCCTTGGCGGCAATAACATGCATCAGCGGGCCGCCCTGAAGACCCGGGAAGACGGCAGAGTTGATCTTTTTGCCAATATCAAGGTTGTTCGACAGGATCATGCCGCCACGCGGACCACGAAGAGTTTTGTGCGTGGTGGTGGTAACAACATCTGCATACGGCAGCGGGCTCGGATGAACGCCACCGGCAACCAGACCAGCAAAGTGCGCCATATCAACCATCAGAAGCGCGCCAACTTTGTCTGCGATTTCACGGAAACGCTTGAAATCGATCTGACGCGGAATGGCCGAACCACCAGCAATGATCATTGCCGGCTTATGTTCAACAGCAAGGGCTTCGACCTGATCATAATCAAGGGTCAGGTTATCTTCACGAACGCCATACTGGATCGCATTGAACCATTTGCCCGAAAGTGCAGGACGCGCACCGTGGGTCAGGTGACCACCAGCATCAAGTGACATACCAAGAATGGTGTCGCCCGGCTTGCACAGTGCGAGCATTACCGCACCGTTTGCCTGTGCGCCGGAATGCGGCTGTACGTTAACGAACTCGCATCCAAAGATTTCTTTGGCGCGGTCGATTGCCAGTTGTTCGGCAACGTCAACGAATTCACAGCCACCATAGTAACGGCGCGAAGGATAACCCTCGGCATATTTATTGGTCAGAACAGTACCCTGCGCATCGATGACAGCTTTGGAAACGATGTTTTCCGAAGCGATCATTTCGATCTGGTTCTGCTGACGGTCCAGTTCATCGGTAACAGATTTGAACAGTGCCGGATCGGCGTCGGACAAGCTGGTGGTGAAAAAACCTTTGAACGACATGCTGGGGCCTCTTTCGATGCAATGTGACGGGCCGGTCATTGCCATGCAATGCAACCCGTTCCGGTTAATGCCAGATGGCGGTAAAAATCAGACTGAGCAGGACATTTTCGCAACGCGACCTTCGTGACGACCGCCTTCGAACTCGGTCGACAGAAACGCATCAACGCAATCAAGTGCTGTCGCATCGCCCAGCAGGCGTGCGCCAAGGCACAAAACATTTGCATTATTATGCTGACGGCACAGCTGCGCGGAAAGACGGTCATGAACAAGTGCTGCGCGGATCTGCGGGTAACGATTTGCCGCGATGCTCATGCCGATACCAGAACCACAAACCAGAATGCCCGCTTCTGCATTGCCCTCAATGATCGACTTGGCAACAGCTTGGGCATAATCCGGATAATCAACGGACGCAGTGCCGTTGGTTCCAAGATCGTGCACCTCGATGCCGCGTTCTTTAAGGACATTGATAATGGCGGATTTCAACTCGACACCACCATGATCGGCAGCAATGGCAAGGGACTTGACGGTCATAAGCGCGCCTTTATTCGAAAGTAGAACACCAAAATTGAGCGCCTTGTAGCATATAGCAGTGCCCCTGCCAACGCGCAGCTACGTCAATTTGGCAAGTTTTCCGCACTGAAATACCGGCTGAAATCATCCCGCATTGCACTCTTGCCACACCAGCAAACCGACAAATACACGCACTGGTTTTGACCAAACACCTTAAGCAACATCAAGTAGCAACAAGGAGAATTTAGTGTATAGTACAATGATACCGTTTTCGCAGTAGTATTGCGCATTACGCTCAACTGTCTTTTCTAATGTGACTGCTGGTTATCCGAAATTTATTGCCGCGCATTCGTTACACAGCCAAGATTATACTTTAATGAAGATATTCCACTATAAATTGGCTTGTGTTTTTCTGTTGTTTGACTATATCGAATGAATAGTGCATTAAGTTTAATGTAAATTTTCAAATGAAGGGTTACTTCAATTATGGCTGAAAACGAGAACAGTGTGCTTGATCGCGACGAACTATTGCAGATGACCGTTGATATTGTTTCCGCATATGTCAGCAACAATGCTCTTGCTGCCGCTCAGATCCCTGAACTGATTTCCACTGTATTTTCTTCGCTTGATGAAATTCATGAAGTTGAAAAAGAACCGGAACAGGAGCCGCTCAAACCGGCTGTACCGGTACGCAAATCCATTGGCGATGATTACATCATCTGCCTTGAAGACGGCAAGAAGCTGAAAATGCTGAAACGTCACCTGCGGACCACCTACAACCTGACCCCGGAAGAATACCGTGCGAAATGGGGCCTGCCGGCGGATTACCCGATGGTTGCGCCGAACTACGCAAAACAGCGTTCGCAGTTCGCCAAAAAGATCGGCCTTGGCCGTAAGGCGAAGTAACCTTGTCCCTGCCCGTCGCAGGATAAAGACAGAAACAAAAAACGCCGTTCTGTATTTGCAGGACGGCGTTTTTGTTTGACCTAATACCCATAAAAAAGCCCGGCACATGGCCGGGCTTTTCCAAATCAGATGATTTGATTAGTTCGCGTAGTCGTAGGAACCGTTTTCCCACTCGTAGAATACGTAACCCGGAGCCGCAACGTCACCTTTGGCATCGAACGAGATCGAGCCAAGAACGGTGTCGAAGGTTGCACCGCTGTGCAGAGCTTCGATAACAGCTTCAGAGTCAGTGGTACCAGCTTTGGCGACAGCCTGTGCCCAAGCCTGGATCGCACCATAGGTGTAAAGGGTGTAACCTTCCGGCTTGTAACCCTGACCTTCGAAGTATTTTACGAGTTCAGCGTTGCGCGGGTCTTTTTCAAGAGCCGGGCCAGCGGTGAAGAGCGTACCCTTACCAGCGTCGCCAGTGATCGACCAATATTCGAGCGAGTTCAGCGCGTCACCCGAAATTGCGAGGGTGTCCATGCCCTGAGCGCGCATCTGACGAACGATCAGACCGAGTTCGGTGTGATAGCCGCCATAATACAGAACATCTACGCCTTCTGCTTTAAGCTTGGTCACCAGAGCTGAGTAATCTTTCTCAGCCGGGGTGATTGCTTCGTACATAGCTTCGGTAACGCCAGCAGCATTCAGGTTTTTCTTGGTCTCGTCAGCAAGACCTTTGGAATATGCCTGTTTGTCATGAACGATAGCGATTTTCTTGTCGCCATAGTTCTCTGCCAGGTATTTACCAGCTACTTCACCCTGCTGGTCGTCACGGCCGCAAACACGGAACACGTTGTCCATGTCACGTTCGGTGAGCTGCGGGTTGGTCGAAGCCGGGGAAATCTGAACGATGCCTTCTTCGAAGTACACTTCAGAAGCCGGGATCGAGGAACCCGAGCAGAAGTGACCAGCAACCAGGGCTACGTTTTTGCTAACCAGCTGGTTGGCAACAGCAACAGCCTGTTTCGGGTCGCAAGCGTCATCGCCGACTTCGAGAACGACTTGTTCGCCATTCACACCGCCAGCAGCGTTGAGGTCAGCAACTGCTTTCTCTGCGCCCTTGGTCATCTGTTCGCCGAACGCAGCGTAAGGACCGGTCATCGGACCAACGGTCGCGATCACGATGTCAGCCTTGGCAGCACCCATTGAAAGAACAAGCGCGGAAGCAGTGGCAAGAAGGCCGAGCTTGGTTTTCGACATTAGAGAAGTCTCCCTGTTCCAAAGGTTGGTCCCATCACCATGACAGAACCATCTTTTCGGCTCCAAAACCGGCTCATGTTATTTGCCGATTACCGGTTTCAGCTCCCTTGTACTTTAACACCCAGAAATTGGTGTGCAATAGTACAAACCAGTGCGTTGCCAATTATTTAGCAACGTTGTGGTGACGCGACGCGTCACCACAAAAATCAACGGATATCCGCACCTTCGCGTGCACGATAGCCAAACGGCCCTACCCGCTCATACAGCCACGGATACTGCGTCAGCATCTTGTTCACCTGGGTCAGGCGGAAAGCGCCCAACATGATCGCAAACAGGATCACAGTGTCAAAGATGTAACCCGACAGCGAAAGAAGCTCGCCTTCGAACAATGCATAAACCAAGAAGCGGTCTACACAACCGAGCAGCAGCGCATATGGCAGAAGCTGATAGGACGGTCGCCAGGTGTTGGCGATGGCCTGACCGGTCATAAATGAACAGAACCCCATCAGAATGACTGTCATTCCGATGGTAACGCCGATGCTGGTACCAGTTATGGTTTCCATATCAGACCTCCTTAGTGGCCGCCTTCGAGGTAAGCTGCGCGCACTTCCGGGTTAGCCAGAAGTTCCGCACCCGTACCCGAGAGCGTAATATTGCCATTGACCATCACATAACCGCGATGTGCGAGCTTGAGCGCGTGGAATGCGTTCTGCTCAACAAGGAATACAGTCACCTTGTTTTCACGGTTAATTTTCGCAACGGTCTCGAAAATCTGCTTCACCACAAGCGGCGCCAGACCGAGTGACGGTTCATCAAGCAGAAGAAGACGCGGGCGGCCCATCAGGGCGCGACCAATCGCCAACATCTGCTGTTCACCACCAGACATGGTACCTGCACGCTGGTTGACGCGTTCCTTCAGACGCGGGAACAGATCAAACACCATTTCCAGATCCGAGCTGAAATGCTTCGGGTCCTGGGTGATTGCCCCCATCTGAAGGTTTTCATAAACCGACATGCGCGGGAAGATACGACGACCTTCCGGCGACTGCTGAATGCCAAGGTTGCAGATCTCATGCATCGGCATGCGACTGATATCCTGACCTTCAAACAGAATGCGGCCCTTGCTGGCCTGCGGCGAACCACAGCAGGTCATAAGCAGCGTTGTCTTACCGGCACCGTTAGCACCAATAAGGGTTACGATTTCACCTTCATTGACTTCCATATCAATGCCCTTGAGGGCTTCGATATTGCCATAGAAGGTATGAACACCTTCGATCTTAAGCATGGACATATCGACGAACTCCCTCAGTGCGCATTCGGATCAACATTAAGGTCGGCTGCGACTTCCGGCGGCAACTCGTCATCCTCTTCTTCGCCCAGATAGGCGCGGATAACGGCCGGATCATTCTTCACAGCTTCCGGATCGCCATCAGCAATCTTGCGACCGTAATCAAGAACAATCACATGGTCGGAAATCTGCATGACGACACTCATGTCATGTTCAATCAGAAGGCACCCAACGCCCTGATCGTCACGGATGCTCTGAAGCAGAATGTTCAGCTCGGCCGACTCACGCGGGTTAAGGCCCGCAGCCGGTTCATCCAGACACAGAAGCGACGGATTGGTACACATTGCACGTGCGATTTCCAGACGACGCTGGGAACCATAAGGCAGGTTACCGGCATTCCAGTCAGCCTGATCATACAGACCAACCTTGTTGAGCCAGAATTTCGCCTTTTCGATCGCTTCCTTTTCCGCCTTGGCGTAACGGCCAAGGTTGAACAGCCCCGCAATTGAGAAGGCAGATGCCTCCATCAATGCGTTGTGCTGGGCAACGATCAGGTTTTCCAAAACAGTCATGCCGGTAAACAGGCGGATGTTCTGGAAAGTACGTGCAACACCGTTATTGCGTGGAATACGGAACCCTTCGGTCCGTTCCAGCAAACGCGGGCCATCTTCGGCATGAAGGGTCAGACGCCCTTCGGTCGGAACATAGAACCCGGTCAGGCAGTTAAACACAGTGGTTTTACCTGCGCCGTTCGGGCCGATGATTGCCGTGATTTCACGCTTGTTGGCAATGAAAGACAAATCATCGATCGCGACCAGACCACCGAAACGCATGGTCAGGTGTTCGACTTCAAGCAGTTTGTTGTCGGTCATTTCAGCTCTCCGGCAACTTTTTCTTTCTGGCTCATATTGAGCAGAATGGTCGGGTCACGGAAGGACAACAGACCGCGCGGACGCCACAGCATAATGGCAACGATACCTGCCCCGAAGATCAGCATGCGATACTCGGCCAGTTCACGGAACATTTCCGGGAAACCGATCATCACGATTGCTGCCAACACGACACCGATCTGACTGCCCATGCCCCCCAGAACCACGATCGCAAGAATCACAGCTGATTCAAGGAAGGTGAAGCTTTCCGGGCTGATGAAGCCCTGACGGGTTGCGAAGAACGCACCGGCAAAACCACCAAACATCGCACCAATTGCAAAAGCAGAAAGCTTGGTGTTGGTCGGGTTGATGCCAAGCGAACGGCAAGCAATTTCGTCTTCACGCAACGCTTCCCATGCACGACCGATCGGCAGTTTGCGCAGGCGCATGGTGACAAAGTTGGTCACGAGAGCCAGCACAAGGATCAGGTAATACAGGAAGATCAGACGGTGCATGGACGAGTAATCCATACCGAACAGCTCGTTAAAGCCAATCGACCCTTCCGGCACACGGCGCGAGAAGTCCGCAAGACCAAAGAAGCTTGGACGTTCGATCGAGGAAATGCCATCCGGACCGCCGGTCAAATCATACCAGTTGATTAGAACAACACGGATGATCTCACCAAAGCCCAACGTCACGATGGCAAGATAGTCACCACGCAGACGAAGAACCGGGAAGCCAAGGATGATACCAAAGCTTGCAGCAAACAGACCCGCCAGAGGCAGGCAGAGCCAGAAGCTCAGATCGAAGTTCTGCGACAGCAATGCATAGGAATATGCACCAACCGCGTAGAAGGCCACATAGCCAAGATCAAGCAAGCCAGCCAGACCAACCACGATGTTCAGGCCCCAACCCAGCATGATGTAAATCATGACAAGGGTTGCAAGGTCGATCGCGGAACGGTTTTCGCCAAACAGGAACGGGAAGATAATGAAGAAGATAATCCCGACCAGACCGATTTTCTTGGTGTTTGAGCGATAGACAAGCTGAATTTTAGCAGACAGCTTCTGGCGTTCATCGACCTCAGCAACACCCTTTTCTTTCATGGTGAAATAGGCAGTTGCAAAAACAATGGCGATGAACGCGATCGCTACAATCGTTGAAACGACGCTGCTAAAGGCCATATCGAGGATCACCGGAGAAACCCAGCGATCATCAAGTTCGCGGAAACGCACGAACATTTCAAACACGGCAATAGCAGAGACCGTGATCAGAACAGCCTGAAACAGTCGTGACATACCTTCACGGCGGAAGATCAATGCCAGTCGACCAATAACAGTCGATCCAATTGCAATCAGGACGAGGTCCCAGCGTACGGCGAGTTCCAGACCTGTCGGACGGTCAACCGTCTCAACACCCAGGATCATGACCGACATCAGCAGTGCGACAACTGCAAAGAACGCGAGTTCTTTTACAATTTCCGAGCCGCTGGTATGAGATGAAGCAAATGCAGAAGACATTAGACTTTCTCCACCTCCGGTTTGCCGAGCAGACCCCACGGACGGAAGATCAGCACGAGAACGAGAATACCGAACGTCGCGACGTCCTTGTATTCAATCGTGAGATAACCTGACCAGAATGCTTCGATCAGACCAATCAGCAGACCACCAAGCATCGCGCCCGGAAGCGAACCGATACCGCCAAGAACTGCTGCGGTGAATGCCTTAACACCGGCCAGGAAGCCGATATAGAAGTCAATCACACCGTAATACAGTGTCACCATCATACCAGCGACCGATGCAAGGGCAGCGCCCATGACAAAGGTGGTCGAGATGGTGCGGTCTACGTTCACGCCCAGAAGGCCCGCCATGGTGCGGTCCTGTTCACAGGCGCGCTGTGCGCGACCAAGGGTTGTTTTGGCAATCAGGAGCGAGAAGACGACCATCAACACGAATGTCAGAACGATAATCACGATCTGCATGTAGCTGAGCTGAACGTCAAAGTTCGCGCTTTCCATCAGGGTAATGCCGCCCTCAACAAGCGGCTGCATCGGTTTAACGCGCGCACCCTGCGAAATCTGTACGAAGTTCTGCAGGAAGATCGACATCCCGATGGCAGAAATCAGAGCTGCCAGGCGGAATGAGCCGCGCAGCGGCCGATATGCCACACGTTCAACGCCCCAACCATAAACAGAGGTCAGAACCATCGAAACAAACAGCATCAAAAGAAGTGTAAGCGGTAGGATTCCGCTGATACCTGCAGCCTGACAGATCAGGAAGGTGATCAGGGAATGGAACGCACCGATCATATAGATCTCGCCGTGCGCAAAGTTGATCATGCCGATAATGCCGTACACCATCGTGTAACCGATAGCGATCAAACCATAAATGGCTCCCAGCGTCAGACCATTGATCAATTGTTGTAGGAAATAAGCCCAATCCATTGCACAACCTTAGATTTGGCACAGACAAACAAGGTCTTCGCCAGTCCGGCAGAAGGCATCAAGCCATACATACATGTATTGATTGGATGAGACAAAGTCTCCCCATTGCCCCCTTGCAAACCCGCAAAGCCTCCGTCTTCTTGTTAACGGGTAATCCCCGGTTTTAACTTTCGGCGCCGGCCATTCTGTTTGTGGCTCTTACGTTCGAAAGCGCGATTAGAGTGTGGACCTTAGACACATGTGTTCAAAGGCTGCAAGCGGCTTTGAAATTTTAGTGAAAACTACCAAATCAGGTTTCGAAATTGGAATAAAACACTGACCGGCAAAGCCACTCGCTCTTTATATTGTATACATTATCCCTTTTTTAGGACGTATTCAAGCTTTTGTGCAGCGACCCGTTTCAGTTGCTCCGGATTCCGACTCACAGGCCCGGCTACCGTGACTTCCACGCCTGTCCGCCCATCAATAGCTGTGCACCGCAGATAGGTGCCCACCTGTCGAAGTTCAAAATAAATCTCGCGCGAAGTGTCATGTCGTATGGTCATTGCAGCACTGCAGTTCCTTTAGGAATTTATATCACTGCTATTGTGCGCTGATTTTCGAACAAGGCAATACCAAACAAAAACGGGCCCGGAAAACCGGACCCGTCCATTTGCGCCGTTTTCACGACCTATTACTTCTCGCCGTCGAGCATCTTAACAATGGCTGAGAAATCCATACCACCGTTGCCGCTGTTTGAATAAAGCGCGTAAAGGCTTTCGGCCAGTGCGCCCATCGGCGTGGTCGCGCCGGATGCAGCAGATGCCTGCTGAGCAAGCTTTAGGTCTTTCAACATCATATCAACGGCAAAGCCCGGCTGATAATCGCGGTTGGCTGGCGAGGTTGGAACCGGGCCCGGAACCGGGCAGTAGCTTGTAAGCGACCAGCACTGACCAGATGCCTTGGATGAAATCTCAAACAGTTTCTGCGCATCAAGCCCCAGACGCTTGGCCAGCATAAAGGCCTCAGACACTGCAATCATGCTGACACCCAGCACCATGTTATTACAGATCTTGGCCGCCTGCCCTGCACCGCTAGCGCCCGCATGGATGATATTGCTGCCCATGGCATCAAGGATTGGCTCTGCACTGGCGAAATCTGCATCCGAACCACCCACCATAAAGGTAAGCGTTCCAGCCGCCGCACCAGCAGTGCCGCCCGAGATCGGCGCATCCACGGCACCCAAACCAGCAGCCTTGGCCAATTCAGATGCCTTGCGAGCAGCGTCGACTTCAATGGTAGAGCTATCAATCAGGACCGTGCCGGCCTTCGCATTGGCAATGATGCCTTCCGGCCCATCATAGACCGACAGTACATGTTTGCCCGCTGGCAGGACGGTCACGACGAACTCGACATTGCTGGCCGCATCTGCAACGGATGCGGCTTTGGAAGCGCCACTTTCGATGGCCTTCGCCACCGCGTCCGCCGAAAGATCAAATACTTTCACTGCGTGGCCCGCCTTGACCAGGTTGGCCGCCATCGGTCCGCCCATATTGCCCAAACCGATAAAACCGACATTCGCCATTTGAAGTCTCCTCTGGTATCCCGCGACGGGATTTCTGTTTTATTTTAATTCACTAGGGTCTTTTGCAAATCTATCGCCTTAAAGACCCAATTCCTTGTTTGCAGGAAGTTCGGCAAAATATTCCACAATCTCGCGCGGGTCGACCTGACCGATATCCCCATGCTGCCATTTCGGCGCATGGTCCTTATCGACAATCACAGCACGTACACCTTCAAAGAGGTCAGGTTTGCGCACCATCCGCTGCGACATGCGGTATTCCATGTTCAGAACGTCGGCCAGGGTCATATCCCCGCCCTGACGAATTTGATCGAAACTAACGCACAGTGCTGTCGGCGATTTGCTGATCAAAACATCACGCGTTTGCGTGCCGAAATCGCTTTCTTCACGCTCAAGCGCTTCAAAGATTGCAACGACACTGCTTCCGGCAAAGGCACGATCGATTTCATCACGATGCGCAGCCAGCGACGCTTGCCCGAATGACGTAGCATAGCGATCCAAGATTTCCTGCGTCTGGGCGGAGGCGTTACCGTCAAATGCAGCGCCAGCCAGATCGGCTTTCAGGTTATCCAGTGCAGCACTATCCGCACCATGCGTGGCCAATCCGGCATATAGGCAATCCGCAGCCTTGATCCGCGCCCCGGTTAAACCAAGATACATGCCAATCTGCCCCGGGCAACGCGGCAGGAAATAACCCCCACCAACGTCCGGGAAAAAGCCGATGCCAGTTTCCGGCATCGCAAACAATGTACGCTCCGTCACCACGCGGAATTTGCCATGGATGGAAACACCGACGCCACCGCCCATGGTGATGCCGTCCATCAGCGCGACATAGGGCTTCGGGTAATTGGCGATGTAATTGTTCAGGTGATATTCGCGACGATAAAACGCATCGAGCATCTCTTCGTCATCGGCCTTACGCGCATCATAAAGACCACGAATATCGCCACCGGCACAAAAGGCCTTCTCGCCAGCGCCTTCGATCACGACGACCTTGATGCTCGGGTCCTGTTCCCAGGATTTCAGCTGCCCCATCATCATATCGACCATGACAAGGTCCAGCGCATTAAGGGCACGCGGGCGATTAAGGACAATTCGCCCCATCGCACCATCTTGGGAAAACAGAACCGGTGCTTCGGATGGCTCGGCTACATTTGAAGTCGTGGTCATAACTTAGTCTTTCAGGGCTGCACGCGAGATGATCAGGCGCATGATTTCATTAGTGCCTTCAAGAATTTGATGCACACGCAGGTCACGGAGCAAGCGTTCAATCGGATATTCGCGAATATAGCCATATCCACCATGAAGCTGCAGCGCGTCGTTACAGACATTAAAGCCGGTATCGGTAGCAAAGCGTTTTGCCTTGGCACAGAACTGCGTCGCATCGGGTGCCTTGTGATCAAGCTTCCATGCGCCTTTATGAAGCATCAAGCGGGCCGCTTCGAGTTCGGTCACCATATCGGCAAACTTGAACTGCAGGGCCTGAAACTGATCAAGCCTTTTGCCGAACTGCTTGCGGACTTTCATATGGTCACGGGCATGATCCATGGCAGCACGTGCGCCACCGATTGAGCAGGCCGCGATATTAAGCCTGCCACCATCAAGCCCTTTCATGGCGAACTTGAAACCTTCGCCCTCTTCACCAAGGCGGTTTTCTACAGAGATCTTGCAGTTGCTAAAGATAACGGCTGAGGTCGGCTGACTGTTCCAGCCCATCTTTTCCTCAAGCTTACCAAATGACAGGCCCTCGGCATCCTTTGGAACAATGAATGTTGAAATGCCACTTGGGCTATCGTCGCCGGTGCGCGCCATCACGACATAAATGTCGCTGCGCGATCCGCCAGAAATAAACGCCTTCTCACCATTAAGAATATAATGATTGCCATCACGTTCAGCACGTGTGCGAAGTGATCCCGCATCTGATCCAGCCCCGGGCTCCGTCAGGCAATAGCTTGCGAAATGCTCCATCGTCACAAGTTTTGGCAGGAACTTGGCGCGCTGGTCATTATTGCCAAAGGTATCAATCATCCAGCACGCCATATTGTGGATGGAGATATAGGCAGCGGTTGACGGACAGGCAGCAGCCAATTCTTCAAAGATCACCGCAGCGTCCAGACGGCCCAAACCAGAACCGCCGAATTCTTCGCGTGTGTAGATCGCAGCAAAGCCAAGTTCGGCTGCTTTACGCAATGTATCTTCGGGGAAGATATGGTTCGCGTCCCATTCACCAGCATATGGCGCCATTTCGTTTTGGGCAAAATCGCGTGCTGCTTCGGCAAATGCCTGCTGATCGTCAGACAGGTTGAATTCCATTGGATCGCCGCCTCTGAAGTTTAATTATTTTCCCTTTACGTAAACGTGAAACGGCCTGCTTGTCAATTCATTCGGTATAACAGTACCGAATTATCACAATAACGATTTGGCACACCATTTACGTGCAACGACCTTCGTGTTTTTCGCCAAATGTTTCTTGCTGTTTAGCTATACATCCGCTTAAGTTTTCAGCGTCAGGAATAACGATAAATCAGGGAAACATTCATCATGTCGTCCAGCAAACCGGAAACTATTGTCCTACACGCAGGATATCGCGCAGACCCGACCACGGGCTCCGTCGCTGTTCCGCTCTATCAGACTACCAGCTATCAGTTCCGCGACACCCAGCATGCGGCAGACCTTTTTGCCCTTAAGGAACTTGGCAATATCTATACCCGCCTGATGAACCCGACCAATGATGTGCTTGAACAGCGCGTCGCAGCGCTTGATGGTGGCGTCGCAGCAGTAGCACTTGGCTCCGGGCAGGCTGCATCGACTTTTGCCGTTTTGAACATCGCGCAGGCTGGCGACAATATCGTTAGCTCCACCGATCTTTATGGCGGCACATGGAACCTGTTTGCCAATACCTTCAAGCAAATGGGCATTGAGGTGCGCTTTGCCGATCCTTCTGATCCGGAAAGCTTCCGTCGTTTGAGCGATGATAAAACCCGTGCATTCTATGCCGAAACCCTGCCGAACCCTAAACTGCAGGTCTTCCCGATCCGGGAAGTCGCTAATATCGGTGACGAGCTCGGCATCCCATTGATCGTCGATAACACGGCGGCACCGGTGATTTGCAAACCGATCGAACATGGCGCGAGCATTGTTATGTATTCGACAACCAAGTTCATCGCCGGTCACGGCACTTCGGTTGGTGGCATGGTTGTTGATTCCGGTAAGTTCGACTGGGAGAAGCATGCAAAGCGCTTCCCGCTTCTGAACGAACCGGATCCGAGCTATCACGGTGCGGTATGGACACAGGCAGTTAAACCAATCGGTCCAGTCGCATACGCCATCAAACTGCGCTGCACGCTTCTGCGTGACATTGGTGCGGCAGCATCGCCGTTTAATTCGTTCCAGACCATTCAGGGCATGGAAACCCTGCCCCTTCGTATGGAACGCCATTGCAGCAACGCTAACAAGGTGGCTGATTTCCTGGCATCCCACCCGAAAGTCACCAAGGTCATCCATCCAAGCCAGCAAGATGGCGAAAGCCGCCGTCGTGCGGATACGTACCTTAAGGGCGGTTATGGATCGCTGATGGGCTTTGAACTGGCAGGCGGTAAGGATGCGGGCGAGAAGTTCATCAACGCGCTTGAGCTGTTCTATCACGTCGCCAATATCGGTGATACGCGGTCCCTTGCAATCCATCCGGCGACCACGACTCACAGTCAGCTTTCAGAAGAAGATCGTCTGTCATCAGGTGTAACCGATGGCTACGTCCGCCTTTCAATCGGGATTGAACATATCGATGACATTCTAGCTGATCTGACCCAGGCGCTTGATAAGGCCTGATCTTTTACGATCTTTTAGACACTAAACGAAACCGGTCGGGCATCAGTCCGACCGGTTTTTCATTGACGCCTGAGAAGAATGCACATTAAACAAAATACGCAAAACGTGCAGAACATGCAAAACAGGCACATTAACAATGTCGAGCGTCACTACACGGCAGGATGAAATCCTGACCCTGCTTCGCAACAAGGGCACAGTTCATATCCATGATCTGGCAGCCCTGTTTCATGCATCCCTTGATACGATCCGGCGTGACCTACGCCAGATGGAAGATCACGGACTTCTGCGCCGTATTCACGGTGGTGCAGTATTGCCCAACAAAGCATCGGAAACATACGAAGAACGGGCACGCGAACTTCAGCCTGAGCGCGCCCAGATTGCGCAAAAGGTTGCCCGCGATCTGATCCCTGATGATGCGGTTGCCTTTTTTGACAGTGGAACCACGATTTGCGAAGTGGCCCGTCATCTCAAACCATCATTTCGCGGAACCGTTATCACGGTTAACCCGATGATCGCTGTCGAGCTATCAAACCACCCAAGTGCTGAAGTCATAATGATTGGTGGTGCGATGCTAAAAAAGGACATGGTGGTTACCGGTCCGACAACGATTGATGAAATACGCAAATACAATGCCGATCTGGTGTTGCTTGGCACCTGTGCCCTACATCCCGAAACCGGGCTTTCGACAAGTCACGCGTCAGAACGCGCATCAAAGGCCGCCATGATTGCGCAGTCAGTAGAAGTCATTGCCGTTACAACAGCCGACAAACTCGAAACAAGCTATCCGCATCGGGTCTGTGACGTAGAGGCCATCTCGCACCTTGTGACAGGTCGTAAGCTGTCATCGGGTTATCTCGCCAATTACGCAGATCGCGGCATCAATATCATTCTGGCCTAGGCCACCTGCCCCGGAGCTTTTCGCTTATGCATTCCTATTCGACTGCCCATAACCGGGTGCGCACCATTTTCTTCCTTCATGGCGCGGCCTTTTCAAGCTGGGTTCCGCATATCCCGCTCGTGCAAGAACGTCTTGGTCTGGGTCATGATGAGCTGGGTGGCATCTTGCTGGCCGCGGCCATTGGCGTTCTTGCCGTCATGCCGATTGCCGGACGGATGGCGGATCGGTTTGGCAGCGAACGTGTGGTGCGTTATTCCGGTTTGTTTTATTTCATCGCTGTGGGCATCCCGGCCTTTATGAGTGACTATGTCAGCATTTCCATTGCGATGTTCGCACTTGGTTTCTCGGGCGCGTTTTTGGATGTGGCAATGAATGCCAATGGCCTGCATGTGGAGCGGGTTAAAGGGCGCAGCATCATGTCAGGTCTTCATGGCTTTTGGAGCCTTGGCGGTTTTGCCGGTGCCGGCATTGCTGCGGCTTGGTTTGCGTTACCGATCAGCAACGACTATCACCTGCCGCTTGTTCTTTCGGTGTTACTGATTGCCCATATCATTGCCCAGACAGGCCTTCTAAGTGATGCGCACACCAATGCGATCTTGAAGTCATCGCAATCTGAAAGTGATGATGAACAAACAAGGGCGGTCAAGTCCAAGGAACGAAACATGTTCCTTCTGCTCCTGCCGTTTGGAGTTTGCGCCTTCATCGGTCAGTTTGGCGAAGGTGTGATTACCGACTGGGCGACGGTCTTTATGAATACGGAACTGTCATCTGGCGCCACTATGGCAGCAGTCGGCTTTGCGATCTATTCATTCGCCATGGCAGCCACCAGATTGTCGGGAGATGCATTGGTCACCAAATTCGGTCGTGCGCAGGTCTTGTTGACCAGCTCCCTCCTTGCATCACTGGGCACGTTTATTATTACCCTGTCGCCTCATTACATTGTCGCCTGGATCGGGTGTTTCATTGCCGGGATGGGCTTGGCGGTAATCTTGCCGTTGCTTTTGTCCGCCGCCGCCAAAGCGACCGGCAAAGGTGGTGGTGCTGTGGTTTCGATTATTGCCGCGACCGGTTATTCCGCGATTATGGCAGGCCCACCAATAATCGGGGCAATTGGCGAGGTCGCAGGACTTGTTACGGCCTTTGGCCTGACGGCGACATTCCTTGCCATGATCATCCCTGTTTATCTGCTAACCATTCGTAGTCGTTTGCAAATTGCCGGGAATGGTTGATTGGCGGCGCAATCTGTCCCATAAATTGCCAAGCCTCACACAACAGAGAACAGATCATGGTCAACAAATTTGCCTATGGCACTTTCCCGTCCACCCGCCAGCGCCGTAACCGCATGACCGATTGGTCGCGTCGAATGGTCGCGGAAACCCGTTTGACGTCCCATGATCTTATTCTTCCAGTCTTTGTGATTGATGGCAGTAACGAACGCACGCCGATCCCGTCCATGCCGGGCGTCGAACGTCAATCGGTTGATGTTCTGGTGGAAACCGCAAAGCATGCAGAAAAACTCGGCATCCCGGCACTTGCATTGTTCCCCTATATCGATGCCAGCCTGAAAACCAAGGATGCGCGCGAAGCCTACAACCCCGACAACGTCGTTTGCCGCGCGGTCAAGGCGATCAAGGATGCCTGCCCCAATCTGGGTGTGATTACCGACGTCGCACTTGATCCGTTCAATGCCGACGGTCAGGACGGGATTGTTGTCGATGGACAGATCCTGAATGATGAAACCACCGAGGCATTAGTACGTCAGGCATTGGTTCAGGCGCAAGCGGGCTGTGATGTGGTTGCGCCATCTGACATGATGGATGGCCGAATTGGTGCGATCCGCAAGGCGCTTGAGGGCGAAAGCCTCAAGAACGTTCAGATCATGGCCTATTCTGCGAAATACGCGTCATCCTTCTATGGCCCGTTCCGTGACGCAATCGGATCGGCCAGTGCATTGGGCAAGGCAGACAAGAAAACCTATCAGCTTGATCCAGCCAACAGCGATGAAGCGATGCGCGAAGTCGCCTATGACCTTGACGAAGGTGCCGATTCCGTCATCGTCAAACCGGGCCTGCCGTATCTTGATGTGCTTTATCGTGTGCGACAGGAGTTTGGCGTGCCGGTCTTTGCCTATCAAGTGTCGGGCGAATACGCGATGATCCGTGCAGCGGCACAGAATGGCTGGCTTGATTATATCGGCTGCGCCATTGAAACCCTGTCTTGCTTTAAGCGCGCCGGCGCATCGGGCATTCTGACCTACAGCGCCATCGAAGTTGCCGAGGCGATTGAGGGCTAAGCACCCTGCTCAATCCGACATTCTGCACCCCAAAAACAAAGGGCCTCAGATTGAGGCCCTTTTCTATTTGATGCTTTTGCCGGGCAAAGATCGTCAAGCGTCGCAGCAAGCAGGCTGCTTTGCCTCATCATCGATCCCGTGACCAATCGCACTCGCGCAGAAATGCGGGCGGAGGCCCGAACGGGCAAACACGCCTTCGATATCCTGACCATCCAGGAAACCGCCCTGATGTACCAAAAGAGTCTTGATACCAGATGCCAAGCCACCAAGAACATCGGTGTGGACCGTATCACCCACCATCAGAACCCGCTCACGATCGACACCAGGATTACGACGCAGAATTTCCTCAAACACGTGGTGATATGGTTTCCCAACGCATTCTGGCATTACACCACAGGCATCCGCAGCAAGATGGGCGAAATAGCCCGACTCAACTGACAGGAAATCACCCATTGGTGCACAGATATCAGGATTGCCGACAAGGATCGGACGTGGATTGGCAGCAAGACTTTCTTCGAGCATCTTCTGCTGGGCATCTGACCAGTTTTCAGAATCAATCAATACAAACCCGCCGACCGCATCATAAAGTGCGCGATCCTCGCCGAGCGGTTCAACATGATCTGGCAAAACATCAAATGGCCAGAATGTCGGGGCCATTGCCCCCCAATGGGAAATATCAGTGTGCGCATTCATCAACGGTGCGATGAATTGCTGGCTGCTGATCAGGTTTTCATTGTTGAAATCAAAACCGCGTTTGCGGTGACGTCCCAGGATCGCCTCGGCCGAGCTTGATGCATCATTGGTCACGACCGCAAGCTTCTTGCCCATCTGCTGCAGGGTCGCGACGGTTTTGACGGCACCCGGGATCGCGGTTGGGCCACTATTGAGCACACCGAACGCATCAAAGACAATCAGATCAAACTGATCTGCAATCGACAGAAGGTTATCGACATAATCTGTCTTTGCCGGAACGGCGTCTGCGGCAACCTGCGGCAATCGCGGGGCATAATGCAGATATGCTTCAATTGCCTGCGTAAAATTCAATCGCAGCCGATTGATGCTCATGATCGATTCTCCTGCTTGATGCTCTTTGGTGCACTTAGATGATCTGGGCACCCTGGACGATGGCGTATTCAACCTGATTACAGCCCCGATTACACCCCAATTTATTCCCAAAACAGCGTATTAGGAAAATCAACTGAAAGGTGTCACGCAATTTCATTAGCCATGCATCATTAGCATAGCAATAAAAGTTGCAAAAGTGGCGACTTGTGACGGAAATAAAGCCAATTCATTGCAAAACGGTGACTTTCTGCGCTTTCCAAGCCGCTGCCATGCAAAAAACGCATTGGATAAACACATCAATCGCCCGTAGATTGCCCTCACGAAATGAATAGGACGTATCGACTGGGAAATGCGCCACCAGGCAGATGATCATTCGATACATTGAACACAAACCGACACGTCAAACCAGCTAACTATTCCTGTGCGGAATACCTTCGGTGAGAACATGCCGGTTATCTGAATAGACGCCGAACATTCGGCCGGTTTGAAATAGGTGATGATATGATCGTAACTAAAATTTTTGCTTTCCTTCGTGCTCTTCGCGTTCAGTACCAGACCCAGGTTGCGCTGCGTAAACTTGATCCGCGCGAACTTGCAGACATTGGTCTGAACCGCGACATGATCGACGATGTTGCACACCGTGTTGCTTTCGGTCGCTAAGCCACGACCGTAGCGTCCTTGAGAAAAACCCCGGCGGGTTACCTGCCGGGGTTTTTCTTTATCTGCATTTTGGAATTGTGCAACTCAAGCTGCCCTTCGCGTTAACGTTAGTTGGCAAACAGCGCCTTATAGTCTTCGCGCAGAACATTCTTCTGCACTTTGCCCATCGCATTGCGCGGCAGTTCATCCATGAAGAAGACCCGTTTGGGCACCTTGAAGTTCGCAAGCTGTGACTTGATTTGGCTGATCACGCCATCCTCTGACAGCAGACCCTTTTGTGCCGGAACAATCACCGCCACAACTGCTTCGCCAAAATCGGGATGCTGAACACCGATCACCGCACTTTCGACAACGCCGTCCATCTTATCGATCAGGGTTTCGATTTCTTTTGGGTAAACGTTAAACCCGCCAGAAATCACCAAATCCTTGGCGCGCCCGACAATATGGACATATCCCTTGGCATCGATCTTGGCGATATCACCGGTGATAAAGAATCCGTCTTCGCGGAATTCTTCCGCGGTCTTTTCTGGCATCTGCCAATATCCGGCAAACACGTTTGGACCACGGGCTTCCAGCACACCGATTTCATCGGCCCCCAGAACATTACCCTGATCATCGCACACACGAACATCAACATCAGGCAGCGCCGGACCAACTGTATGAACAACTCGTTCGCCATTTAGCGGGTTGGACGTCGCCATACCCATTTCGGTCATGCCGTAACGTTCAAGCAGTGCCTTGCCGGTGCGCTCCTGAAATGCGGTGAAGGTTTCTGGCAGCAACGGCGCGGAACCGGAAATGAACAAACGCATGTTGGACGTGACGTCTGCGGTGAAATCATCGCCGGAAAGAAGACGTACATAGAAGGTTGGAACGCCCATCATTACGGTACTGCGCGGCAGGAGTGCCATAACCTGATCACGATCAAACTTCGGCAAGAAGAACATTTTTGATCCGGACAACATCACGCAGTGACACGCAATGAACAGACCATGGGTATGGAAGATCGGCAAGGCATGAAGAAGCGTGTCAGTACCCTCAAACCCCCAGAGCTTTTCAAGCGTTGATGCGTTAGACCACAGGTTCATCTGCGTCATCATCGCGCCTTTTGGCTTCCCGGTCGTGCCAGACGTGTAAAGGATTGCCGCCAGTTCATCGTCCTCGCAGGCAACGGGCTCGAACGAAGTCGACTGTGTGCTCGCACCGTCAACCAAGCTGCCATCGGCGTCCATACCAAGCGTCAGGACGTTCTTAACACCTTGCGCATCGGCGATTTCTTTGACTTCAGCCGCACGGTGTGGCTGACAAACAAAGATGCCCGGCGACGCGTTATCCATGAAATAGGCAAGCTCGCCCGCCTGATAGGCGGTATTGAGCGGCAAATAGACCAGTCCTGCGCGAATGCAGCCCAGATACAAAAACAGTGCCTCGGGGGATTTATCGACCTGAACAGCAACCCGATCACCCTTTTGCGCACCAAGCGAGCTCAGAAGACCGGCAATCTGCGCAGAATAGCGATCGGCATCACCATAGCTATAGGTTTTACCGGTCGGCGTTTCGATCAGAACCAAAGAAAGGTCCGCCGGGAACCGGTCGCGAATGCGCATAAAAAGGCTGTTGGTCACTGTGCTGTTTCCCCGAAATATTATCCTTTGACCAGCACAAGTTCAGGCTGGTCTTTCGTGCGGGCAGCATAGTGCAATCAACCGTTATAGGTAAACAAGTACCTTTTTACCGTAATTGCAGATTTTTGGGATTTTAGATGGGAATGAACCGGCCCGCATCGCAGCGACACAGGCCGGTCAAAATAATCATCTACCCGACAGACGGGAATTCACCGTCCACATACGGGAAGGCTTCACCCACAGTGACCTGCACCTCGGGATAGAAGCCGTTAAAGTGGGTCGCCAACGCGTTGCTATAGGCCCCGATATGGCCAAACTCTATCCAGTCGCCTTCACGAATATCTGCTGGCAAGTTTACCGTTGCGGGCAACACATCCATGTTGTCGCAGGTTGGGCCATAGATGGTAAATTCAAGGGTTTCTTCCGGGTCGAAATCACCATCAATGCGCATCGGGCGTACTGGATAACGCAATTGCCCCGTCACGGTTTCTGACAAGCTGCCATAGACACCGTCATTGATGAAAAGCGTGTCTTCCTTGCGCAGGTGGATCTGCGTGATCAGTGAAACGCCACTGGAAACAAGCGCCCTGCCCGGCTCGCACATGAAAGTGGTTTCAGGCATATCAAGCCAACGGATGCAATCCTTGATCTCATCCATGAATTCCTCAAGGCTGGCACCACGCTGGTTCATATATTGACCAGGGAAGCCCCCACCAACGTCGATATGTTTGACCTGCACACCAGAGAAATCAACGACCTGACGGATCAGCTCGACCGCGATGCGATAGCCGTTCGGCGTGGTGCATTGCGATCCGACATGGAAGCAAAGGCCAGATTCATATCCGTATTCATCAACCTTTTTGAGAAGCTCGGCTGCCACCATCGGGCGCGCGCCAAACTTTGCCGAAAGGTTGTACGCTGCACCAGCTGGCGGTGTTGCAAGACGCACGTGAATAACAAGCTTCTTATCGCCTTCGGTCTCTTCGCGGATCTTTTCAAGTTCCTCGGCGGTATCGATCACATAGTGATCAATGCCATAGACACGATGCGCATTGCGAATGGCGTCGCGGCTTTTGACCGGATGCATGAAATAGGCCTTCATTCCCGGAAACTGGCGACGCACCAGCGAGATTTCCTCAGGCGATGCAGTGTCGAAGTGGCGCACACCGCCTTCATGCAGATAACGCATAACTTCCGGATGCGGGTTACATTTCACCGCATACAGAACGTCACCCGGGAACATTTCGACAAAGCGCTGCGCTGTTTCTCGAAGAATATTGGGTCTAAGACAATAAACCGGATAGGAAGGTTTAAGTTCCTTAACAACATCGAACGTCGTATCGAAATGACGTGGCATAGGTACTCCATCGTGTACGTATATCAGGCGCCCAGACACGTACCGCCGCCGGGCTGGCCTTTTAGCGTCACAAGGTTATCAGCCCTTTGGGCAACTGTCATGCCTCTTGACGCGAATTACGCTTGAAATTGCATGACCCTGTCGATAATTTGGTAAACTAATACCAAATAACCAATATAGTGCACGCCACGCAGAATTGCGCTGCCGCACCCCCACACACAGGGAGCCTGAAATGCCCATCGATCCAATCCTTGATCCGACTGCGTTGGCAGCCAAACTGTCTGGCCGCCACCTGATCAATGGAGAACTTGTCGCCCCGAAAAACGGCAAGGTTTTTGACGTCATCAACCCGGCAACCGGCAAAGTCATTGGTCAGGCTGCTGATGGTGATGCAGATGATGTCGCAAATGCTGTTGCCATCGCAAAGGCAGCACAAAAGGACTGGGCAGAACGTCCGGCACGCGAACGCGGCAAACTTGTTGCTGAATGCGGCCGCGTTTTGATGGCGCATACCGAAGAACTCGGCCGCCTTGTGGCACTGGAATCCGGTAAGGCACTTCGCACCGAAAGCCGCGTTGAGGCATCGGTTCTTGCTGACATGTTTGTCTTCTTTGGCGGCCTCGCGTCCGAACTCAAAGGCGAAACCGTTCCGTTTAACCCGAATATGATGACGCTCACCACCCGCGAAGCCGTTGGTGTTGTTGGTGCGATCATTCCATGGAACGTGCCGCTCCTTTTAATGGCGATCAAAGTCGCCCCGGCATTGGTTGCTGGCAACTCGGTCGTTGTGAAATCGGCTGAAGACACCCCGCTGACCGTGCTTCGCGTCTGCCAGATCATGCAGGAAATCCTGCCCAAAGGCGTTTTGAACATTCTATCTGGCTTTGGCCCGTCTTGCGGTGGTCCGCTGGTTGAACACAAGGATGTCAAAAAGGTTTCCTTCACCGGATCGGTCGAAACCGGCCGCACGGTTTACAAGGCAGCAGCAGAAAAACTCATTCCGGTAACCCTGGAACTGGGTGGCAAGTCGCCGATGATCGTCATGGATGATGCCGATCTTGATAAGGCAGTTGCCGGTGCAATTGGCGGCATGCGCTTTACCCGTCAGGGTCAGAGCTGCACAGCATCGTCACGCATGCTTGTTCATGAAACACTTCATGATGAGTTCGTTAAGCGACTGGTTGATAAGGTTAATACCCTTAAGATGGGTAACCCGCTTGATGAAGAAACTGACATCGGCACCATCATCAATCGCAAGCAGTTTGATAAAGTGTGCGGCTATATCGAAGTCGGTGAAAAAGAAGGTGCTACCAAGCATGAACTAAGCGCCCTTCCGACCGATAGCGCACTTTCAGATGGTCTGTTTGTACGTCCGGTGATCTTTACCGATGTTGATCCGAACGCCCGGATCGCACGCGAAGAAATCTTTGGCCCGGTCGCCTGCGTCTTTAAGTTCAAAACCTTTGAAGAGGCCCTCTCGCTTGCCAATGACAGCGACTTTGGCCTTGCTGCCACGGTCTGGACCACGGACCTCAAGACAGCGCTAACCGCAACCAAGCGCCTTGAAGCAGGTTTTGTTCAGGTCAACCAGAACTTGGTGGTGCAGCCGAACCTGTCTTATGGCGGGATCAAGCTTTCAGGTCTTGGCAAGGAAGCATCCCTTGAAAGCATGCTTGAGCACTTCACCTACAAGAAAACCATCATCATGAATATGGAATAACGCCAGCCCCCCATGCCAGGCGTTGAACTGGGCCGGGTTGCAGTAAACGCAACCCGGTTTTTCTTTTGCGAAGCTTGACCTAGGCGGCCTAATCCGCAAAGCTGCCAACCGAAACAACATTCTTAACCCAGAAAGTACATGGTTATGTCTGCATACACTGACATCCTTTCATCGCATTCCCGTCCGACGCTTCGTGCCGGTGCGATGGCCATGATTATGGGGATTTCCGACCTGCGAATGTGATCCCTGTCATCTGCGGATGACAGGTTCGGTAAACTACCGTTTTTCACCCACGACATGATATTATCGCCATCACATCGCACACGCTGATGGCCGCAGGAGTATGGAAATCATGACTGTTTCCTATCACGACATCGTACGCGCATCCGGTCTTTTGGACGGCATCGTCGCGAAAACACCACTGGTAAAATCTTTAACGCTTTCAAATATTTGCCAGGCAGAAGTTTACCTTAAGCTTGAAAATCAACAATATACTGCATCCTTCAAGGAACGTGGCGCCTATGTCAAATTGGCCAGCCTGACACCTGAGGAACGCGAAAAAGGCGTGATTGCTGTTTCGGCAGGCAACCACGCGCAAGGTGTTGCCTATAACGCCAAACGGCTTGGCATTCCGGCAACCATCGTCATGCCGAAAAACACACCATACACCAAGGTACATCATACCCGATCACATGGCGCCGAAGTTGTTCTGACCGGCAATGTGTTTTCCGAAAGCCTTGAGGCCGCCGGACGCATCCAACAGGAACGTGGATTGACCTTTGTTCATCCGTTTGATGATCCGCACATCATCGCGGGACAAGGCACGGTCGGGCTTGAAATCCTGAATGAAAATGTGGATCTCGATACCATTGTTGTTCCGATTGGTGGTGGCGGCCTTGCATCAGGGATCGCAACTGCAATCAAGGCGCGGCGCCCAGACATCGAAGTCGTCGGTGTCGAAACCAAGCTTTATCCTTGCATGTATGAAGGCATTCGCGGCGATGAGTTTACCGGTGGTGGTGTAACGATTGCCGAGGGCATTGCTGTCAAACAGCCCGGCGGCCTGACACTTGAAATCTGCAAGGAAAAGCTCGACGAGGTAGTGCTGGTCGATGAAAGCTCGATCGAACGATCCATCCAGATGCTGATCGAGATCGAGAAAAGTGTTGTCGAAGGTGCCGGTGCGGCCCCGCTTGCAGCCCTTCTTGACCATCCGGAACGGTTCAAGGGCAAAAAAGTTTGTCTGATCGTCAGTGGTGGCAATATCGATACCCGCCTTCTGGCGCAGGTTCTGATGCGCGGCATGGCCCGTCAGGGCCGCTTGGTCCGTGTTCGCATTGAAATTCCGGACGTGCCAGGCGCACTGGCAACCATCAGCAAACTGATCGGTGAAGAAGAAGCCAACATTATCGAGGTCTATCACCAGCGCCATTTCTATGACGTTCCGGCAAAGCAGACTGACGTT
Organism: Thalassospira sp.; assembly: GCA_965228275.1. Taxonomy (GTDB): domain Bacteria; phylum Pseudomonadota; class Alphaproteobacteria; order Rhodospirillales; family Thalassospiraceae; genus Thalassospira. The sequence continues at coordinate 4,283,753 of OZ245802.1, read as the reverse complement.
GATATGGTTTTGGAGGTCCGTGATACCGGCCACGCGCAAGAAGTCATCGCGCGCCTGATCAAAGAAGGTTTCGGCGGCCGCCTGCTCGGCAACACGTCGCTCGATTGATCTAAGGATATCCGAAGAATGAAAACGGGCCGCAGGCAAGAATGCCGCGGCTCGTTTTAATACGTCACACCAACTTTTTGATGATCATTCGCCCAAGGCACGATATCGCCCGCCATAATACAAAAGCGGCGCGCCGGTATCACCCATGACGATTTCTTTGACATTGCCGACGATAATGCTGTGATCGCCACCATCATGGATCGCGTGACGTTCGCAGCTGAACGCAGCAAGGCTTCCTGCAAAACGCGGCACACCAAAACTGTCAGTGTCGTAATCGACGCCGCCCCAGCCTTCTTGCCCCGGTGCCGAAAAAAGTTCAGAGATGTGCTTCTGGTCTTGGCCAAGAATGTTGATACAAAATCGCGTGCATTCGCCTGCAAACAAGGCATGTGTGGCGGCGCGATGATCAACCGAAAAAAGCACAAGAGCAGGTTCAAGCGAGACAGAGGCAAAGCTGTTGATGGTTATGCCGGCTTTTGCACCATCTTGCGCACGCGTGGTCACAACCGCGACACCTGTTGCGAACTGACCCAGACAGTCGCGAAAATCACGCGAAGAAAAAGACATATTGAAGAATGCTCTTGCTAGATAAACCTAATACTCATGTGCCCCGTATGAAAGGCACGGGGGAAAATGGCGCTTAAACGCCGCGCTGTCAAACCTATCTCGCAACCGATTTAAACGTGATGTTAACAAGATTAAAAGTTAAATAGCATCATACAGATACTGGAACGACCTCGACTAAGTGCAGGAAGTCACCGGGTTTTATCAATATCATGACGCGTTGCGGTAGCTGTCTTGGATAGTGGAGAAGAAAACGAATGTTCTTGATAATCGGTTATATCGTCGTAATCGGCTCTGTCCTTGGTGGCTATTTACCGCATGGGGAATTCGGAATTCTTGTCCAACCCCTTGAAGTACTGATCATTTTCGGCGCTGCTTTTGGTGCCTATCTGACGGCCAACCCGTTTGGCATTGTCAAAAGGTCCTTCACATATACCCTGCGCGCGATGAAGGGCCCGAAGAAGAAGGCTGCTTACCTTGAACTGCTGATTTGCCTGTATGCGGTATTTCGTTTGGCAAAATCCAAAGGTGACCTTGCACTTGAAAGCCACGTTGAAAACCCCGAAAGCTCAAGTCTTTTTTCCAACTTCCCGATGCTGATGAAAGATCATCACGCGATGGAGTTCATGTGCGACTATCTGCGCTTGCTCACGCTTGGCACGACCAACGCCTATGAGCTCGAAGCTGTCATGGATCAGGAACTTGAAGCCCATCACGAAGAAGAACACGCGGTTGCAGCGGCTGTTCAGACTGCAGGCGATGGCCTCCCTGCCCTTGGCATTGTTGCCGCCGTTCTTGGCGTGATCGTCACCATGAGTTCGGTGACGGAGCCGCCCGAAATTCTCGGTGGACTGATCGCAGCGGCCCTGGTCGGTACTTTCCTTGGTATTCTAGGGGCATATGGCTTTGTCGGACCGACCGCATCGATCATCAAAAACACTGTTGAAGCCGATGCAAAATATTATAACTGCATCAAAGCGGCGTTGATCGGCCATATGCAAGGTTATGCACCGCAGGTTTCGGTCGAATTCGCCCGCAAAATTCTGCCTCATGACCTGCGCCCGAATTTCAAAGAACTTGATGATGCCTTGCAAGACGCACCTTCCGCATAAATTTAGCGGCAGCCGGGGCTAAGGGAAAACGTGACGCATGCCTGATATCGTCATAAAGAAAGTAAAAAAAGGTGGCCATGGCCACCATGGCGGCGCGTGGAAAGTCGCCTACGCTGACTTTGTGACGGCGATGATGGCCTTTTTCCTTTTGCTATGGCTGCTTTCAAGTGCAACAGAAGAGCAGCTTCAAGGCGTTTCGAACTACTTTACCCCGGAAACTATTTCTCAGAACGAGTCAGGGTCTGGTGGAGTTCTTGGTGGCACAAGCCTTGCCGAAGAAGGGTCATCACGATCGGAGTTCGGCGCGCCACAGGTCAGCATGGATATTCCACCCGTTCAGACTCCTGAAGAGCGTGAAGCCATTCGCGTCGCTGCGATGGAAGAACAGGAGTTCAACGAGGCCAAGGAAGAACTTCTAAAAGCAATCGAAAGCAACGAAGAGCTACAAGGCCTAGAAAAGAACATCCGCATCGAGGAAACCGACGAAGGTCTTCGTATTCAGATCCTTGATGAAGATGGAACCGCCATGTTCCCGAGTGGCAGTGCCAATATGGCTGAACACACAATGCTGCTGTTACAGCAGGTTGCTGGCGTTGTTGAAAAGATGACGCAGGACATTTCGATCGAAGGCCATACCGATGCGGTTCCATTCAACCGTGCAGACGGTTATTCAAACTGGGAATTGTCATCGGATCGTGCCTTGGCAACCCGCCGTGCTTTGGTCGACCTTGGTCTGAATTCACAACGTTTTGCCAAGGTTGCCGGCCTTTCTGATACCGATCCACTGCTTCCGGAATCACCGGAAAATGAAAGTAACCGCCGTATCAGCATCACCTTGCTTCGCGGTACTGGTGAGCGCCCGGACCTTGGCACCGCACCAGACGCTGAACCGAACGGATCGACGACGATCCCAGCAGGTACAACACCAGCGGATGCACCGGCACAACCAAGCCCGGGGACAACTCAACGTCGTCCAAGCTTCTCTGTCCCGTCTCAGCCATAAGTCGGCAATGGATCATGAATATTTGAATGCCCTTTTGAGCCGATGACCTTTAAACTGTCATAAACAGCACTTAATCTCATAAGATAGATATTCTCGGACGTGATCGGGATTTAGCTTACCAAATGACAGTCAATCAGCGGCGCCTTACCCAGCACTATTTCATGACCGCCCCAATGCCGTGCCCCTACTTGCCCGGCCGATTTGAGCGCAAACTGGTAACGGAACTACGTGGGCCGGAAGCCAACAGCGTTCATGATTTGCTCTCGCGTGCAGGCTTTCGCCGCAGTCATTCGATTGCTTATCTTCCCGCTTGTAGCGACTGTAACGCCTGTATTCCTGTTCGGGTCCGTTGTGATGGCTTTGAAGTCAATAAGTCCTTCCGCCGTATCCAGAACAAAAACCGCGACCTGACCCGAACCGTATTACCGGCAACTGCAACGCAGGAACAATATCAGCTGTTTAGCACCTATCAGGATGCCAGGCACGGCAACGGTGATATGGCGCGCATGGATGCCCGTGATTACCGCGCCATGATCGAGGACAGCACGATTGATACCTCGATCTTTGAGTATCGACGTGAAGATGACAGCCTGATTGCGGTCGCACTGGTCGATAATCTGGCAGATGGGCTATCGGCGGTTTACAGCTTCTTTGACCCGGCTGAACATCGCCGCGGGCTTGGCACCTATATCATTCTTGATCTGATTGATGAGGCCAAGCTGCTTGATTTGCCACACATATATCTCGGCTACTGGATCGGTGAATGCCGAAAAATGTCCTATAAAATGCGGTTCCAGCCACTTGAAGGCTTCCGCAACGGGCAGTGGATTTCGATGACGGACGCCCAGCCGTCAACGCAATCCGTCAAATAAGCCGCCTACCCGCCATCATCTTACCCCCACCATCTGCTACATTAGACTAAAGTCCAAGACAACAGGACGATCCCCGGTTGCCTGCTTTCGCAGACGCATATAAGCTGCGGTACAAAGTCGATTAACCGGCTTTGCTACATATAAATCATGAGCTTGCATCTTTGGGAGGCTGTAACTAATGAAACGTCGCCAATTTCTTTCTGGCGCTGCCGTAGCAGGTGCGACTGCTGCCGCTGCGTCCACTTTCGCCAAACCGGCAATTGCACAGGACGTCCGTGAATGGCGTCTGGTCACCACCTGGCCGAAAAACTTCCCGGGCCTTGGCACTGGCGCAAACCTTCTTGCTGAATACATCACCAAAGCATCCAACGGTCGCCTGAAAGTCACCGTATTCGGCGCGGGTGAAATCGTTCCGGCATTCGAAGCAATTGATGCAGTCGGAAGCGGCACCGTGGAAATGGGTCACGGCGCACCTTACTACTGGAAAGGTAAGGTTGATGCGACCCAGTACATCGCAGCAATGCCGTTTGGTCTGAACGCTCAGGAACAGAATGCTTGGTTCCAGTGGGGTGGCGGTCAGGAACTGGCAGACAAAGTCTATGCCGAACTGAACTGTAAGTTCTTCCCGTCGGGCAACACCGGCACCCAGATGGGCGGTTGGTTCAACAAGGAAATGAACACCATTGCAGACTATCAGGGTCTGAAAATGCGTATTCCTGGCCTTGGTGGCGAAGTCGTCAAAGCAGCGGGTGCTAACGTTGTGAACCTTCCGGGTGGTGAAATTCCGCCGGCACTGCAGTCTGGCGCGATTGACGCGACCGAGTGGGTTGGCCCGTATAACGATCTGGCATTTGGTCTCTACAAGTCGGCTAAATACTACTACTACCCGGGTTGGCACGAGCCGGCGACCGTTCTCGACAACTTCATCAACCTTGATGCCTGGAACGCGCTTCCGGACGACCTCAAGGCGATTGTCGAACAGGCTAACCGCGCTGTTAACCAGATGGTTCTGTCCGAATTCACCGCACGTAACGTTCAGGCTCTCGACACCCTGCGCAACAAGCATGGCGTTGATGTCCGTCCGTTCTCTGACGACATTCTGACTGGCCTTGGCAAACTGTCCGGCGAAGTTCTGCGTGACCTGGTTGCGTCGAACCCGCTGTCGCAGGAAGTCTTCGAAAGCCTTATCGCATTCCGTACCCAGTCGATCGCATGGTCGAAATTCTCGGAATCGGCTTTTGCTCAGGCACGTATCCTGCCGTTCAAATACTAAGTTCTCCGTTTTCGGAAAACATCAAAGGGCTGGCTTTTGCCAGCCCTTTTTCTATGCCCTACTCCATTCCACCGAACAAAAAGGCACCCACTGGGTGCCTTTCTTCTTTGATATGATTTGTGCTCGTGGATCAGAACAGAACGCTTGGCAACCAGGTTGCCAGCCACGGGAAGGCTGCAACAAGGCACAGGCCCAGCATCTGGATGATCACGAACGGAATGATACCGCGATAGATATCGAGCGTCTTGATCGCTGCCGGAGCAACACCGCGCAGATAGAACAGCGCAAAGCCAAATGGCGGTGTCAAGAAGCTGGTCTGGAGGTTGATCGCAATCATCACACCCAGCCAAACCGGATCAAGGTCAAGCTTCAGCAGGATCGGACCAACAATCGGGATCACGACAAACACGATCTCGATGAAGTCCAGGAAGAATCCCATGAAGAACATCAGCAGCATCACAACCAGCATCGCGCTGAATGCGCCACCCGGAAGGTTGTGCAGAAGCTCTTCCACCAGATGATCACCACCAAGACCACGGAACACCAGCGAGAACACAGATGCACCCAGCAGGATGACAAACACCATCGCGCTGACCTGAACAGTCTGACGCACAACATGGCGCATTACCGCCATATCAAGGCGCTTATAGAAGGCTGCCAGAACAATCGCACCGATCGAGCCGAATGCCGCAGATTCCGTTGGCGTCGCAATACCGGTCAGGATCGAGCCCAGAACCGCAACAATCAAAAGTGCCGGTGGCAGGAGTGCACGAAGCACCTCGCCCCACAGGCCTTCCGGACGTTTGTCGGTGACCAGCGCCGGGGCCGATTTCGGATCAATGATCGATTTGACGATGATCCAGCCGATATAAAGCCCCACCAGCATGATCCCCGGAATGAAGGCACCAGCAAACAGGTCCATCACCGAGATCGGCTCAGGCGCCCAATTGCCCAAGGCACGCTGTGCTTCGGCATAAGCGCCCTGAAGGATATCACCCAGCAGAACCAGAACAATCGACGGCGGAATGATCTGACCAAGCGTACCAGATGCACAAATCACACCGGTCGAGAGTTTCGGATCATAGCCCGCCTTCTGCATCGCAGGCAGGCTGAGCAAGCCCATGGTCACAACCGTCGCACCGACAATACCCGTGGATGCCGCAAGCAGCATGCCGACCAGAACCACCGAGATCCCCAGACCACCCCGCATGGTGCCAAACAAAAGGCCCATGGTGGTCAGAAGCTTTTCCGCGATGCGCGCACGTTCAAGCATAACGCCCATAAACACGAACAGCGGGATCGCAACATAAAGCTCGTTGGTCATCACACCGAAATAGCGTGACGGCAAAGAGCCCAGAAGCGGCATATCAAACACGCCCATCGAATTGCCGATAAGCGCAAAAGCAAGACCAGTACCTGCAAGTGAGAAGGCAACCGGAAAACCAAGAAGAAGCACGCCGCATGCTACGGCGAACATCACCAGGCTAAGAATTTCCCCTGACATTAAACGCCCTCGTGCTCTTCTTCTTTGATTTCAAATTCCTTGTGACCGGTAAGGACCAGAACACTGCGTGCCGCAAGCGACAACCCCTGAAGCAGCATCAGGACACAAAACACCAAAATCACAGACTTATACAAAAACAGGCCCGGAAGACCGCCTGTCTGATGGGATCCCTCAAGACGGATCCAGCTGTTTTCCACATAGGGATAGCTATAGATCATCATCATGATGATAACCGGCGTCATCAGGAACAGGGTTCCAAACAGATCAACCCATGCCTTGTAACGCGCTGATGCCGGACGATAGAAAACGTCAACGCGGACGTGACCGCCATGCAAAAGCGTATAACCAGCGCCGACCATGAACATGATGCCATACAGCCACATATAGCTTTCCTGCATCGAAACCCAGCCAACCGAGAAGCCATATCGCAATGTGGCTACCAAAAATGTGATCACAACCATCGGGATCACCAGCCAGGCTACGCCACGTCCTATCCAGTCATTCAGACCGTCAATCGCGCGGACAAAACCAGAAAGTACTGACACTTTCCTTGCCTCCTGCTTGTTCTTTAAACGATGTGTCCGGCCGTGTTTTCCGACCTGATGACAATCAAAACCTCAGTTCGAGGTGCTTTGTGACTGTATAGAGGCAAAGCATCCAGTTTTTCACACCATATTTTTGATACATGATTGTATTTTTGACTGCTTCGATAGCGATATATCCGCCTTTTCCCAACATCTTATGTATGCAACCCCATGTTATTGTAAGAAAATTGCATACAATCAAATCAACTGGCATATTGTTTAAATAATGAGGAAACTTGTTTTTATGAATTCGCACAGAATTATGCGCTCTTGATAAAACTCCAAACAAAACGTAGCTACTGCGCGAAGAACACGACTTTGTATGGAAGGTTATAGAACATGACCCGTTTGCTGTTCCTTGGAGCAGGTAAGATCGGCAAGGCAATATTGTCGCGCCTTGGTGATACTGGTCTGGCTGGCAAGCTCGAAATATCGGTGTGTGACCCGTATTTCAACAACAGCGATTTGCCTGAAACCACCATAATCGCGGCGGTCTATCCCACGCTTGAGGCTGCAAAAATCGACGGTACATTCGATGTTGTCATAGTCGCCATCGCACCAGAACTGTTTGGAAAACTCGCCCATCTTCTGAAGCTTGTGACAAAGCGACAGTCACTCGTGATTTCTGTCATGCCAGGCATCAGTGTCGATGCCCTGCGCCATAACCATGAATACGCCGTCGTGCGCACAATGCCAAATATCGGTGCAAAACTGGGTCATTCCGCCACCGGATGTTATGCGGGTCCGTATGTATCAGAATCTGCCAGAACCCTTGCCACCCGCCTGTTACAGACAATTGGTTCTGTCTATTGGGTTAAGGATGAAAGCCACTTACATGCGGTAACCGCCGTATCGGGATGTGGACCGGCCTACTTCTTTGCCTTTACCGAGGCACTGGCAAAAGCTGGGTCCGCTTTGGGGCTTCCAGAAGATCTTGCCATGGATCTGGCCATCGACACGCTTCACAGCGCATCAGCGTCACTCCGCGACGAGCGCAACCCTGCGCGACTGCGCGAAGAGGTTACCAGCCCACGCGGGATTACCGCAGCGGCACTTGATCTGTTTAATGAAACCAATGGCCTTGAGGCCCTTATCAACCGCGCGACCAAGGCAGCCAACGATCGCTCGACCGAGCTCGACTGACACCCTTCTTATCCCAGCTTAGACGCATCATCCACCCGCACGATTTCCGCTGCGAGATGCAGATTACCGCTTAATTTCACATAATTTACACGCAAAACAAATCACGCGACAGAATTACTACATGACAGTTTTTTCTACTGTTTCATACGCGACATTCATCGAATTATATTTAACCATAAAGATAGTATTTAGTTACTTCCCCTCAATCCCATACCACACACATGCCACTTCAACACAAAACACTGCCCTTGTGATTTAATCTTCACTTATTCACTGCTTCAAAAATAGTTATTTCGTCTTTATTTCGCATTTGCAGCATAACCTTGATCTGCTTAACGTCATGGCACGCCGTGTTTCATCCACAGAATTGCGGCGACGTAGGGGCTAATACCTGAACAGGGAGACTGCACTAATGAAAAGACGTCAATTTCTGAGCGGCGCAGCCGTTGTCGGCGCGACCGCCGCTGCTGCTTCTACTTTTGCCAAACCGGCAATCGCACAGGGCAAGCGCGAATGGCGCATGGTAACCACTTGGCCGAAAAACTATCCGGGCCTTGGTACTGGCGCTGAACTTCTTGCGAAATACATCACTGACGCTTCTGAAGGCCGCCTGACAGTTAAGGTTTTTGGCGCTGGTGAAATCGTACCGGCCTTTGAATCTATTGAGGCTGTTGGTAGCGGTTCCATCGAAATGGGCCACGGCGCGCCTTATTACTGGAAGGGCAAGGTTCCTGCGACCGAGTTCATCGCATCGATGCCGTTTGGCCTGACCGCTCAGGAACAGAACGCCTGGTTCTACTATTTCGGTGGTCAGGAACTGGCTGACAAAGCCTATGCCGAGATTAACTGTAAGTTCTTTGCATCGGGCAACACAGCTGCGACCATGGGCGGCTGGTACAACAAGGAAATCAACAGCATTGCTGACTTCGATGGCCTAAAAATCCGTATTCCGGGGCTGGGCGGCGAAGTTCTTAAGGCTGCTGGTGCAAACGTTGTGAACCTTCCGGGTGGCGAATTGGCCCCGGCCCTTCAGACCGGCGCGATCGATGCTGTTGACTGGGTTGGTCCGTATAACGACCTTGCATTTGGCCTCTACAAGTCGGCCAAATATTATGTCAGCCCGGGCTGGTACGAGCCGGCAACGGTTCTTGATAACTTCATCAACCTTGATGCATGGAATGAACTTCCGGCGGATCTGAAAGCGATTGTTGAAGCTGCCAACAAGGCCGTTAACGTGATGGTCATGTCGGAATTCACCGCACGTAACAACGATGCGCTGAAAACCCTGATCGAGAAACACAATGTTCAGCTCAAGCGCCTGTCTGATGACACCATCAAGGGCCTTGGCAAACTGACCGGTGAAGTTCTGTCTGATGTTGCCAGCCGCGATCCGCTGGCCAAGGAAGTCTTCGATAGCCTGATCAAGTTCCGCACCCAGTCCGTTGCCTGGTCGAAAATCGCTGAGGGCGGCTTCATGGAAGCCCGTGCGATGGATTACAAATTCCCGACCAGCTAATTTGTCTCGGTTTGCCCCGACACAACTGGTTGTGAGTTCGGAAAAGGGTTGGCAGATGCCAGCCCTTTTTCTTTGTCTGTAGCACGTTCTATCGCCCGTGAGACACGTCAGTACCCGCGCTGAAGTTTCACAGTCCCAATAAAAAAGGCACCCGATGGGTGCCTTTCTTTTTTGATGTGGTTTGTGTTCGTCGATCAGAACAGAACGCTTGGCAACCAGGTTGCCAGCCACGGGAAGGCTGCAACAAGGCACAGGCCAAGCATCTGGATAATCACGAACGGAATGATACCGCGATAGATATCGAGCGTCTTGATCGCTGCCGGGGCTACACCGCGCAGATAGAACAGCGCAAAGCCAAATGGCGGTGTCAGGAAGCTGGTCTGAAGGTTGATCGCAATCATCACACCCAGCCACACCGGATCAAGGTCAAGCTTCAGCAGGATCGGACCAACAATCGGGATCACGACAAACACGATCTCGATGAAGTCCAGGAAGAATCCCATGAAGAACATCAGCAGCATCACAACCAGCATCGCGCTGAATGCGCCACCCGGAAGGTTGTGCAGAAGTTCTTCCACCAGATGATCACCTCCAAGGCCACGGAACACCAGCGAGAACACAGATGCACCCAACAGGATGACAAACACCATCGCGCTGACCTGAACGGTCTGACGCACAACATGGCGCATCACCGCCATATCAAGGCGCTTATAGAAGGCTGCCAGAACAATCGCACCGATCGAACCAAATGCAGCAGACTCAGTCGGCGTCGCAATACCGGTCAGGATCGAGCCCAGAACCGCAACGATCAGAAGTGCCGGCGGCAGAAGCGCGCGAAGCACCTCACCCCACAGGCCTTCCGGACGTTTGTCGGTGACCAGTGCCGGGGCCGATTTCGGATCAATGATCGATTTGATGATGATCCAGCCGATATAAAGCCCCACCAGCATGATCCCCGGAATGAAGGCACCAGCAAACAGGTCCATCACCGAGATCGGCTCAGGCGCCCAGTTGCCCAAGGCACGCTGAGCTTCGGCATAAGCGCCCTGAAGGATATCACCCAACAGAACCAGAACAATCGACGGCGGAATGATCTGACCGAGCGTACCAGACGCACAGATCACGCCGGTCGAGAGTTTCGGATCATAGCCCGCCTTCTGCATCGCAGGCAGGCTGAGCAAGCCCATGGTAACCACCGTCGCACCGACGATACCGGTTGATGCCGCAAGCAGCATACCCACCAGAACCACCGAAATACCCAGACCACCCCGCATGGTGCCAAACAGAAGCCCCATGGTGGTCAGAAGCTTTTCCGCGATGCGCGCGCGTTCAAGCATAACGCCCATGAACACAAACAGCGGGATCGCAACATAAAGCTCGTTGGTCATCACACCGAAATAGCGTGACGGCAAAGAGCCCAGAAGCGGCATATCAAACACGCCCATCGAATTGCCGATAAGCGCAAAAGCAAGACCGGTACCTGCAAGTGAGAAAGCAACCGGAAAACCAAGAAGAAGCACGCCGCACGCTACGGCGAACATCACCAGGCTAAGAATTTCCCCTGACATTAAACGCCCTCGTGCTCTTCTTCTTTGATTTCAAATTCCTTGTGACCGGTAAGGACCAGAACACTGCGTGCCGCAAGCGACAACCCCTGAAGCAGCATCAGGACACAAAACACCAAAATCACAGACTTATACAAAAACAGGCCCGGAAGACCGCCTGTCTGATGGGATCCCTCAAGACGGATCCAGCTGTTTTCCACATAGGGATAGCTATAGATCATCATCATGATGATAACCGGCGTCATCAGGAACAGGGTTCCAAACAGATCAACCCATGCCTTGTAACGCGCTGATGCCGGACGATAGAAAACGTCAACGCGGACGTGACCACCATGCAAAAGCGTATAACCGGCGCCGACCATGAACATGATGCCGTAAAGCCACATATAGCTTTCCTGCATCGAAACCCAGCCGACCGAGAAGCCATATCGCAATGTGGCTACCAAAAATGTGATCACAACCATCGGGATCACCAGCCAGGCTACGCCACGTCCTATCCAGTCATTCAGACCGTCGATAAAGCGGACGAAATTTCCCAGAAATCTCACTTTTCACTCCCAAGCCCTTATGAATCTCACAGGATTTTTGCGGGCATCCTGCTAATCAGGTTGCGAAGTTACATTTTAACCACCCAAAACGCTATATCTTTTGGGACGCAATTCCGCCATTTCCGAGTGAAATTGCAGCATATGATGTTGTTCTCAAGCAATTTGGCCAATCAAGGTAACAAAAAAACCGGATGGTTTAGAACCATCCGGCTTTATGAACATCACCCGACTATACAGGTGGATTATTCGAATTTGTTAGACCGCGGGAACCCGTTTGGCGGCAGTCGCCCTGCCCCGGCACGCTTACCAGTCCACTCGGCAAGCTCGGTTACTGTACGCGTGCGACCTTCACTGCCCCCCATGGCCCAGCTCAGACCATCTTCGAGATTAAACAGGATCAGGTCAGACAGACCACCCTGGCGATATTTCTGCAAGATCACGCCACGGCCACGGGTCATTTCCGGCACTTCGGAAACCGGATAGATCAGAAGCTTGCGGTTATCACCAAGTACGGCAACGTGATCTTTTTCAACCGGCAGGAATATCTTGGCGACTTCGCCGTCACCAAGATTAAGGACCTGTTTGCCGTTCTTGGTTTGTGCGACCACTTCTTTTTCTGCGACCAGGAAGCCGCGACCACCAGAACTTGCCACCAGAAGATTACGACCATCCTTGTGAACAACCATCGAAACGATGTCATGTTCTTGGGGCAGATCGATGGAAAGACGGATCGGCTCCCCATGTCCGCGACCGCCCGGAAGCTTGTCGCACGCCATGGTATAGCAACGACCAGCCGTCGACAGGATCAGGAGCTTATCGGTCGTGAACGCCTTGATGGCAAAGCGGTGTTCATCGCCATCCTTGAATTTCAGATCGCTGATATCGGCCGCGTGCCCCTTAAGCGCACGGATCCAACCCATTTTCGAGCAGATGACCGTGATCGGTTCGCGTTCGATAAGGGCTTCGAGCGGCACTTCAATTTCTTCGGGTGCATCGCCGATTTCAGTGCGACGCTTACCAATCTTGGTCTTTTTGCCGAAGTTTTCGCGCATGATTTCAATCTCATCGCGAATTTTTTCCCAACGAAGGCTTTCGCTGGCAAGAAGTGCTTCAAGGCCCTCTTTTTCTTCGGTCAGCTTGGCGTGCTCGTTCTTGATTTCCATCTCTTCGAGCTTGCGCAAAGACCGCAAACGCATATTGAGGATCGCGTCAGCCTGAATTTCGGTCAGGTCGAACGCCTTCATCAGGGCATTTTTCGGCTCATCCTCAAACCGGATGATGCGGATCACTTCATCAAGGTTGAGATAGGCAACGAGATAGCCTTCCAACACTTCAAGACGATGATTGATCTTTGCCAGTCGATGGTTGGAACGACGGATCAGGACGTCCTGACGATGCGCTAGGAAGGCACGCAGAACTTCGCGCAAGTTCATGACGCGCGGGGTGTTATCACCGTCAAGCACGTTCATGTTCAAGCCAAACCGGATTTCCAGTTCGGTATTCTTGAACAGCATTTCCATCAGATGTTCCGGTTCGACCGCACGTGTACGCGGTTCAAGAACCAGACGAATAATATCAGTTGATTCGTCACGTACATCGTTCAGAAGCGGCAGTTTCTTTGCCACCATCAGATCGGCAATACGCTCAACCAGTTTGGCCTTTTGAACCTGATAGGGAATTTCAGTGATCACGACCTGATAAAGACCGTGGCTCAGCTTTTCGACTTCCCATTTCGCGCGCAGGCGGAACGATCCACGGCCTGTGGCATAGGCTTCAAGAATGTTTTCGCGCGGTTCAACCAGAACACCACCGGTCGGGAAATCCGGCCCCGGCACACAACGAACCAGTTCGGCGATTGAGGTTTCCGGATTATCGATCAGCTTGATCAGACCAGCACAAAGTTCACCAGCGTTATGCGGCGGAATATTGGTTGCCATACCAACTGCAATACCGGCCGCACCATTAGCCAGAAGGTTCGGGAAGGCAGCGGGCATGACGACAGGTTCCTGCTCCTCACCATCATAGGTGGGACGGAAATCAACAGCGTCTTCATCCAGACCAGCCATCAATGCGGCGGCAACAGCGGTCATGCGGGCTTCGGTGTAACGCATCGCAGCCGCGTTATCGCCATCAATGTTACCGAAGTTGCCCTGGCCATCGACCAGCGGATAACGAACGGCAAAATCCTGCGCCAAACGGACAAGTGCGTCGTAAACGGACTGATCACCATGCGGGTGATATTTACCGATCACGTCACCGACAACACGCGCGCACTTTTTGAAGCCCTGTTCCGGGTTCAGTTTAAGCTGGCGCATCGCATAGAGAAGACGACGGTGAACAGGCTTTAAGCCATCACGCACATCAGGCAGAGAACGCGACATGATAGTCGACATCGCATAGGCGAGATATCGTTCGCTTAGCGCGTCGGCAAGTCTGGTTTCCCTGATTTGGCCGGCACCGGCCGGATCGGAAGTCTTGGTGCTCATGAACGATTTTTCTTGTTGCTTGGCAGAATGGACAGGCGCGATTGCCTCAAGATAACCCCGAGGGATCGCGTTATCTGCAACATACTACGTTGGGCATGGTACTGGTCAACAGATGCGAACCAAATTGCATGATTTATTTTTCTTCGTCGTCTTTTTGACGCCAGACATGACTGACAAGGCGATCCCGCGCGGCAACGGGCTTGATCCCCTTGGCTTCAAAAATATCGCGGTGAATGAAGAACCCGGTCAGCTTCAGGCCATCACGGAACTGATCGGAAAGATCGATATCTTTGCGTGATTGCGAAACCCGCCCGGATGCCAGAAAGGCAGGTAATGGCAGCAAACGATCACGATAGGCATTCCCGGCTACCTCTGAAACAGCCCGCCCGCTTTTGGGCGATACAAAGGCCAAATCCGTTGTTTCATCGGTTGCCGCACATTGATCAAGGGCCAAGCCATAGCCCAGCTCTTCAAGCAAGCCTACTTCCCATCGGATATAGGCAGGCAGCCATTGCTCGGACTTAAGCGCGCCCATCAGGGCCACTGTCCCATGGTATAAATCCGGATGCGCTTCGCGTTCGGGCAATGTGGTATCAAGCATGGCGCAAGCCGCGCTCATCGCCATCAATGGCCCGGCATGAAGGAGAAGATCGGCCGCATGGGCACCGGTAAGTTCACAGCGAAATTGACCTAGATGTTCGGCAAGCCTTGCAGACCACCCTACCCGGACTTCGTTTCCCGGTTCCAGCGTACCGCGCATGGATTTGCTGGTGGCACCCCGGACCATCCCGGCATGGCGACCATAGTCACGTGTCAGAACGGACAAACGAACCGAGTTTTCGCCCAGCTTGCGTGTCGAAAGAACAATGCCGTCATCACGCCAATCCATCCGCGCCCCTTAGAAATAGCCGCTGGGCACAATCAAAAGCGTCACAAGGAAGAACATACCGATCAGGCAGGACGCAAGACAGAAGACCGCCACACCAAACACGGCCTTGCGGGCCCATGAACGGTTTTCGACTTCATCAATTGCCTGATCAATCGGATCGGATGAATGGTTGGACATTAGTTAGGTCCCCCGCCCGTCATGCGCCAGAAAAGACCCAGCGCAAAAATCCCGACCGCAACCAAAAGCGCAATCAGATTAAGCGGACGTTGCAGAAATGATTTTTCGCGTTGAACGGACGCATTGCTGGTGCGATTGCGGAACGGACGTCGGGCAACACGCGCAACGATCATTGCGGCGGCAGCGCCAACAACGATCATCACAACACCCCAGAAAGATCCGATTTCCATTATCTACCCAACACTTGATGGCGGTTCTGTTCAACGCATGGATTACGCGTTGGGATCAAGGCCCCACATGGCAAAGCGATTGGGATCATCGCCCCAGTTTTCGCGCACTTTGACAAACAGGAACAGATGCACACGGCGCTCGAAAATCGCTTCGAGTTCCTTGCGTGCGTCACTGCCCAGTGCCTTGATACGCTTGCCGCCTTTGCCAAGGATGATTGCCTTCTGGCCTTCGCGTTCAACGAAAATGGTCTGCTCAAGCTTGACCGATCCGTCTTTGCGCTCCTCCCAAAGTTCGGTCTCGACCGTTGCCGAATATGGCAGTTCCTGCTGCAGCTGATAGTAAAGCTTCTCACGCGTGATTTCAGCTGCAAGAAGCCGCAGCGGCATGTCCGAAACATCATCTTCCGGGAACATCCAAGGGCCATCAGGCATCTTGGCGGCAAGGAAGTTCACCAGATCCTGCGTACCAGCACCTTTCTTTGCCGAAATCATGAAGACATCGGTAAAAACTTCATGGGCAAACAGGTCTTGCGACAGACGAAGAAGCTTTTCCTTGTCGGTCACCTTGTCGACCTTATTGAGGGCCAGGATTGCTTTGCGGTTCTGATCTTTGAGCGTGTTAATGATCGCCTGATCTTCGTCCGTGATGCCGGTTCCGGCATCAATCACAAGAACAACAAGATCGGCATCATCCGCACCATTCCAGGCTGCCTTGACCATTGCACGGTCCAGACGGCGCTTGGGCGCAAAGATCCCCGGGGTATCAATGAAAACAATCTGCGCATCTTCGGTCATGACAATGCCGCGTACACGGGTACGCGTTGTCTGTACCTTTGGCGAGACGATCGACACTTTCGTGCCGACAAGCTGGTTCAGCAAAGTCGATTTGCCTGCGTTTGGCGCACCTACAAGTGCGACAAAGCCACAACGCTGCTGATAAGGTAATCTGTCTTCGGCCACCGGTGTGGGAACCTCATTCATCACTAAGTTTATCCAACATCAATTTCGCGGCGAGCTGTTCAGCTTCGCGTTTTGATTTTCCTTCGGCACTGACACTTTCACCATCGCCTGTCGTCAGTTCGATGGTGAAGATCGGTGCATGGGCCGGACCTTCGCGTCCGACCATCTCATATTTCGGCAGCGGCTTGCCCCGCCCTTGCAGCCATTCCTGAAGCTGCGTTTTGGCATCCTGGGGCGGCTTGTTTGCTTCATCCAAAAGCGGCGTCCACAGCTTTTCGATGAAACGACGCGCCGGTTCAAGACCACCATCAAGATAGAGTGCGGCAATCACCGCCTCCATGCAATCAGATAAAATTGCCGGATTGGTGTCAGCCCCTGCTGCCCGCTCCCCCTTGGCCATCTGAATGTGTTCGCCAAGCTTGATCTGCTCGGCGACGCGCGCAAGGGTTTCACGGCGGACCAGTGCGACGAAGCGCTTTGCCATTGCCCCTTCGCGTTCACGCCCAAAACGGGTGTAGAGCATTTCAGCAACGACAAGACCCAGCACGCGGTCGCCAAGGAATTCAAGGCGCTCGTTCCCGCCGCTAAGCGCATCTTTACCCTTTGCAGCACTGCGATGGGTCAGTGCTATGCGCAGCAAGTCAGGGTCCGAAAAACCGTGATCAATTTCGGTGATCACCGGCTGGCCATCAGACATCAGTTAACCCCCTGGAACAGGCGATCAAAGCGGATGCTGCCAAAATCATAGATCGGCTGGGAGCTGTCCTTGGAATAGAACAGAAATTCTGCACGACCCACAAGGTTTTCAATCGGAACAAACCGGAAGCGCGACGGGAATGCGCGGCTGTCCGCTGAATTGTCGCGGTTGTCACCCATCATGAAGTAGTGACCTTCCGGAACGGTGAAGGCTTCGGTGTTGTCACTTGGCCCCTGATCACCAAACAGTTCGAGAATACGGTGTACGCGACCATTTGGCAGGGTTTCGATATATTGCGGAACAGCTGCAGAACGGCCTGAACCATCGGTCAGGATGTAGTCTTCGATGCGTTCGCGCTCAATCAGCTTGTTATTGATGTACAAACGACCTTCGGTAACCTGAACGGTATCGCCTGGAAGACCGATCACGCGTTTGATGTAATCCTGCGTCGTGTCAGAGGGCAGCTTAAAGACAACAACGTCACCACGCTCCGGTTCGGATTCAAGAACACGGCCCGGAATGACCGGCAGGCTGAACGGCATGCTGTGCTTCGAATAGCCATACGAGAATTTCGACACAAACAGATAATCACCCACCAACAAGGTCGGGATCATCGATCCTGACGGAATATTGAATGGTTCGAAGGCAAAGGTCCGAACCATAAGTGCAATGACAATGGCCCAGAAAACGGTTTTCAAGGTGTCCAGCAGGCCACCCGTTTTCTTTTTCTGCACGAGCTTTTCCATTCCGTGTTTAACCAATCAATTAATCTGTCAATCAGCCGAAATTACCACGACCGCATTGGCCAATGGGTATTCGTCCGTCAGGGTCACATACACAGATGCGGTTTTCCCATCCGGGGTTAATTCTTCAAGTCTTGCCAGCGCGCCTTCGATCAGGACCATGTCCGGCTTGCCGCTGGGCTGATGTACCACACCCATTGTGTTGTGATAAACACCACGGCGAAAACCGGTCCCAAGCGCCTTTGAACACGCTTCCTTGGCAGCAAACGCCATCGCAAGCGATGACGCGGTTCTATGGGGCTTGCGCGTTGCACGGGCGATCTCGACAGCGGTAAAGACCCGCTTCATGAAACGCTCACCATGGCGTTCAAGGGCGGTTTCAATCCGACGGATATCACATAAATCCGTGCCAATCCCAATGATCATTCTGCATCACCCGGTTGCGTGCGCGCTTCATCCATCAAACGGCGCATCTCGGCAATCGCGACATCAAGGCCGACAAATACCGCCTCCCCGATCAGAAAATGCCCGATATTAAGCTCCGCCACTTCTGGCATGGCAGCAATCGGTATGACGGTTTCGTAATTCAAGCCGTGACCAGCATGGACTTCAAGCCCAATCGACGCACCGTATTTAACGGCTGTGCGAATGCGTTCAAGTTCACGGTCGCGATCAACGTCCGTTTCGGCATCACAATAGGCACCCGTATGAATTTCCACAACCGGGGCGCCAAGGCTTTTGGCGGCATCAAGTTGATCCTGCGATGCTTCGATAAACAACGACACACGAATGCCCGCATCATTAAGATCACTTACAAAACGCTTCAGATGATTGTGACCGCCAACGACATCAAGCCCGCCTTCAGTGGTACGTTCTTCACGTTTTTCGGGGACAAGGCAAACGGCATGCGGCTTTGTTCCAAGCGCGATTGCCAGCATCTCGTCTGTTGCTGCCATTTCAAAATTCAACGGCAGATCAACATCTTGGCGGAGTCTTTTCATATCGTCATCACGGATATGGCGGCGATCTTCGCGTAGATGCGCGGTGATGCCATCGGCCCCAGCAGCCTTGGCCAATGCAGCAGCACGGACCGGATCGGGCAGATTGCCGCCACGGGCATTACGAATGGTCGCGACATGGTCGATATTGACCCCAAGCCGTAGTTTCGAGCTCATTGGGTTTCATCCTGCTTTTTGGTGGCACTCTTTGCCGCACTACCGATCTTTTCCTTGGCGCTTTCAAGCATGGGGCCCAGGCCATGGCGTTCGGTTTTCTTCATGCGACGCAAAATACGGTTGTGGCGGTATATGACCACGGCACGACGTACAGGGAAATAGCAAACCATCCAAACAACAAATGAAGTCGGTATGCAGCCCACCAACATCGGCCAGATGATATCGACAATGCTGTGCCAAAGTTGGCGTAGCGTTTCGTGATCCGCACCGTCCCAGCGGCCAAAAATCACACCGCCGCCAACATAGCTCAGCCCAAGCACGATGAAGTCCCAAAGAACCGCCATATCGAAATGAACGGTTGCCGAACTTTCATCAACACCAAGGATCCAGTTCCCGCAGGTATAAAGCCACAACCAGATAAACGGAAATGTCCAGGGGTTGCCCACAACCGTCCCCAACAGCGATGCAACCACGTTACTACGTGTGATCAAGCTAAGCAGGGCCGAAAGGACAAAATGGAATCCGATGAAAGGTGTGAAAGATACAGCAGCCCCAATGGCAACACCCGAAGCGATGCTATAGGGCGTACCGGGCAGACGCGCGACGCGATGCGCGAAATACTGCGATGAACGACGCCATCCGCCACGTGGCCAAAGCACGTTGCGTACACGTTGAAATGATGATGGTTTTATGCGGCGCCGAAACATGCGGGTCAGTTCTGGAACAAATCAGGTAACGCAATAAAAAGTCGAGGCATATGCGTAAGTGCTGACTGCGTGATTGGCAAGGGTTTTGCGCGGAATTAACCTAAAAGGTGAATGGGGTAACACCACCCCATCACCCGCGCGCACGTTCAACCGCATTCACCACCGGAGTTGCTCGCAGTGCAGCAATGATGTTGGTTAGATGTTTGACATCGACAACATCGATATCGATCAGCATTTCAAAGAAATCTGTGGTCCGGTTGGTGAAGCGCAAATTGGTGATATTGCCGTGGTTCTTGGCAATGACGCTGGTGATCGAACTAAGTGCGCCCTGCTCATGGCCCACAGTCAGGCCAAGGCGACCGATGAAGTGTTCTGGCTCACCATCATTGTCCCAACCAACATCAAGCCAGCGTTCGGGCTGTTCGGTAAAGGTTTCGAGCGTATCACAGTCAATCGTGTGGATCGTAACGCCCTTGCCGGTTGTAACAATCCCGACGATGCGGTCCCCCGGCAATGGGTGGCAACAACCGGCATAATGGACAGCCATCCCCGGAATAAGACCCTTGATCGGAATGGAATGGTCATGCTTGCGCGCACGAACCTTTTCAAGCGGAACAACCTTGCGCGCGGTTTCCTTGTCCTTGGTGCCTGGGAACACGGCATGAACGACTTCGCGGCCGGTGTGATGCCCTGCCCCGACAAGGGTCAGAAGTGCGTCAACAGACGGCTGCTTGAAGATCTTCAGAACGCCATCAATTGCCTTGTCAGAATAGTCATATCCTTCTTGGCGGAAGGCCTTTTGCAGGATCGCTTTGCCAAGGTCCTTATA
The DNA here is from genome assembly GCA_965228275.1 of Thalassospira sp. GTDB lineage: Bacteria > Pseudomonadota > Alphaproteobacteria > Rhodospirillales > Thalassospiraceae > Thalassospira. Next base: position 4,263,068 of record OZ245802.1, on the reverse strand, counting down.
TTGGTCTTCTTGCTGCTGGCGGATAAAGCGGCGAATTCTTGCGCGCGCCTTACCTGTAACAACAAAGCGTTCCCACATCGGATTCGGCGTCTGCGCCTTAGATGTGACAATCTCAACCTGATCACCGTTATTCAATGCGGTACGCAATGGCACCATCGCACCATTGACCTTGGCCCCCACACAGGTGTCACCGATGTGGGTATGGATCATGTAGGCGAAGTCGACCGGGGTTGCCCGCGCCGGAAGTGCGATCACATCACCCTTCGGGCTAAAGCAGAACACCTGATCCTGGAACATCGCGAGTTTGGTATGCTCAAGGAATTCCTCGGGCTCGGATGCATGTTCCAGAATATCAAGCAGATCACGCAGCCAGCGATATTGTACGCCTTCTTTTTGCTGTCCGCTTGGTGTTTCCTGTTTATAGGCCCAGTGGGCCGCAACACCGTTCTCATTGACCTCGTGCATGTGGCGGGTGCGGATCTGAACTTCGATCCTGTGATTTTCCGGCCCCAGCACGGTGGTATGAATGGAACGATAGCCGTTCGGCTTAGGCGTTGAGATGTAATCCTTGAAACGGCCGGGCACGACTTTGTAATTGGCGTGCAGATAGCCCAGCACCTCGTAACATTGCGGCATGTCTTCGACCAGGACGCGGAACGCCATGATGTCGGACAGCTCGCCAAAGGTGATGTTTTTACGCTGCATCTTCTGCCAGATCGAATATGGGCGTTTTTCACGGCCATAAATATCGATCTTGAGCCCCTGACGCGAAATCACTTCGGTCAACTCTGACAGGATGCGGTTAACGACATTGTCGTCTTTCTCACGCAGGAATTCGAGACGTGCGAGAATGGAATCACGGGCTTCCGGGTTGATATGCTGGAAGGCAAGATCTTCAAGCTCTTCCTTGATGTCATGCATACCAATGCGCTCAGCAAGCGGCGCATAAATCTCTAGAGTTTCAGCTGCGATACGAACGCGCTTTTCAGGCTTTGAGATGTAATGAAGTGTCCGCATGTTGTGCAGACGGTCGGCGAGTTTGACCAGAAGCACGCGAATGTCTTCTGACATCGCCAACAGGAGCTTACGGAAGTTTTCGGCCTGCTTGGAATCCGCTGATTTCAGCTCAATCTGGGTCAGCTTGGTCACACCATCGACCAGCTTCATGATGTTGGTCCCGAAAAGCTTTGTGATCTCTTCGGGTGTTGCGTCGGTATCTTCGATGGTGTCGTGCAGCAACGCGGTAATGATGGTGTCGCAATCGAGCTTGTAATTGGTCAGAATGCCCGCAACTTCGATCGGATGAGAGAAATACGGGTCACCCGAGGCACGCTTTTGCGAACCATGTTTCTGGGTAGCATAAACATATGCCCGGTTTAGCGTGGTCTCGCACGCTTCTGGGTCATATGCTTTTACCCGTTCAACAAGTTCGTATTGGCGCATCATACAGGGGCATCTCCGTGATTTCTGTCGGGGTTTCTGATGAACCCCTTCATAAGATAGTACGATTTAGACAAAAAAAAGCCACGGAAGATAAACACCGTGGCTTTCTTTTTGGAATCGGTTCAGACCAACGTCAATCTGACCTTATTCTTCTTCCGACGGAGCAACAACGCCAGCCGACGCTTCTTCAACTGCTTCTGCAACCAGTTTCGGACCGAAATCGTCTTCGGCATCTTCCGGCTCGTCGCTTTCAACATGCCGCTGCAGACCCTGAACCATGCCATTGCGCAGATCGTCAAAATCAACCTTTACTTCGGCGATTTCACGCAGCGCAACAACCGGGTTCTTATCGTTGTCACGATCAATGGTCAGTTCTGCACCGGCCGAGATGTTGCGTGCACGCTGAGCTGCAAGCATTACAAGCTCAAAGCGGTTCGGAATCTTGTCAACGCAATCTTCGACGGTAACGCGCGCCATAAATGTCTCCAGAAATACTTTTGGGGTGTCCAGACCGAGCTTTATAGCGTCGGATCAATTGTGTTGCAACAGCGAAACCACACTTTCGGGCAGGTTTTCGCTGCTATAATCAGCTTTCCGCCTGTTTGCGAATTTGCTGATCTTTGGGCAGTTCTTCGATCAACGCTTCAACCGTGCTGCCCAACACCGGATGAACCCAGCCCGCCGCAACATCACGCAACGGCAGCAGCACAAAGGCACGCTCAGCCATTCTGGGATGAGGAACCTGAATACCGCCCTCTTCACGGACGAGTTCACGGCCATAGGCAATCAGATCAAGATCGATCACACGTGCAGCGTTTCGTTCGCGGCGCACACGGCCAAATTCGGCTTCGACTTCATGCAGACACTCAAGAAGATCATGCGCAGAAAGTTCTGTTGAAATACGGGCAACACCGTTGACATACCAAGGCTGATCAGAAATTGGCACAGGTGCGGTTTCATAGAAAGACGACACCTGATCAATTGAAATATCGCCATCTTTGGCTAAACGCGCCAAAGCGGCTTTCAATGTCTGTGCAGGCGCACCATATTCTTCGGTAGGCAGGTTTGCACCAAAGGCAATCAGGATGGCTTCATCCACGGTTTTGCTGGTGTTTGATGGTGAAGAGTTGCTCACGAAGAAGACTTTCAGGTCAGTGTCTGGCACGTAGTACGGTGATCGGAAAGACGGCATATCTAAGGGAGCCATCATACTCTGTCTACGATATTTTCGCCTTTCTTTGTCCCTCTAGCCACGGTAAACATTGAGAGTTCCGTATTTTTGGAACTCTATAATTAAATTTGATGTTTGAGGAATTTCAGGATGATTTTTTACCCGCAGGAACGCATCGGGCTGTTCATTGACGGCTCGAATCTTTATGCCGCTGCACGGGCTCTTGGTTTTGATATTGATTACAAACGCTTACTCGACCTCTTTGCACAAAAGGGTCAACTGATCCGCGCCTTCTATTACACCGCCCTTATTGAAGATCAGGAATATTCCCCTATCCGTCCGCTTGTCGATTGGCTCGACTATAACGGCTATACCATGGTCACCAAACCGACCAAGGAATTCACTGATGCCGCCGGTCGTCGCAAGATCAAAGGCAACATGGATATCGAGCTGGCAATTGACGTGATGGAAATGGCTCAACATCTTGATCATGTTGTCATTTTCTCGGGCGATGGTGATTTCCGCCGCTTGGTCGATGCCGTCCAACGTAAAGGCGTTCGCGTTACGGTCGTTTCCACCGTCAAATCCAACCCGCCGATGGTTGCCGACGAACTTCGCCGTCAGGCCGACAACTTTATCGAGCTGACCGAGCTTGAAGGCACGATTGCGCGCAAGGTTCAGCAACGGCGTGATGACGACCATCCCGAGATCGACGATCATCCGGAACACCCTGATCTTGATGATTTCGATTTTAACTAATCGAATTCAAGCAGCCCTATCCTGATCACCACCGGTTACGGTTCGCCGTAACCGGCAATAAGTCAGACATGCCATGACCACCTATCAACAACCCGCCCTTGATTGCGAACTTTGCCCGCGACTGGCCGAGTTTCGCCGTAACAATCAGGAAAAGTTTCCTGATTTCCATAACGGCCCTGTGCGACCGTTCGGACCGAACAACGCACGTCTGCTGATTGTCGGGCTGGCACCGGGGTTGAAGGGCGCCAATGCAACGGGCCGCCCCTTTACCGGCGATTATGCCGGTGATCTTCTCTATGACACGCTGAAGAAATTTGGCTTTGCCACAGGCACCTATGACAAACGCCCGGATGACGGGTTGGAGTTGGTGGATTGCCGTATCACCAATGCGGTGAAATGCGTACCGCCGGAAAATAAGCCGACCGGGCCCGAAGCCAATGCCTGCCGCCCGTTTCTGATCAGTGAATTTGATGCGATGGAAAACCTTACGGCCATTTTGTGCCTTGGCCAGGTTGCCCATCAGGCCATGCTCCGTACCTTTGGACTTAAGCTTTCATCGCTTAAATTTGCACATGGCGCGTCACATAAAATGGAAAATGGCATCACACTGTTTGATAGCTATCACTGTTCGCGCTACAACACCCAGACATATCGCCTGACGCCAGAGATGTTTGAAAACGTCTTTGCCGACATCCGCGCACATCTGGACGGTTAACTTGCCCGATACATCGCCTATGAATGACCTGCTCGACCGACCCGCTCTACGTCAGCCGATTGACGTTTTGCGTGACGTGTTTGGCTATGACAGTTTCCGCGGCCAACAGGCTGAAATCATTGATCATGTGATTGCTGGAAACGATGCGTTGGTCTTGATGCCTACAGGCGGCGGCAAATCACTTTGCTATCAGGTTCCGGCGCTGTGTCGACCGGGAACCGCCGTTGTCGTATCACCGCTGATTGCATTGATGAAGGATCAGGTTGATGCGCTTAATCAGCTGGGCGTAAAGGCCGCCTTTATCAATTCGACTCTGGCCCCGGACACCGCGCGCGAGATCGAAGCGCGCGCAGTCGATGGCGATATTGACCTTCTTTATGTCGCACCGGAGCGTTTTGCCACAGATCGCTTTTTAAACCTGCTGGACCGAATCAGCATTTCCTTGTTTGCGATCGATGAAGCCCATTGCGTTTCTCAATGGGGGCATGATTTCCGCCCGGAATACCGCCGTCTTGATCTTTTGCCGACCCGCTTTGCCCATGTGCCGCGCATCGCGTTGACCGCGACCGCAGATACGCCAACCCGCAAGGACATTGCAGAAAACCTGCATCTGACCGATGCGCAATGCTTCATTACCGGATTTGATCGCCCGAACATCACCTATCGCATTGAGACAAAGGGCAATTCCAAGCAACGGCTTCTGTCATTTCTTAACCGTGAACATGCTGAAGATGCCGGGATTGTTTATTGCCTGTCGCGTCGCAAGACCGAAGACGTGGCCCAGTGGCTTTCTGATAACGGCAGACCGGCCCTTCCCTATCACGCGGGCCTGACGCAGGAAACGCGCCAGCTTCATCAGGACAGGTTCCTGCGCGAAGATGGGTTGATCATTTGTGCGACGGTTGCCTTTGGCATGGGGATCGACAAGCCCAATGTCCGCTTTGTCGCACACCTCAACCTGCCCAAAAGCATGGAAGCCTATTATCAGGAAACCGGCCGTGCGGGCCGTGATGGTTTACCGGCCAATGCATGGATGAATTACGACCTGTCAGACATCGTTTCGATCCGAAGCATGGTTGCCAGCTCTGACGCACCCGAAGCACAGAAACGCATTGAATCGCGTAAGCTTGATGCACTTGTGGGTCTTGCCGAAACCACCAAGTGCCGTCGTCAGGTGATCTTGTCCTATTTCGGTGAAGATCAGCACCAGCCATGCGGGAACTGTGACACCTGCCTTGAGCCGGTCGAGACATGGGATGCAACAGATGCATCACGCAAGGCGCTGTCAGCGGTGTATCGAACCGGTCAACGATTTGGTCCCGCCCACGTCATCGAAGTTCTGATGGGTCGCAAGACAGAGAAAATCCGTCAAAACGGTCATGACGACCTTTCGGTCTATGCAATCGGCAAGGACATTTCCCAACCACAATGGCGATCTGTATTCCGCCAGTTGCTGGCAATGGGTTATTTGCAGGTCGATGTCGAAGGTCACGGCGGCGTGTATTTGACCGAGGATTCCCGACCGGTATTGCGCGGTGAAAAAATCGTTGAAATGCGCAAGGATCCGGGCGAAAGCAAACGCGCAATGACAAAGCGCCTGCGCGATTTCGATACCGAGTTCGAGAACGAAGAAGATCGCGATCTTTGGGAACGGTTGCGCACCATGCGCCGTGAACTGGCCACAAGCCAGAATGTCCCGCCCTATGTGATCTTTAGCGACCGGACATTATGGGAAATGGTGCGTTTCAAACCTCGCACTCTTGAAGACATGGCGTCAATTAACGGTGTCGGGATCAAGAAGCTTGATCAATATGGCTTGGCGTTTCTTGATGTCATGGATGGGCGGCGCTAAGTCGTCCGCCCTTCCCGTCACTGTGCAATATTAGCCGCCCGAAAGCTCTGCACGGATCGCAGACAAGACTTCGTCGTCGCCGGGCTTAACCCGCGTATCAAAGCTATTGACCAGCTTACCGGTCCGGCCGATCAGATATTTGTGGAAGTTCCATTTGGGCCCACGATCGGAACCAAGCTCCTCGACCGCCCATTTGAAGAATGGATGGGCATCTTCACCCGTCACATCCGTTTTTGAGGTCAGCGGAAAATCGACGTCGAAATTGACTTCGCAGAACTCCTGAATAGCTGCGTCGTCAGCGTATTCCTGACCACCAAAATCACCAGACGGCACACCCAGAACAACAAGCCCTTCGTCACGGTATTCTTCCCACAATTTCTGCAGGCCCGCATATTGCGGCGTGAAACCACACATTGATGCGGTATTCACCAACAGGACAACTTTGTCCTGAAAATCTGATAATTGAACTTCTCCGCCAATGATTGACGGAAATGAAAAGTCATACGCCGTTTGCGCATCACCCGATGCCATAGCCCCCCTCCAGGAAAAAATGACAGCAATCATCGTCAGCGAACATAATACAATGAAACGGCTGCATTTTTCAATTTGTCGGTGATGGTTAGCCATATCGTTCCTCTGTCCAAGGGTCGGCATTGTTGTGATAACCACGTTCTTCCCAGAAGCCCGGCGCATCATCTTTGACAAATCTGATCTCGCGCACCCACTTCGTACTTTTCCAGAAATAAAGCTTCGGGATCACCACACGGACGGGCCCGCCATGCTCTTCCGTTAGCGGCTCTCCGCTCCAATGATGAGCAATCAAAACGTCATCATCGAGAAACTGATCAATCCTCACATTTGTGGTGTAACCATCATGTGCGGTGAAAATCACGTGTTTGGCCTCAGGGCTGGGACGCACCATCTCTGCCAGTTTCAGGGCCGTCACGCCCTGCCATTCATTGTCGTAACGCGACCAACTGGTCACACAATGAATGTCATTGGTCGCAGTGACATTTGGCAGTTCAAGCAAATCAATGAAGCCAAGCGACAGCGGGTTTTCAACCAAGCCAGTGATTTCCAGTTTGAACTCATCGGCACTGACATGTGGGGTGATTCCAAGATCAAGTACGGGCCAGTCTTTCACCAACCGTTGCCCAGGCGGCAAACGATTTTCGCGTGCCTGATCGGATTTACCAGTCAACAGACGACCATCAGACGCCCATTTTCGTTTTGCTTCGATCAGCTTGTCTTTGATCTTGCCGGAAAAACTGTTGGTCACGGATTACTCCTTCCTGCCAAGCTGATACGAAAAATGGCGCCAACCTGTTCACCAAGCTGACGCCATTAATTTATGCGATCACCGCAAAACCACAAATCACATGGCTGCGATGATTAGCCGTGATCACGCAAAATACGGGCCTTGTCACGCTGCCAATCGCGCTCCTTCACGCTTTCGCGCTTATCGGCCTTTTTCTTACCTTCAGCGATGGCAATTTCAATTTTCGCGATGCCACGATCATTGAAGTAGAGCTTGACCGGAACAAGGGTAAATCCCTTTTTGTTCAGCGCGTCATGCATCTTGGTGATTTCACGTTTGTGCAAAAGCAATTTGCGCGGACGACGTTCTTCATGGCCGAACGGCATTTTGCTTTGATATTCAGGAATGTAAGCGTTGATTAGCCACACTTCACCGTTTTTGGCTTCGGCGTAGGATTCTTGAATATTGCCCTTACCATCACGCAGGGATTTAACTTCGGTGCCGCGCAAAGCGATCCCGGCTTCGAAAGTTTCCGTCAGGAAATAGTCAAAGCGGGCCCGCCGATTTTGCGCAACGACCTTGTTATTATCTGTTTCTTTCTTGGGTGCCATAAGACGCTTGTTATCGCTTAATGGCCGAGAAGACCAGCATTCTTAAGCGCTGCTTCGACCTTGCGTTTTGATTCTTCGGCGATCTCGACCATCGGCAGACGCATGTGGCTACCGCACAGACCAAGAAGCTCTGCCGCATATTTTACCGGACCCGGGCTGGATTCACAGAACATCGCCTTGTGGACTGGGATCAGGCGATAGTTCAGTTCCTGAACCTTTGCCAGATTACCAGCAGCCCATGCCGAGTGCAAATCAGCACACAATTTTGGTGCGATGTTTGACGTGACCGAAATGCAGCCGTGACCGCCCTGTGCCAGGAACGGAACGATCGTGCCGTCTTCGCCCGACAGCTGGCAGAAATCTGCGCCTGCGGCCAAACGGGTCAGCGCCGGGCGTTCCAGATCACTGGTCGCATCCTTCACGCCGACGATACGTGGCAATTTGGCCAATTCCGCCATGGTGTCGACGTTCACATCAACGATCGAACGACCCGGAATGTTGTAGATCACGATCGGAATATCGGTCGCGTCATGAACCGCTTTGAAATGCGCATACAGACCCTTTTGGGTCGGCTTGTTGTAATAAGGGGTCACAACAAGTGCCGCATCCGCACCGGCATTCTGCGCATGACGGGTCAGCGAAACAGCTTCTGCGGTCGAGTTCGAACCGGTACCGGCAATGACCGGACCACGGCCCTTGGCGACTTCGAGTGCCAATTCGACAACGCGATGATGTTCTGCGTGGCTGAGCGTCGGAGATTCACCGGTGGTTCCGACTGGCACAACACCAGTCGTGCCCTGTTTAAGCTGCCAATCCACAAAAGACTGGAACGCCTTTTCATCGATCGCACCATCTTGCGTGAATGGTGTGATCAAAGCTGTGATTGAACCCTTAAACATGAAGATCTCCAAATGATGGAAGTATTGAAAGCGGTCGCGAAAATAGCGGCTGTTGGTGTTTCCCGCAAGCACTGTATACATTTATCCCAATGATATGTGATCGGGCTTGTAAATTCCTTTCAGGACTGTTTGGCTTTTGCTGATTTCACTGCCATAATGCGCAGCTTACGAGTGCATTCGTTGCCGTCAGGCACAAGGGGAACATCACATGGCGCAAGCGTCTTTCCGCAAGATTTCGGTCTGCGCATTGGCACTGGGCTTATCGATACTGATACCAAGCGATCAACAGGCGCTGGCAGCAGATACCGGAGACAGCATCCTCCAATCGCAACCGCCCTCTCCGCTTTATTCGACCATCAGCCGTGCTCGATTGAATGCATTTCTTGATGCTGTTGAAGACGCCAAGACCGATAGCTTCAAACAGCTTCTGACCAATTTCGATGATCCGCTGTTGCAAAAGGCAGCAGAATGGATGCTGCTAACAGCACCGAATTCAGGTCACAGCTTCGAAGAAATCACGACCTTCATCGATGCCCACCCAAAGTGGCCTAGTCAGGCGCTGCTGCGTCAGCGTGCTGAAGAAGCCATGACGGATGCCGTTCCCGATGACGAAATCCTGGCATGGTTCAAGCGCTCGGCCCCCGTGACCGCGGATGGAGCGACACGCCAGATTAAGGCACTTTTGGGTGCAGGTCAGGAATCGGCTGCGATCGCGCTTGTCCGGACCAGTTGGATCAACGAGAATTTCGGCAATGGTCAAGAGCGCCGTTTCCTCGATCGTTATGGCAAGTATATTGATCAGGAAACGCATCAACAGCGTCTTGATCGTTTGTTGTGGGAAGGTCGCCTGACAACGGCAACACGGACCATGCGTTATGTCAGTGACGAGTATCGTCGATTGGCTGAGGCACGTGCAGCCCTTCGCTCCATGAGCGGCGGTGTTGATGGTGCAATCAACCGCGTACCGAAAAAATATCAGAATGATCCTGGCTTGATTTACGAGCGCGTACGTTGGCGCCGGATCAAGGATCGCGATCAGGATGCGCGTGACCTTCTTCTGACACAGGCCAATGACTTGGCCTATATCTCCATCCGGCCACAATATTGGTGGCTGGAAAAGGCGATCCTTGCCCGTCGTGCTCTACAGAAGGGTCACATCACTGATGCTTATCGACTGGTCGCCAATCACGGACAAACCGATGCCGGTGATATTGCGGAAGCTGAGTGGTATGCTGGATGGATTGCACTGGAATTTTTGGGCGATGCTGACATTGCACTGACCCACTTCCAGAACTTGTATGACGTGGTTCAATACCCGATCAGCCTGTCGCGCGGGGCTTATTGGGCCGGACGCGCAAATACGATGTTGGGTGATGAGAAACGCGCCAAGGAATGGTACGCGCTTGCGGCTGAGCATGCCCATACTTTCTATGGTCAGCTTGCGATTGATGCGCTTGGCAACAAGCCGACCTATTCAGTCGAACAACCTGTTGCAACGCCGGAACAGCGCGCAGATTTCGAGAAACAGGAGCTGACGCAGGTTGTTCGCAAGCTTGGTGCGATGGGCCTTGGCAATATCATTCGTCCATTTATCATGGCGCTGGTTTACGAACATGATGAGCCAGAATACCTTGCGATGGCAACGGATCTTGCCCGTGAATATGGCCGAACAGATCTTGGTATTATTGCTGCAAAACGCAGCATTCGGACCGGCAGCGGGTATCTTGATGCCGCCTACCCGATCCATGAACAAGTGCCGTTGGGCCGCACGCCAGATCCAGCTCTAGTCCATGCCATCATGCGTCAGGAAAGTCTTTTCAACCCGCAGGCAGTCTCATCTGCTGGTGCGCGTGGCTTGCTGCAACTAATGCCAGCAACGGCGAAGCGGATGGCACAATTGCTTGAGCTTGATTACAGCACAGACCGCCTGACAGAGGACCCGGGCTTTAACATAGCACTTGGCCGAAAATATCTTGAACGCTTACTTGATCGCTGGGACGGTGAAGAGGTCCTAACGATTGCCAGCTATAACGCGGGCCCCACCCGTGTTCGTCAATGGATCAACGAATATGGTGATCCGCGTGACCCGGAAGTCGATATGGTCGACTGGATTGAAATGATCCCATACAGCGAGACCCGAAATTACGTGCAGCGCGTAATGGAAGGAACCTATGTTTATCGTCGGCGCTTTGCCCGCGATGAGATTGCAATGGGCCAAAACGATACGCCTGACTCGGAATGAAACCGCCAAGCGTTCAATTGCGCTTTTGTCAAATTGCCCATACTTGATCAATACTGCTAGTCAGAAGAGGTCAGCAATATGTCCGATAATGCACTTTCTTCCTGCCGTGCCTTTGTTTTCGACGCCTATGGCACCCTGTTTGATGTTGGATCCGCCGTTGCACGGCTGCGTGATAGCGTTGGTGATGAGGCAGATCGCCTTTCTGCCCTTTGGCGCCAAAAGCAACTGGAATATACGTGGCTGCGCAGCCTGATGGGTGATTTCGAAGACTTCTGGACCGTGACGGGTGACGCCCTTGATTATGCGCTCGATCACGTTGGCAAGAAGGACCCGGTCCTGCGTGCCAAACTGATGGAAACCTATCTGTCGCTTGATACCTTCCCGGAAGTGATCGAAACGCTGAATACGCTGAAGGCGCAGGGCCACAAGCTTGCCATTCTGTCGAATGGTGCAAAACACATGCTAATCTCTGCCGCCAAGTCATCGGGCATACTGGCCCTGTTCGATCACATCATTTGTGTTGATGATCTGAGAACCTATAAGCCGCATCCAACTGTCTATCAGCTTGCTGTCGACAAACTTGAAGTCGAGGCCGCTGAAATTTCATTCCAATCGTCAAACGGTTGGGACATCGCAGGTGCTGGTCACTTTGGTTTCCGAACAGCCTGGATCAATCGCACCAAGCAACCGAGTGAACGTTTGTCGCATACGGCTGATGTTGTTCTAAGTGGACTTGATGAATTGCTGCCGCTGATCAAGGAACCGGCAAAGGCATAACGCACAGCTTGCACGGCAATACGTTTTCAGCTCGAACATAAGAAAAGGCAGGTCCAATTATGGAGCCTGCCTTTTTCATATTCGTGCTTGGGATGGGTCAGAAGCACCCTGTACAAGTGATTACTTATGCTCCTTCTTCACATTAGCAGCAACAACCTGCCCAGCCTGAATGACGGTCAAACCGCCTTCATCAGCAAGACTTTCGATGCGACGGCAATGCCCTTCGATATGGGCGCCCGGTTCGATCGAAAGGCTTTCGTGCAGGATGTCACCCATCATGCGCGCAGTATCTGACAGTGAAACGTCACGTGCACGGACTTGACCGATGACCGCGCCGCAAATGCGAATTTTATCTGCAACGATTTCTCCACGGACTTCTCCGTGTTGACCGATTGTCAAGTTACGGGTGCGAATGTCACCATTCACGGACCCATCCACCTGAACATCTGACTCAGAAATCAGATCTCCTGTAACGCGAAGATCGGCATTGATGACCGAAAGACCACCTTTTTTTTCGGCAACATTACCGTGCTTATTAGTCCCTGTTTGTGTCGTCTTGCTCGTTTTTGAAAACATAACGTCCCGCCTCAATAAACTTTAGGGGATTGACCGGCTTGTCATGGACCAACACTTCATAGTGCACATGGCTACCCGTGCTTCGCCCGGTGCTTCCCATTAACGCTATTTGGTCTTGGTAACGCACTTCATCGCCCTTCTTTGCGAGGACCTTGTATAAATGGCCATAACGGGTTCGAACGCCATTACCGTGATCGATTTCGACCATCTTCCCGTATTTGCCACTCCATCCTGCATGCACCACTTTTCCGGGTGCTGTTGCAAGAATTGGTGTCTTGATCGGTCCGGCGAGATCAACACCGGAATGAAAAGCCCAGCGACCATTGATCGGATCTTTTCGCTTACCGAACGAGCTCGAAACGTAATAGGACGTCGCAGGTTCACCAAGCGGCGCCTTCTTTATTCTCTCGTGCAGGTTGGCAAGATGATCCATACGATCACCCAAAGCCAAAGCTACACCGACAAATTCTTCGTCTTTCGGGTGTTCGGGCTCAAAAGCCACGAACGGACCACCTACGCCAGGTTCGGAACCAACTTCGGGATCCTGTGGTTTCATTGGCGGCAATACAAAGGCTTCTGGCAACAATCCCGTCATTTCCAGAACGTTTTCAAGCTCCAGAATGGTCGTGTCAGCAGTTTCCGCGACACGTTGCATGGCTTGCTGCTGAACCGAATGCAAATCCGCAATACGCTGCCGCGCGTCGCTCAACTCGCCCTGAAGTTTTTTTGATCGTTGCAATGCTTGATCACGTTCACGCATCACACGCGACATGACTGTCTCAACTGTCTCCAACTCGTCACGGAGCGCGAGGTTACGGTTGGTAATCCCGTCGATCTGCCCCTGAAGCGCGTTCATCTGGTTATCCATCGACGTGCGCAAGGCTGAAATACGGACTTTCTCCTTCTCGCTATCAGCAAGTTTGGAGGTGTAATCCTGTACCCGCGCTTGAAGCTGCAGGTTCTTTTCAGCCATCGACAGCAAGTTGCGATGGGTATCTTCCATTTGCGATGTGATCTCGCCAAACCGACGTTGGCTCTCCGTCACACGTGCAATCAATCTATTATAGGACAGTTCGCTGCGGAAAAGCTGTTCTTCACGCATTGCAAGACGTTGGTCTAGATACCAGCTATAACCGGTAACCCCGACTGTCCAGGTGATCGCCGCAACCCCAAATGAAGCCAGTGCGACTTGTGCATATTTTCCAAGCCGAAGCTGGTAAACAGAATCATTCGAACGGATCAGCAATTGCCGATCCGGAAACCATTTATCCACCAAGCGACGAATGCCCTCAAACGCCGACATATTCAGTGTCTAACCCCTAATTGCCCGTAGTTGCGCCCGGATTTTCCGGACGGGTTAAGTTTCTTCTGACCCCGCCTGAGACTTATTTTTTGTATTTTGTTTACGCTACCTGTAAGTCGGCACGCAAGCAAGCATGTTAACACATCCTTAATCGCAATTTTTTCACTGAGGATGGGTCATCATGTGCTACCAAAGCCCATCATTCACATCTCATACGTAAGCAAATAATGCCTTTCTCCCGTTTTTTGATTACCTGTGCCGCAACCTGGTTTTACAGCGGCAAGAGCCCAAAGGCGCCCGGCACCGCCGGATCACTAGCGGCCTTGCCGTTTGGTTGGCTTATCTGGGTTTACGGCGGAAATAGCGCCTTAATCATTGCAAGTATTATCGTTTTTGCCATCGGTGTTTGGGCTGCCCACCAATATAGTCACTTGCTCGGCATTCATGATGCCGGCGAGATCGTCATTGATGAGGTTGTCGGTCAATGGATGTGTCTGCTGGTCATTCCGCTAGGTGCCGGGTGGTCCGACCTGGTCTGGCTGCTGGTTGCTTTTGTAGCATTTCGTATCTTTGATATTGCCAAACCATGGCCTATCCGCTGGGTCGACCGTCGGGTTGGTGGCGGGTTTGGGATCATGTTTGATGACGTTCTTGCTGGCGCATTCGCCATGATTTCATTGGTCATCATAACGCAACTGATTGGTGGATAATTTCATGAAAATTGAACATGATATCCTTGATGCAGCGGCATCCCTGATCGCCAAATGCAAAGCCAAGGGCGAGATGATCGCAACAGCAGAATCCTGCACGGGCGGTTTGATTACCGGCAGCTTGACTGCGGTTGATGGCAGCTCATCAGTCGTTGATTGTGGATTTATCACCTATTCCAATGAAGCCAAACATGGCTTGATCGGTGTTGGCAATGACATGCTCGAACAATTCGGTGCTGTTTCAGAACCTGTAGCACGCGCCATGTGTGAAGGTGCGCTTGATCGCGCCCCCAACGCCACCATTGCGGTTTCCGTAACCGGTATTGCTGGCCCAGGCGGCGGCACGGAAACGAAACCGGTTGGATTGGTTCATTTTGGATGCACTGGTAAAGACCGCAATACCGTGACCTATCACGAGGTCTTTGCCGGAGATCGTCATGCCGTGCGCAAGGCCACTGTGCTTAAGGCCTTTGCCCTGATTTCGGATGTGATTGATCAACAGTAATTGGAAATGACGGCAGCTCACAGCTTGCTGCTGCCTTAGCCTTCCGATGAAGGCAGCTCCGGCTCACCATAAACTTCGCGGGCACGTGTTTCAAAAGCCCCGACCATCAGCTTGACCGCCTCGTTAAACACGACGCCGATCATTTTCTGCAGCAATGCTGAGCGGAATTCAAAATCCACGAAGAAATCAAGCCAAGTGCCACCATCTTCGTCCTCTTCAAACACCCAGTGGTTATTGAGGTATTTGAAAGGCCCCTGCAGATATTCGACATCAACACGATGCGGACGCTGCAAGGTAACCTTGGATGTGTATTTCTCACGGAACATCTTAAAGCCGATCACCAGATCGGCTTTAAGCACATCCCCGTCGCGCTTGCGCACACGTGATGCCACGCACCACGGGAGAAACTCGGAATAGGAATCGATATCCGCGACGAGTTCAAAGAGTTGTTCCGGCGTATAGGGCAGTTTCCTGCGCTCTGCATGCGTCGGCACTCGATATCTCCCCTTATCGTCGCGCGTATCGGTAAAGCTTATTGTGCAGCAGTTTCTGCGCGTGCGGCTTTGGCCTTGGCTTCTTCGGCAGCAGCCAGTTTCTTCTCGCGTGCTTCACGGAGCTGCTCGAAGTCACGGTCTGCGTGGTAGCTTGAACGGGTCAACGGCGTTGCCGAAACCATCAAGAATCCTTTGCCACGTGCCATGGACGCATATTCGTCGAATTCGTCCGGGGTCACAAAACGGTCGACCGGCTCGTGCTTGAGCGTCGGCTGGAGATACTGGCCAATCGTCAGGAAGTCGACATCTGCAACACGCAGATCGTCCATCACCTGTGCCAGTTCCTTACGCTCTTCACCCAGACCAACCATCAGGCCGGATTTGGTGAAGATCGTCGGATCAATCTGCTTTACGCGATCAAGGATACGCAGCGACTGATAGTAACGCGCGCCCGGACGGATATTGGTGTAAAGACGCGGAACCGTTTCAAGGTTGTGGTTGAAAACGTCGGGACGGGCCTTTGCGACGATTTCCACTGCACCAGGCTTGTCACGGAAGTCCGGGGTCAGAATTTCGATGGTGGTTTCCGGCGATTTGTGACGGATGGCCTCGATAACGCGGGCAAAGTGCGCAGCACCGCCATCGGCAAGGTCATCACGGTCAACCGAGGTGATCACAACATGCTTCAGCTGCATGTCGGCAACCGCCATCGCCAGATTTTCCGGCTCGAACGGATCAAGCGCGTTCGGCATACCGGTTTTCACGTTACAAAACGAACATGCACGGGTACAGGTATCGCCCATAATCATGAAGGATGCGTGTTTCTTCTGCCAGCATTCACCGATATTCGGGCATGCGGCTTCTTCGCAAACGGTATGCAGGTTCAAACCACGCGCGAGTTCGCGGGTTTCCTGATAGCCCTTGGAGGTTGGCGCCTTAACGCGAATCCAGGACGGCTTGCGTCCGGATGGACGATCAGGCCGTTTTTGCTTTTCCGGGTGACGAAGTGCTTTTTCTTCGCTACGCGCCGTCGACATAGAGTTACCTCCGAAGGATTGGACGGGCGGCAATTTGCCGCCACGCCACGCATTTGTCAAACCGACATTCGTCAAAAAAGGTCATACCGGGCATGTGCGCCCGGTAAAACCCGATATTTTAGAAGTGGATCGCACGACCATATGCGTCAAGTACCGACTCATGCATCATTTCTGACAGGGTCGGATGCGGGAAGACGGTATGCATCAGGTCTTCCTCAGTCGTCTCAAGGCCCATGGCAACCACGAAGCCCTGAATGAGCTCGGTCACTTCGGTACCGACCATGTGCGCGCCAAGCAGTTCACCGGTTTTGGCATCAAAGACGGTTTTCACCAGACCTTCTGCCTCGCCCAGTGCAACAGCCTTGCCGTTGCCGATGAACGGGAACTTGCCAACCTTGACCTCATAGCCGGCTTCTTTTGCCTTGGCTTCGGTCAAGCCGACACTTGCGACCTGCGGATGGCAATAGGTGCAACCCGGGATCTTGCGCGGATCAAGCGGATGAACGCCTTTAACGCCTGCAATCTTCTCGACACAAATAACGCCTTCATGCTCGGCCTTGTGTGCCAGCATCGGCGGACCAGCAACGTCACCGATGGCATAAATGCCCGGCTCTGCGGTTGCCGAATAGTCATCGGTACCGATCACATTGCGATCAACTTTGACCTTGGTGGTTTCAAGGCCAAGATTTTCCGTATTGCCGATCACGCCAACAGCGGAAATCACGCGATCAACGGTGAGTTCCTGTTTCTTGCCGTCTTTGGTTTCAACCGTGACAACAACGTTATCTGCATTGCGCTTGAGGTTGGCGACCTTTGCTTCGGTCAGGATTTTCATCCCGTCCTTGGTCATCATCTTCTGCGCAAGCGCTGCAACTTCCTTGTCTTCAACCGGCATGATCTGCGGCATGATCTCAACCACGGTCACATCAGCGCCCATGGTGTGATAGAAGCTGGCGAACTCGATGCCGATTGCACCGGAGCCAACAACAACAAGGCTTTTGGGCATTTTGTCCGGCGTCATCGCCTTCTTGTAATCCCAAACCACTTTGCCATCAGCTTCAAGACCCGGCAGCGAACGTGCACGTGCGCCGGTTGCAATGATGTAGCTTTTCGCGGTGTAGGTACCGGCATCTTTGCCCGTTACGACGATCTTCTTCGGACCATCAAACTTGGCTTCGCCGTTGATCACAGTGACCTTGTTCTTCTTAAGAAGATGGCCAACACCGCCAGAAAGCTGCTTGGATACACCACGCGAACGCTGGATCACGGCATCAATGTCAAAGGACGGCTTTTCACAAGAAAGACCATATGCCTTTGCATGGTTCATATTGCGGTAAACTTCAGCCGAACGCAGAAGTGCCTTGGTCGGGATACAACCCCAGTTAAGGCAAATGCCACCAAGATGTTCACGTTCAACAACAGCCGTTTTCAGGCCAAGCTGGGCAGCACGGATTGCGGTTACATAACCACCCGGACCTGCACCAATCACGATTACGTCGAAATTGCTATCCGCCATCGTAGGATCTCCTTCGCCTGCCCGTCACCGGTCACAGGTCTTGAAATTCAAATGCTTGCGGGGACTATTTAAAGTCCCCGCGCAACTTTGGAACCTCAGAGCAACATGCTCAGCGGATCTTCGATCAGCTTTTTGAATTCAGCCATGAACTCAGCACCAACCGCACCATCGACCGCACGGTGGTCAACAGAGAGTGTGCAGCTCATGACGGTCGCAATGGCCAGTGCGCCATCCTTGACGACCGGGCGCTGTTCACCAGCACCAACGGCCAGAATGCAACCCTGCGGCGGGTTGATGATGGCAGAGAAGCTCTTGATGCCAAACATACCAAGGTTGGAAACCGAGAAGGTCCCGCCCTGATAGTCTTCCGGCATCAGTTTGCCGTCGCGTGCCTTGCCAGCCAGTGCTTTCATCTCAGACGAGATTTCCGCAAGACCCTTGGAGCCCGCATCGCGGACAACCGGCGTGATAAGGCCACCATCAATGGCGACTGCCACCGAGATATCCTGCTTCTTGCACTGCAAGGTCGCCTTGTCAGTCCAGATGGAGTTTGCAGCCGGAACTTTTTTGAGTGCCAGAGAAACTGCACGGATAACAAAGTCGTTCACCGAGATTTTGACACCGTCGCCAGCTTTTTCGTTCAGCTGTTTACGGGTGGCAAGCAGGTTGTCGAGCTCGCAATCGACCGTAAGGTAGAAATGCGGAACCTGCTGTTTGGATTCGGTCAGACGACGCGCGATGGTTTTGCGCATGCCGCTGTTCGGAATTTCTTCGTATTCCGGCAGACCATTGAGATCCGGGTTCCAGCCAGATGCTGCCGGGGCAGCAGCCGCAGCCGGTGCGGACGGTGCAGCAGCTGCTGCTGCCGGGGCGCCAGCGGCCGGTTTGGATGCCATGGCGGCCTCAACATCGCGTTTAACAACACGACCGCGCGGACCAGAGCCCGACACACCAGCAAGATCAACGCCTTCGTTCGCAGCAATGCGACGTGCAAGCGGGCTTGCCTTAACACGCTCACCACCAGCAACCGGGGCTGCCGGTGCCGGGCCTGCTGCTGCCGGGGCAGCAGACGGTGCAGGTGCGGCTTCAGCGGCCGGAGCAGCAGCAGGTGCAGCGCCAGCAGCAGAGGTATCAGCACCATCAAGCGCAGATGCGTCTTCGTCTTCTTCAAGCAGAAGCGCGATAACTTCGTTCACAGGAACACCTTCGCTGCCTTCGGCAACAAGGATTTTACCGATCGTGCCTTCGTCGACGGCTTCGACTTCCATCGTGGCTTTGTCGGTTTCGATTTCTGCGATGACATCGCCCGATTCAACGGTGTCACCTTCCTTGACGTGCCATTTGGCCAAGGTGCCTTCGGTCATGGTCGGCGACAGGGCCGGCATCAATACTTTTACAGGCATGAACACATTCTCCCGGTAACGGGGCGGCGCGCTTTGTGTTGGCGCCTGCCCCTGTCCGTATCACTTAGCGATAGCAAACGGCCTTGGCCGCATCGACGATGTGCTGCTCTTGCGGAAGCGCAAGCGCTTCAAGGTTGGCAGCATACGGCATCGGAACATCTTCGCCGGTTACACGGGCAACCGGTGCATCGAGATAGTCAAAGGCATGTTCCATGACCACTGATGCGATTTCCGAACCGATACCGGCGAAGTGCCAGCCTTCTTCACAGGTAACCAGACGATTGGTCTTCATTACCGAGCGAATAATGGTGTTCACATCAAGCGGACGGATCGTACGCAGGTTGATAACCTCAGCCGAGATGCCCTGCTCTGCCAATTTCTCAGCAGCCTTGAGCGCCTTGCCAACCATGATCGAGAAAGCAACGATGGTGACATCGGTACCTTCACGTTCGATCTTGGCCTGACCGATCGGCAGAACGAAATCTTCGTCGTCAGGAACTTCGAAGCTCTGACCGTACATGATTTCGTTTTCAAGGAAGACAACCGGGTTCGGATCGCGGATAGCTGCCTTCAGAAGACCTTTGGCATCAGCTGCCGACCACGGCGCGATAACCTTCAGCCCCGGGCAATGTGCATACCAGGATGCATAGCACTGCGAGTGCTGAGCACCAACGCGGGCAGCAGCACCGTTCGGACCACGGAAGACAATCGGGCACCCAAGCTGGCCACCGGACATGTAAAGCGTCTTGGCAGCAGAGTTGATGATGTGGTCGATTGCCTGCATCGCGAAGTTAAAGGTCATGAATTCGACAATCGGCTTCAGGCCCATAAAGGCAGAACCGGTCGCCATACCCGTGAAACCGATCTCGGTAATCGGGGTGTCAACGACGCGACGGTCACCGAATTCATCAAGCAGACCCTGGGTAACCTTGTAGGCACCCTGATACTGCGCAACTTCTTCACCCATGACGAAGACATTTTCATCGCCACGCATTTCTTCGGCCATTGCATCACGCAGGGCTTCACGAACGGTCTGGGTTTTAAAGCTGGTGTAGGCTTTTTCGTCCTGGGTCGCGTTCATCACGCTCATCGCGCGCGGTTCAGCTTCAGAACGTTCAATCGCGCCACTTGCAGCAACCGGCGCGGCACTTGCCGCGCTGGCAGCCGGTGCTTCTTCAGCAGCCGGAGCAGCAGGTGCAGCTTCTGCTGCCGCCGGAGCCGCGCCGGACGATGCAGAAACGTTATCAAGTGCAGATGCGTCTTCATCTTCTTCGAGGATATAGGCGATCACGGCATTTACCGCGACGTTCTCGGTACCTTCGGCAATGATCAGCTTACCCACAGTACCTTCATCGACGGCTTCGACTTCCATCGTCGCTTTGTCGGTTTCGATTTCTGCGATGACGTCACCGGATGCGACAGTGTCGCCTTCCTTGACGTTCCATTTGGCAAGCGTGCCTTCGGTCATGGTCGGCGACAGGGCCGGCATCAAAACTTCAATCGGCATTGTTCCCTCTCTCCCGGGAAATATCGGTCAAAAGCGGTTCGCGAAATGTCGCGATCACGCGTCGATCAGAATATCGGTGAACAGTTCAGAAACATCCGGTTCCGGGCTGTTCTGCGCGAACTCGGCCGCTTTTGCGACTTCGGATTTCACTTCCTTGTCGATATCCTTAAGGCCAGCTTCATCGATGATGTTGCCATCGATCAGAAGCTTTTTGACCATATCGATCGGGTCGTGTTCCTTGCGCATCTTGTCGAGTTCGTCCTTGGTGCGATATTTCGCCGGGTCGGACATCGAGTGACCGCGGTAACGGTAGGTTTTGAGCTCAAGAATATATGGGCCCTTGCCTTCGCGGCAATGCTTGACAGCGCGTTCGCCTGCTTCCTTGACCGCAAGAACGTCCATGCCATCAACCTGTTCGCCCGGAATGCCATAGGCCATACCGCGCTGATAAAGATCAGGGCTTGAAGAGTGACGCTGGGTCGAGGTGCCCATGGCGTACTGGTTGTTCTCGATGCAATAGATCACCGGAAGCTGCCAGAGAGCGGCCATGTTAAAGGCTTCATAGACCTGACCCTGGTTGACGGCACCGTCACCAAGATAGGTCAGGCATACACGGTCTTCACCGCGATATTTGTAATTGAAGGCAATACCGGTTCCGAGCGGAACCTGACCACCAACGATACCGTGTCCGCCATAGAAATTCTTTTCTTTGGAGAACATGTGCATCGAGCCGCCTTTGCCGCGGGAATAACCGCCTTCGCGGCCCGTCAGCTCGGCCATGACGCCACCGGCATCCATGCCACATGCCAGCATATGGCCGTGGTCACGGTAACTGGTGATAACACCATCGTCGCCGGTGATGGCAGCCTGCATGCCGACAACGACTGCTTCCTGCCCGATATAGAGGTGGCAGAAGCCACCGATAAGACCCATGCCATACAGCTGGCCGGCTTTTTCTTCAAAGCGACGGATCAGAAGCATTTCACGGTAATATTTGAGGAGATCGTCACTGCTCGCCTGGTTGTCGGCGCGCGTAGTGGCGCGTTTGCGTTTTGTGGTCGCCATGTTTCCTCCCGGTGGATGGCTATCGCTTAAGCATCATGTATGAGCGCTTAATTCGGTACTGGACCACCGAAATGACTACCTAAAACGACCGCCTAGGGCAAGCAATCAAACTTCGAATAAACTGTTGTTTTGCAACGCACAATCACAAATAAACCTTTTTTTGGTTAATTGATAAGATTTCGCAAATATGTAGAGATGCAGAGTTTTCAGCTACTTGAGCGGATGCTTTAAAATCCGTTCGTGCCTATATGTCACAAATGCTATGCTTTCATGACGATAATACCGCATAGCCGTTGTAATCTGATTACAACTCAGGGAATGCGCGTAATATCAATGAGCTCAACCCTGAACACATACAAATCTGCGATCAACCAGAAGTCAGTTTAAACAATGACTTATCCGATACCGTTTATTACTGAAAAAACTTCACAACTGTGAATTACGTCGCACTTCCCCCTGCCCAGCGCAATAAGGAGACCTTTTCGCCTGACATCACAAACTGATCAGGCGTATGGATTCTCTATACAATCAGATGAGGGTATTTTTGCGTAAATCAGTTGCTGTTTGCAGCAACGGTCGTTGCGAGATCACCATAGCCATCACGGTGGAACAAGATGACATCATCGGGATGCGCCGCATTAAGCATGGCGCGCGCCCGTTCATCCAAAAGGTCTGGATCAAGGTGGCTGGCACGTAAGGAAAGCACATGCTGCTCAAGCGCCTTTCGACGTTCTGTTGTCTCGTCCAGCACCTTGGCAATGTCGGTTACGCGATCCTGCATCGACCAATAGGTCAGCAAGCCACGCTCACCCTCCACACTGTGGAAGATGAAGTAGGCCATGACGGTAAATGCAATAACCGGTGCGACAGCCTGTTTCAGGCGACGAAAGACCGGCGAATTTGACGACATTTACTATTGCCCCTTGCGCGATCATGCGATTTTGGCGACGACCCAAACCATTCCGGATACATAACGTTAAAATAACATACGTTATTTCCCTTGTTGTTCAGACACATAGCATCTGACAAGGTCATAAACCCGGCAACATTACCGTTTTAATAGCGCATAGTTCGGTAAAAATAGAGTTAAGCCACAAGTACAAAGCCATTGATTTACGCTCAATACACTAATCCTGATATTGGCTTTTGCCCCGTCGAACCGGGCGCGAAACCAAACGCCAAAATGCAAACAGGCCGCCTGAAACATGCTCAGGCGGCCTGTTATTTCAGGGCGAGATCCCTCGCCGATCAGTTTACTTCAGGATCGAACGACCCGGGAAGTGAGCACCAGCATCGAGAAGCTCTTCGATGCGGATCAGCTGGTTGTATTTCGCCATACGGTCAGAACGCGAAAGCGAACCGGTTTTGATCTGGCCACAGTTGGTTGCAACAGCAAGATCAGCAATGGTTGAGTCTTCGGTTTCACCCGAACGGTGCGACATCACGGCGGTGTAGCCAGCACGGTGTGCCATTTCAACCGCTTCAAGGGTCTCAGACAGCGTACCGATCTGGTTAACCTTGACCAGGATCGAGTTCGCAACGCCCTTTTTAATGCCGTCAGCAAGACGTTTCGGGTTGGTCACGAACAGGTCATCACCAACAAGCTGGGTTTTTGCGCCAATAGCTGCGGTCAGTTCTGCCCAGCCATCCCAATCGTCTTCTGCCATACCGTCTTCGATGGAGAAGATTGGGTATTTACCAACGAGGTCGGCCCAATATTTGACCATACCGGAAGAATCAAGGGTCTTGCCCTCGCCCGCCAGAACGTAGTTACCACCCTTGTAGAATTCGGTCGAAGCGGCATCAAGTGCCAGAACGACGTCTTCTTCCGGGCGGTAGCCAGCAGCTTCGATCGACTTCATGACGTAGCTGATCGCAGCTTCGGTCGATGCAATGTTCGGCGCGAAACCACCTTCATCACCAACGTTGGTGTTCAGGCCATCAGCAGACAGAGCTTTTTTCAGGTTATGGAAGATTTCCGCACCCATACGGATCGCGTCAGAGCAGGTCTCAGCCGAAACCGGCATGATCATGAATTCCTGAACGTCGATCGGGTTGTCGGCGTGCTCGCCACCGTTGATGATGTTCATCATCGGAACCGGAAGCGTGCGTGCGAACGAACCACCAACATAGCGATACAGCGGAAGACCTGCGTCTTCAGCAGCTGCTTTGGCAGTTGCAAGCGAAACACCAAGGATCGCATTGGCGCCGAGGCGGGATTTATTTTCGGTACCGTCAAGATCGATCATGACGTTATCGACAGCAACCTGGTCTTCGGCATCCATGCCAGCCAGTGCTTCAAAAATCTCACCATTGACTGCGGCAACAGCCTTGGTCACGCCTTTGCCAAGATAACGGTCTTCTTTGTCGCGAAGTTCAACAGCTTCGTGGGCACCGGTGGACGCACCCGACGGAACGGCAGCACGACCAAAGGCGCCATTTTCCAAGGTTACATCAACTTCGACCGTCGGGTTACCACGGCTGTCAAGGATTTCGCGGCCGCGAATATCGATAATAGCGGTCATGACAGAAACGTTCTCCTCACTGGTAGGAACCATGCCTTTTTATAAGGACATGCAGGTTACAGCAAAAAAGAATGCCGCCAATCACTGACTGGCGGCATTTGATACTTATGCGTCGAACATGTCCAGACGAACCGGATTGGCTTTTGCCACTTTGTCCAATTCCATCAGGACCGAAAGAACTTCGGGTAACTTGTTCAACGGGATCTGGTTCGGGCCATCGGAAATGGCCGTTGCCGGGTTATCGTGGGTTTCGATAAACAGTGCCGCGATACCAACCGATACGGCCGCACGAGCAAGAACGGGCGCGAATTCGCGCTGACCACCTGATGAGGTGCCCTGTCCGCCCGGCTGCTGAACCGAATGGGTTGCATCAAAGACAACTGGGTAGCCCTGACGGGCCATGGTGGGAAGTCCGCGGAAGTCCGTGACGAGCGTGTTATAGCCAAAGCTGGTCCCACGGTCACAGAGCATAATGTTTTCATTGCCGGTCGATGCCAGATTGTTGGCAACGTTGACCATATCCCAAGGGGCCAGGAACTGGCCCTTTTTGACATTGACCGCACGACCGGTTTTGCCTGCCGCCTGCAACAGATCCGCCTGACGGCACAAAAATGCCGGGATCTGAAGGATGTCGGCAACTTCGGCAACAGCGGTACACTGATCAGGCAAATGCACGTCCGTGACAATCGGAAGACCTGTGGTGGCCTTCACTTCTGCCAGGATATCAAGACCTTCGGACAGACCGACACCACGTTTGGAGGTGGTGCTTGTACGGTTGGCCTTGTCAAACGAGCTTTTGTAAACCAGCCCGATGCCGAGCCCTTCGGAAAGTTCCTTAAGCGCTGCTGACATCTCAAGTGCGTGTTGACGGCTCTCGATCGCGCATGGGCCTGCCAGAACGGCAAACGGCTTGTCATTGGCGAATTCGATATTGCCGACTTTGACGGTTTTAATTTCGGTCATTTCAATGACTTTCAGACAATCATGTGGGCACGCGGCCATTCATGCAGTCGGACTGCGGTCGATTACACCAGACGGCTACGCTCTTTGGCGGCCTTGATGTAAGAGACGAACAGCGGATGTGGGTCAAGCGGACGCGACCGCAGTTCCGGGTGGAACTGAACGCCGATGAACCACGGATGATCCGGGTATTCGACGATTTCCGGCAAACGACCGTCTGGCGACAAGCCAGAGAATTTAAGACCCTTTTCCTCAAGCTGCGGCATGAAGTTTACGTTAACTTCATAACGGTGGCGGTGACGTTCAAGAACAGTTTCACTGCCATAGATGTCACGTGCGCGCGTGCCGTCAACCAGCTTGCACTCATAATTGCCAAGACGCATGGTACCGCCCAGATCATCTTCGCCAGAACGACGTTCAACCGAACCACCATCTTTCGCCCATTCGGTCATCAGACCAACAAGCGGGGTCTTGGTCGGGCCGAACTCGGACGAAGATGCGTCTTTCAGACCAGCAAGGTGACGGGCTGCTTCAAGAACAGCCATCTGCATGCCAAAGCAAATGCCGAAATACGGAACCTTGTTTTCACGGGCATAACGTGCAGCGGCGATCTTGCCTTCTGCGCCACGCTCACCAAAGCCACCCGGAACCATGATCGCATCAAGCTTGGACAGGATTTCGTTGACGTTGCCTTCTTTTTCCAGCGCGTCAGACGCAATCCATTCCAGATTAACACGAACCTTGTTGGCGATACCGCCATGGGTCAGTGCTTCGGTCAGGGATTTATATGCATCGGGCAGCTGAATGTATTTACCAACGATACCGATGGTAACTTCACCTTCCGGGTTACGGATGGTGTTGCAAATGTCTTCCCACGGCTGCAGATCAGGTTCCTGCGCCTGAAGGCCGAAGTGATGAAGCACTTCATTGTCCAGACCGTACTGATGGTAGCTGATCGGAACCTGATAGATATTGTCGACGTCATATGCCGGAATAACGGCTGCTTCGCGGACGTTACAGAAACGCGCGATCTTGCGGCGTTCGTTGATCGGGATTTCACGATCGCAACGGCATAGAAGGATATCAGGCTGAATACCGACGCTTTGCAGTTCCTTGACCGAGTGCTGGGTTGGCTTGGTTTTAAGCTCACCCGCAGAGGAGATATAAGGAACAAGCGTCAGGTGCATGAACAGCGCACGGCCATCGCCAAGGTCGTTGCCCATCTGACGGATCGCTTCAAGGAACGGAAGGCTTTCGATATCGCCAACCGTGCCGCCGATTTCGACAAGGACAAAGTCCTCGGTCGCATCGGACATGACGAATTCCTTGATCGCATCGGTGATGTGCGGAATGACCTGAACGGTCCCGCCAAGGTAATCCCCGCGGCGCTCACGTGCGATGACGTTGGAATAAATACGGCCGGTGGTCACGTTATCCGAACGGCGCGATGAGACGCCGGTGAAACGCTCATAGTGGCCCAGATCAAGGTCGGTCTCTGCACCGTCTTCGGTGACATAGCATTCGCCATGCTGGTACGGGCTCATGGTGCCCGGATCGACGTTGATATACGGGTCAAGCTTACGCAGACGAACGGTAAAGCCACGTGCCTGTAACGAAGCACCCAAAGCAGCGGAAGCCAGGCCCTTGCCCAGCGATGAAACAACGCCACCGGTGATAAAGATATAACGAGTCATTTCTTTGCCTCATCTCAAAGCACAAAGCCTCGGTTCAATGCCGTTTAGTGCATCACGAACCGGGGAATACAACAATCAAAAATTGAGGCGGCAAGTTTGCCGCCTCTGGTCGTCGGTTAATTTGTTTAGCGGGTCGGAGCCGCCGGGCCGGTGTCCTCAGCGGGTTCAGTAACCGCCGGGGCCGAAGCCGGTGCCTGCTCCAAGATCGAAGCTGGCTTGGTGTGGCTGTTGGACTGCAGCGCAAGAATGATACTGGTGATCATGAATGCACCTGCAAGAATCGCAGTGGTACGGGTCAGCAGGTTTGCAGCGCCGCGTGAACTCATCACGCCGAAGCCACCGCCTCCGCCGCCGCCACTTCCGCCGATACCAAGCCCACCGCCCTCGCTGCGCTGTACGAGAATTACGGCGATCAAGCCAAGCGCAAGAAGAAGGTGGATTACCAGAATGACTGTTTGCATGGTCTCGAAACTCTTGTCCTAACTTCCGATCCGAACGCAATTTGGCCCGGATCGGGCATAAATTTGATGCGTATTTAACGCGTTTTATGGCTGTTGGCTAGGCGCAAGTTTCAATAATTTGCCAAAAATCTTCAACCTTCAGGCTCGCCCCGCCAACAAGCGCGCCATCGACATCAGCGACACCCAGCAATTCTGCTGCGTTAGACGGTTTGACAGAACCACCATAAAGAATACGGAATTCATTACCGTCTTCAAAACGTGCAACAAGTTCTGCGCGGATCGCGGCATGAACCTCGGCAACTTCTGCAACGCTGGCCGTACGGCCGGTGCCAATCGCCCAGACCGGCTCATAGGCAATAACGGTGTTCTTTGCAGTCGCCCCATCGGGAACCGAAACAGCCACCTGCCCGTTCACGACCGGAAGCGTCGCGCCAAGATCGCGTTCTTCATCGGTCTCACCAACGCAAACCACGGCGATCAGACCCGCATCATGTGCGGCAATGGCCTTTTTACGGATATCGGTAGAGCTTTCACCGTGATCTGCACGGCGCTCCGAGTGACCCACCAGAACATAACCGGCTCCAATATCAGCCAGCATCGGGGCCGCAACATCACCGGTATGCGCACCAGACGTCGCAACATGGCAGTCCTGACCACCAACAGCCACCGCACTATCCTTGGTCGCAGCAACGACTTCTGAAAGCAGCGTTGCTGGCGGGCAAACAAGGATATCGCAACCAAGTGATCCTTTTTCAGACGCCTTTGCCGCAAGGCTTGATGCCAGTGCAAGACCATCTGCGCGCAGACAGTTCATTTTCCAGTTTCCGGCAATCAGGGGACGGCGTTGGGTCATTGAAGGATACCTCGTGCTGGTCATATTTCGACATTTGTCTTTTATAACAGAACCATAACAGCGAATTTTCGCACGTTACGAATTGTTACAAGATCAGTTTCGATGCGGGTTTTAGCATGTCAGTCCCGATGGGCCAAGTACCGGAAATCACGCGTCGATGCATTTCAGGGCGTGTTGGTGTGCACTTCCATGCAATCGCCTGTTGCCGCTGTTACCTCTCGCCATTAAGATGCCCGGCAATTTCGTCGGGATTTCGGTTCGCAGACGATCATAATTAAAAGCTGTCGATACATTATATCGACACCAAACCACGAATTGTTAGGCTTATCATATGCTTGCTGGCATTCGCACATTTTCGAAATCAATCTTTGCCAAGATCATCTTTGGCGTGATTGCACTGAGCTTCGTTATCTGGGGCCTGAACGCGTCGATGCTGAACCTTGGCACGTCTCGTGAAGTTGCCGAAATCGGCAGCCAAAAAGTCACCCCGGTCGAACTGGACCGCGCTTTCCAGCGCAGCGTGCAGAATATGCGAAATGTATTCGGCCCGAATTTCAACCAGCAGCAGGCCGTGCAGATGGGCCTTCTGAACAATACGGTCCAGTCGATCGTATCCCAGAAGGTTCTGCGTGAAGATGCCAAGAACATTGGTATCGGCATCAGCGATGACAAAGTACGTGACACGATCTTCGCCTCGGACAACTTCAAGGACCCGACCACCGGCCAGTTCAGCCGTGATCGTTTCCTGCAGTCGCTTTATCAGGCGGGCTACACCGAGCAGGAATTCATCGAAGGGGTTCGTGGTGATCTGATGAGCCAGCAGGTTGTTGGCAGCCTGACTGGCACCGCAAGCGTTCCGGACATGATGGCAAAGCAGATCGTTGCCTATCGCAATGAACAGCGCGCTGGCTCCTACTTTGCGCTTAACGCTTCTGAATTTGCTGACATCGCGACCGCGGACGATGCAACCCTTCGTGCCTATCACGAAGAAAACGCTCCGCAGTTCACTGCACCGGAAAGCCGTGACGTCACGCTTGCGACCCTGAGTGCGGCCGACCTGATGGCAACCGTTACGGTCAGCGAAGAAGAAATCGCTGAGTCTTACAAACAGCGCGAAGCCGAATTCCAGGTTCCGGAAAAGCGTACGGTCGAGCAGATCCTGTTTGCGCCGAATGACGAACAGTCGGCACAGGAAGCTTATAAGAAGCTTCAGGGTGGCGCAGACTTCATGGAAGTCGCCGCCGAAGCAGGCATGGATGAGTCACTTGTTAAGCTTGGTGAATTCACCGCAAACGACATCCTTCCGGATCTGAGCGAAGCAACCTTTGCCCTATCAGAAGGCGGTGTGTCCGAGCCGATTGAAACCGCACTTGGCTGGCACATCATTCGTGTTCCGTCCATCACGGCGGGTAGCACCCAGACCCTTGATGAAGTTCGCGACATTATTGTTGATGGCCTGAAGCAGTTCAAAGCTGAAGACGCGATCTATGATCTTGCCGCAACCTTTGATGAGGAACTTGGTGCAGGTACCGCGATTGAAGACGCCGCACGCGACGTTGGTGCAAAGACCTATAAGCTGAACGGTGTTGTCCGCGGCGAAGGTCTCGCTGGCGAAGCCATCGACGGTGCAGACGAAATCAATGCGAAGATCTTCGAACTCGAAAGTGGCGAAGAAAGCTTCCTTGAAGAAACCGCAACCGGCACCCGCTTTGTTGTGCGCCTTGAAAACATCACCCCGTCTGCCCTGCGACCGTTTGAAGACGTCCGTGAAGACGTAATCGCAGCATGGGAAACCGACGAGCGTCAGAAGTTGATGCTGGCCAAGGCCGAAGAACTGGCCAACAGCATCAACACCACGGGTGCCGATCTTGCAGGTCTTGCATCTGAAGACGGCGTGTCTGTCATGAATAGCGGTCTGACCAAACGTACCGGTCAGGGCCTTGGTGATGATGTAAACCCGGCTGTTGCCGCCGCCCTCTTTACCCTTGAAGAGCGCAAGGCAAAAGCAATCCAGACCGGCGAAGACGTCTTGGTCGTCAAGCTTGATGAAATCAAATCGGCAGACGCCAACACGGTTGATGCCAGCCGTGTGACCGACGAGCTTAAAGAAGCCATCAACGAAGACATCCTTGCGCAGTACCTGACATACTTGCGTGAAGAAATCTCGGTCAGTGTGAATAACAGCGTGATCAACGGGCTTTATGCCCCGACCGCTACAAACTGATCCTGCAAAATGGGGCGACCGGTTGAACTGGTCGCCCTTTTTCTTTTTATAAGAACCACATTATCAAAATACCCAAGACCAGTAATCGGCGAGTAATCGGATAGACCATGGAAATCAAACCGGATTTCACCAGCTTCAAGCAAAACTATGACAAAGGCGTCTCGCAGGTTCTTTGGACCGCATTGACCGCCGATCTTGATACGCCGGTCTCGGCGTTCCTCAAGATTGCCGAGGGCATGCCAAATACCTATTTGCTTGAATCTGTTGAAGGCGGCGCCGTTCGCGGACGTTATTCGTTCCTTGGACTTAAGCCTGATCTGATCTGGCGTTGCTTTGACAACAAGGCGGAACTTAACCGACGTGCAATGGCCGATGCCGAGGCATTTGTTGCCGAAGATGCCGCGCCGTTAGACAGCCTCAAGAAACTGATTGCTGAAAGCCATATCGAGCTTCCCGACAATCTACCGCCGATGAGTGCCGGTCTGGTTGGCTACATGGGTTATGACACCGTCCGCTTGATGGAAAAGCTTCCTGATAGCAATAAGGACGAGCTTGGCGTCCCTGATGGCATTTTCATTCGCCCGACCGTGACAGCAAGCTTTGACACTATCGAAGATACGGTCACCGTAGTGACCCCGGTCCGCCCGGAAGCTGGCATCAGTGCAGATGCGGCCTATGATCTTGCCTGTGCACGTTTGAATGACGTCGTGCAACAGTTCCAGCGTAACCTGTTCATTGATCGCCGGTCCAAATCAGTTCCGGATACCCTGCCCGATCCGAAGGTTAGTGTCGATGAAGCCGGTTTCCACGATATGGTCGAGAAAGCCAAGGACTACATTCGCGCAGGCGATATCTTCCAGGTTGTTCTGTCACAGCGCTACACGCTGCCCTATCAGTTGCCACCATTTGCGTTTTACCGTGCCCTTCGGCGCATCAACCCGTCGCCTTTCATGTTCTATCTTGATATCGGCGGTTTTCAGGTTGTTGGTGCCAGCCCCGAAATTCTGGTCCGTCTGCGTGATGGCGAAGTCACCATACGCCCGATTGCAGGCACCCGTCGCCGTGGCAAAACGCCTGATGATGACAAAGTCATGGCGCAAGACCTTTTGGATGACCCAAAGGAACGCTCAGAACATCTGATGCTGCTTGACCTTGGCCGTAACGATGTGGGTCGCGTCTCCAAACCGGGCACGGTGCGCGTCACCGACCGCGAACAGATCGAATACTATTCGCATGTCATGCATATCGTATCGAACGTGGTTGGTCAGATCGACGAGACCAAATATGATGCGATGGATGCGCTTAAGGCTGGCTTCCCGGCCGGAACCGTATCCGGTGCGCCAAAGGTCCGTGCGATGGAAATCATCGACGAGCTTGAGACTGTACGCCGCGGCATCTATGCGGGCTGTATCGGTTACATCTCGGCCGATGGATCAATGGATACCTGCATTGCGCTGCGTACCGCCGTCATCAAGGACGAGAAAATCCATATTCAGGCTGGAGCCGGCGTTGTTGTCGATAGCAAGCCGGAACTTGAACATAAGGAATGTCAGAACAAAGCCGGCGCTTTGATGGCCGCTGCCCGTGAAGCGCATCGCTTCGCGTAGTTGTTTTCGTTCCTGAATATGAAAAAGGGCCACACGATCTGTGCGGCCCTTTCTATTTTCTGGTTTAAGCGCCCTAGCCCGTTGCATGCTGCGACGACCGACGCAAAACATCGGTAATCGGCACTAAAACAAAACCCTTGGCGAGGATTTCCGGGATCCATTTCTGAAGCGCGCCAATCGTCAAATCACGCGGATGACCAATCGCAATGGCAAACCCTTGTTTGCGGGCAACCGTTTCGGTGCGTGCCAACATATCGGCAATCTTGGCCGCATCATCAGCATCATCAATAAAGATGTCACGCGTGATCGCAGGCACCCCGAACGCATTGGCTGTTGAATAGCCCACTGACTTCGCACTGGTACGAGAATCCAGGAACATCAATCCGCGCGATTTCATCACTTCCATGACGATCTTCATGCGTTCCGGATCTGATGTGAATTTGCTGCCCATATGGTTGTTCACCCCGACGTAACCGTCAAAGCGATCCAGCATCCAGTTCATTTCATTGATGATGGTCTGACGATCATAATCAGCCAACAAGGCGTGTGGCCCCGGATCGACGGACTTTGAGGATGGCTCCATCGGCATATGCAGCATCACTTCATGTCCGGCCTTGCGCGCGGCATTGACCTGCGGCTGAAGATCACGAGCATAGGGAAGATAGGCAATCGTGATCGGGCCCGGCAGATCGACCGTGCGTGCCGTACGCGGCTGATCAAGGCCGGCATCATCAATCACAATGGCGATAACCGGCTTCTGACCGGTTTCCGGTGTCAGTGCGGCGTATTTACGCCATGGCACGTCATTGCCAGCCGGTCCAATGGCAGTTGCAGGCATATCCGAACCGCTGTCGCCCGGAAGAATTTGGTTTGATACGGCTGGTTGTTCCGGCTGCGGCTTGGACGGGGCGAGAAAGCCAGACAGGCCTTGGGTGCTTGAACCTTTATTTGCCGCACCATCACGGTTTCCACCCACCAGATATCCGGTACGGTCGCGCGTGGATGACGGTGCATTTTCCGACAGCTGATAATCTTTGCGCAGCATCGGGGTCGGTTCTGGCTCCGCCAAGGCATAATTCGGGGCCTTTTGATCCGAAGCGCGGCCAAACTCATCAGATGCGCGATCAAGTTCAAGCATGCTGCCAACGGCAATCATGGCAGATAGCGTGCCCGCAACAAAGGCGCCGCCCAACATCAGGCGACCAATACCACCCGTTTTCTTTTTCGGGGCGGCTTTCTTTCGGGTAGATTTCTTGGGTGCCGCCTTTTTACGTTTGGCGGTCGTTGCCCGGCGTGCCACGCTGTGGTCTCCAGTATCGTTCTCTGGGTGCTCGCAGGTGCTGCGCGTATCGCACGGCTCCTTCCCATATGGTGATTATAGACCGATCGTGTCGGCTATTGTTGAGATGTTTTTAAACGGTTCTGGTTAGCACCGCGTTAAGAGAACGTTATCACCAGACAGATGTGACAACCGGGCATAGGAAAAAACCCTTACCGTGCTTCCGCTTGACGTAGCGGCAATGGCGTTTATTCTCTGCCAACCTTAATGTGCACAGGCCTTCTTTCTGATGTATCTCCTCATCGATAATTACGACAGCTTCACATTCAATTTGTGGCATTACCTGCGCGAACTCGGCCCCGAGGTCGAAGTCCGCCGCAATGATGAGGTCACGGTCGAAGAGGCACTGGTTCTTAACCCCGAAGGCATTGTGATTTCGCCCGGTCCCTGTGACCCGGAACGTGCTGGCATTTGCCTTGATCTGATCAAGGCCTCTGCTGGCAAGGTCAAACTTCTAGGCGTTTGTCTTGGCCATCAATCGATTGGTCAGGCCTTTGGTGGCAAAGTCATTCGCGCGCCGCATTGCATGCATGGCAAAACCGACGCAATGAAACATTCGGGCACCAGCGTTTTTGCCGGATTACCAAGCCCATTTGAAGCAACCCGCTATCATTCACTGGTCATCGAACGCGGAACTTTGCCCGATAGCCTTGAAATCACGGCCGAAAGCGAAGATGGTCTGATCATGGGCGTGCGTCATAAAACCCATCAAATCCATGGCGTTCAGTTCCACCCCGAAAGCATTGCTTCGGAACATGGCCACGCCCTGTTAAAGAATTTTATCGACTATACCGGCGCCTGAACCCGCACCGGCCTGCAAACCGAGGAACACCGTATGTCGACCGATAATGATCTGAAGCCGATTTTGGCCAAAGTCGCAGATGGCGAGAAACTAAGCGAAGCCATGGCCGAACAGGCATTCAGTGTGCTGATGTCAGGTCAGGCCACCCCGTCCCAGATGGGGGCGTTTCTGATGGGTTTGCGTATTCGCGGTGAAACCGTTGACGAGATTACCGGCGCGGCCCGCGTCATGCGTGAAAAGGCAACCGGCATCATTGCCCCGGAAAACTCGGTCGATACTTGTGGCACCGGCGGTGATGGTAGCGGCACGTTCAATATTTCGACCGGCGCTGCGATTGTCGCGGCTGCGGCTGGTGCAACAGTTGCCAAGCATGGCAACCGCGCAGCATCGTCGAAATCGGGTTCTGCCGATGTTTTGATGGCGCTTGGCGTGAACCTTGATGCGGATATGAAGCTTCTGGAAAAGGCGCTTCGCGAGATCAATCTTTGCTTCATGATGGCGACCCGTCACCATTCGGCAATGCGTCACGTGATGCCAACCCGTGTTGAGATGGGCACACGTACGATCTTTAACCTGCTCGGCCCGCTTGCCAACCCGGCGAAAACCAAACGTCAGGTCATGGGCGTTTTTGCCAAGGAATGGATTGAGCCGGTTGCCAATGTTCTAAACCGTCTTGGATCGGTCCATGCATGGGTTGTCCATGGTCATAGCGGCCTTGATGAAATCTCGACCACCGGCCCGACATTCGTCGCCGAGGTCAAAGACGGCAAGGTCACAACATTTGAAATCAGCCCGGAGCAATTTGGTCTTGCAACCGCGACCCTTGATGATCTTAAGGGTGGTGATGCGGATATGAACGCCAAGGCGATCCTTGATCTTTTGGCAGCAAAGCCTGGCCCCTATCGCGATATCGTTTTGATGAATGCTGGTGCGGCCCTTGTGGTCACGGGCGTTGCATCCGATCTTGCAGATGGTATAGCCAAGGCAGCCCAAGCAATAGATGGCGGCAAGGCGGCAGAGACGCTGCAGGGTCTTGTTACGATTACCAATGAAGGAAATGCAGCGTGAGCGACGTTCTCGAAAAGATCTGCAACGATAAACGTGACCATGTCGCAGCATGCAAGGCGCGCAAAACTCTTGGCACGCTCGAAGCAGAGGCAAAGGCACAATCAGCACCGCGTGGTTTCATCAATGCGCTTGAAACCAGTGTTGCAGCCGGTCGCTATGGCCTGATTGCCGAAATTAAGAAGGCATCCCCGTCCAAGGGCCTGATCCGTCCGGATTTCAATCCGCCAGAACTTGCCAAAGCCTATAAGGTTGGCGGGGCAAGCTGCCTTTCGGTTTTGACCGATGTGCCGTATTTCCAGGGTGATGACAGCTATCTGGTAGCAGCACGTGCTGCTGTTGATCTTCCGGCCCTTCGCAAGGATTTCATGGTTGATCCCTATCAGATCACCGAAGCACGTGCGTTGGGGGCCGACTGCATTCTTTTGATCATGGCTGCCCTTGATGATGCCTTGGCCGCCGAACTTGAAGATGCCGCACACAGCCTTGGCATGGATGTTCTGATCGAAGTCCATAATGCGCCGGAACTTGAACGTGCGCTTAAGCTGAAATCACGTTTGGTCGGGGTGAATAACCGTAACCTGAAGACCATGGAAATCTCGCTGACCACGACCGAAGAACTTGCTGGCATGGTCGATAAGGATCGCCTGCTTGTCGCGGAAAGCGGATTGTTCACGCCAGAAGACCTGTCGCGCATGGCAAAGGTTGGCGCGCAATGCTTCCTGATTGGTGAAAGCCTGATGCGTCAGGATGACGTCACAGCAGCCACCCGCAATCTTCTTGGCCTCGCGGCCTGATCTTTACTGGACAGAATTGATGGCAGACAAGCTTTCGCATATCGACGCTGGCGGCAATGCCGTGATGGTGGATATCTCGGCCAAGGCCGATACAACCCGCATCGCAATTGCCAAGGCACGCGTTTTGATGTCATCTGAGACTGCAAAGCTGATCGCAGAACGCGGTCATAAAAAGGGGGATGTTCTTGGCATCGCCCAGCTTGCCGGGATCATGGGCGCGAAAAAGACACCTGATCTGATCCCGCTCTGTCATCCCCTTCCCCTGACATCGGTAACGGTTGATTTGGAACTGGCCGACGGTATTGATGCCGTCGATATCACTGCGACCTGCAAAACGACTGGCAAAACCGGTGTTGAGATGGAGGCCCTTACAGCGGCCTCAGTCGCAGCACTCACCGTGTTTGACATGTGCAAGGCGGTTGATAAGGCGATGCAGATCACCGATATCCGCGTCACGCGCAAGGAAGGCGGAAAGTCCGGTACTTTTATCGCCGATTAAGGCAAAGATTGTCCTGCACACCCCCATCAAACTTATATTTACAGCATGTTTGACGGCCAATCTGGTGTTTTTGGCCCGATGCGCTTGACCCGACAAAAGAACTAAAGTAGAACATTTATGTATCCTTTTTGTTCTTGCTACAGGTTCGGGAAATATCATGCTGACGCGCAAGCAATATGAGTTGCTGGTCTATATCGATAATTACCTTCGCGATCACGGTATCTCGCCTTCTTTTGACGAAATGAAAGAGGCCCTGAACCTTAAATCCAAATCTGGCATTCATCGCCTGATCACGGGGCTTGAAGAACGCGGGTTTATCCGCCGCCTCGCCCATCGTGCTCGTGCACTTGAAGTGATCCGCTTGCCGGAAAACAGCGATGATGATGCGCCAGAAACGCCAAGTAATGTGACATCGATTGCCAGTGCCCGAAAGGCACCGCATCGTCCCGCAACCGTCCCGACAGCGTTTTCAGAAACCGGTGAGTCCATTGGTCTTCCGCTGTATGGTCGGATTGCTGCAGGTACGCCGATTGAAGCCCTTCGCGATCAAAGCACCATGGTGCAGGTTCCGGCAGCCCTTTTGGGGTACGGTGATCATTACGCACTTGAAGTTTCCGGCGATTCCATGATCGAGGCAGGTATTCTTGATGGGGATACAGTCCTGATCCAGCGCTGTGAACAGGCCCATGACGGCACGATCGTTGTGGCCCTTGTCGATGATAGCGAAGCGACCCTTAAGCGTCTTAAGCGCGGTCGCGGTGAAGTCCTTCTGGAACCGGCTAACGCGCGATACGAAACCCGTGCGCTGTCACCTGATCGCGTGCGGATCCAGGGTCGCTTGGTTGGGCTTCTACGCCAGTACTAAGCTGCTCCGGATCAAACCAAACGATCCAACTGAATTCAGATCGCCCGGCGCATCTTACCCGGGCGATTTTTTGTTTCCGGGGTCGCTTTGTCGCCTAACGGCTCGTACGACCGCCGATCACGATCCATGGCCAATTGCCCGCAACGTCGCGAACGGTTTTGATCGCAGCACCATTCATGCTTTGGTTCCTCAACGTCATGGCAACACCGCCCTGCCACCACAGGACATCGTCATCAATGATCTCTGAACCACCTGACATTTTGCATGACGATCCCGGCATATCATTCTGTAAATTAACAACAATATCGGCATTTCGGCAGAAATAGAACGGGTCTTCCATTCGACTTGCGATAATGATTTTCTTCTTATCTTCGGCCGATCCCACTGTGATTGCACATGGATCATCGCAGGACCTTACACGTAGTGCCGCATCTTCCGGACGAATACCAAACCGACCCGTCCAAAGTGACCTTTGAAACCCGTTCAGACCCGATGACACATGCAGGATATCCGCATGGCGGTCATAGACAGCCCAACTTTCCTGATCCCCCGATATCAGGACTTCCGGTTCATCATGGCTAAGCTGGACCACCAGAACCAAGATCGCAAATGGGGTCACAAGATATGACATGATGCGTTCTTGCCATATCACGGCCCAACTGACGATCATGACCAGACCGGCAACGGCAACGGCAATCATATCAAGGCCCGATACATACCAAAGCCCCCAATCTTGGGCCGCCACCATGTCCGCGGTCGCAATCAGAATACTCAGCCCAGGTTTCATCAGTGCGAAGGCAATTCCGGCAAGACCAAGGGGCATCAATGCAAGCGAGGCAACAATCAACGGCATTACCCAGAATGCCATCACGGGAATTGCAATAAGGTTGGCGATGACACCCAACATTGATATTCGGCCAAAGTGATAGCCAATGATGGGGGCCGTTACAGCCGTGACGATGACACCCGTGACAAGCAACCCCAGCAAATAGAATACCGCACGCTCGTACCAGGGGCGCATGCCCTGACGATCGAGCCATCGCCTACCCGGTCCGTCATAAAACGCCACCAGTGCGCCAACAGCTGCAAAGGAAAGCTGAAAGCTTGCGCCCAGCACAGCATCTGGCCTCAACACCAGGACCACAATTGCAGCCCCCCCAACCAGGCGCAGCGATATGGCCCGCCGATCAAGCAACAATGCCACCCAGACCACCAAAAGCATGACGAATGCGCGCTGGGTTGGAATAGTCGCGCCAGATAGCCCCAGATAAACAAGGCCCGAAAACATCGCAGCGATAGCCGCCCATTTCTTGATCGGATAGCGCAAGGCAACCCGTGGCACCAGTGCCAGACCAAAACGAACAACGAAAAACACAGTCCCACACAGTAGCCCCATATGCAGGCCAGAAATCGCCAACAAATGTGCCAGACCAGATTTACGCAGATTTTCGGCAATTTCATCGGTGACTTCGCCGCGTTCACCAATGATCAGGGCCTTGGCAACGCCACCTTCATCACCCGCAAGATGGTCTCGAATTTTAATGCCAACAGATTGACGCACCCTTTCGATATACGACCATATCTGATTGTAATATCTGATTTCTTCATGATCGAGGATTTCGAACTGACGCCCAAAAACAAACCCGGTCGCACCAATTCCACTAAAATAAAGATTGCGGGCAAAGTCCGGATCATCTGGCACGGATGGTGGGCGCAACGGAAACAACCGGGCTGAGGCACGAACATGGTCACCAATTGCAAGGTCGCTACCGCCAAGGAAGCTTAACCTGACATTCCAGTCGATCTGATCGCTATCGATCCCTTCGATCCGGGAAGGCTGTATGGTTGCACGGATACGTCCGTTGCGTGGTTCCAACATCAACACAGTGCCAGTAACCTCAGTGCTATACAGCGTCTTGGTGGGAATGTTGGATGGGCCCAAGTCGGTATGAATGGCACTGATAGTCGCACCAAGTGCAAGGCTTGCGGCCAACTGAAACGCGAATGCCAGAAGTGCACGACGCCTGCAGATCCAGAAACCGGAACTTAAAAGAATCACAGCACTAAGAAGCTGAACAACCTCAATACGCGCAGGAAGCAAGAAATAGCCTGCACATCCCAACCCAAAGAAAAGAACGGACGACAGAAACCATTTATTTCTTTGGCTTGTAACAACAAAAGCCATTTGTGAAAAAACATTCACAAACAACTGTTTTGTATGCATTTTGCTAAAGGTATTACGACGAATGTCCAATAGCCTGCCTGCAGGTTAGTTTCTATCTAACATCCGCTGTGGTGCAACAGCGTGTCATTTGTGTTATAGCCTGCACGCCAAAAGTCCATACGACAAGCGACAACATCCAAATAACGGATAGATTGAATGACGGTTGTTACCCGTTTTGCCCCGTCCCCGACCGGGTTTTTACACATCGGCGGCGCACGCACCGCTCTTTATAACTGGCTGTATGCTAAACATACCGGCGGCAAATTTTTGCTCCGTATTGAAGACACTGACCGCGAACGTTCAACCCCGGAAGCTGTTGAAGCGATCTTTGATGGTTTGAACTGGCTGGGCCTGACCGCAGACGAAGAGCCGACTTTCCAGTTCGCCCGTCGCGACCGCCACGCTGAAGTCGCAAACGAGCTGCTTGCAGCAGGCAAAGCTTATTACTGCTATTGCTCGCCCGAAGAACTGACCGAAATGCGCGAAAAAGCACGCGCAGAAGGTCGCCCGATGAAGTATGACGGCACCTGGCGTGACCGTGATGCATCCGAGGCACCCGAGGGTATAAAGCCTGTTGTACGCCTTAAGGCGCCGCAAGAAGGCGATGCCGTGATCATGGATCAAGTTCAGGGTGAAGTTCGTGTCGCCAACGAACAGCTTGATGATTATGTCATCCTGCGCGGCGACGGTACGCCCACCTACATGCTTTCTGTTGTCGTCGATGACCATGACATGGGTGTGACCAACGTTATTCGTGGTGACGACCATTTGACCAACGCATTCCGCCAGAAGGCACTTTATGATGCGATGGGTTGGGATGTTCCGACCTTTGCCCATATTCCGCTGATCCATGGCCCGGACGGTGCAAAGCTGTCCAAACGTCATGGTGCGTTGGGTGTTGATTCCTATCGCGACGAAATGGGCTTCCTGCCAGAGGCCGTGAACAACTATCTGCTGCGTCTGGGTTGGGGCCATGGCGATGATGAGGTCATCTCCCAGGAACAGGCCATTGAATGGTTTGACGTTAAGGATGTGGGCAAAGGTGCCTCGCGCTTTGACTTTGCAAAGCTCACCAACCTTAACGGTATCTATCTGCGTCAGGCAGACGATGAGCGCCTTGTGAACGAGATTTCCGGCCGTGTTGCAACGATTGCAGGACTTGATGCAATTGATGCAGCGCAAAAAGAAACCTTGATCAAAGGCATGTCAGGCCTTAAAGAAAGAGCCAAGACACTTATCGAGCTTGCCGAATCATCGGCCTTCTACGTTACGGATGGCGTTGCGTCCTTTAACGAGAAAGCTCAGTCCCTCATTGATAGCGCACCTGAAGGTCTGTTTGCTGAACTGGCCAACAGTCTCGAAGCGCTTGATACCTGGACCGAGGAAAGCGTTGACGCAAGTGTACGTGCAACTGCCGAAAAGCTTGATCTCAAGCTCGGAAAAGTTGCACAGCCCTTGCGCGCAGTGCTTACCGGCTCCAATTCTTCTCCAGGCATCTTCGAAGTAATGATTGTGCTTGGCAAAGACCAAACGCTGAAACGCATCCGTCAAACCGGGGCATAACAACAGCGAATTATAAAAAACTAATAGTCTGTTTGCGCTTGATGCGCCGCAGCATTATGCTGCACCCAACTTGAAACCGTGTTCGTTCAAACAGGGAAGGAAAAATAAGTCATGGCTCAGAATTCCAAGACTTCCCACACCGTAACACTCACCGACAATGCCACTGGCAAGTCGTTCGAGATGCCGGTGCTTGAAGGCAGCGTTGGCCCGTCTGTCATCGACATTCGTAAGCTGTATGCTGAAACTGGATAT
The DNA here is from genome assembly GCA_965228275.1 of Thalassospira sp. Lineage (GTDB taxonomy): Bacteria > Pseudomonadota > Alphaproteobacteria > Rhodospirillales > Thalassospiraceae > Thalassospira. Next base: position 4,221,495 of record OZ245802.1, on the reverse strand, counting down.
TTTACTTATGACCCGGGCTTCACTTCGACCGGCTCCTGCCAGTCCGAGCTGACCTATATTGACGGCGATGTCGGTATCCTGCGTCACCGTGGTTATGCAATTGACGACCTTGCAGAACAGTCTGACTTCCTCGAAGTCTGCCATCTGCTGCTTTACGGTGAGCTCCCGAACGCTGCCGAGAAAGCAAAGTTCGAAAACGATATCACCATGCACACCATGGTCCACGAACAGATGCGCAATTTCTATAACGGCTTCCGCCGTGACGCGCATCCGATGGCCATCATGGTCGGTGTTGTAGGTGCATTGTCTGCCTTCTATCACGATAGCACCGACATCAATGATCCGAAGCAGCGCATGATCTCCGCATATCGCCTGATTGCGAAAATGCCGACCATTGCTGCGATGGCATACAAGTATTCGATCGGCCAGCCGTTCCGCTATCCGAACAACAAACTCGGCTATGCAGAAAACTTCCTGCAGATGATGTTTGGCAACCCGTGCGAAGACTATGAAGTCAACCCGGTTCTGGCAAAAGCAATGGATCGTATCCTGATCCTTCATGCTGACCATGAACAGAACGCGTCGACCTCGACCGTTCGTCTTGCTGGTTCTTCGGGCGCAAACCCGTTTGCATGTATTGCTGCTGGTATTGCATCCCTTTGGGGTCCAGCACATGGTGGCGCGAACGAAGCCGTTCTGAAAATGCTCAACGAAATCGGTGATGTGAAAAACATTCCGGAATTCGTTGCAAAAGCAAAAGACAAGAACGATCCGTTCCGTCTGATGGGCTTTGGTCACCGCGTTTACAAAAACTACGATCCGCGCGCCAAAGTTATGCAGGAAACCTGCCATGAAGTTCTCAAGGAACTCAACATCGACGATCCGCTGCTTGACGTTGCTCAGGAACTTGAACGTATTGCACGTGAAGACGAGTACTTCATCGAGAAGAAACTCTATCCGAACGTCGACTTCTATTCCGGCATCATCTTCAAGGCGATGGGCATCCCGGTCAGCATGTTCACCGTGCTGTTCGCAGTTGCACGTACCGTCGGCTGGATTTCCCAGTGGAAAGAGATGATCGAAGATCCGTCGCAGAAAATCGGTCGTCCACGTCAGCTGTTCACCGGTGTCGCAGAACGTCCATTCGTTCCGGTCGACAAGCGCTAAGCAATTGATCCGATCTTATAAAGATCAAGAAAAAGGCCCGGATTTTTCCGGGCCTTTTTTGTGTTTCCAAGCAGTTCCAAACACCCTGCCCCAAATACCTGCAAACTGAATTACCAGCTGCCAACACTTTCCATGCTGACCCATGGCTCTGCCGGGGGAAGATTACCCCCCTTTTGCAGGAATTCGATCGAGATACCATCAGGCGACCGAACGAATGCCATACGGCCATCACGTGGCGGACGGTTGATGGTAACGCCGGCATCCATCAGTTTCTGGCAAGTCGCATAGATGTCATCGACTTCATAAGCCAGGTGACCAAAGTTACGGCCACCCGTGTAGCTTTCCGGGTCCCAGTTATAGGTCAGCTCAAGTTCCGGGGCACGGTTGGCCTTCGCACTTTCGGCATCAGCCTCCGGTGCAAGGTAAATCAGGGTGAAACGGCCTTGCTCGCTGTCGATGCGGCGGGTTTCGGACATGCCGAGAAGATCGCAGTAAAACTTCAGCGACTCTTTAACATTCTCGACACGTACCATCGTGTGCAGATAGCGCATTACAATGTCTCCGTCAGGAATTGATCAATGCCCTGAAATTAAATGCAAACAGGACATTGCGCCACCCATCGGAGACTATTTTTTAGCGATGATTTTCAGAATTTGCTCGGCCGCCTTTTCGCTTGGTGCACGATCGCCAAAACCAAGCATGGCGCAGGCATCATCAAACCCGGCCTTCTGATCAGAACGCACAGGTCCCTCTGCCAGAAGTTCGTCGAGAACCGGGATGATGTTAGCTGCCTTGCAATTTTCCTGCAGGAATTCAGGGATAAGTTTACGCTTCAGAACCAGATTAACGATCGTTACGGTATCGATTTTGATCAGACGCTTTGCGATCCAGCCTGTAATTGCATTGACCTGATAGGCAATGACATGCGGTACGCCTGCGATCGCCAATTCAAGCGATACAGTTCCGGACGCCGCCAAAGCACAATTGGCTGCCGCAAACGCATCGTGTCGTTCCTGATCGGTCGCAACAACAATCGGGTCCAGCGGCCAGGACGCCATTTCTGCCCGCACCGTATCGGCCACCTTGCTTACGGTCGGAACAACAATTCGCGCATCTGGGTATTTAATTGCGATCGCGTCGATGACCTCCCGAAATATCGGCAGCAGTCGTTTTACTTCGGAATTTCGGCTACCGGGCAAAACCGCCAGCAGCTTTCTATCGGCGCTGATGGCGTGTTGGAGACGAAACCGCTCGCTATCCCCATCATGACGTTCTTCGACGGCTGAATGGCCAATAAAGGTGGTCGGCAGGCCTTCTTTTTCAAAATATGGCGGTTCAAACGGCAGCAATGCAAGAAGATGGTCCAGGAATCCAGCAATCTTCTTTGCGCGTCCCTCGCGCCATGCCCACACGGACGGCGAGACATAGTGGATCAATGGGATGCCTTTGCCTTTTAGCTTTTTGCCAACCCGAAAGCTGAAATCAGGCGCATCGATCGTCACGACCGCGTCAGGACGTTCCGATTTCGCATAATCCGCCGTTTGCAAAATTCGTTTAAGCAAATGGGGAATATGGGGAATGACCTCGGCCAGGCCCATCACGGACATTTCATTCATCGGAAACAGGCTTTGCAGGCCCTCGCTTTCCATGCGCGGGCCGCCGACACCGATGAAACGTGCGTTTGGTTCCTGTTGCTTGATCGCAGCCATCAGGCGACCACCAAGCTGATCCCCGGATGCCTCACCGGCCACAAGCATGATTTTCGGGCCGTTTGGTGCGTTTTCAGACGCCATGCTCTGCATCCTTATCAGGATCAGCCAGACCGATCACAAACAGTCCCAAATCGTTTGCACGGGCAATCACGGCGTCACGATCAATGATCATTGTGCCACCAGCCAAAAGCGCAATACCACGCAAACCGGCTTTGTGTGCTTCTTCGATCGTTGTCAGACCAATTGCCGGCAGATCAAGACGCTTGTCCTGCTGTGGCTTGGACGATTTGACCAGAACGCCTCCAACGCCCTCGCGCCGATAATTCGCAGATCGACGAACCATCTCGTCAGTGCCTTCGATGGCCTCCAGTGCAAGAACCAGACCTTGCTGAACTACACAGCCCTGCCCAACGTCTGCAGCGCCCAAGGTGCGGGCAACTGCAAGACCATGCTTGGCGTCGCAAAGCGCCTGCTCGTCGGGCTTAATTGCTCCCAGAACACCCTCTGGCACGGCCAGATCGCTCAGGATTTCATGTGCACCAACCAAGCGGAAACCCTCATGTTCCAGTTCCTCGCCCACTAGGCGCAGCAGACCATCATCGCCCAGTGCCTTCATGCCAACCTTCATCAGAAGTTTGGCGGCACGCCAATCTGGGCGCATGGCAGAAAAACTTGGTCGCGCGACTTTGCCTGCCAGAACCACGTCCTGACATTCATGACTGCGCATCGCATCAAGGATTTTGGCAGCCGCACCAAGGCGGACAGTTACATTCGGATAGCTATCAAGCCCTTCGTCGTTGGTGTGACCATCAAGCTTCACAACGAAAACAGCCCGCCCGGCTGTCTTTGCAGCAGCAGCCAAGCGGGCGGGAAGTGCGCCTCCACCAGCGATAATCCCCAGTTTTGGTTGCGGATTATCCTGCGGAGCTATCATATTTCGGGGTGCATACCGAGCGCATGCTTTCCGCTTTGAGGAAGTTGATGATTTCCATCACCGGTCCAACGCCTTCGAAGTCTTTGGCAACTTCTTCGACGCGCTCGGCAAGCGTGCCTTCCTGTGCAAACAGAAGGCGATAAGCCTTGCGAAGCGAATGGATAGTTTCACGGTCAAAGCCGCGGCGCTTCAGGCCAACAATGTTAAGCCCAGACAAATATGCACGGTTCCCAATGACGGAACCATACGGGATCACATCACTTTCAACGCCAGTCATGCCACCAATCATGGCATGCTTACCGATGCGGACGAACTGATGGACAGCTGACAGACCGCCAACGATCGCGAAGTCTTCAACAATGACGTGACCGGCAAGGGTTCCGTTATTGACCAGAATGCAGTGATTGCCAACGTGGCAGTCGTGACCGACATGGGCACCCGTCATCAGCAGGCAATCATCACCAATCGTCGTTTCCATCCCGCCACCTTCGGTGCCGGGATTAAGAGTTGCCCCTTCGCGGACTTTGGTGCGTTTACCAACGATCAGACGGCTCGGTTCGCCTTTGAACTTCAAATCCTGCGGCGCATGGCCAACAGAGGCGAAGGGATAAACTTCGCACTCTTCACCAAGCGTCGTGTAACCGGCAACAGCAACGTGGCTGTGCAGTTTGACCCGGTCACCCAAGACAACATTCGGACCAACAACGCAATAAGGTCCGATTTCGACATCCTGACCAATCTGCGCGCCGTCTTCGACGACGGCGGTTGGATGCACTTTTGACATTATCAGTTATCCCGGATCATCGCGGCAATGGTGGCCTCGGCAACGACCTGACCGTCGACGGTGACCTGGCTTTCAAATTTCCAAACCGGGCCGCGGCTCTGCTTTTTGGTAACGTGAATATGCATGACATCGCCCGGCGTTACCGGCTTGCGGAAACGGGCGTTGTCAATACTCATGAAGTAGACAAGCTTGCCTTCTGCATCCGCACCAAGGGTCTGTACGACCAGGATAGCTGCAGTCTGCGCCATGCTCTCGACAATCAAAACACCAGGCATGATCGGCTGCTGCGGGAAATGGCCGGTGAATTGCGGCTCGTTCATCGTAACGTTTTTGATGCCGGTGGCGGACTCGCCAACATTGATATCGACAACCTTGTCGATCAGCAGGAACGGATAACGATGCGGAATCATTTCCAGAATGCGCTGAATATCAACACTTACCAGTTCGGTCATGTGTGTAGCCCTTATTTCTTTTTTCGTATCAGACGCGACAAGGCGACGGTCTGTTTATGATATTCCATAACCGGAACTGCCGGGCTTCCGCCCACGGTTTCCCCCGGTCCGATATTTTTCATGACACCAGACTGGGCTGCGACTTTTGCGCCATCACCAATCTCAAGATGCCCGGTGATCCCTGCCTGACCAGCAAGAACCACGAAATTACCTAGCTTTGTCGAACCGGAAATCCCGACCTGCGAGACAATAACACAGCCCATGCCAAGTTCGACGTTATGTCCGATTTGTACCAGATTGTCGATACGGCAACCATTTCCAATGATGGTGTCTGGCCCAGCACCACGGTCAATCGTGGAGTTTGAACCGACTTCAACATCATTACCAATGACAACGCGTCCAAGCTGCGGCACCTTTGCATGGCCTTGCGGCCCCATTGCAAAGCCAAATCCATCCTGACCAATGCGTGCGCCCGGATAGATCAGACACAGATTACCAATCAGGCAGTGGCTAATTGATGCATTCGCACCAATCTTGCAGCCTGCACCAATTGCAACGCCATCACCAATGACAGCATTGGACGCAATGATCGTTCCATCACCAATTTCGCATTTAGCGCCAATCACTGCACCAGCATCAACCTGAACGCCCTCGCCCAGTTTGGCTGACGGATCAATCACCGCATGCGGGGATACAACACCGTTGCCAGCTTCGAACGGATAAAAAGCAGTCGCTGCCTTTGCATAAGCGCGATACGGATCAGATGTGGTGAAAAGCACCATCCCTTCCGGCGCGCGATCAGCAAATTCTGGGCGCACAAAACACGCGCCCGCTTTGCTGTTAACGAATGCGTCGATGTATTTGCGGTTATCAAAGAAGCTCAGGATTGAACCATCTGCATTCTGCAGCGGTGAAACATCATCAAAAACACGCGTTTCATCGGGCGCGTTTTGAACGGTCGCACCTGTCAGCTCAGCAATTTCAGCGACACTGAACGGTCCCTTGCGACTAAAGAAACGCGCATCCGCCATCAGGAACCTTCCTTGAATTCAACTTTGATGGTTGGAACCTGCTTATTCACGCGATCGAACACATCTTTGGTTGCATTCATTGCGTTGGCAAACAGAACAACCTGGCCCTGCTGAAGTACCAGTGTGGCACCACGCTCTTCAGCGACCTTGGCAATCACATCGTTGAGAGCTTTTGCAAAGCCACCTTGGACCTCTGCAAGTGCTTGGTCGAGAACGCGACTGCGCGCCTGTGCAAATTTCTGGAATTCAGCCACCTTCTGCTGGAAAGCGCGCTGCTTTTCCTGAAAAACGTCAGCGGCAAGCAAGGTGCGCTGTTGTGCAAGCTGCTTTTCTTCTTCACGAAGAGCCTGTTGACGTGTTTCGATATCTTGCTGATACGCGACTTGACGGTCACGGATCTGCTTCTTGGCGTCAACCATTGCTGACGCTTCGCGCATGATTCCATTATAATCAACAACCATGACGGTTGCGATTGTTTCAGGGTTTGCCGAGGCATTCTGCGCCCGTGCATCTGAAGCAAAAGTGAAACCAAAGGCCAGAACAGCAATAGTTGCGAGTTTATAGATCGAATTCATCATACTCATCAGAATCTGGTTCCGAAGTTAAGTCGGAACACTTCCTCTTTGTCGTGATCTTCTTTCAGGATGGCTTGGGACAGATCAACACCAATCGGTCCAAATGGCGATTCCCAACCAACACCAACGCCAACAGATCCACGTATGGAGCCGGTATCGTAGATTTCACCTGCTCTTGCGCCATCTACACCCTCTGACGAACCGAAGTCGCTGAATACACGACCTTTAAGTGCAAATTCCGACGGCAGTCCAAGCGGGAAGTCCATCTGCACGGTACCCGCATAGTACATTTTGCCGCCCAAAGCGTCACCTGTGCTGATATCACGAGGCCCAGCACCAGCAGACTCAAAACCACGCAGGTTTGAACCACCAAGCATAAAGCGCTGTGAAATTCGCGTATCATCACCGATACCAACGATGTAACCAGTCGAGCCACGCGTTGAAACCACCCATTCATGTTCACGATCAAGCGGGTAGAAGTAACCGCCTTCTACACGCGACTTGAGGTAAGTTTCGTCACCGCCTACGCCTGCAAAATCGTTAGAAAGGCGTGCGAAGTAACCTTCGGTCGGGGCAATCGTGCTGTCTCGTTTGTCGTATGTCAGCGTATGGCCAACCACAGACTCAATGAACTCGTTCTCTTCAGCTTGCAACAAACGAGATGCGTCGCTGTCGACATCTGAGTACGAGTTTTGTTCTATCGTGTAACGGAACGAATGCGATAGATCTTCGGTGTACTTAAAACCAGCGCGAAGGCGGCCACCGGTCTGCTCTTCATCATAAGAGCTTTCGTCCTGGTTATCCTCTTCACGGCGATAGATATCAAAACCAGCTGCAATTTCTCGATCAAGGAAATATGGCTCGGTAAATGAGAGATCAACTTGCTGATCGCTTGAACCGAGCGTGAAGTTCAGACGCAGGTCCTGACCTTTACCCAGAAGGTTACGCTCTCGAATGCCAAGCTGACCGAATGCACCATCATCCGTTCCGTAGCCTGCACCAATCGAGAATTCACCGGTTGATTTCTCTTCGACGTCGACTTCGATCACGGTCTGATCCGGTGTTTTACCCGGTAGGGTTTTCACATCAACGGTCTTGAAGAAGTTCAGGTTTTCAATGCGTTGCTTCGAGCGTTTCATCTTGGAGCTGCTGAACGCATCGCCTTCGACCAAACGGAATTCGCGACGGATAACTTCATCAAGGGTACGAACATTACCAACCACGTTGATACGTTCGACATAGACCTTTGGCCCCTCGGCAATCGTGAAGGTCAGATCAATCGTGCCGTTTTCACGGTTACGCTGTACATTTGGTCGAATGTCGATGAAGGCATAACCCTGATCGCCAACGCTGGTCGTCAATGCATCAACGGCATCGTCTACGAGGTTTGCGTTGTACCACTCACCCGTTTTGATTTCTTCTTCGATCAATGGACGAAGCGTTTCCGGATCGATTTTGTCGATCTGTGACACCACATTGATGTTCCCGAACTGATAACGCTTTCCTTCGCTGACGGTATAGGTCACAAAGAAATCTGAACGGTCCGGCGTGAGTTCCGCAACAGAAGACAATACCTGAAAGTCGGCATATCCGGCAGACAGATAGAAACGGCGTAAAAGTTCACGGTCAAATGTAACACGGTCCGGGTCGTAGTTGTCATCTGACGTCAGGATTTTCCACCAGGCACTCTCGGTTGTACGAATGACCTCAGAGAGCTCGCCGTCATCAAACGCCTTGTTACCCACAAAGTTAATTTTACGGATACCGGTCGCATCGCCTTCGTCGATCTCGAACACCAGATCAACACGGTTTTGCTCAAGCTGGATAACCTTCGGCTCGACCGTGGCTGCAAAACGACCACTTCGACGATAAAGTTCAAGCACACGCTGGACGTCTGACTGAACTTTCGTACGGGTATAAACAACACGCGGACGCAGCTGAAGCTCCGCACTCAGGACATCGTCCTTCAGACGCTGATTGCCCTCAAACGCAATGCGGTTGATGATCGGGTTTTCAACGACGTTGACCTTCAGTATGCCCTGATTGAAGGAAAATGAAACGTCAGCGAAAAGACCCGTCGAAAACAGTGCCTTAAGCGAGTTGTTGATTTGCTGCGCGTCGTAGGAGTCGCCTGCTTTAATTGTTAGATAGGCATTTACCGTCGCACTTTCGATACGATTATTGCCTTCGACCTGAATGTCGCGGATCAGTCCGGAGCTTTGGGCATATGCTGCCACAGGAATGACCATTGGCGCAGTTCCGCCAAGCAGTGCTGCAGCCAGTGCAGCTGCTTTTACCTTACGCAGCAAGTTAACCCCCCTGATGCTGTCACGCATTAGCCAGCAAGTCCTTTGAGGAAACTAAAGACGCCCAATTGCGTCAAATCGTTCCACGTTGCGAAAATTATTAAGCTGAATACCAAACCCGCGCCAATACGGAAACCATATTCTTGTGCTTTTGCGCCCAATGGCTTACCGCGAATTGCCTCAATCGCGTAAAACACAAGATGCCCGCCATCAAGAACCGGAACAGGCATCAGGTTGATCAACCCAAGGCTGATGGAAAGATAGCCCATAAAGAACAGAAGCGGAGCAAGACCACCTTCGGCCACCTGCCCCGACATCTGCGCGATCCGAATTGGCCCACCAAGTTCCGAGCTGTCACGGTCACCACTGATCATTTCACCTAGTGCCGCAAAGGTCTGCGTCGTCAGGCTATAAGTTGTTTCAAAAGCACGACCGACACTGGCCACTACGCCGTCGCGGCTTGTTTCAAATGCACCCGCAGTAATGCCAAGGCGACCGAAAGCCTGCGTTACACCGCCCACTTCTGCTTCGATCGCTTCCGGCGTTACTGAAAGCGCAACATTCTCGTTTCCACGCAGAACCGAAACGGACAGTGTTTCATTCGGGTGTGCACGGACAATATCAGACAGTTCCGAGAACCACGCGACCGGTTGTCCATCAATTTCGACAATCAGATCTTCAGTCACGAGGCCGGCGGCAGCAGCCGGGCTGTTTTCCAGCACCTCACCAACAACAGGCAAAGCGCGCTGCTGACCCACAGCTGCAAACAGAACCGTGAAAATCACAATCGCGAAGATGAAGTTGGCAAGCGGGCCAGCAAAGACAATTGCGGCACGTGCAGCTACACCTTTGTGATGAAAGGCATATTTCTCTTCCTCGGCATCAAGGTCGTCACGCGAACCAGCACTAGCAGGGTTCATATCGCCAAACATTTTGACGTAACCTCCAAGCGGGATCAGGCTGACTTTCCAGCGGGTGCCTTTTTTATCGCGCCAACCAAAAAGCTCTGGTCCGAACCCGATCGAAAATGCTTCGACCTTTACACCGTTTTTGATTGCCACCCAGTAGTGCCCGTATTCATGCACGAATACGAGGACCGACAGCACAAAAAGAAAAGAAAGCAAGGTTTCCATCAAAACGTCCCTTTACCGGTAAAACCGGCATAATTCACTTAAACAGATGCAAGATAGTCCGCTGTTTCGCGACGTACCAATGCATCTGTCTCAAACACTTGTTCCAGACTGGTCAGCACAGAACTGCCAATCTTTGTCATCATTTTTTCCACAGTATTGGCAATATCAAGGAAGCCAATTCTGTTATTGAGGAACGCCTCAACGGCAACCTCGTTTGCGCCGTTCAGGATGGTAGGCAGTGTGCCGCCGTCCTGCAAGGCCTGCCGCGCAAGTTGAAGTGCTGGAAAGCGTTCCAGATCGGGTGACTGGAAGTTCAAACCGCCGATCGTGGCAAAATCAAGACGCGGTGCATCCACCTTAATCCGATCCGGCCAGGAGAGCGCATAAGCGATTGGGGTTCGCATGTCTGGCGAGCCGAGCTGAGCTAGGACTGACCCGTCGCAGTATTCTACCATGCTGTGCACAACGGATTGCGGGTGCACGACAATCTCAATGCGCTCTTCCGGAACCGGGAACAGATGCCAAGCTTCGATAAGCTCAAGCCCTTTGTTCATCATCGTCGCAGAATCGATAGAAATCTTTGCACCCATTTCCCAATTGGGATGCGCCAAGGCTTGTGTGCGGGTTACAGACTTCATGTCCGCCAAGGACCATTCGCGAAATGGTCCGCCAGATGCGGTCAGCAAAATTCGGTCAATACGGTCGTCTTTGCGGTCCTCCAGGACCTGAAAGATCGCACTATGCTCCGAATCGACCGGGATCAAAGTTGCGCCGTGTTTAACGACTTCCGCCGTCATCAGGGCACCTGCACAAACAAGGGTTTCCTTGTTGGCCAATCCAACACGCGCCCCGCGTCGGATAGCAGCCAGTGTGGGTTTCAATCCAGCTGCGCCAACGATTGCGGCGATGACGATATCAGATGGGCGTTCACCAGCCTCAATAAGCGCTTCTTCGCCAGCAGCTACTTCTATACCCGAACCAGCCAAAGCCTCACACAACGCGTCATAGCGAGAAGCATCACAAATCACGGCACACTTAGCGCCCAAGTCACGAGCTGCTTTGGCCAGCGCATCCACATTGCGATGCGCGGTGACCGCCTCCACGCAATATTTATCAGTGTGGGATTTCAGAATATCAACTGTGCTGGCCCCAATTGAGCCAGTCACACCGAAAACACTGACGGATTTCTTCGAAGTCATCAAACACCTGTGAAAAAAGCGGCCGGAAATACGACCGCCCTATCGCAGCGCAAGCCCTGCGAAACAGATAATAACAAATGCGACCGGAAACACCGATAACATCCCGTCAGCCCGATCGAGCAAACCGCCATGTCCCGGGATCAGATTACTGCTGTCCTTGACCTTGAAATGACGTTTGAGCGCGGATTCACCAAGATCACCAATTTGCGCAACCACAGCCAGAATCATGCTGACCAAAACGATCAACCAATTGATGGCGCCCGCGCTGAAATAGGTCACCAACCCACCTATCAGGGCCGCACATGCCATACCACCAAGCAATCCGGCCCAAGTCTTTTTCGGGCTGAAACGTGGCGCGAGCTTCGGGCCACCAATCGTCTTGCCGAACGCATAGCCGCCAGTATCCGTCGCCCAAACAAGGAAGAACAGCCACATGATGATCAAAAGACCGTCGCCTTCCTGGGCGCGCAGCCAAAGCGCTGCCAATGCCGCGACCGAAATATATAGAACCCCGAAACCAGCAAGGAGCCAATTACGCCCTGATCTGGTCGCAGCAATAACAACACTGATTGCCAAGGGCATCACTAGGAACTCAGGCTGCCCGGAAAGGTGCATCATAATTGCCACGCCGAGTGCAACGCTGGCCACGATGGAAATGGCCGTCGCGTTCTTGGGTGAACACATGCGCACCCATTCCCACATCATCCCTGCGGAAAAGGCAAACAGCAGAAGATCGAAATAAGGAGTGCCGAACCATACGGCGGCAACAGCGATTGGCGACATAACCAGCGCAGAAAGAATGCGTGGTTTCAGTCCGGAATTGGTATCTTTTTGACGTTCGGCTTCAGATGACTGCACCAAAACGCCGCTCCCGTCCGGCAAAATTGTCAATGGCTTGTTCCAGATGGCTGCGATCAAAATCTGGCCAAAGAACATCCTCAAAGACGAACTCGGTATAGGCCGACTGCCACAGAAGGAAGTTACTAATCCGCTGCTCCCCGCTGGTTCGGATCAAAAGGTCCGGATCAGGAATGCCCGAGGTCGACAGATGCTGTTCGATCAGGTCCTCAGAAATATCCGAAGGAGACAACTCTCCCGTAGCAACCTTGGCAGCAATTTCGCGCATCGCATCAGTGATTTCTGCGCGGGCACCGTAGCTCAGCGCAATGGTCAGGTTCAAACGCGTATTTTCACTTGTTTGCGCCTCTGCCTTGGCAAGCAGATCACGGATATCATCAGCAAACCGCGTGCGATCGCCGATAATGCGGACCTTGATGCCGTTTTTGTGCAGAGTTGCCAGTTCCTTTTTAAGGAACAGGCGCAAAAGCCCCATCAGATCACTGACTTCAGTTTCCGGACGCTTCCAGTTTTCCGTCGAGAACCCGTAAAGCGTCAGATACTCAATACCAAGATGGCATGACGCTTCAATGGTACGACGAACTGCGTCAACACCAGCGCGATGCCCCATGGTCCGAGGACGACCGCGACCACGCGCCCAGCGTCCATTGCCATCCATAATGATGGCAACGTGACGCGGAACGCACTGGGATTCTGAAGGTTGGATTTGCGAAGAAGTCACAGTCATCGTCAGACTTGCATGATTTCCTGTTCTTTGTGCGCAAGCACTTCATCGATCTCGCCGATGACCTTGTCGGTCAACTTCTGGATCTCTTTCTCTTCGCTGTGCATCTCATCCTTGGAGATGTCACTGTCCTTTTCCCATTTCTTGAGCTGATCCATACCGTCGCGGCGCACGTTACGAACGGAAATCTTTGCCTGCTCTGCGTACTTGCCTGCAACTTTGGAAAGCTCTGCACGACGTTCTTCGTTCAGTGCAGGAATCGGCACACGAATCAAAGTACCGTCAGCAGCCGGGTTAAGACCAAGACCAGCTTCACGGATGGCTTTTTCGACAGCCTTGGCCATCGATTTGTCCCAAACCTGAACCGAAAGCATACGTGCTTCGGGAACGCTCACAGACGCCACCTGGTTAAGCGGGGTCGGCACGCCATAGGCTTCTACCATGACCGGCTCAAGAAGGCTTGCACTGGCGCGCCCGGTACGCAGACCGGTGAATTCCTTGTGCAACACTTCGACAGCCCCTTCCATACGGCGGGACAGGTCCTTTTTTAGGCCAGCAACGTCAGACACGTTCAGTCTCCATTCGAAATAATCGTAAACGTACCCTTTGCAGTTACAACGTCTGCAAAGGCGCCCGGATTATGCAAAGAAAATACAATAACCGGAATATCATTTTCGCGTGCCAAAGAAATAGCCGATGCATCCATTACACGCAAATCTTTGGACAGAACTTCCATATAGGTCAATTCGTCATAACGCTCTGCAGTCGGGTCGGTTTTCGGATCGGCGGTATAAACACCGTCAACCTGGGTCCCTTTAAGCAGCGCATCACACCCCATTTCAACTGCGCGCAAAGCAGCAGCAGTATCAGTGGTGAAGAACGGGTTGCCTGTGCCAGCAGCAAAGATCACAACGCGACCTTTTTCCATGTGGCGCACGGCACGACGACGAATATAGGGTTCGCACACAGATGACATTGGAATGGCTGATTGTACGCGGGTCTGAACGCCGTGGCGTTCAAGTGCGTTCTGAACTGCAAGTGCGTTCATGATGGTGGCCAACATACCCATATAGTCAGCAGTGGCACGTTCCATGCCCTGCGAGGCACCCTTGACACCGCGGAAGATATTTCCGCCGCCAATCACCATGCAAACTTCAGCACCCATGTCATGAACGGCTTTGATTTCGCTGGCAATCCGGTCAACCGTTTCAGGATCGATCCCGTATTGCTGTTTGCCCAAAAGCCCTTCACCAGAGAGCTTCAAAAGGACGCGACGAAATTTCAGTTGGCCGTTTTCTGCCATGTCGGAATGCCTCTTAAATGCCGATGTAGCGCATTGCCCGATAAGGGGGAAATGCAAAATTCAGATATAAAAAGACCGGCGAGTAACAGGGCGGATATGCCGTGCCGACCTCGCCGGTCTGGATCATACACGAAATGATGACGAACGCACCATTCCGATCAGATGTTTTATTTGTTCAGCTGCTCAGCAACTTCTGCAGCAAAGTCTTTCTCTTCGCGCTCGATGCCTTCACCGAGTTCGAAGCGAACAAAGCCCTTAAGGGTGATCTGCTTGCCAGCTTCTTTAGCAGCGTTTGCAATCACGTCTTTGACTTTGTTTTCACCGTCAATAACGAAGGTCTGCTCAACCAGAACAACCTGCTCGTAGTATTTACGGATACGACCTTCGATCATCTTTTCGATGATCTCTGCCGGACGACCGGATTCTTTAGCCTGTTCGGTCAGAACGGCTTTTTCACGCTCGACTAGTTCAGGATCCAGATCTTCAACCGTTGCCGAAGCCGGGTTGGTTGCAGCAATGTGCATCGCGATCTGTTTTCCAAGGCCTTCGAGAACGCCGGCTTCAGCTTCTGATTCCAGAGCTACGAGAACGCCGATTTTACCGAGGTCCGGTGCAACAGCAGAGTGGATGTAAGAAGCAACAACACCGTTATCGACCGAAAGCCCCGCCGAACGACGCAGCGACATGTTTTCGCCGATGGTGGCGATCATGTGCGTGACCTGCTCTTCAACGTTACGCGAAGTGCCCGGGAAAGCGGTTGCTTTCAGAGCGTCGATGTCGCCATTTGCAGCAACAGCCTGTTTCGCGATTTCGCCAACGAACTTCTGGAAGTCTTCGTTACGCGAAACGAAGTCGGTTTCAGAGTTCAGCTCGACAACTGCACCATTGGTGCCGTCAACTGCAACAGCAACAAGGCCTTCTGCAGCAACGCGGCCAGCTTTCTTGGCAGCAGCAGCAAGACCTTTGGTACGCAGCCAATCAACAGCTGCATCGATGTTGCCATCGGTTTCGGACAGCGCCTTTTTGCAATCCATCATGCCAGCGCCGGTGGTTTCGCGAAGCTCTTTTACGAGAGCAGCGGTAATAGCCATTTTTAAAGCCCCTATTACGCGATCAGGTTAACACCTAACAAAACGGCGGCATGCTAGCCGCCGTTTCATCAGGTACAAAATGAAACTTATGCGGAAGCTTCGTCTGCAGCTTCTGCTGCGGCAGCGGCTTCAGCCGGAACCTCTTCCGCTTCGCCGAGATCTGCGCCAGAAGCAGTCATTTCTTCCTGGATACCGTCCAGAACTGAACCAACAAACAGATCGCAATACAGCTGGATCGCACGGATCGCATCGTCGTTACCCGGAACCGGGAACTGAACGTTTGCCGGATCAGAGTTGGAGTCGAGGATCGCAACAACCGGAATGTTCAGGTTTTTAGCGTCCTGGATAGCGAGCGATTCTTTGTTGGTGTCGACCACGACGATGATGTCCGGAAGACCACCCATGTCTTTAATACCGCCAAGCGCGCGCTCGAGCTTGTCGCGCGAACGGGTCAGGTTCAGGATTTCTTTTTTGGTCAGACCTTCTGCGCCAGTCGAAAGGATTTCTTCCTGTTCTTTAAGGCGTTTGATCGAGTTGGAAACGGTGTTCCAGTTGGTCAGCATGCCGCCGAGCCAGCGATGGTTCACATAGTACTGGCCGCAACGCTTAGCAGCGTCTGCAATGATCGGAGAAGCCTGACGCTTGGTACCGACGAAGAGAACACGACCACCCGAAGCGGTTACGTCACGAACTGCCTGCATCGCACGATGCAGCATCGGAACGGTTTCCTGCAGGTTCAGGATGTGGATGTCGTTGCGTGCACCAAAGATGTATTTCTTCATCTTCGGGTTCCAACGGCGGGTGTGGTGACCAAAGTGGACACCAGCTTCCATGAGCTGGCGCATGGTAAAGGTTGGCAGAGCCATAATAATTCCTACCTTTTTCCGGTTAATACCTCCGCGAAAGGGAATTTCATGCCTCATGCATGAAACACCGGATGGACGAGTTGCCATATGACGGCAGTCGCCGCTCTTCCGCGTGCGATGTTCGGGGCGGGTTTTAATCCCGTCCCGCAAAGAATGCAACCCCTAAACGACGCATAAATGCGCGGTTTTTGACGCATGGCCGGGGTTAAGCCATACAAACACCTGAAATCGTCAGATTTCTTCGGCGAACTCCACACCCGGAATGGCACCAATCGCACCAATCAGGGATGGACCAACTTTATAATTGTCTTCAAGCTCGATTTCCGCCATGCGCCCGTCATCACAAACAGATGACAGGGTCACAAGCCCACGGCCCTTACCCGCCCCTTCAAGCAATTGGCGGATTTCCGGCACGGGGTCCGGGCGGTTCAATCGGATACGAATGCCTTCGGCAGCACCGGCAACAGCTTGTTCCAGATCCTCAACACGCTGACCCTGAATACGCAATTGTCCTTCTCGCATTTCGGCAGCAACGATCAGCAATACCGGGCGCCCCGCGTTAATGATTTCCTTATATGCCGCCCAGGCTTCGGCCCAGAAGGCAACTTCGAAGCTGCCGGTGGGATCAGAGAACATGACAAAAGCGAACTTTGATCCGTTCCTTTTGGAAATCATCTCACGCGCATTGATCAATGTGCCCGCCAAACGGATGGCCCCCTTGTTTTGGGCGCGCATGCGGGCTGGCAGCTCCTTGATCGGTGCGATGCCAATTCGCTGGATACTTTTACCAAATGTATCAAGGGGATGGGCTGACAAATAGAAACCAATGGCTGCGAATTCCTCAGTCAGTTTTTCCATCGGTACCCAGTCACGTTCATCAGGCAGACGGATCTTGTCTTTGCCAAAACCACTGCTGTCCCCAAACATTGAAATCTGATCATCATTGCGCGCATGCATTTCGCGCTGGGCAACAGCAATAACCTTATCAACGTTTTCGTACATGACCTTGCGGTTTGGCGTCAGACAATCCAGCGCCCCTGCCCGCACAAGGTTTTCAAGCAGGCGTTTGTTCACCGCACGACTGTCGATGCGCGATGCGAAATCGGTAATGTCCTTGAACGAACCATTGGCTTCGCGTTCGGCAACAAGGCTTTCCATCGCCGCATCACCAACGTTACGGACTGCCGCCAGTGCGTAACGGATCTTGCGCACGCCATCATGGTTCTCCACCGAAAAGGCAACTTGCGAGTTATTGACGCATGGCGGCAGAATTTCGATCTCAAGACGCTCAACCTCCTGCTTGAACACCGCGAGTTTTTCGGTGTTATGCATATCAAGCGTCATGAGCGCTGCCATGAACTCGACCGGATAGTTGGCTTTCAGATATGCCGTTTGATAAGCCACCAGCGCATAGGCAGCCGCGTGCGACTTGTTAAAGCCATAAGATGCGAACTTTGCGACCTGATCAAAGATGTCGGATGCCTGCCCGCGATCAACGCCGTTCTTTTCCGAGCCATCAACAAAAAGACCGCGCTGCTTTTCCATCTCCTCGGCGATCTTTTTACCCATTGCACGACGCAACAGGTCAGCGCCGCCAAGCGAGTAGCCTGCCATGAGCTGGGCAAGCTGCATGACCTGCTCCTGATAGATCATGATGCCATAGGTTTCTTCGAGGATCGGCTGCAGCATCGGGTGCATATAGTCAGGTTCTTCCTGACCATGCTTACGCGCGATGTAATGCGGGATGTTATCCATCGGACCCGGACGATAGAGCGCTACAACTGCGATAATATCTTCAAGCGTATCTGGCTTCAGACCGCGCAAAACGTCCTGCATGCCCTGGGATTCAAGCTGGAACACGCCGACAGTTTCGGCAGCTGACAGAAGCTTGAATGCGGCGCGGTCATCCAGTGCAATAGCACCAATATCAAAGTCTTGCGGGACATCCTTGCGTAAACGCATCAAGTTGACGGCCTCAATAATCACCGTCAGCGTCTTAAGACCCAGGAAGTCGAACTTCACCAAACCGGCGTTTTCGACATACTTCATATTGAATTGCGTAACCGGCATGTCGGAACGCGGATCACGATAGATCGGAACAAGTTCATCAAGGTCACGGTCGCCGATCACCACACCGGCCGCGTGGGTCGATGAGTTACGATAAAGACCTTCGATCTGCATAGCGATCGACAGCAGACGATCAATATCCGGATCTTCACGCGCGATGCGGCGCAGATCCGGCTCCATGTCGATCCCTTCCTTAAGCGGGATCGGTTTGGCCGGATCACCTGGGATCATCTTACAGATTTTATCGACATAGCCGTAAGGGATGCTGAGCACGCGACCAACGTCACGCACTGCCGCCTTTGCCTGCAACTTACCAAAGGTAATGATCTGTGCGACACGGTCATGACCGTATTTCTTCTGCACATACTCGATTACCTCACCACGCCGGTCCTGACAGAAGTCGACGTCAAAGTCGGGCATGGAAACACGTTCCGGGTTCAGGAAGCGTTCGAACAGAAGCGAGAACCGCAGCGGATCAAGGTCGGTAATCAAAAGCGCATAGGCAACAAGCGAACCTGCACCCGAACCACGACCCGGCCCAACCGGAATTTCATGATCCTTTGCCCATTGGATAAAGTCCGCAACGATCAGGAAGTAACCCGGAAAACCCATCTGATTGATGATGCCAAGTTCGTAATCAAGCCGCTCCCAATAGGGTTTGGCGATTTCTTCCTTTTCCGCATCTGACATGCCTTCGGTATAGACGTGCTTTTCCAGACGGCCCCTAAGGCCCTCTTCGGACATATGACGAAGTTCATCGACTTCGGTACGGCCTTCACCACAGTCAAAGGGTGGCAGGATCGGATCAATCTTTTCAACATGCCAGGAACACCGTTTGGCAATCAGAAGCGTATTGTCGCAGGCTTCCGGGATATCAGAAAACAGCTCGCGCATTTCAGCAGCTGTCTTGAACCGATGATGCGGTGTGAGTTTCCAGCGTTCATCCTGCCCGACAACCGCCCCCTGCCCGATACAGATGAATACGTCGTGTGCTTCATACATATCAACGGACGGAAAATAGCAGTTATTGGTCGCAACCAGCGGCACGTTGTGATCATAGGCAAGCTTGATTAGCCCCGGTTCGACCAGATCTTCAAGTTCTTCGCCGTGGCGCTGTAGTTCGATGTAAAGCCGGTCGCCAAAGATGTCTTTGAGCTGTGCCAGGCAATCTTCGGCCTTATCAAGCTGTTCTTCGGACAGAAGACGCGCCAACGGGCCGGTCGGGCCACCGGTCAAACAGATGATATGTTTGGAATAAGTCCGGATATGTTCGTAAAGCGCTTTTGGCTCGCTTCCGGCTTCGGACGTCATATGGGCGCGCGAGACAATTTTCAGAAGATTGAAATAACCTTCCTTGTTTTGCGCGATCAGAACCAGACGGTCCGGCATCGGTTCACGGGCAATTTTTCCGACGGCCGGTTTATCACCGAACCGCTCAATACCCATCTGAACGCCCAAGATTGGCTGAATGCCGCTGCCGCTGAGCGCACCGGCAAAATCAAGCGCGCCAAACATATTGTCCGTATCGGTCATCGCAACGGCAGGTTGGCCGTCGGCTACGCAAAGTTTGGCGAGCTCCTTCGTCGTGATGGCACCTTCTGCAAGCGAATAGTTGGTGTGAACACGAAGATGGACGAAACCGTTTCCCATCGATCATTAACCCCGGAAAAGAAGACAAAAGGCAGGTAAAGCGCCGTTTCACCCAAAGGCAAAACGACGCATCAGATCAGCTTAAAGAATTTTGATCGCTTAGGAAAGTTCAGCCGGATCAAGTTCAATCAAATGACCATCACGCAAGGTGACAACGCGGTCCATCTGACGGGCAAGTTCCGGGTTATGGGTCGCAATCAGCGATGCCAAACCGGTTTCACGCACAAGCGTCATCAACATGCCAAAAACCGTATCCGCGGTATGCGGATCAAGGTTACCGGTCGGTTCATCGGCAAACAGAACGTCAGGAACATTGGCCAAGGCGCGAGCAATCGCCACGCGCTGTTGTTCACCGCCGGAAAGCCTTGCCGGACGATGGGCCGCACGTTTTTCCAGACCAAGGCAACGCAGAAGTTCCATGCCGCGTTCTTCGGCCTCACCACGTTTCAGACCATTGATCATCTGCGGCATAACGACATTCTCAAGTGCCGAGAATTCCGGCAAAAGATGATGGTACTGATAGACAAAGCCGATGTGGCTACGGCGCATTTCAGTACGCGCCAAATCAGACAAATCCGTGCTGCGCTTTCCACCGATTGATACCAAACCAGCATCAGGTTTTTCAAGCAGCCCAGCAATTTGAAGCAGTGTTGATTTACCAGCCCCTGACGGACCAACAAGGGCAACGATTTCGCCCTGATGGATTTCCAGATCAACCGATTTCAGGATTTCGAGCTGATCCGGGCCCTGATTGAAAATGCGATCAATCTTTTCCAGACGCAGGACGACATTGCGTGCGCGTTGTTCGGCAGTGGTTTTCATCACATCACTCATAGCGCAGTGCCTCCACCGGATCGAGGCGCGAAGCACGCCATGCCGGATAGACCGTCGCTAGGAATGAAAGCGTCAGCGACATGATGCAGACCATGACAACCTCGCCAACATCCATGTCGGCCGGAAGCTGCGACAGGAAGTAAATTTCGGCATTAAACAGGTCGGTTCCGGTCAGGTTCTGAATGAACTGACGGATATTTTCGATATTCAGGCAGAACAGAACACCAATGATCAAACCGGAAATCGTGCCAAGCACACCAATAGATGCACCTGCAAGGAAGAACACCTTCATGATGGATTGGCGGGTGGCTCCCATGGTGCGCAGGATCGCGATATCACGCCCCTTGTCTTTCACCAGCATCACCATGCCCGAAATGATGTTAAAGGCCGCCACCAGGATGATCAGTGTGAGGATCAAGAACATCACATTTCGTTCGACCTGAAGCGCATTAAAGAACCCGGCATTGGATTGCTGCCAGTTCACAAGGCGCAATCTTTCACCGGCAAGGGTTCCTAGCAACTCGTCCATGGTGTCGCCCATGGCCGAGATATCATCAAGCATCACTTCAAAATGCGTGATCTGTTCTGGCAGTCGGAAATAAACCTGGGCTGCTGAAAGCGGCATGAAAACAAAGCCGCTATCGTATTCATACATGCCGATGTCAAACAGCCCCGCCACCGTATAGGCCCGCACACGCGGCACAGCCCCAAACGCCGTGACATTGCCCTTCGGCGAAATCAGATTGACCGTATCGCCGACACCAACGCCAAGCTTCATGGCAAGACGCGCGCCCATGATCACGGTGTCATCGCCCTTGAAATCATCAAGCGAGCCGAAAACGATGTTATCGGCAATGGTTTGACGTTTCTTGACGTCTTCGGGACGCATACCACGCACTATCGCACCGGACGCACGCCCGTTTTTCGATGCCATGACCTGCCCTTCGACCACAGGCACGGTCAGGGTCACATTGCCGTTCTCAGCAATCTGCTTTTCGATCTTGGCATAATCACCAATCCCGCCATTGCCCTGTGCATAGACGGAAATATGCCCGTTCAGTCCCAAAATGCGGCCAAGCAGTTCGGCGCGGAACCCGTTCATCACTGACATGACGATGATCAGGGTCGCCACACCAAGCATGATGCCAAGCAACGAAAAGATGGCGATGACGGAAACAAAGCCTTCCTGCCGACGTGGACGCAGGTAGCGGAAGGCCACCATACGCTCGAACGGACTGAACATGGGCAATCTATCCTTGTGGAAGCTGGTCAGGAAACGAAACGCAACCAATTAGTTGGCAGCTGTTCCGGAAATGGCAACGGGGCAGCGAAAGCTGCCCCGTTTCATAAAAGTCGATCAGGCGCTGATCTGGTTCAGTGCCGCTTCAAAGGTGACTTCGGTCTTCTCGCCGCTTCTACGGTTCTTGAGTTCGACCACACCGTTTTTCAGGCCCTTCGGACCAATGACGATCTGCCACGGCAGACCAATCAGGTCCATGTCGGCAAACTTGCCACCAGCACGGATATCACGGTCATCATAAAGTACTTCAATGCCAGCATTGTTCAGCTTGGCATATGCATCTTCGCAGGCCGCATCGCATTCATCATCGCCAGTGCGCAGGTTGATCAGGCCAACCTTGTAAGGTGCAACTGCTTCTGGCCAGATAATGCCGTTCTCGTCATGGGATGCTTCGATCAAAGCACCAACAAGACGGGAAACACCAATGCCATAAGAGCCCATCTGAACCGGGACTTCCTTACCATCCGGGCCAAGAACGTTTGCGCCCAGCGGTGCAGAGTATTTGGTGCCGAAGTGGAAGATGTGACCAACTTCGATACCGCGGGTAGCGATCAGGTCATCACCGGAAATCGGGCTGTTGGCCGCATCGTGTTTTTCTTCGGTCGCGGCATAGTCGGCCAGCGTACCCTGTACCCAGTTTTCAAGGCCGGTACGATCATTCAGATCAACGCCCTGTCCGGTCAGGTCTTTGTCGAGCCATTTCTTGTCGCAGAAGACTTCACTTTCGCCGGTATCAGCAAGAATGATGAATTCGTGGCTCAGATCACCTCCAATCGGGCCGGTATCAGCCACCATCGGAATCGCTTTCACACCAAGACGGGTGAAGGTACGGCAATAAGCCAGGAAGATCTTGTTATAGGTGTGACGTGCGCTTTCGTAATCGATATCGAACGAATAGGCATCCTTCATCAGGAATTCGCGACCACGCATCACACCAAAGCGCGGGCGGATCTCGTCACGGAATTTCCACTGGATATGATACAGCATCTGCGGAAGCTGTTTATAGGAACGCACATCGTTACGGAAAATGTCGGTGATGGCTTCTTCGTTGGTCGGGCCGAACAGCATCTTGCGATCATGACGGTCGGTAATGCGCAGCATCTCAAGACCATAATCGTCATAACGACCACTTTCCTGCCACAGCTCTGCCGGCTGAATGGTCGGCATCAGAAGCTCGTTAAAGCCGATCTTGTCCTGTTCTTCACGAACGATCTGTTCGATCTTTTTAAGAACGCGGTAGCCGAGCGGAAGCCATGAATAGATCCCTGCCGTGAGCTGGCGGACCATACCGGCGCGCAGCATCAAACGGTGAGAAGCAATCTGTGCTTCTGACGGGGTTTCCTTCAGGGTCGGCAGAAAGAACTGGGAAAGACGCATTAATGCCTCGTGATGAACAAATCTGAATGGTTGGGCGTTGAATTAACCTTGCCCGGAAAATGCGACAGCACAGCCCGAAACGCAAGCCGGAACTTGCGTTATATGATCGCACTCTTATTAGTTTCCAATGATGGCGAAACTGCGATGGTGCAAATACCTCGTGCCAGCCAATCAGCGAAAGCCCGCTTCACGGCATGCGGCAATCAACTCATCATTATTGGCATCATCGCCCAGCGGCTGATCATTGAAGTAAACCCGCCCGTTGCGATAGGTGATTTTGCCAATGCTTTGTTCGCCGCTCATGCCTTCAGGCAGGGATGATCCGGCATACTCCATGAAATCCAAAGTGACAGGGAATTCGATCTCCTTGGGCAAGGATCCCAAAATGTTGCTACCACCATTCAGATCAGCACCAACCACCTTGTTCCCGCGTACATCCACACCCGGCTTATATTCAACATCATCTGCTGGAACATGTTTGACGATCGCCTTGCAGGCCGAACGTGACACCGTAATTTTCGGCGTGGCTGGTTCCGCGGTCGCATCTGCTTGGCCGTTCTGATCGCCTGACATCGTCTCACCTTGTGAAGACGGAAACGGGGATTCGGCCTGTGCCTGTGCATTTGCCAGTGGCAACGTAACCATCAAACTGGCAGAAAGAGCCGCCAAAAGTCTGATTTTAATACCTGAACCGGGGTTTAAAATAGGTTCGACCAATGCAAACTTATTCATCTTTTAGTTTCACCCTATCTGTGTGCAGTGCAGCATCGAATCATTTGTGAAGTTTGGTCAAAACATCTTGCATAACAATGAAACATGTGGCTTTTTAATCCTCCGCTAACGGCGCAAGATCGTTGCGGAAGGCGTATCGCAGCCGCTCATAAAATTGCGGGAGGCTTTGTTGCCAATAAGCATACAAGAAGCAGGCGCGACGTCGAATTAAAACCTGTGCTACGTGCCCAGGTCTTAGGAGGAAGCATAAAAAGATTACGGGAAAAACAGCTATAAAAATAGCATCTTAGCAAGATCCTTGTGATCTTGCTTTTTTTTTAACTACTCCCCTTCCCGTCCGTTTTTGTGCAGTCTGAAACGACAAAACCCCGCAGCATTTTTGTGCGGGGTTTTCTGTTTTTCGAACGGCGAAAAATTCTTATTGCGGCGGGCGTATTTCGATCATGCCACTGGTAATCACAAACCAGGCCACCACCCACAAAATCGCCGAAACCGCACTTGTCGCGAAGACCTTTTTCCACATGTGGGCTTTTTGCGGTGCGCCGCTATCGTGACCGGGTTCGACATTTTCTTCGCGCTTCACCCCAAACGGCAGAACCATAAACAGAACCAGCCACCAGATGACGATATAGACCAGAAGGCCAGAAAACCAGTTCATGTGTTTCTCTTTAGCTTGAGGGCGCGGTTAGTGCGACGCAGGAAAAATAAAGCGCCCGAAATCTTTTGCAAGTCCGGGCGCTGTGACGTTGTTCGCAAACTAGGTCAGACTTGTTCAAGTTCGACCAATGTGCCGTTGAAGTCCTTTGGATGCAGGAACAGCACAGGCTTACCATGTGCGCCGATCTTTGGCTCCCCATCGCCCAGAACGCGCGCACCGCTTGCCTGAAGCTTGTCACGCGCAGCGAGGATATCATCGACTTCGTAGCAAACATGGTGGATGCCACCAGATGCGTTCTTTTCAAGGAAACCCTTGATCGGCGAGTTTTCCCCCAGCGGATAAAGCAGTTCGATCTTTGTATTGGGCAGCTCGACGAAAACGACGGTTACACCGTGATCGGGTTCATCTTGCGGTTCGGACACCTTGGCACCCAGCACATCACGATACTGCGCAATGCCTGCTTCAAGGTCCGGTACTGCGATGGCGACATGGTTCAGCCGTCCAATCATGGTCTTACTCCTGCAAATATGATCTGCCCGATCACAGTCAATCTAGGATAGCTATCCGCCCAAAGACAATTGCCCATTTCGTCGAATGGCAATTTTCCGGCTCCACATCTGCACAGAGCCGGTAAATCGGGACAAAATATCTGGATTAGCCCTGTTCGGTCACGCGGACGAGATGGACTTCAATCAATGGACGCTTGCCAAGGCGCTGGCGCACAGGACGACGCAATGCCTGACGTACTGCCAAGATCACAGCGGCATCATCAAGGACTTCGTCATCATTAAGCTGATCAATGCGATTGCCGATCTCGGCAGCAAAATGATGAAGGCGCGTTTCGTCTTCAGGTTCATCAAACAAGCTGGGAGCCGTGATCATCGGATCATTGACCATTTCACCAAACTGGTTGAGCACCACGGTGACAAACATGACACCGTTCCAGACGATGCGATTGCGGTTACGGAAAGTATCTGCATCACGCTTAAGCAACCGGCCGCCATCAAGGGCCAAGACACCTGCGTCGGCAACACCGATCACATGTGCTTCACCCGGTGCCAGCCGGATCACGGTGCCGTCATGCGGGATCACCTGTTCGGGGATCTGGCATTCCGCGCCAAGAGCAGCCTGTTCGCAAAGATGGCGGGTTTCGCCATGGACCGGCACCAGAATTTTCGGACGTGTCAGCTGATACATCCGGGTCAAATCTTCGCGGCCAGGATGGCCCGAAACGTGGATCGGCTCATCACGTGCGGTGATGACCTTAATGCCACGGCGGATCAAAAGGTTCTGGATATAGCCGATGGATTTTTCATTTCCCGGAATTTCACGGGCCGAGAACACAACCGTATCGCCCGGGTCAAGTTCCACGGTCGGGTGATCACCCTTGGCAATGCGCGAAAGTGCTGCACGTGGTTCACCCTGTGATCCGGTACAAAGCAGCAGCACCTGATCTTTGGGTACTTCCATCGCTTCTTCGTCGCTCAGAAGGTTCGGATAAGCTGTCAGATAGCCTACCTCACGCGCGGCTTCGGTCACACGGTTCAATGACCGTCCGGCAAGGCCGACACAACGACCATTTTCATGGGCCGCTTCTATGACAGACTGCACACGCGCAACGTTGGTCGCAAAACACGCAACGGCGATGCGCCCGCGCGAATGTTCAGCGAACAGGGTCGACAGGTTTTTGGCAACCTCGCCTTCTGATCCGGTTTTGCCTTCGGAAAAGACGTTGGTTGAGTCACAGACCAGCGCCATCACGCCTTCATCGCCAAGCTCTTCAAGCTTTTTGACGTCAGATGCCTCACCGATCTGCGGATCGGGATCAAACTTCCAGTCGCCGGTATGAACGATCAATCCCTTGGGCGTGCGAATGGCCAATGCATTCGGCTCAAGGATCGAGTGGGTCATGGTGACGAACTCGATATCAAAGCAGCCCAGCTTGAACCGCCCGCCAAGCTCGATCACATGGATCGGCACCTGCTCGGCGAAATCGGTTTCTGCGAGTTTGGCCTTGAGGAACTCCGCGGCAAATGGGGTTGCATAGATCGGGCATTTCAGGCGCGGCCAAAGATACGGCACCGCGCCAAGGTGATCTTCATGCGCATGGGTCAGAACCAGGCCGACCAGCTTGTCCTTGCGATCCTCGATAAAGGATGGGTCAGGCATGACAACGTCAACGCCCGGCAGGCCTTCCTCGCCAAAGGAAACGCCCATATCCACCATCAGCCACTGATCGTCATAGCCATAAAGGTTCATGTTCATGCCGATTTCGCCGGAACCGCCGAGCGGCACGAACAACACTTCGTCTTTTGGCAAATACAAATCCACGGATGGTAATCCTTTATCTTCGGCACTCAGATCAGACAGGCGTGATGTAATCCCCTGCCCGGCGCAAGCCTGTATCAGGCCTGATTGACAATCTTTTCACTGTTACGGCGATAAATCATCAAAAGACCAAGCATGGTCAGATCCCCATGCAGGTATTCAATTTCATCTACAGCTTTTGTAAAGAGCGGCGCAAGCCCGCCCGTTGCCACAACTTTCATATGCTCGACATTCTGATGTTTGCGAATACGCGCAAGCAGACCTTCGATCATGGAAACATAGCCCCAATAAACCCCGGACTGCATTGCTTCGACCGTGTTTTTGCCAACGACACTGCGCGGGGCTTCAATCGCCACCATCGGCAGCTGGGCTGCGGCCATATGCAGTGCCTTGATCGACAGGTTCACACCCGGCGCGATCACACCACCAAGATAATCACCATTGCCATCAACCACGTCAAATGTCGTTGCAGTGCCGAAATCCAGTACCACCAGCGGCCCACCGAACAATTCATGGGCGGCAACGGCGTTGACAAGGCGGTCAGCCCCCACTTCGCTCGGACGATCCATGATGATCTTCATATCAAGATCAACCGCCGGATCGCCCACCACCATCGGCTCGACACTGAAATAGCGACGGCAAAGTGTCTTCAGACTGAATTCCGCTGCCGGAACCACGGTTGCGATGATCGCACCGGTGATCGCATCGGCAGGAATACCAGACAGCGTAAACAGATGATGGAGCCACACGCCCAATTCATCGGCGGTGCGTTCAGTCGTGGTCGAACAGCGCCACTGCCCCTTGATGGTATCGCCATCAAAGACCGCAAAGACGATGTTGGTGTTTCCGGCGTCAATCGCAAGCAACATGATGCTTACAAGCCTCCGCTACAAAGCAAGGTAATCTATGAAGTCAGGTGGCAAAGAAAACTTCGCCAGCCCCGATACGGTGTTCGACACCGTTGTCTTCTCTTAGGATAAGTGAACCATCATCATCAAGTCCCACGAAAGTTCCTTCAAGCTCGCGTTCTGTCAAACGCGCCACAACCGGCTTGCCAATCCCATAGCCACGCAAAAGCCAGGCTTCACGGATCGGACCAAATCCTTCGGTCTCCCAGATCGGCAACCAATGTGCGACGCGCGCGATATAGGTCGATACAAGCTCATCGACCGACACCGGCGAACCAAGGGCTGCAAGCGACGTTGCAGGACGTTCAGAATCTTCGGGGAAGAACGCCACATTCACCCCGGCCCCGATCACAAGGTAATCGGTTGCTGATCCCTGATTGGACGCACTTTCAAGCAGGATACCGCAAATCTTGCGCCCATTGACCATCAGATCGTTCGGCCATTTGCAATCCGGGCGGACCTGTTGCCCGGTAACGGTTTCAACCGCCTCGGCCATGGCAACCGCAATCAGGAAAGTCAGACGGGCCGCCTCGGCCAGTGAACAGGTCGGGCGCAGCAGCAAGGATGAATACAGGTTACCGACGGGCGATGACCAGGCCCGTCCGCGGCGACCGCGACCAGACGTTTGTGTTCTTGCTAAAACAAGGGCGCCACTTTGGGCGCCCTTGTCCGCGAGGCGCTTGGCCTCATCATTTGTGCTGTCGATCGCTTCCAGTTCATGAAGGTAGAAACCTTCGGGAAGACGGATCGTTCGCGCTGTCATTCTTACTGTCCGAACAGTGAGGCGGCAGCAACAGCTGCGCTATCCATCAGCGGGTTCGGGAAGAAGACGAAGGCCAGGATGACGATCGTGGCAATTGCCATGATGACGTTCATCTCGGTACCGTTGCGATCAAATCCTTCGACCGGCTCATCGAAATACATGACCTTGATAATGCGCAGATAGTAGTACGCACTCACAACAGAGGTCACTAGACCGATAACTGCCAGCGTCACAAGACCGGCATCAACAGCCGCCTTGAAGACGTAGAACTTGCCAAAGAAGCCTGCGAGCGGCGGGATACCCGCCATCGAGAACATCAGGATCGCAGTGATCGCAGCCATCAGCGGCTTGGTCTTGGCCAGACCGGCAAGATCGGTGATTTCCTCAGCCATGCGGTCGTTACGACGCATGCACAGGATGACGGCAAAGGTGCCCAGGTTCATGACAAGGTAAATACCAAGATAAACCAGAATACCCGTGACACCGTCCTGCGTACCGGCAGCCAGACCAACAAGCGCGAAGCCAACGTGACCAATGGACGAATAAGCCATCAGACGCTTGATGTTTTCCTGACGAAGGGCTGCAAACGAACCAAGTGCCATGGACAGGATCGAGATCAGGACAATGATCTGCTGCCAGTCTTCAACGGCACCGCCAAACGGGCCCATCGCGACACGGATGAACAGTGCAAGGCCAGCAATCTTCGGCGCAACCGCGAAGAAGGAAGTCACCGGGGTCGGTGCACCTTCGTAGACGTCCGGGGTCCACATGTGGAACGGAACAGCGGAAACTTTGAAGCACAGACCAGCAAAGATGAATGCCAGACCAACCAGCGCGCCAAGTGGCAGCTCACCACCGACAAGGGTATCCCCCAGAACGGTGAAGTTGGTGGTTCCGGTGAAACCGTAAACCATCGACATACCATACAGCAGGATGCCCGACGCGATCGAACCAAGGATGAAGTATTTCAGACCTGATTCAGTCGAACGCACGGTGTCACGGCGGATCGCAGCAACAACATAAAGCGCAAGCGACTGCAGTTCGAGACCAAGATACAGCGACAGCATATCGTTCGCCGAAACCATCGCCATCATGCCAAGGGTAGCAAGGGTGATAAGGATCGGGAATTCAAAGCGTGCCATGTTTTCGCGCTCGGCGAAGTTCATGGTCATGATGATACCGGTCGCAGAGCCGATCAGGATCATCACCTTGCAGAAGGATGCAAAGGCATCAGCCGTGAACTGGCCGAAGAATGCGGTACCACCCTCGCCCATCACCACAAGGATGATGGCAACGATTTGTGCGGCAACTGCCAGCCAGGAGACGGTGCGGAACGATTTGTCCTTACCGGCGAAAACCCCAAGCATCAACAGTGCCAAGGCAGAAACTGCCATAAACATTTCGGGCAGTGCGGCCCCGAGGTTGAGCATAGAAACTCCCATGTTCATTCCCCTCAATTCGCGGCCAGCTGTGCGGCTTGCGCCGCTGCAGCCTGGGCCGTTTCGACCTGGTTGACGAGGTTTTCAACCGAGACATGCATGATGTCGAGGAAGGAGACCGGATAGACCCCCATCCACAGAACGATGATCACCAGCGGTGCGAAGATAATCCATTCACGCGGGCTCATATCGAGGATGGTTTTCAGGTTCTCTTTGGTCAGAGCCCCGAACACGATCCGGCGATAGAGATACAGCGCATATGCCGCACCAAGGATCAAGCCGGTCGCAGCAAAGAATGCGACCCAGGTGTTGGCTTCGAACGCACCCAGCAGCGCCAGGATTTCGCCGATAAAGCCACCCGTCCCCGGAAGACCGACAGACGCCATGGTGAAGAACATGAAGATCAGCGCATAGCTCGGCATACGGTGGACAAGACCACCATAGGCATCAATCTCACGGGTATGGATACGGTCATATACCACACCAACGCACAGGAAGAGCGCGCCGGAAACCACACCGTGGCTGAGCATCTGGAAGATCGAACCTTCGATACCATGCTGGTTAAAGGTGAAAGCACCGATGGTAACGATACCCATATGTGCGACCGACGAATACGCAATCAGCTTTTTCATGTCCTGCTGGGCCAGTGCCACCAGGGATGTATAGATGATTGCAACAATCGACAGCGTGAAGACGAGCGGTGCGAAGGTTTCAGATGCCAGCGGCATCATCGGCAGCGAGAAGCGCAGGAAACCGTAACCACCCATTTTCAGAAGAACACCAGCCAGGATCACAGAACCGGCAGTCGGTGCTTCCACGTGGGCATCCGGAAGCCAGGTATGAACCGGCCACATCGGAACCTTAACCGCGAAGGACGCGAAGAAGGCCAGCCAAAGCCACAGCTGCATATTATAGCTGAAACCATACTCCATCAGGGTCGGGATGTCGGTGGTGCCCGCTTCGAAATACATCGCAAGCAGCGCAACCAGCATCAGAACCGAACCAAGAAGGGTATAAAGGAACAGCTTGAATGCCGCATAGACACGACGCTGACCACCCCAAACGCCGATGATGATGAACATCGGGATCAGGACGCCTTCGAAAAAGAGATAGAACAGCAGACCGTCAAGCGCACTGAACATACCGACCATCATCGTTTCAAGAACGAGGAAGGCGATCATGTATTCCTTCACACGCTTCTGGATCGCTTCCCACGCCGAAAGAATACAAATCGGCGTCAGGAAGGTCGCAAGCAGGACGAACAGAACGGAAATACCGTCAACGCCCATGTGATAGGAAATGTTCAGACCCGGCATCCATTCCGCCTGTTCGACGAACTGGAAGTCTGCAGTCGTTACATCGAAGTTCACCCACAGCATCAAGGATACAAGGAAGGTGAACCCGGAGGTCCAAAGCGCAACCCAACGGGAATTGCGGGCAACAGTCGCCTCCTCACCATTGATCAGGAGCAGCAGAGTTGCACCGACCAGCGGCAAGAAGGTGACGATCGAAAGAATTGGCCAATCACTCATCGCCCGTTAACCCATCTTCCAAATTGTGTAGGAGACCAGCGCCGCAATGCCGATCAGCATCGCAAATGCATAGTGATAAACGAAACCACTCTGAATGGCGCTGACGCGACGTGCGATGTTACGGCAAGCCGCTGCAACACCATCCGGACCGCAACCATCGATGATGGCACCATCCCCTGATTTCCAGAAGCCATAGCCAAGTGCAAAGGCCGGCTTGACGAAAATCTTGTCGTAGAGTTCGTCGAAGTACCACTTGTTCAGCGCGAAGCGGTAAACACCGTTGAAGGTATTTGCAAGCGAACGCGGAAGCGACGGAACCAGCTTGTACATGACAATCGCAAGCGACAGACCGGTCAGCATCGCAACGAACGGTGCCCAAACGACCCAACCCGGGACGTGGTGTGCGTTCTCAAGTGCGTTGTGGCCTTCGGCAACAAAGATCGCGCCGTTCCAGAACGACAGCATCTCGTCATAGTCGCCAACACCGAACCAATCGGATGCAAACCAACCAGCGAAGATCGCACCAACGGTCAGGAACAGAAGCGGACCGGTCATAATCGCCGGGCTCTCATGAACATGAGCCATGGTACGTTCATCAGCGCGCGGTGCACCGAAGAAGGTCAGGAAGATCAGACGCCAGCTATAGAACGAGGTCATAAGCGCAGCAAGGATACCTGCCCAGAAGGCATAGAGACCAACACCGGTATGTGCGGCATATGCGCTTTCAAGGATAAGGTCCTTGGAATAGTAACCCGCAAAGCCCGGAACACCGGTAATCGCAAGCGTACCAATCACCATGACAGCGAAGGTCAGCGGAACCATCTTGGCGATGCCGCCCATCTTGCGCATGTCCTGTTCATCAGACATCGCGTGGATGACCGAACCGGCACCAAGGAACAGAAGCGCTTTGAAGAAACCGTGCGTCATCAGGTGGAATACACCAGCCGAATATGCCGACACGCCGCAAGCAAAGAACATGTAGCCCAGCTGCGAACAGGTCGAATATGCGATCACGCGTTTGATGTCGTTCTGAACACAGCCGATGGTGGCCGCGAAGAACGCGGTCGATGCACCAACGATGGTTACGATCATCAGGGTGGTTTCAGCATATTCAAAGATCGGCGACAGACGCGCGACCATGAATACGCCAGCCGTCACCATGGTTGCCGCGTGAATAAGCGCGGAAACCGGGGTCGGGCCTTCCATCGCGTCCGGAAGCCAGGTGTGCAGGCCAAGCTGTGCAGATTTACCCATCGCACCGATGAACAGCAGGAAGCAGGTAATTTCCAGAGCCGAGAATTCATGGCCAAGGAACATCAGCGTTGCGCCAGCAACCTCTTCGGCATTACCAAAGATGACGTCGAACTGAACAGAGTCAAACAGAACGTAGACGGCAAAGATACCAAGCGCGAACCCAAAGTCACCAACACGGTTGACAATAAAGGCCTTGATCGCTGCTGCCGAAGCAGACGGCTTGGAGTACCAGAAACCGATCAGAAGATACGATGCCAGACCAACGCCCTCCCAACCGAAGAACAGCTGGATCAGGTTGTCGGCGGTAATCAGCATCAACATCGCAAAGGTGAACAGGCTCAGATACGCCATGAAGCGCGGCTTGTCCGGGTCGTGCGACATATAGCCGATGGAATAGATGTGAACCATCGAGGACACGCCGGTGACAACAATCAGCATCACGCAGGTCAGCGTATCAATACGCAGCGCCCAGGATGCATCGAAGCTGCCAGACGAAATCCAGGTGAACAGTTCAATCGTTACCGGGTTGCCGCCAAGGGCAACATCGACAAAGGCAAAGATCGAAATGATGAAGGCAATCACAACACCGGCAACGGTGACAAGCTGTGCCACGCGATCAGCCGATGAAACACCATGATGGTGATGACCGTGCGCGTCATGCGGGGCCTCTTTCGCGGTCGACATGGCGCCGACCAGCGTAATGGTCCCGGCAATAGCTGCCGCGATCAGGGGCAGGAAAACAATCAACGGATACATATCTGCCTTACCCCTTCATCATGTTGATGTCTTCAACCGCAATCGTGCCGCGGTTACGGAAATAGACGACCAGGATCGCCAGACCAATTGCCGCTTCAGCCGCAGCAACCGTCAGAACGAAGATGGTGAAAACCTGTCCAACGAGGTCGCCGAGGAACGACGAGAACGCGACCAGATTGATATTGACCGCCAGCAGCATCAGCTCGATCGACATCATGATGATGATGACGTTCTTGCGGTTCATGAAGATGCCGAAGATCCCGAGTGTGAAAAGGATCGCCGCGACGGTCAGATAATGTGCAAGACCGATTTCCATCAGATCCCCCTTCCGACCGGAACTTTTTTGATTTCAAGCGTATCAGCGCGGGAACGCTTGACCTGCTCGGAGATTTTCTGACGGCGGACACCTTCACGGTGACGCAGCGTCAAGACAATTGCGCCAATCATCGCAACAAGCAGTACCAGACCAGCCGCCTGGAAGATGTATGCGTAATCGGTGTAGATCAGTTGACCGAGTGCTTCGACGTTGGTCAGCCCCGCCGGTGTCGGCTGCGCGAGTACCGCGACCGCCTCATCGGTAAGGGTCCAGCCAGCGCCAACCAGTGCCAGTTCGACGAACAGAACAACCGCGATCAGAACACCGATCGGCAGGTAGTTCAGGAAACCCTGGCGCATTTCAACAAAGTTGATGTCCAGCATCATCACGACGAACAGGAACAGAACTGCGACCGCGCCGACATAAACGACGACGAGCAGCATGGCGAGAAACTCGGCACCCAGCAGGACGAAAAGTCCGGCTGCGTTAAAGAATGTCAAGATCAGCAACAGTACCGAATGCACCGGGTTGCGAACGGTCACAACCGCAGTCGCGGAAATCACCGCGACGGAAGCAAACAGGTAAAAAGCCAAAGCCTGTACGACCATAAGGTACCCCCTTGGCGAACCGTTGCTGCCCCTTTGGCAAACAACGGCCCATGAACTCTCTTTCTAACGATCAGACGCGACACTTACCGGTAAGGTGCGTCTGCCTCCAATCGTGCAGCAAGCTCGGCTTCCCAACGCTCGCCGTTTGCCAGCAGCTTGTCCTTGTCATAGAACAGCTCCTCGCGGTTTTCGGTTGCGAACTCGAAGTTCGGACCTTCGACGATTGCATCCACCGGGCAGGCTTCTTCACAGAAACCACAGTAAATGCACTTCGTCATATCAATGTCGTAGCGGGTCGTACGACGCGAACCGTCGTCACGCGGCTCTACCTCGATGGTAATAGCCTGTGCCGGGCAAATCGCTTCGCAGAGCTTACAAGCAATGCAACGCTCTTCCCCGTTCGGGTAGCGACGCAGCGCATGTTCGCCACGGAAACGCGGGCTCAGCGGGCCTTTTTCATACGGGTAGTTCAGCGTCACTTTCGGCTTGAACATGTATTTCAAGGTGAGCGCCATACCCGATACGAGTTCCGCGAGCAGGTAGCTCCGGGCCGTCCGATCAATAAATGACATCGTATACCTCTCTCTTTCCGATGCGCGGCGATCAGGCCGGGACCTTGTCAAAAACAACCAGGAACGTGGCAACCAGCATGACCCATGCGAAGGACAGCGGCAGGAAGATTTTCCAGCCCAGACGCATCAGTTGGTCATAGCGGTAACGCGGGAAGGTTGCACGAACCCACAGGAAGATGAACAGCACGAAGCAGATCTTCAGAATGAACCAGATCGCACCCGGGATGAATTCGAGGAACGGCAACGGCGCGCTCCAGCCACCCAGGAACAGAATGGCGCACAGGCCACTCATCAGGATCATGTTCGCGTATTCACCCAAGAAGAACAGCGCAAAGGTCATTGCCGAATAATCGACGTTGTAACCCGAAACCAGTTCTGCTTCCGCTTCCGGAAGGTCAAACGGTGCGCGGTTGGTTTCTGCCAGGATGGACACGATGAAGACGATGAACATCGGGAAGTGATAAACAAAGTTCCACTCCCAGATCCCGCCGACCTGACCGCGCACAATGTCGCTAAGGTTCAAGGAACCGGTCGTCAGCAGAACCGAGATGATGATCAGGCCAATCGAAATCTCGTACGAAACCATCTGTGCGCCGGAACGCAGCGCGCCAAGGAATGCGTATTTGGAGTTCGATGCCCAACCGGCCATCACGATGCCGTAAACACCAAGCGAAGAAATCGCGAAGATGTAAAGAATACCAACGTTCAGATCCGCCAAAACCATGCCTTCGTCGAACGGGATAACCGCCCAGGCGATGATTGCCAGAATGAAAGTCAGCATCGGGGCGATGATAAACACGCCCTTGTTCGCGCTGCTCGGAATGATTGTTTCTTTCAGAAACAGCTTCAGACCATCAGCGAGCGGTTGCAAAAGGCCAAACGGCCCCACAACGTTCGGGCCCTTACGGAGCTGAATAGCACCGATAACCTTACGCTCGGCGTAAGTCAGATAGGCGACAGCACCCAACAGCGGGAGGACAATCGCCAAAATCTTGGCGACGATCCAGACCAGCGGTTCAATATATCCGTCCCAAAGAAGTTCCATCGGTCAAACCGTATCTTTTGCGTTTCGTCCCTGAATTGGGACACCCCCTTGCGGGATGGGCGACGATCAGATCGCCGCCCCCCTTACTCAGGCAACCTTCTCGGCAGCCGCTTCCTTGACAAAGGCCTCAGTACATTTGGCCATCGTCACCGATGCGCGGCTGATCGGGTCGGTCATATAGAAATTGCGAACCGGGGAAACGAAACCTTCCGGCTTCATGTCGCCCGCTTTACCGAAATCGGCCCATTCTGCCTTGGTCGGAACGTTCAGCGACGCGAAGGTCGGGCTGATTTCCACCATACGGGCACGAACGGCATCGATATTGTTGTACGGCAGGGTCAGGTCGAGAGCGCCAGACAGCGCGCGAACAATGGCCCAGTCCTCACGTGCATCACCAAGCGGGAAGATCGCGCGCCAGCCCTGCTGCGCACGGCCTTCGGTGTTGACGTAAGTACCGTTCTTTTCGGTATAGGCTGCACCCGGCAGAATAACGTCTGCTGCCTGGGCACCGGCATCACCCATCGCCCCCTGGTAAATGACAAATGCCTTTTCCAGTTTGCTCATGTCGACTTCATCTGCACCCAGCAGGTAAACAACTTCGATGTCGCCTTTGGAAGCGGCATCAAGGATGTCGTTGGTTGCAAGACCGCCCTCGCCCGGGACAAAGCCCAGATCCAGACCGCCGACGCGCGATGCTGCGGTGTGCAGAACGTTAAAGCCGTTCCATTCACCGGAAACCATGCCGAATTTCTCGGCAATCGCGCGGGTTGCTGCCAGAACGGCATCGCCATCTTCACGGTTCAGGGCACCCATGCCGACGATGATCATCGGTTTGTCGGCTGCTTCGAGAACCTTGGCAAAGTCGTTCTTGCCGTCAAGAATTTCACTAAGGGTGTCCGGGCCTGCGCCAAGATAATCGTTCTTGAAGGTCGGATCCCATTTTTCGCCGATGATGCCAAGTTTGAAATCACCAGCGGTCGAACGCCAGCGCTTGCGCAGGCGGGAATTGATGATCGGCGCTTCGGCACGGACGTTGGCACCAACGATCAGGCAGGCATCTGCCTCGTCAATCCCGGCAATCGTGCTGTTGAAGATATAGGATGAACGTGCACCACCAATCTTCGAACCGTCCTGACGGCAATCAAAGTTCGCAGAACCGAACTTGCCCATCAGGTCTTTAAGAGCCGTCATGGATTCACAATCAACCGTGTCACCAGCAAGGGCAGCAATCTTTTTGCCATCCAGACCGGAAACCTTCGCCTTGATCGCAGCGAACGCTTCGTCCCAGCTTGCAGGCTGGAGCTTGCCATCCTTGCGAACATAAGGACGGTCAAGGCGCTGACGCTTCAGACCATCAATGGCGTAACGGGTTTTATCCGAAATCCACTCTTCGTTGATGTCTTCGTTGGTGCGCGGCAGAACACGAAGTACTTCTGCACTGCGTGCATCAATACGAATGTTCGAGCCAACTGCATCCATGACATCGACGCTATCGGTTTTCTTCAGTTCCCACGGACGCGCGGTGAACGCATATGGCTTGGACGTCAAAGCACCAACCGGGCAAAGATCGATCAGGTTCCCCGAAAGTTCGGAGTTGATCGAAGCTTCGATATACGGTCCGACCTCGGTGTCCTCGCCACGGTAAACAGCACCCATGGTGCCGACACCAGCGACTTCCTCGGAGAAACGAACGCAACGGGTGCAATGGATGCAGCGGGTCATGATCGTTTTAACGATCGGACCCAGTTCCTTGTCCTTCACTGCGCGCTTTTTCTCAGCGTAACGCGACGAGTCAAAACCATAGGCCATAGCCTGGTCCTGAAGGTCACATTCACCACCCTGGTCACAAATCGGGCAATCCAGCGGATGGTTGATCAGCAGGAATTCCATCACGCCATTACGTGCTTTTTTGACCAGATCGGAATCGGTTTTAATAACCATTCCATCTGCCGCAGGCATGGCACAAGACGCGACCGGCTTGGGCGCGCGTTCCATTTCAACCAGGCACATACGGCAGTTGCCGGCGATTGACAGGCGTTCATGATAGCAGAAACGCGGGATTTCCTTACCGGCCTCTTCACAGGCCTGAAGGACTGTCGCCCCGGCTTCTACTTCAACTTCAATACCGTCAACTGTTAGTTTCGGCATGTCTCAATCCCTCTCAACAGGCCCCTCTCAGGCCGCGATCCGTGCGCGATATTCCTTGATCCGACGTTCCATTTCGGGACGGAAGTGTCGGATAAGACCCTGAATTGGCCATGCAGCTGCATCGCCAAGCGCACAAATGGTGTGGCCCTCGACCTGCTTGGTCACATCCCACAACAGATCAATTTCATCGAGTGTGGCCTGTCCGCGGACCATGCGCGCCATCATGCGCATCATCCAGCCAGTACCTTCACGGCACGGCGTGCACTGACCACAGCTCTCATGCTTGTAGAATTCGGAAAGACGCGCGATCGCGTAGACAATGTCGGTCGACTTGTCCATGACGATCACAGCAGCCGTACCAAGACCCGAGCCCACTTCACGCAAGCCGTCAAAGTCCATCAGCACGTTGTCACAAACGTCTTTTGGTATCAGCGGAACGGATGAACCGCCCGGAATAACCGCAAGAAGATTGTCCCAGCCGCCACGAACACCGCCGCAATGCTTTTCGATCAGCTCTTTCAGCGGGATGCTCATCGCTTCTTCAACGGTGCACGGCTTTTCGACGTGACCGGAAATCGCAAACAACTTGGTACCGTGGTTATTTTCACGGCCGAAGCTCGAGAACCACGAACCACCACGACGCAGAATGGTCGGAACAGCCGCAATCGATTCGACGTTGTTAACAGTGGTCGGGCAGCCATAAAGACCTGCGTTCGCCGGGAATGGCGGCTTCAGGCGCGGCTGACCTTTTTTACCTTCGATACTTTCGATCAGGGCGGTTTCTTCGCCACAGATGTAAGCTCCGGCACCAAGATGCAGGTAAAGGTCGAAGTCCCAACCAGAACCACAGGCGTTTTTACCGATCAGACCGGCATCATATGCTTCGTCGATCGCGCGCTGCAGGTTGGAAGCCTCGTGATAGAACTCACCACGGATATAGATGTAAGCCGCGTGCGCATTCATCGCGAAGCTGGCCAGAAGGCAACCTTCAACAAGGGTATGCGGATCATTACGCATGATCTCACGGTCTTTACAGGTGCCCGGCTCGCCTTCGTCGGCATTCACGACGAGGTAGCTCGGACGACCATCAGATTCCTTGGGCATGAACGACCATTTAAGGCCGGTCGGGAAGCCTGCGCCACCACGACCACGCATACCGGATGATTTCATCTCGTCGATGATCCAGTCGCGGCCCTTTTCGATCAAAGCCTTGGTACCATCCCAGTTACCACGGGACTGCGCGCCTTTAAGGCCGAAATCCTGGAAACCATACAGGTTGGTAAAGATACGATCCTTATCCTGCAGCATATCAGGCGTCCCCTTCGCTTGCATCAGCATCCTGGGGGGCTGCACCGCAACCACAGAATGCCTTCAGAACCTGCGGACCACCAATCGGCTCGCAACCTTTACGGCCGATCTGCGGACCGGCCTTCGGCTTCTCGCCCTTTTTCAGAGCGTCGAGGATCGACTTGGTCGTTTCTGCGGTCAGGTCTTCATAGTAATCGTCGTTAATCTGCATCATCGGCGCGTTAACACACGCACCAAGGCATTCAACTTCGATCATGGTGAACTGACCATCTTCGGTGGTTTCGCCAATACCGATGCCGAGTTCCTTTTTGCAGGTCTCGACAACGTCGGCAGAACCGCGAAGCCAGCACGGCGTCGTGGTGCAAACCTGGATGAAGTTCTTACCCACCGGGGCAAGGTTATACATCGTATAGAAGGTTGCGACCTCGTAGACGCGAATGGCCGGCATTTCGAGCATGTCGGCAATGTAATCCATTGCGACGGTCGGAACCCAGTTACCTTCGGTCTGACGCTGTGCCAGATCAAGCAGCGGCATGACCGCGCTCTGCTGGCGGCCTTCCGGATACTTGGCGATGATCTTCTTTGCCCGTTCCTGATTTTCAGGTGTAAAGGCAAAGCTGGTCGGTTGAAGCTCTTTCGGAGCTGGTCTTCTCAAATGGCTCATCGGTCAATCTCACCGAACACGATATCTAGCGACCCGATATTGGCAACGACGTCGGCCAGCATGTGACCTTTTGACATGAAGTCGATGCCCTGAAGGTGCGGGAACCCCGGGGCGCGGATTTTGCAGCGATACGGACGGTTCGAGCCATCCGAAACAAGATACACACCAAACTCGCCTTTCGGTGCCTCGACCGCGGCATAGCATTCGCCAGCCGGAACGTGGAAACCTTCGGTGAAGAGTTTGAAGTGGTGAATAAGGGCTTCCATCGAACGCTTCATTTCAGCGCGTGACGGCGGTGCCACTTTGTTATTCTCAACAATAACAGGACCATCTGGCATATTCTTGATGGCCTGCTTGATGATTTTCAGCGACTGCCACATTTCTTCGAAACGAACGAGGAAGCGGTCATAGCAATCGCCGTTCTTACCGACAGGAATGTCGAAATCGAAATCTTCGTAGGAGTCATAAGGCTGCGACTTGCGCAGATCCCATGCCAGACCCGATGCACGAATGTTCGGACCGGTAAAGCCCCAATCAAGCGCCTCTTCCGCACTCACGATACCGATATCAACCGTACGCTGTTTGAAGATACGGTTACCGGTCAGAACGCGGTCAAAGTCCTTGAGGAAGATGTCATACTGATCTGCCCAGGCATCGATGTCTTCAAGAAGACCAGCCGGAAGATCGGCCGCAACGCCACCCGGACGGAAATAGTTGGCGTGAAGACGGGCACCACAGGCGCGCTCATAGAATTCCATGAGCTTTTCACGTTCTTCAAAGCCCCACAGAAGCGGAGTCATCGCACCAACGTCCAGCGCGAACGCGGTCAGGTTCAGAATGTGGTTCAGAATACGACCGATTTCCGCATACAGAACGCGGATATACTGCGCACGCTTGGGCACTTCAACGCCCATAAGCTTTTCGATGGCCAGGCAATATGCATGTTCCTGGTTCATTGGTGCGACATAGTCGAGACGGTCGAAATACGGGGTCGCCTGAATATAACTCTTATATTCGATCAGCTTTTCCGTACCACGGTGAAGAAGACCAATATGCGGGTCGGAACGTTCGACGACTTCACCGTCCATTTCCAGAACCAAACGCAGAACGCCGTGCGCCGCAGGGTGCTGCGGGCCGAAGTTCATGGTCATATTTTTGATTTTTTGTTCGGACATCAGGCGTTGCCCTCCGCCTTTTCATCACCCGGAAGAACATGCTGGATGCCTTCCCACGGGCTTTCGAAATCGAAATTACGGAAATCCTGAACCAGTTTGACTGGCTCATAGACAACGCGCTTCTGCTCATCGTCATAACGGACTTCGACATACCCGGTCAGCGGGAAGTCTTTACGCAGCGGGTGACCTTCGAAACCGTAGTCGGTCAGGATACGGCGGGGATCCGGATGGTCGGCAAAGAAGATACCGTACATGTCCCATGCCTCGCGCTCGAACCAGTCGGCGGCGCTGAAAAGCGGAACACTGCTCGGTACCGGGGTTTCTTCATCGGTACGGACCTTCACACGAATGCGCAGGTTATGTTTCAGAGACAGCAGGTGATAGACAACGTCGAAACGCTCTGCGCGTTCCGGGTAATCTGCACCACAAACGTCGATAAGCTGCTTGAACAAGCAGCCGGTATCGTCCCGAAGGAAGGTCAGAACTTTTAGAATATCATCGCGCTTTGCGACGATGGTCAGCTCGCCGTAACGAATCTCGCTTTCGAGGATTTCGTTGGCCAGCTGGGACACCACAAGATCTTTAAGATCATTCAATGCGGCGCTGTTATCGCTGAGCAGTTCGCTCATGCAAGCCCCCTATTACGGATCAGCGTGTCAGGACACCAGTACGGCGGATTTTCTTTTGCAACTGCAATATGCCGTAGATCAGCGCTTCGGCTGTCGGCGGGCACCCGGGTACATATACGTCCACCGGTACAACGCGATCACAACCGCGCACCACCGAATAGGAATAGTGATAGTAACCGCCGCCATTTGCGCACGACCCCATCGAAATAACCCAGCGCGGCTCTGCCATCTGGTCATAGACCTTACGCAGTGCCGGGGCCATTTTGTTGGTCAGCGTACCAGCAACGATCATCACGTCTGACTGACGCGGGCTCGGGCGGAAGACCAGACCATAACGGTCAAGGTCATAACGCGACGCGGCAGAATGCATCATCTCAACAGCACAGCAGGCCAGACCAAAAGTCATCGGCCAGAGCGAACCGGTGCTTGCCCAGCTTGCAAGTTTATCGAGATTTGCAAGGACAAAGCCCTTGTCATTCATCTCGTCAAACACGCCCTTAAGCAGTGCATCCTG
This sequence comes from Thalassospira sp., assembly GCA_965228275.1. Taxonomy (GTDB): domain Bacteria; phylum Pseudomonadota; class Alphaproteobacteria; order Rhodospirillales; family Thalassospiraceae; genus Thalassospira. The sequence goes on along the minus strand of OZ245802.1, from coordinate 4,178,783 downwards.
ATCCGAACCGGGTGCCAGGGGTGCGCCTGTATTGGTGCTCACTCCCATTCCAAAGCTCCCTTCTTCCATTCATAGATAAATCCGACCGTCAGTACAGCCAGGAAGATCACCATCGATACAAAGCCGAAAGCCCCGATATCACCGAGGGTAACAGCCCACGGGAACAGGAAGGCGACTTCGAGGTCGAAAATAATGAACAAGATTGCGACCAGATAGAACCGGACATCGAACTTGATGCGCGCATCCTCGAACGGCGCAAAACCGCATTCGTATGCGGACAGTTTCTCAACATCCGGTGCCTGCTTGGCAAGAAGCAGCGACGCGATGACGATTACCGCCGAAAGACCGACGGCGATCCCGATGAACACCAGGATCGGAAGATATTCCGAAAGAAGCTCTTGCATCTCTCTGACCTCTCAAGAACAGGCCTTTTGACCCGACCAGGTCCCCACCTGGCCCATTACGGCGCACCATAACGTATGCACCGCACAAGTTCCAGCCCCCAAGCAGGTTTAACCCGCTCTAAGACCGGAAACTTTCTAATCTTTTTACCGTTTACTACCGTCCGATATCGGGCTGGACATCGTGATGATCAAGACCCAGCCGTGCGAAGCAGCATACGCAACACATGAAAAGGCGATCGCGGAAAAGACGAAACACCCGACAAAAGACAACAGATGATGGGTCATGGCGCGAGTGACGGGACTTGAACCCGCGGCCTCCGGCGTGACAGGCCGGCGCTCTAACCAACTGAGCTACACCCGCAAAATGACCATCAATCGGCGGGCCTTTGTTAGACCACCCCCCAAACCAAGTCAAGCAGCTAGCAGTGTTTTCAACCCTTTCGACAATTGCACCTGCGAACATCACCTTCTGAAAGGCATTTTCGGGTCATTTTTGTACTGAAATTTCCATATCCGTACATTTTGTACGGTTTATATGCGACGGGCTTTGCAATGGCGCGTCGGCTTTTATAGAATTGTTGACAAATTCCGCCTATCTTACGGTGCGATAGGGGAAGGTTCGTGCATGCCACACAAATGCCGAGCAGAGTCATTATGACGGAGAAGACCACCCGTGGGGCGCGTTAAAGAAGAATACAGATCACTGGCCGGTCCGGAAAAGGCAGCGATTCTCATGCTTGCTCTTGGGGAAGAGCACGCGACCAAGATGTTCAGCATGATGGATGATGAGGAAATCAAAGAGATTTCCCAAACCATGTCTGGCCTTGGCACCATCAGCTCCAACATCGTCGAACGCCTGTTTGTTGAATTTGCAGACCAGTTGTCATCTACCGGATCGCTTGTCGGTTCGTTTGATACCACCGAACGCCTGTTGTCCAAGGTCCTGCCCGAAGACCGCGTTAATGGCATCATGGAAGAGATCCGCGGCCCTGCGGGTCGCACCATGTGGGACAAACTGAACAACGTTAACGAAGCGGTTCTGGCCAACTATCTTAAAAACGAATATCCGCAAACCGTCGGCGTTGTGCTTTCCAAGCTCAAACCCGGCCACTCGGCATCTGTTCTGTCGCTCCTTCCCGAGAACTTCTCGATGGAAGTCATCATGCGTATGCTGCGCATGGAAGCCGTACAGAAAGAAGTTCTCGATAATATCGAAAAGACACTGCGTACCGAGTTCATGTCCAACCTTGCGCGCGGTTCGCGAGGGGACAACCACGAACTGATGGCAGACATCTTCAACAGCCTTGATCGCCAAAGTCAGGATCGCTTCCTGACCGCACTTGAGGAACGTAACCGTGACTCGGCCGAAAAGATCAAGGCGCTCATGTTCACCTTCGAAGACCTTGCGCGTCTCGACAACAACGGTGTTCAGACCCTTCTGCGTCAGGTCGAAAAGGACAAACTTGCACTGGCACTGAAAGGCTCGACAGATCAGATGCGCGATCTGTTCTTCAAGAACATGTCCGAACGTGCCGGCAAGATGATGAAAGAAGACATGGATGCGCTGGGCCCTGTCCGCCTGTCGGATGTGGAAGAATCACAGATGATGATCGTCCAGCTGGCCAAGGAGCTGGCGGCCCAAGGCCAGATCGTTATCTCCGAAGGCAGCGGCGAAGACGAGATGGTCTATTAAGCCCGCCCGCGGCACCGCCGAAAAACACAAGGGACAGCCAATGCGCTGTCCCTTTTCTGTTGGCCGTCAGCACCTTCCCGGCGATGACGCCCCCTAATCCGAGCCCAGACTGACAGGAAGGATTAGCCAACAATCACGTTGGGCACCGGATCTGTAATAGAACGGATCTCCCAACGTAGACGGTTTTGGCCACTGATTTCTCGGAACTCGGCAGCGTTGTGGCTGCGAATGCCTGCGGTGGTGCGAAACTCGATCTTACCGGTCATTTGATAGCCAAGGGCGCTCAAGCGTTCCTGATACTGATCTGGCACAAAACCACCACGGATCTCGACGGTATTACGATCCTTATTGAAAAACATCTCGAGAATTCGGGATTGGCGCCGGACAAAGACAAAGCTCTTTTCACGGATGATGTTTCCGCGCTTTTCATAGACAATGTTAAACACACCCTTCCCGGCATAGGTAAGCTGACGCACGGACGAATCGCGCTTTAGATCAGAAATTACCTTCGCGACCCTGTCCTTCTCGGCATCCGCATCAAGCGTTTCTTCCAAAAGACCTTGGGTGATGTTTGGCTGCATCAGCAATCCGCGATAGCTAAGTCGGTAATCACCATTGCGCTCCATCGACAGATCGATGGTGAAATCCTGGGGCAGATAACAGCTGGTCAGCAAGACAGGCACCAACAACACCATCAGAAGCCGCCTGAGAGCCATCAGGGGGCTGTCAGAGCGCGTCAGACACATATTCCTCCGCCCTGCCCTCTGCAGCTTTAATGACTGTTCTGTCGGATGCGTGTTCATCATGAAGGTTCCGATTCTCGTGACCATGGGATCAACAGTGCCTGTGACAGCGCCAAGCGTCAACTTTTACAGATAGTTACGGCAAAACCCGCATTCAAACGCCGCAACTACATCAGAACTACATTTTGAAATCGCCGAAATCCAACTGTTCCACTCCGATTGTGGCCACCATCCCTCAACCGGACTACAAAGCCGCGAATACGCCCCTGAGGGGCTTTGAAGCATCATGGCACAGCTTGTCATGACACAAAATGCAACAGCGCACACAGCAGCTCACAAACGCCACTTCACCGAATGGCGTTCGGGTTTAAGTCGGACGGACGGTCAGCTTGGACCGATATGATTGGCTGGGGAAAATCAGGCAAAGAAAAAGGCAGCCTTTAGGGCTGCCTTTAACGTGGTGGGTGATGAGAGATTCGAACTCCCGACCCTCTCGGTGTAAACGAGATGCTCTAACCAGCTGAGCTAATCACCCGTTGCTTGTCCGCGCTGTTCTCTGCGGAAGCGGGCGGAACTTACCATGGTTTTTCCAAAAAGCAACGCTCTCTTTGCAGAAAAATGTAACTTCTATTTCAGGGCTATTTATCCTCGCCCATCGGTCAACCTAAACCCGCCAAAACACTCCTTATTTTGCCAATTACGCGGCAAAATGGATGCTGATCGATGAGATGAAAAGCTTGGCCATGAGAACCATGCATGACGTTTGATTCGCATCGGTGAGGAAAAGAGATCCAGAAACGACAAAAGGCAGCCTTTAGGGCTGCCTTTATCATGGTGGGTGATGAGAGATTCGAACTCCCGACCCTCTCGGTGTAAACGAGATGCTCTAACCAGCTGAGCTAATCACCCATTTTGTTTCCGCGCTGTGTTCTGCGGAAGCGGAGCGGAACATAACACGGTTTTTTTAAAAAGCAATGCCGGTGACGCTTGTCACCGGCATTTTTTCCAAGAACGGTGTCAACCTTAGTTGACGGCGTCCTTAAGGCCTTTACCAGCCTTGAACTTCGGCTGTTTCGATGCCGGGATGTCGATTTCTTCACCGGTGCGCGGGTTGCGACCTTTTGAAGCAGCGCGAGCAGCGACAGCGAAGGTACCGAAACCAACCAGACGAACTTCGTCGCCGGATTTCAGAGAATCGGTGATGGAATCGAAAACAGCGTCAACCGCTTTAGCAGCGTCAGCTTTGGACAGATCAGCTTTAGCAGCTACACTTCCAACGAGATCGTTTTTATTCACTTCCTGGCCCCCTTGTTTGGACGTTCGGAGTTATGAGGGAAGTTGGTTTGCCCCAAACCTGTTGCATCGGCAGTGTAAGCGGGTATCAAACAGCTCGTCAATGCGACAGTCGCAGTTTTCTGCGGTTTTTGACGTTTTTTTCCTTTTTTTGCGCTTTACACCTATCCCGACATGTCCCTTTGCCGATTCTTGGCCAAAGTTATCCACAGAAAAAGGGGAGCGACATGGTCGCTCCCCTTGATTTCTGCCGGTTATAAGACCCTTTAGTGGGTCGTCACACCGCCGATATCCGATTCTTCGCCGTCCTTGGATTTGACGCCGACATCATCAACGTCTTCTTCCCATTCGATCGGCACCAGCGGATTGACCAATGCGTGGCTGAGAACCTCGTCAACATGGGACACCGGAATGATTTCCATGCCGCGTTTGACGTTATCGGGAATCTCTTCGAGATCCTTTTCGTTCTCCTGCGGGATCAGGACGGTTTTCACCCCACCCCGCAATGCCGCCAGCAGTTTTTCTTTCAAACCACCAATCGCAAGCACACGGCCACGAAGCGTGACTTCACCCGTCATCGCCACATCCTTGCGCACCGGGTTACCGGTCAGGACAGAGACAACCGAGGTCACCATGCCAACACCTGCAGACGGACCGTCTTTCGGTGTTGCGCCTTCCGGAACGTGAACGTGAATGTCACGCTTCTGGAACAGCGTCGGCTTGATGCCAAATTCGGTTGCACGCGAACGCACAAACGAGGTCGCCGCCTGGATCGATTCCGTCATAACTTCACCGAGTTTACCGGTGGTTTTCATGTTGCCCTTGCCCGGGACCGTTACGGATTCGATCTGAAGCAGATCGCCACCGAATTCGGTATAGGCAAGACCGGTAACGACACCGACCTGATCTTCACCTTCAGTCTCGCCATAACGGAACTTGCGGATACCGGCATATTTGCCAAGGGTCCGCGGGGTCACGCGCACGGTCTTGAGGTTTTCCAGCATGATGCGTTTGGTCGCCTTACGGGCGAGTTTCGCCAACTCACGCTCAAGGTTACGCACACCGGCTTCACGGGTATAGAAGCGGATCAGATCACGAAGGGCATCATCGGAAATGCTCCACTCACTCTTCTTCAGGCCGTTATCCTTAACCTGTTTGGGAATGAGGTGACGTTTCGCAATCTCGACTTTTTCATCTTCCGTGTAGCCAGAGATACGAATGATCTCCATACGGTCGAGCAGCGGCTGCTGCATACGAAGCGAGTTTGCCGTGGTCACGAACATGACATCAGACAGATCGTAGTCGACTTCAAGATAGTGATCGTTGAAGGTCGAGTTCTGTTCCGGATCAAGAACCTCAAGCAATGCCGATGCCGGGTCACCGCGGAAATCCGAACCCATTTTTTCGATCTCGTCGAGAAGGAACAACGGGTTGGAATATTTCGCCTTTTTCATGCCCTGGACAATCTTGCCCGGCATGGAACCGATATAGGTCCGGCGATGGCCACGGATTTCGGATTCGTCACGCACACCGCCAAGCGACATACGCACAAAGCTACGACCGGTCGCATTTGCCATGGATTTACCAAGCGAGGTCTTACCAACGCCGGGAGGTCCAACAAGGCACAGGATCGGGCCTTTGACTTTCTTGGTACGCGCCTGAACAGCTAAATATTCAAGGATGCGTTCCTTGACCTTCTCAAGACCGTAATGCTCCTTGTCCAGAACACGCTTGGCCTTCTTGAGGTCGTGGGAAACACGTGAACGCTTGTTCCACGGAATAGACACCATCCAGTCAAGATAGTTACGCACCACGGTGGCTTCCGCCGACATCGGGCTCATATTGCGCAGCTTCTTGAGCTCTGCCTGGGCCTTTTCCTTGGCTTCCTTGGGCATTTTGGCCTTGTTCAGCTTCTCTTCGATTTCAGAAGCTTCATCCTTGCCATCTTCGCCCTCGCCGAGTTCCTTCTGAATGGCTTTCAGCTGCTCATTTAAATAGTACTCGCGCTGGGTTTTCTCCATCTGGCGTTTGACGCGGTTGCGGATCTTCTTTTCGACCTGCAACACGCCAATTTCGGATTCCATGAAACCGAAAATACGCTCGAGACGATCGCCAACCAGCTTGGTTTCAAGCAGTTCCTGTTTTTCGGAAATCTTGAGTGACAGGTGCGAAGCAACCGTGTCAGCAAGCTTTGCCGGTTCTTCGATCTGATTGACCGAAACCAGGACTTCTGGCGGAATTTTCTTGTTGAGTTTGATGTACTGTTCAAACTGGGTCACGACGGAACGTGCAAGCGCTTCAAGCTCGCTATCGTCTTCGTCGGAATCCTCTCGCACAGCACCATAAGCCTGGAAGAATTCCGGGTTATCAACATAGCCGGTAATTTCGGCTCGTTTCCCGCCTTCAACCAATACCTTTACCGTGCCGTCCGGCAGCTTGAGAAGCTGCAAGACAGTTGCGACAGTACCAACTTCATAGAGATCTTCGACGGCCGGGTCATCAAGACCGGCGTCCTTCTGTGTGACCAGCAGAATCTGCTTGTCTTCGCGCATCACATCTTCGAGCGCACGCACCGATTTCTCACGTCCGACAAACAGCGGAACAATCATGTGCGGGAACACGACAATGTCGCGCAACGGCAGCACCGGGTATATTTCGCCACGCGCCAATTCGACCATTATGTTCTATTCCCTACTCTGAGCCAAAAACGTTGCTGGGGTCCTGCCATAGGCCCCGCCAGTAACGCGAACATTTGTTAGATAAGCTGAAATTCCCGCACCGCAATAGATGCCGGTGCGGGATTTAAGATCAGGCAGTGTTTTCGACACCTTCGTGACGCTCGGCATGGATCAGCAACGGTTTTGCTTTTCCTTCGACGACGTCGCCATTGATGACGATTTCTTCAACACTTTCCATGGTCGGCAGATCGAACATGGTATCCAGCAGGATGCCTTCCATGATCGAACGCAGGCCACGGGCACCAGTCTTGCGCTCAATCGCCTTGTCGGCGATCGACTTAAGCGCATCGGGCTGGAAGGTAAGCTTGACATCTTCCATGTCAAACAGGCGCTGATACTGCTTGCTCAGGGCGTTTTTCGGCTCGGTCAAGATTTTGACCAGAGCGTCATTGTCCAGATCTTCCAGCGTCGCCAGAACCGGCAGACGGCCGATGAATTCCGGAATAAGACCGAACTTCAGAAGATCTTCAGGTTCGACTTCACGCAGAACCTCGCCTGTGCGGCGGTCATCTTTGCTGCGAACATCGGCGCCAAAGCCGATTGCGCTGCCTTTGCCACGCTGAGAGATAACCTTGTCCAGGCCAGCGAACGCGCCGCCAACGATGAACAGGATGTTGGTGGTGTCAACCTGCAGGAATTCCTGTTGCGGATGCTTACGACCACCCTGAGGCGGTACGGATGCAACAGTGCCTTCCATGATCTTGAGCAGTGCCTGCTGAACGCCCTCGCCCGAGACATCGCGTGTAATCGACGGGTTGTCGGATTTACGCGAAATCTTGTCGACTTCGTCGATATAGACGATGCCGCGCTGAGCGCGCTCGACATTGTAGTCAGCAGCCTGCAGCAGCTTAAGAATGATGTTCTCGACATCTTCACCCACATAACCGGCTTCGGTCAGGGTGGTGGCATCTGCCATGGTGAAGGGAACGTCAAGAATACGAGCCAGCGTCTGAGCCAGAAGCGTCTTACCGCAACCGGTCGGGCCGACCAGCATGATGTTCGACTTCGCCAGTTCGATGTCTTCATTCTTGCTGGCGTGATGCAGGCGTTTGTAATGGTTGTGAACCGCTACAGAGAGAACTTTTTTCGCATGGCCCTGACCGATGACATAGTCATCAAGGACCTTGCAAATCTCTTGCGGAGAAGGCACCCCGTCCGCCGATTTGACGAGATGGGTCTTATGCTCTTCGCGGATGATGTCCATGCAAAGCTCGACGCATTCATCACAGATGAACACGGTTGGACCGGCGATGAGCTTGCGAACCTCGTGCTGGCTCTTTCCACAGAAAGAACAGTACAGAGTGTTCTTGGAGTCCCCGCTATTCGATTTGCTCATACAAACCCCAATTACGTTTGACGTTATCTTTTATCGCCATGTTAGCCGGTAAACGATACCGATCTCAACGTTTAATCTGCGCTTTTCGGCGTTATGGCGTCTTGTTTGATATGGGTCCGCCATCGTGGTTGCGAAACCCCTTGCATTAATCACCCAAACGTTCGGATGGGCTGCAAGTTCCAAACAATAACGCCAAAGCCTGCGCATATACTTGTCTATGACTTAAAACTGCCATGAGGCAAGACATAAAAAAAACGCCCCAGCCATTGACCGGGGCGTTTTTGCCAATCGTAGTGGAACGATCAGTCTTTCTTTTCATCGCTATCGGTTTTCGGACGCGACGTCACCACTTCGTCAATTAGGCCGAATTCCTTGGCCTGATCCGGGGTGAGGAAGTTGTCACGCTCCATCGCATCTTCGATGGTCTTGAGATCACGGCCGGTATGTTCGACGTAGATTTCATTAAGACGCTGACGAAGAGCCAGGATTTCACGGGCATGGATTTCGATATCCGATGCCTGACCCTGGAAACCACCAGACGGCTGATGGATCATTACACGTGCATTCGGCAGGCAATAACGCTTGCCTTTTGCACCGGCCATCAAAAGCAGCGAGCCCATAGATGCCGCCTGCCCCATGCACACCGTAGAAACATCACAACGTATGTACTGCATGGTGTCATAGATGGCGAGACCCGAGGTCACAACACCGCCCGGAGAGTTGATGTAAAGCGAAATATCCTTGTCCGGATTTTCCGATTCGAGATGCAGGAGCTGCGCACAGATCAATGACGACATGCCGTCATGGACCTGGCCGTTGATGAAAACGATACGCTCCTTGAGCAAACGCGAAAAGATGTCGTAGGCACGCTCGCCACGGCTGGTCTGTTCAACGACCATCGGTACGAGCGAATTCATCTGTTCTCTAATCATCAACTGCAACTCCCTGCATTATCCTAAACCGTGTCCGGCCGGATTACTTCTCTTCGGATTTGTCAGCTGCTTTTTTCTTCGCAGCCGGCTTCTTGGCAGCAGCTTTCTTGGCCGGAGCCTTTTTCTCTGCGTCCTTTTTCGCCGGTGCTTTCTTAGCAGCCGATTTTTTCTTCGGAGCTTCGTCTTCCTCTTCCGGCTTCAGAAGTTCTTCGACCGTTACGGTCTTTTCTTCAACCTTTGCGAGTTCGACGATGTAATCAACGACCTTGTCTTCATATACAGGGCCTTGAAGAGCCTGCAAGGCCTGCGGGTTATTTTTATAGAATTCAATAACCTGCTGTTCCTGGCCCGGGTACTTCTGAGCTTCAGCAACGAGGACCTTGTTCACGTCTTCCTGGGTGACCTGGATGTCGTTTGCACGGCCAACTTCTGCGAGCAGAAGACCCAGAAGAACGCGACGTTCTGCGATTTCGCGGAACTCTTCGGTCAGCTCTTCTTCGGACTTGCCTTTGGTCTCGTCATCTTCCTGACCAGCTTCACGTGCCTGTTTGATCTGGCCAATGATACCCTGCAGTTCGTTTTCAACGAGCGAGGTCGGCAGTTCGAAGCTGTGGTTTTCAGCAAGAGCGTCAAGCAGCTCGCGCTTCAGCTTCTGACGGGAAACCGATTCGTACTCACGGCCGTAATCCTTACGGATTGCGTCTTTGAGTGCTTCAAATGATTCCTGACCGAGTTTCTTGGCCAGTTCATCATCAAGAGCAGCCGGTTTCTTTTCTTTGATTTCCTTAACGGTAACGTCGAACTCGGCATCTTTGCCTGCGAGTTCAGCTGCACCGTAAGCTTCCGGGAATTTCACTTTGACGACAACTTCGTCACCAGCGTTCACACCGGTCAGCTGATCTTCGAAACCTTCGATGAAGGAACCAGAACCCAGCTCAAGCTCGTAATCTTCTGCTTTGCCGCCTTCAAAGGCTTCGCCGCCGATTTTGCCGAGGAAGTCGATGACAACAACGTCACCAGCTTTCGACTTGCGCTTACGTGCGAGCGGTTCGGTGGTGCCCTGCGCACTTGCGATGCGATCAAGGGTTTCGTTCACTTTGCTGTCGTCAAGTTCAACAACTTCGCGGGTCAGCTTCAGCTTTTTGAAGTCCATTGCTTCAATTGCCGGGATGACTTCAACTGCGATATCGAACTCAAGATCGCCGCCTTCATCGAATTTGGTTACTTCGATTTTCGGCTGAACGGCCGGGCGAAGTTCGTTGTCGTTCAGAACTTTGCCGGTGTTTTCGTTTACAGCGGCTTCAAGAACTTCGCCCATAACTGCCTGGCCATAACGCTGGCGCAGGAGTTTCGCCGGGATTTTGCCCGGACGGAAGCCCGGAAGACGGACCTGGTCCTTGATCTCTTCCAGCTTGGCGACAACTTTTTCTTCGATTTGTGCGGCGGGCACGACGACTTTGAACTCGCGCGCCAGGCCTTCGTTTTTGGTTTCAGTAACCTGCATAGATAACTCTTTTGCTTGGTTCGAATAATGTCCGTTACGCGACGCAGTCCGGACGTCAGAAAGTCAATATGACTAAACGAATATAATACCTGATCCAAATTGATCAGCATGCATGGTACGGGCGAAGGGACTCGAACCCCCACGGATTGCTCCACTGGAACCTAAATCCAGCGCGTCTACCAGTTCCGCCACGCCCGCACACAAGCACGCAATTCACTCCGGTTCGACCAGAATGAGTGCGCCTTAATACAAACTTCGATCAGCTCATGCAAGCATCGCCTTTTCGACAAATGCATTCTTGTCGAAATTCATGGGCTAATATGCCCGAAATGCGCGCTATTTCAGGGTTTTCTTACGCTTGGAAATCTAGCGCAACAGGCGCTTTACCGCGCCAGAAGCCGCAATTTTGCCCTGCCCGACATAGCTTTCGTGATTTTTTTCGATGACGGAAAGGTCATAAAGATAGTTCACCATCATCGAAAATGACTGCCCCCAACCGTTTTCTTTGGCGTTGCCATTCCAGTTCAATCGCTCAACCAGCGCACCGTTGCTTAGATGGAAATGCGCGACCGGATCAAATGCAGATCCGGTTTCCGGTCGCTTGGCATTCAAAAGATACCAGGCGGTCAGGTATTCGATATTGGTGCGCGTTCTCTCCCCCACACCATCCGGGCTGGTTGCCGGTGGCTTTGGTCCCATAAGATCATCACAGTCGCGCAAGGCCGCCTCAATCGCCTTGGGCAACCCGGTTTCAAGCCCTTTGGCCATGGCATCAAGCTGACGATCCATCCAGTTGCGCAAACCCGGAATGGGTGAAAGCGTGCTGAATTGTTTCAGATTGGGCAGATCGCGCTGAAGCTCGCCCACAACACGCTTGATCAAGAAATCGCCAAAGCTGATCCCGGCCAGACCGGCCTGCGCGTTTGAGATCGAATAAAAGATTGCCGTATCAATTTTATGATCTTCGTCTTTATCGGCGGCACAGCCACCTGCCCCATCTGGGTCGTCCGATTGGATGAGCGCATCCACATTGCCAGCAATCCCATGACACAGTGCCACTTCGACAAAAATGAGCGGCTCGTCGGGCATTCCCGGATGGAAAAAGGCAAAACATCTGCGATCCGGTGCCAACCGGCGCTTCAGATCATCCCAGCTTTGAATGGCGTGAACCGCTTCATAGGCAATCAGTTTTTCCAAAAGTGCGGCTGGCGAATTCCACGTGATGCGTTGCAACTCCAAGAAGCCGATATCAAACCAGCTTGCCAGAAGCGTTTTTAGATCCCGCTCAAGGATCGAAAGCCCCGGGGCCTCTTTGCGCCAGCGCAAAAGGTCACCGCGCAGATCAACCAGGAACTTAACACCCTGGGGCAATGAGTTGAATTCTTTAAGGATTGCACGAAATGGCGGGACAAGTGCAGTGCTGAGCTCTGCCTCAAGCAATGCTTGTTCTGCCAAATCATCGGCCATGTTCCAGTCGGCCATGATCGCGGAAACACGATCCCGATCAACACCAAACTCGTTGACCAGAAGATGCAAGAATTCCCGCTTTCCCGCATCATCAAGACGCAGGAAATCGTGTCCAAGGGCAGCCGCGCGCGAGCGCGCAGATACCGCACCACCGCGTCTGGCAAGGCAATCTGATATCTGCCGACGCCAGCGTTCCTGGCGCGTATGGCTTTCATCAAGGCCAAGGCCACGCACAACGGAACTGTCGCGCAGCTCTCGCCAGGCGAAGCGCAGATTATCTAATGTTCGATCCAGAAAAGTCTGAGACATGTTTTGTCTCCCACACCACCATTTCCGCATGCGCCCCGGATGGCAGCGCACGGATTTTATTACATATCTGTTCCAGTTTATATCGGGCGGACCGCGTCAAAGGTCCAGCCCCCCAAGGACATGTCACAAAAGTGGCTTATTACTGGCGGTCTGGTGGGGGCACTTAGCCCTTTTTGCGCGACGCCAACCACAATTCCCGAAGGATGGCCGGCAGATGTTCGGGGATATCTTCTGCGATCAAACCAGGTCCAATATCCGCCCCGCTTCGGGCATGAAGCCAAACACCCATGCAGGACGCATCAAACATCTCCATGCCTTGAGCCATCAGGCCGCCAATGATGCCTGCCAAAACATCCCCTGACCCGGCCGTTGCCAACCAAGGCGCTTCGACAGCACTGATCGCAGCCCGCCCATCGGGTGCAGCGATCACGGTATCTGCCCCTTTAATCAGAACCACCGCACCGCTTCGTTTTGCTGCGGCACGTGCCCGGGTAAGCTTATCGCCCTCGATATCTGGGAACAGGCGGGCAAATTCACCTTCATGCGGGGTTAGGACTGTCGGGCCCTGCACCGCGAAACATAATGTAGACGGATCTTCGGCAAAGCTTGTGAGCGCATCTGCATCCAGAACCGTTGATCGACACAGATGTAACAGCTGCAAGACCAGTGATCTTGTATCATCACCAACGCCATATCCCGGACCGATGACAAAGGCATTGTGCCGACAATCGTTCAAAAGCGTATCAAGTGCTGAAATCGGCGCTGTCATATTGCCCGGTGTATCGGCGGCATAGATCGGAAGCACGGATGCGTCCGCCACCACAGTCAAAAGCCCGACACCAGAACGCCGTGCCGCACGCGCCACAAGCCGCGTCGCACCCGTCATATTGGCACCACCAAAGGCCAGCATATGACCGCGATGATATTTATGCCCATCAAGCCCCGGCCAATGGATCCCTGCCCGCCACAGAACTGGGTCATTGCGCCAACAGTTCGGACGGATTTCCGTAATCACAGTGTCGGGAATGCCGATATCACGAATGGCAAGCTCCCCACACATCAACCGACCCGGCAAAAGATAATGTCCCGGTTTACCACGGGCAAAGGTAACCGTCAGATCGGCCTTGACCGCACAGCCCATCACCTGACCGCTATTGCCATCAACACCGGATGGCACATCAACAGCAACCACCGCGCACATACTTGAATTGATGGTGGTGACAAGCTCGGCCAGCTCGCCCGTGATGTCGCGGGCCAAACCTGCACCAAAGATACAATCAACCACCATGTCGGCCCCGACAACCAAGGCTGGTGATAAACGTTCCGTCGCACCGTCCCAGCGCGCGGCATGCAGGGCGGCATCGCCCTTAAGATCGCTTAAATCACCAAGCAGCCCCAACCGCACCGACCAGCCCTGTTCGCGAAGCAATCCGGCAATGACAAACCCATCCCCGCCATTATTGCCCGGACCACACAGTACCGATACAGACCGTGGCGACCAGTGACGGACAATTTCGTCAAACACCGCGCGACCAGCATTTTGCATTAACTGATCACCGGAAACGCCGCCTTCGATGGTGCGGCGGTCGGCATCATACATTTGGTCCGTGGTCAGGATTTCAAACATGTCACCCCATCAGATTTCAGGACTTTGGCACGCGGTGCTGCGCGATCTGAATGCGTGGAAAAACAGCATCAGTCACAGGTAGCCATTTGTTTTTCACATCAGTATATTGCAACCAAATTCGCGAGTCAGATAGTCAGAATTATCTTGCTTGCCGCAATGTGAACGCACTTTCCGCAACAAGGCTTTGCCCGTATGCATGTTGTCGTAATGGGCGCTGGTGTCATCGGGACAACAGCGGCTTGGTATCTTTTGCAAAATGGCCATCAGGTCACGGTCATTGACCGCCAACATGCCAGTGCGCAGGAAACAAGCTTTGCCAATGGCGGTCAGATTTCTGCATGCCACGCAACGCCTTGGGCCAATGTGGATACGCCGGGACATATCCTTAAATGGTTGGGCCGCGAAGAAGCGCCGCTTTTGGTGCGCATGCGTTTTGATCCGCAATTATTTACCTGGGGTCTTCGCTTCCTGCGCAATTGCACAGATGCCCGTGCGCGGATCAATTTGGAAAAGGCACTGCGTGTCGCGATCTATAGCCGCGACTGCCTGCGTGATCTGCGCAATGAGCTCGGCCTTGATTACGATCACAGCGAACGCGGCATTCTGCATATCTGTCGTGATGAACGCGAAATGGCCTCTGTCGCGGCGGCTACCGATCAGATGCAGCAGTTTGGCCTGAACCGCCGGACCGTGACAGCCGAAGAATGCTACGAAATTGAACCAGCCCTTCGTCAAAGCACCGCCCCGATTGTTGGTGGCAGCTACACGCCTGATGATGAAAGTGGTGATGCACGGAAATTTACCGAGCTTCTGACCCAGCACTGCATTGATCGCGGGGCGACGTTTAAGTTCAATACGCGCATCATCCGTATCTCGCAACATCAGGGCAAGATCGCATCTGTTCAAACCGAACAGGGCGAGATTACAGCGGACGCCTATCTGGTATGTTTGGGAAGTTACAGCCCGCTTCTTTTAAAGCCACTTGGCATTAACCTTCCGGTCTATCCCTGCAAGGGCTACTCGATCAGCATTGATACCACCGGTTACAATGGCGCGCCGCAAACAGCGTTGATCGATGATAGCGTAAAAATGGTGTATTCACGACTTGGTGTACATCTTCGGGTTGCGGGTACAGCTGAACTGGATGGCTACAACCTGCGAATGTCACCGCGCAGAAAACAACTTATTGTAGACAAGGCTTTGGAATTATTCCCGAATTCCGGCGACCGCGACAGCATTGAATTCTGGTCCGGATTACGCCCGGTTACCCCCGATTCTGCCCCTATTCTTGGCGGCACAAAATATGGTAATCTGTTTGTTAATACGGGGCACGGGACGCTGGGTTGGACTATGAGCTGCGGATCAGCAAAGGCAATCGCCGATTTGATTAGCAATCAAAACCCTGACATCCCACTTACAGGGCTAGGTATCGAACGTTTTAAACGGGCGTTACTTTAACCATGGGACCAGGGGCTGATATGACTACCAATACTCCGATTGGTACAACCAATGTGCCATTGGCCGATCAGGTTGTTCTCAACGCCCTTCCGTATGCGGCTGTGATATGCGACCGCAACGGTCTTGTTCTTCAATGTAACGAGGCAATAGCGCGCCTGATCGGTGTCGCGCGCGACCGTATGATGGGCCGCAAAGCTGGTTTTATTTCCAAGGGGTTGATGAACGACATCGAAGATGTGTTCTCCTCTGGCCGGACATGGCGGGGCGACATCATCCTTGTTGGCGCGTCCAAGGAAAATCATGTCTGCGACCTGTCGATTGCCCCGCTTGAATATTTCCAGAATAACGAAACCCGCACGGCCGTGTTGATGACGCTGCTGGAAAATGATCGCCAGCAACAGGCTGAACGCAGCCTGATGGAACAAAACCGCAATCAGTCCGACGCCAATGCATCGAAATCGGACTTCATCGCCAATATGGGCCATGAACTGCGCACACCACTGAACGCAATCATCGGCAACTCCGAACTGATTGCCCAAGGTGTTCTTGGCGAACTGTCAGAAGGTTATCGCGATTGCGGGCGTGACGTCTATGAAGCGGGCAAGCATCTGCTTGAGCTCGTAAACAACGTTCTTGATGTCTCAAAGCTCTCTGCCGGTTCCATGACCCTGCAGGAAGAAGAGATTGATCTTCCGACCGTCATTACCGAAACCACCAAGCTTGTACGCGACGACATCAAACGTCGTGGACATCATCTTCATCTTGATCTGCCGCGCGAAGCTGTTTCGCTGCGTTGTGACAAGCTCAAGCTAAAACAAATCCTGATCAATATCCTGAGCAACGCTGCAAAATTCACCCCGGATCACGGCAAGATCAATGTCGGGCTAACCATGACGCTTGATGATGTCTTAATCGCGATTGAAGATAATGGCGTCGGCATGAGCCCCAACGACATTCCGCGTGCCTTGGCGCGGTTTTCTCAACTTCATCCATCCGGGGTTAAGGAAAGTGCCGGGACCGGCCTTGGCCTGCCGCTGGCAAAGCTTCTGGTCGAACTACATGGCGGCCATCTGAGCATTGAAAGCGCCCTTGGTAAGGGTACCACCGTGCGCATTACACTACCGCGCAGCCGATAGACGCGTGATCGATCAATTACAGAAGGCCGCATCAGGGATATCCGATGCGGCCTTTTCTTTTGGCGTTCGAACTTTCAGGCTATCCTATTGCGCGGCAGATTGGTTGATCTGGTCGTGGCGTTCCTGAATTTCCTTTGGCCAACGGCTTTTGATGTAAGACAGGCTGGCAAGGATATCGGTATCGGGCAGAATGTCCTCAAAGCCCGGCATGGCTGATTGATACCCATCACCCGCCATTTTGGCCGGGCCATATTTGGTCAGTGCGAACAAAACTGCGTCCGGGTGATGCCAGGTATGGCCGGTTTCATCATGTGGCGGCGCTGGCAGAAAACCGTTTTCATCACGTTCACGCCAATTGTTTTCGCCAGCCAGGCCGGTACCATGGCAAGACGCGCAATTCGCGTCATAGATCTTTTTGCCATAGGCAACTATTTGCAAATCGTCGGGACGCAACCGAACATTTTGTTCATCAAATTGGTCGGATGCATCCGACCCGAAAAACGAAATGATGCCATACATGATCGCACCACCGATCACGGCTCCTATCGCCATAACGCCTTTGTTTTGCACTTTTTTCTCTCTCTGATTTTTATTGGCGTAGCGTTCTAGCGTGCCAAGTCATTGATAATGGGGCAATGCGGACGATCGTCGCCATGGCAAGCATGTACAAGATCCGACAATGTCTTTTGCAGGCTTTGGAGTTCTGAAATTTTACGCTCGATTTCGACCAAGTGTGTTTGGGCGATTTGTTTCACATCGGCCGATGCACGGTTACGGTCCTCATAAAGCGACAACAGAACGCGGCAATCCTCGACGGAAAAACCAAGTCCCCGTGCACGTTGCAAAAACCGCAATTTGTGCAGATCATTTTCGTCATAGTCGCGATACCCGTTGGCCAACCGGCCCGGCGACACCAAACCGATATCCTCGTAATAGCGGATGGTCTTGGCCGGAAGCCCGCTTTCAACAGCTGCATCAGAAATGTTCATTGCCCTCTCCTACTTCCGGACTTTCCAACGCCGCAGCGTCAGGGAGTTACCAACGACCGAAACCGAACTTAGTGCCATTGCCGCACCGGCAATCGCCGGGCTCAGGACGCCAAACGCTGCCAACGGAACACCCACCACGTTATAGGCAAATGCCCAAAACAGGTTCTGCGCGATTTTACGACGGGTTGCGATGGAAATATCAATAGCAGCCGAAACCAGCGCTGGATCAGAGCGCATCAGCGTAATCCCCGCCGTTTCCATGGCAACATCTGTTCCACCGCCCATGGCAATACCGACATCGGCGGCCGCCAAGGCAGGTGCATCATTGATGCCATCGCCCACCATTGCAACGCGACGGCCCTGCTTGCGCAGTTTTTCAACTTCAAGCGCCTTATCCTGTGGACGAATACGACCTTCCCCACGCTCAAGACCAAGCTCGCGTGCAACGTGGCTGGCCACATCCTGACTGTCGCCAGAAAGCATGATCGAAGAGATGCCGCGCGCATTCAGATCAGCAATCGCCTGTTTGGCATTGGTACGAATGCGGTCTTCAAGGGTGAGATAACCGGCAAACTTGCCATCAATCGCAACCAGAACAACGGTGCGGCCTTCGCCCTCGTGCTTTTTGATATCCTTGGCAAAGTCTTCTGACGGACCGGCAATGTCCAGATCGCTCAGCAACGCTTCACTGCCAATGGCAACCTTGCGCCCCTCCGTCTCGGCCATGACACCGGCACCGGTTTTGCTTTTGAAGTTATCGATCTCGGGCCACGAGACACCTTCTTCTTTGGCAAGTGACACAACCGCACGGGCCAAGGGGTGCTCACTTGCGGCCTGGACGGCTGCGGTCAAACGCAGGAAGTCACTACGTTCGACACCGTCAACCGGGCAAACGTCACGTACCGTCGGGGTACCTTGGGTCAGTGTGCCGGTCTTATCAAAAATGACGGTATCTACGTTGTGCGCCTGTTCAAGTGCTTCAAAACTGCGGATCAAGATACCGTTGCGCGCAGCACTGCCTGTACCAGCGACCAAGGCGGTCGGCGTTGCCAGACCCAGCGCACAAGGACACGCAATCACAAGAACCGACACAGCCGCAACAATCGATGCTTCCAGATCAAAGCCAGCCAGCAACCATCCAATCATGGTGACAACTGCAATACCGACAACGATCGGCACAAAGACGGCAGACACGCGATCAACCAGTTTCTGAACCGGTGCCTTGCCGGTTTGCGCCTTTTCCACCAGACGAATGATGCGTGATAATGTTGTGTCATCACCAACAGCACGGACTTCGATATCAAGGCGTCCGGTACCGTTCACGGCACCGCCAACCACGTCATCACCGCGCACACGCGCTACCGGGCGGGTTTCGCCCGTGATCAGGCTTTCATCAAGTTCGCTTTCACCTGCCTGCACGGTGCCATCGACCGGGACACGTTCACCGGGCAGAACACGGACGATGTCGCCAACACTCAGGCTTTCGATTGCGACATCCTGTTCACCCTCGCCCGCAACGACTTTGCGTGCACGGCGCGGACGCAATGCCATCAACTCACGGATGGCTGCTGACGCACCGCGTTTGGCGCGTTCTTCCATGATTTTACCGGCAAGGATCAGGGTAATGATGGCAGCAGATGCTTCGAAATAAAGATGCATCTGGCCGGCATCAGCCATCACAACGTTATAGAGGCTCAGGAAATAAGCTGCCGACGTGCCAAGTGCGACCAGCACATCCATATTGGCGCTGCGATGACGAAGGGCGGCAAATGCCCCCTTATAGAAACGCGCACCGATATAGAATTGAACAGGTGTCGCCAGAACGAGCTCAACCAACGCCGGGAGATGATAGGACACACCAAGGTTCATCCAGACCATCTGCAGTACCAGTGGTGCGGTCAAAAGTGCAGAGATGCCAAGAAGGATTAGCGACTTGTCCTGTTTCTTTGCATTGCGCGCGGCTTCTTCGGCGCTGTCATCGTCGGGTGTCGCTTTGTTGCGTGACGTCGCGTGATAGCCGGCATCTTCAATCGCCTTGATCACGACGCCATCATTAACCTTGCCCGAAAGCGCCGAAATATCGGCACGTTCAAGGGCAAAATTGACACTTGCTGTCGTGACGCCCGGCAAACCTGCCAAGGCCTTTTCAACACGTAGCGCGCAGTTTGCGCAAGTCATACCATCAACGTCAAAGGAAAGCTGATTGGTGACGACGGTATAGCCTGAACCTATCACCGCATCGGCGATTTTGAACGTATCAAGTTTGCTCTCGTCGAAATGCACATTTGCATTGTTCAGCGCAAAGTTCACGGTCACATCGGAAACACCATCCAGACCAGCAATCGCCTTTTCAACGCGACCAGCACAGTTGGCACAGGTCATGCCTTCAATCTGAAGAGTGACTTCACGGGTGTTGGCAGTTGGCTGCACGGATGCCCCACCGCCTGATGCGGTGTCATACTGCTCTGTACGGCTATCCATATCACGGACCTCAACAAAAGGGGTTATCACAAGATATGGATCAAGATAGACCTTCCAGCAACTGGAAGGTCAAGGCAAAAACGGCCACCATCACGAAACAGCTTTATCACTTTGATTTTCAACAAAAAAGCCCCGGACGATGCCGGGGCCTTTGAAAATTCGTGATCGGCGATCAGCCGTGCGGGTTGGGTTCGCCCGCTGCACGGAACTGAATATAGTTCGGCAAGCCCATCATATCGATCAGGCGGATCTGCTGCTCGATCCAGTATGCGTGATCTTCTTCGCTGTCATCAAGCAGACCAACCAGCATCTGGCGGGTCTGGAAATCGTCTTCTGCTTCAGCAATCTTGATCGCCTTTTTCAGCAGGTTGATGACGTGATATTCGTGCTCGAGATCGTTTTTCATCATCTCTGGCACGGTCTTGCCGATCTTGATCGGTTCGCGCGATGCGGTATCGGGAACACCTTCAAGGAACAGAATACGCTCGATCAAACGCTTTGCGTGTTCAAGCTCTTCGTCCTTTTCGTGATGCATTCGTTCATAGAGTGAATGCAGACCCCAGTCGGCATACATTTCTGCATGGGTGTTGTACTGGTCAGCCGCCGACAGCTCAGCCGTAAGCTGTTTGTTCAGTGCGGCGATAACCTTCTTGCTACCCTTCATGGCGTAAAGCTCCTGATCTGATTAATCGCCGTCGCCTGAACGGCTCTGGATATAGTTCTGCATGCCGACATTCTCGAGTTGCCATTCTTCCGTCTCAAGCCAGTCAACGTGCTCTTCCTGATCTTCAAGGAATTTCACCAGCAGATCGCGGGTGACAAAATCCTCGGCCTTTTCGCAGGCCGTAATTGCTTCGCGCAGCAACGGTAATGAAGCCAGTTCGAACTTCATGTCGCATTTGACGATTTCTTCGACGTTTTCGCCGATCATCAATTTATTGAGGTTCTGAAGATTGGGCAGACCTTCAAGAAACAGGATACGTTCGATGGTGTCATCGGCACGTTTCATTTCCTTGATGGAAAGTTTGTATTCGTATTCACCCATTTCTTCGACGCCCCAGTCGCGCAGCATTCGGGCATGCAGGAAATACTGGTTAATCGCAGTCAACTGGTTGGTCAGAATGCGATTAAGATACGTGATGATCTTCGGATCACCTTTCATCATGGCTCTCCTGATGGGTTGGGCTACCCAAATAGTGGGATCGCCCCCTGATGGTTTCAAGGGAAAAACGTGCCTTTGATTACCATTATCAATAATTTAGCCGATTTTTTTGAATTTTGCGTTTCAGCACGATTGACTAAAAATCATTCGCAGCAAAACGCCTGAGAATGAAAATCGGTTCAGCAAAAATATGGGGGTTTGCGATCTTCTGTGACCACAGTTTCGTACGACTCGTAATTGTCGAACAACAAGCTGATACACATCATAATGTCGCGCTTTAACACCATCCGCTTTATCCTTGGCGATCAGTTGACTCATGGGGTCTCAAGCCTTGCGGACGCAGATCCAACAACGGACCTGATCGTCATGGCCGAACCCGCTGATGAGGCAACCTATGTTCCCCATCACCGGCAAAAGATCGTCATGATCCTTTCAGCCATGCGCCATTTCGCTGATGAATTGCGCGAGCGCGGATTTAACGTCGACTATTTTGATTACCAATCCCGTCCGACACGAAGCTTCACCGATGCCCTGCAAACATCGCTAAGACAGCACAGCGTGAACCAGATCATCATCACAGAATCCGGCGAATGGCGGGTCAAGGCCGAGATCGACACATGGGCAGCAACACTTGATGTATCGGTTGAAGTTCGCCCCGATGACCGTTTCTTTGCACCTCTTTTCGAGTTTGCGGAGTTCGCGGAAAACCGCAAGGAACTTCGCATGGAGTATTTCTATCGCGGGCTTCGCCGCAAGACCGGCATATTGATGGAACCCGATGGCAAGCCGGTCGGTGGTCAATGGAATTTTGATCACGATAACCGCAAACGCCTGCCAGATGACATTGCGCCACCTGCCCCAAGATCATTCACCCCGGATGCGACAACCCAGAGCCTTCTTGATCGCGCTCATGATGATTTCCCTAATGCCTTGGGCTGTATTGCGTCCTTTGGCTGGGCAGCAACGCGTGACGATGCGCTGATCGCACTTGATCATTTCATTACCCATCGATTGCCCAGATTTGGCGACTATCAGGATGCGATGACGGTACGAAGTGCGACGGTCTATCACTCCCTGATCAGCCCCTATATCAATGTTGGCCTTTTACTGCCCGATGAAGTTTGCCGGGCGGCCGAGAAAGCCTTTTATGATAGCAAGGCGCCCTTGAATGCGGTTGAAGGGTTTATTCGCCAAATCCTTGGCTGGCGTGAATATGTTCGCGGGCTTTACTGGTTCATGGGCGACAGCTATGGCTCCGATAACCATTTCAATGCCAAACGCCCCCTGCCCGAGTTTTTCTGGGATGGGGATGTGCCAATGAATTGCCTGAAACAGGCGATTGGCGAAACGCTCGATCATGCCTATGCCCATCACATTCAGCGTTTGATGGTGATCGGTAATTTCGCATTACTGGCAGGCCTTGATCCGAAGGCCGTGTGTGACTGGTATCTTGCAGTCTATATCGATGCCTTTGAATGGGTGGAGCTTCCCAACACCTTTGGCATGGCGCTTTATGCTGATGGCGGAAAAATGGCATCCAAACCCTATGCGGCGAGTGGCAAATATATCGACCGGATGTCTGATTACTGTCAGGGCTGTCAGTTCAATCCGCGCAAGAATACCGGAACAGATGCTTGCCCCTATAACGCGCTTTATTGGCATTTTCTTGATCGTAATGCCGATCAGCTTGGCAAGAACCCGCGACTTGGTATGCCGTATCGCAATTGGGCACGGATAAAGGATGACAATAAGCGCGAACTGATCGCGCAGGCCGAACATTTCCTGACCAAACTTGATAATGGCAAGCTTGCTGCCAAACCGGCGCAAGCCAGCTTGTTCTAGGCATCAGAAATCAAAGGCGATCTGCTTGGTGGCTTGATCCGCGCCGGCAGGTGGACGTTTTTGTTTGAATGTCCGACTGCCATGCGCAACGACGATCTGCTGCGCCTGATCGCGGAAATTATCGCTTTTGCGAATGGCCCAGATTTCTGTTCTGGCATGGCGAGCCGCTGCCATATGGTCGATGATCGGCGCGGGATAGTGTTTGCCGATCTCCACACCCAGATCAATTTGTTCAATCGGCGCCAGACGCCATGGTTCATGGATGAACTCATCCGGGACTGAACGAAGTTCTGGCACCCAACGGCGGATGAACTCCCCGTTCGGGTCCTGATCATGGGACTGTTTGACCGGATTATAAATGCGTGGCGTATTGATCCCGGTTGTCCCCGATTGCATCTGGATTTGCGGATAATGAATGCCCGGTTCGTAATCGACAAATTGGCGCGCCAGATGCAGCGACGGCGATCGCCAATGTTGCCAAAGCTGATAACTGACAAAGGCGGTCAGCATTGCGCGCATACGAAAATTGATCCAGGCGGTGTGATCAAGGGCGCGTATACAGGCATCAATAAACGGAAAACCGGTTTTCCCCGCTGCCCACGCCAGAAGTCCCGGATCATCAGGATTATCGGGTCGCAAGCCGTCATAGGCGGGATGCAGATTTTCGATCTCGATTTCCGGCGTCGTTTCAAGTTTTTGCACGAAATGGCAATGCCAGTGCAGCCGACTTTCATAGGCCTTAAGCGCAGATAGGAACCCTTTGGGTCGTTCACTGGCAGGCAACGCATAGATGTCACGCCGTCGCGCACGTACCCCATGAATGATTTCGCGCAGCGATACGGTGCCATAAGCAATATGCGGACTTAGGCGCGAACAACTTTCAAAAGCGGTGCGCGGTGATGACATTTCACGATGATAGCGTTGCCCGCGATAGCCAAGAAATCCGTCAAGCAATCGAATGCCCGACGCACGACCGCCCTTTTGCGGATCAGAACAGGACGCATCCATGTTGGGAACAGGCTGTTCCGGGATCACGCCCGGATCAAGATTGACCGTGGGATGTTCAAACACGGCCGGACCCGATGGCTGTGCCGCAAAGAAATCCTGCCAGGCATGATGCCAATGATCACGATCAAGCCTGCCACGAATAACCGCAAACTGGCGATGTTCGTGAACGGGAATGGAATTCTGCCGCCCCCAGGCCAAAACATCCAAATCACGTTTGAATGTCCAAAGATTGCCGGTTTCTTCATGCGCATGGATGGCAACGATATCAAACTGATCAAAAAACCCGGTCAGCACATCAACCACAGTTCCAACACGTACTGTTAGCAACTGCCCCATCGTTCGGGCTTCTGTTGCAAGTTCATGGAGCGATGCGCAAATGAACTGCCAATGGCGCGCGGATGTATCAGGCAGTCGCCAATAATCAGGCTCGACCACATAAAGAAGAACTACCGGAACGCCATCCGCAATCGCGGCGTTCAGGGCGGCATGGTCATGCAGACGGAGATCACGTTTGAGCCAAACAACCGAGATTTTCTGACGCATCTTAGCGGCCCTCCGCGATCGGTCGGAGTTGAGTCGCGCTTAGCAACAAGAAAATCAGGTGACGGAACAGCGGCATGCAAACGTATCTCGCAATCACAATGGTATTGCATTCGATACGCTGGGGGCTGTTGTCCGGATTGGTTTGGGCATCAGGCCGGCGCGCATTTTGGCCCAGAAACACAAAAAGCCGGACTTCTGTCCGGCTTCCGCATTGGCAATCCCGATTTACGGGTGCCTAGGTAGTGCGAGCATTATGCAATCGCGTCGCGTGCTGCTTTACGTGCAACGTCTTTGATCTGCCACTGGGAAATCCCGACATCATCAAGATCGCGCTTATCAAGACCGTAAAGTTCATTCGCAACAGAGCGTGCATAGGCCCAACGGCGAACAGCAACAAGAATACTGGACAGGAACATGTTGAACCTCCTTTAGGTTACAGAAATCGGATGCTGCCTTGGAAACCGTATTGATGTTTCGGCAACCAACTGTTTGGCGCATCCATCGCAGTACTTTCGCGATGCAATATGCCCAAATGACACTTGATCCTCAACCACCAAACTATGCATATCATCTATTCCAAAACGTCACATATATGCCGTCATCAACTTGCAATAAACCACCATGAGTGGCTTATCACTGTTCAAATCTGGAAATTTCCGGTTGATTTATGTCTACACAGGAATGACGCACTGCAATATATCATGCCCGTTCAACACCTTAAAAAGACAGGATCATTGCCCTTTTTGGCGGTTTTCGCTGTGCGTTGACATCGCGCTTTCAAGCGCATGGACCTTAAGCGGTTCAGCAACCCCTTTGACGGCATACTCACCACAATAAACCGTGGGTGCCGCAATATGGCGGGCCAGAACATCAGACATCAAAAGCGGTGTTCCGATCTGTTTGGTCAGGGTTTCGAGCCGCGCGGTCCGATTAACAGCAACCCCCATCACGGTAAAATCAAGACGATGCGCACCACCGACATTGCCATAGATCACCTCGCCGTAATGGAGTCCCACACCAAACTTCAGTGGCGGCAAACCGTCAGCGACGCGGTTTGTATTGGTAACTTCAAGGGCTGATAGCGCCTCTTGTGCGGCGGCAACTGCACGTTCGCACACGGTTTCAGGCGTATCGCCATCTTCCTGGGCGAAGACAATCAGCATTGCATCCCCAACAAACCGCAATATTTCGCCGCCCTTTTCGCGCACCGCCCCTTCGACTGTTTCGAAATAAGCGTTCAGGCTTTGAAACAACTGATCAGCTGACAACGTTTCGGTCAGAACGGTAAAGTCACGCACATCACTAAACCACAATGCCGCGCGGATTGTTTCCCCATCCCCACGGCGAATCTGGCCATTGATCACGCGCCGCCCGGTGCGAGTCCCAAGATATGTATCAAGAAGTGACTGCGCGATCCGTTTGGTGATATGGATTTCAAGTATCAGCCCGACCTGATCAAGCAGGGATTCGAACCGGTTGATATCATTATCGCGAAACCCATCAGGGTTTTCAGTTGCGATCGTCAGCGCACACCAGCGATTGCCGCTGAATGTTGCACGCGCACAATAATAGTCTGTCAGCCCCATATCGATCAGTTCGCCGACGACGCTGTGATAATCATCCCGATTGATCTGTGCCAGCCGGATGCGCACCGGCTTGCCATACAGGTTCACTTCTTCGATCGGGCTTCCGATATAGGAATTGCTTGCATGGATGCTGTGCGTGACTTCGCGCAGTCGCGCCCCGGTTTGCCGATCCCATGTGTAGGACCAAACGGCGACTTGCGGATGCAGGGCCTGAAGGGCTACCCGCATGCGAGCGATTTCAAACCCGTTGCTGTTAAGCTGTTCCATCAGGCCATCAAGCAAGGCGACCGGATCCTCAAACAGGCGGCCTTCCCTGCTGATCCAGTCAATAATCGGCTGGTTATTCCACATAATGCTGCCCAATTTCCCTGTCAGAACGGTCCAATCATCACATATAGCTGGTGATTTATTCCGCGCGGTCACAGCTTTAATGCACGCAAACGCCCTAATTGTTTTTGCTGCTTTGCAATATACTTAGGGTCTATTCTACCATTTTTGTAACAGATTGTTTCAGTTCGTATTTTGGAAACGCCCTGTTACAGTTTTGTGGATGCAATCACAGGCCTCTCGCAGCATGGTGTCGCTGCAAATGGTTAAATGCCAGGGAGGAAACCTAAATGTATCTGCGCAAAACCATCCTCGCCACAGGTGTGGCGTTCTCTGCTCTCGCGACTGCAAGCTTTGCTCATGCAGAGCCGACCGCTGAAGTTCTGCATTGGTGGACTTCGGGCGGCGAAGCAAAAGCTGTCGCATCCCTCAAAGAAGATTTCGAAGCAAACGGCGGCACCTGGGTTGATAGCCCGGTTGCTGGTGGCGGCGGCGATGCAGCCATGACTGTTCTGCGTTCGCGCGTTCTGTCCGGTGATGCACCGGCAGCTGTTCAGCTCAAAGGTCCGGCTATTCAGGATTGGGCAGAACAGGGGGCACTTGCTGATCTGAACGACGTTGCTGCTGCCGAAGGCTGGGACAATGTAATCCCGGGTGCCATCCAGGACGTTATGAAATACGAAGGCGACTATGTTGCTGTTCCGGTAAACGTACACCGCGTTGACTGGATCTGGGCAAACCCGACCCTTCTGGCAAAAGTTGGTGCCGAAGCGGCTCCGACCACCTGGGAAGAGTTCAACGCTCTTGCTGACAAACTCCAGGCTGCTGGCATTACGCCGGTCGCACATGGTGGTCAGCCGTGGCAGGACGCAACCGTGTTTGAAACCGTCGTTCTTGGCCTTGGCGGCCCGGAATTCTTCCAGAAAGCTCTGGTTGACCTCGACGAAGACGCGCTGAAGTCCGACACCATGAAGGCTGTCTTCGACCAGATGCGTAAAATCCGCGGTTATGTCGATGCAGACTTCCCGGGCCGTGACTGGAACCTTGCAACCGCAATGGTCATGAATGGCGAAGCCGCCATGCAGATCATGGGTGACTGGGCAAAAGGCGAATTCCTTGCTGCTGGTAAAGTACCGGGCAAAGACTTCATCTGTGCAGCAACCCCGTCTGACAACGGTTACCTGTTCAACGTTGACAGCTTTGCAATGTTCAACGTTTCGGGCGACGACAAAGTTGCTGGCCAGAAGCTTCTTGCTGAACTGATCGTTGGTGAGAAGTTCCAGGAAACCTTCAACCTTCTTAAAGGTTCGATCCCGGCACGTTCGGGCGTATCGCTCGACAAGTTCGACGATTGCGCAAAGAAATCTGAAGCTGACCTCGAAGCAGCTCAGGCAGCTGGCGGGTTCCTTCCGTCAATGGCACACGGCATGGCGCTTCGCGGCCACCTTTCGGGTGCGATCGTTGACGTTGTGACCGCTCACTTCAACTCCGACATGTCGTCTGACGAAGCTGTCTCGCGCCTTGTCGAAGCTGTTGAACTGGCCAAAGACTAATCTCATCTGATCAGTACAGTTTTGCTGTCTGAATAGTTTGTGGGCCCCGGATTTTCCGGGGCCTACGTCCCGCTACATCTAACTTTTGAGGCAAAGGGTATGGGGGCTTCTCAAAGCACCGAAAGCAACCTGACGGCCCGCATTCAGCGTCATCTTTCCAAGATCGTTGTTGCTCCGTCCTTTGCTGCGTCCCTGTTTTTCGTCTACGGGTTTATCCTGTGGACCGGCTATATGGCGTTTTCCAAGTCGCGCATGCTTCCCGTTTGGGATTGGGCAGGCCTGCGACAGTATGAACGTCTGTGGCAAATGGAACGCTGGCATGTTGCCATTGAAAACCTGCTGATTTTTGGTGGTCTGTTTATTGTGACCTGCCTGATCATCGGGTGCCTTTTGGCAGTTCTTCTCGATCAGCGCATTCGCGCCGAAGGCGTACTTCGCACGATCTTCCTTTATCCGATGGCCCTGTCCTTCATTGTGACCGGCACCGTCTGGAAATGGCTTCTCAATCCGGGCCTTGGTCTGGAAAGCATGATGCATGATCTTGGCTGGACGAGCTTCAAGTTCGACTGGCTGGTCAATTCCGACATGGCGATCTACACGGTTGTTATCGCTGCTGTCTGGCAAGCATCGGGCTTTGTTATGGCAATGTTCCTTGCGGCATTGCGCGGCGTCGACCAGGACATCATTCGCGCAGCCTATATGGATGGTGCCAGCCTGCCCCGTATCTATTTCGGCATTATCATCCCGTCGATCCGCCCGGTCTTCCTGAGTGCGATCGTCGTTCTGGCCCACTTGGCCGTTAAAAGCTTTGACCTTGTCATCGCCCTTACGGGTGGTGGTCCGGGTTACTCATCGGATCTTCCGGCAACCTTCATGTACACGATGGCATTCCAGCGCAACCAACTTGGTGTTGGCGCGGCCAGTGCAATGATGATGCTGGCGACCGTCATGGCAATCATCGTGCCGTACCTCTATTCCGAACTGCGTGGAGGCAAGAAAAATGGCTGATCTTCAGACCTATAGCCACGACGCAGGCTGGAAAAATACCGTACTGCGCGGCTTGTTGTATCTCGTATTGATCCTGTTTGCAGCCTACTACCTTTTCCCGCTGATCGTCATGATTTCGACCTCGTTGAAGTCGCTTGACGAGATCCGTGAAGGGTCGCTGATTTCCCTGCCGCGCGTTGTGACGTTCGATGCGTGGAACTATGCCTGGAACGAGGCATGCGTTGGCGTGGAATGCACCGGGATCAAAGTCTATTTCTGGAACTCGGTCAAAATGGCCATCCCGGCTGTTCTGATTTCGACCTTCCTTGGTGCGATCAACGGTTATGCTCTGACCAAATGGCGTTTCAAGGGTGCGAACATCGTGTTTGCCCTGCTGCTGTTTGGTTGCTTCATTCCGTTCCAGGTCGTTCTGCTGCCGATGTCGCAGGTTCTTGGCAAGCTTGGTCTTGCAAGCTCCACGACGGGCCTGGTTATGGTCCACGTGGTTTACGGCCTGTGCTTCACCACCTTGTTTTTCCGGAACTACTATGTTTCGATCCCGGATGAGCTGGTCAAAGCAGCTACCATCGACGGTGCGGGTTTCTTCACCATTTTCTGGCGCATCATTCTGCCGATCTCGACCCCGATCATCGTGGTTTCGGTCATTTGGCAGTTCACCCAGATCTGGAACGACTTCCTCTTTGGCGCGTCCTTCGCTTCTGGCGATAACGCCCCAATGACCGTCGCACTCAACAATATCGTCAACACCACGACTGGCGTGAAACAGTACAACGTTGATATGGCGGCAGCCCTGCTGACCGGCCTCCCGACGCTGCTGGTTTATGTCCTCGCAGGCAAATACTTCGTCCGCGGCCTGACCGCCGGTTCGGTGAAGGGATAAGCAAATGGCATCACTCACCCTCGATAAAGTTCGCAAGGCCTTTGGCCCTGTCGAAGTTCTCAAGGAAATCAATCTGGCGATTGAAGATGGCGAGTTTCTCGTCCTTGTCGGTCCGTCAGGTTGCGGTAAATCGACCCTTCTGAACCTGATTGCAGGTCTGGAAACGGCAACTGACGGTGAAATCCGCATCGGCGATCGCGTTATTAACGACGTGCATCCCAAAGACCGTAACATCGCCATGGTGTTCCAGTCTTATGCGCTTTACCCGAACATGACTGTTCGCAAGAACATCACCTTTGGTCTGGAAATTCGCGGTGTGTCCGCACAGGAACGTGACAAGGCTGTTGCCGATGTCGCCAAACTGCTTCAGATCGAACCACTGCTGGATCGAAAACCGTCCCAGCTTTCGGGTGGCCAGCGCCAGCGTGTTGCCATGGGCCGTGCGCTTGTTCGTGATCCGGATATCTTCCTGTTTGACGAACCGCTTTCGAACCTTGATGCGAAACTGCGCGTCGACATGCGGACCGAAATCAAGAAGCTCCATCAGCGTCTTGGATCGACCATCGTTTACGTGACCCACGATCAGATCGAAGCCATGACCCTGGCTTCGCGTATCGCAGTCATGAAAGACGGTATCCTGCAGCAGTTCGATACCCCGCAGAACATCTATGAACGCCCCAACAACATGTTTGTTGCAGGCTTCATCGGTTCTCCGTCGATGAACTTCGTTGATGCGACCCTGACCGAAGAAAACGGCCAGCTTGCAGTGACCATCGAACGTTCAGGCAGCCCGATTGTCCTTCCGCTGTTCCAGGCACCGGAAAGCTATCGCGGTTATGTCGGCAAAAAGGTTGTCTTTGGCATCCGCCCCGAAGCCCTTACGCACGAGCGTACCGGTTCGGGCGAAGCTGGCAGCCAGTATGTCAATTTCGACAGCAAGATCGAAGTGATTGAGCCGACCGGTGCCGACACCATGACGGTGATCGAAATTGCCGGCAAAGAAATCGTCGCACGTGTCCGTCCTGACCGGGCACCGACGCCGGGCGAGAGCATGACGTTCTCGGCCGATATGTCTCAGATCAGTCTGTTTGACCCGGACACCGAGTTGCGGATCTGATCTGACTGGCGGGTGGTTCTGGGGGCCACCCGCCATTCTTTTATCCGGGGTATCTCACCATGCCCCTCACCCAATTTTTTCCCGATCCACGCTTTTTCAAAACGTTTAGACGCACAGATTATCGAACCGGACACAAAGAAGTCGGTCGATCACAAACCCACGTGAAAACCACAATATTTTCACGTAGTTAGGGAGAACGGTCCATGACGACCACGAAAAAGGCGACCTCAAAAACCACTTCGGAAACCAACGGCCTTGGCATTCGTTTCAAGCTTGGTGCTTCCTTTGGCGCGATCGCAGCCATGACCGCGATTGCAGCCATTGTCGGCATCGTATCGATTGAACGGATAAGCTCAGCCCTTGATACCGTGACCAAAACATCCTCGGTCGCACAGGCCCTACGCGCAGCAGAAGAAAGCAGCGCCATCGCAGTTCTGGCATCCGAGATGGCAACCAATCCAAACGCTGATATCAGTGCCTTGTCGGCGACGGCCAAAAGTCGGATGAAGGACCTGACCGAAGCGACCAATAACTCGCCACTTGCGGAAACGGCCAAAACACTTGGCCCGGACCTGACATCGCTGATTGATGCTTCGGCAAGTCGCAAACAGTTCGACACCAAGGTCGACGGTGCAATCACGGATCTGCGCGACCAGCACGACGGATTCCTTAAAACCATTGAGGGCAAGGTAACAACAGCCAACCGTGAACTTATTGACGGCAGCAACGACGTCATCAGCTCGGCTGCTGAAAACCTCAATACCCTGATCACCGATCAGGTAGGCACATTGCGATCTGCGCTGACCCTTCAGGCCGAGGGCAACCTTTTGGTCAGCATCCTGATCGAAGCCGCCAATGCTGTTGATGCGGAAACCATCGATGCGCTTAAGGCCCGTTTTGACGCCACGAGTGCAACGCTTTCGGAATTGGGTCAGTCATCCGGCTCCGAAGCGCTTGGCGAAATCACCGAAAACCTTTTGGGCTTTGGTGTCGGGGACAACAATATCTTTTCGATCCGTCGTAATGAGCTGACCGCAACCACCCAATCCAGTGAGGTGTTCCGCAAGGCACGCCTTGGTCTGGAAGGCCGCCTGCATGAAGCATATGGCGAGTTGGTCACGTTAATTGATGCAACCACCCTGCCCCCGTCCGACGGTTTCCAGATGAAAGCCATGATCGCCCAAGCCTATGCAATGATGGTGTCAGGCATTGCCGCCAATGACATCGAAACCGTAAACGCGACCAAGGATCAGTTCCGCGAGTTTTACAGCGCCAATCGCAAAATCCCTGAAACCATTAGTGCGGATTTCAAGAAGCCCGTGGGTGACTTCTTCCGGCTTGGCATTACCCGTGGTGCCTTGTTTGATCTGCGCAAACAGGAACTCGAAGCCATTCAGCGCGCGACCGAAACGTGGTCGCGTCTGGCTTCTGAACGCAAAGAGCAGCTTTTTGCGGCCCATCAGGCGTTCCGCGATGCCATCGCACCGGTCGTTGAAGCCGCTGATAGTGGCCTTCGTGATCGATCAGCTGCCATTCAGGATCAAAGCCGATCTGCGATCAGTGGCCTGATGAAAAAGGAACTGGCGGCCCTTATTACAATGGTGCGTCTTGAAGCTGCCGGGAACTTGGCCATCGGCTATCAAAACCAGGCCGCAGCAACAACGTCGCTTGGCACCCTTGATCAATTGATCAGCCGTCTGTCGGATGTTGCGAAATCAAGCAAGGCGATTGCGGCAAATACGCCAGAAGCATCTGACATTGCCAAAACAGCCGAGACTTTGACCGGCCTTTCAGTCGTCACACCCAAACGCGAAGCCATCAGCGCACAGCAATCAGCAACAACTGCACTTGATGAAGTTCGGGTTGCTGTTGAGCAGATGGGTGTTCAAGGTGTGGCTGGTGCGGCAAGCAAGCAATCGGCCGCCGTCACGGTCCAGTCCGCCGAAGCGATCACCCAGGGCCGTATTATCTTGATTTCTCTTGGTATTGGGTCGCTGGTTCTGGCCGGGCTTTTGGCATGGGTTTATGTCGGCCGTGGTCTTATCACACGCCTTGAAAGGATCCGCTTTGCCATGGCCGAAATCGCAGCGGGCAATACCGACGTTGCGATCAATGATAATGGCCGTGATGAGCTTACGGAAATGAGCAAAACTCTTGAAGTTTTCCGCGCCAATGCAGCTGACGTCGCCGAAGCACAGCACCGCGAAGCTGCGCAACGCGAAGCCGCCGCCAAGGAACGTCAGGCAGCGCTAAACGCACTGGCCAATGACTTCGAAAGCCGTATCAAATCGCTTGCCGAAGACATCGCAACCGCATCCGAAGGCATGCATAAATCAGCCCAGACCTTGTCTGATCGCAGCACAACCAGTGCATCGCGTTCAGAAAGTGCGGCAAGCGCAACACAGGCCACTGCCCACAGCGTTGAAACCGTTGCCGCAGCAGCCGAAGAACTCGCAGCATCAATCAGCGAAATCCGTCGTCAGACCGAAGACTCAACGCGGATTTCACGTGATACGTCCGAACGTGCGACCCAAAGTGCGGAAAGCGTTCAGGCTTTGAACAAACTGGCCGATGAAATCGGTGATGTGGTGACCCTGATTTCCGACATTGCCGAACAGACCAATATGCTGGCACTCAACGCCACGATCGAGGCTGCCCGTGCCGGTGATGCCGGCAAGGGATTTGCCGTAGTCGCAAACGAGGTCAAACATCTGGCTGATCAAACGGCAAAGGCAACAGCGGATATCAGTGCACGGATCAAGGCGGTTCAAAACGCCACACAAAGTGCATCAGATGAAATCGGCGCCATTACCGCATCGATCAACGAGCTTGATAACATCACCTCGGCCCTTTCGAATGCGGTGGAACAGCAGGCTTCAGCCACCCATGAAATCACCCAAAATGCCCAAGCAGCCAATGACACGACCCGGCGTGCCGCCGATGACGTGATGGCAGCAAAATCGGTGGTGATTGAAACCGGCGAGATTTCCAATGATGTGCTGACCTCTGCCAAGGATCTCAGCAGTCAGGCGACCAATATCCAGCGCGAAGTCGACAACTTCCTGGCCGACATTCGCCAAGGATAATGCGTAAACACCGCAAACGAAAAACGGCCCGGAAATCCGGGCCGTTTTTTTGTGCGCTAAACGCGACGTGGTAAGGAGATCAACACTTCCAACCCCTTGCCCGGCATATTGCGAAGCTCAATCCGGCCATCATGGGCATCAATGACGGTTTTTACGATCGACAGGCCAAGGCCACTGCCCCCGGTGCTGCGCGCACGTGATCCTTCAACACGGTAAAACGGCAGGAACACTTTATCCTGATGCTCAACCGGAATGCCGGGTCCTTCGTCGCGGATGGTGACCAGCACGGTGTCAGCCGTTGCTTCCAGACTGACGCGCGCGCGATGACCATATTTCAGCGCGTTTTCAATCAGGTTGGTAAAGGCACGCTTGAGAGTTCCCGGACGACAAGAAAGACGAATGCTGCGCTTACCGTCAAAGGAATGCATTTCATCGCCACTGCCAAACACGGTCTGGACAGAGCTGAATTGTAAGGGCTGCGGTCCGGCGAACGTCACCGGACGGCCAAGATCGGCATAATCATCGCAGATCGCTTCAAGGACAGAAACGAAATCAACGGTGCGTTCTTCTTCCTTCTGGATCCAGTCACCCAGGAAATCGAGCGCATCATTCAAAAGCCCGTCCATCTCATCAAGATCGCGCAAGATCGTCTCGCGCAACTCATCATTATCAATGAACTCGGCACGCAGGCGCAGACGCGTGCTGGGCGTGCGCAGATCGTGCGAAATCGCGGCCAGCATCCGGGTTCGATCGCCCAGCATACGTGAAATCCGCTCGCGCAAATCGTTATAGGCCGCAGCCATCGACCGCGCTTCGGTTGGCCCGCGTTCTTCGACCGGCGGGCCGTCAACCTCATCACCGTGATCAATAATTGCCCGCGTCAGGTTCTTGAACGGTCCTGCCAATAAATCGGCCAATGTCGCAAATACGACAAGGACGGCAACGACACCCAAAAGGAAAACAAGGAACACCAGTGACGGGCTTGAATAGCTTGACCACAGCTCGCCATGGCTAACCAAAATGCGTTTGCCTGACGGCATCATGATTTCGATCTGCGCCTGCAGTCCCAAACGGGCAATTTCACGCGACAGTTCGGCAAAGAACAAGCTTGGGTTTTCGGCAGCCTCGATGATTTCTCGTTGCTCGGCACTCAATCGCCCGCGTAGGAAATGCACCTTCACCGATGTTGGCCAACCGGTATCAGCCAGGCGTGCTGGCATGGCGATATGCTGTGCCGGGCGGGAGAATAAAAGCAGCGTACCAAGGTCATCTGGCGGCAACAGCTTTAACGTCATCCCGTCACGCGCGGCAATGCTGACGATATCAGCTTCGAATTCCGGATTTTCGGCAATGCGGACCAGTTCACGCAACGTGAAGCCCAGCGTATAAGCGCGACTGATCCGCTCGCCGCGTTCAATGACGTAATAGGATGCCATCGCGCTTAGCGTCGCAATGATCAATCCGCCGACCATCATCAGGATGAATATCCGCCCACCCAAGGTGCGCGGTTTATAACGACGAAGATAGTTGCTGAAATCTGCGAACATATCCGCCATCGCCAGTCCTTAAATCGACTGGGTGTCAGCGCAGAACTGATAGCCGATGCCACGCACGGTCTTGATCAGTTTCGGGTTCTTGGCATCTTTTTCGATCTTGCGGCGCAGACGGCTGATCTGAATGTCGATGCTGCGATCAAATGGCAAGGAGCTTTGACCGCGCACAATATCCACCAGTTGCTCACGCGAAAGCGCGCGTTTATTGTTTTTCACCAGTGCCAAAAGAAGCGAGAACTCGCCGGTCGACAAATGAACTGCGACATTATCGGCATCACGCAATTCACGCGATCCGATATCAAGCGTCCATTCACCAAAAATGATCTTGCGGGTCGGGGCGATTTCATTTTCGACCGGGCCCACCGTCCCGGTTTCAAACCGGCGGAATACCGCCCGAATACGGGCCAGTAATTCACGCGGATTGAACGGCTTGGTCAGATAGTCATCCGCCCCCAGTTCGAGACCAAGAATGCGATCAGTATCCTCGCCAACAGCCGTTAGCATGACGATCGGCACCTTGGATGTGCGGCGCACATCGCGACACAGCGCAAAGCCATCTTCGCCCGGAAGCATGATGTCAAGAATGACCAGATCGATCTTCCAGTCACGCAATGCACGGTGCATCTCGTTGCCGTCTGAAACGGTCGTGATGCGAAAACCATGCTGGAGCAGGAATTTCTTTAAAAGCTTCTGGATTTCCTGATCGTCATCCACGACCAGGATATGTGGTTCACGTCGCGTAGTCAGTGTCCCGAACTCCCCTATTTATCAACCGGCCATGTTCCTGACCGTGGGCGGAGTTTAGTCGAATTTGCCTATGGATTGAAACATTTTACCACGCAACGCGCATAAAAGAAAAAGCCGGGCAAACCCGGCTTTCCCTGATCAGATGATACAATCGAAATTGCCGATTATTTCAGGTCGTAAACCTTGGTGCTGCCCGAAACTTCGGATGCAATCACCAGCATTGCATTACCGGTCGGGCTGTCCTTGGCATCAACGAACTGCATGCCTTCTGGAGCCAACTCACCTGCGCTGTCATGTTCCGGGCTGCCCGAGAAACGACGATCGCTGTGATAGGTTACAAATTGCGGGTTGGCCGGGTTGGTCAGATCGTAAACCATGAAACCACCCTGACGCTCCAGACCGATAAAGGCATAAGGCGTGCCATTAACGTAACCCGATGCAATGCCTTCGGGTTCCGGACCTTTATCGTCCGAACGGTTGTCACGGCTGTAGTTTTCGGTGTCGGAAGAGTTGAACACATTGGCATATTTCGATGCCAGAAGCTGTTCGAACGCATCACCGCTGTCAAAGACCATCTCGCCATTGGCATCAAGGATCGAGAATGAGCGCGCGCCGTAGCTATAGATGACATCAACGTCACCATCGCCATCAGTATCGCCCTGTGCGGTCGTGGTTTTCAGACGGCCAAGGTTTTCGTCCTTCTGAAGCGTGCTTGCGGTCGGGAAGGCAACCGGATCAAGGTTAAGCTTACCAACGCGGGTTTCTTCGCTGTAACCGTCATAATCACGTGAATCGCCTTCGTTGGCGATCAGGACCCAGTCCTTGCCACCGATCTCAATTGCATCGATGGTGTCTGGCATATACATGCCCATGACAGGCCAGGTACGGATGTTGATCTTGCCGTCCTTGTCACTTGCATCAAAGGCATGAACCGAATGATCCTTGAAGCCCAGGCCGGCAACGCGTTTGACCGACGCATTGGCAATGTCGATGATCGCAACAGCGTTGTTCTCCTGAAGCGAAACATAGGCAGTTTTGCGGTCCTTGGAGACGGCGATATATTCCGGCTCAACATCCTGGGCAACGCTTGAGGTGCCCGGGTTTGACGTGCGCATGCCGTATGGCAGCTCACCATCATTCAGGAACGCAAACTCAACGGTGCGCACATCATCCGCGTCAAGGTTTTCAACACCACCGGCCAGCGAGATAATTGAAACGCTGCCTTCCGGATCGTTTTTGAAATCGTCGCTCGGCTCACCTTCGTTGGCAATCAGAACATATTTACCATCCGGGGTGAACTTGATCATGTCAGGCAGCGCGCCAACCGTCACAGCAGAGATAAAGCTGCCTTCGGTGTCAAAGAATACAGCCTGACCTGCTGCCTGCTTGTCCTTGTTTTCAACCGCAACCGCGACAATGCCATCCTTGATCGCAACACTGTTGGCACCCTTCCCCCAGGTCGAAAGCTCCATCGAGCCGACCTTGGTCAGCTTGGACGGATCGGACATATCAAGAATATCAATCGCCTTATCGGCACCGTTCACAACAAAGATGCGCTTGGAAATCGGATCAAAAGCCGGGATTTCAGCAGCACCTTCGTCTAGCATACCGGTGCGGTATTCGCCCATCGGCACGATGGTCAGCGGATGCGCGCCAAGATTGGCAGCGCCAGATACCATCATCGCATTGTTTTCAGCAGTGCTTACACAGGCAGTGAGAAGTACAGAAACGGCAGCAGTTGCCAGCAGTGAAGAACGCATAAATTCCCCCTTGGTAAATGGTTCGTCAGTGCAGACAACTTCCTGATTTGCTGTAACAGTTTGATGACCACACGGTGACAGTTTCATAAATATCTTATGGCACTGACTGCTCCAAAGCGCGCGCCGTCCCGTACCACTATGCAAGAGCCCGTTTCGTCCGACCAAATGCAAGACAGGAACGCCAAATGAGCATGATCAAGATCGCCATTATCGGGGCTGGCATGGCCGGCCTTAAAGCTGCCAGCACGCTTCATAAAATCGGCATGGATGTAACCGTGTTTGAAAAAAGCCGCGGGCTTGGCGGACGATTGGCATCACGGCGGACCGAGTTCGGACATTTCAATCACGGCGCCCAATATGTGACGGCACGCCATCCGGGATTTAACGATTACCTTCATCAGGCTGCTGAATTTAACGCGGCACAAAACTGGCACCCCAACCTGCATCGTGGCGGTGATCATAGCGCCCATGCTGGTGATACCATCCCAGAAGTCAGCGGCAACCTTGCGCTGGAAAAATGGTATCAGGGCGCGCCGCAGATGAACAAACTTATCCGCCCGCTGGTTGAGCCGTTTGAAATCAGGAAACAGCACCGCATCACCAAAATCGATGCAATAACACCAAGAAGCTTTGTGCTGCATGATGATCTTGATGGTGAATTCGGCCCGTTCGATGGCGTGATCGTCACCGCCCCTGCCCCACAAACGGCTGATCTTCTGCGCCCACTCAGCCCGCGTTTTGATCCGATTGGCGATGTGGTGATGGCGCCGTGCTGGGCGGTGATGGCGGCATTTGAAAAGCCGCTACCAACCGCGTTTGATGCGATGATACATCCCTGCCCCGATATCAGTTGGGCCGCACGTAGCAGCCAAAGCAACGACATGTTCCATCGCAAAACGCCAGATCCGTGGGTCCTGCATGCAGGCCCCGAATGGTCGCGCGATCACCTTGAAGAAGACAAGGAACGCGTGATTGAAAAGCTGTTGGCTGCCCTTCGCGATGTCAGTGGCGTGAAGCTGCCTGATTTGCATTCGGTTCAGGCGCATCGTTGGCGCTATGCCCGGACCGAAACGCCACTTGGTCGTGCGCTGCTTAATGGCATGAACGGCCGCGTGATTGCCGCAGGCGACTGGTGCCTTGGTGCGCGTGTCGAAGCCGCATGGCGCAGTGGTCAATCTGCAGCGCACACCATGATCGAAACGCTTATCGGTTGATCGCGCCAATCAGGGCCATGTGACATGCCACGTAATGCCAACGGACATCGTCAAAGCAAATCCCACCTGCCAGAGAAAATCTGCGTCGCTTGCGCGCGACCGTTTTCATGGCGGCGCAAATGGAAAGATTGCTGGGACGACGTTCGCTATTGCTCTGATAGGTGTCGGGGCAATCGAAAGGCCGTAACAAACACTGAACAACAGAGTTTATCGCCATGATGTTTGATCAAAGCGATGAAGATATCCCGACCTACGCCATCCTGCGTCAGCGCACGATCGATCTGGCAACAGAACGCGGTGTCGAGAAAACGATCTGCCCATCCGAAGTCGCACGATCCTTTGGATCATACTGGCGCGATTTGATGCCGCGTGTGCATCAGGTTGCCGATCAATTATGTTCAGAAGGTCAGCTTGAATATTGCAAGGACGGCGTCAGCCATGGCCAACGCCGTCCTTCAGGTCACTATCGTCTGCGCATCATCCCCGATAAGGGATCATGACTTCGCCTTTGGCAGCTTAACCGCGCAGCGACTGCAAACGTTTGATCAGGCCTGCGGTAGATGCATCGCGCGATCCGGCATCTTCCTTGCCCTCAACCATCGGAAGTAGTTCCTTGGCAAGCTGCTTGCCAAGCTCAACCCCCCACTGGTCATAGGAATTCACATTCCAGATGATGCCCTGAACAAAGATCTTATGTTCATACATCGCAACCAAACGGCCCAGGGTGAATGGATCAAGCTGCTTATAAAGGATCATGGTGCTGGGCTTGTTGCCTTCAAACACCTTTTGCGGCGCAAGCACGTCAATCTCGGCCGGTGACAGGTCACTTCCCGCCAGTTCCGCACGCACTTCTTCCTCGGTCTTACCGCGCATCAGGGCTTCTGCCTGCGCCAGGCAGTTTGAGACCAGCTTGTCATGATGGTTTGCCAACGGATGAAGTGCATTAGCCGCCATAATGAAATCAACCGGAATCAGTTCCGTGCCCTGATGGATCAGCTGATAAAACGCATGCTGCCCATTGGTGCCCGGCTCCCCCCAGATGATCGGACCGGTTTCATAGGCAATCTGTTTGCCATCGCGCGTTACAGACTTTCCGTTACTTTCCATATCTGCCTGCTGCAGATAGGCCGGAAGGCGCGACAGATGCTGATCATAAGGCAGGATTGCCTGGCTCGATGCGCCCAGAACATTGCGATACCAAACCCCGATCAGACCAAGGATCATCGGAATGTTGGTTTCAATCGGTGCGGTGTTGAAATGGTTATCCATCGACTGCGCACCGCGCAGAAGTTCTTCGAACTTCTCATAGCCAACCGCAAGAATGATCGGAAGGCCAATCGCTGACCACAGGCTGTAACGCCCGCCAACCCAGTCCCAGAAACCAAACGCATTGTCGGTATCAATCCCGAACGCTGCGACCTTATCAAGGGCGGTTGAAACCGCGACAAAGTGCTTGGCAACTGCGGCTTCGCTTTTAAGCATACCGACGAGCCAGTCACGCGCGGAATAGGCATTGGTCAGCGTTTCATCGGTCGTGAAGGTCTTTGATGCGATGATGAAAAGCGTCGTCTCAGCATCCAGGAATTTCAACGTATCGACAATATGCGCGCCATCGACGTTGGACACGAAATGGCAGCGAATGCCATCAATATGGTAAGGACGAAGGGCTTCATTGACCATCACCGGGCCAAGGTCCGACCCGCCAATCCCGATATTGACGACGTCGGTGATTTTCTTGCCGGTATGGCCTTTCCATTCTCCGGAATGCACACGCGCGGCAAAGTCTTTCAGACGGCCCAGCACTTCTTTGACAGCGGGCATGACGTCTTCGCCGTCAACTTCCACCGGTGCGCCATCAAGGTTACGAAGGGCTGTATGCAGCACCGCACGATTTTCGGTCACATTGATCTTATCACCGGCAAACATCCGGTCGCGCCAACCTTCGACATTGGCCGCCTTGGCAAGCTCGACAAGGGCTGCCATGACATCATCAGTGATCAGGTTTTTGGAATAATCGACAAACAGGTCGTTCAGTGCGGCGCTATAGCGCTCAAACCGTGCCGGATCTTCGGCAAATGCACGGCGCAGGTTCAGGTTTTCGGAAACCTCGGCACCCAGTTGATCAAGTTTGTCCCAGCTTGCGATCATGGTATCAGCAGACATTCCACCCTCGGTCCATTCAAAATTTCATCCATACGAAACAGTCGCGCCGCAAATTGCGGCAGCCCTGAAACAAACCATGTGTGGGACAGTTTGCAGCATGCGGCGGCAAGATTATGGCCGCCGCATGAATTTTCGTTTAAGACCGCGATATTAGCGGTTCGAAAGAAATTCTTCGACCTCTTTTTCGGTCGGAAGTGCATTGATGGCACCGCGTTTGGTCGCCGTGATCGCACCAACTGCATTGGCAAAACGGCATGCTGCCGCAAGCTTTTCTTCAGACTTCAAAAGGTCTGCGTCCTTGAGCAAACGCGACAGGAAACCTGCCGTGCAGCCATCACCGGCACCCGTTGCATCCACCGCAGTAATTTCAAATGACGGGACAAAGCCATCAAATTCCGGAGTGATAAAGCGCGACCCTTTCGGGCCATAGGTCACAACCAACGCACGCCACTGATCGCACCAAAGGTCCTTGATACCTTCTTCAAGGTCGTCCTTGCCCGAAACAAAGGTAATTTCTTCGTCGGACATTTTAACGACATCGGCCTGACTGATTGCCAGACGCAGGATTTCGCGGGCCTTTTCAACACTCGGCCAGAGCGGCAAACGCAGGTTCGGATCGCACGAGATGATCGCGCCGTTTTCGCGCGCAATCTTGATCGCCTCAAGCGTTGCAGCACGCGGGTCATCATCGATCATGCAAAGTGTTCCGTAATGGAACAGATCGGTTGATTTCAGCATGTCCTGATCAAGGTCGGTCGGGCTCAACAGCATGTCGGCGGACGGGCTGCGATAGAATGAAAATTCACGTTCGCCATCA
Source organism: Thalassospira sp. (assembly GCA_965228275.1). Lineage (GTDB taxonomy): Bacteria > Pseudomonadota > Alphaproteobacteria > Rhodospirillales > Thalassospiraceae > Thalassospira. Next base: position 4,136,307 of record OZ245802.1, on the reverse strand, counting down.
GCACGCAGCGACACGAATGCAAGACCGGTCAGTGCTTCTTTGGTCAGAACAATACCAGATGTATCAACATCAGCGTCTTTAAGTGTATCGACCAGAAAATGACCAAATGCATCATCGCCAAGCTTGCCGATAAAGCCGGTTTCAATGCCCAGACGCTGCAATCCCACTGCCGCATTTCCCGGTGCGCCGCCCGCTGCCTTGGCAAAAGCCGGTGCGTCCGCAAGGCCGGTACCAGTCACGGTCGGCACAAAATCGATCAAAAGTTCCCCAAGACATACAGCTTTGGCTGCCATGACGTTTCTCCGTTCGGATCGTCCACCAGAAGGTGGACCCGTTTTCAGTATTAGCGATCTGTGGGACGCACGCTTTTAAATCGATTCAATTTGACACGCAAACCAAATAACCGATGGCTTGCGTGTCAGAACCAAATTAAGCGGTTTGCTTGGAGAGTGCACGACCAAATTCAACTTCACGGCCACGTTCAAGGCTGTTCATCCAGCCATCAAAGCTGTCATCGCGTTCAAGCTGAATGGCGTAGTGACGATGAAGTGCTGCGGTCAGGCGCCCTTCTCTGCCCAGAAGTTCATCGGCAATCGCAATCATAACCGAGTTCGGCCAGGCAATCGGGCGCATTTCGCGAATGGTGGTAAAGATACTGTCTTCGTCACGGTCCGGTTCGCATTGTGCCATCAGCGTAATCATGGCTGCGGTCGAGCGCGACACACCCATGTGACAATGCACAAGCAGATGCCCGTCGCGGCGATCCTGATGGCCTTCGCGAAGGGTTTCACCAAAGGCCAGAATGGCTTCGACATCGGCCTTCACCGGCATCGGGCGACCTTCCTTGTCATCGATCACGTCATGGAAACGAAGGATGGTACGTTCATGGGGTGAAAAGTCTGCAAAGATGGTCGGGTCTTCGCGTTCCGGGTCAAGCACGGACAGGATATGGGAAACGCCCTGGCTACGATGGGTTGGTAATTCATCAATGCCACAGATGGTCAGGCGGGTGATGGCGATAGGTTTCATTTCGTTCTCCTGTCATGCTTCGTTTCTTTTTGCTTCGCGCCATAAGACCACAGGAAAAAGAAAAAACAAGGGCTGGCACACGTAAAAGGTGCCAGCCCCTGATATTTCGTCAAACTGACACACCAAACCGTGTCAGAAATCCACGCCTATCGGCGATTATTTTGCGCGGTTTACCGCATGGATGTTCAGCATCTCCCAAGCCATGGTCGCACCGGCAAGGGAAGTGATGTCTGAAACATCAAATGGCGGGGAAACTTCAACCACGTCACTGCCGATCAGGTTTACATGCCCGGCAAGACCACGCAGGATCGACACGGCCTGATGGCTGGTCAAACCGCCCAGAACCGGCGTACCGGTGCCCGGTGCATAGCACGGATCAAGACCATCAATGTCAAAGGTGATGTAGGCCGGGTTGTTGCCAACCGTTGCCTTGATCTGCTCGACAATGGCGTCAATCGACATCGACTGAACTTCCGGGCCATAGATGATGTTATAGCCGTGCGTCGATTCATTGTGGGTACGAATACCGACCTGAATGGATTTCGACGGGTTCACGATGCCCTTCTTGGCGGCATGCCAGAACATAGTACCGTGATCGATACGATCACCATCATCTTCCCAGGTGTCGGAATGCGCATCGAACTGGATCAGCGAAATGCCATCACCATACTTTTCCGCATGTGCCTTCAGGATCGGATAGGTGATGAAGTGATCACCACCGATTGTCAGCATTTTCGCACCAGACTGAACGATGTCACGTGCGTGATCTTCGATCATCTCCGGCAGTTTTTCCGGATGGCCCGGATCAATGACCATGTCGCCATAATCAATCACAGCCATTTCGGCAAAGATATCACGGCCAGACGGGAAATGCGGTGCCCAAGCAAGGTTGGTCGATGCACGACGCACACCCTGCGGACCAAGACGCGTCCCCGGACGGCTTGATGTTGCAAGATCATAGGGAATACCGGTAACCGCGACATCAATACCATTGAGATCGCGGGAATATCTGCGGCGCATGAATGACAGCGCACCGGAATACATCGGCTCGCTGGTGTTCTGATGCACAGATTTTGCAGTAAAGGCGTTATCACCGCCCTTGGTGTCAATGACCCCGGTGCTGCTCATTTTAAAACCCTTCTCACTTCCCGTATCAAACCCGGACCGTCTGCCTGTCAGCGGTCGACGGGATCCTTACGCGTCGCCCAGTGCAATCCAGGTCGACTTGACTTCACAATATTTGTCGAGCGCATGCAACGAACGGTCGCGACCGGTACCTGACTGTTTGTAACCACCAAACGGCATGGTGATTGATCCACCGTCCCAGCAATTCACCCAGACAAGACCCGAGCGCAGTTTCTTTGCGGTCATATGGGCCTTATTGATGTCGCGCGTCCACACAGCAGCCGCCAGACCATATGGCGTATCATTTGCCGTCTGAACAGCCTCTTTCCAATCCTTGACGGAAATAACCGACAGAACCGGGCCAAAGATCTCTTCCTTGGCAATCGTCATGTCGTTCTTGATGCCATCAAACACGGTCGGTTCGACATAATAGCCACCAGACTCGGTACGTGCGCGTTTACCACCAGTGCGCAGAACGCCACCTTCGGCCGAGCCCTTTTCGATATAACCCAGAACACGGTTCATCTGGTTTTCATCGACGATGGCACCCATCTGGCTTTTCGGATCGAGCGGATCGCCCGGCTGCATTTTCGAACCAGCCGCGATGACCTTCTCGATGAACTCGTCCTTGATGCTTTCTTCAACAATCAAACGCGAACCAGCGGTGCAAACTTCGCCCTGGTTATAGAAGATGCCACCGGCCGCAGCCGCAGCAGCCGCATCCATATCCGGGCAATCGGCCAGAACGATGTTCGGGCTTTTGCCACCACATTCAAGCCAGACGCGCTTCATGTTCGACTGTCCCGAATACTGCAAGAACAGCTTGCCGACTTCACCCGATCCGGTAAAGGTCACGCAATCCACATCTTCATGCAGGCCAAGCGCTTTGCCCGCCGTCGGACCAAAACCCGGAACGACGTTCAGAACGCCTTCCGGAATACCGGCCTCAACCGCGATTTCCGCGACACGAAGGGCGGTCAGCGGTGACTGTTCGGCTGGCTTGAGGATAATCGAGTTCCCCATCGCCAAGGCCGGACCAAGCTTCCAGACCGCCATCATAAGCGGGAAGTTCCACGGAACCACAGCCGCAACAACGCCAAGCGGTTCACGGGTGATCATGCCGATTTCATTGGTGCCCGACGGGGAAATCTCGTCATAGATCTTGTCGATCGCCTCGGCGTACCAGCGAATGCATTTGTAAGAAAGCGGAATATCATCGCGTGCGGCAAGCGTGATCGGCTTGCCCATATCAAGGCTCTCCAGAAGAGCTAGTTCCGCCGCGTTCTTTTCCAAAAGATCAGCAAAATGAAGCAGGATCGCCTTGCGCTTTGCCGGGGCTGCTTCAGACCAGCTTCCCTTTTCAAACACCGCACGTGCTGATGCCACAGCGCGATTGACGTCTTCAACGTCGCATTCGGCAACTTGGGTCAGGACCGAGCCATCACGCGGGCTGATGCAATCAAATGTCTTGCCCGATGCGGCATCGACATAGGCACCGTTGATGAACGCCTTGTTGCGAATATCAAGGGCGGCGGCCTGGGCGGTCAGTTGTTCAAAATTCAACGGATTGGTCATCGGAAGTCTCCTGACGGATGGCGCGTTGGGGCCTTGTTCAGTTTTGAAATTTTGGTGCCGATATTTTGATCGGCAGATCTTTTATGCAGGTGATCAGTAGGACGGCGGTGTCGCGGCACTGACGATTTCGCATTCACCATCGCCGACATTGCGGAAACGGTGCGGAATTTCCGCATTGAAATAATAGGCATCACCTGGGCCAAGAACCTTGACCCTCTCACCGACCGTTACTTCAAGTTTCCCGCGAATGATGACGCCGGCCTCCTCGCCCTTCTGGACGATCAGATTGTCACCGGTGTCACCACCCGCTGGATAGGTTTCATGGAGCACGCGCAATTTACGATCCTTGCGCGATGCCCCGACAAGACGCATCGACATGGTCCCGTCGGAAAGTTCAACAAGCTCTTCTTTTTTAAAGAAGATTTCTTCACCGTTATCGAGATCGATGGTGAAGAAATCGATCAGGCTCATGGGAATGCCGGCCAAGACCTTGGCAAGGCTGTCAACAGACGGGCTGACCCGGTTCTGTTCAATCGTCGAGATCGTACTGTTTGTAACACCGGCGCGACGCGCCAGTTCACGCTGCGACAGCCCATACATGCTGCGCACCGCTTTCAAACGATCCCCTACCTTTTGCGACATTCCCGTTTATTCCCTATCGAACTTATTCTTGTTTATGTGCGACTAGACCGCATCAAGGTACCAGCGATATTCAAGCTGGGTGACCTCGGCGAAGAATTCGTCATATTCGGCACGGCGGCAGATATCGAAGACCTCGACAAAGCGTTCGCCCAGATATTCCTTGACGATTTCACCATCAACGAAACGATCAAGTGCGGAAATCATGCTGCGCGGAACGATCCGGCCACCATGTTGCTCATAACCGTTGCCAACAGTCGGTTCGCCCGGATCAAGCTTGTTCTTCATGCCGTGATGCATCCCGGCCAGAACGCATGCCAGCACCAGATACGGGTTGGCATCCGCACCAGACACACGATGCTCCACACGGGCGGCCTTCGGGCTGCCTGCTGGAATACGCAATGCAACTGTACGGTTGTTCAGTCCCCAGTTCGGCGACATCGGCGCATAGGCCTTGTTCTGGAACCGGCGGAACGAGTTCGGGTTGGGCGCAAACACCGCCATGCTTTCAAACATGGCTTCCTGCAATCCACCAATCGCGAAACGCAGATTGTCTGATACTTCCTCGTCAGCCACCGGCGACAGAACGTTATTGCCATCCGCATCACGCAGTGACACATGAACGTGCAAACCGTTACCGGCCTGATCAGAATATGGTTTCGCCATAAAGGTCGCGGTCACACCGTGATCCCAAGCAATACCTTTAACGGTACGCTTAAGCTGCATGGCGTGGTCTGCGGCCATCATCGGATCATTGACGTGACCCAGATTGATTTCAAACTGACCGGGGCCAGCTTCGGCAACGATGGTATCTGCCGGAATGTCCTGACGGTTGAGTTCGGCAACCGCGTCATGCAGGACTTTTTCGAAATCTTCGATCTGCTGCAGGCCATAAACCTGAACACCATCAGATGCGATCCCACCGCCAAGTGGCTGCGGCGGAAGCGGTTCTGCGGTTTTTTCGTTCTGGTCTGCCAGATAGAATTCAAGCTCAAGTGCGACAGTCGGATACAGACCGTCAGCAGCCATGCGATCAACTACGCCCTGCAGCACATTGCGCGGATCAGCAAAGAATTTTGTGCCATCAAGGTTATGCAGGCTCATCATCACCTGCGCCAACGGCAGTTCGCCATACGGCACGCGGCACAGCGTTCCCGGGATCGGTTTTGCCAGATTGTCCTGGTCACCGCTCGACCAAAGAAGGCCCGTACCTTCGGGGGTGTCCCCCGTGATATCCACCAGGCACATCGAACCCGGCAGCGTCACACCTTCGGTAAAACTTTTGAGAAACTTTTGTTTGCTGATTCGCTTGCCGCGAAACACGCCATTGACATCGGGAATGAGCAACTCGACAAGTTCAACATCCGGATTTTCTTCAAAGAATCGTTGGGCTTCTGCCCTACTGTCTTCGACGAACGACTTGTTCATCGTCTTATACTCCCAGAAAAGGCCTTTTATTACAGGGTTCATCCCCGGCGAACGGGTTTTATCCCTGAAACTCATCGTGCCGTGCCGAAATGCCCCGGTCAAGCCCCTTCGTTCGATATATCGTGCAAATCATGCAGTGCAAAAGAAATCTCCACGCCGATCAACTCGTTACCAACAAGCATCCCACAGCAACCACGAGATAACAAAAAACGAGTTTTCGGGCCGAAAAATTTTGTCGAAAAATCCTCTTGCAAAGGTGTTCAAAAAAACGAACACTAAAAACAGATGTTCAACATATCGCACAAAACAGACAAGCATCGCTGTCAGGAGACGTTATGAATAATTTCGACAAAACCGCCTATTGGCAGGACATTGACCAGGCCCACCACATTCACCCGTTCACCGATACGGCGGATCTGAATAACCGTGGCACCCGGGTTATCACGCGCGCCGAAGGTGTCTTTATCGAAGATTCCAACGGCAAACGTTATCTTGATGGCATGGCCGGTCTGTGGTGCGTGAATGTCGGATATGGCCGCAAGGAACTTGCAGAAGCTGCTTTCAAGCAGATGCAGGAACTGCCCTATTACAATAACTTCTTCCAGTGCGCGAATACGCCCGCGATCGAGCTTTCCAAGGTTCTTGCGGAAATCACGCCGGAAGGCCTGAACCACGTATTCTATGCCAACTCCGGCTCCGAAGCGAACGACACGGTTGTTCGTATGGTTCACCAGTACTGGAACCTTAACGGCAAGCCCGAGCGCACCACGATCATCAGCCGCAAGAACGCCTATCACGGCTCGACCGTTGCCGGTGCGTCGCTTGGCGGGATGTCTGGCATGCATGCACAGGGCGGCGCGCTGGTCCGCGACATCGTTCATATCGATCAGCCTTATTGGTACGGCGAAGGTGGCGATCACACCCCGGAAGAATTCGGCCTGATTGCCGCGCGCAAACTTGAAGAAAAGATCGAAGAACTTGGCGCAGACCGTGTTGGTGCCTTTATTGGTGAGCCGATCCAGGGCGCTGGTGGCGTGATCATTCCGCCGTCAACCTACTGGCCGGAAATCCAGCGTATCTGCAAAAAATACGACATCCTTCTGATTGCCGACGAAGTCATCTGTGGCTTTGGCCGTACCGGCGAATGGTTCGGTTCTGACACGTTTGGCATCAAGCCGGACCTGATGCCGATGGCAAAGGGCATGTCGTCGGGCTACCTTCCAATCTCGGCGGTTATGGTTGGTGATCGCGTGGCCGACGTTCTGATCAATGAATGCGGTGAGTTTACCCACGGCTTTACCTATTCCGGTCACCCGGCATGTGCGGCTGTAGCACTTGAAAACATCCGCATCCTGCGCGAAGAAAAAATGGTCGAACGCGTCAAGGATGATATCGGTCCGTATTTCGCCAACGCGCTTAAAACCCTTGAAGACCACCCGCTGGTCGGCGCGGTTGAAACCGTTGGTCTGATTGCTGGCATGCCGCTGGTTGATGACAAGAAAACGCGCAAAATGTTTGATAAGCCGGGCACGGTTGGCACGATTTGCCGTGATGCCTGTGTTGCCAACGGCGTGATCATGCGTGCCTGTGGCGACCGTATGGTTCTGTCCCCGCCGCTTTGCATCACCAAAGAAGAAATCGACGAGCTGGTCAAACGCGCACGCGCTGCCTTTGACGAGACCGCGAAGAAAATCGGAAAAATGTAATCATCACCTGATTACAGTGACTTAACGAAATACCCGGCGTGAGATATCATTGCCGGGTATTTTCTTAGCTGCCCAATCACCCTGCCTCACGCGCCAGCGAGTTTCCCATGCTAAAACGCATCTATCAGCCTGCGGCCTATCAAACCGACACCATGCCCAAAAGCTTTTGGGTCGCCAGCGCATCGCCCCTGCCCGATTGTCTGGAAATGCCTGCTGAAGGTTTGATCAAGGCCGATGTTGCGATTATTGGCGGTGGTTATTGTGGTCTGTCGGCCGCATTGGAACTGGCCAGGAACGGTGCAGATGTTGCGGTTTTTGACGCCGGACGCAGTGGCTGGGGCGCATCGGGGCGCAATGGCGGCTTTTGCTGCATGGGTGGCAGTGGCAAGGATTATGGCTACCTTGCCAAACGCTTTGGCGAAGATTCAGTCCGGCATTTTGCCCGCATTCAACACGACGCCATTCATCTGGTTGAAAAACGCCTGAAGGACTGGAACATCGATGCAGACCGCCATTCTGATGGCGAAGTCATCTTGGCGCATAAGCCAAACCGGGTGGCAGAACTCAAACACGAAGCAGCTGAACTGGCCCATTTCACGAAGATCCAGACCGAGCTTTTAAACCCGGAGGCCCTTGATGAACGCGGCCTTCACGCCAAGGACACCCATGGCGGATTGCATGTTAAAATGGGCTTTGGCCTCAACCCGATGAAATATCTGGTGGGCTTGCATCAACAATGCGTTGCTGCAGGTGTTCGGATATTTGAACAGGCAAAGATTGATCGCTTTGTCGAAGACGGCGAAGGATATCGCCTTCATGCCGGAAACACGCAGATTTCGGCAGGCAAGATCATCATCGCCACCAACGGCTATAGCGCAGAAAACATGCCCGATTGGGTTGGCGGCCGATTGATGCCCGTCTTTTCAGGCATCCTTGTCACCCGACCACTTAGCGAGGATGAGCTTGCCGAACAAGGCTGGACAAGCGATCTGATGGCCTTTGATAGCCGCATTCTTTTGCACTACTTCCGCAAGCTCCCCGATAACCGGTTCCTGTTTGGCGGACGTGGCGGCATCACCGCAACCGAAGCCGCCTTTGCCGCGGGCAAACGGGACTTGCTGAATAATTTCAATCGCATGTTCCCGGCATGGCGGGATGTGGAATTCTCCCATCACTGGAATGGTTTGGCGTGTCTTTCGCAAAGTTGGCGACCTTATATCGGGCGCGTGCCCGGTCATCATGATGTCTGGACCGCACTTGCCTGGCATGGCAATGGGGTCGCGCTGGCAAGTCAGGGCGGCAAGATGTTGGCGGAACGGATCTTGGGCACGATTGACGATGATGATATCGGATCCGTGCTTGGCACCCCTATGGGCAAATTCCCGATGCCAAGCCTGCGTCGTTTGGCGCGTTCGGTTGCCTATCGCTATTACGGGCTGCGCGATAATTACGCCTAAGCAGGCTATGTTCGCGCGCTTAAATTCAGTGATCCATTTGCGTCAGCATCAAAAGTGACTTATGTCATGTCGCGCAGTGGCCAGTTGCGCTACTGCACTGGCATTCTGAACGACCTATAGGCACCACCAACATGTCCGACCAACAGCCGACCCTTGCCGAAATCAAGGAACGCCGCGAAATCGCCACCCGCCGTATCAAAGAAGATACCGGGATCGATCAGGACATGATCAAAAACATCGTGCACGGCTTCTATGCCAAGGTCCGCGATGACGACCTACTGGGTCCGGTATTTGATGAAAAGGTCGAAAACTGGGATCATCATCTTGATCGTATGGTGATGTTCTGGTCATCGGTCGCCTTGGCCACGGGAAATTACGACGGCCGCCCGATGCAAAAGCACTTGCCGCTTAAAATCACCCGACATCATTTTGACCGCTGGCTGCAACTGTTTGCCCAGACGCTTTCGGAATATTGCCAAGAACCGGCTGCCAAGCATTTCATGGAACGCGCCCTTCGCATTGCTTCAAGTTTTGAGATCGGGATTGCCGCCCACAATGGCGTCCTGCTTGGCAAGGGCGAACGTTATGACCCGGTTTCAAGCTGGGCTCCGAAATAAGCTTCGGCTTTAACTTCAACCAAATTCATCACTTTTCCGGGGCATGAACAGCCTGCCCGCTAAACCTGTCACATGGACATAATGTCAACTCAGTTGACATTATGTTCGTCATCGGGTTTCATGGCCCCATGGAAAACAAACCAAACCAACATACCGAAAAGCTTTACCGCGCCATTCAGCTTACCCGCCCCCTGCTGCGCCATATCTCGGCATATGTGGAACAGGAATTGGGTGATAGCGGCGTTACAGTTGGTCAGCGCGCCGTACTTGAAGTTCTTTACACTGACGGTCCGATGACCGCCCCGCAACTAACCCAGAAGCTGGAACTTAAACGTCAATTTGTCGCCCGCATGCTGGCAGAGGCAACTGATGCGGGACTGGTGACCCAACAAGCCAACCCGGAACATGCCCGCGCGCATTTTCACGTTCTGACCGATGCTGGGCATGTCGCAATCGCCCGTATTTGTGATCACGAAATGCAAAAGCTTTCGGAACTTGAGGCGCTTTTTACCGTTGAAGAAATTGACACCCATTTCCGGGTGCAAGCCGCAATGAACCGCTGGTTTGCCGACAGGCTGACGGCAAATCGCGCCAAAACGACGAATTGAATGCCTGAAAGGATTATGGAGAAGTGCCGATGTGGATCGCCATCCTGACTTTCGCCGCCCTGCTCATTGCCTTGATTGCCTATACCATCTATGGGCATCGTCGCCATCTGGCGCCCAGCACAGGCACTGCAATCGACAAACCCGCGCGGCCAAACACGGCGGTTCTGATCATCGATCTACAGGATGATTTCACATCAGAAACGTCCAAGCACGCCTACCCGGCCGATGTGATGGCAAAGACAATCAATGCCATCAACGATCTTGTCGAAGCCGCCAATGAAACTGGCACACCGGTCATCTCGGTGCGTCAGGAATTTAAGGGCTGGTATATCAACCTTCTGGTCAAATTGCTGAATGAAGGTCGTGGTGGTGCGAAGTCCGACGGCCTTGATCTTGATAGGCGGATTGACGGCGATATTGATCATGACATCGTCAAAACCCGCGCCGATGCCTTTCACGAGGAAAAGCTTGATCGCATTCTGGACCAGCACGGTGTTGGCAAGCTGATCATTGTCGGGCTGGACGGTGATTATTGCGTAAATGCCACCATCACCGGCGCACTTAATCGCGGCTATGACGTTTCGTTTAGCGACGCGACAACCTTGGCGTTGAATGCCACAACCTGGCAGAAAACAAAATCCCGCCTGATTGCATCGGGTGCAAAAGACGGGATTTCACAAACTCACAAACCAGCGACGTCAGATAAGCTCAAGGAATCAGAGCCTGCCTGACCGTCGGCAGCCTAGATCTTATCGCGGATCGAATACCAGAGCATGGCCGCAACCAGAAGCGGGAAGCGCAACGCCTTCCCGCCCGGGAAGACCGGGATCTTAAGGTTCGACATCACGTCAAACCGCTCCATCGTTCCGGCAACTGCGTCGGCCATGATCTGACCGGCAAGGGTCGCCATCGCTACCCCGTGTCCGGAATAGCCCGAGGCAGTAAGGGTATTGTCGTCTATCTTTCTAAAGAACGGCATGCGGTTCATCGTAATCGCCAAAGTCCCGCCCCAGCCATAATCGATCTTGACGTCTTTCAGCTGCGGATAGACTTCCAGCATATGCGGCGAAACGAACGCCTTGATGTCACGCGGGAAGGTGTAGCCATAGGTTTCCCCACCGCCAAACACCATGCGTTTATCCGCACTCAGACGGTAATAGTTGATCACGAATTTTGAATCTGCGACCGCAACATCATCACGGATCAATTCCCGCGCCAGATCATCGCCAAGCGGCTCGGTCGCAATGATAAAATTGTTGATTGGCATCACGCGGCGTGCAACGCGATCATCAAGCGCATCCAGATAACCATTGCAGCCAAGGATCAGTTTGTTAGCCGTGATGGTTACGCCATCCTTGGTCTTGACCGTGACCTTGCCCGCTTTGTTTTCATAACCGGTGACAAATGCATTTTCAAAAATGCGCGCGCCTGCCGCACGGGCAGCATTGGCAATCCCCAATGCGAAATTGAGCGGGTGAATATGCCCCGCCCCCATATCCAGCGATCCGCCATGATAAAAATCCGTGCCCAGCATTTCGCGGATTTCGGCACGGTCCACAGACCGGATATCGTTATAGCCATATTCATCGCGCAGCTTGTCGCAATAGGCATGCGTATCATCAACAAAGCGCGCCCGGTGATCAGCATGCAGGATGCCCGGCTTCCAGTCGCACTTGATGTCATGTTTGGCGATCAGGGATTTAACAATGTCCTTGGACTGTTCGGCAATATCCCAAAGCTTTTTGGCATCATCGCGTCCGACCATCTTTTCAAGATCGTCCTGTTCGCGGCGTTGGCCCGAACCAACCTGACCACCATTACGGCCGGATGCGCCCCAACCAACCCGATGTGCTTCAAGCAACACAACGTCAAATCCGCGCTCTGCCAGATGCAGTGCGGATGACAAACCGGTAAAGCCCCCACCGATCACGACAATGTCGCAGGTTTGGTCCCCGTCAAGCTTTGCAAATGGTTCCGTCGCATTGGCAGATGCCGCGTAATAGGACGCGGGATATGCGCCGGCCTTGTCATTGGCGGTCAGCAAATTCGGGGTAAACACGGAGTGCCTCTATTGGTTGTTAATTATTGGCTTATCCTGACCGATCAGGGACATCTATCAAGGAAAAACCGCCTATTTCGGGCGGGTTTGGCATCATTTCACCGATTATGCCAAAACAGGCAACCCACGGGAAAAAGGATTGCGCAAACCCACGTCCAAAACGCGATAAATGCAAGGCGCTCTGATGGTAATTCCAATCATCAGAACATCTATGAGATTGGGATTCTTACACACCCTGCGTAACGGCCTCGACCATTCGAAGGGCTGTTTTGGTCGCCGCACAGCCACCACGTGCCGTGCAGCGCAAATCAGGATGCATCATCGCCCCGATTTTCACGGTCTGATCAACCAGTTCATCATATTCCAGAACCGCATCAAAGCCCGCCAAAACCGCCATCGCAGATGAAAAGGCATGCGAAACACCAGCGACATTGCGCGCATGGCACGGGATTTCAACATCCCCGCCCACCGGATCACAGACAAGGCCCAATGTATTCATCAAACACATACTGGCTGCGTCAAAGCATTGCTTGGCCGATCCGCCATAAGCCTGTGTCACACCGGCGGCTGCCATGGCGGCAGACGCGCCCGTCTCGACCGAACATCCACCACATTCCGCAGCAAAGGTGCCGCGCGCCGCAAACACCGCCCCTATCAGCGCCATGACCTGAAGCGCATCGGTCGCCCCTTCGATATCAATCCCATGCCGGATCAAACCATATAGCGTTCCAGGCACAACACCGGCACTACCCGCCGTTGGTGCGGCACACACAAGACCCCGGTTGCTATCGCGTTCCATCGCGGATAATGCACCGGCCATCGCATCCTGCAACACCGGGCCACCAAGCCCGGCTGGCAGATTGGCATCACGGACATTGCGTGCGCGCAGGGTCAGAAACCGCATGACATTGTCTTCGGGCTTGGAATCGAACCCTTCGGCCACCACGCGCAGCATCAACTCGCAGCGTTCCCGGAACAGTGCACGGGTCGCCTCGCGCGACAAGCCAAGTCGTTTGGCCTCCAACGCCAAAGCCGCATCGGCAATTGATCCGCCTTCTTGCTTGTCAGCAACCTCAATCACTGCTGCCGTGGTTGAAAACAGATCATCGGTCGCACAGACCGGATACTGTGATGCATCGGCAAAGCGCACCTTATCAACGCCATCACGTGCCCGAAGATCGGATAGCTGCTTTGCGCTAGGTAACGCCTGCAGGGAAATCTCGATCCGTTCACGTGCCGGATCAACCGATACGCCAAGCAGACTATTGTCGCCTGCTGAAAGCTCGGCCGCAATTTCATCCGCGTTCGCAACAACAGCAGATCCCCAAACAAACACAGTCGCCGTCTTGCCGGTCAGAAACAGCGCTTCGCCATTCATACTGTCGATGTAATACATCCCGCCACCAACCGATGCACCGGTATAAAGATCGGTGCGTCTGGTTCCATCGGCTGCAACGACGCCCAGTTCCAGATCAACACGGTTGGGATGGTTGTTGTTTTCAAGCTCGGTCACTTCGACCGCAAACTTGAACCCTTCGCCACGTTCAACCCGCCCAAGAATTTCACGGTAATCCGCATCAGTCAGCTTTGCCCCCGCCAGACCAGCAGCAAAATTCTCGTCCGAACTTTGTGCCTTATAAACTGGTGCAAAAGACCCGCGCGGGTCAAACCGGATCACAGCGTTTTCAAGCACCTCGCCGTTTGCGCAGGAAAGCTCACGCACAAGCTTTGCCATCATGTATGGCGCTGCACAGTGCGAACTTGATGGCCCGCGCATAACGGGACCGATAACGGAATTCAGCAGACTGATTTCTTGCATGGCGGCTTTTCTTCTTTTGGCGTGTATGTCGCGGGGATTGCATACAATATTCCCCGATCATCACCTGCCCGTTTGGCAAATGCAATCACCCAAACGAAAAATCCCCGACCCACATAAACCGTGGATCGGGGATTTCTGATGTATTCCAAGCAGGCCTGATTATCAGCGCTGCTTGGTTTCCCATTCGGGATGCACAAAATACGGCGCATTCGACGGTGCCAGCGGCTGACGTCCACGAATGATATCAGCAGCCTTTTCACCGATCATGATGGTCGGCGCATTCAGGTTACCCGTGGCAATCGACGGCATGATGGAACTATCCACCACGCGAAGGCCTTCGATGCCGTGAACGCGGGTGTTTTCATCGACAACAGACATGTCATCACTGCCCATCTTGCAGGAGCATGACGGGTGATAGGCGCTTTCGGCGTGATCCGCGACCCAGGCATTGATCTCGTCATCGGTCATGATGTCCTTGCCCGGTGAAATCTCGCGACCACGAAGGTCTGCAAAGGCTTCCTGACCGAAAATCTCGCGGGTCAGGCGAACCGATGCGCGCATTTCTTCCCAGTCTTCCGGGTGGCTCATATAGTTCGGATCAATAATTGGGCGATCTTTCGGATTGGCAGAAGCCAAACGTACCGTACCACGCGATTTGGACCGCATCGGACCGACATGAGCTTGGAAACCATCACCTTCTGCCGCTTTGGAGCCGTTATAGTTAATCGCGGCTGGCATGAAGTGATATTGCAGATCCGGGTGCTTGACCCCTGCCTTCGACCGAATGAAACCACCAGCTTCGAAATGGTTGGTCGCACCAAGACCGGTTTTGAACAGATACCATTCAACACCGATCTTAAGCTTGTTCCACCAATCCAGCTTGCTGTTAAGGCTGATCGGCTTGGTGCATTCCATTTGAACATACAGTTCCAGATGGTCCTGAAGGTTTTCACCAACACCTGGCAGATCATGGACAAGATCAATACCATGTTCGCGAAGATGGGCTGCCGGACCAACACCTGAAAGCATCAAAAGCTTTGGCGAGTTGATCGAACCGGCCGAGACAATTACTTCGCGATCCACCACGGCACGCTTCATTTCGCCCTGATGGGTGAAATCAAGACCAATCGCACGTTTTCCTTCGAAAACAATGCTTTGTGCCAGTGCGTTGTGATAGACGGTCAAGTTCGGACGCGTCATTGCCGGGCGCAAATATGCGCGCGCCGTTGACCAGCGACGGCCCTTATAGACTGTCATATCCATGGTTCCCAAACCTTCCTGGCGATAGCCATTCTGGTCCGGGGTGAATTCGTATCCCGCCTGCTGACCAGCTTTGATCCAGGCCTTGTGCAGGTCGTTTTGGCATTTGCCCGTCGTTACATGAAGCGGACCATCGCCACCGTGATATTCATCACCGTCGGCGTCTTCGTTGCGCGTATCGGCCTTGCGGAAATATGGCAGGCAGCGCGCGTAATCCCATTCCTTGAGTGCCGCGTCTTCTTCGGCCCAACGGTTGTAATCAAGCGCATGACCACGGACATAGGCCATGCCATTGATCGAGCTTGATCCGCCATAAACACGACCGCGCGGGGTTTCCATGCGACGGTTGTTCAGGTTGGGCTGCGGCGTCGTCCAATAAGCCCAGTTATAGGTTTCCGACTGCATCGGATATGACAGTGCTGTTGGCATATGAATACGCCAATCCCACCAATGGTCTTTCGGGCCTGCTTCAACCACAAGCACCTTGACCTCGGCATCCTCGGTCAGGCGGTTGGCCAAAACAGCACCAGCCGAACCGGAACCAACAATCACGTAATCGTATTTTTCAGTCGTCGTTGGGGTCGTCATACATGATCCCTTTAATTTCAATGCTGTGTGGGCAGCCTGTTTCTGATCGGCAAGACCAATTAGTAAGGTGCTTCGACATCGCCGGTTTCGACATAAACCGATTTGATGCGGGTGTAATGATCGATCGCAGCACGACCGTTTTCACGACCGACACCGGACTTCTTCACACCGCCAAACGGCATTTCAATCGGGGTAATGTTGTAGGTATTGATCCAGCAGGTCCCTGCCTCAAGCTTGGCAACAACGCGGTGACCACGCGACAGGTCCTTGGTGAAGACACCAGCGGCCAGACCATATTGGGTATCGTTGGCGCGCTTGATCACGTCTTCTTCGTCACGGAACGTCAGAACCGACATCACCGGGCCAAAGATTTCTTCACGGACGATGGTCATGTCATCACGGCAATCGGCAAAGACGGTCGGCGCGACAAACAGCCCGCCTTCCGGCATGCCTTCCGTCACCGCATGACCACCAAGGACGCATTTAGCCCCCTCTTTCTTACCGATTTCGATATAGGACATCACCTGATCGTACTGGGACTTGGTGACAATCGGGCCGACCTGTGTTTCCGGCTTTTCCGGATCGCCAAGAACAAGGTCCTTGGATCGTGCGATCAGTTTTTCGATGAAGGCATCTGTAACGTCTTCGTGGACAAACACACGCGTTCCGTTCGAGCAAATCTGACCTGATGAATAGAAGTTCGCCATCTGTGCGCCTGAAACGGCGTTATCAAGATTGGCATCTTCAAACACGATCATCGGCGACTTGCCGCCAAGTTCCATGGTGACCGCCTTCATGCCACCAGCGGCAGCTGCCGCAACCTTGGCACCGGTGGCGGCCGACCCGGTCAGGGAAACCTTATCAACGTCATGATGATCAACCAGTGCCGCACCACATTCGCGTGCGCCCTGCACCACGTTGTAAACACCATCAGGAAGACCTGCTTCCTGAAGTGCTTCGGCAACAGCAATGGCCGAAAGCGGGGTGACTTCGGATGGCTTGTAGACAACCGCATTGCCACATGCCAATGCCGGTGCAGCTTTCCAGCAGGCAATCTGGATCGGATAGTTCCAGGCACCGATGGCGGCACAAACGCCGACCGCTTCGCGGCGGGTATAAGCAAAGTTACCGGCAAGATCGATATGCTCGCCCGCAAGACTTCCTGCGACACCCGCGAAATATTCAAGGCATTCAACACCGGAAATCACATCAACGATTTCAGTTTCCTGAATGGCACGGCCGGTATCGCGGGTTTCAACCATCGCCAGTTCATCATTGCGATCACGCAGGATTTGGGCGGCCTTGAACAACACACGCGCACGTTCGGCAGCAGGCGTATTTTTCCAGATTTCAAAACCGGCACGTGCTGCCTTTACCGCTGCATCAACATCAGCAGCCGTACTTTCCTTCCCCTTGGCAAGAACGGTGTTGGTCGCCGGGTTCAGCGTTACCATGTCCGCGCCGGAACCGCTGGTTTTCTTGCCGTTGATGAAATTCTGAATCTGATAAAGGCTCATAGCAAAACTCCTGCAGGCCGCCTCGATGCCGGGCGACCATGAACGTGAATATGTGGCGATTGCGTTCAGCGTTCCGGCGAATTCGCCAGATATAACCGCAAGGTGCTCAGCACCATTTTGCGCGCTGCACTGACATCGGAACGCCCCAGCGAAAGACCGGTGCGCACCCAGATGCCGTCAATCATGGCCGCAATTGCAGCCGAAATTTCTTCTGCCCGCTGATCGGTTGTCAGTTGGCGCAGCTCATGGCGCAAATTCGACGCCAGTCGCTGAAAATAGATATTGTTGATGCGGCTCAGATCTTCTGAAAACGGCACCTGCGCCCAGAAAGACAGCCACGCCACGGTTACCTGCGGGGTGAACTGTTCTCTGTTGAAGTTCGTGTCGATGATTGCTTCAAGACGATCCATCGGCGTCTTTGCCATGGGCAGACGAGCCAGATAATCGCTGCGCAATTCCTGCATCAGGAAGCGCATGGTCGCTTCAAGCAACGCATTTTTGCCACCGAAATAATGCGAGATGATCCCCGACGACATCCCCGCCGCCTTGGAAATCCGCGCGATTGTTGTGTCGGCGAATCCGTGGCGATGAATGGTTTCAATCGTCGCGTCGATTAACTGCCTGCGGCGTACAGGCTGCATACCAACCTTGGGCATCACTCATCCAATTCAGTTGCGTTCCGAGGGGTTTAACGCCACTGCAACAGCATAAGACGCAGTTTTTAACCCTTCGCAATTGACGTATCCCGAATATGCTGTAATTTAATTGAACAATCAATCAATAAAAACACGCCGACATGAGCGGCGCGTTCCCAAGGGGCTTCTACCTTTGCTGCGCGGCTTTGCGGCTGTTTTTGTGGTTGTTCCGGTCCATGGATTTCGTTCGGGGGAACGGATCGCATGGCTCTGGGCGAGTGTTAGCGACATATTTTGTTGCGTTGATGTTCGTCTGGCCTCCGGAACCGAGACATCTTCCAACTTCCGCTTTGCGGTGGTTGGTAACGTTAGGTTTACACAAGGGAGAACCAGAAACATGACCAAACTTTCCACGTTCGGCCGACTTCTTGGCAGCACCATCATTGCGACCACCCTTCTGGGTGCCGCATCTGCCAAGGCAGCCGACAGCGATGCCTGCAAAACCGTGACTTTCTCTGATGTTGGCTGGACCGACATCACTGCAACCACGGCAACCGCATCGGTAATTCTTGAAGCACTGGGCTATTCTGCACAGACCGAACTTCTGTCGGTCCCGGTTACCTATACCAGCCTTGCCAATGGCGATGTTGACGTATTCCTGGGCAACTGGATGCCGACCATGGCTGCTGACATTCAGCCTTACCTCGACAAGGGTACGGTTGTGACCACCGGTGCCAACCTTGAGGGTGCGAAATACACGCTCGCGGTTTCCAAGAATGCCTTTGACGCAGGTCTGAAAGACTTCGCTGACATTGCCAAATTCAAAGACCAGCTTGATGGCGAAATTTACGGCATCGAGCCGGGCAACGATGGCAACCGTCTGATCCAGGACATGATCGATGGCGATCAGTTCGGCCTGAGCGGCTTTGAACTGGTTGAATCATCCGAACAGGGCATGCTTGCAGAAGTGAAACGCAAATCTGCGCGTGACCAGTTCATCGTGTTCCTTGGTTGGGAACCGCACCCGATGAATGCGAAATACGAAATGGCTTACCTCGATGGTGGCGACGACGTATTTGGCCCGAACTTTGGCGGTGCAACGGTTCACACCAACCTGCGTGCCGGTTACACCGACGATTGCCCGAATGCCGGTAAATTTGTGACCAACCTGAGCTTCAGCCTCGCCATGGAAAACGAAATCATGGACGCGATCCTGAACGAAGGCACCGACCCGGCCCAAGCAGCAACCGCATGGCTCAAAGCCAACCCGGATGCAGCTTATGCATGGCTTGACGGCGTTACCACCTTTGACGGTGGCGATGCACAGGCAGCGCTTAAAGGCGCGCTTGGTCTCTAAGCCAACCATGTGATCGGGTATTAACCCGCATATGTGATCAACCGATACGCCCCACAGTCCCACATCTATGCTGTGCGGGCGTATCGCGTAGTTTAATTCTTTAAACGAACGGAAATTTCCCCATGGAATGGCTCACGGAAACGAAGATTCCGCTGGGACAGTGGATATCGTCCCTTATGGATGCGCTTAACGAACACGCCGATTTCGTTTTCTATACCATTTCGGATGTTCTTGAATTTATTATCGAAAACACCATCGATTTTCTGGTGTGGCTGCCGGCCTTTGTCATTATTGCCGGTTTTGGCGTTCTTGCTGCTGTTCTGCACAAATCCTGGAAACTGACGGCCTTTACGGTTCTTTCCCTGCTGTTGATCGTTAATCTCGGCTATTGGGAAGAAACCATGGAGACGCTGGCCCTTGTGATCTATGCATCGCTATTTTGCATGATCATTGGAGTGCCACTTGGTGTGGCGTCGGCTCATCGGCCCTGGCTTTATCAGGCGATGCGTCCGGTTCTTGATTTGATGCAGACGATCCCGACCTTTGTTTATCTGATCCCGACCCTGATCCTATTTGGTCTGGGGGTTGTACCGGGTCTGATTTCAACCGTGATCTTTGCCATCGCCGCACCAATCCGCCTAACCCATCTGGGCATTTCAAGCACACCGAAATCACTGATCGAAGCGGGTAAAAGCTTTGGCTGCACCCCGCGTCAATTGCTGTTCAAGGTCGAACTGCCCTCTGCCATGCCATCCATTATGGCGGGCCTTACCCAGTGCATCATGCTGTCACTATCGATGGTGGTGATCGCAGCCCTTGTCGGGGCGGATGGCCTTGGTAAACCGGTTGTTCGCGCGCTGAACACTGTGAATATCGCCCAAGGTTTTGAAGCCGGTCTGGCAATCGTGATCCTGGCCATCGTGCTTGATCGCATTTGCCGCCGTGACAACAATGAAACGTCGGGGCACTGATCATGACCAATGCTGTTGAATTCGATAATATTGACGTGATCTTTGGCGATCGTCAGGCAGAGTCACTGGCCATTCTTGATCAGGGCAAAACCCGCGAAGAAATCGCTGCCATCACCAACAATGTTCTTGGTGTGGCGGATGTGACCTTCAATGTCCCACAGGGCGAGATTTGCGTTCTGATGGGCTTGTCGGGATCGGGTAAATCATCGCTTCTGCGCTGTGTGAACGGTCTTAACACCGTTTCACGCGGATCGCTTCGCGTACGTGATGGCGACTGGATGGCCGATGTTACGAAATGTGACGGCCCTACCCTTCGCAAATTACGCCGTGAATGTGTGGCGATGGTGTTTCAGCAATTTGGTCTTCTGCCGTGGCGGACCGTTGCCGAGAATGTCGGCTTTGGTCTTGAGCTGCGTGGCATGGGACCAAAGGAACGCCGCGAGATTGTTGAGGAAAAGCTGGCTCTGGTCGGTCTGGACAAATGGGCAAATAAATATGCCCATGAACTCTCAGGCGGCATGCAGCAACGCGTGGGCCTTGCCCGTGCCTTTGCGACCGATGCGCCGATCCTCCTGATGGATGAGCCGTTCTCGGCTCTTGATCCGCTGATCCGTAACCGTCTGCAGGACGAGCTTCTTGATCTTCAGGAAAAGCTCAACAAAACCATCCTGTTTGTCAGCCATGACCTTGATGAAGCCATGAAACTTGGCAATTCCATCGCGATCATGGAAGGCGGCTATGTGGTGCAGCACGGCACCCCCGAAGACATCGCGCTTCGCCCGGCCAATGAATATGTTGCAGACTTCGTGGCACATATGAACCCGGTCAACATCCTGCGTGGTCGTGCGATCATGCATCGCGTTTCGCCCGATGATCGATCCATCACGGGTCAGATCGCGGTCGAGGACGAGAATATCCGCATCTCGCTTGAAGATGGCGTGGTAACGGGTGCGCATAACGGCGAACGTGGCGAGCTCAAGCTGATCAATTACGAAGGTGAGCTTCCCTCGGAACTGGATTCCACCAACAATTCAGTGATTTTCGTCGCACAGGATGATGTGCTGCTTAAAGACCTGATTGAAATGCGTTCCATCACGCAAAACCCGGTCATCCTGACCCGCGAGGGCAAGATTTCCGGAACGCTGGGCCGCAAGGAATTCTTTGACAGCCTGACGCAAACGGCATCGGTTCACGACTGATAATCTCAAACCGAGAATCTATCATCTGATGAATAAAGGGCGCCTTGATTTCAGGGCGCCCTTTTGTATGAAGAATGTAATTTAGCCACCTGTTACGGGCGGGAACAAGGCAATCTCGGTTGCCTTGGTAACATCGACATCAGGGGTCGCATATTCCTGATCCACCGCCACACGAATGATGGCAGGTTCGGCCAGCGCATCAGCGAAATTCGCCCCGCGCCCTGGCAACCATGCAAGAAGATCGGCAACGGTTTTGACATGGCCCGGCAACTCCACCGTTTCCTCGGCAACACCGATGCGATCCTTGACCCACGAAAAATAGACCAGCTTCATATTCAATCCTGATGGCTTGTGTTTTGTTTCCCGCATGCTTGCGCAAACACTTGATGCGTGCAAGTCCCGATGCCGTGATGGGCTGTTTTATGGATAAACAAAATACCCGTCCGGGGCATTTTCCAGACGCGCGGTCAGGTTATCAATAAAGAAGCGCTCCGCACGGCTAAGCGACATACGCGGGTTGGTCACCAGATAGATATCAATGGCCGGCGGCGCAATATAGGGCGGCAAACGCCAAAGCTGCCCGCGTTCCGTTGCGTTTTGCACCACATGGATCGGCAGCGGCCCGATGCCAAGCCCGGCATTAATCAGACGCCGGACTTCTTCAAGATGCGGGCTGACCGCGACCACCTTGCCCTTCATGCCTTCTTGCGCACGAAGAACAGCAACCGGTGCCAAGGCGTCAGAGAGCTGGTCGGTGGAAAACGACACAAATGCTTCGGACCGAAGATCCGCGAGCGTCAGGTTTTCCTTACCAAACAAATGATGGCTCGGTCCGCAGAAGAAGCCGAAATGTTCGCGATACAGCCTGCGATATTCCAATCTGGGATGCTGTTCCTTGACCAGACAAATGCCAAAACTTGCCTGCTGCGACAGGACCTGATCAATCACATGCATCGAGGTCGCGACATTGATCTCATAGGTCACTTCGGGATGGGATCGGTTAAAATCAAACAATGCATCATCAAGGGGCGGAAACACCACGTGACTTGCCAGCCAAAGATGCAAGTGCCCGGTCAATTGGCTTCCGCTATCGGACATCACATCAGATAACCGCCCGATCGCCCCGCAAATTTCGCGGCATTCATGATACAGCGCCAATCCCTGTTCGGTGACCTCAAACCGGCCGCGTTCGCGGTCAATCAGACGTGCGCCAATCTGATCTTCAAGCCGTTTGAGCGCGTTACTTACACTGGGTTGGCGGAGCAGCAACCGGTTAGCGGCCCCGGTGATGGATCGTTCTTCGACGATGACGGTAAAGGTATGCAGAAGGTTCCAGTCAAACTGGCGCCGCATCAATTCATTCATCGCATCCCCCGGATTTCAACAGCTTGAACCATACCCATAGCCAATGACTATGGGATCTATTCTACTTATCTATTTGTGCTATGTGCAAGTCTGGGGTGGAATAGCGACAAGACAAATTTCAACGGCCAAATAACCGCGCCCGGCATCGCCGGAGCATAATAACGGGAGGCATAAATGGCCGCAGATATCGCAGGGCAACGCAGAGCCCCGTGGATGCTGTTATCGCCGTCATTGGCGACAGTCGGATTGTTATTGATCATCCCGATGTTATTCATCGTGGTTTATTCATTCTGGCTGCGCACAGCGACCGGTGCCGATCAGGTTGGCTTCTACCTTGATAACTGGGTCGAAGTCCTTGGCGACCGTTTCTATCGCGATATCCTGTTTCAGACCTTTGCCATTGCCCTTTACACCACCGTGATCTGTGCGCTGGTGGGTTATATCCCGGCCTATTTCGTTGCCAATACACCTATGAAGTCCAAGGCGTTTTTACTGTTGATGCTGATGCTGCCGTTCTGGATCAGCTACATCATCCGCACCATGTCCTGGATCAATATCCTTGGCACGTCGGGCGCGCTTAACACCGTATTGCTGTCGATTGGCATCATCGATGAGCCGATCCAGATGCTTTACAACCAGACAACCGTGATCTTGGGTCTGGTGCATTATCTGCTGCCTTTCATGATCCTCAATGTCTATGTCAGCCTTGATGGCATCGACAAGAACCTGACCGAAGCCGCCCAAAGCCTTGGCTGCACAGGTTGGCAGGCCTTTCGCGAAGTCACGTTACCGCTTTCCCTTCCGGGTCTTGCTGCAGGTTCGCTGCTTTGCTTTGTGCTGGCGGCGGGAACCTACATCACCCCGATTGTTCTGGGCGGGCCGCGTGATGCGATGTTTGCCAATCTGGTGTTCGAAGCCATCGTCACACAGTTGAACTGGCCACTTGGATCTGCGCTTTCACTCGTCCTTCTCGCCCTTTTGGGTGCGCTGGTTGTCATCTACACCCGCTATCTCGGCATCGATCAGATCGCCAAGAGTTTCAAATAAGGGAGTGATCAGATGATGTCCGGTTGGTCGATGATCCGAATTGCCACGATCCTTGTTTATCTGTTCCTGTTTGCGCCGGTCGCGGTTGTGATCCTGCTGGCATTCAATGCCAATCAGTTTGGCGGCTTCCCGATCGAAGGGTTTTCGCTGCGCTGGTTTGAAGCGCTTTGGAACAATGATGCGATTGTACGCGCGTTTAAAACTTCACTGCTGCTGGGGCTGTTGACCAGTGCGATTTCAACAACCCTTGGCACGCTGGCCGCTCTTGCGATGGTCAGATACGACTTCCCGGGCAAACGGACCATTTCGACCCTGTTGATTGCCCCGATCCTGATCCCGGAAGTCGTTCTGGCTGTCGCACTCCTGCTGTTTTTGCAGTTCCTCTCCATGCCCAAAAGCTTCGGCCTGCTTTTGATGGGTCATGTTGTCTTTACGCTCCCATTTGTGGTGCTGGTGGTTCAGGCCCGCCTGGTATCGATCCGCCGCGACGTTGAAGAAGCCGCCATGAGCCTGGGTGCAACACCGGTTCAGACATTCTTTGAAGTAACCCTGCCCTTGATGCTGCCTGCCGTCATGGCCGGGATGCTGTTTTCCTTCACCATTTCCTTTGATGACATCACGGGAACCCTGTTCTGGAAACCAGGTGGGGTTGAAACCGTCCCGACCCAGATTTTTGCCATGCTGCGCAATTCCATCAGCCCGGAAATCAACGCCCTTGGTGCTGTGATGGTGATCTTCACCATTGCCCTGCCCCTTGTTGCCGCATCGATCGCGCGTGTCATGTCGATGCGAAAGCTGCGCGCATCAAACAAAACGACCCAGACCGCCTGACATCAGGCGCAAACCAAGTTTCGAATATCGCGGGCAACCGCCAAGACCAACAACAAGACCATCAGACCAACGACCAAGAACAAAACCGATCAACGGATAAATTGTTTTATCAGGAGGCCTTAAATGGACGATACGAAACGCTATGAACGCCTGCTTAACCGTTACCGCGATGGTGACATCAACCGCCGTACTTTCCTGACTGCACTGGGTGCAGCCGGTGTCGTTGCCGGTGTTACCGGTGGCCCGATGGGCATGCTTGCCAAAAGCGCGCGTGCTGCCACCCCGGAACAGGTTCGCTTTGATGGTTGGGGCGGGGTTGTTTCCGAGGCATTTGAAAAATATGCCTTCGCGCCCTACACCAAGAAAACCGGCATCGAAGTCGTGTCCGGTACCTTTGGCGGTGCAGACGAATATATTGCCCGCGTCAAAGCCGGTCAGCCCGGTGAGTTTAACCTCGCCCATCTGTCAGGCGTGTTTGACTATGCCCGCTATCACGGTTTGGAACTGACATCGGAACTGAACGAAGCCAACATTCCGAACCTTAAGAACGTCATCCCGACCCTGATTGATCCGCTGCGCAAAATCACTGGCGGAACGCTTTCGGCTGTTCCGTATGATTACGGCACCACAGGTATTGCCTATAACCGCAAATATATCAGCGACGATGAAGCAAAGGCCAAAGGTGCCAAGCTTATGGTCGATGAGGCCTATAAAGGCAAGATCGGTGGTTGGGGTGAATGGAAAACCCGCATCTGGTACGGCGCCCTTCAGTCTGATCAGGACCCGAATGCGATTTCCGATATCGATGCGGTTTGGGACATGATCCGTTCGCACCGTGACCTTGCGCTGAAATATTGGAGCTCGGGCGCGGAACTGATGAGCCTT
Organism: Thalassospira sp.; assembly: GCA_965228275.1. Classification (GTDB taxonomy): domain Bacteria; phylum Pseudomonadota; class Alphaproteobacteria; order Rhodospirillales; family Thalassospiraceae; genus Thalassospira. Next base: position 4,110,590 of record OZ245802.1, on the reverse strand, counting down.
CTGGCAGAAGAAGAGATTTATGTCACCGAAGGCTGGTCTGGCCGCATCAAGGCGCTTCAGGATCAGGGCCATGACATTGGTTATCTTGATCCGACCGGTGGTCTTGGCTGGCAGGAATGCCTGTTTGTCCTGCGCGGCAGCCCGATGGCGGCCTGTGAGGAACTTCTGAACTTCATGCTGGAACCGGAAGTGGCAATTGCCGTTGCCGAAGGTCAGAGCTACCCGCCTGCCCTTGACCCGCAGAAAGTTGCCCTTGGCGACACCATCCCGACCCTGCCCGCGTTTGACCCGAAAGGCACACTGGCGTCGCTCAGCTTCTTTGATCCGGCCTACTGGAACGAGAACGAAGCAGACTGGTCGAAAACCTTCTCACGTGTGCAGCGCGGCTACTAAGCCCGCCTTGCACACCTGATCCGGTGTCCTTGCCATCGCACAACCGGCAAGGACACCCCTGCCTTTTATCGATGCAGGCATATTTATTCTGACAGGGTATTTAACAATGGCCGATGCCAACAACGCCGTTGAACTGAAAAATGTCGTTAAACGTTACGGTGAATTCACTGCGGTCAAACGCATGGACCTGACCGTGCCCGACAACAGCTTCGTCACCTTTTTGGGACCATCGGGCTGTGGCAAGACAACGACTTTGCGCATGATCGCCGGGCTTACCGACATTACCGAGGGTGATCTTTTGATCCGTGGCAAACGGGTCAACAGCCTGCCGATCCATAAGCGCAATCTTGGCCTTGTGTTTCAGAACTATGCCCTATTCCCGCATAAAACCATTTTCGACAACATCGCCTTTGGCCTGAAATACCGCAAGGTGTCCAAGGCCGACATCGCGCAAAAGGTCAATCAGGCGCTTGATCTGGTGCAGTTACCCCATGTTGCGGATCGTTATCCCAACCAGTTGTCGGGCGGCCAACAGCAGCGTATTGCCCTTGCCCGCGCCATTGTGATCGAACCGGATGTGCTGTTGTTGGACGAACCGCTATCTGCCCTTGATGCCAACCTGCGTGAAGAAATGCGCGTTGAGCTTAAACGCATTCAGCGTGAACTGGGCATCGCCACGGTCTTTGTCACCCATGATCAGTCCGAAGCCTTGGCGATGTCTGACAAGCTTGTTGTGATGAACAATGGCATTGTTGAACAGGAAGGCGCACCGCAGGACGTTTATAACAATCCGGCATCTGCCTTTGTTGCCGACTTCTTGGGTCATTCCAATATCATTCCAGCAAATCTTGGCAGTCCGGATGCCGCCTTTACCAGCGTGAACCTCAATAGTGGTGAAACGCTTCTGACAACGGGCGAACAAACTGCGAAGGCCAATGGATCAAAAGATGTGCGCGCGGTTGTGCGTGCCGAAAAGATTGATCTGTCTGATCACAACGGTGCCGCAGACGGCGTAATTGCCATTCCCGGCAAGATCAAAACAGTGGATTATCTGGGTCAGCAGGCCCGTTATTTCGTCGAGGCCAATGGCCGCGACTGGCAGGTGATCAATCCGATTGACGCCCGCCCCCATCAGGAAGGTGCCGATATCTATATGCATATCGCGGCATGTAATTGTGTGTTGTTGCCCGGACATCAGGACTAAGGGTCACTGATGCCGGTTCAGGAGAGCCACCATAAATGACGCATGATGCTAAAAACCCGGTCGGTCATAACCGGGAGTCCCGTTTATTCTATCAAAGTCGGTCACGCCGCCCGCTGATTGACCGCGCCCTTGGCGTCTATATGTGGGACGTTGATGGCAAACGTTACATCGATGCATCCAGCGGTGCGATGGTCAGCAATATCGGCCATAGTGACCCGCGCGTGATCGCGACGATGAATGCCCAGCTTGAAAAGGCAAGCTTTGCGTATCGCCTGCATTTTGAAAATGACGCGGCTGAAAACCTTGCTTGGCGATTGGCCGAACGCGCGCCAGGTGATCTTGAACGGGTATTCTTTGTTTCAGGCGGGTCCGAGGCGGTTGAAAGCTGCATCAAGCTTGCCCGTCAATATGCGTTGGCCAAGGGCGAACCGCAGCGCACCAAGGTTATCTCACGTTTTCCAAGTTATCATGGTTCAACCCTTGGTGCGCTGGCACTGACCGGCTATACGCCGATGCACGCGCCCTTTGCGCCGATGATGGTCGATCAGCCGAAAATCCCGGCACCGACTTGTTATCTGGACCGTGATGATCTGACTGATCATGAGCGCGGCATTAAGTATGCCAACATGCTGGAAGCCGAAATCATCAAACAGGGTCCTGAAACCGTTCTTGGTTTCATCATGGAACCGGTTGGCGGGGCCGCGACCGGCGCCCTTGTCGCGCCTGACAGTTACTATGGCCGCATTCGCGAGATTTGCGATCAATACGGCATCCTTCTGATCTATGACGAGGTCATGACAGGTGCCGGACGTACCGGCAAATATTTTGCCTGCGAACATTGGGGCATTACGCCCGATATCCTTGCCGTATCCAAAGGCTTGGCTGCGGGGTACGCGCCACTTGGTGCGATGATCGCGCCTGATCGCATTGTTGGTCCGGTTTTTGATCATGGCGGGTTTATTCACGGCTATACCTATGCCGGGAACCCGTTGGCCTGTGCGGCGGGCAATGCTGTTCTTGATGTGATTGATGAAGACGGCTTGCTTGAAAATGCGGCAAGTGCGGGTGCGGCATTGAAGTCAGAACTGGCAAAGCTTTCCGATGAATTCACCATGATCGGTGATGTGCGCGGCAAGGGATTGTTACTCGCCATCGAGCTGGTCAAGGACCGCAAATCGATGGAGCCGCTTGATCCCAAACATATGGCAGCCGCCCGACTGGTTGATATCGCCTATGACCTTGGCCTGATCATTTACTGGCGGCGCACACGCGGCGGATATCGCGGTGACCACGTGATGGTCTGCCCGCCCATGTCGATCAAACCCGAACAGTTTGACGATATCCTTGTGCCGTTGCGCACAGCACTGACCGAACTTCAGGACGAACTTGTCATTGCCGGAGCATTCGCATGACCCGGAAAGTAATCATTACCTGTGCGATCACCGGATCGGTTCATACCCCGTCCATGAGCCCACATTTGCCCATCACGCCCGATGAAATCGCCAAACAGGCGATCGATGCGGCCAATGTCGGGGCATCAATCCTACACCTTCATGCCCGCGATCCCAAAACCGGTTTTCCCGCACCTGATCCTGATCTGTTCATGGAATTCCTGCCACGGATCAAAGAAGCCACAGATGCCGTAATCAATATCTCCACCGGTGGTGGGATGAACATGAATGTCCGTGATCGCATCCGGGCTGCGGCCAATGCCGCACCGGAAATGGCGTCACTTAACATGGGCACGATGAATTTCGGACTGTTCCCAGCACTGGCCAGCCGATCGGAATGGAAACATGACTGGGAACCGGAATTTCTTGAAAGCAGCCGGGATTTTGTTTTCAAGAACACGTTTTCCGACATTGAAACCATTCTGGCTGATCTCGGTGATGCCAATGGCACACGGTTCGAGTTTGAATGCTATGACGTCGGCCATCTTTACACACTGTCGCATTTCGTTGAGCGCGGCCTGATCAAAGGACCGCTGTTTATTCAATTTGTGTTGGGTGTTTTGGGCGGTATTGGCGCTGATCCCGATAACTTGCGTCATCTCAAACTGACCGCAGACAAGCTGTTTGGCGATCAATATCAATTCTCCGTCCTTGGTGCCGGACGCCATCAGATGCCGTTGGCAACGTTATCTGCCGAGCTTGGCGGCAATGTCCGGGTTGGTTTGGAAGATAACCTTTATCTCGCCAAGGGTGAGCTGGCCCCGGACAACGCATCACAGGTGCGCAAAATCCGTGAAATTCTGGATGGCATGGGGCTTGAGATCGCAACACCAGACGAGGCCCGCGCGGCCCTGGGCTTGAAGGGGGCAGATAAGGTCGCCTTCTAGCCCGCACGCAACGAAGACATAAGCCACCACCGTTAGACCACGCATAAAGTGAAAGGCGGCAGCGATGATGCATGCCTATTTCTCAGACGATCAGTTACGCCATCACGGCAAGACATTCATTGTCGCCGGCGAGAAAAAGCCGATCCCCGAAGTGCCCGAACGTGCCGAGATTTTATCGGGCGCGGTCGAACGCCTCGGACTTGATCTGCATGCCCCGATTGATGCCGGGATGGATCCGATCCTTGCCATTCACGATGCGCAATATCTGACATTCTTGCAGACGATCTATCCCGAATGGCAGGCTGCAGGTGGCTCCGAACTTGTCATCCCAAATATCCATCCATTTGATCGCAATGGCCCCTACCCGCGCCATCATGCGGGCAAGGCCGGTTTCCATCTGGGTGATACTTCCTGTCCGGTATCACCCACCACATGGCATTCGGCCTATGCCAGCGCGCAAACCGCGATCTCGGCTGCACGTCATGTGCGTGATGGCGGTGCCAATACCGCCTATGCGCTGTGTCGCCCGCCGGGGCATCATGCCAGCAGCAATATCGCGGGCGGGTTTTGCTATCTGAATAACAGCGCGATTGCCGCACAGGAACTGCGTGCGAAATATGATCGGGTGGCCATCTTGGATGTCGACCTGCATCACGGGAACGGCACGCAGCATATTTTCTATGACCGTTCTGATGTCATGACCTTATCGGTCCATGCAGACCCCAGCGATTTCTACCCATTCTTCTGGGGCCACGCCGAAGAAATTGGCGAGGCTGCCGGGGTCGGCTTTAACAAGAATTATCCCATCGCGCTTGGCAGTGGAGATGACGTTTTCCTTGCTGCCCTTGATCGGGCGATGGCTGCCATTGACGATTTTCGTGCGGATGCGGTGGTGATTGCGCTGGGCCTTGATGCGTCGCGCGATGATCCGTTTGGCGGGCTTACGGTCAGTCCCGATGGATTTGCCCGGATCGGTGAAAAAATTGGCACCCTTTCCTGCCCAACCGTGTTAGTGCAGGAAGGTGGCTATGTCAGTGAAACTCTGGCAGAAAACCTGTATCAGTTTATCAGCGCATTTTGCGCCACCAGAACAAAACAACAATAACGTCACGTTATCAGAAGGCCCCAAATGACCCATTCAGACATCCTGATTATTGGCGGTGGCATTGCCGGTATGTCGGCCGCGTATTTTCTGGCCAAGGCGGGAAAATCCGTCACGGTACTCGAACGCGAAGATCAGCCGGGCTATCACAGCACCGGTCGGTCCGCCGCCCTCTATAGCGAGACATATGGCCCGAAAATCATCCGCAAGATGTCGACCGCCAGCCGGGATTTCTTTATCACCCCGCCAGATGGTTTTACCGAAAACCCTATCCTCACACCGCGCGGCATCATCATGACCGCAGCCCCAGGTGAAGAAGCCGAACTTGACGCTATCCTGACCGAGGGACGCGCCAATGGTGCGAACTTTGTCGCACTCACCCCCGATGAGCTGAAAGAAATCGTACCGATCATTAACACCGAACTGATCGCCGCTGCCGCCCATGAAACCGATGCCATGGATATCGATGTCCATGCGCTGCATTGGGGCTTTATCCGCGGCTTCAAGGCAATGGGTGGCATCCTTGTCACAAAGGCCGATGTCAGTGCAATCAGCAAATCCGGTGACGGCTGGACCGTCACCCTTTCCAAGGGCGAACAATATCGTGGCAATGTCGTTGTCAATGCGGCGGGTGCCTGGGCCGATGACATCGCGATCAAGGCCGGTGTCAAACCACTTGGCATCACGCCAAAGCGCCGTACGGCGGTGATGATTGATCTGCCATCTGATGTGAAGGCACATGGCTGGCCATTGGTCGCAAGCCTTGATGAAACGCTTTACTTCAAGGAAGACGCCGGTCGTTTGCTGGTATCGCCTGCCGATACCACGCCAACTGAACCACATGACGTTCAGCCCGAAGAACTTGATATCGCAATCACCATTGATCGCCTGATGACAGCCACCAGTGTCGAGGTACGCCGCCCCGGTGAATCATGGGCCGGTTTGCGCAGCTTCTTTAAGGATGGCGATCCGGTATCGGCGTTTGATGCGGCGGAAACCAGCTTCTATTGGCTGGCTGGTCAGGGGGGCTATGGCATTCAAACCGCACCTGCCATGGGTGAATATGCCGCCAGCATGATTTGCGGTAACGGCATCCCGGCGCATATGACCAAGCTTGGCATTACCGAAGATGCGCTTTCGGCGAGCCGCGCCAGCCTTGTCACCGGCAAATAGGCCAATTGATCAAACGGAGATCTCAGCATGACCGGTTTTGATCGCGCAGCCCTTCGAAAGGCAGTCGCAAATCGCACAACAGAGGCAATTGATGATCTGTGCGCGCTGGTGCGTCATGACAGCCTTCTGGGTAATGAGGCATCAGCACAAGCATGGGTCGCCAATCACTTCGCTCAGATGGGTCTTGATGTTGAACATGTCGCGATTCATATCGATGCGCTGCGCGATCAGCCGGGCTTTTCACCGCCGGTGATTGATGGCTATGACGAGCGTGAAAATGTGATTGGTTTGCACCGTCCGAAGAACCCGACCGGGCGCAGCCTGATCCTGAATGGTCATATCGATGTCGTGCCGACCGGCCCGGTTGAGAAATGGCGTCATGGTCCGTTTGAGCCCCATGTCGAAGATGACTGGATTTATGGTCGTGGTGCCGGGGATATGAAGGCCGGTATCATTGCCTACTGCCATGCGCTTCAAGCACTTCATGACATTGGCCTGGAACCCGCCGCCCCCGTCATCCTGCAATCGGTTGTCGAGGAAGAATGTACGGGCAATGGTGCACTTGCCTGTCTTCATGCAGGCTATACGGCCGATTGCGCGATCATCCCCGAACCGTTCAACCAGACGCTTATGACAGCCCAACTTGGGGTCATGTGGTTTCAAATCCATGTGTCGGGAAGCCCGGCGCATGTTCTGGATACGTCTGCTGGCAGCAATGCGATTGAGGCCGCCTTTGGGTTCTTTGAGGTATTGAAGGAAGTCGAAGAAATCTGGAACCACCCCACCCATCGTCACGCTGCCTATGGGGCGCATGTTCACCCTGTGAACTTCAACCTTGGCAAGATTGATGGCGGTGAATGGGCATCAACCGTCCCGCCGGTTTGTACGGCCGACATTCGCGTTGGTTTCTATCCGGGCATGGAGCTTGAAAAGGTTCGCGAAACAATTGAGGCCGTCAAGCAAAGCGCGCTTGATAATCATCCGGCGTGCAAAGGTGCTAAGATCGAGATCACCTATCGCGGTTTTCAGGCCGAAGGATGCGAGATGGATGCAATCCATCCGATGATGACCATGATCGGTGACATTCATCAGGAAGTCACCGGCAAGGAAATTAGAAACTATGCATCGACCGCAACAACCGATGCGCGGTTCTTCCAGATTTACGGCAATATCCCGGCCACCTGTTATGGACCAAAAGCCGAGCGTATTCATGGCATTGATGAACGTGTTTCCATCGCATCCATGATGGAAGTCACCGAAGTCCTGGCCCTGTTCATTGCCGACTGGTGTGGCGTGCAAAAGCGTGCAAAAGCGTGCTAGCTAATCGGCATTATTAAATAAATTATCCAATTAAATCCGAAGGAGAGCTTCATGAGCATTCAGCGTCTTCACTCCGGCCCGCGTATGAGCCAGGCCGTTGTCCATGGCGACACCATCTATCTTGCTGGCCAGGTTGGCGAAGCAGGCAGCAGCATCACCGATCAGACCAAACAGGCACTGGCAAGCGTTGACGCGCTTCTGGCTGAATGCGGTTCGAGCAAGGAAAACATCCTGTCGACCACCGTTTGGCTGGCTGACATGAAAGACTTCGCTGCCATGAACGAAGCATGGGAAGCATGGGTTGCCCCGGGCCACGCACCGGCACGCGCAACCGGCGAAGCAAAGCTTGCGACGCCGGATTACCTTGTTGAGTTCATCGTGGTTGCGGCAAAGCCGTAATCGCTGATCTCCAAGGTCACCGAATTTCAAACGCCCGGCGGGGAAACCTGCCGGGCGTTTTGTTTATCAGGGCGAAACTTCGCGCGTGACGATCAATGAACTGGCTTCAAGGGTTCGATGCACCGGGCATTTATCGGCAATCTCAAGCAACCTTGCGCGCACATCGTCAGTGAAATCACCATGCAGCGTGATCAGGCGTTCAAACTTATCAATCTTGCCTGATTTCTGGATTTTCTCTGCAGCGCAATCTGCGCAATCCTCGGCATGGATTTTCTCGTGGCGGACTTCGGCCCGGATACCATCAAGCGGGATTTTCTTTTGATCGGCATACATGCGAAGCGTCATGACCGTGCAGGCACCAAGCCCGGCGGCCACATAATCATAGGGTGACGGACCACTATCAAACCCGCCGACATTTTCGGGCTCGTCGGCCAACATGCGATGTTGCCCGGCAATGACCATGGACTGGAATTTGCCAAGCCCGGTTTCGCGCACAACCACACCTTGGGCGATTTCAGGCACGTCTTGCGCAGCAGCTGGCAAATAGCGCTTTACCCAGGCGGCAATCACATTGGCTGCGTATTCTGCGTCATCGGGATTGCGCAGCAGATGGTCCGCATCATCAAGCGAGACAAAGCTTTTGGGATGTTTGGCCGCATCGTAAATCCGCCCGGCATTTTCAATTCCAACCGTCTGATCCATTGGCGCATGCATCACAAGTAACGCCTTGTGCAGCTTCGCGACCGACTTTTCGATGCTGTGTTTTCCAAGGTCTTCGACAAACTGACGTTTGATGACAAACGGCCGACCACCGAGTGATACTTCCGCCTGCCCATCGCGTTCGATATCAGAAAGATATTCATCAAAGTTGTGCGTCACATGCCCGACATCGGCCGGGGCGCCGATGGTTGCGATTGCGGTTGCCTCAGGCACGCTATCAGCCACAGCCAAAACCGCCGCCCCGCCCAGTGAATGACCGATCAGAAGTTTGGGGGCAGCAAATTCGTGACGCAGAAAATCTGCTGCGCGCCGCAAATCTTCAAGGTTGGAAGTGAAATTGGTCGATGAGAAATCCCCGCCTGAACCACCAAGCCCGGTAAAATCAAACCGCAGCACGCCAATGCCTTGTAATGTCAGCGACTGGGCAATCTTGCGCGCGGCTGTCAGGTCCTTGGTACAGGTGAAACAATGGGCAAACAGGGCATATGCCTTGACCGGACCGGTTGGAAGGTCAAGGCGGGCGGCAAGTTCCGCACCATGCGCGCCTTCGAATGTCAGCTTGATGGGTTTTACGGGCATCGACGCAATCCTGTTAATGGGGAAGAAAGCTTATATTCTTCCGGGATTTATCAGTTATGGTCAGATGGTAACGCCACCACGATACCAAGGGTATGACAAGATGACTATTCTTGAAACGCCGCGCACAACCTTGCGCGAAGCAACGCATGATGACGCCCCCTTTATCCTGAAACTGTTAAACGAGCCGGGCTGGATCCGCTTTATCGGTGATCGCAACATCCATGATCTTGATGGCGCGCGCGACTATATCGATCTGCGCTTTCGCGAGAATTACGAAAAGCTTGGGTTTGGCATGTGCCTGGCATTGGAAAAAGATACCCAAAGCCCGATTGGCCTGATCGGCTTTGTAATGCGTGACACGCTTGATGCCCCCGATATCGGCTATGCCGTGACCGAGGAACATCAGGGCAAAGGGTATGCCTATGAAGTAAGTTCTGCCCTTCTTGCTCATGGGTGGAACGCATACGGGTTTGAGAAGGTTTATGGATATTGCCTGCCTGATAACAAACCATCGGTCGGCATGCTTGAAAAACTTGGCCTGACCTATTTGCGTGACGAAGACGTCAATCGATCTGGCGAAATGTGCCGACTTTATATGGCAACCCGCCCCTAGCCCACAGTTTTAGGCGCCCCACCCATATTTCAAACAAAACCCCGCAATCTGACGATGCGGGGTTTTGATTTTACTTGCGGCGAATGCCGATTTTGCGCCCGACGCCGGACGGGATGGGCAGATCGGCATGGGCCTCTTTGATCCGGTTAAGCGTCGCCATGATATCGTCGGGAAACGGTGCAGATCGTCTGGTTTCCATATCGATATGCATGGTGATGATCTCGTTGGTCGATGCCAGCCACCCCTCGGTCCCATGGCGCATTTCATGATACATGTGAATGCGTTTCTGATCGCAATCGAGAACACGGGTATGGATCACATATGGATCATCCTGATGGATTTCGCGGTCATAGGTGATGTGCATTTCCAAACCAAAGGTCGATCCGCCGCGTCGTTCGGGATAGGTATATCCCATCCCGACCGCATCCAAAAACGCCATCGATCCCAGATCAAACGCAACCACGTAATAGCCGACATTCATGTGGCCATTAAAATCAATCCATTCCGGTTTGATCTTGCCGCGAAATCCTTCAAGCGGTTCGGGTGCGAACAGATCGGTGCTGATCATTTATCAACCGCTTTCACCACGGCAACCGCAGCAAAGAAGTCCTCAAGCGAATGACCAACCGATTTGAATACGGTGCATTCATCGTCCGCCTCACGGCCTTTGACATCACCGCGGGTCAAGCCGAACAGGTCACCCAAAATATTGGATTTGGAAATGGCACCACTATCAATGGCCTGAACAACGTCGCCACCCTCGGCACTGGCCCCTTCGAAGCTATCGACAAAGATGCGGCACTTCGCCATCACCGCGTCATCCGTTTCGCGCATGGTTGGCTTGAACGCACCGACAAGATCCACATGCGTCCCGTCGCGCAACCAGTCACCCCGCACCAATGGTTCGGTCGAAAGCGTCGCGCATGAGATCAAATCGGCCGTTTTGCAGGCGGTCTCAAGATCGTCTGTGCCCTTGGCGTTAAAGCCAAGCTCGGCGATTTCGGCGGCAAGTGCATTGGCCTTATCGCCATTGCGGTTCCAGATCGTGACATTCTTGATCGGACGAACCGATGCATGGGCCTTGATCAATTGCGGCGCCATCGCGCCCGATCCGACCATGACCATGTCACTGGCATCCTTGCGCGCAAGATAATCTGCCGCCAAGGCCGATGCAGCCGCCGTGCGGCGCGTGGTTAATTTGGTGCCGTCAATCACGGCAGATGGCTGGCCCGTGGTAGCATCGAGCAAAACATAGGTCCCGGAAACAGCCGGAAGATTACGTGCAGAATTGCCCGGAACGACGGCCGCGATCTTAACGCCCGCAGCACCGTCCTTTTGCCATGCCGGCATGATCAGGAAAGTCGCGTCATCCTCGTTGCTGCGTTCCATGTTGAAATGGCTGCGCAATGGGGCTTCGCAGCCTTGTGCAAAACCGTCACGAAGGGCTTCGACCAGATCACGGGGCGAAACAAACTTGTCGATATCTTCTGCCGTTACGAAACGCATGAGCCTTCCTGTAGAATTATTTGATTTTCAGTATGGTAGCGGTCGTTTCTTATACCACGACACAACCATCCCGTCACAGGAAGACCGGCAGTTTTTTATGCTGTTTTTTCACAGAAATGGCGCAGTTTTACGGCTGCAAGAACCGTTTGAGATGACCAAACAATGATCCGGTGCCCAAAAACAGTTCTTCAAGCACGGTAAAGTGGTTCGCCCCCCATGCCTTATAGACAGAAACCTTAAGCCCGGCACTGCCGCAATAGGCCCCATAGGCATCACTTTGACGGACAAATTCCGGGCTTTCATTACCGCCCACCACAACCATCATACGTGGCCCAATCGGCACGGCATCAAGCATCGGTGAATTATCCGCAGCCGATGCTTCATCAAGCTTAACATCGTCATTGATCGATGTGTGGCGGATTGGCTCAAGGTCAAAAACGCCGGAAATCGGAATGACGGCCTCAAACGGGGTTGGGTCATCAAGGCTTTCGGCCCAGTCATGGGTTGCAAGGCGCGCGACAATCTGCCCGCCTGCCGAATGGCCGGAAATCGAAATCCGGTCACGATCGCCATTAAACTGTTCGATATTGCGATAGATATATTCGATGCAACGCACCGCTTCGTCCGTGATCTGGGCAACCGTTACATCCGGACACAGATCATAATTCGGGCAAATCACGGTAAAGCCAGCTTCAACCAGATCACGTGCGACAAAGGCGTAATCCTTTTTATCCTGGCTGCGCCAATATCCGCCGTGGAAAAACACATGGACCGGTGCGCCGGGATCAGACGCCATAAAGACATCCATGGTTTCCTTTGGCCCCTCGCCAAACCGGACATCCATCGTTCCACCCAGTTGGGTGCGTGTTTCGTCTGAGAGTTTTACGAACCGTTCGAAATGGGTCATGAAATCCGGCACGGTTTCGCGCGGATTATATTGCCATTCCAGTTCAGCAGAAGTGAAACCGCCCCAACTCATCGGCACCTCGGATTTTGTGGGTGTGATCTTTGTACGATCAAAACGTGTCTATCGATCTTTCTTCAATTTTTCCCTGTTTGCAATCACTTCACGCAAGCAACGCGTATTTTTACGGGTTTTCACCTTCAATGATTGAATGGGTGCCATCCAAGTGCGAAAATGAGTGAAATCAATTTTATATCAATTGGATAGATGTCATGCGCCCCACATATCAAAGCCCCTTCCCCGCATCTGACACAGATCGCACCCAAATCTGGGAAATGCTGGTCCCGCGTGATATCGCGGCCTTTGTCGCCGCCGACTGGTCGATGGTTGAAGATGACTTCAAGCAAGACGGGTTTTACGCCATTGATGCGTGCAAAACCGATGATGTCGATGCCTGGAAAATGATGTTTCCCGACCTTGCGGCCTATCGTAATGAATGGCTGCGTCAGGCGGTTGCCGCCCAAGATATCGACTATGCCGAAGACCTGTTTGAAGGCGTCTTTCGCGCGACGAAACTTGAAAAGATCGACATAACGGGCAATCGGGCATTGGTGCGCAAACATTTTAACGGCCGCATTAAAAAAGCAGACGGCACTGAAGACCGTCTGCTTTGGAAGACCCATTATTACTGCGAAAAGCAGCCGGATGGGAAATGGCTGATTACTGGTTTTACCGGCTATCTGCCCAATCACGACCCGGCGTAACAGCCAGGTTTTTTCCCGACATCAAAAACGTTTGATTACAAAACCTTACCGCGCGCCGTGACATCAACAGTTTTGATGTCATCGCCGCGCAGCAGATGCACCCGATCAAGCATATTACTGACGACACAAACGTGGTTCGGGATAATCTCAATCCGCTCGCCAATTTCAAACGGCGTCAGGTCAGGTTCGAAATGCAGGATGCCATGTTCCTCGGAAAGGCCAACCACATTGACCTCTGGATGGCCAACAACATAGCCATATCCTTCAAGACCCAAAAGATCAGATGTCAGAACCTTTGACCCCGCATCCATGATCGCACGACCTGGTGCCGGAAGTGATACGATCTCGGCCAGAACGCGAAGTGCACAATCATCCTCAGAACATACCTCGGCCGCCATCAGGGATCGGTCGTTAAAGATGTAAGTTCCGATGCGATGTTCGGTGGCATTGGGGACTTCATGGGCCTTCCACATATCAGGTGTGCCACCTGAACTTCTGATCGGGCAAGCAATCCCGACCGCCTCAAGCCCCGCCATCGCATCACCAAAGAAACCATCAACGCGCGCACCACCACCGCCCGCCGGATAGGTCATCAGACCGGCAAATGAAATGCCCGAAAGGTTTTCGATCTTTTGCGCCAAGGCCACGGCGGCTTTTGGCGTCTGCACCCCGCAACGACCGCCACCCGTATCGCATTCAATCAGGATTTCGAGCGGCTTGGCACTATTGGCAAAGGCACGCGAAAGCCCCTCAATCACGGGTTCATTGTCAGCCACCACGCGCAAGGTCGTGACGCGGTCAAAAAGCGCGCGAAGACGGGCAAGTTTGCGCTCGCCAATAACGTTATAGGTCAGAAGGATGTCATCAATTCCTGCATGGGCCATAACCTCGGCCTCGCCAATTTTCTGGCAGGTAATCCCCTTGGCCCCAGCGGCAAGTTGCTGATGGGCAAAGGCCGGGATTTTGTGGGTTTTGATATGCGGGCGAAGCGCAATACCATGTTTGTCGCAATAGGCCTGATAGGCATTGATATTGCGATCAACCACATCAAGATTAATCACCGCACAGGGCGTATCAAGATCGGGATATTGCGGTGATTTGGTCATGACAAACGTCCTTTGGCTTTCGGTGGTGACGCGAAGGATACAATCATCAGATCAGCCTGCCTTGCTTGCGGCAAACGGATCCTCAACAATTGGCCAAAGGGGGCGTTTGACATGACGATATCCGTTGGTTTTGGGATCCGACGGATAAGGACCATGCACATCAATATAGATGATCTCGCCCGCAATCTTGGCGAAGGCATCGTAGAAGTGATTGGTCGATTTGATAAACAGAAACTTTTTTGACGCCGGATCGATGCCCATATTCGAGAACAGGCTGGGATCAAAGCTTTGCGACCGGTTGGTGTTCAAAATCACCTCGCCACCGCCCGGCAGCTCAATCACCGCACAATCGCCAAGTGGCACGATGCTTTCACCGAAATACTGCCAGGCATTGCGTTCAAGCTTTTTAACCCGAACTTCGGCATCAATCGGACTTCCGGCACGCGCACCGGTTTTCCCGCCAAAACGCAGTGGCAATACCGCCCCCTCGCCCGCGGAGAAACATGTACGAACTGCCATCGGATCCCAAAGGGTGCCGACCGCATAATCACTCAAACCGCGTTCCATCACCGCGCGCAGCAAAATCGTGCTGTCACCCGGCACACCGCCCCCCGGATTGTCCCAAACATCGGTCAGGACAATCGGCTTGGCATCAGATGCCAATGCCTGATCAAGCGCGTCTTCGGGTTTCAGGAATGTCGGGCGGGTGGCCCCACGGAAACCAAACAACTCAACCCCCAGGTTTCGTGCAATCTGCTTGGCTTCCGCAGGGTTATTGTTGGTGGTGACAATCACCTTGGCGCCCAGATCGGGCACGTCACCAGCCATAAATCCGTGAATGAAGGAGACCGACAGGATATCGCCCGTGCCCTCCATATCCTTGGCCCGGTCGATAAAGGACCGCATCGGTTCGCGCGAGGTCGGCAGGACTTCGATCATATGGCAATCAAACACTGCCTTGGTCGGTTTGATCTCACCACGCAGGGTGCGCAGCACAAGATCAACAACTGCACGTCCAGTTTCGACAAAGTCGGTATGCGGGAATTCCTTGAACGCCACGATGATGTCGGAATTATCGACCCGTAACGCCGTCAGGTGGCTATGCGGATCAAAGCTTGTGCCGATCACAACATCCGGGCCAACCAGCTCACGCACACGCGCCAGAAGATCGCCTTCGCAATCAAGATAATCCTGAGCGACCATTGCGCCATGTAGGCCAAGGATCACACCATCGACCGGCATGGCCGCACGCAATTGACCAAGCACCTCGTCGCGCAACTGTTCATAGGTTTGACGGTTAACCAACCCGCCCGGTTCGGCCCAGGTGGCGGTGCCTTCGATCAGATCCCAGCCTTCCTTGGCGGCACGCAGGCGGCCTTCGGTGAAGACGGCACTGCACAGTGTCGGGGTGACCGGATGCTGGCCCGGCGGGGCATAAAAGCTTTCCTGAAAATCGGAAAAATCAGTGCGCAAAGGTGAAAATGTATTGGTCTCGGTTGCAATCGAGGCGCAAAAAATCCGCATGGCCCGTGCCTTTGTTATTGGTCTTTTGATATCAGCTAAAGAATTCCGAAGGGGCGAGAATCCCGCCCCTTCGGCTATTGGAATGGCTTATTCCATGTAGCGGTTGGCGTTGGCCTTCTCGACTTCTTCCTTGAACAGGTTCAGAAGTTTGACACCTTCATCGCCAAGGCTTTCCTGAACGTGTTTGACCACGACCGGCTGGGTTGCCTCTTTGAACTTTTCGCGGTCTTCAGCCGACAGCGCGGTGATTTCCATTTTGTCCTTAAGACCGGCAAGACCACGATCAGATGCCTCGATCACACGCGACACGCCACGGCTTGCAACAACGCAAGACTGTGCAGCGTAACGAATGATTTTCTGCTGATCGGCGGTCAGGTCATCCCAGAATGCCTTCGAAAGCATCATGGTGTAAGGCGAGAACAGGTGGTTGGTCAGCGTCAGATAGCCCTGAACTTCGTTGAACTTGGCAAATGTCACAGTCGGAACCGGGTTCATCTGGCCATCGATCACACCGGTCTGAAGACCGGCATAAACTTCGCCCCATGCCATCGGATATGCTTCGGCACCAAGGGCCTGCATGATTTTCTGGTGGGACGGCAGCGACATGGTACGAATGCGGATACCCTTGAAATCTTCAAGCGTTGCAATCGAATGCTGCGAGTTGGTCACAGCAAAGAACCCGCCGGTATCCGGGAAGCCAAGAACCTTCACATCACCCAGTTCGCCTTCGATGTCGCTTGCGAGAGTCTCGCCAAACGGGCCATCAAACACGTCATAGGTCGATGCGTTGCTATCAAACGCAAAGGCAAGGTTCAGAACGTCAATGCGCGGATAGTAAGATGCCAGTGCACCGGTCGAGGTCAGGGTGCCCTGGATCAGGCCATCACGGACCATCTGAACATGTTCGGCAGCCGAACCAAGCTGGTTTGACGGATAAACTTCGACTTCGATTTCGCCGTTGGTGTCGGCTTCGACGATGTTGGCGAAAACAGCCGTGCAGGCATGTGCCGGGTTTTCAAACGGGTCGGTCTTGTTGTCGTGCGCGAATTTAAGAACCTTCGGTTCGGCGAATGCCATCGAGGTGCTGCCCATCAGCATCGCGGTTGCAAGGGCGGCTGCGCCCAAACGCTTTACGGTTTTCATTTCTACCTCTCCTTGATTTAACGACTTTATGTGTCCGGCGTTATTGTGGTGTGCGCCCCGGCCCGGACCTGACCGGGGCTATATTCATCCCGATGACTTAGCGGAAGCCCAGCAATCGCGGTATCACGAGGGCAAGGTCCGACCAGAAGGCAAACAGGAACAGCACGCCCAGCTCGGCCAGAAGGAATGGCCAAAGTTGTGCGGCAATCTTTTCAAGCTTTTCACCAGTGACGGATGACAGAACGAACAGACAGGCCCCGACAGGCGGCGTCATCAGCGAGATGTTAAGTGCGAGGATAAAGATGATCCCGGCATGGATCGGGTCCATGCCGATCTGAACGGTCAGCGGCACCAGAACCGGGGCCAGAATGATCAAGATGGCGTTGATATCCATCACCATGCCGATCATCAGAAGCAGACCGACAATCATGAAAATCACAATGTAGGGATTTTCTGAAACACCCAGAACCATGCTGGCGACTTCTTGCGGGATGCGGTTGAAGCTCAGCCACCAGCCAAGGATCGACGCAAAGGCAATGATCACAAAGATCACACCGGTCACACGTGCCGTGCGTACCAGCATCTTGAAGAAATCAGCAAAACTAAGCGCGCGGTATACAAACACACCAATGAACAGGGCATAGGCCACCGCAACCGATGCGGCCTCGGTCGGGGTGACGATCCCGCCAAGAATACCGCCCAGAATGATCAGTGGCATGATCAGTGCGGTGATCGATGATTTGAAAATCTTCCAGACTTCCAGAAGCGACGCGCGGCGTTCATTTTTCGGCAGGTTCTTGGACCGTGCGGTAACGGCAATCACCGTCATGCAGATCAGACAGATCATAAGTCCGGGCAGGATACCCGCGGCAAACAGCCCCCCGATTGAAACGCCCATCAGTGATCCATAAACAACCATCAAACCCGATGGCGGAATGGTCGGTCCGATGATCGACCCGGCGGCAGTCACCGCACAGGCGTAATCGCGGCGATATCCGCGTTCGACCATGGCAGGCACCAGTGTCTTGCCAAAGGCCGCGGCATCGGCGGTTGCGGCTCCGGTAAGACCTGCAAAGAAAACCGATGCCAGCATGTTGGTGTGGGCCAGCCCGCCGCGCATATGCCCGACGAGTGCCTGGGCGAATTTCACCAACCGGCTGGTAATGCCGATATGGTTCATGATTTCGCCAGCCAGAATAAAGAACGGCATGGCAAGGAACGGGAAGACATTCAGCCCGTTAAAGACCTTGCTTGGACCCTGGGACAAGAACATCCCCCCGCCCATGTCAAACAGGCCAACAACGCCGGCTACACCCAGGGCAAAGCCAATCGGCATGCCCAGAACCATCAGAACGACAAAGATAATGGCGACGATCATTCTGCGCCCTCCGCAAGATCAACCGGGATGAAACGGCCCTGATCACGCAAGGCAACAAGAAGAAGCTGAATGGCGGCAAGCAATGCCGAAACCGGAACGGCCGCATATGGAAGTGCCAGCGACATACCAAAGATCATGGCCTGACGACGCATCCCGCCCATCGCAAAATCAAATCCGTAAATCGCCAGATACAGGAAGGCCGCGAGTGCAATCAGATCGACCAGAAACAGGATCGTGCGCTGGATCGGCATTGGCAGGGTCAGAACAAACATGCCAATCCCGATATGCTCGCGCCGGGCAATCCCGGCCGAGATCGCCAGAAGGGCCGCCCAGATCATCAGATAGCGCGCAAGTTCTTCTGGCCAGGGCAGCTGCCAATGAAAGAGATATCGATCAATAACGCCCAGCCAGACGTCAAGAACTAGAACCAGCATCAATACTGCAATGATGCGTTCCACCACCCAGTTCAGGGATCGGCTTAGGGTTGCTGCTGTGGTTTCAACACGGCGTAATGCCATCTTCGCCAAACTCTCCGCTGATGAATCTTTTATGTAATTTTTCTACATACTGAGATCACTTTTGTAGCTTGTCTACATATTTTTCACCTGTCATTGCTGATTTTTACGGACTTGACCGAAACTGAAAGCTGATTTAGGTAGTTAAACTACATTTTAAAACGGACAGACATTTGTCCGACCTCCATTAGCCAAGACAGGGAGATTTTCCATGGCGATCAAACATTACGGCAATGAACGCAGCGGCGCTGGCGGACAGAAACTTCCATTCTCGCCAGCCGTTCGTGCAGGCGACTACGTCTATATTTCCGGTCAGGTTGCCATGAAAGAAAATGGTGAGATTGCCTATGGCGGTATCGAAGACCAAACCCGTTTGACCATGGAAAACGTCAAGGCGGCCCTTGCCCTTGCCGATTGCACGCTGGATGATGTGTTCAAGATGAATGTCTGGCTGGCCGATACCCGCGACTTCTGGACATTTAACCGCGTCTATGCCGAATTCTTCCCGGGCGAGCGTCCGGCACGTTCGACCGTGCAGTCGCAGATGATGGTCGATGCCAAGATCGAGATCGAAGCTATCGCCTATAAGCCGGAAAAGTGATATTTGCCAATGGGGTGCCTTTGTTGGCACCCCTGCCCGACTTTTAAAACAGAACCGGACACAGCCCATGCAACCGACCGCCGACATCATCAGCTTGCTGCGCAGCCAGTCGGGCAATTTCCCGAACCGGGAACAACTGGTTGCCGACTATGTCAGCGACAATCTTGAAGCCGTCACCACCATTGCTTTGTCCGATCTGGCCAACAATGTCGGGGTCAGCGAACCGACCGTGATCCGTTTTTGCCGCACACTTGGCTGTGACGGGTTTCGTGATTTCAAAATGCGTCTGGCGCAAAACCTTGCAGTCAGCATGCAGTATCTGACGTCCGAGGATATCTCGGACGACACAACTGCCGCAGACGTTCTTTCAAGTCACGTTTTGGGCGTCATCATCGATAACCTGCGCCTTTTGCGTGATCAGATATCCTCTGATCAGGTGGATCGCGCCGCCGACATTCTGGTCAAGGCACGTCAAATCGCCTTCTTTGGTGTTGGGGGTGGTTCGACCACCGTTGCCTTTGATGCCGCCAACCGGTTTTTCCGCCTTGGCATCCCGGCGCAATCACAAAGCGATGGTTATTTGCAACGCATGCTGTCTTCCACCCTTGGACCGGAAGACGTTGTTTTTGCCATATCGACCAGTGGTCGCCCGACCGAGCTTATTCATTCGGCGGCCATTGCCCGGCAGTATGGCGCAAAGGTTATCTCGCTAACCAATCCCGATAGCCCACTTGCGGCCGAAAGCGATCTGGTGATCGGCATCGAGATGCCCGAGAACCCGGATATCTATAAGCCAACCGCGACCCGCCATGCGTTTCTGGCAACGATCGACGTGATCGCAACTGCTGTTGCGCGCCGCATGCCTGATCAGGCCAAGGAAAAGCTGCGCCGTATCAGATCATCGCTTCTGACTGTCAATCCGCCGACCGGCCGTCAGCCGATTGGCGACTGATCGCGCCCAACCCGTTCCCCCAATTTGCAGGTCCCCAAATGCCAAAGATCGCCTTTATCGGTGAATGCATGCTTGAGCTTTCCGGTGCGCAGCCGGGCGCCGTTTTTGGTGCAGCAAAACTTGGCTTTGCCGGGGACACATTAAATGCCGCGACCTATATGGCGCGCACCAGCCGATTGATTGATCGGGCTGCTACAAATGTTGCGTCCTATATCACTGCCCTTGGCACCGATGCCTATAGCGATGCGATGATTTCAAGCTGGCAGAATGACGGCATTGCAACCGATCTGGTGCGCCGGATCGATGGTGCGCTACCCGGTCTTTACACCATTCAAACTGACGCTGCGGGCGAACGAAGCTTTTCCTATTGGCGCGATCAGGCAGCAGCAAAACAAATGCTGGGCGGCGGTCATGACGACAAAATTCGCGCAGCATTTTCCGGTTTTGACGGGTTTTATCTATCAGGCATCAGCCTTGCGATCCTGTCACCTGAAGACCGTGCAAAACTGATCGATCTGGTGGCGGATTTTGCGCGCGCCGGGGGCAAAGTTTACTTCGATACCAACCACCGCCCGCGCCTTTGGTCAGATAATCAGACTGCGATTACGGCCTATCAGGCGGTTGCGGCCCATTGCGACACCATGCTGCCGACCTTTGATGATGACGCAGCCCTTTTTGGGGATACGTCACCCGCGCAAACAGCATCGCGCTGGCTTGATGCCGGTGTGCGCGAGGTGATTGTCAAATCCGGTGGTGATCCGACCTTTTGGGCCAATCGTGACGGTCAAAACGGAACGGTCACCCCGCCCATCATCAATGACATCACTGATACGACTTCGGCGGGCGATTCCTTTAACGGTGCGTTTTTGGCCGCGCGCACGTTGGGCCATGATGTTGAACAATCAATCGCCGTTGCGCAAAAGGTCGCAGGCCGCGTGATTTGCCGTCACGGTGCGCTGGTCGATATCAGCGATCTGGTACTGGATCAGTAATCAAGGCGGTACTGAACGCCTGCCTTGCTATCGATCTCGGTCGTTTCGCTCGTTACACTGATATTTGGCGTGATTTCAATTTCGACCTCGACCCCGCTTGATCCCGGTGTCGCGCCTGCCTTGGTGCCGACATAGACCCCCTCGGTCAGGTATTTACCCACCTTGACCTCCGGCCCGCTTTCACCCCCACCGACTTGCAAAACGTCCGCGCCGATAAAGCGGCGAATACTGCCAACCACATCAAGCCCGGTGCCACCGCCTGAAAGCTCATTAAGCGCGCTTGCGAGCTGGACGGCTTCAACCGCACTCAGGCTGCCCTGGGATTTGCCAAACAGAACCTGCGAGAGAATTTCATCTTCTGGCAGGGAAGGATTGGATGTCAGAACCAGTTCCGGATCACTTGCTGCCCCTTGGAAACCTGCGGTCACGACAAGATCATCGGTGGTATACACACCCGCGATATCAAGCATCGGATCGGGTGGCGATCCCCCCGCAAAGGTGATCTTGGAATCCTTGATCACGAATGTCTTGCCGATGATATCAAGCTGCCCACGAAGGGCTGCTAGTTGACCTGTTATGATCGGCTCATCCGTGGTGCCGGAAATTTCAAGCCGCCCGCCCCATTCGGAATCAAGGCCCTTGCCGCGCACAAACAACCGACCGGGAATGTCGACAACGACATCAAGATTGCCCTTAAAGCCATTCTCGTTTTCCTTGGCCTTTTTGGCGGCTTCCTCTTCCTTGGCGGTCGGAAGATTGGCGACCTCAATCGTTGGAACAGATTCCGGCAATGCCAGTGTTAAATCGACCTCGCCACGTTGAACCGCGACCGTGCTTTGAATGTCGGCACCTTCAAGGTTGCCTGTCACCTTGCTATCGACATTGGCCCAAAATTGCAGCTCGTCCTTGCGCGATAGTGCAACATTCACAAGCTTGGCCGCAACGTCATAATCAACGGCACCACCATCCCCCATTGTCACATCAACAGATGCGTTGAGCGTCCCATTGCCGCCATCGGTTGCGGTAAAGGACGGGATTGAAAGACCGCTTTGATCAAATGTCCCCGCAAGCGTCATTTCATCCAGAATGGTGCCATAGACAAGGTTCTCGTACTTGCCGTCTGCCAAAGCCATATTGCCGTTCCAGCGGATGTCATCAAGCGTCCCGCCAACATCAAGGGCCAGATTAATATCGCCAGACATCACATGATCAGGTGCCGGAACATAAGGCCAGAATTCGGCAATCTCGCCATCAATGCGGACCGATGCGGAAATAGGTGCCGTCATATCCGGGCTAAAGTTCTGCTCAAGAACCGAATTAGCCAGTGGCACATTGCCCTTGGCTGACAGGATCTGCACATCGGAATTACCAAGTGACGCCTGCCCGGCAAGCTCCCCCTTCCCAAGATCCACATCAAGCGCCATTTCAAACGGCTGCATATCCTGAACTGCCTTGGCGGTGATGCCCGTGATCCGGCCTTTGACATTAGCGGTTGGCAAAACGCCACGCGTTTCGCGCAAGGACGCACTTAAATTCGCCGTACCACTAAGCCCGTCAAAGCCAACAATGCGGCCCCACGGCCCCAGCTCGACCGCGCTTAGAACCACATCACCAGCAATCGATTTCTGCGCTGCTTCCTGATCGAGATTTGCCGTCAGCGTGCCCGATCCGACCTTCAAACTTGCGTCAAGTTGCTGACGCCCCGCCTTGGTCAGAACAAACTGCAAGGGTCGATCAAGGGCGATTTTCTGATCGCCAATATCGGCGTTAAGCTTGCTTGCCGTCACACTCGTATCATCACCAAGTGACAGGTCAGCCGCGAGATCGGTCTTAATCGGCACATTACCCTGGAACGTGCCGTTGCTTTGAAGCGCAACCGCCAAGGCATCCAATCCACCGGTCACACGCAAAACAACATCGCTGATCGCCATCGGACCTGCGGCAATATCTGATCCATTGATCTCGGCGTTGATTTCAGGCACGTCAAACGCGTTGCCAACCGTCGCTTCAAGAACGACATCCTCGATCATGGTCGGGTTGGCATCGTCCTCGCCCGCCATTCGAAGGCCCTTGGCCACGGCAGCAAGGCTGACAGTTTGCCGCGCCCCATCGGGCTCAAACGCGACATTGGCGGTTATCGCGCCATTGGCAAACGGCACTCCGAAATCACCCAGCATCTGCGCATCCAGCCACGCCAGCGAAATCGCCCCGCGCATCGGAACACTATAATCAGGAAGCCCGATTGAACCGGTCAGCTCAATAAGATCGCCACGAAGTGAAATAGCTTCGACCCGCAAACCATCACTTGGCAGGATAACATTTGCGCCAAGATCATAGTCCCTCCCCGCCAGCGCAAACTGCGCACGATTGATCAGCGACAGGACAGCTTGATCTGACCAAGTCATGTTTGTCGCAAACCGGACATTCTCAAACTTCTGGCCACCGGCCTCGACACTTGGCACCCGCAAATTGATGCTCCCCGGGGGCGCTGCGATATCGCCATCCAACGCAACATTCAGCTTTGCTGGCGCAATAGCCACACCAACTCCGGGCGGAACAACGCCCGGTGCCAGATCAAGCTCACTGGTGACAGCAAGCTTTGCGAAGTCCTGGCCGATATCGACCTTGATCGGCCCCGTGATCATCGCGGTATCAAGGTTTGGGATATCAACCACAAGATCAAGATCGGGGCTGAGCGACACCGCGCCTTTGATCGCCGGGTTTGGCCCAACGATACGATCAAGATCGGCAATGCCAAATCCGGTTTGCGTTGTTGCAATCGCGATATCGGTATTAAGCCCGTGCTCGGTCGACCAGATCAGGTTATCAAGGCGAACATTACCCTGCCCGCTCAGATCCAGACCGGAAATCGGTGCAAAGATCGCAAGATCAGCGACATCAGCAGTCAGATTGGCGTTCGAAACCACAAAGCTTTGATCAAGATCGGCCTGACCGCGCAGCGTCATTTGTGGTGCCGCAATCACAAGATTGCTCAGCATGAACT
The DNA here is from genome assembly GCA_965228275.1 of Thalassospira sp. GTDB lineage: Bacteria > Pseudomonadota > Alphaproteobacteria > Rhodospirillales > Thalassospiraceae > Thalassospira. Next base: position 4,086,360 of record OZ245802.1, on the reverse strand, counting down.
GATCAAAGCTTGGTGCGATTTGCGCATCAACTGATAGGTCCTGCTTCGCGCCCAGAAACGCGCCAAGCCCCGGATCATTCCAAGTACTGCCATCCGTTGACACCGACAGTTTCGGCATCAATGCAGCACCCTCGTCAGGTGCTGGCATGCTGGCCTGAACCGCGATGTTCGAAATCGTTGAGACGGGCGTTTGAACGTCGCGACCGTTCAGCGAAACCTCAACACCGGGCATGGCCAGGTTGCCATTGGCCTTAATCGACAGATCAAGCTGCCCCCACGACACCGCGTTCTCAATCATCGCTGACAGGCTTGGGTCAATATCGGCCGTCACGTTTGCCGCAATCTGGCTTTCACCCAAATCAAGATCGGTTGTACCGCCAAGCGACACCGCATCGGGGATCGCAACATTGATGCGATCAAAGCCAAGGGTTTGTTCCGCCTGATCAAACGCCCCGCCAATGCCCAATGAAATGGTCTTTCGCAACGGTTCGGGGAGCTGTTCGGTAATGCGTTCAAGCGGGGTTAAGCCACCATCAAGCGAAAACGCCAACACATCGGATGACATCTGCACACCGATATCAGATGACAGGGCAGCATACCCACTGGCTGTCAGATCAAGCTTGCCCTTCCAGTCATTGGCGGGGCCATCGCCATTCAGCGTAATCTTGATATCGCTGGCGACTTCGGGATCAACACCGGCAAGCGTCATGACAAGTCCGTCACGCCCCAATGCACCATCAATTTCGGCGGCTAGTTGCTGCTTGGGCCCGTCAAACGACAGGTCAAGCTTGAGGCGATCAGTTCCACTATCACGCGGAGCGAGGTCAATCGCTGCATCCGCCGAAAGGTTCTTGCCAACGCGCGCCTTGCCGCGCAGGCTATAAAGGAAACTATTGCCACTGATCTGATCGACAATCGCGATTTCGCCAAGTTCAAGCGCATCAAGCGATACGGCAAGCGGCAAGGCAAAGCCAGCGCTGCTTTCAGTGTCTTCTTCGGGCGCATCATCTGGCAGCGATCCGTCAGGCAAGAACACATTAGCACTGGCCAGGCCGACGCGGTTGATTTGAAGGCGCCCGCCCAAAAGCGCCAATGGCGACCAATCAAATTCAACATCGCTTAGCTCAAGATGAAATCCATCTGCCGGTCGATCCATCAACAGGCGATCAAGATGCAATCCGGTCCAAAGACTGCCTTCGATCCGGCCAATTTCAAACTGGCTATCGGTGGCGGTTGCGACCGTTTCATTGATCACGGGTGTTACAAGGCGCAACACCGGGCCTGTCCCGGCAAGGGCTGCAAGCCCGATCACGGAAAGCGCAACACCACCAATGCCATAGGCACCGTATTTCAGCCACTTACGGGCAAAAACGGAACGTTTGACAGGTTTCATATCCTTGGAAGTCGGCATGTCAGTTTGGGTCAAAATGCCTGCCCCAGACTGATATAGAATTGATAGTCGTCATCAACATTGTCACGCTTATCAAGCGGTACAGCGACGTCAAACCGAAGCGGACCGACAGCGGTGTAATAACGGAATCCAAGCCCCGCCGCCCAAAGCAAACTGATGTCTTCGGGCTCGCTGCGTTCATAGACATTACCGCCTTCAACAAACGGCACAATGCCAAAGCTTTCGGTTACGCGAGCACGGAATTCAAAGCCAAGCTCAAGCACGGAACGCCCACCAAGCGGATCGCCGTCATCATCAAGCGGCCCGACCTTTTGGTATTCATACCCCCGGATTGATCCACCACCACCGGAATAATAACGCTTGTTTGATGGCAGACTGCCGCGTTCTTCGCCAATGATCGTACCGGTGCGCGCACGTGCCGCCATCACATAATCACCGTCATCATCAATCGACAGATATTGCGATCCGGCAATCGAGACAGTGGTGAAATTGGTATCCGTTTCCGTCAGGCCAAAATACGGCGTCAAATTGATTTCAAAGCGCGTACCACCGATCGGATCAAGCGGATTTTCCGTGTTGTCATAGCGCAGAATACCGCGCACACCGCCCAGATAGAATTGATCATCGGGTGATTCATCTGATCCCGTCAGATCGGAATATTCCGCCAATGCGCCAAGGGTCGCCGACCAGTTTTCACCAAGCGGGCGTTCAACCCCGACAAAGCTTTCAACCGTTTCACCCTTATAGGCGTCGGTATCGTTGCTTTTGGCTTCAGCATTGGCCACCAATGACTGACGGCGCTGAAGGAATTGCGGCTTTTTAAACTCAGCGGAGACGCCCTGCTCATAGCTTGAGGCATCCGCCCCCAAACGCAGTCTTTCGCCCGCGCCAAACAGATTGCGATGCTCCCAAAACGCATTTGCGCCCGGGCCATCGGCAGTCGAAAAATCAATCCCGCCGCCAACTGATCGCATCTTGCGTTCAACCACATTGATCTCGACCGGGATTTCACCGCTTTCGCCAACAGGGCCAACCGGCTTGACGATCACGCTGTCAAATAGGTTGCTTTGCGCCAGATCGCGTCGCGTGACCTTGACCTGTTCGGGGCTATATTGTTCACCTGCCCGCCAGCTGCGGTAACCGGCGATGAATTCAGGATCGACTTCATTGGCACCATTGACCGTCACTGCGCCAAAATTGGCCTTCTTGCCGGTGTCATAGGCATAGGTAACCGAAATGGTTTTCTCGGCGGTATTGGCCATCACGGTGCGCTTGGTCGATTTCGCCAGCGGATAACCCTGATCACGCAGTATATCCACACCATATTGCTCGGCCAGAATGATCGGTTCGGCCGTGGCGCGCTGTCCGATCAGCAATCTGGTTTTTTCAAGTTCCGCATCCGTTGCCGGACGCTTGATCACCTGATCAGGATAGGTCACCACCAAATCGACCGAGCCGATCAGATACGGCGTTCCAACATCAATGCGATAGGTCAGCAAAAGCGGCTTTGGCGCATCTGCCGCGGCAACAGCGTCGCCTTCTGGACCGGCATCCTCAGCATCGCTGGGTGCAACATCTTCGGCACCCGCCCCATCAGCAGGTATCGGCTTTTCGCGGATATCAAACGTAATCTGACCGTCATAGAAACCATTGGATCGCAGCACCGCTTGAAAACGTTCGATGTCATCTTCGGCGCGGCGTTGCAGACCAGCACGTGATGCGGTTGGACGCGATTGCAAACGGCGTGCGGTGCTGACCGAATTTAATGCCGCGATCATGGTTTCTTCGTGCGGGTCGATGCCGGTGATTTCGACCGAGTACGGAATTACAGATTGCAGATCATTTTGCGCGACCTGCGCATCTGATCCGGACCCAAAACCAAGAACACCAAGCCCCTCGTCACTTGAACAGGCCGCAAGCATAGTCCCCGCCATCAAAAGCGGAACGAAAGCCAAGCGCCGTCCATATGACCGGAAGTTGCGAAGGAAGCTAACTTTCAAAAACATCGTGTCCTTGTACGTGGTGCCGGATCAGTTGGTTTTGGCTCTGATCACTTTATGATTTTGCCCCAATATCATATATGAGGAATAACGCTCTGCAATGGTGACAAGTTTCATAGCAGTTATTTGAAACAGCATATTTTTATTCACTCATAAGGTCGAGCGCCAGCTATGTCATGTCCCATGAAAAAATGGCATAGCTATGAACGATAAACGCACTTGTGAGATTTTTGCTTTGAGCGTACCGGAAGTTGAGCGCAAAGTGTGAGCACATCCCATCGAAGGAGGTCCATCCAGTGGCTTCGACCCTGACCAATACCGTCATTATCCGCAGTGCTGTTCGTTCTGATCTTGATGGGCTTTGCAGCCTTGAGACAGACAACTTTCAAAGTGATCTGATCTCGCGCGCATCCTTTTCGCGCTTTTTGCGTCAGGCAAGTGCGCGCCTTTTGGTGGCCGATGCGGGAGATGCCGATACGCCGATGATTGTTGGTTATGGCTTGCTGCTTTTGCGCGCCAATACCGTCACGGCACGGATCTATTCACTGGCAATTGCACAAGACTGGCGGGGCAAAGGTTTGGGCACGCAGCTTTTGGCGGGGCTTGAAACCCTTGCCATGGATGCGGGATGCACACGCATGCGTCTTGAAGTGCGCGTCACCAATGATACCGCACGGAACCTTTATGAGCGTCACGGCTATCAAAAAATCGCAGACCTTCCGGGCTATTACGAAGACGGCAGCGATGGCATTCGCCTTGAGCACGCCCTTTATGTTGGGCAGACCGATGTCACCCCGGCGGTTGCTACCGGTGCGCCGCTGATCCTGGTCGACCGTCTTTCCGACAAACGATTTAACGTGTCAGGCGCACGTGTGATGCGGGTGCGTGATTATCTCGCGCTTGATCATGGTGTGCGCAATCGGCGCGTGATCAACCTGTGCCAATCCTATGAATATCTGTCGCGCGGATATTATTGCAGCCTTTTGGCCGCCGCGCGTGCAGAACGCGTTATCCCCGAAGCCGACGTTTTGCTGGATCTGAACTGGAAAAGACTTCAGAAAACCGCGCGCTCGGAACTTAGCCCGCAGATCATGGATGCGCTGGCGAAATCCGGTCATGGACCGGAACAGGCACCTGATCATATTGATGTCTATTTCGGCCGCACCACCGATAAACGGTTCCGTCAGATTGCCGAACGTGCCTTTGACCAATTCCGCTGCCCGATCTTGCGCCTGCATCTGAACAAGCAGGATCGCAAGATATTGCGCGAAATCGAAGCCCCGTCATTGGGCCAACTTGATGACAGCAACCTTGCAGAATTCGAAGCAGCCCTTCGTGCTTATCTGCGTGGTCGCGTGCGCAAACAGGGTAACGTCACCCCACCGACCGCCCTTGTCGCGATCCTGCATGATCCGGACGAAGTACTGCCGCCATCGGACAAGGAAGCACTTGCCAATTTCGTGCAGGCTGCATCCGATCTTGGGGCAAAGGCCGAGCTGATTACCGCGAAGGATTTCCACCACCTGTCAGAATTTGACGCACTTCTGATCCGCGAAACCACCGCCCTTGATCACCACACCTACCGCTTTGCCAAGCGCGCGGTGAAGGAGGGCATTCCAGTGATTGACGATCCGGACTCGATGCTGCGCTGTACGAACAAGGTTTACCTTGCCGAATTGCTGCGCACCCACCGTATTCCGGCACCCAAAAGTGCGATTTTTGATAAGCGACGCATTGCCGAGATCGGCCAGCAATTTAGCTTCCCATCGGTCCTGAAGGTGCCAGATGGCTGCTTCTCGCGCGGGGTGCGTAAGGTGAAATCACCTGAACATCTTAATGAAGTCGCGACCGAGATGTTCAAGAATTCCGAACTTCTCGTCATTCAGGAATATGTCGAAACCACCTTTGACTGGCGTATTGGCGTTCTGGGCGGCGAAGCGATCTTTGCCAGCCGCTATTTCATGGCGCCGGGACACTGGCAGATCGTCAAACATGAAGATGACGGCAAAAGCTTTGAAGAAGGCGGGTTTGAAACTCTGCCGGTCGAAGATGCCCCGGCTGATATCGTGTCCACCGCCCTTGCCGCGGCCCGCTTGATGGGCGATGGCCTTTATGGCGTGGATGTTAAGGAAACGCCGCACGGCCCGATGGTGATTGAGGTCAATGACAACCCGAACGTTGATGCGGGTGTTGAGGACGTGGTTCTGGGTATGGACCTTTATCGCCGCATCATTGCCCACTTGCTTGGCAAGATCGCGCGCCCGTAAGCCCGGTCCGACAGATAAACCAAAAACGCAAAAGGCCGGGATTACCCGGCCTTTTTGTTTACAAACACCGCTGCCTGAAGCTTATCACGCCCATAGCGCGCCATCAGATCAAACTCATGGCGCAAGATCGGCACGGACAAACAGTCACTGCCATTAAATGGTTCGTGATCTTCGCCGATATCAGGATCGCTGACATAGACAAACCGGTCATCAAAGCCCGACACCACCACCCAATGCGGGATTTTATCGCCATAGATGCGATACTGGCTGATCAGAACCAGCGCCATTTGCCCCTGCTTGGTGCGTTGTTCGATCTCGGCAACGCCAAACGGCCCGGTGGTGACAGGAATGCCGGCATCCTGTGCCTGACGGGCGAAGTCATAATGGACCAGTTCGACGACTTCGCGGTTTTTGGGTTTGCGCACCGTATCAACAAATAGCGGGCCATCGCGGCTGCTGAGCACTTCTGCATCAAAGCCACGCTTATGTGCCGCCAAGGCCAAACCAAGCGGCCCACACCCGCCATGCCCGGATGTCATGAAGATCGTGGTGGCTTCGCGCCACAGGGCAATCTCAAGATTGCGGTCCATCGCAACATCGGCATCAAGCGCGTTCATCGCCATCATCAATGCTGCTGGCCCACAGGTAAATGGCAGCGTCTGGTGATAGAAATGAATGGGCGATGGCAGAACCATTGCGTTTGGCACCAGTTCGCGTTCCATGCGAAGCGCATTGGAATGATCCGGATAATAATCGGGATAAAGGGCGAATTCCCGGTAACCGGCCGACGCAAACAGATCAATCGCCGTCTGATTTTTCTGACTGACTTCAAGGCGCAAGATCGGCGCACCGAAATCAAGACTGAGTTCCTCGGCACGCGCGATCAAGGCACGACCAATCCCCTGCCCGCGCATATCCGGTGCGACGGCTAGCGAATACAATCTGGCCAATGCAACGTTGCGACGGAAAATAACCAATGCGTAACCGACAATCGCATCGCCCATCACCGCAACTGACAGGCGCGCGGTTTCGCTGCCGACAAAGCGCTTGAAGGCGCGTCGGTTCAGACGATCGATATCAAAGGACTGGTTTTCGATTTCACACAGCGCGTCAATGTCGCTGGCTTGTGCCAATCGAAAGTCAATTTCGGGAAGTTCACGCGTTTTAAGAGTCATACCTGCATCACACGACAAAACGATGCCAGAAGGTCAAAATAGATCTGGCATCCTGCGGATATATCGTCACGAAACGCGAAAAAGGAATAGTGCAATTTATGCGATGCAGTCTGTCACTTTTGCACAGATCCGCATCGCATCACACTGATGTCAAACGCGTTATCCGCGTGCGGCCAGCCTTGGCAGAAGCGGCGACATGTCATAACCGGCATCCGAGGCCGATTTCAAAATGTCCTGAACCGGAACGGCGCCCGCGCTGGCCAAAGACCAAAGGATGGTGCAACGCGTGCCACTGCGGCAATAGGCAAAGATCGGCTTTGGCGCATCGGCAAGTGTGGCTGCAAACGCATCGGCATCGGCATCGGAAACATTGCCGCTGGCAACCGGCTGGAAGATCGACTTCAAGCCAAATTCCTCTGCCTTGGCGGATACTTCGGCAAAGGACGGCTGACCGGGGTCTTCATTGTCCGGACGGTTACAAATGATGGTTTTGTATCCGGCATTGGCGATCTCTTCGATCGCTTCAAGCGGCAATTGCGGGGATACGGTAATGTCGTCGCTCAGGCGTTTCATTCGATTTGTTCCGTTATTCGTTGCCGGTTACATCGCCCGTCTTGAGCGTTGCGAACTTTACACAGCATGCATGTAACGGATGCCACTATATCGCGGGCTTGGCAACAGCTCGAACAGAAAATTATGCCTGTTCTGACAATATGATCCCCGCCAAAGCGTCCTATTTGGAAAGCGGACAGGTTCGCAAGCCAAACAGCATATAAAGCGGGCAAAAGCGCAAGGCAGCGGTAATGATCATGATCGCACCCGTAGCCAAGATAATCCAGCCATATGCCCCGAATGCCATACCCCCGTCATCGGGCGTCGCCAGAATGAATGGCAATGCGAGTAACACAACACCGACACAGGCCCGCAATAGGCGATCAACGGTTCCGACGTTAACCATGACTTTCTCCTTGGTAAGCGTGTTGACTAGATTTATTTTATAACATTATGATTTTCGACATTACATTGATGCGCATCAAACCAGTGACCCATTTCGGTAAATGTTTTATGGGCTCACTTCCTGACTTGCCCAATCAAAGGCGTCATGTAACAAGATGAAAAACCAACGAAATCAATAAGACGAACTGGAAACGTGCAGTGACGATCGATACCAAAAAATCCTTACCGGACTTCCCGGCCTGGGAACAAGGCACCGCACCTGGCGGCTTTTCTAATTGGCTTCGGGCGTGCTGTGCGGATGAGTGGCATGGCGTTACCCATCATCCCTTTACCGATGCATGGGGGAATGCTGCCCTGCCAAAGGCAAATCTTGAAAACTACCTTATTCAGGATCACCGGTTTATCGATCGCTTCGTTGCTCTTTTGGCTGCTGCCGTTTCTCGCGCGCCAAGCTTGAAGGATCGCATTCCGGGTTGTCAGTTCCTCGCACTCGTCACAGGTGAAGAAAACACCTATTTCGAACGGTCCTTTGCCGCCCTTGGCGTCACAGATGATGCACGCGCAAATCAGCCCGATTGGCAGGCGACCGCTAACTTCAAAAAATTGATGAAGGACGCAACCGACACCAACAGCTATGCCAACATGCTTGCGGTTCTGGCCGTTGCCGAGGGCACCTATCTTGGCTGGGCAGATCGGGTGAATAAGGCAATTGCCAAACGACCTGATGATTTCTGGTATGCCGAATGGATTGATCTTCATGTCGGCGACTATTTCGAAAGTGTCGTTGGATATCTTAATACCCAGCTTGATAAAATCGGGCCGGACTTGTCTGATGCCGAACGCGCCGAATGCCTGTCTTATTTCAAGCATGCGACCGATCTGGAACGTCAGTTCTTTGACACCGCTTGGAGCCCACAGGAATGATCACTATCCGCCTATTTCAGGACAGCGACGCCGAAGCGCTGGTCGAGATTTACAAACGCGCGGTCGCAGAACTCGGCCCAAAGGCCTATAGCCCCGAACAGATCGCCGTCTGGTCCAATTTGCTGCCCAGTGCACAGCGCTTTGCCGAGATCATGAATGATGGCCGCGTCGCACTTGTCGCAATTGATGCCAATGACCGCGTTGTTGCCTTTACCGATGTTGAGGCCGACGGTCATATCGGGTTTCTGTATGCCCTGCCCGATGTTGCGGGCACAGGGGCTGTCAAAACGCTTTACGAAGCCCTTGAAACCAAGGCGCGTGAACAAGATATCGGCAAGCTTTATTCCGAAGCCAGCGAGCTTGCGAAATCCTTCTTGCTCAAGCACGGATTTAGCGTCGTGGAACGCCGTGATTTCGAAGTCGCCGGTGTACCGATCCACAATTACGCGGTTGAAAAACGATTGCGCACACCGCGCTGATCACAGCATTACCCAAAACAAAAAAGGCTGCCATCTGGCAGCCTTTTGTCTTAATCACGCAAACTGCGTTTGGCCGTTGCCAGCACACGGTCGATATAAACATCCGCCTGCCCGACATAATTGGCCGGATTGCGTATATGTACCCAATCAACGGGTGCATCGGTCAATTTTGGCAATTCATCAAACAGGTTCGATGCATTTGCTGCCGAAGCCGCAATCGCCTCTTTGACAAGCTTGTCAGCCGCGTCACGCCCCAGATGGTCCGCCAGTGCGAATGTCGCAGCCTCGGCCAACATCGCACCACGCGACAGATCAAGGTTGGCAGTCATCCGATCGGTATTGATCTTAATATCTGGGATCATATCCACCGCTTGGGCCAATGCAGTACCCGCCGCCATAATGATCTGCGGCAAGGTCAACCATTCCAGAAGCCAGCTTGACCCGCTGCGTTCATGATCATGAAGTTGTGACTGGCTAAACACGCCCAACTGGCCCGCGTTAAAGCGTGCCAGCGTCACCAGCATTTCGGCCTGAACCGGGTTGGATTTATGCGGCATGGTCGATGATCCACCGCCCTTGCCCGGCTGAACTTCTGCGATTTCTGACTGCGCCAAAAGTACTAAGTCCTGCCCCATCTTGCCAAGAGCACCGGTGAGTGCGGTCAGTTGGCTGGCAAAGTCGACCAGAACGTCGCGCTGCGCGTGCCAGGGCATATCCGATAGCGGCAATTCAAGTTCTTCGGCCAGATTGCTTTCAACTTCGCCCGCCTTGGCCCCGATGGAGGCAAGCGTTCCCGCCGCCCCACCAAAGGAAACGCGCAGCAATTCTGAAGACAGGCTATCAATCCGGCGATCAATCCGCACAAGTGGTGCCAGCCATCCCGCAGCTTTGAGGCCAAAGGTGGTCGGCACGGCCTGCTGGGATCGGGTGCGCCCGATCATTACCGTGTTGCGATGGGTGTCGGCATGTTTTGACAATGCCTTGGCAAGCTTGCGAATGCGACGACGAATGATACCAATCGCGTCACGCAGGCGTAGGACAAGACCGGTATCAACCACATCCTGACTGGTTGCACCAAAATGCGCGAACCGTGCGTCATCGCCGCCAATCTCGGCCTTAAGCGCCTTGACCAATGCTGGTACCGGCACGCCAGAACTGGCCGTTCCAGCCGCAAGCGTCGCGGGATCAGGGCGGAAATCGCGGCAGACTTCGGCAATGCGGGTGGCACTTTGTTCGGGGATCACGCCTGCGCGCGCCTCGGCCGCGGCAAGGGCAGATTCAAACAACAGCATGGAGGCAATCTGCGCGCTGTCATCAAACAGCGCGGCAATTTCCGCGTCGGAAAACAGATCCCCCAACAGGGCCGAGTCAAAAGGCGAAATCGTCATCAGGCTTAATCCACCATGCCAAACAGGTGTGAAATCAGAATAGGAGTGTCGCGCTGGTATGTTGATTGGTCAACAGCGCAAAAAGAAGCCCCTGTCCGTTAACACGCTACAGGGGCTTGCTTTTAAAGATCAAACAGTCTGACGGGATCAGACAGCTTCGAGCGCAATTGCGATGCCCTGGCCAACACCAATGCACATGGTTGCCAGTGCGCGCTTGCCGCCGGTGCGTTTCAGCTGAAGGGCTGCCGTACCGGTGATACGTGCGCCTGACATGCCCAGCGGATGGCCAAGTGCAATCGCACCACCATTCGGGTTCACACGTGCGTCGTCATCAGCAATGCCAAGATCGCGAAGTGTTGCCAGCCCCTGGGATGCAAAGGCTTCGTTCAGCTCAATCACATCAAGCTGCTCGGTCGACCAACCCAGACGAGCCAGAAGCTTTTTCGATGCCGGTGCCGGGCCAAAGCCCATGATGCGCGGCGCAACACCTGCGGTCGCACCACCAACAACGCGGGCAATCGGGTTCAGGCCATATTTCTTGACCGCAGCTTCGGACGCGATGATCAGTGCGGCTGCACCGTCATTCACACCCGATGCGTTACCCGCCGTGACCGAACCGCCTTCGCGGAACGGGGTCGGCAGTTTGGCAAGCGTTTCAGCCGTCGTACCCGCACGTGGATGTTCGTCCTTGGACACAACAATCGGATCGCCTTTGCGCTGGGGAATGGTCACCGGGGTGATTTCCTGTGCAAGGGTTCCGTTTTCCTGTGCCGCAACAGCTTTGTCCTGCGAACGGGCAGCAAAGATGTCCTGGTCTGCACGGGAAATATTGAAGTCTTCGGCAACGTTTTCACCGGTTTCCGGCATGGAATCCACGCCGTACTGTTTCTTCATGATCGGGTTGATGAAGCGCCAGCCAATGGTGGTGTCATAGATTTCCGCATTGCGCGAAAATGCCGAAGATGCCTTTGGTATCACGAACGGCGCACGTGACATGCTTTCAACACCGCCCGCAATCATCAGTTCCGCCTCGCCCGATTTGATCGCGCGGGCCGCCATAATGATCGCATCCATACCCGAACCGCAAAGACGGTTTACCGTGGTGCCGGTAACAGCTTCTGGCAGACCCGCCAGCAAAGATGCCATCCGGGCCACGTTACGGTTATCTTCGCCTGCCTGATTGGCACAGCCAAAGATGATGTCATCGACAGCTTCAAAATCCAGATCCGGATTACGCTCGACCAGTGCCTTGAGCGGGACAGCACCAAGATCGTCGGCACGTACCTGCGACAAGCTGCCACCAAAGCGGCCAATCGGGGTACGGATGTAATCGCAAATATATGCGTCAGCCATTTCTTAGATCCTTTTATATGCTCTTACTGCTGGTCCCCATGGGCCTTGGCGGTACGAGCATGCAGTTCACGAAGAACTTGCAATTCTTTCTCGGACGGGATCGCAGTTTCCGCGACTTCGTCGGCAAACTCAACAGCCCAACCGGTATTTTCGATGATTTCTTCGCGGGTTACGCCCGGATGGATCGAGGTCACGATGAAATGCTTACCCACCGGATGCGGTTCCATGATGCAAAGATCGGTGATCAGACGCGACGGGCCTTTGGTATCCACACCATAGGATGCGCGATCATCACCGCCCTTGCCATGGCCAAGGGACGTCACGAAATCGATCTTTTCAACAAAGCCACGTTTGCTTTGCTTCATCACCAGGAACACTTCGCCACAGCTGGTCGCGATTTCCGGCGCACCACCGCCGCCCGGAAGACGGACTTTGGGATTGTCGTAATCACCAATCACGGTGGTGTTGATGTTGCCAAACTTATCAAGCTGGGCCGCACCAAGGAAACCAACCGAGATTTTGCCACCCTGAAGCCAGTATCGGAACATTTCCGGGACAGCCACAGTGTTCACAGCAGTTTCGCACAGCTCGCCATCACCGATCGACAGCGGCAGTACGTCCGGCTTGGTGCCAATGGTGCCGCTTTCATAAATCAGGGTGATGTCAGGTGCATGGGTCAGGCGTGCCAAATTGCACGCAGCCGAAGGCATACCGATACCAACAAAGCACACATCGTCATTTTTAAGCGCGCGTGCGGCGGATACCGTCATCATTTCAGTCGGGGTATATTCAACCATGATCTTTTCTCCGCTTAGCCTTTGTTTGCTTCACGCTTGGCCGCGAAATCTTCGGGACCGCCATTCATGACATGTTCTTCGATCCAGGCCTGGAACGCTTCGCGATCACGCGCAATCGGATCCCATGCCTTGTAGAACGCGTTGTCACGCTTGTAATAGCCTTGGGCATAGGACGGATGCGCCCCGCCCGGGATTTCAACTATCGCGGTGACGGCCCAGTTCGGCAACATCACGGCGTTCGGCGAAATCGCGCCAAAATCATCAACGATCTCTTCGACGGTCACGATGGATTTCTTGGCTGCCAGAACGGCTTCTTTTTGAACGCCAACGATGCCTTCAAACAGAACGTCGCCCTTTTTGTTGGCTTTCTGCGCATGAACAACCGTCACGTCCGGACGAATGGACGGAACAGCGGCCAGGCTTTCGCCAGTGAACGGGCATTCGATGAATTTGATGTTCGGGTTAACGCGCGGCAGTTCCGCACCACGATATCCCTTGAACACTGCACATGGCAGACCGGCCGCACCGGCGTCATAGGCATTGGCCATTGCGGCATGGCTGTGTTCTTCGATCTCAAGCTTGTGCGGCCAGTGTTCCTGAACCGCTTCGCGCAGACGATGCAGCGAACCGACACCGGGGTTACCCCCCCACGAAAAGACAAGCTTCTTGGCACAGCCTGCGCCGATCAGCTGGTCATAGATCATATCCGGGGTCATGCGGATCAAGGTCAGATCCTTGATGCCCTGACGGATGATCTCGTGCCCGGCAGCATGCGGGATAAGATGGGTGAAGCCTTCCATCGAGATGGTATCGCCATCCTTAACGCAGGACGCGACCGCCTCTTTAAGCGACATGAAACGTGCAACCACGGCTAACTCCTGTGGTATCGAACCAAAACATTATGAGTGCGGGAGATGATGTCGATGGCTGCGACCGCCGGCTTTCCCCAAAGCAGCGGACGCAGCCATCGGGCCAAATCGACTTACACGTCGAAGAACACGGTTTCCGCGTCCCCCTGCATGTGGATATCGATCTGGTATTCAATCCCGGTCGGGGTTTCGACGCGCTTGGCAATCAGCGTGCCGCGACGATTTTCCGGAATCGACTGCAAGACAGCGTCCTTGGCATTCAGATCAGATTCATCGTCGAAATAGAAACGGGTAAAGGCGTGTACCAACATGCCGCGCATAAACACGATCACATTGACAAACGGTGCGCTGGCATCGGCAACAACGCCCGGTTTTATCGTATCGAACCAGAAGCGGCTCTTGGCATCCGTACCCGTACCGCAACGGCCAAGGCCCCGGAAACCGGTGCTGGCAACATCAACCGGATTTTCTGTGTAATTGCCGTCTGCGTCGGCCTGCCAAATTTCGATCATGGCGTCATTAACGCGATTACCTTCGGCATCAAAAACAGTGCCGGTAATGCGAATATGTTCGCCTGCGGCATCCGGGCCGGCAACGGTCGGATCGGCGATATCGGTAAAGTCGTATGCGTACTGGCCTGCTGTCAGACCATAGGCGAAATACGGACCAACTGTCTGTGAGGGGGTTTCACCATATGCCATGACTTAATTCTCCATCGGGGTGCCGTTGCGTCCACGCAGGACAATGTCGAACTGGTAACCCAGCGCGAAGCCTTCTTCGGTCTTATCGATCGAGAATTTGGCAATCAGGCGTTCACGGGCTGCCGCGTCTTCGGTACCGAGGAAAATCGGATCAAGATCAAGCAGCGGATCACCCGGGAAATACATCTGGGTCACAAGACGGGTGGCAAAGCCCGGCCCGAACAGCGACAGATGGATATGGTTCGGACGCCATGCATTGAAGTGGTTACCCCACGGATAAGCACCCGGCTTGATGGTGTAGAACTTGTAATTTCCGTTCTCATCGGTCATGCAGCGCCCCGAACCACGGAAGTTCGGATCAAGCGGTGCTTCATGCTGATCGACTTTGTGCACATAACGCCCCGCCGCATTCGCCTGCCAGATTTCGACAAGGATATTGGGATGCGGGCGGCCATCGGTGTCCATCACCCGACCATGCACCACAATGCGTTCGCCAAGCGGCTCTCCGTTAGAGATACCGTTTTTGGTCAGATCGAAATCAAGTGCGCGAACCGATGCCGGGGCAAAACGCGGACCAGTACCCTCGGTCAGGCCGGATTTGATCGCAAGCGGTGCCTGGGACGGACCACGCAGGATGGTCGATTTATAACCTGGTGCGATAAACGGGGCGTGGGATCCCCAATCGCGCGGCTTAAAGGTGGACATGTGACTTACTCTCCCTTGGATGCCGCGTCGATCTCGGCATAGGTTTGTTTGGCAATGCGGAATGCCGTATTGGCGGCGGGAACGCCGGCATAGACCGCAACATGCATCAGGGTTTCGCGGATATCATCGCGCGTTGCCCCGGTATTAAGGGTCGCGCGGATATGCATGGCGAGTTCTTCTTCATGACCGAGCCCTGCCAGCAGTGCGATGGTCACGATCGAACGTTCACGCTTGGTGAATGCATCACTCGTCCAGACACCGTTCCAGACATTCTCGGTGATGTAACGCTGAAAACCCTCGTCGATTTCCGTGATGTTCTTGGATGCACGATCTACATGTGCATCGCCCAAAACAGAACGGCGGGTTTTCATGCCAATGTCATACCGGCTCTCAGACAAGGTTCTTCTCCTTGGTAAATCGGTCGATCAACCGGGTCAGCACGTCCGGGGTTTCGATGCATGGCAGATGCCCGACCCCGTCAATCAGTTCAAATTCTGCATTGGGGATCATGCCCGCCATGTCGCGCACCACATCGGGCGGCGTTGCGAGATCTTCCGATCCACAGATACATAATGTCGGAACAGCAATTTTTCCGGCGGCTTCGCGCAGATCACCATCGCGCAGCGCAATGCAGGTACCGATATAACCAGCCGCTGTGGTCCGAACGAGCATGTCGCGATACATCGCAGTTTCGACAGCACGTTCCTTGCGGAAGGTCGGCGACAACCAGCGCTCCATGATCGCATCGCCCAGAACTTCGATACCATCAGCCTTGATCGCTTCAATCCGGCTGTTCCAGCCGTCATAATCGCCAAGTTTCGGTGCGGTATCACACAGGATCAAACCGCGCACGCGTGCCGGCACCAGTTCGGTGACCTTCTGTGCAATCAGACCACCAACCGACAGACCACAAATGATCACGTCATTCAGGCCAAGATAATCAAGAAGCCCAATCAGATCATTGGCATGCAGCGCCACGTCATAGGGCGCATCACCAATACCCGAGAGTCCATGACCGCGCTTGTCATAGGTAACAATGTTAAAGCGTTCAGACAGAACACCAACCACGTCATCCCAGATACGCAGATCGGTTCCCAAGGAATTTGCAAATACCAGTACCGGGCCGTTTTCCGGGCCGGATTGGCGATAATGAATATGTGTCCCGTTGATCGGGGCGACTTGCAGACTCATGTCATTTCCACCCTGCTTATTTGCGCACACATTCGCAGATGGTTTTGGTTATGTAAAATGAGGAATTGCGTAATTTGCATAACTATATAATTATGCATTGAGCAATTATAACTTTATTCTTCAACGTCGCGACGTAGGGAAGCATGCTTGATCAACGCATTAAATTCCGCCATCTGACCTGTTTTCTTGAGGTCGCGCGTCAGCGAAGTGTCGTCAAGGCGGCTGATACCTTATCTATTACCCAGCCCGCCGTTTCCAAAACCATCCGCGAACTTGAAGAACATCTTGATGCCCGTTTGTTTGATCGATCCAAACGCGGTGTCACCCTGACCGATTTTGGCAAAGTGTTCCTGCGCTATGCCGGGGCCAGTGTCACCGCCCTTCGCCAAGGGGTCGACAGCATCAGCCAGGTCCGTATGCAAGGCGGGCTTTCAATCAATCTTGGTGTCTTGCCAACCGTTGCCGCAAGCGTGATGCCCAATGCCATCCGCCATTTCAAAACGTTGAGCCCCGATACCACCGTCAAGGTCGTTGCAGGCCCAAACGTTATGTTGATGGGGCAATTGCGCGTTGGCGAGCTTGATCTGGTGGTTGGCCGACTGGCCGAACCCGATCAGATGTCGGGTCTTTCATTCATACATTTATATTCAGAGCATATCTCGCTCGTGGCCCGACCGGGCCATCCGCTGTTAGCCGACAAGAACCCGGACATTACGCGTATTCGCGAATTCACCGTTCTGGTACCGCCCAAGCACGCGATCATTCACCCGACGGTGGACAAGATGCTGATTGCACATGGCATTGGTGCCCTGCCCGACCGGATCGAAACCGTTTCCACATCGTTTGGCCGCGCCTTCACGCGCGAAACCGATGCGATCTGGATTATCTCGAACGGGGCTGTTGCATCCGACATCGCCGAGGGCCATCTGGTCGAATTACCAATCGATACAAGCGACACCTTTGGCCCGGTGGGTTTGACCACACGTATTGATTCACCCATCTCCCCGCCGGTCGAAATGCTGATCAATGCAGTACGCGAAGAAGCATCGCGTCATCATGCCACCCATTCGGAGGGCTAATACATAATCGTTTGGTTATGCAAATGTGCTTACATATCATTATACATAACCATCACGTGCCTATTAGATTGGTTCCAATTCGGTATGGCAGAATTGCGCTAAACGCAGGCCATTCCAAAAAATAACAACAAAAACAATAACCAAGACTATTGGAAAACTTCGCACGCTAGATGCGCATCATGGCTGAAACGTTTGTCAGCGCAAAGATCGCGGCAAGACGTTCAAAGGAGGAAGAATGAAAACCATCACCAAATTGCTTGCTGGTGCTGCTGTCGCGACCATGGTGTCGTTCGGCGCACACGCGCAGGAAGTTACCCTGACCGTTCACCACTTCCTGGGCCCGAAAGCACCGGCTCAGTCGAAAATGATTGAACCGTGGGCAAAGAAAATCGAAGAAGAATCAAACGGTCGTATCAAGTTTGAGATCTTCCCGTCCATGTCGCTCGGTGGTAACCCGCCTGAGCTGTATCGTCAGGTGCGCGATGGCGTTGCCGATATCGTATGGACCCTTCCGGGTTACACCCCTGGCGTCTTCCCGCGCATCGAAGTCTTCGAACTTCCGGGTGTTCACCTTGGTGACGCACGCGCAACCAACCTTGCGATGTGGGACCTTAAGGACGAATTCGCCGAAGACCTTAAAGACATTCACCCGCTTGCCGTTCACGTGCATGCTGGTCAGGCAATCCACCTGACCGAAAAAGAAGTCCGCACCGTGGATGACGTCAAAGGCCTTAAACTCCGCACCCCGACCCGTACCGGTTCCTGGGTAATCGAAGCTTGGGGTGCAGAGCCGGTTGGCATGCCGGTTCCGGCACTGCCGCAGGCAATGTCGCTCGGCGTGGTTGATGGCGGCCTGGTACCGTTCGAAGTTGTTCCGCCGCTGAAACTGGCTGAACTGATTTCCTACTCTGTTGAAGGCGAAGGCGTAAATTCGCGCTTTGGCACCTCGACCTTCCTGTTTGCAATGAACAAGGACCGTTACGAGAGCCTGCCAGACGACCTTAAAGAAATCATCGACCGTAACTCCGGTCAGGATTTTGCTGCTGAAATCGGCGATGTCTTCAATGGTGTCGAAGAAGTCGGCAAGAAAATGGTCAACGAAGGCAAAGGCCAGGTTGTAACCCTGACCGCAGCGGAAAAAGCAACCTTCGACGATGCGGCTGCATCGGTTGTTGATCGCTGGGTCGAAGAGTCCAAATCTGCTGGCATCGACGGCGCGAAACTCGTCGAAGACGCCAAAGCCGCAGTAATGTCTCATACCAAGTAACTTCTCTAAGTTACTGGAAAATCTTGAAGGGTCACGTATCATGCCGGTGCGTGACCCTGTTTTTCCCGCAAGATTGCCCAGCTAGATTGCCCAGCTAGATTGATAGACATATGAAAAACGCGCTGTACAAGGCCGCATCATGGTTTGCCGTTATCGGTGGCCTGCTTGCCCTGCTGATTGCCGTTGTAACGATTGTCAACGTTACCGCCTTTGGTCTGGACAAACTTGCCCGACTGTTTGACGCCAACGTCCCTGCCATCATCGGCTATGAGGACTTTGTGAGCATGATCGTCAGTTCGGCCGCCTTGATGTTCTTCCCCTACTGCCAGGCACAACGCGGTCACGTGGCCGTCGATGTGTTCATCAAAATGTTTCCGGCCGGATTTGCCCGCGCGATTGACGTGATTTCAGGCATCTGCATGACCGGATTGGCGCTGTTCCTTGGTTACATGATGGTCAATGGCCTGATCGAGGTTCGTGGCGACAACACCCTTTCCGCAATTCTCGGATGGCAGATTTGGCCATTCTACGTGCCGGGCATCATTTCGATGTTCCTGTGGGCCGCGATTGCCGGAACTCAGATTTTCGAAAGAGAGGCCGATGTCTGAACGCGAATTGATCGGCCTAGGTGGCCTTGCTCTTCTCTTTGTTGTGCTTGCCCTGCGTGTTCCGGTTGGTCTGGCCATGGTTGGTGTGGGGATTGGCGGCAACTATGTGCTTAGCCTGTTCTTCCCGTTTCTGCGCTTTGACCCGTATCTGCAGCAGTTCAAATCCCTGTTTTACGGGATTGTCTCGAACTATGAACTCTCGGTCGTGCCGCTGTTTGTTTTGATGGGCTATCTTGCCAGCCAAGCAAACCTGTCACGCGATCTGTTTCAGGGTGTGAACGCGCTTCTCGGTCGTTTCCGTGGCGGTGTCGCCATGGCAGCAATCGGTGCCTGTGCTGGTTTTGGCGCAGTGTGTGGATCGTCACTGGCGACCGCATCGACCATGGGCAAGGTTGCCCTGCCGGAACTTGATCGCCTGAAATATTCGCCGCGTCTGGCAACCGGTACGCTTGCCGCTGGTGGCACGCTTGGCATCTTGATCCCGCCATCTGTGGCACTGGTGATTTATGCCGTGACCGTGGAAGCATCAATCATTCAGATGTTCCAGGCAGCGATCATTCCGGGTCTGATTGCGGTTGCATTCTTTATGGCCGTGATTGCCATTCAGGTCCGTCTGAACCCGTCACTGGCACCCAAACCCGAACCGATGCCCGCTGCCGAACGCAAGGAAGCATTGCTGCGCCTGATCCCTGTAATGGTGATCTTTGGATCGATTATTCTCGGTCTTGGTGCGGGTCTGTTTACCCCGACCCCGGCAGCCGGTGTTGGCGTGTTCGCCATTCTGGTGTACGGCGCATATATGCGCTGGCGCGGCAAGGGTGGCCTGACCTGGGCTGGTCTTCGTCAGTCGCTTAAGGACACCGCAGTTACGTCGTCGATGATCTTCTTCATCCTTCTGGGTGCAGAAATCCTCAAGGGCTTCTTTAGCCGTGCGAACCTTCCGGCCTATATGGCAGAAGCTGCGGCAGGCAGTGGCCTTGATCCTTGGCTGATCATGGTTCTGATGTTGCTTGCCCTCATCCTTTTGGGCTGCTTCATGGAAAGCCTTTCCATGATCGTGGTTGTGATCCCGTTCTTCTGGCCGGCCCTTGTCGATATCAATGGTGGCGACTGGGCGACGGCGGCAACCGCTGCCTATGGCATGGGGACCGAAGATCTTAAAATCTGGTTTGGTATCCTCGCACTCATTGTCGTGGAGTTAGGATTAATCACGCCCCCGGTTGGTTTGAACGTCTTTATCATCAACGCGCTTGCCAAGGGTGTGCCGATGAGCCAGACCTTCCGCGGTGTCATGCCGTTCTTTGGCGCCGAGATCATACGCATCTTGCTTCTGATCTTTGTGCCGATCCTGACATTGTTTGTGCCATCGGTGCTAGGCGGTTAGCCGCCTGATCATAAAACATCAAAGCCCGCCATTACCGATGGCGGGCTTTTCTTTTGATCGCACGGAAAACGCGCTAAACTGCCCCTACCCGACAGCATTGCAAGAAACTGACAAAGCCCTGATGCGCAACAGCATTCCGATATACAAGCTTTACGGCGAACGCGATCCCAATCAGCGATCGGGCGCGCGCAATAGCTTTGATATCGACGGCATCGCATCAGATGGCAGCAGCGACCCACAGCCGATTACCGAACCGGAATTCTTCCATCTTGAAAGCATCCCGGAACGATCGCGCCTGCATGATCTGCACATCAAACCGCACCGCCATACCAATCTGTTTCAACTGCTTTACATTACCCGTGGGCAGGCGGAAATCAGCTTTGATGATCAGAACCTGACGATGGGTGCGGGACAACTGATCACGGTCCCGCCGGGTACTGTGCATGGCTTTAAATTCAGTGATGATATCGATGGCTGGGTGATATCGCTGACCGATTATCACCTTCAAGAAATCCTGAGCCCCGCCCCGAAACTGCTCGCGCGCCTTGATCACGCGATTTGCGTTGATAGCAGCAACCATGGCGATGACAGCAGCACCAATCCGGTCGCGTTCCTGATATCGCAACTGGCATCGGAATATTACGGGCACAGCACCGGTCGCCTGTTTGCCCTTCGCCATCTTTTGGGATTGTTGCTTTTGGATGTCGGGCGAAGCGCCCCGCAAGGCGACCCGGCACATCTATCGCGTCAGGAACAGAAAACCGCGAAGTTCCGCAAATTCCAGATGATGGTCGAGACATTCTATAAACAGCATAAATCGCTTGAATTCTATGCCCGCGAAATCGGCGTCACCACCACGCAGCTCAATCGCATCGCCAAGGATATCTATGGCATGACCGCGAGCGAGGTTTTGCAAAACCGCCTGATGTTGGAAGCCAAAAGAACGCTGATCTATACCGACATCGCCGTCCAACAAATCGCAGACGAGTTGGGTTTTCGCGATGCCGGATATTTTTCACGCTTCTTTGCAAAAAAGGCGGGCCTTCCGCCCGCCCAGTTCCGATCTGATCACCGCTAGGCTGTTTGCCCGCGCAAGCTATCAAGCGTCAGCCACATGCGGACCTGATCAACCACCCTGCCCGATCTGGTTTTCCAGCCCTTGGCGATGAAAAGCTCCTCGCCAAAGCCAAGACTGCGATAAAGGCCCATGGCGGTCTCATTACCATCAACGACGTTCAGCCAAAGCTTCTCATAGCTTGGCGTTTGCGCGCATTTTTGCGCCAAGGCCGCAAGCGATGCCTTGCCATACCCACGGCCGCGTTCAAACACGCCAAACTCGTCAAGTTTCGGCAGTGTCGTCGCCATATCAAGCATATAGGCATAAGCAACCGCGCGCCCATCCACCCGATAGACCCAAAGGGCGGCGTTTTCCGATCCGTTCAGGGCCGCTGCTAAATCCGCATCGGGCACGCGCGCGATCTGATCATAGAACGCCTCGTCTTCCATCATCGCAACGATGCGTGGAAGCTCATCCTCGGTCGGGATTTCCCAACTATTTGTCATCTTCAATTCCATCCTAACGCCAACCCAAAAGCCAGCGATCCAAACGACCCAAAAGCCATGAAACACAAAGGCCCAAAAGCGACAAAACCACCACACCGGCAATCAGTTGATCGGTCTGATAAAGGTTACCGGCCGCAAGGATCAACGCACCAATGCCATATTGCGCACCAATCATCTCGGCTGCGATCAAAAGGATAATCGCGATCGAGGATGAAATGCGGAACCCTGACAGGATGGTCGGCAAAGCACCGGGCAGGATGATTTTGCGGATCACCGACGTCATTGGCATGTCAAAGCTTTGGCCCATGCGGATCAGATTGCGCTGAACGTTATCAACCCCGCCAAAGGTATTGATGACCGTGGGGAAAAACACGCCAAAGGCAATGGTGGCAAATTTCGATGGTTCGCCAATGCCAAACCAGATGATGAAAAGCGGCAGAAGCGCGATCTTCGGGATCGGGAACAGGGCCGAAACCAGCGCCACACCGGGCGAGCGCGCCCATGTAAACATGCCGACCAAAAAGCCGACAATCAGGCCCGCCACGGTTCCCATGATCCAGCCACCGACAAGGCGCTGCAACGATGCGCCAAGATGCCGCCAAAGATCACCAGATACGATCAATTGCCAAAGCGCCTTGGCCACCGCAACCGGGCTTGGCATGGCAAGTTCGGAAATGAAACCCGTGCTTGATCCCAATTGCCAAAGGGCGATGACCACAACAAAGCTTGCCCATGCGGCCACCGGATTGGCCTTGGGGTTAAAGCCCGTCGCGCGGAACCGGACCTTGTTCTCTGCCGCGTCATTTGAAATATCATACGACATATTCAAGCTCCTTATCCGCTGCAATCGCCTCATCCCGGATCAGGTTCCAAAGGGCCTGTTCGTGGGCGACAAGCTCTGCCATGCCCTCCTTGCGGTCCTTGATCGGGATATCGATGCTATGGATTTCCTTGATCGTGCCCGGACGACGGCGCAACGCCACCACCCGATGGGCCAAACGCACCGCTTCGTTCAGGTTATGGGTGACATAAACCGCCGTCATGCCGGTTCGGGCAAACAGATCGGCAAACTCGTCCAAAAGCAAAATACGCGTCTGCGCATCAAGGGCCGATAGTGGCTCATCCATCAACAACACGGCCGGCCGCACCGCAAGGGCGCGGGCAATGCCAACGCGCTGCTTCATCCCGCCCGAGAGTTGTTTGGGGTAAGCATCGCGGAAATCGGACAGATTGGTTTGTTCCAGCACCTCGGCAATGCGGGCATCGCGCTCGGCTTTGCTCAGCGCGTGGTCTTCAAGCACAAGGCTGATATTGCCCGCAACCGTGCGCCAGGGCAGCAAGGCGAAATCCTGAAACACATATGTCAGCGGGTTCAGGCACCCTTCAGGCTTTGCCTGATCATCAATCAGAACCGCGCCCGAACTTGGCTGCAACATGCCGCCAATGATCGACAGCAATGTCGATTTCCCACAGCCCGAAGGCCCGATCAGGGCAACGACCTCGCCCGGTTCAATCGCAAGATCAATGTCGCGCAATGCTTCGACCTGATCATAACGATGGCTGACATTTTGAATGGTAAGCCGCATGGCTCAACCCTTTGATAATTGGTAAGACTGGTGGCGAATTTTAAAAAGAAAACCGGGCCGAAGGTCTTCTCCGGCCCGGCCTGAAATCACGTGATCTTATTGACCCAGCGGGGCGATGAAGCTGGTATCGATAAAGCTGTCCGGGTCGGCATCCCCCGATACATATCCACGATCCTGATACCATTTGACCTGCGCCTTGACGTCTTCGACATCAAGCTTGCCTTCCTCGGTAATGAACATCGCGCCATTACGGATTTTCGGATAGGCCTTCTCGGCCGGGTCTTCGGCATAAACATATTTATGCACGATCTCGAGGATCTCGTTGGTGGTGTCGCTTTCAATCAGCTTGCCATCGGCATCGGTCGCCAGAAGCCCTGCGCGGTAATCCGCCACACCCTTCTGGTACGCACGCACAAACTTCTCAACCACGTCGCGGCGTTCTTCAACATTGCGGGTCGAGGTAAACAGACCACCAACCTGATAAGGCACATAATCCTTCACCCAGCCGATTATGTGCGCCGCACCGGCATTGGCCAGCGGCTTTGCGATATGGGGCACGATGATCATGCTATCGACCTGTCCGCTTTTAAGCGCGCCAATCATGTTGGGAACCGACTGAAGCGGCTTAAGCTCCATGGTTTCGATATCAACACCAGCCTTCTCGGCGACATTACCAATCATGTAATGGAAGCTTGAACCCACCTGCGACAGCGCAAAGCTATGCCCGCCAAGCTTATCGACCGACGTCAAACCGGCTTCAAACGCCTGATTGGATGCCAGGATCGCCGACCCGTCATAGCCTTCGTCTTCATGAAGCTGCGCGCCAATAACCTTAAGCGCACCCTTGCCCGCAAGGTTAAAGAACCCGCCGGTGAATGCCGTGACGCCAAAGTCGGCATCGCCTGCGACAATCGCAACCGCAACCGGCTGTGCCGCGCGGAAGAAGGTGATCTCCGCATCAAGCCCTTCGTCAGCGAAATAGCCCTTTTCCTTGGCAATAAACAGTGGCGAGCTTGAAACGAATGTCAGCGCGGCAATATTGATTTTCTCGGCCGCTTCGGCCACGCCGACGCTCAAGACCGTCGCGCCAAGGGCCAATCCCAAAACCGAACGCCGGGCAGCATTACCAACCCCGCCCAGCCAATTACGTGAACGCATGTTTTCCTCCTAAGGTCTTCTTTTGCTTTGGTTATCCTTCCCCAAAGTGGTAGCCGAATTACCGACAAATTGCCAATGTTTAGCGCCAAACACAGCAAAATTGGCGGGTTTTGCCCCAATCGCGCAACCAACGTGAAATGATCTTTCGCCTGATGGTGGAGCGATTGGCGCGAGGTTCCCGCTTTCGCAGGAATGACGGTGCGACCGTTTGCCGTTTGGTTCCGTCATCCCCGCGCAGAGCCTGTGCCCGCGAAGGCGGGTACGGGAACCTCGCGCTGCATCCTCCAAGCCCACAATCGCACACAAATTGCCAAAGCCCCCGGAACTGGCTAGAACCAAGAATATCATTTATCGCAATATTTCAGGCCCCAATGACCCAAACCACCCCGCAACCCACCCCCGTTTCCAAACCCGCGCCGAATGGCAAAACCGCCATGGTGATCGGTGCTGGCCCGGCGGGTTTGATGGCGGCCGAACGGCTGGCGGGTGATGGGTATGCGGTGACGATTTATGAGGGCATGCCAAGTGCCGGGCGCAAATTCCTGATGGCCGGGAAATCGGGGCTCAACATTACCCATAGCGAAGATCTTGAAACCTTCCTGACCCGCTATGGGACATCGCGCGCACGGCTTGAACCGCATTTGCGCAAATTCGGCCCGGAACAAATTCGCGAATGGTGTGCGGGACTTGGCGTTGAAACCTTTGTCGGGTCTTCTGGCCGGGTCTTCCCGACCGCAATGAAGGCAAGCCCGCTTTTACGTGCCTGGCTCAAGCGCCTTGATGGCTTGGGCTGCACAATCCATTACCGCCATTACTGGACCGGCTGGAATGACGCAGATCAGGCTGTTTTCAAAACACCGGATGGCGAGGTTACCGCCACCGCTGACATCACCATTCTGGCACTCGGCGGCGGCAGCTGGAAACGATTGGGATCAGATGGCAAATGGATGGAAATCCTCACCAATGCCGGGATCAAGTGCAACCCGTTCAAACCGGCCAATTGCGGCTTTGATATCGACTGGACCGATCATTTGATCGACAAATGCGCCGGATCGCCCGTCAAGGCCGTAACACTGACGTGCCGCGAGCTAACAGTGCGCGGCGAGTTCGTGATTTCCAGAACCGGCATCGAAGGCAGTGCGGTTTACGCCATCTCGGCAACGCTTCGCGATCAGTGGCTTGAAACCGGTGTCGGCACCCTCACACTCGATCTCTGCCCCGACCGCACGCTGGATGACGTTACCAAGCGCCTCGCCAAGCCGCGCGGCAAAAACTCGCTGGGCAACCATCTGCGCAAAACCCTCGGTCTTGATGCCACCAAAACCGCACTGATTTTCGAAGTTACCCCGCGCGAAACCCTGAACGACCCAACCGCCCTCGCCACCACCATCAAAAACCTGAAACTCCAAATCAAAAAACCCCGTCCACTGGACGAGGCCATCAGCACCGCAGGCGGTGTCGCTTGGGAAGAACTCGACGACACCTTCCAACTCATCAAACGCCCCGGTACCTACTGCTTGGGCGAGATGGTTGATTGGGAGGCGCCTACTGGGGGGTATTTATTGAGTGGGTGTTTGGCATCCCCACTTAGTAACAATTCGAACTAAATCAAGTTGTCGCCACTTAGACCTTCAATTATTGAATCCAAAACCTTATCTGTGCCTAAAGCATTTCGACGAGCGTCTTTATACATCTTCGATAATATTTGGTAAGAATTCAAGTCGTGGGGCATTACTGATGCAATTTCGACATCTGAAAAGCTTTCAACCTCATTTCCCATTTCATTAAATATTTTGATTATATAATCGTACTCGACTTCATCCCCATGATAGTCGTCACTATACTCCCTAGAAATTTGAATAGAGTTCCCATTCACTTCGGTTTGATAATGCCCATTCTGAGCAGTTTCTTCCCAGTCAACAGCACCTTTACTTGTTCTTTCACTTAACCTGTAAGCCAGCTCTGCAAGTTTTTTGTATGACATATTAATCTACTCTATCTTGTTTAACTTCTATCAGGACCGTATATATTTTTTGTATTTGCTTAGAAATTGTTTTAGCTATCTGCGCTGGGTCACTTGGCTCTAATCCTTCTGATAAAGCCTTCTCCAAGACATTCTCCATCGACGTCACCTGTGTAACTGAAGATTGTATTTTCTTGGCTTGGTCATCGTTAAGTATTTTGTTCTCAATATTTATTGTTATCAAAATTTTTTTTATATCACTCAGACGGTCCAAAAGAACTTTCCATTCTTTGGCCCGATTTAGCCGTTTTGCTTCATCCAGCATTGAAACCACCCTAGAAGCATCAGAAACAGTATCAAACAACCTAATGCTCTTCTGCGCGGCACTCGCTGCCACCTCAGCCCTTTCAGCAGCCGAACTAGTCTTTGAAAGATTGTAAAGGGTCGCGCAAAATCCTGTTAAAGAAATCACAACGCCTAGCAGGCTCGCCAAATCGGCCAGCCTATAACCTTCAATATAATCGAATAGGATTTCTATAGCTGCACCCAAAGAAACGATAAAGTTGAAAACACCACCATATTGCACACGCGGAAAATAGTTAACTCTAATTTTCACATCAGCAGTGCGAGAGCAGCTTACAACCAACGAACATTCTAGTTATCTGCCCATACTGCCTTGCCCCACACCCAAATAACTGTCTAAATACTCATCTCTTGGCCCAAAAATCCCAAAAAACAGCGAGGTGAGCCATGACGGGTGCCAGTAATGGCAATTCCAGAGGCACGGATATTTCCGATAGCGCATCTGACCTGACGCAGATGACCGATGCCGGGCCAAAAGCCCTTGCCGCCTATTACGACAAATGGGCTGAAAGCTATGATGCGGATTTGCCCAAGATGGGCTATGACGCGCCCAAGCGGGCCGCGGCCATCATGGTTGAGCACGGGGTGCCGTTTGACGCACCGGTTCTGGATGCCGGGTGTGGCACCGGGCTGACGGGTTTGGAGCTTTCAAAGGCTGGATATAGCGATATCACCGGCATTGATCTTTCCCTGGAATCCCTGCAGGCGGCCGAGGCCAAGGGTGTTTACCGCCATCTTAAGATGCGCGATATGAACAAGCCGCTGGCCTTTGGTGATAATGGCTTTGGCGCGGTTCAGTGTATTGGCACGCTGACCTATGTGCGCGAGATCAAGAAGCTGTTTGCCGAGTTCTGCCGTGTGGTCAAGCCGGGCGGGATCATCAGTTTCACCCAGCGGTGTGATCTATATGTCGGCGATTTTATTCGCGCGCTTGATGCCACGACGCGGGCACGCAAATGGGATCTGGTTTCGCATTCCGATCCGATGCCCTATCTGCCCAATCACGAAGATTTTGGTGCAGAAAAACGCATTTTCTATGATGTCTATCGCGTCAGATAGTCTGCGTCTTTTCAACGCCCTACCCACTATTTCCATCGACAGACTTTAACGAACTGCTTTCTTTTGCGATCCATTCGCAAAAATATAGTTGACATGATCAACCACTTTCATATAGTTGATATAGTCAACCAATTAGAGATATCCACCGCACAGATCAGACGCCCCAATTTCTGACGGCTGCGGCACCACCGGCCCCCATCCGATTTGGATGTCGGCCCATCGCCCCAAACCCGACTTTGTTTTTACGTCGTGCATTCGCCCCATTGTTCTTTGGCCTGTCTGCCCCTGCGCGCCACCAATGCGCTTTGTGCCTTTGATCTTGCGTCCCTTGCGCCACCACCGTTTGAAAGCCTGTTGCCCATGCCACGAATTTTACGCGTTTCGCCGAAAATCTATCCTGACGGCCTGCCCGCCCCGCGCAGTTTCTTTGCCGCCGCCGCCGTTTTGTTGACCATCATGATGGCCGTGCTCGATGGCACGATCATGAATGTCGCCCTTCCAATCATTGCCCAGGATCAGGGCGTTTCACCGGCCCATGCGATTTGGGTTGTGACGGCCTATCAGCTGGCGATTGTTGTCGCTCTGCTGCCGCTTTCAGCCCTTGGCGAAGCTATTGGCTTTCGCAAGGTTTACCTAAGCGGGATTGTGATCTTTGGCGTGGCATCGGCCCTTTGTGCCGTGGCCCCGAATATCGAGTTTCTGACGGCTGCCCGCGTTTTGCAAGGTCTGGGCGGTGCCGCATTGATGAGCATTAATGGTGCGGTCATGCGTCATATCTTCCCGCAGGCAAAGCTTGGCCGTGCGATTGGCTGGATCGCGATGACGGTATCGGTATCTGCTGCTGGCGGGCCGACCATTGCATCGGCAATTTTGGCGGTTTCCAGCTGGCATTGGCTGTTTCTGATCAATGTGCCGATTTCGGTTCTGGCCGTGATTGTCGGCTACTTTGCCCTGCCGTTTAATGCACCGACCCGCACGCGGTTTGATTTCATCAGTGCGTTCCTGAATGTTTTGACCTTTGGCGGGCTGATCGCGGCCCTTGGCAATGTCGGGACCGAGAGCAATCCGGTCCTGATCGCAAGCCAGTTTGGTGTGGCGATTGTTGCCGGTGTTGCGCTGGTGCGCCGTCAGCTGTCCAAGGATCGGCCGATGTTGCCACTTGATCTTCTGAAGCTGCCGATCTTTTCCTGCTCCATCGGGTCATCGATCTTTGGTTTTTGCGGTCAGATGATTGCGTTCGTCACCCTGCCGTTCTATTTCCATGACGTGTTGGGCTATAGCGCAACGACGACCGGATTGCTGATGACCCCATGGCCCTTGGCAACCGCGATTGCCGCCCCGGTGGCCGGACGGTTGGCTGATAAATATTCACCAATCCGCCTGACCGGTCTTGGTATGGCGGTCTTTGCCATCGGCCTTTATGCCGCAACCTTTGTCCCGGCAGAGGGAAGTTATATCGGTGTTGTTAGCGCCCTTGCGGTCTGCGGGATCGGCTTTGGCCTGTTTCAGGCGCCTAATAACCGCCTGCTTCTGACATCTGCCCCGCGTGATCGTTCAGGTGGTGCCAGCGGGCTTTTATCGACCGCGCGCCTGACGGGTCAGTCAATTGGTGCGGCACTTGCCGCGATCATGATTGGCACGGGAAGCGGGTTTGAACTTGATACCATCATGATTGTGGCCAGTGGTGCCGCGATCATATCGGCCCTGATTTGCGAAGGCCGTCGCCATGCCCTTCGCAGCGGATTGATTGCCAGCCCGGCTGGCGTGTAAGGAAATAAACGACCATGACCGACGAAGATCAGGTCCACGTTCCGGGTGAAACCCTGCATCGACTTGTCCATGCCTATAAACGGCGATTGATGCATGCGATGCAGGCCGCCGACATGCCCATGCCGATCTCGCATAAGCGGGTGATGAAATGGATCATCCGCATCCCTGGCATCACCGCCCAGCAAATGGCCGAAAAATCCGGTCAGGACAAGGGCCGGATCACACGGCTTTTAAAAGAACTTGAAAATGACGGGCTGATTGAACGCCGCCCGCACCCCGAAGATCGACGTAGCCAAACCCTGCATTTGACGGCCGCAGGCAGTGCGAAAATGGAAGATTTCCGTGCTGTTGAAAAAGAAGTCAGATCACGCATGACAAGCGGCCTTACGCCACAGCAGATCCATGATTTTGTCGAGATCGCCAATCTGATGTCGGACAATCTGGAAACCCACAAATGCAAGAAACTGGACTTCGCGGACAATGATCCCGAGGACCAAGGAGTGAATAGATGAACAGACCTGCCCCACACGATCTTGTCGTGATCAAAAAAGGTTACGTCACCCCGAATATGCTGCGCGTCACCCTTGGCGGTGACGGCATGAAGGACTTCCCTGAAGATCAGGCAAGCGCCTATGTCAAACTGATCTTCCCGATCGAGGGCGATGAAAAGGACCGGGTTTTGCGCCGGACCTATACCGTGCGCCATGACCGCATCACTGATCAGGGTCGCGAGATCGATATCGATTTTGTCATGCATGGCGACGGATCAGATGCCAATGATCATGGCGGCCCGGCATCAAACTGGGCGGTGAATTGTGCGCCGGGTGATGTGATCACCATCGGTGGTCCGGGCCCGAAGAAACTTGTTGATCCAACTGCTGACTGGTTCCTGATTGCTGGCGACATGACGGCCCTTCCCGCTGTGTCGGTCAATCTGGAAATCCTGCCCAAACATGCACGCGGTTATGCCGTGATTGAAGTGCAGTCCGAAGCCGATATGCAGGCGCTTGAAAAGCCTGACAACATCACAATTGAATGGGTGATCAACCCGCATCCGGGCGAAACCAACACCGCCCTTTCTGATGTTGTTAAAAAACTCCCCTGGGGGGATGGCCGTGCGTCGGTGTGGGCTGCATGTGAATTCACCTCGATGAAGGAACTGCGCACCTATTTCCGCGAGGAACGCGGGCTTGGTCGTGATGATTTCTATATCTCAAGCTATTGGAAGCTTGGCATGAATGAGGACAATCACAAGGTGATCAAGTCCGAGGATGCCAAGACAGCTGCTTAAGCCGCTCCTATTCCATTATTCCATCGCACAAATAAAAGTCGGGCCCCGTCAAACGGGGCCCGAGCAGTTTAGACCCCGGGGAAGCTCTCACGGGATCGGGCGAGATCGTCGATATCAGGCAGCAACCGTGCCATGCGGGTCGATAACGAATTTCTTCGCCGCCCCACCATCAAAATCAGCATAGCCCTGCGGGGCCTGATCCAGATTGATCATCTGAACATTGACCGCCTTGGCGATATCGATCTTTTCAAACAGGATCGCCTGCATCAGGTTGCGGTGATATTTCATCACCGGGCACTGACCGGTATGGAAGGAATGTGATTTTGCCCAGCCAAGGCCAAAGCGCATGCTAAGCGCACCGACTTTGGCGGCATCATCAACCGCACCGGGATCTTCGGTCACATAGAGGCCCGGAATACCGATTGAGCCACCCGCACGGGTCACCTGCATGGCCGAGTTCAGAACCGTTGCCGGGGCTTCGTGATTGTGGTTGCAACCACAGCCATGGGCTTCAAAGCCGACGCAATCGACAAAGCAATCAACTTCGCGTTCGCCAAGGATCGCCTCAAGCTGGTCTTCCATCGGTGCATCTTTTTTAAGATCGATGGTTTCACAGCCAAAGCTGCGTGCCTGCGCCAGACGATCATCGATCATGTCGCCAACAATCACACACGCCGCACCCAGAAGATGCGCAGATGCCGCAGCCGCCAGACCAACTGGACCGGCACCGGCGATATAAACCGTACTGCCCGGACCAACGCCCGCGGTCACACAGCCATGGAAGCCGGTCGGGAAGATGTCGGAAAGCAATGTCAGGTCGCGGATTTTTTCCATCGCCTGATCTGAATCCGGGAATTTCAAAAGGTTGAAGTCGGCATAGGGAACCATGACATATTCAGCCTGTCCACCGACCCAGCCGCCCATATCGACATAGCCATAAGCCGCCCCCGGACGCGCCGGGTTTACATTCAGGCAAATGCCCGTCAGGCCGGATTTGCAGTTGCGGCAACGGCCGCATGCAATGTTAAACGGAACGGAACAAACATCGCCGACATTCAGGAATTCAACATCACGGCCCTTTTCAACGATCACGCCGGTGATCTCATGGCCAAGAACCAGCCCTTCGGGGGCGGTCGTACGGCCACGGACCATGTGCTGGTCACTGCCGCAAATATTGGTGGTCACAACTTTCAGAATGACGCCATGGTCACATTTACGCTGACCCAGTGCGAGCTCCGGAAAAGCGATATTCTCGATTGCAACTTTTCCCGGACCTTTGAATACAACGCCACGATTAGCTGAGCTGCTCATATTCTGTTTCCTCTTCCCTGATAGGTGCCTGTCAGGATTGTTGTTGATGTTCGGGCTTATTGGGTTCTTGTGCCGATGGATGCCCGAACTGAAATCACTGCGCGTGTAGGCGCGAATGCAGTGCAATCAAAACGGTAGGTTATCGGGATTTTCGCTGTCAAACGAACTGAACCGAGATCACCAAACCTCCTCTTGGGCCAAGAATATTTGCGACAAAATGCCAATTTCAGACAAAAAAACGCCCCGGCCAATTTCTGGCACGGGGCGTTTTTGATCTCGCGTCGCGGGCGATTATGGTGCCGGCGGCAGGTCCTCTTCGAGGATGACGATGTTCAGCGAGTAGCTGACTTCGCCTTCATCTTCGTCACGATGCACGACACCGACGAATTCATCGCCAACACGCATTTCGATCGGATGGCCTTTTTTCTTTGGCGCATCAATGGCGATCTGGTTGTTGTCAAAGGTGCGGCGCAGGTAATCGGTAACGCGCGCGATTTCGGTCGGTGTCATAGGACTTGCCCCTCGTTCTTTTCAATCTGCTTTGGTCCGTCAGATCACAGGATATCGCATGCACGCCGATGCGTCTGCCCTCTTTCCCGTGATCTTGTGAATTCAGTGCCCCTGTCCTTCCATATAACGGCCCCGGAAATCAAGCCCGCATGGATAAAAAACGCGCAAATGATCGAATTTTTCAAACCAGACACAGTCTCACACATGATCGAGAAACACACAGATGGGAACCACCGCGCGCGATGTCCAACCCAAGATACAAGCACGCCAAAACAGTTTCGTGACATCACAGGGAATTGCGCGCAGTTCCCCGATAAGAAGTTGCAATGCAAGGCACCAGCGTTTAATCCGAATATATGTCCGAGATTGATGTAACGACCCAAACCAAACCATCCGATGCAGCTGATGCACCTGATGCCGACATCTCACCGGCACCCGGTAACACGGCATCAAATTCCCAATCCCGTCCGGTTCTTTACAGCTTCCGTCGTTGCCCCTATGCCATGCGTGCGCGCATTGCCCTTCTGGCGGCCGACATTGATGTGGAACTGCGCGAAGTGGTTTTGCGTGACAAGCCACAAAGCATGATTGACGCATCGCCCAAGGCGACCGTGCCGGTCTTGATCTTGCAAGATGGTACCGTGATTGACGAAAGTCTTGAGATCATGGTTTGGGCCCTGGCCGAAAATGATCCGCATGAATGGCTGAGCCCGGAAAGCGGCACACTTGACGATATGCTGGCCCTGATTGCGCAAAATGATGGTCCGTTCAAACATCATCTTGATCGCTATAAATATTTCAATCGCTACGAAGATGCCGATCCGGCCGAACATCGCCGGGATGCGGAAAAGATCCTTAACCGTCTTGATGGTCGTTTGGCGGTTGGCAAATATCTGTTCGGATCACGCCCGGCCTTGGCCGATTTCGCCATTGCACCCTTCATCCGCCAATTCGCCAATACGGACAAGGAGGCGTTTGACGCCATGCCGTTTGTCCATCTGCAGCGTTGGCTGGATGATTTCCTGAACTCATCGTTCTTTGAACGCGCCATGATCAAATATGATCAATGGCACGAAGGCGACGCACCGGTGATTTTCAAGGCAGCCTGACTTTTGGCGCGCGCGGGCTTTAAACACACACCTTCTCATTCCATCTGATGAAAAGATGCGCTGCAGCCTTGTGGCGAAAAGCGTTCAAATGCCTCGCCATTGGCGCGATAAACGTGGGGCTGACCTACGGGATTATACTTCTGTTACCATTCACGGGCTGGTCAAGAATGATTGCCTGTGTTAGCAAGCTGCACATCACACCATAACGCTTCAGGACCGGATTTTATGGCCGATTATGATGTCAAGCCGCTGATAACGGCGGACGAAATTGCCACCCAGATCGACGCGCTTGCTGCCAAGATCAATGAAAGCTTCAAAGACACCGAAAAACTGATTGTCGTTGGATTGCTCCGCGGCTCTTTCGTTTTCATCGCCGATCTGGCCCGCAAACTGACCGTTCCGGTCGAAGTCGATTTCATGGTCGCGTCGTCATATGGCGATTCCACGGAAAGCTCGCGCAATGTGCGCATCGTCAAGGACCTTGATGGTCAGATCCGTGGCAAGGATGTGCTGCTGGTCGAAGACATCATTGATACCGGCTATACGCTTTCGGAAGTGGTTCGTTTGCTCAAAACCCGCGATCCGAACCGTCTGGAAATCTGCACGCTGCTGAACAAGCCGTCGCGTCGTGAAGTCGAAATCCCGATTGATTTCTGTGGCTTTGATATTCCCGATGAATTCGTGGTTGGCTATGGCATCGATTATGCCCAGAACAACCGCAACCTGCCCTATATCGGAACGGTTCATTTCCACGGCGAATAAGCCCGGGTGATATAGAATTAAAAATGGCGGGAAGCTTTGCTATCCCGCCATTTTTGTATCTGTGTCTTGTGACGTAGTAGCCGTTGGCTTGGTCGATCCTGCAGGATCAAACACGCCCAGCGTGCCAAGATCACCGATCATTTGATCAAAGCCCGTTTGCATCTTCGCGCGGTTACCCTGCCCGGTCGCATAGCCGGTCATGGCCGAATGCACCAATAGATCAAACAGCACGTCATCCTCGGACTTCTTGCCCGAATTTTCTGCACTGCGTTGACCTGCATGATCAACCGCCTCACCCGGATCACGCTGCATCATGATCGCAAGGGTAATCAGGCCCAGCGTCACAAGCATGCCACCAACCGTGACGGCTGCGGTCACTGCGCCATAGGATGCAGCAAGCGCCATATAGGCAGCAGCAATTAAGAAACCGATCCCGGTCAGAAGGACTGCGCCCACCGCAGCAAAGACCGCGCCCTTAATGGCAGCGGCCTTTGCCAGATCGGTCAGACGATCTGTAAGTTGATCAATCATTTCTGCAGCAGACGGCCAACCAGCATGCCGACGCCAAAGGTCACGGCAACGGATGCCAGCGGGTTTTCGCGGACTTGATCCACGGCCACGCCACGCGCTTGGTCAAATTGATCGCGCGCCTGACCGGATACTTCCCGAATGCGTTCCGCTGCGGCCTGGGTTCTGGTCTGCGCCGCCTCACCACCCATGGTTTTCAGGGTCTTGGTGATTTCGGCCAGATCGCTGCGCAATGCATCGACATCGGCCTGAAGTTTTGCGGTATCAGCAGTCGTTTCGGTCTTGGTCGCCATGGTTTTCTCCTGTGGCTTTTGAAAACAGCAACACACAGGTAACGTGCTGACATCGCACTTGGTTCCGCGATCAAATGTGATCATTTCGGGGCAATACAGCCAAAGACCATCAAACAGAAACGGCCCGCGTGGGCTGCGGGCCGTTTCAAACCTGTCGGAATTTCTGGGCGGATGTGGAGAGCAGGAATTCTCCTTTCGGGGGTGGGTATCCCCGTTACGCCGGTCAGTAAGGCAAACCGACGTAATTTTCCGACAGGGTCGTCAATCCCGCCTTGGAAGACAGGATATATTGCAATTCCGCATCGCGAATGCGGCCATCAAACTCTTTCTGATCGCCAAAGGTGTGCAGCATCGATGTCATCCACCACGAGAACCGCTCAGCCTTCCAGACGCGTGCAAGGGCGGTATCGGAATAGGTTGCCAGTTTCTCTTCCTGGTTGGATTTGTATTTCGCGATCAGGGCTTCGGACAGGTAATGCACGTCACTTGCCGCAAGGTTAAGGCCCTTCGCCCCGGTCGGTGGCACGATATGGGCAGCATCCCCTGCCAGGAACAAACGACCATGCTGCATCGGCTGCGCGACAAAGCTGCGAAGCGGTGCGATGCTTTTTTCAAACACTTCGCCTTCATTGACCAGTTCGGCATCTTCTTCGCCAAGGCGGGTGCGAAGCTCGTTCCAGAAGCGATCATCAGACCAGTCTTCGATCTTATCCGTGCTTGGTACCTGCACATAATGGCGCACAACAGAATCTGATCGCATCGAGCACAGCGCAAAACCACGATCATGCTTGGCATAGATCAGCTCGTCCGCGACCGGCTTTGCATGGGCCAAAATGCCCAGCCAACCAAACGGATAGACCTTTTCAAACTCCTGGACGCCCGGAAGTGATTTGCGACCGACACCGTGGAAGCCATCGCAAGCAGCGATATAGTCGCAGCTCAGCTCAACTTCGTTGCCGTCTTTGAGATATCGAACACGTGGTTTGTCACCCTCAAAATCATGAAGGCTGACATCTTCAGCCTCAAACACGATCTCGCCACCATGATCAAGGCGCGCCTGAATAAGGTCTTTGGTGACCTCGGTCTGGCCGTAAATCATTACAGTCGACCCGCCGGTCAGTTCTTCCATGTTCACATGGGTGCGCTTGCCATTGACGCTGATAT
Organism: Thalassospira sp.; assembly: GCA_965228275.1. GTDB lineage: Bacteria > Pseudomonadota > Alphaproteobacteria > Rhodospirillales > Thalassospiraceae > Thalassospira. The sequence goes on along the minus strand of OZ245802.1, from coordinate 4,049,375 downwards.
AGATGCCACCATGAATGATGCCTTCCTTATTCATGCGCGCATCAACACCAACGCGTTTCATAAGGTCGACAGTCCCCATTTCCAGAACACCTGCACGAATGCGGCCTTCGACATAGTCGCGGCTTTTACGCTCGAGAATAACGGACTCAATACCCTGTACATGCAACAGATGGGACAGCAACAGGCCCGCGGGGCCAGAACCAATGATGACGACAGGGACATGCATGACGACTTCCTCACAAGATCGCGGTTGTTGTTTGTTCTTTTGAATTGGAACAAGAACCATTCCATTGCGGAAAGAATACGCCTGTCACGGCTTGGACAGAATGGACAAACCGGGATAATGATTGGACAAATCGAACATGTATCTGAATTTGGTTATGGGTGGATATCGCATCGGTTCTGCATCAATGACAAAGCGATATCAGTTCATCCCGCTTGCGGTGGAACGACCGTCATCTTCCTTATCCGGCGCGGCAACCACATCAGCGTGACAGATTGACCATTGCCGGCAAAGCGCGATGCCCTGATCTGTTTCCATGAAGGCGTCAAATTCGCGCTGCAAGCGATCGCCATGCGGATGGCTTCGCGAGAAAAGGATATACATGTCATTGGTGGTCAGCGGGTCCGTTGTTGCATAGCCTTCCGGGACATCTTCGCCCAGGAAACTGGCCATATCCATCCAGCCGACTTCTTCTTCTTCAAACAGGATATCGGCCCGTTCCGCATGCAGAAAACGCCAGGCAGATTCCGTGTTTGTCGTAATTTCGGCCTGAATATTGCGCTTGGTAAACTCGGTTTCGTACCAATAGCTGGCCACACCAACCGGGCGAAGGCCAAGTGCAATGATGTCTTCAAAGCTGTCGACATCAAGCCCATCGGGGAAGCGTGACTTTTTATAGAACCCTTTTTGGTGGGCATGTGCGATCAGATGTATGGGCACATGAAACTGTTCGACGCGCTCTTCATTGCTTAACCAGGAAAAGGTCGCAACGTAATCGCCACGCCGGGTCAGCTCGTATGATCGTTGCCACGGCAGGAACACAAAAGTCGCACGATACCCCATCGCTTCAAAAACCTGACGCACCCGCTCGGAATGCTTGCCATAGTTTGACATAGTTTCTGTCACCATTGGCGGCCATTCGCCAACAGCAAACTCGACTTCAAATATCTCATTCCCGCTTGCGGCGCGGGTCTGATCGGCAAAGGAGGTACGCGAGGAAAGGCACAGGGTGACCACCATCACCGCAAAAGCGAGCATTCTAATCGTCGGGTCGACCCGCTTTAACGCCATATGCAACTCCGGCTGCGATGGATGTTCGATACGCACGCATATCGACTTGATCGAGCATGATCACATGCTTGGTTTAATATGGTCGATCCCATTTTTTGTTTAAAGATAAAAACCACATATAAAACCCGCGCCAATCGCATCAATTTTGATCATTTTTCCTTTGTGATCAAAATTTAACCGCACCAACGGTCGCCCCAGTCCAATCGCTGTGCTAAGCTGATACTTAGACCCTCAATCACGGGTCGTAAAATCGTTTAAAACCGCGACAGAACGGGAATATGCCACAAAGCCGCGCCATCGCCATCTTCACCGATCTTGACGGCACATTGCTTGATCATGATACCTATAGCTGGGCCCCTGCGCGCCCGGCGCTGGATCGCTTGAAACAGTTTTCGATCCCCTTGATCGCCGTGTCGTCCAAAACCCTTGCCGAACTTGAACATATCAATCACGCAAGTAACCTGTTTGATGGCCTGATTGGCGAAAATGGCGGCGTCATCGCCCTTGGCAACGATGTTGAACAATACGGCCCGTCAGCAGAACGCATTGATGGCGTGCGTAACCAGATTAAATCCGCGATCACTGTACCGCTCGACAGCTTCAGAACTGTTGAACCCGAAGTCATCGCCACTGAGACAGGCTTACCGCTTGAAGACGCCATTCGCGCAGGACAAAGACGGTGCTCGGACCCCTTGATCTGGCAACCGACCGCCAAGGATATCAGCACCGCGCGCACCATTGCCGAACAATGGTCGCTTAATTTGGTGAAGGGCGGTCGTTTTCACACTTTATGCGGCCCTTCAAGCAAGGGACAGGCAATGAAACGCATGTTGCAGCGCCTTGCCGTCCAAAGCTTTGACCAAGACGAAAGTGCGTCGCGCAAACGTTTTACCACCATCGCCCTTGGGGATTCCCCAAACGACATCCCGATGCTGGCCGAGGCGGATTATGCGGTGCAAATCCCGTCAAAACATGGCGTGCGCACAGCACCGCTTCTTGATCATTCCAATCTTACGGTCGCGCCAAAGCCCGGGCCGGAGGGATGGAATATCGCACTGAACGACATTTTGGATCAGATCATAAATAGCAATAAAAACAGCGAGGTACTTCATGGCTGACTTCCATCAGGGTGGACCGATCACGACCCTTCACCGCATTCTTGACCGCAATCCGGAAGAACTCGCCTATGAAATGAGCGCCTTTGCCCGACAACGCCGTCAAACCCTGATCCTGCCATGCCTGTATTCCGAACTCGAAACCCCGGCGATGACCACCATCCTGAACGGGTTAAAACAGGCAACCTATATTGATCAGATTGTCGTCGGGCTTGATCGTGCCGATGCGCAGCAATATCTCCATGCCCGTGAATTTTTCAAAGACCTGCCCCAGCATGTCCGCATTCTTTGGAACGATGGCCCACGATTGCGCGGCGTTCATGACCGCCTCGAAGAATTTGACCTTGCACGTTATGAGCCGGGCAAAGGCCGCAATGTCTGGTATTGCATGGGCTATACGCTGGCATCTGGTCGAAGCTCGGTCATTGGCATCCATGATTGCGATATCGCAACTTATACGCCCGACCTTCCGGCAAAGCTGATGTATCCGATTGCCAATCCGGCATTTAATTTTGCCTTTGCCAAGGGCTATTACGCGCGCGTTGCCAATGGCACGCTTAAGGGCCGCGTATGCCGCCTGTTTGTGACCCCGCTTATCCGCGCGCTCAAGCAAGTCGTCGGCAAGACAGACTTCCTGAACTATCTGGATTGTTTCCGTTATTCCCTGTCAGGTGAAATGGCGATCCGCACCGACGTTGCCTATGGCCTGCGGGTTGCGTCCGACTGGGGGCTTGAGATTTCAATGCTCTCAGAGATGTATCGCAACCACACGGTCCATCGTCTGGCACAGGTCGATATTGCCGACATTTATGATCACAAGCACCGCGAATTTGATCCGGCACAAAAGGATGACGGCCTGTCACGCATGGCAAGTGACATCGCCAAGTCCCTGTTCCGCAAGCTTGCGACCCAAGGAACCATCTTCTCGCACGAGACATTCAGAACACTGAAAGCGACCTATTACCGCATGGCGCTTGATCTGATTGAACAATATCGCGCAGATGCGCTGTTTAATGGCCTTAAGATCAATCGCGACGAAGAAGAAAAATGCGTCGAGGTATTGTCAGAAGTGATCATCAGTGCTGGACAGCATTATCTTGATAACCCGCTTGAAAGCCCGTTCATTCCAAGCTGGCAGCGCGTTGAAAGCGCGATCACCGATATCTTCGAACATCTTTCAAGTGCAGTTGAAGATGACCTCAACGACATGGAAATCGGCAAGTAACATGCAAAAGGCGCGCAGGATATGCGCGCCTTTTCAAACCATTTTCCACTGCGGCATCCATGATTATTCATATGTAATGAACCGGCTCATAGGCGAAGCGAACGCCAAGAACCTGATGTATCGGATCCCCAAAGTGATCGACGGTTTGCGCAGGCAACAATACGCGCAACCACTGCCGCCGGGCACCTTGCGAATCAGGTATGCTGACATAATAGAATGTCGGCTTCTTCAAACGCAGAGTTTTGTATAGTGCAGCGGTCAAGCAGGTTCCGTATTTCAGATCAATTTCGCGCGGCGTGCTTCCTTGAAAGCTCTCGCCATTTAACGAAACAATTGATGGCGCATCAATACGCACCAAAAAGTCATCCTTGACCGGAAGATATTCATAAAGAGTGATGTCGTCACGCCAACGACTTAGACGCTCGGCCGTCAATACCGACCGTGACGGAATATCAACCTCCGGGGACTGGTCGAATGCGGCATACCATGCATCAACAAGGGCAACGACATTGAAGTCAACATCGTCTGGCAGACCATCCAGTTCGGTTTCTGATGAGTCCAATGCCGCCATTTTTTGATCTCCCATTTTTACACGTGGGAAAACCGCCCCCCAAAACAAGTATCGCGCTGCAATATTCGTTAGCCGCCACGATAGAAAAAGTGACTGACAAATACCTGCAACACCGGATCACCAGCCCGATCCACGGTCCGTACCGGCAACATTAGTCGCAACCATTCTTCCCATGTTTTGCGCTCCAGCCCGACACGATGAAATGCCGGCCTTCGATCATCAATCACACTTAGCAAGGTCGCATGCATGGTTGTCCCGAAATCGAGATCAATCTGGCGCGGCGAACAGCCCAGATAACTCTCGCCACTGGCCTCAACGATGTTGGGTGCATCAATGCGAATGATGAAATCGCGCTTATGGGGAATATATTCATAGATGCTGATATCATCGATCCATGGCGACAGAACATCACCTGTCAGCACCCTGCGATCAGGCACGGCAACGCCGTCCGCTGCTTCACGCCATGTTTCATAATACGCCCTGACGCGATGTTCTGTATCGTCGGGCAAATGTGGAATAAATACTTCCTGCGCATAAGCCATTGCGCGTCTTGCCCCTATATCCTCGTCTCTGCCTTCAGCTTTACAAAGCCGATGATCAGAGGCAACGATAAATTCGCATAAAGTGATGTATTATTTCTTTTAATTGAAGAACCTAAACCGGCATCGCGCCGCGATAGCGCTGCAAAAGTCTGCTTTCGGTGCGGTTGCGGCCATCCAGATTGGATATCCAGACAATCTGATAAGGTGCCAGCTTCATGATCCCGTCGTAGTCCTCGATCACTTGCTGGGTGATCAAATCCTGCCAGCCTTCGGTCATGATCAGGTTGATCTTGGACAGATCCAGTTCCTGTGGCTTTTCCGTCAGGTTAAACACACAAAAGATGCTTTGTTCATTGAGATGCGACTGGCGCCAGACCCCCAACAAATCCGATCCCAGATTAAGGGTATATTGCGTCGCATTGGGATGAAACGCCGGCTGGCCCATGCGGATCGACATCAGGGCGCGCAATTGATCAAAGGCCGACTTGGCCGGGCCCTCTTCGGATAATGCGCGCTCCGCCTCCTCCAACGGCCAGATTTTTCGGTTCAGGCGGCGCGGGATGCCGGTTTCCTCAAACGCCTTTTGATCGTTCTCGGTCGCCAGGATCGTCTGCACATAGATCGCCGGAACACCTTCAAGTGACATGGCAATTGCCTGGCTCATGACAAAGCGCTCAAGCCCCATTTCGGCTTCACCCGCAAAGTTCTCAGCCAACATGCTAAACAGGGTGACATTTAGCTCATAGGGCTTCTGCCCACCGCCCTTAAGCGCGCGATAGCTCACCTGCCCGCCCATCTTGATAGCATGTTCGCGCAGGCCATCAATATCATCATCGGGAATAAGGTTCTCGGCCGGGCGCAGGCCAATGCCATCATGGCTGGCGGTAAAATTAAAGAACGTGCAGCCCGCAGGTGCCGGGGGCATCGCCATGATGCATTTGCGGATATAGTCGCTTCGCCCGCTGAGTAGCGCATGAATGATCACGGGCGGCAGTGAGAAGTTATAGATCAGATGCGCTTCATCCTGATTGCCGAAATAAGAAAGGTTTTCCAAAAGCGGCAGGTTGGTTTCGGTAATAAACAACACATCAGGATGAATGGCATTGCACGCCAGACGCATTGCCTTGATCAGTTTATGCGTCTGATCAAGATTGATCGATGTCGTTCCGACTTCTTTCCAGATAAAGCCAATCGCATCCAGGCGCACAACACGCACGCCATGCTTCAGGTAATTCAAAACGACCTTGAGGATTTCAAAGAAAACCTCCGGATTGCCGTAATCCAGATCGACCTGATCGTAGCTGAATGTGCACCAGACATGCTTTTCACCAACCTTGGTGACCACATCATTCAAAAGCGCGTGGCTGCGCGGGCGCACAACATCAGAAAGATCATCATCCGGGCTTGCCGTTTTGATGTAATCAATGCCGGGCTTCTGACCGGCCAGAAATTGCTGATACCAGGGATGAGATGCCGAAATATGGTTGGCCACCAAATCGGCCATCACGGTGCCGTGCTGTGCCAGTTCCTCGACATCGCTCCAATCGCCAAGGTCTTCGCGAAGCATGTCAAAATCACTGACCGAGAAACCATCATCAGACGTAAATGGATGAAACGGCAGGATATGAATGCCAATCAGCCAGTCTTTGAGCCATTTGCGATGAAACTCGCCAAGGCTTTGAAGCCCCTTGCGCCCGGATTGATGGATGCTATCGCCATAGGTGATCAAAAACGCATCGCGCTGATCCCATTTGCGCAGGTTTTCTTCCTGTGGCTCTGGCCCGTCGCCTTCGATCGGAAGGTCAAGAACCTCAAACACCCGGCGCACAAGTTCGGCATGATCGTGTTCGGGATAAACATCCGCAAGGAGGTTGCGCATCGCGCTTGCAAACGCAATACGTCCCGAGGTTCCAACGACACGATCCATAATGGCTCCTTCCGGGCAGGCAATTCAAATGGTTAACCCAATGAAATAATGAAACTGCCTGCGATGCAAGCAGGCATTTCGCATTGCCGAAAAACCAAGCAGGATTAGGCACCAAACACCCCGAACACAGCCGCAACTGCCCTACTCGGCACCGTCCTCGGGTTTATAAATCACGTTCTCGGCCCCTTCTGCCCCCATGAAAACGACAACCACACGGGCCGGGATATCGCCATCATTGATGCCTTCATGCCAATGATCCATGGCTTCCAACACACCCTCGCCCGCGACATAGGTTGTTTTACCGGCATCGCCGTAATCGACCGTGATCTGACCTTCAAGGATGTAGCCATAGGTCGGCACACCATGTTTGTGCCAGCCGGTTTTCTGTCCGGGTTCCATGGTGGCCAGCATCGATTTGATCTTTGCCTTGCCCTTGGGATAGCTGACCTGTTCGCCAATGAAATTCACACCGGTATCAAGCAACGGCACGCCGTTATGCACATCAACAAACGGTTTACCGTCTTTTACCTGATCCGGTTTCGTCGCAACATCTGGCTTTGTCATGCCTGCCTAAACCCCTGTTTGTAATTATGTGGCCGATCATAGTCAGGACACCCAACAAGACCATAAAAAACGGGCATCAAATGATCGATGCCCGTTTTAATTTTCCGTTACGGCAATCAAACCTTACGGCGCAATCGTGACCTCAACCAAGGCATGGGTGCGCTTGGTGTCGATATGATTGATTGCGTCACGCAAGATACCCGGAAGGTCTTCGGGGCGCGTTGCCTTGGCAACCCAGGCGCGGCTGGCCTCGGCGACCTTGGTGAAGTCCGGGCTGGGCTTAAGGGCTGTTAACGGCATTTCATTGGTTTTTGCCGCATAGCCGTTCGGATACATCCCCGCGACCGACTGGCGTACTGCCCCCCATTCATTGTTATTCAAAACAAGGATCAGGATTGGAAGTTCCAACGCCTCGGCAATCTGATGGCAGGCTGTCGGGTTGGCGAACATGTAGGATCCATCACCCATGGTAGCGACCACCAGCTTATCCTTATCGGCCAACTGATACCCCATCGATGCCGGGAAGGACCAGCCAAGGCCACCTGAATGCGGCTCCTGATACCAGCTGCTATGTTCTGATAGCGACAATGGCTCCAACGGGCAGCCAAGCTCGGAAAACACGGTGGCTGCACGACCGGAAATCGCATCGGAAAGACAACGCGAAACATAGGCTTTGGTCATCGGGTCCACCGCGCCTGCATCGGCCATCGCCAGTGCCTTTTTGCGGGTTTCGGCATTGATCGCGGCAATCTTGCCCCGACGATCCGAACAGCCTGCACCATGATCGGCATGACGCCGATCCATGGCGTCCGCCAGCATCATGATCACATCACCGGTTTCACCGACAAGTGAAATGTCCGCTGCAAAATTACGGCCCGGGAAGCGGGAATAAAGCGGGTTTTGGCCGATCTGAACAACCTTGCAATCCGGGTGCAGGGTATGGATATCGGGCGACCACGGGGCCAGGCAATCAATCACCACCACCGCATCGGCATCCTTTAACCAGGGTGCTGGATCCATCCCGGCAAACATCGGATGTTCGGTACCAATCGCAAGCTGGATCGCCCAATATTGCACGACCGGAATACCCCACTGATCAACCAGATCACCAAAGCGTTTAAACGCCTCGGCCGTACCTGTGCCGCGCTGGGCAATGATCACGGGGTTCTTGGCATTGGCCAGAATGTCTGCGGCCTGTTCGACCGATGCTTGTGGCGGGGCAACCGGAACCGGCTGCATGCGAAGCGGTCCATCAATCTCATCCCCCGGACAGGGTTCACACAACACTTCGCGCGGAAGACTGACATAGGTCGGGCCTTTGGGCACTGATGACGCAATCGCATAGGCACGATCGACAACTTCGGGGACTTGCTCGGGGAACTTAAGCTCATATTCCCATTTCGAACTTTCGCGCACGAGGGCTGCCTGATCACGCATTTCCTGACCCCAGCCGATTGGCACGGTGCGCGCGCCCAGTCGCCCCTTTTCCATCACCGGCGTCCTGCCCGACATCAAAACGACCGGCACATGTTCGGTCGCGGCATTGATCGCCCCAATCGCACAATTGGCAAGGCCCACATTGGTATGCGCCATCACCGCCTGGGTTTTCCCGGTCGCAAGGTAATAGCCATGCGCCATGCCCATCGCCGCATTTTCATGCGGCATGATCAAAGCATGCGGAAGATCGATATCCTTTGCCGCGGCCTCGGCCAGGCCTTCGATGATCGGCGGAAAATCAGTCCCCGAATTGGCAAAGATATAATCAATCCCGATGGCCTTCATCCGGGCCAGCACCGCCCCACCGGCGGTCAGGGTGATTTGGCCGGATTTTTCCTGCGTGTCGTTTTTCATCAGACGCCTCTTGATTTATACACTCCATATTTCTATATTTGAAATATGATTTATAATATAGTTTATTATTGAAATCCGGCCGCCGTCAAGCAAAGCGTCCGGCAGCACCGCTTTGCGTAATTGGCGCGCCCCGCCATCGCACTTCAACGAATGGAAAACCATGACCAGTCAGCTCAACGGCTCTGTCCTTAAGGCGTTTAAAATTCTTGATCTGTTTGCGGCCGGGAAATCTGAGCTGACGGCCAAGGAAACGGCAGATGCGCTTGGCATCAACATGATCACAGCCCACCGTTTCCTGCACACACTGGTCCATGCCGGTGCGCTTCGCGCAACATCACGCGGGGTATTTCGCTTGGGATATATGTTTGCTGATCTCGGTGATCGGGTGTTGCAGGGCGATAATCTGCCGATGTTGCTGCAACCTGTTCTTGATCAATTGGCACGTGACACCGGGGAGGCCTGCATGGCGACCGAATTTGATCGCGATATGGCGGTCTGCATCGCCAAGGCCCTGCCCGACCGCGCACTTTATGTCGATATCCGGATTGGCTCGAAACTCGATGCGTTTTGCACCGCGCATGGCAAATTGTGGCTGGCGCATATGAGTGCGGCGGATCAGGACCGCTATTTCAAAAATGCCGATCTGACCAACAAGACCAATCACACGATCACGGATATCAATGAACTGAAATCCGAACTCGCCACCATCCGCGCACAAGGCTTTTCGACCAATAATGGCGAACGCGAACATGACATCTATGCCATCGCCGCGCCGATCACGACGCAACATGGCAAGATGATTTCGGCCTTTTCCGTATTTGGCGCATCACCGGCAACCCTTGATCAGAACCGCGACATCCTTCTGACCAAGCTTCAAGCTGCCGCACAAAGCGCACAACACGCCATTTATGGCGATGCGTAATCAATATGCCGGATGGCACCCGGCGATTTGCCCGTGGTGCGCTTGAACGCACGGCTGAATGCCGCGACCGAGGCATAGCCAAGGCGATCTGCAACTTCATCAAGCGACAGGTTTTCGCGGCTGATCCACTGGCTCGCCAGACGCATGCGCAGATTGGTCAGATATTGCTGCGGGGTGGATTTGGTCAGCTCGACAAACCGTTCGGCAAAGACCGAACGCGACATGCCCATTTCTGTCGCCATATCCGCCACTGACCAATTGCGTCCCGGCTCCTTATGAAGGGCTGCCAAAACGCGCGCCAGTTTCGGATCTCGCACCGCTTCGACCCAGCCACAGACATCACAACCCGCTTCAACCCAACGACGCAGGATCGCGGCGGCCACCACATCGGCAAGCCTTGTCAGGATCACGCCATAGCCCGGACGTTTGGCGCGAAGCTCGGCCGTCATGACATCCAGAATGGCCGGGATCTGCGGATCATGATCGGGCACGGTTTCGATATGCATGACTTCGGGCTTTAAATGCGCCAATGGGTGCAACCAACCCAGATCAAACTCCATCGCACAGCTGAAAATCAGATTGTCCTTGGATCGGCAAACATCAGCCTCACAAGCCCGGATTTCCGATGCCGCATCACACAGCCGCGCTTTTTGAAAATCATCCACACTGCGCAGTGCCACGCCATCTTCGCTATAAAGATCGTGAATACCCGCACAGGGCAACAGTACCGCATCCCCGCAACCCAAAACATGCGTCGCGCCGCTTTTGGTCCGCAAATGCACCGTGCCCTGGCCGATGAAATGAAACCACGCGCGGGTTTCATCCTGATCCTCGCCAAAGCGCAGGCCATAGGGGGCGGAAATTTCAATCCGGCGGTAATCCAGCCCGCGCAGGCGCACACCCGAAAGAAGCTCATTGACCATGTCATGACCAGACGTGCTGAACTGGCCTTCGAGATGGTCTGACGGGCTGTTGAAGTCTGTATTGGGGATTGGCGACATGACATTTCGGACGATTGATCAATAACTACGGACAAACTGTCATAGATCGTCCGACGGGTCCAGACTATTTTAGGTGCAATGCAAAACACCAACTCAAAGGACTTTCCATGAGTGAACTGCAATCTCGCCCCCAACAGGCGTCAAGCCAATCATCTGCGCCCGCCGCTGCGGCTTGGGCTGCCGTGATTTCGATGACGCTTGGGGTGTTCGGACTGGTGACGGCGGAATTCCTGCCGGTCAGCCTGCTCACCCCCATCGCAAATGATCTAAACGTATCCGAAGGCCTCGCCGGTCAGGCCATTTCGGCCACCGCCATCCTTGCCCTGATCACAAGCCTTCTGATCGCCACCCTCACCCGCAAGTTTGATCGTCGCCATGTGTTGCTCAGCTTCTCGGTCCTTCTGATCATCTCAAGCATCATGGTGGCGATTGCCGAAAACTTCGCCTTCCTGCTGTTTGGCCGCGTATTGCTTGGCATAGCCCTTGGTGGCTTCTGGACCATGTCAGCGGCCACCATCATGCGTCTTGTGCCGGAAAAAAGCGTTCCGCGCGCGCTTGCCATCATGTTTAGTGGCGTTTCAGCCGCCACCGTCTTTGCGGCTCCGGTGGGCAGTTTTCTGGGTGATATCATCAGCTGGCGGGCCGTCTTCATGCTGGCGGCAGGCATTGGTGCAATTACCTTTATCGTGCAATTCATGACCCTGCCGTCCCTGCCGCCGCGTGGCCGTGCGTCGCTGCGCACCCTGATTGATTTGATCAATCGTCCGGGCATGAAGTTTGGCCTGTTTTCACTGGTCATCATCATCACCGGTCACTTTGCCCTGTTCACCTATGTCCGCCCGTTCCTTGAAAACGTGACGGGTGTGGCGACGGCAGGTGTATCGGGTGTGCTTCTGGGCTTCGGGATTGCCAACCTTATCGGCACCCATCTGGCAGGATCATTGATCGCAAAATCGCTTCGTATGACCATCGCGCTGATGCCACTGATCATGGGCCTTGCGACCCTTGGCATGGTCATGATCAATGGCGCGCTCAACCCGACCATCGTTCTTGTTGCGATCTGGGGCGCAGCATTTGGCGGCGTGCCGGTTGCCTGGTCAACCTGGATTACGCGCACGGTGCCCGATGAAGCCGAAAGCGGCGGCGGACTTGTTGTCGCAGGCTTCCAGACCGCAATTGCCAGCGGTGCGGTTCTTGGCGGACTTCTGGTCGACTTCACCGGCGCCATGGGCGTGTTCGCCGTCGGCGGCACCGTCCTGATCGTCGCATCCATCGTCGTAACCATGGTGCTTCGTCCGGCCCCGGCCGTTAGTGAACAGACCTAACCCCACCTCGCGTCACCACCGCACGATATCAAAACAAAGGGCAGCGGAACTATTTCGCTGCCCTCATTGCACTTTTCATCCAACCAACTTGAAACCCTGTCACTCTGACACTTAATCAGAACTGCATGGCAAACAACTCCAATCCGTAAATCAAGCCCCGCCCGCGGCCATTGCTCGAAAGTAAAAGTCCATACGTGACGCGACGCTTTGATTTTTATCGCATTTAAGCCTGACTGCGATTTTGGTATGCCATTCCAACGGGTTAACAAGCTGACGAATTAAAGCCGAAGCCACGATAATCCGAACGTGCGCTGATCTGTCTTTCGACGCACGGTCCATAATTTCAGGAATCTGGATCGAGATGCTCAACGGTCTTTGCCTTAAATCCGGGATCAGTCGACTCACCCCAAGTGCTTTATTGACCCAGACACGCTTGTACCCGCTCGACCATTGTGCGCGGCCATTAAGCAAAAAGTCTGTGGCGCAGGCCCTGACCGAGGCAGATTTCGCATTTGCTGACAATTCTGGAATAAAGGGATCAAAATCTGCACGTTTCGCCAACGATCGAAGCACTCTCGCTGCCCCCCCCTCAGACTGGGTAAGAAGCTGATTTTTAATGAAGGTTCCAACATCTTCTCGATAAAGAGTGTCTTCAACGCATTTAACAGCCCGAGCATCCCAACGGGCTAACTTCTGCATATGCATGAGTAGAAATAAAGCAGCTTTTCCAACAACATCGCAATCCGCACGAGGAAAGTAATTCTCTGCATATTTAAGTGCAGCAGCTCTCACCTCTGGGACCCAATCATTCATTCTGTAAACAATCGAAACAAATTCGAATGGCGATCGCGGCGGGCCATCAAGTTGGTTCATCGCGGCCTCACGCTTGAAGCCATCGCCATGAAACTGAGAGAACCAACCGTAACCGTCAGGTTGACGCAGTAACCGCCCAAAAAAGATGCTCCGCAAATATCCCGTTTCGCGCCAGCCATGAATCCCACCGATATCACGAATTTGGGGGCCCGCTTGAGTGATCAGTTTGGGATCAAGCGTATCAAGAGCAGCTCGATAGGCTTCTATTTCGCCGACTTCGCCAAAGCATGGCACCTCGATGTGACCAAGATTATTGATCGCCTTCTGCGCATACTCTGGCAGCACAGATTGTCGTCGATGCGTAAATAAATCTGTGTATCTTTTAAGCTTCGCCAACCAACTACGTCCTCTGTAATTTGCTTATTTGAGCAGCGTTGCCCTTAAAGCTTACAACTAATTCCGACAATCTTCATCAAATCCGCCTGTTCTGGTCCATGATCACAAGGTCACTGCGCATGAGCATAATTTTGATTCCGCTAATCATGGGCCATGCCACCCTTGGCATGGTCAACATGGATCACACGTACAGTGCCGGACGAAGCTGAGAGCGGCGGCGGGCTTGTTGTCGCAGGCTTTCAGACCGCAATTGCCAGCGATGCGGTTCTTGGCGGACTTCTGGTCGACTTCACCGGCGTCATGGGTGTGTTCGCCGTCGGCGGCTCCGTCCTGATCATCGCATCCATCGTCGTAACCATGGTGCTCCGCCCGGCTCCGGCCGTAAGCGAACAGGCATAGCCCCACCTCGCGTCACCACCACCGATCACACAACAAAGGGCAGCGGAATTATTTCGCTGCCCTTTTGCATTTCAAACAACCCAAAATGCTTCACCTAACATGACGCAAAAGAAAACCCCGGCACATTACTGCACCGGGGAAGGTCGTGTCGTTCGGAGGGAGACGGGGCTTTTGCGCCCCTTGGAATTACAAGAATTCCCGAAAAATTAGATGGTTTTCACAACAACCGGGCGTTCGGCCTGAACCTTGAGCCGGTTGCGGATCGCGCGGCCAAAGGGTGCGGCTTCGATTTCAAACTCGTCACCATCCCGGGTCGTGATGCCATCAGCAAAGCTGAGCGTTGCCGTACCAAAGAAATGCGCATGCACATCGCCCGGACGGCAGAACAGATCATATTTGAAATGGTGATATTCGAGGTTGGCGAGCGTATGCGACATGTTGTCTTCGCCGCTCAGGAACGGTTTTTCCCAGATCACCTTGCCATCGCGATAAAGGCGCGAGGTGCCTTCAACATGGCTAGGCAAATCACCGAGCAAAAGCTCCGGCCCAATCGAACAAGCACGTAGCTTTGAATGGGCCAGATACAGGTAGTTCTGGCGTTCCATCACGTGATCGGAAAACTCGTTGCCAATCGCAAAGCCGATGCGCACCGGATTACCTTCGGGATCGATCACATAGATCGCGGCAATTTCGGGCTCTTCGCTGCCATCAAGGGCGAAGGACGGGCTTGGGATATCTGCACCCGGGTTTGAAACGATGGAGCCATCACCCTTATAAAACCATTCGGGTTGAACGCCCTTTTCGCCTGCCTTTGGCTTGCCGCCTTCGACACCCATGCGAAACATCTTCATGGAATCTGTTTCATCAGCCGCCTTGTTATCGGCCTTGTGCATGTTTGCACGTGCCGATGCCGACCCCAGATGCGTTAGCCCCGTGCCGGTGACAAGGAAGTGCGCCGGATCGGCATGGGTGATGGGGGCAAGCAAGCGGCCATCACTAGCAATAGCATTATAATCAAGGCGTTCTTCGCCCATACGGGCCTTGGCGGCATCGATCATGGTGGTGCCCTGCGCGATCGCGATGCTTGCCAGTTCGCGGGTCGATGAAACGCCCGTCAACGGGATCAATGTGTCGCTATCTTCAACAACGGCGACATGTTGCGCGACTGCGGTATCCTTGAATTGAACCAGTCTCATGAAATTCTGTCCTGATAGATCTTTGTTTGGTCGTGGGAAACTTGCAAATCGGGTCTGGCGTGGTGATTAGACCCAACCGCCATCAACGATAAAGTTCTGGGCCGTTACCATCCGGCTTTCATCGGAAATCAGGAACAGCGCCATGCGTGCGATATCCTGTGGCATTACCTTGTTCTTAAGGCACTGGCGCTCGTCAATTTCGCGCTCGGCAGCTTCGTCGACCCAAAGATCAAGCTGGCGCTGGGTCATGACCCAGCCCGGAACAAGGGTGTTCACCCGGATATGATCCTTGCCAAGGTCGCGTGCCATCCCGCGCGTCAGGCCATGGGTTGCTGCCTTTGCCGTGGTGTAGCCCGGCATGCCGCCCTGCCCCATCATCCAGCTGACCGAGCCGAAATTAATGATCGCACCGCCACCGGCCTTTTGCATCATGGGGGCGACGGCCTGAATGGCAAAGAAGGACGGGCGAATATTGATTGCCTGGCGTTCATCCCAGTATTCCGGGGTAACGTCCTGCCATTTATGGCGGGTGTCATTGGCCGCATTGTTCATCAAACCCGTGATCGGGCCATTGATTTCAGCAGCCTTTGCGACTGCCGCCTGCAGGGCCGCGATATCGGTCAGATCGCATTTGATAAAGACCGGCGCGTTGCGCGCATCCTTGGACAGCTTTTCAACAAGCGCGTTGCCGCAGTCTTCCATGATGTCGACAAAGGCAACTTTTGCGCCCTGCTCGACAAAGGCGGTGACAATGGCTTCGCCAATGCCCGATGCACCACCGGTGATGAATACCGATTTGTCTTCTAGGCTGGTGTAGTGTGTCGGATCGCGATCAGACATGATCGTATCATCTCCCGTCGTCTGGTTATGTTTGCCACGGCGCATCGGGACTCGCCCGCGCGACCAATGGTGATTTCAGTCCAAAATTGACAGAATTTGCATCAAACCGGAAATGTGCAGCGCAGCAGAAATTTCTTTCCCTTTGGCATCAAAAGCCCTGCTGCATCATCCGATGATCAATCCGGGTTAGCGATCCGGATCATACGCCCTTTGCGGTACCATGATGCTTCCTCCTGAAAATTTTGCTTTTTAATTCTTCATACAATAACATTAATGATCAGGATATCCGGGCCTGTCAAGCGTCAAACAGGTGCAGACATATCTTTCGATCTGTCGCGCAGTGGTTTATAACAGAGCCACCTTCGTGATCGCCTACGTGTGACCATCTGGACCGTGCTGAAATAATTATATGCTTTGCAGCACAAGGCATTGACGGTGCCAGATAAGTTGCCCCGAAAATTAATTCATATTATATGAATAATATCAAAGCGGGCCTTTGCCTTTTCGCACGCATTTCAACTAAGGCCGCGCCGGAGGGAATTTAATGTCGTCTATGTCGAGAACCTATGCCAAACGCAGCCTGCACAGCATCGTCGCCCACGATTTGGGGGCACGGATTGTTTCGGGCCAATTGGCACCGGGTGATGTTCTTCCGACCGAGGCGGCGCTAAGTGAATCGCTTGACGTATCGCGCACAGCTTTGCGCGAGGCGATCAAAATCCTGTCGGCCAAGGGCCTGATTGAAAGCCGTCCGAAAACCGGTACGCGCGTTAAACCGCGTTCAAGCTGGAACCTTCTGGATCCTGATGTTCTGTCCTGGCACTTCCCGGACCCGGACCCGGCATTTCTTTATGCGCTGTTTGAAACCCGCCTGATCATTGAACCCAATACCGCGGCCATGGCGGCCGTTCGCGCAACGGCAGAAGAAATCAAGGCGATCTCGGATGCCTATGATTCGATGGAAAATGCCGAACCGGGGACCGAGGCGGTCTATATCACCGACCTTAATTTCCATCAGGCGATCCTCAATGCATCGGGCAACGATTTCATGAAGTCGTTCGGCATGTTGATTGAAACAGCCCTGATCGGATCGTTCCGCCTGTCATCGGGCGGCCCGGCAGCACACGTACAGTCCCTGCCCGATCACCATGCGGTCTATGCCGCGATTAGCCACCGCGATCCGGAAGAAGCGCGCGCGACCATGCACAAACTGCTTCGCCGCACCATGCGCCAGCTTCGTCAACAGCTTGGCATGTCGGTTGATCACGACTGGGATCAGATCGGGCTTTAAGGTTTATGCTGCGGTCTGACTGCAGCATTTTAAAGAACGCGACATAAGAAAACGGGCACCAACTGGCGCCCGTTTTTGTTTGTCTGCAATTTGGATGGCCCGTTATGTCGCCCCGGCCCGCATGCCCGAGAAGGATCGGGTAATCAGGCGTTGCAGGACGATAAAGCCAAACAACAACGCCCCGATCATGATCTTGGTCCACCAGCTGTTGAGCGATCCGTCAAAGGCGATCAGTGTCTGGATCACGCCCATGATTATCCCGCCAAAGAACGTGCCAAGCACAAAGCCCATCCCGCCAGTCAAAAGCGTTCCGCCAATCACCACTGCTGCAATCGCATCAAGCTCCACGCCAACTGCCGCCAGCGGATAGGCAGAGGCGGTGTAGAAGGCAAACACCACACCCGAAAGTGCACTGAAGAAGCCCGACAGGGTATAGACGCGAATGATGGTACTATGGACCGGGATGCCCAGAAGCTCTGCCGAATGACGATCGCCGCCAATCGCATAGACATTGCGCCCGAACCGCGTGTAATGGGCAATTATCACCCCACCGATTACGGTCGCCAACATCAAGACTGCTGATGCAGTCAGCCAGCCACGGCCCGGCAGCGGAATTTTAAATCCGCTAAAGGCCGCAACAAACGGATGGTCAATCGGGACAGAGTCCAGATTGATCAGGAAGCACACCCCGCGCAAAAAGAACATGCCGGCCAGCGTGATGATAAAGGGCTGAATATCAAACTTGGCAATGATCACACCCATGAAGGCACCAAATGCCGATCCGACAATCAGCGATATCAATGCCGCCATCACCGGATGCATGCCAAAGCCTGTGACAAGCTCGGCCATCAAAACGCCGATAAAGGCGATCATGGATCCGACCGACAAATCAATCCCGCCCGACAGGATGACAAACGTCATACCGATTGCGGTGATGATCAAAAAGGCATTGTCGGTCAGAAGCGCGCCCAAAACATAGGTATCGGAAAAGGCGCGATGTTCAAAAATCCCGTATCCATATAGCAGGGCGAGAACCGCCAACGTCGCAAGGATCGGATAGAAACGTTCATTAATTTTCATCTGATTTCCCCTGCTTGAAGCGTTCCATCGCCTGCCCGACCAGTTCGCGGGATTTTGGTGCCTGCACCAGCAACACAACCATCACCACCGCTGCCTTCACAATCAGGGTGTATTGCGAGGGCAAACCCGAAAGAAGAATACCCGTCGTCAGCGCCTGAATGATCAAAACACCAATCACGGTCATGGCGATAAAGAACCGCCCGCCCATCAGTGACGCGCCGCCAATCACGACCGCCAGGATCGCATCAAGTTCAAGCCACAACCCGGCATTATTGGCATCCGCCCCGCGAATATCAGCCGCAATAATGATCCCGGCAAAGGCGGAACAAAGCCCGGATGCGGCATATGCCATCAGCTTGATACCGCGCGCATCAATGCCCGCCACCCGGCTCGCTCGCGCATTGCCGCCAACTGATTCAACAAACAGACCAAGGGCCGTTTTACGCATAATGAAATAGATCGCACCGATCACGGCCGCAGCAATAATCACCCGCCACGGAATACCCAAAAGATACCCGCTGCCGATTGCCTCAAAGAATTCGCCATGGAATGTGACGATCTGACCACCGGTGATCATTTGCGCAATCCCGCGCCCGGCGACCATCAGGATCAGGGTGGCAATGATCGGCTGGATATCAAGGAACGCCACCAGAATGCCATTCCAAAGCCCGCACAAAATCCCGGCACCAAGGGCGGCGAGAATAATCACGGCAGGATGCAAATCGGTATCGCGGATCAGAACCGCCATCACCGCACCCGATATGGCAATGATCGAGCCAACCGAAAGATCTATACCGCGCGTGCCAATCACAATCGCCATGCCCACCGCAACAAGGGCCGTGGACGCACCGCGATGCACCACATCGACCAGCGATCCATAAAGATGCCCGTCAACGATGCGGATATTGAAAAAGTCCGGCGAGATAACGCCAATCCCGACAATGATCAAAACCAGTGCCGCGACCGGGCCAAACCACTGACGGCTTAGCAAAGAAGATGCAGACATGGTGCTGCTTTCCCGTAATTTCTTTTTGTCTTGCAAACTGGTCATCGCGCAATCGCCTCGATGATGTTGGTCTGGGTAATGTCGGCCCCGACCAGCTCGGTCACCTTTTCACGATCGCGCATCACTGCAACACGGTCGGCAAAGGCAACGATTTCCTCAAGCTCGGATGACGCCACCAGCAATGCCAGCCCCTCGTCACACAGCTCCTTGATCAGTTTGATGATGTCGGCATGGGCACCAACGTCGATGCCACGCGTTGGTTCATCCAAAATCAGAAGGATCGGCTTGGACACAAGCCAACGGGCGAGAATGACCTTTTGCTGATTGCCACCGCTTAGTTGCCCGACAGGCTTTTCGCTATCGGGTGTGGCGATGCCAAGTGCCCTGATCATGTCATCGGCAAATTGCTGTTGTTCGGCACGCGGGATCGGACGCAGCCAACCGCGTCGTCCCTGAAGGGCCAGAACGATGTTTTCGCGCACACTTAGTTCGGCAACAATGCCGTCCTGTTTGCGGTCTTCGGGGCACAGACCAAAGCCTGAGCGGATCGCATGGCGCGGGGATCGCAGCATGACCGGCTCCCCATCCATAAAGACCAGACCGCTATCAGCTTTTTGCGCACCAAAGACAAGCTCGGAAAGTTCAGTACGGCCCGACCCCAAAAGCCCGGCAAGACCAACGATCTCGCCCGCCTGCAGATCAAGCGATACCGGTTCAAGCACGCGTTTCTTGCCCAAATTCTTGATCTGGATTTGCCGTTTTGGCCCGGCATAGCTTCCTTCATCCTGATGACGATGCGCGCTGACCTCGGCCAATTCGCGGCCAAGCATGTGATTGATCAGATCGATCTGCGGGAGTTCCTTGGTGACAAAGGTGCCAACCAGCCGACCATTACGCAGCACCGTAATCCGGTCGGTGACGGCATAAACCTGATCCAGGAAATGGGTAACAAAAACAATGCCCAATCCCTTGTCGCGCAATTCACGCATGATGCGAAACAGCGTCTGGATTTCCTCGCCGTCAAGCGATGCGGTCGGTTCATCCAAAATCAGCATCTTGGCATCAAGGGCGACCGCACGCGCAATCGCCACCAATTGCTGGATCGCCACCGAATAGGATCCAAGCGGCCGATTGACATCAATGTCTAGACCCAGCGTCTCAAGGGCTTGTTTGGCGTCGGCCTCGGTCTTTTTCCAAGATATCAGTCCGAATTTTCTTGTTTGGCGTTCCAGCATCAGGTTTTCGGCAACCGATAAAGTCGGCACCAGATTGACTTCCTGATAGACCGTGGAAATTCCCAAAGCTTGTGCATCGCCCGGATGCTGCGGATGGATTTCGGTGCCCTCCAAAAGGACCGCACCCGCGTCACGGGGATGCACCCCGGTAATGACCTTGATCAGGGTCGATTTGCCCGCCCCGTTTTCACCCAAAAGCGCGTGAATTTCACCGCGCGCAAGGTCGAAATCAACATCCTGTAATGCCTTTACACCCGGAAAGAACTTTCCCGCACCGCGCACTGAAAGCACAGTGTTATCGGCCTGTTCCGCCCCGGCAGAAAGTGCGCCCACTGACATGTTTCAGCCCCTCTCCCACAATTTCTGATTTTTATGCCTGATACGGTCGGACGCACCACCACGCGCAAGGCATGGGGTACGTCCGATGCAAATGGTCAGCGACAAGCGCTCGCCGGCCACGACGACCGGCTCGTATCTTATTTGCTGCGCATTTTGTATTCGTCTGCTGCGGTATCAGGCAGGAAGAGCGGACCATTCGCCTTGATCCATTTCGGCACATCTTCGCCATTCATCGATGCCTTGATCGCATCAAAGGACGGACCGCCCAAATGCGGGTTCAGCTCGATTGTTGCGTTGGTGTCGCCATCGGCCATGGCCTTGAAGATATCGGGCACCGCATCGATCGATACGATCAGGATGTCAGTCCCCGGCTTCAGACCGGCTTCCTTGATCGCCTGAACAGCACCAAGCGCCATGTCATCATTGTGCGCATAAACCGCACAGATGCCCGCTCCACCGTTTTCAGCTTTCAGGAAGCTTTCCATGACTTCCTTGCCGCCCGAACGGGTGAAATCGCCCGACTGCGAACGGATGATATTGATGCCCGGGAAGTTCGAAACAACGGACTCAAAGCCCGCTTTGCGGTCATTGGCAGCCGACGAGCCAACAGTACCCTGCAGCTCAACCACATCGCAAACTGCGTTGGTTTCAGATGCAAGCCATGCAGCAGCAAGAGCACCTTCAACCACGAAGTCCGATGCAACCTTGGTCAGATACAGGTCTTCGCTGGCATCAACACCGCGATCAACCAGAACGACCGGAATACCGGCATCTTTTGCTTCTTTAAGAACTTGATCCCAACCGGTTTCAACAACCGGCGCCAGAAGGATGCCATCAACGCCCTGGGCGATGAAGGAACGGACAGCCTTGATCTGGTTTTCCTGCTTTTGCTGCGCGTCCGAGAATTTCAGATCGATACCGCGCTTTTCAGCTTCGGCCTTGATCGATGCGGTTTCAGATGTACGCCAGCCACTTTCAGAACCGATCTGCGAGAAGCCGATCATCATTTCAGCATGGGCTGAGACTGAAAGACCAAGCGCAACACCAAGTGCCGCAGTCGACACTGCGAGCTTCTTAAAACTTACCACGATTTCCTCCCTAAGTGTGGTTTATTGCTTAAAAGCCATATAGTATTACAATATGATTTGTGAGTCCTCAACCAGATAGTGATATACGCATCCACCACATCCCGTGATACGATCACGAAATCCAATTAAACCTATAAAAATCAAAGCCTAGGAAAGCTCGCCATGCCGGAGACGACAGATACACCACACATGGTGAAATCATCTGATGATACGCCTAATAAGGGCGGAAATGCCCCACGCGTGACGTTTGGAACGCCTCAGATTCGCGTTACGGTTTCTGCGCTTGGCGCGCGGTTATGCGGCCTTTGGCTGCGCGATAAAACCGACGGATCGGAAACCAATATTGCCATTAACCTGATCGATGATGACGCATACATGGCGCAAGACAGCTATATCGGGGCTGTCTGCGGTCGCTATGCCAACCGCATTGAAAACAGCCGATATCGTGATGAAAATGGTACCGAATTCGTACTTGCCGCCAACGAGGGTGACACACATCTGCATGGCGGGATCGAGGGGTTTGATAAACGTCTTTGGACCATCACGGAACAGTCTGATCATCATGTCCGCCTGACCCTAACCTCGCCCGATGGTGATCAGGGTTATCCCGGCAACATGACGACAACCGCCACCTATTCAATCATTGCCAACAACCGCCTGCGCCTTGAAATGACTGCCACTTGCGATCAGCCCTGCCCGGTCAATATGACCAGCCATGCCTATTGGAACCTGTCGGGCAAGTTTGATGAAACGGCGGCCAATCACGTCCTTCAGATCGAAGCCAATCAATGCCTTCCGGTCGATGATAAATTGATCCCGCAAGGCCCACCGCGCGATGTTGCCGGAACCGGTTATGATTTCCGAAGCTCCGCCCGGATTTCAGACATGCAACCCCACGCATCACAGGGCTTTGATCATAATTTCTGCCTGACCGGCGACCGTAGAACACTGCGCCAAATTGCAACACTGTCTGATCCCGAAAGCGGCCGCTCAATGAAACTGTTCTCCACCGAACCCGGCCTGCAATTCTACCTTTCCCAGCATTTCACCACGGATATGAAAGCCGATACAGGCGTGCCCCTACACAAGTCCGGCGGCATCGCGCTGGAACCGCAAACCTACCCCAACAGCCCCAACCGCCCGGATTTTCCGAGCCCGTGGCTAAAGCCCAGTGAGACCTACAGGCATTTGATCGAGTGGGAGTTTAGTCAAGTTGAATAGTTAAACACTGTAACTAATCGGTAAAACAACATCCGAATACACTTGTCCCCCGCCCAATTCTTGGGTGGGGGACGTCAAACACGGATTTTGGCGACATTGACTACTCAAAAACGCTTCCAGATTAGCTCCTTCAAGGCAAAGGTTCAAACAAAGCTAAACGAATGCGGACACCCGCTGTGTTCTGCTTTGAAGCTCATCAGCATCACGGATTTCTTTAATTTGGCCAGGACGCTGGTACAGAATAGACTCCGTACATCCATCAACAATCTCATGACTTACCAGCAGCCCTAGTTCGGCATTAAAAACGACATTTCCCAAGCGCAGCTCTGGCTCAAGCAGGCTATGAGCCACACGAGCCCACCCCATGAGGTCACAGTCCAAACCGGCGTGGTCGCTCAGAAAATCGTCAGCTAGAAGAGCGCTCCAACTGGTATCATCCCATTGCCAATAATCAGAAGGTTTGCCTACGTTGAAACATGCTCTCATCTGCCCACCTTTAGATCGATAAGAGCCCGAAAAACCTAATATTGCGGGTGAAATACGGGTCGCCTCTACTAAGAAGTGCGCTGCTCCGTGATCAGCCATCAACTTGAAAAATTTTGACAGATGAGCTGCAAAATCAGGTGGTAAATTGACCCTCTCCCGAAGGTCTCTCCGCTCAATTGCCCGAGAAACGCTTGTGGGAAGATCAATATACAGGGCACCCTGCAAAGTCGGCAGTGAGATTTTTGCAAGTTCCGAAAGACGTTTCCAAAAGTTGTCTACGCAAAACTCCACGCATAGCGGCCCCTGAAACACCTCGAATTCCTTGATCAACGCCGCATTAGTGTTAAAGCCAAACGCGAAGGCAAGGGCCTCAGTAAGATGTGAAGACGTGACGAGCTTTTCTTTCCTGCAAAGATGCAGGAGATCACTCTTGATAATCTTGATTTGAGGTTCGGTGATATACGTGATGACCATGACAAAGCCTTTTCTTACACGCGCAATTCTCCTTGCCGTTTAACGAGATGCGCACTTGAAAAGATGCGTTGTCAGAAAAATCATAAACAGTGATTTTAACTCTTTGAGCCAGCAAGAACTCTGGACGTCAACCTTCGCAACTATTGAGGAAGATTAATCACTTTGTCAAGCCCGTTTCAAATCACCTCGACGCAGCAACCGAACCATCCGCCCTTGGATCAGTCGCCCCCTCCATGACACCATTCTTGCGCAAACGAATGCCACCTGCATGGCCCATCATGTCTTCATAGGGGCCGACGACTTCGACAGTGTGGCCCGCTGATTTCAATTGATCGATCAGGGCCGCATCAAAACGGTTTTCGAGTTTAAGCGTCGTGGTTTCATCGCCCCAGGTTTTGCCAAGCAACCAGCGCGGGGCGCTGACTGCTTCCTGCAAATCTTGGCCGAACATCACATTACGGGTGAACACTGCCGATTGGGTTTGCGGCTGTCCCTCGCCGCCCATGGTGCCATAGGTCAGGACTGATCCATCATTGAGCTTGGCCAGTGCCGGGTTCAGTGTATGGAACGGCAAACGCCCGGGGCCGAGTTGATTGGGGCCGTCATGGAGCGTGAAGCTTGCACCGCGATTTTGCCACAGCACACCGGTTTCGGGCACGACAATGCCAGATCCGAATTCCCAGAAGATGCTTTGGATATAACTGACTGCGACACCATTGGCATCCACCGTCCCCACCCAGATCGTATCACCCGGCTTGGCGGTATGCGGCCACGGCAGGGCCTGCTTCATATCGATTTTGGCGGCTTCGGCATCAAGCAATTCACTTGAAAGCAGCGACATCGGATCAATCGTCATCCGGTCGGGATCGCCAACATGGGCATCACGTTTGAGAAACGCGCGTTTGGTGGCCTCGATCAATCCATGGATATGATCAAACCCGTCCAATGACGCACCGGAAAGCCCCAAACGGTCAAACAGACCAAGGATCATCAGGGACGCCACACCTTGCGTTGGCGGGACCATGTTAAACACGGTGCCGGTTGAAAGTTTGACCGAAAGCGGCGTCATGATCTTTGCGTGATAGCTTTCAAGATCAGACAACCTGATCGGGCTTCCGACCGCCTCAAGCCCGCGCGCATTGGCGCGCGCAATATCGCCACGATAGAAATCATCAAACCCAACGCGACCAAGATGTTCAAGCGTCGCACCAAGGGCTGGTTGTTTCAACACATCGCCAAGGGCGGGAATGCCGTTAGCGGCATAAGTATCCACAAAACCCGGCGAGCCTTTAAGCTCCGCCATTTTGGTTGTGGTCAGTTCGGCCTGTGATTTGGTTACGGGCACACCGGTTTTGCCATGATGAACCGCATCGGCCATCAGGCGCGCCATCGGAATTTTACCGCCAAGTGATCTTGCCACCTCGGCCGCCTTGATCCAGCCGCCGATTGCCCCCGCCACTGTTAGGGCCGCCAATGGCCCACGGGCCGGGATCGCGGCCTTGCCCTGTTCGCGGTAGAATTCCGGGGTCGCAAGACCTGCTGCACCGCCACAGGCGCGAATGGCAACCGGGTCTTTGCCGGGTTCGGAAATCAGCCAGAAACCATCGCCGCCTATCGCGTTCATATGCGGATAAACCACCGCGATGGTGGCCGCCGCGGCAATCATGGCTTCAACCGCATTGCCACCTTCACGCAGGATGTCACGCCCGGCTTCTGCCGCGAGATGATGGGGTGCGGTGACCATGCCACCCAGTGCAGTTCTTGAACGTAGCATCGCCTTCTGGCCTCCCTGCCGTAACGGTTCGGACATGGGGCGCGAAACACGCCACATGTCCGTTTGATTTGTTCATAGCGCCGTTTTTCTTTTCCGTTCAGCGCCTTTTCACATCGTAGAATACCGGTATCAAAATCCTGTTTACCACCCGATCAGATTGGGCAACCAACTGGTCAATTCCGGGAAGACAAACAGCAAGATCAGGGCAAGCGCCTGAATGCCGATAAACGGTATCACGCCGCGATAGATATCGACTGTTGAAACCGATGGCGGTGCGACACCTTTCAGGAAGAATAGCGCCCAGCCAAATGGTGGCGTCAGGAAGCTTGTTTGCAGGTTCATGGCAACCAGGATCGCAAGCCATGCCATGTCGATCCCGCTATTGATAAAGACCGGCAAGAACATCGGAAGCGCGATATAGGAAATCTCGATCCATTCAAGGAAGAAGCCAAGAACAAAGATAACCCCCATCATGAACAGAAGGTTGCCCATATCCCCGCCCGGCACCCATTCAAACATGGCGTGAACAAGCCCCTCACCGCCCAGACCACGGAAGGCCAGACCAAAGGGTTGTGCGCAAATCAGGATGAAGAACACCATGGCACTTGTGATCAGCGTATCATGCAAAACATCGCGCATGACGCCAAAGGACAAACGCCGCGTAACGAATGCGAGCAACAGTGCGCCCAACGCACCCATCGATGCGGCCTCCGTCGGGGCAGCGATCCCGCCAACGATTGACCCAAGCACGGCAAAGACCAGCGCCAAGGGCGGCACAACCACCTTGGCGATTTTGATCAACAATTGCTGCGTATTCATGGCATCGCGTTCATCCTTGGGGATGGCGGGCACCATGTCGGGCTTGAAGATGCCCAGCAGCACAAGATAAAGCCCCAGCATCCCGGCAAGGATAAGCCCCGGCACCATGGCCGCGGCAAACAATGTCCCGACGGACTCACCCAAAATATCGGCAAGAAGGATCAATACCAGACTGGGCGGAATGATTTGACCAAGGGTGCCGGATGCGCAAATCACGCCACTGGCCACCCCCTTGTCATAGCCGCGATTGATCAACGGCTGAAGCGACAGCAAACCAACTGTCACAACGGTCGCGCCCACCACACCCGATGACGCGCCCATCAAAACGCCAACGATAACGATGGCAAGGCCCATACCGCCCTTAAGCCGCCCCATGGCATGACCGATCACATCAATCAGCTCTTCGGCCAGTTTTGACTTTTCAAGCATCACCCCCATGAAGATAAAAAGCGGTAAGGCAAGCAGGGTATAGTTGGTGACAACCCCGTAAATCCGAGCCGGCAACAGGTTAAACAAACCGGTGCCAAACCCCATAATCCCAAAGGCAAACCCCGAAATCGCAAGCGAGATCGCCACTGGCACACCAAGCACGAGGAAGCCAAAGAAGCCCCCGACCATGCCAATGGCCAGCCATTCATTTCCGGTCATGTCTGATTAGTCTCCTGCACCGCTTTGCGGAACCGCATGGGATGCATCAAAGGCAGGATCGCCGCGTTCACCGGCGATAATTTGACGATAATTCATAAGGCCCTGGGCAATCGCCTGGGTCAGCAGCAAGCCAAACCCGATCGGGATGAAGGCCTTCAGCAAGAAGCGATATGGCAAGCCGCCCGGATCTGGCGACCCTTCGCCCATCATGATGGATTGTTCAACATAGGGGATCGAAAACCAGATCAATGCCCCACCCAGAACCGCCATCAAAACGGCCGAGATCAGATCAATGATCGCCTGGGCCCGTGGCCCCAGACGTTCATAAAGAAAATCGACCCGCACATGACCGCCATGGCGCATGCCATAGGCCATCCCCATCAAGGCAATCGGGGATACCAGATGCCATTCAAGTTCCTGCATTGCGACACTTCCGGAATTAAACAGATAGCGCAGCAACACATTCCCGCCGACCACCAGCACAAGGGCAAGACCACTGATCGCAGCCCCCCATCCGGCGACATCAACGATAAGACCCAAAACACGGTCTGGCAGCGGCTCAGTACGGGTCGATTTCATATCAGCTCATCCCGCCTTTAGAAGAAATGATGCCGTGATAAGGCTTTTCACTGATCGCGGCCCATTCACGGTGGGTATCGCGGAAGGCCATGAAGCTGTCATGGACCTTTTTCGTGATCGGGTCCTTGGCGGCTTCGGCTTCAAGCGTTTCAGCCGTGATGGTTTTAAGCTTGGTAACGACATCATCTGGCAGGGTCTGGGCAGCAACGCCAAAGTTCTCGACCAAATCACGCAGGGCTGCTGCGTTGTTGGCTTCGCACCAGGAATGGCTATCAAGGTTGCACGCCTGTGCCGCGTTTTTGACAATCGCCTGAAGATCGGCCGGAAGGCTTTCCCAGGCTTTCTGATTGATCAGAAGCTCGGTCACGTTGGACGGCTCATGCCAGCCAGTGGTGTAGTAGTATTTCGCAGCTTTCTGCAGACCCAGACGACGATCCTGATACGGGCCAACGAATTCGGCTGCATCAATCACACCACGCTCAAGCGCCGGGAAGATTTCGCCACCCGGAAGCAATTTCACTTCCACACCGATCTGCTGATAAACCTTACCTGCCAGACCCGGAATACGCATCTTGAGGCCATTGAAATCATCAAGGCTTTCGATCGGTTCACGGAACCACCCGGTCATCTGAACGCCGGTATTGCCCATCGGGAAGGCCACCAGACCATAGGGCTGATAGACCTCGTGCCACAGCTCAAGCCCGCCGCCATGATACAGCCAGGCATTCACCCCCTGGAAGTTCAGGCCAAACGGAACCGTCGTGAAATATTGCGCGGCAAAGATCTTACCGGCCCAGAAATAGGCGTTGGCCGCATTCATTTCGACCGTACCGGCCTGAACCGCGTCAAAGCCCTCAAGGGCCGGGATCAGCTCGCCCGCGGCAAAATGTTGAATGTTCAGGCGACCATTCGACATTTCGGTCACGCGTTTGCAGAAATCCTCCGGGCTGCCCGGACCGGTCACATAGAATGGTGATCCCGGACCATAGGCATTGGTCATTTTCCAGTTAAAGGTTTCCTGTGCACGGACGATGTTCGGGGCAGCAATCACCCCGGCCCCGGTCGCTGCTGCACCGATTGCCGACTTGGTCAGAAAGTCGCGCCGTTTAACGTTTGTCATTGATGTCTCCCTGATAGAGATAGCTATTTCTATGAAACGTAATCTCAACGGAATGCATTCCGCATTGTGTATACATCTTGCAACACACATGCCATTGCATATTTTTCAATGACTTAAATTGATTTCACCAGATTCACGATAACTTAAATTGCATAATATTTACTCTATATACTGCATTGCACATTTTTATCGCACAAAAAATATGCAAAAAACGGCAGCGAAAAAGACACAGATTCCACAACCCTTGAGAAACTTGGCCTTGATGTAAAAATTGGTGTATACATCCGAATAAGAGGAGATCAACCAAACCTCGCAAGAAGGGTTCCGACGTCAGATGATCGAGCTTCGCCAAACGTTCTCTACCCCGCCTGAACAGAACGAGCCGGTTGGCATCGCCCAACAGCTATGTCAGGCGCTGGAAGATGACATTGTGAAGGGCAAGCTGCCCCCGGGGCAGCGTTTGGAAGAACCGCTTTTAGCCAAACGGTTTGGCGTGTCACGCACCCCGGTGCGCGAGGCATTACAGCTTTTGACCGCAACCGAATTGGCGGAAAAGATCCCCAATCGCGGGGTTTATGTATCGCTTGCAACCCCGGAACGCCTGACGGCAATGTTTGAAAGCATGGCTGAGCTTGAAGGCATGTGCGGCCGATTGGCCGCCAAACGCATGACAAGTGGCGAGCGCCACAACCTTGAACGTCTTCATCATGAATTGGCTGAAACGGTGCGATTGGGCGATAGCGACAGCTATGAAACCCTGAACCGGTCATTTCACAACACGCTTTATCGCGGCACCCATAATGATGTGCTGGTTGATGTAACTCTTTCGGTCCGCCGGCGCGTTGCCCCGTTCCGCCGCGTGCAATTCCAAAGCCTGGCGCGCCTTGCATCATCGCATGAGGAACATCAAGGCATTGTTGATGCAATCCTGCGCGGGGACGTGAAGGCGGCCGAAGATTTGCTTTATGGGCATATCATGGCGGTCCATGACATCAGCCAGGATTATCTGGCAAGCCTGCGTGATGGTGCCGTTGCCCCGACCAGCATGGCGGTCGGTAAATAAAGGAAAAGCTGCGCTTAGGC
Source organism: Thalassospira sp. (assembly GCA_965228275.1). Lineage (GTDB taxonomy): Bacteria > Pseudomonadota > Alphaproteobacteria > Rhodospirillales > Thalassospiraceae > Thalassospira. The sequence continues at coordinate 4,019,151 of OZ245802.1, read as the reverse complement.
GCGCAGCTTCATGATGATATTATCGACGGAAAATTTCCCCGCCCCGCTAAAGACCAACAGCCCCAGCAAGAAAACCCACAGCAAGCGCTGATCAAGGAGCTCGTTCGGCAGGCCATTGGCAAGTGCACCGGCACTTGCGCCGTGGAAAACAATATCAACAATGGTCTGAACGACGACAAAGCCAATCATACCAAGCGCGCTTAAGCGCGTGAGTACCCCGGCAATGATCAGGATCGGCAGAACAAATTCTGCCAAAGTTCCGGCCCAAACGATCAGATGCCACGGGAAAAACGGAATGGCCGCCGTGTCATATAGATATTGCTCAGCAATTGGTGGCAGGATTTGTGCAAATGCACCGGCACTCAGCCCAAAGCCATCAATCTTGGTCAAAGCACTATTGATGTAATAGGGCAGCAGCAACATCAGGAACATCAATCGCACAATCAGTCCAAGATGATCGCGCCCGCCAAGCCCGTTCAATTTGTCATCCATGCGAGCATAGGTCCCAAGCACATCATTCAAACGCATGTGCGTTTCCTTTCGTCACGTCATTTGGGGCGACAAAGGCCCCGGCAATTAAAAGGTCGGCAAAACTGCGCGTTACATCAAAATCCGCATCGACCGCAGCAGCGCGTTCACATGCAGCTTCAAGATCAAGTTTCTCAGCCAGAAGTACCTTGGCAAAGATCGCCTGCGCGGGCGTGAGGTAACGTATCGCAACCTCCATCATAGGCCGCGTGATCAGCACCGCTTCGGCACGCTGGATGATTTTGGCTCTCTCGCCTGCCGCATCCTCGACCAGATTTTGCACCTGCCAGATCGCAAATATCGGGTGGTCTGATGTAATCAAATGGCATGCCGGATGGGCGGCAAACCGCATGGATGCCAGTTGATCTTCTTTTCCAGCCAGATGCTGCGCACCAAGCGGCTCCGCATCAGCAGCATTAAGCGAAATCAATCGCGCCCGTTCCAGCCGGGCGATATCGGCAAGATAAGGTAGGCGTTTTGCAACATCGTGCTTCGCCAGAAAATCTGCAAACCCCGCACCATAAAGCGCAAGTGATCCGGGGCGCGCACCTTCGGCAGCAACAAACTGTTGCGCCAATCCGGCAAAGAGCCCCTCGCCCACCAGCTTGGTGACGGTCGGGTAAGCAGCCGCCAAGGCATCCGCCAGCCCGCGATGAACATTGTTGCGATAAATCGCAAAGCGTCGCTGCCCGACATCATCCAACCCGGATGGACGGGCCGCCGGATCACGATCGGTTACGGCCGCAGAAAAGCTTGCATAGAATGCGTCAAGGTCCCTCATGACGCTGCCTCAAGCAACGGCTTTGCACCACGATCAAGATATCGATCGGCAAGTGCGGCTTCAGCAGCCAGAACATCCCATCCCGGCACATCATTATCCCATTCAATCAGGGTCGGACGCGGACCAATGCGGGAAATCAACTGATCAAACAATGCCCAAACCGGATCGGCAACCGGACGGGAATGAGTATCGATCAGGACATCATCATCCGGATTGGCATCGCACTCATGCCCGGCCAGATGGATCTCACCCACCAGATCACCGGGCACCGCATCAATGAATGCCTTGGCATCAAAGCTCAAATTATGCGCGGAAATGTAAACATTGTTCACATCAATCAATAAACCACAGCCACTACGACGTGCGGCCTCGGTAATGAATTCAAGTTCGAGGATCGAGTTTTGCGGAAGCGGCATATAAGAGGTCGGATTTTCAATCAGGATCCGACGCCCGATATAATCCTGCACGGTTTCGATGGCTTGCACCAACTGATCCAGCGATGTTTTGGTCATCGGCGTTGGCAACAGATCAGCCATATAAAGACCCTCGTGCGAGGACCATGCAATATGTTCGGACACCATGGCGGGATCGAACCGATCAACCAGGCGCTTGAGGTCCGCCAAGTGGTTTTCACTTAGCGTCTCTCCGCCGCCCAGCGACAGCCCGACCCCGTGCATGGAGACCGGATAGTGCGTACACAGCTCTTCAAGCATCGCAAGACGCGGACCACCGGCAACCATGTAGTTTTCTGGATGGATTTCAAACCAGCCAACAGCAGGTTCATTGCCAAAGATGTCTTTGGCATGTTCGGCCTTGAAACCGACACCGGCACGGGCAGGAAGCTGCGTCATGGGAACCTCGATCATGCTTGAAGCTTATGCGATCAGTGATCAGCCTTTGGGAATGTCGCGCTCAAGCGCTTCTAGGCTGCCCATTACTTCGCGGCCGTCGGCCGTGGTGAAGCTCATTTCTTCGCAGGAGCCAGCCGGTACAAGTTTCCAGGCATTGCCCTGATAATCAACAGTCGAGGTACCAGCACAGGTCGTACCCGGACCAGCGGCGCAATCATTCTGCCCGGCGAGTGAAACACCATAGCATTTTTCTTTCGCACCCTGCGCGGATGCCTGTTCAACAGCGGCGAGCGATACAGCGGCGGTCAAAGCAGCGCCAAATACCAATGCGTTCTTCATTGTCGTTTCCCTTCGGTTAATTGAACATCACCATGCGGCAATGAAACTAGCCTACGGGCCAAGAACCACGCGGTCACTGCACCATTCACACACGAAAAGTCAAAGGAATGTGATGAGATTTCGATCCGTGCTCACGGTTCTGTGAGGTGCATCAGAATGCTGTAAAGTTCTGATAGAGATCGCAGCCAACGCTTTGTCAGACAGCGCCAAGAGCATCATGTACGATCAAAAAACAACGTTCGAGACATTTCGTCGCAATCCTACTGTGAAAGTGACTTAACTTTTCTCCCCCCGCAGGAGCATTCCGAAATAGATTTTCTCAGCGTCACATATATGAAATCAAGACGTGCAAAGAGCAGGTAACCTGCCGATATATACGAGGGAGACTTTGGGTGCATTTGACAACCCCTGACACGAACCGTGCACAGCACGGGATTTCCATTTCGTGTTTGGGCAAATGTCCGCACATGCCGCAAAATCGTGGTAATATATGTGCGATGAAATGCCAGACGGGGTCTTTCTTTACCGATTGTGCAAATGATATTGCACGCCGTAACGTCAGCCATGCGGACCCCTGCCGCTTTTATGTTTTCAGGGTTACGTCCAGGAAAATAAGAAAGACACCGACATATAGAGGTGTCACAAGCGCGAAGTTTCGTAACTTTCTTTAATACAAGTTTGAGCCCTGCTGCACTCCTCACCGTTTGCGCAGGTTCACATATGCAGGCAACATTTGACGCCGAGGTACCCGACCATGCTTTCACCGTCTGCCATTCAAGAGCTTGTTGCTCGTCGCGAGAAATTCAAAAGCCTCGAAGCGCCTTTTTATAACGCGCAAGAGATCCTTGATCTCGATATGGACGTTATTTTCCGTCAGAACTGGATCTTTGTCGCGGTTGAGCCGGAACTTCCGGAACCGGGCGACTGCGTTACGGTTGAGATCGGCGGCGCATCCATTCTGCTGTTGCGCGGCGACGACATGGAAATTCGTGCGTTCCACAATGTCTGCCGCCATCGTGGCGCCAAACTGATTGACGAGCGCGCCACAACAATCGGCAACATTGTTTGCCGTTATCATGGTTGGACCTACAACGAAGATGGCGAACTGATCCTTGCCGAACATATGGGTTCCGGGTTCGACAAAAGCTGTCATGGCCTGAAAACCGTTCATGTCCGTTCGATTGCCGGGCTGATCTTTATCTGCCTTGCCAAAGATGCACCTGCCGATATCGAGGAAATGGCCCGCGTGATGCAGCCTTACCTCAAACCGCATGACATCGTGAACTGCAAGGTTGCCCATACTTCCGAACTGATCGAGGAAGGCAACTGGAAGCTGACCATGGAAAACAATCGCGAGTGCTATCACTGCGAAGGTAACCATCCGCAATTGACCGTGCCGCTTTCTGAATACGGTTTTGGCTTCTCGCCAGACGAGCTTGACCAGCGCCGCTCGGAAGATGTGGCCAAATATGCCGGCGTCATGGAAAGCGACCATGCCCGTTGGGAAGCCTGTGGCCTACCGTCAGCGGAATCTGACCATCTTTCGAATGTGACCGGTTTCCGTACCATGCGCCTGTCGCTGATGCGTGAGGGTGAATCACATACCCTTGATACCAAGGTCGCCTCCAAGAAGCTTTTGGGCAAGTTTACCGATGCAAAGCTTGGCGGTCTTAGCTTCTGGACACATCCGAACTCGTGGCATCACTTCATGAGCGATCATGTAGTGACCTTCTCGGTCATTCCGCTGAGCCCGGGCAAAACCCTGGTCCGCACGACCTGGCTGGTCCACAAGGATGCGCACGAGAACGAAGACTACAATCTTGATAACCTGACCCATGTCTGGAACATGACTAACCAGCAGGATGCAGATCTTGTGCGTCTGGCCCAGATTGGCAGTCAACAGCCTGCCTATGAGCCGGGCCCCTATTCCCAGTTCACCGAACCGCATGTTGAAGCGTTCTGTGACTGGTATATTAAACGCCTTGAAGATCACTACGGAATGGCCAAAGCCGGGATTGCTGCAGAATGACCGCGAAGAACACCACCGATGCCGGAACTGACGACATCAAACCGGAAGAAATCCTGACCGAAGTGACACGTGTGCCACTGTGGGATCCGGAAAATGATGATGTGCTTGTTTGCCGTCAGGTTCGCCAGGAAACCCACGATGTGAAAACATTCGTGTTTTCTGGTCGTGAGCCGCGCGCATTCCGGTTCTATCCGGGGCAATACATGACGTTTGAACTGCCTGTCGAAGGCATGATCACGCGTTGTTATACCATTTCGGCATCGGCAGCCCGTCCGTACCGCGTTGAAATCACGGTAAAACGTGTGCCGGGTGGTCCGGGTTCAAACTGGCTGCATGACAATATGCTGCCGGGCAAGGAAGTGAATGTTTCGGGTCCGGGCGGTGAATTCACCACCGATGCAACCGGACCGGACAAGGTGCTGTTCATTTCGGCGGGCAGCGGCATCACGCCGATGATGTCGATGACGCGTACCGCGTGCGATCTGTCCGAGCCGACCGATCTTCACTTTGTACATGCAGCACGCACACCATCAGACCTTATTTTCCGCGATGAGCTGGCGCTTCTGGCAACCCAGAACCCCAGCCTGAAGGTGTCGCTGACAGTTGATAGCGCATCCGCAAGCCACGCTTGGTCGGGCTATACGGGTCGTTTGAGCCTGCCGATGCTGCAGCTGATGACCCCAGATTTTAAGGACCGAAAGGTATTTTGCTGTGGTCCGGGCCGCTTCATGGAAGGTGTTCGCACGCTCCTTCAGGAAGCTGGCTTTGATATGGACAAGTACTACGAGGAAAGCTTCGATTTCGGAGCTGAAACCGCTGGTACGATTGAAGAACATAGTTCCGTGGCCCCGGAAATCAGTGATCAGACTTTCCGGGTCAGCTTCAGCAAAACGGGACATGTCGTCGAGTGCAGCCCGGGGATGACCATCCTTTCGGCCGCACGCGAAGCAGGCCTGATGCCGATGTCTTCCTGCCAGCGTGGTATTTGCGGTACCTGCAAATCCAAACTGACGTCTGGCGAAGTTGACATGCAACATGGTGGTGGCATCCGCCAGAGGGAAATCGATCAGGGCAAGATCCTGATTTGTTGTTCCACCCCTCTTTCCGACGTGGAGGTCGAGCTTTAGGGCGCAAGCCCGGTTCGACCTTAACAGCCACGCAATAGAACGCCCAACGCTCATGTCGCAGACATGCGTGGCAGCATATTTGCGACCAAAAATAATACTCAAACAAGAATTTCAGACGGACGAACGCCTGTCGAAACTTGTCGGCGGGCACCCACGAGAGGAGGCTTTATGACTGACTTACGTGACTCCAAAGAAGACTTGTCTACCCCATCACCAGAATCAGCACCCGAAGGCCTGATCGAAACCGATTACAATATCGGTCAGGACAATATTGAAGGTTCGGTTGGTCCATTCGGATTTGATGTCCACAATCCGGTTTTTGCTGTTTCGGCAATTTCAGTTGTCGGATTTGTTCTCTACACGCTTTTGCTGCCCGATCAGGCCAGCGAGATTTTCAGCCTGCTGTTTTCGAAAGTAACGAAGGGATTTGACTGGTTCTTTATCGGGGCGGCTGACATTTTCGTCATTCTCTGCCTTGTTCTGGTCGTGAGCCCCTATGGCAAGGTTCGCCTTGGCGGCAAGGATGCCAAACCGGACTTCACCTATAAAAGCTGGTTTGCCATGCTGTTTGCTGCGGGCATGGGCATTGGTCTGATGTTCTATGGCGTGTCCGAACCGCTCAGCCACTTTGCCTCGTCGCTTGGTGGTACATCGGTTGGTGAAGATGGCATTCGTACGGACTGGGCACCGCTTGGTGCGGCGGCCGGTGACGAAGCAGAAGCCATCCGCCTTGGCATGGCAGCATCGATTTTCCATTGGGGCCTTCATCCGTGGGCGATCTATGCAATTGTTGCACTCAGCCTTGCGCTGTTTAGCTACAACAAGGGTCTGCCACTGACCATCCGTTCGGCATTCTATCCGATCTTTGGCGAACGTGTCTGGGGCTGGCCTGGTCACATCATCGATATCCTTGCGGTCTTTGCGACCCTGTTTGGTCTTGCGACCTCGCTTGGTCTTGGCGCTGCGCAGGCCAATGCCGGTTTCAACAAGCTGTTTGGCGTGCCGATTGGCCCGACCGCACAGGTTGTCCTGATTGTTGGTATTACCGCGATTGCCCTGATCTCGGTCATTCGCGGGCTGGAAGCAGGTGTTAAGCTTCTGTCAGAAATCAATATGGGGCTGGCATTCCTGCTGCTTCTGTTTGTTCTGGTGGCGGGCCCGACCGTTCTTCTGTTTACCGATATACTTGATTTCCTTGGTGCGTATCTTCAGTACCTGCCGGCATTGTCGAACCCGGTTGGGCGTGATGATGTCAACTTCATGCAGGGCTGGACGTCGTTCTACTGGGCTTGGTGGATCAGCTGGTCACCGTTTGTCGGCATGTTCATCGCACGCGTTTCGCGTGGCCGTACAGTGCGTGAATTCATCATCAGCGTCCTTCTGGTACCGTCACTGGTTTGTGTGATCTGGATGTCGATCTTTGGTGGCGCTGCTATCAGCCAGGTCGTACGCGATGGTTACACCGCCGTTACCGAAGCAGCGCTTCCGCTGCAGCTGTTTACCATGCTCGATGCTTTGCCAATTGCAGCAATCACGTCGTTTGTCGGTATCGTTCTTGTGATCGTCTTCTTTGTGACCTCATCAGATTCCGGGTCGCTTGTGATCGATACGATCGCAGCGGGCGGCAAGGTCGATGCCCCGGCACCGCAACGTGTGTTCTGGTGCATCTTCGAAGGCATTGTCGCTATTGTTCTTCTGCTGTCGGCAGGTGGATTGTCGTCCTTGCAATCGATGGTCATTTCAACCGGATTGCCCTTCACCATTGTTCTATTGGTGATGTGCGTAGCGATCTGGCGCGGATTGGCAAGCGAACCACGGTGATATCAAGTCACCCATAGACCTTAAGAAAACGCCGCCGAACGGGAACCCCTTCGGCGGCGTTTTTTTATCTGTATCAAATTCTTGGGATCAGGTTACCAAGGCGGGTTGTTCTGCGGCCTCGGCCAGTTCGGCAATCAGCTCACTGCCCATTTCCATATCGGCCGGGCGGCGAAGTGCCTGTGGCGTGCAGCCATAACGGCGCCGGAACATACGGCTTAGATGTGACGAGTCACAGAACCCGCAATCGACCGCAATCTGTGCCACCGACTTCTGACTGTTTTCAATCAGATGCTGCGCCAAATCCAATCGGATATTAAGGAATGCAACCTGTGGCGACGTATCAAGTGCCAACCGGAAATGACGTTCGATCTGGCGTTTACTGTTGCCCATCCTGCGTGCAATTTCCTGCACGGATATCGGTGTATCGATATTTTGCTGCATGATCAAAAGTGCACGCTGGACGATCTGATCCTGGGTTTTCAGATCCAATGGAATGCCCGGCTGTGGCTTTTCCGCCTGAAGTGCGTCATCAATGATCATGATATGCAGGCTTTTATTGGCCTGTGCGCGCCCGACATGCTTATCGACCAGATAGGCTGCCAAGTGCGCCGAACTCACCCCGCCCGAACAGGTCAGACGATCACGATCAACGACAAAAATCTGTTCGGTAACCGGGTCAAGTCCCTCGAATTGCTCGACAACTTCGGAATGGTGGAACCAACTGACGCAGCAGCGATAACCATCAAGAAGCCCTGCCTCATGCAGCATGAAAACACCGGTACAGACCCCGACCAGCGGCACGCCAGCAGCAGCTGCTTCGCGCAGGAAAGCCTGATAGGCCGGGCTTAGTTTTTCGGCATCATCCATCAAACCGCCCACCACGACGATATAATTAAATCGTCTGGGGTCACCCAACCGTTCCTTGGGCTGAACAGCGATCCCGCTACTAGACGCAATCGGATTCATGGAATCGGAAAGGACGGTCCATTTACACAGGATCGGACGACTTCGGTCCCCCTCGTCTGCGGCCAATCGGAGCACATCAACAAAGTTCGCAAACGCGCAGAGCGTAAAGCGTTTAGCCAGGATAAACCCGACATTCAAACGCGGTGCAACTTTGACACTTGGATCAGGCTTCTTGAGCATCGGTCCCTCCGATACAGACAAGGTTGTTCTGTTTGTCGTAGCGATAATCTCGGTTTGACGCAATCATTCTATTTTTTGGCGCAAAAAGCAGCCAGATTATCTACCATGATACCGCCACTGAGATTGGGCAAGCAAGAGAAACAAAGGGACTCGGCAGCTTCCAAAATCGGTTCGTGAAGTTTTGATGGCATATTGCCAGACAGTACATTCGCGCCCCGACCAATGCCTCCCTCCCCTAATTCTCGATGCTCCTTTCCGGGAAGCGGCATCCAAAAAACGAAAATAATTCAGACGTCAGGGAAGCTTGAGAAGGCTTTCATTCCTTAAAATATTAAGACCAGCCCAAAGGCGCTGGTCCCCCCGGAGCAGATATTTTTTCTGCGCGTGACTGTGGCGAAGGGAAAGATGATGAAGGTACTGGTACCTGTTAAACGGGTCGTGGATTACAACGTGAAAATCCGCGTAAAGGCAGATGGCACGGGTGTTGACCTTGCCAATGTCAAAATGTCGATGAACCCGTTTGACGAAATTGCGGTTGAAGAAGCCGTTCGCCTGAAAGAAGCCGGTCAGGCTGATGAAGTCGTTGCCGTTTCCATCGGCCCGGCTCAGGCACAGGAAACGCTGCGTACCGCTCTTGCCATGGGGGCCGACCGCGCCATTCTGGTTACGGTTGATGGCCCGGTCGAACCGCTTGACGTCGCAAAGATCCTTAAGGGTGTCGCGACCGAAGAACAGCCAGGTGTCATCGTTCTGGGCAAACAGGCCATCGATGATGACGCCAACCAGACCGGCCAGATGCTTTCAGCCCTTCTGGGTTGGTCGCAGGCAACCTTTGCTTCCAAACTGGAACTGGGTTCTGACAGTGCAAAAGTCACCCGCGAAGTGGACGGTGGTCTTCAGGCAATCAATGTCAGCCTTCCGGCAGTTGTTACGGCAGACCTTCGTTTGAACGAGCCGCGCTATGCGTCGCTTCCAAACATCATGAAGGCGAAAAAGAAGCCGCTTGATACCAAGACTTCTGAAGATTTCGGCGTCACCGTCACCCCGCGCCTTCGCGTTATTCGCGTTGAAGAACCGGCCAAGCGTCAAGCTGGCGTTAAAGTCGCCAATGTCGCCGAACTGACCGAAAAACTCAGAAACGAAGCTGGCGTCATCTGACCCGCACGGAGATCAAAGAAATGGCTATTCTTCTTTTTGCCGAACATGACAATGTCACCCTCTCCGAACAGACCGCCAAGGCGCTGAGTGCTGCAATCAAGATCGGTGGTGATATCGATATTCTGGTCGCAGGTAAAGCTAGCGGCGACGTTGCCAAGGCTGCTGCATCCCTTTCGGGTGTGCGTTCGGTTCTGGTGGCCCAAAGTGATGCGTTGGAAAATCAGCTTGCTGAAAATGCAGCTGATTTGATCGTCTCCTTGGCGGGTGATTATGACGCGATCGTTGCTGCGGCAACGGCGAATGGCAAAAACATCCTGCCACGCGTCGCGGCACTGCTTGATGTCATGCAGGTTTCTGAAATCATTGACGTTGTTGATGCCGATACCTTCAAACGCCCGATCTATGCTGGTAACGCTGTTGAAGTCGTTCAAAGCACAGATGCGAAAAAGGTCATCACCGTTCGCACCTCAAGCTTTGCTGCAACCGAAGCCGGTTCAAGCGAAGCTGCGATCAAGACCCTTGATGCGTCAGCTGACAGCGGCAAATCATCGTTCCTGGAAAACATCCTCTCGGATAATGACCGCCCCGAACTTGGTTCGGCCAAGATCATTGTTTCGGGTGGCCGTGCCCTTGGATCGGAAGAAAAATTCAAATCCGTCATCACCCCGCTTGCAGACAAGCTTGGTGCCGCCGTTGGCGCATCACGTGCAGCCGTTGATGCGGGTTACGCACCAAATGATCTTCAGGTCGGTCAAACCGGCAAGGTGGTTGCACCGGACCTATATATTGCCTGTGGCATTTCCGGCGCGATCCAGCATCTGGCGGGTATGAAGGACTCAAAGATCATTGTTGCGATCAATACCGATGAAGAAGCGCCGATCTTCCAGGTTGCTGATTATGGTATCGTCGGCGATCTTTTTGATGTTCTGCCGGAACTTGAAAACCAGCTGTAATTGGCTGCTTGTCCCTTTTGAAATGGAACCAATCCAGTGAGCGACACTTCTTTCATTCTTCGCATTGCCTGTGATGACCAGCCCGGGATCGTAGCAACCGTTACATCCGCATTGGCAACACGTGGCGCGAACATCATCGAATCCAACCAGTTCTTTGATCGTCAGACCAACCAGTTCTTCTTGCGCGTGGCAATTGCCACCCCTGAAGATGTGACCAAGGAATCGGTCATTCTGTCGCTCAACCCGGCAGTTGATCGCTTTAACCTGAAGCTCAAGGTCGACGTTGCATCGCGCAAGCCAAAGATCATCATCATGGTCTCGAAATTTGACCATGCGATGCTTCACCTGCTGTATCAAATCAAGGTCGGCTGGCTTGATGCCGAGGTTGCCGCGATCGTCTCCAACCACGAAGACGCGCGCCGCATCGCCGATCAGGAAGGCATCCCGTTCCATTACTGGCCGGTGAACAAGGAAAACAAGGTTGAACAGGAAGCCAAGCTGGCTGACCTGATCAAGGAAACCAATTCCGAGCTCGTGATCCTTGCCCGCTACATGCAGGTTCTGACCAACGAACTTTCAAGCCAGTTCTATGGCATGATCATCAACATTCACCACTCGTTCCTGCCGTCATTCAAGGGGGCAAAACCCTATCATCAGGCATATGAGCGTGGCGTGAAACTGATCGGTGCGACCGCACACTATGTCACACCTGATCTTGATGAAGGCCCGATCATTGAACAGGAAACCGAACGCGTGAACCACGCCATGTCGGCGGATGACTTTGTCGCCACCGGCCGTGATATCGAGGCCCGCGTTCTCGCACGTGCCGTGAAATATCATCTTGAAGGCCGCGTGATGTTGAACAAACATCGGACTGTCGTCTTCACCATCTGATCTGCAATCACGCATGGGACCGGGCCACCGGTCCCCTCTTGCGTTCATAAATGCCCAAAGCTGACAATCGTCTCGAATAGAAGGAATGAGTTAAATGAGCGCGTTTCCAAGCAAGGCCAAAGTCGTCATCGTCGGGCTCGGGGGTATTGTTGGCTCCTCTGTCGCGCATCACCTGATCGAGAATGGCTGGGACGATATTGTCGGCATCGACAAATCCGGTATCCCGACCGATATCGGTTCGACCGCACACGCATCGGACTTCTGCTATGCCACCAGCCATGACCTGCTGTCATGCTGGACCACAATGTATTCCATGGACTTCTATGAAAAGATGGGTCACTACGCGCGTATCGGCGGACTTGAAGTCGCCCGCGTCGGTGATGACCAGCGCATGGAAGAACTCAAACGTCGCGTTGATTCCGGCAAGGCATTTGGCACCAATGTCAAAATCATCTCTGCTGCCGAAGCCAAGGAAAAATTCCCGCTTCTGGAAGAAGACCAGATACAGGGTGCAATGTGGGATCCCGACGCTGGTCTTGTCACCCCGCGCTCCCAGACCGTTGCCGGCAAACTGATCGATCAGGCCGAAGCAACCGGCAAACTCAAAATCTTCGCCAACACCTCAGCACTTGAACTCATCACCGAAGATGGTCGCATCAAGGGCGTTGTCACCGAACGCGGCACCATTCACGCCGACTATGTTGTCGTCTGTGCCGGTCTTTGGGGCCGCCTGATTGCTGAAATGGCGGGTGAAGACCTTCCGGTCATGCCGGTTGACCATCCGTTGACCTTCTTTGGGCCGTACAACCAGTTCGAAGGCACCGGTGTCGAGATCGGCTATCCGCTGCTGCGTGACCAGGGCAACTCTGCCTATATGCGCGATACCGGCGATCCCAAAAGTACCGAAGGTGGTCAGATCGAATGGGGCTACTATTACGAAGAAAACCCGCGTCTTGTTCACCCGCGCGACATTCTGGAAAAGGATCAGGCACGTCTGTCCCCGTCCCAGCGCGACCTTGAACTTGAAGACGTGATGGAGCCACTTGAACGCGCAATGGAACTGACCCCGATCCTGACCGAGCTTGGCTTTAACGAAAGCCACTCGTTCAATGGTCTGCTGCAGTCTTCTGCTGATGGCGGCCCATCCATGGGTGAAAGTCAGAACCTGCGTGGCCTTTGGTATGCAGTGGGTATCTGGATTAAAGACGGACCGGGTATGGGCAAACTGATTGCCGATTGGATGACCCATGGCCGCACCCATATCGACCATGCCTCTGTCGACTTCTCGCGCTTTAACAAGTTCCAGCTGAACGAACAGTATATCCACGACCGTTGCTATGAGACGGCGAAGAAAATTTACAACCCGCCGGTCCACCCGCGTGAACCGTTCGCCAATGCACGTGGCATTCGCCGCTCGCCGTTCTATGAACGTGAAGTCGAACTGGGCGGTTACTTCATGGAGCTTGGCGGCTGGGAACGTGCACATGGCTATGCTGCCAACGAACACCTTCTGGAAAAATACGCCGATCGCGTGCCGGTCCGTGAAAACGAATGGGACAACCGTCACTTCTGGCGCGTCTCAAACGCCGAACAGCTGGCCCTTAGTGACGATTGCGGTATCATCAACCTGTCGCACTTCCACATGACCGACATCGAAGGGCCGGATCATGTTGAACTGATGGAATGGCTTTGTGCTGCCAAGGTTGGCGGAGATGCCAATATCGGCAAGGGTATCTATACCCACATGCTTGACGACGAAGGCATGGTTCGTGCCGACTTCACCGTCTTCCGCATGGCGGACCGTTGCCGTCTGGTCAACGGTGCCGATGCCGGTCCGCGTGACCTGACCTATATGCGCCGCGTTGCCCAGGACAAGGGTTGGGATGTCACCATCACGGATGTGACCGAAAACTTCACTACCATTGGTATCTGGGGCCCGAATGCGCGTGAGAACCTTAAAAAGGTTGTCGAGAACCCAGAAGAACTGAATATCGAAAACTTCCCGTTTGCGGCAATTCGTCAGATCAAGATTGCAGGCAAGTCGGTTTCGGCGTTCCGCATTTCCTATGTCGGTGAACAGGGTTGGGAACTTCATATGCGTTATGAAGACGGCCTTGCTGTCTGGGATGCACTGCGTGGGATCGGTGTGATGGCTGTTGGTGTTGAAACCTATGCCAACTCACGCCGTCTGGAAAAATCGCTGCGTCTTCAGAACGCTGATTTGCACACCGAATATAACCTGCTTGAAGCAGCCCTCGCCCGTCCAAAAGTCAAAGAAGCCGACTTCCGTGGCAAGGCCAAGCATGTTGAATATCGTGAACGCGAACATCAGCCGGCCATGCTCTGCACCTTGATCATGACCGATAACGTTGATGCCAAGGGTGTCGCACGGTATCCGGTCGGCAAGCTTCCGGTCATGGATCCGGAAACCGGCAAGACCCTGATTGATGAGCTTGGTCGTCGTTCTTACACGACCTCGATTGCATATGGTCCGACCATCGGCAAGAACATCGCCCTTGCGTAC
>OZ245802.1:3625000-3997500 GCA_965228275.1 Thalassospira sp. | reverse complement strand
GCATATGGGTCAGTTTATGCTGGATCAGCGGGTGATCAAGAATATGAAGGTTGGGGAAATCCTTGTGCGTGCTCATGTTTCTACCGGCCATCCTGTCTTGCGGGGCAGTCATTACGTCTTAACAACCGCCTGAAATTTGCTTCTGGGCCTACCGCCTAAAGCCTTTGCCCGATGATGGCAAGTAGAATGCCGCAAACAGAGGGCAAAAACAAACCCGTTCGCGGCGAAATCGACAATCGCCCGAAAAGCCGGATGAAAGCCCGGCACCCGACACGGAAAACGGGGTAGTGCATCCCTGCACCACCCCGTTTGGATCGACACATTATATATGTGTGCTATTTGACTTCGCGATCATTGGGCTCGGCACGAACCGGGAAACCGTCAATTGCATGGTCCTTTTTGATCTTGGCGGCGTCATCACGCGCAGCAGCAAGTGATGCATAGGCACCAATGCGCACATAGTACCAAGCCGCATCATTTTCCGGACCCCGGACAACCACCGCAACCTGAAGGCCCTTCTTGCGAAGTTCTTCTGCGCGCTGGCTGGCATTTTCATGAACCTTGAAGGCACCAATCTGAACAGAGAACGGCTTGTCAGCACTCTCGGCCGTTGAAGCCTCAGCTTCTGACGGTGGTCCGGGCTTTGCCGCGGTTTCGGTTGGTGCAGTAGCCGGTTCTTCGGCTTCGGCTGCAGGCTCTGCTTGCTCGGCGGGCGCTTCTGCTGCGTCACTTACTTCCGGTGCGTCCGGTGCTTCCGGCACGTCGGCGGCCTTTGCAACGTCGCGAATTTCCGGGGCAGAGATCGACGATGTATCAGATGTGTTTGCATCTGCCGTCTCGGTCATGGCTGCAGCGTCCGAGCTTGCAGTCTCTGAACTTGTTTCGCCCTGACCAGACAATGCTTCGGTACGCTGGGCAATCAGATCACCGACCGGATCGTCGCTATCAGCAGAAATTTTCGGTTCTTCGACCGGTGCAGCAGGTTCCGGGACCGGTTCGGTCATGACGACCGGCGCGTCCGGTTCAGAGGCCAGCATTTCGACCGGGGCTTTTTGTGTCGGCATGCTGACGGTCGTGTCTTCGGAATCCATAAACAGGCCTGCGCCCACCAGCATTCCGGCAAAGAACAGCACAAGGCCAAGCATGCCAGCGCCTGTCACCAGGCCAAGGAGGGTTTTGCGATCCATATCAGCTATCCGTGCATTAAAGTTTTGCCGATCACGCGAACGAAGATCCCCTCGTCCGTTGCCATCACCATGCCCGTCCCGCCCATAGATAAAGGCCGGAAGTGGTGCATCCTTTTGCCCGGCTTCCGCATCGGAATCGGTTTCAGGCGTTGCACGCAAATCGGGTTTGTTGGTTTGGTCTTCGCCAACCATGAACTTGGCCATCCTTCACGACATCAATTGATACTGACAATTTGTAACCGCCAGCACGTTTATAAAACGCTAAAGCCGTTCAATCAGACGCAATTGGAACGCGATGGCTCAGATCGTGATGTTTGGGAAGTTTTAGAGAAACGCGCCGTAAGCTCAACAGCATGGCAGCCCGCGGGTAAAAAAAAAGGGGGACTGGTATGTTCCCCGGCATTGTCCCGCACAATTAACCGGATACCAGTCCCCTCGAGTGAGAGAGATCGACCTTCGGGGAGAGAGAGTCCCGAAGATTGTGGTCATCAGGCACGCCATGTCAGCCTGATGACGGGTCACAAACGACATTGCCGTCTGCATTTGACAAACACAGTCATAGAGCATCGAAATCCTAATTGCAAACGATTATCACACACATTCGCATATTTTTTTTAGGAAGATCAGTCTTGTGCCTAAAAATCCCGTTCCCCAGCCACTATTTAAAAGCGAACTGGTTCAATCAGACACACGATCTTTTTGGGGAAAATCCGCAGGTTTCCGCAGAAGACACCAACTAAATGATTGTTTTCCGAATTAAGCTCTGTTTGGATCAGGAAAACTACTCTTAGAAGTAGGGGTGTGCGGGAGCGCAGCGCCGAGACAAAAGATAATGAAAAAATACGGTTTGCTCTGGAGTGTTGAATATGACGGGAGAAAAAGCCGCGAAGACGGCTAAGTCAGGAGGTGTAACCAGCCTTTTGACGTTACGGCGAATCTTGCTCGTAATTGGTTTGCTGGTTTCAGGAGCTGTTACATGGATGCTTCTTTGGACTGGTGACACATATCGGAATTTTGCTGTCGAGACGCTTAACAACTCGGTCAGCGGTACGGTGAATTTCTTTGTCGGGTCGCGTGTTGCCACCGATTATGCTGACAAAATCACACCAATTGCCAATGAATGGTCGCGCCTTGGCAGTCTGGTAAAAAGCTATCAGGAAAACGACCAGAACCGCATGAAGGCAGAACTTGATATTCTGTCGAATGCGCGTGAAGTCGTTCAGGGTGACGTTCAGTTGATTGATGCGATTTCCTATGATCAGGAGTTCAATCAGCTTGCGACATCCAAAGCCAATCTTGGCTCCAGCGTTACAGATGATCCGGACGTGAAAGCGTTTCTGGTTGGGCGTGACAAGGGTGAAGCGCGCAAACCGGCAAGCTTTATGTGGACCACGCCAGAAGGCCGTCCGGTCTTTAGCCTGGTTCTGCCGGTTGGTGGTTTCCGTGCTGTTGGCTTCCTGGAGGTCATTACCGATCCCCTGCCCCAGCTTGACGGGATTGGCAAGGTTCTGGGGGGTAATTTCCAGATCCTGGATAATTCTGGCGCGGTTCTGTTTGAAAGCCTTGAAGACGGATCTGCATCAGAAGGCGGTGAAGTTCTGAGCGAGGCAGAAACAGGCGCCGAGGGTGAACAGGCTGCATCATCAGAAGAAACAGCCGCAAAATCCGGCACAACACATCGTGCAGCCGTTGATGTGACCATCAGTGACGGCCGTGGCGGTGTTTGGGCCGAGGCCCGCTTTGACCGCGACATTACCGATTTCTTTGCCCAGACCGATGATCTGAGAACCCTGTCGATCGAGATTTTGATCGGCGTGCTTCTGGCGGCCTGGGTTGCAGGCTGGGTGCTGTTGCGCACCACGGTCTTCCGCAATCTGCGCGGTTTTGCCCGTGCGATGACGTCAATCTCGGAGGGTGACATCAATGTCAGTCTGCCGCGCGTGGGCAGCGATGAAATTGGTGACATGCGCAAGGCATTGGTCGCACTGCGCGAATCTGTGCGTCAGGCGATGATTTTGCAAAACATGGTTGAGAATACCCCGACCATGACGGCCCTGATCTCGCCAGAAGGCAAACTTACATACCTTAATGCGAGTGCGCAGGAATATGTCGGTGGCACAGCAAGTTCGGTTTCGGGGGACTTCCTGAAACTTGGTCCGGATTTCCAGACCAAGCTTTCCAACCCCAATAACCTGCCCTTTACCGAGGTGATCGAGACAGAACGTGACTATCTTGATGTTCTGGCAGCACCGGTGCGCGACAAGGACAATGTCCTTTTGGGTACCATGCTGGCCTGGAACGCGGTGACCGAACGTGAAGAAAGCAAAATCGCCGTTGCGGAAATGATGGCCGAAGTTGCCCGCGTGGCACAGTCGGTCACCGAACAGTCCGAAGGGTTGCTGAGCCTTGCAAGCGAACTGACCAGTCAGTCCGAAAGCACCGCACAGCAATCTGGTGACGCACTTGGTGTGTCGCGCGAAGCGGCATCCAACACCCAGAACGTAGCGACCGCGGTTGAAGAACTTTCATCCTCGATTGCCGAGATTAACCGCCAGGCGACCGAGGCTTCTGATGTGACCGGACGGGCGCAGCAGCAGGCCGAAGAAAGCCAGCGCAATATCGGTTCGCTCGAAAAGGCAAGTTCGGAAATCGGATCAATCATTGATCTGATCAACGATATTGCCCATCGCACCAAGCTTCTCTCGTTGAACGCAACGATTGAAGCCGAACGTGCAGGCGAGCTTGGCAAGGGCTTTGCCGTGGTTGCAAACGAGGTCAAATCGCTTGCGGATCAAACTGCGAATGCAACCGGCCAGATCGGTGATCTGACGACTGCAATTCAGCAGGAAGTTCAGAAAGCAGCCCAATCGATCAGCATGGTTGGTGACGTTATTCATCAGGTCAACGATATCCAGTCGACCATCACCCATTCGGTGGATGAACAGCGCCGCGCAACCAGCGAGATTTCCGAAAACGTTCAGCGTATTGCTGAAGGTGCTGGCTCCATGGACCAGATGATCCGGTTCGTGAATGACGGTGCGCAAGGCACGGGCCGCAATGCCCATGACCTGAACACCGCCAGCCATCAGCTTTCGGAAGTAGCCCGCAATCTTTCTGACAAGATGCGTGAGTTCAGCAACCGTATGAAGCTGACCTGATCTCGGATCAAACAGCGATCTCAAAACAAAGGGCGGCATCATTGCGATGCCGCCCTTTGTTCATCTTAAGTCGCAAAGACTGCGATCAGCTTGCCGCCGACTTCGATGCGATTTCATAAAGATCGCGCGAGATTTCCGGCTTGGCCAGAATACGATCCAGTGCCGCCTTCATCTTGGCGGCACGGTCCGCATCATATTTCGCCCATTTACCAAGCGGTGCGCACAGGCGTGCAGCCACCTGCGGGTTGATGTCATCAAGCTCGATCAGACGATCAGCATAGAACTCGTAGCCCGATCCATCCTTGGCATGGAAATGACGCGGGTTGCCCATGGCAAAGGCACCGACGAGCGAGCGGACCTTATTGGGGTTGCGCATGGTAAATGCCGGATGGCTCATCAGATCCTTGACCCGTGCGAGGGCATCATCGCGTGACGACATCGCCTGCAGCGCAAACCATTTATCAAGCACCACGCCATCCTTGGCAAAGCGTTCCTCGAAATCGGCCAATGCTTCGGCACGACCGGCATGATCAAGATGGTTGAGTACCGAAAGTGCTGCCATCTGATCGGTCATGTTATCTGCTGTGCGGTATTGCTCAGCTGCGAGATCGGCAAACTCGCCCTTCCCGCTTGCCACCAAGTAGCCCAGCGCCACCGCACGCAGTGCGCGCTGACCGGCGGACGTTGCATCCGGGGTAAAGGCAGCATTCGATGCGTTCTGATGATAGGAGTTGGTGAAATCATCCAATAGCCCAAGACCAATGCGTTTACGAAGCTCGGTTCGGACCTGATGAATCGCTTCCGGGTTTGCCGGTTTACGCTGTTCAGACAGGAATTCTTCACCTGGCAGCACCAGCGCATCAGCACGGAATGCCTTATCAAGATCGGCATTGGTCAAAGTTGCCCGCATGGCATTGATGAAGTCATCAACGCTTGCACCTTGCGCATCAAGGGCCGCCGCCGCATCGCCGTTGTTGTCCTCAAACGCGGTGATGGCCGAAAGCATCAAACGGGTTGCGTATTTCTGACCTGCTTCCCAGCGGTTAAAGGCATCAACATCATTGCCCATCAGGAACACAAGTTCATCATCAGGCTGATCGGTCATGACATTGACCGGGGCAGAAAATCCACGGTTAAACGACACCACCGGCGCCTCGGCCACGTTATCAAAAACGAATTCCTGAATTTCCGTAGTCAGTTCAACGGTCTTTGCCACCAGATCAGCACCATCCGCGCCCAGAAGACCGACCGAGATTGGCATATGCAGCGGCTGTTTATCAGGCTGCCCCGGGGTCGGGTCGGTTTTCTGCGACACGGTCAGGCGGAATTGTTTGCCATCCGCGTCATAGGACCCCTTCCAGGTCAGCTGCGGCGTGCCTGCCTGCGAATACCAGCGTTTGAGCTGGGTGAAATCGGCTTCATTGGCGTCTTCCATCGCCTTGGCAAAGTCATCACAGGTTACGGCCTGCCCGTCATGACGATCGAAATAAAGATCAATGCCCTTGCGATAGCCGTTCGGGCCGAGCAGCGTATGTATCATACGGATCAGCTCCGCACCCTTTTCATAGACGGTGGCCGTATAGAAATTGTTGATTTCCATATAGCTGTCCGGGCGCACCGGATGAGCCAGCGGCCCGCCATCTTCGGGGAACTGACGTGCGCGCAGCTGTGCGACATCCTTGATGCGCTGCACCGGGCGGGATCGTTGATCAGCGGAAAATTCCTGATCACGGAAGACGGTCAGGCCTTCTTTCAGTGACAGCTGGAACCAGTCGCGACAGGTCACACGGTTGCCCGACCAGTTGTGGAAATATTCATGCGCCACAATGGATTCGATCAGTTCGTAATCCGTATCGGTCGCGGTATCGGGCTTAGCCAAGATATATTTGGCGTTAAAGACATTGAGGCTTTTGTTTTCCATCGCCCCCATATTGAAGTCCGACACAGCGACGATGTTAAACAGATCAAGGTCGTATTCCAGACCATAGACCTCTTCATCCCATTTCATCGACCGGATCAGACTGTCCATCGCGTAATCGCAACGGTCTTCATTGCCATGTTCGACAAAAATGCGCAGCGCCACGTCACGGCCCGACATGGTTTTAAAGCTGTCTTCAACGCAGGCCAGATCACCGGCCACAAGCGCGAACAAATAGGACGGTTTGGGGAACGGATCTTCCCACACGGCAAAATGACGGCCGCCATCCAGATCACCGCTATCAATCAGGTTACCGTTTGATAGCAGAACCGGGCAGCTCGCCTTATCGGCATTGATCGTGACCTTATAAGTCGCCATGACATCTGGGCGATCGGGGAAATATGTGATGCGACGGAAACCTTCGGCTTCGCACTGGGTGCAAAATGCGCTTTGCGAAACATACAGACCTTCAAGCCGGGTATTGTTCGCCGGCGAGATCTGGGTTTCAAATTCGGCAATGAAGTTTTCGCCCGGTGCGGTGAAGCGAAGACCGTCGCCATCGACGGTAAAATCACTTGATGCGAGGCGTTCATCATTTAGCGTCACGGACAGAAGTTTCATATCCTCGCCATGGAGGAATACTTCATCACCGATGCCGGTACCGCGTGCAGGATTCGCAGCCATAAAAAGCCGCGATTTGACGTTTGTGACGTCCCGATCAAGATCAAAAACCAGTTCGACCTTTTCTACAAAAAAGTCAGGTTCTTTATAGTCTTTGCGGTTTATCACCTGCGGCTGTTCTGACATTTCTGTGTCCTTTTTCCCTTGGTCTGCGCGGTTTTGGAACGGATTGTATAAAATCGCCAATATTGCAGCGCAGTGTCGTTATTCAGAACTGAATTTCGGTCATTGGATTAACTGATAGGATAAATTTCATTTTTCCTCAAATGCGGAGTTTACGGCACGTATTTTAGTATGCATAATCCCAAACGGTGGCGCGAGGGGGGCCGAAGTTTCACATTTCGTGGGGCGAGAGTGATCTTTGGTTTCCCTCACTCCTTCTGCCGATTTCCAGAACAAAATCAGTTAAGTTCTATAGCGGGCAGATGGGCGCGTTTCCGGTCGCATCCACCTCAAAATCAAAATTATCCCAACATTTCTCACCTAATGTTTTGTGAGTTCCGATTGATCGGGATAGAATAATTGCGACCTGTCGGGGAACATAACTTCCAGGGGATAATCGCCAATGTCCGAGACATTCCAGATTCTGATCGCTGATGACCATCCACTTGTTCGTGGCGCACTAAAGCAGGCATTATCAACAGAACTGGATAACGTGACAGTGTTCGAGGCAGGAAGCCTGTTTGAGGCTTTCGATCAAATCGAATCCCGCAAGGGCGATATCGACCTTGTCCTTCTTGATCTTCATATGCCCGGCATGAACGGCTTTACCGGCCTGTTTTCACTCCGTGCATCCTATCCCGACATTCCGGTTTCCATCGTATCTGCCAGTCAGGAACTGCCTGTTGTTCGCCGTTCCATCGAATATGGCGCATCGGCGTTTGTTCCGAAATCAGCCCCGGTTGATCAGATCGGCCTTGCGGTTAAAACCGTTCTGGATGGCGGTATGTGGATGCCCGACTGGGCCCGTGAAGCCATGGAAAACGGCCCGGCCGATGACGAAGCCACTGGCCTTGCCGAAAAGATCGGTCAGCTTACCCCGCAGCAATTGCGTGTTCTCAACATGCTGACCGAAGGCAAGCTCAACAAGCAGATCGCCTATGAGCTTGATGTGACTGAGGCCACCGTTAAGGCCCACGTTTCCGCGATCTTGCGCAAACTATCAGTCCATAGCCGCACACAGGCCGTAATCATCGCCCGTGAATTGCAGCTTCAGGAACCGGCAATCGAGGCCTAAGAAGGCAACCTCTTCAAAGCCCCTACGCACCCCAACGAATCCTGTCTTATCCTGCGACGTTCAGGATGCTGGCTGCTGTTGACTTGATCGCGCTTGCCACCGCCTCAATCGCGGCATCATCATGCAGCGCACGGGCAATCGTAAGCCCGCCGATCAATATCCCCAAAAACGACCATGCCTTTGCCAGACGCTGATCATCGGGAAACTGCGGTAATCCCTTTGCCACCAGTGTCGCAATTGTTTGCATCTTGCGATCATAAAGCGCACGGGTTTCGTCATCGGCACGCGTCATTTCCGGTGACAGGCTGGTCATGGCACAGCCACAGGCCAGATCATCGCGATGGGCCCGGCCAAGATAATAATCAATAAACGCATCGGTCCAGCCATCGCCAAAATCACGCTGGAATCGCGGGATGCCGTCAATCACTTCATCCAGTCCAAGATCAAGGGCCGCACGAAAAGCGCCATCCTTTGATCCGAAATGGGCATAGAACGCACCGGATGTGGCATTGGCCGATTTCGCAATACCATCCACCCCGACCCCGGCAAAGCCAAACTCCCGAAAACCGCGGCTAGCAGCATCAAGAATGTTGCGACGGGTTTCTTCCTTGCGCGTCTGGTTTTTGACCATGTCACCCTCAAAAATATATCGACCGTTATATTTTTAATTGACAGCGGATCGATTGTCGATCATTCATTTAAATAACGATCGTTATATTTTCAATTCCACGGATCAAACATCATGACAGATGAAACCAAAACCCCCGCTGATTTGCGGACCAACCCACCGGCATCGGCCCGCGATTTTCCCGATCGCAGAAGCTTTTTGAAAACGGCTGCCACCGGCCTTGCCGTTGCCGGCACCACTCTTCTTGCACCATCACTCATGCGCAATTCCCTTGCCGCCCAAACAGGAACCAAGTCCATGTCACAGAACGCTTTCATCTACACCGAACTGCAAATCTCTGCCCCGTTTGATCAGGTGCCCTGGAAGCGGATCAATGATGCGATCAAAGCCCAGCCGGGCTTTATCAACAAGACCTGGTTGTCTGGCGTTGGCAATCTGTCGGCTGGTGGCATCTATGCGTTTGATACCATCGAAAACGCCCAGAAATTCGTCACCGACTATTTCCCGGCAGAAGCCAAAAGCTTTGGCGTTGCCCAAACCACCCGCGTGTTTGATGCGGTTACCACCCGCGAAGCCAGCCTTGATATGAACTCAACCCATTACGGCGCAAAGCTTTCGCAAAAGCCGGGTGCGTTTGTTTACACCGAAGTACAGCTTCATGTTCTGCCGTTTGACAATGGCCCGTGGCGTGACTTCAACCCGATCCTGAAACAGCAGCCGGGCCTTCTGTCCAAAACCTGGCTGAGTGGCCTTCACACCGGAACCGTTGGTGGTTTCTATGCCTTTGACACGATTGAGAATGCCAAACGCTTTGCGCTTGATTACTTCCCGACCGAGACCAGGGCATTGAACGCAGCGTTCTATACCCGCGTGTTTGATGCAAACGCGACCGAAGAAGCCAGCATTGATATGGCGTCCCCGTTTTACGGCTAAGCCCAGCCCGATGCCTTAACAGCAATGGCGCATCATCAAACCGGTGATGCGCCATTGCCATTCGCGAATTCTGGAACAAGCCAACCATCCAGCGCGTTATCACTCTACACCCTGCCGCATGCACCCTGCCCGGCAGACCACGCCGGAGAACATGCATGAGCGATCCCGTTGCGACGGAACCCGCAACCCAAATGAGCCCGTCGAACCATTCGACGAAACCGCAAGCCGATGTTGCCGCCACCGCACGCGCGCTGGTTTATCGCCGCGCGCGGACGATTTCCGTAATCGGGACATTTGCCGTTTTGTTGCTGGGTTGCATTTATATCGCGCAAAGCCTGTTGCTTCCGGTCGTTCTGGCGTTTCTACTGTCACTTGTCTTCTCCCCGCTTGTGCGGATCTTGGCCAGTTTTCGCATTCCGCGTGTGTTAAGCGCACTTGCGATTGTCTTGACACTTAGCGCATCGGTCATTGCCGGGATTTATGGGCTGAGCGGCCCGGTATCGGGTTGGATGGATGATGCGCCCCGGATCGAGGAACGCTTGCGCCTGCGTCTGGCGGATCTGAGCGAGCCACTTGATAAACTCCGCGCTGCCCAACAACAGGTGGCCGAGGCCACCGATCAGAATAATGGCGATCAGGATGTGCAAAAGGTTGTCGTGACCGAACCCAACCTGATCAGTCAGGCAGCACAGGGCGCGCCAGATATCCTCGCCGGGATCGCCATGATGCTGGTTTTATTGTTGTTTGTGCTTTCGGCAGGCGATCTGGTTTATGAAAAGCTTGTCCGCGCGCTTCCGACATTTGGCGACCGGCGCAAGGGGCTTCGCATTGCCCATGATGTGGAACGCGAAGTATCGCGCTATCTAGGGACCATATCACTGATCAATATCTGTCTTGGCATTGTGGTCGGAAGCCTCATGGCGATCATTGGCCTGCCCAACCCGGTCCTGTGGGGCATTGTTGCCGCTGTGCTGAATTATGTGCCTGTGCTGGGTGCTCTGACCGGCATTGCGATTGTCGCGGTCGTGGGCCTTGTATCCATGCAAACCACGGGCGAGGCATTGCTGGCCCCGGCACTTTATTTCGCCTGCACGGCGCTGGAGGGCCAAATCATCACCCCGGCCCTTGTTGGCAATCGGTTACGTATCAATTCCATCGCCATTGTTCTTGCCGTCGCCTTTTGGGGCTGGATGTGGGGTGTTGTCGGCATTCTGGTTGCCGTGCCGCTTTTGATCGTGACGCGCGTGATTGCCAATCATGTTGATGGATTGGGTGGGCTTCGCGAATTGTTAGGCCCGCACAATCTCGGCAATGGCAACGGATCCAACCGCGCGCTTCCAACACGGGTAAATTCCGGCAGTTCGTGATGAACGGCCATTGCCAAATCACCTGATCACTGCCACCTTTGGGCCATGAACAAGGTCGAAATCATATCCCATGATTATCTGGGCGTTGAGGCCGTGATGGCCGAAACCCGGCATTCTTTTGCCAAACACACGCACGAGGCGTTTGGCATCGGCTATATGTATTCGGGCGCCCAAAAATCCGCATCCGGGCGGGGCATGGTCGAAGCCGGTGCCGGGAACATCATCACCGTCAATCCGCGCGAAGTGCATGATGGGCATCCGATTGGCGACGGCCCGCGTGGTTGGAACATGCTGTATTTCGACCCGGGCCTGATTGCCAAGGCTGCGTCTGACCTTTCCGATACCGCCAACACGACATTTGAATTCACCCGCCCGGTGATGGATAGCCCGCATGTCAGGCAGTGTTTTGGGGCACTGTTTGCAGCCATCACGGATGGCACGATGGAAACGGCACAGCTTCGGCGTGAAGAAATGCTGCTGCTGATGCTCCATCACGCGATGATCATGCCGGGCGAACCGGCGACCAAGTCAAACGCCCGCACCGCCGTTGCCCATGCCCGGATCAGACGGGCCAAGTCATTGCTTGATGACAGCCCGACAGACAGCCACAGCCTTGAAGGTTTGGCCAATGCTGCGGGACTTTCCAAGTTTCAAACACTGCGCGATTTCACCCGCGCCACGGGCCTGACCCCGCATGCTTACCTTGTTCAGCGCCGGATTGATCTTGCGCGCGCGATGATCAAATCGGGCGAAAGCCTTGCTGATATCGCTAATGCTGCGGGCTTTGCCGATCAAAGCCACCTCAATCGTCATTTCGTCCGCGCCTTTGGCATGACACCGGGCCGCTATGCCCGCGCGGTTCGGGCGAACTAGCCCAAGGCCCCAGAAACGACCGCGAACCAGCCGTCATTCCCGCGAGGGCGGAAATCCACTTTACCTCGACAGTAGATGGATTCCGGGTCTGCGCTCCGCCCGGAATGACGGATTCAGGCGGATAACCAGATCATGCAATTCCGTTCAAGAATGCCACGCACCCCGTCCGTAGATTGACCACACCGCAGTCAAACGAACGGAACAAACATGATCAGTCTCGATTATCTGATAACGTCCCTCATCATCGTCGCCCTGCCCGGCACCGGCGTGATCTATACCCTCGCCCTTGGATTGGGACGCGGCATGAAAGCCAGCATCTGGGCCGCCCTTGGCTGCACACTTGGCATCGTCCCGCATATGGCAGCCAGTATCTTGGGCCTCGCAGCGCTTCTTCATGCCAGCGCACTCGCCTTTGAAATCGTGCGATATTTGGGTGTGGCGTGGTTGCTTTATATGGCCTGGGGCATGTGGCACGGAACCGGTGCGATGAAAGTCACCGCGAATGAGACCAAAACCGGCATCGCCAAAATCATCCGCGACGGCATTCTGCTCAACTTGCTCAACCCCAAACTCTCGGTGTTCTTCCTCGCCTTCCTGCCACAATTCGTCACCGCCGACACACCCAGCACCACATGGGACATGACCATCCTCGGCCTAATCTTCATGGCGATGACATTTGGGGTGTTTGTGATTTACGGCTGCTTCGCCGCCGCTCTCCGCCAGCATGTTCTGGAATGCAAGAACGTGATGAGCGTGATTGGGAAGAGTTTTGCGGGGGCATTTGTTCTGATGGGGGCAAAACTTGCCTTAACTAGCATCTAGTGTTTGTGCTGAGCA
This sequence comes from Thalassospira sp., assembly GCA_965228275.1. GTDB lineage: Bacteria > Pseudomonadota > Alphaproteobacteria > Rhodospirillales > Thalassospiraceae > Thalassospira. The sequence continues at coordinate 3,984,681 of OZ245802.1, read as the reverse complement.
TTTGGCTTTTCGGCATCCACGTCTCCATCGATGGAATACTCGTTTTCGAACAGAGCATGCGTTCGTTTAATCACAACAAGCAAAACTAAGATGAAGTGAGTGTATATCAGAGCAGATACCGCAAACTCTAACCGCCCTGCGAAGTTAAATATGTAAAAAGCTAGAAACAAAGTTACGGAAAAGCATGAAACTAGTATTAGATAAGAAATACTTGTATTCAGCTCTCGCAACACAGTTTTGCGTACTTCGTACTTTGACTTCAACTTTTGACTTTCGACTTTATCATCTCCTGCATCCCACCACTTCCGCTGATAAATGCCAAATATGGCGATCTGGACGTTCAACAATAGCGCGGAAAAAATTGCGAAAACGGATATAGACACTCCGTACACAGACTTCTCAGACGAGAACCCAAGATAGTAGGAGTAACCAGCAATTAAACAAGGCAACAGGTACAAAAAAAAGAAATCTGACTTTGAGTATTTCTCAGTTCTGGCATCAACTAGGGTGTTAATATGTCCGGTGATAATATGGAAAATATTAAACTTCAAATCACCCTCCTGTCGTCATCTCAGAATGAATCCTAACAATCAAATCATCTACCACCTCTGAGATTGTCTCGAAGGTTGGGTGACCATTTTCGATCTCAACGTCGTCGGTTACATCAATGACCCCAGAGTTAGTACTATATCCGAACACACCAATTCGTTGCGGTTTCCCCCCCACGTTAACTTCCGCATAAGCCTCCTCAAACTCAACACCGCCGTAAATGAACGTTTGCGCGCCCCCTTCTCCTCTAAGCTCTTCAAGCACATCACGCAAAATGCCAAAGTTTTTCCGTCGGCGAGCCGAGAATTTGACTTCAACATTGAAGTCTTCGATCGGCAAATTTCTAAGCTTGTCAGCATGGTCGGCAGTTTCATGCTTCTTCATGCAGTAAAGTTTCTTGACCGGTTTTTGCAGAAACATTCCCTCAGCGCCACCGGGCATCACCTTATGAAAAAGTAACTTGCATTCGTGGTGTCTGTTGGTGAATTGTTCCGCGATGTCAGAAGTAAAGATATCGATACATGACCTGCCCTGAAAAGACTGAAACGCAGCGATTCCAAAACCGCCTTTTTTAGGAATCCAAAACGAGAAATAGAGCGGAATTTGCTCTACATCTGATGATTTTCTTTTATATCTTTCTTCGCTTGTTTCTGAGTCGACAATGTCGCTTTCGTATCCATAGTGTCCATATTTCAGGACACCTCTAACCATACCCTCGTCCACCTCGAAGTGATCTACATACCACCTTCTTAACCGATCATCTCTCGTGACAGCACTTTTGCGTTCCCGCAAAAAACTACGAACAAATCGCATCACGTTCATGTCTTCGTCTGAGAATCTCAGTTCACTACGACTATCGCCCCCTCGTACTGCAACTCGGTATAAACGAACTCCAATCGTATTCATAAAAACCTCAAATGCTATTTAGAGCAGAAATACAAACATCGACTACAAGCAATATGCATTACATTTTTCTCAACTAAAAGAAGAAATCTACTCTGCCGCATCACTCCCCAACCGGTTAAGCGCACGCGTCATAAGCGCGCGCAACTTCGCCGGTCGAAGGGGCTTGTTGAGCAGCGAGAAACCCTGTTCACGGATCAGGTCGGAGGTTTCCGTTGAGCGGTCGGCGGTGATGATGACGCCCGGCACGTTAACGGCGTGAACATCGCGGAGCTTGATCAGAACATCAAGGCCGGTCTGGCCGGAATCAAGGTGGTAATCGGCAAGGATGATGTCGGGCGAGAATGTGCCCCGCCCGGCTTCCGTGTTAGTCAAAAGGTCTTCGGCGACCGTTCCCGATTGTGCTGTTGCCACGACGCAATCCCAGTTTTCCAGCATGGCGCGCATGCCATCAAGGATGGTGGGTTCGTTATCGATACATAGCACACGAAGCCCCCCCAGTTCGCCCGCCATGCGGCGTTTGGGTTTTGGTGTGGCGGCTGTATCGGCAACACCAAGCGGCACTTCGACCGAGAAGACGGTGCCGCGTCCCGGGCGGGAGCGGACCGATACGCTGTGCCCAAGGGATTTTCCTAGGCGGTCTACGATGGCAAGACCAAGGCCGAGGCCCTTTACATCGGTGGTTTCCGGGCCTTCGAGGCGATGGAATTCGCGGAAGATGATTTTCAGTTTGTCTTCGGGGATGCCGGGCCCGCTATCCCAGACTTCGAGTTTGAGCTTGTCCCCACGGACACGGCAACCGACCACCGCCCCACCATGACGGGTATAGCGCATGGCGTTGGAGATGAAGTTTTGCAGGATACGACGGAGCAAGCGGCTGTCGCTGCGGACCCAAAGATCGCGTTTATGGACCTTGAAGCTGAGCCCCGCATTTTCGGCAATCGGGCCAAATTCGGTTTCAAGCGCGCCCAACACATCATTGATCGCAAAATCGCGCACGGTGGGCTGCATCGCACCCGCATCAAGCTTGCAGATATCCAAAAGCTCGTTGAGGAGTTCTTCAACACCCTTAAGCGACAGATCAACCTTGCCCACCAGATCAAGAACGTCTTCGGCCAAGCCCTGTTTGCCGCCCAAGGCAACCGTGAACAGACGCGCGGCGTTGAGGGGTTGAAGCAGATCGTGGCTGGCGGCAGCAAAGAAGCGGGTTTTGGTGTCGTTCGCGGTTTCGGCCTGTTCCTTGGCATCTGATAGTTCGGAGTTCAGGACTTCGAGTGCGTGGGTTCGTTCGGTCACGCGCGCTTCAAGGCCTTCGTTGGCTTCTTTAAGCGCCTGCTCGGCCGTTTTGCGTTCGGTGATGTCGTGATAGATGCAGAAATAACCCAGCACTTCGCCGGTTTCATCAAAGTGCGGGATATAGGTGCCCTCGGCATAGCGGCCTTCGCGGACGCCCTGAATGCCGCGTTCATCATTGCGATTGCGCTCAATTGCCGGGAATTCGATCTCGAAACTTTGGCGATAGCCCTTAAGCACCAGATCAATCATCGGGGCGAGATGGACAAAGCGCTCCTCGCCCACCGCTTCGCGGACGGCCATGCCATGTGCCTCAACCCTGCGCAGGCCAAACATCCGCTCATACGGGCGGTTGGTAAAGCGCAGGCGCTGGTTCTTGTCGGCATAGGCGATCATGACCGGGATGTTGTCGGTATAGATGCGAATGTTGCGTTCACTTTCGCGCAGGGCTTCCTCGGTCCGGACACGCGCGGTGATATCGGCAATCGTGGCAACAAAGCCGCCATCGGGCATCGGGTTGGTGCGAATTTCAAGCACCATGCCGTCAGAACGTTTACGCTCGTAAGTATGGGGCAAACGGCGCATCTGGGGGGCAGCATTGCGACCCAGCAAGATATCGATATCAACCGATCGCGTGCCGTTGACCCGGCATATCTGAACCAGCTCGGACAGTGGCAAGGTCACCTGAATGTCGCTGGTGGCGATGCCCAGCAAATCGATAAAGCGATGGTTCCAGGTCGCCAGACGCAGGTTCTGATCAAACACCGCCACACCTTGGGAAATGTTTTCAAGCGTGTTGAGCAAAAGGTCGCGGTTGAATTTGATGGCCTCGGACGCTTCATCCAAAAGCTCCATCGCGTCACGGCGCGATACGGCCTTATCGGGCAACAACAACGCCATGACCACGCGTGAGGATGCCGCCCCAACCGCACCGGACAATAGATGTTCGGTAAAGTTCGCCGCATCGACATCGGCCATATCAGATCGTTTGGGTTCGCCATCGCGTGATTGCAGATAATTGCGAAAGGCGCGCTGTGCCCAATGTTTCCCCAGGAAGCGCGCAGCCAGATCTTCAAGATCGCCAAGTGTGACGCGGCCAGGCCATGTGTCATTGCGCGTTTTGGTGTTTTTGCGCCAGATATCAACAAACACCTGCGCTTGACGACGCTGGGTGACGCCCTGTACGCCGACAGCCGATCCGACAAACATCAAAACGAAGTTCACACCAAGCGACCAAACCACCCCGTGGGTCAGATGGTCTTCAATCCCGACCCCCAGCAATGCCTGTGGGTTGAGGATGGCAATGCCAAACGGCCCCTCGGTCAGGATCGATGCCGGAAGAAGCCCGCCCTGCACAAAGGTCGGCAGCAGAAGCGTATAGGCCCACAGCACAAAGCCCGATGTCAGGCCCAGCCGAACGCCAGTACGGTTGATGTTTTTAAGGTAAATGGCGGCCAGTACCGCCGGGCCAAACTGCGCCATCGCGGCAAAGGACAGCATGCCGATATCAGCCAGCGCATATCTTTCCGACAGATAACGATAAAAGCCATAGGCCAGAAACAGAATGGCGACCACAGCGGCACGGCGGATTTTCAAAAGTACCTGACTGACATCGCCAGACATGCGGCTCTGCATCTTTTCCGAACGCAGCAACATCGGCATGACCAGATCGTTACAGACCATGGTCGAAACTGCGACGCACGATACAATCACCATGCCGGTACTGGCCGAAAGCCCACCGATAAAGGCCACCACCGCCAACCAGTCCTGCCCGCCAAGCAATGGCAAGGTCAGAACAAAGGTATCCGGGTTGACCTGCGGGTCGCCGCCAAAGCTGAACAAGCCGGCAATGGCAATCGGCACGACAAAGATGTTGATCGCAATCAGATAAGCCGGGAAAAGCCAGCGCGCACTGGCCAGATTGCGGCTGTCATCATTTTCAACAAAGGTAACGTGGAACTGACGCGGCAGACAAAAGATCGCCAGGGCGGCAAGTAATGTCGCGACAAAGAAATGCGATGTCAGCCAGTTATCGGGAATAAACAGCTCGCGCACCATGGGATCGGATAGCGCGCGTTTATTGATATCGGCAAAGCCATCAAACATGCCGTAGACAACAAAGAAGCCGACCATCAAAAGCGCGATCAGTTTAACGATGCTTTCGAACGCCACGGCAAGGATCAGGCCATCATGATGCTCGGACGCGTGGATGTAACGCACACCAAACAGGATGGCAAAAACCGCCATCAGGATGGTGACATAAAACGCGGTATCCTTGGAAAAATGGCCTGCCGAATGGCGGACAACCTGTTCGCCCAACTCGCCGATCAGAACATCAAATGACAGCGACACGGCTTTAAGCTGAAGCGAGATATAGGCAAGAACACCCACCACCGCGATCAGGGCAACAAGGGCCGCCAGGCTTTGGCTTTTGCCATAGCGTGATCCCAGAAAATCGGCAATCGAGGTGATGTTTTGCTGATGGCAGACGCGCGCGATCTTGGTCATGATGCCAAAACCAATGATCATGACAATGATCGGCCCGATATAAATCGGCAAGAAGGCCCAGCCGCGCGTGGCCGCCGTCCCCACCGACCCAAAGAAGGTCCAGCTGGTGCAATAGACCGCCATGGACAGCGCATAGATGGTGGGTTTGAGCTTGGATGCACGCCATTTATCGGCATATTTGTCGCCATAATGGGCAATGGCAAACAAAAGACCGATATAGGTCATGGCAACAATAAAGATCAGTCCGCCCTGAAGCATCCGCGCGCAGCCTTTTTTATAGCCGCCATTTCAGGCGGTTAAGCAAATTCCGGTTCGGGGACTATACCACGGCGGCGTTATTGTCTAAAACGACGCAAATTCATTTGAGTCTAAAGATCAAGGAAAGCGTGGTTCATATGCCGTCTGACTATGGCTTTTACGCTGGAATTCTGCGCTTTGTCGCAAAGAAAACCGAAACCGAAGACCGCGAAATTCGCATCATGATAGGCCATCTGGCCGGTATTTCCGATGCGATCGAGCAATCCGGGCGCTTTATGGTCGAACGCAACAATTGCGAAAGTGCCGCACGCGCCTTTGCCGGTGTCGCCAAATTCCTGCAAGAACGCATCCTGCCAGAGGCATTGAATGCCGGGAATGAGGGGGCGGTCGAACAGCTTAAATGGACGATTGAAACATCACTTGTGATGGCGGCCGAGCTGGTCAAACGGACCGCGAATGAAGAGCTTAAGGATCAGGACAAATTCACGTTCGATCTGCCCAAAGCCCCCAACGCGCCGACCGTGCATTAAGCACAGACGAACGCCGATTTTACGACTTCAGATCAGGGTGCCTTGGCGCCCTTTTCTTTTATCTGCGTTCTGGACAAAGCGGCTTCTTCGGCCACCACGCGCAAATAGGCTTCTTGAAGTTCTTCAAGGACTGATTTGACCGGTTTGGGTGCGCCAAGATGGATGTGGCGCAGCTCATCCATGAAACGCTGCCACATCACTGGTCCACCCACTTCAAGCAATTGGGCACGGATCGACAGTTCCTTTGACACTGGCGTATGCCGCCTTCCCCATGCCCCCATTTGCACCAAAAGCGGAACAAGCTCGATTGCCGGTTCGCTCAGGCTATAGATCGATTTTTGCGCGTGGCTTGGATCAGGGGATTTGAACAACAAACCTTCGGCAACAAGGCGTTTCAGGCGGGCCGAAAGGATGTTTGAGGCAATGCCTTCTTCGGATTGACCAAGCAGTTCCCGGAAATGGCGGCGATTGCCAAACATCACGTCGCGAATGACGATCAGGCTCCAGCGATCACCAAGAACTTCCAATGTCAGATTAATCGGGCATCCCGAACGGTGCTGATCCATTCAACAAGCATCCTTTTTCACACTGGTTGCAAAATAGGATCAGTTTTGGCAAAATACAACTGATTGCATATTGCAATCAGTTTTCACCAAAACGGGAGGCCACCATGTCCATTACATTCTACGGCCATCACTTTTCTGCTTACTGTCAAAAGGTCCTGATCGCGTTTCACGAACACGGTGTTGCATATGACCTTCGCAAGATTGAGTTCGAAGACCCGGAGATCATGGCCGAGTTAGAAGAAGTCTGGCCGCTAAAGCGCATGCCCATCATCATTGATAACGGCCAAACCATCAGGGAAAGCAGCATCATCATCGAACATATCGATCTGCATCATAATAGCGGGTATCACCTTGTTCCGCGCGACCAAGCCAAGGCGCTTGAAGCGCGCTTTATGGACCGGTTCTTTGATAACTACGTTTCGACCCCGCAAACCGCTATCGTCTTTGACGTTCTGCGCGATGTAAAGGACCGTGATCCCTATGGCGTGAACAAGGCGATTGATCTGCTTGAGACATCCTATGGCTGGCTCAATGACCGGATGGCAGATCGTACTTGGGCGGCCGGTGATGATTTCAGCCTGGCCGACTGTGCGGCGGGCCCCGCACTGTTTTATGCGCACTGGACCCATCCGATAGATCGCAAATTTCGCCATGTGCATGCCTTTCGCGACCGACTGATGGAGCACCCATCCTTTGCCCGCTGCATCGCAGATGCCAAACCCTATCGCCATTTGTTCCCGCTAGAGGTCGAACATATGGACTAAGCCCGCCCAAACGGAAAAGGCCGACGTCACATGACGCCGGCCTTTTTGCATTTAACGCCTGATGACTAATCAGGACCCAACATTGGCAAAGACATTGGCGCGCTGGTTAAGGGCGGTTGCCTCAAACTCCTTGCCATACGGCGCTGCCTTTTTGGCGAAGTCCATCAAGGACGCATAGATGCGGCCATTAAGGTCATTCTTGCCTGCAATTTCTTCGACCGCTTCTTTGGCGGCACCGGCAAAGGCATTGATCAGATCATCATTGAAATGACGGATCTCGGTCCCCTTGGCGAGGATCGCCTGATAGGACTGAACGTTATTGAACGTAAAATCTGCCAGGGTCTGTTCGACATTGGCCTGTGCGGCGACCGCAACGATTTCCTGCAAGTCTTCTGGCAGTTCGGCGAACTTGTCCTTGTTGATAAAGACTTCGATGCCCGAACCCGGTTCGGCAAAGGCCGGCGTGTAGTAATATTTGGCAACCGATGCCAAACCGAACGCGTAATCGTTCCACGGACCAACCCATTCGGCGGCGTCAATTGCGCCTGACTGCAAGCTTGGCAGGATTTCAGCAGCTGGCAGAAGCGACGGGGTCGCGCCCAAACGACGCATGGCTTCGCCACCGATACCGGCATAGCGGACTTTAAGGCCCTTAAGGTCATCGACCGAATTGATTTCCTTGTTGAACCAGCCACCGGCCTGAAGACCCGTATTGCCAGCCAGGAACGGTTTGACGTTGAACTGGGCATAAAGCTCGTCCCAAAGCGCCTGTCCACCGCCGAACCGCAGCCAACCGGAAAGTTCCCACGCCATCAAACCAAACGGAATGGTGGTGAAGAACGATACCGCCGGGTCCTTTCCAAACCAGTAATAAGGCGTGGAATGAGCCAGATCGGCAACGCCCTGCTCGACCGCATCCATGCATTCAAGTGCCGGGACAAGTTCCCCCGCACCATAAACAGTGATCTTCAGGCGACCGCCCGACATCTTGTTCACACGTTCGGCAAACAGTTCGCCATTGGCACCAAGGCCCGGCGTGCCTTTTGGCCAGGGCATAACCATGCGCCAATTGATGGTTTCATCGGCTTTAACGATAGACGGGGCAGCAGCCGTTGCCGCAAAAGCACCAGCAGCAACGCCGGCACCGCTCAGAAACGCGCGACGTTTCATTGTGGGGCTCCAATTCGATATTGGTAAAATTTTGCGCGAAATACCCGCAAAGGTAATTTCATGACTTTGTTTGACAACAAAGTTACGGCTTTTGGCGCGGGCAACAATTCATGTTTGCGCGATGCTGCGTCCCGCAAACTGCATGACATCGACATTTCGTCGACAAATCTTCACCCAAAGGTTCAAAGAACTTGGTGTACTCAAAAGAAAAAAAGGGGCCGCCCGAAGGCAGCCCCTTAATGCTTGTGAACCGGTTGGTTCGATATGTCGGCTTAGAAGCCCCAGACTTTCGCACGCTGCAAAAGACCGGTTGCTTCGAATTCCTTGCCATAGCGCGCGGCTTTCTGAACAAGGTCAAGATAGCTTGCAGCAATACGGCCAGACAGATCGTTCTGGGCTGCAATCTCGTTAACAGCGGCTTTGGAATGTTCTGCCAGGGTCATGATGACCTCATCTGGGAACTGACGCACTTCAACGCCCTTGTCGATCAGCGGCTGATAGGACTGAAGGTTATTGAAGGTGAAGTCAGCAAGCGTGTTTTCAGCAATCGCCTGTGCGGCAAAGCGAATGATCGCCTGCAGATCCGGGGTCAGTGCATCGAACTTGTCTTTGCCAACAAAGATCTCAAGACCCGGTCCAGGCTCGTGGAAGGCCGGGGTGTAGTAGAATTTGGCAACCTGATACAGACCAAATGCCAGATCGTTCCACGGACCAACCCACTCGGCCGCGTCAATTGCGCCCGACTGCATCGATGGCATGATTTCGCCCGGGGGCATCATGGTGACGTTAGCACCGGCACGGCGCATTGCTTCGCCGCCAAGACCGGCATAACGCATTTTAAGGCCCTTAAGGTCATCAAGCGAATTGATTTCCTTGTTGAACCAGCCACCAGCCTGCATGCCGGAGTTCCCCGCATAGAACGGGACAACGTTGAATTCAGCATAAGCTTCTTCCCAAAGCTTCTGACCTTCGCCAAAACGCAGCCAGCTTGACAGCTCCCACGCGGTCAGGCCGAACGGAATGGTCGAGAAGAAGTTAAGAGCCGGGTTTTTACCCTGCCAGTAATACGGGGTGCCATGTGCCATTTCGACCACGCCCTGCTCGACGGCATCCATGCATTCGAACGGTGGAACGATTTCGCCACCACCGTAAACGGTGATGTTCAGACGCCCATTGGACATTTCCTTGACCATGGCCGCAAATTTTTCTGCATTGGTGCCAAGGCCAGGCGTGCCCTTCGGCCACGGCATAACCATGCGCCAATTCAGGCTTTCCTGTGCGGAAACGATTGCCGGTGCAGCAACAGATGCGGCAACCGCACCCGCACCAAGACCGGCTCCTTTAAGGAACTGACGACGTTTCATTGGGATCCCCTTAGAGTCTTGTGTTTTGATGGTTCTTTGCGCAACCACCACCCTGCGGAGGGGGATTTTGGCCAAAAGACGCGCGCCTTTCCACTATTTTTGCGTGACGGGCGAAAATAAATTCGCCCGACGCTACGGCATGCTGGTCTTGATGCACCTAGTTGACCGCTATCCAAGATAACGATTATAATCGGCAACGAATTGCTCGACCGTGCCTGCCCCAAGCGGCGTGTTGTAATATTGCTTCCAATAGGCCGCCAACGCATTGACGTCATTTGCATCCGTTGGCATGGCAGCGGGCGCGCGGTAATAGCGAATGCGACACATCGCCGTGGCATAGGCCAGATTGCTGGCAAGTTGTCCCGCCTTGTCAGGCGTGCCATCGGACAAGGCCGGTTGGGCAGACAGGAAGCCATCAACCTTTGCCTTAAGCTCCGCCCGCCCGGGATAATCAAGATAGTTCACGTAGCAGTCATCAAGCGTTGCCGGTTCCATCTGAAAGATGCCCATGGCCGGACCACCACCCACCTGTTTGATGTAATCGCCCAAATGACTTTCATGGGCGGCTGTTCCCATGATCAGGTTTTCTGCAACGTCAGGTGCAGACAGTCCAAGCGCGGCCAAAACCGGCTGAACCACCAAAGCTCTCAACTGTTCAGGATTGATTGGCATTCCGCCCCTCCATTCAACTCATGGTTTCAGTTTTTCCATGACGCACGAGGAAGGTCGTTTGGGAAAATTTAGCCCAAAACCTTTACAGAACCTTTGAATCAATCCAAACACCCCATCCTTTTGGGATAGGTTTATATACTTCCATATAATTAATTTAGAATATTCGACACCAACCTAAAGTTAAGCCCCAACATACGACTGAATAGTGACGAACTTGTTTTGCTCGAGGGGACAGAAACAATGCATCCAGAGTTACGCCGTCGGCTTGAATTTATCGGGTTCGGCGATTCAAAAGTTACACAGCTTAAACGTGCTTGGCCGGTGATTGAAAAGAACCTGCCGCCGATCCTTGATGAGTTTTATCGCAAGGTGATGGGGCGACCTGAACTGGCCAAAATTATCGGTGATCCGGCAAATATCGATCGCCTTAAAAATGCGCAGCGCAAACATTGGGCCAAGCTTTTCGAAGGAAACTTTGATGACAGTTTCTATGAAGATGTGCGTCGCATTGGTAAGGCCCACGAACGTATTGGTCTGACACCGGAATCCTATGTGTCGGCCTATAACTTCATGCTCGGTGAAATTTCGGCACTGCTCTACAAGCAATTCCATCGCGATTCTCAGGTGTCGCTGATGGTGGTTGCATCAATCAATGCCCTTCTGGTCGATGTCGAAATGGCCATCACCGTCTATTACGAAGAAACCCAGAACACCTATTTCAACAAGCTTCAGGAAATGTCCAAGGAGTTCGAAGAAACCATCGGCACCGTGGTGACCGCCGTATCTTCATCCGCGGCCGAAATGTCACATGCGTCAGAAACACTGATTTCGAGCATGAACGAAACCCAGGGCGAAGTGCAAAAGGCACGCGGAGCTGCTGAAATCTCGGCCGATAACGCAACAACCGTTGCCGGGGCTGCCGAAGAGCTTGATAGCTCCATCCGTGAAATTTCAAGTCAGGTGTCACGCGCCTCAACCATTTCCAACGAAGTGGAGGACTCGGTTCAAAAAACATCTGAAACGATTGAGGCTTTGAATACCGCCGCCGATCAAATTGGCACAGTCGTCGATTTGATCGACAAGATCGCAAGTCAAACCAACCTTCTTGCTCTGAACGCAACCATTGAGGCGGCCCGTGCCGGTGAAGCCGGCAAAGGCTTTGCCGTGGTCGCAAGCGAGGTCAAAAACCTTGCCAACCAAACCGCCAAGGCAACCGGTGACATTACCGAACAGATCAATGCGGTTCAGCAAAGTACTGCTGCTGCGGTCAGTGCCATTCACACGGTGTCAGGCCAGATCAGCAATATCGTGGACTCAGTCACCGCCATTTCGGCCGCTGTTGAGCAGCAAGCAGCCGCGACGACCGAAATCAGCGGCAATATCAATGCGGTATCCTCAGCCAACCAGGATGTGAATACCAGCCTTGAGACCGTGAATGGCACCGCAACCAGAACAAGTTCGGTCGCAAGCGAAGTATCTGAAGTTTCCAAGAAGCTTCAACATAACTCCGAACGGCTGCGCTCAGATGTTGACGCCTTTGTTAAACGCCTGACCGCGACGGGCTAACATGGCGTTTTTTCAGCGGTCCCGTGCCTCTGACGGGCTGAGACCAAAGACCCGTTTAAAAGCCGTTGCAAAGTTTGCAGGGCTTTTGTAACCGGCAATCCAGGCGGCTTGACCAATGGTCAGGCCGTCTTTTTCCATGGCATCACGGGCCGCAACAAGTCGACTTTCGCGAATGAAATCTTTCACCGTCATGCCATAGGCATTTTTGAAGATGCGCTGCATGCTGGTGACACTGATCCCGATTTGCTCGGACAGCTCGGTCAAGGTCATGTCATCAAGAATGTGATCTGCGATAAAATTGCGGATCTCTTGTGCTTTTAGATGCTGATCAAGCACGTCGGGCGAGGCACTACGATCAATCGCATCAGGCTCGTCTTGCGCCAGAGAGCCAAGCGCTTCTGCGAAAATTTCCAACCCGCGACTTTCCGCATACAGATCACGAAACAATGGATCATCCGTCGGCGGATAAAGCAGTTGATCGGTCAGCGCAAGGGCGCGCCGTGACGGTTGCCATTGGCGGACAGAAATACCTGAATTGATGAAGGAACCAATGGCCGCATGATTGGCTGACTCTTTAATCAGGCGGCTAGCAACCCAATCATATTTGGCTGAAATCATGACCTTTTTGACATCTTCACCTTTCTGCAACTCGCGATGCAACATCGCGGGATAGGAAAGCGACCAGATGAAGCCAACCGGATGGTCACTGGCATCAAGATCAAACGGCACATCGTTGAATGCCCCGCGCACGCGACCGCGCAAAAGGATCGCCACAGTGACGGCGGCACCAACCTCGAACTTTACCTTTGCATCCTGCATACCCACCGTGTCGGTCGTGTGAATATTAAGAAATGACTGAAGATTGTCATTCGACATCCGGCCACTCATCATCGGTCGGTGGCGCCCCCGCTCGGACATGTCACGCGGCAAGTCGGTCCCGAAATCTTCCAGCTGCTGGCAGGTAATCGTCTCGCGCCGGGTTACGTTCCCGCGTGACCGGTTAGGCGTGCTGTGCCTGTCAAACGCCACACCTATTCTCCTTAGGATATCGGTTTGCGGAAGTCGGATTTGCGTTCTCGCAAACATCAACGACGATTTCGCAAACGGCATTTCAATTGAACATACCCCTAAGATAATAATATTCACAATCATTCTCAATTGGATTTTTCACACCAAGGAAATCACTATGCCACCGGTACTTTCCGTGCGCTCCCGTCGCGAACATCACCCGACACACGGCCTATATCGCAACATTTTGCTCGCAGGTGTCGCTTTTGCAGCACTTCCTGTTTCCGCATTTGCCCAAGGCCAAAGCAATGAAGAAGAAACCGTTCTTCCTGCCATTGAGGTGACCGCAGACCGGGAAGCAACACCGTCCCTTCCGGGCGGTGTTAATATCTCGCAAGAGGAACTGGACCGACAGAACGCGCAAACCATCAAGGATGTGTTCGCCAACGAACCGTCGGTTCAGGTCGGTGGTCCGACCGCAATTTCCCAAAAGGTCTATGTTCAGGGTATTGAGAACACCAAACTCAATGTTCAGGTCGATGGTACGCGTCAGGTGGGCTCAAGCTATCACCACATTGGTACGGCGATCATTGACCCGGGCATGTTGAAATCGGTCGGCGTTGAGTCCGGTGTTGCACCAGCCGATGCAGGTCCGAATGCGCTGGGTGGCTCGATGACTTACGAGACCAAAGATGCGCGCGACATCCTTGATACGAACGAGAATTTCGGTGGTTGGGCCAAAGTTCAGTTTAACAGCAACACCAAAGGCTTTACCGAGTGGCTGACACTTGCCGGACAACATAGCGGCTTTGAAGCCCTTGCCTATATCCAGAACAGCAATCAGGGCAATTACGATGATGGCGCTGGTAATGAGGTCGAGGGAACCGCAGACGGCAGCCAGAACGGCATGGGCAAGATCGCCTTTAACGGCAACGAAGGTTCACGAATAGAAGCATTTGCCAGCCATCTTGAAGAAGAAGGTGTTCGCCCTGCCCGCCCGAACTTTGGCTCTCTGACAAGTGGCGCTGACCCGCAATGGATTTCTTACAAGGATACATCCATGGGCATCAGCTATGTCGACGAACAACCGACTGATATGCTGGCACCTGAGCTCAGCCTGAATTACAGCAAGACCCACCTTGATATCCCGGCATTGAACGGCAACACCCACCTTGAGTCCGAAATTGAGACCCTGAACGGTAAAGCAGCCAACACATTTGATGTCGGCATGGGCAAGATCACAAGCGGTCTTGATTTTTATCATGATGAAGCCACCGGTGGTGGCGATACAGCACGCGCGACCGGCCAGGCCGGACGTTTCACAGAAACCTCGACCAATATCGGTCTGTTCACGCAGGCACGCCTGTCGATGACAGACCGCTGGCGCGTTTCATTCGGTGGTCGTGGCGATCAACAATGGTTTGAAGGTATCGACGGATCTGATTTCAGTGAGTCGGGTCTGAGCGGCAATGCCAATACCGAATATGACCTGACAGACGACATCATGGTTTATGGCGGTATGGGCAGCGCCTTTGGTGGACTGCCACTCGGTGAGTCCGCCATTTATAACTATTCCAACATTTGGGATTACACTGGTTTCCGTCCGTCGCGTTCTTACAACTACAAGGGCGGCGCGCGCTATGACATTGGCGAGTGGTCCTTTGACGGTACCCTTTTCTATAACAAAATCAATGGTTCGCATTCGCTTGAATATGCAACGCGCGACACAACCAGCGAACTTGACACCCGTGGCTACAATCTTTCGGCGGTTTGGAATTATGGTCCGGGCTTTGCCCGTGTTGCCTATAGCCATACCGACGTTGAGCGCAATGGCACTGTGCCATCAAGCAATGACGCATCCTGGCAGGGCGTGCTGATCGGCGACATGGTCAATGTCGAAGTCGCGCATCGCTTTGACGATATGGGACTTCAGATTGGTGCCAATTCCGAGTGGGCTTTGGCGAATGATGACCCGGAAAAAATCGGCAACCAGAAACTGGATACCTATTTCGTTGCAAACCTTTATGGTGAATGGACGCCCGAGGCACTATCGAATGCCGTGACACTGCGCGTCGACGTTCTCAACATCCTTGATCGTGACTATTTCTCGCGAACAACACCTGGTTATGACAGCAGCGCCATCGAGCCATATCACGAACCGGGTAGAACTTTCCTCGTTTCCGCCAAGGTTGACTTCTAGGTCACCGGCGAAATTTGGAACGAGCATAAATCAACCGAAATGGGTAGTACTTCGCGTGCTGCCCGTTTTGGCGTTTTAAAACGTTAACTGGCAATCGAAACAAGGACAGGACTTGCTGGAATGAAACTGAAACCAATTTTGGCATTCGCTGCTGCAACGCTGATGTGGGGCAATGTCGCCTCGGCGGAAACCATTACCCTCACCGATGTAACCGGACGTGACGTCAGCGTCGACGTCCCCGTCAAACATATGATCCTCGGCGAAGGCCGTTTCCTGCCGTCACTTGGCATTCTCGACCCGGAAAACCCGGTGCGCTGGGTTGCCGGTATGATGGGCGAATTCAAATCACTTGATCCGGGATCGTTTGAACAATATCGCAGAAAATTCCCCGAAATCGATGATATCCCCCTGATTGGGCGAAGCGGTGAAGCCACCTTCTCGGTTGAAAAAGCCATCACGGTCCAGCCAGATGTTGCAATTTTCGGGATGTCGGGTGGTCATGGTCCGGGATCAAAAAGCCATGAAATCCTGTCGGTTCTTGGCGCAGCAGACATTCCCGTCGTCATGATCGATTTTCGCGCCAAACCATTTGAAAACACACAAAAAAGCATTCGCATCCTTGGCAAGCTGATGGGCAAGGAAGATCAGGCAGAAGCCTTTGTCAAATTCTACGAGGACAATCTTGCAAAGGTTATCGACAAGACATCGACGCTATCAGAGAAGCCAAGTGTCTTTCTTGAAAGTCGCGTCGGGCTGAGCGACCATTGCTGCGAGGCAATGGGCAATGACATGATCGGCAAGTTTGTTCAGCTTGCCGGTGGCGAGAACGTCTTTGGTGAAGAAATTCCCGGTGTCATCAGCCAGGTCTCGATTGAGCAACTTCTGCTCAAACAGCCGGAATACTACGTTACCACTGCAGTTGGCTCCGCAGGGCTTGACGCAGAAACCAATTCAAAACGCATCGTTCTTGGCGCGTCGACCAATGCAGATTCCGCACGCAAATCCCTTGCGCACAGCATGGAACGCCCGGGCATGAACGAGCTTGATGCGGTCAAATCCAACCATGTCTATTCTGTTTGGCATCATGTCTATAACAACCCGATCAATGTTGTGACATTGCAAGCAATGGCAAAATGGTTCCACCCGGAAACCTTTGGTGATCTTGACCCGGATACCACATTGGTCGAGTTCTTTGATCGCTTTCAGGCCGTCGATCTGAACGGGGTTTACTGGATTGGCCTTGATCAGGCGTCATCTTTGTAAACGTCACTTAAGAACATCGGACTCAATGATGAGAGACAATTCCTCTGGCGCAGCATCTGCTGCGCCTTCGCTTTCCCGCCAATACCGCAATTTTGTCTTCCGACGAGTATTCTGGTTGGCTGTATTTCTGATTGCGCTGGTCATTTCCTTTGTCGTGAATGTGATCACCGGCCCGGCCATCTTGTCGTTTTTTGACGTAGTTGGCGGGATCATTGATCCCACAACCCTGTCCGGTGCGATGCAGGTCATCGTCTTTGATGTCCGACTGCCCTTTGCGGTTCTCGCCGTGATCATTGGGGCGGTGCTGGGATTGGCCGGTGCGGAACTCCAGACCGTATTGAACAACCCGCTGGCAAGCCCATCGACCCTGGGTATCATGCATGCCGCAACCCTTGGCGCGTCGATTGCCATTGTGTTTCAGCTGGATCAGTTTGGGTTGCGTGAAAACTATATTGTGCCGATCTTTGCCTTTGCCGGCGCACTTTGTGCGATCTTCCTGATCCAGATGTTGGCCAGCCTATATGGCGCGACCATTGATACAGTTGTTCTTTTTGGGATCGCCCTTGTCTTTGCCCTTGATGCACTGGTCGCCCTGATCCAGTTCGTCGCTGATAGCGACAGCCTGCAGCAAATTGTCTTCTGGACCATGGGCAGCCTTGCCCGTGCCACTTGGGAAAAGATTGCTATTGTTAGTGTGGTGTTTGCCGCCTGTCTGCCGTTCAGCATTCGTCATATCTGGAAAATGACCGCCCTTCGCGGCGGCGAGGATTATGCAAAAAGCTATGGCGTGTCTGTTGAGCGGCTGCGCATGCTGGTTTTGCTGCGCGTCGGGGTGCTAACAGCCGTTGCCGTGTCCTTTACCGGTGTGATCGGCTTTGTCGGCCTTGTTGGTCCGCATATCGCCCGCTTGGCCTTTGGTGAAGACCATCGTTATTACATCCCCGGATCGATCATTGCCGGGGCATTTATCCTGTCTGCTGCCTCATTGACCAGCAAGTCCATCGTGCCGGGCATCATGATCCCTGATGGCATTGTCACAGCACTGATCGGTATTCCGCTGTTTCTGGCATTGTTGTTGTCGCAAAAGCGTCGCGGATAAGGGGATAATTATGACCAAACTTGATATCCGCGATCTTGTGATCGCCCATGGCAAGAGAACCATCCTGTCTGACATCACACTTGGCAGTTTCGCGCCTGGCAGCGTCGTTGGCGTTCTTGGCCCCAACGGGGTTGGCAAATCAAGCTTTTTGCGGACCTTGGCGGGTCTTGCCAGATATGATGGCTCCATCACCTATGACGGCGAAGAAAACCGCAAGCTCAGCCACAATGCACGTGCGCGCAGGGTTGCCTATCTGCCCCAGACACTTCCACAGGCAACCAATCTGGTCGCCTATGAAGCCGTCATATCGGCCTGCCGGGCGGTGCGCCATGATTTGCCAAGCACAGTGGTCGATCAACTTGCAGAGCGCATCTTTGACCGTCTGAACATACGCCATATCGCGTTACAGCCGCTAAGCCGAATGTCTGGTGGCCAACGGCAAATGGTTGGACTTGCGCAGATCCTGGTGCGCGAGCCTGACATCATGTTGCTTGATGAGCCGACGAGTGCACTTGATCTGCGCTGGCAACTTGGCGTTCTTGATGTTGTCAAAAACCTTGTGAAGGACAAACAGGGCCTTGCGCTGATTGCGCTGCATGACATCAATCTGGCCATGCGCCATTGCGATCATTTGATCCTGTTTGGCGAGGGCGGCGTGCTTTCACATGGCAGCCCGGAAATCGCCATGACGCCTGAGATGCTTATGCGCGCCTATCAGGTCGAAGGCCGGATTGAAACCTGCTCACAGGGCTCCCCCTTCATCATTGTCGATGGGCTTGGGCAATCATCATCAAACACACTTTCTCTATCGCAAGGAGCCTGATCCATGTTCATCACCAAAGGATCGGTCAAAACCGACAAGGCCGGCAAATATCTGGTTCAGCTTTGCAAACATTTTGCTCACAAGGTCGAAGTTGATCTGCGCGAAACATCGGCTGACGTCGCCTTTCCCATGGGTCCCTGCACCATTACAGCGACCGAGGATGAACTGATTTTTGAAGGTCAGTCAGAAAGTGATATCGGCCTGGAAAAGATGAAAGGTGTGATCATCATTCATCTTGATAAATTCGCCTGGCGCGAAGTGCCGATTGAATTTCATTGGGAAGACTGCACGGCATAAAAGCCTGCGCAAATCTTTGCCACGTAAAACAAAAGCGCCAGCCGCATCGGGCTGGCGCTTTTCGTATCAGCGCAGGTTATAGACCACCGGAATGGTCAGCGTAATGCTATCTTCAAGCATGTCGTCGGGGAATGGCGGGAACTGCCGTACCCGTTCGATCATGCGTTCGGTTTCGCGGTCCAGCAGTTTCGAACCGCTGGTCGAAACCATTTTGAACACCGAAATCGACCCATCGCGCGCAATAACCAGAAGAACACTGTTCTGGCCTTCGATCCCGCGCCGCTTGGCGCGATCCGGATATTCGCGGTAGCGGTTTAACATCTGAAGAACCGATGACTGGTAATCCACCATCGCGGCCTTGCTGGCCGCTCCGCCACCACTGCCTGATGACGCGGCAGCCGCCTGACTTTGAGCAACCTCGCCCACGGTCCCTTCGGACTTGCTCGAATTGGTCAGACCTGAGGGTTGCGGTTTTGGCTCTGCCTGCTTTTGGGCTGGCTCAGCAACCTTTTTAGGCGCCTCAACCTGTTTGACGGGTGGCTTTGGCTTCATCCGCACCGGCAGAACTTCGGCAAGTTCCTGAACAACAACAGGTTCCGGCTCGGGTTCTGGTTCGGGCTCTACGACTTCTTCAACAACCGGTTCAGGAATGGGTTCCGGTTCCGGCTCTGGCTCCGGCTCGACAATCGGTTCCGGCTCCGGGATAGGTTCTGGTTCCGGCTCGGCCTCTGCCACTTCTTCGGGCTCGGGTTCCGGTTCGGGAATGGGTTCGGGTTCCTCGACCGGTTCGACGACTTCTTCTTCGGGCTCAGGTGCTGCCACGCTATCGACCGAGTCCGCACTTTGCTGATCAACCTCGGTCTCGCCCGTCACAGATTGGCCGGCACCAAGTGATATGCTGATGCTTTGCACTGACCCTGCACCACCCCAGCCAGAGGGCTGCGGTTCTGGCATGGCAAGGACAATGCCGCCGGTCAGAACAAGTCCGGTCAGGCCGGTCGCAATCAAAAGGTCGAGACGTTTTGACATGCTACTGCGCTTCCTGTCCAAGTTCCTGGGCAATCTGGATTGCTGTCATCAATTGGACTTTTTCAACACCAAGTTCCTGAAGCCGCTTAAGAACGGCAACAACTTTGGCGCCTTCGGTTTCGCGGTCAGCCCTGATTTCAACAGGGCGCCCGATATAGTCTGCAGGAAGCATGGATGACAGCCGATCGAGATTTCCCTGCAGGTCATCAATACCGAGTTGCCCACCTTTTCCAACCCACAGGATGATCGCGTCTTCGGGCTGGGCTTCAGCGGTATAGCTTTCGGAAGGATCAACCTCAAACGGCCCAAGTTTTTGCAGGCTTCCGGCAATCATGAAAAAGATCAAAAGCAGAAACACAATATTGATCAGCGGCAGCATCGGTTCCTGAACAGGACCGTCTTCGGCAATCTGGATGCGGCGTTTCATTCAACAAACTCCACATCGCTCACCCCGCCACGTCCCAGCGCATCCATCACATCAATCAGATGCTGCAGGTTCGCACCATTGACCGGGCGCAGGCGCACCGGTGATCCGGCATAATCACGCACGAGGGTCGGCGCCAGATTGGAAAGTGACACGGCTTCGCTATTGATTGAAAGTCCGCCATTGGCATCGACATTGACCGTAACCGGACGCACGTCGCTTTGGCTGTTGGCTTTGCCATCCGTGATGCTGACCGACATCTCGAAACCCTTCCAATCCAGGAAGCTTGAGGCGAGCATGAAGAAAATCAGCAAAATGAAGACAACATCAATCAGCGGGGTCAAACCGATCATCGGTGATGAACCGCGATTACGTTCGCGCAATTGCATAAGGCTATTCCAGGCCAGATTTTGGCAATATCGGATTATTCGGCAGCGTGACGCAGCTCAGAGACGTTAGAAGCCTGCAGAGTGGCCTTCTGGGCCAACTCGCCCCGATTGACCACCATGGTACAAACATCTTCCATAACGGCTGCTGCACGGCCAATAACGCCCTGCATCCACATATGAAATGCGGTTGCCGGGATCGCGACCACCAGACCAATCGCCGTGGTCAGAAGCGCCAGCCAGATACCACCAGACAAAACAGAAGGATCAATGCGGCTGCCTGCCCCTTCCATGCGCTGGAACGCTTCGATCATGCCCATCACCGTCCCCAGAAGCCCCAGAAGCGGGCTCAGCACCGCAATAGCCGACATGATGCGCAGACCACCGTTAAGACCATCGATTTCCTTGCGCGCACGCGCAGCAATCAGATCAGATGCAGCTTCGCGTTCATGCGAGGATGCGACAGACAATGTCATGCCCGAAAGACCGATACGGGCTGCCGGATGACGACGGCGCGCCATAAGTTCGGCTGCACGGGCTTCATCGCCTGATGACAGATGGCGTTCGACATCTTTTACAAAGCCATCGGCGAATACCCCACGGCGCAGGAAGCCAACCAGCTTATAGAAGAACAGCACAAGCCCGATCAGCGCCATTGCCCCAAGGACCCAGCCAACAACCCCTGCCCGGTCAACCTGTTCGATCACCGGCAGTGCGGTCAAGCTATCGACAAAGGACGTGCTTTGCGTGGTGGCCATCGTATCAACAGGAAGTCCCGTTACCGGATCAACCATGACAGTGCCATCTGCATTGAGCGTTCCGGTCGCAGACGCATCGGGTGCGACTGCGCCATCGGAAGTAAGAGGGCTTTGCGCATCAGTTGATGCGGCCAACGGATTTACGGGATCAGGCATGTAACTTTTCCGATCAAATAAGCGATCATCACCGGATGTCCTGCTCCGGTGCATTTGAAACTGATTTGCATTCTTTACATTAAATAGAATTGCGATGCAATCGCAACCAACAGCAAACACAGCTTTTTAGTGCATGTCTGCCCCGCTTTGCGCGGGCATCTTCATTTCATGGGGTATCAGGAACGAGTGGCAGGACTGACCGATTAAACGATGCCAGAAGCCAGATATGCAAAACCCCCGGAACTTCTGGGTTCCAGGGGTTTTGAATTGGTGAGCCCGACAGGATTCGAACCTGTGGCCAACTGATTAAAAGTCAGTTGCTCTACCAACTGAGCTACGGGCCCTCAACGTTGGTGAGCGGCGTTTTAATGGGACTGGCCGCATCGGTCAACCCCCCTTTTTACCAGAAAACGCACATCAGCCATGAATTCGCATCAAAAGCCCGGAAAACTGAGGTTTTAGGCGTTTAAAAAATTGTCATGAAACAGGGTGGCACAGCGCCCGCCCAAGCCACTTTGTGCCGGACATGAAAATCGAAATTTGCTGGGAAATACGGATAAAGAAAAAGCCCCCGAAACCGGTTAGGTCTCAGGGGCTTATTGGTGAGCCCGACAGGATTCGAACCTGTGGCCAACTGATTAAAAGTCAGTTGCTCTACCAACTGAGCTACGGGCCCTCAACGTTGGTGAAGCGCGTTTTAATGGCACAGGCGGTGCTGGTCAACACCTGTTTTCCATATTTCTCCACTTTTTGCACTTTCACACCCTAAAACGCGAAAGCCGCCCCACGAAGGGACGGCTTTCGGTTGTAACGGATCGAAATACGCGATTATTGCGCGTCTGCAGCAACCTGCATTTTGACGATTACGTCCGGGTCTGCGACGCTACCATTGGCCCACGGCGCACCCTTTTTGATCATATCGACATAGTCCATGCCCTCAGTCACTTCACCCCAGATGGTGTATTGACCATCAAGATGCGGTGCATCGGCAAAAACGATAAAGAACTGGGAATCCGCACTGTTCGGGTTTGCAGAACGTGCCATGGAAACCGAACCACGAACGTGACGTTCGTTGGAGAATTCTGCATCAAGCTTTTTGCCAGAACCACCGGTGCCATTGCCTTTGGGATCGCCGGTCTGCGCCATGAAGCCTTCGATCACACGATGGAACTTAAGGCCATCATAAAAGCCCTCACGGGTCAGTTCCTTGATGCGCGCAACATGGTTGGGCGCAAGGTCCGGGCGAAGCTGGATCACAACGCGGCCATCTTTCAGATCAAGATAAAGCGTGTTTTCCAAATCCTGAGCGACAGCGTCGTTTCCATTGGACATGGTGATAATTCCTAGTACGAGAGCGATTATTGAGAATAGACGAAAAAGACGCATGGCCTGCGTTATTCCTTTTCTTCGGCCAACTTTTCGTGCAAGCGACTAAGCACGTTAGCAGGCACAAATTCAGTAACGTTACCGCCCAGACGGGCGATTTCCTTCACAAAGCGCGAAGAGACAAACTGCTGTTTGTCGGACGCCATCAAGAACACGGTTTCGACTTCCGGTGCGAGACGGGCGTTCATGCCCGCCATCTGGAATTCGTATTCAAAGTCCGACACCGCCCGAAGACCACGGATAATGGTACTTGATCCGTTTTCCTGAGCAAAATGCATCAGAAGCGAAGAAAATGGCTTTACCGAGGTACGGGCAGCAACTTCGCCACCCGCAGCCTTCAGCGCACCTTCAACCAGCGAACAGCGTTCCTCGACCCCGAACATCGGGCCCTTGCCGGCATTGACAGCAACGCCGACAATCAGCTTGTCCACAATACGGGTCGCACGACGAATAATGTCCATATGGCCCTGGGTTACCGGATCAAAGGTCCCCGGATAAATCCCGATGCGCGATACGGTAGAAGACGTTTCAGTCATCGAATTTCCAATTATGCGTCGCTGTCTGCACCATCAGAGTCCGGCGAAGCATCGCTGGCATCATCAGCACTGGTTTCTGCGGCGTCGGTTGCGCCATCAACAGTGCCTTCTACACCTTCGATGTCACCCTCTTCGCCTTCTTCGTCACCGCCAAGGTTTGACAGACGTTCGACCGCAACGACCTGTTCGTCGTCAGCTGTACGGAACAGCGTCACACCCTGGGTCTTACGACCGGCAATACGGATGTCATGGGTCGGCATGCGGATGACCTTGCCACCATTGGTGACCATCATCAGCTCGTCGCCTTCTTCGATCACGAAGGAGGCAGCGACATTACCGTTACGTTCAGACATCTCGATATTGGCAAAGCCCTGACCGCCACGACCCGTGACACGATATTCATAGGCCGAGGTGCGCTTGCCATACCCGTTTTCAGTCACCGACAGGATCAGCTGATCACCGTCATAGATTTCCTGATAACGATCAGCAGTCAGAACTTCGAGCGGCAGGCTGTCCTCAGAAATTTCTTCACGGCGAAGCTTACCGGCAATCGACAGATATTCGTCGCGTTCTTCCATGGTGACATGGTTGCCAAACAGCACCGACATCGCAATCACGTTGTCTTCGTCTGCCAGGCGAATGCCGCGTACACCAACCGAGTTACGGCCGGTAAAGACGCGAACATCACCAACACGGAAACGAATGCACTTACCCTGACGGGTCGTCAGCAGGATATCATCATCATCGGTACAGGTCTGAACCGCAATCAGCTTGTCACCACGATCTTCTTCAAGCTTCATGGCGATCTTGCCGTTTGATTTCACATTCACGAAATCAGCAAGGCTGTTACGACGAACGTTACCGGTCGAGGTGGCAAACATCACATGCAGGTTCGGCCATTCTTCCTCATCGGGAAGCGGCAGGACCGTGGTGATATATTCGCCCTCAGACAGCGGCAACAGGTTCACAAGCGCCTTGCCACGCGATTGCGGTGTTCCGACCGGCAGACGCCAGACTTTCATTTTATAGACCATACCCTCGGAGCTGAAGAACAGCACCGGGGTGTGGGTATTGGCAACGAACAACTTGGAAACGAAATCTTCCTCGCGGGTTGCCATGCCCGAACGGCCTTTGCCACCGCGACGCTGTGCGCGATAAGTCGACAGCGGAACACGCTGAATATAGCCGCTGTGCGACACGGTCACGACCATGTCTTCACGGGCAATCAGGTCTTCGATGTCATGTTCGAATTCTGCTTCCTGAATTTCGCTACGGCGTTCGTTGGCGAACTCGTTGCGCATTTCCGTCAGCTCGTCCTTGAGGATGGTCAGCTTTCGCTCGCGCGAGCCAAGGATATCAAGGAAGTCTTTGATCTTCTCACCCAATTCGGTCAACTCAGCCGCGATCTTGTCGCGTTCCAGACCGGTCAGGCGATGCAAGCGGAGCTCAAGGATCGCACGTGCCTGTGCTTCGGACAGACGATACATGCCATCCGACGATCCAACCTGGTTCGGATCAGCAATCAGTTCGATCAGAGGAACGATATCGCCCGCCGCCCAGTCACGCGCCATCAGCTGTTCACGCGCAACTGCCGGATCGGCAGCATTACGGATCAGCTTGATCACTTCGTCGATATTGGAAACAGCAATACCCAGACCAACCACAACGTGGGCGCGCTCACGCGCCTTTTTCAGAAGATGGATGGTACGCCGCGTAATGACTTCTTCGCGGAACTCGACAAACGCCTGAATGATGTCCTTGAGATTCATCAGTTCCGGCTTGCCACGGTTCAGCGCAAGCATATTCACACCAAACGAGGTCTGAAGGGCAGTGAAGCGGAACAGCTGATTAAGAACCACATCAGAGTTCGCATCACGCTTGAGCTCGATCACCATGCGAACACCCGAACGATCAGACTCGTCACGCAGGTCAGAAATGCCTTCAAGCTTCTTGTCGCGGACCAGTTCGGCGATCTTTTCCATCAGGGTCGCCTTGTTCACCTGATAGGGAACTTCGGTAACGATGATGGCTTCGCGGTTGGCGCGGATTTCTTCAACATGGGTGCGCGCACGCATGACAACCGATCCACGACCGGTCTTGAACGCCGAATGGATGCCAGAACGCCCCAGAATAAGCGCACCGGTCGGAAAATCCGGACCGTGAACGAATTCCATCAGACCTTCGACGGAAATATTAGGATCATCGACATAGGCCATGCAGCCATCAATGACTTCGCCAAGGTTATGCGGCGGAATATTGGTCGCCATACCGACCGCAATACCACCCGCGCCATTGACCAGCATGTTTGGAAAACGTGCCGGGATAACAGACGGTTCCTTGGTGGTTTCGTCATAGTTATCGCGGAAATCGATGGTGTCCTTATCGATATCATCAAGAAGGAAATGGGCTGCCTTGGCCATGCGGGCTTCGGTGTAACGCATGGCGGCGGCCTTATCGCCATCCATGGAACCGAAGTTACCCTGACCATCAATCAGCGGCAGGCGCATGGAGAAATTCTGCGCCATACGGACCATCGCGTCGTAAATCGCGCTGTCGCCATGCGGGTGGTATTTACCCATCACGTCCCCGACCACACGGGCCGACTTGCGGAACGGTTTGTTATATTCAAACCCGTTCTCGTGCATAGCGTACAGAATACGACGGTGTACCGGCTTCAGGCCGTCTCGGACGTCAGGCAGCGCACGGCTCACGATCACGCTCATTGCGTAATCAAGGTAGCTCCGGCGCATTTCTTGTTCGATGGATACCGGGAAAATATCGCGGCTCTCAGGATTGGTCTCTTGGGTGGACAAAGGCCGTGACCTCTTAAACGCTTGATCAGAAATGATTCAATCGGCGTGACATGCACAAAATTTCAAGCACATGCCGGACCAGAAAGGCGGAAAGTATCAGGTTTGTCGCACACAAACAATATTGACAAATCCCATCCTTCCGCATTGGACGATAAAGTTCGGAAATTATCGCAGAAATCGACTTTTCTCACTGCGAAGACTTGGTTTTTTCGCCTTCCGGCGCTTCCATCACCGGTGCCATCGGATCGCACTTTTCCGACGCTGGCACACTAATCGCATCCTTGCGGCCAAACCGCATCTGCGAAGCCGCAATCCCGCACAGAATAACTGCCAAAGCGATCAGTGCATTTGGCTGGGGCACTTCACCCAGAACTATAAAGCTGATAACGACACCGACGGCTGGCACCAGATAGTTGTTGAAGACAAGGAAACTTGCCCCCGCCACCGCAATCAGCTGCAGGATCAGGAACATGGCAATCCCGGTCGGGAACATCCCCAGATACATGATCGCAAGCGCACCCGATGCATGCCATTCCATCGTCCATGGCTGATCAAGGATCAGGGTAAAGGGCAACAACATCGCCGCTGCAAAGCTCAGGATCACCGCAGTTGACCCAATGCGCGGCTGATCGCGCAGGTTACGTGCGACCAGCGATGAAATAGCATAACCAACAGCCGCTACCAGAATGGCCAGCTGGAACAGGAATTCCCCACCCAGCCCAGATAATGTTTCCGGCCCGACCAGAACAATGACGCCAATCGTGCCCAGAACAACACCGATCACTTTGCCAAGTGTCAGCTTTTCATCATGGGTAAAGAAATGCGCCAGAACCACAGTCGTCAGTGGCACGGTCGACATCAGGATCGCGGCCAAGCCGGCATCAACACGGGTTTCGCCATAGCTGATCAAAAAGAACGGAATGGCATTGCCGATCAGTGCGACCAAAAAGGTCGAGATCCAGGCACGCCGCCCCTTGGGCATATCGGATTTTCGCAGCAACGCAAAAATCCACAAAACCAGGGCCGCAAAGCCAAGACGCCCGCAAGCGACCACCAATGGAGAATAGGCATGCACACTGATCTTGATGAAGGTGAATGAACTTCCCCACATCAAGGCCAGCAGCAAGAGCAAGCCATATTCACGAATTCCCGGACGTGTCATGTTCCCAGCCTATTTTCGCCATACTTGTTGGGCCATATCACAACGGCCTGCTTCCGGACGTTGTAAAGCCATTCACAGCGTTAGAGGCCAGCTTGCAATTAATCAAGGAAATAGAACTGAATTGCCCAACCGGGATGGTCATTTCCGATCAAACACACCACATAAGACGAGGAGCAATCGCAACAATCCAACGCCCCTATTTTACACGCCAAAGCACGATGACAGCCGTGCCAAGTACGTTTTTTGCCCCAACGCCTTGGGGCAGATCAAAGCGTAAACGTTGTAAAAATGGAAAAACGCACAATCAGCAGAAGTTTATTGTTACGAATGATTTGCAATAGCGATAAATTGCGCGCAACAAAGAAAAGCCGGGATATGAAATGATGAGTTACGTCGATCAGGAATTGACCGTGGAAGACATGCTTGCCGATCCGATCGTGCAGACCTTAATGCGCTATGATGGCATTTCTGCCAGTGACGTTCGTCACACGATTGAACAGGTAAATCAAAATCGCGCGGATAACCCGCCCCAACTGGTCGCGACCAGTGCTCATCATAATCGCAGACATTGGGCAGCCCCGCACCCGACATCCAACGGCGTGCGCCACAACGCGGCCTGATCATGGATGCGGGCATCGCGCCCGCCGGGTGCTCGTTTATTGGCAACGAGCACCAGACGATTGGCCCAACCATATTCCGTGAATTGGCCCTTACCGCCCCAGATCGCAGATCCTAGTTTGACGGCACATCCCGCGCCCAATGGCGCATACACATTTGCCGTTTCAAACTGGACATATCATGAGCTGCGAAATCCGCCCGATCACCCCTGCCGATTATGACCTGTGGCTGCCGCTTTGGCATGGCTATCAGACATTCTATAAGGCCGATATTCCATCTACGGTCAGTGAACAAACCTGGCAACGCTTCCTTGATCCGGCAGAGCCGATGCATGCCGCCCTTGCCTGGCATGACGGCAAAGCCATCGGGTTGGTGCACTGGATTTACCACCGCTCCTGCTGGACAAGCGGAAGTTACTGCTATTTGCAGGATTTGTTTGTCGCGGAAAATCTGCGTGGTACCGGGGCTGGCCGCAAACT
Organism: Thalassospira sp.; assembly: GCA_965228275.1. Taxonomy (GTDB): domain Bacteria; phylum Pseudomonadota; class Alphaproteobacteria; order Rhodospirillales; family Thalassospiraceae; genus Thalassospira. The sequence goes on along the minus strand of OZ245802.1, from coordinate 3,956,101 downwards.
GATCGAACATGTTTATGACCATGCCGGGCAAAATTCAGCGGCGCGCGTTTATTGGCTGACACAGCATGACAATGAAACCGCGATGAAGCTTTATGACCGTATCGCTGAAAAGTCGGGCTTCATTCAATATCGCAAAATGCTGTGACCCGCCCTAAGGCCTCAGCGCACATCATTTAACGCCCAGTCATATGCGTAATCGGCAATGTCGAGTTCCCCGGCATTGCCGAGCATCCCGGCTAATTCCGGCCCGGCAAAGCGGTTAAGATGATTAATGAAATCCGCATCGCTTTTGCCGAAATCGTCGCGATACCAGTCAAACAGGCTGGAAAGCACCCATTCGCCGTCCTGATTACGGCGCACCGCACGTGGATGATTGATGAAACCCTTGGCGGCCTGATCCAGTTGCGCTTCAAGACTTTCCGCATCATAGGCCGTTTCAGCCAAGGCCGGGCAGCCAATGGACGCGCAATTGACCACATAATGAATGCGCGCATCGCCCCAGATCGGGCGCAGAATGCGATGTTCGATATCATCAAGGCTAAGCGTTCTGCCCTCAACCGTGATCAGTTTTTTGCCCCACGGCCCGGACGAGAACAGGCCGGGTGAAATGTCGATATCGCGGATACTGTCGACCGGATAGTGATCAAGCACCACCTTTACGGTCAGTGCGTTATAAAGATTGATCCAATAAGCCATCTGCTGATCACGGTTGAAATCATCAATCGCGATATTGGTCAGCATCGTGACATAGGCATCAACGCGTGCTGCACCGCCATCTGATGTCGCGCGCTCGTAATCAAAGTTGCTGGCACCGGGCTCTCTCACGACAAGATAATCATCGAGCACACTCTGCCAGGCAGAATGATCAATTACCTCAGTGCTTTGCGCATCATGGGCCTGCCAATCTGGCCATAGATCGGCCTTGGGTGCGGCAACTGCCGGGCCAACAAACATTGTGGCCAAAAAACCAAAGCTAACCAGAACTGCCAGAACCAAGCGCATCTTCGCCAAACCACATATTGACCAACACTGTCATAGTCATACGCGAATTAGGACCACACCGTCCCATCAAACCGGCGTGATCGGGCATAACGGCTTTATGTACTATAACCGCGAGTTGGGCTATAATAGGCCACCATGATACAGGCAGGTGCAATACAGGTCATCCCCGGGAGTGGTGGGCAACTTGGCCAGATCATTGCCACACGCGCCCTGCCCGGCTCCGGGAGCCAACCGCCGACCAACGGGTCGGGCGGATCGGGTGCGTCTGCGCCACAAACGCAGCCTGCGGCCGTGGCCCTTGTCCCGCTTTCAAGCAACATCCCCGCATCCCAGCAATCTGCACCGCCTGCGCCAGCAGCACAAAACAGTGCCGCCCGCGGCGAAAATGCCAGCGCCAATACGGGATCATCGGGTGCGCAACCTGCTCCACCGCCGCCGCCACCTCAGGCAGCGCCGGTCAATAGTGCGGCTGCGGTGATCACCGTCATTCAGCAACTTGATCCGCGCGACATTGATGGTGAAACCAGTACTGAGGACACCGACACCAGAAGCCCGACCGAACGTCAGCAGCAAGAACGCGAAGACACACCACGAAGTGCGCGCCAACCCACGGCCAATCCAGCCCTTCTGACCGCGTCTGAACGCGAAATCGTTCAGGAATTGCGTGCGCGTGACGCCGTTGTCCGAACAGAAGAAGAAAGCCACCAAACCCTTGCCGGTGCCAATGCCGGCATGATCAGCTATAGCTATACCGCAGGCCCGGACGGGCGGCTTTATGCCACCGGCGGCAAGGTCAGCATCCGCCCGATACAGGGACTGGACGGCATTGCCGCCATCGCCAATCAGGCCGCGATTTCGCGCGCGGCGTCTGTTCCAGGAAGCTCGGCTGCTGATTTCAATGTGGCCAAAGGCGCATCGATGAACATCTCGACCATGATCGCATCCCAAGCCAGTGCAGCGGCAGAAAGTTACCGGATGACATTGGGCCTGAATGCCGCGCCGAGCACAGTCGATCTAAGTGGCTAAAATTCGCCACCCCACCTCGTCATTCCCGCGCAGGCGGGAATCCCGCAGAACCGGCACTCAATCATGGCACGACAAACATCCAGATTCCGGCACGATGCTACGCGCTGTCCGCAATGACGGTTTCAAACAAAAAAGCGGCCCCGTTGGAGCCGCTTTTGTTTTGTCATGATCGTCGTGATCAGGCGTAATGCCAGAACACATCAAAGCCCGGATTAAACACCGTGACCGGACCTTCGCCGGTTTCGATTTTCTCGGCGAATTTGGCCGGAACATCGCGTTTTTCCAGCGTGATCGTATCGCCGTTCAGCGGCAGGCCGTAATATTGCGGGCCGTGGATCGAGGCAAAACCTTCAAGCTTATCAAGTGCGCCTTCCTGCTCAAAAACGTGCGCCAGAAGCTGCACGGTGTTATTGGCGGTAAAGATACCGGCACAACCACACGGGCTTTCCTTGCGCTCATCTGTATGCGGCGCTGAATCGGTCCCAAGGAAGAAGCGCGCATCGCCTGACGTTGCCGCTGCACGAAGCGCCAAGCGGTGCTTTTCACGCTTGGCCACCGGCAGGCAATACATATGCGGATGAATGCCACCGACCAGAATGGCGTTACGGTTAATGATCAGATGGTGCGTGGTAATGGTCGCACCGAGGTTCTTGTCATTGGCCTTCACATATTCAACGCCGTCTTCGGTCGTGATGTGTTCCATGATCACGCGCAGTTCCGGCAGGCGCTTGCGCAGCGGATCCAGAACCCGGTCGATAAACACCGCTTCACGGTCAAAGATATCGATCTCGGCATCGGTCACTTCGCCATGTACGCACAGCGGAATGCCAAGCTCTGCCATCCGCTCAAGCGCAGGCATCGCATTATCGAAATTACGAACACCACTATCAGAGTTCGTGGTGGCCCCGGCCGGATACAGCTTCAATGCGGTAATCACCCCGGCCTTGTAGCCTTCCTCGATATCATCGGGATTGCTGCCCTCGGTCAGATAAAGGGTCATCAGCGGGGTGAATTCATGCCCCTGCGGGATCACAGCCGTAATGCGGTCGCGATAGGCCACGGCATCAGCGGTCTTGACCACCGGCGGCACAAGGTTCGGCATGATGATCGCGCGGGCAAAATGCTCGGAAGTCTCGCCAATCACACCTTTTAACATCTCCCCATCCCGAAGATGCAAATGCCAGTCATCAGGACGGCGAAGGGTAATGCGATTTGTCGACATGTGGCGATCTCCTGGCAACCAATGAGCCCCATCCGGGATATGTGGAGGGTTAACTAGCAGATTGGTTCGATATTGGGAATGTCAAAGCGGGAGAATTCTGCTCAGGAACACGAAAAGGCCAAGCATCTCCGCCCGACCCTATACGCGCTCTTTATCGCTTCCGTCAGGCCAGAGACAGTACAGGCCCCTCAAGCAATTCCATCAGTTGCCCAAAGTATCCGCCTGATCGCGCGGGCGACGTTGGGTCTGAGGTGATGGCCACCGCCAGTTCCATTTCCGGATGTGCCGCGATGATCTGACCGCCATAGCCGCGGGCGATAATGAAGCCGCTGGTACTCAGGAACCAGCCATAGCCATAATCGAGCCCCGAATAAGGTGATTGGGTGCGGGCTTGGGTTGATTGATTTATCCATTCGGACGGAATGATTTGCTGGGTATCGAACAGGCCCTGATCGCGCATGAGCGCCCCGATGCGCAACATCGCGCGTGGCGTCAGCGCCATTTCGTTCCCGCCGAAATAATAGCCCTGCGGATCGCGTGTCCAAGCAGGAATTTCAATACCAAGCGGCTGACCAAGGGTGGCGCGTGCCTGCGCAAGCAGGCTTTGTCCCGTCGCAACCGCTAGCACCGCACCAAGGATATGCGTGGTCCCGGTGGAATAGATCATACGCCCGCCGGGTGTTGCGACCATGGGACGGCGAAGCGCAAAGGAAACCCAGTTATCGGAATTGACCCAAGCGCCGTAGTTTCGCCCTGACGTACCTTCAAGCCCGGCCCTGAGCGTCACCAGATCTTCGATGGTCAAATCTTCCACACCAGGCGTGGCATTTGATGGAATGATAGAGAGCGCGACTTCGCCAATGGTCGCCTTGACCGAGGGGATTGCCCCGTTTGCGATTGCGCTTCCCGTTAGAAGACCGATGATGCTTTTTGAGCAGGACTTGATATTCGCCACCCGATCCAGCCCCGGCCCACGCGGTGCTTCGGCGACGATGACCTCATCACCGCGCTGAACCATGATGGCATGAAGCTGGGGCATATCCGCAATACGCGACCGGATGTCGGGCGGCGTCTGCGCAAAGGCCCGGCCGACAAATGGAACGGCCGCAGCCCCAAGAAGGCTTGCTGAAAAGGCACGGCGGGTCAGCATCGGTTGCAATTTGTCACTTGATCTATCACTTGGCATTCCATCAGTCCTTGGCGGTCGGGATCAAATGCGTATGCGCGCTATACGCAGCCCAAATGATTATGGACCGCACCGCGCGACTTCCCGGCCCATCGCCCCGGAAGTAAAATCCTTATTGGCAATCAATTCGTCAGGAATGTGACATCAAACCACGAGTGCGCAAGATCGCGTCGCAACGGAAATCCGGCCTGAAACGCGAAAAGGCCAGGCATTTCTGCCTGACCTTTTCACAATGGGGCGAGTGATGGGACTTGAACCCACGGCCCCCAGTGCCACAAACTGGTGCTCTAACCACCTGAGCTACACCCGCCATCGTGTGGCGCGGTTTATATGGCCCGAGGCCCCCAACGTCAAGCGCATATTTTCACTTTTTTCCCCGGAAATTCGACAAACCTTTCAAAGCGCCAAATTTTGCGGGCTTTGGCCTTTTATCCCCAAACCAATGACGCAATTTGTATGATAATTTGCCCTACCTACCCGTCCGAACATCTTGCATGTCCGGGCACATGCCTTAATTAATGCGGATCAATAACATGCCCGCAAATGCTTGGGTTAAACCATGCATTCATATAACAGCGGGGCGCTTGCAACCTTATAAGCTGCGAGCAACGAAATAGAAAACAGACGGAGTATCGGAATGAAGTGGGGCGTTCTTAGCACCGCCAAGATTGGCACGGAGAAAGTGATCCCGGCCATGCAGGAAAGCGATCAGCTGGAAATTCTGGCGATTGCCGGACGCGATCTTGGCAAGACCCGTGAGGTCGCCGAAAATTTGCGCATTCCGCGCGCCTACGGCTCCTATGAGGAGCTTCTGGCCGACCCGTCCATCGAGGCGATATACAATCCCCTGCCCAACCACCTGCATGTCGAATGGACCATCAAGGCGCTTGAGGCCGGAAAACACGTTCTGTGCGAAAAGCCGATTGGTCTTGATACCGAAGATGCCACGCGCCTGATCGCTGCACGCGATAAAAGCGGCAAGCAGGTATTAGAGGCCTTTATGGTCCGCCATCATCCGCAATGGCTTGAAGCACGCAAGATCGTTGAAAGCGGTCAGATCGGCCAGCTTACTGCGGTTCAAAGCATCTTTACCTATTTCAACGCCGATCCCAACAATGTGCGCAACAAGAAGGACATTGGCGGCGGCGGGTTGCTTGATATCGGGTGTTATTGCGTGGTCGGCCCGCGCTTTGTCACCGGCAAGGAACCGGTACGTGTCGTATCGCTGATGGACAAGGACCCGAAATTTGGCACCGATCGTCTGGTATCGGGCATGCTTGATTTTGGCTCGGGCCTCCAGGCAAGCTTTGTCTGTGGCACTCAGTCGGCGGCTGTGCAGCGCGTTCATGTACTGGGCACCGAAGGCCGGGTTGAAATCCTGATGCCGTTTAACCCGATCCCGGAAAACCCGGCGATCATTCGGGTGGCTGGTCAGAAACAGCCGGGCTTTGACGAAGCGCGCGAGTTCAAATTCCCGATCTGCAATCACTATACCCTGCAAGGCGAAGCCGCGACCGCGATCTTCAACGGCGACAGCCCGGTCGATTATCCGATCGAAGACGCGATTGCCAATATGCAAATTTTGGATGCACTGGCGCGTTCGGCCAAGACCGGCAGCTGGGAAATGGTCAAATCCTGATCAATCGCCAAATCGACAGCAAAAGACACAAAAGCCGGGGAAACCCGGCTTTTTCTTTGCGCAATTACGCCCCGGCAAACAGGGCCGTTTTGGCCTTAAGCCGCGGGAACATGAAATCATTAAACGCCCGCACGCGCGGCACGGACTTCAGATCACGGTGCATCAGCATCCAAAGATCGTTATCAAGCCCGTCAATTGCATCGCCCAGAACCGCGATATTGGCAAATGCCCCGGCCAGGAAAAGCGGCAACACCGCATAGCCTGCCCCGGCATCAACAAGCCGTGCGACGTTTAGAAGCGAATTGCTGCGCATTGCCACATGCTGATCGGTAAAATACCGGTCGCGCCACTGGGCAGCCTTGATATGCGCCAAGCTTTCATCACAGGTGATCCACGCTCCATTGCCATCTGTGGGGTGCGTCATCCCCTTTGCCCCACAGATCACGGACCGGATCGGGGCGACTTGCCGCCCGACCAGATTTTCGTTTGGCGTGTTGCTCGGTCGAATGGCGATATCGGCATCATGGCGGTTAAGATCATAAAACCGGTTATCGGTCACGACCTGCACGGTGATTTCGGGATAGGCCTTGGCAAAACTCGCCAAATCGTCGCTTAGCACTGCATGAAGCAATGTATCGGTCGTGGTCAGGCGCACGGTTCCCGACGGTCTTATGTCCTGCCCGGCAAGGGTTCGGGCCAGCACGGCCATTTCAGCCTCAAGCTTTTCGGCCGTTTCCATTGCCGCCATACCCGAGGGCGTTGGTTGATAATCGCCCTGCTGTCGCTCAAACAGCTTGGCGCCAACGCGGTCTTCGATATCAGCCATACGCCTGAAGAGGGTTGAATGATGCAGACCGGTTTGCTTGGCCGCCTGGGTGATGCTGCGCGCCCGGCCAATCGCCAGCACCAGTTTCAAATCATCCCATTCCAGCATGGGCAATCCTCCGAACGCGACCACTTTGTGATTCGCACTATTGCACATCATATTTGAATTATCGCAAATTTACTTCGCATATACGCACATTAATACTGATCCCATCAGCCAACGATATTCCAGATGGAGATTGGAAAATGAGCAGAACCATTACCCGTGACGAGCTTAAAGCAGCCCTTGGCACCGCCAATGCCCCGACCCTGATCGAGGCTCTTCCGGCGCGTTACTATGTCGATGCCCACCTGCCCGGTGCGATCAACATTCCCCATGATGCGATTGACGAAGGGGTCAAACAGATCCTGCCGGATCTGGATGCGCCGATTGTCGTCTATTGCGCCAATGGCCCGTGCAAAAACTCCGGCATTGCCCAGATGGCGCTGACCAAGCTTGGCTACAGCAACGTGCGTGATTATCACGACGGCAAGAATGACTGGCGCGAAGCCGGCCTTCCGCTTCAGGGTCAGGGCGCGCTTGAGAAAACCGCGTAACGCTTAATCCCCCACCGCATCACCAAAACGGGCCGACATTTTCATGTCGGCCCGTTGATATTTGTGATGTCAGATCGCGGTGTTGCCAGCTTATTTGGCAAACGCCTTCTTCATGCGCTCGATCGCTTCGGTCATTTTGGCTTCTTCCTTGCAGAAGCAGAAGCGCACGAAGTTGCGCACCCCGCCATCTTCGCCCTGATAGAAGGCCGAAACCGGAATGGCGACGACGCCTGCTTCCTTGATCATGATCTGGCAGAACTCGACATCATCACAATCATAGCCAAGCGGGCGGAAATCGCAGGTGATGAAATAGGTGCCCTGGCTATCCAGCACATCAAAGCCGACTTCTTTCAGACCCTTCATCAGGAAATCACGCTTTGCCTGCATTTCCGCGGTGAAGGTTTCAAAATATTCGTCATCCTTGTTCAGGCCATAGGCCACACCATGTTGCAGCCCCGGTGGCACGGTGAAGACCAGGAACTGGTGCGCCTTTTTGATCGGCTCCATCAGTTTTTCACAAGCCGTGATATAGCCGATTTTCCACCCGGTCAGCGAAAAGGTCTTACCAGCCGATCCGATGCGCACAGTACGATCATGCATACCGGGGAAGGTCATCAGCGGTTTATGCTTGCGGCCATCAAAAACCAGATGCTCGTAAACCTCGTCACACAGCGCGATCACGTCGTGTTTGATGCACAGATCAGCAATGAATTGCAGTTCATCATCGCCGTAAACCTTTGAGCACGGGTTTTGCGGCGAGTTGATCAGGATAAGCTTGGTCTTTTCGCTAAAGGCTGCGGCCATTTCTTCGCGCGGCAAATCCCAGTGCGGCGGTGTAACGCGCACCAGTTTCGGGATGCCACCCGCCAGTTTCACCATCGGAAGGTAACTATCATAAAGCGGCTCGATCAGGATGACTTCATCGCCCGGCGCAACAAGACCCAAAATGACATCGGCCAGCCCCTCGGTCGCGCCAACGGCAACCAGAACTTCTTTTTTCGGATCGACCTCGATGTCATAGAAACGTTTATTGTGGTCGGCAACGGCCTGAAGCAGCTCGGGCACACCGGCCAGCGGCGGATACTGGTTGGACAGTTCCATCGTCGCCTTGGCGGCGGCTTCGCGGATATCGGCCGGGCCGTCGGTATCGGGCGCGCCCTGCCCCAGATTGATGGCCTGATGTTTCTGGGCCAATTCGTTCATCACTTCGAAAATCGTGATGCCGCCCGATGCGAAAAGTGGATTGCCGACGAAGTCAGTCATGAGGCGTCCTTATATAGTATGGTTCATACCGGTTGGTGGCGGCCGGTAGATCTTTATCCCTGATTCGCGAAACAATAGTTCGTTTCGAGCCATTCCGGCAAATATGCATGCCAATCAGTGCATTGTCGTGACAATTTCTGTCGCATGAAGCACTGATGTTGGCAAGCATTGAGCAGCTTACGCGCCAATGGTCGTCGAACGCACAGCATATTTGCATATTTTTTGATCATTCTGCCTAAAACGCAGTCACCTGCAATCAGGAAAATCTTAAAAATTTCATGGGTTTTGCTGGGTTTTCGCACCAAGAATCCTTAGAATGCCGGAGCCAACCAAAACTGGCATGGTCCGTGCAAAAGGGACTGGGCGAAGCATTACGCTTTCCGAGTTCTACGCAACTCTCGCAAAAAGCAGAGGGCGCTTAATGAAAAAGATCGAAGCCATCATCAAGCCGTTCAAGCTTGACGAGGTAAAAGAGGCCCTTCAAGAGATCGGCCTCAAAGGGATTACCGTCACCGAAGCCAAAGGTTTCGGCCGTCAGAAAGGTCACACGGAGCTGTATCGCGGCGCCGAGTATGTTGTGGACTTTCTGCCGAAGGTAAAGCTGGAAATCGTCGTTGAGGACACGCTGGTTGAGCGTGCGATTGAGGCAATCCAGCAAGCCGCTCATACCGGCCGTATCGGCGACGGTAAAATTTTCGTTTCCTCGCTTGAGGACGCGATCCGTATTCGTACCGGTGAACGGGGCAACGACGCGATCTGATCGGTCTTGTCTTTCATTGAACACCGTACGGTAACTAAATTTGAGTTTTAAAGGGTTGCATCATGTCTGACGCTGCTTCTGTACTTAATCTGATCAAAGAAAAAGGCATCCAGTTTGTCGATCTGCGCTTTACCGATACCAAAGGTAAATGGCAGCATACCGCGCAGGATATCTGCACGATCGACGAAGACGTCTTTGTTGACGGCATCATGTTCGACGGCTCGTCGATCTCTGGCTGGAAAGAAATCAACGAATCCGACATGATCCTGATGCCGGATCCGTCGACCGCTGTTGTTGATCCGTTCACCGCACAGCCGACCCTGATCCTCGTTTGCGACGTTATCGAACCGGCAACTGGCCAGGGCTACGAGCGTTGCCCGCGTTCGACCGCGAAACGCGCACTGGCTTACATGAAGTCCGCTGGTATCGGCGACACCGCATATTTCGGCGCAGAGCCGGAATTCTTCATGTTCGACGACGTCCGTTGGAGCACCTCGCAGGAAAGCATGGCTTACGAGCTTGATTCCGAAGAAGGTCCGTACAACACCGGCACCGAATTCGAAGGCGGCAACCGCGGCCACCGTCCGGGTCCGAAGGGTGGTTACTTCCCGGTACCGCCGGTTGACTCGGCAAACGACATTCGTGCCGAAATGGTCAACTACATCAACGAAATGGGCGTGCGTTGCGAAAAGCACCACCACGAAGTTGCGCCGTCGCAGCACGAACTGGGTATCGCATTTGGCACCCTGATCGAGCATGCTGACGCTGTTCAGACCTATAAATATTGCATCCACATGGTTGCACACCAGTATGGCAAAACCGCAACCTTCATGCCGAAGCCGATCTTCGGTGACAACGGTTCGGGCATGCATGTGCACCAGTCGATCTGGCACGAAGGCAAGCCGCTGTTCGCTGGCAATGGCTATGCTGATCTGTCTGAAACCGCTCTGTACTACATCGGCGGTATCATCAAGCACGCCAAGGCACTGAACGCTTTCACCAACCCGACGACCAACTCGTACAAGCGTCTGGTCCCGGGCTTCGAAGCACCGGTTCTGCTGGCATACTCTGCTCGCAACCGTTCTGCTTCTTGCCGTATCCCGTACACCGCGTCTCCGAAAGGCAAACGCGTTGAGATCCGCTTCCCGGATCCGCTTGCCAACCCGTATCTTGCATTCACCGCAATGCTGATGGCTGGCCTTGACGGTATCGAGAACAAGATCCACCCGGGCGAAGCAATGGACAAAAACCTCTATGACCTTCCGCCGGAAGAGCTCAAAGAAGTCCCGACCGTTTGCCGTTCGCTGCACGAAGCGCTTGATAGCCTCGATGCAGACCGCGACTTCCTGAAAAAAGGCGATGTCATGACCGACGATCTGATCGACGCATACATCTCCCTGAAAATGGAAGAAGTCATTCGCTTCGAACAGGCTCCGCACCCGGTCGAATTCGACATGTACTACAGCGGCTAATCCTTTCACCCGAAAGGAACAAGCTTACGGAAAACGCCCGGCCATTTGGTCGGGCGTTTTTTGTTTGATCTAAACCGTTTGATCACATCTTCCGAATAGGATTTGACCTGAACTTAAGGATCGGGATTTAATCGAACTTATGTCAGACAAAGCCGCAACACCAAGTTTCGCAGAAAAGCGCAACCGCCAAAAAGCCGACAAACTTGTGCGCACTGCTACAAGCGCGCTCGCGGCACAAAAGCTTCCCGAAGCAACGACTTCTGCCCAACAGGCATTGGCGCTGTCCCCCGACTATGGCCCAGCCCTGCATTGCAATGCGCAGATTGCGCGTGCGAAGGGGAAACTGGGTGATGCTGCTGGAATGTTGCAGAGGGCCTGTAACCTCGCTGATACAAAGATCGAGTATTTCCACGAGTTCGCCGGTGTCTTGGGTGCAATGGGCAAATTTGATTTGGTTCAACAAATCCTGTTTGCTGCCATTCGACGCTTTCCAACCCACGCGCCAACCTATCGTGAACTTGGGGTTATTCTGATCAAAGCTGAATACCTGAGCCAAGGCATCGAAATCCTTACGAAAGCAGCACAGTTTGATCCCAAAGACTGGCGTAACCTGATAAATCTTGGTTCAGCATTGATCAAGGTTGGCCGTCCATACGAAGCCCTGGCGCACCTGGAAGCCGCCGAGAAACTGGTTGCAAACGAACCGGATGCGCTCGAACGCGTTTTATTGTCGGCGGGGGAAGCAAGGCGTCATCTCGGTGAACTGGACCAAGCGCGCGAAAAATTCCGCCAAGTCATAAATAAGAACCCATCATCGGGTCGCGCTTGGCATGACCTGGCAGATGTTACGAAGTTCTCAAAAGACACCCAGGAAATCGGAGAAATGGAAGCCCAGTTTGCCAAGGGCGCCGATCTGCTTGAAAAACTTGACCATGAAATGATCGGCTTTGCTCTTGGTAAGGCATTCATGGATTGCGGCAATCCAGAAAGGGCAATGTTCTATCTTGATCGTGCCAATGCACTCCGGAGATCAGACTTTGCCTATGATCCAGCAAAAGGCACTGGCTACGATTCCAGGATCAATTGCGAACGTGTAAGGCGCATCAAGGACTTCTTCCCAAAAGAGCTGTTTGAAAACCTGCCCAAGGCCAAAAGTGCAGAGCCACAATATGCTTTCATTGTCGGCATGCCCCGCTCGGGTAGCACGTTGACCGAACAGATTCTTGGTAGCCATCAAAATGCGCTTCCAACAGGCGAGCTCCGCACCTTCCCTAAATTCAAAGACAAAATCTTTGGCCCTACATTCCCGAGCACACCAGAAGACAACGATAAGATCAGATCTTCGGAGCGGCTCGGGCAGTTGTGGACGTCCTATCAACAGGAAGTGCATGATATGTATCCGCCAACGGACAAAACAAACGTCATCATTGACAAAATGTTGGGGAACTTCTCATGGGCGGGATTGATCTTGCTCTCCGTGCCTGGAGCAAAAATCATTCACTGTCAGCGAAACCCGGTTGATACCTGTCTTTCCTGCTATTCAAAGCGATTTGCCAATCTTCAGGTCTATACATATGATCAAACCGAGCTTGGCGATTTCTACCGTGCTTACGATGATCTGATGGCGCACTGGAGATCGGTTTTGCCACCCGAGCGGTTCATTGAAGTATCGTACGAAGACATGGTTCATGACGCCAAGGCGCAAGCACGTCGACTGACGGAATTCCTTGGCCTTCCGTGGGATGAAAATGTCCTGCATTTCCAAGACGCCAAGCGGTCGGTTCGAACTGCAAGTGCCGCGCAGGTGCGCCAAGGACTTTACACAACCAGCGTTGAACGCTGGAAACCTTATGAACCCTATATCCAACCTCTTCTTGCTGCACTCGGCATAACACGTCGGAATGAGGAACAGCCATGACAAAGCCCATCACGACCGAATCTCCCGAGAAAACCCTGAAGAAGGCGCAAGCCTTTTGGGAAAAAGGCAAGCAAAAGCAAGCATACGATCTGTGTGCTACATTTCTTCGTGCGAACCCGAACTATGGGCCGATGCTTCATTTCTTCGCCTTCGTTCTCGAGAAGCAGGGAAATCTTTTTGGCGCAATGAAGCATCTTGAGTTTGCGTGTAAAGCACCAAACCCAAAGAGCATATATTTCATCGATCTCGCGAAGATGATGATCGAACAAGGTATGTTTGTCGAAGCCCTGAATGTTTTGAATGTCGCGATGAAAAGTGACCCCGGAAATTTGGAAATTCAGGGAAAACTTGCCGATATGCTTATTGTGAACGGCTTCCATGACCAAGGGGTTAAACTTTTTAGCCTCATTCTTGCGAAAATGCCAAACGACTGGCAGGTGTGGAGCAAGTTCGCACAGTCGGTGGCAACTTCATCTCGTCCAGCGAAGGCAATGGAGCTTTTTGATCACACACTCGAGATCACCAACTCAGCTCTTCGCTCAACACAAACGGAGCCAGTGCCCGCTCCATCCGGCTATGAGATTGCACAAATCCTGATGAACAAATCAGACCATCTCAAGGCGATGGGCAAAACGGCGGAATGCGAGGCTGTCATTCGCGAAGCCATTGCACATTCAAAATTCTTTAGCCGTGCCTGGGCAGAACTTGCCACACTTAAAGCTTTCTCAGACGATGATTTCGACACGGTCGAAAACCTGATCAGGAAAGAGCGTACAAAGCTCTCACCTCTTGACTTACAATACCTTCATCATGCTCTTGGCCAAGCGCAAATGACGCGTGGGCACAGTGCAAAGGCTATGGTGCACTACATCAAGGCAAACAAGCTGCAACGTGAAAATCTGGTCTATAACGAGGAGAACACGCTCGGCTACATGAAGTCACTTCAAAACTTCTACACACCGGATGTCATCAAAACGCATTCGATTTCCGAAGAAATCGATGAACAACAATTCATATTCATCGTCGGCATGCCGCGCAGCGGGTCAAGCCTGATTGAGCAAATCCTCGACAGCCATAACCACGCTTATGGCGTTGGCGAAATCAAGACCATGCCGAACCTTCATCGGCGCGTATATGGCAATGGTTTTCCGTCCCTGCCTCAGCATGCCAAACTTGCTGCCGATCAGAAGCGCCTCAGCCTTTTCGCCGAGACCTACCGCGATGAAGTGCTCCGCACACTTCCCCCGGAAGCTTACCAAAACGGTCAACCACCGCGCTTCATTGTTGATAAGATGCTGGGCAACTTTGTTTCGGTTGGTCTGATTGCAATGGCGTTTCCGAACTCAAAAATCATCCATTCGCGCAGAGATCCTGTTGATACAGCGTTCTCGTGCTTCACCCACTTCTTTGCCGACGGACACAAGTACCTTTGTGATCTTGCTGAAATCGGGCGGTTTTATCTTGGTTATCGCGATCTGATGGCACATTGGGAGAAAGCTGTTCCCAAAGATCAGTTGATCACGGTCGATTATGAAAAGGTTATTGATGACCTCGATGGTGAAGCCCGTCGACTGACCGATTTTCTTGGGCTTGAGTGGCAAGAACAATGTCTCGAATTCTATGCCAATAAACGCGAAGTGCGCACCCATAGCGCCCTTGAAGTCCGCAAACCGATCTATCGGACCAGTGTCGAACGTTGGCGGCCGTATGAGAAGGAACTCGCACCATTATTTGAGGCCCTTGGCATCACCCCCGCCTAACCTGCCATAAAACCAACACACCCTGCGCCAGTTTTTGCCGGCTCGGTCGTGTTTGCTTGGTACGGGCGATGGTTTGCCATCGTCCGCATCACTGAGCAAACAGGATGCCGGGACATGAGCAAACAGCAAACGGCTGCCAATACGTCATCGCCAAACATCAGCCCGTCGAATGCGAAGCTGTATAAGCTTACCGTAGGGCTTGCCGAAATCAGAAAGCAGTGGTCAAACGGGCATGGTCGGACCGCGCGGAAAATCAGTGCTAAGCTGATGGTTGAGTTTCCTGATGATGGCGAGCTGATGCAGATCAGCGGGCTCATGCATAATGAAAGTGGTCAGATTGCCGAGGCTGTCAAATGCCTTGAAAAGGCATGCAACTGCTCTACCCCGAAGCCGGTTTACTTCACTGATCTTGCTGCGGTTCTGGCCAATGACGGTTATGAAAATCAGGCCAAAGACGTTTTGCGCGAAGCGGTAAAGCGCTATCCGCTGGTTGGTAAAGTTCACCTTCAACTGGGCCTTCTGGAAGCACGCGGCATGGGCACGCGCAACGCGATTCCGCATCTAAAACGCGCGATTGCCATGGCCCCGAAGGATTGGACATCCTGGAGTGCTATGGGTGTTGTTTTGCTGCAACTCGATGACATCGAGGCTGCCATTCAACATCTGGCAAAGGCCCTTGAATATGCCGAGGAAACCGGTGGAGCCAACGCCATCAATGACATCAAGATCAGCATCGGCGAATGCCACAAGGAACTCGGCAATGTTGCAGAGGCCTGTAAGCTGTTTGAAAGCGTGCTTTGCGAGGAACCGCAAAACATCCGCGCATGGCATTGCCTGACCTTGGCAACCAAGGTCCCCGAAAACCATCCGGCGCGGGCGGTGATTTACGACATCTATCAATCGGGCCGCTATCAGAAGATGGCCCATAACGAGCAGGAAATGCTGTTATTTTCCATCGGCAAGGTCGAGATGGAACGCAAGGCACCTGATGCAGCGATGAAGGCTTTGAGCGAAGCCAACCGGATTAAACGCCAAACCATCACCTACTCGCCCGAAGCGATCGAAGACATGCTTGCCCATGTGCGCAAGCAGTTCCCGGCAGAGCGCTTTGCTAATCTTGGTCCGGTTAGCAGTGACGGTGAAGAACCGCAACATGTTTTCATTGTCGGCATGCCGCGATCCGGCACGACATTGACTGAACAAATCCTGAGTTCCCACCCGGCGATCTTTGGCGCGGGAGAGCTTGATACGATGGTCTATCACCATCACGCATTGATCGAGCATAAGGTCAAAAATGGTGCGCTCCGCGACGAAGTGATGAAGTATGAAGATGATTTCATCCGCATCCTTGGACAGGCATACCGGCAGGAAACCCTTGGCCGGATTGGACGCATTCAGGCGGCCAATACAGATGCCAGAACAACCCGGCGTATTGTCGACAAGCTGCCGTCAAACTTTACTCGCGCGGGCATGTTGGCCCTGATGCTGCCCAACACCCGGATCATTCATTGTCGCCGCCATCCGTTGGCATCGTGTTTCTCGATCTATAACCGACGTTTTGGCGGCGTTCAGAACTTTGCCTATGATCAGCGCGATCTTGGCCATTACTACAACACCTATGAAGGCTTTATGGATCATTGGCGTTCTGTTTTGCCAAGTGATCGGTTTATCGAAGTCGACTATGAGGATGTGGTAGAGAACCTTGAGGGCGAAGCCAGACGCCTGATCGATTTTGTCGGACTACCATGGGATGACGCGTGCTTAAGCTTCCACAAGACTGAACGCCAAGTCCGCACCCATAGCGCGCTTCAGGTCCGCAAACCGATCTATCGCAGCAGCCTTAAGGGATGGGAACCCTATGTCGGGCATCTGGGGCCGTTGCTTGAAACGCTTGGCCTGGACACATCTGGCAACCCGATCAAAGGATCTGTACGCAAAGCCGGGTAACGAAGACGCATCGCACTCCGTCACCCGCTGATGCATTAATCCTGATGCAATTCCGGTTCAAGGGCTTTTGAATAGACGCAATAGCGCGCCTTGCCGGCTGCCTTGGCCTCATACATGGCTTTGTCTGCGCGACGGAGCTGCTCGCTCATATCGCAGCTGCCGCCATCAAATACGGAAAAGCCGATAGAGGCGGAAATACCGCAATCGGCCCCTTCCCAAAGGAAAGGCTGCTTCATTTCATCAAGGATCGCATCGGCTATGGTGCTCATTTCCGGTTCGCCACCCTTGTTGATGAACAGCAGCGTGAACTCATCGCCGCCAAGACGGGCGACTTCCTCTGCCCGGCGTGCGGCACGCTTCAGACGTTTTGCCGTTTCAACAAGCACCCAGTCACCGGCCGCATGCCCCTGCGTATCATTCAGGCGTTTAAAGCCATCCAGATCGAGGATGAAGATCGACGCAGGTGTGTCTGTACCGCGCAGGACCGTCTCACATTGTTCAAGCTTTTGCATAAACCGTGCCCGATTGGCGAGCCCGGTCAGCTCGTCATTATTGGCCTTGTTTTGCAATTCGCGCGCTGCATGCTTTTGTTTGGTGATGTCGCTTGTCCACCAAAGAACCGCGTCCTCGCCTTCAAACGGCAAAGGTTCCAGCGACGTTTTAAGCCATTTGGCTTCGGGCATATCCGGTCGCCGCAATCGGATTTCGACGTCATGCAACTCGCCCAGCATATCCATGTCTTTGAGCGACTGTTTGCGGTAACGCTCTGACAGCAGGATCGAATCTGATGGTTCCTTTTCATTTTCAAGGCCCAAAAGATTGGAAAATGTGCTGTTAAAGAACCTGAACAGCCCGGTTTCGCGGCTTGATATCCCAACGCCAATTGGTGCGCTTTCAAGAAGCCCCGTCAGGCGTTCCGACGCCTCGGCGACTTCGGCTTGCGCCTTTTTAAGGCTTGTCACATCAATCAATGATCCGATGGTACCGGCGATGGCACCACTTGGCCCCTTAAGGCTTGATGCGGCAAACAACGCTGAACGATCTGCGTCGCCAAGAACGAAGCTGATTTCATCACGCACCTGCCCTTCGCTTTTAAGAAGTGGCGCTTCGTGATCAGCAATGGTTTTGGCTAAGCTTTTCGGTGCAATATCACCAAGCTTCTTGCCCGTGACTTCCTTGCTTTCAAGGTCGAACAATTCAGCAAAGGCATCGTTACACCGGTTAATCACCCCATCGAGGTTTTTGAGGTAAACCGGTGTCGGCAGGACATCGATCAGATGCTGAATGAAGGTTTTATGTTCGGCAAGTGCCTTTGCCAGCTCCTGCGCCTTGCCGCCATCACGCAAGACAAGCGCCACGGTATCACCCGGTCCTTTGTCGCAATACCAGATGAATGGCGTTTTACCCAACTTGAAGCCCGGAAGGTCCTCATGCTTGCCCGATGTAATCGCGTTCATCGCTGTTCGCACAGCAGCGACCCCTTCGCCATCGGTGAATTCACCATTTTTGGCGAGGTAGGCCAAGAACTGCTTGATCTCGGTCCCTACACGCAAAACCGATTTGGCAGCCGCAAGTTGCTTTTCGGCAGCCGGGTTGATGTGAACGACCTTATGGCCGTTGGGATCAAGGAATATAAGACTATCTCGCGACAACGCTGCGGTTGCCACAACATCCGTACTGATTGACAAGACACCCGGAACGCCGCGAAACGGCGCACTCCCTTACATTCGTTATGATTGATGTCCCAAACCAGACCTTGTTGTTCGGTCTTTAGCTATTTATATGCGCAACCCATTGCATATACTGAAGGATAAGTCATTACTTTTCTTGCGAACAGTCACTGCCACAGATTTCCAAGTGGCGTTCACACTTACTTCGCCGGTGGCAGATCGATATATCCGCGATCAACGCAATGTTCGAGCTCGCGCGCAGCAGCCAGCATTTCCTGATAACATTCGCGCAAATGTTTAAGCTTTTTGAGCTCATCCTCAGTCGGGTGCTGATCACTGCGGTCTGCGGTCAATCGAAACGCATATTTCAGATAATCTGCACGCAGACGCGCGACCGTGATCATCAATGGCACAGCATTTTCCACCGTCATGTCGGGAATGGCCGGGCTGATGATCTCGTGGTTAATTTCACGCAGAACATGTTCCATGCCCATCATGAAACGGCTTTTGCTGCGATTTGGATCTTGGGTCATAACCGTTGCTCCTTCGTCATAACGGCCTGAAATCAGGTTATAGTATCACGCCGGAAGGTAAAAACTCCTATAACAGTTTACCACTGATGGTCGCATTGATTTACGGCAATGATCCCAAGCACAACTGATCGCAACTTGCAGGCTGCGCCCAACCGCGCTAGAGGATGGGACAACAGTTTTTCAAACACGGGAATTTGATTATGGAAGCACGTGTAAAGTGGCTTGAAAACCTTACCTTCACCGGCACCAGCGGCACCGGCCACGGCGTTGTCATGGATGGTGACAAAGACAACGGCTATGGCCCGAGCCCGATGGAAATGCTGCTGCTCGGTCTTGCTGGCTGCTCGTCGATTGATGTTGTGCATATCCTGAAAAAAGGCCGCGAAAACGTCCTTGATGTCGAAACCGAGGTCAAGGCAGAGCGTGCTGAAACCGACCCCAAGGTCTTCACGAAAATCCACCTGCACTTCAAGGTAAAGGGCGAAGACCTTAACGAAACCAAGATCGGCCGCGCCGTTGAGCTTTCAGCAGAGAAATATTGCTCAGCATCCATCATGCTGTCCAAAGCAGCCGAAGTCACCCATAGCTGGGAAATCATGGAATAAGCCACATCCCGTTGCCTTTTTGAGGTCACCTTTATTGGCTACCCAAAGCGGTCTGGAAACAGGCCGCTTTTTTGGTGCTCGCACCACGGGGCTGCACGCGCTAACATCAAGTGCGGTAAAACAAAATCAAGAAGCAGATCACATCTTCAGGACACGGAGCGAAACCCATGGTCACCTCACGGATATTGCGCGCAAGTATGGCATCCCTTGCGCTTGGTGCGGTATTGGCCGTGGCAGCATGCTCTGAAAATGATCCGCAGCACAGCGCGTCTGATCATGCGGTGAAGGCACCGACAAATGATCTGTCCTTTGCCGATTATGTGAAATCCACCCGCCAACAAATCCATGACGTGCTTGCGACCGAACGCTTTGCCAAGGAAGAAGAACCGTTTGGCGGCTATAACATCGATCAGGTTGTCGATATGCGCGCACCCTTTGCGATCGAGCCCGATGACATTTCCTGCGACAAGGTCGGCCGCGATTTGGCCCATGGCGAGAATGTCGGTTTTCTGATGATCCATGGCCTGACCGACAGCCCGTTTTGGCTCAGCGATGTGCGTGATCATCTGCGCAAACAGTTCCCCTGCGCAGCCTTCCATGGCGTGCTTTTACCCGGCCACGGCACTGTTCCGGGTGACCTGATGAATGTGAAATTCGATGATTGGCTGGCGACCGTCCGCTATGGCGTCGATGCGTTTGGCGAGGAGATCGAGCATATCATCCCGATTGGCTATTCGATGGGGGCGGCCCTTATCGGGCGCGATTTTGATGCGCGCCAGCGCGATGACCGCATCAGCGGCATGATCATGCTATCCCCCGGCCTGACTGCAAAAAGCGAACAGGCTTGGCTGACACCCTACGCACGCCACGTCACAAAATGGGTTGGTCAGGGCAAGAATAATGATCCGGCGAAATATGGCTCGATGGCCATGAATGCTGCGGCCGAATTTCACCTTCTGACCGAACCTTATCGCGATGGGTCGGTCAAAAACTTTGATATCCCGGTCTTCCTTGTCATCAGCTCGGATGATCAGACGGTCAATCCTCTGCTTGCTGTCGATTTCTTTTGCCAGAAAGTACAATCGGAAACCAAACATCTGATCTGGTATCAGGGCGAAAACAAGGACATTGACGAGCATCCCAAATGCGATGCGATCGACATCGTAAGTTCCGCCAATGACGAAATGCGCACAATCAATCACGCCCACACCGCAATCACCATGCATCCGGAAAACCCGGTTTACGGTCTGAGTGGCAAGGTACGCGATTGCGGTCATTACGACGAAGCCGAACAGCATGCGAGTTGCCAAACCGGCCAAGATACGGTGTATGGCGAACGTAACCTGGTTAGTTCCGCGACACCGGGAACGCTCCGCCGCGGCACGTTTAATCCCGACTTTCCGGGCATGAGCGATAAAATGTCACGTTTCATCCTTGCAGCACTTGGCATTGAACCAGATATCCTTGCAGAATGAACCTTCCCTGATCAGGCGATCTGATGACTTTTGCCATTGATAGCTTCACCACCGAAGACGGCATTACCCTACGATACGGGGTCCAGAACCCCGAACATGCTAAAAACCTTGTCCTGATCTTGCAAGGACGTGGCGAGTTTATCGAACGCTATCAGGAAACCGCAGACGACCTTTCCGCACGCGGATTTGGTAGCGTGACGTTTGATTTTCGCGGCCATGGCGGATCATCACGTGAAGCAGATGACGTGATGATGGGCTATGTCCGCGATTTGGCACATTACATGTCTGATACGCACAGCGTGATCAACCATATTGAAGCCCGGCATGGGATTACCTGCGAATTGCTTCTGACCCATTCGACAGGGGGGCTTGTTGGGATGGGCATGATGCTTGATCATCCGGAACTTTGGCGCAGTGCTGTGATGATTGCGCCGTTCTTTGGCCTTGGCGGGCCCGAATGGCTTTCTCTGGCCGCGCAATTCTTGTCTGGCGGTCTGTGTCGTTACGGCTTTGACAAGCAATATTTGCCCGGCCAAAGCACGCTTACGCCCCTTACGGATTTTGATCCGGAAAACATCCTGACATCTGATCCCGATCGTTATGCGCGCAACCTTGCGATCCTGAAACAAACACCTGAACTGGTGGTCGGTGGTGTTTCGGCCGGGTGGCTTGATGCATGCTTTAAGGCGCAGGCAAAAACGGCATCCAGGCTTGATCAGCTGAAATCGGGGCCGTGGCCCCTGCCCCCGATATCGGTGGTTCTGGCGGGTAATGATCAGGTTGTGTCAAACAAGGTGACCGAAGAAATCCTGGGTCAGGTTTCAGCGATTACAATCACCGAAATCCCCGAAGCCCGTCATGAAATCCTGCAGGAACGCGATCTTTATCGTGATCAGTTCTGGGCAGCGTTCGATGCCCATATCGCGCGCCATCACGCTTAACTGCTGACCTTTACCGGCTCGATACGACGGCTGCGAAAATGGCTTGGGGCCACGCCGCGATGGCGTTTGAATTGCCGGTTAAAGTGCGACAGGTTTTGAAAACCTGCTTCTTCAGCAACCTGATAAATCGGCATGTCGGATGACAGTAGCAAGCTTGCTGCTCGCCCCAATCGCAACCCCATCAGATAATCCTGAATGTTTGATCCCATATGGCGGTGAAAGAAGCGGCGTAGTGTCCGTTCGCTCATCCCCGCATGTTGCGCCAGCCAGGCACTTGTGACCGGCTCCAGGTAGTTGCCATGCAAAACATCCAACACCCGCCCAAGACGACTTGCGTCATCATGTTCCGGAATGGCGGCATCAAAACGTTCAGAGGCCAGTGGGTTTAGATCCGTGGCGTCCATCAGGGTTCTGAGAACCTCGATCAGCATGATCAATTGATCGGCGGCATTGCCATGATCAAAGTCTGGTGCAAATGCTGCGACCTTGCGCGCAGTTAGCGCATCAAACTTCACCCCGCGCCGTGCCAGGCGAAGCGCCTTATCAAGCCCGGCAAGTTCCGGCATGGTTCGGCAGACCGAATTGATCCAATCAGAAGTAAACCAGAAGACAAATGCCTGGTGCGCCCTCTGATTTGGCGCAACTTGCAAGGCCGCCTCATGTGCGCGCATGGTTTCCTGATTGGTTGATGGTGGTGCGGCATTCGCCGAATGCCATGTATGGGGCAAATTCGGCCCGAGCAGGACAAGATCATCATCACCATATGCACCGATATGATCCCCGACATAGCGCTGCCCCTGACTTCCAAGGGTCAGTGTCAGTTCATATTCCGGGTGGTAGTGCCATTCAAACGGGATCGCCGAAAGGTTCCGATGCAGCCCCTTCCACGATCGATCCTCGGCAATCCGAACATGTTCAAACAAAAGCTTCATGACTTGGCACCACGTCTATTCGGTAGATCAATGACGTCATTTTGGCCAAATAGTATCACCCTTTGTCCGCCGCGTCAGTGGGCAAGCCATCGGGATGTTGATTAAATTTGATCAATTCAAAACCAAAAACCCGGAGGACTTTCATGTCGATGCTTGCCACTCCCACTGCCCCTGCGCCCGCCACGCCCAACAGCGACCGCCCCGGAAACGCGTCGGTCAAGGAAGTTCAGGGAACACAGCTTCGCGATCTTAGAAAGACTTTGCCACTGCGTGTCCTGTCCGAGGATGATTTTGCGCATTGGCAGACCTATGGCTATGTGATCATTCCAAATGCTGTGTCGGCTAAACAGGTCAAGGCAACCGTCGATCTGCTTTGGGAGTTCGAGGAAATGAACCCGAATGATCCCGAAAGCTGGGGCCGCCCACAAATGCGCGATCATGCGATGAAGGAGCTTAATAACTCCGGCATGGTCGAGATTTATAACCATCAATGCCTGTGGGATAATCGCCAGACCCAACGTGTTTATGATGCGTTTGTTGATATCTGGGACCGCACCGATCTTTGGGTTTCCATTGACCGGGCGAATTTGAACACGCCAAACAAAGGCAACCGTGCGTTTGATGGCTTCATCCATTGGGATGCAGATACCAGTGCCGATCCGCTGCCGATCAATGTTCAGGGGGTGCTATCGCTTGTGGATACCACAGATGACATGGGCGGTTTTCAATGTGTGCCCGATCTGTTTGCCAATTTCGCCGACTGGCGCAAAACCGCCCCCGAAGATAGAAACCCGTTCCAGCCTGATATGGACACAGTTCCCTATACGCCCAAACGCATTGCCATGAAGGCCGGTGATCTCGTGATTTTCAACAGTCTGCTTGCACATGGCATTCGCGCGAATAGATCCGATCAGGCCCGCATCGCGCAATATATCTCGATGGCGCCAGCAACACCGGAAGAACAGGACCTTGTCGATTGGCGAGTTAAAAGTTGGTCCGAACGCCTTCCGGCACGCGGCCATGCTTTCCCTGGTGATCCGCGCAATTGGGAACAAACCCGATATGGCCGGGCGGAATTAACACAACTTGGCGAAAAGCTTCTGGGCAAGACGCCTTGGTAGCCTTCCGCTAAGAGACAAAAAAAGAGCGCCCAATCACGGGCGCTCTTTCGCACTATATCATCTCAAACCGCACAGGCTTACAGCTTTGCCAAAAGCTTTGCCTTGGTCGCCTCATCGACAAATCCTGCCTCGATTGCCGTGCGCGTCACACCAAGAAGCTCTTCCTCGCTAAAGCCAAAGACATCGTGGGCGCGCTGATATTCATCAGCAAGACTTGTGAAGAAGAAGGGCGGATCATCGGAACCCAGCGTTACCTTCACACCCGCCTCATAGAATTTGTGCAATGGATGGGCGGCATAATCCGGATAGACCGAAAGGGCGATGTTCGATCCTGGACATACTTCCAAAACAATCCCGCGCTTTGCCAGCGTTTCGACCAGTTTCGGGTCTTCGATGGATCGAACGCCATGCCCGATACGGGTGACCGGCAATTTATCAATCGCATCCCAAACGCTTTGCGGGCCCTGCACTTCGCCAGCATGGGTGGTGCAGCCAAGTCCTGCGTCCGCTGCAACCTTGAAGGCTGGATAAAATGTTTCTTGGGAAAACATGCTTTCATTGCCGCCCATGCCAAAGCCGACAATATAAGGGTGCGCACACGCAGCCGTTTCCTTGGCGACCTTAAGGGCAATGTCGCCACCGACATGACGCACACAGGTCATGATGATCCGACCGATGATACCGGTTTCCTTTTCCGCGCGGTCGATACCATCAACAATCGCTTCAAGATGATCATCATAGGAAAGACCGCATTCCGCCGCATGGGTCGGCGAACAGAACAGCTCGACATAAAGCGTACCAACCTTTGCCTGTTCGGTCAGGTAAAAGTAGGTCAGATCCGCATAATCCTTTTTGGTGCGGATGGCGGCACTGGCCTTATCAAAGCTTTTCAGGAATTCCGGAAAATCGTTCCAGATATAACGATCCTGATCATCATAGATGTCATCGGACAGAGCAATCGCATTGCGCGCAGCAAATTCACGCACGAGTGCAGGTGTCAAAGCACCTTCAAGATGCAGGTGCAATTCTGCCTTTGGAAGGTTTTGCGTCATTGGGGCGCTCCGGCGTTTTAAAAGGTCTTTTCTTGTACGTAGAATTACCTTCTAACCCGAAGCACCCGCAACGTCACGCGGCAACCGCTTTGCGCGATGATTTCTGTGCCGACTTGACCGTGGCGATATCCGGGTCTTCGCCAAGGCTTGCCAACGGTCCGATATAGGGTTCAAACCGCTGCCACTTGCCAAGCGAGTCCTTGAAAATAGGGCGCCGCACCTGGATCATGCTGGCCGTGGTGGCTACCCTGCCCTCACGATAGAACTCCAAGCATTTCGGATCCCATTCCAGTCCACAATGCGCAAAATAGTCTTTGGTTACCGCTTCCGGATCCGCCACCAGATCTTCATAGCAAAGATCATATAGCTGGCCGTTGGTATCGGTCTCAAAGAACGCATTCATCAGATCGACATAGGACCGGTAATAATCAGCAAGCTCACCCAGATCATCCGCATAGCGCATCGGGATGGAGAACGATGTTGTGTAGATCGAAAGACACGTAGCCAAGGGATGACGATGGGTGTGAATGATCGGTGCGTCCGGGAAGACACGGCGGATCATCTCAACCCGTACAAAGTTTGCTGGCGTTTTGTTGGTTACAAACAGCTTGGTCGGCGCATAGGATTTCAGCGCCTCGAGATACAGTTTGCGGATCTTGGCTGCGGTCTTTGCATCAATCTTTGCCAATTGATCGGAAATCTTGCCACGCCCGACAACATCCGCCACCGCCTTGGCAAAATCACCGATTTCACCCGCAGCATGCACATCAGGATGTGCCCCCAAAATACGCTCGGTCAGGGTTGTCCCGGAACGCGGCATGCCAAGGATAAAGATTGGCTTGGGACCACCTTCATTGTCCGGGATCGATACCGAAACTGCGTTTTGTGCTGTCGCCATTTCACGAAGCTTCGTCATCTCGACCAGCTCACGCTTCATGTCAAACGGGCGCTCCGCACGATCGGCTGCATGGCCCTTTTTGTAGTAGTCAAACGCCGCTTCCATATCGCCGTTGGTTTCAGCAATTTTGCCAAGTGCGAATGCAGCTTTATACCGTTCACCCGCAGCGGCCTTGTTATCTGCAAGGATTGCTTCAAGGTAACGCGGCGCATCGTCTGGCATCGATTGCGGGCGCATGAATGAAATGATCAGATAGGGTTGCGCACCAAAATTGGATTTGCGCTCAATAATGGCAAGACAGGTGGAAACAGCCTTCTCAACTTCGCCAGCCAGCGCATATGAAGACGCCAACAGCATGCGAACAGGAAGATTATTCGGTGCACGCGCCACGAACTTTTCCAGCACCTCAAATGCACGGTCGTGTTGTTCCTGATGCAAGTAAACACGCGCCAACAGCTTCTGTGCATTTTCGTACTGCGCACTTTGTTCGGACACTTTGGTAAGCAACTCAACCGCGCGCGCCAGCTTGGGCGCAAAGCAGCGGCCGGGGCTTGTTGCAACAACACCTTGGAAAATCACATCTGCCAAAATGCAGCACAAGGTCTCATCATGCGGCGCAACACATAGGCGCGCCTCAATCAGGGACTCGACTGAACTAAAGTCACTTGTAATATAAGAATATTGAACGAGATTCTGCGCGACAGCGCCAAAGTAGCGATCAGAAACCGGTACTTCTCGAAACAGTTTTGAAAGACGTGCCCAAGCTTTGGATGGCGTGCGACCTTGCAACTCGCTGACCACTGTCATGAGCTGAATATCTACCCTTTTCGGGTGTACGCGCAAAACTTTGGCACCAATCGTCGCCGCCCGATCAAAATCGGCGACTGACATTGCGTGTTTGATATCTTTCGCAATGTCGGTATGCGTCTGCGTCATCCATTTGTCCCTGGCTGCGTTTGTAACGCCCCCTCCCCAAGCACAAAACGACTATAGGTCATTAATTGAATGTCGCACAGCACAAATATCTGAGTTTGGGTACAGAATCACAGAAATGTGACTACAAATCCCAACCAACGCTGCAATCTGCTGAAAATACCTTCCAAAACAGCATTGCATTCGAAGATCAGTCAGTTAACCAGCTGCAAATCTGGTGAAAATTCACCCAAACCCGTTTAACGCGAGTCGGGAAAAGAAGTTCGCGTGATGCCAAAAGTGCGCCTGCGACAATCAAAATACAGCCAGCAATCACAACCGGCGTCGCAACTGCTTTGCCAAACGCGATCAGCACACATGTGCTCAGTAGCGGCGCGCCATAAGACGCCACGCCCAGGATCTGGATATCGCCATGTTTGGTGCCATAGTCCCAGACAAAGAATGCCGCCCCGACAGGGCCCAGCCCAAGTCCGATGATCGCCAGCCACTGTGACGGGTTGGGTGATACCCAAACTTCCGTCATGCCATGTGTGATGAAACCAAGCACTGCTGCACCGGCACAAAATCCACAGACCGCATTGACCGGCACATTGCGATATCGACGGTTTAATACGGAATAGCCGGACCACAGGAACGAACAGACAATCGCTGCGCCGTAACCAAGACCATAGGCCGGATCAAATGACAGTCCCTGCCCTTTGCTGACAAGCAGCACCGCCCCGAAAAGACCTAGGACCGCGCCGGCAATATGATGCCAACGCAGTTTCTCACCGGGCAAAAGTGCCGAGAACAAAACGATGAATAAAGGCCACAGATAGGCAATCAGGCTTGCCTCAACGGCGGGCGCATTGGCAAGGGCGACAAAATAAAAGAAGTGATAGCCAAACAGCCCCAAAACGCCCAGCACCCAAGCGCCAATTGGCTGGCGCAAGGATCGCACAACACTGCCGCCCCGAAGCATGATCCAAACCGCACTGAAAATACTGGCAATCGCAAAGCACAGGCTTACCAATTGAAACGGTGGGATGGCGGAAACCTCGGTCGTAAAAAGCGCCAATAGCGACCAAAGCAACACGGCAATGCCACCGATCATGGTCGCTGTTCGTTTTTCCGCCGCATGGGTCATTTCGCATTCCGATCCTGTCTAAACTATCAGAACGGAAGATGACGAAAATGGCGCAATCCGTCTTTGCCCAAACTCCAATAATTGAGCCCAATCACCACATCATTTGACAAAGATGAAACGAGGTAGTTTAGGCGTCAGTCAGTTTTAACTTCTGGCGCCGGACTGAAATTGGCGACATGCCAAATCGGCGGGAAAACGCGCGTGAGAACGCACTTTGATCGGTAAAACCGACTTCCTGTGCAATATCCGCCATCGAGAGCTCGATCTGATCATCTTGGAGCATTGCCCAAGCAGTCTGCAGGCGTTGCTCGCCCAGCCAGCGCATTGGACTTGTGCCAAGATGCTTTTGAAACGCACTAAACAGACTGCTTTCCGATTGTGCGGCGATGCGTGCCATATCGGTAATGCTGATGTTGTCGGCCAAGCGGGTTTCGGCCCATGCCGTCACGCGGATCAAACGAGACGGAACGTCAGAAGGTCGAAATCCATCCACTTTTCGCGTATATCCCAAAATAGCGTGCAGATTGCCTAACAACGCATTGGAACTGGTATCCGTGTCCACGTCATCGCTATGTCTGGTTTGCCCATCAAGCAGCCCGACCAGACATCCCTGATGACCAGATTGCAGCTCCAGATAACTCGACGCACTTCCTGCTTTGTGCCAAAGCGCTTCGATCCCGGATTGACGTGCAAGATTGATATCCACATCCAGGACCAAAAAGCGATTGAGCCCCTCTGCCCGGAAAGCATGGATTCGGCCTGCCTCGACAAAGGCCATCTGCCGGCCACAAACCTCCCCACCACGCCCTTCGATCTCAAGCTCAAGCTTGCCAAGATCGGAGATGATGATCTGATGAAAATCGCTGTGACTGTGGCTTTCCGCCTGAGCGCGATATTGTCGCAGGCTGTAGTGCATTTGATCCTCGAAACCAGCAATCTGTTGGTTAACCTGTTCGCATTTGGACTAAAACAATATCAGTTGCAAGGCATTCAAACAGCCCAAATCGACTGGCTAAGGCAGCAACTCACACTGCTAACAGTTCATATCCTAACCCCTAACGACATGAACGATATCCGGGTATTGAAGATATGATATTGATAAATATATCACTTATCTTAGGGAACTGTTCTTTGTCACATCGCGTATGGTATATAACGAAACATTAGAATACACCGCAACACACCGAACGATGTTGTGTCACCGCCAAGACGACCTCGGGAGAAGAAGATGACCTATTGTGAAAAGTGTGACTCCATTCCGGAAATCGCGCCGCGCAAAGGTACCCTGTTTCTTTGGCCGCCCGTGGCCCACACAACGGGCAAAATCCTTGCTGGTGCAAAATCGGTTGGTGTTGATGTTGAGAAGTCGCAATCGGTTGCGACACTTTCCATACAATATACCCGCCCGGGTCTGCGCCCTTTGATCGATGCGATTGCAAAGGACCTTCTGCCCGAGGAACTTGCCGATACCAAAGCGCTCATCATGCCGGAAAACCAGCGGCCCGATATTGATGATATCGCACGTCTTACAAGCCTTGGCGCTATCCGTGCGGCGATTGGAGCGGAATGGCTCGGTGATCTTTTACGCGACAGTCGGCTGAATTCTGCATTCCAGCCGATCTTTCCGATCCATGATCTGAGCACGCCCTATGCTCATGAATGCCTTGTGCGCGGCGCAACGCCGGACGGCAACGTAATAAGCCCGGCCCAGCTGTTCGATGCAGCACAGTCGGCAACGCTTCTGTTTCAGCTCGACCGGGCCGCGCGTGCGGCGAATGTCCGCAATGCCACCAAGGCAGGTGTAACTGGCAATCTGTTTATCAATTTTGCGCCCAGTTCGATCTACGATCCGGACTCTTGCCTGCGCTCGACCATAGATGTGGTCGAGGAATGCAATCTTGATCGTAGCAATGTCGTGTTTGAAGTGACCGAAACCGAAAAGGTCCGCAGTACCGAACATCTCAGCAATATTCTGGAATCCTATCGCGCGTCAGGCTTTCGCGTAGCCTTGGATGATGTTGGATCAGGTTATTCCACATTGAACCTGTTGCCGGAATTGCGCCCGGACATCATCAAAATTGACCGCGAACTGGTCGATCATGTGGATGGCGATAAATTCAAACAAGCCATCGTCAGCAAACTGATTGCACTGGCAAAGCAGCTTGATATCGAGGTCGTCGCCGAAGGCATCGAACGTCGCGAAGAGCTTGAGTTTCTTGCCGAGCATGACGTTGATTTTGTGCAGGGTTTTCTGCTTGGTCGCCCGGCATCCTCACCATTTGCTGCAACCGCGTCCCGATCCAGTTTATCTCGATAACGCGGGCCTAAACGCGGACCATATCTTCAATTTCCCGACGGACCATGCGTTTATAACTCGCCACGATCTCGCGCCCTTCGCGTGCCGGAACTGAAATGGCAAGGCGCATGGTGGCCTCCCCGCTATACATAATCAGCAAGCAACGAGCTGAAAGCACTGACGCATCACCATCATTTTTGCGAATGCGCAGGATTGCGCGTGTCAGCTGATCGGCATTGGCACGGCTGACTTCCATTTCCATATCCCGAAGCGTTTTGTCGGCCTGGGTTCCGGTCCAGATGTCACAAATGACCGGTTCGGCCAGAAACAGCTCGTAATAGGTATCAATCAGTTGGTCAAAGGCTGCGATCAGCTCCTTGGCGGTTTGCGTTTCAGCCAATGCCTCTTCGATGCAATGCTGGGATTCATCGTTATAGCGATCGGCAAGCGCATGAATGATCGATGCCTTATCGGGGAAGTATTGATAAAGCGATCCGATCGAGACTCCCGCCTTTTCTGCCAGTTCCCCCATCTTCATCGCGTCGCTGCCATGGGTTGAAATCAGCTCGCACGCGACTTTGAGGATGTTCTCAACCCGCTCACGGCTTCTTTTTTGCGTTGGCGCTTTGCGCATCTTTTTTGCGTTATCTGGCAATTACTTACATCCCGTTTTCACCTGCAAGTTCCACGTCGTTTCACGGCGGTTTGCAGGATTTCGATCGCACGACTCTCTTGACGAACAAAATACGAGGATTTATCACATTTGGCAAATGTGAGGATTTATCACATTTTGAAAACTCAAATCAGGAGCCATCAAAATGCAGACCAAACCCCGCTTTCTTGTCCTTGGCGCAACAGCCAAAACCGGCCGTCGCGTTGCCGAAAAACTGATCAATATGGGCCATGATGTGCGCGCTGTTTCGCGCAGCACCGACATCGCCTTTGACTGGACCAAACCCGAAACCTGGAACGCAGCATTGACCGATATCGATGCGGTCTATGTGACGTTCCAGCCTGATCTGGCGGTGCCGGGATCTGATGAAACCATCGCGGCCTTTGCCAAGCTGGCCCTTACCAAGGGCGCAAAGCGCATGGTGATGCTCTCTGGCCGTGGTGAAGATGCCGCCCATCGCGCAGAGAATGCCCTGCATCAGTCTGGCGTTGATGCAACTGTCCTTCGCGCCAACTGGTTCTTCCAGAATTTCAGCGAAGACCTTTTCCTGCCTTATATCCAGCAAGGCGCGCTCGCCCTGCCCGCCGGTGATATCCCCGAACCGTTCATCGACACCGATGACATTGCTGATTGTGCGATTACCTGTCTGCTTGATGATCAGCATATCGGAAAGACTTATGAGCTTTCCGGCCCAGAAGCCATGACTTTTGCCGATGTAACGAAAACCCTGGGCGATGCTGCCAACCGCAAGATCGACTTCATCCCGATCACCCTTGTTGAAATGGATGAAGGCATGAAAGCAGATGGCGTCCCGGACGATTTCCGTGCGCTGATCCGCTATTTGTTTACCGAAGTCCTTGATGGCCGTAACAGTGCGCCGACCAATGACGTTGAACGCATCCTTGGCCGCAAGCCAAACAGCTTGCAGAACTATGCCAAAAGCGTTGCGAAAACCGGTCTTTGGAGCGTTGCGAAAAGCGCCTGATGCAAAAAGGGCGCGCAACGGGCTTGGTGCGCGCCCTTCTCATCAATTAGCAAACATCGAAATAAAGGCTATAGGGCAAACAGTGCCTTGTTTTCTTCGATGATTTGCGGAAGACGTTCCATGCTTCCCGAAAGGTGCTTTCGCATCTCTGCACTTGCAGCAATCCCGTCACCCGATTGAATGGCGTCAATGATCGCCTTGTGGCCTTCAAGCACGGAAACCATTTTGCCTGCCCGTGGCAGATCAAGGGTCCGCACCCGGCCAAGATGACCGCTGCGCGCAGAAATCTGCAGATGCAGGTTTGACTGGTGCACACCGTTAAACAAGGCGGCATGGAAACTGTCATCAAGCTGCTTGTAAAGATCGATCTGTTCGATATCGCCCACCAGCGCCTCTTGCATCTTAAGAATGCCTTTGGCCTTGGTCACAGCAGTTGACTCTTTAAGCTCAGACAGCTGTCGGACAACTTCGCATTCCGCCGCGACACGCAGGAAATGTTCCTCGCGGATCCGGTCGACATCAATTTTCGTCACCACCGTGCGAGATTGCGGGTAAGAGACAACGAGCCCGTCCTGCTCAAGACGCATGATCGCTTCGCGAACAGGTGACTGACTGACCTTGAAGCTTTCAGCCAGTTCCGCACGAACAAGGGTGGTTTCCGGCAAAAGTGCCAGCGCGATAATCCGGCTTCTGATTTCTTCATACACCAGTGCTGACGCCGGGACATGGGCATTGGCTTTGATACCGGCTTCATGCATCGCGATCAGTCCGCTCGTAGATGTGTTCATATTCATCTATCTCCCTGGCAATTCTTCGAATGCCTAAATCCTTGTGATCACTCATTACATTAATGTATTGGGCAACAACAACGTCAAACTTGGCACCGCCGCCATCAAGACAAAGAAGATCAACATCGCAATGAAGAACGGAATGGATGCCCGGCTATAGGCACCGGTTTTGACATCCAATATCCCGCACACGGTAAACATGATCACGCCAACGGGCGGCGTCAGCCCGCCGAAATTGATCAATGTGACGATCAGAATGCCCATATGAACCGGATCGTATCCGGCATTGACAAGAACCGGCATGACGATGGGCGTCACCAGTAAAATATTGGCAGCGCCTTCAAGGAACATGCCGCTGACGACAAGAACCGCGACAACCAAAATCAGGATCATGGTCGGGTCTTCGGTCAGGGTTGTGACGAATTCGGTGATCTGCTGCGGGGCACGCTCGATCGTCATGGCATAGCCCAGAACAGCGGCCATGATGATCAAAAGCATCACCATGCCGAGATCAGAAATCGATCCAGACACCGCTTCCTTGAACTTGGCAAAATCAAGTTCGCGATAAATGAACAGGCCAACACCAAGCGCATAAAACACAAGGAATGCGCCCGCCTCGGTCGCGGTAAACAGGCCAAACCGGAAACCGACGATCAGGATCACCGGAAACGCCAGCGCCCAGATGCTTTCAGAGAAACTTGAAAGCAGTTCCTTGCCTGCCGGGAATTCCGGAAGGTCGGGTTTATAGCCGTTTTTGCGTGCGACAAACCACGATGTCACCATCAGAACGACGGTCAGGCAAATACCCGGCACAACACCCGCCAGGAATAACCGGCCAATGGAAACTTCGTTTACAAACCCGAACAGGATCAAACCGATGCTGGGCGGAATGGTCGCGGTAATCACCGAACCAAATGCCAGAACAGCAGCCGTTGATGCCTTGGAATAACCTTGCTTGATCATGCTGGGGCCAAGCAGGCGTGCCTCCATCGAGGCATCCGCAACCGCCGACCCGGAAATGCCGCCCATCATGAAGCTCAGCACAATGGAAACCTGCGCCAGGCCGCCGGCCATCCAACCGGTCAGAAGCCGGGCAAATTTAACAAGCCGGTAGGTAATGCCGGTCACGTTCATCAGGTTCCCGGCAAGAATAAAGAACGGTACGGCCAAAAGCGGAAAGCTTTGCGTCGCTGTGACCATTTTCTGGATCACAACAGTTGGTGGCATCGCACCACTGACGACAAAGACGGGGATGGACGCAAGTGCCAGCGCAAAGGCAACAGGCATACCAATAATCAGAAAAACGCCAAACAGACTGGCAATCACAATCAACATCAGTTGGTCCCCCTGTTCCGAATACGTCGAACAAGCTGAGACACCATGGTTCGCATCATAAGCAAAAGACCGACAACCATCGACGCATGGATGTAGGAGGCATTGATTTGCGCCGCACCCACCAAACGGGGATGCATCAGGATCATGTTGGTCCACGCGTAATTCAACAGAAACGCAAGGAAGCCGATGACCACAACGATATTAAAGATTTCAACCAGCGCACTGGCGCGCGGTGACAGGATTTCTTGCAAGACCTGAAGGCCGAAATGACGGTCTTCCTGCATGGCGATGTCGGCTGCCAGCATGCAAAGCCAGGCAAAAATAAGCTGCGCCATTTCCACCGACCAGATGATCGGCGATCCCATGGCGCGCGCCACCGATGCAATGGCCACAAGGATCACGACAGCGACAAGCAACCCCCCGGCACAGGCAAACTCAATACGCTTGAGCATGTATTCTATTCCATCTTGAAGTTTGAAGTGCGTTGCCCTGCACAGAAGGCAACGCAGATTCGTAAGGCAGAAGGTTTCGCAAGAGTGCTTAACGTCCAAGGACCTTGTTAACGATCTTTGCCTCTGCTTCGAGATCAAGCATCTGGTAAACCGGTGCGACGGCTTCCTTGAACGGGGCAAGATCAACTTCGCTGACCTCAACACCGCTTGCAGCAACGTCTTTAAGTGCCTTCTCGCCAAGCTCAATGGTCAGACCCGATGCATAGCGCCCGTCTTCGACCGCAAGATCACGAACGATCTTCTGGTTTTCCGGTGAAATTTCGTCCCATGCCTTGGCCCCGACGACAAGGGCGGTAACCAGTTGAATATGACCGGTCTTGGTCACGTTCTTGATCACTTCATAAAGCTTGGCATTCCAGATTGCGGTCGGCTGTGCTTCGGCGGCATCAATGGTGCCAAGCTGAAGGGCCGAATAAACTTCACCCCAGGCAATCGGGGTTGGCTCTGCCCCCATCGCACGGATGGTTTCAATCCAGACCGGTGCGCCGATGGTGCGCATACGAACACCGGAAAGATCACCCGGATTTGCCACTGGTTTCTGGGTCAGCGCATGACGTGCGCCCTGATACCAGTTTGATGCAATCATCACGAGACCGGATTTCTCACGCAGTTCATCGCCCCAGGCGATGTATTCGTCAGACAGGGCGAACTTGTCTGCCTGTTCATATGTGTCAAACAGGAATGGTGCCGACATGATGGCAAGCGATGGCACGAAGCTCGACAAACGGGCAACATCCGTCACGGTACCAACGCTGGCCCCGGCGCGGGCCTGATCGATCATTTCGGTGGTGTCGCCAAGCTGGGAGTTGTGGAACACCTCAATGACCACCTCGCCATTGGTGGCTTTTTCCACATCCGCTTTGAATTTTTCAAGTCCCTGCCCCATCGGATCGTTCGGTGACAACACCGTCCCGATGCGAAGCGTTGTTTCCGCCATTGCTGGCATCGCAACAGCGGCGACTGTGCCCGCAAGCACAGCACAGAATCCGAGTGTGTTGAGCGTAAGTCTCATTTGGTAGTCCTCCCGTTGAATTGGCATTTGCCATTAATTGATATTTTAGTTTGTTTAAAATCTTAGTAATCGATTAACGATCTTGTCAACAAGATTCTCAACTTGTAAACATCGTTATTATTCAAATACTTAATAAATATCGACCTGATCATCGACCGCGCACTTGTAATCAACCAAGGCAAGATCAGTGACGTAACTCATTGGTAAAATTTGGGAATTTGCGTGCTAAACCGCATGATCGACGATGCCGCCATTCGGGCCGTCAAACTTGTTAAAATTGATCACGCGATGACAACACGACCATGAATTTTACATGGTCGCGCCATTTGCTTGTTCAAAGCAGATGAAAATCGATGGGAAGATTGCAGCTTCTTGGGCGCTTATCGCGCCACGCTGCGATACTTGGCCGGAGTCAGTCCAGTGATGGCATTAAACCGGGTGGTCATATGCGCCTGACTGGAAAACCCGGTGGCATGGGCAATTTCGGCCACCGACAGCTTGGGGTCGGTCAGCATGTTTTTTGCTGCTTCCACCCGACGGCGCAGAACATATTTATGCGGTGCCTCGCCAACCGATTGGCGGAACATTCGGGCAAAGTGATAGGCCGAAAGATCGGCAACACTTGCGAGTTCCTCGATCGTGAGGGGCTGATCAAGATTGGCTTCGACGAAATCAAAAACGCGCCGCTTGACCCGGGGTGACAATCCACCCCGCACTTTGAATTCAAGATCGCGCCGCGTTGAATAGCTGCGCAGCATATGCCCCATCAAAAGCTGCCCGGCATTGGACATGGCCATACGATCGGCTGGCACATCCCAATCAAGAGGCAGGATTGCCTGACGCACGGTTTGTTCGATCAAGGGATCAAGGAAGAAGGTCTTTTCGGGGACTTCGACCGCGTTGGGTTCGATGTCAAAAGCCTCGACCACAGCACGTTCCCAAGCCGAATGCGGGATATAAAGATGGAACAACTCCACCTCACCCTGCACGACCCAGTCTGATGTCATGTGGGCTGGCATCAAACAGCACCGGCCCGGACCACCGCCAGTTAGCGGATCAGTTCCGGTTTTCCGCTGAATGCCCGTACCACCATTGACATAGAGACTGATGGTATGATGATCGGGATCGGTATAGCGGGTCAGGACATCGGC
This sequence comes from Thalassospira sp., assembly GCA_965228275.1. Lineage (GTDB taxonomy): Bacteria > Pseudomonadota > Alphaproteobacteria > Rhodospirillales > Thalassospiraceae > Thalassospira. The sequence goes on along the minus strand of OZ245802.1, from coordinate 3,919,446 downwards.
CTTGCGCCGCCAATGGGCGACCGAAATGCTGTCACCAAAATCGCCCGCGCGCAGCAGATTTGCATCCCCAATCAACTGATTGAAGACTTCAAATTTCTGATAGCGCCCGTTGGGTTGAAAACCCGACTGGGACGATGAGGCGATAATAGGCTCGGACATCGATGGTTCCTGTATCTTGGGGACCAATCATCGCACCGCGATCCAAACTTGCAAAGCCTGATCAAAGCAACCCTGCCCTGTTTTGCGCAAGAATGTGAAAACAGGGCAGGATCGGGGGTAGCTGATCACCAACTAAGGCCTAAAGCCTAATGACGATCAGACGGGGTTGGCCAGTGCATCAGGGGGCCAGACAGCACATCACCCGGATGCGGGAACTGTCCGGCACGTTTTTGCTGGCTTTCATACATTTCGGCCGGGGTCATGGTGGTGATGTCGCGAAGGGTTGCCGGATCAAGGGCAAGGATTTCCTTGATCGATTTTTGCTTTTCCCGCTCTGCCCGCCAGGCATCAAGCGCCTTGCGCAGATGACCAAACAGGCCGATGGGCGAGGTTGAAGGTCTGTCTGAAACACGCTCCGCACCGTGAGGCCCAAGCTCAATCGTGTCATATCCATGCGATATTACGGTCTTCATGATGAGCATCTCCAAAAGTTGATGCGCCAACGATGAGCCTTTCTCATTGATTAGACAAACGAGAAGATTTAACCTTATCTATTAGAAATTCTCACACATAGTTTGACAACATCCACCCCACTTCGCGGGACCATGACAGTCACAACCAAAGAGGCTGGCGATGAATTCGACTGCTCCGATGATTTACAATCTTGATCTTGATCTGGCGCGCACCTTTGTCGCGATCTGCGAGACAGGGAATTTTTCGCGCGCGGCCGAACGGGTTCACCGAAGTGCCTCGGCCATCAGCCTGCAGGTCAAAAAGCTTGAAGGCATGGTGGGGCGCGAACTTTTTAAACGCGAAACGCGCAAGGTCAGCATGACCGAAGATGGTGAGGTTTTGCTGGGTTATGCCAGACGGTTGTTGAAGCTCAATGACGAAGCCATGTCGCATTTCCATGCCCCGGAATTTTCCGGCACGGTGCGGCTGGGTGTGCCCAACGATACCGGCATTGTTGCGATCCCGGAAATCCTGAAACGGTTTGCGCAAAGCCATCCGCATGTGGATGTCGATGTGCATCTGGGTCCGACGCGCAACCTGCGTGACCGCATTGCCGCAGGCGACATTGACATCGCAATTTTTAGCTTCGATCCCGAACTTGATCGCCAGCCCCCCATTCATTCCGAACCGCTTGTCTGGCTGGCAGCGCGCCACGGCACGGCACTTGATAAACGCCCGCTTCCGGTTTCCATGGCCGAACCCGGATGTTATTGGCGGACCATGGCGCTGAAATCGCTTGATGAAGCAGGCCTGGAATATCGTGTCGCCTATACCAGCGAATTTTGTCAGGCGCAGATTGCCGCTGTTCGCGCCGATCTTGCAATTGCACCCCTTCCGATCAGCGTGATTTCCGATGACCTTGTCCATCTGGGTCCGCGTCATGGATTGCCAGAACTTGGTGAATACCGCATGACCCTTGCCATCCGTGATGGCCATGGCCCGGTCGAAACAGCACTGGCTGAGCATGTCGTGGCCGGCTTCAGGAAAATATCGGAACGCGGCATGCGGGTTTTTGCATGACGCATCAGGACGCCCCCAACGCCCTATTGATCGATCAAACCTGATGGCAAGAATGCCCAACTCACCGCAAGAACGTGAAAGCCGTCGGACAAAACTTGTGGCTTAATCGGGGATATCGGATATGCCCCACATATCCGTTGCACAACCACCTCCCCGCGCCACCAGTTTTTTTGCGGGGTCTTTTGAAAGCCCCAATAAGATGACTGCCCTTTTATTCATTATTGTCACGGCATGCTGGGGATTTACCTGGTATGCGATCAAACTTCAGATCGGGCCGATCCCGGTTGAAATTTCGATCTTCTATCGCTTTGCCCTCGCGGCTGCCGTGCTTTGCGGCTTTTTGCTTCTGACGCGTAAATGGCGTCCGGTGCCGTGGCGCGCCCATCCGTGGATCGTGCTTTTGGGCTGCGGGCTTTTTGGCATCAACTTTATCCTGATGTATTCGGCCACCGCCTATATTGCATCGGGCATCGTTGCGGTGATTTTCACCACCTCGACCATCTTTAACGCGCTGGGCAACTGGGCGTTTTATGGCAACCGTCCGGGGATGCGTTTTGTGTTTGGTGCGGCCTTTGGTCTTGGCGGGATCACCTGCCTGTTTGCCAATCAGATCTCTGCACTTGCCCATAACCCGCATGCGATTACGGGCATGTTGCTCGCCATGTGTGGGACGGCAGTGTTTAGCTGCGGTAACATGGTCTCGGTCAAGCTTCATGCCATGGGCATCCCCAACCGCGATGCGGTCGCGCGCGGCATGATTTATGGCACCGTATTGCTGTTTATCTTTGCAAGCTTCAGTGGTCAGACGCCCGTGATGCCAACCGATCCGCTTTATATCGGTGGCCTGCTTTATCTTGCCATTCCGGGATCGGTCGTGGCGTTTATCGCCTATCTTGCGCTGGTTAACCGGGTTGGTGCAGGTCGCGCGGCCTATGTCACAGTGCTGTTCCCGGTTGTCGCCCTTACGGTATCGACCTTCCTTGAAGGTTATGTCTGGACCCCGATTGGTGCGACCGGCCTTGCCATGGTGCTTCTTGGCAACATCACGATCTTTGCCAAGCTACCAAAGGCATTTATAAAATCTCACAGCGCTTTGCCCGCCAACGAACTTAAATAAAAACTGACCACCTGTGACAACTGTCACACCCTCGAACTACATGAGCAATATACACGTTTTGATTGCGCGGATTCTACTTTGCGCACTTATCTTTTAGCGAAAAAACGCAACACACAGAACGTTATTGAGGCTCAGATGACGGGGTTAAAATTCAGGGCAGTAATCGCTCTATCACTGACAGCCATGCTCGGTGCGTGTAGTAGCAACTATGCTCCATTAGCGGATTCCATTTCTGTCACCATGATTAATACCGAGACAGATCGGTATAAGGAGATCGAAGACAGCTATGCGGGGGAACAAACACTTCCGATCCGCACACTAACAACCGAAGGCGCCAATGCCTTTGTCCGTGGAGACGAAATAACTGGCTCGATCTGCGAGATCGAGCACGAATTCTTTGAAGCATCAGTCGTAACCCCGATGGCTGTGCGCATACCAATTTACGGGCACAAGACCCGGGAATTTACGATCACCTGTGAAAAGGATGGCTTCCAGAAAACAGTCGCCGTCATTGGTGTGAGAAACCTGACAAAAGAAGGGCGGACAAACGCTGCTTCAGGCGCCGGTTTACTAGGCTTCCTTGTCGCAGAGATGATCAATGCAGCATCCGATCCGGAAGACGATGATTACGAATATCGCACTGGCAACGTCTCCTTGCTTCCTGAGGGAATGACAACCGAAGAAGATAGTGTTGCTCAAAATGATGGCTTAGAACCAAGCCCAGACCAGAAGAAGGACGACACTTAACCTCTGGGCACACAACGATTAGCGATCTCGAAATTGAGGTCCGAAAGTGGCGAGCAGAGAACCTTCTGCTCGCTTATTTTTTGTTCGTCACCTACCAAATGAGTAACGGACAAGACCATGTTACCAACAGAAATTACGCCCCGCTCCCACGCCCCCGATGACAGTTTCGAGAACAGCAAATACGCCTATGCCATCCGGCTTGAGTATGGCTGTGACCCGGATATGATTGGCTCCCGACCGATTGAAAGCCCCAAAATGCCAACAACAAAACCCGACCTTAAGATGGACAGCACAAGCTGGATGATGCTTTTGATCCTGTCAGTCCTGTGGGGTGGATCGTTCTTCTTTACCGAAATTGCCCTTGTTGATTTACCGCCCTTTACCCTTGTGCTGTTACGGGTCTCCATCGCATCCGTGATCCTGTGGTGGGTGGTTTTGTTGCGTCATATCCCGATCCCGCGTGATCCGAAATTCTGGGGCGCGATTGCCATCATGGGGGCGTTTAACAATCTTGTGCCCTTTTCGCTGATTGTTTGGGGACAAACCCATATTGCCAGTGGTCTGGCCGCGATCCTGAACGCGACAACACCGCTTTTCACCATCGTCATCGCGCATATCGCGACCGACAATGAAAAGCTCAACCTGCGCAAGGCATTGGGCGTTCTGATCGGCTTTGCCGGGGTGGTGATCATCATCGGCCTGCCGGGGAACGCCACCGCACCAAGCGATCCAGATGCAGTTGTCTCCCCATGGGCCGTATTCGCGCCCTTTGCCGTTCTACTGGCGACGTTTTGCTATGGCTGCACCGGTGTGTATGGCAAACGATTTGGTGGCATGAACCCGATCCTGACGGCAGCAGGCATGACAACGGCATCAAGCATCATGTTGATCCCGCTTGCGGCAATCATTGACACCCCATGGGCGCTGCCGATGCCAGCCCCGCAAACCATCCTCGCCGTGCTTGGTATTGCGGCACTTAGCACCGCACTGGCCTATATCCTCTATTTCGCGATCCTCAAGCGTGCCGGGGCATCGAACCTTTTGCTTGTCACCTTCCTAATCCCGGTCAGTGCGATCCTGCTTGGTGTCGGGTTCCTTGGTGAAACCCTCCTGCCCCAGCATATCGCGGGCATGGGCGTGATTGGTGTCGGGCTTGCCGTGATTGATGGTCGGTTGATTTCCCAAAAAGCGTGATGAAACCGGAATTAAAACTTAGCCATTGACCTAACTATTAAGTGCAACTATAGTTAGTCACATGGATAAGTATAACACATCACTCGACACCATCTTTCACGCGCTGGCTGATCCGACCCGTCGGGCGGTTGTTCAGCGTTTGGTGAAAGGACCAGCACCGGTGAAGGAACTGGCAGAGCCCCATGACATGGCCCTGCCTTCTTTCATGAAGCATCTGGGGGTTCTGGAAGACGCGGGATTGATCGCCTCGGAGAAACAGGGCCGCGTACGCACCTGTTCGTTCAATCCTGAAAAACTGGCCGCAGCAGAAAAATGGTTTGATGAACAGCGTGCCCTGTGGGCAAGCCGTTTCGATAATCTCGACACACTGCTGGCATCAATGCAGGAAGGAAACGATGAAACCTGATCTACGCTTTAACTTTATCGCCGATATGCAACAAAGCACTTTGACCGTGCGGCGCGAGTTCGCCGCAAAACGGCAACTGGTTTGGGATTGCTACACCAAAAGCGAGCTGCTTGATCAATGGTACGCCCCAAAGCCATTGACCACGAAAACCAAATCCTTTGATTTTCGCGAAGGTGGGCATTGGCACTTTGCCATGATTGATCCAAACGACACCCATTACTGGAGCCGCACGGATTACGAAACGATCACGCCGATTGATGGCTATACCGGGTATGACAGCTTCACCGATGAAACGGGCGTTGCAAATCCGGACTTGCCGCGCTCGCATCTCAGCATGAGCTTCACCGATCAGGGCAAGCATACGCTGATCGAAACAGTGGTGAGCTATAACTCACCCGAAGACCTTCAGACCGTGATTGATATGGGTATGGAAGAAGGCCTGGCATCCACGCTTGAGCGACTGGATGAGCTGTTGCTGAAATTGACCTGTTGACCGTGCAATGGGTTCTGCGCATGCCCTACACGTGCAGAACCCCGCCATTCCTCGAGCTGTCAAACGCGACTTCATCACTCCCACACCGACAAACCTTGCAAAACTACAGATCCGACCGTCTTGCCAATATGACACCGATACCAACCAAGCCGATGCCAAGAATGCGCATCGGACTAAACGGTACACGCAGGGCACCAAACAGCCCGAACGTATCAATCACGACCGAGCTTGCGATCTGGCCACCAATCACGAGTAAAATTGCCGTACCCAATCCAATCTTGGGCCCGAGCATCGAAATCGACAGCAGATAAAACGCAATGATCGCGCCGCCAACCATTGTTGGTATGGCCACATCACCGATCAGGTTAAATCGCAAACCACCATTAAACTGCGCAAACAGGGTGGCGACCACTGCCGCAGTCGTGAAAATGGCAACAGCCGCAGTCGGGGCACCGACTTGCTGACCAGCTTGACCACTCATCGCCGCCATGACCGGAATTGCCACTCCGGCCAAGAGCATCGCCCCATAGATCCAGGCACTGCCTTCATGCATCTGATCTCTCCCCGACTTTGCCAACTGGCATGTGAACATCGACTTTATGCGCACCGACCCCGGAATTAAGCAGGATCGGTGCGCACTTGTTTTATCTCAGCCAGACGGCTGAACTGAGCTTAGCCTTGGGCAGCCCTGATCTTGCGGACTGACTGGCCTGAAATACCCCAATCATCAAGGGATACTTCATCAATCACGACAAAGGTCGTGGCCGGTGATTTGTTCAGAACGTCCTGAAGCAGATCGGTCACGCCCTTGATCAGTTGGGCTTTTTCTTCGGGCGTTGGGCCGGTGCCGTCCGGTCCGCCTTCGCGGGTGACCTTGATATTGACGTAGGGCATGGCTTAGCCCTCCTTCTTTTCGTGATAGGCGAACACCTTCGTGATCACTTTCCAGCCATCATCGTTGTGGATCAGCGTCAGCAGGTCCTGATAATTCCGGCCCATCATGGTCATCCGGGCCTCGACCAGGCCCATCTGGCGACCGGTTAACGTCACCCGATCAACGCTTTCGCTACGTTTCTCGCCACGTACTGCCGGGGGTTCACGGTTATCGATCCGCGTCATGTAGGCTTCCAGATCCATGAACTCGTGATTGCCATCGGTCGCATTGACATAGGCAAGTTCGGGATGAAAGACCGTACGCAGAACGTCGCTATCGGAATGATAGAGGCCATCGAAATAGCGTTCCATCAGACCATCAATGGCCAGTTCGTCGGCGGATTTCATCACACCAGCCCCTCGGCCTTCATGGCAGCCTGAGTCGCCGGGCGTGCCTGAATACGTGCGACAAACTTGGCAAGGTTCGGCCAGTTTGAAAGATCGATTTCCTTGAAGTTCGCCCAGTTCACCAGAACGAAGGTGTAGGCATCCGCCACCGAAAAGCGGTTTTCGACAAGGTAGTCACGACCATCTGACAGCACACTTTCAAGATGATCGAACTTTGATGCGACCTTCTTCTTTGCTGCGGCCTGCTCTGCAGCACTTGCGCCATCGGTGAATAGCGGCCCCCAGGATTTATGCAGCTCTGCCGCAGCAAAGTTCAAAAACTGCTGCAAACGTGCGCGCGCGACCGAGCCCAAGCTTGGCGAAAAGGCACGATCGGGATGGGTATCGGCAATATGTTGAAGGACCGCCACACCCTCGGTCAGATGCTCGCCCGCTTCGATCTCAAGGGCTGGAACATAGCCATTCGGGCTGATTTCGCGGTATGCACGGCCGGTCTCAGTACGGCCTTCCTTGGTATCGACACTTTCGATGTCAAATTCTGCACCGACTTCGTGCAGCATGATGTGGCTGGCAAGCGAACATGCGCCCGGAAGATAGTAAAGCTTCATTGGTAGCTCCTTTGGTTTGGTGTATGGCCCCTTTTTGCCAAACCAGACGAGCAATTGATAATATCGAGTTTTCATGATAACGATCTATAAAATAGATCATATTGAGGATCCGATGAACCTGGAACAGCTCATCGCGGTTGACGCAGTTGTCAGCACCGGCACCTTTCGCGGGGCGGCAGACCGTCTGAACAAGGCGCAATCGGCCATCAGCCATCAAATCCGCAAGCTTGAGGATGAGCTGGGCTTTGCCATTTTCTCACGCGAAGATTATCGCCCGCGCCTATCCTCCGAAGGTGAAGTTTTCCTGCGCGAGGCGACCCGCGTGCTGGATCAGTTCCACCAACTTCAGGCAACCGCCAAAGAACTGCGCAGCACGCAGGAACCACTGGTGCGGATTGCGCTGACCGCGACCATGTCGCTTGAGCCGATCCTGAAAGTCCTTGGCGAAATCGGTGACAAATTCCCCAACACCCATATCGCTGTCGCGACTGAAATGATGGGGGGTCCGCTGGCCCGTTTGATGAAGGGAAATGCCGATCTGATCATCGCAGGCCTCGAAGGTGTTGATATCGACCATGTCGAAACAACCCCGGTCGGCTCAGTGGTCATTCGTCCGGTCGCGCATAAAAGCTTTGCTGTGGCACAGCGCAGCGGCATGCGGTCGCGCATGGAAATGCAAAGCTATGTTCAGGTGATTGTTTCTGGTACCGGCGGCCCGGGTTTTGATCAATCACGCGATGTGCTTGCCGGTGGTCGCCGCTGGACCGTCTCGGACTTCGCCACCAAAAAATCCGTCATCATGAATGGCCACGGCTGGGGCGGTCTTCCCGAACATATGATCGCCGATGAGCTCAAAAGCGGCGAACTCGTCGCTCTCAATGTCGAAGGCTTCCGCCCCCGCTATACCGAAGTCTTTGCCATCCGGCGGCGCGACCAGACGATGGGCCGGGTATTGGGTGAGATTTGGCGGGCGTTGCTAGCGCGAGAAAGTACAAGTTAAATAACTGTTGCACGAACTCAATAGAGACTTCCCCAAAAGAGCGAGTCTCTTTTATCACAAATCCACTTAGAAAACACATCAGGTGTTATCCAACATATAACGACGCATTCTGGTCAAACTTACGGCTATCTTTTCGAGTTTTTTAAACAAGCAAAATTCGGAATTTATCTGGGATAGCTCTGTAACTTTTAGAAATTCTTCCTCAGACATTTTAACGCTTTCCGGTACTTCGTTGATATTTATCGGCCCACTTTCAAAATCGAAAGCGTCTACAGCATCCTCCAAGCTTTCCTCACACCAATCATCCAACACTTCTATTGGAACATTGTCTATTTTCGTTTCAATCAAAAAACTTTGCAGATCATCACGAAGGTCTGACCAAATCTTGTATAGATCTCTGGTCAAAATATCCGATGGCACTTCCGGTAAACTCAAATACATGTGGTAAACAGAATACCTGACGGTTGCTATATTCAAACGACTGGGCTTCTTACTTTCGTTCTTTGTTTCATCAATATGCCCCTCATAATCTATGGTACGGAACAAAGGGTTTCGTAATCTGTAGCCATCTTTCTCCCATACAAAATAAACCCAAAATCCCTCTGCGCCGTTTCTCATATTCATAAAGAACTTGAGATTTTTCGTTTTTTGTTTCTCACGGAACGGAGCAGTGGCGCCTAGGTAGGCCATCCATCCACCGACGATGGCGACCGCCCCGGCCAAGAGCGTCTCCCATTGGAGGTCATTTTGAGCAGGAGGATTATCAAGTCCCGCGGCAAAACCAATAACAAACCCCACAAACAAGGCACTTACCGCCAGAACAAATGGCTTATCTGCTCTCATTTAATTGCCCCTTTCCAACCAAACACCATCAACAATATCTGGCATCCGCATGAAGGTGCAATGACGAAGACCCTACCAATAGTAAAGCCGGAGCTATCCAATTCATGTCGTGGAGAAAGCAAACGAACTTAGCAAGACGACAAATTTAATCCGGTCAACTAAGGACGGGAACGATGGCACAATCCGAGGCTGCAATAGTAAAAATTAGCCTTTGGGCTGCTTCTTATCTTTGGGCTAAACCCAGCGGACCGTTGCGCGGGTGCGCAACGTCTCTCTAAATTTGCGCGCCTCGCTTTCTGGAAAACCCAAGAGGGGGCAAAGTCCTATCCTGCGAGCAGAAATGAAATAAGCCCTGCATCATGGGATGCAGGGCCTATTTAATTGGTAGCGGAGGAGGGACTTGAACCCCCGACACGCGGATTATGATTCCGAGGTTATCGCAACAATATCAGTATATTGGTTGGAAAACTTACGCCGTTTCGACCGATGGAATCAATGGCTTATGGCGGATTTGGAAAACTTTGGAGGATGGAATGGGCTGTGATATTCACATGTATGCAGAACGGGCGACCGGGCACGGATACGAGGCAATTCCCAACGCACCGGTCATGGAATGGCGAAGCTATGCCGTCTTCGGCTTTTTGGCAGGTGTGCGCAATTATTCCGACGTTACCCCGATCAGTGACCCTCGCGGATTTCCTGACGACGCCAGCGACGACGTTGCCGAGGATTACGAAGGTTGGGGACCTGACGCCCACACGCCAAGCTATCTCTCTTTGGAGGAGCTGCTCGGGTTTGACTACGATGCCTCCATGGAGGATCGCCGGGTCACAAGGAAGACCAGTTATGGATGGAACGGAGGGGCCACATGCAACCCCGGCGAAGGCCGAGAAATGACTTTCCGGGATTTTCTCGGCAAAGGATACTTCGATGATCTGGGAGCGCTGCAAAAGTCCGGCGCGGACCGTGTTGTTTTCTGGTTTGACAATTAACCGCGCACAGGAGGGTGAGTGATGGATAAGTTGGATATTGATGATTCCGAAGGGATTTATGGGCTTCGCGCTCAGAAGGTGGGCAGCGGCGAAATAGAGCTGGTGTTTACAGACGGGTCGCGAAGCATCGACCGGCGATCTCTTGACATCGCATCAAGCGACAGCCTCTACGAATGGCTCGGCAGGGCATTGGGGAAAGAGTGATGATCAAGCAGCGAGTGCGGCTTATGGCGCGAAGGAGCCATGGGAAATATGCAAACGTTTACCCTGAAAATATTGCGATATTGAAGCTTTTACTTGAAATGAGAATGGAGCAGACATTATGCGCTGGGCGGCCTGTGTTATCGTCTTTTTCGCAAATTGCCCCCAAGTCAAGGCCGAATGCCACCAATGGCCCCTATCAGGCACACCCTACGACGGCGACACGTTCGCGGTGACTGTGCCGGGGTTGCCAGACGAACTGGCACGGGTATCTGTGAGGGTGCGCGGGGTTGATACGCCGGAGATTAAAGGCGCGTGTGAGGCCGAGAAAGCGGCGGCAGTCAGGGCGCGGGAATTTACGGCCGCATGGGTGTCGGCCGGGGTTCAGATATGCCGGCCGGAGTGGGGCAAATACGGTGGGCGCGTCGTGGCTGATGTTGTTCAGGAATCCCGCAATCTCGCGCAAGACCTCATTGTTCGCGGGCTTGGGAGGGAGTATAATGGTGGGTCAAGGAAAGGATGGTGTGATGATTGAGTACAAAGATCAGGACGGGAACATTATTGTTATCGATCCAGAAGCTCAGTATCGCGAGCAAAGCAACAAGCCGATTGCTGACACGCTGTCTGCTTTGATCCAGGGCGATACCCGACGAGATAGCGGTATTTTTGGGACAAGTCCCCTCAAGGTCTTTTAAGCAACCATCTCAGGGCTTGTCGTTGCGCTCCAACACTGCCCATGCTCACGATGATAAGTGATGGTATCTGCTTCTATTGATTCTTGAGCAGGTCCTTTTCCTTCGATCCACGCGAACTACCAAACTCGAACTGAAACGCATCCTTGATCATACCAAGGATCAAGCCTGCCGCCATATTGAGCAGAGCGAACACCTGATCTGGCATATCCAACCGCCCCTTCCAAGCCAACCAGACAATCGTGATAAAGCTGCAAAATGCCATAACCAACATCATATCTGCGCGGATGTTGCGATAGCCAAGCTTCTTCAGTTCCACATCCCTTTGGCGGGCGTTCTGTCGATCAATCAAATACGCCTTATCAAGCTCTGCGCTGATTTCAGCCATGTTCTTCTTGAACGCCATTACTTGTTCAGGGTCTGCGCGCATCGCCTCAAGGGCATCTTGCGCGGTGTTTGTGCCGGTGACGTTCTGCGCCGTATCAATGACGGTGCGTGCGACTTCTTCGGCATCATCACTATCGGTCAGATGCTTCACCATGCCAGGCAAGAATTCCTTGGCGAGTGCGAGTGCGCCTGTGATCAAAAGTGGTGCAACCATATCAGTAACTCCACAATGCCGGTGACGGGAAACCGTGCTGTTCGGCCATGTCAAAATGGAGGAAACGGCCATTGCCCTTCTGCGAGACGCCGACACGTCGGATACCGTGCTTGTAAGCGAGATACATCAAGCGTTGCGCATCGCCACCACTGACAGCGATGTCAGCCGCGCATCCATAGGTATGAGCACCCGGATTGGATTTGCCGCGCTCTGCGGAGTGCTTTGGATCGCGGTAGCCGGAACTGATCGTCATCGGCTTGCCAAACTCGGTTCGGATCACCTGAAGGACGTCAACAAACCGTTTTTGCATCTGATTCTGACCGGTTTCCTTGCAATCAAACTCTGCCTTGGAAAAGTTCGGGTAATCTGCCCAATTAATCATTGCCCGCCCCTTTTATGCGCTTGGCGATATCAAAGCCCATAATCACAATGCGCCCGATCAGCAGAAGCACACCGAGCCAAAACACAATGTCCTGACCGGAAATGCCGCCGTAGACGCTGAACCCGCCACCGACGCCGCCGTCGTACCATGCCGATCGGTCATGCATGGCTTGATCTTTCACGGCCTCGGCTACCTGTTGAATTGTTGTCATGCGTCAGGGCCTTTGATCGATGCTTCAAGGTTCTGCCATGCTTCACCGGAAGAAACGAGACAGCTTGGCCCGGACGGGTATGTGAAAATGATGGTCCAAGTCTCACCTTCCGGTGAGACGAACACCTCAATGACGCCGCCACTTTTTGTGACACCAACAGCAACAGGCACTTCGTCGTATTGGGCCGCCAAGCCTGTTACAACTGTTTCCCGATCCCCGCATTTTGGGGCTGCGGAAATGGGGAGCGATGGCAACAAAAAAAAGACCGCCATCAAGGCGATCCCGTAAAACTTCTTCATGGCTGGGTTCCTACTCTTTCAGGAGGGACTTGATTTGCCCGAAATGTGCTGCATTCGAGCGCTTGAGGGTTTCAATTGCTGCAATCTGCTCTTGCACAATCACTTTTAGACTGTTGATCTCGGTTCGCATTTCTTCTGTCTGAGGGCGCACAATATAGTTGCTGTAGGCAGAAGCTATGCCCGCAACCGAGAGTACGAACATGACGATGTAGACTGTGACTGATCGGGCGATTGCAAGGCGGTCTTCTGCATTTGCCATGCGCGGTCTCCATATCGGGCTGAATACGGTCATGCAGTTATTTGTCAGCGTCCATTTGGACCCGACGTAAGGATCAAGAGCATCCGGGCTAGAGGATGCACCTGATCGGAATTCACCTGTTGCAGATGTGGCAGGCAATTTGAGCAAGCCCCTGCCGCGCTTGAAGACGTACCAATATGGGCCGATAACGACTGATCGGGAAACAAACCCAAAGACAAGTTCAACGCATGTTCCTGCCCATGACTTCGGGGTCTTGGTGATCAGGTTAACGCGCATCCTCAAGGGCTTTTGCAGCAGTGAACAAGTTGTTGATCTGCGTTTCCGACAGGCTAAAGCCAGCCGCAAGGGTACTGATCAATGAGTGCTGGCGATACCAACGCGGGCGCATGTAATCAATCATCGCAACATCACGGCTGACAGCGTCCGAAATGTTGCTGATTTTTTGTTTCGATGTCTGAGACCGTGATCGGTGTTCCGCCAAGCAAATCCGAGCGGGTCCGAAGAACCTCCAACGCATCCCAACGATCAACATCTGATGGCGGCAACGCTGCGTAATCGCTCTCGTATTGGTCCACTTCGGCTTGTGTCGGGAACCTCAGGTGCTCAGGCCACCCCACCAGGACGCCATCACGGGTACGAATTCCGGCAGGATTCCCCATTGCATGTGCAAGGGCCACCGGGTTGGTTACGACGATCATACCGAATACTCCGTAATCGTGATTGAGCTAGCCATAACGCCGCCAAGATACTGCGATCCATTTGCCCCATTGAAGGAAACCGTGTCCGTGGTCTCGCTGCCGGCTCGGACCTTGAACGTTGTTGCAGACGTAGAACCGGCTGTTACCCAATAAGTGAGTTTGAAGTTCAAGATCGCGTTTAGAGCAACGCCTCGGTCGCTCACCGCTGCCACAGCACTGGCCGTTGCATCACGGAAAAGAGCAACCGTGATCATGTTGTTTGATGACGACCCAAAGTTTGCAACAACTTCGACTTTCAGCTTGTTGCTTGCGTTCGTTGGCGTGATTGCCAACGTAATATACTCGTCACCCTCTGTCTGTTGGGGGATCGTGTTATCAAGCGGAATCTGCGTTGTTCCGGTCGCCAAAGTTCCGTCTGATGTGTTCACCGTCTGGATAACGCCGCCGCCAGAGATCGCTTCACCACTCGCCTTAATGTACTTCACACGGCAAGTTGACGCTGTGATCATATAGATCTCTGCTTGGTCTCCGGCGGCAGTGGTAATGTTCGCTCCGCCCGGCAAGATCAAATTCGACGCGTGATGGGTTAGTGTAAGAGCGCCAGCGAACACCACCTGATAACGAACGCCAGCGACACCGCCAAAGGCTGTAATTGTCGTCGTGCCGGTGATGGTGTGCTGCAGGGTTGTCCCAAGGTTTGTTGTCGTAGCGCTTGCTGTGCTGGTATTTGCTTGGTCTACCTGCACGATATTACCAGCCGCCACGCCAATTGCTACGCCATCCTTAAGCTGCTTGGTCGTGCTGTCCCATTGCGGAACGTTGTTTTCGGTGGTGGAGACTGGACCGGTGACGTTTCCTGTAGAAACAGGACTTCCGGTAACGGTCATAAATGAAACCGAAACAGTCAGGGCCTCACTCTGCAGAGATCCGCTGTCCCACGATACCGTAACGGTCGTGTTTGGCGCGCTATAGCTGCTTGCAGTGATTGTGCCGTAAATCGTTCCGGTCGTAGCCCCTACAGCCCGAACCCGCTGGTCAACTGGATAGAATGCTGTCACATCGGAACTTACAGTAAAGCTAGTGGAGCTTGCATAGGTGTGGGTATACCCAAGGTCGATCCATCCGCCGCTTTGGTAAAATGAACGCGTGTCCGCCATCATGGCCCGCATGGCGTTGTTAACGTTGCCAGGCAAACATCCCTCGGCAATGTTGATGCCATCAACAGACGTGTTGCTGCCCGCCGTTGTTGAATAGTCTTTGATCGGCATTGCGTGCTCCAAAGAAAAAGGTCGCTACGATTGAGCGACCTTGCTGGTTTTCAACAAAAAAGGCCGCCCCAGCTGAGAGCGACCTTTAATGCATGATTAAGCTTCTGGTCTCCGGTGAAGGAGAGGCCCGGCTTGGCTGACCAGAGCACCCTTTTTACATACACCAGAGCAGATATAACGTCAACTGATATCCGAAACTTATGATATCAACTCACGCTATCAATTCATCATCCCGACGTCGCGATCCTGATCTGCTCGTCCATCGCCTGCTTCATGTCATGGGCATGGTTGAAAAGCTGGCCTCGCAAGTAGTTGATTGTTTCCTCGCTGGCCTTTTCGCGCCCAAGTGCATCGTAAAGCGCATTCACAGCACCCCATACGTCGTTCATCGGCTCTTCGATTTGAGCCAGGCTGTCCCACATCGCCAATTTTTCGCATTCCGCTATATGGGCGATCCGTTCCTGTTCTAGGTCAAGGGTGACGTTCATGCCGGTGCTCCTTTCCCGTCACTGCCGCCTTTACTGACAACAGATAAACCAGATTTCCGAGCATTGCGGCACGGACCGAACTGCATAACCGCCTGCCCAGTCTGACGTGCGTTGTGATCTGCAACCAAGGAGCGGCCTTCATCACGCATGTACTGCGCCGCAAAGTCTCGCGGGAACAGCCAGACGCCGCTGTGCGGGCATTTAAGCAATTCAACCGGCGGGCGGTTCTGCAAAGCTCGTGTGCGCATGCGGCACCCAATTTTACGGTTCAGCCCGCTACGCCCTTTCTGGATTGCTCCATGCTCTTCAAGAAGCTCACGAACACTGACGTATGCCAGCGCTGCGACACGAGAACTGGAAGCCAACCGAAGCGCAACCGTCTGATCAACCCGGTCCTCGATCATTTGCATCATCTGGCTTTCCATCTGCGCCAGATAGTTTACCGGGCTCGCATGCAAGCGGCGCTCGCATTCAATAAAATAACGACGAGCTTGTCGACCGCGCTCGTTGCGCTCAACCATCGCCAACTCTTTCGCCATGTCGAGAGAGACGTGATATTCGGTGGCTGGGCGACCGCCTTGGAGGTTTTTGCCAGTTTCGGCAAAAACTACATAATCAGACCCCTCAACAAACCCGTACTGCTTGATGCGGTCTTTAATCCAGTGGGCAAACATCTTGCCCACTTCCAGATATCGATGCAGGTCACGGGCATTGACTGTTTGCACCTGCCCTGCCGGAAGATTACGCGTCTCGATATCGAACAGCGCGACATTACTGGACAAAGTCTGTTTGTTTTGAGTATAATGATGGACGTTCATGTCATCATCCTTTCTTAGGGTGTTTGAATTTAAACCCTCGGCAGTACCAGTGCCGAGGGTTTACTTTTGAGCGGCTTGCTCAGCCTCAATCACATCAAGCCCTTTGCCGATGATAATGCGCATTGCTTCGGTCATCTTTCCGATTCTCGCGCCGAACCGCCAATCATCGATACGGTCTGCGATATCGTCTTCAAGGGCCATGTTCACCCTTCGTTGCTGTTTTTCGGCCATTTGTGTATCTCCACAAAGATTCTTGTATGTATTAACGCATACAAAATACTATCGAATATAAATGTGTTCAAGTTTTTTTTGTATGTTTCTGCACGCACATTTATAAGTGCGCGCAGACACAGGAGGACACTATGGCACGCAAGCAAATCAAGAAGCAGGCGCTATCAGTTCGGCTCGACGACAAAACTCGTTTTTTACTGGACTTCATTGGCCGGATCGAAGGGCAAAATGCCACCACGGTGTTCGAGCGATCGATCCAGGAGAAGGCAAACAATACCGGTTTCGCACAACATCAATACCAAGATGACAGCCCGCTATGGCGCGAAATATGGCATGTATCTGAAGGTGTTCGGCAACTGCGCTTCCTTGTTCACCCTGCAATTAGTCAGAACATTTATCTTACGTTTGAAGAGGAAGAGATTGTTGATTTCTGCAGACAGCACTGGGATTTTTTCTCCACCAATCCTGAACTTGAGAACCTGATCCCTTCACGTGTCGATGTTCTTTGGCCTAATCTCCCTGAATATCTTGATGAGTGGCGCGAGACAAAATCCACTAATCGCGGGATGGTTGCGCAGAAGATGCGCAGTCATCTCAAGGAGGCTGGTGTAGATGCTCCCGGATGGCCATCTCAGAACTCCACGCCAAGCTTACCTGACCTAGACGAAGAGGTCCCTTTCTGAAGCTGATAACTCAGCCCCAAATTTCCACATGCACCAATGCTCAACCTGCGGTATCATGAGCCCATGTCAAAGCAAACCGTCGCCATGATCGTTCAGTGCGCCCTCGCTATCGCGATAGGGTACGCCATCTTTGCGAGTCTTATTCCGGCACAGAACCCAAAAACACCTCTATTTGGGGCTCTTATCGGCGGTGTTGTTGGTTCATGGCTTCTGATGAAGCTTTACGTCTTGGTGCGTTATGGCTGGAAGGCCATGAAATCCATGACATGGGATGCTGATTAGCGAGACGAAACCATTTGCGGTGATGTGGCGCTCGATTTCTCCCTTGCTGCCAGTGTCTGAGCCAAACGAGCATTCAGGAAGTCATTGAGCAGTGGCGTGTTGTTTTCTGGCAGCTTTTGCCCGGACGCTACCAACGCCTTGACCAGATCAGCAGAACGCTGAGTTGCCTTTTCTGCTCCTTTCCCTGCCAAATTACCTGCAGCAGGGGCCAACATTGCGCCAACCGGCCCTCCAAGCGCCCCGCCTGCCCCTACACCAATTGTTCCGCCGAGGAAATTACTTTGCTGTCCGGTGCCAAAGCCAAGGCGGCTCAATCGCTTCAAGGTGTTCCCCTTGGCTGTACCACGAACCACAGCACGCATTGCACGGATTTCGCTGGTGCTGAATGCGCGGCGTTTCTTCTCGCTGTTCAGGATTGCACGGAAGCCTTGGCGCAGGCCGTTCTCATAACCACTTGCGGCGTTCTGTGCTTTCTCGAAAACTTCATCAACCATTTCCGATTTGCGCATGCGTGACCATAGAGAACGAGCTTCTTTCAGGTCCCGCGTTGCTGTGCCTACCTCGCCACGTACGATGTCTCGGGCGGAAAGATTTGACACATAGTCATCGATCTTTTCGACCAGCATCGATCCCAGGCGGCTTTCATCCGGTTCCAAACTGCGGGCGGAAATCGCCGCAACCCGTCGTGCGTTCTGCAGGTCTTGAAAATCAAGCTCGTTCCCGATCCGTTTTGACAGGGCCCCCATTACGTTGGACAAAGTCGGGTGCAGTTTGGGATCGCTGCCTGCGTCGGCAAGCTCACGTTCTGCTTTGGCAAGGAAGCTGGCGAAGGAATCCGGATCGATTACCGCCGTACTTGACTTTGCGCGGTCAAACAATTGCGACCCTTGGCGCGCCAGTTCTTCACGGGTCGGGGCTGATTGGATGATCTTCTTGGCCTCATTGGCTGCGCCTGCTGATCCGCGAACGGCCTGAGCCACACTTGGAGCCACGCCCGTCGCAAGGGCTGCTGCGGTGCCAAGATACGGGCTGCCCGTTGCTTCCCCAACAGAGCCACCCACAGCGCCCGCAACCGCCTGCGCCCCCTTCTGGCTGGCCAGCGTCTGCGCGGCACCTTTTGCTAAACCGCCAGACTTGGCAGCTTTGGCAACCCCTGCTGCGGGCAAGAACACACTTGCAGCATCAGCTGCCCCACGGCCTGCACCATAGATCGCCTTGTCAGTTGTACTGGTTGGCGTCATGTCGCCCATATTTGGTGCAACGGCATTCAGCGGAGCGGATACGGTTTCACCCAGACCGCGCCACCACTCTTTCAGCTTCCCGGAGTAGAACCCATCTTCTGGTGTGTTCATCCCGGCAGCCCGCATGCCTTGCGATACCAAGCTTGGTATCGCCCCAATCCCCTCAAGCGCACTATCCGAGAAACCTCGCGCACCAAGTTCAAGGCCGCGCAGCACATCGTTCTGCGGATCGGTGACGCCTGCCATTTTGTTAAGGCTGTCTTGTTCCGCCTCTGCCGCCGATTGGGCAGGCTTCGCCGCCTGCTGGATTCTCGGCCAGTGGTTTTGCTGGAAGTATTTCAGCGCATCGTCTTTGGTCGCACCATCCGGAGCGGTGATTTCATACCGCTTACCGTTCGGCGCTGTAATTTCAAAGCGTGGCATTATTCAAGCTCCTTAACGCCCCATCCACCGGCGTTGATTTCATCTGGCACCGCCTGCGAGTTATCAACCGAAAGCGTCTTGTCGGGACCGCTTTTCCTTGATGCGCGCAAGGCCATCTCAGCATTAATGATTGCCTGCGGTGCCATGCCTGCTTTGATGGCCTGAAGCGCTCGCTGCCGGGCTTCTTTTTTATATGCAAGAACCTGTTCTGAATCACCAAGAGCGGGAAGATAAATGGAGCCATATTCATCCATCTCTGCCTTGGTGATGGCAGCGCCTGTGTCCTTGCGAAGGAATGCGGCCAAAAACTCTCTACCGGCAGTTTGGGCAACTTGGAACTTATCGTCTTGGAGCTGCCGCAGAATCCCCGTATCGTCAATGTTTAGGGCTCTATCAAAGAGGCTGCCCATTGAACCCGCTACTTGCTCAAAGGTCTCCAAAGCTCCGGCCGCTCGCGTATAATACACGGCGTCTTTCGACTGCTGCTCTGTCAAAGGCTTGCCCCCGCCGGGGCCCTGCACGAGCTGGACAGATCCATCTGCCCCAATTGAGACTGACATACCGTCTGGCGTTTCTACGCCTCCAAGCTTATCCCATTCAGATGTCTGAGGATTCCACTGCACGGTCTGCCGCAGCCCTGTGGCGTCGTCGTAGATCGTCCGCGTCGTCGGCGCTTCCGGTGCTTTTGGTGCAGTAAAGGTTCCGAGATTTGTGATTGAGTTATCGTTGGGGTTGATAGAAATCAGCGTCCCGTCAATCTCTTTGATGATCGGATCTTTGCCCTTCATGCCCTCGTATACGGCGTTCGTAAATTCTTCTGGGTTCACGTCAAAAAGGGACCGCACGGACGGGTCGAGTGACTCTCGGTATGCATTTACTCTCTGTTGGTGTTCTTCGTTCGCTTTAATCTTCTGCGCCGTCTGCGCACGCACCAGTTCCCTGTCCTGCATGCGAGAATGCAAATCAGCCAGCGTCAGGTTGCGGTTCATCGAGTTATTCATAGCGCCTTGGTACGCGCCAAAACCCTGCGATGCACCACGCCCGATGGCACTTCCAAGGCCAACAGGCGCGGCAGAAGGCCCGCTCGCCTGCAAAAGACCTGCCCCAAGACCAAGAAGGCCCTGTGTGATCGCGTCACGCTGATCAACCGGGCCAAGAAGACCGTACATTCCGTTGTCCATCACAGCATCCCCAAAAGACCACCGATACCAGCGCCGATCCCGGCACCAGTCCCGCCACCAATCAAGTTACCGATCCCGGCACCCGTTGCAGCTGAACCGAGGAAGCTACCAGCGTTATTGGTGTAAACCGGGGTTGTCTGCGTCCCTGTCCCGCCGTATCCACCAGAGATGAGGGAGGCGTACCGGCCAAGACGGTCCCAATCGCTGTTCTGTTCAAAGTTCCAGCGGTTTACACGATCCGAAAGTTCCGCCTGCTGCTCTGCTTCACGAGCAGCCCCCACGTTTGCCAGCATCTGGGCGTCTTGATATCGCGCCTGAGACATGCCAGGAGCCATCGCAGCAGCAGACATCTGACGCCCGCGTTCGTCCTGATAGTTTTGATAAGCCATGTTTCCAGCCATTTCCGCCATCGACCGCGAAAACGTGTCTTCGGCTTTGTTGCGCTGATTGGCATACAGGCCCGAACCAAGGCGGCCTGCTGACGCAAAGCTGCTATCAATGCTCGGCAGCGTCTGTTCTCTGAAGGCTTCGCCTGCAAGGTTTGCAGCGTTGTTGAACGCCCCTTGCATATAGGGGTTCCCAGCGTTCAGAAACGTGCCGGACGCCGTGTCTGTGATTGCGCTCTGTGCCGCGTCCATCATCGGGTTGTCGCCCGTAGCGATGTTTTGAACCTGAGATAGCGCCTGCTGGGTTTCCGGGCTGTATCCAACGACTGTGGATTCCGGAAAATAATTGGGGTTCCCAGCGTTGTAAGCTTCCTGAGCTTTACCAAAAACGTCCTTCAGGTATTGCTGCTGAGGCTCCCATGGGGATGAAGAAGTTGATTGCGTGGTGTAAGTGACGTTCGATCCCGAACCGCCACCCATAAGACCATCAAGCCAGCCCATTTATCGTGCTCCTGTCTCGGAATATTCGACATTCAGGCCCTGCAAGTGGGTGTAGTTACCAGACGCCAGCATCTTGAAGCGATGATAGCGGCCTTCACTGTCCATAGGGCAGTAACCGGTTTCGTCTTGTGTTGAGTTAGCGCCGAAGCTATCGGCGTCAGTTGTTTTGAGCTTTGACGCGACTGCGACCGTTACAGTTCCGTCGCCCGATGTGATCGGGTGCACGCCAGACACAATGCTTCGACCTTCGCCAAGCTGATAGTTTGCTGATTGAATTTCGGCCTGAAGGTTGTCGCCTGAAAACGTCTGGATTGCTCCTGTCGATGACAATGCAGCAAACAGAGTGTTGCCACCAACCCAGATGCGACTGTCGAGAGACGCCGGAAGCGCATCAATGCTGGCGCTGATGTTATTCAGGTCTTCCAGCGTCAACCCCGGCACCAACAAGCGAGCAATCACGTATGCGGCCTGATCAATATATGACCATCGATTCAAATCCCAATTGTAAATCAGGACGCGGTTTGGCGTTGTTCCGCCTAGCGTTGCCGACACGTAGGACCAAGCCACATAACGGTTTGCCGGGTCAACAGCGACAGACATCTTAGCGAATTCATTAGCGTCCGCATCGTCAAGAAACCAACGGTTAACCTTTTCAAAACCGATCGGCTGAGACATTGCGCCGTCAAACATATAGAACCCGTCTTCCGCGAGATAAAAGACCTTCCCGCCATGAACGGCTATGCTCTTTTCCGCCAGAACACCTTGGCTGCGTTCAACCTCTTGGAAGTCAAACACGAGAGGCGCACCCACATAGGTCATGCGCCAGATTGCGTTACGCATCAGGATAACGCCATACTCACCGGCACCACTGATGGCGAGAATTTCACCACCGTTAAAAACATCCTGATAGTCGGCCTGTGTTTCCGCACTTATTTCCCATTGTGTCGGGCGACCAATACCGGACCACCTGACCCGGTATGATGTTTCCTGGTCAACGCTGTCAAAGGTGTTAGCGCCCACAATGAAATCGCCAATAACTGTGACATAGCGGTACTTCGTTTGGGTCGTCAGATCAGCAAACTTTGTGCTTACCGTAAGGTCATAGTATTGCGGATCATCAACGTAATTAGTGGCCACGACAAAATCGCCATACTGCGCAAAATTCCATGCCGCAGTGGTTGTATATCCGCCCGTTTTGGAAACATCGTCCCAATCAGATGTGCTGCTGTTGTATTTATAGAGCTTGCCTGCATCGCCGCAGAAAAAGTTGACGCTCCGGTCACTGGCGATAACCGCAATCGCAGCCAGTGGCTCGCTGTCTGTCGATGAAGCTGCATATTGCGCCAACTCCATTACCGACAAATAACCGCGCGCCGTTGGAAGAACATTCTTCGCAACCTCGACGAACTCATTGCCGATGTCTGGCTGATCCGGAACCCATTCCTGAAACGCGAGAGGTTTTAGCGCCATGGCGTGCGCTCCTGAACATTCGCGCGCATGGCCAGTTTGGTGCTCGTGCGCTGACGCGCCGACTGCTCATTGAGAGACGCAATTCCCTCTTCGTATTTTTGCTTCCACACCGGAAGGAGTGCGGTGCGCTGGATGAACGGCTCAGCCTGAACAAGTGACCCGTAGAGATAAACATCTGGATACCCAGTCAATAGCCAGTTTGTCGTTGCAGCGTCTGACAGGTTCGGGACCATTAAGTAGTACAGAAACTCGATGTCATAAGCCCCGTCGGGTGTCGGTGCCACTTTCAACGTGGTATTACCAATCACGGTAAAGGCACGCGGGTATCCACTGGCGTTGGTGTTGTATTCTTGGGCGAGTTTGTCCGGCGCCAAATAATCAATTGACCGAACCGGGTCTGTCTGCAGAACAGCGCTGCGCCATCCGTTATAGTCTGACGGGAGGGCTACCGTTGCGGTCCCGGCAGATAGAGAAAGCGTCGTGCTTGTTTCGGTCTGTGTGGTTGTCAGACGGCGGCGAATATCGGCTTCTGCGAGAGCGATAAAATCTTCGGTTGACGCTGAAAACGTGGTTTCACCCGTACGACGTAGCCAAGTTGCAATAGCCGATTTCAGGTCTGAATAGTTTGCAAGAGCCATGTTATTTGTCCGTGTAACCTGAAACGTTGACAACGCCGACAGTCCCGCCCGTCCCAGAGGCTGTCAGCTCGACATTCAGCGCAGTGCCAGGGTCGCAAATTAGTGGCCTGCGAAAGTCCAAATCGTACTCTTGGGTGAAATGACGCTTCCACATTGTGGTTGAGCCAGATTTGATCGTCAGTGTCATGACGCCAGAAACAGTCGAAGAGAAGCTTGCAGATACAGCGCTGACATAATGCTTCTGGTTCGCCGCCTGACCTGTTGTGGCGGATCGTGTCGCAGTGGCTGTGGCGTTATCTGCTTCTGCAGATACGGTCCACATGCCTCGCTCGAGCTTGGATGCCGCATAATTTTGCGCCGTTTGCATCAAATATCACCCGGTGAAGTACGAAGGAATTTGTTGTCAGGGTCGTTAAGTTTGCGCCGTGTGATTTCGCGCATTTCCGGACCAAACACAGATACGCCGGCCTCACGCGCCCATTGCTCCAGAATCACCAGTGGAATACTGGCAACGTGACGCATATTCCGAGACTGCGTGTAACCGTCATGACTGTTGAACAGCGACTTGTTGCGCTCGATGATCGGCTCAACGTCCTGTGTGCGCTTGACGATCAGTTTCCCATCGTCAAGGGTGGCGAGGGTGGAAATACCACCCTCGTCCTTGTCGATTTCTTCCCAAGCCATCAGAAGAAAGTCGTCTCTTCGATGACAAAGGTGAAGTTGGCAGAAACCGTGTTGGTCGATGCGCCATCAGTGATGACCTCGATCACGTCGCCAGCCTTGACGAAATTTGCCGCCGTCGGAGTTGCTGAATCCACATCCCCGGCAGCCGATCCGCTCTGCGTAATGGTCAGTGCCCCGCCGGTCACAGCCACGCCATTGATTTCGGTCGTGATTGCAGCATTGGCGGTCGCGATCGCACCACTGATAACGGAATAGATTTTTTTGATGTAACCGGTGGCTGGTGCGACGACATAAGCGCTGCCTGCGGTCGATACATCACTCAATCGAACGTTGAGATACTTCTGCGACAGAGGAGTGCTCATTTCGCCCCCGCTTTCACTTCTTCAACCTTCGGAAGCTGTTTGCCTTTATGGGCGTAACGCAGCTCGCAAAGGGTCTTGCCTTCCGCGTCCGGAACTTCAACAACATCACCCTCATAGGCTTTGCCCTTGGTCGTCCAGAGGTTCGGCACGAGAACTCGAACTTTCATAATAAAAAAGGGAGGCTTTCGCCTCCCTCTCCCTATCTGGGGTTATGCCGATGATTACGCCGTGGTCAGATCGGCAACAATGCCGTGTGCAGCTTCATTGCACATCTGAAGGGTCCACTCGACGAGGATCTGCTTGCGTTCGCTGTCACCGGTTTTTGCCAGCGGCTCGGTGAACATCGGACGAAGCATTGCGGCCTTGAACATGTCCTTCTGAAGAAGGATCGCGTCACGGGGGCGTGAGAAGCGGTTCGGAACGATGTTGATCTCGCCAAAGTCCGAAACGTAGACGTCGGCAGACGCGATGATCTTCTTGTCATCAACGTCCTTGAACTTGGTCGCAACACCGGTAAAGCCGGAAACTTTGCGCTTGTTGAACGGTCCAACAATCAGGGCGTCCGGCTCGCCGCCGTTTTCCCAGCAAGACTGCATCACATCAAGAAGCAAGTCCTCGGTAAAGGCGCGCTGGGTGCCGTCGGTGCGGGCATCCGTGCCATCGCCGGTCGGATCCGAGCCACTGGTGCCTGCGCTGGTGTTGGTTGCCAGCCATGCCGGAATACCGGCCAGTTCACGCGCCGTGGTGTCGTTACCGGCCACCTTGGCGTTGTTTGCAAACAGGCTCGCTTCCATGTCGCGCTTCAGTTCTTTGGAGCGTTTCATGACCTGATAGTCAAGCTCATTGCCGCGACCGGCTTTTTTGACGGTGTCTTCCGTGCCGGTGGTGCGTGCAACCTTGTCCTGAATCTGGGTGTAGTTGCCCAGGCGGGTGGTTGCTGCCGACGCATCGGTGGTGGCGTCGTCGCCTTCGATTACGGCGTTGGTTGCCGAAGCCGCGGCAAGCGCATCGGTCTGCCACTCGTGATTGGTGGCCGTGGCTTTGGTTTTCTTTGCCATGGTCATGCCCGGAGTTTCGGTCGGGCTGATGTCAAAGATGATGTCGGAAAGGTCTTCGCGGTTGCCTACGGAATCGTAGGTCGAAAAAGTGTTACTCGGCTGTGCCATGAGATTATCCTCGCTGCTGGCGTTTCAGTTGCATAAGCGCGACGGCGTCATCGACGGACCCGCTACGCTTGACCTGTTGACGCAGCGCCGTTTCCTTTTTCCGAGTGACTTGGGCTTTGGTCTTTTTGGTTCCCGGCTTGACCACCGGCGGCTTGCCTTCTGCCTTTTTCTCGGCCTTGGGTTTTTTCGCCATAAGCTGGTCATAGAGCATGGCCTTACGGATCGCGGCGATAGCGCGGCTATCACTGGCACCAGCAAGCTCTTGGGCTGTGAACCCTAGAACCTTCTGTCCGTATTCGGCGATTTCTTTCTGCTCTTTGGTGCGGGTCGCAGGGTCCGACCACCCGGGAATACGCTCAAGCAGGCGCTCTTGCTCCTGCGCGAGGTGTTTCTCAAGTGCCTTCTTCTGCTGTGCAGACTGTTCCTGTCGAGTGCGTTCACGTTCTGCGCCGATGGCCTGAAGCTTCTCCTGCTCCTGCTGCCAGCGGGCGCGCTGTGCCGCGTATTCAACGGGGTCATCCTTGTAAAGACTGTCCCAATCCGGCTCTTTCCCGATGGACTGCTTGATCAGCCCTTCGAGCATATCGAGCCGTTCGGCATAGGCTTGGCGCTGTTGGTCGACTTCGGCACGCTCTGCTTCAAAAGCTTTGCGCTCTTCGGCAAGTGCCTGGGTCTTCCGGGTGTAGTCCTCCTGACGCAGACGGCCTTTGTCCCGTTCTTCCGGGTCTCCGTCTTCGTCGTCATCGGACGCGGTGTCGTCTTCCTCCTCGTCGTCGGCGTCATCCTCGTCCGGATTGCCGTCGCCTTCGGGTTCGTCCTCTTCCGCCTCGGTTCCTTCGACGTCCTCATCTGGAACGTCTTCAACCGGTTCCTCCGGCCCGTCATCGCTTTCGGGTGCACCCTTGGTGTCCGATCGCGAGGCCTGCAAACGCTCAACTGCATCATCGAGCGAGATTTCACCAGTCCCTTCCGGGGTATTGGTGTCAAGTTCGTCCATAACTCATAACCTTATCTGTGAGTGATTGTTTGCCCTGAAGCTTTCGCTCCTGAGCGGCTGTCAACTCACCCTCGGCGATATGAGTTTGAAGGTGAGAACGGACATCCTCCAATGCCTTGATCAGAGAGAATGCGCGCTCTCGCACATCAACCTGATCCATGCGGGTATTAACCAAGGCATCAAGGTATTGCTGCTTCACGCCTGCAAAGGCATCTGCCATCAGGTCGTGACTCATGAGCCGGACAGCTTCTGCTGCGCGCTCTTTCTTTTCCTGCGATGTAAGGGGCATCAGAGGAGATATCTCCTATATCCGAGCTGATCGCGCCAAGCCCGCTCTTCCGGGCTGGTCGGGTCTCCCAAAAGGCCATACTGCTTGGCTTGAAATTCGACTTGCCGCGGGCTCGCTGCCTCTGGTGCCATCTGCTGCGCCGTCACAGTCTGTTGCGGCTGGAGTGTCGAGACAGGACCTTCGCGCGGAAACAGCGGATCTTCGTTCTGATCGCTTTCCGCGTAATATTGGCCACCTTCCCCGAAATCAAAGTCTGGCAGTGAAATGTCAGGCGTAAGGTCTTCCGGGCTGTAATTGCCAGCGACTAGGTTCCCACCGAACTCACCCACCGTTCCGCCCACACCCATGCCGAGCAACCCTTCGCCAAGCACTTGCCCAATCCGCCCGGGATGCCCGTAATTCACCGCGTCGAGAAGCTGCGCGCCCCCGATGCTCAGGCCGAGCAACGGGTTGATCATGCTTCCGAGGGTCGCCGCAGCACTCCCGCCATTTGATCTTAGAAATCCGCCAGGATTGTTGACGCCAAAGAAGTCTTTGAACCGCGATGAGAATGCGGGTTCTTGGCCTGCCATCACATCAGAGGCCGCATTTACTCCGCCCGCGAAACCATTAAGCTCTTGGACGGCCTTGCGATCAAGTTGTTGCAATTCGGCAAGCTTGGACCGCCAGTTATCGCCTCCGCTATCATTTTGCTTGCCGCCACCCATTCCGTAGCCGCCGCTATCGCGAGATGCACCTCCGCTCGGGTCATCTCCGCCATATGACCCTGATCCACCCAGACTTGGCATCAGACCACCTGCCCAACGGTGACGTATACGGTGCCCGTCCCGCTCGCCAAAATAGCGGCGACGTCTTCACCACCCGGCCATGTAAGATCCGCTGTCTGACCGCCTGCGACGGGGACACCCGCGCTGGTTGCTGTTCCTGCGAACGCAATAAACGCAACTGTCGTCCCCGCGTTCACAACACGGGCCACCACGCCCTTGCCCGGCGCAATGGTGGCTCCTGTCGTGGTTGTTGCTGACGATGTTGACGCGCTGATCGCGACCGTATCGGCCAGTTGCTGGAATGCCATATGTCTTACTCCGGTGATGGGATGTTGCCCTGTGCGTCCGGGCTGTCTGTCATTGCCATTTTTGCGGCTTCAAGACCGGCCTCCATCTGAAGCTCCTGATCTTTTCTGCGCGCGTTCGCTGCCGCCTCTTGCGCCTCAAGTTCCATGCGGCGGTTCATCTCTTCGCGTTTGATGGCCAGCTCGCCCATGACACGCTCACGATCAATCTCGATCTTGGCGTTGGCCTCAAACTGCTTGAGCTGCTGTTGCGCCTGCGATTCCTGCTGTTTCTGCTGGATTTCAGCCTGCGCCTTCATGACTTCGGGGTTCGGCTGTTGTTGACCTTGCTGTTGCATCTGCTGCGGGTCTGGCATCGAGAAGAACGCCGAGGCATCCTTGAATCCGACCTGTTCGACCCACTTGTGCAGTGCATTGGCGTATTGTGTCATGTTGACGATCGGGCCGTTTGGCCCCATCACGGACATAAGAGTTTCCTGCTTGTCGATGATCGCCTGCAACTGCATCATCTGCGTTTGCTGGCTGCCACGCCCCATGCCAACGTTAACACTCACATCAAACTCGCTGGCCCAAGCAGACGGATCGACCGTCACCCATTCATTGCGCAGACGAATAACGCGCTCTTTGTCCTGGTTGGCGCGAATGACCTTCAGCATTTTGCTGAAGATGCAAGCCACACCCTCCGCCGCAAGCCGTGTGATCATCTCAATACGCTGCTGTTGCAGTGACATGACCTGTGCGGTTGCCGCTGCCGTCGCATTCTGCAACAGATCCGGGTCAATGCCGTTCGCGCCAGAAATGCCCGTGCGCTTATCGATGACTTCATCAAGTTCCGAAATCATGCCGTAGCTGTGCTGCGCGACAAACGGAGTCACTTCATTCTGAATGGCTCCGATCTGTTTGACCGGAATGATTCCGCCTGGCACCGTATCCAGAAGACTTGACACGTCATCAATCTGATTGAGCACCGCCTGCTTTCGCGGATTGTTTGACAGGTACAGGTTGTCAAGGGTCTGGCGATACAGCGTCGACTTGATGCGCTGGATATCCATAACCAGATCACCAACCGACAGGCCATAATACCGATGAGGGATCGGAACCGGGCACCAATCCGAGAACGGGTCGTCCTCAACCTCTTCACGATGCAAAATGACGCCGTTCGCATCGTCGCCACCCATTACGACATGAACAAGCTCCGAAATACCATCTTCGTCCACGTCACAGCGGATATAGGCATCCGTTACCCATACTTCCTGTTCGCTGTCATCCAGCGTCGTGGTGTCGGCATCCTCCTGACCAGCCATGCGGTTGCTGGCTTCGTCGTTGTGGTCGTCATTTGCAAGCGGGATGCTTTCGACCATCTCACGGTCATAACCCGCAAGGATCAGGTTCGATCTTGTTTCCGGCCGGCGGTGCGCCTTGAACCGGATGTTGCGATCAGACGCGCGCGCATCCGAGCAAATCATGAACTCTTCGGGCGGAATGTTGTCGACAACACAAATCCCGCGAACATTCTTGCGGCGCAGCGTAACGCTGTGGGTCGGCAATTCAATCTCAAGGCCTGACATCGGATCAATTGTGATTTCTGTCTCTTGCGAATGCTCCGTGACCTGGACGTCATCGCCTTCAGTCAGGAGGACATATTGGTCCTCATCAAGCCCGGTGTATGTCTCCGGTGCGCTCCAAGTTTCCTCGGTCTGCCAATAGGTCTTTGTGACGCCGCGCTTGTACATCAGCCCATCCTTGATGAACTGGTACAGCACCATGAAACCATCGTTATCGTGGTTGAACACGAAGTTGACGTAATCGGTTGCCTGCTTGGCTTGCGCGACGTCCTCCGGGCCGGTCGGATCAAACTCAACAACCCGCTCGGAGCTGGCAAACACGCGCATCAGCGGCGGCATCATGCTTTCGACAACGTCAAGCACATCGCGCGACACGAACTGCGAATATCCGTCGCGCTCGTCACCAAACGCCTCGCCCATGTAGTAATCGAACACATCGCGACGATCAGACGAAATATCGCTGTCGTTATAGCTCACACTGTTGCTGATCTCGCTCGACACCAGTTGAGCAAGTTCGTCATCGCTCATTTGAGCCATGTCATACGATCCATTTTGTGTTTGGGCGAAGGTTGACGGTTGTCGTTGCTGTTTCTTGAAGCGCCACTGCCAGATAACGGAAACTGTCCGCTGCGTGGCTGGTCCAGTCATGGACCGGGCGCGGGCGGAACCCACGGCGCTTTTCATCATATTCGGCGCGATACTGTTTCAGGCATTCAAGCCCGTGATCGCAGTTCTTTTCATCAAACCAGCAGCGCGGGAGAATACGACGGACGGCGTTAATACCATCCTCGACATTCAGTTTCGGCGCGATGCGCGGGTTGATCCCGAGACCTTGCAGGGTTTCGATACGGCTGCGGCCCGTGCCAAGCTCTCTGACTTCGGCATCATGTGGCAGGATGTGATCGCCGTAGAGGTATCCTTTGTTTTGAAGAACCTCGGCATAGTGATCGAGCCCGACGCCATTCGCTTCGTAAAAGTCAACCAGCCTGATTTCACGGCCTACCTGCTGATAGAACCAGATCGAAGTGCTGTCCCCCATGCCCAAATCCCACGCGGTATGGACAGGAACAGCTGCTTCCACCGGGACGGAACAAATACGCCCTTCATCCTGCGCTGCTTCAAGCTGGTGGCCGTAATATGCCCCAAGGATTGCGGCATCAAATGAGCATTGCCATTCTTGCCGGAACAGGCTTTCGCCCATCACCGGCCCCCATTCCGCGATCATTTCCTCGCGCTCGCGGTCAAGAATGTCCTGCGGCAGCGCCATGGTCTCGCTGATCGGGGCCAGCCTTACGTGCCAGTCATCACGATCCTTGACGGCTTTGAACAGCTTGTATGCGTGGTTCTTGCCGCGTGGCGTGGTGATGAATACCGCCCACCCACCGTTCTCAAGCAAGATCGGACGGATATAACCCCATGCCAGGGGATTGGCCAAAGCCCATTCAGAACCGACAACACCAATAGGCGGCGAGCCCACCAACGAATTGAAGTTATCAGATCCGACAACCTGCCACGTTGACCCGTTGCGGAACTTGATCAGCATTTCCTGTTCGCGGGTCGTAGCGCGGAGCTCTTTCGGGAATGCCTCGTCAATCCTGCGCTTGCCGGTATGCGGATTGATCGCTTCCCAGATCGCTTTGCGGGCCTGTGCTGCTTCCGGCAGCATGTGCCAGTAAGTCCCAATGCGCTGAACAACCTGCGTTGCTGTCCAATGAAGCGCGATATCATCCTTGCCATAACGACGGTGTGCAAAGATCAGCGCTCTCTTCTTCCCGCTTTCCAGCGCCTTCCAATCAGGCATCTGGTAATCACGGGGCCGCCAGTTATTCGGAAGCGTTATCGTCATCGCTGAACCGCACGACGTTTACTGTCATCGGGCCGCCATCAGGGCCGCTATGTTCGTGGTCTTGCTTATCGCGCCACTGAATGTTCTCTGATGGGTCGATCTGCCCGAAGCGGTTCTTCATGTTCATGAACCACATGGTCGGGTTGATATTCGCCTTGGATCCGTCTGCACCTTCGCGCCCGAGTTTTTCCCACCAGCCCTTGGAAAACCAAAGTCCACTTTTTACGGTGTCAGAAAACACCTCATGTTCTTTAAGCCAGCGATAGAAGGTGTCCCGTGAAATATCGAGTTCGAGACATACTTCGCAGATGCTTGCGCCTTCCTTCATCAGCGTCAGGACCGTTTCGCAATGTGCTGGATCGTATTTGGTTGGGCGACCGGTCTTTGCTGCTTCTTTGTCGGCCATCACATATAAACAACCCCACGGCCTGCCTGCGTGTAACCCGGACGGTTAAGCAGCAGCTTGGCAAGCTCTTGGGTTTGCTCCTGTTGGGTTGGTTGTGGTGCTGGTTGTGCTTGCTGGACGATTGGTTGATTGTCTCCACCCTGCCCGCCAGTGACCGGCCCCTGGTATTGTGTCAGGGCTGGGCCTTGTGTCTGTGGTTCTTGCTCGGCAGGAACATCAGTTGCACCCGGAACACCTTCAAACAGATCATCAACCGTTGCATTCCCGGTTAGACCAGAAAGGCTGTTGATGCTATCGGCCATACCAAGCATCTGAGCGCCAGCACTCAGCGGAGCGGCACCGCCAGCCAAGCCAGCAAGACCGGAAAGTGCAGCGGATCCATAGTTGCCATCGCGAATATCGATCCCGGCAGAATACAGGCCACCTAGAACCGGACCGCCGGTGGCATAAGCAAGACCCTTTGCAACAGGGCTACCCATGAAGTCCCAATCGGACTCTGCGAATGGCGAAAGGTTTGCCGCCGATAGTGTTGGCGCCATCTCCTGACGACCGATCAGCCCGCCAAGGCGATCACCGAATGACTTGTCTGCGTAATCCCGGTAACGATCAATGAATGCTTTGGTTGCTGGTGCTGTTGGTGTTGCAAGGTTGCCATACCCGGCCTGTTGAAGGGATTGGGCCATTTTCTGATAGGCTTGCTTGTTGTCGCTTGCCTTATCGCCCTGATTGGAGGCGCGCTGGTCCCTGTCCTGATAGTCACGTTCGCCGCGATGACTGCTACCGGATGTGAATGAACCTGCCATTGATTACTTACCTGCGAGTTTTCGAATTGCGTCCCACGCCTTCTTAAACGGCCAGACCACGGCATAGACGATCAGGATCAGCAGTGAGGTTAGTGGGTTGGTGCCGTCCATCACTTCCACCCCGCCAGATCCTCATAGCGCAGCAGAACAGCCACAACGGGCCGTTCACCGCAGCTTGAGCAGCGGAGCATTTCTCGTACTTGTTTCAGGGTTTCACCGCCTCGGTGTCGCTTGCAGATGTCGCGCCACAGGTTGACGGTTCGTTTGCGACCGCACCGGCATTCGCAGCCTATCGCGGCGTATATGCGACGGCTCCAGATGGTTCCTATCGCTGTGTTGTCGAGTTCTTCCATGTCGGGCCTCTTGGCCCTGTCCCTGCTTTCAGATAGCGGAACATTTGGAGAACATCAAGGTATTGGTAGCCAAGGCAGGACTTGAACCCGCGCTGTCGCAGGATGTAAACCTGCCGCTCTAACCAACTGAGCTACTCGGCCAAAACAAAACCCGCCCGGATCGCTCCAAGCGGGTCTGATGATCACCCCAACAACAGACTGAACTGCAGAAGCCTTGTTGCCGCCCTGTGCTCAGGTGCGAATATGCGCGTCACTCAAACATTTGGTTGAGACTAAGCGTTCGGGGTGTCGCAAAATAAAGGGCTGGCAGAGTGTCCGGGGTGAACTGATTGGCCGTCGCCTGTCACTGTTCCCGATACCGCGCGCCACTCTAACCAGCCGGAAACATCCTACTACACGACTATGGCCGCATTCAGATGTTGGGTTTACCTCCCGGTTCATTCTCGCCGTTATCCGCTGTGGATCGGGGGATGTTTACCTAGAGGTTATTTGTTCGTGCGAAAGATCGGCTTGCCTCCCAAACCTACCCAGATAGCGGGAGCCTATGCGACATCTTTCGATGTTTCGGTTACCCTCATCAGGCAGCCAATGGCTCTGGGCATGGCCCTCCAACTCTACCGATCCGGGAGGGGTGTGCTCGCATGAATCAAAAAGCGCCCGACCAGCGGACGCAGTTGTAAAGAATTGCATACACCATACAGTTACGAGGCCCGTGTGTCAATGTCATTCCAACACTTCCCTGACATCATTTAGCCACATGCGCAAATACCCCATGCCGGTCTTGTTGTCGTCTGCCCTGCTGGTGCCTGTCAGTTCTGCGACGATATGACGCGGCTCCCTGCCATCGATCACAACCGCCACCAGGAATTTCACCCCGCTGTCACCGAGCTTGTTCATGATCGATCGATAGGCCTTGCGGGCATCCAGTTGCGTGTCACTCATGCCCGTGGCTGCTTTGGTGCTGGCCCCGTTAATCATCTTCATGGCAAGCACATCAGGATCAAGAAACGACCGTGTTCCCTCAGTCTGGTGATAAGCCGCGTGGGCAACCTCGAAATCCACTGCGGCCCCGAATTGCGATTTGGTCAGGTTGCTGCGGTTGTACTGAGCAAGCAGCCAGTCTTTGCCGCCTGCCCGCCAAACGAGTTTCTGAACGTTCCCCTCTACTGCCATAACACCGTGCGTCACTTTGCCGTGTGATTCTCGTTCAGGTGTTGGGCGGTTTTGGTGTGCTACTGCTGCCATGTTTGCTCCTGCTGCTCACTTGCTCGGTGTTTGCCAGTAGTCCAGTGGTTCTTGGTTGATCCTGACTTTGGTGCCGTATGGTGGTTCGGATAGCTCACGGAGGCGGCGTTCGTAATCTTCACGAAAAGAATTGCCTGCTCTGTCGAGGGTTTGCTTAACCAAGGCATCCACCGGCTTAATATTCAGCCCATTCATCACTCCACAACCTCCTCTGCCTTGATAAGCAACGCGCCCTCTGCAACGATGCGAACGATTGGGTAAACTCTCTGCGCTGCCAGCATCCGAGCGCGGGCACGGGCTATGCTGAAGTCTTCAACGCTTTCCTTGTGGCTGATGATGAGGCCGCCAGAGATAGCGGGTTCACAGCCTTGGATGATGAATTTCATAGCTTCATCCCCTCACCCGCCGACCGCAGCATTTCCAGAACCTTCGCAGACCGTGCGTCATGCGCTGCCTTTTCCTCGTCGGTGTAATCGGAATACCGGCGGCCTTTGTCCGATGCCGGCTTTTCACCCCGGATCGATGCGCGTTCGAGGCATTCAACCAGGGACTTGCGCATATCGGTTTCGCGCTGGATTTTCTGTGTGATCTCCGATGCAACCGGCACCCACATGCAGGTTTTCGACCAGTTGCGCAGAGCATGCAAAACGAGGTCAGCCGGGTATTGCTGAAGCTCATCCATCATTGCGGCATAACGCAGACTCTGTGATTTCTCGCTTTCTTTCGCTCGATCCTTGGAGAGCGTGCATTTTGCCTGCAACTCAATGTAAGCCTGCATGATCCCCTCGAGACTTGCCGGATTCAGGCTGCGCTTAACCTCCGCCAGCGCCCTGTCGCGCCCCGCTTTGTCGATCGGACCGGTCAGCTTGAACCCCGTCACCTCGAAGTCAGGAGTGGTAACCGGAATGATATTCCGCAGCGGCTTCCAGAACACCGTCAAGGCCTGATTGGTTTGCACGGGGTCGGCGAGTTCCATGGTTTTGGTTAGCGTTAGAGCGGTCATATGCGCCCTCCATGATCTTGGTAAATTTGCTTTCAGTGATCAAAAAATCGAAGTCAGCTTTCCAGTTGGTCTCATGCCCCTGCAAAAACGGGCTGCCACGGATTTTATCTAGAGCCGCTTTCCATCCTTCCAGCCCTCCCACGTCTTTGAGGCGAGCAACCAGCCTCCTCTCTCGCGGCTTTGTCATCTTCTGAACCGACGCCAGACCAAGCTCTTTCGCTGCCTCGTTGTAGAGTTCAACCGCAACTTCGATTTCGACTGATTCTGGGGAGATAGATTTATCTATCTTACTTACTGTTGGGTTGTTGGGTTGTTGGGAGGGATTTTCCCCGGATGTATCCGTGGTACTATCCGTGGATTTACCCAGTTTGTTGTTTTTCAAAGACTTATCGGATTTTTTACCGTTTTTACGGTCAGACTGTTGTTTAACCTGTCGTTCAACGTAACCCGCTTCTTCTCGTAACCTGTTGCTGAAAACGGCACCATTTTCGGCGGTCAAAAACTCGCGAATGACCGGGCCAATTCTGCTATTCCATAGGCGGGTTGACACCTTCGCAACACGCGCCAAACGCGCATCATCATCAGGCAATGAGCAATCTTCCTGAGACCACATCGCCATCAGAATAAGCATGTAAGCGCCTATTTCGTCCGTCTGGAGGTGCTGCGTCTTGCGATGGAATGCATCCACCCAAAGCGGGCAAGGACGGTTTGCGCGTGATCTGGCGGCGTTAAATTCAGTCATCAACACCCCGGTTGTTTTCGGGCTTAACGCCCTTCTTGCAATTGCACATCCCGCAAAATGTTTGCAGGTTCTCCATATCGTTGCCGCCGCCCTTGCTGACTGGCGTCTTGTGATCAACGGTCAGGTTGTCGTGAGAACCGCAGTGCTTGCAGGCGAATTCATCGCGACGGAATACGGCGAGGGCCAAAGATGCATTGACGCTCTTCCGGTTCTTGGTTGGAGTTGTCGGCTCGTTGTTTTCCCATGTCAGGAATTCACCGGAGTGAGCGTGCGAGTAGAGATTTGCGATCACCTCAGCGCATGCAGAGCAAACACCAATAGTGTGGTATTCCTTTTCGACAAGATTGATCCTGCCTCCGCAGCATTGGCAAACATGTCCTGTGGTGAACATTTCATTGCGACGAGTAATTTGCATCAACCCAACTCCACCCCGGCCTCTGCCAGAAACTTCATGGCAGGCCACGGACGCCCGTTGCGATAACAAACGCCTTCACGGACCTCTGCGGAGATACCAGGCTTTGCATCCAGAATGCGGGCGGCGCGGTAATACGGATGTGTGCCGGTGTCGATGTTGTGCTGGTCTGCGAGAACGCCATTCATACTTTCTCGAATGTCAGCATCTTTTTGCTTTCGGCGCTCGTGCTCGTTTTGATATGTTGCGATTTCGAACCCGCCAGTATTGAGGGCATTGCGTACAGCGCGCTCACCAATGCCAAAGCGGGCCATGAGATCGGACACGATGATCTTGTCGAAGCATCCGACATCACGAAGCGTTGTAGCGATCTCGACCATCTGAGAGATTTGTTTTGGGGAATTGACTTTCGCCTTGGTCATGGTGGCCTCCATCAGAAAGGAATTTCATCATCAAGATCAGGTGCGCTGGTTTGACCGTTGCCCCATCCGGCGTCTGACCCGCCACCAAAGCCAGTATCGCCGCCAGACGTGTTACCGGACGAATTCCCGCCCTCGCCCTGCCCTTGGCTATCAAGCATGGTCAGGTTGCTGTTGAAGCCTTCAAGAACGACTTCGGTGGTGTAATTGTCCTTACCGTCCTGGCCCTGCCATTTACGGGTGCGGAGCTGACCTTCGATGTAAAGCTTGCTGCCTTTTTTCACGAAGCGCTCAACGACATCGGCAAGACCTTCGTTGAAAACGACGATGCGGTGCTATTCGGTGCGCTCTTTGCGCTCACCTGTCAGCCGGTCGCGCCATTGTTCGGAGGTTGCGACGCTGAAATTGGCAATCTTTTTGCTTGCCTGCGTAAACCGGATTTCAGGGTCACGGCCCAAATTCCCGACGAGAATGACTTTATTGACTGATCCGGCCATTGGCCTGCTCCTTTTCGATTTCCGCTCTCAGTGCGGCAAGGTTGGTTTCGCGGACGCGCTTGACGTATCCAGACAGGTCCATGTTGATCCGGCGCTTCTTGGCTTCTTCAAGCTGCGCGCAAGCGAATTGCCATTCCTGTTCAGGGGTGAATTCTTGGGTGGTCATTCGGCCTCCTTTTCCGGCTCAACGCCGTACTTGCGATACAGGAGGTTTGACGCCTTTTGCGGGGTGGTGACGCCCGTCTTGAGCGTCCGCACGCTTGCGCCGACAATTGAAATAGCGGCAATGATTCCCCCAACCCATTCAAGGGCCGAGCTATCGATTAGGCGGGCAACGCCAAATACCCCGCAAACCATTACGAACGTGCCAAAGTCTTTCTTCCAGCTCTGGATAACGCTTTCGTGGAAAACAATGATTTCTTGACTCATATCTGTTGCTCCATCTCTGCCAACAGGACACGCATCTGCTTCCAATGCGCGGTCTGGTGCTTCTTGTGGTGAGCGATTGCTTTGCAGACCTGACATTGGGCGATCTGCTGTTCTTCGGTTGCTGGCTGGTATGGCTGTATGTCGACGATGACGTGACCGCGCCCGCCTTGCGATTTCTCAATCACCGGGTCGCTGTGGTGAAAGTTGCGGTCATCAATGCCGATCTGCTTGGCAACCATGTCCAAGCCGTATTTCATCCGCGCCATGAGGTTGTCGCGGTCGTATCCGTAATTTCCGGGAGGAACGAAGGTCAGCGAGATGAGCACTTTTTCAGCATCGATTTTGCCGACCTTCTGCGCCTTCATTTCCCAGAGGCAGACTTCCTTGTAGGCAGCTTTGACCCGTGCCAATGCGTGGTGATGAACCCTTGCATTGGGGGATAGGTCTTTATGCGGCCATGGAAGTTTGATCTGCATTTGCTCTGCTCTTGTTTGCTCGTATTTCGCCAAACTCGGCGGGGTGGTGCGGGCCGGGCGCTACACCGGCTATCTGGGAGACGATTAAACTCCTGACGCATTTTTTTGGATGGTTCTGCTTCCAACATTCGTTTGTTGTGCGTGTCTCCAAATCGCCCAACCGGGGACCCCCAATCCAAAGCGATTAGCTTTCCACGCCGCCGCACCTACCGAAAATGGCCCACCCCCGAAGGGGGTAAGGGCCTTGTTGTGTTGGCTGCCAGATCACCAGACCGACACCATAGGTCGGCGGTGAAGGCGGGTTACGTCTTTCGGAGGGTCAGAACCGTGCATTGCTGCCTCCTTCGTGGTGGTTAAGATGCTTTGTTGAGGTCGAGGACGTTGCCGCCATTGCGGATCGCCTGAATGTCGCGGCGCTTGGCTTCGAGAACGTCAATTGCTTCGCAGATCGCTGCTTCAACCTGATCGCATTCAAAGGGAACGATCGCTTCACCGCCCGGGCTGTCTGGATGGGTTGCTGCACGAAGTTCAGCGCTGATATTCCCGACCTTCTCAACTGCGTCTGCCAGTCGCTCCAGCAAGTTAGCCGGTTCATGATGCATGCCGTGCCCGAGGTTTTGCTCGATGGCGTCCTGAAACGCGGTCAGGAACTGCGGACCATGTCCATGATCAAGCAACATCGCCTCAAGGGCTGCTGCATCGGCGCAACGAATTTCAACGGCGTGATCGTCGGGGTCACTCGCACGGCGCAGCAGTGACATGCTCTTGCCGGTTGCGGCCTTCACCTCGTCATCAGCAAGGACGGCAACGGCAAAGGCGCATGCACTGTGAAACGTTCTTGGCTTGCGTGGCTTCATTGGAAATCTGCGCTCCGATTACAAAAGACATGGGCGATGTGTTCAGTTACCGTTCAAATTGTCCGGTTTTGCTCCCCGGACTGCTCCGCTCGAAAAAAGGGCCGGGACTTCACGTTGAGGGACAACAAGTCCCGGCCTAGTTTTTCAGGGAGGCTTTCACGTCTGGGAGACGTAGGACCGTGTAGGCGGCCCCTTGCCACATAACGGCGTGGCCCCGATGCCCGGCTGACTGTGCGTAAGGGGGATCGCACACCGGGAATGCTTTAGGCGACGAGGTCGTAGAAATCCGTTGGACTGACCTTGCCGTTTGTCACTTGGTGGATTTTGGCCATCACATCTTTGTGCGGAATGCGGTCACCATTCTCGTATCTGTGGAGCGCCATCGGCGTCACACCAATCAGAGACGAGAACTCAACCCGCGTTCCCTTGTGCTCGTCATTGAGGTATTGGCTAAGCTTCATCGTCGCCTCTAACTGTTTTGGATATCTCCAATGGAAAGACTATACCAATATGGTTACAGAAACGCAAGCCATTTTGGATATCCCAATAACCAAGGGAATCTGCCATTTTGGCGACATGACGAAAAAATCTGGAAATAACATCGCCATCCTTCGCGAGGCGAAAGGCATGACCCAAAAGGAGCTGGCCGAGGCTATCGGAACCAGCCCCATGCAGATGTCTCGGCTTGAGCGCGGATTGCGCGACCTGCGTCCCCACTGGATAAGGGCGCTGTGCGGAGCTTTGGATTGCTCGCCAGATCAACTGTTAGGATATGAAGCCCCTACCCTTGGGGGAGACTCCACCCCTAAAGAGCCAAGTATTACAATACCTCCGGTCGATGTTGACTTCACCGCCGGGCCTCGTGACCTCCCTATCGTTGGAAATGTGCGCGGCGGAGATCAAGCGTTCTTTCTAGACAACGGAGAGGTACAGGGGATGGTTCACAGACCGGGACCACTGATCGGCGTTCCTAACGCTTTCGCCTGCTATATGACAGGAGACAGCATGGAGCCACGGTTTGAAGAGGGAGAGCTTCTTTACGTCAACCCCATCAAGCCACCACGACCGGGACACTACGTACTAATTGAACTCCAGGATCACCAGGCATACGTCAAGAAGCTAGTCAGAAGAGCTGGCGACATGGTGATTGTAGAGCAGTTCAACCCCAAGAGAGAGATAACCTACCCAGCCCAAGATGTAAGACACATCTATCGCGTAGTCGGGCAATTCACCGATCAATAACCAAAAAGAAATGACACAGCCAAACAGCCCGCCCAAATGGCGGGTTTTTTGTTGCCTTGGTTACGCATAAACCAAAAATAACCATAACGGTTAAATTTGTTATTGACGGCGAATAACCATTGTGGTTACTATAACTCATCACAGCGAGAAACGCGCCCAGCGCAACATAGGAGAGCGTGATGAGTGAGTACAAATTTGTTGGATCAATCGTTATCGCCCCAGATGGCGGGCCAGTGTGCCAAGTTGATCGCACGCTGCGAGAAAAATTTGTAGCTGACACAAACGGTATGTTGATCGCTGACGCGTTCAACGTCGCCGAAAAGGCCGGGAAAACACCAAGCCAGATTTTCGACCTCTTGAAAGAGGCGCACAGCAAACTGGTTATTGCTGACCAACACATCAAACACTCGGAATCTGGTCTCCACAATCCGCTGCGCGACCAAACCATCAAGAAGGTTGGCGACGTCATTTCGCATTCGGAGGGCCGGTCATGAGCACCCACTTCGGCACCATCGACATTCCCGTCCGCGACGATCTGGTCATTGCCGATATCGAATACCAATGCAGCGTATCTGAGGACAAAAACGGCGACCCGGTCATTGAGGACGTTGAAGTGTCCCTCTGGTCCAAGTCTCAGAACTCATTCGTTTGGGTCGACCCGACCGCTCAGATGTACGCCCTGATCGATGCTGATGTTGTCAAAGCCCACTCTGAGGGCCGGATCGACATCGACACTTGGGAGCCGCACGAGGTTCGGACGCCGGTTCTGCATGTCAACTTGAATGCAGTGGCTTACCCCTGATCAGCGATGGCCTGAACTCATCATTTAATCACAAGGACAGAATCAATGTCGCAGCAGATTATTGCCTACAAGGGGTTTGACAAAAACCTGCAGTGCCGTGGCTTTCAGTATGAAGTCGGCAAAACGTTTGAGCATGATGGGCCTGTCGAAATGTGCGGCAGTGGCTTCCATGCGTGTAAAAATCCTAACGATGTTCTTTCTTTCTATCCCATCGAAAACGGCAATCGGTTTGCTGTTGTCGAAATGGATGGCGAGGTCAAAGACGGGGACGACAAGACCGTCGCTTCGAAACTGAATATCAAAGCCGAACTCAGCCTTTGCGATTTCATCAAAGTGTCGGTCGATTGGCATATCTCAGGTTGGTTCAGGGACTTAATCAACAAGAAGGACGCCAGCACCGGGAATTACGCCCGCAACGCCAGCACCGGGGATGACGCCCGCAACGCCAGCACCGGGAATTACGCCCACAACGCCAGCACCGGGGATGACGCCCGCAACGCCAGCACCGGGAATTACGCCCGCAACGCCAGCACCGGGGATGACGCCCGCAACGCCAGCACCGGGAATTACGCCCACAACGCCAGCACCGGGTATTGCGCCCGCAACGCCAGCACCGGGGATGACGCCCGCAACGCCAGCACCGGGAATTACGCCCACAACGCCAGCACCGGGGATGACGCCCGCAACGCCAGCACCGGGAATTACGCCCGCAACGCCAGCACCGGGGATGACGCCCGCAACGCCAGCACCGGGAATTACGCCCACAACGCCAGCACCGGGTATTGCGCCCGCAACGCCAGCACCGGGGATGACGCCCGCAACGCCAGCACCGGGAATTACGCCCACAACGCCAGCACCGGGAATTACGCCCGCAACGCCAGCACCGGGAATTACGCCCACAACGCCAGCACCGGGTATTGCGCCCACAACGCCAGCACCGGGTATTGCGCCCGCAACGCCAGCACCGGGGATGACGCCCGCAACGCCAGCACCGGGAATTACGCCCGCAACGCCAGCACCGGGAATTACGCCCGCAACGCCAGCACCGGGGATGACGCATCGGACCAAACTATGGGCGAGAATGGTGTGTCCGCGTCTCTTGGTCGCTCCTCGAAGGTAAAAGGCTCGAATGGTACGCCAATAGCGCTGGTCCACTATGACGATGACGGCACTCCGTTGAAGTTCGTTACGGGGGTCATCGGGAAACGCGGCCTTAAAGCTGACACTTGGTACACGCTGACCGATGGGAAAATCACGGAAGTTGAGGACCATCAGCCATGACCCACCCCACCGAACACATGATCCGCAACACGCCAGAAGTCCAATGACTGCGAGTGGGAGCCGGAACTGTCTCCCTGGCATGACGTGAAACGCTTTGCCGCCGTGGTGGTGCCGCTTCTGATCGCGATCACCGGCTTGCTCTACGCGCTTTCCGAGCTGCGCGAACCTCTGAGCAAAGCGGCAAAGGCGATCAGCAACATTGTGGGCGTGCCTACATGGTGATCCCGGCAACCGTAATCGCGAAATGGCGCACCGAAGCCCACGCGATCCTCAACAACCGCCAGTCCGGCGCATCCCTGCGCAAGCTGGCTTGGACAACTCTGAAACGGTGGGGTGTGTGATGCCAGATATCTTTGAGTTCGAAGAATTGATCGCTGACATGCTTGGCGTCTCAGACGATGACCGGAATGAAAATGAGCAAGTCGTGGAAGAGGCGTTCTTCGACGAGTTCGAGATCGAGTTCGATAGCGCATACAAACTTGCGTGCCGACTTCT
The DNA here is from genome assembly GCA_965228275.1 of Thalassospira sp. Taxonomy (GTDB): domain Bacteria; phylum Pseudomonadota; class Alphaproteobacteria; order Rhodospirillales; family Thalassospiraceae; genus Thalassospira. The sequence goes on along the minus strand of OZ245802.1, from coordinate 3,876,677 downwards.
GCCCCACACGCCGACTATCGAGACATCACTTACGAAAACGATCGTTCATGCATTCGTTAGCAAAGACCAAACGACCATGCTCATGAGCAAGATACCGTCGAGGAACAAATGACCGCCCTATTCCACAAATTCACCCGCCCGATCAGAAAGTGATTGCCGCACAGAAGGATGTTTCAGTGATGAGTGACCCGAAAGACCTCAAGGACCACCTTCGCATTTGGGCTCCGTTCGCTGGCAACTTTGGCGACGCATTGAATGTTGCCGCCAATGAACTCGAAACCCAAGCCACCCTCATCACCGAACTGGTTGGGGCGTTGGACGACGCGCTTGACGACCTGAACACGGATATCCGGTGGGCAGATGACAGCCAGTTGGAAGGTCTGATCGAGCGCCGCACCAAACTTGAAGCCGCCCTCACCAAAGCCAAGGACCAAACCAATGACCGATAAAACCGAAATCGTTGAAGCAGAAGGCCGGGACGTTGCTGTCAAAGAACAAATGAGCCCGCTTTCGATCATCGCCAGAGCAGTAGAGCGCGGCATGGATGCCACACAGCTTAACGCGCTGACGGATTTTCAGGACCGGATGGACGCGAAAGAGGCCCGGAAGACCTTCATGAGCGACATGATCAAGTTCAAGGATGAGGTGCCTGAACTCACCAAGAACAAAAAGGTCAAGTTCAGCAACACCGAGTACGAGCATATCTCACTGGACAACCTAGTATATACCGTTGTGCCAGTACTCGCAAAGCATGGTTTCTCCCATCGCTGGACAACCCAATACGTTGACAATGGGCTGATGGAAGTCACTTGCCATCTTGATCACCGCGACGGCCATTCCGAGAAAACATCAATGCGCGGAAAGCCGGACGCGAGCGGCAGCAAGAATGAAATTCAGCAAGGCTCTTCTGCGCAGTCGTACCTTGAGCGCTACACCCTTCTGAGTATCCTTGGCCTTGCGGCAAAAGGCATGGACAACGACGGTCGTGGGGATGAGAGCCCGATGCCTGACGACAAACTGTCAATGCTAAATGCCAAGATCGATGAGGTGCGCGAGGCAACAACCTTCGATGAAGGCAAATTTCTTGCGGCCTTCAATGTCGCCGAGATTGGTGCACTGAACTCGCAGCAGTGGCAGCAGGCAATGCGGATGCTGTCCAAGAAGATCGCTGACGCCTCCCAAAAAGGCAAAGCGGCATGAAGCCCGTCAACGTTGAACAGAACAGCCCTGAGTGGCACCGCATACGTTGCGGTGTCCCTACGGCCAGCGAGTTCTCGAACCTTATCACGTCCACTGGCAAACCGTCTGCTTCTCTTAAGCCGTATGCCTGCCAGATCGCGGCAAACCGCTTCTATGGTGAGCCTATCGACACCTTTGATGGCAACCGCTGGACGGAGCGCGGCCATGAATTGGAACCGCAAGCGCGGGCTTATTACGAGTTCATGCATGCGCCGGTCGAAACAATCGGCTTTTGCCTGACAGATGATGAATCAGCCGGTTGCAGCCCGGACGGGTTGGTTGGTGATGACGGCATGCTTCAAATCAAATGTCTGTCTGCCAAACATCACGTCAAGACGATGGCAATGGAAGCAGCGCCTTCGGATTATTTCATCCAGACCCAAGGCGAAATGTTTGTCACGGGCCGCACTTGGAATGACCTTCTGTTCTTTCACCCGGAATTGCCGCCCTTCGTGCGTCGGGTTGAAGCTGATGGAGAATTCCAAGGGAAGCTTGCCGAGCAAATCAAAGCAGCCAACGAGGAAATCAATCGGCTGGTCGCCATGCTCAAGGCGGAGGCCGCGTAATGGTTCACTCGCTGTACGTCACGACACAAGACGATTTCAAAGTGGCGTTCTGCGCAATGATCGAGAACGCAAACGACATTGAACAGGTCATGCACCTGTCACGGCAGAACAAACCGGAAATCGAAATGATGGACCCGCAACTGGTGCAGATGATGCGCGCCGCCGTTGCAAACCGCCTGCATTACTTGGGGTACAAGCGATGACCGAAACCACCCCGATCCGCAAGTCAGCCAGAAACAAGCCCTGCGCTCTGCGTCTGCAATGCTGCAACGGAAACCCGGAAACAACCGTTCTCGCGCATATCCGCAGGTTCGGATGGGCCGGGATCGCACAGAAACCGAACGACCTTCTGAGCCTGTACGCCTGCTCAAGCTGCCATGACGTGCTTGATGGTCGGGCAAAGGGTGAATGCACGGATACCGACGTACTACGCGCACATGGAGAGACATTGCTGTCGATGATCCGCGAGGGCTTGGTTGCAATCAAAGGAGTGAAGTGATGACCAAACAAACCGTCATCCTGCGCACCCAACAGAACAAGGCATACGCCGCCGGGCTGCTGTCAGGAACCAAACTCAGCGACACCGAGCCAATGGTGATGGAGATCAAACCATATCGCCGCAACCGGTCCGCTGAACAGAACTCATTCATGTGGGAACTCCTCACCCTAGTATCGGAAGAAACCGGCCACACCAAGGACGAACTGCACACCATGTGCAAGCATCGGTGTTTGCTGCCGATCCTGCTGGCAAGCGGTCACGAGGAAGTTTGCAAGACCATCGGCGCAATCGATGAGATCAAGCGCGCCGGGATGGAATCACAGGCCCGCGTCGCCTTCGACATGCTGCTGGATCACGTTTCAACCACATGGCTGAACGTCAAGCAGATGACCGAATATCTGAACGACATACAGGCCTTTATTCGCAATGAGCATGGTTTTGTCATGCCTTACCGGGAGGATGCAGCGTGAGTGACAAAGTTACAGCAGACTACGTGCGCAAGAATGCCGACAAGCTCGCGGAATGGCTGCGTCAAGATCACAATGCAGAAGCCTTTCGCGGATGGATGCACCTGAAAAAGATTGCCCGGATGCAAGAAATTGAGGGGAGCAAGTCATGATCCTCATCAAAGCCCCCAACAGAACAGCCGCCGACCTGCATATGGTCCTCGATCATGGATGGTCCCGCGCAACTGTAAACGGTTATCGCGGTTGGCGCAGCCCGGACGGTAAAGAGGCAATCTTTGCCGCGAATGACCGGATTGAAGCAATGAAGTTTGAGCGTGTGGAGGTGGTGTCGTGAAAGTCAAGGTATCTGAGCTTGAAGGGCGGGCGCTGAATTGGGCGGTTGCGTCAGTGTTGTGGGGCAAATCGCGTCCCTCAGGAAATTGGCACTGCTTCGACACTGGCAACCCTGATGAGCCGCAAGTGATTGTGCGAGAACTGCCAAAAGCCATTCAGGATGACGAATACAACCCGTCCGGCAATTGGGCTCACTTCGGGCCGATGGTCGATACTTACAAAATCGAAGTGTCTCACGAGGAACAAATCACGGTAGCCGCAGGCATACCTGACGAAAACGGACACGTCGAATGGCAGGTTGGTACTAACGCAAGGGAAGCCGGTTGCCGGGCTGTTGTTGCGGCAAAATACGATGTTGTAATCGAAATCCCCGACGAACTAATGGAGGTGGTGCAATGACCAAGCCAATGTTGATTGAGGCGTTGAAGCCGGGGATGCGGGCGATGCTGGCAGACGGTCGGCAGGTTATATGCCACGACGATAAATTGCAGAATGCTGAAACTGGAGCAAATTTTTGCGGAATATCTATTCTGACCACCACCAATTACCAAATCATCAACGACGAGCCGAGGCCGTGGAAGCCTTGTGTAGATAGTGATTTGGGTTGGGCGGTAGATGATGCGCATCGCGTATTCAAAACAAGCCGATTGTTGCCAAAATCAGCATTGCGCACCAAACAAGCCGCCGAGCATAAGGCCAAGTTTGATCGCATCTTTACGGAGATCTTGAACATGCCGGGGTATGGCGGAAGTGGTGCGCATATATATTTTTGGTACGACCCATTGAAATTTTCACCATGCAGGAGGAAGGCATCGCACATTATGGAATTCCCATTTGGCACATATGAGAGCGCCAAGGCCGCCGCTGACTACGCCAACAAACTAATGGAGGCCAGCCATGCGTAAGGCAGTGGTGCCGGTTGATGAGAAGCGGCGCATATCAAGCGGGATAACCACCAACGCTAAAGTTAGAAAGCCCGTATACGGTTTCTTTAGTGAGGAAGGCGATGCCACGGCTTGGGTGGATGATGGCGCGGGCAAGTTGACCAAGGAAGACATCGAAACGCTTGTCCGCGTCTACGAGGAATTCCGGCCTGACACTTGGAAAGACAAGTCTGAGTGCATGGTCCTGGCGGTTACGTCTATCGGCATCGAGGTGGAGGACTGAATGGTTGCAAAAGTAGCAGATATGGCCCCGCTGCCAGACTGGCCGCGCCTCATGTCACCAGATCAGGCGGCAGCTTATCTTGGAATGACGCCGGAAACCATGCGGAAATATATCCCGGTATCACCTTCTGCATACGGCAAACGGGTGTTGTTCGACCGGGTGGCGCTCGACAAATATCTTGATGACGTGAGTGCTGGCAATATCTCCGACGACTGGACGGACAAGTTCAATGGTAACGATCAGACTAAAAGGCATCAAGCGGGTTAAGTCGAAAGGCAAATGGTACTTCTACCATCGCGCCACGGGCACACGCATTGATGCCAAGCCAAACACCGCAGCCTTTGCTGCCAAGGTCGCAGAACTGGACGAACAAGCCGACAGCATCGACGCAAAGACCGGCACGATCAAAGGAACATGGGGCTGGCTGGTTGAGAACTATCGCAAGAGCCCTGAATGGCTGGCGCTGGCTGACCGCACAAAGAAGGATTACATGCGCGTCTTCGATTACATGGAGCGCGCAAAGAATGAACGCCTCGAAACATTCACGCCACCACAAATGGCAAAGCTGCGCGATCTGACATTCCAGAACAAAAAGCGCAAGTTCGCCAATTACACGATTGCAGTGATTTCGCTCTGCTGGAATTGGGGAAAGGTCAAATACGAGCTTGGGCCAAACCCGACCGATGGGGTTAAGGCCATCAGGAAGCCCAAAGGCGAACCAGAGGTAAACCGTCCATGGACAGCGGACGAACTGAAAACCGTGCTGGCATTCGCGCCGGAACATCTGCGGATCGTGATTGCCTTGGGCGCATTCACCGGGCTGCGTGAGGGCGATGTGGTCCGGTTGCCGTGGTCTGCATATGACGGGCATTCGATCAACATCAACCAAGGCAAGACCAGTGAACCGCATTGGCTTCCAGTACAACAGGTGCTTAAAGCCATTCTGGACAACACAGAGCGCAAAGGCACCGTGATCTGTGTGAACATGCGCGGCAAAAGCTGGACCGAATCAGGATTTCGCGCGTCGTTCCGCTCACAGGTGATTTTGCCGCTGCGTGAGGCTGGCAAGATAGGGGAGCGTTTAACGTTCCACGGCCTGCGCCACACCGTAGGCACCGCCCTTGCCGATGCAGGGGCAGACACAAGAACCATCATGGCGGTGTTGGGTCACAAGACCTCTGCCATGTCAGAGAAGTATTCGAAACACGCTGACCGGCGCAAGAGAGCGTCGGCAGGGATTAAATTGTTGGAGGGTAAGTGATGGCGTGGATCAAAACCGTATGGTGCCAATTGTTTCACAAAAAACACCACGATCTAATTCAAGACAGGGGGAATTACACTTTTGCATGCCATAAATGCGACGGAAAGGCTGGGGCAAAATGACCGATCAAATCTCTGCAGACTTTTGGTGTAATCGCCGTGACGTTGAACCGCTCATGTCTCGGCTTGTTGATGTTCTTGAAAACTGCCATGAGCACCTTACGGAAAAGCAGGATGATGAAGATGCAGACATGATCGCTGAAATCATCAAAGGTATCGATGAAGCATACGAAACTGGCGTACTGGATAACCGACCGCGAGGCAGCGGATCGTTGAATATTCTGGAAAACCGCTCGGAAAATAATGGAAAACCATAAAAAACAAGGGGCCGGAAATGCCCGTAACCCCTTGAATTTATTGGTAGCGGAGGAGGGACTTGAACCCCCGACACGCGGATTATGATTCCGCTGCTCTAACCAGCTGAGCTACTCCGCCACAAGTAATCTTGTGGTGTTCCGTATCGTTCGGAACGAGGCGGTTTTTAAGTCAGGGAGCCCTCCCCGTCAAGCGCCTTTTTGACGATTTTGTCAAAAAAGATTCCGACAAAACCAGCAGGCGAGGAACATACGCCCTCGCCCACCATAATCGTTTATCAGCTGTCTTCACGCTGCCGTTGCCGGATTGCTCAGAAGTTCTTCACGGGTGATCCAGCCGCCGCCGAGGACTCGCTCGCCCTGATAGAAAACGCCGGCCTGGCCCGGTGCGATGCCGAATTGGGCATCATGGAGCTCGATGCGGGCTTCGCCGCGTGCTTCGGGGAAGACGGTTGCTGTGGTCGGCTGCATCGCCGAACGCAGTTTGACTTCGACCTCGACACCCTTTTCATCGACCTGATCGCCATCAAGCCAGTTGAGCTCTTTGACATAGACCATTTTCTTGGCAAGGGCTGCTTTGGGGCCGACCACGACCTGACGTTTTTCAGGCACGAGCTTGACCACATAAAGCGGTTCTGCCGTGCCACCGATATTCAGGCCACGGCGCTGACCTACCGTGTAATGGATCAGGCCACGGTGATCGCCCATGACATTGCCATCGATATCAACGATCTGGCCCGGTTCCCCGGCTTCAGGACGGAGCTTTTCGACCAGACGGGCATATTTGCCATCCGGGACAAAGCAGATGTCCTGGCTGTCGGGCTTATCGGCAACTTCCAGACCGAACTTCGCGGCAAGCGCACGGGTTTCGGCCTTGCTCATCAAATGGCCAAGCGGGAAGCGCAGGAAATCGAGCTGTTCCTGTGTCGTGGTGAACAGGAAATAGCTTTGATCGCGGTTCGGATCGGCTGCACGGTGCAGTTCGGCACGGCCATTGAGACCGAGTTTACGCTGCACATAATGGCCGGTCGCCATGCAATCCGCACCCAGGTCATAGGACGTTTCAAGCAGGTCGCGGAATTTGACTGTCTGATTGCATTTCACGCAGGGGATCGGGGTTTCGCCGCGCATGTAGCTATCGGCAAAGTCATCGATCACTTCTTCGCGGAAGCGTGATTCGTAATCAAGAACGTAATAGGGAATGTCGATATCCTCAGCCACTTTGCGCGCATCATAAATATCGCGCCCGGCACAGCAGGATTTTGCACGGGTCGGTGCATTGGCACCCATATCATAAAGCTGAAGCGTGATGCCCACCACGTCATAGCCTTCTGATTTCAGAAGGGCTGCAACCGCAGAGCTATCCACCCCACCCGACATGGCAACAACCACACGGGTATCTTCGGGGGCCTTATCAAAGCCAAGACTATTCATTTTTCCCACCCATCTGCGGGTCAAGGCCGCAGCGACAAGAAGTTCATACAAAGATCGATCTCAAACGACCAACGGGCGGCGTTTACGCCACCCGTGACGGTTTATTCGGGCTTATATAGGCGATGTTGACCTATTTTGCCAGATCAAGTCCCATCTGCCAGAAATCGGCTTCAAGGCGGCTTGCCTTGGCAAAGGTGTCCACCAGACCTTCGATGCGTGCTTCACCACCACGGTTGGCAACCGTGTGCTCAAGAAGATCAATCTCGGCCTTTGCCACGTCCTGGAATTCATCAGACGCATACATCTCTATCCATGCCCGATATGGATTGCCGTCGAGCTTTGTATCAGAACTTGCCATCAGGCGGTTTGCGATTTCGGCATAGCCAACCATACAGGGCATCAGAGCAACCTGAAGATCAACCACATCACCCTGAAGACCACGATCAAGCACATAGCGGGTATAGGTGATGCACGCCCGGGCTTCGGGTTCGGCGATGATATCTGCTTCTGACAGTCCCCACCCTTTGCAGAATTCCAGATGCAGGTTCATTTCCATATCAAGGATCGCATGAACCGTGCCGGAAAACTGGCGCATTGCTGTCAGGTCTTCGGCCTTATAGACCGCCAGCGCATAGGCGCGCGAAAATTGGATCAGGAACAGGTAATCCTGGATCAGGTAATGTTTAAACGCTGTTTCTGGCAGGGTCCCATTGCCAAGCTGCTTTACAAAATCGTGGCAAACATAGCTTTCCCAGGCATCGCTTGCGCGTGCGCGCAGTTTGCCAAACAGGCTATCGGCCGGGATGATGTCGGTAAAACTGGTGGTCTGGCTCATGGGGTGCCCTTCCCTGTCTTCTTTTTTGGTCGTTAAACAAAAACGGACCAGCCCACATCACGCAGGCTGGTCCGGAATATCTTTGGTTTGTGTGCAGGCCGTATGGCGCACATCACACTCCCAAGATCAATCGCGTTCGTCGATCCAGGCCATCTGGATGGCTTCGAGAATCTTCTCGTTCGATTTCGCGGGATCGTCTTCGAACCCTTCAAGCTCGCAGACCCACTTATGCAGGTCGGTAAAGCGAAGGTTGAGGTTATCCTTGTCAGGATGTGCTTCCTCAAGCTCGATCGCGATGTCCTGAATATCTGTCCAACGCATATTCGTCTCTCCTTTGGTGCCGGGATATGGCGACGCCTACCCGGTCAAAAGAAGGTCAAACTTACTTGTCGACCATCATGTTGCGGGTCGCAGCCGGCAGCATAACGCGCAGGCCGTCAAGCTCGTCGCTCATGATGATCTGGCAGCCAAGACGCGACGTCTCGGTCAGGCCAAAAGCAAGATCAAGCATGTCTTCTTCGTCTTCGGACGGCTCGTCGAGTTTATCGAACCAGTCTTCGTCCAAAACAACGTGGCAAGTCGAGCAAGCCAGCGAACCTTCGCATGCACCTTCAAGGTCAATGCCGTTCTTATGGGCAGCTTCCAGTACGGACAGGCCGTCGGCAACGTCGAATTCCTTTTCGGTGCCATCGGTCTCAACAAAAACGATCTTAGGCATCTGTGCCCTTCTCCTCGGTAATACTTTTCGTTCGATCTCTGTTTGCGTCTTGCCTGTGACAAGGCGCTTTGTCCGACCTGACCTTTGGCGGTTGCACGGGACAATCGCCGCAAGTGGCCGGTTTGTCAATTATGCCAGTGCCAATTAGTTCACTTATCAGTTCACTTCATCGACATTTTGCCCGGCAAGTGCCTGGCGGATCCGGCTATCCATACGTGCTTCGGCAAATGGACGGGACGCATTTTCAAGCGCCTCGGCCGCTTCGTTAATCGCATCACGATCATCACCTGCCATTGCTGTTTCCAGCTTGGCAATCGCATCATTGATGTTTTTATCGTCCTCGGCAGTCAGCAGATCCCGATCAGCTTCCATTGCTGCGCGCACCGCCAGAATATTGCGGCGTGCTTCAACGCGTGCTTCGGTCAGGACGCGTAATTCCATATCTTCGCGGGCATGAACCATGCTGTCGCGCAGCATGTTGGCCATATCCACTTCATTGATGCCATAGGTCGGCTTGACCGCGACTTCCTGTTCGGTGCCGGTGGTTTCTTCGCGTGCCGATACGGTCAAAAGACCATCCGCATCAACGTTGAACTGAACCCTAATGCGGGCCGCACCCGCCGCCATCGACGGAATACCGGTCAAAACAAAGCGCGCGAGCGAGCGGCACTGATCAACCATTTCGCGTTCGCCCTGCACCACATGGATCATCATGGCCGACTGGCCATCCTGATAGGTGGTGAATTCCTGTGCCTTGGCGACCGGGATCGGCGTGTTGCGGTCAATGACCTTTTCAACAATCCCGCCCATGGTTTCCAGACCAAGCGACAGCGGCGTCACATCCAGAAGAAGGTTATCAGAACCACCTGTAAGTGCCTCTGCCTGAAGGGCGGCACCAAGGGCGACAACTTCGTCCGGGTCGATATCCGAAAGTGGTTCTTGTTCGAACAGATCGGCGACGGCCTTGCGCACGGCAGGCACACGGGTCGAACCACCAACCAGAACAACGCCTTTGACGTCTTCGGCCAGAATATCCGCGTCATCAAGAACCTGTTCGGTAATCGCGGTCGTACGCGCGACCAGCTTGCCAATCAGGGATTCAAACGCGTCACGGGTGACGGTGTGTTTGGTTTCAGTGCCGTTCAGGTCAACAGCAACCTCTACCGCATCCTGATCGGTCAGGCCTTCTTTGACCTTACGTGCGGTTTTAAGCAGGCGTTTGGCGTCCGATGCATCAAGCGCATCCGTCGCACCGCCGTCTTTGCGTTCTGCCAGAAGATGTTCGGCAATCGCGTGATCGAAATCATCGCCGCCAAGGGCGGCATCACCGCCGGTTGCCTTCACCTGGAAGACGCCCTTTTGCATCTTGAGCAACGAGATATCAAACGTCCCGCCGCCAAGATCGTAAACGGCATAAAGCCCCTCTGCCCCGTTATCAAGGCCATAGGCAAGGGCAGCGGCCGTCGGTTCATTGACCAGACGCAGGACTTCGATCCCGGCAAGCTTGGCTGCATCCTTGGTCGCGGTACGCGCGCCATCATCGAAATATGCCGGAACCGTGATGACAGCCTTTTCGACCGGCTTATCAAGGCTTTCTTCGGCACGCGCACGCAGCGCGCGCAGGATATCGGCCGATACCTCAACCGGGGTCAGAACCCGATCACCGACATTCAGGCGCACCATCATCGGTTCGCCATTTTCGGTTTCGGATTTTTCCGGGACTTCGACATGGTATGGAAGCGTTCCGGCAACCGATTTGACGTCTTCAAGGCCACGGCCCATCAGGCGCTTGACCGAAGACACCACACGGTTGGCGTCGGTATTGATGTGATCACGGGCTTCTTCGCCAACCACCGGTGCGTCTTCGCCGTAATAAACGACGGACGGCACGATGGCATTGCCACCGGACTTGTCGCGCAGCACCTCGGGTTTTTCTTCGCGTGAAATCGCAACAACCGAGTTGGTGGTACCAAGGTCGATACCAACAGCAATCTGGCGCTCATCTTCGTGGGGAAGCGGCGTTTCACCCGGTTCGTGGATTTTAAGCAGAGCCATGAATTCTATCCGTTATTTTAAATGATCAGGCAGCGGCAAGGCGCGACTTTTTCGCGCGCGCTTCCTCGGTCATTTTCATCAGGTATCTCAGACGGGTGGTGAGCTTTTTGGCAACGTCAAACGCGTCATTGGTCAGCGCAGTGCCAAGTTCCGTTTCGCAGGCACGGGCCTGTTTGCGGGTATCCTTGATCATCGCATCAATGGTGCCCTTGTCTTCGGCATCATGAAGCGCTTCGCGCATTTCCATCGCTTCCATCAGAAGTTCCGGATCATTGACGGTATGGCCTTCGCCACCCTCGGGTTCAATGCCGGCCAGACGCAGCATGTAATGCGCGCGTGCAACCGGGTTTTTCAGTGTCTCGAAAGCCTCATTAAGGCTGGCAGCCTGTTGGGAAGACAGAGCCTGCTCACGACCGGATTTCGATGCGAAACGGTCAGGATGAAGCAGTTGCTGCTGTTTAAGATAGGTTGCTTCCATTGCGTCAATATCAACGACAAAGGAACGTTCCAGGCCAAAGCGGGTGAAATGATCAAGCTGGCCCGGAGCCTGAATGGCGTTGCAGGTGTCACAAAACAGTGCGCTGACTTCAACCGGTCCCTTGCAGGACCAGCAAGCTTTGTGTGCCGGATGTTCTGTATTGCTCACGCGATGCACTTCCGAGGATTAAGACAAAAACAAATCAGTCAAAAGGACGGTCTAAAAACGTGGTTGCGCGCAACCAACCGGCCTTTTCAGGCGATGGCCCCGGCGATGAAACCGGGGCCATTACCAAACAGAAAGCAGGGAAAGCCCGGCCTGATCAGACGTGGAAGGATTCACCGCAACCACAACGACCTTTTTCGTTGGGGTTCCGGAAGACGAAACCTTCTTCCATCTTGTTGACCTCGTAGTCCATCTCGGTGCCAAGCACGAACATGATGGCTTTGGGGTCGATCAGGATCTTCACGCCATCTTGCAGCTCGACGACTTCTTCGAAGCCACTGGCATCGTCAGCATATTCGAGCGTGTAAGACAGGCCCGAACACCCTTTGCTGCGCACACCAAGCCGAATGCCGTGCGAGGGTTTGCCCCGGCTATCAAGCAGTGCCTTGATGTGATCAAGCGCAACCGGTGTGACAGAAATCGGTGACGGCAGAGCCATTTTCTTCTCCTGAACTTCCGAAAACGAAGCGATGGTGACGCTGCTTATTCAGCAGCGTCAGCAGCCGCACCGTTTTTGGTTTTGTAGTCGCTGATTGCTGCTTTGATCGCATCTTCCGCAAGGATCGAGCAGTGAACCTTAACCGGCGGAAGTGCGAGTTCTTCGGCAATCTGCGAGTTCTTGATCGAACCGGCTTCGTCAAGCGACTTGCCCTTGACCCACTCGGTGATCAGCGAGCTCGACGCAATCGCCGAACCGCAACCGAAGGTCTTGAACTTCGCGTCCTCGATGATGCCTTCCGGAGTTACCTTGATCTGCAGCTTCATAACGTCGCCACAGGCCGGTGCACCAACAAGACCGGTACCGACAGCAGAATCATTCTTGTCCATCGAACCGACATTACGCGGGTTTTCGTAATGGTCGATCAGTTTTTCACTATAAGCCATGGTCGTTCTCCAATAATCTTTTGGTCTCTCTCACGAGACGATGACGTTAAATCAGGCGCTTCTTAGTGCTCAGCCCATTCGATCGACTTGATGTCGATACCTTCCTGGGCCATTTCCCAAAGCGGGCTCATCTCGCGAAGGCGCTCAACAGCGGTGCAGATTGCATCAACTGCTTCGTCGAGCTCTTCTTTGGTGGTGTAGCGGCCAATGCCGATACGCAGCGAGGTGTGTGCAAGTTCTTCGTCAACACCAAGCGCACGCAGGACATAGGACGGCTCGAGAGAGGCCGAAGTACAAGCGGAACCCGACGAAACAGCAATGTTCTTGATGTCCATCAGAAGGCTTTCGCCTTCAACATAGGCAAAGGAAACATTGAGGTTACCGCAAACGCGGGCTTCTTCGTCACCGTTCAGATAGATGTCCTCAAGACGATCACGGAAACGCGCCAGGGTGTAATCGCGCAGTTCGGCCAGACGTGCGTTTTCTTCTGCCATTTCATTGGACAGAATGTCACATGCCTTGCCAAGACCAACGATCAACGGGGTCGGCAGCGTGCCAGAACGCATGCCACGTTCCTGACCACCACCGGTGATCTGGGCGATAACACGAACGCGCGGACGGCGACGCACGAACAATGCACCAATGCCTTTCGGGCCATAGATTTTGTGGCCGGAAATCGACATCAGGTCGATGTTCATGTCTTCAACGTCAAGGTCAATTTTGCCAACAGCCTGTGCGCAATCAGTGTGGAAGAACACTTTGCGTTCACGGCAGATAGCACCGATTTCCTTGAGCGGCTGGATCACACCGATTTCGTTGTTTACGCCCATGACGGAAACAAGTGCGGTTTCATCGGTGATCGCAGCTTTGAGTTCATCAAGGTCGATCAGGCCGTTTTCCTTAACGCCAAGATAGGTCACTTTGTAACCTTCCTGCTCAAGGTGACGGGCACTGTCGAGCACGCATTTATGCTCGGTCACGACCGTGATCAGATGCGGCTTCTTCTTGCCATAGAACTTCATCACACCTTTCAGTGCGAGGTTGTTCGATTCAGTCGCACCCGAGGTAAAGATGATTTCTTTAGCGGATGCGTTGATGATCTTAGCAACCTGACCACGCGCAACTTCAACCGCGTCTTCGGCTTCCCAGCCAAAGCTGTGGTTACGCGAATGCGGGTTACCGAATTTCTCGGTGAAATACGGCAGCATCGTCTCGACGACACGCGGGTCGGTCGGCGTCGTAGCCTGGTAGTCCAGATAGATCGGCTTTGCTTTAAGCTCGTTCATATTTAAGGCTTCCTCACTCACTCTCTTGTCAGGCAGCGTGACGCGCTTTCTTACGCGCTGCATTGCCCCTCATCCGGCTCCAAACTCGGATAAACGTATCGATATCTTCGTCGGTCGTTTCCAGTCCCAGACTGACCCTGATGGCCGATCCGGCGTCAGAAACGCCCATTTCCTTAAGCACGTGGCTTTCACGTACCTTGCCTGATGAACAGGCTGATCCCGAACTGATTGCAACACCTGCCAGATCCAGCGCCATCACCTGGGTTTCCCCCGGCATTCCCGGCAAGATCAGGCAACTTGTATTCACCAGTCGCTCCGTTCCCTTACCAGCGATCAGAAGCTCCGGGGCCTCTGATGCCAATTCCGTTTCAAGACGATCGCGCATTTCTGCGATCTTCGTCATTTTCGCCATTCCGGCTTCGGCACGCCGGGCCGCGGCATCAAAGCCTGCGATCCCCAAAACGTTTTCCGTGCCACCACGGCGGTATTTTTCCTGTCCGCCACCCCGGATCTGGGGGACCAACATCACGCCCGGCGCAATCGCCAGAGCCCCAATTCCTTTTGGGCCGCCGATCTTATGGGCCGAGATCGACACCATATCAACCAGCAAACGCCCCATATCGACCGGCATCCGGCCCAATGCCTGCACGGCATCGCAATGGACCTTTGCGCCATATTCGCGCGCCAGAAGACCAACTTTGGCAACCGGCTGAATGACGCCGGTTTCATTATTGGCCAACATCACCGACACCAGAACCTTCAGTCCGGCATCCGATGCTTCTTTAAGCATCGCCTCAAGGGCGTCCAGATCAATCACCCCATTGCCATCGACCGGGATGCGTTTCGCATCGTGGCGTCCCTCTATCACCGAGGGATGTTCGATCGCACTGGTAAAGACGGTGACGTCTTCAAGTCCGTTCAGCGCCAGATTATTGGCCTCAGTCCCGCCGCTTGTGAAAATGATCCGTTCGGAATCACCCCCGACAAGTTCGCCGATGGTACGACGCGCATGATCGACGATCTTGCGGGCCGCACGGCCACTGGCATGAACTGATGACGGGTTCCCCGAAACATCCATCGCAGCGATCATGGCCTGCTTTGCCTCGGGGCAGAGCGGCGCGCTTGCGTTGTAGTCGAGATAAACCTGTTCGGCCATCAGTTTGTAATCATCCTTATTCTCATCTGCCCTCGATATAGAGGAGCATTTACTGTGCCGCAACCTGTGACGGCTCTTCTATTTGCGTTGTTTTTGCCGGGAAGGTGCGAAGCGTTCCGGCAACATTGCGACCAACCACGTCAGCCAAGCTAACCGACGCCAGATAGAGATAAATCTGGTTGCCCAGTTCTTCCCACAATTCATGGGTCTGACAGCGACCCTTATTGGCCTTGCAGCCTTTGGGTGATCCTGATTTGCAACGGGTTGCGCGGATTGGCTCGTCAACGGCCAAGATCACGTCAGCAACACGGGTTTCGTCAGCTGTACGGGCCAACAGATAACCGCCGCCCGGCCCGCGCACGGAACGGACAAGCCCGCCTTTGCGCAATTTGCCAAACAGCTGCTCAAGATAAGACAGCGAAATTTCCTGGCGGTCCGCAATATCGGCAAGTGCGACCGGTCGGTCCTTGCTGCTTTCAGCGAGATCGACCATCGCCATAACGGCATAGCGGCCTTTGGTACTCAGCTTCACGGTGCGTCCTCCTGCCTTGCTATCGTGTTCGGCCAATCATGTTCATCCAGTTGGCGATCCCGATAGCGGGCTGTTCATTTCACATCGCGCAAAAAGCGTTTTGCGCAAATCCTATTCCGACGATGCGACGATACGCGGTTTTTCCGGCGTTACGTCATCACCTGATTTTTCGGCTTCAAGGGCTGCGACCTTGTCACGAAGACCCTGAACTTCACGGCCAAGTTCTTCGAGTGCGCGGGCCACCGGATCGGGCAAATCGCCAAGCGGCGTACCATAAGCACAGAAGCGATCATCGGTTTCACGACGAACGATCTTGGCGGGGATACCAACAACAGTGGCGCCTTCGGGTACTTCGGACAGCACAACAGCATTGCCGCCAACACGTGCATTCTTGCGCACGGTGAACGGGCCCAAAATCTGTGCTCCGGAACCGACAATCACACCGTCTTCAAGGGTCGGGTGACGTTTCAGACCACGCTGACCTTCGCTATTGACGCTGGGGGATGTCCCACCAAGGGTAACCCCCTGATAGAGGGTAACATCATCGCCAATTTCGGCGGTTTCACCGATCACGACACCCATGCCGTGGTCAATAAAGAAACGCTTGCCGATCTTGGCACCCGGGTGAATTTCAATCCCGGTCAGCCAGCGGAAAATCTGTGACAGGAAGCGCGCCGTAATGCGAAAACCGCGCTGCCACAGCCAATGCGTTCCCCGATAGCCCATGATTGCGTGAAACGCCGGATAACTGATCACGACTTCCCAACGGGATCGCGCCGCAGGGTCACGGGCAATCATCGCGTCAATTTCCTGACGAATTAGCTTGAACATCGGGTGGTCCACTGTGTAATTAGTACCTTCGATTCCCGGCAGCCACGCCTTGCCCCGTCCTCGCAACATAAGCAAGATCGGGTTTCACAGGCACCATCGGGTTAGCCGGAATATAGGATAACCGAGTAACTTGGTCAAGTATTTGCCCAAAGCAATTTATGCGCAAACACGAAAAAACTTACAAAAAGACTCGGATATTTTTGTTACACACATCTTTCCATTCGTGGACAGGAGCAGTCTGATCCATGCCTGAGGTCATTTTTAACGGCCCCGAAGGTCGCCTTGAAGGTCGCTACCACCATAACGGCGCTGACGATTCGCCCATCGCGCTGATCCTCCATCCGAACCCGCAACAGGGTGGCACAATGAACAACAAATTGTGCTTTAACATGTTCAACATGTTCAAGGATCGTGGCTATTCTGTCATGCGTTTCAACTTCCGCGGTGTTGGCCGTTCGCAGGGCGTTTACGATCAGGGAATCGGTGAACTGTCTGACGCGGCATCTGCCCTTGACTGGATGCAGACCTATAACGCCAATGCACGTGCAACCTGGGTTGCCGGTTATTCATTCGGCTCCTGGATCGGCATGCAGCTTCTGATGCGCCGTCCGGAGATCGATGGCTTTATTTCGGTTGCAGCACCGGCAAGTGAATATGACTTCACCTTCCTGGCACCCTGCCCGTCTTCCGGCATCCTGATCCATGGTACGCAGGACACCAACATTCCGGTCGCCTCGGTCAACAAGCTTGCCGACAAGCTCAATGCCCAGAAAGGCATTGAAGTTGATATGTGCGCGATTGACGGTGCCGATCACTATTTTGCCAAACAGCAAGATGACGTGATCAAGCATTCGGTTGCCTATCTGGACAAGCGCGGCGCCTGATCGCCCGCAGCAATTCAGACAAATGCAAATACGAAAAGGCCGCCTGATCAGGCGGCCTTTTTTGTTGTGTAAAGCTTCCCGCCGCAACAGGGTTCCGGTACACCGGTTGTCCCGGGGAAGCTTAGCGGCAAGTCGCGCAAATGGCGCACAGCCAGATAGCCAAAGCATTCAGCCTCAACCGCATCACCATCCCAATCAAGTTCATCAACTGATCGCACAGGAACACCTAGGCGCTCATTAAGCTTGGCCATCAAATAATCATTGTGACGCCCGCCCCCGCAGACAAACCAGCTTTTGGGCGCAACAGGCAGATGGTTCACGCCCGCGACAATGGCCGCGACCGTGCAATTGGCAAGTGTTGCCGCACCATCAGAAACACCAAGCTTGGCTTCTGTCACCAGACCATCGATGCGAAGCGCCATATCCTCACGATCAAGGGATTTGGGCGGGACACGATCAAAGTATGGGTCTTCAAGGAATTTGACTTCGACCATCGGATCGCCATTGCCTGACGCCGCAGTAGCACCATTCAAATCCACAGGATTTCCGGTGTGGCGCAACATCCAGTCATCAATACGCGCATTGCCCGGCCCGCAATCAAAAGCCAGCAATTCATCACCTTCACCGATCCAGGTAACGTTTGAAACCCCACCGATATTGAGCACCGCGACGGGCGCATCCACCCCGGCACTTTTCATCAGGGCCGCGTGATAGACCGGGGCCAAAGGCGCACCTTCGCCACCGGCCGCAACATCGGCCAAACGGAAATCTGCCACCACCGGAATACCGGTTTTTTCCGCCAACATATGCGGTGTGCCGATCTGACGGGTCAGGCCCGATGCCGGTTCATGAAACACGGTCTGCCCGTGAAAGCCGATAATGCCGATTTCGCCGGGTGACATTCCTGCCTTGGCCAGCAGCATGTTAACAGCATCAACATGGATCTGCGTCAAATCATCGGCCACAACATGTTCGGAGTTGGTCGCACTGCGATTGCCAAAACATCCACGCATCCGTTCGCGCAATTCCGGGGCATAGGGCACGAAAACGGACTGACCCAGCCTGCGGACTTCAACGCCATCGGTTTCAATCAGGGCCACATCCACACCATCAAGTGACGTGCCGCTCATCATGCCGATTGCCGTGATCCAGTCTTGTGTCATGTCGTTCTCCGCATCGCATTTTGCCTTGTTCGTTCGCAGCTTAGGGCGAAATCATCGCGAAATCGTTACCGCGATAGCAGTTCTGCGCGCCGATGCGTTGCCGAGCAGATGTTTTCTGTGCTAGATCATCGCCTCCGCACCTATTGGCGGCTCGAATTTTCTATCACAACCAACATAGCGCAAAAACCATGACTGAACTGAAGTCTGATTTTCTCCGCGTCATGAATGACCGCGGTTACATCCACCAATGTACTGATCTTGAAGGCCTTGATGCCTATGCATCGGAAAATACGGTGGTGTGCTATGTGGGTTATGACTGCACTGCAGATAGCCTTCATGTCGGATCACTTGTATCGATCATGATGCTGCGCTGGTTACAGAAAACCGGCCACAAACCGATCGTTCTGATGGGTGCTGGCACCACGCGCGTTGGCGATCCGACGGGTCGTGATGATGCCCGTCCGGTTCTAACCGATGAAGTCATTGCCGCGAACATGGCTGGCATCAAGAAGGTCTTCCAGCAATTCCTGACTTTTGGCGATGGCCCGACCGATGCGGTTATGGTCAACAATGCCGATTGGCTTGATAAACTGAACTATATCGAATTCCTGCGTGATTTCGGTCGCCATTTCTCGGTCAACCGCATGCTGAGCTTTGACTCGGTCAAGCTGCGTCTGGAACGTGAACAGTCGCTGAGCTTCCTTGAGTTCAACTACATGATCCTGCAGGCCTATGACTTTGTTGAGCTGAACCGCAACTATGGCTGCTTGCTGCAGATGGGTGGTTCGGATCAGTGGGGCAACATCGTCAATGGTGTTGAACTTGGCCGTCGCGTGGATGAGAAAACCCTGTTTGGTCTGACGACCCCGCTTATGACCACCGCATCCGGTGCCAAGATGGGCAAGACCGCAGCAGGTGCTGTGTGGCTCAACGAAGAACGTCTGTCGTCCTATGACTACTATCAGTTCTGGCGAAACACCGAAGATGCGGACGTGATCAAATTCATGCGTCTGTTCACCGAAATGACGCTTGAGCAGATTGACGCATACGCCAAGCTCGAAGGATCGCAAATCAACGAAGCCAAAAAGGTTCTGGCATTCGAAGCTGTCAAACTTTGCCGTGGCGAAGAAGCAGCCCTTACTGCTGCTGAAACCGCGCGCAAGACCTTTGAAGAAGGCGTTCTGGCTGATGACCTTCCGACCGTGGAAATCCCGCGTGCGGAGCTTGAAGCAGGCATTCCCGCATTTGATCTGTTCCGTCGCGCGGAACTGGCCAATACCGGTGGTGAAGCACGCCGTCTGATCAAGGGTGGCGGTGCGAAGCTCAATGACGAGAAAGTCAGCGACGAAAACGCCACCATCACCGCAGATGCGCTAAACGCTGATGGTGTGATCAAGGTTTCGGCGGGCAAGAAACGCCACGTCCTGATCAAGCCGGTCTGATTGCCCCGCGCATAAGAATTGAAAAGCCCCGCAGCAAATGCTGCGGGGCTTTTTCTTTGTCTGAGCTATCTGAGTTCGCGCCTTAGCCCGGCTCTGCCCCGGTGATCAGGTTACGAAACACACCCGGCACAAAGGTCGAGAGCGGATTGACCGTGACACTTGGTCCATCAAGGTCACCTTCAACCGTGTAGGTCGGGGCAAAGATGCCGCCACCTTCTTCACCCACCAGCAAATCCCCTAGGATCGGGATCGCACCAAGGGCCGAGTTCAGCGCATAGATCGGCACAATCGATCCTGCCAAGCGGATCTCCGACTTTGCCAGATCAATCGATCCATTCGCCGTCACGCCAACGGCTGTCCCGTTCGCGGCAAATTTCGACATCGACAGCACGTCATTCACATAGGTGAAGTCGCCATTAAGCTCGTCAAACGAAATGCCATTGCCCTGCAAGACATCGTTCAAACCGGTAAGCGACGCAGCACTGAGAACGCGGGCGGCAATCGGTGCATTCACAACACGGAAGTTGCTGACATTGACTTTGCCGGTAAAGGGCTGGGCGACTTCGCGTTCATCCACCGTGCCTGTGATCGAAAGGTTCCCGGCCAGAAGATTTTCGTACATATCAACAGCGCGCAGGAACTTGCCGGCATCTTCACTGGTCAGCGTCACATTCCGCGTCAGGAAATCTTCGCGGGTCACCTGAACAAACACATTGGCGCGATCGCCTAGCGATCCGTTTAGAACCAACCGATCCCATTCCTGCCCGACGACATGAATGGATCCTTTGACATCACCCAGCAGCTCACCATTGGCCATGACCATTTGTTCGATATTTACAAACACCTCGGTCGTACCGCCATCACGGCTTGCCTGCTGTCCGATACCGCCGCTATTAGGCGCCTTCATATCGCGGTCTTTTGCATCGACCTCCGTGTCATCAGCGACGATCCACGGTGTCGCGATCAACTGACGGGCAGCGATTTCAAGTTCACGCTTTTGACCATTCTGGCTAAAGGTCATTTTCCCGTCATTCAGAAGCGGGTCATCGCCCTTAAGCAGGAATTCCTTGGCGGCCAATGTGACGATGAAGTTTTCATCACTGGTTGGTTCATCAGACGTATCGTCTTCGGCCTTTTCGATCAGATAGCGCAGATCAAACTGCGTCCCGCTCAGATCGACAAACAAACGCCCACCCGGCCCCATACGAATGGTGCCAGTCATATCGGTGTTTTGACGGAAACGGGTGTTTTCAATTTCAAACGCCCATTGATCATCGACCGGATTATCACCGCGCCAACGTCCACGACCGGCGGCCTCGACAGCAGGTGCAGACAGGGCAAAGGAATTTAAAACACCACCGCCGTCATAATTGACGGCAACGTCGAATTTCGCCTTGGCCTCTGCACCGGGCATCTTTTTATATTCAACGCCCTCAGCCGGGATTTCGATGCTGACATCATTGAGCCCAACATCCCCGTTGATCACAACATTGGCATCCGAAACCTTGATATCGACTTTGCCCTTGGCCATGCCTGCGACATAAGGGCCGGGATCAAGTTCGATCTGAGGCAGGATGGCAAGATCAAGATCACCAGACAGGACATAGTGGCTGCGAAGGTCTGCCGCACTGTCAAAACTTTCGACCCAGTTGATCCTGGTTTTGCCTTTGCCGATGCTTGCCGTACCGCCAAGTTCAAGCCCCTTGGTATTGACCTGAAGCTCGAAACTGCCGTTTTTGACATCCATGCCCCGGAAGACTTTGGTAATCGCGGCATTTTCAATCCGTGAGGCAGCAGCAACTTCGACATCATCAAATGTCACATCACGCAAAAGCGGGAAATGAAGACGCACGCGCGTTGCCTGCTCACCACTGATCTGGGCTGGATCAATGCCAAGGCGGGTCGCGAAACCAAGCGGTTGAGCTTCGATCAGTTCAAGCGCCTTGCGCGCACTGCCATTGGCAACAATTTCGATATCTGCATACGGGGTCGGTTCATCCAGCTTGGTGAACAGGATGCTGGCATCGGTCACCTTAAGCCCGTCTGCCTCGCCTTCATGCACATAGATGTTAAAGCTTGTTGCATCGAAATCGGCCCGGCCTGCGGAATTGAGCACATCTGGCATCTCGCCCAGATAATGCACCCGTACACCAGACATCGTCATCTGCCCGCCAAGATCATCAAGAACAATCTCGCCTGCTTCATCCTGATGCAGTTCGGTATGCAGGGTGGCCTGATGAACAATGCCCTCGGACAGGTTGGTCACAACCCATGTGCGCGCATCCTGCCCGACATTTTCCGGCCACAGACGGTTAAGATCGTTGGTCGCGACATCGGTTGCCTTGGCATCCAGACTAAGACGCCATTGACCAAATGGATCAAGCACCACACCGGTCACATTGGCACTGGCATCGCCAACATTCAGTGTAACGTCATCAACACTGAAACGGCCCGGCACAAAGCTTGTCGCGATGCGACCGTCACTGACCCGATAAGTCGCACTGATTTCAGATGGCAGCGAAATAACGCCACTTCCGACCACAAGATCGGTGGATGCTGAAATCAGTTCGCCATTCACATGATATTTTGCCCGCACTTTGCCCGATACCGGCACATAGGCATCACGCAATGGCTCAAAGATATCAGAAATGCTCAGAAGATCGGAAAGCTCGACCTCCCCCAAATCGACCTCAAGATCGATCTCGCCGCTTTGACGGCTGTAATCCCCGCTGACATCAACACGGGTTGAAAGCGACCCTGCACTCACTTGCAAGGAGGCCTCAGCCCCGATACCAAAAGCCTGTCGTGATAGATAGATATCGGCTTCTGGTGCTGCCCAAACCACACCAAGTTTTTGATCGCGGACCTGAAGGTCCGCATCAACGATGCCGAAACTTTCGAAATAGGCGGCGGCCGGGAAATCGCTGCGCTCCCCCGACAGGATCGCGATCACATCGTGAAGGACCTCGCTTCCGGAATTTTCGGGTGCGGCCTCGACCAGTTCGGATGGGGCATCCACCGTCTCAGCAGGTGCTTCAACAGGCTCTACATCACCAGGCGTTGGCAGTTCGATCGTGACAGATGATCCGCGGCCACGGTCATATACCTGACCAGATGCGTCATCGGCATCTTCGCCGGTTGGAACAATGCCTGCCAATGCATCAGCATCAAGAGCAGCTTCATCTGCGACATAACCGACATCAATCGTCCCATCCGCACCACGTTCAAGACGAATACGCGGGCCGATCAGGTTCATCTGGCGCAGGGCCAGAACACCTTCAAACAGTGCCTTGCTTGAAAAGACAACATCCGCTTCGGGGATGTGGAGCAATTCACGATTTTGCGGACCAAAGATGCTGACTTCACGCAGACCGACATCAAATTTTTCCGCCCAACCGCGCCACCGCAAAACGATGTCATCAACTTCCAGACGGTTATCGCCCATCGACTTGTTGAGATGCTCAACAATATAGGGCGTGATGCGATGCAGGGACACGGGTTCCTTGGACAGCCGCCATATGGTGACGCCTGCGAACACGCCAACAAACAGGATGACGGCTGATAAAATCAGCGCCAGCCATCCGGCAAATGTTTTAACGTGGCGCACTCTTTATACCCTGTGTTCCCGATGTCATATTTGGCAATAACACCAATCTGCGCAGTCCGGTTGCTTGTTCAGCATTCACGATGAACAATATTAGTTAAAAGTACCAGACTGTTAAGTAGGGTCTGAACCATTAAATTGCTTTTTGTCCGATCACAGAAAAGCTAAACAGAGACATGTCACCCTGTTGATCAGGACATCAAACTCCTTGCAGAGACTGTGCAATCAGGAACAAGCCTGTGCATAGCCCGGTTCGTTACCCTTTCGCAATACAAGGAACGCAAAAAGTGTCTCTTTCCTGGATTTCGAA
Organism: Thalassospira sp.; assembly: GCA_965228275.1. Classification (GTDB taxonomy): domain Bacteria; phylum Pseudomonadota; class Alphaproteobacteria; order Rhodospirillales; family Thalassospiraceae; genus Thalassospira. Next base: position 3,852,934 of record OZ245802.1, on the reverse strand, counting down.
GGACCTGCCCCAAGCCTTTGACGCCGACCGCGTTGCCAATGCGTTTGAACGCTGGAACGGGCTCGGTGATCGTCCGGTATTTGAAAGCCTGTCAGATAAAATTGGCGATATTGCGTCCAATCCCCAGACACATGCGGTTTTGGCGGCCCTTTTCGGCAACAGCCCCTATCTGACCAATCTGTGTTTGCGCGATCCCGATGTTGTGTGTGACGTGTTTGATCACGGTCTTGATCAGGCCTTTGCCAACGCCCTTGATCCGGTTCGCATCAGTGCGGATGCGCGCGAACTTGATCAGGCAACGACGATGGCAACTGTGCGCCGGGCAAAACGCCGCGCCGCCCTTGTCATTGCGATTGCCGATATCTGCAAGGGCTGGCCGCTTGATAAAATCACCTCGGCGATTAGCGAGACGGCTGAACGCACCCTTGATTTCACCATGGCACATTGTCTGTCTGCCATGGCGAAGCTTCGCAAATATGATCTGCCCAATCCTGAAAATCCGCTTGAAGGATCAGGGATCTTTTGCATCGGTATGGGCAAGCTTGGCGCGGGGGAGCTCAACTACTCATCCGATATCGATCTGATCTTTCTCTATGATCAGGACGTGGTCACCTATCTGGATGACGACCGTCTGCAGCAGGATCTTGTGCGCATGGTGCGTGACATCACGCGCGTGATGGAAGAACGCACAGGCGATGGATATGTGTTCAGAACCGATTTGCGCCTGCGCCCTGACCCGGCATCGACCCCGCCAATCCTGTCGATGATTGCTGCTGAAACCTATTACGAGACTGTCGGGCAAAACTGGGAACGTGCGGCCATGATCAAGGCGCGCATTGTTGGCGGCGACCGCAAATCCGGTGACGAATTCCTTGAAATCCTCCGCCCCTTTGTCTGGCGCAAGCATCTGGACTTCCTGGCCATTCAGGACATTCATTCAATCAAACGTCAGATCAACGCACATAAGGGCGGATCAAAAATCAACATCCCGGGCCATAACATTAAACTGGGCCGTGGCGGCATTCGCGAGATCGAATTTTTCGCCCAGACACAACAATTGATCTGGGGTGGCCGTGAAGTTGCCCTGCGTGACAAGGCGACCTGCGATACATTGCGTGCGCTGACCAAATTTGGCCAGGTATCCGAAGACGTTCGTGATGAAATGCTGCGCGCCTATGAATTCCTGCGCACGGTCGAACACCGTCTGCAAATGATCAATGATCAACAGACCCAGACATTACCCGAAAGCGATGAAGGCCAGCATGCACTAGCAACCTTCCTTGGGTACCCGACGCTTGACGCGTTCAAGGCAGATTTGCTGCTCCATCTTCGTAATGTTGAAAACAACTATGCCGAACTGTTTGAAGATGACACGCCGCTGACCGGCAGCGAAACCGGCAACCTTGTTTTCACTGGCACTGAAGATGACCCGGACACCCTGACCAACCTGCGCGAGATGGGTTTTGAAAATGCCGAAAACGTATCTGTTACGGTGCGCGGCTGGCATCACGGGCGGTATCGCGCCACCCGATCACGCCGGGCGCGCGAAATCCTGACGGAATTGATGCCGACCTTGTTGGGCGCACTGTCCAAACGCACCAACCCGGATATGGCTTTCCGGGCCTTTGACGATTTTCTCAAAGGTCTTCCGGCCGGGGTTCAGCTGTTCTCGCTCTTTACCGCCCATCCGGAATTACTGGAACTTTTGGCGCAAATTGCCGGAACTGCACCGCGCATGGCGAAATATATCGGGCGCAACGCATCGGTTCTGGATTTCGTTCTGATGAAGGGCTTCCACGAAGAACTGCCCGATGCCGATAGCATGTTGTCCGAGCTTGATGCCCGCTTGTCGCGCGAAGACATGGTCGAAGATTGGCTCGATGCCGCACGGCGCTGGGCCAATGATCAGAAATTCCAGATCGATGTCCAAACCATCCAGAACCGCCACACCCCGCATGAAGCAGGCCGTGCTTTGGCCGATGTCGCTGATGTCGCCATCCGCGCCCTGTTCCCGCGCATTGGCGAAGACTTTGCGGCCAAGCACGGACATTTCAGCGATGGTGGGCTGGCGGTCTTTGCGCTTGGCAAACATGGCGGGCAGGAACTTTCGCCCGGCTCCGACCTTGATATGGTGTTCATCTATGATGTGCCCGAGGATGCCGAGGAATCAGATGGTGATAAGCCGCTGACACCGGGCCATTATTTCATCCGGCTCAGCCAGCGTTACATCAACGCCCTGTCCGCCCCCACCGCCGAAGGTGTGCTGTTTGAAACCGACCTTCGTCTGCGCCCAAGCGGCTCCAAAGGGCCGCTTGCGACCCATTTTAAAAGCTTTGAGACCTATCAGCATAACGAAGCCTGGACGTGGGAACATATGGCACTGACTCGCCTGCGTCCGGTTTATGGGCCCAAGGCGCTATGTGACAAGGTGCTTGAAACCACCAATGCGGTCCTATGTCTTGAACGTGATCCTGATCAGTTGGTGCGGGCTGTCTTTGACATGCGCAACCGGATGGAGGCCGGCAAGGGCGATAATCATCCATGGGCGCTTAAGATGCGTCGGGGTGGTTTGGTTGATCTGGAATTCATTGCGCAATATCTGCAACTTCGCCATGCGCACACGCACCCCGAAATCCTGTCACCGACCACACGCGTTGTGTTCAAGAACCTTGGCTCGGCAGGTATCCTTGACGGGGATGAGGCAGAATTTCTGGCCAATGCCGGATCATTCTGGCTGGCGTTGCAGGCGATGTTGCGCCTGACGACCGAGGGTCCGTTTGATCCGGAAAAAGCAAGTTCTGATCTGCAACAGATGCTGGCCAATGCGGGCAAATGCGATGATTTCAAAGTGCTTCAGGACAAGATCGAAGATACCGCCACCCGGATCAAATCGATCTATGATCGCATCATCGCCGAACCGGCCGAAAAGGTCGCGCCGCCTGACGAGGCGTAATAACCACAATAGCATTACACAATATGATCCGAGCCCCCTTGCCTTCCCTATAAGGCTTTGTATTTTCAGTGTCCGGTGTGGATGCGGATCGGATCGCAAACCAGAACGAATTGATAGAGGATAGAACATGACCCTTGATGTTGGTGACAAGGCCCCGGATTTTGAACTGCCGACCGATGGCAATGGCAGCGTGAAACTGTCTGATCTGGCGGGCAAGCCGGTGGTGATCTATTTCTATCCCAAAGACATGACGCCGGGCTGCACGACAGAATCCTGTGAGTTCCGCGATGCAGAACCCGATTTCAGTGCGGTTGACGCCCAGATCATTGGCATTTCCAAAGACAGCGCTTCCCGTCATGACAAATTCAAAGCCAAACATGACCTGAACTTCATCCTGGCATCGGATGAAAACGGCACCACCTGCGAGGATTATGGTGTCTGGAAAGAAAAAAGCATGTATGGCAAAAAATTCATGGGCATCGAGCGCACCACCTTTGTCATTGATGGCACGGGCGTTATTCGCAACGCCTGGCACAAGGTCAAAGTCAAAGGCCATGTCGCCGAGGTACTTGAAGCGGTTCGCGCGCTCTAAGCCACACCGCACATCAAAAATTTTACAAAGGCCTGGCATTAACTTGCCGGGCCTTTGATTTTTAAGCGTTCCAGACTGCTTGTGTTGCAAATTTTGGGCAGCATCAGCGCATACTGATTTGTTGCCTAACCTTGTTTGTCAGGATAAAAATTCGGATATGGGAGTAATAGGTGAGCAGGTTTTTCACCTATTCGGATAAATACAAAAACCGGTATGCCGGCAAAGCAGGTAATCCAATGAACAAGAATGTTGTCGATCTTGACGATCAGATGCTGGCCGATTTTCGCGATGAAGCCCACGACATCATCAATTCAATTGACGTCCATCTGCAAAATGCACGTGGCAAAAGTGATCCCACTCATCTGACAGCCATCCAGCGCGAAGTTTTCAATCTGCGTTACAAGGGCAAGTCGGTTGGCGCGCCGCTGATCAATCTGACCAGCCACCGCCTGGCAGACTATGTCACAACGTGCAAGGAACTGAACGAAGGCGCGATCGAAGATATTCAGGCCTTTGTCGATAAAATTCAGTCCTTGCTGGATGGGGATATGACCGCAGGCGGCACCGATACCGCCGAATTCGTGCGCGAACTGCCGTCCAAACGCGCACCGGATATCGATCCCAACTGGCTCAAGAAAGCCAATGTCGAAGCTCTGCTGGTCATTCCGCAACGCTCCATGGCGACCATTCTTGAACGCGAACTCGCAGCATGCGGCTATCGAAGCTCGGTCACGCAGACCTCGTTTGAGGCCATCGAACTTGCTGTGCGCACCCGTCCGGATTTCATCATTGTTGCCAAAACCATTGATGAGCTGACTGGTGTTGATCTGGCAAACGCGCTTCAGGCGATGCCAAAAACCCGTGCGATCCCGACTGCGGTTCTGACATCGGATGCGCCAAACCATCCATCGCTTCAGGATCTGCCATGCCGTACGGCGATCATTCGCAAGGGCAATGCTTTTGGCGAAGATCTGGCCGAGGCGCTGGCGCGCTTTAACATCACCTGATCGCATCAGACATACGATTTGATGAAGGGCGGTCCGCATTCAGGCAGACCGCCCTTTTCTTTAGGGTCAGGACCTATTAATTTGATTTGAATGGCAGAGCTTATATTTGTGAAATCCAAGAAAAATCCCGCCGAGCGGGTTGGCATCCCGCGCAAGGGGTTTGACGCGGGAGTTCGCAAATATAAGCTATGTCCTTCGGATCGCTCAGATTTGCACGGGCTACTTTGTCGCAAAACCTTGAAAGATAAGTATCTTCCTGCGGCTTCGCTTCGCGTATCCGCACAAATCTGAGCGACCATTCGAACCAAATTAATAGGTCTTGACCCTAACATTGACCATATGCCCCGCAAATGGCAGACAAAGCCAAACCAAATTCAATCCCACCCCCGGACGATCATGACCAAACTGACCCTTGCCGAGGCCGCCAAGCGCGCCCTTCTGACCGAAGACGCCACCGAAAAAGCTGATGTCACTGCCGAAATGGCGGCGATGTGGCGCAATGGCGAGATCACCGAGGTCGGGTCAACGGACCTTCCAGATCGTCCCGGCCGTCCGGCAAAGCCGGAATTGCTGCCGCCCAACAAAATGCCAAAGCGTAAAAAAGGCAGCGTTCAGGGCCGCATCGGTCTTTTGCATGCGCTGGCCCATATCGAGCTTAATGCGATCGATCTGGCGTGGGATTTATGTGTGCGCTTCCCCGATGCCGGAATGCCGCGTGATTTCCATGATGCATGGGTGCAGGTGGCCGATGATGAGGCGCGTCATTTCAAAATGATCAACAAGCGTCTGGGTGAAATGGGTGCGGCCTATGGCGATCTTCCGGCCCATGACGGGTTGTGGCAGACATCAATGGATACGGCCTATGACATTCTGCCGCGTCTGGCCGTCGTGCCGATGGTGTTTGAGGCGCGCGGCCTTGATGCCACCCCGCCGACCATCGAACGTCTGTTGGCGCATGGCGATACGGAAAGTGCCCGCATCCTTAAAATCATCGCCCATGATGAAATCGCCCATGTCGCGGCGGGCCGTAAATATTACGAATATGTCTGCGATCAGCGCGACCTGCCCTACTACACCACTTGGCACGACATGCTGCGCAAGCATTTCCGCGGGCCGCTAAAGCCGCCGTTCAATGACGAAGCCCGCTATGAAGCAGGCATGCCGCCTGATTACTATCAGGATTACGTTCTGGAATTGCCCGAGGGCGCAGAGGATCTGTAATATCCCCTGATCCCTCGGACATCATCAAACCTTACAGATCGCGACCGCTATAGGGGTCTTCGGCGTAATAGCGCACAGGCACCTGATCACCGACAATCGTGCCAATCCGGTCAATCCAGCGATTAAGCGCGTCATGAGGTTGCATATCCAGATCGGCCTCATGAGCCAGATGGGTATAGGCATAGACCGCGATATCGGCGATGGAATAGCGATCATTGGCCAAGAAGCGATTGCGCGTCAGATACCGATCAAGATAGCCCAGCACACCGCAGGCCCCGGCACGACGTTTATCAAGCTGCCCCTGGTTGCGTTCGTTCTTGCCCGTCAGGTTCCAGTGACGCAACGTTGCGATGGTTGACTGGACATAATCGGTTTCAAAGAACAGCCACTGGCTGACCTTGGCCCGCTCATAGAGATCCGTTGGCAGATAGTCGCTGCCCTCTGCCAGATAGGTCAGGATGGCATTGGATTCCGCAATACACCGACCATCATCAAGCTCCAACACCGGCACGGCACCGGCCGGGTTGCGTTCAAAAAACGCATCGGTGTGGCTTTCACCTTCAAAGATCGACAGCCATTCAGTGTCATATTCAATGCCAAGATGCGCGCAGAGTTGACGCACTTTCCAGGCATTTTGCGAACCGGGGTAATCATAGAGTTTCATGGTCGTTCCTTTCACAAGACAAAGGGGTGGCGTTCCAGCCTTTTGCGTGGCTGGTTGCGTTATTCAGATTGTCAGGAATTCGTAGGGTCTTTGCAGGCAGACGCCCGCAGAAATTCAGGCCGCTTTGGCCAACATGGCGGCTTCGTGATCAAGCAGCCATTTCTTGCGCTCAAGTCCCCCGGCATAACCGGTCAATGTGCCATTTGATCCAATCACACGATGGCAGGGCACAATGATCGAAACCGGGTTAAGCGCGTTGGCACGTGCGACCGCGCGAACCGCATTTGGTTTGCCAAGTTCAACAGCCAACCCGGCATAGGAAACACTTTGACCATTCGGGATCATGATCAGGGCATCCCAAACCGATTTCTGGAAGTCAGTTCCAATCATATTTACCGCATTCATTGGCAGTTCGCCGGCAACACCATCGAAATAGGCATCAAGCCAGTTGGTGATTGCTTTGGGAACTACCCCGCCCTCAACCCATTCAAGGTTCTTGAAGCGGCGGTTTTGAATGGTTTTCAGGCGGTCATCATTATCTTCGAAATCAAGATGAACCAGTTTGCCATCCACACATCCAAGCGAAAGCTTCCCAATCGGGCTTGGGTGGCGCACAACGTTGATTTGGGACTTCATCGTCATTCTCCTTCCAATGCGGACCAAAGATATTGCGCTGCATATGCCCGCCATGGCCGCCAGTTTTCCGACAGTTCATCAAGTGGTTTTGGTTTATCAGGGCCACCGCCCATGGCCGATGCCTTCAGGATGCCAAGATCAGCTGCCGGAAAGGCATCAGGATCCCCAAGACCGCGCAGGCCAAAGTAATTCAATGTCCATGGCCCGATGCCCTTGATCGCGGTCATGGCATCAATCAGCTCATCGCCGGATTTCTGATCGCAATCCGGTGCCGCAAACAGATCAATCACATCACTTAATGTCTGGGCACGGCGCGTGGTCAGGCCAACCGGCATCAATTCCTGCCCGACCAGTATTTCAGGTGCCGGGAACAGATGGGTCACCCCGGTCCCTGCGACCAAATCATCGGGCAAGGCTTCGCCAAAGCGCGCAACAATGCGGCCTGCCAAAGTGCGTGCGGCGGCAACAGATACCTGTTGGCCCAAAACAGCCCGCATCGCCAGTTCAAACCGATCCCAGCAACCCGGCACCCGCAATCCCGGACGTTTATCGACCAAGGGTGCCAAAAGCACGTCATCGGCAAATTGTGCGGTGATGGATGGTACGTCCGCATCCAGATCAAACAGACGCCGTACACGCGCACCAATTTCAAGAACCGCTTCACGCGCAGGCCCCCGCAAGATCACCTCGACCCCGCTTTGATCCGGGTTGAAATGACAAATCATCAAACCGACACCCGATCCCATCTTAAAGCCACGGGCATAGGTGCGCTCGCGCACAGCTTCCAGACCCGGAATGGCACGTGCCCGGAAGAAGGCCAGAAGATAGTCCGCATCAAATGGCTGACGGGCCCGCAGTCGCAGGATCAAATCATCATTGCGCGGGGCAAAGGGATCACTTGATCCGGACTGCGTTGGTGTTTTGGTTTTGATGCCACGGCGAAAGGCGGTTGGCGCCTGCCCATAGGCCTGCTTCATCGCATCATTGAACCGGCGCAAACTGCCAAAGCCCGCGATATCAGCGATCTCGGTCATGGTCAGGTTGCTATCGACAATCAACTGCCGCGCGCGCAGAAGACGGCGGGCCTTGGCATGTTCCTGCGGGGTGACGCCGGTATGTTCCTTAAATATCCGGCGCAGATGCCGGTCACCAACACCAAGACGGTCCGCAAGCCCCGCGATAGAGCCATCTTCAAGCGCGCCTTCATCAATCAGGCGCACCGCACGGGCCACAGTCGCATGAACACCGGCACTGGCCGGGCTTCCGGGGGCTGCTTCGGGACGGCAGCGCAGGCACGGGCGGAACCCGTGCGCAATTGCGGCTTCTGCGCTTGGATAGAATTCCACATTGACGCGTTTGGGCGTAACCGCCGGGCAGATCGGGCGACAGAAAACCCCAGTGGTCAGAACGGCGGTATAAAACCGCCCGTCAAACCGTCGGTCCCGGGTTTTGAGTGCCTGATAGCAAATATCGTTATTGAGCTGTTCCATGCCGGGCAGTTTAACAGAGCACGGAATAAAAACTCGCCAGATTCGGACTCACACGTGAAAAGCTTTATCCGCGCTTAGACACCGCCTAGTTCAGCGGAATGTCGTTATCGGATTTTCCATCCTGATACTGCGCCGACAGGCGATCATATTCATCCGAGATGGCCTTGGCACGCGCAAGGTAGGCGGACTTCTGATCATCAGCGCAGTCCGCAACCATCCCCATCATTGAATGGCTGTCCCAAAACGCATTGGATTTATTGTATTCGCCGTCTTCAAGGGTGAAGACCTCCTTCATGATTTTCAAATCATGGGGAATGGCAAAGGCATCGCGCGAATCTTCGTAGGAGAAGAAATAATAGAAATTATCAAATCCGGCCCATGTGATGGCCGACAGACACATCGAGCACGGCTCATGCGTGGACAGGAAAATCAGATCTGACGTCGCCGGGCGCTGATCCGCCGGTATTTCATAGAACCGCTTAAGACAATGCACCTCGCCATGCCAGAGCGGATTTTCGGTTTCATTGTTGGTTTCGGCAATCACCAGTGAAAGATCATCTTTGCGCAGGATTGCCGCGCCAAATAGCTTGTTGCCATCCGAAACACCGGCACGGGTTTTGGGCAGGATATCGTCCTCAAGAACGGAAAACAGGCGTTCAAGGATGTTCTGGTCGGTATTTGCGTCAGACATGATGGTAGCCCCTGATGAGATGCATTTTTATATGCACCATTTCATCGTGTCGGGGCCGCCATGCCAACCTGTTTTTCGTCTTATGATCGGGGAAAAAGCGTCGTGCTATGCTTAACAATCAGATACCGCGCAATATCCCGTCACTATCGGGCATCTGACGTCGTTCCGGGGGAACCGGCGTATAGAAATCACGGTTCAGAAGCGTCGTGATCGCGATCAATGTGGGCGATTTGGTATCGCGCACCTTGGCGATCAGGGCGTGATCAACCGGTGCCATTTCGCGAATTTTCAAAACTTCGAATACCGGACCATTGGGGGTGGCTAATTTGAACTGGTCGCCGACTGCGACCGGACCAAGGGACTGTTGGGCCATTTGGGATTTCACCTGACGTAAGACGTTTGCTCAGCGCAATGCCTGCCATTGACCGGTGGTGTGCCGATGATTTGTTATTGCTTGGCAGGTCTTGCTTGCCGACACCCTGGCAAAGCTATTCGGCAATTGTGTGACAGAAACAGGATTTTTGGGGGCAAGATGTCCGGCTGAGCTCAAAATACTGGGCGGAGGACACACTATAGATATACCTTAAGGAAACTGATTTCTTTCTTTCAGATATTAAGGTCAAAAATGCCGGAATGTCCCTTTTGCAAGAATACGCTTAATGATGAAATAAGAATGATCGGTACTGCTGATCGATACTTGTTTGACTGCCCATTTTGCGGAAAATATCAAGTGTCTGGATTAGTTAAGCATTTTGTTGCTTCACCTGACGAGAGAACACAGGAGTCATTTTCCTATGTTCCCTATGCGATACATAGAATGCGCTCGCCACAACAGCCGCTTCCCTATCTTAGCCGAGAAACCTATCGAAATCTGATAGAGAACCCGATAAAGGCAAGTCCGAAAGAAATAGCAGATAATTTAATTCTTTTGTTGGGGCGCCAACAGACGTCATCTGGGTCTAGGGTTCATTTGAGTTTTGAAATTGATGGTGGAATTCTTGGCTGCATCACAGAGGAAGACTTAGAATTTGTATTAAAGTCTCTAGAGCAAAAGGGGTTGGTTGAGGGCCGACCACCACTAATGTACCGGCTAACGTTCTCAGGATGGGAATATCTTCATCAGATTACCCAAGGAGAGCAGTCAGTCGACACAGTTTTCATTGCAATGAGTTTTGGAGACCCTGAACTCAATAGAATTGTGGAAGAGTACATCCGTCCCGCAATTGCGAGTATAGGGCTTAAACTCCGGAAACTAAACGATCCGGATGGTCAAAAAGCCGGCCTAATTGACGATAGACTTCGGCTTGAGATCAAGATGGCGAAGCTTGTTCTTGCAGACCTTACACACGACAACAATGGGGCTTACTGGGAAGCAGGATACGCTGAAGGCATTGGAAAGCCAGTAGTTTATCTGTGTGAAGAAAATGTTTTCCAGAAACGTGCTGGGGGTACTCATTTCGATACGAACCATCATCTCCACATCCTATGGTCCTCTGAGAAGATTGACCAAGCTGTAGAGCAACTTGTTGCATGTATTAGAGCAACCCTACCTGACGTAAAGCAAATAGATTAGACAAAACACCCCGCTGTGAACCAACGGGGTGTTTCATAATTCAACCAATCAAAAGGCAACAAATCAGCCGATATCTTCGATCTCGCCAGCCGACCCGGTGACCTTGGCGGCCAGGGCCGCTGCCATAAAGGCATCGAGATCACCGTTCAGGACACCCTGGGTGTCCGAGGTTTCCGTACCCGTACGCAGATCCTTGATCATCTGATAAGGCTGCAGGACGTAGGAACGGATCTGATGACCCCAACCGATGTCCGTTTTGCTGTCTTCCACGGCCTGTGCTTCGGCTTCGCGCTTTTGCAGCTCCGCCTCATAGAGACGGGCTTTAAGCATCTTCATCGCCGTATCGCGGTTTTTATGCTGCGAACGGTCGTTCTGACACTGGGCAACAATGCCGGTCGGAATATGGGTAATACGAACAGCGGAATCAGTACGGTTAACGTGCTGACCACCGGCACCCGATGCACGGTACGTATCGACACGAAGATCCTTATCAAGGATTTCGATTTCGATATTGTCGTCAATCACCGGATAGACCCAAACCGACGAGAAGCTGGTATGGCGACGCGCCGAGCTGTCATAAGGCGAAATACGCACCAGACGATGCACGCCCACTTCGTTCTTCAGCCAGCCATAGGCATTCAGACCCGTGATTTTGTAGGTCACCGATTTGATACCGGCTTCCTCGCCATCGCTTTCTTCGAGCATTTCAAGCTTGTAACCCTTGGACTCTGCCCAACGGTAATACATGCGCGCCATCATTGATGCCCAATCCTGTGCTTCGGTACCACCGGCACCGGCATGGATTTCAAGATAGGCATCATTGGCATCAGCTTCGCCAGAAAGCAGGCTTTCAAGTTCGCGCTGTGCGGCGATCTCGCGGATCGCACGCAGGCCTTCTTCGGCCTCTGCAACCGTGTCAGCGTCGCCTTCGGCTTCGCCAAGTTCGATCAGCTCGATATTGTCTTCAAGCTCCTGAGCGAGCTTTCTATAGCCATTGATGGCATCATCCATCTGGGTACGTTCACGCATGACTTTCTGCGCGTTTGCCGCGTTGTCCCAAAGGGTCGGGTCTTCGGCAAGTGCGTTCAGTTCGTCCAGGCGTCTAAGAGCGTTATCCCAGTCAAAGATGCCTCCTCAGCAGTGCCATCGACTGCTTGATTTCATCGACCAATGCCTGTGCTTCAGCGCGCATTGATGTCTCCGTTATTCATCTGAAATTCCGTGGGCCACGTTCGTAACGCGGCAAACTCGGCGCCGCTTATAGCAGTTTTTGCCGTTCTTGAAACCCCTGCAACCATGCAAAAACCCGGCACAGAATTCGTGCCGGGTTGCGCATGAAAGTTCTGACGACCTGATATGGGGATCAGCCCAAAACAGGATCAAGCGTTACGGTGTAAAGTTCTTCGTCTGCCACATCGCGAAGCGATACGCGGAACTGCTCGGTTTCGGCATCGATATCGACCAGCCCGAAGAACTGCAAACCATAGGATGGTGGCAGGTTAACGCCCTGCTCCTCGGTCGGGTGCTTGGCGAATTTCACCTGCGGTCCAAAGGTATTGTCCATTTCATTCGGACCAAAAGTCCCGGCATGTAGCGGACCAGACACGAACTCCCAGAACGGTTCGAAATCCTGGAACTGGGCCTTGTTCGGGTCATAGTAGTGGGCTGCGGTGTAATGCACATCCGCTGTCAGCCAGACCGTGTTGTTGATTTTCGCATTTTTGATGAAACGCAGCAGTTCAACGATTTCAAGTTCACGGCCTGCTGGCGCGCCATCACCATTGGCAAGGTTTTCAAACGTACTTTTGTTTTTCCAGTCATCATAAACAATCATGCCAACCGGCATGTCAGCGGCGATGACTTTCCAGGTTGCCTTGGAATTCAAAAGACCACGCTTGAGCCATTCCATCTGCGCACGCCCAAGGAAGTCGGTGTTATCCGTTGGCGTCGTGCTGTTATTGGCATCATTGGTGCCACGATAGGTCCGCATATCAAGGAAGAAGATTTCCAAAGACGGACCATAGGACACCTTGCGATAAATACGGCCCGGCTCGGTCGCATGTTCGGTAATCGGCAGCATCTCGCGGAAGGCACGGTTGGCACGGGCCGCCAGAAGGGATGCCGATTTTTCGGTGTATCGATCATCGCCCAAAAGCATCTCGCCCGGATACCAGTTGTTGGTGACTTCATGGTCATCCCATTGATAGTAAACCGGGACCAGACGGTTGAACTCGCGCACATGCTGATCAAGCATGTTGTATTTATAATTACCGCGAAACTCGTTGATGGTTTCGGCAACCTTGGCGGTGTCTTCGGTGGTAATGTTTTTCCACACCTGCCCGTCCGGGGTTTCCTTGGTTTCGGCAAACGGCCCATCAGCATAGATGGTGTCACCGGAATGGATGAAGAAATCCGGATTGTGTTTGGCAATCGTCGCGTAAGTTTTCATCCCGCCGCGATCTTCGTCAATGCCCCAGCCCTGCCCGGCAGTGTCGCCTGACCAGCCAAAACGAATGTTGCGCTTGGCAGCCGGTGCTGTGCGGAAATGGCCAATGACGGGTTCGGACGATGCGCGCCCGTCATCAAGATTTTCAAAATGGATTTTGTAGAAAATGTCCTGCCCGGCAGGCAAATCATTTAGCGCAAGTTTGCCCGCGAAATCGCGTTCTTCGAGCACATCGACATGGGGAATACGGACCGAGTTTTTAAAGCCTTCGGTGGTTGCGATTTCCGTTACCATTCGTGATGCACGATCAGCCCTGCCCCAGATACACGCGGTGTTGGCGGTGACATCGCCACTTTGTACCCCGTGGGTAATGATCGGACGGTCCGCTGCGCGTGAGATTGACGGCATAAAGAAACCACTCATGGCCGATGCGGCCCCCGCGGTCGCGCTGGTGGTCAGAAACTTACGACGGGAAAGTCGAAACGACATCACTAAACCCTCTCCAAGGCATGAAATAAAACCTTGAATATGATGACAAAATCCAATGACAGACCGATGTCATGCACTTGATAATTTTGTCATCGTTTGATGACGAAACAACATCGTCAAATACCCGATTTGAAAGCAAATTCGTTCAGATGAAAACATCGCTGAACGAACAAAGCCGGATGCTGATCACATCCGGCTTTGTTGATATTATCCCTGCACTTCCGGGCATGCGATAAAGCAGCTACTTTTTACCGGAAGACACCAGCAACATCATCGGACGTTCAAGTTCTTCGGCCAGTGCCGGGATCTCTTTGACCTGATCCGCAGTTGGGGCGAATTCCTTGATTTCTTTGATTTCAAACCCGGCATTGATCAGGGTGTTTAATGTGGTTGCCATGGTCCGGTGGTGTTTGAGGACACCTTTGGCAAACCAATCGGTGCGCCTTTCACCTTCGATCGAATAGCCATTCACCGGCCATGTTTTGCGACCACCGTCCTCAGCAATCCAGTTTGGATGTGCTGCAGCCATGAAGATCGGATGCTCAATCGTAAAGACGAAGTTGCCACCGGCCTTGAGGGCGTTGGCAATCATCGCCACCAGACGCGCGAAATCCTCGACATAGTGAAAAGTAAGCGCACTGAACACCAGATCGAAGCGCGCTTCTGGTAGCATCAAGACATCAAGGTCTGCGATCTGATAGGTGATGGCAGGATCACTCGTGTCTTGCCGCGCACGATTGATCATATTTTCGGATAGATCAAATCCCTGAATGCTGGCAGCGCCCTGTTCACGCATCCAGCGCGCGGTCCAGCCAAAGCCACATCCTAGATCAGCAACAGCTTTGCCTTTGAGATCGGGCAACATGGACTGGATTGCAGGCCATTCCGGCGCGCCTGCCAAACCATGAACTTGTCGGGGAAGCTGGCTGTAACCAGCAAAGAAGTCGGGATTGTCGTAGATATTTTGTGCCAATTTCATCTCCAATTACATAACGAAGACGAGGCGTTTTCCCACGCCCAAAAGCCTCGTCCATAAGGGCGAGGCCGGGGCTTACGATCAGCGTGGTTTAGTCTGCGCGATCAGGAACCCGGCACCCCGCCTGTGGGATGCCGGCGAACCGGGAGACTATGTGAATATCCTTCATAACCATGACGGAAGTTTGAGGTTCCCAAACATTCAAAGCACTGCGCTGACGCGCGTAAATTAGTAGATACCGCCCGGTCCGGAAACAGCGCCACCGCTGCTGTCTGATCCGCTAACACCGGTATAGCCGCCATCAATCACGCCTTCGGTTGATGCCGGGATGGTACCCGGTTTGAAGGCTTCCCAAATCACGTCCTGATCGCCCGGGCGGGCCGGAAGACCGGTGCGCGATTCAACACGCACCATACGAATGCCCGGGGGTGTACGGAACGGAATGGCTTTGGTGCCTTCAAGCGCACCACGCATGAATTCCTTCCAGATCGGGGCTGCCGCACTGGCACCCTGTTCCTTGTCACCAAGCGATCGGTTGTCATCAAAACCGACATAAACGCCCACAGCCAAGTCCGGCGAGAAGCCGACAAACCATGCATCACGTGAATCGTTGGTCGTTCCGGTTTTACCTGCCAGCGGATAGCCAAGCTCGGCAATGGTTCGGCCGGTACCGCGCGATACAACGCCTTCCATGATATGAACCATCTGGAACGCGCTGGCCGGATCGGTCAACTGTTCCCGGGTATCAGGAAGATCAGGCGGCATCTGATTGCGGAATGCGACGTCCTGACATTGCGCGCATTCGCGTTCATCACGACGATAAATCACATTGCCGCGACGATCCTGAATACGGTCAATCAGGGTCGGGGTGATTTTCTTGCCGCCATTGACCAGCTCGGCATAGGCCGCCGTCATGCGCATAACAGTCGATTCCGCCGCACCAAGCGACATGGAAAGCACTTCTGGCAGCTCATCGACGATCCCGAACCGTTCGGCGTAATCGGCAACCTTTGGCATGCCGATCGTCTGGGCCAGACGCACCGTCATCAGGTTACGGGATTTCTCAATGCCAAGACGCATGGTCGAGGGACCATAGAACTGACCGCTATAGTTACCCGGCTTCCATTTCCCAAGCCCCGGTCCCTGATCAATCACGAACGGCGCATCAAGCACCAGCGTCGACGGGGTAAAACCATCATCGAGGGCAGCCAGATAGACAAACGGCTTGAAAGCCGAACCCGGCTGGCGACGGGCCTGAGTTGCGCGGTTGAACTTCGACAGGTCATGCGAGAAACCGCCAGACATCGCCAAAACACGACCGGTATGCGGGTCCATCGCCACCAGACCGCCATTCACATTGGGGATCTGACGCAAGCCATAAGTGTTTGGCGGCAGCTTTTCGCCATCAAGTTCGGCAAAATGTTTAACGAAAACAACATCGCCCGGATTAAGCACATCAGACGGACGGTTCACGACCGGGCCAAGGGTTTGGCCCTTTTGCCACGGACGCGCCCAGGTCAGAAAACGCAGCGGAATGCGGCCCTGCTCACCCGAAGCCAGACCAAGCTTGGCTTCGTTGGCATCCGTATCAAGAACAACCGCACGGTCCCACGGAACGTCTGACGGGGTTTCGACTTCGCGAAGCGCCTGCTGCCAGTCACCCGACAGATCAATCGTCGTGATCGGACCACGCCAGCCATGACGACGGTCATAGGCAACCAGTCCTTCAAACAATGCCTTGTCCGCAACATCCTGCATGCGCGGATCAACGGTCGAACGGACCGACAAGCCACCGTCATAGAGCATGCCTTCGCCATAGCGATCAACAAGCTGACGACGGACTTCCTCGGCGAAGAAATCAGCCTGATGGGTATCAACCGATTCACGGGTTTTACCTTCAAGCGGGGATGTCCATGCTTCCTGTGCTTCGGCTTCGGTGATGTATTTTTCTTCAAGCATGCGGCCAATCACCCAGTTGCGGCGGGCTTTGGCTTCGTCATGGTTGCGCACCGGATGATAGTTCGACGGTGCTTTTGGCAGGGCAGCAAGATATGCGGCCTCTTCGACGTCAAGCTCATCAAGCGACTTGTCGAAATAGCGCAATGCTGCGGCGGCAACGCCGTAGCTGCCACTGCCAAGGTAAATTTCGTTGAGATAAAGTTCGAGAATATGTTCCTTGGAAAACGCGCGTTCGATACGGAACGACAGGATCGCTTCCTTGATTTTGCGTTCATAAGAAACTTCGTTGGTCAGAAGGAAGTTCTTTGCCACCTGCTGGGTAATGGTCGATGCACCAACCGGACGTTTGCCGGTTCCAAGATTGACGACGTTGGTAACCGCAGCACGCAGAACAGAAGCAAAATCGATCCCCGGATGGGAAAAGAAGTTTTTATCCTCGGCCGCGACAAAGGCGTCGATCACCTTATGCGGAATGGCCGAAATCGGAACAAAGACGCGTTTTTCACGCGCATATTCAGCAATCAACGCCCCGTCAGATGCATGAACACGTGTCATGACCTCGGGCTCGTAATTTTCAAGCTGGGTATAGTCGGGAAGCCCCTGACCAAAATGCCAAAAGATCGCCAGAGCACCGACGCCCCCTGCAATCCCCATCAGGAACAGAACACCGAAAATACTGAGTAAAATGCGCATGTTAAGCAGGTCTTTTTCGTTTTGTTGGCTCGATCCGAGGAGCGCGCATATTCATGCACAATCATCGGAATTGCAATGTCCCACCGGATTTCCAAATCCTACTGGCATCCAATCAGGCCGGAACCCCGCACTTAGCCCCATTATAGCGGCAAAAAAGTGACGAGGTTGTGACAGCCCGCACGCCAGGTGAATTTTTTATAAGCTCGCATCCGGCGCGCTCAGTTTAACATGGTGCGCCCCGGCCTGAACATGAAGACTTGTGAATATTATGCAAAGCGCGCGCACACGCGCACCGCCCGACATTCTTCAACAGTTTCAGGGATCAAGCCTAGAACTTGTGCTTCTCGAAATAGAGATCAATCGCCCGCAACACCGCATCGGCGATCTTTTTGCGATGGCCTGGCTGTTGCAGAAGTTTGGCATCGGTCGCATTGGACAGATAGCCCATCTCAAACAGTGCAGATGGAATATCAGGCGCCTTAAGAACCGCAAAGCCTGCAAAACGATGGGTTCTGCGTTGAAGTTCGATGCTTTGGGCAAGCTGACTGACCATATTGGCGGCAAGCGTTGCCGAAAGGTTCATGGTTTCACGCTGGGCCAGGTCAATCAGGATACTTTGCACCAAGGAGTTTTCATCAGAAAGATCAATACCGGCGATCACGTCGGCCTTGTTTTCCTTTGATGCCAAGGCGGCGGCTTCTTTATCCGATGCGTTTTCAGACAGGGTATAAACCGACGCACCGCGATGCTTTGGGTTGCCAATTGAGTCCGCATGCAACGAGATAAACAGATCAGCCCCACCCTTGCGCGCGATTTCAACGCGCTGCCGCAGTTTCAGGAACACGTCCTTGTCACGTGTTAAAAGCACGCGATAGCGCCCGGTTGCGGTCAGTGTATCGGCAAGCTGACGGGCAGCAGCCAGTGTCAGGTCCTTTTCATAGACATTGCCAACACCAATCGCACCGGGATCAACCCCACCGTGACCAGCATCAATCGCGATCAGTGGTTTTTCATCCCCGCCACGACCAGATTGGACGGCAACATCAACGCTTTGTTCGGTCGCACTGGTGTCATTACGGCTGCGTGCGGAATAGGCTTCCATGCTTTTGCGTGATGCGCTCAGGAAGGTTTCGCGTTCTGCCGGTTTAAGATCAACGACCAAACGGTTGGGCTTGCCGCCGCCTGCTGGCAACGAGAAAATCTTTGACACCAGCGATGGTTTGGCAACGTCAAGAACAACGCGGAAAGTGCCTGGTTTAAACAGGCCGTAACGCAAACCGGAAATCAAACCACCACCCGATGTCACCTTGCCCGGAGGGGCGCTCCAGTCGATTTCAGGCATATCGATGATGATGCGATAGGGATCGGGCAGCAGGAAATAGGTAAAGTCGACATCACGATCAAGGTCGATCACAAATCGTGTGTAATCGGGATAAACGCCCAAACGCGCACCCAGCACCTTGGCGGCCTGTGCATTGGCACTCGTCGCGGCAAGCTGGGCCGAAAATAGCAGCAAAAACAATATCATTGCCGCCTTCACCATTTTGGGGAAGGTCCGGAAGAATGATACATTTCGCACAGAGGAACGTGTTTTTGCGTGCCGTGAAGTCATCTGTTGTGCTTGCGCCTGTCTGAACTGCCTAAGCAAGTAATAACCGCTTATAGCAATGCGTTGGTTAACGGGCAATTGACCAACAAGAGAAGTTCTAAAAGGCTTTTCTCAACCCGCCATTTGCACAAACCAATCACCTGACAGGACAAAAGCATTGTCTTTTCATACATTTGCCGGAGATTAATCGTTTCGGGTGAAATCGCGCGGAAATCTTCGCGTTTTTATTCGCGACTGTCAGAAAGTCGTCATCTGGTGCAACAAAACTGTTTGTCGCAGCGGAATAAAACGGATATGTTGCACCCGAGATTCCTATGCTTTGTGGTATGAACCTAAAACCCACCAGGCTGAGGACGCGACTAGAACAGTTCTTCAGGTCGGTGTCTCGGTGACGCGGCAATTCCCGCTCCCGATAGAGCCCTCCTCCCAAAGGCTGTCTTGGCGCGCTCGAGAAATACGCAACCTAATTTTGTTTCAACATCAAAACCAGGTCCGAACCGGAAGAGCAGCCGACACGCGATGAACCATAGACATACAGGACATATCGCGACCTTATTGGACGGCGCCTCCGGATACGCCGGTTTGTTTGCATATCAGCGCATTAGTGCGCGTGGCATAGAACTGGCGGGACCTCCAGGAACAGGTTCCGAATGGTTAAACGCATGCTTATCGATGCAACGCACGCGGAAGAAAGCCGCGTCGTTGTTATTAATGGAAATCGCCTAGAAGAATATGACGTCGAAACTTCGACGAAAAAGCAAATCAAGGGAAATATCTATCTCGCCAAAGTCACGCGAGTAGAACCGTCGCTGCAGGCGGCCTTTGTTGACTATGGCGGAAACCGCCATGGTTTCCTTGCGTTCAGCGAAATCCATTCCGACTATTACCAAATCCCTGTCGCCGACCGTGAAGCCCTGTCACAGGGTCATTCGCAGGTAAAAGACGCCGAAATCGTCGAAGACAATATCGGTGATGGCGAAGACAGCCCGAAAAAAGACAAGAAACCGACCCGTTCGCGTTCGCGCCGCAAACCGCGCGCCAAAGACAAGGACGAAGCGGTTGAAGCAGCAGCCGATGCAGACGCGACCGAAGTCGTCGAAGCAGCCGCTGATGCGGCCCCGGCCGATGCCGAAGGTGCCGCAGACGCAGCAACCTCTGAAGAAGAGGATGCAAAGCCGCGTCGTCGTCGCACGCGCAATCGTCGCAAGAAAGCCGATGACGTCGAAGCCGCATCTGATGATGGCGCACCGTCCGAAGACAGTGATGGCGATGACACCCCGACCGGTGGCAATGCGGCAATGTCGGCAGAAGTTGCTGAGCTGACCATTGATGTCGATGCAGAAGACGGTGAAGAAGCTGTCACCACGCTGGATATCGATGCCGATGCCGCGGGCGAAGAAGATGTCGAAGACCTTGGCGGCGATGATGCCGACGAGTTCGTCGAATCGCACAGCCGTCAGCTTCAGAAGCGCTACAAAATTCAGGAAGTGATCAAACGCCGCCAGATCATTCTGGTTCAGGTCGTCAAGGAAGAGCGTGGAAACAAGGGTGCTGCACTTTCGACGTTCCTGTCACTGGCTGGCCGCTATTGCGTTCTGATGCCAAACACCCCGCGTGGTGGCGGCATTTCGCGCAAGATCACCAATGCCAAAGACCGCAAGCGTCTTAAATCCATCCTGGCCGAGCTTGAGATTCCGGACGGCATGGCCGTTATCGTTCGTACCGCCGGTGCAGAACGGACCAAAGCCGAAATCAAGCGCGACTTCGATTATCTGATGCGTCTGTGGGATCGTATCCGCGAAACCACCCTTCAGAGCCAGGCACCGTGCCTGATTTACGAAGAAGCCGATCTGATCAAGCGTTCCATCCGTGACCTTTATGCACGTGATGTTGATGAAGTTCTGGTCGAAGGTGACGAAGGTTACCGGGTTGCCAAAGACTTCATGAAGATGCTGATGCCGTCGCATGCCAAGCGTGTGCAGC
Source organism: Thalassospira sp. (assembly GCA_965228275.1). Lineage (GTDB taxonomy): Bacteria > Pseudomonadota > Alphaproteobacteria > Rhodospirillales > Thalassospiraceae > Thalassospira. Next base: position 3,831,952 of record OZ245802.1, on the reverse strand, counting down.
CCTATAAGGATCAGGGCGTGCCGCTGTTCCACCGTTTCCAGGTGGAAAGCCAGCTTGATGCGATGCTCAACCCGGTCGTACAGCTTAAATCCGGTGGCTACCTTGTCATCAACCCGACCGAAGCACTGGTCGCGGTTGACGTAAACTCCGGTCGTTCGACCCGTGAACGCAACATCGAAGAAACCGCTTACAAGACCAACCTTGAAGCAGCCGAAGAACTTGCACGCCAATTGCGCCTGCGTGACCTTGCCGGTCTGATCGTTGTCGACTTTATCGACATGGAAGATCACCGCAATCAGGCATCGGTTGAACGCAAGCTGAAAGAAGCGATGCGCAATGACCGCGCGCGTCTTCAGATCGGCCGCATCAGCCCGTTTGGTCTGCTTGAAATGTCGCGTCAACGCCTGCGTCCGTCGCTGGTCGAAAGCGCGTTTGAAGTTTGCACCCATTGCCGCGGTGTCGGCCTTGTCCGTTCGATCGAAAGTGCGGCCCTTCACCTGCTGCGCGTGATCGAAGAAGAAGGTATGCGTCGCCGTTCCGGTGCGCTGACCGTCCATGTTGCAAGCGAAGTCGCGCTTTACATCCTGAACCGTAAACGTGACTCGCTTGGCGAGATCGAACAGCGTTACGGCTTCAGCGTCATGATCTTTGGCGATGACAGCCTGATTTCGCCCGATCACCGCATCGAACGCACCCGTGCGAAGAAAGGTGACGAGCTTGAAGAAGCTGCTGCACCGGTTCTGAACACCGATAGCGTCTCGCTGACCGCGATTGAAAATCCGGTTGATGCCGACGAAGAAGAAGAAATTGAGCGCTCCGAAGACGATGATCAGGGTGGCAAACGCCGCCGTCGTCGCCGTCGCCGTCGTGGTCGCAATGATGACCGTGATGATCGTAACGATCAGCAGCAGGAAGCATCGACCAATGACGCCGACGATGCCGAAGGTTTCGATAGCGCCAACGGCGATGATGATGACGAAGATAGTCAGCGCAAACGCCGCCGTCGTGGCAAGCGTGGTGGCCGTCGTCGTTCGCGTCGTCAGGAATTTGATGGCAACCGTACCCGTTCGCCAAATGATGATCCGGCTCTGACGGCAGCACGCCGCAACCGTGATCACGAGGCGCCGGACGGTTCCGAAGAAAGCACTGTTATCGACGCTGAAACCGATGGTCAGGATGCTGATAGCTTCGATCAGGAAGGTGTCCGCGCAGGTCGTTCGCGCAGCACGACGGCACCGGCTCCGGCCCGTCCACGTCGTGATCGCAATGACAACCGTCGTAACCGTCGTGATCGCAACAACCGTCCGGGCAAGGATGGCGGCGATGTGAAAAACATCCCGATCCAGTCTGGCCCGGCACCGGAAGCAACCGCTGAAAGCAAACCCGAAGCCGCCGCAGCACCTGCAAGCGCCCCGGCAGAGGTAAGTGCACCAGTATCCGCACCGGCAGAAAAGCCGGCTGAGCCGAAGGCTGCTGAACCAAAAGCTGAAGCACCGGCACCAGCTCCGACGCCCGCCCCGGAAGCAGCCCCTGCTGCTGAACCGGCAAAGGATGAAAAGCCGAAGCCGAAAAAACGCGGCTGGTGGAGCCTTGGTCGTTAAGACCGGCGAACAGAACAAACAAAAAGGGCTGCCCATCGGGCAGCCCTTTTTCGTTAGCGGTGAGCGCTGATCAGATCAGCGCTTCCAATTCTGAAGCGCCTTGACCGCACCAATCATGGTTTCTTCGCTATGCGCGAATGAGAACCGCACATAGCCCTTGCCACGCATGCGATCAAAATCGGTACCGGGTGTCGTTGCAACACCTGTTTCTTCAAGCATCTGACGACAGAATGCTTCGCTGTCCTTGGTTAGCTCGCGAACATCTGCATAGAGATAGAACGCGCCATCGGCCGGGGCGAATTTGGTGAAGCCTGCCTTTGGCAGACCATCAAGCAGGATTTCACGATTACGCGCATAGGCCGCGATATTGGCCTGAAGTTCTTCTTCACAATCAAACGCGGCAACTGCGGCGATCTGTGACAAGGCCGGAGCCGAGATAAACAGGTTCTGCTGCAAACATTCGACCGCACGCATCAAATCTGGCGGTACAATCGCCCAACCCAGACGCCAGCCCGTCATGGAAAAGTATTTCGAGAAACTGTTGATGATGATCGCCTCATCACCGAATTCAAGCGCAGTGCATTCAGCCACATCGCCAAAAGAAATGCCCTGATAAATCTCGTCACTGATCAGGCGAATGCCGTTATCGCGGCAATAGGTCGCCAGTTCGCGGTAGGTTTCAACATCAATCATGCTACCAGCCGGGTTAGACGGGCTGGCAACGATCAGACCATCAACCGGCTCGTCCAGATCACGTAACATTTGAACGGTCGGCTGGTAATGGGTTTCAGGCCCAGCTGGCAGATTGACCGTATCAATGCCAAGCGCGCTTAGGATGTTGTGATAAGCGGGATAACCCGGTGCAGCCATCGCTACACGGTCACCCGCATCAAAGGCCGCCAGAAACGCCAAAACAAAGATCGATGATGACCCGCTGGCAACGCAAACGCGAGCCGGATCGACCGATACGCCAAACTTGGTTTTGTAATGCCCGGCAATCGCTTCGCGCAGCGGATCAATCCCCATGGCGTTGGTATAACCGATCAGATCAGACTCGAGCGCCTTGGCGGCTGCTTCGCGGACCTTGCGCGGGGCTGGTGTGCCCGGCTGGCCAACTTCAAGATGATAGACAGCTTTGCCTTCCTTCTCACGCGCATTGGCCGCGCGCATGACATCCATAACAATAAAGGGCGAAATCGCACCGCGAAGGGATTGTTTCAAAGCCATCTGTGGGGTCCTGAGTTGTTTAATATGCAACAGGGCAGAAGGATCATGATCCCCTGCCCTGTTTGAACGTCGTCTGATTAACGGGTTCCGGCCATGCCGCCGCCAGCCGGATCGGCAATGAACTGGCAGCTTTCCGGATGAGGTGGCGTTCCTTCAAGGCAGCGAATGATATTCACCGAAGAAGGCCCGTTGGAATTAAGCGCAATACCCGATGCCGAACCGGCACCAATCAAATCTTCGGCCATGGTCGCGATCTGTTTGGTCGCACCAGCCGGCGTACCGGTGCCAGCAATCCCGTAATAGTATTCCCAAACAAACGGGTTCACCATCAAAGCCGGGCCCATCAGCGGCGTTGCCGCCTGTGCCGCGTCACCCGCGGCCAGGTTCAAGCCAAAGGCTTCGGCACCAAGACCAGCACCAAACGGGGTGTTCATGGTGGTGACACAAGCAACGGCATTCGCCGTACGGTCGACCACGACGAAACCACTCCGACCTGCTGATGCCTGGCCAGACTGATTGCCCGACGTGATATCGGCCAGATAACGGTTCAGGATATCGGCAAGCTCGCCACCCTGCGTGATGACATTCGCGCCATTGGTCGAACGGGGCGGATACGCAAGATACAGCGTTTCATTGCCAACCTTGACCTCGGTCGCGGCTTTCCATTCCGGACGATAGCCACGCATGTCGTCAGCTGTCAGCGTACCACCAGCGGCCTCAACTGCATTGGCGATATCCGCACCAAGCGCACCGTTATAAAACTCGCCCGGACCTTTGACACGAAGCGACGTCAGAAGGGCTGCAAGGTTCACGGAACGAATACGATCGCCAACTTCAAGCGTCTTGCCATTGGGCATAAAGATTGCGCTAAGCGACGGACTTGCGGCGATGCGATCGCGGTTTGCTTCGATGTCATTGACCAGCGAACGTGATACCGGCACGCCAAGGCGGGCATATTGTTCAGCCTGGCTGAGAAGCGATCCCCACTGCAGGCGGCCATAACGCGCGCTAAGCGCATAAAGTCCGCGCGGAACTGCCGGAATGGTGGTTGCGGTCTGGCTTGCGCTGGTCCGTGTGCCTGCGCGTGGCCAGAAATCAAGGACTTCGACCTTTTTACTTTCGCGGTCATGGACAACGCAAACGCCACCACCGCCGATCCCGGCAACCGATGATTTGGTCACCGTCATGGTCGCATACAGCGCCACAGCCGCATCCGCCGCCGTCCCGCCAGCCGAAAGAACATCACGCGCATTGCGAACTGCGCGCGGCTCATCACCGACCACGCCACCGAAGTAACCGGTAACTGCCCCTATTTGACCAAGATTTTCTGTATTAGTACCACTGCAGGCAGCAAGACCGGCAGTCATTGCGATTGCAAACGCGATCCGCCATGATGGCTTGCGCGTCGGCATTGAACCGACATCAGTCGAACGAAAATATGGAACGCACATTTTGCTCAGACGCATTATTACTCTCACTGCCATTTTCCTCGTTGCCCTGCCTAGCACGGTTTTTGCGCAGGGTCGTTCTTTTATCCGCGATACCGAGATCGAAGAAACCCTTCGGATGTATGCCACCCCCATTTTCAGGGCAGCGGGCCTAGATCCGAATGGTGTGTCCATTTATATCGTTTCCGACAACAGCTTGAACGCATTTGTTGCCGGGGGGCAAAAGCTTTTTATCAATACTGGGCTGTTGTTAAAAGCACAGACTCCCGAACAGGTTATCGGCGTTATGGCCCACGAAACCGGTCACATATCCGGCGGCCATCTTTCGCGCGTTCATGATCAGCTGCGCAATGCGACGGCGATCTCCATTCTTTCGACCATTGCCGGTGTCGCAGCAGGCGTTGCTGCGGGCCGGTCGGATGTCGGTACAGCAGCCATTCTGGGCGGCCAGAATGTTGCCACCCGTAACTTCCTTGCCTATTCACGCACCCAGGAAAGCAGTGCCGATCAGGCCGGTGTGAAGTTCCTGACCAATGCGGGAATTTCATCGCGCGGTGTCTTGGAGTTCATGCAGACCCTTGAAGGACAGGAATTGCTAAGTACGGCAAGTCAGGACCCCTATCTTCGAAGCCACCCCTTAACCACCGAACGTGTCGAGTTTTTGGCAAATTACGTTGCCAACTCACCACTCAAGGATGCTCGGGTCAGTGATGAACTTTACGAGCGCCATGCTCGAATGCGCGCCAAGCTGTTTGCCTTTACCAACCATATTCAAAATACGCTGCGCACTTATCCCGAAAGCGACACCAGCATTTCGGGCCGTTACGCCCGCGCGATTGCCTATTACCGGGATTCGCAGGTTGAACCGGCGTTGAAGCTGATTGACGAGCTGATTGCCGACGAACCCAACAACGCCTTTTTCGAAGAACTTAAAGGTCAGGTTCTTTTAGAATTCGGGCGCGCCCGCGATGCTATCCCCCCGCTTGAAAAATCAAGCGAGCTTTCCGGTAACGCCCCCTTGATCAGACTTCTTCTGGCGCATGCGATGATTGAAACCGGTGATGCGGCCTATCTCGATCCGGCAAAAAGCCACCTGATTGGTGTTTTGTCACGTGAACGCGGCAATGCATCGGCCTGGCGGTTCCGGGCAATCGTTGAAAACCGGCTTGGCAATGAAGGCGAAGCGTCCCTTTCTCAAGCGGAATACAGTCTTCTGACCGGTGATCGCAGTGCCGCGAGCTATCACGCGGTTCAGGCCGACCGGAAACTTGAAAAGGGAACCGCTGCCTGGCTTCGCGCGCAGGATATCTTGCAGGCCACCAACCCTGATGGCGTCCCCGGCAAGGATAAGCCGAATTGATGTCGGCACCCGGTTTGCAAACCGGCACGCCGACTCAAAGCCGATCTTTGTTCACAAAGGCACGTTTGTTCGCGTCACTGATCGCAGTGGCGGGCGCGCTTGGCCTTGGCAGTTGCACATTGCCTGACGCCGGCGTGGATGCCGCAGGTGACCTTAAGCTTCTGTATGCGCCCTTTTCGCTTTCTAATCCGCCGCGCTACTGGTCTGTCAAACAACGGCCATTTGGCTCGGTTCAGATCAGGAACGAGGATGGATCAGGTCTCGCAGAACCTCTGGCATGGCAGGATAAGGACGGCAGGATCGCCTTGGCCACACGACCCGGTGTTGGATCGTTCGAACTTGGTCGACGCACCAACGTCATTGTTTTGGCATCCCCGTATCTGTCGTTTGACTGGCAACTTAACAGTACCGCCCAGATTGGCGATGTGGAGCTTGTACTGGGTTTCAGGCAACAGGATCAGGGAAGCTGGTCGGAGGGTGATCTGGGATCGGGCAAACCGCCAATTGATCAACTGGTGCGCATCCCGGTCGGTCAACCAACGGTGCGTTACGGCGAATGGCAAAGGGAATATTTTGATCTATCGACACTTTATCGCCGCTACTGGCCTGATGCGCCAAGTGACGAAGTCCGGCTGGTTTGGGTTGGCATCACGTCGGGTTCTGAACACAAACCGGCTGTGAGTGCGATCACCTATATGACGCATATTTTACTTTCCCGTTAGCAGCGTGATCACGTATCACAGTGACATGACATTCAACGACAGGTCATGAAACGCCTGATGATAAAAGGACGCCCCATGAATTCTCGGATCGTTAAACGCTTTCTTGGTGCCACGGCACTTGGCGCAACCATGATGTTTGGCGCGCAGCCTGCCCTTGCCGATGAGGCGCTTAGTGCTGATCAGAAAGCAGAAATCGAAACTGTGATTGAAAAGTATCTGATCGAAAACCCGGATGTGCTTCTGCGTGCGATTCAAAATGTTCAGGTTTGGCAGGCCACTGAAAAAGCGCGCGAGCAGTCCGAGGCCATCACGCCAGTTTGGGATGCGCTTGTTGCAGATAGCACCGTTCCGTCTATCGGCCCAATTGATGCGCCAGTGACCGTGATCGAGTTCTTTGACTATCACTGTGGCTATTGCAAACGTGCCTTTGAAGGCGTGATGGACATCGCAGAAGAATATGATGGCAAAGTCCGTACCATCTTTGTCGAATTCCCGATCCTGCGCGAAGAAAGTGCGCATGCAGCCCGCGCTGCATTGGCTGCAGCGAAACAGGGCAAATACATGGAAGTGCACGAAGCCTTCATGAATAACCGTGGTCTTTTGGATGCCACGCGCATTGATGAACTTGCCGCGACTGCCGGCGTTGATGTCGCTAAAATGCGCGAAGACATGAAGTCCCCGGAAATCAACGGCATGCTCGCACAATATTCCGCCATGGCCCGCTCCATCGGTGTCAGCGGCACGCCTGCCTTCCTCGTTAACGGCTCGCTGGTATCGGGTGCGGATATGGAACGCGTTGAAGGGCTGGTTGAAGCAGGTCTTGAAAAAGCTTCCTGATCCAAAACGGATCGTGCTTTTGACAGGCTGACTACATTTGCAGTTCGCTTGTTACGCAAACTCAATAAAACGACAAAGGGCCGTTTCGATATTGAAACGGCCCTTTGTCTTAACGCGTCACGCGTCGCGTATGATCAGATGATCCCGGCCAGTGGCGACGACGGATCAGCGTATTTCTTTTTCGGCATACGACCGGCAAGGAACGATTCACGACCGGCAATGATCGCGTGCTTCATCGCACGTGCCATACGGATCGGATCTTTTGCCCCGGCAATTGCCGTATTCATCAAAACACCATCACAGCCAAGTTCCATGGCAACAGCCGCATCAGATGCCGTACCAACACCGGCATCCACCAGAACCGGCACATTCGCGTTTTCCTTGATCAGGGCGATATTGACCGGGTTCAAGATACCCATGCCCGATCCAATCAGGGAACCAAGCGGCATGATGGCGCAGCAGCCCATGTCTTCAAGCATCTTGGCCTGAATGGGGTCATCGCTGCAGTAAACCATCACATCAAAGCCGTCCTTGATCAGTGCTTCAGCGGCTTGCAGGGTTTCTGGCATGTTTGGATACAGAGTTGCCTGATCACCAAGCACCTCAAGCTTCACAAGGTTCCAGCCCCCTGCTTCGCGGGCCAAACGCAGTGTGCGGACCGCGTCATCAGCGGTAAAGCAGCCCGCAGTGTTCGGCAGATAGGTGTATTTTTTCGGATCGACATAATCGACCAGCATGGGCTGGTTCGGATCGGTCAGGTTTACGCGACGCACGGCAACCGTGACGATTTCGGCACCGGATGCTTCGATGGCGATTTTGGTTTCTTCGAAATCCTTGTATTTGCCGGTACCGACCAGCAAACGGGATGAAAATTTCTGACCGGCAACAACAAAACCGTCGTCATCCGCAGCCGCAAGATCAGCTTCTTGCGATCCGCCACCGATGAAATGGACGATCTCGAACTTGTCACCATCTAAAAGCGGCGTGTCGCCATAAGCGGTTTTCGGAACGATTTCGAGATTGCGTTCAACCGCAACCTTGGTCGCGGCGATCCCGAGTTCACCAAGCAATTCAGCAACATTTCCGGCATTTTCGATATTGCGGTCTTCACCGTTGATCGTCAGGCGCATCTTTTTCGTTCAATCCCTGTGGTATCAAAATCTTCATGATTGCCGCGCAGTATGCGCAGCAGCGGGGTTTGAAGCAAGCTGTCTTCCAAGGCTTTTGCACATTGCTGATGCGCATGGGTCGGAAACGGGCGCAGTTCGTTTCAGGTTCCCGACTTTGGCAGATTTTCTTTAACGCCATTGCAAAGTTGCGTCAGACTTTGGTCGTGTTATAAACGCAACACCGAATGTTGGGTATGTGGGAACGGATAACATTCTGGTCATCAACAAAGATCAGTCCGGAATTGACCCCGCTGACACATGCCTGAATTGAATGTCCTTGCGGCAAGAACAAAGGTGATCTGGTTGACAGGTTTTCCCAAAAACCGACAAGAAGACTCTGGCATTCTTGGCACGGCTGAGGCATATACGCACACATCGGTTGCGATCCTCGATGCTGTCGCGGCATCAGATTTGCCGAACATTGAGGTCCATCTGTCCAAAATTTTTAAGCGGGACACGTTAAGACACACTTCTAACGTCTCGAAAGCTGCAAACGGTATGATCTATGGCTTTGGCTCCCAGAGCTCTTCAGACGCCCTGGATGCCATGCGCGGATTGATCCACACACCATCATAAAAGATATCGAAATGAGCAAGTTCAACATCGACAATGACGCCATTCGCCAGCTCGCCGAGCTGCTGGACGACACCAATCTGACCGAAATTGAAGTTGCCGCTGGTGACAACCGTATTCGCGTTGCCCGTCAGGGCACCATGGTTGCCGCTGCACCGGCTGTAGCACCTGTTGCTGCGGCTGCACCGGCTGCGCCTGCGGCTGCTGCACCGGCTGAAGCAAGCGCGCATCCGGGTGCTGTAAAATCACCGATGGTCGGTGTTGTTTACTTCGCACCGGAACCGGGTGCGGCACCATTCATCGCGGTTGGTTCGTCGGTTTCCGAAGGCCAGACCCTGATGCTGATCGAAGCGATGAAGACCTTCAACCCGATCCGCGCACCGAAATCTGGTAAGATCACCCAGATCATCGCGACCGACGGCCATCCGGTCGAATATGACGAACCGCTCGTCATCATTGAATAAGCCGGGGTAAGTACCGCATGTTCGACAAAATCCTGATTGCCAACCGCGGCGAAATCGCGCTCCGTATTCAGCGCGCTTGCCGTGAAATGGGCATCAAAACTGTCGCAGTGCATTCCACCGCGGATGCCGATGCGATGCATGTCCGTTTGGCCGACGAATCGGTTTGTATCGGTCCGGCTGCCTCAAAGGACAGCTATCTGAATATTCCGGCCATTCTTTCGGCTGCTGAAATCACCGGCGCAGAAGCAATCCATCCGGGATATGGCTTCCTGTCAGAAAATGCTGACTTCGCCGCCATGGTTGAAGAACACGGCTTTGCCTTCATCGGCCCGACGGCGGAACATATCCGCATGATGGGCGACAAGATCACGGCAAAACAGACTGCAGAGAAGCTTGGCATTCCGTGCGTTCCGGGTTCTGATGGTGAAATCACCTCGGTTGACGAAGCCCGCAAATGCGCCAAGGACATCGGCTATCCGGTCCTGATCAAGGCGTCAGGTGGCGGGGGCGGTCGCGGCATGAAAGTGGTTGAGCGCGAAGAAGACCTTGCCGAATCCTTTTCCATGACCCGTAAGGAAGCATTGCAGAACTTTGGCAATGCGGCCGTTTATATGGAAAAATACCTTGGCAAACCGCGCCACATCGAATTGCAGGTCATTGGCGACAGCCATGGTAATGCGGTTCACCTGTTCGAGCGTGATTGCTCCTTGCAGCGTCGTCACCAGAAGGTTCTTGAAGAAGCACCGTCTCCGACGCTGACACCGGAAGAACGCCATCGTATCGGCTCCACCGTTGCCAACGCCATGATCGGCATGGGTTACCGCAACGCGGGCACGATCGAGTTCCTGTATGAAAATGGCGAGTTCTATTTCATTGAAATGAACACCCGTCTTCAGGTCGAACACCCGGTCACCGAGATGATTTCCGGTGTCGATCTTGTGCGTGAACAGATCCGCGTTGCAGCTGGTCTTGAGCTGTCATTCAAACAGGAAGACCTTGAAATTCATGGTCACGCCATTGAATGCCGTATCAATGCCGAAGATCCGCAGACCTTTGTTCCGTCACCGGGCAAGATCAAGGAATATCATGCACCAGGTGGTCTGGGCGTGCGCGTTGATAGCGGCATCTATGCCGGCTATTCGATCCCGCCTTATTACGACAGCATGATCGCAAAGCTGATCGTGCATGGCCGTGACCGCGAAGAATGCATGATGCGCCTGCGCCGTGCACTGGCAGAATATGCGATTGGCGGCATTAAAACCACCATCCCGCTGCACCAGACCCTTCTTGCCAACCCGGACATCCAGAAAGGGGATTACGACATCCACTGGCTGGAAAAGTTCATGGGCATGAAGAAAACGCTGTGATCAGTGATCGCACAGATTTCAAACGGGAACCTTCGGGTTCCCGTTTTTTTTGTGCCGGCCTCCCTAAATTGGACAACCAAAATGGTTGGCTTGGCATCAAAAAGTTAATCAAACTGCTCTAACATTTACATTTATGCTAGACGGGTTGCGTGCCTGATCTTGTCTGGAACGGGCAAGTTGCTCATATGTAAATGGACGTCATTGAGACAGGATTGAAACAATTATCACTGCGATCATGTCGAACCAGCTGACCCCTGATCTGTTGATCCGAGCCTATTCCGTCGGCCTGTTTCCCATGGCCGAAAGCCATGATGATCCAACACTTTACTGGATTGATCCGGAATGGCGCGGTGTATTGCCGCTTGACGGTTTTCATGTGCCGCGCAGCCTGAAAAAGGCCGTGCGCAAAGGCACTTATAAAATCCACGTCAACCGCGCCTTCCCCGATGTTATTCGCGCCTGCGCAGAACCCACCGACACGCGTGACGACACCTGGATTAACAGCAACATCCTTGATGCCTATTGCGCGCTTCACAAGATGGGCTGTGCCCATTCGATTGAGGCCTGGAAGGATGGCGAGCTGGTTGGGGGGCTTTATGGCGTAAGCCTTGGTAAGGCGTTCTTTGGCGAAAGCATGTTTTCGCGTGCAACCAACGCCTCAAAGGTTGCCCTTGTTCATTTGGTCGCCCTGATGCGCCAAGGCGGGTTCAGCCTGCTTGATACGCAGTTTGTGAATGATCACCTCAAACAGTTTGGCGTTCTGGAGATCCCGCGTGAGCGGTATCGCAATGAATTGGCCAAGGCACTGGCCGGGCGTGCAAATCTTCCCTTTGAGGTTGAACCGGAATTTCTTGAACTCACCCTTGCAGGCAGCGATAGTTAGGCACGTTTGCGCCAATATGGCGCGCCATCCTGCCCCATATTGTGAGCCATCCATGCACATTCGCCCTGCCACCCAACAAGATATCCCCGCCATTCTTGAAATCGTCGCCCCGACATTACGTGCAGGGGACACCTACGCCATTGATAGCGACATGAATGATGATCAAGTCATTGCCTATTGGATGGGCCCGGACAAAGTCACCTTGGTCGCCGAAGAAGATGGCGAGATCGTTGGTACCTATTACATCCGGCAAAATCAGGGCGGCGGCGGATCGCATGTCTGCAATTGCGGTTACATGACATCTCCCAAGGCCACCGGGCGCGGTATTGCGCGCCGGATGGGCGAAGATTCATTTGTCCGCGCCAAGGAACTTGGCTACCGGGCCATGCAGTACAACTTCGTGATCGAAAGCAATGCGGCAGCGGTACATCTTTGGCCAAAGCTTGGCTTTGAGATTGTCGGCCGCCTGCCGGGTGCTTTCATGCATCCGACATTGGGCGAGACCGATGCATTGGTGATGTATCGCAAGCTTTAGGCAGCAAATAGTCGGATAGAAAAAGGGCGGGCACCATTGGCACCCGCCCTTTTCGTTTTCAATAAACCGTTCGATCAGAACAGGAAGCGGACACGGAGCGTGCCTTCGATCGCCTCAAGCTCCTTGCGCACACCGGCACCCGGTTTGATTTCTTCGTCGACTTCGACAACCACGTAACCAACGCCGCCTTCAGAACGCAGGAACTGGCCGCTGATGTTGATGCCACGCGATGCAAACACATCGTTGATCTTGAGCAGAACGCCCGGGACATTGCGGTGAATGTGCATGAAGCGGGTATGGGTGCGATCCTTGACCGGAAGCGATACTTCCGGGAAGTTCACAGCACCAAGGGTCGAGCCATTGTCGGAATACGTGATCAGCTTGTCGGCAACTTCGATGCCGATATTTTCCTGTGCTTCCTGGGTCGAACCACCGATATGCGGGGTCAGGATCACGTTGTTCATGCCGCGAAGCGGGCTTTCAAACAGCTCATCCTTTCCTGCCGGCTCAATTGGGAACACGTCAAGCGCTGCACCGGCCAAATGGCCGCTTTCAAGGGCTGCTGCCAGATCATTGATCACGATGACATTGCCACGTGCTGCGTTGATCAGGTGTGCGCCCTTTTTCATCTTGGCGATTTCGGCTGCGGTGATCATGTTTTTGGTCTGCTCGTTGGCCGGAACATGCAGCGACACCACATCGGATTTCGCCAGAAGTTCGTCCATCGAAGCACAGGAATTGGCGTTGCCCAAGGCAAGCTTGTTGACCACGTCATAATAAATGACGTTCATGCCAAGCGATTCAGCCAAAACCGAGAGCTGCGATCCAATATGACCATAGCCGATAATACCAAGCGTCTTGCCACGCGCTTCATAAGAGCCAGTGGCATTTTTCAGCCAACCGCCTTCATGGGCCGCCGCATTACGCTGCGGAATGCCACGGAGCAGCATGATGATCTGACCAAGGACCAGTTCCGCGACCGAACGGGTGTTGGAATACGGTGCGTTGAAGACCGGAATGCCGCGCATCGCAGCAGCCTTGAGATCAACCTGATTGGTACCGATACAGAAGCAACCGATAGAGGTCAGCTTGGATGCGGCATCAATAACTTCTTCAGTCAGTTTGGTGCGGGAACGAATACCCAGGAAATGCGCATCAGAGACAACGGACTTCAGTTCGTCCGCGTCGAGCGCAGCTGGGTAATGGTCGACATTAGAGTAGCCGGCCTCTTTGAACATCTTTACAGCGTTTTCATGGATACCTTCGAGCAGGACGATCTTGATCTTGTCCTTCTCCAACGAAAGTTTGCTGTTCACGGCGCACCATCCTTTTCTTCGCGAGGGCGACACGGGAAAATCCCGAGCCGTTTATCAGGCCGTTCCGTAACGGCCCGTGGCCCAATGAAATAGGACTTAGAAGCGCTTCCGTCAAAGGCTTTCCCTTGCGTAATATTGCATTGCGCCTATCTTCTGAACGCATATACCGGCTAATGCGTATAAAAATAACGGCCCGGACGCGAAGCGGGCTGATCAGGGACCAGCTGTGGGAATATAAATTTGGCTGTCGAAATCAAAACCGTGACCGATATCCACAAGGTTGGACAGGCCCAATGGGACAAATGCGCTGGTTCTGACAACCCGTTTGTCAGCTTTGCCTTCTTGTCCGCCATGGAAGACAGCGCATCGACCACGGCCCAAACCGGCTGGCAGCCCTTTCACCTTGTTCTTGAAGGCGAGGACGGCAACGCAATCGGCATTGTCCCGCTTTATGTCAAAGCCCATTCATATGGCGAATACGTCTTTGACTGGAGCTGGGCGGAAGCCTATGAGCGCGCAGGCGGGCGATATTACCCAAAACTGCAATCAGCCATCCCGTTTTCCCCGGTCCCCGGCCCAAGATTTCTGGTTGCCCCTGACCATCCCGATCCAGATAGCATCCGACGCATCCTGATTGACGGGCTTGCGATGCTGCCCGAAAAACTCGGCATGGCGACATTGCACGTTACGTTCTGCCATGGCGATGAAAGCCAGATGATGGAGGAAGCAGGATTTTTGCGCCGAACAGGCATCCAATATCATTGGCGCAATCGCGACTATCAAAACTTTGATGACTTTCTGGCGGCCCTGAATTCGCGCAAACGCAAGAACCTGCGCAAGGAACGCAAGCAGGTTCTGGATGCCGGTTACAGCTTCAAGGCTCTGCGCGGTGATGACCTGAAGGCCGCGCACTGGGACCGGTTTTATCATTTCTATCACGACACGTCGGACCGCAAATGGGGGCAGGCCTATTTAACGCGTGCGTTCTTTGAACTGCTGCATGAACGCATGCGTGACCGTACCGTTCTGGTCAGTGCGTTTCGCGATGGTGAAATGGTTGCAGGCGCGCTTAATCTGATCGGGTCAGAAACGCTTTATGGGCGTAACTGGGGCACGATGGATCGCACCCCGCTTCTGCATTTCGAGACCTGCTATTATCAGGCAATTGATATCGCGATTGAACATGGCCTTAAAACCGTGGAGGCCGGCGCACAGGGCGAACATAAGATCCAGCGCGGCTATGAACCCGTGATCACCCATTCCGCCCACCTGATCGTTGATCCGGGACTTAAGCGCGCGGTCGCCCAGTTCCTGCGTCAGGAACAAAGCCACATTGCACAGGATCGCGACTATATCCTTGCGGAACATAGCCCGTATAAACAGGTCGCAGAGCAAGCCCCGTCGGAAACATCAAAGAAAAAGGCGTGAGGGATACTCACGCCTTTTTGAAATGATCTAGCTGTCTGAACTAGACAGTTCGAACGTCATCGAGGAAGCCATTCACATGGCTTCGCAGTTCGTCATTGGCCGCGGCCAATCGTCCGACGCTATCAAGCTGGCCGTTGGACAAATCACCACTTTCGGTCGTGGCATTGGCAACACTTTTCACTGCGTTTGAAATGGCAACATTGCCATTTGCCGCCCCTTCGACACTGCGCGAGATTTCCTCGGTCGCTGCACCCTGCTCTTCCACGGCACTGGCAACAACCGACATCAGTTCATCAATCTTGTGAATGGTATCGGCAAAGCCACGCACAGCCTCGGATGCAGCACCGGTTTCACTTTGCATCTCGGCGATTTTGGCAGTGATTTGCTCGGTCGCTTTCACGGTTTGCGACGCAAGATTTTTGACCTCGCCCGCAACAACCGCAAAGCCCTTGCCGGCCTCGCCCGCACGGGCACTTTCAATGGTCGCGTTAAGTGCAAGAAGATTGGTCTGATCGGCGATGTCGCTGATCAGATTAACAACCTCACCCACGCTTTGTGCTGCTTCATTGAGTTTTTCCACGCGTTCGTTGGTGCGCTCAGTCTCATCAACCGCCACCTGGGTGATTTCAGTGATACGCGCAACCTGCGAGGAGATTTCGGCAATTGATGCCGAAAGCTGTGCGGTCGCGGATGCAACGGTTTCGATGTTATTCGATGATTCTTGGGCCTGCTCGGCCACATTCTGAGCATCTTGATTGGCGCGTACCGCATGCGAAGTCAGCGTTTCAGAAGCCGAACGTACTTCATCAAGGGCGGCATTCACCGATGTCAGGACATTTTGGATTTTTGAATCAAAGCCCTGTGTCAGAACCCCCATGCGCTTGCCACGTTCGGCCTGACGTTCGGCTTCAACTTTTTCCTGCTCAGCCATCCGCGCACGTTCACGCGCATTTTCGCGGAAGACCTCAAGCGATTTGGCCATGGCACCGACTTCGTCATTACGCTTCATATCCAGGATTTCGATATTGAGATTGCCAGAAGCCAGACTGCCCATTGCTTCGGTCATTTTGCGGATCGGAACCGCGATCATGCGCGACAATGTGCCACCAAACAGGGCCGCCATCGCAATAAGAAGCACCACACCAACGCCAAGAGTGGTTTGGAAGATCCGCATTGCCTGATCTACTTGGCGCTCAACATCCAAAACCAGTTGGTCGATGTTTGTTGCAAGCTCGCCCGCAATCATGCCAACACGATCAGACAATTCACGTGGTTCACCGGATGCCTCAATCGCGCGGGCATGGTTGACCGTCAGGTAATGACGCATCAGCTTTGCCTGTTCGATTGCGATTTCTTCCCAACGATCAATCGCAGCATCCATCTGCTCGATCAGGTCAGCAACCTGCGGGTTGATGCCGGAATAGGTCTTGATGACATCTGTTCGGATATCGATTTCTTCGAGTGACGTTTCGTAGCTCGTCAACCCGTTGCGATCACCCGTGGTCAGGAAGTAAATCAGTTCCTGACGTGCCATCAGATACGCGCGATCAAGGTTGCGATAATCACGTTCAAATTCAGACAGATAATCGCGTTGCTCGTTAGCACTTTTGACCTGCAATGTGGCAAACATGCCAGCAGCAGCGACCATCAAAATGACGGCAATCATAATTGCGAAACAGGTTGTCAGTTTTGCGGGGATTGAGAGGTTCTTGAAGAATTTCATGGTGGTTCTCCCTACTGGCTGCTGCGACGGGCAAGCTCGTTAAGATTGACCTCGATGGTCACAGCACCAATTGGCTGACGTTGTGCGTTGCTCATGGTCATGTTGAGTTGCGAACGCCAGGTATCAGAGTCCTCGTTATATTCGGCCTCATCAATAAAGACCGCGTCTGGACCCTTGGGATATGTGTTTTGGAACTTGCCTTCATCGCCTTGCCAGAAATCCGAGGTGATCGAGCTTTGCCCGACATTCAGCCCCACGGCATCCATAACAAATATCTCGGCAAACAGGCCACCGGACCGCGCCTGGATCTGTGTCAGGTAACTTGAAAGCGGGTTGGTTAGGATGGCTGCGACAAGTGGCTGATCTTCTGCTTCACGTTCCGCACGCCACTGCTGGTCAGCCGCATCAATTTCCGCCTGTGTCATGTTCTTGCGCAGCCGGTTCTGGGAATTGATCGACAGCTCAACAACCGGATTGGCCAGCCATTCACGAACATCACGTATGACCGCATCGGTAATCATCGTGTTGGGATCGCCCGGTAGCTCCGCCTTGGCCATGGCAGAATGCGGCGCGGCAATCACTGCTGCCAGCATGCCTGTGACGATCATACTTCTTGTAGACATCATCGGCGTCACTCCCAGATTTTATTCTTGAGGCTCTAACAAACTATCTATAAGTATGGGAACCTATTCTTGCGAAAACAATACTCTACCCGTTCATTTGGAAATGATCTGCTGCGGGACCGCAGCAGAAGATCTTTCACATACTGCATATGTGAATTACAAACGTTCAGACAAGTGTGTCAGATCGCGGGAAAGAAAACAGGCAAGAAAAAAGCGGCGGTAAAACCGCCGCTGAGTTTGGTTGGGACACGAGCAAACTGCAGAAGATTACGTTGTTCCAGGCGCGACACGCGCCCCTGCAAAGAACAACTGTCCACAATGACATAAGCAGGAACCGTGCCAGTTTTATAAAATCTGGAAAATCCGACGTTTTTTGCCACTTCCACAGGTTTACCCATCCTGTACAGAAGGAGAGGCAGAGAACATCTTTGCATTTCAAAATGCAAAGATTGCAAAATGCAACAGTCGATCTTTGCATTTTGCACATTGCAATTACAAATCGTCCTTCACAGGCACACACCACCTGCAACCGGCAGACTACTTTTTGCGTTTTTTCTTGCGCGCCCCAAAGTTCAAAAGGGCTGGTGCCTTTTCGATGATCTCTTCAAGAATGGACTTTGCCGCATCCAGATCATCGCGCGCAGACTCATCTAACTGACTGATATATTTTGGCTCGGAGATCATGCGCTCCGCCTCGTAAAGCGTACGCAACTCACTCTGGAACATCTCACGTGCACCCAAAGGAAGGTTTTCCTTCGCACTCATCACAAAGAAAAACTTTAGACTGGTTTTGATCACGATGCGCAGCATCAGAACCTGAAGTTTGTGGAACTGCTCTTCGAGTTCTTCTTTCTTTGGGTGCTTCTCAAGCCGCTTGAGGCGCTCTGCGATGATCAGAGACAAGGCTTTGAAGTTGTCGACCTCTTCGCGAAACGGCCGATAGCCGGTGATGTCGGATTTATCAGCGCCCTTTTCGAGCAAATCAGCCAAAGCAATCAGTTTGCGCGCGCGCAACTCCAGTCGAGACAAAAAGTCTTCAACCTCAGTGCGGTATTTCCTCTGTGCAGCTTGGCTCATCGCGCTTCTGATATTCTTTTATAATTAATTGGGCCCGGGAATAACCTTCCCGGGCCTCAATCTATACTGCCAATGATTAACAACAAGCTCAAACCTTGTAACTGATTTTTCAACCAGCCATTTCAGGGTTCTTTTTCTGCTGCTTTTTGTCACTTTCATCTTCCGGATAACGGAAAGTGACAGCATCGTCTTCGATATCGACAAGAACAGCTCCACCTTTGGAAAGCTTGCCAAACAGAAGCTCTTCGGCAAGCGGCTTCTTGACGTGTTCCTGAATAACACGGCCCAACGGACGCGCACCAAAGGCAACATCATATCCACGCTCCGCAAGCCATCCGCGCGCTGCTTCGGTAAGTTCGATCGACACGTTACGATCAGCAAGCTGGACTTCAAGCTGCAGGATGAACTTGTCGACAACCATCTTGACGACTTCCGGCTGCAGGTTTGCAAACGGAATAACCGCATCCAGACGGTTACGGAATTCCGGCGTGAAGGTGCGTTTGATTGCCTCTTCATCTTCACCAACGCGCATTTCACGCTTAAAGCCAATTGGCGGCTTGGCCATATCCGAAGCCCCCGCATTGGTCGTCATGACCAGCACGACATTTCGGAAATCGACCGTCTTGCCATTGTTGTCGGTCAGCTTGCCATGATCCATGACCTGCAGAAGAATATTGAACAGGTCCGGATGGGCCTTCTCAATCTCATCAAGCAGAACAACCGCATGCGGATGCTGATCAACGGCATCGGTCAGAAGACCGCCCTGGTCAAACCCGACATAACCCGGAGGCGCACCAATCAGGCGCGAAACGCTGTGGCGCTCCATATATTCCGACATATCAAAGCGGATGAACTCGATCCCCATGACGGTCGCAAGCTGCTTGGTGACCTCGGTCTTACCAACACCGGTCGGGCCGGAGAACAGATAACTGCCAATCGGCTTTTCCGGTTCACGAAGGCCCGCACGGGCAAGCTTGATCGCACTGGCAACGGCCTCGATCGCCTTATCCTGACCGAACACCACGGTCTTAAGATCACGCTCAAGGTTTGCAAGCGCCTTACGATCATCGGTCGAAACCGATTTTGGTGGGATGCGGGCGATTTTCGCAACGATCTCTTCGACGTCGCGCTTGCCCACAGTACGCTTGCGCTTGCTTGGAGCGACCAGCATGCGCGATGCACCGACCTCGTCGATCACGTCAATCGCACTATCCGGACGCTTGCGATCACTGATATAGCGTGATGCTAGCTCAACAGCCGAACGAATGGCTTCGTTGGTGTATTTGACCTTGTGGTGATCCTCGTAATAGGGCTTCAGGCCCTTAAGGATCTTGACGGTATCTTCTTCAGACGGCTCCTCGACATCGATTTTCTGGAAACGACGCACAAGGGCGCGGTCCTTTTCAAAGTGACCACGGAATTCCTTATAGGTGGTCGAACCGATGCAACGCAAAGAACCACTGGCCAATGCAGGCTTCAGAAGGTTCGATGCATCCATCGCGCCACCCGATGTAGCCCCTGCCCCGATCACGGTGTGAATTTCATCAATGAACAGAACAGCACCTTCGTACTCTTCCAGCTCCTTGACGACCGCCTTAAGGCGTTCTTCAAAGTCACCGCGATAGCGCGTACCAGCCAGAAGCGCACCCATATCAAGGGCGAAAATCGTGGCGTCAGCCAGAACTTCTGGCACATCACCATCATTGATCCGGCGCGCCAGGCCTTCGGCAATGGCCGTTTTGCCAACACCTGGATCACCGACATAAAGCGGGTTGTTTTTCGTACGACGGCACAAGACCTGAATGGTGCGGTCAATCTCGCTCTGACGACCGATCAGCGGATCGATCTTGCCTTTCTGGGCCTTGGCGTTGAGGTTAACGCAATAGGCTTTAAGCGCCTCGCCTTCGGCAGGTGCGCCATCTTCGCCTTCTGGCGATGACATACCGGCAACCGGCTCTTCATCCGCACCGCGCGGGATGCGACGTTCATTAAGCTCGGTCGCCTTGGCAATTCCGTGCGAGATATAATTTACCGCATCAAGACGGGTCATGTCCTGAAGCTGCAGATAGTAAACCGCGTGCGATTCCCGTTCAGAGAAGAGTGCGACCAGTACATTCGCCCCGGTGACCTCTTCACGACCAGATGACTGCACATGGATTGCGGCGCGCTGGATAACACGCTGGAACCCTGCGGTCGGCTTGGGATCAACCAAGCGCGCACTGATCAGGCCGGAAAGTTCGCTGTCGGCGAATTCCAAAAGGTCGGACCGAAGACGATCAATATCAACGCGGCAGGCTTTCAGCACTGAAAGCGCGTCCTGATCTTCGGTCAGCGACAAAAGAAGATGTTCAAGAGTGGCATATTCGTGCCGGCGCTCTGACGCATATGCGAGCGCACGATGCAGGCTTTCCTCAAGATTGCGCGATAGCA
This sequence comes from Thalassospira sp., assembly GCA_965228275.1. Lineage (GTDB taxonomy): Bacteria > Pseudomonadota > Alphaproteobacteria > Rhodospirillales > Thalassospiraceae > Thalassospira. The sequence continues at coordinate 3,811,169 of OZ245802.1, read as the reverse complement.
TATGTCACTCCTTCTCTAAGGTACACTGCAGCGGATGTTGGTTCTGGCGGGCCAGATCCATGACCTGGTTCACCTTGGTTTCCGCTATTTCGTAAGTGAACACCCCACATACCCCCACACCTTTGCGGTGTACCTGAAGCATGATTTCGGTGGCCTCTTCCCGACCCTTTTCAAAAAACCGTTCCAGTACGTGCACGACGAATTCCATCGGTGTGTAGTCGTCATTCAGCAACAGCACCTTGTACATGGACGGCTTTTTCGTCTTGGGCCGTGTCTTTGTTACGATCCCCGTGTTCGGCAGATCAGTGCCGTCATTATCCTGTTCAGTCATCGTCTACTTACCGGAACCCTTATTTTCTGCATGAACTCCATGATAGGTCATTGCCAAACTCTTTCAAAGGCCGCAGCGCGAATTACACGCGTAAATTATTGTCCATCTTCAATTCATGTAGGCTGAGAATAACCCGCTGCAAGATCACCGAACAAACTTCGTTGAATTGATTTTCTTTGCACCGCAGAAAACCGCGATTGCTGGACACAGCGCAAAGAAAAAGCGGACATGACAAGAAGTCATGCCCGCTTTCAAAACCCGAACTAGGTCTTTGAAAATCCGTGTCACCGTATCATTTCATCACAGCATTTGTCGCCTTGCTAAAGGCATTGAAGCTGTCAGTGATCGCGGCAAGCATGATTTCCTGAACTTTCTCACTCTCAGCAACGCTACTTTCATAACAGCGGCTGACGATTTTGCCATGCAGCTCCTGAAGATCAGCAAGGCTTTCAACTTTGGTCAGCGCATCAAGATCGCTTTGGGATGCTTCAAATTCTTTCTGAATCCAGGTCGCAAGCTCGGTGCCGATCCCGCCGGTTTTTTCAAACAGGGTCAGGGTCGCCTGCCAAACTTCTTCAAAACTTTTCTTCTGATTATCAATCAGATCTTCGTACTGAGCCGCAACTCGCGATCCCGCACCGGAAAAGACATCGGCCTGACCGGTCATGGTTTCAAACATCTTGTTGAATGCCTCATTGGCAACCGACACACCATCTTCAAACGCATCATTGCTTGCGGTCATGATGGCTTCGATTTCCGGGGTTTTCCAAAGGTCCATATAAGGCTCCATCGCAGATGCATCCATGAACATCGACCCAAAACCAAATACGTCGCCAGGCACAGATGGTGCGGGCGCTGCTTTCGGCTTTGCTGCGATCTTTGGTTCTGTTGGCGCAACAGGCTTAGGCGCTGCAGGCTTTGCAACAGCCTTTGGAGCCGGGCTGGTCGCCGGCTTGGCAACGGTTTTGGATGTTTCGGTTGCCGGTGCAGCAGCCACTTTCTTCGGCGCAGCTTTGGCAGGGGCAGCTTTTTTCGGGGCGGCAGATGCGGCCGTTTTGGTCGTTGCCGCGGATTTGCTTTTCGTGGTCACGGTACTGGCCTTTTCAGTTTTGGGGGAGGATGCGGGCGCCGTTGATTTTGGTGCTGCCGATCTTGACTTGGCGGCAACCTTTGCAGCAACAGGCTTTGCCTTCGCGCTGGTTTTGGCAGGAGCAGGCTTGGCTGGCTCGGACTTGGCTTCGGCTTTCTCAGGCGACGGGCTTGAAACTACTGGCGCACTGGCTACCGACTTAGTTGCAGCCACTTCAACTGGCTTAGCTGGCGCAACCGATGTTTCGGCAGACTTGGCCGGGGCACCTGGCGTCGGCTTAGCACCCTCTGGTTTTGTAGCCTCCACAGCCTCAGACTTCTCAACCGGTGCCGACTTATCAGCCGAAGCGACTACTTCGGACTTGGAAACTGGCTCGGTTTTCTGCGCAGCGGCTTCGATCTCTGATGATGTCATGACCACGCGCTTTGCTGGTACATCCGAGGCGGATGCTGGCGCAGATGCAGCTTTACCCTTACCTGCAGCAGAGGCGACTTTCGCCGACGCAGAGGGCTTTATTCCTGATTTCCCAGAAGTTTTCTGCTTGGAAACAGCCATTGCCTCAACCTCCTGATTGGCGGGATGTCCATCCCGGCTCAATGTTGCATTGCAACATAACCCTAGATGGAATTACCGCTACAGGTCAAGCACACTTTAGTGACATTCTTTACTTAGTTGCAGCGACGATCTACCGCCGCATGACTTGAAAACACTGGAGCTTTTCCAGATTCTGCCAAAACAGAAGCTCAAACAACACATTAGCAAATTCACTAATGTGCAACGCAACAGAAACACAAAAAGGGACGCGTTTCACAACGCATCCCTTTTTCAACTTAACAATCCTGGTTTCGTTCTCAGCGCAGCATGTTCCCGCGTACCGTGCGATAAAAATCGCGGGAATCGTTATTTCGACTATAAGCCAATTGTGCCGCCCCCTGGGATCGGGCGTTTTCCAGCGCCGGTGGTACAGGCAGATCACTATCTATACTGGAATACCCTTCCAAGACTTCGGGAAACGAAAGCGCACGCAGATCGTCAACACCAGACATCCACGTCGCCATGGTCACGTAGCCCGACGAACAACCCAGGGCGACCCAGTAATAATCGTCTGAGTACAACCGCAGCCCATCACGGCTCTGCGTACCGAAGCCTTCGGCCTGGAGTGCATCGGTGATGTCGATATAGGCATCACGATCAATGACATCGACGGCCTTCTCACCGCCAAATGCGCCAAGAGGTGCGTTTACCTCGACATTGATTTCTTTGACCTGCAGCGGGCCGAACACGCGGCTGGTCAGATCAAACTGCTGATTGCCCCGATGCGGGGTCAGTTCGAACACGCGGACCTCTTTGTAAAATTCAGCATTATAGACAATGCGAATCTTACCTTCGGCGTCACCTGCCGAACAGGCGGTACGCAGATCATCCGCATTCAAATAAGAAAACCAGGATGCCTTGCGCACGAGCGGGTTACTGATGTCGTTCGTTGGCGTAAATGCACAGCCCGCAAGGCCTGCTGCTACAAGTGTGACAACACCAGTCCTATTAAATTTACGGCGCTGAACACCTATCTTATTGAGAACTGGGGCGATTAAATTAATCATTCGATCCTCGATTTTTTGCCGATCTGCGGATATAAAAGATACTTTCGCGTACAAAGATGGCCATCGCAAGGCCACGGTTCGAATAGCCGATTTTTGATCCTCTTAAACATTTGTTTAAGGCTGGGATGCGAGACTGAACTTATTTAGTTCTTGGGGACTACCGAAAGCCGAGCCCGTATAATGCCTTTTATGACACCTTCCGGGCCAAAACCGATGGCCACAGCACCGCTCGTGACACGCAGCTTTTTCAAGCGCGCGTATCTGGCTGCGTTTTTGTGTCTGACAGCAATCCTTGTCTCGACCATCCTTGCGCCGACCAGTGCGATTGCTCGCACCTACACGGCGATGATCATTGATGGCGATTCAGGCGATGTGCTTCATGAATATCGCGCCGACCACAAGGTTTACCCAGCCTCGCTAACGAAGATCATGACACTTTACATGGTTTTTGACGCACTTGAGCGCGGCAAAGTTTCCCTGTCGACCCGCATGAAAGTTTCCAAACGTGCCTGGGGTCAGGCACCTTCTAAACTGGGTCTTCAGGCTGGTGAAACCATCTCCGTCAAGGATGCGATCCTGGCACTGGTTACCAAATCAGCCAATGATATCGCCGTTGTTGTTGCCGAACATCTTGGCGGCACCGAGATTAAATTTGCCCAGATGATGACGTCTGAGGCGCGCCGGATTGGCATGACGCGCACCACTTTCCGCAATGCTTCGGGTCTTCCGAACCGCGGACAAATGACGACTGCGCGCGACATGATCAAATTGGCTGTCGCCCTTCGCAAAAACTACGGCAGCTACTACCACTACTTTGCGACCCAGAAGTTCCGCTTTGGCAACCGTACCTATGGTAACCATAACAATCTTCTGGCGTCCTATTACGGTACTGACGGGATCAAGACCGGCTATATCAACGCATCGGGCTTTAACCTTGTTGCGTCGGTCAATCGCAATGGCAAACGCCTGATTGGCGTTGTTTTTGGCGGCCGCACGGCACGGACCCGCGATGATCAGATGAAGAAGCTTCTTGATCAGGCCTACATCAAGCTGACCAAGGAAGGCGAAATCCTTGTCCCGCGTCCGCGCATCAGTCCGGAAGACAAGATCCTGCCTGCTGACGCGCAGCTTCTGATGGCCAAACGTGAAACCCTTCGCGAAGCTGAACAACCGGGCCGTATTGATACCGAAACCGTGGTTACCCGCCTGAAACCGGAAACCGCAAGTGGCTGGGCCATTCAGGTTGGCGCGTTTAGTGACCAGCGCCGCGCCCAGGAAGCGGTACTAGCAGCTGCCCGCACGGCACCGGATGTGCTTCGCCTGACCCGTGCCGCAGTTGAGCAGCAGGCCAGCGGAACCGGTATCGTCTACCGTGCCCGTCTTCTTGGCTTTGACGGTGAGAACGAGGCACGCGCAGCCTGCGCGGCGCTTCGCCGCGAAAACGTTGCCTGCATCCCGGTAAATGCCGGTGACGCGGGTTAATCAAACAGCCTTAAGCGCAAAGATACAAAAAGGGCCGTCAGATCACTCTGACGGCCCTTTTCTTTTTATCTCAATTGCCAGCCTGGCTGGAGCTCAGTGCCCACCACTGGGAGCAAAGAAGTCATCTGATGACAGCCCGCTTTTCACCAGCTGGTCGGTAACTTGTGCCTTAAGGCGCACAAGACCTGCATCATCGCCCGCCTCACAACGTGCAACGATGGCTGGCTGGGTGTTGGATGCGCGCAGCAGCCACCAGCCGTCTTCCGTGCTGACACGCACACCATCAATGCCGCTGACTTCGGCACCGGCTTCTGCCAAGCGCGAACGCACTTCTTCGATCAAGGCGAACTTACGATCATCCGGGCAGTCGATGCGGGTTTCCGGGGTATTGACTGCAACCGGCATCGCATCGCGCCACTCAGCAAGGCTTTTGCCGCTTTGGACCAAAATGCGATACAGACGGACAGCCGCATAGGTCGCATCGTCATAGCCATAGTAACGCTCGGCAAAAAAGATATGCCCGCTCATCTCACCAGCGATCGGCGCCTTGGCTTCGATCATCTTGGTTTTGATCAATGAGTGACCGGTCTTCCACATGATCGCATCACCGCCAAGACGGTTAACCTCGTCAAACAGGGTCTGGCTTGCCTTGACGTCAGCAATGATCGCAGCACCGGGTTGGCGCTGCAGCACGTCTGCGGCATAGATCTGCAGCAGTTGATCGCCCCAAAGGACATTACCATTGCCATCAATCACACCAATGCGGTCGCCGTCACCGTCAAACGCAACACCCCAATCGGCATTATGCTTGGCAACAGCGGCTTTCAGATCAACCAGATTGGCCTCGACCGTCGGATCGGGATGGTGGTTCGGGAAAGAGCCATCAATCTCATCAAACAACAGATGATGGGTGCCCGGAAGCTTTGCGGTCAGTTTACGAACCACATCACCCGCGGCACCATTTCCGCAATCCCAGACAATCGTCATCGGATTGGGAACATCGCAATCAAGTTCGGCAATCAGGCGATCAACAAAACGGTCTTCGACATCAATATCCGATGCCGTGCCCTGCCCTGTTTCAAAATCACCCGCAGCTGCAATCCTGCCCAGTTCCTGAATGGCTTCGCCAAATACCGATTTCCCGGCATTGAGCATCTTGAAACCGTTATAATTGGACGGGTTATGCGACCCGGTCACCATGATCCCGGCATCGGTCTTTTCATCATAGACGGTGAAATACAGCATCGGCGTCGGACCACGACCGATACGCACAACATCGCACCCGGTTGACAGAATACCATCAGCCAATGCCGATGCCAGTTCTGGCGAGCTCAATCGTCCATCACGACCCAACGCAACGAGCTTCCCGCCGGACCGGCGAACCATCGTACCAAATGCCTTGCCCAATGCGTTGGCGTCGGCAGGATGCAATGTATCCCCGACAATGCCACGCACGTCATATTCACGCAGTACCGAGCGATCAAAAGTATGTCCGGCGGAATTCGTCATAATGTGGATTAGCCTCCGATAGATGCACGACCAACACAGGAATAGCTGAAACCGTTCTCAGCCATCTCGGTCGGGTCATAAACGTTACGTAGATCAACGACGATCGGGTGTTTCAGCCCGTCCTTGATGCGATCCAGATCCATACCGCGGAATTCGTTCCACTCGGTCAAAACGACCATGGCATCGGCATCTTCGACCGTCGCATAAGCGTTTTCGCAATATTCAATGCCATCAAGAAGCTTCTTGGCTTCTTCCATTGCTTCGGGGTCATAGGCCTTGATAGTGGCACCCGCCGCAATCAGGGCCGGCACGATATCAAGGCTTGGCGCGTCACGCATATCATCGGTATTGGGTTTAAATGCCAAGCCCAGAACACCGATGGTTTTGCCAGAAACAGAACCACCGCACGCAGAAATCACGCGATCTGCCATGGCCTTCTTGCGCTTGTTATTCACATCAACAACCGTCTCGATAATACGAAGCGGGCTATCATGTTCCTGCGCGGTACGCACAAGTGCCAAGGTGTCTTTCGGGAAGCAAGACCCGCCATAACCCGGTCCAGGATGCAGGAATTTCTTGCCAATACGGCCATCCAGACCAATACCACGTGCCACGTCATGAACGTCTGCACCGACCTTTTCACACAGATCGGCGATCTCGTTGATGAATGTGATCTTGGCAGCAAGGAACGTGTTGGCCGCGTATTTAATCATTTCCGAGGTCTCACGCGTGGTGAAAACAATCGGCGTTTCGATCAGGTAAAGCGGACGATAAAGATCGGACATTACTTCGCGCGCGCGCTCGTCGCTTGTACCGATCACGACACGGTCCGGACGCATGAAGTCACCAATTGCCGAACCTTCACGCAAGAATTCCGGGTTGGATACCACGGCAAACTCTGCATCCGGGCGCTTTTCACGGATAATGCGCTCAACTTCGCGACCGGTACCGACCGGAACAGTTGATTTGGTGACAATCACCGTAAAACCGTCCATGGCTTCGGCGATTTCTTCGGCTGCGGCATAGACGTAGCTCAGATCAGCATGGCCATCACCACGACGGGTCGGTGTACCAACAGCGATAAAGACCGCATCCGCGTCCTTCACACCTTCTTTAAGGTCGGTGGTGAAAGTCAGGCGACCTGCCTTGACGTTGTTTTCGACCAGAACTTCAAGACCAGGCTCGTAGATTGGCATGATACCGTCTTCAAGACGGGCGATCTTCTCGGCATCCTTATCGACACAAATGACATCTGTACCGAATTCGGAGAAACAGGCACCGGATACAAGTCCAACATATCCGGTCCCAATCATTGCTACGCGCATGGACGTTTTACCCTAGTAAGTGATTGCCAGTAGGGGAACAACATCGCGCTCCCCGACCGACCAGATTGAAATTAAATGATTATTCGGCGGCTTCGCCTTCGGCAAACTCGTGAATAAGCTGACGCACATCATCGCGCATATCTTCACGCGCCAAGGCAAATGACATGGTGGCTTTCAGGAAGCCGATCTTGTTGCCGCAATCAAAGCGACGGCCTTCAAAGCTGTAGCCATAGAACGGCACCTTGCCGATCATGGCAGCCAATGCGTCGGTTAACTGGATTTCATTGCCAGCACCGCGCGGAATATTTTCAAGCACCTCAAAGATGCCCGGATCAAGGATGTAGCGGCCAATCGCCGAAAGGGTCGAAGGTGCTTCTTCCGGTTTCGGCTTTTCAACCATGCCGCATGCGCTGATCAGGCGACCATTGGTGCCTTCAACTTCAAGAACACCATAGCGATGCACTTCTTCGCGCGGCACATCCATGACGGCAACCATGTTGCCACCGGTACGGCCATAGCTATCGACCATCTGCTTCATGCATGGCGTCTTGGCCTGAATAAGGTCATCGGCCAGCAAAACAACAAACGGCTCATCGCCAACCAGCGATTTCGCACACAGAACGGCATGACCAAGCCCCAGCGGATTACCCTGACGGGTATAGGTCACGCGGCCATGTTCCGGGATCATGCTAAGTGCGGTTTCAAGCGCATCTTTTTTGCCACGTTCAGCCAGAATTGCTTCAAGTTCGGCTGAGCGGTCGAAATGGTCTTCGATTGCGGTTTTGCCGCGACCGGTCACGAAGATGAATTCTTCGATGCCTGCAGCGATGGCTTCTTCAACAGCGTATTGAATCAGTGGCTTGTCAACGACCGGCAGCATTTCTTTTGGCATAGCCTTGGTTGCTGGCAAGAAACGCGTGCCCATACCTGCAACCGGAAATACTGCCTTCTTAATTTTCTTCGACATTCAAATACTTCCCTTTTCAACCGCTGCATGCCTGCCTGTTCAAGACTGAGCCGCATATATGCTTCTGCCACATTTCCCGAACAGGGATCAAGCAAGCGTAAGCGTAATCCACGCTAATCTTTACATAGCCGTAACAAAAGGCTGCGTGCTGCATTGATCTTTGATGCCAGATAGTCCGAGCCACCGTGGTCTGGATGGACAGCCTTGATCTGGATTTTGTAAGCCCGATTGATGTCTTCCCGGGTCGCATGCGCGCCGACGCCAAGAATTTTACGGGCCTCATCAATTGTCATGTCAGACGCGTTGGAATTCCCCTTGCCACTTTGCCTGTACTCATCGTCGCTGCGGTCGCCTCCTCCGGCGTGAGAACCATGTTCGCCATTATCCGCCGAACGCCAATTTTGCCATCCCGCACAATCAGGACGTCGTTCAAAATAGGCCTCCAGAACCGCTTGGCTTTGATCGGTTGCACTGCAACAGTCAACATAAAGCAACTGCAGGTCGTCAACCCCCAAGCTGTCCAAATCAGCCCCGGCATAGGTTCCCGCAAGCACAGAACCCCGCATTTGCCCGCTCTCAAGATCAAGAAACATATGCAGAATTTCTGTCCGGATCTCCGACACAGTTCCGGCACCCGCTGTCTGGTTACCAAAATGTCCCGGTTGCGCCCGCTTGCGCGACGCAGCAAATATCCTTCGAAAAAGTGGCCACAAAAAGCCAAGCTTCATGATCCGGACCAAAAATGGAACCGCCGCCGCCAAAGCCGCAGCCATCGCCGCAATCTTGCCGGTCAGAAGCAACCAGGCTGCCAGTATCACGAGCAGCAATATGACGAGAAAAAGGCCAACCTTGCGGACATCTTTGGGTTCAGCCTCTGTCATCCAGCGGATCAGAAAACCCGCAGCAACGAAAATCGCAATGCCAATCAAGAACCACTGCATCAGCGTGATTTCCGCAATTGATGGCCAAGCCTGAGAACTTCTTCGGAACCGGTTTTGCTCTGGTACGCGCTCAGCGCATCCTGTCCACCCACAGCATAGCTTGCGACAGCCCCCAAAAGATCACGAAGTTTTTTGGCAGAACTGGCATCAAACTGCATGAATGCCCCGTCAGTTATGCGTGCGATTTCGCCAAAAGCGAATGCCGCGTCAGGATCGCGCCCCTCCTGAAACATGAATGCTTTGACACCTTTGAGTGCGAGTTTCCCGGCCAATGGGGCCAGATGATCAACATTTTCCTCGATACAGTCACCGACATATATCAAGGCATTGATCTTTTTGCTGTTTGCTTCGCGCTCAACATGCGCAAGGACGCGTTCAATCTGGGTGTGTCCGGCCCGACAAGTGACCTTGGTGATATAATCGCGAAATGATTTGGCATTGCGCGCCCATCCACTTGCCTTGCATTCCCCAAGTCCGCGAAAAAACACCAGCTGAACATCAAGGGCGCCGATGCCATCGACCGCATCAAACATTTCTGCCTGAATTTCCGCTGCCGTATCCCAGCTTGGCTGACGACTGGCCGTCGCATCCATAGCAAAGATCAAACGTCCTTGCGCTGGCCCCGATGCCGGGGCAGACACCGCAAGATTGCGCGCCTGATTAAGGAAATCAGTAACGTCTTTCGCGTTTGACGTATCAGTGATGATGTCTTTGCGTGCCAAGAAAACCTGCCTGCTTCACATATCGGATGGACGGAACGCCTCGTTCATGAAGATATAGGCCCCATCAGGTCAGATCGGCAACTCTTCGCCCTCGGCCGGTTTGAACCCGATCACTTCAAGCAGTGAGCGGACTTCCTGACGAGCCGCCATATGCGACATGCTCATCGGGATCCCAACGCCCTTCTCACGAAGATCAAGTAAGGTCAGACCTTTAAGGAAAAGCTCGCGGTAAATCACACGCTCGCCGAAGCCGGGGGCCGCACGGAACCGGATACGATCGCCAAGCTTTTCAACGATTTCCGCGATATCACGTTTGTTGCGCGCATCAAGATGCGACAAGCGGTTACGCATGACGATCCAGTCAATCGTCCCGCCATCAATCGCCGCACGTCGCTTCCGCGCATCCCAAACCATTTCGGCATAGATGCTAGGTCCCTTGATCTCCAAACTATCGGGATCAATGCGGGCAAGCATATCAAGGTCAATGAAACTATCATTGATCGGGGTGATCAGCGTATCAGCACAGGCATGCGCCAAACGCGACAGGTAATTGTCACTCCCCGGGCAATCCATCACAAGGAAATTGCAACTCAGCACCATCTCGCCAAGCGCCGTTGTGAAACGTTCCCGCTCATCAAGCTTGGCTTCATTGCCATCAGAAAGCTCGCTTCTGTAAATCGGGCGATGGTCGGGAACCGGAAGGCTCAGACGCTTCTTCTCGTTAAACACATTGCGGTTTTCAACATAGCGCGTCAGCGTTCCCTGCCGCGCATCGATGTCAAGCGATCCGACGCTGAACCCCATTTTCATCAGCGAAACGATCAGGTGCATCGCGGTTGTTGATTTCCCCGATCCGCCTTTTTCGTTTCCGATAACGATCACATGGGCGCGGTTCGACGGCGGTTGTTTGTCCGTCGCGGTCTGCTGGCCTGCGCTGTCCCCTGATGCGCTGGTCTCTTGCACCGTCATGATTGCTTGCTCCGTGTCTTCAGGCTTATTGATATTGTCCCCAAGGCCAATCTCCCCAATGAGCCCCTTTAGAACCAAAAATCAAGGCAAAAGAAACACATCTCGGTGAAGTCCAATCACTGGCCACTAGCCAATCTAGAAGCACAAAGGTAAAGATAAGGGTAGCGCAACGCAAAAATGCGCCTGAAAACAAAATGAAAGGACGCAACGTGAAGTATCGGGCGGCTCTGATTGGCGGCATGTTTGCTAGCCTACTGCTTTCAACTCCACAATTGGCCGCGGCACAGCAGGCCGGTGGTTTTGAACAGATCCCCGATGAACAAAGCCCGGTAAGCTTCACATCGCTTCTCGAAGGTCAGCGCGTTTTCCTGCGTCAGTATCGTGAGAACAGCACGATCTTTGTCGGCCGCTGGTTTGCCCCCCGAACCGCGAACGAACCAAGTCAGGCTGCAAGCGATCTTCATCTTGAAACTGTCTATACCACTTCTGCACCGGGTTTTCGCTTCAGCACAGCCATGTCGCCTGAACAACTGCCCGCCATGTTCGATTCTCTAAAAGGTCGCAACATCCCCAACGGCCCGAACTTTGTTCAGGATACCCGTTACGGCCAGATCGCCTTTGCCCCGTTTGTGCGTGATGGATCACAATGTGTATCCTTTGTCGGCCAATGGGATCCGCAAACCCAGGCCCAACGCGGCATTCGCATTTTGGGATATTACTGTACCCCGGTGCAAATCCAGTCCTGGGGGCAACCGGTTCCGGCTGATAAGCTGATCGACATCGTCGATGCACAGGAATTTGCCGCGATCTTTATGAAAAGCCTGACGATTGAACTGCCGGAAAACGCCGCGATCACAGACGCGGTTGTTGCCCGTGCAGGCAATGCAGAAGTCATTCAGCAGCCAGAAGGCGAAACCACACCAGTTGCTACAGATGGCATTGATATTGTGACCAACTGGCAAGGCGTGCGTGGCACCGGAAAACTGCGTTTTGATCAGCCATCAGGCGAAGGCACAATGATTGTCGATGACGCGCAACGTCACTGCGAAGGCATCTGGCGCCATGAAGGTGGTGCCTATCAAAGCGGCACCCTGCCCTTTGGCAGCTGGTATGTTTATTGTAACGACGCAAACTTTGCGCGCGGCCATTACACCAGCGAATCCCCGACTGTTGTCACCGGCGACGGCAAGGACAATCAGGGACAAGCTGTCTATTTCCGTCAGGCCAACTGATTTCGATCCCATGCAGGATCACACGACCATTTAACGCCCCAAAGAAGACAGACAAAACATGACTGCAGATATCCAAACCATCGTCATCGGTGCCGGCGTCGTCGGCCTTGCCTGCGCCAGATCACTTGCCAAATCGGGCCGCGAAGTTCTGATCCTTGAACAACATGACGCGATTGGCACCGAAACCAGCGCACGTAATAGCGAAGTCATCCATGCAGGCATCTATTACCCCAAAGGCAGCCTGAAGGCAGAACTTTGCGTCACCGGGCGCGAGATGCTTTATCGCTATTGTCAGGAAAACGGGATCGAGCACAAACGCACCGGAAAGCTGATCGTCGCCACCGCAGAAGACCAGATCGAAGCCCTGAACGGTATTAAAACCAAGGCGTTTGAAAACGGCGTCACTGACCTTACCTGGCTAACAAAGTCCGAGGCCCTAGAACGCGAACCGGCCCTTCACTGTGTTGGCGCCCTTCACAGCCCATCAACCGGCATCGTTGATAGCCACCAGTTGATGGTCACCCTGTTGGGTGAAGCCGAAAACAACGGTGCTACCTTGGCACTGAACACCAAGGTTACCTCGGTCAATCGCGAAAACGGCTTGTTCACGGTCAATACGCAAGATGCCGATGGCGAGGAAATGAGCCTGACCTGCGACGAACTGATCGTTGCGGGCGGCCTGCACAGCCAAACACTGGGTCGTAATTTCACCGGCCTTCCGGCCGACACCGTACCGCCACAGCATTACGCCCGGGGTTGTTACTTTACCCTGTCTGGCAAGGCACCATTTTCAACGCTGATTTACCCGGCGCCGGAAAGCGCGGGCCTTGGTATTCATCTGACACTGGATATGGGCGGTCAGGCGCGCTTTGGCCCTGATGTCACCTGGGTTGATGAACCAAATTATGACGTGCCCGAAGAACGTCGCGCGGCCTTTGCACAGGCCATTCGCAAATACTACCCGGATCTGAATGAAGATGCGCTGCAAACGGGCTATGCAGGTGTACGCCCGAAAATTCAGTCACCGGATGAGCCAGCCCGCGACTTCATAATTGCCGATGAAAAGTTGCACGGCCTTAATGGACTTGTAATGCTCTATGGTATTGAATCACCGGGTCTAACGGCTTCACTTGCCATCGGGGCAAAGGTTTGCGATCTGATTTCGCAATACGGCACCAATCAGGCAGCGTAAAACGACTGCTACGATGAAACATCGACGGATAAAAGCATGGGCAAGGAACGCGACAGCAAAGCTCACAAGATCAGCGTGCAGGTAACAGGCACCCAAATACCTGTGACCAAAGCCGCTGTATCACGCCGTCGCTTCCTTGAAGGCAGCATGTTGGGGCTCGGCAGTGCCTTGCTCGCATCAAGTCCCCTTTCCCTGCATGCACAGCAGCTTGAACCGTTCATCCCGGCCCCCAATAGTCTGAGCCAAGGGCGCGGTCTACCCGCAGAAACCAACAAACCCAAGGTCGATTTCACCGAGGAAATGCGCGAATACGTCATCGCGCTCAGCCGTTGGGCGAAAAGCTATCGCAGTGATTTTGCCGTGATTGCCTGGAATGCGCTTGAGCTGACCGAATTCCTTGAAACGACATTGTTCGCAGCACGCGGCACAGCAGAACCTGCACGCAACTATTTGCGCGCCCTTGACGGTATCATGGTTGACGCCCCGTTTTACGGTTATGAAAACTACGCCGAAGCGACCAACGGCGAAGAAACCAAGTATATCTTGGGCTATCTTGAGCGCCTTAAATATGAAGGCCTGAAATATTTCGTTGTCGATTACACCAACAAATGGTCTGACATGCAGGCCGCGCGGCAACAAATTTCGGCCTTTGATCCGCTTTATTACGGCGCACCGCCCCCGGGGATGCAGCTATCGTCACTTGCCAAAGTGCCCAATACGCCAATTGGTTCGAACCCGCATGTGGTCGACGATATTCGTCAGTCAAAGAACTTCGCGATTGTTCTCGATAGCTCCCCCTATGGAACCAAGGATGCCTATCTTGATGCGCTGGTGGATACCAACTACGACACGCTGATCATTGACCCGTTCCACCGCGGCACCATTCCGCTGACCTACGATGATATGACCCGGTTGCGCTACAAAAAGACCGGAACGCCGCGTACCTTGCTGGCCTATATCAATATCGCAACCGCAGAAACCTATCGCTATTACTGGAAAAGCAGCTGGCGGCCGGGCAACCCAAGCTTCCTGAGCGAAGGAAATCTTCTGGCGCGCTGGGGACAGGAACATCACGTCCATTACTGGACCCGTGAATGGCAAAGCATGATCTATGGCAGCGAAGGCGCCTATTTGGGTGGCATCATGAAGCTTGGCTTTGATGGCGTTCTTTTGGGTGGCCTTGATGAATATGCCTGGTGGCTGGATTACTGATATCCGCCCAAAAAGTGGCCACTATCACAAACAAATGATCTGAAACTTCGACCGATCCACCGTCACACATTTGACGGAGGCCCCATGCTTATGCACTGTGATGTCACATTAAAACATAATCTGCATCGCAGTTAGCAGGAGGCCCGAATGTCCGAACCGATCATTCATTACTTCTTTGTCCAGTCCCCCTGGTCATTCTTTGGTTTTCGTCGTGCCGTTGAAATTGCCAAGAAACATGGTGTTGAAATCATCCATAAACCGTGCCGGGCAGCCGATGTCTGGGAACATGGGGGTGGTGTGCCGCTGGCCAAGCGCCCAAAACCGCGTCAGGAATACCGTCTGGTTGAACTGAAACGCTGGTCGGAGCATCTTGATATCCCGATCAATCTGCATCCGAAATTCTTCCCGGTCGATGAAACCCTTGCGGCACGCACCATCATCGCGGTTCAGGAAGACGGCAAGGATGTCTCGGGCCTGACCGAAACACTGATGGGCGATATCTGGCTGCGTGAACGCGACGTGACCCTGCATCAAACCGTGCGCGAGGCGCTGATCTCCAATGGTCTTTCGGTTGAATATCTTGAAAGTGCCGATCTGCCCGAAATAGCCAAGATCTATGACGACAACTGTCAGACAGCGCGCGAGCGGAACATTTTCGGTGTTCCGACCTATTTCGTCGGAAATGAAATGTTTTGGGGTCAGGATCGACTGGATTTTGTCGACCGCGCCCTTGGCTAAGCGCCGTTAAGCTTCATCAGACAAAAACGACTTGGGCGGGGATTACCCCGCCCAAGTCGTTTTGGCCCCCGATCAGATCAGCAACCAGTATTGGTTTCCCCCTTAGCCAAGGCGTTTGACGTGATCGACAACGAAACCGTCACAAGACGGATAGCTGTTTTCGATCATGGCAAGGGCCTTATGCTCGTCACTTGCAGCAACTTCATGGGTCTGCACGTCTGCCCAGCGATCGTCAAAGATTTCGTGGGAACGGTTTTCTTTGACACATTCGCGAACGGCTTGGTTGTGCAGTTCAACTTCGAATACGGTCTGGCGATGGTCTGTAAATGCAGACATTTCCGCCGATCTCCTTACTTTTTTGTCCGGCGGCGCCGCCCAGACGCCGTCGTGTCCTGAACCGGGAATCTCAACCACAAGATACCCAACCGTGAGTCTACGTTTCGCGCCTTAACGAGCCGTAAATTGTCCGGTTAATTTGTATTTCTAGATTAATTGCTCCTGTTTCAAGTGCGAAAACGGCATGGCTGCATGACCAGAATCCGGCACAAAGCCTTGATCAGAACAATTCGCGTTCAACCGCAGGATTGGGAAAACAATATCCCGACCTGCCCAAACCAAATCGCCTGAAACGCTGTTTTGCCCTCTTGCTGGCCAGATAAAAAAGAATCAGCCGAGCCGTGATATTTTCAGGTTTTGGCAAAAGCGCCTCATGCTGCAGCGCACAGGTCGCGCAATAATATTTCAAAACGCATCTGCAATGATCATAAAGTTCCACGCCAGATGATCGCCCCAACCGAAACGTTCTTTTTTCGCTCCCACGTGAATTTGAAATTGATCGGAAGCCCATTGCATCAAACATAAAAGGATAAGCAGGCGGGAGCTTGCACCAAAACAATGATGCTGCCAGGAGGCTGCAAGAGGATGAACGTCTTTTCCGATATCGCATTTGATGGCCATGAACAGGTCGTTTTCGCCAGTGACGATGCCACGGGTCTGAAAACCATCATCGCCGTCCATAACACCAATCTTGGTCCGTCGCTGGGTGGCTGCCGCATGTGGCCCTATGCCAGCGAACAGGAAGCCATCCACGATGTGCTTCGCCTGTCGCGCGGCATGACCTACAAGTCAGCCCTTGCCAACCTTCCGCTTGGCGGCGGCAAATCCGTGATCATTGGCGATCCGCGCAGCCAGAAGACCCCGGAACTGTTCCGCGCCATGGGCCGTGCTGTTGAACAGGTCGGCGGTCGTTACATCGTCGCAGAAGACGTCGGCACCAGCCCCGCCGATATGGAACAGATCGCAAGCCAGACCAAACATGTCGGCGGCATCAATGACGGTTCCGACCCGGCCCGCACCGGCGACCCGTCCCCCTTTACCGCCTATGGCGTCTTTATCGGCCTGAAAGAAGCTGTACGCTTCAAGCACGGCACGGACGAGCTTAAAGGCATGCGCGTCGCGGTTCAGGGCCTTGGCCATGTTGGCTATCATCTGTGCCGTATGCTTCACGATGCCGGCGCAAAGCTGATCGTTGCTGACCTTAGTATCAACAGCGTCAATGCAGCGGTTGAAGAATTCGGTGCCACCGCCGTATCCGTTGACGAAATCCTGTCGGTCGATGCAGACATTCTCGCCCCGTGTGCACTGGGTGGCGTGATCAATGATCGCAGCATCGACGTGCTGAAAGCTGGCATCATTGCCGGTGCATCAAACAACCAGCTTGAGCACGACCGCCACGGCGAAATGCTGCGTGACAAAGGCGTTCTTTATGCGCCCGATTACGTGATCAATGCGGGTGGTGTGGTCGAAGTGCATTATTGCCGCGAAGGCAAATCGGTTGCCGAAACCAACAAACATATCGAAGGCATCGCAACGACCGTGCGCGAGATTTTCGAACGCGCCAAACAGCAGAACCTTTCAACCGGTTTCGTTGCCGACCGTCTGGCCGAAGAACGCTTTGGACTGGTCAAACGCGCCGCCTGATATCTTCAGGATCACGAGCAAACAAAACAAAAGGCGAGGCCCATGTGGCTTCGCCTTTTTTCATTTCGGTATTTTATGATCTGGCCTGTGGCGGATGTCTTATTCCGCGGCAATCGGCTCGTAATTCGCGGTAACGGCTGCTGCATCATCGCAATCGCAATTGCCACAGGTTTTCGACTGAAGCAATTCAGCACGCATGTGGCAGGCGCATTTCCCACACTGGGGCGCGCAGCCATGGAAACGGAATACTTCCGCAGGACGCGTAGCACCGCCTTCTTCGGCAGCGCGTCGGACGTCTTTTTCCCTTAGTGCATTACAGATGCAAACATACATGGTGCAATTGCAATCAGTTATTAATTACGGCTGGAAATCTCTACGGGAAATGCGAATAGTTTTCAAACACTTTTGCAAATGCTGCACAAAAAAAATTCCCCAGAAACCCTGAGGTTTGTGGGGAATTTCCAAAAAAGTCGTTTAATCAGAAGGAGATCAGGCAACCGCGATATGGCTTACTACGCGCGAAACACCTTTGATGCGGCGCACGATCGAAAGCACCTTTTGCAGCTCTTCATCGCTTTGTGCTTCGCCCATGATGTAGACGATATTTTGCACCGACTGCCAACGATAGTTGACCGAGCTCACCCCTTTTTCCGCCAATAACAATGCCTTAATCTGACCTTCGATCCAGACGTCTGACACGGACTGGGTGGCCGAATCCGTCGGGACGGCGTTCTTGCCATATTCGTCTTCTGCCTGATGGTAGGCGGCGATGGTTTCTTCGTCCGCAACAACCAGATGGTCATAGACGTTCTTGATGCGGGTATCCTGCTTGATCAGCGAGGTCACATCATAATACTTGGCCTTGGAATCCACCATGCCGGTAATCATGACGTCCTGTTTCCAGATATCGACATTCACATCCATCAGATAGGTGTGGTCGAGCTTGGAGAACTCGCCAAGAATGCCCGACTTGATCTGGGTATCAACCCACTGGTCGTTGCCCGTCCGGTCTTCCAACGGCATTTGCAGCGGTCCACAGGCCGCAAGCGGTGCTGCCAGAACTGCGCAAACCGATACCGTTTTCAGAACACGGCGAACACCGTGGGACACCTTGATCATTCGAGTTCTCCTTTTATTGCCTGCCAAACAGGTCTGCCATTTTCGGGGTCGCTTGGCGACCGTCCGTTCCAATATGACACCCTCTGCAACGCGGCAGGACGCAATCTGTTCCAGACATCAGGTATTACAATGAATTTTGACGAAAAAAAGCCCGACAGCATTCTGCGGCTTAGCATCAATCAATTTTGTGATGATTGAAAGAAAAATGGACCGGGAATTTCTTCCCGGTCCAAGGTACGGATATCACTATCCGGCAGGCTCATCATCCGGACGACCGGATTGGCTTTGACCGCAAGCGATCAATTCTCGTCCATCGACATCAGCGATGCGTTACCGCCCGCAGCCGTCGTGTTGATCGTGATGGTCTTTTCCGTGGCAAAGCGA
The DNA here is from genome assembly GCA_965228275.1 of Thalassospira sp. GTDB lineage: Bacteria > Pseudomonadota > Alphaproteobacteria > Rhodospirillales > Thalassospiraceae > Thalassospira. Next base: position 3,792,375 of record OZ245802.1, on the reverse strand, counting down.
TGCAGGAATGCTTCATCAGGAAGTGCGCCGTCATCTTCGGCCCCACTGTCAGAAATCAGCGACAGGATCGCGCCATCGCGCTTTGCCAGAAGCTGTTTGAACGAGGTGACACGATCAAGCGGTGCAACACAGGACACACCGGCAATATCGCCGTCATACATCGCACCAAGACCCGTATTGGTGCCAACCGCCTTCACAAGCTTCGCCGGAAGACCCGCTGCCACCACAAGACCCGGAATATCGCCAAGCCATTTCTGATCACCTGCAAGGATCACCGCATTGCCCGCAGCCAAGGCTGCCCCCAAATGACGGATCACCCGTGCCGGTTCGGCATCCTTGTCTGCCTGCACCAAATAAACCCCGCGACCAAGGCAATAAAGATCGTTGGTTTCACCGGTCGGTCCAGGCATCCGTTTTGGCGCAACAAAGCCGTTCTCAGCCAAGGCCGCAAAGTTCGCGACATGATCTGAACCAGCAACCAGGGCATCATTGCCTGACGCATCCATTTTCGCCGCCAGCTTTTCAAGAATGCGGACACGCTCGTTGCCCTCAACGGCCTGCCATTCTTCCTGGGCCGAAAGCATCGCGGCATATTCAGCCGATGCGATGACGTCTTTGACAATGATCGGCGCACGATCTTCGATGTAATCGTCTGCCTTGGCGCTGGCTGCGGTCGCAACCGGCTTGGCAAAGCGTTCGACATAGTGCGGACCACCGGCCTTCGGACCGGTACCGGATTTGCCCTGCCCGCCAAACGGCTGAACACCGACAACCGCACCAATCATGTTACGGTTCACATAGCAGTTACCAACGCGCAGCTTCTGGGAAATCTCGCGCACCGTACCGTCGATACGCGAATGAATACCCATGGTCAGGCCATAGCCAGATGCGTTGATCTGATCGAGGATCTTGTGCAAATCGCGCGCCTTGTAGCGCACCACATGCACAACCGGACCAAACACTTCGCGTTCCAGAACATCAATCGACGGAATTTCGAAGCAATGCGGGGCAAAGAAGGTGCCACCTTCGCATTCCGGCAGAACGTCACATGCATGAAGCAGTTTGGCTTCTTTCTTCATGCGTTCCGCATGGGCTTCAAGAACCTTGCGCGATTTCTCGTCAATCACCGGACCGACATCGATATCAAGAAACTTAGGATCACCAACGCGCAGTTCCTTCATCGCGCCCACCAGCATGTGGCAGAGCTTGTCGGCGATATCTTCCTGCACAAACAGGACACGAAGGGCCGAGCAACGCTGACCAGCGGACTGGAAGCCGGAAATGATCGCATCCTGAACGACCTGTTCGGGAAGTGCGGTCGAATCAACGATCATCGCGTTCTGACCACCGGTTTCCGCAATCAGCGGCAACGGAACACCCGGACGCTTTGCCAGCGCCTGGTTGATCAGCTGTGCGGTTTCGGTCGACCCGGTAAAGGCAACCCCGGCAATGCGCGGATCATTGATCAGCTGATTACCAATCACACGGCCCGGTCCCGGTACAAGGTTGAATGCCGAACCCGGAATACCAGCTTCGAGGATCAATTCTGCGGCACGGGCCGCAACCAGTGAAGTCTGCTCTGCCGGTTTGGCAATGACAGCATTACCTGCCGCAAGGGCGGCAGTCACCTGACCGAGGAAAATCGCAAGCGGGAAGTTCCATGGGCTGATGCAAACAATCACCCCACGGCCTTCAAGCGGGCTTCCTTCGCGGAAGGTTTCCTCGGCACGGTTGGCGTAATAGCGGCAAAAATCGACAGCTTCACGGACTTCGGCAACGCCATCGGAATAAAGTTTGCCTGCTTCGCGCTGACAAAGGGCAATGAACTCGTCCATATGATCTTCAAGAAGATCTCCAAGACGACGCAGTGCTGCTGCACGGTCGCTACCCGGTGTTTTATTCCAGATGTCATAGCCTTTAAGCGCAGAAACAACTGCCGCCTCAACATCGGCCTCGGACGCCTGAACCAGAGCACCAACCTTTTCGCCAAGCTTGGCCGGGTTCAAAACATCAACCGGCGTACCCGTGACCAGCTTGCCATCGATCAGCGGTGCCGCGTTCCAGGTTTTACCCTGAATATCGGCAAGCTTCGCATTGAGCGGCAGCAGCTTGTTGGTATCGGTCAGATCAATCCCGCGCGAATTCACACGACCCGCACCATAAAGATCAACCGGTGCCGGAATCTTCGGATGGCCCTTACGCGGAAGAGCCGCCATTTTCTCAACCGGATCGGCGATCATTTCTTCGATCGGCAGTTGTTCGTCCTGAATACGGTTCACGAAGCTGGTGTTCGCACCGTTTTCCAGAAGACGGCGCACCAAGTAGGCCAGAAGGTCTTCATGGGTGCCAACCGGCGCATAAACGCGGCACGGCACATTTTCGCCGGCCTTATCAACGATCTGCTCATAAAGCGCTTCGCCCATGCCATGCAGGCGCTGGAACTCAAAGGTACGGTCATTGCCCGCCATCTCAAGGATCGAGGCAACCGTGTGTGCGTTGTGACTTGCGAACTGGCAATAAAACGCGTCGCGACGCGACAGCATCAGTTTCGCGCATGCCAGATAGGAAACGTCAGTCGCAGCCTTACGGGTAAAGCACGGATAGCCGTCAAAACCGTTTTCCTGGCTGAACTTGACTTCGGTATCCCAATAAGCACCCTTGACCAGACGCACCATCATCTTGCGACCGACCTTGTTTGACAGATCAGCAAGCCATTCCAGAACGTAATAAGCACGTTTCTGATAGGCCTGAACCGCAAGACCATAGCCTTCCCAACCGTCAAGCTCAGGATCGGCAAAGACAGCACCGATCACATCAAGCGACAGGTCAAGGCGGTTGGCTTCTTCGGCATCGACGGTGAACCCGATGTCATATTTCTTGGCCAGAAGAGCAAGCTGCTTGAGGCGCGGGGTCAGCTCGTTCATCACGCGATCATAGTTCGCGAAATCATAGCGCGGATGGATCGCCGAGAGCTTGACGGAAATACCCGGGCTATCAATCGGACCACGGCCATTGGCAACGCGACCGATATCGTGGATCGCGACTTCATAGGCCTTATAGTAACGATCAGCATCTTCCATGGTGCGGGCGGCTTCGCCCAGCATGTCATAGGAATAGCGATAGCCTTTTTCTTCGTTGGCTTTGGCGCGCTCGGCCGCTTCATCAATCGTGCGGCCCATCACGAACTGACGGCCCATGATGCGCATGGCGTGGTTGAATGCCTTACGAATAACCGGCTCGCCGGAACGCGCAATCATGCGCTTAAGCAAACGACCCGGATCGGCTTTTTCTGCTTTACCAAACTTGATGACCTTACCGGTCAGCATCAAACCCCAGGTGGAAGCATTGACAAAGAAGCTGTCAGAATGGCCGAGGTGGCTTTGCCAGTTGGCATCAAACAGCTTGTCCTGGATCAGCTTGTCGGCGGTGACCGCATCTGGCACGCGAAGCAGGGCTTCGGCCAAGCACATCAGGATCACGCCTTCTTTGCTTGAAAGTTCATATTCATGCAGGAGGGCATCAATGCCGCTTTTGCCGTTATCCGCCTTGCGAACGCGCGACACCAGCTGATAGGCGCGGTCCTGAACACGGGCGGTCTGTTCCGGCGACAACCGTGCAGCTTCGATAAGACGTTCAACAACAGCTTCTTCATCCGCGCGATAGGAATCACGGATCTGCTGACGAATTTTGTTTGGTTGGGGCAATTCAGTGCGGAACATCTTGTTTGATCTCTCCCTGCATTTTCAATTCACCGATCCCGAAACCGGGTATTTGGCGCGGCCCTTTTGAAGCCTGATGGCACCTCTATGGCGACAGACAATAAGATTTCACCCAAAAAATGTGCTGCCAATTTTCGAAAATTTACGATATATCATCCAAACAATTCGCCTTTATACAGTCACAAACACTGGTTAGTTGGTTATAATGCAGAAGAACCAAAAGAGCCTCGATAAGATCGACAAGCAGATCCTTCGGGAACTTCAAAATGACGGCCGTATGTCAAACGTAGAGCTGTCTCGCCGGGTCAATCTTAGCCCGACCCCATGCCTTGAACGTGTGCGTCGCCTTGAACAGCACGGTTTCATTACCGGCTATATGGCGACCCTTGATCCGCGCAAACTCAATCAGTCACTGGTTGTCTTTGTCGAAATCACTTTGGACCGCACCACCCCGGACGTTTTTGATGTCTTTGCCGCTGCCATTCGCAAGCTGCCAGAGATCGAAGAGTGCCACATGGTTGCTGGCGGATTTGATTATCTTGCCAAACTACGGGTTGAAGACATGTATGCCTATCGCGAGTTCCTTGAGCGTCTGTCTTCGGTTCAGGGTGTCAGTCAGACTCATACATATGTCGTCATGGAAGAAGTAAAAGTCCGGCCGGGCATTACGATCCCTTGATGTTCTGTTTTTTGGTTGATTCGCAATAGCTTAATGCCGCACAATTACAATCGTTCAAGACAGGCGAAAGACCTGTGCGGTGTGAAGATTGCCGGAAACCAAATAAACAGAACAGGCGCAGAAACATGTCCGAAGTAACGTTCTATTTCGATTTTTCGTCACCCTACGGTTATCTTGCTGCCGAACGAATGGAAGCATTCGAATCGCGTGTCGGTGTCACCGTTACCTGGCGGCCTTTCATGATAGGCGCTGCTTTCAAGCAAACCGGACAATCACCCCTTTTGAGCCAACCGATTCGAGGCGCGTATTTCCGCCACGATATGGAACGTTGCGCACGCTTGCAGAACACACCGTTCCACATCCCGGAAAACTTCCCCTACGCGGCCTTGGTTCCGACACGGGCTTTTTACTGGCTTGAATCCCGATCGCCGATGCTAGCACGGAAATTCGCCAAGGATATCTATCGCGGCTATTTCGCCGATGGCCTGGATATGGCCAACCCGGAAAACGTCTTTGCCGCCGCAAGCCGCCACTCGATCAATGTTTCGGAAATGCGCGCAGCTGTTGAAAATCAACGCTGGAAAGATCACACCCGTACGGTAACTGAAGAAGCCATATCGCTTGGCGCATTCGGATCGCCCTTCTTCTTTTATGAGGACGAGCCATTTTTCGGCAATGACCGGCTTGAACAGCTTGCCCAGTGGATTTCACTGCGCAAAGAGACGGCGGGCAGTCAAAGCGACTGATCGCACCTCCACAAACCAACACCACACCACCAATTTTTACCACTAAACTTTAACAGACCTTTCCTGTTGAAGCGCACCCCCGCCTGCCCCACCTCAAAGCATGCAGATCGCGTGCGCCTTGGGGCGTGATCGCATGCGCAAAAATAGGCTGCGAACAGGCTTCGCGAACGCAACATTCGTTCGGTTTCAGGTGGTTATAGCGTTCCTTATTTCCATATAGACAATTTCGGTACTGAAATACCTATTTAATATTGACGTTTACGTAAACTTCACCCATAACAACAGCCATAAACACCATTCACCCGGGCGCTTTCTTGCCCACAACAAAACGGTGCAGGCGGACGATGACGGTACTGAAATCTGCGGTAAATTCACGCTCTGAAGAATTCCGCAACAATGCCGAACATATGGAAAAACTGGTTGCGGATTTGCGCGATCAAATCGCGACGGTCAAACTGGGCGGCGGTGACCGCGCCCGTGATCGTCACACAGGACGCGGCAAATTGCTGCCCCGCGAACGCATCCGCCAGCTTCTTGATATCGGCTCACCGTTTTTGGAACTTTCCCAGCTTGCCGCTCATGGCATGTATGGTGATGAAGACGTTCCGGCTGCTGGCATCATTACCGGGATTGGCCGTGTATCGGGTGTCGAATGCGTGATTGTCGCCAATGACGCGACGGTAAAGGGTGGTTCCTACTATCCGATGACCGTAAAGAAGCATCTTCGGGCACAGGAAATCGCGCTGGAAAACAATCTGCCCTGCATTTATCTGGTTGATAGTGGCGGCGCCAACCTGCCCCGCCAGGATGATGTTTTCCCCGATCGTGATCATTTCGGACGCATCTTCTTTAACCAGGCGACCATGTCGTCCAAGGGCATCCCGCAGATCGCGGTTGTTATGGGGTCTTGCACGGCGGGCGGCGCCTATGTCCCGGCAATGTCTGATGAAAGCATCATTGTCCGCAAACAGGGCACGATCTTCTTGGGCGGTCCGCCGCTGGTGAAGGCCGCGACCGGTGAAGTCGTCTCGGCCGAAGACCTTGGCGGTGCGGATGTTCACTGCAAAACATCCGGTGTGACCGACCATTATGCACAGGATGACAGTCACGCGCTTTCGATTGCACGTGACGTGGTCAAAAACCTGAACTGGACCAAAAATCCCGGCCTGACCCTGACCGAGCCACGCGCACCGGCCTATGACCCGCGCGAGATTTATGGCGTGGTTCCGACCGACACCAAAAAACCCTATGACGTGCGCGAAATCATTGCCCGCATCGTTGATGGCTCAGAATTTGATGAGTTCAAGGCGCAATACGGCACGACGCTTGTCACAGGCTTTGCCCGCATCTTCGGTTACCCGGTTGGTATCGTTGCCAATAACGGCATTCTGTTTTCCGAAAGTGCGCTTAAGGGTGCGCATTTCATCGAGCTTTGTGCACAGCGCGGTATTCCGCTGGTGTTCCTGCAAAACATCACCGGATTCATGATTGGCCGCAAATATGAAAGCGGCGGCATTGCCAAGGACGGCGCAAAACTTGTCACCGCAGTTGCCACCGCCAATGTCCCAAAATTCACCATCCTGATCGGCGGATCGTTTGGTGCCGGGAACTATGGCATGTGTGGCCGCGCTTATAGCCCGCGCTTCTTGTGGATGTGGCCAAATGCCCGCATCTCGGTGATGGGCGGCGAACAAGCCGCAAACGTTCTGACGCAAATTCGTGCCGATGCCGCTGAAAAGCGCGGCGAAAGCTGGCCCGAGGCAGAACAGGAAGCCTTCAAGGCGCCAATTCGCGATCAATACGAAGAACAAGGACACCCCTATTATGCATCTGCGCGTCTTTGGGATGATGGCGTGATTGATCCGGCGGATACCCGCATGGTTCTTGGTCTTGGCCTGTCCGCAGCACTTAACAAACCGGTCGAAGAAACCCGGTTTGGCGTCTTTAGAATGTGAGGCTGCCATGACCAATGTAAACAGCGATAACATTTCTGATGCCGCCCTGTGTGAAATTGCCGCCAATGGCGTTGCAACCATCACATTGAACCGCCCGGACATTCACAATGCATTTGATGATGTTCTGATTGCCGATCTGACCGCCAAGATCGAAACACTGAACGCTGATCCGGCCGTGCGCGTGATCATTCTGACCGGTGCTGGCAAAAGCTTTTCGGCCGGTGCGGACCTGAACTGGATGAAACGCATGGCGGGTTACAGCCATGCGGAAAACCTTGCAGATTCACGCGCACTTGCAAAACTGATGAAGGTTTTGAACTTCGTATCAAAACCGACCATCGCACTGGTCAACGGGGCCGCCTTTGGCGGCGGGGTTGGCTTGGCTGCGTGCTGTGACATCGTGATTGCATCGGACCGCGCAAGCTTCTGCCTGTCCGAGGTCAAGCTGGGCCTGATCCCGGCGGTGATTTCGCCCTATGTGGTTGAGGCCATCGGGGTCAATCAGGCGCGTCGTTACTTCCTGACCGCTGAACGTTTCAATGCCCAGACCGCCCAACAGATCGGCCTGGTGCATGAGATTGTTTCTGGCGATGAACTGGCTGCCCGTGGGCAGGAAATGGCGGATATCCTGTTGGCCAATGGCCCGGATGCCATGCATGCCGCCAAGAACCTGATTTACGCCGTTGCCAATAAACCGATTTCTGATGACCTGATTGATGACACGGCACATCGCATTGCCGATCAGCGTGCAAGTGCCGAAGGCCGCGAAGGTGTCGGTGCCTTTTTGGAAAAACGTCCCGCGAACTGGAGCAAGAAATAACATGCCGCGCAAACTTCTGATCGCCAACCGCGGTGAGATCGCCTGCCGCGTGATCAAAACCGCCCGCCGCATGGGTATCCAGACTGTTGCTGTTTATTCCGATGCAGACGCCAATGCGCTGCATGTCAAACACGCTGACGAGGCGTACCATATCGGCGCGCCAGCACCCAAAGACAGCTATCTGCGCACCGACCGGTTGCTTGAAGTTATCGCGCAATCGGGTGCCGATGCGGTTCATCCGGGTTATGGCTTCCTTTCGGAAAATGCCGGTTTTGCCGATGCATTGGAAAAGGCCGGTTGCGTCTTTGTCGGCCCACCGGCAAGTGCCATCCGCGCGATGGGATCGAAATCCGAAGCCAAGAAAATCATGGGCAAGGCTGGCGTTCCGCTGGTACCCGGTTATCACGGCGAAGATCAGGACCCTGACCTTTTGGCAGCTGAGGCCGACAAGATCGGCTACCCAGTTCTGATCAAGGCATCCGCTGGTGGTGGCGGCAAAGGCATGCGTGCGGTTGAAAAGGCATCTGATTTCAAGGATGCTCTGATCAGCTGTAAACGCGAAGCCGCCAGCAGCTTTGGCGATGACCATTGCCTGATCGAAAAACTGATCGTCAAACCGCGTCACGTAGAAATTCAGGTCTTTGCCGACAGCCATGGCAATGCGGTTTATCTGTTTGAACGTGATTGCTCCTTGCAGCGTCGCCATCAAAAGGTGATCGAAGAAGCCCCTGCCCCGGGCATGAGCGAAGAACTCCGCGCCCAGATGGGCAATGCCGCCGTCGATGCCGCGAAGGCAATTGGCTATCAGGGGGCGGGTACGGTTGAGTTCCTGCTTGATGCGTCGGGTGCGTTCTATTTCATGGAGATGAATACCCGTCTTCAGGTCGAACATCCGGTGACCGAGAAAATCACTGGCGAAGATCTGGTGGAATGGCAGTTGCGTGTGGCCGATGGTGAAAAGCTGCCAAAGGCACAAGACGAACTCACCATCAATGGTCATTCCTTCGAAGTTCGCATCTATGCCGAAGACCCGCAGAATGACTTCCTGCCGGCAACCGGCAAGCTTGTTCATATGCGCATGCCGCGTGAAACTGACCACGTGCGTGTCGATACCGGCGTTTATGAAGGCGGCGAAGTTTCCATCCATTATGACCCGATGATCGCCAAGCTGATCACGTGGGATGTCGACCGCAAGGCGGCCCTTCGCCGTATGGCATCGGCCCTTAATGATGTTCAGATCGTTGGTGTTACGACCAATACAGGCTTCCTTGGCAATATCGCCCGTCATCCGGCGTTTGAACGCGGCGAAGTCGAAACCGGCTTCATCCCGAACTATCAGGATGACCTGATCCCGGCACCAGCTGCGCCGGATAACGAGGCACTGGCATTTGCCGCCCTTGATATCCTGCTGACCCGCGATGCAGAGGCTGCAAAACACGCAGCCCACAGCAACGATCCCTATTCGCCATGGCACAGCACGGCTGGTTTCCGTCTGAATGACGACAACCATCATGATCTAATCCTGCGCCACGAAGGATCAGACATTGCGGTAAAGGTCCATTATCGCGCCGATGGTTATGTGATTGATATGCCAGATGGCAGCGCGATCAACGCCATTGCCGAACATGACGACACCGGCGCAATCGTTGCGCGCCTGAACAATGTGCGCAAACGGGCATCGGTGCTTCGTGATGGCAATCGTTTGGCGATCTTCCGCGATGGCCGTTCGGATCGTCTGGAAATCTTTGATCCACTTGCTGCTGCTGGTGGCAATGAAGGTGCCGGTGGCGGCCTGACCGCCCCGATGCCGGGCAAAATCATCGCTGTCATGGCCGAAGCCGGTCAGTCGGTCACAGCCGGTGACAAGCTTGTCGTGATGGAAGCCATGAAAATGGAACACACCATTTCTGCCCCTGTCACCGGCACGGTCAAGGAGGTCTTCTTTGCTGTTGGCGATCAGGTTGATGATGGTGCTGAACTGATCGCGATTGAGGAGGCCGAATAATGGCCGCCATCCGTGATCTGCCAAGCCGGGTTAAGATCGTTGAAGTCGGTCCGCGTGACGGGCTTCAAAACGAAAAGGTGATGGTGCCGACCAATACCAAGGTCGCGCTGATCCATCGCCTGAACGATGCCGGATTATCCGTGATCGAAGCCACCGCCTTTGTCAGCCCGAAATGGGTGCCGCAAATGGCCGATGCGCCCGATGTCATGGCACAGATCACCCGCAAAGCAGGTGTGACCTACCCTGTTCTGGCACCCAACATGAAGGGCCTTGAAGCAGCCATCGCCGCCGGTGCAACCGAAGTTGCCGTTTTTGGCGCGGCATCGGAAAGCTTCTCGCAAAAGAACATCAATTGTTCGATTGCCGAAAGTCTGGATCGTTTCCGCCCGGTCGCCGATGCGGCGCGCGACGCAGGCCTTGCCGTGCGCGGCTATGTATCTTGCGTTCTGGGCTGCCCATACGAAGGCGACATTGCCCCTGAAAAAGTCGCAGAGGTCGCCAAGGCCCTTTATGACATGGGCTGCTATGAAATCAGCTTGGGCGATACCATCGGCACCGGAACACCGGCCAAGGCACAAGCGATGATTGAAGCCGTTGCCAAGCATGCGCCGATCGAAAAACTCGCCGCGCATTTCCATGACACCTATGGTCAGGCACTGGCGAACTTGCTGGCCATCCTTCAGATGGGTGTTGCCGTAATCGATAGTTCCGTCGCAGGCCTTGGTGGTTGCCCGTATGCCAAAGGGGCAAGCGGTAATGTCGCGACCGAGGACGTTGTCTATATGCTCAACGGCCTTGGGATTGAGACCGGTATCAATCTTGAAAAGCTTGCCGAGACAGGAAGCTGGATTTGTGATCAGATAGGAAAATCAAGCGCCTCGAAGGTTAATCTGGCCTTGGCAGCACAGAGACGTTAGCCGATGTATGGTGTCTCAGATTTCACCACCTCGACATTGCTTTTCCCCAACGCGAACCGAACTGCGTCGAACTTACGATCTTGGTCTTTGCTCGGGCCCACAATAATTTTCTTTATAGGCAGCGGTTCATCGATACCCTCTAAGAGCCTGACGTAGGGAATAATGCCCCTATTGCTATTTCTACAAAGAATCTCTTTGAACTTTCCCTCGGCAATTAAGCCGTCATCAAAAATGCTCTTCCTGAGAATTGGTGCCACCACTACTCTCACTTCGCACTCTTCATGAAAGCCCCAATGTTTAATGCGTGTCGCTGGGTTCACAAACGCTTCATATGTATCTTGCTGAATTGGATTTTCGTGACCTTGGAAAAGGCGGTGTGCGACTTCGATAATTTTGTCGATCCGCGACCGAACGGCTCCGAGTTCGGAATAGTGAGAACCGTAAACCACATCACCGATGTAAGATAAAGCCCATTCATAGTTGTCCAAACCAGCTTGTAGATGCCCTGTGAGTTTATGGGTATCAAACTCTATCGCGTATCCGCCACCTGCACCATAACCACGCCACTGGCTAAGCAGCCCATTGTTCTTCTCGTATTCACGTTCATGACCACAGAACGAAACAAAGAATGGATGCACCGCCTCAACACCTTCGCGTTCATTTTCGAAGGTTCCCCTGTATAGCGTCTCAATAAGCTCAGTAGCTTGTCGCCGTGCGATACCATCTTTGCCGGAAAACAAATCAATTTCTTTCGCCGATATCCTGCCTTGTTCAACTGCCTTGGAAACTGCTTTCGCAAAATGCGGCAAAAGCTCTCCAAGTAGTACTTGGCGAAAATGACGCACCTCTTGGCTATCATTCAGAAACTTATAACTAGACGCCCATAAATCGTTCGTATTTAGTATACCGAGCAAACCACCTTGGTCTGTGTAATGAAATAGACTTTCATGTTTTTCCCATATCTGCTCTTCAGAAATTTCCATTGTTCACCATAAATTGTCGTTGGGCATTTTACTAAAATTTGGCGCTTGCGGTTCTGCAATGCTTTGGAGATTACAACAATTAGCACCCCCCTAGTATACAGCTTCCGACGGGCCACCCCAAACGATCTGCCAATGATTGGCCGCTGGCTCCATGTCCCGGAAGTTGTCCGATGGTGGGGCGATCCGGCGGAGCAATTTGAACTGATTTCCGAAGATGTCGAACTGGCCGAGATGGCGACACTGATTGTGTCCTATCGCAATCGGCCCTTTGCGTTTGTTCAGCATTACGACGCCCATCAATGGCCACAGGCGCATTTTGATCCCCTGCCCGAACATACCCGCTGTCTGGATGCCTTTATCGGCGTGCCCGACATGATGGGATGTGGTCATGGTCAGATGTTTCTTAAAATGCTGACACGCCAGCTGTTCGAACGTGGTGCGCCTTTGATCGGCATTGATCCCGACCCGGAAAATGAACGCGCCATTTGCTGCTATGAAGCCATCGGATTTATCGCCGGGCGAGAATATGAAACGGCACAGGGCCCGTGCCTTTTGATGACACTGGCCCCGCCGCAATCAAGTTAACTGGATTAATTGGGTTACGCTGAGCGCACCGCATCAAGGAATGTCCCGACTTTCTGACGCAGAAGCTCAGACTGCTGTGACAGTTCGCCAGATGCCGACAATACCTGCTCTGCAGCAGCCCCCGTCGAACTTGCCGCCTCATTCACGCCAGCAATATTTTCCGACACCTCAGTCGTTCCAGTCGAAGCTTCCTGAACGTTTCGTGTGATTTCCTCGGTCGCAGCCCCTTGTTCTTCAACCGCACTTGCAATGGTTGAGGCGATCTCGCTGATCTCGGCAATGGTGGTGGTGATGGAGGCAATCGCATCAACCGCACCATTGGTTTCCTGTTGGATGCTTGTGATCTGGCTTGTGATTTGCTCAGTCGCCTTTGAAGTCGCGGTTGCGAGGTTTTTGACCTCGGCCGCAACTACGGCAAAGCCCTTGCCCGCATCGCCCGCACGGGCGGCCTCGATCGTGGCATTCAGTGCCAGAAGGTTGGTTTGCTCGGCAATGTCACTGATCAGGCCAACAACATCTCCGATCTTTTGGGCGGCTTCGGCAAGCCCACGGACCTGCGCATTCGTCCGTTCTGCATCCGTGACTGCACGGCTGGCGACCGTTGAAGATTGCGCGACCTGATGGGTGATTTCGGCAATTGATGCGCTGAGCTGTTCGGCTGCACTGGCAACCGTATGCACATTGTTTGATGCCTGTTCGGCGGCAGCCGCAACGATGCTTGACTGACGACTGGTTTCCTCGGCCGTACTGGTCATGCCACTTGCAGTTGCCTGCATCTCAGTCGACGCCGAAGCCAGGGTTTTAAGAACGGCTGAGACATCCTGATCAAAGCCGGTGGTGAGTTCAGAAATTTTCTCAGCCCGCTTTTCGCGGGCCTTACGGGCTTCGGCTTCCTGGGCGGCCAATTCGTCCGCACGGATCATGTTTTTCTTAAAAACGAGCACCGCCTTGGACATGTCGCCAATTTCATCCGTGCGATCCTGTCCGGGAATGTCGCTTTGCTTGTCTCCACCTGCAAGCCTGTTCATGGCATCCGTAATTGCGCGAACAGGCTTTGATATCCCGACACCGATCAACCAGGCTGCCGCCACCCCGATTACAATTGCAATTGCAGCAAACAGCTCTGTACCAATTGTCGCACGATCCGTCGCCTCGGAAGCATGTATGCCAAGTTGCTCTTGCTCATCCTTGATCGTCAGTTTCAGTTTCTCAAGATTATCGGCAATTACTGGCCCCAAACGATCAAGTGTACCCGTCACAAGTGTTTCACGTTTCGGATCAGATGCCGTCAGGCTTACGACCTGATTGAATGTAGATTGATAGACTTTCAGTTCTTCAAGCGCCTTACGGGCGATGTCGCGTCGCTCTGGCCGGACCAACATTTCCGTCAGGCCTGTGCTGTAATCGACCGCCGCAGACAGCCGGTCCTTAACATTTTGCGCCGACGTAGCAGTACCACTGAGAAGATAGTCTTCCACCGAAACACGTGCTTCCAGAAGGTTGGCCTGAACACGCGCCGCCTGATTAGCCTGGCTGGCAATTAACCGATATCGGGCAAAGTCATCACCAACAGTCCCGATCGAGATCACCGAGAACAATGACATCCCGGCCAACAACACCAGAACCACCCCAAAACCACCGAAGACCTTTGATGAAATTTTGAATTTGTCGATGAAAGACCCCATCCCATCCCCCGCTAAGCGAACAACTGAGACTCATATGGGGACCACACACTTAAGCGGAGTGAAATATGTGAAAAAATTCACAAACTTTGACCCAAGTACATTTTGCTACTGCGCAGGATTGGCCGAGGCGTTTGCCGTATGCTGAGTGACTGCGCTCAAAGGCCGACACGCAAGCCGGTAACTCACCGTCCCTGTTAGCGCCCCGAACATACAAATTCCGGCCACTTGCCCCCACAGAACACCCGCTGCACCGAAATATATGCTGCCCAGCCACACCAACGGGATAACACCCAGAAGCTCCTTGGCCAGATCGGCGATCATGGCAAGGTTCGGCCGACCGGTGACATTGAAGAATGTGTGGGACGAATATTGTAGGCCCAAAAACATATAAAGCGGGGCAATAGCCGTGCAAAACAACCCCAACAACACCGCCGTATCGGGCGTTGCGCGAAATAGTGCTGCCAACTGATCGGAAAACAGATAAAGCCCACCGGCAACCACAACCCCATAGCCGATGATAAGCCCCCAGACCGTGTGCCAGATCGCACGCAAACGATCCCCGCGTCCTGCGGCAAAGTTCTGGCCAATGATTGGTCCAATTGCCTGTGGCAGGGCCATATAGCCGACAAAGGCAAAGGGTGCGATGCGCTCAATAATCGCCATCGCCGCGACCGCATCTGATCCGAACTTTGCCATCGATGCCATGATAAAGCCGCTCGCCATTGGCGGACCGATCTTGGCCAGCCCGACGGGCACGGTCACCTTGGCAATCTCGCCCAGATCCTTGGCAAACGTGGCTGCATCAAACCGGCCCAGCATGTTATGCACATTGCGCACGCCATAAAACGCAATCCCCATGATCACGACGCGCGAAATCACGGTCGCCCAAGCAGCCCCTTCAACACCCCAACCAAAGCCAAAGATGAAAATCGGGTCCAGCACACCATTGGTTACGGCTCCCGCGATCTTTGCCCACATGGAGCGTTGCTTCGCCCCAATCGCCCGCAAAAGTGCGCCCGATGACATGCTAAGCACCAGCACTGGAAGACACAGCATCACGATCTGAAGATAACTGGTGCCCAAGGCATGCGCCCGACCGACCGCGCCTAGCAAGGACAGCATATGTGGGGCCGCCAGCCACAGGATGATGGTCATCAGGACCGAAAGCCCCAATCCGAACAGCAGAATATGGGTTGCGAAAACACGCGCACGTTCGCGGTCCCCCTGCCCCTCGGCGCGTGACACCAAGGCCGTCATCGCCGTTGAAATGCCAAGCGACACCGCAAGGGTGAAAAAGATCAGCGGCCAGGCGAAACCAAGCCCTGCCACCACATCAACATCACCCAAAAGGCTTAGGAAAAACAGATCAAGCGCATCGACCAGCACCATCGCCACCAGCGCAAGCATGCTGGTATGCGCCATGCTGAAGATATGGCGCAGGATCGATCCCGTGACGAAATATTGCGGTTGCAATGCCATCTTCTGCCGTTAACCACCTTGGTAAACGACTGGCTGCGATAAGGGGCTCAGTCGTTTTTGAAAGAACGTGCCGATGTATCCGCACTTGCCAAAAACTTGTGGCGGCGCGGTCCGTGTCCGGCAGCCTGCCATCCGATCGGACGAAGGTCTGTTTCTGGTACGGTGTGCTGCGATGATCCGCTTTCAGATAGTGACCGTTTTGGCGCGGCGACAAGGTCGGTGCCCGCCTTCCATTTCGCGGCAATGATGCTGGGGTTATCCGGGCAAAATTCATTGAGCCGTGCGATCACGCGATGCTGAATATCGACCGCTTCGGGAAAGGCCTGATCGGTCCAGAACCGTTTGCGCGGCCGGAAATAACCAACCTCGTCGAGGAACGAAACACCAAAGTAATGGCAGGATTCAAGTGAGTTATAAAACAGCTCGTCAAACACGAAACTGCCATCCTCGCGCATGGAGCGGTTCAGGCACCAGGACAGCATATTGCCCATCTGCGTTGCGGCAAATTCGCGCTGTGCGTCGCTCATATGCGACCAGCCATGGCGAAAAATCTTCGCCACGTCATAGTTGTTGTGATTGTTGAACTGACCCCGGCTGCGCCAGCCAAACGGATATTCATCATTCCGACGATCCAAAGTCGTGCGGATGATGTTTGGCCATTGGCGCACATCGCCCTTGCGATAGGAAACGATGTGGAAGGTATAGCTCAGATCATCATAGCGGTGCGTGGTGCCATCAGATGAATACCACGGCCCCCAATAACCGGTTTCCGGGTTCTGGATGTCATCAAGGAAATCGGTAAAGGCCTTGATATAGGCATCATCAAGATCGATACCGCGCACATGTTCGCGGGTAAAATTGCGCAGGCGCGGCTTGAAGCAAAGCTGTGCCAGACAACACAGAACCGATCCCAGCTCATCACGCTTGTTCCGTCCGGTCGCGGCAATGTCAGAGACCAAAAGATCTTCAAGATAGGCCCGCATTTTCGGAATGGTCGATACCGGTTCCAGAAAATGAAGCGGATAGCGCGGCGTTTGCTTTTCGGTGGCAAGTTCATGCAGGCGCACGATGGTCGCATCAAACTTGTGATGGAACTCGGTATATTGCCATCCCCATGATCCATCGATTGATGATTGGCGCGCGACATAGCTTTGATCGGTTTCCTCAAAGCTGCTTTCAAGGCGGGCTACCAGATCATCAAGGCGCGGCCAATAGGCTGTATAACGCGCAAGCCATTTGGCATAGATGTAAAGCTGCTGGGATGCGAGCATGGTGCGACTATATTCGCTAAACCGGCGCAAAACGCCCGCCATGGCACCAAGATGATCGTTATATCTTTGTACCTTATCATGATAGGCGCGGTCATAACGGGCAAAATCCCGCCCGATTACGCATCCATCTGCCGTTTGTGCAAGTCCCAAAACAGAAGTCATCTATGGTAACGGCCACCTCTCTTGATCAAGAAAACGGCTGGGTACGATCAAAGACCAATTCTGTGCCCAAAAGATGGCACGAATCAACAAGCGGGAAAGTCAGCCAGGAATTGCCATCGCAAGGCCCGATGATCGCAAATTGACAACCAATTATAATAACTTATTGGTTGTCAACGCCACTGAAGTAAACAGCTATTAAGTGTATAGCGGAAATTGCGACCTTACGCCACCCTTTTGGCGAAAACTATACTCACCTCCACTACCTATGAATAATATAGGCTTGCGCCTTCAACTTTGCAGGGTGGTAGTTGATATTTATTCTAAATCAATAACTTGACAGAAAACTCGCCCCTGCAGCTCAGACAAAAAGAAAGGGCACCCGATCGGGTGCCCTGAAGGTAGAGCATGTCTGCTCTGTCCGAATGTATAGGATCAGATGATCAGGATGCTTTCTGATCAAATGCCGCGCGGCGGCGTTCACGCAGGGACTGCGCGGTAACACGGCCATCGCCGGTCGGCTGATAATAAACCGACATTTCCTTGAGTGCAGCGCGCACTTTGGTCAATGCGGTCTCGCCATCAACCCGCAGGTCATAGGCATCAAAACCGCAACGATGCATATAAAGGATCTGGTCGCGCAGAACGTCGCCAATTGCGCGAAGCTCACCCTTAAAGCCCATCCGTTCGCGAAGAACGCGGCCATAGGAATAGCCACGACCATCGGTGTAAGCCGGGAAATTGACCGTAATGATCGACAGGCGATCAAGATCATCTGCCAGATCTTCTGGTGCATCACCCGGATTAAGCTGAACACCCAGACCACCATTACGGCCCAGAAGGTTGTCACGTTCTTCCTTGAACCGTGCCAGCGGTACGATCAGGTTTTCATCGCTGGATGGCAGGTCGCCTTCGGCGTCAACCGTGATCCATTCCTGTTCGATCACGCTGTCATTCTTAACGATCGCCATAAAGCACCTCCTTGAACGGGTCCATGCCGACACGACGATAGGTGTCGATGAAACGTTCGCCGCTTTCGCGGATATCAATATATTTGGTTACCAGGCTTTCGATGGCATCGACCACTTCGGCTTCGGAGAAACCGGCACCGGCAATTTTACCAATCGATGCATCCTGGCTGGCGTCACCACCAAGCGTGATCTGATAGAATTCCTTGCCGCGCTTATCGAGGCCAAGAATACCAATATGACCAACATGGTGATGCCCGCAGGCATTGATGCAGCCGGAAATCTTGATCTTGAGCTCGCCAATGTCATGCTGACGATCCAGATCACCGAAACGCTCGGAAATGCGCTGCGACAGCGGGATCGAACGCGCGGTCGCCAGGGCGCAATAATCAAGGCCCGGGCAAGAAATGATGTCGGTGACATAACCAAGGTTTGCCGTACCAAGACCAGCCGCCTCAAGCTCTGACCAAAGGGCAAACAGATCGGCTTTTTTCACATGCGGCAGAACAAGGTTCTGCTCATGGGTCACACGAACATCACCAAAGCTGTATTTATCCGAAAGATCGGCAACCAGTTCCATCTGGTTATCGGTTGCATCACCCGGAATACCGCCAATCGGTTTCAGCGATACGTTGGCAATCGCATAGCCCGGCTGTTTGTGTTCGATCACATTCGAACGCACCCAGTTAAAGAAGCCACGGTTGGCAGCCTTGTGGACTTCGAAATCCGCATCATCATCGGAAAGTGCTTCGAAAGCGGGCGGCGCAAACTGTGCGATGTAATGGGCGATTTCTTCGTCACCAACGCGCAGCGAACCGTCCTTGATCTGGGCCCATTCTTCTTCAACAAGTTCGCGGATTTTATCAATGCCTTCCTCGTGAACGAGGATCTTGATACGCGCCTTGTATTTGTTATCGCGACGGCCGAAGCGGTTATAAACGCGCAGAATGGCTTCGAGATAGGAGAACAGGTCGTTCTTGCCGATGAAGTCACGAACAGTCTTGCCCACAAACGGCGTACGGCCAAGGCCACCACCAACGATGACTTCAAAGCCGGTTTCACCCGCATCGTTCTGATGCATGCGAAGACCAATATCATGGACCTTCACCGCCGCACGGTCATTAGGCGAACCGGTTACCGCGATTTTGAACTTACGCGGCAGATAGGTGAATTCCGGATGGAAGGTCGACCACTGACGGATCAGCTCGCAATAAGGACGCGGATCTTCGATCTCGTCGGCTGCGGCACCGGCATATTGGTCGGTGGTGGTGTTACGAATGCAGTTGCCCGACGTCTGGATGGCGTGCATCTCGACATTGGCAAGATCAAGCAACGCATCAGGGATTTCATCAAGCTTCGGCCAGTTATACTGGATGTTCTGACGCGTGGTGAAATGGCCATAGCCCTTGTCATATTTGCGCGCAATGCCACCAAGCTCACGCAGCTGATCAGCGCGCAGTGTGCCGTACGGGATGGCAACGCGCAGCATATAAGCGTGCAGCTGAAGATAAACACCGTTCATCAAACGCAGCGGACGGAACTGTTCTTCGGTGATGTCACCGGCCAGACGGCGCTTTACCTGTTCACGGAACTGTTCGGTACGTTCCTGAACAAGTTGGCGGTCAAAATCGTCGTAACGATACATGGGGTCTCTCCTTATACCGCCTGATAGCCAAGGTCTTCGCGGACACTTGGGCCTTTGGTGCGCAGAACTTCGCGGTATTTTGTCGGAACCAGTCCACCGTCCTGCTGTTCAACGTCAATCAGATACGGCCCGACGATCACAACGTCGAGTTCGGGGGCGCTCGCCTCGGCCAGAAGCGCATCAGCAGCTTCTTTGCCTTCGGCAGTACGGGCATCGTTGATGCTTTCGCTCCAACCGCCATCTGCGGTCAGGAACACCACCAACCCGTCATCCAGACGGTTTGCCGTGACAACTTGCAGGGACATTCGGTTCTCTCAGCCTGTAAATCTCTCGGGTGCGGGCCCATTAACGGGACCTTTTCTGCACCAGAATTTGGCTGATTAACCACTATTGGTCAAGTTTTTTTGTGAAATAGACTTAATTACACTATTTTAAATGTTAATATAATCCACGCTTGACCCTTGATCGTACTGGTTCTAGGTCAGGACACAGAATTTCTCTTCGCGAAGAAAAGCCATCTCGATATGCCCCTTCACATCATCAAGCTCAGCGTTGGAACGGAAACCCCGGAAGGTTTGCGTGAATGGCAAACCTATTTTCAGGCCACCTATGGCCGGGTTTTCCATACCACCCGCATGACACCAAAACGCAAGGCGGAAATTCTTGATGGCGGGTCGATCTATTGGGTTTTCAAAGGTGCTATTCGTTGCCGTCAACGCGTCATTGATCTTGAAGAATTCACCAACGAAGAAGGCACGAAATATTGCCGCATCGTGCTTGATCCCGAATTGATCGAAACGCGTTCCTACCCGCACCGCGCGTTTCAGGGATGGCGCTACCTGCCCGAAGACAAAATACCGCCTGATGACAAACAGGGTGGCGGCACCGAAACGCTTCCCGATGACATGGCCGATGAATTGCGTGACCTTGGCCTGATCTGATCAGGTTTCCTGGTCACGCGGGAACCTCGGGACAATCTTCATCAATATCGCGAAGTGTCGCGGCGACCTCATCCTTTAGCCAGTTTACAAAGGCCTGAACGCGCGGGCGACGCAGATGCTCCTCGGGGTAGACCAGATAATAAGCCCCGTTCGACGCCACACTTTGCGGGAATGGTCGCACAAGATTTCCAGCCTTAAGGTCCAATGCGGCCAAACTTGTCCGCGCCATGCCGATCCCCTGCCCCATCAAGGCCGCCTGGATCACCATATCGCCGGAGTTAAACCGAAGGCCACGACTGACATCGATCCCTGATACCCCGACACCATCAAACCAGAATTCCCAATCTGCGGCATGCGGGTGGTCAATGATCGCGGTTGCATCATGCAGCAACTGATGACCTGCAATATCTGTCGGCTTTTTCAGTTCCGGGTTCGCCGCCAGATAGGCGGGACTACAGACCGGGAACGATTCATCGCGCATCAGCATCTCACAATGCAGGTTGGGATATTTGCCATTGCCAAACCGCACGGCAAGATCAATTCCCTCGGTCCGAAGATCCACAAGCCGGTCATCGGCATGAATGCGCACATCAATTTCGGGATAGGCTTCGCGGAAATATCCCAATCGCGGCACCAGCCATTTCACCGCAAAGCTTTGCAGGACACTGACGGTCACCACACCGGTTTCCTCAACCAGCATCAGACGTTCGATCTCATCTGAGATGCGCGAAAACCCGGCACTGGTAGCATGGGCCAGTTGCACGCCTTCTTCGGTCAGATGGATTTGCCGTGGCAGCCGATGAAACAGCTTAAATCCCAGATATTCCTCAAGCTGGCGGACCTGCTGACTGATCGCACCTTGCGTGACAAACAGCTCTTCAGAAGCTTTGGTGAAGCTTAAATGACGCGCTGCCGCATCAAAGGCGCGCAGAGATTGCAGGGGCGGCAATCGCATCAGGGGTCACTCCAGGCAGATCGATTAGTAAAGCTAATCCGTTTGATCAGAAATACTCGTTTGTTCTGATCGGAATATAGCCGCACTATGGGTTCCACAGCAAACATTGCATTAGCAATATTAACTTATGGAGAAGATCATGGCTTATTCGGCTTGCCCTGCTCCTGCACTTCGGGAGACACAGGAAACCTCTGTCAAAACGATCGCAACCGTGACCTTGACTGCCCGCATAAACCAGCTGGCTGAACGCTTTTCGCGCTTCACGGCGCTGCGTCGTCAGCGCCGCACGTTGATGTCACTTAACGACCAGCAACTTCTGGATATCGGCCTGACCCGCGCCGATGCCGAGGAAGAATACCGGCAGTCCTTCAAACTGCTGTAATCCGCACGGGACCTGTTTCGTTCTCCGCCCCACGGTTTTAATGCGAAACAGGCTCTCCCTTCGTGCCGCCAGCACAACCTGCACGCCTTATTCGGTCAGCGGCCCCCACCGTTGACCGTTTTTTTTGCGCCTCATGCCAGAAGTCGATGATGAAATTTGATCCAGTTCATTGCAGCTTCTCTGATCTTGCCGCAAAGTTGTTGGAATATGGACATTACAACCGATGGGATCTGCGCGATGGCGGCACGCAAAAAGAAATCTGCTGACGTAGTTAATGAGGCAACCACCCGCACCGGCAAAAGCCGATCAGCGGCAAACAAGACCTCTGCAATGGCATCGCTTGATAGCGAAACCAAGGACCGCTTTCTGCTTGATTCTGAAAACATGACAATGGATCGTCTCGACGATCAGCCGTCAAATAAGAAGCCATCACGCAAGAAAAATGATCCATCCAAGGCCGATCAACTGCCACCGGATATCGACCTTAACCCCAAGGCACGCGCCAAGAAGATGCAAGGTAAACAGTATCTTGAACTGATTGCCCCGCTGCATATTGAGCTTCTTAAGCTGCAAAACTGGATCAAGTCGGAAAACCTGAAATCACTCATCATTTTTGAAGGGCGCGATGCAGCAGGCAAAGGTGGCACGATCAAACGGTTTACCGAACATCTCAATCCGCGCGGTGCGCGCATCGTTGCTCTTGGAAAGCCTAATGATCGTGAACTGACGCAATGGTATTTCCAGCGTTATGTCGAACATCTGCCAAGTGGCGGTGAAATCGCCCTGTTTGACCGATCCTGGTACAACCGGGCGATGGTCGAACGGGTGATGGGATTTTGCAGCATGTTTGACGTCAGCGAATTCCTGCAATCGGTCCCGGAACTCGAACGCATGCTGATCCGTTCCGGCATTCACATGACCAAATTCTATTTCTCGGTCAGCAAAAAGGAACAGGCGCAGCGCTTCAAGCAACGCCAGTCAGATCCGCTCAAACAATGGAAGCTCAGCCCGGTTGATCTGGCATCCCAGAACCTTTGGGACTCCTACACCGAAGCCAAACGCGACATGTTCTTCCACACATCAACGACTGACAGCCCATGGGTGATCGTAAAATCCGATGACAAGAAGCGCGCGCGCATCAATGCGATGCGGTTCTATCTGTCGCAATTTGATTATCCCGGGAAACGTCCGGAAATTCTGATCTATGACCGGCGGATTATTCACAGCGTGGCCGAGGAACTCGACGAGGATTAAGACCATCCAAAATCCTGTGGTCTTCCAGATCGTGAAAACATTGTCGCGGTAACATTTGCGTTCATTGACATTGGTGCGCTTGCCACCTTTACTGGCAAACATCAGTATTTGGGAGGCAATCCAATGGCAAAATGTGCATTTATCGGTCTTGGCGTAATGGGCTATCCGATGGCAGGGCACCTGCAAAAGGCAGGGCATGACGTCACGGTCTATAACCGTACCAGCGCCAAGGCAGACAAATGGGTTTCCGAATTCGGCGGATCATCCGCCCCGACCCCGGCAGAAGCAGCCAAGGGTGCAGAATTCGTCTTTTCCTGTGTCGGCAATGATGACGACCTTCGCAGCGTAATGCTGGGCGACGGCGGCATGTTTGCCGGCATGGACAAGGGTGCGGTCCTGATCGACAACACCACCGCATCGGCAGACGTTGCGCGTGAACTTTACGCAGCAGCCAAGGATCAGGGCGTTCATTTCATCGACGCACCGGTTTCCGGTGGTCAGGCGGGTGCGGAAAACGGCGTTCTGACCGTCATGTGTGGTGGTGATCAGGATGCATTTGATCGCGCGGCACCGGTTATTGACGCCTTTGCCCGCTCCTGCAAATTGATGGGCGACAGTGGTGCGGGTCAGTTGACCAAGATGGTCAACCAGATTTGCATCGCCGGTCTGGTTCAGGGCCTTTCCGAAGGTGTCAATTTCGGCGTGAAGGCCGGCCTTGATATGGAAAAGGTTCTTGATGTGATTTCCAAGGGTGCTGCGGGCAGCTGGCAGATGGAAAACCGCGGCAGCACTATGGTCCAGAACAAGTTCGACTTTGGCTTTGCGGTTGACTGGATGCGCAAAGATTTGGGCATTTGCCTTGAAGAATCCAAACGCAATGGCGCGCGCCTGCCGGTCACCTCGCTTGTGGATCAGTTCTATGCCCAGGTGCAGGAACGTGGTGGCAAACGCTGGGATACGTCCAGCCTGATTGATCTGCTTGCCCGCCCGTAACAGGACGAAGCAAGACCAACACAAAAGCAAAGCGCGGCCCGAATTGGGCCGCGCTTTATTTGTTTGTACTGATTACTCAGTGACTTAAAGGCCCGCACGCAGAAGCGGCTCTACCTGATTGCGATAGGTTGCCAACGGTCCTTTGTCGAAATAGCCAACGGCACATTCAAGAACCGAATCACGGAACACTTCGCCGCCTTCATCAACATTCTCTTCCAGATTTTCGCGGTTGGATTTTCCCAAACGCTCGATCTCAATATCCTGCTCGCAGCTGGTCGCATCGATCTTTGCCAGTGACTGGCGCGGATCGCGACGACGCGATGGCAAGGCGTGCTCAAGATCAATTTCGCGCTCGAACTCTTCAGCATCAGCACGGGTAACTTCGATATCGGGGATCACGCCGTGACCCTGAACGATATGATTTTCCGGCGTGGTGTAATACCCTGTGGTGATCTTCAAACCACCACCCGATGTCAGCGGCATGATGCGCTGCATCGATCCTTTGCCAAATGAACGCTCGCCGATAATGACGCCACGACCATTTTCACGAAGGGCTGCCGCCATCAGCTCCGCCCCCGATGCCGACCCACGATCAAGTAAAATCGCCATCGGCACCTGATCAAAGAAGTCAGAACGATCCGCCTCATAGCTGCGCAACTTGCGCTCGCCACGTCCTTCGGTGGCAACGATCAAACCGTCGCTCAGGAACTGGTCGGCGATGTCCGCCGCACTATCAAGCAACCCGCCCGGATTACGGCGCAGATCGACAATGATTCCCCGCGGGCTTGCGATCTTTTCTTCAAGCTCACCCAGATATTCCTGCGCCTGATCAAGTGTCGTCGCATCAAAGCGCGACACACGGATATAACCGATATCCTGATCAATGATGCTTGCGGTAACAGACGGGACTTCGATCCGCGCACGTTTGACCGTGACATCAAAGCTGTCCTGAATACGCTGAATGGTCAGCGTCACCGGATCCCCGACACGTCCGCGCATGCGACGCACGGCCTCTGATATCGGTTCCCCCTCCATCTGATAGCCATCAATATGGGTGATGCGATCATCTGGCCTAAGCCCCGCGCGTGCAGCCGGCGTATCATCAATTGGCGAAACAATCCGGATGCGTTTGTCATCATCAAGGGCGATAACGATCCCGACCCCGGCGAAGCTGCCTTCCGTGCTTTCCTGCAACCGACGGAACATATCATCGGTCATATAGGCGCTATGCGGGTCGAGATTATGCAGACTGTCATCCAAAGCAGCACCGACGATGCCAACAGGCGACGTATCATCAGTTTCGATCTCATCCAAAGCAGCGATGCTGCTATCGATGAAGGTCATCCGATCAATTTTTTCGACATAGGTTTCTGAAAGAACCTGAAGCGCCTCGACATATAATTTGTCGGCATGAGCAAATTGCTCATCGCTCGCGCCAGCGCTAACACTGTCACGGTAGGCTTCCAGAAATCTGCGCTCCTCATCGCTTGGCCAGGCGGGCCCGGCACAGGCGACCAGCCTTGTTCCGGCAAACGAAATCAGCACCGCAAACAAAACCGGCAATATTCCCTTACGCAGCAATAGCCTACTCCCGTCCTTTTACTTCACTTCACCGACTGACAATCGGGTTACGCATCTGCCAAGTCTAGCCTGCCTTTTTGCGATTGGCGACCCCCGGACTGGGATTACCCACCAAATCGTGATGGTGCGCGTCCCGTTCTGGCATAGCATCACATATCGGAAGCTTTTTGCGGTTTTGCCAGTGGCACGCCAGATCAGTACCGTTACAACCAATGTCCAATCGTCAAAATGGCGCTGCAATGCGAAACAGACTCGATATTGATGCAATGCACCGTTATGCTGGGGCTTAACAATCAAAGTTGGCAAAAAGCCGACTAATCCGAGCGGGCGGCTCACAATTCAGGGAGACGTCTTTTTTCATGAGCGATTTTACGCCACCCATTTCTGATTTCCGGTTCCTGATCCATAATGTGATCGGGCTTGATACCGTTGCAAACCTTCCGGCGTTTTCCGAAACCACCGAAGACCTCGTTGACGCAATCCTTGAAGAAGCTGGCAAACTGGCAAGCTCCGTTCTGGCACCGCTAAATCGCATTGGCGATCAGGAAGGCTCAAAACTTCTCGATGACGGAACGGTACGCACGCCAACCGGCTGGAAAGAAGCCTATGCGCAGTTCTGCGAAGGTGGCTGGCAAGGCATTTCAGCACCAGAAAGCGAAGGCGGCATGGGATTGCCGATCCTTCTCGGCGCTGCGGTTGCCGAGATGTGGCATTCATCCAACATGGCCTTTGCGCTTTGCCCCATGCTCACCGCAGGCGCGATTGAGGCTTTGGTGGCGCATGGCTCAGACCAACAACGCGCCCTTTATCTGTCGCGCATGGTTACCGGTGAATGGACCGGCACCATGAACCTGACCGAACCGCAAGCGGGTTCCGATCTTTCAAAGGTACGTTCGCAGGCCATTCCGCAAGATGATGGCACCTACAAGATTTCCGGCCAGAAGATTTTCATCACCTATGGTGATCACGAGATGACGGAAAATATCGTCCATCTCGTTTTGGCGCGCACCCCCAATGCCCCAGCTGGGGTAAAAGGCATCTCGCTGTTTATCGTGCCAAAGTATCTAGTTTCAGAGGCGGGCGTGATTGGTGCACGCAATGATGTGACGTGTGTCTCGCTTGAACACAAACTTGGCATTCATGCCAGCCCGACCGCTGTTTTGTCCTTTGGCGACAAAGGTGGCGCGACCGGCTATATGATTAGCGAAGAAGGCAAGGGCTTGGCTTATATGTTCACCATGATGAACAATGCCCGCCTTGCCGTTGGTCAACAGGGTGTGGCAATTTCCGAACGCGCCTACCAGCTGGCACTTGATTACGCACAGACCCGTAAACAGGGCCGCGACACCAAGACCGGCGAAGATGCCCCGATCATCATGCATGGTGATGTGCAGCGCATGTTGATGCGCATCCGCTCCACGACCGAGGCGGCGCGTGCGCTGTCACTTTACGCAGCGGTCCAACTCGATCTTGCCCATCACGTTGAAGATGATGCAGCACGCGCAGCCGCACAGGCACGTGCAGACCTTCTGATCCCATTGGTCAAAGGCTGGTCAACCGATCTTGGCGTTGAAAACGCATCGCTTGCCGTTCAGGTGCATGGCGGTATGGGCTTTATCGAGGAAACCGGTGCGGCCCAGCACCTCCGCGATGCCCGGATCGCGCCGATTTACGAAGGCACAAACGGCATTCAGGCGCTTGATTTCATCGGCCGCAAGGTTCTTCGCGATCAGGCAGAAGCACTTACTACGCTTCTTGGCGACATTAAACAGACGATCGAACTTGCGCAAGACAGCTCTGCGCAAGCAGCCGCCAATCACTTGCAAACCGCCGTCACTGAACTCGAAGATAGCACACAAATCGTGCTTGAACGCTGTGGCGCCAATGCTGACATGGCCCAGGTTTTGGCCACGCCATATCTGCGTCAGGCAGCCTTGTGCGTCTCGGGCTGGCTGATGTTGCGTTCGATGTTGGCAGCAACTGATGGCGCCGTTGCAAGCGACTTGCGGGATGCAAAGACCCAAAGCTGCGGTTTCTTCTTTGCACAAGTGCTACCTGAAGCAGGCTTTATGGCCGCACAAATCAGAAACAGTGACAGTGTCGGGCTCCACGCAGTTTAGCCACTATTTTGACAAACTCTTTGCCGAGTTTGGGATCGCGCCATCGTTATCACAGGATGACGATGGCGTTGATCGTTCTACCCCACCTGTGCAAAGCCCCCAAACGACCCTACCCGCATGCGCCAACATTCGGAAATTCCCTGCGGTTTCACGGAATGGTGCAATAATTTCCTGTTTCGGTTTTTGATTGCTTCTCTATAATCCGCCCGATGAATCGCTTAACCCGATATATGCTAAAACAGCAGCTGATTATGATGGTCTTCGTGACGCTGGGGCTTCTCTGCGTCATCTGGCTATCGCAAAGCTTGCGTTTTGTGGAAATGATCGTGAACCGTGGTCTGTCGATCTCGGTGTTTTTGCAGCTGACATCGCTTCTGCTGCCCAGTTTCCTGACGATCATCATCCCGATTTCATTATTTTTCGTTATTGTCTTTACCTACAACAAACTCATCCAGGATCGCGAATTGATCGTGATGCGGTCGGCAGGCCTTAGCCAGTGGGCGTTGGCGAAGCCAGCATTAATGGTTGCTTTTTTATCGACCGCTGCCTGCTATTTTTTGACCCTATTTTACCTGCCTTACAGCTACGAACAGTTCAAAGAACTGCAATTCTCCATCCGCAATGATTTCTCCTCTGTGCTTTTGCAGGAAGGAAGTTTCACTGATCTTGATGGATTGACCGTGTATGTTCGCGAAGTTGGTCGGGATAATGAGTTGCTTGGCATACTTGTTCATGACTCTCGTGATCCAGATGCCCAAACAACCATGATGGCAAAGCACGGTGCGTTACTTCGTACTGATGAAGGCCCGCGCATTGTATTGCTTGATGGCAACAGGCAGGAAGTGAACGCCGAAGACGGCACCATGTCGATCCTGTATTTTGACCGGTATGCTGTCGATATTGCTCACAGCTCTGAGAATTCAGGACTTCGTTACCAAGAAGCCCGTGAGCGCAGCGTTTATAATCTGCTCACCGGAACGCCGCCTGACATTGCCGAGCACGATATTGGTGCTTTCCGGGCAGAGGGGCATGATCGGCTCATATCCCCACTTAATGCCATCGCCTTTGCCAGTATTGCTTTGGCAGTGCTTGTCTCCAGCAGCTTCTCACGCCGTGGTCAAAATGGTCGTCTTTTGCTGGCAATTGGCGCCATGGTTCTGTGTCAAGCGACCAGCATAGCAATGAAGAACCTCGCCGCTAAGAACCCAGCATTAGTGCCGCTGATGTATGCCAATGCCTTTGTCCCGATCGCTATAGGCTTGTATTGGACTTTCAAAGGACCGCAGATCAGGGCCAAACGTGCAACGACTGAAGAGGCAGAAGCATGAGAATTTCACCGCTTCTGACATGGTATTTTGGAAAGCATGTTTTGCTTTCAATTCTCGCGATCCTGGCCCTTCTTATTGGCCTGATCATGATTGGCGACACGATCGAACTTCTTCGCCGCGCTGGTGGCAAGCCTGACGCCACAGTCAGTATTGTTGTTCAGATGGCTATGAGCCGTATTCCGTTCATGACGGAAAAGGTGCTTCCATTTGCCGTCTTGTTTGGCTCGATGTTTTCGTTCTGGAAGCTCACTGGTAACCAAGAACTCGTGGTAACACGTGCCGCAGGTGTTTCAGCCTGGCAGTTCCTTCTTCCGCCAATCCTGTGCGCCCTGATCCTTGGCAGCATTCAGGTTGCGGCACTCAATCCGCTCTCTTCCATCCTTTTGCAGCGTTACGAGATGCTCGAAGCACGCTATCTGCAAAACAATGTCAGCGTCATGAACCTCTCCTCCAGTGGGCTTTGGCTGCGTCAGGGCACCCAGGATGGACAGGCGGTGATATACGCGCGGGCCGTGCGCAGCCAACAAGGCGATCAGATAGATCTGCGCAATGTCACAATCTTCCGGTTTGAAGATGCGGACGATTTTACAACCCGCATAGACGCATCACGTGCTGTTCTAGAACCGGGAACCTGGCATTTCTATGATGCCTGGACTTTTAATCCGGGACAGGCAAGCACTTTCTCAGAAGAATTAATGCTGCCGACCAATCTTACAGCGCGCAAAATTCAGGATAGCTTTGCCTCGCCCGAAACCATGTCGTTTTGGGACTTGAAGCCGTTTATCAATCTACTTGAGCGAGCAGGTTTCAATGCGACACGACACAAAATTCACTTCCACAGCTTGCTCTCTAGACCTTTACTGTTGTGCGCGATGGTGCTGATTGCTGCTGCCTTCTGCTTGAAATTCTCTCGACGCAGGCGGGCATCCCTTGTTATCGGTGGTGGTGTTGCAACAGGGTTTATTTTGTATTTCTGCACCGATGTGATTTCAGCACTTGGTGTTTCTGGCGGGATACCGCCCGTTTTATCGGCATGGGCGCCGGCTGGCATCTCATTGCTGTTGGGGATTTCAACTTTGCTACATCTCGAGGACGGCTAGTCTATGACCAAGGCGGGGGGAATGATAAAAAGACTGGCAACCAGCACCATCCTGAGCTGCGGCATACTTTTGACTGCCGGTGCGTGGGAATACACATCTGCCTTTGCTCAGTCAGCAACAGATCAGCAACAGGGACAAGAAGCCTCGGCAATCCTATTCAGCGCTGACGAAGTTGATTATAACCGTGAACTTGAGACTGTCACAGCACGCGGCAATGTTGAGATTTCCCGCGAAGGCCGCATTTTGCTTGCCGACACCGTGAGCTATGATCGTACGCAAGATGTCCTCACCGCTTCTGGGAATGTCAGTATTACCGAACCGACAGGTGAGGTGACTTTTGCGAGCTATGTAGAGTTAACGGGCGACTTCAAAAACGGGATCGTCAAAGACATCTACGTGCTGCTTGACGAAAACACCCGAATAGCAGGTACCGGCGCAAGACGAAGCGCAGGCAACTTCACCGAAATCGCCAAAGCAGTCTACTCCCCGTGTAAGGTCTGCGAAGAGGATGACGGCGAAGCTGGAACACCGCTTTGGCGCATCCGCGCCGCACGTGTACTACACGATGCTGGAAACAAAACTGTTGAGTATGAAGATGCGCGACTGGAAGTTGCTGGCGTTCCGATCCTTTATTCACCTTATTTTCAGCACCCAGATCCGACCGTAAAACGTCAATCGGGCCTGCTTGCCCCTTCTTTCGGCAGCACCAGCTATGTCGGCTCCTACTTCAGTCAGCCCTATTACTGGGCGATCGACAAAAGCAAGGACATGACTTTCACACCAACCTACACACTTGATGAAGGTCCTGTGCTTTCAACTGAATATCGCCAAAGGTTTGATCCAGGCGAAATGGAAGTCTTTGGCAGTATCACGCAAGACAGTAACGACGATTGGCAGGGTCACATCGACGCCGAAGGTCGGTTTGACATCGATAAAACTTGGCGGTGGGGTTTCGATGCGGAGCAAGCGAGTGAAAAAACTTATCTTTCCCGATACGGTTTTGACTCTCCGTCGGAGTTAACATCAAACTTGTTCACTGAAGGATTTAGGGGTGCTAGCTATACCCGTATTGATGGCTATTACTTCCAGGGTCTCAAATCTGATGACGACCGCGATACAACGCCAATTGTCTTGCCACATATGCAATTCCACGGACAATCTGCACCGGGTAAATATGGTGCAATCACGACGTTAGACCTTGATGGGTTGTCACTGACCCGAGAAGACGGCGCCGATTCCCATCGTGCTTCTGTCAAAGCCGGTTGGGAGTTGCCGCATGTAGGCACTATGGGTGATGTTACCAAGCTAAGTCTGTCGGTCCGTAGTGACAATTATATGGTTTCAGGCGTCGAGCGGGACGGAAAGAGTGACTACAGCGGCTACACAGGCCGACTGCTACCGTTGGCTGCAATTGACTGGCAGATGCCGTTTGTTAGTAACCAAGGCACATATCAACAAGTCATAACACCGATTGCAATGGCGGCTTGGTCACCAAATGGTGGCAACCCTGATGAAATATCAAACGAAGATTCCCAGTCATTTGAATTTGATGACATCAACCTGTTCTCCCATGACCGATTTGGCGGCCTTGATCGAGCAGAAGATGGCTTCCGCGCAAGCTATGGACTTGAGTGGGGCGTTTATGGTCCGCAAGGCGGCTATACCAGTGCCATGTTTGGCCAGAGTTATCGCGCAAATGAAAACGACACATTTGCATCTGGTTCGGGCTTGGACGAACACCTGTCTGACTATGTTGGTCGTGTTACGGTATCGCCAAACCAGTTTCTGGACCTGACTTACCGCTATCGCTTGGATAATGAGGACTTCTCTGCAAGGCGCAATCAAGTAACTGCGACAGCCGGTTCGCTACGCACGCTACGTATTGAAACCTCTTACGTTCATTTCACAGATGATGCCGGTAGTGAAGAGTTTGATGAACGTGAAGAGTTCTACTTCAAGGCTGAGCGTCAATTTAACCAATACTGGTCCGGCATGGGCTATGGGCGCTACGACATAGATGCCTCAGACCCCTTGGAATATGGCATTGGTTTTGTGTATGAAGATGAGTGCTTTATTTTTGATGGGCGCGTGCGCCGTACGTTCTATCAGGATCAGGACCTGGGTGAATCTGACGAGTTCCTGTTCCGTCTGGTCTTCAAGACCTTGGGCGAGTTTGCTTCTGCAGCCGGATTGTAAGAAAAGATGATTTCCAAACTTTCGATTTCAAAGTTCGCCAACACCTTTGCTGTTATCGGTGCCGCTGCATTAATTGCGTTCTCATCTCCGGTGCGGGCACAGTCCCCGGTGGGTGTTGCAGCTGTCGTCAATGATGATCCGATTTCGATCATTGATCTGGTCGAGCGCATCAAGCTGGTTGCCGTGTCATCAAACATCCGCATGACGCCGGAAAAAAGTAACGAGATGGCGCCGCAGATCCTGCAACAGCTTATCAATGAGAAGCTGCAGATGCAGGAAGCCGAGCGTCGCGGCGTTGAAGTCACCGATGAAGATATTGCACGTGGCAAGTCCATGATCGAGCAAGGCGCTGGTCTGCCAGATGGAGCGCTTGACCCGTTCCTGGCCCAGCGCCAAATCGCGGCAGGCACGATTGAAAATCAGATCCGCCCACAAGTCGCTTGGCAAAAGCTTCTGGGCACCATGCGCCGAGAGGTTCAGATTTCTGAAACTGAAATAGATGAGAACCTTGAGCGTATCATTAACAACCAGGGCAAGCCGCGTAACCGTGTGCAGGAAATCTTCCTACCGGTCGATAACCCACAAGACAGCACACGTGTTTATCAGAACTCGCTGGAAATCCTAAATGCCTTAAACCAAGGGGCAGAGTTTGGCGGCTTGGCGCAGCAGTTCTCCGCCAGTGCCAGTGCCGCGAACGGTGGCGATCTTGGTTGGCTTTATGCCGGTGAGCTTGCAGGCGAACTACAGCAAGCCGTTAATCAGCTCGAACCAGGCCAAACCAGCCAGCCGATCCAGACCATTCGCGGTTATCACATCATGAAACTGCTTGATCGTCGGGTTGGCGATGCGGGTGCGATCACCGATGTCCGTCTGGATCTTTATCAGTTGTTCGTGCCGATTACGCCTGATATGCCTAAGGATCTCGTGGATTCCAAGGTTGCCGTCCTGCAAAACACGCAACAAGATGCCAATAGCTGTGACGCCATGGCCGCTGTCGCCGTTGATCTTGGATCGGATCTGAGCGGTGAGATGAAAGGCATTTCACCAAGCGAGCTTTCCGGCCCGATCAGTCAGGCGGTAAACAACCTTCCGGCTGGCAAGCCATCAAACATCATCCGTGTCGATGGCGGTGCCCTGATGGTCATGATCTGTAATAAGACAGAAGAAAGCAACTTGCCAAGCCGTCAGGACATCGAAAACCGTCTTCTGATGGAACGCCTTGATATCCTTGCGCGTCGTAAGCTGCGTGAATTGCGCCGTCAGGCCTTTATCGATATCCGCATCTAATCCGGACAAATGGACGGACAAAGCATGACCACGATCGCGCCCATCTCGCTAACCATAGGCGAGCCCGGCGGCATTGGCCCGGAGCTGACGCTTAAGGCTTGGTTGCGCCGCCGCAAGGACGGTCTGGCACCATTTTGCGTGCTCGCCCCGCTTGGTATCATCGAGCAAGCCGTTGCGCGGTCTGATGCATCTATACCGTTCAAGGTCATTACCGACATCTCTGAAACAGCATCGGTGTTTGATAACGCCCTGCCCGTTTTGGTGATTGATGAAGCAACTGCGGATGCTGTTCCCGGTACTGCATCGGCCAATACGGCCAATGTCGTTATTGAAAGCATCTCGCGCGCGGTTGAACTATCGAAATCTGGTGCGGCAAGTGCGGTTGTCACCAACCCGATCCAGAAAAGTGCGCTTTATGATGCCGGGTTCAAGCATCCCGGCCATACGGAGTTTCTGGCCGAGCTTGCCGGTCCCGATACCGTCCCCGTAATGATGCTGGCCAATTCCCAGCTGCGTGTTGTGCCACTGACCATTCACATCGCGCTAAGCGATGTGCCAAAGCAATTAACCGCAGACCTCATCGTCAAACGATGCCGGATCACGGCTACTTCGTTGCAGAAGGACTTCGGGATAGCAAACCCGCGTCTGGCGATTGCTGGCCTGAACCCGCATGCGGGTGAAGATGGCGCGATGGGGTCCGAGGAACGAACCATCATGACCCCGGCGATCGAAACGCTGCGTGCAGAGGGTTTGAACATCATCGGCCCGCTTCCGGCAGACACCATGTTCCACGAAGAAGCACGTGCCAATTACGACGTCGCACTTTGCCCGTACCATGATCAGGCCCTGATCCCGGTTAAAACGCTGGACTTCCATGGTGGTGTAAATGTCACCCTTGGATTGCCATTTATCAGAACGTCACCGGATCACGGAACTGCCCTTAATATCGCTGGCAAAGGCATCGCACGTCCCGATAGCCTGATCGCAGCCCTTAAGATGGCAGCAGAAATGGCCACCAAACGCCTTGCGACAGGAGCCTGACCCACGTGTCAGAAGACAACGACAATACCGGCAAACTTGCCAATGATGGCCTTCCGCCCCTGCGTGAAGTTATCGCCACTCATGGCCTGTCTGCACAAAAGAAATTTGGTCAGAACTTCCTGTTTGATCTGAACCTGACCGGGCGTATCGCGCGCGCCGCAGCGCCGCTTGAAGATGCCACCGTGATTGAAATTGGTCCGGGTCCGGGTGGTTTGACCCGTGCGTTGCTGTTTCATGGCGCAAAGAACCTGACGGTGATCGAGCGTGATCCGCGCTGCCAACCGGTGTTGGAGCAGATCAGCAATCACTATCCTGATGCATTGCACGTGATTGATGGCGATGCGCTGGATGTCGATGTCACAACCCTTGGCCCTTCCCCGCGCAAGATTGTCGCCAACCTGCCCTATAACGTTGGAACGCAACTGTTGCTGGGCTGGTTGATGCAGATCGATCAATTCGCCAGCCTGACCCTGATGTTCCAAAAGGAAGTGGCAGAGCGCGTAGTGGCTGGCCCCAAAAGCAAGGCCTATGGCCGCTTATCGGTCCTGTGCCAGTATCTGTGTGATTGCGACATCCTGTTTGATGTCCATCGCAGCGCCTTTACCCCGCCGCCCAAGGTAACTTCGGCCGTGGTGCAATTGCGGCCCAAGGCAGATCGTGGAACCGACATCAACCTGACAAGCCTTGCAAAAATAACGCAAGCCGCCTTTGGTCAGCGCCGCAAAATGCTGCGCGCGAGCCTGAAAACATTGAACATCAATGTTGGGGAACTGCTGGAAAAGGCCGGGATCACGGAAACGGCCCGGGCCGAAGAACTTAGCGTGGCGGACTTTGTCCGCCTGACACAGGTTCATGATGAAATGGCCGCTTCGTAAAGCGGCCATTTTCCGGATCGGATATCAGTCTGTCAGAAGCTTTTTGACAAAGCTTGGCAAGCCGGTTTGACGGCCACGCTTGATCCGCTCAGCACCAATAATATGCTGAACATCGGCGATGCAACGATCCAGATCATCATTGATCAGAACGTAATCAAACTCTTCCCAATGGCTGATTTCTGCACCGGCCTTTGCCATGCGTTTCATGATCACATCATCGGCATCCTGACCACGGTCGCGCAGACGGCGTTCCAGCTCACCCGATGAGGGCGGCAGGATAAAGACCGACACAACATCAGCCCCGCCCTTATCACGCAGCTGACGTGCACCTTGCCAGTCAATATCAAACAGAACGTCGTGCCCGTCCGAAAGGGCCTTTTCGACCGGCGCAATCGGGGTGCCGTAATAATTGCCGAACACTTCTGCCCACTCGAGAAGCTCGTCATCGGCGATCATATGTTTGAAATCATCGACCGATTTGAAGAAGTAATGTTTTCCCTCTTCCTCGCCGGGTCGGGCTGAGCGCGTGGTTGCCGATACGGACAACGAGATTTTGTCATCGTTTTCAAGCAACTGACGGGTGATGGTCGTTTTGCCGGCACCTGAAGGCGCACAGAAAACCAGCATCACACCACGGCGGTTATGTGGATCAGTCATGGTCACGTTCCTTCCCTTGCCGCTTATTCGACGTTCTGGACCTGCTCACGGAGCTGATCAATGATCACTTTAAGTTCCATGCCGCAATTGGTCAGTTCGATGTCATTGGCTTTTGAACACAGCGTATTGGCTTCGCGGTTAAATTCCTGACACAGGAAATCAAGCTTACGGCCGATCGAGCCGCCCTTGGTCAACATATCGCGTGCTGCCGTGATATGGGCTTTCAAACGATCAATTTCTTCGCGGATATCGGCCTTGGTCGCTAACAACGCGGCTTCCTGATGCAGACGTTCTGGTTCGAACTTGCCCGCATCCATCAATTCTTCGATCTGGCGTTTCAGGCGTTCCTTGATCGCATCGCCGCGCGCCGATGCGCAGTTTTCCGCCCGCCTCACGGTCGCTTCGATGTTATCGACATGACCGCGCAGCATCACATCAAGCTTTTCGCCTTCTTCAGCACGATGAGCAGCCATCTGATCAATTGCTTCGTTCAAGCTGGCAAGAACAGCCGCATCGCGTGCTTCGCGGGTGTCTTCATCTTCTTGCGGCTCATGAGCCTCAAGAACACCACGCACATTCATCAGATCGGCAATGGTACCGGCCGAAAGGCTGCTGGTGTTATCGAATTCCTCGGCCAAGGCAACAAGTTCTGCCAGCAATTCGCGGTTCACCGTGTAGGAGCCGGTTTCCGTCGAACGGGCGATATTAAGGGTCACGCCCATATTACCGCGCTTGAACCGTTTGGAGACCGCATCCCGTACCTTGGCTTCAAGGCGTTCGAACCCGCCATTCAGGCGCACACGCACATCAAGGCCCTTGCCATTGACGCTGCGCAGTTCCCAGGTCCAGCCAAAGCCATCGGCTGCACCATCGGTGCGCGCAAAGCCGGTCATGCTTGAAACGGTCATATCTTTATCCAGTCTGATTTCATGTTTCGGCGTTTATAACGGTTGGCCCCTTTCACGCCAAGGGCCAACACTGATAGCTTATTGCATATCAACAATATGGTATCTGTCAGCTTTGTTTCATAATGCTGCCCTATTGCTGCAGCATGGTCCGCCAAAATCCGACAACCCGATTTCAGAACCGCATAAGAGCAACAATGTCCTTTCAGTATCACGCCATCCTGATTACCGGTGCCAGTTCCGGCATTGGCGCTGCTTTGGCCCGCCATTTCGCGCGCACCGGCGTTACCCTGTTTATCAGTGGCCGGGATGAAACCCGCCTGCGGCTGGTGGAAAATGACTGCCGGGCTGCGGGTGCCAATGTTTATGCCGATGTGCTCGATGTGAATTCGCGTGAAACCATGTCGGCCTATGTCACCCATTGCGATGAAATCTCCCCGCTGAGCCTTGTGGTCGCCAATGCTGGTATTTCGGCTGGAACAGGTGGCATGGGTGAAAGCCCCGAGCAGGTTCGCGATATCTTTGCCACCAACGTTGCAGGTGTTTTAAACACCATTGATCCGGCAATTGATGCCATGCGGGTGCGCGGGCGCGGTCAGGTCGCCCTGGTGGCCTCACAGGCGTCCTGGCGCGGCTTGCCCTCTGCCCCGGCCTATTGCGCCAGCAAGGCCGCTGTGCGTGTCTATGGCGAAGGCCTGCGTGGTGCCTTGGCCCCGGATGGCATCAAGGTCAATGTCATTTGCCCGGGCTTTGTCAAAAGCCGCATCACCGATGCCAATGACTTCCCAATGCCGTTTTTCATGCAGGCTGACAAAGCCGCACGCAAAATCGTCAAGGGGCTTGAACGTAACAAGGGCATGATCGCCTTCCCATGGCAGATGAACACCCTGATTGGCTTGCTCAAGATAACACCACAATGGATCATGGATCTTGCCGCATCGCGCATCCCGAAAAAGTCATCAGCCATGGCAGACGACAACGCGTAAAGAGCGTTAACAAAGACCAATAAAAAAGGCGGCATCCAGTTCCGGATTGCCGCCTTTATTATTTCTGTAGTGATCGATCAATAAATAATCATATCCTATTGCCCGTCGCGAATACGCCGCCATTTGGCAACATTGCGGTTATGTTCCTTAAGCGTCTGGGCAAAGGCATGCCCACCTGTGCCATCCGCAACAAAGTACAAATCCTTCGTCGCGGCGGGATGAAGGACGGCATGGAATGCCTCACGGCCAGGATTGGTAATCGGTCCGGGCGGCAGGCCCGCATTCACATAGGTGTTATAGGGGCTTTCAAACTTCCAGTCCTGACGCGTCAAGGCACGTTCAAGACGCTTGTCCGGGCTGATCGCATAGGCAACGGTAGGATCGGACTGCAAACGCATGTTGATTCTCAGGCGATTGACAAATACCCCGGCCACCCGCGAACGTTCGCCCGCGACACCGGTTTCACGTTCAACGATGGAAGCCAGAATAACGGCTTCATCAATCGTATCAAACGGCAAGTCTTGCTGACGGCCCGGCCAAAGCTGTTCGACCATCTCGTCATGGGCGGCACGCATGCGATCAACGATGCTTTGTTTCGTATCCCCGAACGAGAATTGATAAGTCTCGGGCAGCAACGTGCCGTCTTTCGGGATTTCGGTAATCTCGCCAACCAATCCGTCGACCAGATTGATGCGGTCAATGATCTCGCCTGACCGCAGGCCTTCGGGGATGGTGACAAACCGTTTGACCGTATCGCCGGTCGCCAAAATCTCGGCAGCCTGTTTCGGACTGACACGGGCCGGGAAATGGTATTCCCCCGCGCGCAGCGAACGATCAAGCTGACTGACCCGCACACCGGCAAGGAAGATCAGCGGTTCATCAATGATGTTTTCGCGTCGGAAGATCTCGGCAATACCGCGCACACCGGTCCCCTGCGGGATGATGATGTCGCGTTCCTGCGCCATCTTGCTGGGCGAAGTATATTGCACATAAACATACACCGCCGCCCCACCAATGGTGAGAGCGGCGGTGATGATCAGAAAGCCAAGAACAAGCAGAAAACGCTTCAAGGGGATAGCTCCCGTTAAGGTTGGCTCTGCTGTTTAGACGGCCTTGAAGACCAGCGATGCGTTGGTGCCACCAAAGCCGAATGAGTTCGACAGGGCAACATTGACTTTACGCTGTTTTGCTTCAAGCGGAACCAGATCGATGCCTTTGCAAGCGTCAGACGGATTGCGCAGGTTCAGGGTCGGCGGAACGACACCTTCGTGGATCGCAAGGATCGAGAACACTGCTTCAATCGCACCAGCAGCACCCAGAAGGTGGCCGGTTGCCGACTTGGTCGAAGACATCGACATGTTCTGTGCGTGGTCACCAAACAGGCGCTTGACCGCACCCAGTTCGATTTCATCACCCAGCGGAGTCGAGGTACCATGTGCGTTCACATAGTCGACATCTTCCGGGTTCAGGCCCGCATTGCGAAGCGCGTTGCGCATCGAGCGGAAACCACCATTGCCATCTTCGGCCGGTGCGGTGATGTGGTATGCGTCACCAGACATGCCGTAGCCAGCGACTTCAGCATAGATCTTTGCACCACGTGCCTTGGCGTGTTCGTATTCTTCGAGAACAACACAACCTGCACCTTCGCCCATGACGAAGCCGTCACGGCCCTCGTCCCACGGACGGGATGCTTCGGTCGGCGTGTCGTTGTAACCGGTCGAAAGTGCGCGTGCCGCAGCAAAGCCTGCCATGCCAAGACGGCAAACAGCAGCTTCTGCACCACCAGCAACCATGACGTCCGCGTCACCGAGCATGATCATGCGCGACGCATCGCCAACGGCGTGTGCACCGGTCGAGCACGCGGTAACAACCGCATGGTTCGGACCTTTAAGACCGTGTTTGATCGAAACCTGACCAGAAACCAGGTTGATCAGGCAGGACGGAATGAAGAATGGGCTAACGCGACGGGTTTTTCCGTTATTCACCAGTTCGGTTGATTCGGAAATCTTCGGCAGACCACCAATACCCGAACCAATCAGAACGCCAGTGGCTTCCTGATCTTCGTCGGTTTCCGGCTTCCAACCGGAGTCAGCAAGTGCCTGATCAGCAGCTGCTACCCCATAGACGATGAAATCGTCCATTTTTTTCATGTCTTTGATCGAGACATGATCTTCCGCGTTGAAAAGTCCTTCACCCACACCGCGCGGCACGAGGCCTGCGATCTTGGCAGGGATATCCGACACGTCAAACGTGTCGATGGCTTTGATCCCGGATTGGCTATTGAGCAGTTTCTGCCAAGTGTTCTGAGCGCCGCTAGCAAGCGGAGTAACAGCACCAATACCGGTAACAACTACGCGTCTCATCCCGCATTACGCCTTTATTTTATGAATCCAGCAAAGACGAAAAGGGCGCCTGAGGATGCCCTCCGGCGCCCATGTCTCACGGCAGAATTAGCCGTTCGCCTTTTCGATGAAGTCGATCGCGTCTTTAACGGTCAGAATTTTTTCAGCCGCGTCATCCGGAATTTCGCAACCGAATTCTTCTTCAAACGCCATAACCAGCTCAACGGTGTCCAGGCTGTCTGCGCCCAGATCGTCGATGAAGCTTGCGTTTTCAGTGACCTTGTCTTCTTCAACACCGAGGTGCTCGACAACGATCTTCTTCACGCGATCTGCGACATCACTCATAGCTCAAATCCTTCAATAGGTTTTCTGTCAGTAGTGTTTACGTGGTGCCCGTTCATTCCCCCTATTGAAGGACCTCCCGGAAACCGGAAACCGACGACAAACAATTGCCGGTTTCAATATTTGGTATAGCGGCCTCTTTTAAACAGAAAAGAAGGCAACCCGCAACGGGTTAAATCATCGCCATTCCGCCGTTCACATGCAAGGTCTGTCCCGTGACATAAGCAGCTTCGTCACTTGCGAGATACAGAACCGCTGCTGCGATCTCTTTGCTATCGCCCATACGACCTGCCGGAATACCGCCCAAAAGCTTCTCTTTCTGGGCATCTCCAAGCTCTTCGGTCATGGCCGTCGTAATAAAGCCCGGTGCAACACAGTTCACCGTAATACCGCGTGCGGCAACTTCCTGTGCCAGCGATTTCGACCAGCCGATCATGCCTGCCTTGGCAGCGGCATAGTTCGTCTGACCCGGGTTACCGGTAACACCGACAATCGAGGTGATGTTGATGATGCGGCCATGACGGCGCTTCATCATGCCGCGCAGCGAATTGCGCGCAAGCTTGAAAGCAGACGTCAGGTTAACATCAAGAACCGCCTGCCAGTCTTCGTCTTTCAGACGCATGGCAAGCTGGTCGCGCGTGATGCCCGCATTGTTGACCAGAATGTCCAGCTGACCACCAAGGGCCTCTTCTGTATTCTTGATCAGACCATCAACAGATGAAGAATCCGAAAGGTTGGCCGGAACCACAACAGCGTTCCCACCGATCTCGGCAGCAACTGCTTCGAGACGTTCCTGACGGGTACCCGACAGAGCAACCTTCGCACCGGCTTGCGCCAAAACTTTGGCGATCTCGCCACCGATACCGCCGGTAGCGCCCGTTACGAGTGCTGTTTTCCCTGCAAGATCAAACATAAAACTTTCTTCCCCTTTGGGTTCGTCGTTTCCTTGCGCGCCCTTAGAGCGAGCCAAGGAATGCTTCGATATCTGCCGGACCATTAACGGCAACGCCGCTCAGATCACGATCAATGCGTCGTACCATACCGGTCAGAACCTTACCTGCGCCGATCTCGACCAGTTCGGTGATGCCCTGTTCTTTCATGTAAAGAACAGACTCACGCCAACGCACCGTGCCGCAAACCTGCTCCACAAGGAGTTTACGAATGGTTTCCGGATCGTCGGTTTTTTCTGCGGTGACGTTTGCCACAACCGGTTTGCCCGGTGCATTCATCGCAACAGTACCAAGTGCTTCGGCCATACGATCAGCAGCCGGCTGCATCAAAGCGCAATGGAACGGTGCAGATACCGGCAGAAGAACAGCGCGCTTTGCACCCTTTTCCTTGGCAATTTCAATCGCACGCTCAACCGCAGCCTTGTGACCGGAAACAACGACCTGCCCGCTAGCATTGTCGTTTGCAGCAGTACAAACATCACCCTGGGCTGCTTCTTCGGCAACCGCAACGGCGTCTGCGTAATCAAGGCCCAACAAGGCCGCCATCGCACCAACGCCAACCGGAACAGCCGCCTGCATGGCCTGACCACGGATTTTCAAAAGGCGTGCCGTATCGGAAATGGCAAAGGTGCCTGCCGCAGCAAGGGCTGAATATTCACCAAGCGAGTGACCAGCAACAAGGTCGCACTTATCGGTCAGGGTGAAACCACCTTCTTTTTCAAGAACACGGGTAACAGCAAGACTGACAGCCATCAGGGCTGGCTGTGCGTTTTCAGTCAGGGTCAGTTCGTTTTCCGGTCCTTCGAACATCAATGCGCTGAGCTTTTGCGAAAGCGCGTCATCAACTTCCTGGAAAACTTCGCGGGCAACCGGGAATGCATCTGCCAGTTCTTTGCCCATACCTACCGCTTGCGACCCCTGACCGGGGAAAACCAGTGCGCGTGTCATTATATATAATATACCTTTGTCAGCTTCTACGAAGGCTGTGCCGAATGTCGGCCCTGAAATTTGAGCCACCCTTGATAACGTGCGCGACCGCACTGTCAAGGACAGATACCTTTAATCCACTCGCATTCACGGTTTCATAGTCCCAGAACTTGGCAGCGCCGATTGGAAT
This sequence comes from Thalassospira sp., assembly GCA_965228275.1. GTDB lineage: Bacteria > Pseudomonadota > Alphaproteobacteria > Rhodospirillales > Thalassospiraceae > Thalassospira. Next base: position 3,749,407 of record OZ245802.1, on the reverse strand, counting down.
TGCAAGTCACTGTCTGTAAAACCGTGTCGCGCGTTTATGGCATATTTTCCGTCATTTACGAAGGATTGGCTGTTGCGCAGCGCACAAAACAAGCTGCCATCGCCGCCCTGTTAAAGCCACCCACCGCCCTGCCCGATACTCACCATCATTTGAATGTGAAGGTAAAGAGTGTCGTCGTGCTGTGACCCACCATCGACAATGCCGGGAAATCTGCCGATTTCAGGCCCTTAATCGACAATCACGCCCCCAGATACAAGATCAAAAATGGCTTTGCCTAGCCACGCATGGCGGTTATCACAAAACCGCAACGCTAAGCCACCAACGGGCTTGCCTTAAAAAGAACCGGGTTCCTGCGGCTTTGCGCCGTGTGATCACGATCCCGCGCAAATGGCAAAAAGCTGCATTTGGCGTTGCACTCATGGTCGAAAAGTGTATATTCCGCCGTCTCACGGCTCCTTGCCGGGATTGCCCGGCTATGCCTGCATGACATGAGGTCATGTACGGAAGAGATAAGCCACAAGGAGTGATTAGGAGTATTATGAGCAAGTACGAAAGCGTGTTTATCGCACGTCAGGACTTCTCGACCGCACAGGTTGAAAGTCTGAACGAGAAGCTGACCCAGACCGTCGAAGGTCTCGGTGGCAAGATCGCTAAAACCGAATATTGGGGTCTGCGTTCCCTGGCATACCGTGTCAAAAAGAACCGTAAAGGCCACTATACCCTCTTCCAGATCGAAGCTGAAAAAGACGTGATCGCGGAATATGAGCGTCAGATGCGCCTGAACGAAGACGTTCTGCGTCAGATGACTGTCAAGGTTGAAGAGTTCGAAGAAGAACAGTCAGCCATCCTGCGTAACCGCGACGAGCGCGGCGGCCGTGGCGGTAATCGCCGTGGTGGTCCCCGTCAGAACGGCTAACCGATAGCGAGGAGATAATATCATGGCTGGACGTCGTCTGTTTTTCCGTCGTCGCAAGACCTGCCCGTTCTCGGGTGATGATGCGCCGAAGATCGACTACAAAGATGTCAAACTGCTGCAGCGTTTCGTTTCCGAACGCGGCAAAATCGTTCCGAGCCGTATCACTGCGGTTTCGGCCAAGAAGCAGCGCGAGCTGGCAAAAGCCATCAAACGTGCACGCTTCCTGGCGCTGCTGCCTTACGCAGACCAAGTCTGAGGCAGTCGGCAAGAGACCCTTTTGTGGTCTCGGGCCGGGAGTAAATGATGCAACGTGACACCCTCATAGCGATTGGTTCAGGACTAGGCAGTGCCGTTCTGTTTCTACTCGTCCTATCAGGAAATCCGATTGCGCTTTTGCTCTCATATTTCGGGCATCTGCCGCTTTTCCTTACCGGATTGTGGCAAGGTCCCAAACGCCTGCTGGTTGCGGCAGTAGCCGCATGTAGTGCCCTTGTTCTTTTGGGGGGATTACTGCCTTTCACGGTCTTTATGGTCGTGTTTGCCGGACCGGCGATGTTGTTGACCCGCATGGCGCTGGTCATTCGGAAGGATGAACAAGGCAATATTGCCTTTCTACCGTCCGGAATTGTCGTAAGCGCCATGGCCGTTATGGTCGCAACGGTGATGATCTTCATTACCGTTACCCTGACGGCGGAAGGTTTGGACATTCAGGAATTCATTTCACAATTCCTGAGCCAGATGTACTCGGAAATGGGTGTCCCTATGACATCCGATGTTCAGGGTCTGATTGGCATGTTCCAGACATACTTCCCGGCGATTGCTGCGGTGAGCTGGCTTCTTATGCTGTTCGCCAATGCTGCAATCGCACAGGCAATCTTGGTGCGTGCAGGCAAAAACCTGCGTCCGACACCAAGTATGGCAGCTTTTGCTTTGCCTGGTTGGTCACTGTTTGCGTTCGCCCTGGCCGGGTTTACGGTCGGCTTTGCCGATGGTTCCCTGGCCTATGTGGCGCGAAACGTCGCGGTGGTACTGGCAGTGCCGTTCCTGTTTCAGGGATTGGCGCTGGTGCATGGGCAGGCAGCCCGATGGCCGCAAAAACGTATGATACTGACGGTGTTTTACATCGTCGCGGTTCTGTCCAGTTGGTCCTTTATTGCGATCACGGGACTTGGAATTGTTGAGCATTTAATCAGGCTGCGGGGGAAAGAACCGATGACCCGTAGCAATGAGGAGGATCGGTGATGGAAGTTATTCTGCTCCAGCGGGTAGAAAAACTCGGTCAGATGGGTGACGTAGTCTCCGTCAAGCCGGGCCACGCCCGCAACCGCTTGCTGCCGCAGGGCATGGCCCTTCGTGCAACCAAAGCAAACCTTGCTGTGTTCGAAGCACAGAAAGCACAGCTCGAAGCTGACAACCTTGACCGTCGTAAAGACGCCGAAGCAGTTGCTTCGAACATGGGTGAACTTGCTGTTACCCTCGTTCGTCAGGCATCTGACGTTGGCCAGCTTTACGGTTCGGTAACTGCACGCGACATCGCGACCGCAGTAACCGACGCTGGTTACACTGTTGCTCGTACCCAGGTTGTTCTTGATCAGCCGATCAAGACCCTTGGTCTGCACCAGGTTAAAATCAACCTGCACCCGGAAGTTGCTATCGAAGTAACTGCCAACGTTGCACGTTCCGAAGAAGATGCCGCTGAACAGCTCCGTAAGGGTTCTGCTGTTCTTGGCACCATCGACGAAATGGAAGCTGAAGAAGCTCTTGAAGCTGCTGAAGAAATCTTCGAAGAAGATGCAGCAGAAGGAATTGCTGACGAAGCAGGCGAAGAAGAAACCAACGCTTAATCGCGGGTTCTTCATCACGCTATCTGGAAACGGCATATCCGCAAGGATGTGCCGTTTTCTTTTGCCCGGTCCTTATGCCCGGACGGTGAATCGTAAAAGATTTCAAAAACCTGTCTGAACGGCGACCTCTGCGCTTGCGGAATACCGGCTATGAGTTATACCGATTAACTCTTTGCGGCCCACCGGATGACTGATACCTTTTCTGCCCATGACAGATCCCAATCTAGACGCCCTTTTTGCCCCTCTTGATATGGACCACGGTGACGACGCCGGAATGGTGCTCGAACGCATGGCTCCCCATAACTTTGAGGCCGAAGCAGCCCTTCTGGGTGCTATTCTCAACAACAACGCGGCTTATGAGCGCGTCTCGGACATTCTGCGTCCCGAACATTTCGCAGATGCACGCCACGGACGCATCTTTGAAGCCTGCGGCAAGTTGATTGAACGTGGCCAATTGGCAAACCCGGTGACGCTCAAAGCCTATTTCAAGCAGGATGAACATCTTGCCGAGATTGGTGGCGCGCAATATCTGGCGGAGCTGTCCAACAACCTCGTCTCCGTCATCAATGCCGGGGATTATGGCAAGCTGGTCTATGACCTCTATCTGCGCCGCGAGCTGATCGAGCTTGGCGAAGATGTGGTCAATGACGCCTATCAGTATGAACTTGATACCGACGCGACCAAGCAGATTGAAAAAGCCGAACAGAAATTGTTCTCGCTTGCGACTGCGGGTGCGGCAGAATCCGGTTTCGTCGCCTTTGGCCCTGCCCTTGCCAAGGCCTATGAGAATATCGATCACGCCTATAAAAACGCCGGGCGCGTTGTTGGTGTGACCACCGGTCTTCGTGACATTGACCGCAAGCTTGGCGGTTTGCACCCGTCTGACTTGCTGATCCTTGCAGGTCGTCCGTCGATGGGTAAAACAGCACTGGCGATGAACGTTGCCTTTAACGCCGCCATCGCATCGCATCAAAACCGCGCAGCGGGTGAAGACACCCGCGATGAGGTCCGCACCGGTGCCGTTGCCGTCTTCTCGCTTGAGATGGCCGCAGAACAGCTTGCCGGTCGTCTGCTGTCGCAGGCAGCCGAGGTATCAGGTGATAACATGCGCCGTGGTGATCTGAACGAGCAGGACTTTGAACGGCTTCTTCTGGCGACCCAGGAACTTAATACCGTTCCGCTTTATATCGATGATACGCCGGCCCTTCCGGTATCGACCCTGCGAACGCGTTGCCGCCGCTTGAAGCGTCAGCACGGTCTTGCGATGATCGTCGTCGATTACCTTCAGCTTCTGGCACCGCCGACCAACTTCCGTGGCGATGGCCGTGTGCAGGAAGTTTCCGAAATTACCCGTATGCTCAAGGCAATCGCCAAAGAGCTTGAAGTCCCAGTATTGGCCCTGTCGCAGCTTTCACGAGCGGTCGAGCAGCGCGAAGATAAACGCCCGCAGCTTTCTGACCTTCGTGAATCCGGCTCGATCGAGCAGGACGCCGACGTTGTTATGTTCATTTACCGTGAACAATACTATCTCGAACGTGCCGAACCGGCCCAGCGCCCGGAAGAAGCAACCGACAAGTTCGGGGAACGTTATGCGCAGTGGCAGGAACGTCTGAACCACGTTTACAACACCGCAGAAGTTATCGTCGCCAAGCAACGTCACGGTCCGGTTGGTAACGTGCGCCTGTTCTTTGACGGGAACTACACCAAGTTTGGCGATCTTGATCACATCGAAGAAGAATATGAATAGAGGATAGGGCTTCCACCCATCCATAATCGGATTCCACGGGGTATTACGAATGACCGTTCTTCCCGCCGTCGGCCGTGCTGCCGAGTGCGCGGAACTGCAGATCAATTTGAAAGCAGTTGCCGACAACTATAAACGCCTGACCAAACGTTATACCGGCCGCACCTGTGGTGCTGTGGTAAAGGCTGATGCCTATGGTCTGGGTGCCAATACGATTGTGCCAGTGCTGAAAAAGCAGGGCTGCCGTCTGTTTTTCGTGGCCCAGGCCAACGAAGCAGCCGAGCTGTTCCCGGTTCTGCGTGGCGGCGGACGGATTGCTGTGCTGAACGGCGTTTTGCCCGGTGATGAAGAATTCTTCATCGAAAATGACGTGATCCCGGTTCTTAATGACATCGAACAGATCGAACGTTGGTCAAACCTGTGCCGCGAATATGAACGCCCGGCCCCGGCTTTTATCCATCTTGATACCGGTATGAGCCGCCTTGGCCTGACGCCGCTTGATGTCAGCAATCTGGTCGATCGTTATTCGTCGCTGCTTTACGGGTTTGAAAAAGCCGGTTACATGACCCATCCGGTCGCTGCGGACGAAGCCGACAATCCGGTGACCAAAGAACAGTATGACCTGTTCATGAAATGGTATCGTCGCCTGCCGCCAGCACCGCGCGGCTTCTGTAACTCGTCAGCGATCTTCCGCGATGATGAGTATCATCTGGAATTCTGCCGTCCGGGCATCGCCCTTTGGGGTGGTAACCCGACGCCGGAAACTACCAACCCGATGCGTTCAGTCGTTAATCTGCAGGTCAAAGTCCTTCAGGTGCGCGAGATCGACGAACATCAGGCGGTTGGCTATGGCGGCACCTGGCAGGCAAAACGCAAATCGAAAATTGCCACCATTGCCCTTGGCTATGCTGATGGCTGGCTGCGTTCGCTTTCAAACGCGGGAAAGCTTTTGATCAAGGGTCACGAAGTACCCTATGTCGGGCGTGTATCGATGGATGCGATCACGGTCGATATCACCGACCTTCCGGGCAAGCCGCTTAAGGCGGGTGACATGGTACCGCTTCTTGATGACAAGATGACGGTTGACGATGTCGCATCTGCTGCTGGTACAATCGGTTACGAGATACTAACTTCTCTTGGACATCGCTACCGGCGGGTCTATACAGAAAGCTGAAAACGATAACCGGCCCGACAAAACCGACCGGCCGCTAACAGGGGACTTGCAGTACTGATGCCGATCTTTGCGCCGGTTGGCCATATGTTTCTGACCTTTTTGGCCCTTGTCGGTCGCGTCACGGTATTTGCCGGTCGCACGATTGGCCATATGGTCGCCCCGCCGATCTATTTCCGGCTGATTTTCAAACAGATGCGCGAGATTGGCTATTTCTCGCTGCCGGTGGTCGCCATGACCACCCTGTTTGCCGGTATGGTTCTGGCCCTTCAGTCCTATTCCGGGTTCTCGCGTTTCTCGGCCGAAAGTGCGGTTGCGACCGTGGTTGTCATTTCCATGACCCGTGAACTGGGTCCGGTTTTGGCCGGTCTTATGGTTGCCGGTCGTGTCGGTGCAGCGATTGCTGCTGAAATCGGTACCATGCGCGTGACCGAACAGATCGACGCGCTTGTGACCCTTTCGACCAATCCGTTCAAATATCTGGTTGTGCCGCGCGTATTGGCCGGCATGATCACCCTGCCCGTTCTGGTTCTGATCGGCGATATCATTGGCGTTTTGGGCGGCTACCTTGTTGGCGTCAACAAGCTTGGCTTTAACGAAGGGTCCTATATCCGCAACACGTTCCAGTATCTTGAACAGCTTGATGTGGTTTCGGGTCTGGTGAAGGCGGCTGTGTTTGGTTTCATCATCACGCTGATGGGCTGCTATCACGGTTATCATTCACGTGGCGGCGCACAGGGCGTGGGTCAGGCAACGACCAATGCGGTTGTATCAAGCTCGATCCTGATCCTGATTTCGAACTATATCGTCACTGAACTCTTCTTCACGCGATAAGGGCCGTTGATACCGCAATGAGCACACAGCCCAAGATATCGCTGCGCAACGTCCATAAGGGATTTGGCCCGAAAAAGGTACTTCAGGGTGTCGACCTTGATGTGGCCCCCGGTGAATCCGTTGCCATCATTGGCGGGTCGGGTACGGGCAAGTCTGTGACGTTGAAATGCGTTCTGGGTCTTCTGACACCTGATGGCGGTTCGATCACGGTTGACGGCGTTGAAATGACCAACGCATCACGTTCTGATCGCGAAGCCATGCTAGCCAAGACCGGCATGCTGTTTCAGGGGGCTGCCCTTTTTGACTCACTGAGTGTCTGGGAAAACGTTGCCTTTGGCCTGATCGAAGGTCAGGGCATGAAACCGTCCAAGGCACGTGATCTTGCCATTGCCCGTCTATCGGATGTCGGCCTTGGCTCCGAAATCGCCGATATGTCGCCGGCATCGCTTTCAGGTGGCATGCAGAAACGTGTCGGTCTGGCGCGTGCGATTGCGACCGAACCGGAAATCCTGTTCTTTGACGAACCGACCACCGGCATCGATCCGATCATGGGCGATGTGATCAATGATCTGATCGTCAAATGCACGCGCGAACTTGGCGCCAGTGCGATGACGATCACCCATGACATGGCCAGTGCGCGCAAGATCGCCGATCGTGTTGCCATGCTTTATCAGGGCAAGATCATCTGGCAGGGTCCGGTGTCGGAAATCGACAATGCCGATAACGCCTATTTGCAACAATTCGTTGCCGGTGATATCGAAGGTCCGCTTGAACTTGATCTCAAGCATCTCTGATTTGTGTCTGACCGACACATGCCTTTACGAACACTTCTTTGATCTGCGGAGCATTCTGTGGCCAAAACCCAAAGCCGTTTCATCTGCCAAAATTGTGGTGCGGAATACCGCAAATGGACCGGGCGTTGCGATGGCTGCGGCGAATGGAACAGCATCGAAGAAGAACGTGTTGAAAGCGGCCCGAAGGCCACCGGCGGCATAGCAGGCGGTGCTAAAGGCAAAACCATCGAATTCGTCGCCCTTGAAGGCGAAAGTGCCCGTCCGCCGCGCATCATAAGCGGCATTACGGAACTTGATCGCGCCTGTGGTGGCGGCCTTGTGCCGGGCTCTGCCCTTTTGGTGGGTGGTGATCCGGGCATTGGTAAATCGACCATCCTGCTTCAGGCGGTTGGTGCGATCGCAGCCAAACATAAATGCGCCTATATCTCGGGCGAGGAAGCGGTTGATCAGGTGCGCATGCGTGCAGCCCGCCTTGGACTTGAAAAATCCAAGGTCGATTTTGCCGCCGCCACCAGCCTGCGCGACATCATCACCACCCTTGAAGCCAGCGCGCATGAAGTCGTGGTTATTGACTCGATCCAGACCATGTATGCTGACACCCTTGATAGTGCGCCCGGCACTGTGTCACAGGTCCGTGCCTGTGCGCTGGAACTGATCCGTCTGGCAAAGCGCAAGGGTTTTGCGATCCTTCTGGTTGGTCACGTCACCAAAGAAGGCCAGATTGCCGGTCCACGCGTGCTGGAACATATGGTCGACACGGTCCTTTATTTCGAAGGCGAACGCGGGCATCAGTTCCGCATCTTGCGTGCAGTGAAAAACCGTTTCGGTGCAACCGATGAAATCGGTGTGTTTGAAATGGGCGATGCCGGTCTGGTCGAAGTGCCAAACCCGTCCGCCCTGTTCCTGGCCGACCGTGATGCACCGGTCAGCGGCACGGCGGTTTTTGCCGGACTTGAAGGAACGCGCCCGATGCTGGTCGAGATCCAGGCACTGGTCGCGCAATCGGCCCTTGCCACACCGCGCCGCGCGGTTGTTGGTTGGGATTCTGCGCGCATGAACATGATCCTGGCCGTGCTTGATGCCCGCTGTGGCCTGCCACTCAGCCAATTTGATGTCTATCTGAACGTTGCGGGTGGTTTGCGTGTGGGTGAACCGGCGGCTGATATGGCCGTAGCAGCAGCCCTGATTTCGGCCGTAGCAGATGCGCCAGTGCCGACCGAGACCGTGATTGTTGGTGAAATCGGCCTTTCGGGGGAAGTCCGCCCGGTCGGACAGCTCGAATCGCGCTTGAAAGAAGCCACCAAGCTTGGGTTTGGCAATGCCTACACGCCGAAAAACGGCACACAAGGCAAGAAGAAGATGTCGATCAAGGGCCTCAATCAGACCGAAATCGGCCATCTTCAGGATTTGGTAAACCTCTTCGGCGACGATGTGCGCGACAAGGTGCGTCCGCGTGAAGGCATGTATTAAGCCACATTTGCCTGATATCGCACGTTGGATGCTGACTGACTGACAAGGTTTACGAACAAATGGACTTCTCCAGCCTGCCCGATCTTGGCGCACGTGATATTTTTGACCTGATTGTTGTCGGCATTTTGCTGATATCGGGTGTGTTTGCCTTTTTCCGCGGTTTTATCCACGAAACCCTGTCGATGATGGGTTGGGTCGGGGCTGGTGTCTGTGCGCTTTATGGCTATCCGGTTGCGCGCCCCTATGTGCGCGAACTGATCCCGTCTGAGCTGATTGCCGATCTGGCAACCGGTGTTGGCCTGTTTCTGATCACGTTCCTGATTTTCTCGTTCATCAGCGGACGTATTGGCCGTGCGGTTCAAAACTCCGGACTTGATAGCCTTGATAGCACCCTTGGCTTTGTCTTTGGTCTTTTGCGTGGTGCGCTGATCGTTTGTATCGGCTTCCTTGCACTTTCGTGGCTTCTGCCAGCAGATTCGCAGCCCGATTGGGTGCGTGATGCCCGCACAAGACCGGTGCTTGAGGAAGGCGCGTTCCTCATTATGCGCATGGCTCCTGACGAAATTTTCGATACCACAGCCGAAGAACTTGCGCGTGCTCAACGGAATGCTGACGCAAATGAACAAACCTACCGTCAACTTCTTGGCCCGGAACCAAAAGGGACTGGACCCGCGCCCCTAAACGGGTATACAAGGCCCTCGCGCGATGATTTGGATCGTCTGATCGAGGCGACCACTAACGAGTGAGGCGTGTGGGTATCGCACCAAGAGCGACATCCGTGCGCCACCGGCGAGAGAGCGGAACCCACTCATGCTGACCACCAATCCATTTGATGACGACAAGCTACGTGAAGAATGTGGCGTCTTTGGCGTTTTTGGCTCCCCCGATGCTGCGGCACTGACGGCCCTTGGCCTGCATGCCTTGCAACACCGAGGACAGGAAGCCGCAGGCATTGTGTCCTATGACGGCGAAGATTTTCCTGCCCACCGGGCTTCTGGCCAGGTTGGTGATATCTTCGGATCCGAGGATGTAATCAAAAGCCTGCAGGGCGAACGTGCTGTTGGGCATGTCCGTTATTCCACTGCCGGCGGCAAAGGCCTTCGTAACGTTCAGCCGCTTTTTGCCGATTTCGAATTTGGCGGTCTGGCGATTGCCCATAACGGTAACCTGACCAACTCGCTCGCAGTGCGCGAACGTCTGGTCAAACGCGGTTCGATCTTCCAGTCGACCTCGGATACCGAAACCTTCATTCATCTGATCGCAACCAGCCTTTATGAGAAGATTGTCGATCGTCTGATCGATGCTGTGCGTCAGGTCGAAGGGGCTTATTCCCTTGTCGTGATGACCCAGAAGAAACTGATTGGTGTGCGTGACCCGCTTGGTGTCCGTCCGCTGGTTCTGGGCAAACTCAATGACGCCTATATCCTGTCATCGGAAACGGTTGGCCTTGATATCGTTGGCGCGGAATTCATCCGCGACGTCGAACCGGGCGAGATCGTTGAGATCACCGATGATGGTCTGCGCTCGATCAAGCCGTTCAAACCGGTCAAATCACGCTTCTGCATTTTCGAGCATGTCTATTTCGCCCGCCCCGACAGCATCGTCGAAGGCACGAGCGTCTATGACGTGCGTAAAAACATTGGCCGCGAACTGGCCCGTGAATCTGCTGTAGAAGCCGACGTTGTCGTGCCGATCCCGGATTCAGGTGTTCCGTCAGCCCTTGGTTACGCCGAAGAAAGCGGTATCCCGTTTGAACTTGGCATCATTCGTAACCACTATGTTGGCCGTACCTTTATCGAACCGACCGATCAGATCCGCCACCTTGGCGTGAAGCTGAAACATAACGCTAACCCCGGCAAGCTTAAGGGCAAGCGCGTTATTCTGGTTGATGACTCGATCGTGCGTGGCACCACCTCGACCAAGATCGTTGATCTGGTCCGTCAGGCCGGCGCCGCGGAAGTACATATGCGCATCACCAGCCCGCCGACCATGAACCCGTGCTTCTATGGCGTTGACACCCCGTCCAAAGACAAACTGATGGCGGCAAATCACGACATCGAAAGCATGGCAAAGATCATTGGCGTGGACAGCCTTGCCTTTGTCACCATTGATGGCCTTTATCGTGCGACCGGTCTTGAAGGCCGTGACAACGACAATCCGGCTTTCTGTGATGCCTGCTTCACCGGTGACTATCCGATCAAGCTGACCGATCACAATGCCGAAAACAAAGACCGCAAGCTCAGCCAGCTGGTTGAAAGGCAGTCTGCATGACCGACACCAAACGTCTTGAAGGACGCGTCGCACTGATCACCGGTGCTTCGCACGGGATCGGTTGCGCTGTTGCCAAGCGTTTTGCTGCCGAAGGGGCGCATGTGATTGCCCTTGGCCGCAATGTTGGCGCGCTTGAAGAACTCAGCGACGAGGTTACGGCTGCGGGTGGCAACATCACGCTGCTTCCGATTGATCTGACCATGTTTGACAAGGTCGATGCCATCGGCCCGTCGATTTATGAGCGGTTCGGCAAGCTCGACATCGTGGTTGGCAATGCGGCCCTTCTGGGTGAAATCGCCCCGGTTGGTCATATTGACGCACAGGTGTTTACCAACACCTATGCCACCAACGTTACCGCGAACTTCCACCTGATCCGCACCACGGACAAGCTTTTGCAGCTGTCTGATGCCGGTCGCGCCATCTTTGTAACGTCCAACGCATCGGCAAAGGGTCGCGCCTTCTGGGGGCTTTATGCGTCTTCCAAGGCCGCCCTTGAAAGCCTGGTTCTGTCCTATGCGCAGGAAGTCGAAGAAATGTCTGTGCGCGTCAACCTGGTCAATCCGGGTCGTATCCGCACGAAAATGCGCGCCGAAGCCTATCCGGGCGAAGACCCGCAGACGCTTCCGACGGCTGAAAGCATCACCGATGTGTTTGTCGATCTGGCCGAAGCCAGCTGCACCAAACACGGTGAAGTGGTCGACGCGTATTAAGACTTTCCGCAGTCTTGCGATTTCAAAGGGCCCTTACGGGGCCCTTTTTTATTGTTCTTATTTCAACTCGCAACGCCCAAAACAAAAACTTTCGCACCACACATCAATACGTTGCAAACCATCCCCCATGCCCGATAGCATGGCGGAATAATCAATGACCCATTCGCATCAAAGCAGGGCCTGAAATGAGATCGGCTGTTATGTCCCGCACAAACCTTCTTAAGACCACGCGCAATTTCACCTTTGCATTGGGAGCCCTCAGCACGCTTGCGCTGCTTTCAGGCGCACCACAGGCCCATGCCGCCGATAACACGCCTACCCTGCCCCAGATGAATGCAGAACGCGGCAAGGCCCTGTTTGCGGAGCGTGGCTGCGTTGTTTGTCATTCGGTCAATAATGTTGGTGGTGATATCGGGCCCGGCCTTGATGCATCGAACATGAATATCGCGCGCGAGCCGTTTGAATTTTTCGCGCGCATGTGGCGCGGGGCGGAGCAGATGCTTCATCTGCAACAGGCTGATCTTGGCTATCAGATTGATTTTTCCGGGCAAGACATGGCCGATATCTTTGCGTTCGTGCAAAGTGGCGATGTTCAGGAACGCTTTACCGAGGCTGATCTGCCAAACCATATCCGCGAGATCATTGATAACGGGCCGTCTGTTCCCGACCAATAGGCAACAAGGCTACGCCACGGGCTAACTGTCGGTCTTATTGAGTTCTTCTGTGCGCATATCCGAGTAGACAGTCAGTCTGTTACGCCCATTCTCCTTGGCGTGATACAGCGCCTTGTCTGCGCATTCCATCATTTGCAGTGAACTGATGATTTCTTCATCAAGGAAAGCAATACCAACACTGCAAGTAACCTTGACCTGTTGGCCTTCAAAATTAAATTCGAGCCCCTCAATTTCCTGTCGAATGCGTTCAAGAAGCATGACGGTCCCTTGAGAATCCGCTTCGGGAATCACGATGCAAAATTCTTCACCGCCAATGCGCCCGAATTGATCGGTTGAACGCAGTTTATACTGGACGGTGAACGCCATCCCGATCAGGACTTCGTCACCGGCACTGTGACCATATGTGTCATTGACACGTTTGAAGTGGTCAAGATCAAGAACAGCAACGGCCAGATTGCTGTTATATCGCCGCGCACGGGAAAATTCCTCATCAAGGCGCTCTGTCACATAGCGACGGTTATGCACACCGGTCAGTGGATCACGTACTGTTATCTCGGTGAGCTGCCGGTTTGCCTCATCAAGTTCCCGGGTACGTTCTGCAACCTTGTCCTGAAGGTTTGCCCGCAAATCCTGTAGCGATATCGCCATATCGCCAAATGAATTGGCCAAGTCCTTGGCTTCACGCCAATTAGCCTCAATTGGTTCAACATCAAAATCACCATCGATGACCTTTATGGTCGATCTGCGAAGCTGTTCAACAGGTCGCGCAATCATCCCCGACAGCCAGATGGCGGCAAGCGTTGCCAAAACCAAAATGCCAACACCGATAAATTCCAGAAGGTGGTTGGCTTCATCAATGATCGTTTCAATTTCCGCCTCATTGATCTTGGCCACCAGCCCCCAATCCATACTCGGCAAATACCGGGTAGAAGCCATCACCGGCAATTCACGGTAATCTGGCGCATGATCCATCAGGATTTCATTACCTAACATCGCCTGAGTGATCGGTATATCAACGCGATCAAACGGAATGCGTCTGGTAAATGATGCATTCGGGTCATATTTCAAGGGAACCGCGAATAGCGCATTTCCCTCATTGTCACGGACAGCAAACAACCATTCACCGGTTTCTCCCAGTCCGGTTCTATCCTCCACCAGATCAAGTATAAACTCGCCGCTGAAATCGACAACCATATAGCCAAGGATGACACCGGCATGATTGATCCGCGTGATGCTTCGGACGATCAATTCCTGCGAATGGACAAGGAATATCTCACGTTCACTATCAACAAATTGCCTAGGATCAAATGATGTTGCCCGCCGATTTACCGAGGCCAAGAATTGGCCATTTGGGGCAAACAACGTGACATCCAAAATACTGTCCATTTGCCCGTGAGCTTCACGCAAACTGTCTTCAATTTCGTCATAGAGCTCGTAACTCCGGGTGCGTTCAAACTCAATTAGCTGCTGACGAATGATTTCCCGGTTGGCAAGCAAGGTCGCATTATCGTCAATTCGGTCAATTGCCGATAAAAGGCGATGTTTGGCCAGCTCAGAGATGGCTTCAAGATTGGTTGCAATCTGTTTGCGGTACTGCGTCGAACTATGGCTGTGCAGCGTCCAGATGCTCAAGATCAATGGCAATGCGGACAAGGCAAGAAAGCAAATCAGCAATACATGCTTTAAACGCATCACTCCCACCACTCACCGCAATTGTTCAGCCTCCATCCACGAATATGGGATGGTTCGAGCCCTAAATATAGGGATTAACAACAGAATTCTAACCACTTTGACTGCGATTAATTTGCGAAATCCGGGTTAATACGTATTGGCCTCAGTCACTTAGATACGCAAAAGGCCGCTTTGCGGAACCAAAGCGGCCTTTTGCGTAATCAACATCAAGCAAGAAACTAGCGTTTCTTTTTCTTGTTGGCATATGGGTTATCACTGCTGCGCAGATAGATACGGATCGGAACGCCCGGCATATCGAAATCTTCGCGCAGGCCATTGATCAGATAGCGCGTATAGCTTTCGGGCAGTTCGGCCGCCTTGGAGCAGTTGATAAAGAAGCTTGGCGGACGCGATTTTGCCTGGGTCATGTAACGCAGACGAATACGGCGCCCGGAAATGACCGGCGGCAAATGGCGTTCGGTGGTGGCTTCAAGCCAACGGTTAAGCTGCGATGTCGGGATACGGCGGCTCCAGATATCGTGGATATCAAGAACCGTCGGCATCAATCCATCGGTACCACGCCCGGTCAGCGCCGAGAATGTCAGAACCGGAATGCCACGAGCCTGGGCAAAAGATACTTCAAGCTTGTCACGCAATTCCTGCATGACGCCTGCCTTGTCCTTGATCGCATCCCACTTGTTGACGGCAATGATCAACGCACGGCCTTCTTCAAGCACCATTCGCGCAATCGTCAGATCCTGCTTATCAAGCGTATTGGTGGCATCGATCATCAGAACGACGACCTGCGCATAACGGATCACGCGCAAGGTATCGGACACCGACAGTTTTTCAACGCGGTCATCGATTTTCTTTTTGCGACGCATACCAGCGGTATCGACCAGACGGATCGGACGACCTTCATAGGACCAGTCAACCGCGATGGAATCACGGGTCAGGCCAGCCTGCGGCCCGGTCATGACGCGTTCTTCGCCCAAAAGCTGGTTGAGCAGGGTCGATTTGCCGGCATTCGGACGGCCAACAATCGCCAGCTGGATTTTTGAATTGTCGC
Source organism: Thalassospira sp. (assembly GCA_965228275.1). Classification (GTDB taxonomy): domain Bacteria; phylum Pseudomonadota; class Alphaproteobacteria; order Rhodospirillales; family Thalassospiraceae; genus Thalassospira. The sequence goes on along the minus strand of OZ245802.1, from coordinate 3,734,239 downwards.
GCGGACCTTCAACAATCAGCTCGCCGTCTTCGTCTTCATCATCTTCGCTAAATTCGATTTCATATGACGGGAAAACCTCACCCTCGTCATCGGCAAAACCGTCTTCTTCAACCAGATCATCGGCATCGTCATCAACGTTACCGGCAGCAATGGCAGCTTCGCGGGCGTGCTGTTTGGCAACGCGTTCGCGATCTTTCCATTCTTTCCAGTGCGGCTGAAGCATGTCGTACAGAAGCTCGATCCCCAGACCATGTTCTGCCGAAATCGGCGCAACATCACCAAGACCAAGGCCATAAGCCTCATACAGGCCCGGGTCCTGATCCTTGCCTTCATGCTTGTTGGCAATCACATAGACCGGCTTGTGGCGCTTGCGCAGCCAATCGGCAAAGTGGTTATCAAGCGGGGTCAGACCCGCACGGGCGTCAATCAGGAACAGCGCAACGTCACATTCCTCGAACGCTTTTTCACTTTGCTGGCGCATCATGCCTTCGACGGAATCATCAAACGCTTCTTCAAGACCGGCGGTATCGATGATGTCAAAGGACAAGTCACCCAGGCGCGCCTTGCCATAACGGCGGTCGCGGGTAACACCGGGCTGATCGTCTACCAGGGCCAGCTTTTTGCCGACCAGACGGTTAAACAGGGTCGACTTCCCGACATTGGGGCGACCGATAATGGCAACTTTAAGCGACATCTGACTTTCAGACTCTCGTTATAAAAGGCGTTATGCGCCGGTGGCTTTCATGCCCCCCGGCGCATCGCAAATCCGGCAAGGAAACCTTGCCTAAATTCTGTTCTAACTGATCAGCGATATGCGATTAGATCGGCATCCGCAGTCAGGAAGTAAAGGCTGTCACCGGCAACAGATGGCGGCAGGGTAATCGGCCCGGATACTTCATCCTTGCCGAGAATGTCACCGCTATAAGGGGAAACAGTCATCACTTCGCCCTGCTCGTTACCTACGATCAACCTGTCACCGACCAGTACCGGACCTGTCCATACAATCGGTTCTTCATGGTCTTCGGGATCGACAAAACGTGGCAGAACCGTCACCCATTTAACCTGTCCTGTCTGTCGACGCAAGGCAATCAGATCATTTGTATTGCTTAGCAGGTATACGTAATCGCCGACCACCCATGGGGACTGGATGCCACCGGCCTCAAGTTCCCAGATGCGGAACCCGGTGCGAAGGTCAATTGCCACGGTCAAACCGGAGTTGCTCGTCGCAATCACCAGATCATTATCAATGACCGGAAGACCACGAATATCGGCAATCGCCGAGACCGCATCAGTACGACCAGCAGATGCCAGCGCATCGGACCAGATCATCTGACCGTTTTCAACACGAAGGGCATAAAGCTCGCCGGTCGAATAAGCCGAAATCACAACACCCTGATCAACTGCGGGGCTGGCACCGCCGATAAAGGATGCACCTTCGGACGCGCCACGATGGCTCCAAAGGCTTTCACCGGTTAGGGCATTGAGCGCAATCGTCTGGTTATCAATGGTGATGGCAAAGACACGGCCACCACGCACAGTCGGTGCGGACCGCATCGGTGCGCTAACCTGTTCGCGCCACATGACCGTGGCACTGGCGGCATCAATTGCGATGATTTCAGCAAAGCCGGTGGTCGCATAAATGATCCCGCCTTCATAGGCCAGACCACCGCCCAAAAGCGTGCTGTCTTCTTCATCTTCCGGTGCCAGTTCAAGCGACCAGATTTCCTTGCCGGAATTCGCAGCAAAGGCGCGAACTTCGGCCGCGGCATCGATGGTAAAGATCACACCACGGGCAACAATCGCCTGATTAAGCAGAAGATTGTCATCCATCGACCCTTCGCCGATATCAATCGACCAGTCCTGTTCAAGAACATCATTGGCAAGGGCAACGTGATGCAAGGCGTGACTTGGGAAACCGCCATTTTGTGGCCAGTCTGCCATGGCTTCCGGTTCTGGCAGGATCACGCGCTGATCGCTTAGATCAACGTCAGGCTGAACCGTGCTTTTAAGGGCCAGAACCGAAATACGCTCACCCGGAAGCGGCGGATCTTCTGGTGCACCGAACCAACCCGTACATCCCGCCAGAAGGCTTGTGAGGCCCACTGCGTACAGAACTGACTTAATACCGCGTTTGGTCAAAACCGTTTCCCCTGCTTCAAGATCACGCATTGTTGGCCGTTTACCGACCAATCCATTCCCGTGTTTGATTAGGCACCAACGGCCTTGAGAATTTCACTTGCACGTGCACGCATACCAGACGGCGCTTCGCTGTCATCAGCAATTTCGGTCAGAAGCGGTTTGGCCGCATCAATTTCACCGGCAGCAACATGAAGCAGTGCAATCATTTCACGTGCCGAGTAATACCAGGCATTTTCCGGAACCGCGATCGGCTCCAGACGCGTGATCAGGTCTTTGGCATTGCTTTCGGTCGCGCTGTTCATCGCGATTTCGACAACGGCCAGATCACGATAAACCTGATCAATGTCTGCATTACCAGCAACGGCTTCAAGTTCGGTGATTGCCGACGGGGTTGCCCCCGAACGCAGATAAACCGCCGCTTTCTGGAAATGGCCAAGGGCGACAAAACCGGCATTACCATCAGCGATGATCGCATCAAGCGCCTCAAGGGCTGCGTCCTGTTTGTCATCACCGGCCTGTGCCAGTTCGACAGCGTTGGCAAGACGGGTACCATTTTCGATGCTGGTGCTGTGTTCGTATGTTTTCCAGCCTTCACGACCTGCCACACCCAACACAATCACAGCAGCTGCGCCGATCACGTATTTCCCGTATTTGCGCCACAGTTCTTCACTGCGTTCACGCTTCAGGTCTTCTTCGACTTCCTGGAAAATATCAACCACGAAAACGGCTCCAATCCGGTCACAATAAAGCGGGCAACCTGCCCGCTTATCTGAAAAAATTCTGGCAAGGATTTAACGCGCCAGCGGGCATAGGGTCAAGTCTGCTCGACACCAATCGCGCCTTTCACGCCAATATTTTGCCCCACCCCTGATTTCTGCGCCAAAGCGCGGGTCCAAACATCCCTGCATTCCTGTCAATATCGGCAAGTTGTGGCCCAAATCAGGCAAGGGTCATACCCCTTGCAAATTACGGGGAAAGAATTGCCTGCCAAACCGGCCCAATCGGCCGTTTAAACCGGTTTGAAAGGTTTAACGCCCATTCTGATCCAAGGGCATCTGTCAAACCCGGTCGTTCAAATACGGGACTTCAAACGCAAAACAGGCTGAAAACAACGACAACAAGGTCCATATCGCAACAAGGTCCATATTATCGCCTAATCCGGCACAGGCCTTGCTTTGATAGGAACCAAGGGAACAGATTTCACAATGTCATCGGTCAAAATTGCCCGGTGGCTGGACGGAGACCACCATGAAACGTCGTCAGATTGTACATAGCCGCCATGACGCCAAACGCGTTATCCGCCAGCGCATCCTTGCCGGATTGTTTGCGGCCCTGCTGGGCAGTGGCGTTTCCGGGTGCAGTACAACCATGTCTGACATTGTTGGCACCAACCTGTTTACGGGCGGTGAGTGGTATCTGGCCTTTGACGTGGTCAGCATCATCAATACGGACAAGACCCTTATTGACCATGCCGTATCGCTTTCAACCGGTCAGGATTGCTCCACCATTCGCAAGATCGATGGCAAATCCTATTGTAAAAAGGATCCGGTGCCGGAAACCCCGCTTTACTGCTATCGCACTTTGGCGGCTGTAAGCTGCTATCGCACCCCGGATCCGTATAATACCGGTTCCCAGACAGTCGATTGGCCGCCAACCCGTTCGCGCAGCCTTTAAGCCCTGTTCACCGTCTTGAGCGGATTGGGATTTCGATCCCGTTTTTGCCCATTGAAACTTGAGGCCAGCGTCAATCCACGGTACCGTGTCATATGGTTGTCATTTTCCAGTCATCCTGGGATGCGCAACCCGCCGTCACACTGCCGGAGGTCTTATGGGAACACTGTTCGATTTGGCGAAATACCGCAAAGCTAAAAGCTTTGTTCATTTCGACCGGACTGAACTGATGCGGCTCATGAACACCTATTCCCAACAAGTCGCAAGTGGTGCCTGGCGCGATTACGCCATTGATCACCTTGATGGCATGGCGATGTTTTCCATTTTCCGATCGACCCACGAAACACCGGTTTTCACGGTCATCAAGCTGGGCTCCGAACACAAAAATGCCGGACAGTTTTTGGCCCTGCATAGTGGGGAGCGCATCAAGCAAAGCTCGGAACTTGGCAAAGTGATCGAGGCAATCGAAAAGCGCGCACGCAAGGTCGTTCCGCTGTTTAAAACAAAATCCTGATGGATCGTGCCGTGAAGTCCTGCCTTCTTGCCCTTTGCCTTGCCTGCGCCCTGTTCCTTGGCAGCATCCCGTCCTCCAACGCCGCCCGCATGAGCGAGGATTATCAGGCGGGCTATCGCGCCTATCAGTCAGGCCAGTACAAATCGGCCTTGTCGCATTGGCAAACAGCCGCACTGAAAAATGATCCCCATGCGCAATATGCGCTTGGGCTTCTATATTATCGGGGAAATGTCGGATCACCCGATTACCGCGAAGCTGCCAAATGGTTTGGGCAGGCCGCGCGCGCCAATCATGGCAACGCGACCTATTATCTTGGTCTGATGTATTTCAATGGCCGCGGTCTTGCCAATGATCAGTTCCGGGCCACCGACTATTTCAAACGCGCCTTGCGCATCAATCCGAACAATAGCAACGCCGCCTATCTGATCGGCGCGCAGTATTTTCATGGGCGTGGTGCACGTCAGAACTTCATAGAAGCCGCGCACTATTTCGAAATCGCGGCGAAAGCCAACATGCATGCCGCCCAATTCATGTTTGGCGCAATGATTGAACGTGGCTGGGGAGTGGCTCAAAGTTATGAAGATGCCTATTACTGGCTAAGACGTGCGGCCCTTGGATCCATCACCCTTCCCGACGGCGCCCAAGAAGAAGAACCGATGGATGCGGCCAGTGCCGTGATTGAAATCGAAAAGCGCCTGACTGCAGATGAAGTCAGGCGCGTCGATGATCGCTTTGCCGCCGAAGGCCTGGTGATCGATTAAGCCGAACGCGCACAAACAAAAAGACCGCTAATTGCGGCCTTTGCACTTTCTGGTCAGTAACGCCCCAATCAGTGGTGGGTTTCGATGATCGTGCCGGTCTTGACGACTTCGGTGATCGTCACACCAAGGTTCTCATCCACAACGACAAGTTCGCCGCGCGCGACCAGACGGTTATTGACATAGATATCGACCGGCTCGCCCACGCGACGGTCAAGCTCAAGCACGGCACCGCGGGTCAGGCGCATCAATTGCGCAACCTGGATCTGGCTTTTGCCAATCACCGTGGATACGCGCACAGGCACATCATACGCCGCACCGATTTCCGATGCGCCCATTCGGACGGTAAATGGATCTTTTTCGTCGTCAGCCATGATCTTGGGCCATCCAGTCAGCTCAGAAGAATCGCGAAGCTTGTATCTTAAAGGTTAGCTTTGAAAAAAGTGTTAGCAAGCCCAATCTCTTAAAATTCAGTCGCTATGCGTGGTTGGGCGCCAAATGTATCGACACAATTTTACGATAGTTTTTTGTATTATATTCCCCTAAATAGGTGCCCATCACGGGATGACGCCCGGAATGCCAACGATAATTCAAACAGATGTCAGGACGTTTCATGACATATGACCGCCAATGGGTGGCTGATGCCATCAGCATCATCGAAGCCGATTTTAACCGTTCTGCAGATACCCATCTGATCCGGCTTGATCTGCCGAAGCTTGATGGGATTGGGCTGTATCTGAAAGATGAGTCAACCCACCCGTCCGGAAGCCTGAAGCACCGGTTGGCGCGTTCCCTGTTTCTCTATGGTCTGTGCAATGGCTGGATCACAAAGGACACCCCGATTATCGAGGCATCCAGTGGATCGACCGCGGTATCAGAAGCTTATTTCGCGCGCCTTTTGGGTCTGCGCTTTATTGCCGTGATGCCAAAATCCACGTCCCAGCAAAAGATCGATCAGATCGCCTTTTATGGTGGTGAAAGCCATCTGGTGGATCACAGCGGTCAGATTTACGAAGAATCCCAGCGTCTCGCACGGGAACTAAACGGCCATTACATGGATCAGTTCACCTATGCCGAGCGCGCGACCGACTGGCGCGGCAACAACAACATCGCCGAAAGCATCTTTGATCAGCTTAAACGCGAAGCCCATCCGGTGCCGCGTTGGGTGGTTGTGGGGGCTGGCACCGGCGGTACATCATCAACGATTGGCCGCTATATCCGTTATGGCCGCATTCTGGGTCAGGGCTGTGAACTCTGCGTCGCCGATCCGGAAAACTCGGTCTTCTATACCGGCTATGAAACCGGTGACTGTTCGGTCACCGGTGATAAGGGATCACGTGTTGAAGGCATTGGTCGCCCGCGTGTGGAGCCAAGCTTTAACCCCACCGTGGTTGACCGGATGTATCGCGTTCCCGATGCCGCAAGCTTTGCCGCCCTTCATTATCTGAACAAGCATCTTGGGCGTCGGTGTGGTGGTTCGACCGGCACCAACCTGGTTGCGACCCTGTCGCTGATCACGGAAATGAAAAAAGCCGGGCAGACCGGATCGGTCGTAACCCTTCTGTGTGATGGCGGGGATCGTTATTGCGACACCTATTACAATCCCAAATGGATCAAGGCGCAGAATATCGACCTTGCCCCCTGGACCGAGGCCCTTGCGCGGTTTGATGAAACCGGCCTGTTTGATATGCCGATCGAACATTGCATCGGATATCAGGGCAAATAGCCCCCGACGCCCCAGCCAAGACATCACGAACAAAAAAAGACGGGCGGTATATACCGCCCGTCAGTCATATCAGGGGAAGCTTCACGAGGGAGGAGAGACAGAAAGAACGTTAGCCAGTCACTGCGATCTTGCGCGGCTCAGGCTTTTGCTCTGCTACCTTGGGGAGAGTCAGCAACAGAACGCCGTTCTTGAACGATGCCGTAATATTGTCGGCATCAATAATGTCATTGAGGCGGAAAGACCGCTTGAAACTGCCAAAGCTGCGTTCAATCACGCGGGCACCTTCGTTGCTTTCACGGGTGGATTTCTTTTCCCCCGTAATGGTCAGAACACCTTCAAGGACTGACACATCAACATCGTCCTGCTCAACACCGGGGAGTTCGGCGGACAGTTCGATATGATCATCGGTTTCGTGGATATCGATGCGCGGGCTTAGCCAGTTTTTGGCGGTTTCGCCATTTTCAGCAAGCGCCTTTGCCGATGCGGTCCGGTCGCCAAACAGCGAACCGATCATACGGTCGACATCACGGGAAATCTGAGTGAAAGGATCACCATAGGTCGGTGCAGATGCAAAGCGACGTGCGGATCCATTAAGAGTCTGAAGACCAGTCATTATAGTACCCTCCGTTACAGACGAGTAATCTTGCGCCATCAGTCCAGACCAGGCTGCAACCTTGACGCGTATCGGGACACCATGTCCCTTTCCGACCTTGAGATAGAGCAGGTGAAAATATCCGCAAGTGGATCGATGCATTTTTTTCGCGATTTTTTGATTTTTTCTGATCCTGCCCCGCATAAATGCCTGTTGGCATTCCATCTTTCGGAAAAGTCAAACACGGCACTGGCGCGCTCCCCGGGCTCGGACTAGCTTCATGCCATTGTTTGGCGGACCGCCGCCCTCCTCCGAGTTTAAGGACACGCATATGAGCTCCCTTTTCACCCCGCTTTCGCTGGGCAGCCTTACCCTTGATAACCGCATCGTCATTGCACCGATGTGCCAGTATTCCGCAGATCAGGGTAAAACCACCCATTGGCATGACATGCACCTGGGCAACCTTGCCCAATCGGGTTCCGGTCTTTTGATTATTGAAGCCACCGCTGTTGAGCCAGAAGGTCGCATTACATACGGCGATGTCGGGCTTTGGGATGACGAAACCGAAGCAGCCCTTGCCAAAACCCTGACCTCTGTACGCAGTCATTCCGATATGCCAATGGCCATTCAGCTGGCCCATGCCGGGCGCAAGGCATCTTGCGAGAAGCCCTGGCTTGGTGGTCATGCGCTTTCCCCGGATCATGAAAATGGCTGGCAGGTTTCCGGCCCATCTGCAGTTCCGTTCCGCGAAGGTGATCCGATCCCCGAAGCGCTTTCGAAATCACGCATTGCAGAGATTATTCAGGCCTTTGCCGATAGTGCTGTGCGTTCGGTGCGCTTGGGCTTTGATGCCATCGAAATCCATTCGGCACATGGTTATTTGCTGCATCAATTCCTGTCACCGCACGCCAACAAGCGCACCGACGAATATGGCGGATCGTTTGAAAACCGCACCCGCATTGTACTGGAAATCTATGACGCCATCCGTACCGCGGTTGGCACCGATTATCCGGTCGGCATCCGCATTTCGGCTACCGATTGGGTCGATGATGGTTGGGATATTGATCAAAGTGTCGAGCTTGCCAAGCTTCTGAAAGCCAAAGGCTGCGACTTTATCGATGTGTCGTCAGGTGGCCTGCATATTGATCAGAAAATCCCGCTGGGTCCGAACTATCAGGTGCCGTTTGCCGCACGCATCAAGGCGGAAACCGGCATGTCCACCATTGCCGTTGGCCTGATCACCGAGGCAGAACAGGCAGAAGCCATCACCTTCACCGGTCAGGCGGATGCCATCGCCCTTGCGCGCGGTATTCTTTATGACCCGCGCTGGCCTTGGCATGCGGCGGCCGAATTGGGGGCCAAGGTCAAGGCAGCGCCACAATATTTACGCTGCCAGCCCCGCACATTGAAGAAACTTTTTGGTTAGCAAGTGCCGAAACTAAACCTTTGACACAACAACCTATCCATTGGCATAGTTTTCTTTGATGCAGGTCAAGGTTGCTGCTCCAATGGAAAGGTAATTTCGAACCGTTGCAGAATCATTCCAAACTGACGCAGCCCAGACGGGCTGCGTCCGTCACAACGGGTTGTCGAAATGAAAATCGGAAAGTTCCTTGCCTTCTTGACCGCACTGATGACCAGCGCATCAGCAGCTCAGGCAGCTGAAATCCGAATTTCCACTGAAAATACGACCAGTCATTTTCAGACCATTGTCTTGCAAAGTTATGCAACTGCTCTGAATGAACACATTCCCGCACATGATTTCAAAGTCATCCATTCCGCCCGCGCCTTTAGTGACCGCGACGTTGCAGAAGCCGCATCAAGTGGACGCGTCGCATTTGCCGCCCCTGGCATATGGCATCTGGGTCGTTACAGCAGTGAACTTGATGCCCTTTTACTGCCCGGTTTCATGGGCCTTGGCCCGGCGGAAGTCCGTAAAGTCGTTGATGGCCCCATAGGCCAATCCTTGCAAAAAGCTTTGGAACAACAGCTTAACGTCAAAGTAATTGGCCGCTGGCTTGACCTTGGTGCGGCTCATATCTTTACCCGCAATGCCCAGATAAACACGTTTGACGATCTAAAAGGTCTTCGCATCCGCTATGCCGGTGGAGAAGCCAACGCCCTTCGCCTTGCTGCCCTTGGCGCCATTCCGGTCTTGATCCCCTGGCCCAATGTGCCCGAGGCCTTAGATAGAAAAGAAATCGACGGACTTTTGACCACTACGAGCACTGTCCAAAGTGCTGCATTGTGGGAGCACGGCATCCGTTATGCGTTCTTAAGTCATTCCTATTATCCATTTTACGTTCCGCTGATATCTGGAGACATCTGGAAACGTCTATCGCCAGATCAACGTAGCCAAGTCACAACAGATTGGGACAACATCATCGACAATGGACGCGCCCTTGCCGTTCATCATCAAGATAGCTCGCTTCAAACGTTGCAGGCACACGGCATCGTCATCACCGAACCAAGTTTGCAGGCGCGTGACAAGGTACGCGAAACCCTTCTTGGCCAGCAATCCTCCATGGCCCGCAAAATCGGGATTTCCGATGAGACGTTGGCAACCATTGAAACGTTGCGGAAATAGTCATGGCAGAAAATCAAAAAATCTTTGACCGATGGCGCCATCTGCTGGGCGAGGAATTTCTAAGTATCTTCTTATCGCTTGGCCTGCTGTTGGCTGTTCTGTCGATGTTGGCCCATCAGACCGCCTGGGAATATGATAATGCAAAGGATAAAGCCGTTGATACCACCGGCTTTGCAATATCCACCTATGCAGATAATTTGTCAGCCATCATGATGAAGGCTGACAGCATTGCCTTGCTTGCTGCGCGCCGCTTGACCGATCAGGCCAGCCTTCCGGATCATCTGGAACAACAACTCACCGCCATCGTTCAGGATGACCGGGACATTGCCGGCTACATGCATATCACCGCCGAAGGGGCAGTTGCTGACAGTTTCATTTTTCAGAATGTTACTGCAGATATGCTGAACCTGCCCGCTCTGCTCGCACGTCATCGCGATGGATGGATTGAACCTGCATTCATGCCGTCCGAAGGGCTTGGCCTGAAACCATCAGATATCGCAATCGAACGCGGTATCTGGCACGAAGATGGTCGTTTCGCAGGCGTCGTTGTTGTTCTGGTATCTGTTGGCAGCCCTTATGAAGACAGCCCGCTTGAAAAGTTCCTGACTGGCGCAAAGGTTCGCATAGCAAGCCTTGAAAGTAACAACATCCACACCGACGAATATCTACAAAGTCTTCAAAAGGCGCCTTGGCTTGACGAACAGGACGAAACTGATTTTTGGGACCGCTATCATGCGGCAGAATCTTTGCGTGCCAGTACAGTGCGCCTCCAGGGCGATCTTGTTCTTGCGCGCGAAAACCTGCCTGGCCTTCCTGTTACCGTCTTTATGCAAATCGCAAGCGATCGGTTCTTTGAGAACTATTTCTCAACCCTCCAAAACGCATTGATTGCATCCGTTATTATTGTCGCGGTCGCGGTATTTCTGTTCTTGCAGATCCACCTGGATCGCAAAATGAAGCGCACGGCCGAACGCCGTCGCCGGTCACTTGATACGCGCCTTCAGTTCGCCCTTGATACCGCTGGGCAGGGTCTTTGGGATTGGAATGTTCCCGAAGCACGTGGCTATTTCTCGCACAACTTCTATCGCCTGCTAGAAATTTCTGCCGATGCCAAGAACATTACATATGATGCCCTTCGTGAACGCATTCATCCTGACGATCGGCACGCTTTTACCTTTGCACTGAAGTCGCATATCGAGGGCAAAACGTCATCCTTTGAAGTCGAAGCCAGAATGAAAATCGGACAGGATCGCGACCGGTGGGAGTGGTTCCTGCACACAGGTTCGGCGAACCAACGTGATGCAAATGGGCATCCGACGCACATTATTGGCCTGCTCAAGAATATCCATCATCAAAAACTGCGCAGCATGAACCTTGAATTTGAGGCCTTCCACGATCCGTTAACCGGCTTGCTTAACCGAACGGCGTTTGATGACCGCGCAGCGCGCCTGCATGCCCGTGCACAACGCACCAAGGCGTCATATTCAATAATCATGCTTGATGTTGATCACTTCAAACGGGTCAATGACACTTACGGTCATGACAGCGGTGATATCGTGCTTCAACATATCTCAAGCACGGCCCTATCCGCCTTAAGGTTGGAGGAAGAAAAGCTGTTCTTTCGTCTTGGCGGCGAAGAGTTCGTTATTCTGCTTCCTGACACGGACAGCAAATCGGCGATGTTTCTTGCCGAACGTATTCGCACACTTGTTGAGAAGAGCGCTGCCTGGGTCGATAACGAACAAATCAGTGCAACCATCAGCCTTGGCATCGCGTCAAACCATGAAGCTGAAAAACCGCGCGATGTCCTCAAACGGGCCGATACCGCCCTCTATCACGCGAAACAAAACGGACGCAACCAAACTTGCGTGGCATCACCAGACGATCATAACGATATGCAGCCGCCATCCCCCCATAAGGTAGATGACATCGCCTATCTCAAGCTGGTGCGCTAAGAGTCTAGCTTACGTCTTCCAGCTTGTCGTTGTCGTACGACTTATCTTGCCCTGTGCTAAGAGCCATTTTGCCGTGCTGCAAACCAAGATGCTCAAACAAAAAGGGCTCCGCAATTGCGGAGCCCTTCTCGTAGTGCTTGGTCGGTTGGTTGGTAAGGCTTAGAAGCCCATGCCACCCATGCCGCCCATACCACCCATGCCACCCATGTCAGGTGCGCCGCCAGCCGGTTTGTCTTCGGCTTTTTCAGCGATCATGCATTCGGTGGTGATCAGCAGACCTGCGACCGATGCTGCGTCCTGCAGGGCAGTACGAACAACTTTGGCCGGGTCGATGATGCCAGCTTTGACGAGGTTGGTGTATTCGCCCTTCTGAGCGTCGTAACCGAACTCGGTGTCATCCTGCTCGAGCAGTTTGCCAGCAACAACAGCGCCATCGACGCCTGCGTTCTGTGCAATCTGACGAACCGGTGCCTGCAGAGCACGGCGAACGATGTCAACACCGATGGTCTGGTCGTGGTTTTCACCTTCGAGACCTTCGAGTGCTTTGACAGAGTACAGCAGAGCCGTACCACCACCAGCAACGATGCCTTCTTCAACAGCAGCGCGGGTCGCGTGCAGAGCATCGTCAACGCGGTCTTTGCGTTCTTTAACTTCGATTTCAGAAGCGCCACCGATTTTGATCACTGCAACGCCGCCAGCGAGTTTCGCGAGACGTTCCTGCAGTTTTTCACGATCGTAATCAGAGGTGGTTTCTTCGATCTGAGCGCGGATCTGGCCAACACGTGCTTCGATCTGTGCTTTCTCACCAGCACCATCAACGATGGTGGTTTCTTCTTTGGTGATGGTGACAGATTTCGCGGTGCCGAGCATGTCAAGCGTAACGCTTTCCAGCTTGATGCCGAGATCTTCGGAGACAACCTGGCCACCGGTAAGGATGGCGATGTCTTCGAGCATTGCTTTACGACGGTCGCCGAAGCCCGGTGCTTTAACAGCAGCGATTTTCAGACCACCGCGCAGCTTGTTGACAACCAGGGTTGCCAGAGCTTCGCCTTCGATATCTTCAGCGATGATCAGAAGCGGCTTGCCGGTCTGAACAACAGCTTCGAGCAGCGGAAGAACCGGCTGCAGCGAGGAGATTTTCTTGTCGAACAGCAGGATGTACGGAGCATCCATTTCTGCGACCATCTTCTCCGGGTTGGTTACGAAGTACGGAGACAGGTAACCACGGTCGAACTGCATGCCCTCAACAACGTCGAGTTCGGTGTGCAGGCCTTTGGCTTCCTCAACGGTGATAACGCCTTCGTTGCCAACTTTCTCCATGGCTTCAGCGATCATGTCGCCAACTTCACGGTCACCGTTTGCAGAGATGTTACCAACCTGTGCGATTTCATCGCGACCAGCAACTTTACGTGCACGGCCAGAGATGGATTCGATAACTTTGGCAGTTGCCAGATCGATACCGCGTTTCAGGTCCATCGGGTTCATGCCAGCAGCAACGGACTTGTTGCCTTCACGAACGATTGCCTGTGCCAGAACGGTTGCGGTCGTGGTGCCGTCACCAGCCAGATCGGCGGTTTTCGACGCGACTTCGCGAACCATCTGTGCGCCCATGTTTTCAAACTTGTCGGTCAGTTCGATTTCTTTGGCGACCGAAACACCGTCTTTCGTTACGCGCGGAGCGCCGAAAGACTTCTCGATAACAACGTTACGACCTTTCGGGCCGAGCGTCACCTTGACAGCGTCTGCCAGGATGTCGACACCGCGCAGCATTTTAGCGCGTGCGTCGGTGGAGAATTTTACTTCTTTAGCAGCCATAATATTCTTTCCTCTCTATGAGACGGATGAACGTGGACTTAAATCACCCAGACGGGCTGACTTATTCCATGATGCCCATGATGTCGGATTCTTTCATGATCAGCAGCTCTTCGCCGTCGACCTTGACTTCGGTGCCCGACCATTTGCCAAACAGGACTTTGTCACCTGCTTTGACGTCGAGGGCTACGACCGAGCCATCTTCTTTGCGTGCGCCAGAACCAACAGCGACGATTTCGCCTTCCTGCGGTTTTTCTTTGGCGGTATCCGGAATAATGATGCCACCGGCAGTCTTGGTGTCGGACTCGACACGACGTACCAGGACGCGATCATGCAGCGGACGGAACTTCATTTTAGACAACTCCGTGTTAAAGCTAAGGCTCGTTAATAACTAAGACTAACCGGGATGAGCCCGTATTAGCACTCACCCCCGGCGAGTGCTAACAGCATTTATTGGAGTGCCCATTCAAAGTCAATAGGAAGATGAAAAAAGACGCAGAAATGTCACGATTTTTGCCAATTCTATGTGCGTCCCGCGCTGGGTAAAATCGCGGTCTCTAAGGCGTGCGCATCTCATCATTTTCCGGGGCGTCACACAACCCCTTCACAGAAAAATAATGAGAACCGCTGGTATTGGTTTTATCACCTGGTCTCAACGAATCTTGAAATACCGATCAAGCATCAAGGGATCATCAAAATGCCTACGCCCGACAAAGGCCGTAGCATGATGCCCCCATTGGCGCATGGCACCCGGGCGCTCAACCCCCATCGGCCACAAGATAAACCGCTCCAACCGATCTGTACCGGGCACAAAGCCATCTTCATCATAAAGGCTGGCATAGCCCGAATCGTCCCCAAGCGCGATGCTGTAAAGCGCCTGATCCGGCAAAAGATCGAGAGCAACCTTCGTTTCCTCATGCCCGACTTCGTGTTGAGCTGAAACCTTCAACAGATAATGGCTTACTGCATCCACCCAGAGCACAGGCTTGGCCAGAGTCTCGCGCGGAACAAACTCGGCTGGCATTTCCGCCGTTTCACGAATATCGCCATCCTCCGGGGCGGCAATGCGCTCCATCCCCTCGCCCGGGAAAAACATGTGATAGCAGCCACATCCATGAATGCTATCGGCCAAGATCGCCGAACCATCCCGACCCAGCGTCACCCGCCAGATCAGTGCATCAAGATGCCCGGCCAGAATATCAAACATTCCTTGTTTCGGACGCTCCGGGAACCAGACGCCATAGGTGATTTGCGGCAGCCACGCGCCATCAAGATACGTGTGTCCCAATCGATAGAACATCGTGGGGGCAGTCACATCGACCTCGGATATCGCATCGCGTGCCGCCAAAACCGGACGCCCGATCCGATCGCTCGCACTTTCCGTACGCACGCGGATTTCAGGCGCATAAGAACGGACCAACGCCAGAAGCTCCGCATCGCTTGGCATCAACCGGCCAAACCCGTCGCGTGTAATTGCCTGAAACTCTGCCCCAGTCAGCGCGTCCGGCGACAAATCATAAACCCGCCAATCCCCCATCGCGTAGAGATCAGAAATGGGCAGATCAAAGCTCTGAAAATTATCGCGCTTCCACCCCTCATAGCCGAAATGGGCGGCAAAGGCGGTTAGCGGGTAAAAACCGGCAATGCGCTGGAAATCAAGATAGTCATCGGGCACAAAAACAGCGGCCGAAAGAGCGTCGTAATCATCAACACTCAAGCCATCCGCCAACTGCTCCGCACAAGTTTCCTGTGCTGCAAGCGTCACGGAAGGTGCGAAAGGCAAATTGCGCATCTCGGCAAACCGAACCTCGCGATCCAGCCCCCGCATCTGCGCCACCCAGTCGGCAAACAGCTTTTCGCCCGAACTATCCCCGGCCTTTAACGCCGTACCAACTTGCGCGCCCATCAAAACCGCGTTTCGATTGCCCCGCAAAAACGGATAGCCCGGAACCGTCGATGCCACGGCGTTTTGAACATCGGCATCCGAAACACGCAAAGCAGCGTAATCAAGCTTCTCTGCGCACGTCGCCGTCTCAATATCTGTCATCTTCGGTTGCTGCCCGGCACAGGCGGACAACAAATCCAATCCAAGCATCAAACTGCCAAGGCGCAACACAGACTTCATCAGGCGGCACTTCCTTTCGGCTTCGCATTCATTGCGTCAAAATATCCTGCCACAGATGTCATGCTAATGCCCAAGTTTGATGTGAACACATAATCCGATCTACTTAGAGCAATACAACGGGGCCTGCTTATGCAGCTTGAAGCACTTGAAATTCCCGATGTGAAACTTCTCGTTCCCAAGAAGTTTGGCGATGACCGTGGATTCTTCTCCGAAACCTATAATCAGGCAACACTTTCTGCACTGGGCATCGATCACGATTTTGTTCAGGACAATCATTCCCTGTCACGTGATACCGGTGTTGTGCGCGGACTGCATTACCAGTGCGAACCACATGCACAAGCCAAACTGGTCCGGGTTGTTCGCGGCCGTATCCTTGACGTTGCCCTAGACATCCGAAAAACATCGCCAACCTTCGGGCGTTGGGCAACAGCAGAAATCAGCGCCAAAGACTGGAACCAGATTTACATCCCAGAGGGCTTTGCCCATGGCTTTATGACCCTCGAACCAGATACCGAGGTCATCTACAAGGTATCGTCCGCTTACGCACCGGATGCCGAGCGCACCATCATGTGGAATGACCCCGACCTTGGCATTGATTGGCCCCTGAGTTCTGACAATGTCACGCTCTCAGCCAAGGACGCAGATGGAATGCGTTTCGCAGATTACCGTGCCAATCCCGCATTCTAAATGCGTCAGAGCTGATCATAGGTTCGCAGCACCGTTTTAAGATAGTTGCTGTAGGAACTCTTACCGAAGCTTGCGATCAATGCCTCGAACTGATCAATCGTGATTTTGCCGGTTCGAAGTGCTATTTCCTCCGGGCAGGCGATCTTAAGGCTTTGGCGGCTTTCGACCGTGCGGACAAAATTGGCAGCATCAAGCATCGCGCCATGCGTTCCAGTATCAAGCCAGGCATAACCACGCCCCATCTTCTCGACGCGGAGTTGTCCAAGCTCAAGATAAGCCTTGTTAACATCTGTGATTTCAAGCTCGCCCCGTGCAGATGGCTTGATTGATCTCGCAACATCCACCACACCCGCATCATAGAAATAAAGCCCTGTGACGACATAGTTGGATTTTGGCACCGCAGGTTTTTCTTCGATATCCAGTGCAATGCCTTCACGATCAAATTCGACCACACCATATCTTTGCGGGTCCTGCACATAATAGGCAAAGACGGTTGCCCCTGATGGCTGTTCCATCGCGCGGCCCAACAACTCCGTCAGGCCATGTCCGAAATAGAGATTATCGCCCAAGATCAGGCATACTGGGTCGCCACCGATGAACTCCGCACCGACGATAAACGCATCCGCCAACCCGCGTGGTTCTGGCTGTACTGCATATTGCAGGTTCAGCCCCCACTGCGACCCATCGCCCAAAAGGTCCTGGAACAGCGGAACATCGCGCGGTGTGCTTATGATCAATATCTCGCTGATCCCGGCTAACATAAGGGTGGTTAGCGGGTAATAAATCATCGGCTTGTCGTAAACCGGCTGAAGCTGTTTTGAGACAACCAATGTTGACGGATAAAGTCTGGTCCCGGTTCCACCGGCAAGAATGATTCCCTTACGCATCGAAATCACTCCTGTTCATGCGCGCTATGACAGAACGCAACCCATCATCGACACTTGGCAATTCAAACCCGAATGTTTCGGAAAACAGTTTGGTGGAGAGCGCTGAATAACGTGGTCGTCTCGCAATCGTTGGAAATGCATCTGACCCAACCGGTGTGATCTCACACTCCGCGCCTGACCAATCCGCTCCCCATGCTTCGGTCGCAGCTACCTGAATGCGGCGCGCGAACGTGTACCAGCTCATCGCATCGGGCGATGTCAGATGGTAGGTCCCCGTAAGGTTGCGATCAGCTTCAAGAGTTTCTGGCAAAATGCGCAGTATTGCATCGGCCAATTGCCCGGCACATGTTGGACAACCGATCTGATCATCAACAACGTTAAGTTCACGCTTGCTGGTCATCAGGCGCAACATCGTGCGCACGAAGTTCTTGCCATATGGGCTGTAAACCCAGGATGTTCGCAAAATCATATGCTGTGGGGCGATCTCGCGAATGGCAGTTTCGCCTACCAGCTTGCTTTCGCCATATGCGTTGATCGGCCGGGGTATCTCGGTCTCTTGATAGGGCGCTGAGCCTTCGCCATTGAACACATAATCGGTGGAAAGATGGATCAGCGGGATGGAAAGTGCACGTGCGGCAATTGCCATATGCCCCACCGCTTCGCCATTAATCGTGTGAGCAAGGTGATGGTCGGCTTCGGCCTGATCAACTGCGGTATAGGCCGCCGCATTTATGATGGCGTCTGGTTGCCAGTGATTGACGACATCGGCCACGGAAGCCGGGTGCGATAAATCGCATGCAGCACGATCAAGAAAGGTCATCTCAAACTGCGGAAAAGCCTGACCAGCCTCCGCCAGACATCGCGCCAACTGACCGTTTATTCCAAAGACAAGGATCCTCGTCATGCCGAGCCACCTGTCAGTCGACCAAGGCGTTCGCCGGAATACTTGTTTTTCAGGATCGGCATCCACCAGTCACGATTATCGAGATACCACTGCACAGTTAGCCGTATGCCGTCCTCGAAGCTGTGCGTTGGTTGCCAGCCAAGTTCATCTCGCATTTTTGTTGGATCAATCGCATAACGCCGATCATGACCGGGCCGATCCGCAACAGGGTCAATTACGTCACCGAAATCACTTGGCACTGTGTCGGGTCGAAGGTCGCGCAAAACATCAAAGATGCTGCGTACAACGCCAATGTTGGTGCGTTCAGAATTACCGCCGACATTGTATTTCGCACCGATTTTTCCTTTGGTCAGGATCGCAAAAAGTGCGTTGGCATGATCTTCGACATGGAGCCAGTCACGAACATTCAAACCATCGCCATAAACCGGGACCTGCCGACCGTGGAGTATATTGAGAATGGCAAGTGGGATGAGCTTTTCAGGGAACTGAAACGGGCCGTAATTGTTCGAACAATTGCTTATGATCACTGGCAAGCCATAGGTATTGCCCCATGCCGACACCAAATGATCTGAACCGGCTTTGCTTGCAGAATAAGGAGACCGCGGCGCGTAAGGCGTTTCTTCGGTAAACACGCCCTCCTCACCCAATGAGCCATATACTTCATCGGTCGAAATTTGATGAAAGCGAAACCTGCCCTTTTGCTCTGACGACAAGCTTTCGAAATAATCGCGTGCGACTTCGAGTAACGTGAAAGTTCCGACGATATTGGTTTGGATAAACTCCGCCGGGCCATCGATTGACCGGTCCACATGACTTTCTGCTGCCAAATGCATGACCGCATCTGGTTTGAACTCTGCAAATAGTTGTTTGATCGCAGCTTTGTTGCAGATGTCCTGTTTTGCGAAATGGTAGTTTGGTTGTTGCGATATGGATGCCAAGCTCCGCACATCCGCAGCATAGGTAAGCTTGTCGATATTAAGGATCTCGTAGCCCCTAACACCAGCCACACTTCTGCAAACAGCGGAGCCGATAAATCCGGCACCACCCGTGACGATGATTTTCATTTCACACTCTTCGAACACGGTCGCGCCTTCGCATTTCCCGAAGTTTCGGGAAATGACGTCAAGCGTCTTTGCGACCGCAGTTCTGACCCAACCTGTTTTTATTCGGTAAGATCAGCCTTGATTTCTGGTGAACAAGGTCTAATCTTTCCAACTACTAACCAACTGATATTGCAGCCAAAAGTCGTGAAAATGTCATACCGTGACGCATCATTGGTATATGCCGCAACACTTGCGTTCTCGCTAATGTTGTCGGGCGTGGCATTTTCTCAACAAAACAATGACTGCCCCAAACGCATCGGCATTTTGGGTGACGACAGGTTGGCGTCGGAAACAGCCGAAAAAATGGCAGAAGTGTATCAAAATCTTGGTTGTCCGATAGAGATCGTCAGCCTCCCCGGACGCCGCGGGTTTAGCGCGTTTAATAACGGCACGATTGATGGGGAACTTTACCGCTTGCCAGTCGGTGCAAAAAACTACACCCGGTCATATGTCCAGTCGGAAGCGCCGCTGTTTGAGATCACCAACAGCCTGTGGGTCAAACCAGGTAGCAAACGCCATTCAGATGGCCCAATCGGCTATGTCATCGGTGTTGCTTGGCAGGAAGCGTACCTTGAAAGCAACAACCTGCCCAAAAGTGGTCATCGTGATATTGGCGATATGATCGGCCATTATAATGCGGGAAGCTTCGATCGCTTCCTTGCAGAAGACACCAATATCGTTGCCGCCATTCGTGATGGTGATTTCAGTGCTGAAAACACCCCGGTTCAGCTAGACGTTCTCAAAGCCGGCCCGCTTTATCATTTCCTCGGTTCTGAATTCGCGCCATTCATGGAACGGCTTTCGCAATATATCGCCAATCACGCACCGTTTGCGGCCTCAGAAACGATGTAAGTGACACCGTCACTCGATCAGAAAACCAAACACCAACGGCCAAAACGGCAATTGAGGATCGGCGGCGTTGTAACCGCTCTGTGCGATGCCAATTTATCTAAAATCGTAACAATCTGTTTTCACGGCAAAAAGCAGACCATGTCATCATGAACATTGTGCGCCTGACCTCTATATTGCTGCTCCTTCTCGCCGTAACCCGGTTCAACCCGGCAGAAGCAGAACAAAACGATCACTGCCCAAAACGCCTGGGCATGGTCAGCAACAACATGATGGCGACGACCACAGCAAAGGTGGTGACTGACATTTATCAGAAGCTTGGCTGCCCGGTCGAAATGGTTATTCTTCCGGCGCGCCGTGGATTTGCGGCATTCAATGAAGGTGAAATTGATGGTGAATTGTTCCGCGCTCCCATCGGATCAACTCATTACACCCGAGCACATGTGCGTTCCGAGCAACCAATGTTTGAAACCTCACAAAGCCTGTGGGCAGCACCCGGAACGGAGTTGCAGGCCGATTTGCCGGTTGGGTATCTGATCGGTATTGCCTGGCAGGAATACTACCTTGATCGCACAGGCCTGCCCAAAAGCGGCCATTTGCACATCGCCGATATGATTTCACATTATAACAACGGAACGATCACACGGTTTCTGGCCGAGGATTCAAACACCAAGTCGGCAATTGAACATGGCGACTTTCCCGCTGATCGCATCCCGGTACAAGTCGAAACGGTTGCAATAGACCCGCTATATCATTTCCTTGGTGCGGAGTTCGCTGACTTCATGGCGCGGTTTTCCGAATATGTGAAAACGCATCACCCATTCACGCGTGCAAATGCCATGTAGCAGGCGGGTTAAAACGCAAAAAGCCGGATGATCGTTCACCCGGCTTGTTGACGATTTTGACTTCCGTGGACTTATTCCACCGTCACAGACTTCGCAAGGTTACGCGGCTGATCAACGTCGGTGCCCTTATGTACCGCAACGTGATAGGCCAACATCTGAACCGGGATGGTGTAAAGGATCGGCGCGACAAAATCGGCGACCTTGGGCAGTTCGACCGTAGCAGATGCCATATCACCCAGTTTCGCCAAGCCCGGTGCGTCAGAAATAAAGATCACCCGACCACCACGTGCGGCAGCTTCTTGCATGTTCGATGCAGTTTTCTCAAACAACTCATCCGACGGTGCAATGACAATGATCGGAACCGACTGATCAATCAGGGCAATCGGACCGTGCTTCATTTCACCTGCAGCATAGCCTTCGGCGTGGATATAGGAAATTTCCTTAAGCTTAAGCGCCCCTTCCATCGCAATCGGGTAACCAAGACCACGACCGAGATAAAGCACGTCACGCGCATCAGCGATATCAAGCGCAAGCTTCTTAAGCGCCTCGTCATGATGCAGCGTTTCAGCCGCATGCTTTGGCACTTCGGTCAGCGCATTGACGATAGCCGCTTCCTCATCCTTGGCAAGGCTGCCATTTTCACGGCCGATGGTGACCGCAAGGCAGGCCAATACGGTTAGCTGTGTGGTAAAGGCCTTCGTCGATGCCACACCGATTTCCGGACCTGCATAGGTCAGAAGCACAACGTCACTTTCACGTGCAATCGTGCTTTCAGGCACATTGACGATGGAAACGATCTTCTGGCCTTTGGATTTCGCATAGCGAAGGGCGGCCAGGGTATCAAGCGTCTCACCGGATTGGGAAATAAACAGCGCCACGCCACCTTTTGGCAGCGGCGGGCAGCGATAGCGAAACTCGGATGCGACATCCACGTCAACGCCAAGCCCGGCATAACGTTCGATCCAGTGTTTTGCCACCAGACCGGCATAGAACGACGTACCACAGGCAACAATCGTCAGACGCGTCGCATCCGCAAAGCTGAACGGCATATCAGGAAGCTTGATCGTCTGGGTCGCCGGATTGATAAAAGCATGAAGCGTATCGCCAATCACTGCAGGCTGCTCGAAGATTTCCTTCTGCATGAAGTGATTGTAATTGCCCTTGCCCATCATGGCACCGGAAACGGCTGACAGCTTGGTTTCGCGGGTGACATCAACATCGTTTTCGTCGCGGACCTGAACGCTGTCACGGGTCATTTCAACCCAGTCACCTTCTTCAAGGTAAATCAGCTTGTTGGTCAGGTGCGACAGCGCCATTGCGTCCGATCCCAGATACATCTCGCCTTCGCCAAGGCCAACGGCCAGCGGCGTGCCGCGACGTGCCCCAAAGATCACGTCATGATGACCAGAAATCATGATCACCAGCGCAAAGGCACCTTCAATCCGATGAAGGGTCTCGGCAACCGCATCACGTGGGGGTTTACCCTGATCAAGGAAATCAGACACCAGATGCACGACAACCTCGGTATCGGTATCGGTGGCAAAGACGCGGCCCTTTGCTGTGAGCTCTGCCTTGATTTCCTGGAAGTTCTCGATGATGCCGTTATGAACAACAGCAACCTTGCCATCGGTGTGCGGGTGGGCGTTGTTTTCGGTCGGGACACCATGGGTCGCCCAACGGGTGTGGCCGATGCCAACATCCCCCGAAAGCGGGCTTTCTGCCAGACGATTGGCAAGATTGATCAGCTTGCCTTCCGCACGACGGCGCTCGATATCGCCATTGACCAGCGTTGCAATACCGGCACTGTCATAGCCGCGATATTCAAGGCGCTTTAGGCCTTCAAGAATACGTTCGCTAACGCTGTCCTTGCCGATAATCCCGATAATGCCGCACATATTATGTCTGTTCCTGCTTCAAATCGCTTGAGATCGTGATCGCCCCGCTTGCATCAGGGCGACAAATTCCAGTTCCGACTGTCGGATTACTTCTTGCCGGTCAGGGCGCGCATTTTTTCGCGAAACTTCGCGGCCCACCCGGCTTTTTCAACGCGTTCCGCCCGGGTGAGCGTCAATGCATCGGCTTCGACCTTGCCCGTGATCGTGCTGCCCGCGCCGACAATGGCGCCATCACCAATTTCAACCGGCGCCACAAGGGCCGAGTTCGAACCAATGAACGCACCAGCACCGATATCGGTATGCTGTTTGCGGTATCCGTCATAGTTACACGTAATCGTGCCTGCACCGATATTGGCCTTCGCCCCGACGCGCGCATCACCGATATAGCTCAGATGATTGACCTTGGCCCCGTCTTCGACAACGGCCTTCTTGATCTCGACAAAGTTGCCAACTCGTGCACCGGCACCAATTTCTGCCCCCGGACGCAGACGGGCATAGGGACCGATATCAGCCCCCTCGCCGACGACACAGCTTTCAAGATGGCTGAATGCCTTGATCACGGCGTTATCGCCAACAACAACGCCCGGACCAAACACGACATTCGGTTCAACAATCACATCACGGCCAAGCTTGGTGTCAGCACTAAAGAAAACAGACGCCGGATCAATCAGGGTTGCGCCATCCACCATCGCCTGTTCACGCAGGCGGCCCTGAATGATCGCCTCGGCCACGGCAAGCTGGGTGCGGGAATTCACGCCAAGGGTTTCGGCTTCGTCAACCTCTACTGCGGCACAGCGATGACCATTTTTCTGGGCGACCTCAACCGCATCGGTCAGGTAATATTCGCCCTTGGCATTGGCGTTATCAATCGCTTCAAGCGTGGCAATCATGTCTTCAGCGCGGAAGCACATCACACCGGAATTGCAGAAATTGATCTGACGCTGAGCGTCATTGCATTCTTTTTCTTCGACGATCGCTGTCAAATCACCCGTTTTGTCATCCGTGACCAACCGGCCATAACCGGTCGGGTCTTCGGGGCGGAAGCCAAGAACGGCAACCGCATAGTCATTTTCTTCACGCGCCTTGACCAGACGCTCAAGCGTGTCAGCGGTGAAAAGCGGGCTATCAGCATAAAGAACCAGAACATTGCCCGTAAGACCCATAAGGCCCTCTTTGGCGGCCAGAACGGCGTGTGCCGTACCAAGGCGATCGGTCTGCTCAAATGTTGGATGCGGGGCGACCGTATCGATCAGTTTCGGCATATCCGGACCGACGACAACCATGGTCTTTGTCGCATTCAAATGGGCCGCGGTATCAATCACGTGATTGACCATCGGTTTGCCGGCAACCTTGTGCATGACTTTGGGAAGCGCACTTTTCATGCGCGTGCCCATACCAGCGGCCAAAACAACAACGCTTAAATCAATCGACATTTATCAATATGCCTGCTGCAATTTTGATGCAGCATCCCCTTTTGCTGTGTCGCGCTAGCCCTAAGCGCTGCGCTGATCATCGAATTTGATGAAAGTCTTAGAGCATATTCTTTTTGAGCAAAAGCCCATAAAGAATCACGTTTTGTTACCGCCTGTTAGCGGATGTTACCGTTTGTTAATGCCACGAACTCGGTTAAGTTCTCCTAAAGCAAACGCAGCACCACCCAATTGCCCACCAAGGAGCCCCATCCAATGGCAAACTTCATTCTGTTCGACCTCGACGGCACTTTGATTGACGGGGTCGATGACATCCTGTTTGCCATGAATGGACTGCTGGCCGCCCACGATCACTCCCCGCTTGAACGCCATGACATCGAAGCCATGCTGGGCGATGGCACCTGGATGCTGACCAAGCGCGCCTTTGCCGCGCGCGGATCCACCCCGGATGATGCGATGCTTGATGAGCTGAATGTTGATTTCAACACCCGCTATGTCGAAACCGACTACACCTATACCCGCCTGTTTGAAAACGCCGAAGCAGTCCTTCGCCAACTCAAATCCGATGGCTGGACGATCGCACTGGCGTCAAACAAACCCGAAGGCCCATGCAAGGAAATCCTCGCCAAACTTGGCGTCGCGGACCTGTTCACCGTTATTGCCGGTGGAAACTCGTTTGAAGTTAAAAAGCCAGATGGTCGTTTCCTTGAACTCGTTCTGGATAAACTCGGGTTCAATAAAACATCCGACACCGCCATCATGGTCGGCGACCACGCCAATGATGTGAACGCGGCCCGCGCTGTTCGCATCAAAGCCATTGCTGTGGCCATGGAAGTCGATAGCGCACGCGCGAACTCTTTGGGGGCTGACGCCGTGGTAACGCAATATAGTGATTTGCACGATGCAGTTATGGGGATCATCGCAGTCAGCTAGATCCCCATACCATCGCTTTATCAATTTCTACGCATCCAACCTAACGGATCGGAACTGCGCCGGTATTTACAACTTCAAACGCCCAGTCCTTTGCCGGCGTATCATCAAGGTTTAAATGCTCCACCAGATAGGCAAGCCGTTCGGTGTCTGTACCCTTGGCCGTGCAGAACCGGTCTTGCAAATAGAATGGTGGCGTTGCCTGATAGGACAACTTTGCCCTGACTGATTTCGGCTCACCCTTGATTTTCTTGCGATCAATCATGTAGGTCAACCTGTCGCCCCCGGTGGGCGTTGGGTTGCGGTAGTCAGGGTCATCACCAATCGCGGTAAAGCCGGCATCCTCCGCAAGGTCGGCACCTGCACCAAGTGCGTTGGCAATCTGGATACGATCCTCAAGATCAAGATACCCTGCCGGCGGCAAGCGATTGTCTTTAACCTCTGCACAAATCGACAGGAAACTTGTCGTCAATTGCCCTTTGGGTGCAACATTGTGGCCGCAACTAAACGGGACACTGTCATCAAGTGGCGGCGTGCTGACCAGTTCCTGATAAATCTGCACCTGATGTTGTTCGCGTACAGTCTGGTAATGTGGCTGATGATGTCGCTTCTCGGGCTCAAGACGCGCCGTGCATTGCGCATCCCACCAAAGCTCGCCCTCGACCGGGTTTCTATTTTCATCAACGATCACACCGGCACCATTCACCCGACCAGACGCCCAGATGACATCACCCTTGGCGTCAAGAACCTCAAACGTGACAAATGCTCGACGGAAACCCACACCAGATGGGAATTTGTGACCGGTCAAACTTGCAATAGCAACATCCGCGCTGAGCGTTTCAGAACCAAGCCTTACATTTTCAACCTTGATACTCGCCGTATCAGACCTGGCCTGTTCAATCATCGCACGTTCTGTATAGGCCAACGGATCAACTCCCTTCGCGCCCAACATCGGATCTGCCGTCGGAATGCCCATAATTTCCGGGAATTGCTGGAACATTTCTACAAGGAACAGATTCAAACCAACCAATGTATGACGAGCAAAACCGTCACGTGGCTCCAGATCAAGAAGCTCTGGTCCGAAGGTATTGGCTGCGGCCGGGAAGTTGGAATATTCCTGAATGCTGGCAATTTTGCTGCGGAACTTTTTGCCATCCTCGCTGCTTGGCATATGGCATTCTTGGCAACTCAGCGCCATTTTGCCTGCCCCGCCGGGCAGATCACCATCAATTGTGTAGCCAGTGCGGAAGTCACTGAAGGCCCATTCCGCATATGTCGTTTGCTCATAAACGGTACCGATCTGTTTTCCATCCTTCAATACCGGAAGATGGACAGTATGGCACGTACCACACATTTCCGATGTTTTGATGGCATCACCCTGAGCCGGTGTTATGCCCAGCGTATATTCCATCGGGTGCTTTTTCGGCTTTTCAAACGGTCCATAAAGGGTGTCGGCATCACCGACCAGGAAGCTGCCAGTAAATGTTTTAGCGAAGCCATCTTCGTTCGGGTTTAGCAATGCCTGTCTTTCAAGAACACAGGCATTTTGTGGGGAACCCTTGAATTTGGCAGTTGCATCTTTACCCAACACCATTTGATGGCACGACATGCAGGAAATCCCGTCACGCGCGAGTGCACCATAACTGGCATGGGCGGTATCGCCATGTGCCCCACCATAGGGGATTGCATCCACCATCGAACGTTGGAAATTGCCGCAAGCGTCAGCACCAGTCGCTTCGTTTGCGAGGTTTTGATCAATCTGGAACTGGCGCTGCCCCATGATTCCGTGACATCCAAAACAGGTATTCTGAACCAAATCAGGTTGTTTGCTGTGGAATGTTTGAACTTCGCTGGCTAGCTGAGCGAAGAAAATCGGATCACGCCCGGCAAGCCCCATTGGCGAGGAACGCCACGTTGCATAAGGCGACAGGTTCAAAAGGCGCGTTCCAAGCGGATCTGGCATTGTCATGTCAAACTGCAAACCGGTACTTCCCGCATCATGACACCCCGCACATTGATCGCTGGTCATGAATTGGTTGTGCGGTGAGGGGCCGGAAGCAGGCATCCAGACATTATCGTAGGTTTGCGAAGGCATCTCATGTTTGGCAGTGAAGTCATATCCAAAGGGGCTGCCATTCTGGGCAAATACCGTTAGCACCTCTGTCATGTCAGAATGGGCGTCTGCACGCGATTTACCCAATGGTTCTGGTACGGCTTCTTTGTGGGCCCTAAGATTATGAATATCCGCAGCTGGGCTGTTTGCGGCACTTGATTTGGGCGGCTGTGGCGCGACACCGCCTGTCGCACCAAGGAACTGATTATTAAAGAAATCCTGTGACAGGAACACTTCCGGATCACCCGGGTGTCCCTCGATATTGCGAAGTTCTGCAAATGTCATCTCACGCGCAGAGCCATGGCAGTTCACGCAATACTGGCCGAACCCCATGTTGGCCGGCCCGTTACTGTCGCCCGCAGGCCAGTCAACTTTCCAAACCGATCCGGGCCAGCCATACCACCCCCAGAACCACCCATCATAGGATGCTTCAGGATCACGTACCATGATGGCAGCACCGCTTGTCGGCCAAAGATGAAGCGGGTCCTTGTCCTGACATACTGATGCCGGGGAAGGATACATCTCCTTGACCATGATCGCACCGGCGGGGATCGGGCTTTCCTTGCTTGGGCGCGCTCCGCCCTCTCCACGGTTCGTGGCGATCCATTTCACCATTTCCGGGGAGTACCAGATCACAACAGGTGAGTGCGTACCATGATAGGTTCCACTCCAACTGCCATTGATATTGGATGTATCACGGCTGGCGGTAAAAGGACCGGTATCACGAACAAACTTGTCGCGTGCCCAGCCAGCATCGGTGTCACGGTGACACCAGTTGTCAAAGAATGTCGAAAGTGCCTCTTCATATTGATCAAGTGGCAAGGCCGACGGATCTGAAACTGTCGCACTAAGAGACTGACACAGCTTCTCGTCCGTTGGCACCATCGCAACATCCCGATAAGCCGAACAAGATTCCGCCAAGGCAGTTCCGGAAATGCAACAAGCAATCCCCGCAGCAATCATTGCGCGGAGTTTGTGGCGTACACCATCGATGATCATTGACCTCTCCCCGTGTGCGTTTGTCCCGAACGCAATACAACCACACAAAGAGTAAGGTTACTCTCGCCTTAAATTCAACCTTAAATTACTTTTCCCAAATAAAAGTCATCTAAAAATTACAGTTTCCGGCACGACGATTTGAACAAAAAACGGCCCCTGCACATACAGAAGCCGTTTCAAGTAGGCCAGATGCGCCCCAGTGGCATCCGGCGGGAGTTTGCGTTTTGATGGTCGATTAGTGACTATCTTTGGGAATCGCTTTGCCGCGATGACCAACGAGGAAGTCGAAATCGGCTCCTTTGTCCGCACCAATCACTGACCTGTAATACAGCGACGCATAACCACTGGTCGGCATCGGAACGGTGTTTTTCCAAGCTGCCAAGCGCTTGGCGAGTTCTTCATCGCTGATATCAAGGTGCAAGCGACGGTTTGGCACATCAAGCTCAATCATGTCGCCATCCTGCACAACCGCAAGCGGCCCGCCTGCCGCAGCCTCGGGCGAGGTATGGAGAACCACCGTGCCGTATGCCGTGCCGCTCATGCGGGCATCGGAAATGCGCACCATGTCAGTGATGCCTTTGCGCAGCACCTTGGGCGGAAGGCCCATATTGCCAACTTCTGCCATTCCCGGATACCCTTTCGGGCCACAGTTTTTAAGGACCATGACGCAGGTTTCATCGATATCAAGGCTCTCGTCATAGATCTTGGCCTTGTAATCATCGATGTCTTCAAACACCACCGCACGACCGCGATGAGTCAGAAGTTCCGGCGTTGCTGCAGACGGTTTAAGAACCGCACCATTGGGAGCGAGGTTGCCCTTCACAACAGCAATGCCACCGCTTTCAGTCAGTGCCTTCTCAAACGGACGAATGACGTCTTCGTTCCAGTTGCGCACATCCTTGACCTGATCCCACATGGTCTCGCCCGAAACCGTAAGCGCATCATTGTGAAGCTTGCCCGCCTCACCCAGCGCCTTGATCACGACAGGCAATCCACCGGAATAGAAGAATTCCTCCATCAGGTATTTGCCCGATGGCTGCAGGTTCACAATCGTCGGAATATCCCGGCCCAAACGGTCCCAATCATCAAGACTAAGATCAATACCAACACGTCCGGCAATCGCAAGCAGGTGAATAACCGCGTTGGTCGATCCCCCGATTGCCCCATTGACGCGAATGGCGTTTTCAAATGCATCCTTGGTCATGACATCAGACGGCTTTAAGTCATCCTTGACCATCTGAACAATGCGACGTCCGGTAATATGCGCCATCACGCGACGGCGGCTATCAACGGCCGGAATTGCCGCATTGCCCGAAAGCGCCATGCCAAGAGCTTCTGCCATGCTGGCCATGGTTGACGCGGTGCCCATGGTGTTACACGAACCGGGTGATCGCGACATGGCGATTTCGGCTTCAAGGAAGTCTTCGGTGCTGATCTTGCCAGCCTTGCGGTCTTCCGACAGCTGCCAAAGTGACGTACCCGATCCGATATCTTGCCCGCGCCATTTGCCATTAAGCATCGGGCCGCCGGTAACAACGATGGCCGGGATATCAACACTGGCGGCCCCCATCAAAAGGGCTGGCGTTGTTTTATCGCATCCCACCATCAGAACCACACCATCAAGCGGGGTTCCGCGAAGCGCCTCTTCGACATCCATCGCACAGAGGTTACGGAACATCATCGCGGTTGGACGCAACGTGCTTTCGCCCGGCGAGAAGACCGGGAATTCAAGCGGCAAGCCGCCTGCTTCGTAAATGCCGTGTTTGACCCGTTCGGCCAGGTCCCTCAAATGGGCATTACACGGGGTCAATTGCGACCACGTGTTACAAATGCCGATCACCGGGCGACCGTCAAACAGATCGGATGGCAGACCCTGGTTCTTCATCCAGCTGCGGTGATAGATATTGTCCTTGCTGGTTCCGCCGAACCAACCTTCTTGTGACCGCAAGACGCGCGGCCAGGGTGCCGGTTTGAACTTAGTCATGCCCGTTTTCCTTTTGACTTATTATCGTGACGGGTCCGGATTTATGTGGTTGGGACAGCCACATAAGGGACTTCGAACGACACAGGCTGGCAACCAGGTGGCAATCTTGGTTATGTGTGACCAGCCGTGTGTCGTTCCGCATCATCCTATTGTTATGCCTTGTTTTTGTTGTAGACGTCGAAGATCACGGCCGCCAAAAGCACCAGACCTTTGATCACCTGCTGCCAGTCGATACCGACACCAATGATCGACATGCCATTGTTCATGACACCCATGATCAGTGCGCCAACCACAGCACCAATCACCTTCCCAACCCCGCCCGACATCGATGCTCCACCGATAAAGACTGCGGCAATCACATCAAGTTCGAACGCAAGGCCTGCTTTTGGTGTCGCCGTGTTCAAACGTGCGGCAAAGACCAGACCGGCAAGCGCGGCCAACATGCCCATATTGGCAAATGTGAAGAAGGTCAGGCGTTTGGTGTTGATGCCCGAAAGTTTCGCGGCTTTCTCATTCCCGCCCAGCGCATAGATGCGACGGCCAAGGGTTGTTGAATTGGTGATGAAGGTAAAGATCGCGATCAGAAGCGCCATAATGATCAGAATGTTTGGCAGTCCGCGATAGGTCGACAGAAGGTATGTGACAAACAGGATCGCCGTACCTGCAACCGCGTGTTTGACGACAAAGAATGCCATCGGTTCATCAACAGCGGCAAACTTCGCCTGCTTGGCACGTGAACGTAGACCAAGGATCGGAAGCAATGCAGCCAGAACCACACCCATCGTCATCGAAAAGACGTTAAAGCGTCCTTCGATCAGACCACCAAAGAAGTCCGGCAGGAAGCCCGAAGACATCGCCTGGAATTCCGATGGGAACGGACCAACCGATGCACCACCCAAAAGCGCCAGCGTCAGGCCCTTAAACACCAGCATCCCGGCGAGTGTCACAATAAAGGACGGAATGCGCCAATAGGCGACCCAGTACCCTTGGGCGGCACCAATGATCGCACCAACCACCAGACAGGCCGGAATGACAAAGACCGTCGGCAGATCCCAGTTCACAATCATCACTGCGGCCAATGCACCGACAAAACCGACGACCGAGCCGACCGAAAGGTCAATATGCCCGCCGACAATGACAAGCAACATGCCAACGGCCATGATGATGATGTAGCTGTTCTGAAGGAACAGGTTGGTCAGGTTAACCGGCTTAAGCATAATGCCGTCGGTCAGAACCTGGAAGAAGGCCAGAATGGCAACCAGCGCAACAACCATGCCGTATTCACGGATATGGGTGCGCAAGTAGTAACCAATTGATTTGTTATCAGTATCCGTCATTGTCCGTTCCTCACGCTTTCAGGATCATGCGCATGATTGCTTCCTGGCTTGCGTCTTTTGCCGCAAGCTGCCCTTTGATCTCACCCTCGTTCATGACGTAGATGCGATCGCACATGCCCAGAAGCTCCGGCATTTCCGACGAGATCATGATGACCCCTTTGCCGTCGGCTGCCAGTTGGTTGATAATCGTATAAATTTCGTATTTCGCGCCAACATCGATGCCACGCGTCGGCTCATCAAGGATCAGCACTTCGGGTGCGGCAAACAGCCATTTTGACAAAACGACTTTCTGCTGGTTACCACCCGAAAGATTGACGACCTTCTGACCGACATTGGGCGTGCGGATATTGATCTTTTTGCGGTAATCCTCGGCAACGGAACGTTCTGCCCCGTCATTCAAAACCCCGCGTTCCGCAACACCGTTCAGGTTCGCAAGCGTGATGTTGGTGGTGATGCTTTCCTCAAGGATAAGGCCCATTTCCTTGCGGTCTTCGGTGACATAGGCCAGCCCCGATGCAATCGCCTTTTCCACGGTCGAAACATCAGCCAGTTGACCATTGATCAGGACTTCGCCGGAAATATCGGTGCCATAGGATTTTCCAAAGATGCTCATGGCAAGTTCGGTGCGCCCTGCCCCCATCAGACCGGCAATACCAACCACCTCGCCTGCAGCAACATCGATGTTAACGTTGTTGACCACTTTGCGTTCTGGATGGAGCGGATGGGTTGCCGACCAGTTGCGGACTTCCATCAGCTTATCAGAGCCGATATTGGGTGTGCGTTCCGGATAACGGTGCGCCATGTCGCGCCCGACCATGTCCTTGACGATGTCGTCTTCGGTAATGGTGCCGTCGCGTGCATCAAGGGTCGAAATCGCCTTGCCATCACGGATCACGGTGATGCGGTCAGCAACCCGGTTGATCTCGTTCAGTTTGTGCGAAATCAGGATCGAGGTAATGCCCTGCGCCTTGAATTCCAGCAGCAGATCCAAAAGCTTCTGACTGTCATTTTCCTGCAAGCTCGCGGTCGGCTCATCAAGGATCAGAAGCTTCACTTTTTTGGAAAGTGCCTTGGCAATTTCGACCAGCTGCTGTTTGCCAACACCGATATTGGTCACAAGCGTCGCCGGGTTTTCCTTAAGCCCGACTTTGCTCAGAAGCTCGCCGGTGCGCGCAAATGTCGCCGGCCAATTCACAATGCCGTTTTCGCAAATTTCATTGCCCAGAAAGATGTTCTCGGCGATCGACAGAAGCGGCACAAGCGCCAGCTCCTGGTGAATAATAATGATCCCGCGATCTTCGCTGTCACGGATATCTTTGAATTCCTGTACACCACCGTCGTAAAGGATGTCGCCTTCATAGGTGCCGTGCGGGTAAACCCCACTTAGCACCTTCATCAGGGTGGATTTACCTGCTCCGTTCTCGCCGCAAAGCGCGTGGATTTCACCACGTTCGACTTTAAGGCTGACATCATCCAACGCTTTCACACCGGGAAAGGTCTTGGTGATGTTCTTCATTTCCAGGATGGTATCCATCCGGTCCTCCCACTGCCGTCTGGCGTTGACGGCGCCGCTATCTGCTTTGGTCTTTGTTTTCTTGGAAAACCTGCCGGGCTATCCCCGTCGTCACCAAACACCATAGATGGTGCTTATGATCGAGGATGCCGACTTTTTAGCACCCACTGAGAATTGGAACCCGGTCAGGAGCTCAAACACTGAACCGGGTTCCACAATCTCGCTCTTGGCTTACTTCACTTCGTCTTCAGTGTAGTAACCAGAACCAATGATGATTTCTTCCCAGTTGGACTTGTCGACCATAACCGGCTCAAGCAGGTAGGAAGGAACAACCTTGACGCCATTGTCATAGGTTTTGGTGTCGTTGATGGTCGGCTCGCGACCGGCAAGGACATCGTCAACCATCGAAACGGTGACGCGTGCAAGTTCACGGGTGTCCTTGAAGATAGTGGAATACTGTTCGCCAGCAAGGATCGACTTGATGGACTGCAGCTCCGCATCCTGACCGGAAACAACCGGCATCTTCATGTCGCCAGAACCGTAACCAACGCCTTTAAGCGAGGACAGGATACCAATCGACAGGCCATCATATGGCGACAGAACACCATCGACTTTTGCATCGGTGTAATAGGCCGACAGAAGGTTATCCATGCGGGCCTGCGCAACTGCACCGTCCCAACGAAGAGTACCGACCTTGTCCATGCCCATCTGGCCGGACTGGATGACAACATCACCGCTATCGATCAGCGGCTGAAGAACCGACATTGCACCATTATAGAAGAAATATGCGTTGTTATCGTCCGGCGAACCGCCGAACAGCTCAACATTGTAAGGCGGCTGGCCTGCATTGGCCAAACCGTCAACCAGCGAGGTTGCCTGCTGAACGCCAACTTTGAAGTTATCGAAGGTGGAGTAGTAATCGACATTGCCGCTTTCACGGATCAGACGGTCATAGGCAAAGACCTTGATGCCAGCCGCAGCAGCATTTTCCAGCGCGTTCGAAAGCGTCGTGCCGTCAATCGCAGCAATCACCAGAACATCAACGCCCTTAACGATCATGTTTTCGATCTGGGAAAGCTGGTTCGGAATATCATCTTCGGCATATTGCAGGTCGGTTTTGTAACCGGCTGCTTCGAACTGTTCGACCATCGAGTTGCCGTCCGAAATCCAACGTGCCGAAGATTTGGTCGGCATTGCGATCCCGACATAGCCTTTATCTGCGGCATGTGCGTAACCGCCAGAAATCATCGGGCTCATCATTGCGGCCACACCAAAGGCGGCACCTGCCATTACGGCACTGAGACGTTTCATAGCTATCCTCCCTAAAGACACGGCATATCAGCCATTTCTTGTTGCCCGACTTTTTGGGGCATTTTTAGCCCGCATACGTCGTGTCTTGGTTTTCAATTGAGTGTGCATCCCATTTCCCAAAGGACACGGCGACATTATTCAGACGCGCTACATAACAATCAAATAAGTAATTTCGAAACTTGCATATCAAAAACGATATAATAGAATTGCAACCGAGGGAGGAACAACCATGTCCGAGATACGAAATACGCAGCCGCTAAGCTCTGCTAAATCCTTGCTTTTCCGATCGGGGAACCTGTTTCAGCGTGGCTTGAAACTAAGCCACCTGCGCATGATTGTTGCGATGGAAGAAACCGGCCAAATCAGCTTGGCCGCGGACATGCTCAAGACATCCCAACCCGCTGCATCACGTCTTTTGTCGGAAATGGAGGGGATTCTTGAAGCAAGACTCTGCGTGCGCAGCCCGCGCGGCATTGAAATGACCAATGCCGGTCGCGCCCTTGCAAGGCGTGCACGCAGCATGCTGATTGAAATCCGCGAAGCTGAACGCGAGATCGAAGACATCAAGCATGGCGGCGGTACGGTTTTTGTTGGTGCCGTAACCGCAGCAGCAGTTGATCTGGTGGTCCCCGCCATTCGAAGCGTACAAGCCGTAAACTCGTTGCTTGAAGCCCATGTCGGGGTCGGGCCATCGCATTTGCTGATCAAGGATTTGCTGGCGGGTGATCATGACTTCGTCATTGGCCGCGTGCCCGAGGATATGGACCCCAGGCTTTTTAACATCCGCGAAATCCGAAGCGAGAAAATCCGGCTGATGGTCCGAACCGGCCATCCGCTTCTTGAAAGCAACAAGCCAATTACATTGGCGCGCCTCGCCAAATTCGAATGGATTTTGCCCCCGCCCGGCAACCTTATGCGGCGCACGATCGAGGATGTATTTATCTCGCGCCACTTGCCGCTGCCGCATTCAAGTTTGAACTCCGCGTCTCTTCTTGTGACGCTGGCAACACTTGCCGATACCGACTCAATCGCGCCAATGGCCGAAGAAGTCACGTCCCTTCTGTCCAGTGGCGGACTGATTACCGAATTGCCGTTCGATGGCGTGATCGAGATTAAACCCTATAGCTTGATCACCGCGCGCGGCCACAGATTGTCGCCATCCGCCCAGCTTGTTTCTGATCATGTACTGGCCCGAATTGAAAAGCCGATGATGTGACAGATGGATTTGACTGTGCGCCGCACTGAAACTGGCGTAAACTACTGTGACAAAACCAAGACATGTTCTGATCGAGACATAAACATGCTGCGCACGACCCGCAATTTAAGTGCCTTGTTTGCCCTTTGCAGTGCCCTGATTTCCGCCACCGCGCTGGCAAGCGAGACGGACGAAACACCCACCGAAGGTTCCGCCTTTGCGCTAATGGATTTGCGCGGCAAAACCGCGTGGGCGATTGCCAATTTTGAATGGCTGGAGCCCAGCGAAGACGCGCTTGAAACCCTGATCACGTCTGCGGGCAAAGGGGCAATGCGCCTTGATCTTGCGATGGACAGCATCGTTCCACCCTATTGCGAACTGCGTCCTAATCCCGCCATTTGCGATGATCCGGGCATTCCGGTGAGCTGGATGGAAGATGTGCCGCAAACCATCTGCATGGATATCGCGGCCGACATCCGCGCGCGCCATAAAAAGGTTCTGGGAACTTCTGATCAGCTATGCCTTGAACCATCTGCCAATCTGGTCTTCCCCAAGGATTGGGTTGGCGGTGAAACCTGGCCACAGGTTCATCTGCATCAAACCATCACCCCGGCAAAGCTTCGCATTGACGGCACCACTGCCATCATTGATGTGACCATTACCGATGCGATTGCCACACCATTGGCGACGCTTAGCGAAACCGGCTATGGCCTTGCTGAAATCGGCATGAATGAAGACAAACTTCGCAAGGCGCTTGGCCCGAAGCTTGATCAGTTCATTGCCGGCGATGATGAAAACTGCGCCTATTTGCAACGCGCGCTTGATCCATCGGGTCTTGGCTATTTGCTCCTTGATGACAAGCTGGCGCGCGTGTCGCTTTATGCCGATGAATATGACGTGGCAACGTCGCTTGTGAAAACCATCAATGGCATCTCAATCGGTGCGACCAAGGCCGATATTTTTGCTGCCTTTGATGGCAAGACGCTTATCGAAGATGGCCATGAATATCTTGGGGCCGAGGCACGCTATATCACGTGGTGGGCGGATGATGCGCAAACCCGTGGTATCCGCTTTGAGCTCAATGAAGAAGGCCTTGTGACAGCAATCCATGCCGGGTCGGATGCGATCACGCTGGTTGAAGGTTGCTCCTAAGCCGCTTATGCGACCAGTCACTCCCCTTAAACGCCTGTAAACATGCCATTTTTCCTTTCGCGTTGACATGATCGGCTAAGGGGTTAAAAGGCGCGTCTCGCTCGTTCCTTGGGCGGGCCAAAAACCAACAACAATATTGCCATCCCCTTGCCGCATTGCCCGACCATATCGTCGTGCTTCGCGCAGGAAACACGAATGCAAACGCCTATAACATCCAATCTTGTTGTCATCACCGGCGGTCCCGGTGTCGGCAAAACCACACTTATTGATCATCTTCATGAACGGGGCTTTGACACCAGCCCCGAGGTGGCGCGTGCCATCATCGAAGACCAGCAGGAACGCGGCGGCAATGCCCTGCCCTGGGGCGATAATGACGCCTATGCCGGTCTGATGTGCCGCCGATCCATCCGTGCCTGGCAAGAAGCCATTCAATGCCATCCGCGCACGGTTTTCTGTGATCGCGGCCTGCCCGATACGCTGGCCCATCGAAGGCTTTCCGGATTGCCCGAAGATCAGGGATTGATGAATGCCATCCGGACCTATCGCTATCACCGGGTGGCTTTTGTCCTGCCGCCCTGGTCGGAAATCTACAAAACCGATAGCGCGCGAACACAAAGCTTCTCTGAAGCCGTCAGAACATATGTCGTTCTGTGCCGGACCTATCATGAATGCGGCTATGAACTGGTCGAAATTCGCAAAGGCCCGGTCGAACAACGCGCTGCCCAAATTCTGTCTCGCCTGAAACTGTAAGTATCACGCCCCATGACGAAAAAGACCCACCCCGCATCCCGATTTGCCAAACGCGCCATCATGGCGTGTGCGACGGCGAGCACCCTGATCACAAGCCTTCCGGCAAGTGCCGCCTGCTATGGTTGGCCGCTTCGCGAATATCGGGGTGAATATGCCTATGACGGCGACACAATCTATGTCGCGGTTCCGGGCCTTCCGGGGGAAATCGCCAATATGTCGGTGCGTGTACGCGGGGTCGATACGCCCGAAATTCGCGGTAAATGTGATAGTGAAAAGCAATTGGCGCAAAAGGCACGTGACTATGCCCGTGATCGCCTAAAAGCTGCCAAATCGGTCGAGTTTTGTGAACCTGAATGGGGCCGCTATGGCGGGCGCGTTGTCGCATCGGTCCGCATTGATGGCAGCCCGCTTGATCTGGAACTGATCAATAACGGTTTTGCCCGCCCCTATGACGGCAAAACCAAACGCCAACCCTGGTGCCAAGGGTAATCTTGGTGATCTTGACCACATTCCCCTCCGTCACGTTGGCGTGAAGCCACTGGACAATTTGAAGAATCCGACCATCTTTGGGATCGAAGAAATTACGATCCAGATCCCCAAAGATGTGAAGTGACCGATATGAGCAAATATCACAAAGACCCGGACGCCATCCGCGACCTTTCGCCAGAGCAATATCATGTGACACAGGAAAGCGGCACCGAACCGCCGTTTCGCAATGATTTCTGGGATCACAAGGAAGACGGGCTTTATGTCGATATCGTCTCGGGCGAGCCGCTTTTCACATCGCGCGACAAGTTCGATAGCGGCTGCGGCTGGCCAAGCTTTGTAAAGCCGGTCCAAAGCGAGCATATCGTAGCCAAAGAAGACAATACGCACGGCATGCGTCGCATCGAAGTCCGATCCAAACATGGCGACAGCCATCTCGGCCACGTCTTTCCGGACGGCCCACAGGATCGCGGCGGTTTGCGATATTGCATCAATTCCGCATCCTTGCGCTTTGTCGCCATTGAGGACCTTGAGGCCGAAGGATACGGCGAGTATCGCCATCTGTTCGAATAATCAGACAAAAAAGACCGGCATCTGGCCGGTCTTTTTATTTGTGTGATGATTAGAAATCTGGACTTAAAAATCACCCGGCGCACATTGCAAACAGGTCAGCCCCATGTCGCGCCACTTATCGACCACACGTCTGCGATCATCGACAACCAGCCACGGGTTAAATCCGTCTGACCGGATTTGCGCCAGAAGGTCTTCCTTGACCTCTTCATCGGTGCGGTGATCGGCGTTTTCGGGGCGAAGATACATGCCATCAAACGGGATGTCATGCGCACGAAGCCAGGCTTCGGATCGATGTTGCCAGCCCGCAGGACGGCCTGAACAAATGACAATCGCATGGCCCGATGCATGCAGGATGCGCAGAAGCCGTTCGATATTTTCAATCGGCTTGGCGTGATCCATCGCATCAAAGAACGCATCCCACTGCTTTTCCACACCATGAACCAAATGCCCCAATTCATCGGCATCGAAATGCGCAAGTGTTCCGTCCATATCAAACACAACCGCATCGCGCAGATCAGGCGCGGTTTGGGTAGTATCTTGCGCAGTCGCGTTGGTTTGGTTCACGCGGAAATCTCCTTGATCAAAGTCTCGGTCAAATTTTCATACTCCCACCCGGTTTGGGTCGGGCGGAACAGGATCGGGGTGGCGTTGGCAACGCGCGGGCCATCGGCCTCAAACCCGGTCATGTAAAGAATGCAGCGCGCCACTCCGGAATGGGCGACGATCACGGTCAGATCGTCGCTAACCTCGGCCAGCGCCTGTTGCATGGCAAAGGATACGCGTTGGCACATGGCATCGAACCCTTCGCCATTTGGCGGGGTGTCAAAGCGCGGGCAAAGCTCGGCGATCGGGCGACCTTCAAGATCGCCCCAATGGCGTTCGCGCAGGCCGTCCAACACCTTGGCCTCGTAATCTGGCAGAACCAAGTTGGCCGTTGTGCGCGCCCGATCCTGCGGGCTGACATAAACCGCATGCCATTTTGCCATCGCCATCAATGGCGCGATAGCAAGTGCCTGTTCACGCCCGGTATCGTTCAAGGGGGGCTCATTGGACCCGGCGATGATACCCGCCCGATTGGCATCGGTTTCCCCGTGCCGGATGAAAACAAACGGCAATTTGGGGAAGTCGAACTTTTCAGCGGCATAGATCATGACCGGGCATCACCTTTATTTTGCATTACAAATAGAACCGATCTGCAAGCTGTAGCCGCCCATCGAACCCGTCGACAAGACCAAAATCCTCTGGCCGGCTGTTAAAAAGCGGCACCACCTGCATCGCATGGCACTGATTGGCAAGCTCGATCACGTGGCTTGCCAGCGGATGCACGTTCCAGCGCCGGAAATGCGCATGGCCTTTTTCGACCATTTTACGCGCCGCAAGCGGCATGAAACCGGTGAAGATCACATGTGCGCTTGAACCCATGCGCCCGGCATCCTGCCAGTGGTCAATCAGTTCGCGCGCCTTGCCGTAACTGGCACACGGCGCATGGCATAACAGCAATCTGGCATCGGGATTGAAATGCTTGGCCTTGCCCTTAAGCCCCCGCAAACGCCGGATCGCATCACCATCGACATAATCCGCACCGTCGGCATCGAGAACCTGTTTGACTTGCCCGTAACAACGATCATCCATCGACCAGTTGGTCAGGCCATGCCGTTCAAACAACAACGCCATTTCCGCTGCTCGGCCACTGGGGGGGACCGGAAACAATATTTGCCCATCAAGCTTG
Organism: Thalassospira sp.; assembly: GCA_965228275.1. GTDB lineage: Bacteria > Pseudomonadota > Alphaproteobacteria > Rhodospirillales > Thalassospiraceae > Thalassospira. Next base: position 3,693,688 of record OZ245802.1, on the reverse strand, counting down.
GTCATGGTGGTAAGCAAACTGTCGATGCGGACCTGCTGGCTCATCTGCTCCATGCCATAGGACGCATCAAGCAATACGGTCGCGGCGTCGGGCGGCGCGTCATAGAGGAAATAATCAGATTCCTGACAGAAATCGCCGGAATAGAGCACCCCGCCGCCCAGCTCGAAATGCAACCACACCCCGCCAAATGAATGACCGGTGCGCCCGGTCGTCACCGTCACACCATCAACCTGAATTTCCCCGCAAGGCGGCAATGGAATAACGTTGGCCCCCTTGGGAAGCGACCGCGCGGTAACCTCTGTGCAATAGATCGGAAGGTTGGCTGCCACAATCTCCTCGGCCGCACCGATATGATCAACATGATCATGGGTAATGAAAACAGCGTTAACTTTGTTCAACCAGGCAGGATCAAATCCCTGATCACTTTCAGGACCCACACCACAATCAAGCAGCCAACGCCGGTTAAAGAATTCCAGCCGCAAACAGGCCGGGCCTTTTTCCCCAAGGCCCGAAAGAACACGCATACGGGCTGACATCAGGCGGCCTCACCCGCCATGCGGTCAAACACCCAGCCGTCTGACACCTTTAGTCCGACCTGCTCGCCAATCCGCGCCCGGCGATTGGCATAGACCGGCAAGGCCTGCTCATCACCGATCCGAACCGAAAGCCGGAAACGCCCGCCAAGATACACGCAATCTTCGACCTGCCCGCGAAGGGCCGCATCATCATCGACCCAGACATCTTCAGGCCGCAGGCAAAGCCCCGCCTGCCCGTTGACATGGCCCGATGACAGTTTTGGGCAAATACGCGCGGCAATGCTGGCATCGCCTAAACGCACCGCACAGGTGCCGTCTGATCCGACATCCACATCACCAACCGGCAACACGGCCCCCGCCCCGACAAAGCCCGCCACCATCAGATCAGCCGGTTCGCGATAAAGCGTTTCCGGTGCCGCCATCTGGCGAATATGGCCCTTATCCATCACGGCAATACGATCAGCCATTGCCATGGCTTCGGCCTGATCGTGGGTGACGTAAATCATCGTTGCCCCGGTACGGCGATGAAAATCAAGAAATGCCTGCTGCATGGTTTCACGCAGGTGGACATCGAGGTTCGCCAGCGGTTCATCCAGCAAAACCGCGCGTGGCTCCATCACCAAACAGCGCGCAAGCGCAACGCGTTGACGCTGCCCACCTGATAGTTCGGCCGGGCTTCGATCCGCATATGGGCCAAGGGCAACAATGCTGAGCGCTTCGGCGATCTGTTGATCGCGTTCGGCACGGCCGACCCCGCGCACTTCCAACGGATATCCCACATTGCGCGCAACCGACATATGTGGCCAGAGCGCATAGGATTGAAACACAATGCCCAAATTGCGGTCTTCGGGGCTGACCATCACGCCGTTGGCGGGATTGGCAACCACCTGCCCGCCCAGCGTGATCTGCCCGTCATCGGGTTCTTCAAACCCTGCCAGAAGGCGCAGCAGGGTTGTCTTGCCGCAGCCCGAAGGGCCAAGAAGGGCAACGAATTCACCATCGGCAATATCAAGCGATACCTGATTAACCGCACGATAATCGCCAAAGCATTTGGTAATGCGCGAAAGATTTATGTCTGCCATGGCACAACTCCCTTGGGCAAACGACGCGAAGCCAGCTGAAAACAGCTCATCAACGCGATCACCACCAGCACGACCAGAACCGCCACAGCCGAGGCCAGAACGGTGTCGCCACTGTCATCAAGATTGAAAATCAAAACGCCCAACGTCTCGTTCCCGGCCGACCACAAAAGGGCCGAAACGGTGAGCTCGTTAAAGGCGGTCAGAAAAACCAGCAACGCACCGGCTGCGGCCGACGGGGCTGCAAGCGGTAACAGGATATCGCGCAAACGACGCGACAGGCTGGCACCACAGGCTTGGGCGGCTTCTTCAAGGGCCGGGTCAAGCTGGGTAAAGCTGTTCATTACCGGACGCAGCGCAATCACCAGGAACCGCGCAAGATAGGCGACGAAAATGATCGCAAGCGTGCCATAGAGGCTGACCTCGATCACCGGAATGCGGATAAACAGCAAGATGCAGGCAATCGCCAACACCACGCCGGGCAAGGCATAGGGCACTTCGATCAAAAGATTGATCAGCTTGGTCAGTTTGGATGGACGGCGCACCATCACATAGGCCAACGGCAGGCACACCAGAACCAGCGTTACAGCAGCACCGACCGACAGCATAAAGCTGTTTTGAAACGCTCGAATGGTGGATGGCTGCACGAACAGGACTTCGTAGAACGCCTCGAAACTGTAATTGTCGAAATTAAGCTTCACGCCAAAAGCCGGAACCAGCGACGTCGCCACCAGAGCAAGCAACGGCACCACCAGAATGGCAACCAGAACCGTCCACAGGATGGTTTCAACCAAGGTCCTGCGCGCACCCAAACGGATATCAAGCGGACGGCCAACCATCCCCATTAATCGATAATCGCGCTTGGACAGCAAACGGTGATGAATGGCCACACCGCACACCGCGATCACGCCAATCAACATGGCAAGAACCGACACCTCGCCCAGAACCGATGGGCCAAACCCGGCAAGCTTTTGATAAATCAATGTCGGCAGCGTTGGGTAATTGGCCGGAATGCCCAGCATTGCCGGAATACCGAAATTACCAAGGGCTGTGACAAACGCCATTGCCGTCCCGGCAATCAGGCCGGGACTGGTGAGTGGTAAAATGATCTGCCACCACAAACGCCCACCGCGTGCACCAGCCAGTCGGGCGGCTTCGATCTGTTCGCGCGGCAACATTCGAAGATTAGCGCGCAGCGTCAAAAACACGATCGAGGCATGCTGAATGCCCAGCAAAAGCGCGATGCCCTCAGCCGAATAAAGCGGTTGGGGCGATCCCATGGCGGGCGCCATCCCAATCGCGTTTAAAAGCGCACTACTTGGCCCGGTCAGTTGCACCCAGCTAAGTGCTGTGATCTGCGGCGGGATCATCATCGGGATCATGAAGCAAAACACGAGTGCCGCCTTGGCGCGCACATCGGTCAGTGCGACCAGGAAGGCGAATGATCCACCTATCAGAATGGAAATGATCGTTCCCAGCCCCGCAGTATAAAGGCTGTTGCCCGTTGCCCGCCAGGTGGAGCTTGATCCAAGAACATCGCGGAAATAGTCAAGCGACGGCACCCCGCCAACCAGCACGCCCTCGAATGCAAGGCGGACAATCGGCAGAATGGAAATCACGAATACCGGCACCAGCAACCAGTAAAGCAACCGGTCCGAAGACCGGTTGCTTGGTGCTTTGGCAGCAATGCCGGGCAGAACGCCGCGAAGGCGACCTGTAGCCTGCATTACTCAGCCCCGAAGATATCAGCGAATTTCTTTTTGTTCGCTTCAGCCTGCTCCAGCGCAATCGCCGGATTGAAGTCCATCAGCTTGATGTCGGCACGTGCCGGGAAACCGGCCGGCAGCGGCATGTCGTTGCGTGCCGGGATGTAACCCATATCCAGAACCAGTTTCTGACCGGCATCAGACAGGACGAAATCAACGAACTTGTGCGCGGCATCAACGTTCTTGGCGTCTTTCATGATCGCGACCGGCTCGGTCACATAGGTAACACCTTCGGACGGGAAGACGAAGTCAACCGGGGATCCATCGGCTTTGCCACGAATGGCAAGGAAGTCAACAACCACACCATAGGGCTTTTCACCCGATGCCACGGCCTTGAACGTGCCGCCATTACCACCTTGCGCGCGCGCTTCGTTGGCGGCCAGTGCCTGATAATAATCCCAACCCAGATCCTTGTTTTCGGTCAGGGTGGACAGGTGAATAAGGGCCGCACCGGAATAAAGCGGGCTTGGCATAACGATCTGGTTTTTCACCGCCGGATCAGACAGGTCAGCCCAGGATTTCGGGGCTTTGACTGCGGTGTTGTAAACAATACCGGTCGTGATCAGCTTGGTGGAATAGTAATAGCCTTCTGCGTCATAAAGCGCGTCTTCATATGCTTTGGCTTCGGCTGATTTATACGCCTGAAGCTGACCTTCCTGCTTAAGACCTTCAAGGGTCACGGTATCAGCAATCAGAAGAACGTCCGGGCGCGGATCGCCAGCGGCGATTTCAGCACGCAGTTTCGCCATCAGTTTGGTGGTGCCGTCACGGACCCACTCAACTTCAACATCCGGGTTGGCGGCCATAAAGGCATCAACAGTGGTCTGGGCATCCTTGTTTGGCTGGCTGGTATAGACAACAAGCTTTTCAGCCGCCTGACCAACAACCGGCAGCATCATCGCGGCAGTCGCCACCGCAGCAAGAAGAACGTTACGCATGATCGGCATCCCTTGATCGAAAAGAAGGTTTCGCTATGAAGGTTTCGTTCGAAAACATTTCGATCCGGACGCTATATGGATTTCGATAACAGTTGTGTGACAACACCAAGAATTAAATGTTTCAATAGACAAACCGGGCTTTGCAGCCTCAATCAGGCCTGTCTATACTGACGCAAGAAACGAAACCATGACTTTCGAACGAAAGAAACAACGTGTCCGAGATTCCCGATCCCGTCCCGCTTGACCGCCGCCGTGACCGCATTGTCGCCCTGGTAAAATCCTGCGGCTTTATGGCTGTCGAAGAATTGGCTCGCCGGTTCAATGTATCGGTCCAAACCATCCGAACCGATCTGCGCGACCTTCAGGAACAGGGTCGCGTGTTTCGCCGTCACGGCCTTGCCGGTCCGGCCCCGGATCCTGATAACTCGGCCTATGAAAAACGCGAAGTCTGGAACCGATCGGGCAAAATGGCGATTGCCGCCAAGATCGCCGAACTGATCCCGGAGGGCTGCACAATTGCGATTGGCACCGGCACCACGGCCGAGCTTGCCGCCCAGCACCTGGCATCGCATCGCAATCTAACGGTCCTGACCAACAATCTGCATGTGGTCATGACCATGCAAAACGCCCCCAATGTCACGCTCCGCCTTGCGGGCGGCACCGTCCGCACGCGCGATCTTGATATCATTGGCGCGGACAGTGCTGATTTCTTTGGCGCCTATCGCGCTGATTTCGGAATTGTCAGTGTGGGCGGCATGTCTGATACGGGCGATTTGCTCGATTTCAACATGGACGAAGTCCGCGCCCGTCGCGCCCTCGTGTCATGTTGCGACCACGCGATCCTGATGATCGACGAGAAAAAGGTTGGCCGCAAGGCGCTTTGCCGCGACGGACATGCCAGCGATTTTCAGACAGTGCTGCTTAACACCGCACCAAGCGATGCGCTGCAACGCGCGCTGGTCAGGGCACGCAGTCAGATTGTCGTTGTTTCGTGAACAATAGGCCCAATTATCAGACCAATGTCGCTTCTTCGCAGATAGTCAGATCACCCTCAACATGAAGCGTATGGTTCGGTGCAACCGCCGTCCAGCTTGCGGTTTCGGTATCAATTGGTTCAGAGACGACAATCACGTGATCATCGCGTTTGCGCCAATAAAGCGATGGCGGTTTGTCGTCGCTGGCGTGGCGGATGGCGCAGACGCTTTTGCCGTTTGACAGGCAGGCGGTGAAACGGAACGGGGCGGTAGCACCGCGCACCTTCATTTCGTTTTCGACAACCTCGATCGTGCGACGGATCGCTCGGTGCGGATCATCGCGCAGACCAAGGGTCAGCATCAGGCAAAAGATCAGCTCGCTATCGGTTGATCCCTGACGGCCTTCATAAAACTCATCAGCAATCATCATTTCAAGCGACCGGCGTACCAACTGGTAATCACCAATCTGGCCGTTATGCATGAACAGATACTGACCATTGGCAAATGGATGGCAGTTGGTTCGGCTGGTGCTCGTACCCGTCGATGCGCGCACATGGGCAAAAAACAGGCCTGATTTGATGTGATGGGCAAGCGATCTGAGGTTCGGGTCATTCCAGGCCGGAAGGATTTCACGATAAAGACCCGGTGTCGGGCGTTCGTCATACCAGCCCAAACCAAACCCGTCGCCATTGGTGGGCGTTTTGGCCTGTTCGGCATGCAGGCTTTGTTCGACCAGCGAATGGCGTGGCTCAAATACCAGCTTTTCGAGATAAACCGGATCGCCCACATAACTCAACCAACGACACATATCCTGCCCCCATGCACCAAAAATGACGCAGCACTTCTAAGCCGCATATTACAGTATGGTCAATGTGATATTAGGTCGCCCTGCCCTGATTTTAAGACATGGCTTGCCATCAGAGCTTTGTTGGCAAAAAGAACAATAAAGCACTTGCCAAGCTTGGTGATTGTCCGTATTTTCCGCGCCACAAAATGAATCGTGCTGGTGTAGCTCAGCTGGTAGAGCGGCGCATTCGTAATGCGTAGGTCGTAGGTTCAAATCCTATCACCAGCACCATTTTGTAAAACAAAAACCCGCCGAGACGCAGTCCGCTGCATCTTCGGCGGGTTTTGTGTTTCTGGCCCCTAGCACCTGCTTCCCCACCCCAATCTTGTCACATTGCCCATCGCTTTCCGTCTGTTTGCAAGGAACCGTTTAAATCCTTGTCCGGCTTGGCGGCGAAATCTGCATGCCAATCGCCCGCGGCACGGACCGTATTGGGGAATGCATGCATGACCGACAATGACGCGCCCAAACCAGATCAGACCACGTCCAAAACCGGCACGCCCGATCCCACGTCAACGGATGCAGCGGCCACGACCGAAGCCAAACCAGCAGCGGCTGAAAGCAGCTTGAACGAACCGGCCGAGCCGACGGTGGGAGCCGAACCCCAAAGCGCACAGCAGGCAGCGCTCGATATGATGGCTGCCCTTTGTCGGGATTTCGGGCTGATCGGCACAAATCCGACGGTGGCGAGCAATCCATCGCCACTCCCGGGCCAACTGGATCAGCCAACCGAAACCGCGTTTCAGATCATACAGCGCTATCTGCTCGATGGTAGCGAACCGCATGCGCCGACGAACGGTTATGACAGCGTTTCCGAGCCGATTTTTGGCTTTCACCACCCGGAATATGATTACTCCCCCGCCACATCTGATCCCTATGAGGCCCATGCCATGAACAATGCATCCTCTGACACCGGCGCCGCACAATGGGGCGTTCGCACCACCCATTCTGATGGCAGCACGACCGAGCTTAATGGCCCCGTGATCAGCGATGATATGTTTCGAACTGCCATGCCATCGTTACAAGGCAAGGCAACCGGCGATGCAGCCGATCCCGATTGGTCAATCACGCTTCATCAGGGTCCGCCATTAGCACCCGGGCGCACCAATGCACAAACAGCAATCGGCGCACGCATGGTCGCAAGCACCACGCCCGATGCACTAAATAAATGGTCGGTACGGGTTGGGCCAAATGCAGATGCACAATCGGAGCTTTCTGTTTCCCTGCCCGAAAGCGTGCCATCGATGATGCGTGCGATGCTGTTTGATACCAGCCGGGATGCGAACAGCCCGCAGGTATCCGAAGTCCCGCTTTATGGTGGCGGCCCCTTTGCCCTGCATCTGGAACAATCGATTGGCAATCCGGTCAGTGGCAGCGAACCCAATCTGGCGCTGATCCGGTTGGTGTTTGCCGATCGCGCGCCAATCCCGGCCCAGCTTGAATATGTCGGAAGCCTGCCAAGCCCGATCATGTCGGGCAGCATCGTCACCGGGCCAAACAATACCATCCCGTTTTGGGTGCAGATCACCCCGCCAAGCGAAGGAGACAAGGGCGCAGGATTGGTGATTTTGGTCCGCTATGAGCAAGAAGCAAGTTTTGACGTCACAGCCCAGCTTCTGACCGAAAATAAAACCTGCACGCCGACCGCGATTTTGAGCTGCAGCGCGCAAAGCGATAATTCCGCCTGCCGCGCTGCCAGCATGGTCGCCAATAGTTCTGGTCGGCTTGAAACCAGCCTGACCGGCCTTGCCGATAGCCCAGATGACAGCATTCTTGAGAAATATGGTTTTATCCTGCCCGCACCGCCCGCGAGCAGTGACGCGAAGGCAACGAGCACCGCGACAAGCGATGATGGCAACGCCAATTCTGATGGTGCCAAGTCATCCAGCCCGACGACGGATAGCGACGATGCCGCCAGCAACAAATCTGACGACAGCTCCACGACGGCAAAGGCAGCGACAACCGGCAAAGGCGGATCAGGCAGCAGCAATAGCACCAGCAAATCAAACAGCACGAGCAATACTGCCAGCAGCAGCAGCAGCAGCAAGGGAGGTTCCTGATGCCCGGTCCGGCGCAAAACGATGCCGCCACCGCAAGTGGTCGCAAGGATGCGGTGCGCAAGGCATTCAATCAGGAATATCTGGCAACCCAAAAGGCCATGTCACAGGCGGCTGAACGTGCCCGTGCCCAGGTTCTTGATCAGCGATACACCATCGCCAGCCATGCCGAGGATGTGAAAGTCGGGACCAAAGCGCCACAGCCGCCCGTCGGGCAAGGTCAGCCGAACCGCCCGGCAAAGCCAAACGCGCATGCAAACGCGCAACCCCATCAAGGTGCACCGCATATGGCATCGGATCCCAATCTTTCGGGCGATCAACAGATCATGTTCGATATCGCCAATGAAATCCGAAACATCATCACGCGGGAGATTGATCTGCGCATGCAGATCCTGTCGGAAAAGGTCGAAACCGCCCTTGCCAACGCCTTTCCGACCGAAGCGCAAGATCAAACGCCCCCGGCAACCGCGTCAAAGCGCAACGCCAGAACGCCCAAACCCCGCGGGTCAAACGCCAAACGGTGATTGATCAGGGGCAAAGACAGCAGCGCCATTCCTGATCAGCATGATCAGGTGGTTCGCCACTTCGCCCACACTTTTTGATGCGTGTCACAACGCCAACCACGCCCCGATTGAATGTCCGCCCCGACCGGGGCCGGACCATTCGTCATGCGTGAAAATGCAACCTTAGGCTGTATTAAAATTATTATTCACAATTATTTACGTCACGCGTCATAATAAAACACTACGATCTTAATCAGCCTATGGTTGCAATCTATCAACTGGAGGGGTCCATAGTGCAGAACGAAAAGAACAACCAACAGGATGAGGCAGGCCTGACCCAGGCCGAACTCCAATTCGCACAAAGCCTTGAACAGACGCTTAATCAGGCATTGGGGGATGGTGACAAGGTGACATCCATCTGGTCACGTTTAAAACCCGACCAAAGGGCACGCATCGCCGAAGATTATCTCAGTAAGCTTTTAAGCTCTGACGATCTGGAAGATGACGAATGCCCACAATATGATGATGCGCATGCACCAACGGCGGCACCAAACCGCGACTTTGATGCCCGCTTCATCGCCCAGACGCCTGACCCCAGCTTTGAAGATCGTCCCACACAAGATAATCGATACCGCCCGCCGCGCGGCTATCCGGCGGATTTCAATCCGCTGGCGGGCTTCCCCGGCCTTGAACCATCGCGCACCGGGCCAAGCCCGGAAGATATCATTGCCGGTGCCCTTGGCGGACAAACCAGCCAAACTGGCGCAAGCCCGCTTGATGTTTTGCGCGGCATCCTGCCAAACCCGGCCGAAGCCCCGGCGATGCGGGCCCCTGCCCCACAGCCAAGCCAGCCAACACAGACACCAGATGCGCAAACCGATGCCGATCTGGGTCCGGCCGCACCAAACTTCTGGCCGCTTTGGATTGATCAGCAGGACAGTCTTTTAAAGCAGTGCCTGAAACTGATGTCGGGCAATATGGATGACGCGCAGGATGCGTTGTCCGAAGCCATGGTCAAGGCATCGACCAAATTCGAAGAATCCATGGATGAAATCCGCAATCATCGGGCCTGGCTGTCGCGCATTGTCCATAACGCTTGCATCGATCTGCACCGTCAGAACCGGCGCAAGGCGGAATATCGCGAAGAAACCCATGGCAGTGCCGATACGCCAGCATCCCCGATGACCGCCCCCACCATTCCCAGCCCCGAAGAATCTTATCTGGCGGGTGAAAAACTCGATCAGCTTGAGACGGCACTTCTCGCCATGCAGGAAAAGCTGCGCAAACCGCTTTTGATGCGCTGCGTTCAGGACCGCTCCTATGACGAGATTGCCGAGGCGCTCGGACTAAGCAATTGCGCCGTACGCAAGCGGGTTCAGCTGGCCCGCGAACATCTGCGCGGTGCGGGTATTCAATAAACGGCAAAAAACAGCCTCGAAGATAAAAAGACGCGTCACAAGGCAAAACCACCAGCGTCTTTAGACTGAAAACGGGACGGCGAAACCCCGTCATGATCACACCAGCAAGCAGCATACAGCAAAGCAGACGAAGGAGACTTTACAATGGCGATTCCGACCCCGGTAAATGGTCAGATCACTGATGCAGTCACCCAGGCTAACGTGAAAGTTCTGGGCGACGCCCCGGCAATGGCGATGGGCTCGATCTTCCAGTCCCTCGCACATTCCACCGGCATTCTTTATGAAAATGCGGTCAGCGCACAGCAGCAGATCGGCATCACTTCGCAGGCCGCCACCAATCAGGGTGTCATTCAGATCTATTCCGTCGACACGATGGCAGATTCTGTTGCGACCTCGAAAATTGCAAAAAGCGATGTGCCCGACAACATGCTGTCGCTTTTGACCGCCCTTCAGGCGACCAAAGGCTGATTGAAGTCCTGTTTCCCCCAAAACAGGCTACCGATAAATCGGGCGGTCGCATCCAACTGCGCCCGCCCGATTTCGTTTCGAAACGCCCTTTAAAACGCTTCAAGTTTTTCCGGGCAACCCGTCACAACACCAAGCGCCCCCCGTCAAAAGGCTGACCGCAAGAAATGCGGAAAGGCCGGTTGCGAGGGACAATTTTCATCCGGCACTTCTTTAGGCAACCAGGAGATACACAATGGCTGATAACACTCCGGTCAATGGCATGATTACCGACTCAGTCACCCAGGCAAACGTCAAGGTTCTGGGTGATGCGCCGGCAATGGCCATGGGCTCGCTGTACCAGTCGCTGGCGCATTCTCATGGCATTCTCTACGAGAACGCTGTCAGTACCCAGCAACAGGTCGGCATTTCTTCGCAGGCAGCCACCAATCAGGGCGTCATTCAGGTTTACTCTGTCGACACCATGGCTGGTGCTGTTGCGACTTCAAAGCTCGCCGCAAGCGACGTTCCCGACAACATGCTGTCGCTTTTGACCGCACTCAAAGCAACGACCGGAACTTCCGTGTCGTAATCGAAAACTGGTTTCGCCGCCGAACCAGCCCGGCATGCAAACGCTTGCCGGGCTTTTTCTGTCACAAGCGAACCGATCCCGCGTCATATCGATAAGCTCCCTTACCGCTATCCAAGGAGATCGACATGCCATCGGCCCAAGACGGCAAGCAACCCAGCCAAACCCAGATCAGTCCTGATGCAAATCCGTCTGATACCCACCAATGCACGGTGTCCGATCAGGTCACGGATTGTGTCGCATTGACCAATGTCGCGACATTGGGGGCTGGTCCCGGTTATGCCGCCCTGCAATCGATGCTCGGGCAAACCCAATCCCAGAACATTCTGATGGCCAATATGGTCTCGGCGCAAAAGCAAAACACCATGATCGGCATGACATCCATGACCCAAAGCATCCTGCAATTGATGAATCGTCGTAACCACTAAGGATTAAAGCGATGAGCAACCCGAACGAAGTCGACGAACAAATCACCGACAGCGTCACCCAGACCAACACATCGGTCATTGCCAATGGCCCGGCCATGGGGGCGATGCAGTCCTATCTGTCACAGGCCCAGGCACAGGGCATCCTGTTTGCCAATATGGTCAATGAACAGCAGCAGCAATCGGTCGCAAGCCTTGCCACCACCATGGAGTGCGCCAAGGCGACCCTTTCGGTTCAGGATAACAAGCCGAATTTTTTTACCCGCCCACAGGCGCCGGCACGGCCGCAACAGCCCAAGGATCCGAATTCGCCGACCTAGGCGGACTTGGCGGTGACTTTGGCGGCGGCGGTGGTTTTGGTGGCGAAGGTATCGAAGGCATCGATCACGATCAAACCCCGCCGCCCGGACAATTACCGCCCAAGGAACTCCCCTGGTACATGGCCCTTGATGAGCGTTTCATTGGTGATGGTTCGAAATTTGCCGAACAGTTCAACTATCACAAAGCAGGCACCTCACAGGACCAGCACGACGGTGAGAACGAAGAGGACGAAGCATGAATGATATCGTCAATCCACAAATCACCGATGCCGTCACCCAGACCAACGTCAAGGTTCTGGGCGAAAGCCCGGCACAGGCCGTTTCAATGGCCCTGCAATCGCATTCCCACGCCACGGGATTGGCGATGGAAAACGCAACGCTTACCCAGGGCAACATGCAACAGGTTGTGAATACTTCGACCTCAAAGCTTGTTGCCATGATCACCGCACAGGCGGGATGACGACCAGGAATTTGATCACAATTCGTTGCAAGCAACGTCTAAGGACATGCGGTCATCCGGACCGCCTTTTCGGAGGATAACATGGCTATTCCAACCCCGGTGAACGGTCAGATTACCGATGCTGTGACGCAAAGCTCGGTCAGTGTTCTTGGATCCGCACCTGCCAATGCGATGGGCGCGATCTATCAAAGTGCGGCCCATTCGACATCGATCCTGTTCCAGAATGCCGTGCAGGCCCAGCAACAAGCATCGATCTGTTCGCAGGCCGCCACCAATCAGGGCGTGATGCAGCTTTATTCGGTCAACACCATGGCAGGCGCACAGGCCACCGCCAAGCTTGGCCGGTCGGACAATGCAGATACGCTTCTGACTCTTCTGGTAATTTTGGCAGCAACCCGCCGCTAGGCACCTGACCCGTCCGGTCTTTCTGCGCCGGGCCATGGTCACAAACGTGAGGGCGTGAAATGGCAGACAACACCCCTGTAAATGCTCAGATCACGGACGCCGTGACACAGACCAACGTCAAGGTCCTTGGCGAGGCGCCCGCACAGGCCATGGGGCTTGTGTATCAAACAATGGCCCATTCGATCAGCTTGTCGATGCAAAACGCCATGCAAACCCAGGGCGGGCTGCAACAGATTGGCAATGCCGTGACCTCCAGCGCATGTCGCATGATCCTTGATAGCACCGGCGGCGGCATGGGTGGTGGCGGCGATAAATCCGGCGGCTGATCCCTGATCGCTTCGCAAACGACACGCGCACTCCTAACCCCGCATGAGGTTCCCGATGGCTGATGATGACAAAACGCCAAGCGATACCGGCACCAGCACAGACGCAAATAGCGACGCCAAAACCGATCCGTCGACGGACAGCACCGATGCCCCAAAGGCAGCCGGTGCAAGCGCGGATGGTGACGCCAGCAGTGACGCTAGCGCAAGCGGAGACGATAGTGGCGAAAGCGGCAACAAACCGGCAAGCGGGTCGGACAGTGCCACGCCAAGCAGCCCTGCGGATACAGCTCCCAATACCCCGCCGCTCAGCACCGCACTGAACCCCCAAATCGTTCAGGCGGTCGGCACGACCAATCATGCGGTTCTAAACGGCGCGATCCCTGGCGCCAATGGCGTTGCTTATCAAAAGGTTGCCCAGGCAGCGGCCTATGCGGTGCAGGATTCAACCGATTATCTGCGCAACATCATGTCGATGGCCTCTGCCACCACCGGTGTCGCCATGCAGCAGATGCTGGCCAAAAAGGAAGTCGATCCTTATGCCGACATCATCAAGGCGGCAACACAGGCCGTCACCGATGCGCAGAAGACATTCTCAAGTGTCGGCACATCGGCCAGTTCGGTGGTGAAGGATTTTGATAGCCTTGCCTGACCATAGGCTTAGCAGAAACAAAAAAGACCAGATCACCGTCGGGTGTCTGGTCTTTGTCTTTAGCGATATGGCGTAATCAGCCAGCACGCATCAGCTCGATCCGGTGGCAGGTTTCAGCGAAGTCCGGGGCAAACAGCTTAACACTGACGCCGGTACCCTGAAGCTCATATGCGCCCATTTCTTCGGTCGGGCAGGAAATGAAGCTGGCGACCGTGGAGCTGACCAGAACGCGTTTGCCAAGCTGCTTGGTAAGCTGCTCGATCCGGGCGGCCTCATTGGCGGCCTGACCGACCACGGTAAAGTCGACACGTTCAGACACCCCGACATTGCCATAAATGACATCGCCGACATGCATGCCAAGCCCGTAATCAAAGGGTGGTTTTCCCTCCCCTTCGCGCGAGGCATTCAGCGCATCGATGTTAAGCTGTGCTTCGGCCGCCGCATAAAGGGCAGACAAACAGGCTTCTTCAAGATTGTTTTCATCATCGCCAATCGGAAAGATCGCAAGCGTCGCATCACCGATATAGCGCAGAACCTGCCCACCATGCTTGAGAACCGCACCAGCAGTTGCCGAGAAGAAGGCGTTCATTTCGCCCAGAAACGCATCATCGCCAACATGGGTCGCAACCGAGGTCGAATTGCGCATGTCCGAGAACCAGATCACCGCACGGGTCTTGGTGCTGTCGCCCAGTTTGATCTGACCGTTGCGCACGCGCCCACCGGCATCTGATCCCAAATAGGTTTCAAGGATCGTGCTGGTTTCTTCGTGGTTGATGCGCATTTTGCACGACACGGCAAAGCGGCGCTGAATACCCGACAGGATCGCCAGATCCTCGTCCGAGAAGCCACTTGGGCGGCGCGTAAGATAGGTCATGAAAATGCGGTTGCTATCAAGCGTGCTGTCGCGATCCGTTACAAACGGGGTCATCAGCGCGTAATAGTCCGTGCCGCGATTACGGCGGAAACTTTCAAGAACCGGGAAATCAAGCACAGAGCTTGGACCAATCAAATGACGGCGCAGGAAGCTGACATCGTTATCCAGCATCCATTTCATCGGGCTTTCGGACCAGTCGCGTTCATCTTCGTCTTCTTCGCCCATGCCCATATGGGTGGTGCGTTCAACCTGTCCGGTTTCCTTGTTCCAGATATAGGAAACCCCTTCATACAGCGGATGAAGGGTTTTAAACGCAACCATCACACGGTCGATCGGAATGCCCGAAGCTACAAGGCGGCTGACCATACCCGACAGAAGTTCGCTGATATCGGTATCATCAAGCGCACATTCCATCAGCCAGTCATTGACCGAGCGAACGAACCCACGCGCAGCTTGCGCGTTATTGGTCCCGGGAAGTGGCATCACCACCCCTGTAGAATTCTGATTTTCAACCATATGTCCGCTCCGTCCTTTTATGCTTAATTTTGGCATCGCATAGATAGAACAGCAATGCCAAACCGCAATTCTTGATTTGGAAACAATTAATTTCCGGCCCACAAATGACTATTGGTCAGTTAAATTGCAAGGGCCTTTTGTCAAAAAAGCGCAACAGACTGATTCACTGTGAATTAAGCCACTGTCCGGGCGATATTTATCCTAGGCTTAAGCCTGAACTGGGGGCAGATAGATTTTCGCCAAAAGCCCGCCTTTCGGCGCATCTTCAAGGTAAATCTCCCCACCATGGGCGCGAATGGCGGTTCTTGCGATCGCCATTCCAAGGCCGATGCCCCCCGTATCACGATTGCGTGACTCTTCCAGTCTAAAGAACGGCTCAAACACCTGATCACGCTTTTCGACCGGAATGCCCGGCCCGTCATCGGCGATTTCAATCCACAGACCACCATCATCGGCATCGCGCACCGCGACCTCGACATGATCGGCAAAGTTAAGGGCATTGGAAATCAGATTGCCAAAAGCCCGCTTAACCGAAAGCGGTCGACAGGGATAAACACGTGCGGGTGCTTCGCCAACAAACGAAATCGGACGCCCGGTTTCTGCCAGATCCTCGACCGCGGATTCAACAAGGGCGGCCACATCGATCTTGCGGGTTTCCTCATTGGCGGTTTCTTCGCGTGCAAAGGCCATGGCCGCTTCGACCATCTGTTCCATTTCATCAAGCGTTTCGATGATGCGCGCACGGTTTTCAGGATCATCCACAAACTCGGCACGTAAACGAAGCGATGTGATCGGCGTACGCAAATCATGGGAAATCGCGGCCAGCATTCTGGTGCGGTCTTCGACAAAACGTTTCAGGCGTGCTGTCATGCGGTTAAACGCCTTGGCCGCACGACGAATTTCAATCGGCCCGGTTTCCGGCACAGGTTCGGGATAATCGCCGCGCCCGACCCTGTCAGCAGCGCGGGTCAAAACATCCCAGGACCGCGAAATGCGCCGCGCCAGAAAATAAGCGATCACGGCAATCACAAGGGTTGAAAGTAACACACGCAACAGATTGTCGAACACAAACCAGGGTGGCGGCATCACCCCGCCAATCATGGCCTCGAGCCAGACGGTCGGCTGTTGATCCGCCGTCACATCCTGGTCGCCAATGGCCGATGTGATTGGCAAGGTCACCTGCATCACCGGAGCCGCGTGGCAATCAAAGCGCTCCATATAGCGTAGCGACCATGGGGCCTTGACGACGTTATGGTGTTTGTCGCCATCGCGTTCAAACCGTTCGGCAATTTCACGACGCGTTTCCATCGCATCTTCGAGAATGTCCTCGGCATCCTCGTGATCGGCCTGATCGGAGCGAATATCATCTCCGTTCAGATAGGCGCTTTTGGCATTCTTGAGTGACTTTCTATGCTCCCAGCAGCTGTCCTCGGACAAAACATAGACCTGCGCTGGCGTTTCTGTCGTCGTTGACAGAAACTCGTTTAACTTACCGCTTAGGTAGTCAGAACTCTCACGCCGGTCATGTGGCAGTTCATCGGCGGTAACGATGCGCAATCGGGTTTGCGGCGACTGGGCAACACGCAAGACATCGTGCCAGTTTTCACGCGGCGTTGTGGTTAATATGCGCGAAATTGCCGCCACACGGGTCAGGGCATTGCCTTTACGTTCGGACGCCACCGCATCGCGGCGCTCATCAGCCAGCAAGATGCCCAAAACGATGTGGGTCAGAAAAATCGCACCCAGCAAAAGGCAAACAAGCTGTGCGGTCAGGCTTTTGGGCCAAAGATGTTTGATCAGGCGGCGCTTGGTCATTTCTCGACGACCTCGCAGGTGAACATATAACCCCCGCCCCACACGGTTTTGATCAGGGTCGGGTTCTTGCCATCAAGTTCGATCTTTTTGCGAAGACGACTGACCTGATTATCAATACTGCGATCAAACGGGATCGCTTCGCGCCCCTTGGTCAGATCAAGCAGCTGGTCACGGTTTAGCACCATGTTGGGATGTTCGACAAAGGCGCAGAGCAATCCATATTCCCCGGCACTGAGCGGCAGAACCACATCATTGGCATCGCGCAATTCATGGCGCGTACGATCAAGGACCCAGCGATCAAAATGCACCTGCCCACCCGGAAGCGGCCCCTTGCGCCCGATCGGTAAACTTTGGGCGCGGCGCATAACGGCTTTGATGCGGGCCAGCAACTCGCGCGGGTTAAACGGCTTTGCCAGATAATCATCCGCACCCATTTCAAGACCAATGATGCGATCGGTTTCTTCGCCAAGGGCGGTCAGCATCACCACAGGCACATCATGATTTTCGCGCAGCCAGCGGCACAGACTAAGCCCGTCTTCACCCGGCATCATCAGATCAAGCACGATCAGATCGGGCGACAGATCATCGGCCATCATTCTGCGCAGTTCTTTGCCATCGGATGCCAGCGACACGCGATATTCATGCTGACGCAAATAGCGTCCCAGCAGATCGCGGATATCGCGGTGGTCATCAACAACAAGAATGTGGGGCTGCTCGCTCATAAAGTGTCCTGCATAAAATACGGTTTTCTCAGCTTACCTTAGCGCGTTGGCAATTGGGGCAAAAACGGCAATTTGTATCAAATTGTCGCATATCGGCTGTTTGGCAAATCTTGCGACCAATTAGGCCGATCTTCGGGATCATTTCGCGACAATCATCGGCGATAACGGACCTCAACGAACGATCCCCCAACCAACTGAGGTTCCCACAATGAAACGTAAAAACCAGCTCAAAATTGCCGCAGCCCTGATCGGCGCAACCTTGATCGCAACCCCGATTGCAACAGCCTATGCCGCACCGGGTGATCATGGTGCCCCAAGTGAGTGGTCGATGTTTGGTGGCGGCGATCATGGTCGCAAGTTCGACGGTGACCGCGGCGAGCATCACAAGGGCAAGTTCCATCGTGAAGATCGCGAACGCGCTGTTCCGCTCACCCCGGCAGAAGCCCGCATCCTGATCGATGCCATGTTGCTTAAAACCGACACGGTTGGTCTTAAGACCGGCGATGCCCTGATGGCAGAAGAACCGGGCAAGATTGATGTTCTGCTGGTCAATGCCGAAGGCAATGTTGTCGAAGACATCAAATTTGACGCCAAAACCGGCCGCATGGACCGTGATGAACGCCGTGACCTGCGCAAACTGATGCCGCGCCCGGACATGGCCGAACGCTATAACCGCAAATTCAACAATGATCAGATGACCCTTCTGGCCAATGCGATGGTCATCCGCTTTGGCAATGGCGAACTGAAACTTGGCGACATCAAAGAAACCCCGCGTGGAACCTATAACGCGACACTCACCAATCAGGCTGGTGACATTGTTCGCGAAATGGAACTCAGCAGTGTGACCGGCCGCCCGATCAGCTGATCGGTCTGCTTACAATACAGCTGACACCTTCCCCACCCGGTCCGGGGTAGTTTTTCTCCCAACCGATATCCCGGACCTACCCCTGCGCCCTCGAGGTCCCCGCCTCGGGGGCGTTATTTTTGGGTTTTGCCTGCTTTCACGGAATTTGGTTTGACCATGCCAAACCGGCAGCGCATTCTGCTTGATCGTTTTTGCGCCCCAAAACAGCAAGAAGATCAACAACATGACGGCCACCGAGATCAAAGCTGCCCCACGGACAGCAACCCTTGACGATATTGACGCCCTGACAACACTTTGGCAGGACACCAATTTGTATCGCCCCTATAACCCGCCGGCCTGGGACATCAAATTCGCACTTCAGTCTGATGAAGCAACCCTTCTGGTGTGGGAAGATAACAGTGATAACATTATAGGATCGGTGATGGCCGGTCATGATGGTCATCGTGGCTGGGTCTATTACCTTGCCGTTGCCCCGACCCTTCAGAAATCGGGCCTTGGTCGCAAGCTGATGGATATTGCCGAAGGATGGCTACGTGATCAGGGTGTGTGGCGCATGCAATTGATGGTGCGTTCGGAAAACCACCGAACACAGGATTTCTATCGCCATCTTGGCTATCGCGCGCTGGATGTCACGGTCATGCAAAAAGACATCGACACCCCGCCGCTTGAACGCCTGACGGAAGAAGCCGCATCGTCATGAGTGCTGAAAAGCTTCGCAATATCGGCCCGACATCATCGCGTGAATTGCACGAGATCGGTGTTGAAACGCGCGAAGATTTGGCGGCTTTGGGGATTGAGGAAGTCACACGTCGATTGCTGTTTCGCTTTGGCAGCGAAAAGAAGATCAGCGTGAATTACCTGTATGCGCTTGAAGGGGCGATGCATGACCATGACTGGCGTGACATCAGCCGTTCGCGCAAAGAAAAGCTCCGCCAGATGCTGGATCAGCTTCGAGCGGAGCTTTCATCGAAATAGCAATATTGATCGTTACTGAGCTGCAATCGGCTTGGCAGCGGGACGTTCATCGGCAAGACGGGTTTTCAGAACCGCGATCTGATCAGCACTGAGACGCAGGCCAAGTTTGGAGCGACGCCAGATCAGATCATTCACTTCGCGCACCCATTCATGATCAATCAGATAGCGAAGCTCCGCCTCATACAGATCATGGCCATAGCAATTGCCAAGATCAGATAGCTGTTTGGCATCACCGACAATCATCTCAATCCTGGTGCCATAAGCGCGCAGCAGACGTTTCAGCATCGTTGGCGCCATCCAGTCATAACGCTTGGCATAGCTTGCAAAGGCCGCATCATAAGATGCATCGGGGAAATCACCACCCGGCAATGCTTCGCGCGCGGTCCAGGGTGCATTCTTTGCGCCCAGTTCCTTGGAAATGATTTCAAGCGCATGTTCGGCAAGCTTGCGATAGGTGGTGATTTTGCCACCAAACACATGCAGTGCCGGGGCCGAACCATTGCTTTCAAGCTTCAGCGTATAATCGCGCGAGACCTTGGATGCGTTTTCGCCTTCGCCATTACCGGCATAAAGCGGACGGACACCGGAATAGGTCCAGACGACATCATCTGATGCGATCTGCTTTTTAAAATAGCCACTGGCAAGTTTGCAAAGATAATCAATCTCGTCCTGATCGATTTTGACCTTGGCCGGGTCGCCTTTGAAATCGACATCGGTGGTGCCGATCAGGGTGAAGTCATCCTGATAGGGAATGGCAAAGACGATGCGGCCATCACCATTCTGGAAGATGTAGCAATAATCATGGTCAAACAGCTTGGGCACGACAATGTGGCTGCCCTTGACCAGACGGATATTGGCTTTGGTATCGGACTTGACCACACCTTTTTCCGGATTGATCAAATCCGCACACCACGGGCCTGCCGCATTGATCAATATGCGCCCGGAAACCAGGCGGGTTTCGCCATTTCCCTGATCGCGCAAGCTTACATTCCACTGACCTTCAACGCGCTCTGCACCAACGCATTCGGTCCGGGTATGGATTTCGGCCCCCATCGCCTTGGCATCCATTGCGTTTAGAACCACCAGACGCGCATCATCGACCCAGCAATCGGAATAGACAAAGCCCTTGGTCATTTCATCGCACAGCGGATCGCCCGATACATGCTTGGCAAATGAAATGCCCTCGGATGCCGGAAGCTTTTTACGGCCACCAAGATGGTCATACAGGAACAGGCCAAGACGGATCATCCAGGCCGGACGCAGATCCTTGCGATGCGGCAGGACAAAGCGTAGCGGCCAGATGATGTGCGGCGCGTTATCCAAAAGAACTTCACGTTCGGTCAGGGCTTCGCGTACCAGACGGAATTCGTAATGTTCAAGATAACGCAACCCACCATGGATCAGCTTGGTGCTGGCCGATGAGGTTGCGCTGGCAAGGTCATCCTTTTCACATAACAACACTTTAAGGCCGCGGCCCGCTGCGTCGCGCGCAATGCCGGCACCGTTGATGCCGCCGCCAATAATGATCAGATCGTACTGTGAAGTGCCAGCCATTCGGGCCTCTCTGTGCAGGAGGAATATCTCGTTGCACAGATAAATAGTTCATTTTCGAAAATTTTCAAGTTTCAAATTGTGACATTTACTCGACACAACCATACCAAAACCACACACCTACCCGCACGTATCGGCGAAATGGCGTAAATTTCGAAAAAGTTCATTAGTGAAATAAATAGAAAAACCCCGCCTGATATTCAGGCGGGGCGTTCATCATGTAACGGGATATTGGGGCAGTGCGTCTGGCGCTGGCTTATGCCAACCAGCGTTTCTGCCAATCAGACAGCATTGAGATCGTCCAAAGCTGATGACCCCAATTGCGCTTGCCCGACATATGTTCCTGATGCAGGCGATCGATATAACGACGATCAAGGCCGAAATCGTTATAGAGCGCCTCATTGGCCAGATGGTCGCCCATCCATTCACGAAGCGGGCCCCGCAGCCATTGCGCCAAAGGCACACCGAAGCCTGTTTTCGGCCGGTCAATAATTTCGCGCGGCACATATTTATACAAGATCTGGCGCAGGGCATGTTTGCCGACCGATCCATTCATCTTAAGCCGTGCGGGCATTCGCCAGCCGAACTCGATCACGCGATGATCAATGAATGGCACGCGGACCTCAAGCGAATTGGCCATCGATGCCCGGTCAACCTTGGTCAGAACATCATCGACCATATACATCATTGTATCCATGACCTGCATGGAAGAGACGTAATCAAGATTGCGGTTACGACAGAACTTCTCGCCCGGAACGCGGAACTTCCTCCGCCCCGCCTTGCTGCCCAGAAGCTTGTTGGTATCAAACAATGACAGCAACGCGTGATAGCGTTCGATATCATCCTTGATCGCGATCAGCGGCGCGGCCTTGTGGATTTTATCGCCGATTGCGCTGGTCGAAAGTTTGCCCGGCACCAATCCAACCAGATTATCCCATTGTTCCGGCGACAGCATGGTCAAACCACGCGCAACAAGCGACGCACCAAACGGAATACTGCCCGCAGCCGCACTGAGCTGCTTTGCCCAGAGATAGCGGGTATAGCCGCCAAATGTCTCATCCCCGCCATCACCGGAAAGCGCAACCGTGACTTCCTTGCGCGTAAGTGCTGAAATCAGATAGGTCGGAATGCCGGAACTATCAAAAAACGGCTCGTCATAGGTCTCCGAGAGCTTCGGCACCAGATCAAGCGCATCTTTGGGCGTGACATAAAGCTCGGTGTGATCGGTTTTAAGGTGTTTGGCGACTTCACCGGCAAAGGCCGCTTCGTTAAAGGCTTCGTCCTCAAACCCGACGGAATAGGTTTTCACCGGACGGTCCGAAACCGATTGCATCAGGGCAACGATGGTCGATGAATCAATTCCGCCTGACAGGAACGCGCCCAACGGCACGTCAGCCACCATACGCCGCTTAACCGCATCGCGCAGCAAATCTTCAAGCGCGTCAATCGCACTTTGATCATCGCCGCTCCACATATGGTTCTGACCATTGAGAACCGCGTCCTCAACCGACCAATAGGCGGTTTCGGTCGCCTGATCATGCGATGAAATCTCAAGGATGTGACCTGGCTTGAGCATCTTGGCATGGGCATAGATCGAAAGCCCCGATGGTACATAGCCAAACCGCAAATAGGCTTCCAGACCCGAATGGTTCACTTCGCGTGAAATCGCATTGCCCGCCAGAAGTCCTTTCACCTCGGACGCAAAGCCGATATTACCTTCATAACGCGACCAATAAAGTGGCTTGATGCCAAGGCGGTCACGCACAAGGGTCAGCTTCTTTTTCTGCTTGTCCCAAAGGGCGATGGCAAACATGCCAATCAGGCGCTTGATCGTGTCGCGCACGCCCCAATGGGCAATACATTCAAGGATAACTTCGGTGTCGGAATGACCGCGCCAGGCAATGTTGATATTCGCCGCTGCCAACTTTTCACGCAGTTCCGGCGCGTTATAAATCTCGCCGTTATAGACCATGACATAGCGGCCACTGGCCGAATGCATTGGCTGCTTGCCAGCATCGGAAAGATCAATAATCGCCAGACGGCGCTGACCAAGGCCAAGCCCGTTTTCAGGGTCCACCCAAACATCGCCGCCATCCGGGCCACGATGATGCAACGCTGTGTTCATGCGCGATACAGTATCGTGCAATCCGCTTGCGTCACCCTGATCAGACAGCCATAAACCGGCAATTCCGCACATAAAATAATCCTGTAAAACCGTGCAGTTACTTAAAACAATATCGCGCAGTTCTACAATGAAAACATTCTGCAATCACGGCCCTTCAGGCCATTTGATGCAGAATTTTTGCCTTGCCCTTCAGACAAGCGCACAAAACGGGAAAGCCCCCACTGAATTGATGGATCAGGACCGCTCGATACCCAACCGCGCCATGCGGCGATAAAGCGTGTTGCGCCCGATGCCAAGCGCCTTGGCCGTGTTGCTGATATGCCAGTGATGGTTTTCAAGAAGCTCGCGCAAGGCGGCCCCTTCGGCGCGCTCAATCGTTTGGCGCGCGGTCGGCTCATCATCCATCGTCTGCACCCGGAAATCATCGGGCAGATGATCGGTGGAAATCACGCCGTCTTCGGCAAAGACGCTGGCATATTGCAACACATTGATCAGTTCGCGCACATTGCCCGGCCATTGATGGCGGGTCAGAAGCGATAATGTCTCGTCATCGCAAACGACGTTTTCACCGGCCAAGCCATAAAGCAGGCGACCAATAAGCTGGCTGAGATCACTGCGTTCGCGCAAAGGTGGCACAGCAAGACGCGCGCCCTTGATCCGATAGAGCAAATCTTCGCGGAATTTGCCTTCGGCCACCGCCTTGTTGAGATCGACGTTACTCGCACAGATCAGGCGAAAATCGACCGATACCGATTTCGTACTGCCAAGCGGTTCGACCTTGCGGCTTTCAAGAACGCGTAACAAACGCCCTTGGGCGGCAAGCGGCATATCACCGATTTCATCAAGGAATAAGGTTCCGCCATTGGCTTCGCGGATGCGTCCGCCAAATCCGTCACGAGCGGCCCCGGTAAAGGCCCCACCCGCATGACCAAACAGCTCGTTTTCAATCAAGCCTTCTGGCAATGCCGCACAGTTGATCGCAACAAAGCTTTTGGCTTTGCCAAGGGTGGCGTCATGGATGCTGCGCGCGAGATATTCCTTGCCACTGCCTGTTTCGCCCGACATCAGGACATTGATATCACGCGCATGCAGGCGCGATCCGATGTCAAAGATACGGCGCAATGCCGGGTCCTGATCGGGAATGTCGGCAACCGGTTTGGCAGGGGTCGGTGCCTTTGACGCAACCGGGGTTGAGCGACCGATATATTTGCGGCGCATCCGTTCGGGCACAGTCAGGCTGCCAAACAGAACCCCACCACCGGCGATATTAAGTGCCATGGCCGTTTGACCCGAGCGCGCCTTCATCGGGCTTTGATCGGCAAATTTCGACAGCAGGCTATCGACATCCATTTCAAACATTTCATTGATGTCAGTTGAATTATTGGCCGCGGCCAGAATGCGGCGTGCGGTCGATGTCGCCCCACTGATCGTGCCATCGGGTGCAATCGAAATCATCGCATCACGGGTTGATCCGACATGCTGAACTTCGGGATGCAGATGCAAAATCACATCGCCTGCCCGCTCGTCAAAGAACAGGATGCGTTCGAGCGCATCGGCGTAATCGGCCACCATGCCGCGCACACGCAGGCAATCTGTGCGCTTGATGTCATCGCGCACGGCCGACACATCCAGGACCGAGCACACCTTGCCATCGGGATCAAACACCGGCGCGGCCGTACAGGTCAGAACCGAATGCTGCGCCAGAAAATGCTCGTCCTTGTGGATCGTGATCGCGCGGCCTTCGACAATGCACGTACCAATGCCGTTGGTGCCTTCGCGCTCCTCGCTCCAGACTGCACCGGGCAAAAGCCCGTTGGTGCGAAATGACGGCAAAAGGGAATGGGCAGCAACACTATCAAGGATCACGCCACTATTATCGGTCAGGAACACCGCATAACCCGATGCATCAATCTTGCGATACAGCGTGCGTACAAGATCATGGGCATGGTGATAAAGCCGCCCGTTGCGATCACGCAATTGGCGGGTCTGGCTTTCGGGCATCACTTCGGGACGGCGCAAGGTGTCATGAGCCAGGCCAAAGCGTTCTTCACACCGTTGCCAGCTTTCAAGCACCGCACGATTTTGCGCCCCGCCGCTTAGCTGCAGGGCTGCTTCAATCCGTCCGCCGGGAAGGTTTCCTGACATAGACGTTATCTCCCTAGTGTCGGTGTTTTGGTCCGGAAATTTCCGGTGCGCGGCTTTTGCCACCTCCGATCACGGCCAAAATCCTAACACATCAAAGCCCCCGCACGCCAAACAGTTTCACGCCAAAAATACTGCACAATCACCAGTGTTCTATTTTTGGAACATTTTGTTCCAACTGTCCTGTATCGCGGGCGGTGACGGCACATCGCGCAATGCGCAACCGAACATCCCAACCAATTGCAAACAAAGGATTTCCCAATGAATTGGCACGCTGTTTCGCAGGTGGCATGGGCTTTGCGGGTATTGCGGCGTCACAATCAAAAAACGGGCGAAAAAATCGCCTGTGGATCACGGAGGAACCACAATGATCTACAAGAATCCAAACGACGCTGGCAGCAATGTCAGCTTCAAGGGCCGTTATGAGAACTTCATTGGCGGTGAATGGGTCGCCCCGGCCAAAGGCCAGTATTTTGAAAATGTCTCGCCGGTGAATGGCAAACCGTTCTGCGAAGTCGCCCGGTCATCAAGTGAAGATATCGAACGTGCGCTTGATGCCGCTCATGCTGCTTTCCCGGCTTGGGGCAAAACGTCGGTAACTGAACGCGCCAATATGCTCAACAAGATTGCTGATCGCATGGAAGCAAATCTTGAAATGCTGGCGGTTGCTGAAACCTGGGACAATGGCAAGGCCGTGCGCGAAACACTGGCTGCGGACATTCCGCTTGCCATCGACCATTTCCGTTATTTTGCCGGTGCCATCCGCGCACAGGAAGGGTCGCTTGGCGAGATTGACGACAATACCGTCGCCTATCACTTCCATGAACCGCTTGGTGTGGTCGGTCAGATCATTCCGTGGAACTTCCCGATCCTGATGGCGGTCTGGAAACTGGCCCCGGCATTGGCCGCAGGCAACTGCGTTGTCCTGAAACCGGCTGAACAGACCCCGACATCGATCTGCGTCCTTCTGGAACTGATTTCCGATCTGATCCCGGCGGGTGTTGTGAACGTTGTTCAGGGCTTTGGCGTTGAAGCGGGCAAGCCGCTGGCACAAAGCAACCGTGTCGCCAAAGTCGCCTTCACCGGTGAAACCACCACCGGTCGCCTGATCATGCAATATGCATCGGAAAACATCATTCCGGTAACGCTTGAGCTTGGCGGCAAATCACCAAACATCTTCTTTGAAGACATCATGGCGTCTGATGATGACTTCCGCCAAAAGGCTGCCGAAGGTATGGCGATGTTTGCCCTTAACCAGGGTGAAGTTTGCACCTGCCCGTCGCGCGCCATCATTCAGGAAACCATCTATGACAAGTTCATGGATAGCGTCCTGTCACGTGTTGCCAGCATAAAACAGGGCAACCCGCTTGATACTGACACCATGATGGGTGCGCAGGCGTCGACCGAGCAGATGGAAAAGATCATGTCCTATCTCGATATCGGCAAGCAGGAAGGTGCCGAAGTCCTGTGTGGCGGTGACAAGGCCGATCTTGGTGGTGACCTTTCGGGTGGTTTCTATATCCAGCCGACCATCTTCAAGGGCCATAACCGCATGCGGATTTTCCAGGAGGAAATCTTTGGCCCGGTTGTTTCGGCAACGACGTTTAAGGACGAAGCCGAAGCCCTTCATATCGCCAATGACACGCTTTATGGCCTGGGTGCCGGTGTCTGGACGCGTGATGCCAACCGTTCCTATCGCTTTGGCCGGGACATCAAGGCCGGTCGTGTCTGGACGAACTGCTATCACCTCTATCCGGCGCATGCGGCCTTTGGTGGCTACAAACAGTCGGGCATCGGGCGTGAAAACCACAAGATGATGCTGAACCACTATCAGCAGACCAAGAACCTTCTGGTTTCCTACGATCCGAAACCGATGGGCTTCTTCTGATCCATCCATGAATGGGGCCGGACGCGCAAAACCATGCACGTCCGGTCGCAATTTACATTCAAGGAGGCACCATTGACCGGATCAGACACCATTCCCGATCGGGTAACCGCGACAGATGCCGCCAAAACCCTGATCAGGAAGCTCAAGGACATCCATGGACCGGTGATGTTTCATCAGTCGGGCGGCTGCTGCGATGGCAGTGCGCCGATGTGCTTTCCCGATGGCGAGTTCAAAACCGGCGATCAGGATGTGCTGCTTGGCACGATTGAAGACAGCCCGTTCTTTATCGGGCGCGCACAGTTCGAATATTGGCGCCATACCCAGCTGATCATTGATGTGGTCGATGGGCGTGGCGGCATGTTTTCGCTTGAGGGCCCGGAAGGCAAACGCTTCCTGACCCGATCGCGCATCTTTAGCGATGATGAATGGATCGCGCTTAAGGCGCATGAGGAAAAGGCACCGATCACGGACTAACGATATCACCGTCTATCTACCCGGGCGTTTCGTTTCTGACATCCTCTCCCAAGATGTCACACACCCCCGAAACGCCGGAAGAAGCAGCCAGTATTTTCAGCTTATGTGCGGCTTCTTCCTCCTCGCCCGCTGCCCATCCCCCATTCAGGCAGCGGGCATTTTTTTAAGCTGCCCCCAGAATGACAATCACCGCACCACTTAACAGGCAAAGCACGATCAGCGACATCAGGGCCGCCATCACAACCCGCCCGCCCACATGCATGACATTGCGGATATCAACGCTTAGGCCAAGTGCCGCCATCGCAAGGATCGTTAGAAACGACGATGCGGTTTTCATGCCACCAAGTGCAAATTCCGGCAGAAGCCCGACCGAACGAGCTGCCATCATGGCGATAAAGCCGATAATGAACCACGGCACGACCTGAGCTACGGGAAGCTTGGTTTCGCGCGCCCGCCCGCCGATCAGGGCAAGGGTAAAGATTACCGGCCCCAACATCAAAACCCGGATCAGTTTCACCAGCGTCCCGACCTGAACGGCAAGCGCGCCCGCCGGGGCAGTTGCCGCCAAAACCTGCGGCACGGCATAGACGGTTAAGCCGGAAAAGATGCCATATTGGGTGGCTGACAAGCCAAGCCCGGCATGAAGCATAGGCAGAACGAAAACAAACAACACACCCAAAACAGCCGTAAAGGATATCGATGCCGCCACATCATCGGACCTTGCATCAATCACCGGTGCGGTCGCGGCAATCGCCGAATTGCCACAAATCGAATTGCCGCAGGCGACAAGCATTGAAAGATGTTCGGACAATCCAAGTGCGCGGCCAATGTGATAGCTGACAAAAAGACTGATACAGACCACGGCTATGATGGCGGCAATCAACCCGCCCCCGGCCGAGCCAATCGCCTGCGCACTGATCGATCCGCCCAGCAAAACAATCGCGATCTCAAGCACCGTCTTGCCGCAGAACCGAACACCGGCAAAAAAACGCGGTGCCAGCCCAAACACCGATCGCACCACAACCCCGATCAGAATGGCAAAGACCAGACTTTCCACCCAGCCACGCCCGAAAAACACGCGCTCGGCATGTTCGGCAAGCTTGGCTGCCAGTGCGACAAGCAATGTCATGGCAAGGCCTGGCAGGATCGGTTTGATGCGGGCGTTAAAAAACATGATTTTCCTGTGTTTTGATCACAGTCGGAAAATCTCACGCCAAACCATTTACTTCCATCGAATAACAATTCATATTTCATTCGATAAAATCGAACGATTAGTTTCCAGCAGGAAATCACATTCCTTCGTCATTCCGGACGGCGCCTTGCGCCGAGCCGGAATCTGGAACCCGACACTTAAAAGTTTCCCGCCTGCGCGGGAAAGACGCAAAAGCAGCTTGGAATAAGCCACCGCCATGATGACACTTGAACAACTTCAAATCTTTGTCGCCGTTGCCGAACGCGAACATCTTACCCGCGCGGCCGAGGCAATTGGCCTGACGCCCTCTGCTGTCAGCTCGGCAATCAAGAACCTTGAGGGTTTTTATGGGGTGGCGCTATTTAACCGGGTTGGCCGGCGGATTGAATTGACCCAGACCGGACGGCTTTTCCTTGATGAAGCCAAATCGACACTTGCCCGTGCGCGGGCGGCTGAGCTGACACTGGCCGAACTGGGCGGCATGCAACGCGGAGATTTGAATGTTTACGCCAGCCAGACGATTGCAAGCTATTGGCTGCCGCCCTTTTTGATGAAGTTCCATGACCAGTATCCCGGCATTGAAATCCACCTGACCATTGGCAATACCAAGACCGTGTCTGATGCGGTGCGCGGCGGGGCGGCTGATATCGGCTTTATCGAAGGCGACATTGATGAACCGGCCCTTGCCAAACGCGAAGTCGCCGAAGATGCCTTGGTCATTGTGGTCGGCCCCAAGCACCCCTGGGCCGATGGCAGGCCGCTAACGCCAAGCGCCCTGATCACGCAATCGAATTGGATTCTGCGCGAAGCAGGGTCTGGCACCCGATCAGAATTTGAAAGTGCGTTGCGTGATCTTGGCATCGACCCAACGCGACTTAAAACCGCCCTCGTCCTGCCGAGTAACGAGGCCGTCATCACCGCCGTTGAAACCGGTCTTGCCGCCACCGCCGTCTCACAATTCGCGGTAAGCTCGCTAATTGCCCAAGGTAGATTGGCCCGCGCAGGCTTCCCGATCCCGCCGCGCAAATTCATGGTGCTGCGCCATAAAGAACGCCAGCAGACCCAAAGTTCGCTGGCGCTTGAAAAGCTCTGTCTGGAACATGCGATGTAACGCGCGCAGGCCACTTTCAAAATATTCCAATTGTAAATTGCGCATTCGCAATGTCGCACTGCACATAAAATCTTATCAGTCTTTCTGACAGGTCAATCCATGCCGCCACGCCCAAACGGGATGTTTAAAGGCATCTGCAAAAGGTACATCGATGATGTTCGATGATGCGGAATTGGCCGGAGGCTTCGCCTACCAGAAGGACCAAGGCCAATGCTTGATGCAGAAATATTGGCGCGCATACAGTTTGCCTTTACCGTATCGTTTCACATCATCTTCCCGTCATTCACCATCGGGCTTGCGAGCTTTTTGTTCGTGCTTGAAGCGATGTGGTTGCGCACCCGCGATGATACCTATCTTGCGCTTTACAAGTTCTGGCTAAAGATCTTTGCGCTGGCCTTTGGCATGGGGGTCGTCTCCGGGATTGTGATGTCCTATCAGTTTGGCACCAACTGGGGACCGTTTTCGGAATTCACCGGTGGCGTGATCGGCCCGCTGATGGCCTATGAGGTTCTAAGCGCCTTTTTCCTTGAGGCTGGTTTCCTTGGCATCATGCTGTTTGGTCTGAACCGGGTCGGGCCGAAGCTTCATTTCATGGCCACCACGATGGTTGCAGTGGGCACTTTGTTTTCTGCCTTCTGGATCCTGTCGGCCAATAGCTGGATGCAAACACCCGATGGCTATGTCGTCGAAAATGGCCGGGCAGTTGTCACAAGCTGGATCGATGCGATTTTCAATCCAAGCTTCCCCTACCGATTGGTGCATATGGTTCTGGCAGCTTACCTGACCACCGCCTTTGTTGTCGGTGCGGTTGGGGCTTGGCATTTGCTGCGCGACCGTGACAACCGTGCGGCACGGATCATGTTTTCCATGGCGATGTGGATGGCGGCCATCGTCGCCCCGATCCAGATCGCGGCGGGCGATATGCACGGGCTTAATACCCTTGAGCATCAACCGGCCAAGGTCGCGGCAATGGAAGGCCATTTTGAAACACAAAATGGCGCACCGCTGATCCTGTTTGGTTTGCCCGATATGGATGCCGAGGAAACCAGATACGCGATTGAAATCCCCAAACTGGGATCCATGATCCTGACCCATGACTGGGATGGCAGGATTACGGGGTTGAAGGATTTCGCCCCCGAGGACCGCCCGAATGCGACCATCGTCTTTTGGACTTTCCGCATCATGGTCGGCATTGGTGTTTTGATGGCGCTTCTGGGCATCGCAAGCCTGATCGCGCGGTTCCGCCACAAGCTTTATGACTGCAAACACCTGCATCGATTTGCCCTTGTCATGGGACCAAGCGGATTTGTCGCCATTCTGGCAGGCTGGTTCACCACCGAAATCGGGCGTCAGCCATGGGTGGTATATGGCGTAATGCGCACATCCGAAGCCGGATCACCCATCACTGCAACGGCAATTGCCGGATCGCTTCTGGCCTTCGTCGTTGTCTATACGATCGTCTTTGGGGTTGGCACGGCCTATATCATCCGCGCCATGAACCATGATCCACGTCATGCGCACCTGCCCAAGGGCGAAGTCCTTCGTGCCGGTGGTCGGCAGCTGGCGGTACATAATGCCCCCCGGAAACCCTCGGAGGCAGGAGAATGATCATGGATTATCAACTGATCTGGGTTCTGTTGATTGCGGTTGCCGTCTTTGCCTATGTTACGCTTGATGGCTTTGACCTTGGCATCGGCATTCTGTTTCCCTTCATCAAGGACCCGACCAAACGCGGGCGGATGATGAATACGGTAGCCCCCATCTGGGATGGCAATGAAACCTGGCTGGTTCTGGGTGGTGGCGGACTGTATGCCGCCTTCCCCAAGGCCTATTCATTGCTGATGACGGCCTTTTACATACCGGTTTTTGTCATGTTGCTGGCCCTTGTGTTTCGCGGGGTGGCATTTGAGTTCCGGTTTAAAAGCCTTAACCATCAAAAACACTGGGACATCGCATTTTCGGCTGGTTCCATCATTGCTGCCGCCATGCAGGGCGCGATGGTGGGTGGCTTTATCGAAGGCATTGCCGTTGAAAACGGACGGTTCGTTGGCGGTGCGTTTGATTGGCTAAGCCCGTTTTCGATCTTTTGCGCCACGGCCGTGGTGGTGGGCTATGGCCTGCTCGGGACCGGCTGGCTAATCATGAAAATGGAGGGCGATTTTCAGGGCAATTTGCGTCGCCTTGCCAAACCGGCCGTGATCTGGATGGCGGCCAATCTGGCGGTCGTATCGCTGATGACGACTTATGTGAACCCGGCCTATGCGGATCGCTGGTTTGCAATGCCCAATATGGCGTTTCTCGCCCCGATTCCGATTGTGACCGCGGGTTTGCTCTATTGGCTTTGGCAGGCCGTGCGCAAACGTGAAAAGACCGTTTTTGGCATCACGCTTGGCATCTTTTTCCTGTGTTATGTCGGGTTTGGCATCACGCTTTATCCCAATATCGTGCCGCCCATGATCACGTTCCGCGATGCCGCCGCCCCTGATAACAGCCTGGCCTTCGTGCTGGTGGGCGCTGCCATCCTGCTGCCAGTGATCATCGCCTATACGGCGTATGCCTATTGGGTGTTTCGCGGCAAGGTCAGTGATGAGGAATATCATTGATGCCCCTAGTCAGATCAGAAAAAACCAGAAGGCTGCTTTGGTTCATCACTCTTTATCTTGGCGGGATCGTCGTGATCGGTAAGGCGGCCTTCATCCTTAAGGCCATGCTGGGACAGGCATAGCCCGTCCCGAACAAATCCCCCATGCCTGCCAACCAACTTTCTGGCAGGCATATCGCCCGGCAGCGTTCCCCCGCCTGCTGCCGGGCTCTTTTTATGCGACGTTTTCGGGCCTATTGATTGTCCTTGCGCCGGATCAGCAGCGCCAGCCGTTCAATACCATCACGGATGCGTTGTTCGCTTTCGGTTGCGAAGCTCAGCCGTGCAGTATTGATCCCGCCTTGATCGCAGAAAAAGGCCTGACCGGGGACAAAGGCGACTTTGACGTCTTCCATCGCATCGATCAGAAGTTCGCGGCTATTGATGTTCTCGGGCAATGTTAACCATACAAACATGCCACCTTCCGGGCGCGACCAGCGAACACTTTTGGGCATGAAGTCTTCAAGCGCGCCCAACATCACGTCGCGTTTGGCGCGATAGGCATCCTGCAGAGTTTCAAGATGGCTTGGGAACAGCTTGGTCGCAGCGCGCAGTGCGATTTCCTGATTGATGGTCGATACATGCAGATCACCGGCCTGCTTCATCAGGACCAGTTGCTTGATCACCGGACGCGGCCCCGTGATCCAGCCAATGCGAAGGGCCGGTGCGAGTGTTTTGGAAAATGTTCCAAGCTGAATGACCGCGCCGGCATCCGGATCGCCATTGGTTTCATCAAGTGCCAGAAGCGATGGCAGGCTTTCGCCCTCATAGGCCAGCTTGCAATAGGCCGCATCTTCAAGGATCACCGCCCCATATTTACGCGCGGTTTCCAGAACAGCCTTGCGCCGTGCAAGGGAATAGGATCGACCGGTCGGGTTTTGAAAATCGGGTGACAGATAAGCAATCCGCGCCCCATTGGCAAAGGCCACATCCAGTTCCTCAATCACCGGGCCTTCGTCATCCATGGCGATCCCAACATAGGTGGGACGGCGCATCGAAAAAGCCTGCATCGCGCCCAGATAGCTTGGCTTTTCCAGAACGATTTCGCGACCGGGTTCAAGCAGCAATCGGGCAAGCATATCCAATCCCTGCTGCGCACCACAGGTGATCAGGATGTTCTCTATCGCGCGGGTAGCACCCATGGTCGCCAAATCATCGGCAATCCATTGGCGCAAACCGGGCAGACCTTCACTGATCGAATATTGCAGGCTGCGACGCCCGGCCTGATCATCTGTCGTCAGTTCACCATAGACGTCATTAAAGGTCGCAAGCGGGAAAAGCGTAGGATCGGGCACGCCACCGGCAAATGAAATAATCTCTGGCCGTTCGGCCACTTTCAACAGGTCACGAATTTCGGACGCCCGCAGGGCACGGGCATCGGGGACGATCATTTCATTCCATTGGATGGTCATGGCGGCTCTCTTTAGGTCAGCAACATTGCCATTATTTGGCAAGCAACACTGACCTAAATCAAGTTTATTTTATTGATGTGTCAAATTTTGAAATAAAATTACAAAATCAATTCAAACCCAAACCAGCAAAGACGAACCAAGCCATTGTTTTAACTATATCTTTTCCGATTTCAGCCAAACCCGACAAAAGATCACAGCAACCAAGACCACCGCAAAGCAGGCGATCAGTGCCGAGAATCCCGCGCTGACGATCAGAAATGCCGGATCGGCTGCAACACCAAGCGCCACCAGAATCGCGACTACCTGCCCCATCAATGGCAGCCCCAACGCAGACAAGATCGGCAGGAACAGAATGACGGTCATCACGCGCAGCAGCGCATACCACAAGCTTTGCCGCCCGACCTGCAGGACAGCCCCAAATACCACCTGCCCGCGTTGAATGCTCACAGCCCCCCACGATCCCAAAAGCACAAACGCCGCCAGTGCCGCGATCGCCATCACAGCGCCAAACACCAGACGCAGCGAACTATCCGTATCCAAACGCCCCGCCGTCATGAGAAGGATGTCAGAAACAAAGATCAGTTGATAAAGTGTCGCCAAGATCGCCAGCGCAAAGACCGCAACCAACATTGCCCGCCCAAACCGCAAAATGCCGCCCCAACCATCTGATCGCAGGGCGGCGATACCCGCAACACCGCGCAGAACAGCGATGTGGCTGACATAGGCAACGGGTATCAAAGGAACGGCATGAAGGATAATCAGGATGACCTGCCAGATCGTGCCCGGCAGGCTGGGCGCCCCATCATCCCCCAGCAATGCGGGACCGGGAAAGGCGGCACTGAGCCCAGAAAGCAGGATCGTGAGCAACATAGCAATCGCGATAACGGCTCGCCCCTGCCACATCAGCGTCATACCATCCTGAAGAACCGAGGTTTTAAACGGACGTGCTTTCGCGTTCATTGATCCCCATACATCGCATTACATAAAAATCGCACTTCGCTGCGTTTGATATGGCGATGTATGGGGGCCTGGTTCAATATTTTGTTCAATGTATTCAGGTCGTTCTTGCCTGAAAACGCGGCAGCGACAGGATCCCCCCACCCATTAGCATCACCAGCGAAAGACCAAGGATCAGCCAACTGGTTTGTTCAAGACTTGCCGTCAGGCCAACCAGAAGACCCGCAATTGGCTGGGTCATATTGTTAAACAGAATGATGACGCCGGTGGTTTTGCCATAGTCACGCGCCGGAATGATCTTTTGCCGGATGGTGCGGATATAGATGTTAAACATCCCGTCAAATCCCAGCACCACGGCAAACCCGATCATATAAAGCCGGTAATCCGGGCTAAGCGCGGTCATGACCCCGCCCAGAAACACACCGACAAACGAAACAAGCCCGATCATGCCAACCGACATGCGGCTCGCCCCGGCCATCATCAGAACAATGATGGTAAAGACCGCACCGATGGTTTGAAGCAGGGCATAATGTTCTTCGCTTTGGCCATGAAGACCCGTGACCATGGCTGCCGACGTCGCAAGCGTGATGCCAAAGACAAGGTTCACACTCGCCGTCAGAGCAATCACACGCTTAAGCCCCGGCAGATAAACCAAATGCCCGAATGCGGTTTTAAACGGTGCGACCCAGGACGGATTGTCATCGGTTGCTGCAATTGGCGTTTGATTACCTTTGCGCCAGATCATCATGGAAAGTTCGGCAACAACAAACATGACGGCCGCAACGACAACAACCGTTTGCCAGTTGCTAAGCGCAAACAGGCTGGCTGCCAAAAGCGGGCCTGTGACGATGCTGGTTTGATTGACGCTTTGCGAGATCGACTGGACTTTTTCAAACCGGGCATTGGCAAAAATCTGCGGCAACATGACTTCGCGCGCCATGAACCCTTGCGTCGTCAAAAGCCCGCACAGGGCTGAAATCCCGACAACCCAACCAAGCCCGCCAAACAAAGCATACCCGCCCAGCCCCAGCACACAGATCACAGCACGCCCGATCTGGCTAAGCTGCATCAGCTGAAGTGGCGAATAGCGATCTGAAAGCACACCGCACACGGGATAGAATAAAACGCGCGGCAATGTCTCGGCCGCATAGGCCAAGCCCGACAGCGCAACACTTTGCGTGGTCTGATAGACCACCAGCGGGACAACAAACAAAAGAAACTGATCAGCAAGCCTTGCGGCAAACATCGATGTGAAAAACAGGCCAGATGCCTGTTGGAACTTGGACCAGAGACGAAACACAGTTCCCCCCTTAAACGCACGTCATGCCACCCTAACCGGGTTGGGTCGCGGTCAATTTGCACTGTTATCGTCAATGCCCATAGCCCCAAGAGCGCACACCCCTTGCGCAAAACTGCGCAGGTCCAAATACACTACAGAACACAGGGCGATCATTAATCTTGTTTCTGACACAAATTCACATTAAACACATCAATCAGTGTTGAACTAAATTCCGCCTCATTTTTTTGTGTAAAAATAGAAATCACACTTGCGTTGTGTAGCGTTCCGTATTACCCATCAAAGCCAAGTGAAATACATTTATAAACACAAATTTTGTGTTGATATATCGTCAGGAAAGAGAATGCAGCCTAATCTGACCCATCTCCGCCAGCTTGAGGCAGAGAGTATTCATATCATCCGCGAGGTTGCGGCATCGTTTGAACGGCCGGTGATGCTTTATTCCATCGGCAAGGATTCATCGGTTCTGCTGCATCTTGCACGCAAGGCATTTTACCCTGCCCCGCCGCCTTTCCCGTTGATGCATGTCGACACCACCTGGAAATTCCGCGAAATGATCGAGTTTCGCGACCGGGTTGCTAAGGAATATGGCTTTGAGCTGATAGTCCACATCAATGAAGAAGGTGTGAAACAGGGCGTTGGGCCGTTCACCCATGGGTCGAGCCTGCATACCGACATCATGAAAACGGAATCGCTTAAACAGGCGTTGAGCAAATACAAGTTCGATGCAGCCTTTGGTGGCGCGCGCCGTGACGAGGAAAAAGCACGTGCCAAGGAACGTGTCTTTTCCTTCCGGACCGAGAACCACCGCTGGGATCCGAAAAATCAGCGCCCGGAATTGTGGGATATCTATAACGCCCGGATCAATAAGGGTGAAAGCATCCGTGCTTTCCCGATCTCGAACTGGACCGAGCTTGATATCTGGCAATATATCTATCTTGAGCAGATCCCGATTGTGCCGCTTTATTACTCCGCGAAACGCCCGGTGGTTGAGCGCGACGGCATGCTGATCATGGTCGACGACGACCGCATGCCGCTTAATCCGGGCGAGACCCCGGAAATGAAATCGGTGCGATTCAGGACCCTTGGCTGCTACCCGCTAACGGGTGCGGTTGAGTCCGAGGCAGCCACCCTGCCCGAGATTATCCAGGAAATGCTTCTGACCCGCTCAAGCGAACGTCAGGGCCGTATGATTGACCACGACCAGGCCGGGTCGATGGAGAAGAAGAAGCAGGAAGGTTACTTCTGATGGCGCATAAATCTGATTTGATTGCCGACGATATTCTCGGCTACCTCAAAGCCCAGGAAGAAAAAAGCCTTCTGCGTTTCATCACATGCGGCAGTGTGGATGATGGCAAATCAACCCTGATTGGTCGTCTGCTTTGGGATTCCAAACTGATCTTTGAAGATCAACTGGCCGCCCTTGAAGCCGACAGCCGCAAGGTTGGCACCCAGGGCGGCGAGATTGACTTTGCCCTGCTGCTTGATGGCCTGCAGGCCGAACGCGAACAGGGCATCACCATTGATGTTGCCTATCGCTTCTTCTCGACCGACAAGCGCAAATTCATCGTCGCCGACACGCCCGGCCACGAACAATATACGCGCAACATGGCAACCGGCGCATCGACCGCCGATGTTGCCGTGATCCTGATTGATGCGCGCAAAGGCATCCTGACCCAGACGCGTCGCCATAGCTTCATCACGTCCCTTCTGGGCATCAAGCACGTGGTTCTGGCCGTCAACAAGATGGATCTGATCGATTATGATCAGGCCAAATTTGATCAGATCGTTGCCGAATATCAGAAATTTGCAGCACAGCTGAATTATAGCTCGATCACCGCGATCCCGCTTTCGGCTCTGCGTGGCGATAACATGATCGAAGCCAGCGCCAACACGCCTTGGTATTCCGGTCCGACGCTTCTGACCCATCTTGAAGATGTTCAGGTCGAACAAGACGCGATTGAAAAGCCGTTCCGTCTTCCGGTTCAGTGGGTCAACCGCCCGAACCTTGATTTCCGGGGCTTTTCCGGCACCATTTCATCTGGCTCCGTCAAGCCGGGGGACGAGATTGTCGTAACCGCGTCCGGCCAGACCAGCAAGGTCAAGGAAATCGTCACCTTTGATGGTAACCTTGATGTTGCCATTGCAGGTCAAGCAATCACCCTGACGCTTGAAGATGAAATCGACATTTCGCGTGGTGACATTCTGGCCGCGTCCGATGCCAAGCCGGACTTTGCCGATCAGTTCGAAGCACGCATCATCTGGATGCATGAAGATCATCTTCTGCCCGGTCGCCCCTATCTGATCAAGATGGGCGCACAGGTTGCCAATGCGCAGATCAGCGACCTTAAATACAAGGTCAATGTGAACACGCTTGAGCACGTGGCCGGCAAAACGCTTGAGCTTAACGAAGTCGGCATTGCCAATATCTCGGCCGATAAGGCTTTGGCGTTTGATCCCTATGATCAAAACCGTCATTCGGGTCGTTTCATCATCATAGACCGCTTCACCAATGCGACTGTTGGTGCGGGCATGGTCAACCATTCCCTTCGCCGCGCGACCAACATCAAATGGCAGGAAATGGACATCAACAAGGGCGCACGTGCCTATCAGAAAGGCCAGAAATCGGTCGTTCTGTGGTTCACGGGCCTGTCGGGTGCGGGTAAATCCACCGTCGCCAACCTGGTGGAGAAAAAGCTCCATGCGCTTGGCAAGCACACCTACACCCTTGATGGTGACAATGTGCGCCATGGCCTGAACAAGGATCTTGGCTTTACCGATGCGGACCGCGTGGAAAACATCCGCCGCGTAGGCGAAACAGCCAAGCTGTTTGTTGATGCCGGTGTGATCACGCTGGTATCCTTCATCTCGCCATTCCGTTCCGAACGTCAGCTCGCCCGCAGCCTCGTTGAAAAAGACGAGTTCATCGAAGTCTTTATCGACACCCCGCTTGAGGTCTGCGAACAGCGTGACGT
This sequence comes from Thalassospira sp., assembly GCA_965228275.1. Lineage (GTDB taxonomy): Bacteria > Pseudomonadota > Alphaproteobacteria > Rhodospirillales > Thalassospiraceae > Thalassospira. The sequence continues at coordinate 3,654,420 of OZ245802.1, read as the reverse complement.
CAAAGGCCTTTATAAAAAGGCCCGTGCTGGCGAGATCGCGAACTTCACAGGCATCGATAGCCCGTATGAGCGTCCGGAAAACGCCGAGATCATCGTCAACACGGTTGATCAAAGTGCCGAAGCTGCCGCCGAACAGATCGTCGCAAAACTCGAAGAGTTCGGCGTTCTGGGTGCCTGGTATCCGGACATCTAACCTGTTCTCAGGCGGCTCCCTGTCCGCCAAAGACATCTGATCAAAGCCCCGGCACCCTGCCGGGGCTTTTTGCTTTTCTTGCCTTTTTGCGCAAATGATTTATGTTCATATGAACATTTTAAAAGTTCAAATGAATTAAATAGATGCAGCACCCACAAGCTGACATTGAATAAATGCAGCCGCGGCAACATCTATAAATCAATGGGCCTCACTGTGCTGATCAGTGCGTCAGCCGACCCACAAGAAAAGGCGCCAATATGGATATATCGCTGAAACTGCTTGAAATTGCAGGCATGATCGCCCTTCTGCTTTGGGGTCTTCACATGGTGCAAACCGGCATTCAGCGCGCCTATGGCCCCGAACTTCGAAAGCTTCTTTCAGCTGCCCTTGGCAATCGGTTCAAGGCGTTCCTTGCGGGCATCGGCGTGACATCGGCCCTGCAAAGCAGCACCGCCACAGGCCTGATGGCGACATCCTTTACCTCCGAAGGTTTGATCAGTTTGGTCACCGCCCTGGCCATTATGCTGGGTGCGAATGTCGGTACCACATTGATTGTCCAGGTCCTGTCATTTGACATCACCCAGATCGCACCGATTTTCGTTCTGATCGGCGTTTTGATGTTCAGGCGCGGTCACATCACGCGCACCCGTGATCTTGGCCGCGTGGCGATCGGACTTGGCTTGATGTTGCTGTCGCTTCATCTGGTGCATGGCGCGATCCTGCCCTATGCCAATGCCCTGGAACTGCGTGCGGTATTGGGCGCGATCACGGTAGCGCCGGTTCTCAACGTCTTGCTCGCGGCTGTTTTGACATGGCTTGCCCATTCAAGTGTGGCGACGGTTCTGATTATTATGTCCTTTGCCTCCGCTGGCATGGTTCCACTTGAGGCCTGCCTTGCCCTGGTGCTGGGCGCAAACTTGGGAACGGCGATCAATCCGTGGCTTGAAGGCGGGAATAATAACGATCCGGCGTCCAAGCGCCTGCCGCTGGGCAATCTTTTGGGGCGGATGATTGGTGCAGTGATCGGGCTTGCCTTACTTGAACCCGCCACAGCCTACATCACCCTTCTGGTAACCGATCCGGCACAGGCGGTTGCGGCATTTCATCTGATCTTTAATCTCGCGATGGCGTTTTTGTTCCTGCCGGTCCTGCCACCCTATGCACGGCTTCTATGCCGGTGGTTGCCTGCGCGCAATGACGGCAGCGATCCGGCCAAGCCGGTCTATCTTGATGCGGATGTGCGCTCATCCCCGCCCATGGCGATTGCCGTTGCCGCGCGCGAAGCACTTCGGATGTCCGATACCCTGCAGCAGATGTTGGCAGGTGTCGAAGATGCCCTGCAAAACGGTGACCGCAAACGTGCCGCCCAGACACGCCAGATGGATGACATCCTTGATCACCTCAATACCGCGATCAAAGAATATCTGACGTCGCTGGATGTGCGGAAGTTTGACGAACGCGATCATCGCCGTATGCGTGAAATCCTGACCTTTGCCACCAACCTGGAACAGGCCGGTGACGTGATTGAACGTGATCTGGTGAATCTGACGAATAAGCGGATCAAGCGCGGCCTGACCTTCTCGCCAGACGGGCAGCGCGAATTGCTGGATATGCTTGAGCGCCTTGGCAATAACCTGCGTTCGGCATCGGCTGTCTTCATGAACGAAGACCCGCGCATGGCCCGCAAACTGGCCAAGGAAAAAGAAGCCTTCCGCGATCTTGAGGAACGCACCATCAGCGCGCATTTCGAACGCCTGCAGGCCGGGCGTCAGGACAGCACGGAAACCAGCACCCTTCATATGGATATCGTCCGCGACCTTAAGCGTATCAACGCCCATCTGGTGGCGGCTGCGGCATATCCGGTTCTAAAGGATCAAGGCGAGCTTCTGACCAGTCGCTTGAAATTACCCAAGCATGGTTGATTGACACTGGGCACCCCAAAGCCACCTGTCCCACCATCCACTTTATTGCATCGCCATCTTGTAAATCCGCATTTCAGGCGTAACATCAATGATATGGCGCAAGTTAAATGATGTGGAGATAAGGACGTTATGCGCTTTGCTGTACCGCCGGTGCGATGCATGTGGGGTGTTTTGGCGATGGCAATGTCACTTGTCGCTGCCATGCCCGTGGGCGCGATGGCGGATGAACATGCATTCCGCATCGGTGCCCATGTCGCACTTGATGATAAGTGGACGCAATACACCTCGCCTGCCAATCGAAGCTTTGTCTCCACCCTTCGGGAAAAGACAGGATCAGGCAAGATTGAAACACTACCAACAGATCGGTTGTTTCAGCTGTACCGCGCAGAGCAACTTGACTGCATCCTGACCGGTGGCTGGCCCCATGATGAACCGCAATTGATGACAAAACGCGCACTCTTGTTTGAAGTCCGGCTGTTCACCCATGCCGGCTTTGACCTTGGCGCGCAGGATGAAATCCTTGTCGGGCGGATGAAGCAATTCCCACCGCCCGCCCTGCCACTTGAAAACACCATGGTCGATTGGTTGCCGCTGCAAAACCTGCAACAGGGATTTGACCTTTTGCGTGCCGGGCGGATCGATGCGCTTTTGGCCGATCCATCCCATGTGCTAAATGATGCCGATGGTCCGCATGCCGGCATTGTCCCTGCCAATCTGCCTCCGGTGCGACAGTTTGGTGTCCCCCTACTTTGCCATGATACCGAAGGCAATCGGAGCTTTGTCAAAATGCTCGATCAGGAAAGCCTGACCCAATAAATGGGCCCCTAATTGGCCCCATCAGATTGGCAAAACTGGACCTTTTATACAGGACCAATCATCGGCAATCTGCAATCTGACCAAAACCAGTCAGGAAGAATGATGAGCGCCCCACACCTTGATGAATTCGGCAAACCCGTTGGCCACCCGGTTGACAACTGGACCGGATGTGACTTCCCGCCTCGCACCGATATTGTTGGCACCCACGTGATCGTAAGCCCGGTTGACATCGCGCGCGACGCACAGCAACTGTTTGACGCCAACCGCACGGCAATGGATGGATCGCGCTTTACCTATCTGTTCACACCGGCCTTTGATGACTTGGCATCCTATAGCGCCTGGCTTCAATCGGTTGCCGATAGCAAGGATGCGATCTTCCATACCGTCATCGACAAAGCCACCAACAAGGCCGTCGGCGTTGCCGCCCTGATGCGGATTGATCCGACCCACGGCACGATCGAAGTCGGCAATATCAATTATGCGCCCGCACTTTCGCAAACCATCGGCGGAACAGAGGCGATGTATCTTCTGATGAAGCGCGCCTTTGATGAGCTGGGCTATCGCCGCTATGAATGGAAATGTGACGATCAAAACGCACCATCGCGTGCGGCCGCGGCGCGATATGGCTTCACCTATGAAGGCACGTTTCGCAATCACATGGTCTATAAGGGCCGTAACCGCGACACCGCATGGTTTTCCATCACGATTGAGGAATGGCCCGCGATCAAGGCGGCTTTTGAAGGTTGGATGTCGCCAGACAATTTCGATGCGGATGGCAAACAACGCCAGCGCCTGCAAGACTTCCGCGATTAACACCGCGCTGCCATATCGCTTGATCCACAACCACGGACCGCGATTGGGGTCTCGTCATCTGGTTTGCCCCACCTCAACCCAGATGACGGACTCCACCAGATTCTCTCCACCCTGCATTGATAGGCCAAAGCATGATAAGCTGATCGCTTGGCGAAATAGCGTTCCAACATGGGGGCTTTCATGTTTAATCGATGCAAGCAGCACCGGAAACACTTGGCGGCCCTGACCATCAGTGCAACCAGCCTTTTTCTTTCAAGCAACGCCGACGCGGACATCACCCTGCCGATCCCGGATACGAACGAAATCATTCGCGTTGAGTTGCATGGTTATGACCAACTGGCGAGTTTCTTTGACGATCTGGGATATACCCCAGCGCAATGGGATGCAGGAGAACGCACAATACCGCGACTATTCCTGCAAAACATTCCCAATGCATGGCGTGATGAAATCGCCGATCAGCTCACCGTTGCCGCAAAGAAACGGGTGTTTTTCCGAACACTTGGCCCCCTCGTCCTTCTAGCCAACGAAGAAATCGCCTTTCAGAAAGCGGTACTGAAATCTGCAATCACCGCAAACAACTTAACTGTCATTGCCGAATTGGCCAGCCAATATCGCGTATCCACCGCACCGGATGATCCGCAAACAATTGAAGAACTTCAAATGCGGATTGCACCTGTCCCGCCATCCCTGGCCATGGCGCAAATGGCCATTGAGAGCGGATGGGGAACGTCACGCTTTGCCGCCCTTGGAAATGCACTATTTGGTCAATGGACCTATGACGGCGATGGCATTACGCCCAACGAGCAACGCAGTCATCTGGGGGATTACAAAATCGCGGCATTCAAGACGCCATTCGGATCTGTTCGCGCCTATATGATGAACCTTAATACCGGATCCGCCTATGAAGAGTTTCGTGATCAACGGGCAGATTTTCTGAACCAGAACAAACCTTTATCGGGCACAGATCTGGCGGAAACGCTAACGCGTTATTCCGAACGCGGTCAGGTTTATATTGAAGAAATACAAGCCGTCATTCGGCAGAACAAACTGGGCTACGCCGATGATGCCGTACTTGAAGACAGCCCGTATTACCATCTGATCCCAACCGGGAGATAGCGTATAGCTCCTATTCGCCGGGGCCATACGAACTGGTGATTTTCAAACGCATATCATTGCGTTTATAGTCGCTGTCTCAAAGAGTTAACCGGAAACATCTGATGCTTGATGCCCGCCTGCGCCCCTTGATTGACAAGCCCTTGAATGCCATCGCGCGGACCCTGTCAGGCAGCGGGATCACACCCAATATGGTCACCGGATTTGGTTTCTTTCTGGGACTTCTGGCTGCTGCAGCACTTGCTTTCAAGCTGGATTACGTTGCCCTCGCCCTGATCCTGGGATCGCGATTGATGGATGGGCTTGATGGTGCAGTTGCGCGCCATTCCGAGCCACGATCACGCCATCCCGGCGCAAAAAGTCAGGAGAGCGATCTGGGCGGTTATTACGACATTGTCGCTGATTTCCTGTTTTATTCCGGCATCATTCTGGCCTTTGCCATTGGACGCCCCGAACACGCACTTATGGCTGCCTTCCTGATTTTCTGTTTTGTCGGAACCGGTTCAAGCTTTCTGGCCTATGCGATCATTGCAGCCAAGCAAAACCGCAATCACGAAAAGCAGGGCAAGAAAAGCTTCTATTACCTGACGGGTATCACCGAAGGCAGCGAAACAATTCTTGTGCTATGTCTGATTTGTGTCTTCCCCGCCTGGTTCCCCAATGTTGCCGCCATTTTTGGAACGCTCTGCCTGATCACAACATTCGGACGGGTTTTACAAGCCAGACGAGATTTCGGTTAGGAGACATACGCAAAAGTTCAAGTGCTTGAACGGAATAACTTTCGCCGCCATATCGTAAAAATCAAATATAGACCATCCTGTCTTTTGACATGGATGTATCAGGGCCCCACAAGTGAATAACAAATAACAGGCAAGGATCAAAATGCGGTCTATCAGGTTTCTGTGTTCGGCGGTGCTGGGATGTTTTTTGCTGGTCGCGTGTGATCAGTCCGGTCCGATTAAAATCGGTTTCATTGCTGGTCTTTCAGGCACAGCACAAGATACGGGAACAGCATCACTTAATGCGTTGAAGCTTGCAGCTCAGCAAGTCAATGATGCCGGCGGAATTGACGGTAGGATGATCGAGATCATCCCGCGCGATGATGAAACAAGCCCGGAGACAGCCCAAAATCACGTTCGCGAATTCAAGGAACTGGATGTCGATGCCATCGTCGGACCAATCATCAGCTCTATTGGCATGGCAATGCTTCCAGTCATCAATGAGCTTGGTGTTGTAACGGTATCGCCCACGGTATCAGCAGCTGATTTTGCAGGGTTTCGTGACAATCTGTTTCGGATGAATACGACCACACGTGAAAATGCGCGCGCCTATGCTAGACGCAGCATTGAGCTTGACCACAATCGGGTCGCCATCGCACTTGACGGTCGCAACGAAGCCTTTACCGATAGCTGGTATCGGGAATTCCTGTTGGAGTTCGATGGCCTTGATGGCCGCGTGATTTCCAAAATCTGGATTAATGTTGATGATATCACGCATGCGGATGCCGCAGCAGAACTTCTGGCAGAAGCTCCAGACAGCATTGTGCTGATCACCAACAGCGCCGATAGCGCAAGTCTTGCCAAGGAAATTCGCAAACTAGACAGTGAAGTTCAGCTTTCCGCTGCCGAATGGGCAGGTTCCGAAGCCCTGATTGAACTTGGTGGCGACGCGGTTGAAGGCATGGAGCTGGTGCAAGCCTATGACCGGTATGACACCAATCCGCGGTTCCAGAAATTCATCGCTGATTACCGCCAGATGTTTGACGAATTCCCCGGGTTTTCGTCAGTCCTGACGTATGACGCAGCAACAGTGCTGTTTGCGGCACTCAAAACCAAGCATCCGGAACAGACCCTGGCGGATGCGCTGACCAATCTTCCGCCGCAGCCCGGACTTAATCAGGAACTGATGTTTGACCAATATGGCGATGGCAATCGCAACATCTATTTCGTTGCCATTCAGGACGGAAAATTCATCCGCGTTCAGTAATTCGCTCGCATAATCGTACACAAAAAAGCCCCGCATTAGCGGGGCTTTTTTGTAACCGTCACAGGCCACAAGGCTTAGTGATCGCTTTCCTCAAGGAAGTGATCGCCAAGACCGGTGTCATAGGCCATGCCTTCCTTGGTCAGAACGATGCTTGCCGGATAGCCATCCTTGACCAGACCTTTGCGGGTCAGCGCCACCCAGACAGCCGGGTTTTCAAAACCACTGGCATCGCGCGCAGCAACGGTGAATTTGCCAACATGGACATGATCGCCATGGGCATGCGGAACGCGCAGAAGCGTGCCTTCACCGGTTTCATCATCCACCTGACCGGAATTCGGATCATTGGCGATAACCTGTGCCAGAACGAGTGTACGAAGCTGAAGTTTGTTGAGTTTCAGCGGATTTTTGCGAACGAACGCCATAACCGGTCTCCCCTCGGTTCAAATACGGTATTTGCAAGGACATATCTGTTACTTGGCGTGATCATGCAAGCTCTGATTTGCCATGCCTCGTTGCAATCCTTGCAGGGCTTGGCGCGGTTTCCCTAACCGCCCGCCAGCATCTTGCGCAATTTGCGGTCTCGCTTAAGGTGCCATTCGCGGCTCATGGCCTGTCCAAATGTGCGGAACCGTTCGACATAAACCAGTTCCCACTGCCGCCCGCGCGTAGTTTTGGCCCCCTTGCCACTATTGTGGGTGGCAAGCCTGGCATCAACATCGGTTGACCAGCCAACATAGGTCCGGGGCAGCTTAACCCTGCCCTGCCCCGGCACAAAATCCAGCTCGCGCAGCACATAAACAAAGGTGAAGGACGCCATTTCAGCGTCCCACTCTGTTACGGGCACTTGGTGATATGTTGGATTTCGTCACAGGGCGTGTCGAAAATGCCGATTTGCGAGAACCGGCGCGCAGCGTACTTGACGTACGTGAGCACCGGAAGCGCAGCAAATGGGCGTTTGCAGACCGACCTGTGACGAAAGGCGACATATCAGCCCATGGTGGAGTTGAAGGCTCCGCCATCGAGCAGAACATTCTGCCCGACCATGAACTTCGCATTCTCGCTGCACATAAAAGCACAGGTTGCACCGAAATCAAGCGGATCACCGAACCGGCCGGTTGGAAGACCTGCCTGGGTTTTGGTGCGCGCTTCATCAAGGCTGATGCCCTCAGCCTTCGACTTATTCGTCATCAGGGCATTGATACGATCCGTGTCGTGCTGCCCCGGCAGGAGGTTATTCATGATAACCCCATCCTTTGCCACCTGACGCGCGGTACCGGCAACAAAGCCGGTCAAACCGGCACGTGCACCGTTCGAAAGACCAAGATGCGGGATCGGGGACTTAACCGAACCCGACGTGATGTTAACGACACGGCCCCATTTGCGCGAAATCATGCCCGGCAAAACAGCCGTTGCCAGAAGGATCGGGGTCAGCATGTTGGACTGAACCGCGGCTTCCCATTCAGCCTGACCCCAGTCAGACCAAATCCCCGGGGGCGGACCACCGGCATTGTTGACAAGGATGTCGGGCGCATCAACAGCAGCCAGAACCTTGTTACGGCCTTCTTCGGTGGTGATGTCGCACGCAACCGTGGTGACGTTCACGCCATAAGTATCGCGGATATATTCCGCCGTTTCATTCAGCGGCCCTTCGGAGCGCGCATTAAGCACAAGGTCAACACCGGCTTCGGCCAGCTTGATCGCACAACCACGGCCAAGGCCCTTGGACGATGCGCAGACGATTGCCTTACGGCCCTTAATTCCCAGATCCAATGGATCCTCCCATTTTGGAATTCATACAATGGCAGGAATTTAGCGCGCGCAAGCCAACCGGGTCAAACGCCCTTCCACAATCCGGAAAACGAATGTTCCAAAATCAACACGCAGCAACGGCAAGGGTAGAACAGACTTAACCAAACACCGCGTCATGCGCGCTGACATAGGCGATGGCGGCCTTGGAAACCTCATCAGCGGTCATGCCGGGCTTATAGATGCCCGATCCAAGGCCAAAGCCATCGCAGCCTGCCTTAGCGTAGGTGGCGAAATCATCCGGGCCGACACCGCCGACGGCATAAACCGGCGTCTGCTTTGGCAGAACCGCGCGCATGGCCTTGATGCCTTCTGCGCCGATGATGCTGGCCGGGAAGATTTTAAGTCCGTCGGCACCGGCCTTGATTGCGGCAAAGCACTCGGTTGGGGTCAAAACGCCCGGCCAGGAGTCCATACCCAATTCCTTGGTTTTGGCTATCACGTCGATATCGCAGTTGGGCGATACCACGAATTCGCCACTTGCGGCCTTTACGCTGGCGGCATCTTCTGGCGTTAGGACAGTCCCCGCCCCGATCATCGCCGCATCCCCCACCGCCTGTTTCATCGCGGCGATGCTTTTCAGTGGTTCGGCGGAATTCAGCGGCACTTCGATCATGGTGATCCCGGCACCCACCAATGCGCGCGCCATGTCGGCGGCCTCGTGGGGCTGCACACCGCGCAGGATCGCAATCAGTTTGCGATGCTTGGTGGGGGACACGCTATCGGTGATCTGATCATTGACCGAGGTCGGGTATGCCATCTTTGTCTTCCTGTTTGTTGAGCCTGCCGGAACCATCAATGGGCTCGGCGGCCAGAATGCCTAGTTACCTGTCACCACATCATATGCCCGACCAAGCCCGGCCAGCGTGATCGCCGCACCGTCCTGTGGCGTGGCCTTATGGTTATGAACGGCAAGTGCAGCCTGATAAAGCGATGCCAACTTGCCCGCCCCGATCAGGGCGATGTCTTCGCCCGGCGTCAGACGGCTGAGCACATCAGCAATCTCCGCCCCAATGACGGAGCCAGATAGAACGGCGGCACCCGGTGGTACGCTCGCGCCATCCTTTGCCACCAAGGCCCCGGCCCGCACGGTGAAAAGGGTATGAAGGAACGCTGTCGGTTGCGCCTTCGCGGCGCGCACCGCATCGGCAAAGGCCGCATCGTCCCAATCATCACCCACCGAATGACGCAGGATCGAGTTTTGCGACAGAAGACCAAACACCTCGCCACTCATATAGGTGCGAAAGGCCGTGATCGTACCTTTGCGAACATGGGCCCATTTTGAATGGGTCCCGGGCAAGCAGACCCAACCGGAAAAATCGGGATGCTGTGCCATGAACCCAACCAGTTGGGTTTCCTCGCCGCGCATGACATCAGCATCATCACGTTGACAGAGGCCCGGCAGGATTGAAACCGAAATGCGAGGATCACTCACATTCGGTTTCACAGCCCCCGATGCCAGATCGGATGGCTTTGCCGGGACATCGCAATAAGGGGCTTCAAGCCAACCCTGTTTCGCCCCGGCCATACCGCAAATCACGACGGGTACGGGGGCATTGCCCGCACCAAGCCATTCATCAATCAGACTGATCAAAACGCCTTCAAACGATAGCTTCGGATCATCGGCAATCGCATTCATGCCAAGCGGGCTTTCAGCCGTGGCAAGGATTTCTGCGGCCTTCCCCATCGCCCAAGCGCGTAAATTGGACGTGCCCCAATCAACGGCAATCCATGAAAGCACGTCACCTGGCGTAATTGAATGCTGAGAAATTCCTGCTGCGCTCAAGATCCTGCCCTTTGATATTTGTTGTGGCATGCACAGCTTGGCACACCGAATTTTTATATCCTCATACTATTTAGAACCGGACTGGTCAATGACAGAGAAAACAGCCCAATAGCGCCCCTCCTCCGCCGCCTCACAATTCATCGAAAAAAACTATCAAAGATACTTGAAATAACTATTTCCCCTATGGACCCGCGACTTGTTAGCCTGCGTAAAGCGATGGGGAAACCCGTCTCATCGAAATTTGTGACCCTGTCTTGTTGCGATCTCTGAGTTGAACATTACCTTGAACATGAAAGCTTCACGTAGAATTACTGGTGTGATCAGCTTGGTTTTGTTTAAATAATCCGCTCAGGGATAAACAACCAAAAGGCGATGGAGATGACAGATCGGGATCGGTCATTTTCGCCCCTTAAATCGCCTTGCGGGCTGCACGATACGGGTCAAGGAGCTGTTTTAAGAACATCTCAAGCCACGACGGAGAGAGAGAAAAATGGACGGAAAACATACCGCAGGGAAATGTCCGGTAATGCACGGCAGCATGACCGAGACCGGCAACAGCAACACCGAGTGGTGGCCGAAAACCCTTAATCTCGACATTCTGCATCAGCACGACACCAAGTCCAGCCCGTATGGCAAGGACTTCAACTATGCTGAAGAATTCAAAAAGCTCGATCTTGAAGCGGTCAAGACCGACATCAAAAACCTCATGACCGACAGCCAGGATTGGTGGCCGGCGGACTGGGGTCACTATGGCGGGCTTATGATCCGTATGGCTTGGCACTCTGCGGGTTCTTACCGTCTGGCTGATGGCCGTGGTGGCGGCGGCGCTGGCAACATTCGTTTTGCCCCGCTGAACTCCTGGCCTGATAACGCCAACATTGACAAGGCACGTCGCCTTCTGTGGCCGATCAAAAAGAAATACGGCAACAAGCTTTCCTGGGCTGATCTGATCATCCTGGCGGGCACCATGGCCTATGAATCCATGGGTCTTAAGGTCTTTGGTTTCGGTGGCGGTCGTGAAGATATCTGGCACCCGGAAAAGGACGTTTACTGGGGTTCGGAAAAAGAATGGCTCGCCCCGTCTGATTCCCGTTATGACGACGTTTCCAAGCCGGAAACCATGGAAAACCCGCTTGCCGCTGTGCAGATGGGCCTGATCTATGTGAACCCGGAAGGTGTCAACGGCAAGTCCGACCCGCTTAAAACCGCCGCGCAGGTTCGTGAAACCTTTGCGCGTATGGCGATGAATGACGAAGAAACCGCGGCCCTCACGGTTGGTGGTCACACCGTTGGTAAAGCGCACGGTAACGGCGATGCCGGCCTTCTTGGCGAAGCACCGGAAGGGGCAGATATCGCTGAACAGGGTCTTGGCTGGAACAACCACACCACCCGTGGTGTTGGCCGTGACAGTGTGACGTCTGGCATCGAAGGTGCCTGGACCACCCATCCGACCAAGTGGGACAATGGCTATTGCCATCTGCTTCTCAACTACGAATGGGAACTGACCAAGAGCCCGGCCGGTGCGACCCAGTGGGCGCCGATTGGCATCAAAGAAGAAGACATGCCGGTTGACGTCGAAGACCCGTCAATCCGTTGCATGCCGATTATGACCGATGCCGACATGGCGATGAAGGTTGACCCGACCTACCGCGCGATCATCGAGAAATTCAACAATGACTTTGAATATTTCTCTGATTGCTTCGCACGTGCATGGTTCAAACTGACCCACCGTGATCTGGGTCCGAAGGCCTGCTATCTCGGTGCTGACGTTCCGGCAGAAGACCTGATCTGGCAGGATCCGATCCCGTCAGTTGACTACACGCTGTCTGATGCGGAAATTTCTGATCTGAAATCCAAGCTTCTGGCGTCTGGCCTGAGCAGCTCGGATCTGATCAACACCGCTTGGGATAGTGCACGCACCTTCCGTGGCTCGGACAAACGTGGTGGTGCCAATGGCGCACGCATCCGCCTGGCCCCGCAGAAGGATTGGGAAGGCAACGAACCCGCCCGCCTTGCAAAGGTTCTTAAAACCCTTGAAGGCATCCAGGCTGGCCTTGCCAAGAAAGTCTCGATCGCGGACCTCATCGTGCTTGGTGGTACGGCTGCGGTTGAAAAGGCCGCCAAGGACGCCGGTGTTAACATCACCGTTCCGTTCGCACCGGGCCGTGGTGATGCGACCGATGCGATGACCGATGCAGCCTCGTTTGACGTGCTTGAGCCGCTTGCTGATGGCTTCCGCAACTGGTCGAAGAAAGACTATGTTGTAACCCCTGAAGAAATGCTGCTTGACCGTGCACAGCTCATGGGCCTGACCGCCCATGAAATGACCGCCCTGATTGGTGGTATGCGCGTTCTTGGCACCAACCATGGTGGCAGCAAGCACGGTGTGTTCACCGACCGCGAAGGTGTTCTGTCCAATGACTTCTTCGTCAATCTGACGGATATGTCCTATAGCTGGAAACCGGCGGGTCAGAACCTTTACAACATCGTTGATCGCAAGTCCGGCGACACCAAATTCACCGCCACCCGCGTTGATCTGGTGTTCGGCTCCAACTCCATCCTGCGCGCCTATGCCGAGCTTTATGCTCAGGACGACAACCAGGAGAAGTTTGTCAAAGACTTCGTCGCGGCTTGGACCAAAGTCATGAACGCAGATCGCTTCGATCTCGCGTAAGGCTTACGCCTCTAACATGATGTGAATAGGAGCTTTCGAGTTCCGAAACGAGAACACCCCCGGTCGGATGGCCGGGGGTGTTTTTATTTTGATCGCAACAACATTCGACTGAATTAGTTTTGCGTATCAAACATCTAGCTTTCGAATTGTAACTTAGCGTAATCTATCGGCGAGTTTGAAGCTTCCACAATGCTTAGTTGAGCCAACAAATGCTTACCCCAAACTACAACATTCAGTGTTTTCTCGCTCTTTCTGCGATTAAAGGGGTGGGCTACGAAACTCTGCGGGCTATCGCTGAAAAGAAAATACCTTTTTCAGATATCGTTGACCTACATAGCTCCAAAGAAGCTGCCGATGTGCTCCGCTCGAACGGAGCGCGCATCGCAAAGGATTCTGTCTCGGATTGGGCAAGTATCCGTGAGCGAATACTGATCCGTTCAGAAAAATTACTGAACGATCTAAACGATGCGCAGACGCAAGTTATTGAGCGCTCCCACCCAATGTTTCCTAAGTCACTACTAGACCTTTCCGATGCACCACACTGGCTATTTGTTCAGGGAAGTCTGAGCGTTTTAAGCGAGCCGTCTATTGCTGTAGTTGGAACTCGCTCTCCAAGTGGTAAGGGCTTATGGGTAACAGAGTATGTAGGCCTTTGCCTGAATTATTGGGGTTGCCCAACAGTAAGCGGCTTAGCAATTGGGATCGACCAGAAAATACACGAAGCAAGTATTGAGGCTAATCTTCCAACTATAGCAGTACTTGGAACAGGAATTTTCTCCGATTACCCCAAGAACACATCGGAACTGCGTCGCAATATTCTGAGCAAGGGAGGGGCGATAATAACAGAGTACCTTCCAAACGAGACTTACAGCGCTAAGAACTTTGTTCGCAGGAACAGACTTCAAGCGGCTTTATCTAAAGTTCTTATTCCTACAGAATGGGCAGCAAAGAGCGGCACTGCACATACGGTACAATATGCAAAAAAGCTGAAAAGATCGATTGCTACCCTCAGCGTTTATTCTCCACACAATGGCTTAACACCACCAAGTATTAACGCACCGAACTTTTGCAATTTTACTATTCCGGGAGAGGAAGAGAAATTTCGAGATTTTGTAAAGGATGCCCTTCAAGGGCGAAGAACTTTGGAGCCTGTCCAACAAAATCTGTTTGAAGGAATATAGTTATGCACTCACTCAAGTTAGTAGTTTTCTCGCTGCGGGATGTACTAGTTTCAAAAGGTAGCATCGATAACGATAAGCTTTATGAGACAGTAAAATTATTCAATTATCTTATTTCAAAAAAGATAAATATTGCAATCGTCAGCAATAGTCGCTGGACAGTTCAACCTTCAAACAAGTCCTTTCAACAGTTCATTTCAGAACTGGTCGGCGCACAGATCCCATATTTCCAGGGAGGCATCAACATTCCCTACAAGCAGCGCCCTCAGGCGATGCAGACAGTCCTTGCTCATTATGGAGTTTCTAAACAAGAGGCCGTTTACGTAGGGAGCACGGATGAAGATATGCAGGCGGCGCGAAACGGAGGACTGTTGTTCCTAAATGCAAAATGGCATGCACAGAATAGTCGATATGGTTTTGACTTCTCGTCACCACTCGAGATAGGAAAATTTATAGATTGCTGTTGCGAACCAGAAGATTGGTTTTGGAAAATTGAAGAAGAAGGCCTGCGCATATATTCAATAGCGCCCTTAGCTGAGTACTCGAAAAGATACCCAGAAGCTGCTGGCTACTCAAGTAGCGCAAAGTCCGCCACCAAATTCAGCGTCGGAGACTTGAAATTTTGGGGTTTAATTATGGCTGCCCGCCTTCATTTTTCGGGTATCGGAGCAGAGGTAAACTACGTAACTCCTTACCCAGGACACAAAACCACGTCGCAGAAAACACTGCTCACTAATGCCTTGAGAATTGTTTCTGGATCGCTGCAAGCGCAATACTTAGATGATCTCATTATTCGGCATTCTAACGCGCAAAAATCACAGTGGCTTCGGAAACAAGGACTAGAACCAGACCATCAAAACCAACTTTCAACGATACACTTGCGTCGCGATCCAGTTAGGACTGGACCGCAGCAACTACGATACAAAGCTCCTCCTCTGAAGAGGGGTAAGAAAGTTCTGTTAATTGACGATATTTGCACTCAAGGCTTCTCGAGTGAGGCAGCTAGGTCATTTGTGGAAGCTACTGGCTCTGAGATGATTGCCGTCACATGGTTGAAAACCCCCGGCAAGAATGATTTTCAACAGATTACAGAGCTAACTCCTCCTATTAAGAAGCCATATTCGCCATTTTTGCCCGAGAAGGTAGATTATAGATTGCGAAGTTTTGACCGACATATATCAAACCCAAACGCACCGAAAAGTATCGCTGATGCATTCTTACGCTATCAAAGCTGGGACTGGCCATAAACAGCACTTAAAGTACTGTTCTTGCTTAGCCTCATACCAAAACACCCCCGGCCAATCGACCGGGGGTGTTTGCCTCTGCAGCCCGCAACAAACGTCACGACACCGCCTATATCACGCAGAAATCAAATGATCTCTTCATAGAGCTTCTTGGTGATCTCGGTGGTGAGCGGGATCGGGTTGCCGCCGGCACTGGGGTCTTCGACCGCCATTTTCGCCAGAAGATCGATCTGGTCACGATCCACGCCAAGGGCCGACATTTTTTCCGGCACGCCAAGTGCGCGGGAGAAGTCGATCAGCCAGGCATAGAAGCCATCAAAGCCGCCTTCGATACCCAGATAAGCGGCAAGCAGCTCAACGCGGGCCTCAATGGCCGGACGGTTGAATTTCACCACGGCCGGAAGGGCGATTGCGTTGGTCATGCCGTGCGGCGTGCCATAGACCGCGCCAATCGGGTGGGACAGCGCATGCACCGCACCAAGGCCCTTCTGGAACGCGGTTGCGCCCATCGCAGCGGCGCTCAGCATATGTGTGCGGGCTTCGATGTTGCCACCGTCCTTATAGGCGGTCATGAGGTTGTCTTTGACCAGACGCATGCCTTCGAGTGCTATGCCCTGTGACATCGGGTGATAGAACGGCGAGGAGAAGGCTTCAAACGAGTGGATGAAGGCATCAAGGCCCGTGCCCGCCGTCACAACCGGCGGCATGCCAACCGTGAGTTCCGGGTCGCAGATCACGGCAACCGGAAGCATTTTCGGGTGGAAGATGATTTTCTTCACATGGCTTGCCGAGTTGGTCAGAACCGATGCACGGCCAACTTCGGAACCCGTGCCCGCCGTGGTCGGGATGGCGATGACCGGGGCAATACCGGCCGGGTCGGCACGGGTCCACCAGTCACCGATATCTTCGAAATCCCAAACCGGGCGCGTCTGACCGGACATGAAGGCAATCGCCTTTGCAAGGTCAAGGGCGGAGCCGCCGCCAAAGGCAATAACGCCGTCAAAGCCACCGGCCTTGTAAACTTCAAGACCCGCTGCAAGCTGCAGATCATCCGGGTTCGGCTGAACATCGGAAAATACCGCATCGCCCAGACCGCCTTCTTTCATGATGGCAACGGTCTTTGCCGTGATCGGCAGGCTGACCAAGCCAGCATCGGTCACCAGAAGCGGCTTTTTGATGCCTGCATTTGCGCAGACCTCAGGCAGTTCTGAAATACGCCCCGCACCAAGCCGGATGGCCGTTGGGTAGCTCCAATTTGCGGTAAGAGACATTATTGCACCTTCTTCAAGTGGTATGACTTCGGACGGGTCAGGTTGTGGAAGCCGATGGACGACAAGGCACCGCCGCGCCCCGTATCCTTGCAGCCGGTCCAGCACAGGCCCGGATCCAGATAATCTGCACGGTTCATGAATACCGTGCCTGTTTCGATCTGCGCGCCGATTTCGGCAGCACGATTAACATCCTTGGTCCAAAGCGATGCGGTCAGGCCAAAGTCGCTGTCATTCATAAGCGCGATGGCTTCTGCGTCATCCTTGACCTTCATGATGCCGACAACCGGGCCGAAGCTTTCTTCGCGCATCACACGCATGTCATGGGTGACATCAACGAGGATTTGAGGGGCGAGATAGGCACCACCGTCATCTTCGGGGAACAGCGCCGGGTCAATCAGGCCCTTGGCACCGTCTTTCAGCGCATCGGCGATCTGGCCGCGGACTTCGTTGGCGAAACGCACATTGGCCATCGGGCCGATGGTGGTTTCCTTATCAAGCGGATTGCCAAGCTTGTAGCCCGACACGATCTTGACCGCCTTTTCGATGAAGGCATCATAAAGCGATTCAACAACGTAAATGCGTTCGATCCCGCAGCAGCACTGACCGGAATTGAACATCGCGCCATCAATCAGGGTATCAACCGCCGCATCCAGATCGGCGTCTTCCATGACATAGCCCGGATCTTTCCCGCCAAGCTCAAGCCCCACCGGGGTAAAGGTGCCCGCAGCAGCACGTTCAATCGCACGACCGCCGCCAACAGAACCGGTGAAGTTCACAAAGTTGAACTGGCGCTCCTGGATCAAGCTTTCGGTGGTGGCGTGATCAAGGAAGAGGTTGATAAAGATATCTTCTGGAACACCGGCCTTTGTGAAGGCTTCGACCATGCGTTCACCGACCAGAAGGGTCTGGGTGGAGTGTTTAAGCACAACAGCATTACCCGCAATAAGGGCCGGGGCAACGGTGTTGATCGCGGTCATGTATGGGTAGTTCCACGGTGCAATCACCAGAACCACGCCATGCGCTTCACGCTCGATCCGGCGTTCGAACTTGTCGCTGACTTCAACCACGATGGGTGCCAGTGCATCATGGGCGATTTCGGCCATATATTCGGCGCGCTCTTTAACGCCGCCAAACTCGCCACCATAACGGATCGGGCGGCCCATCATTTTGGTGATTTCCGGGACGACGACGTCATTCATCTCGCCCAGTTTGGCAACGCCTGCGCGGACGAGTTCAATACGTTCGGACAAGGGCCGTGCTGCCCATGCTTTCTGGGCTGCGCGCGTGGATTTGACCGCGGAAAAGGCTTCTTCCTTGGTGGCACACGTGCGTTCTGCGTAAACAGACCCGTCAACCGGGCTAATACATTTCAAGATCGTCATTTAATTCTAACCTTGCCGAGATTTAAGAGCGTTCAAAGCCGCGGCTGATTTCCCAATCGGTCACAACCGCGTCAAATTCTTCCTGTTCCCATTCCGCGGCCCGCGTGTAGTGGGCTACCACGTCCTCGCCCATTGCTTCTTTCAGCATGTCTGAATTGCGCAATGTCTCGGTCGAGGCACGCAGTGTGCGCGGAATATCCTGCGCATTTTTCATCGCATAGACGTCCCCTTTGGACGGGGCGTCGAGTTCAAGCTTGTCTTCGATACCGCGTATGCCCGCCGCCAGCTGGGCGGCCTGGGCCAGATACGGGTTCATGTCCGAACCACCGATGCGACATTCAACACGTACAGCTTTTGTATTCGCTCCGCAAAGGCGGAATCCGGCGGTACGGTTATCAATCGACCAGATGGTTTTGGTCGGTGCAAAACTCGCCTTGGCGAACCGTTTGTAACTGTTCACATAAGGGGCCAGAAAATAGGTGTAATCGGGCGCATATTTAATCAATCCCGCCATGTAATGACGCATCAGATCAGACATGCCCAGCGGATCATTTTCATCAAAGAAGGCCGGTTTGCCATCGCGCCACAGCGATTGATGCACGTGTGACGAGCTTCCCACCCGGCGATGATCCCATTTCGGCAGGAACGTCACCGCATGGCCCTGCTGCCAAGCGATCTCCTTGATCGCGTTTTTGGCAATCGTGTGATAATCGGCGCAATTGAGCGCGTCATCATACCGGATATTAAGCTCTTCCTGGCCTGCTTCGGCCTCGCCCTTGGAATTTTCAATCGGAATACCGGCGTTATACAGATGATTGCGCAGCGGGCGCATCACGCCTTCTTCCTTGGTGGTCTGGAAGATGTGGTAATCTTCGTTATAGCCGCTGATCGGTTCCAGATCGCGGAAGCCGTTCTTGCGGATTTCATCAAAGCTTTTGGCAAACAGGAAAAATTCCAGTTCGGTTGCCATCTTGGCAGTAAAGCCAAGTGCTTCGAGACGTTCGATCTGTTTTTTCAGGATCGCGCGCGGGGAATGCGTGATCGGCTGATGATGGTGATGGTCAAGAACATCGCACAGCACCATGGCCGTACCGTCAAGCCACGGTACTGTGCGTAATGTCGTCAGATCAGGTTTCATGACGTAATCGCCATAACCTGCTTCCCAACTGGTGGAAGCATATCCATCGGGCGTCGCCATCTCGAGATCCGTTGCCAGCAAATAGTTGCAGCAATGGGTTTCTTCATACGAGGTGGTGACAAAGTTCTGGGCGTGGAAACGTTTGCCCATAAGGCGGCCTTGCATATCAACAAGACACACCAGAACCGTGTCGATGCTGCCTTCAGCAACCTGTTGTTTTAGTTGGTCAAATGTCAAGTTGCCAGACATTATGCTTCCCTTTTATTGATCCGTTGAGAAAGACTAAGTCGGTTAGATCACGTGATCAGATGATCAGCTGTAACGATACGGACGGCCGGCTTTGACCATGTCCGCATTGTACTGTTTGATGATCTTGACGACTTTGGCCTTGGTTTCGGATTCTGCTGCAATCTCATCCCAGAACTTAACAGCCGCCTCTTCGACCTGCGCCCATTCATTGTCAGGGATGGTTGTCAGTTTCATTTTATCGCCATGGACACGCAGGTTGGCTTCGCCGCCCCAATACCACCACTGACGGTAATAGTGGCTCTGATCCATGCAGACTTGCAACAGCTCCTTAAGGTGCTCTGGTAGTTCGTTGTAACGGTCCATATTGGCAAAGAACGAACCAGCCCACGCGCCGGAAATGTTGTTGGTCAGGAAGTAGTTGGTCACATCAGCCCAACCGACCGTGTAGTCCTCGGTGATGCCCGACCATGCGATACCATCAAGCTCGCCCGACTGAACGGCAACTTCGATATCTTCCCACGGCAGCGTCACCGGAACGACGCCAAACTGGGCCAGGAAACGGCCAGCAGTCGGGAAGGTAAAGACACGCTTGCCTTTAAGATCAGCAAGGCTGTTGATCGGATCTTTGGTCGCAAAGTGGCACGGGTCCCAGGCACCTGCCGAAATGTGCTTCACACCGACTTTGGCATATTCTTCTTCCCAGATTTCCTTAAGCCCGTACTGGTTAAACAGTACCGGCACATCCAGCGAATAGCGCGATGCGAACGGGAAATAGCCGCCAAATACGGTGACTTCGGTAGGCGATGCCATGCTGTCATCGTCAGACTGCACCGCATCGATCGTGCCTTTCTGCATGGCGCGGAAAAGCTCGCCGGTCGGAACCAGCTGATCAGCAAAGAACAGCTCGATTTCCATCTCGTCGCCAGCAATTTTGTTAAAGCTGTCGATGGCCGGTTTGATCACATGCTCGGCCAGTGCCGGACCGGCATAGGTCTGCATACGCCATTTGATTTTACTCTGTGCGATGGCCGGTGCAGCGAAAGATGCGGTACCAGCAACAGCGCCCAGACCGGCCACACCTGCTGATTTGATAAAGTCACGTCTTGAAGTCATGTTAGCCTCCTGAATGTTACTTATCATCGACTTAGGTTCGCTCTGTTTTCAGAGTTCGTTTTATTTTCCGTAGACGTAGTCAGGTAACCAAAGTGCGACATCCGGGAACACCATGACCAAGGCAAGTGCAAGGGTCATCACCAGGACAAAAGGCACAATGGATCTGTAGATATCTCCCAACTGGATTTGCGGCGGCGCCATGGCGCGCATCAAAAACAGATTGTATCCAAATGGCGGGGTCATATAGGCGATCTGGGTGGTGATGGTGTAAAGAACGCCATACCAGATCAGATCAAATCCAAGCTCGCCCACCAGCGGAATATAAAGCGGTGCGACAATCACCAGCATCGCCGTATCATCAAGGAACGTTCCCATCAAAATGAAGCTAAGCTGCATGATGATCAGGATCGCCCAAGGGCTCAGGCCCAACTGTTCGGTAAACAGGGTCTCGATCGCGCGCACCGCACCCAGACCATCAAACACCGCACCAAAGCCAAGGGCGGCCAGAATGATCCACATGAACATGCACGAAATCGCCAGCGTCTGACGGACCGAGTTTTCAAAGACCGTCTTGGTCATGCGGCCCTTAAGAACCGCTGCGACGAAGGCTGCCATCGCACCAATGGCGGAGCTTTCAACAAGCGATGTCCAGCCATTGACAAACGGCACCATCATGGTCGCAAAGATCGCAACCGGAAGAATGCCAGCCCGCAGCAGACGGAACTTCTCCGCCCGGCTGACATTGCGTTCTTCCTTGGGCAGAACCGGGCCAAGCTTCGGGTTCATCTTGCAGCGAATAACGATATAGACGATGAACATCGCCGCCATCATCAGACCCGGGATCACACCCGCCAGCCAAAGCTGCCCGACCGGCTGACGCGCAATCATCGCATACAGCACAAGCACAACCGATGGCGGCACCAAAATACCCAATGATGACCCGGCCTGGATAACCCCGGTCACCATGATCTTGTCATAGCCACGCTTGAGCAATTCCGGCAAAGCAATGGTCGCCCCGATCGCCATTCCGGCAACCGACAGACCATTCATCGCCGACACCAGAACCATCAACAGGATCGTGCCAATCGCAAGGCCACCATTTACCGGCCCCATCCAGACATGGAACATCTTGTAAAGATCATCGGCGATCTTGCTCTCGGACAGGATATAACCCATGAAAATGAACATCGGCAGGGTCAGAAGCGGATACCATTTCATCAGCTTCATCGCCCCGGCAAACGGGATATCAGACCCGCCTGTGCCCCACAAAAGGACGGCCGAAATCGCAGCAACAAAGCCAATCGCACCAAAGATGCGCTGCCCTGTCAGCATCATCAGCATCATGGTGGAGAACATGAAAATGGCGATCATTTCGTAAGACATCAGACTTCTTCTCCACGCAGGTGCAAGATGTCTTTCATCAACTCAGAAATGCACTGCAAAATCATCAGAGCGATACCGACACACATGGCAATTTTGATCGGCCACAGATACGGTCGCCAGGCCGTCGGGCTGCGTTCACCGTATTCAAGGGAATACATCGTACTTTCGACGCCGCCATAAAGCATGACGCCAAGATAAAACAGCAGGAAGACGATGGTGAAACTGTCCATCCACATCTTCTTCTTGGGCGTCCAGCCGCCATAGAGCAGGTCCATACGCACATTGGCCTGCATCTGCATGGAATAAGGCCCACCGAGAATGTAGTAGGCCACCATGGCAAACTGCGCCATTTCAAGCGTCCAAAGAGACGGCAAAAAGAATGTCTTGGAAATGGACGACCACAACA
This sequence comes from Thalassospira sp., assembly GCA_965228275.1. GTDB lineage: Bacteria > Pseudomonadota > Alphaproteobacteria > Rhodospirillales > Thalassospiraceae > Thalassospira. The sequence continues at coordinate 3,631,947 of OZ245802.1, read as the reverse complement.
AAATGCCGACCATCACAAAGATGCCATACATGATGCACCGGCCAAGCCGGTAATTGATGGCATCTACATATTTTACATAGGATCGCATAAACGAAGTCATTGGTTGGCACCTGTTGATTTGGTTGCCGCACCAAGGTCGGCACTGGAAACTGCCTTGGTGATGAGTGCGCGCAAGTAATCCGACATTTCATCGATCTGCTGATCGGTCTGGATCAGATCATTGCGAATTTCGATCATGACGTTGGCAATGCCATTGGGAAGCGCATGATAGCGCAGCGTGTGGGTGACGCCATCTTCCGGGCCATAGGGCTCGTTGCGCGCCACAACAAATTTACCGCCTTCATCCGCGTCCAGAATGGCATCAACAAAACGGCTGTCCTCGTCATGCAAAAAGCCGACCTCGACAGCACGCTCCTGCCCCTTATAAACCGGAACGAACGAATGCACCGTGACGATCAAAAGATCAGGATGGTTTGCCAGTGCTTGCTTGATCACCGCCTCAAGACGATCCTGAAACGGGATATAGATGTGATCAATGCGGTTTCGTTTGTCCTCAAAGGACAGGTTCTGATTACCCGGAATAGTGTGAATTTCACTGACCATCGGGATCGCATCGAACGCATGGGGCGGGCGATTGCAATCATAAAGCAACCGCGACAGGCACCCTGCGACCAGAGGACTATCAAAAGCCGCTGACAGCTTCTTTGCCACGGCAAGTGCACCCGGATCCCAGGCGATATGGCTGATGACCTGATCACCATCCAGTCCCAGATCCTGATATTCTTCGGGGATGAAACGGCTGGCATGCTCACAGACAAAGACAAAGCCGCCCTGCCCGTCGGGATTGGTCACATCAACTGCTTGATACTGATTTGGGCCGGACTCTTGAGCAGACATTCACGCCATCCAACAACTTGATATCAATCACGGACACGACTATTCCAGAAATGATTTTTTCAGGCAAGATGTTTTCTGTCATAATGTTTTCAGTGGTGATATGATCATCACATCGGGCATAGATCCGCAAAAACATCCTGAAAGGGTAAAGGGTGAGAAACGCAGAAAAACAGACCGTCGCAGAGCGCATCCGGACATCATTCGAGAGCCTGACACACTCCGAACGCCTTCTTGCCAATTCGATGCTCGACAACTATCCGGTCTCGTGTCTCAGCAGCATTACCGCTGTCGCATCAGCAGCCCAGGTCTCGACACCGACCGTGGTGCGTATGGCCAAAAAGCTTGGTTTCAAAGGATTTCCGGATTTTCAGGCCGCCATCCACAATGAAATCGAAGAACAGATTTCAAGCCCGGTGGCAAAGTTCAAACGCTGGAACAAGGCCGGATCAGACACCCATATCCTGAACCGCTTTGCTGACAAGGCGATTGAAAACCTCAATCAGTCTCTGGCGCAAATCGACCCGGACGAGTTTGACAAGGTCAGTGAAATGATCTCTTCAGACAAACATTCCCTGCACATTGTCGGCGGGCGAATCACAAGCTCGCTGGCCGATTACTTCTTCAATCACCTGCAGGTCATCCGAAGCAATGTCTATCGCCTGGGGGCTAATCCCAGCCGCTGGCCGCACTACCTGCTTAATATGGGTGAAAACGACATCCTAATCGCCTTTGATGTCCGCCGCTACGAGCACAACCTGCTCACACTGGCCAAAATCGCCCATTCGCGCGGCGTAAAGATCATCCTCTTTACCGATCAATGGGGATCACCTGCCGGTCAATATGCCCAGCACGTCTTTAACCTGCGCATCGAAGCCCCGTCTGCCTGGGATTCCTCGGTTGCCTGCCTGATGGTGCTCGAAGCCCTGCTCGCTTCCATCCAGACAGAAACCTGGGAAACCACCGAAGCCCGCATGAACGAGCTTGAAACCCTGTTTGATGAAACAAAGCTGTTTAAGAAGTTTTCGGGATAGGTTTGCCCCACCTTCCGAGGACAACCAATAAGGCCGTCACCCCGATTGCACATCAGTCCCGATAAGGATCGTATGCAAAGGCCGCGCGCACAATCCCGTGATCGGATGACGGGAATGGCCCCTTGCCTTCATGGTCATCCAGATGGTCGTTCCAGATCCGCATGCCCTTAAACCGCCAGACGCGCCGTGCTGATACATCCACGAACTGTTCGGAGACCAACACGTGATCAAGCACCTCTTTGACGTTTTCAAACTCGTGTGAGTATTGCGTATCGGTCAAATTACGATATTGCTCAAGATGGGTCGCCAGATATAGACCCGCATCGCGTTCCCGTGATTGACGCTTTGTCATTTCAAACAAATGCTTCGGCTGTCCGGTCAGCACCGATAGCGTATTGCTCAACCGCCCATCATTCATATCACCCAGAACAACCACCGGCTCATCGGTGCCAAGCATCTGTCGATCAAGGATAACGCGAAGGGCTGTTGCCTCGGCCGTACGGCGAATGGTTGAAAGTGCTGACCCCACAGCATTCTGATAAAGCGCAACAATACCGCGTTCACGCGAGATCTCTGGTGTATCACCCTCTGGCAAATCAAGACCAAGATATGTTGGTAGCTTGGATTTCAGATGCGTACAATAGACCGAGAACGGCTCGCGCTTTGGCGCTGTACCGATGCTAAGATCAAGGCGCAAAATGGTTCTGGAAAATCGGTCAATCGTGACCGCCACTTCGTCATCCGTCCGGTCTTCTCTTGGCAAATCATCGGGCAGTTCCTTTTTCAGGGAAAGGCTGCTTGGAAACGCCTTATAGGTATGCACCTTCTCTATCGTTATTGTTTTACGGACAGCGGCCGCAACCGCGGCTGAATACCAAGGTGTATTACGCTCTTCCTGCCCCTCTTCCAACGCAAGATTATGCTTGATCCCAACCAGGTGATAGTCATCAAGCAATCCGGCCTTTTCAAACACGCTTTCTAGGGCGGCATAAGACCAAAGCTCCTGAAAGGCGATCACATCCGCATCAAGACTGGTCAACATCGATGCCGTCCAGGCAATCTTGTCACGATAGGCTGCATCATCCATCTGAACCTTGCCGCGATACAGCTTCCCGCCCGGACTTTGCAGATTGTAAAGATTGAACGTCGCTAAACTTACATCCATGCCTGCCCCCCCCACATTACACCGATGAAATTCAATTTATTGGCTAAAGAAGAATACAATAACACAATTTATGCGTTTGCATTTATGGAGTGTGTGAAGGTTCGGTTGCAGGGGGTGAAAGCTGATTGAACCAGCGCAGTCTGCGCGCGGCTTCGCCGTGCTCAACCTTCAGACTAGAAACGTGCCACAGGCACGTTTTCTATACGTCTTCAGCCTTCAAGTTATGAGCACAGGCTAAGAACGCAGGAAGATCGGAGGCTCAAAGACTGTCTCTGCGGGCAATAAAAAAACCCTGCCACCGAAGGTGACAGGGTTTTTTTATTGGTTGCGGGGGCAGGATTTAGCTACGCGCGATGCGCTACGCTGAACCTGCGCAAAGCTTTGCTTTGCTTGGTTTGAACATCCGGTTCAAGTCCACCTACCCCACCTACCAGACATTAAAAAAGCCCGCCACGAGGGCGAGCTTATTTAATGTTGGTTGCGGGGGCAGGATTTGAACCTGCGGCCTTCAGGTTATGAGCCTGACGAGCTACCGGGCTGCTCCACCCCGCGTCAGTGGTCTGTAATGGCTTTGCGGGCCATTTAAACAGATAACGCCGCGTCATGTTTGAAGCGGCGTTTGATGTTTGGTTGGGTATAGGGAATATGAATTGCTGTGTTTAGAAGGCCCGGCGGTGACCTACTCTCCCGTGCCTTAAGACAAAGTACCATCGGCGCAGGCTGGTTTCACTTCTGAGTTCGGGATGGGATCAGGTGGTTCCCGGCCGCTATGGCCACCGGGCCGTCAAAACACAGCGAAGAGATCGGATATTTCGTAAGATCGTGAACTATTGTTGGTGCGTATTGTAATGGTCTTGCTGATTTTACCGCTGCGCAAGTCATATTGCAGGACAGTAGCAAGAGGGATCAATCAAGCCGATCGATCAATTAGTACTGGTTAGCTTCACACATTGCTGCGCTTCCACACCCAGCCTATCAACCTGGTGGTCTTCCAGGGATCTGATAGGGATACCTAGTCTTGAAGGGGGCTTCCCGCTTAGATGCTTTCAGCGGTTATCCCTTCCGCACTTAGCTACCCGGCGATGCTCCTGGCGGAACAACCGGTACACCAGAGGTGCGTCCATCCCGGTCCTCTCGTACTAGGGACAGCTCTTCTCAAGTATCCTACGCCCACGGCAGATAGGGACCGAACTGTCTCACGACGTTCTAAACCCAGCTCACGTACCACTTTAATTGGCGAACAGCCAAACCCTTGGGACCTGCTCCAGCCCCAGGATGTGATGAGCCGACATCGAGGTGCCAAACACTCCCGTCGATGTGGACTCTTGGGGAGTATCAGCCTGTTATCCCCGGCGTACCTTTTATCCGTTGAGCGATGGCCCTTCCACGCGGGACCACCGGATCACTATGACCGACTTTCGTCTCTGCTCGACTTGTCAGTCTCGCAGTCAGGCAGGCTTTTGCCATTGCACTCTTAAGCTGATGTCCGACCAGCCTGAGCCTACCATCGCGCGCCTCCGTTACTCTTTGGGAGGCGACCGCCCCAGTCAAACTACCCGCCATGCAGGGTCCCGGATCCGGATAACGGACCTCGGTTAGATATCAGGAAGCAAAAGGGTGGTATCTCAAAGGTGGCTCCACCACGGCTGGCGCCATGGCTTCAAAGCCTCCCACCTATTCTGCACATTCACATCCTGATACCACTGCAAAGCTGTAGTAAAGGTGCACGGGGTCTTTCCGTCTGACCGCGGGTACTCCGCATCTTCACGGAGAATTCAATTTCGCTGAGTTGGTGTTGGAGACAGTGGGGAAGTCGTTACGCCATTCGTGCAGGTCGGAACTTACCCGACAAGGAATTTCGCTACCTTAGGACCGTTATAGTTACGGCCGCCGTTTACCGGGGCTTCAATTCAATGCTTGCACATCTCCTCTTAACCTTCCGGCACCGGGCAGGCGTCAGACCCTATACGTCGTCTTGCGACTTCGCAGAGCCCTGTGTTTTTAGTAAACAGTCGCCACCCCCTAGTCTGTGCCCCCACCGTAAAGTTGCCTTCACGGTGGGCCCCCTTCTCCCGAAGTTACGGGGGCAATTTGCCGAGTTCCTTCAACACCATTCTCTCAAGCGCCTTGGTATATTCAACCTGCCCACCTGTGTCGGTTTGGGGTACGGTCCATATGTGAGAGTTATTTCCTGGACCTCCTTGGCAGCTTCTCCAATCCAATAAGGAAAAACTACTTCCAGAGGCCGTCACTTCTCACGGGTACAGGAATATTAACCTGTTTCCCATCGACTACGCATTTCTGCCTCGTCTTAGGGGCCGACTCACCCTGCGCGGATTGGCCTTGCGCAGGAACCCTTGGGCTTTCGGCGAGGGAGGTTCTCACTCCCTTTATCGCTACTCATGTCAGCATTCTCGCTTCCGATACCTCCAGCATACCTTACGGTACACCTTCACAGGCTTACGGAACGCTCCGCTACCACTTGTCAAAGACAAGTCCGCAGTTTCGGTGTGTGGCTTGAGCCCCGGTACATCTTCGGCGCGGGACAGCTTATTTAGACCAGTGAGCTGTTACGCTTTCTTTAAACGATGGCTGCTTCTAAGCCAACGTCCTGGTTGTCTTGGCCGTCCTACATCCTTTCCCACTTAGCCACAACTTTGGGACCTTAACTGGCGGTCTGGGCTGTTTCCCTCTCGACCACGGACCTTAGCACCCGTAGTCTGTCTGCCAGATAGTACTCTTCGGTATTCGGAGTTTGATTAGGTTTGGTAAGCCGGTGAGGCCCCCTAGCCCATTCAGTGCTCTACCCCCGAAGGTATTCGTCTGACGCTCTACCTAAATAGATTTCGCGGAGAACCAGCTATCTCCAGGTTTGATTGGCCTTTCACCCCTAACCACAAGTCATCCCCGTCTTTTTCAACAGACGTGGGTTCGGTCCTCCAGTGACTGTTACATCACCTTCAACCTGCTCATGGCTAGATCACCTGGTTTCGGGTCTAATCCCACAAACTCAATCGCCCTATTAAGACTCGCTTTCGCTGCGCCTACACCTAACGGCTTAAGCTTGCTTGTAAGACTAACTCGCTGACCCATTATGCAAGAGGTACGCTGTCACCCCATAAAGAGGCTCCAACTGCTTGTAGGCATCCGGTTTCAGGAACTATTTCACTCCCCTTATCGGGGTGCTTTTCACCTTTCCCTCACGGTACTGGTACACTATCGGTCGTCAAGGAGTACTTAGGCTTGGAGGGTGGTCCCCCCATGTTCAGACAGGATTTCACGTGTCCCGCCCTACTCGAGGACTTATGCAATTTCTACCCGTACGGGGCTATCACCCACTATGGCCGACCTTTCCAGATCGTTCCGGTTCTTATGCATAAGCCACTGGCCTGGTTCGCGTTCGCTCGCCGCTACTAGCGAAGTCTCGGTTGATGTCCTTTCCTCCGGTTACTGAGATGTTTCAGTTCACCGGGTTCGCCTCCTGCCGCTATGTATTCACGACAGGATCACCCTATTGGGTGGGGTTTCCCCATTCAGAAATCTACGGGTCAAAGCCTGCTCTCGGCTCACCGTAGCTTATCGCAGAGTGCCACGTCTTTCATCGCCTCTTGACGCCAAGGCATCCACCAAATGCCCTTATTATGCTTGAGAGATCCCTCAGCTAACTGTGCTGCGGCTTGCGCAGGGGTAAAACCTGCAAAACCACAATACACAACTAGTTCGCGATCACGTTCTTTCGTTGCGAAAAATCACAACGGAAAGATCCGTTCTCTTCATATTCCCTATTCACAATGTCAAACATCTTGTCATCCAGTCTCTCGACTAGATATCTCAGTATCTCCCAAACCTCTTTG
>OZ245802.1:2462500-3622500 GCA_965228275.1 Thalassospira sp. | reverse complement strand
CGACTAAGATGTTCGCGCAACATCATGACAAAGCCACCACAAAGACAGAATCAGCTCGGCCAAAACCGACAAAAAACTGGATACGCCCCCATGCCCCACGACAAAATCGCCCCACAGCCGCAAAATGATTCGGCCAAAAATTCAAATTACCCGACCAAGGCAGCACCGATTGAGGTGATTGATATGCATACCGGGGGAGAGCCGCTTCGTATTATTACGTCAGGCTATCCCGAAATTCCCGGCGAAGACATTCTGGCCAAGCGCCGCTATGCCAAAGCCAACCTGGATCATCTGCGTCGATTTTTGATGTTTGAACCGCGCGGTCATTACGACATGTATGGTGCGATATTGGTCGAACCCAGCCTGCCGGATGCCGACCTTGCCGTTTTGTTCATTCACAATGAAGGTTATTCGACCATGTGCGGCCATGCGATCCTAGCACTTGGTCGTTATGCGATTGATTATGGTCTGGTCAAAGCAGTTGAGCCCGTCACGCAGGTGAATATTGAATGCCCGTGTGGATTGGTGCGCGCCGAGGTCGAGGTGACCAATGGCAAAACCGGCAAAGTACGGTTTTCATCCGTCCCGTCCTTTATGTTTGCAGCCGACATTGAGCTGAGCTTGCCAGATGGTCGCAAATTCAAAACCGATATCGGTTATGGCGGCGCGTTCTATGCGATCCTCGATGCCGGGCAGTTTGGTGTTGAGGTGACACCAAATAATGTCAGCACACTGACCCAGCTTTCAGAAGATATCTGTAGCGCGGTCAATGCCAAGATCACCCTTGCCCATCCAGACCATAATGATCTGGCGTTTCTTTATGGTGCGATCCTGACCGATGGCAAGGATGCGTTCGAGCTCAGCCCGACACGTAATATATGTGTGTTTGCCAAAAATCAGGTTGATCGCAGCCCGACCGGATCAGGTGTCAGCGCCCGGCTTGCCATTCAACATGCCAAAGGACTGATTACCAAAGGCCAGGTTCGCCCGTTTGAAAGCGTGATTGGATCGGGCTTTGAGGGATCCGTTGAAGATGTCACGACCTGCGGCCCCCATCCCGCCATCATCGCATCGGTCAAGGGGCAGGCATATTATAGTGGCATCGCCAGCTTCTGGTATGAAGAAGGTGACGAGGTCGGGCGTGGCTTTATTGTTGGATAAGCCGGTTTAGCTAAGATCAAACAAAAAAGGGATGCCACGTGCATCCCTTTGTCTTTGATCGCTGTAGTGATCTTCTATTCACGCGCCTTACGCAGGCAATCCATCAAGCTATCAGCAGAGCTTTGGATGTGATCGGCCAAAAGTTCGACCGCTTCTTCGGTATTGCCAGCTTTGCAGGCTTCGAAAATCTGATGATGTTCGCGCTCCGCCCGGTCGGTGGCACCCGACAGGGCCAACTGCGCCTGCGTAAAGCGCACCGTGTTATTGCCAATCATGCGAATGATTTCGAGCGTCTTGGGACGGTTTGATGCGCGATACAGGCGATCATGGAATTCGCGGTTAAGCTCGCCCCATTTCGACACATCACCAGAACGAAATGCTTCGTCATAGACCTTGAGGATGTCTTCGACCGATTTCAGGTCAGCAGGCGTCAAACGCGGGACGGCATGACGGAGAAGCTCGCATTCAAGCAGTTTGCGGACTTCAAACAGTTCTTCGATTTCATCCAGAGACAGCTGGGAGACAATCGCGCCCTTATGCGGCTGGAAGGAAACCAGTCCTTCAGCGTCCAAGCGCTGCAAAGCTTCGCGGACCGGAATGCGCGAGACATTATATTCACCAGCGATTGCGTCCTGTCGCAGTTGGAAGCCTGCGGGAAAGTCGCCTGACAGGATCCGGGCCCGAAGGTCTTCGGTCACCTGATCGGTGATGGTGCGGCGGGTAAATCGCGGTGATGCGGTCATTTCAGCTCTTTTATTGTGGCCCCCGACACATGGCATTCGGGTGAACCGGATTTCAGATTGTATGCCGGTAAAACCGTCGACTTGTCTTATTCATAAACGTGCATCTGCCAACTCGCAATACAATTGCATACTGTATAATTTGCGATTCGGTGGCGCTATACGACAAAGGGGGCATAAAGCCCCCTTTCGCAAAATTCAACAGTGAATCGGGACCAAAACCCGGTTTATTTGACGATGAAGCCATGCACATAGGGATCACGATCATCGATAAAGATCGTGTTATAGCCATGCTTGCGCGCCCAGCCCTCAATCCCCGGTACCACTGCATCAAACTCGCCGACCTTGGTTTTCTCGACCACGGTGACGCGGAATTGCGATCCGATGATGCTTTCATGAACAAGCTCATCGGCCGGATCCCACTGACCTCTGGCAACCAGTTGCGCCAGACGTGCCGATGATCCGGTCCCGCATGGGGAGCGATCAATACCCTTATCGCCATAGAACACGGCATTGCGGTGCGTACTATCAGACTGGGTTGGTTTACCAGTCCACTGGATATGTGACAGACCCTTGATATCGGGATGAAGCGGATGGACGAAGTCGTTTTCAGCATTCAGGCGACGGCGCAGTTCCGGGCTGATGCGTTGCAGATCACCGACGGTGAAATCGGCCATGTCGCGGTAATTTTCCTGCGGTTCGACAATCGCGTAGAAATTACCACCATAAGCAACATCGACCTTGATCGGGCCAAGGTCCGGGCAATCGACCTCGATATCGGCTTTATAAAGGAACGATGGCACGTTGGTGAGCTTGACCGATTCAACGTAATCGCCAACCTGATGATATTCGGCAATCACAAGACCGGCAGGCGTTTCTAGACGCAGGCGCCCGGGCGTCTTGGGTTTTACCAGACCTTCCTCGATTGCCATGGTGACAGTACCGATAGTGCCGTGGCCACACATCGGCAGGCAGCCCGATGTTTCAATGAACAGAACTGCAACATCAAAATCATCAGAAGTCGGATCATACAGGATTGATCCCGACATGATGTCATGGCCGCGCGGTTCAAACATCAGACCGGTTCGGATCCAGTCATATTCGCGAAGGAAATGCGCACGCTTTTCAAGCATGTTGGCACCTTCAAGCTTGGGTCCGCCGCCTGCAACCAGACGCACCGGGTTTCCACAAGTATGACCGTCTACACAAAAGAAGCTGTTTTTCGCCATGGATGGGGCCTTAGAAGCGATTGATACGATAGGGCGTCATATTGATCGGTGTTTCCGATCCGGTGACGAGATCGGAAATCAGATGACCGGTGGTCGCGGCCATGGTCAGGCCAAGGTGACCGTGACCAAATGCAAAGAAGACATTCTGATGCACCGGGCTTTTGGAAATGACCGGCTTTGAGTCCGGCATGGAGGGACGGAAACCCATCCATTCCGTGCCGCCTTCGGATTTCAGTTTGGGCAGGACTTCGCGCCCCTTGGCAAACAGGGCCTTGGCGCGTTTGTAATTCGGGGCTGCGGTCAGACCGCCAAGCTCCACCGCACCACCAACGCGAATGCCCATTTCAAGCGGGGTCAGAACAAAGCTGTCATCAGCACAGATCACCATGCGCGAGAGTTTGGCATCATGATAAGGAACGGTGGTGTTATAGCCGCGCTCGGTATCGAGAAGCGCATTGGAGCCGAGCCGTTTGGCCAGCGTTTTTGACCATGCCCCACAGGCGACAACCACCTGATCAAAGGTGATCTGATCGCCCGATGTGGTCATGGCAGCCCGCGGTTTGCCATCGCGATAGACAAAGTCGGAGACCTCGGCAGTTTGGAATTTCCCACCGCGATCGAGAAAACATTTATAGATGCCCATAACGATCTTGTAGGGATCCATCACCCTGCCCCAATCTTCTTCCATCACGCCACAGGCAAAGATATCGGCCAGATCAGGTTCAAGATCGCGGACTTCATCACGGGTCAGATCGCGAAGCGACACACCATTTCGGCGGCGCAGATCGATATTATAATCGTCTTCACGCCGTGATGCTTCGGAGCGGTAAACCGCCATAGCACCTTCTTTTTTCGAAACCGCATCGCCAAGGCCCGCCGTTGCAATCACATGGTCATAATCATCCCACGCACGGTTCAGGATGGCGGCCAGTTCGGTTGCGATTTTCTCAACCCGGCTTTTGGAGCTTGCCGCGACAAAGCGCAGCAACCAGGGAAGCATTTTGGGCAAATAGCCCCAGCGCACAGAAAGCGGACCAAGCGGATCCATCAGCCAGCCCGGCACATTCATCAAAGTACCCGGCATGGCGATCGGGGCACATTCAGTTACCGCAAGGCCGCCAGCATTGCCAAAGGATGCCCCCATGCCCGGTTCGCCGCGATCCAGGATGGTGACATCATATCCCTTGTCCTGAAGGGCGAGTGCGACATTCACACCGACAATCCCGGCACCGATAACAACGGCCTTTTGGGCGTTCGATGGGGTTGGATCGGGTTTCTTGGTCGTTTGGGGCATTTGGGGTCTCGCCTGATGGGTTGTGCTTTTATCGGTTCTTGCGAACTGCTTGTCAGATGGCAGTAAACTCCCCTGCCATACACAGGGGAGCTCACTGTTCCATCAAATACACTGCCATTGCAATCATGGTTTAAGGGAGGGACCCATAATTGCAGGACACTCCGGGCCTAGAGCGACGGGCGGGTATCGATGGCTTTTTGAATGGTCGCCTTGATGGTTTCAAGTTCTTCACCAACAAGGGCCAGACGCGGCGCACGAACGTGCGGTTTACCAACGCCGGTCATTTCCTGGGCCAGCTTGATGTACTGGACCAGTTTGGCGTGGACATCCATGTGCAGGACCGGCGTGAACCAGCGATAAATCTCAAGCGCTTCTTTGTATTTGCCTTCAGACAGAAGCTTCCAAAGCGCAACGGATTCTTTCGGGAAGGCATCGGTGAAACCGGAAATCCAGCCAACGGCACCCAGAACCTGGGTTTCCATGACAAGGTCATCCATGCCACAGAACAGAACGAAGCGGTCGCCACAAGCGTTGTAGATATCGGTGATACGGCGCGGATCGCCCGAGCTTTCCTTGATCGCGACCAGGTTTTCAACATCAGCCAGCTGATTGAATTCTTCCGGCTTGATGTCGATGCGATAGGCACCCGGGTTGTTATAGATCATGATCGGAAGCTTGGTTGCGGCAGCAACGGTGCGGAAATGCTCGATATTCTCGCGCGGATCGGCGGTGTAAACCATACCCGGCAGAAGCATCAGGCCATCAGCGCCCAGCTTTTCACATTCCTGAACATAGCGGATTGCCGAACGGGTCGAGCTTTCAGCAACACCGGACAGAACCGGGATGCGGCCCTTGGTGACTTCGACAGCAAGTTTCAGGACGGCGATCTTTTCTTCCGGATCAAGGGCGGTGTTTTCACCAACCGAACCCAGCATGACCAGACCGTCAACACCGGCGTCAATCAGAGCTTCGATCTGTTCAGCGGTCATATCGAAATCGATAGAACCATCTTCGTTCATCTGGGTTGCAACGGCGGGAAAGACGCCAGTCCAGTTTACCTGCATGGGAAAGTAACCTCCTGATAAAGTGGGCGATGCGCCGCACTCTTAGCTGTTCAAAGTCCCTTCTGGGTGAAGGGCTCTACGCAATTCATGTATATTGTATACAAAATAAAGAATGCCATTGCAATGGGGTTTTTCGACAAAAAGAAAGGGACCCGAAAACGGGTCCCTTAATCATGCATTTTCAAGATGTTGACGGAAACGAGCTACCTAGCCTCTGTCCCGAACGGGACGTGTTTGGGGGACCTTTTGGCTGGTTCCGCGCCGATGACATCGAGAGTTTTGGCAATAATCACCGAATCACATAGCTCGCGCTCAACCAATGAACGGGCGGCCTTGCCAAATGCGGCGCGCTTTGCGTCATCTTCCATCAGTGTTTCGATTGCATCGGCAAGGGCCGCACCATCACGTAGCGGCACCAGAAGACCGTTTTCATTGGGAATAACAATTTCCCGGCAGCCCGGCACATCGGTTGCCACCATGGCAAGACCGGATGCGGCGGCCTCCAGCAATGCCTTGGGCAATCCTTCGCGCCAGGATGGCAGGACAGCCAGATCAGCATCCGAAAGAAGCTTGGCAACATCGGATCGCTTGCCAAGCCATTCAACCAATCCTTCATCCTGCCAGATCCGAAGATCAGCCTCAGACGCGCTATCAGGATTGGCCGGATCGGCATCGCCCACCAGAAGAATGCGATAGGTGCGACCACGCGACTTCAAAAGACGGGCTGCCTCGATCAGCTCAGCCAAGCCCTTTGACCACAGCATGCGGGCAACGAAGATGGCCGATTTGGGCTCGGACACGGCTTTTTCTTTTGGCGAGTAAGCGGAAATATCAACACCCGATCCACGGATCAGCGCAAGGCGACGTTCCTTAAACCCAAGCTTGGTCATCAACGCATGATCATCCTGATTTTGCACGATCACATTGAAGGACGGGCAACGGGCATAAAACCGCAAGATCAGCGAAACGATACCACGCACCAGTTTGACCTTGGCGCCCCCTGAAACAAACAGGAAGCCAAGCCCGGTCACCATATTGACCGACCGTTTCGCGCCAACCAAAAGACCGGCAAAGGCCGACAGGACAACACACTGGATCGCCACATTGACGATCACATCGGGGTTTTCGCGACGGATCAAACAGCCAAGTGCCTTGACGGCCTTAAGCGACTTGGTCGGGCTTAAGCCCCCACGCGCGATTGGTACATCAACGACACGGAAACCTTCCTTGCGCAGCCCCTCGGTTGCAGCCCCGACATTGCAGGCAACAACAACCTCATCACCACGCACCAATGCCGCACGGCCCAGCCCGATACGATGGGAAACAAACGACCAGTCTTCAGCACAAACGACCAGGAGTTTGCGGCGTTTGGAATTTGCCTCTGCCCCGTCAAGCAGTTGCTCCCGACGAAGGAATGCAAGGGTCAGTGCCAGCATAAAGACGCCGAACCACCATGACGTCCAGAAGGAATAGTTAAACAGCCCTGCAAACCAATAGGCTGCCAACATCATCAAGGGAAGCGCACAAGCGCGCATCCCTTTACCAAGAACGTCCTTGATGGCAGTAAGCGCACAAACAATCACGAGCGGAACGACTGTGACAAGCCCCAACAATCCAGCTTCAAGCCAGATTTCCATGAACCAGCTATGTGGATGTCCCGGCAGTACAGATTGGGTCGAACTACCCGCAAGATCGTTAGCACCAGGCACCCAGGGGGCTGCATTAATGCCATAACCGATTAGTGGATGATCGAACACGTGGCTATACACGAATTGCCAGATCATTTGACGGTGCACATCAATCAACCACATCGGAAGATATGGCTCAAAACCGCGCAGGTCAGCCATATTACCGGTCACGCCGCTCAACCAGTTTAGCGCGATCACCACAGCTGCGACGATGACAACCAAAATACCGATCTGAAGCAAACGCGAGCGGATCATCAATATCCCGCAGAAGCCGACGGCACATGAAGCTGCCAGCATCGCAGCGACATTCGCACGGCCATGAGATTCTTCGAGAATGGGAAGAATTGCGATCGCCGCCGCCAACGAGATAAATCGCTTAAAATCCTTGCGATCAATGGCGTCAAACACAAGCATCATCGCGCCAAAGATCAAGAAGCTGCCAACCGGTTTGAGACGGCGCGTAATATCAAAGTGGAAATCCGGCTCCATCAACGCCTTGAGCGACAGTATTTCCGGATGGAAAATGATCGCCAGCATGCAATATGCAACAAGCGCCCAAGTCGCATAAATGCAGGCATCCCAAGCCAGTCGCGCATGTGGCGCGATCAGCCGCATCAGACACCAAATCCCGGCCATCATCGCGAACCGTCCGCACCAGGTCCCAAGTGACTTGGATGGCACAACAGAGCTTGCCGCAGAAATCAGAAACACGGTCAATACAGCCACAACCAGCAAACCAATTGGACTTGCAATATCCGCCCGCATTCGGCGCCACGCTTCACCGTGATTCCCGGCAAACAACGCTGCGATTAGCGACAGCCCCAACCCGATCCCCAGTGCAGTTCGCCCAAAGAAAAACAGCGGGGCGGAAATGCCAAACAGGATGGCGGCAAGGGTCAGCACATTATCGCGCCAATGCCGCGTCGGGACAGCTTGTTGCATGATCATGGTTCCAAATTGAAGTCTGTCGTCTTGCTAACCGCGTGCGGGACTGGCGTCAATCATCATCAACATTACCCCGTCGACCAAACGCGGCAATTTATGATTTACTGATATCCATATTATTCAACCCATTATGGAAGTTGGCGGATCATGACGGAGATGAAGGCCCTGCTCAGATTTCCAGGCGATCGCAAAATCGCCCTTGCCGATTGCCCGATCCCCGCCCCCGACCGCCATGCCATTCTGGTCCGAACCCGATATTCCCTGATCAGCCCCGGCACTGAGTTCGCCCAAGCGAAGCAAGCCACAGCATCCCTTCTGCAAAAGGCGTGGCAGCGCCCGGACCTCGTCGCATTGACGCTCAAAAGCCTGCGATCAGACGGTGCGCGGGCAACCTCTGCGCGGGTTAACAACCGACTGGGGCAGCCATTACCGATGGGCTATTGCGCGGTTGGAATTGTCGAGACGACAGGTGAAGCGGCTGGGGGTTTCGTCGCAGGTCAGCGCGTTGCAATCGCCGGAATGGGACAGGCCAATCATGCGGAATGGAACACAGTGTCGCGTAATCTTGCCTGCCCTGTTCCCGACGGTGTGACGGATAGACAGGCTGCCTTCACGACGCTTTACGCTTTGGCCCTGAACGCCTTGCGACAAGGCGGCACCGCAATTGGTGATCGGGTTGCGATTGTTGGTGCGGGTTTGGTTGGCCAGTTGGTGGCGGAAGTCGCACGAGTATCGGGTGCGATGGTCACCGTTGTTGAGCCTGATGCTTTTCGACGGAAAATCGCAAAGAACAATGGAGCCCGTGATTGTTTTGCGACAACTGAAGAAGCTTCAGCCAATTCGTTTGACGCCGTCTATCTCTGTGCCGCGGCCAAGGGTGATCATGACCTGATCAATGATGCGGCCAAACTCTGCCGGGACCGGGCAACCATTGTCTGCGTTGGCGATGTGGCGATCAGGGCTGAACGCCCCGCCCTGTTTGAGAAGGAGCTGACACTTAAACAAGTCCGGTCCTATGGGCCCGGTCGCTATGATCCGAATTATGAGGAACTGGGGCAGGACTACCCGGTTGGGTATGTGCCTTGGACGATCAAGCGCAACATGGAAGCAGCCCTTGCGCTGATGGCCGATGGCAGGCTTGATCCGCGCCCCTTGACCACATCTGAAATTGCATATGCCGCTATTGCCGATCACTTTGCCAAGGGTCCTGATCCCAAGAAGTTGGCGACGCTTGTGCGTTATTCAATCGCTCAAGATGTAACTTCGGGTGATAAAGGCACGTCGGAGCAGAAGGCTTTGCGACCGAGCGCCAATATCAGGATCGGACTGATCGGTGCCGGGAATTACTTGGGCGGGAGCTTGTTGCCGATATTACACAAAAGTACCAATAGCCAAATCGTTGCATGCTGTTCGAATGACGGGATTTCGGCGATGGCGGTTGCGCATAAGATAAGCGGCGCAAAAGCTGTTTCATCGGCGCAGGACATTCTTGATGATAACGGCATTAACACGGTTCTCATCACCACACGTCATGACAGTCACGCAGAACTGGCAGCCAATGCATTGAGCGCAGGCAAGCATGTGTGGCTGGAAAAGCCGATTGCAATTGATCATGCGGGTCTAGCGCAGTTGAGGACCTGCATGAGTGGCGGTTCAGTCTTCATGATTGGGCATAATCGGCGCTATGCGGATATGAGCGAGATGCTTCGCAATGCCCTGCCCGACGGTCCGAAGCATTTTCGCTATCGCGTGCGGTTTTCGGTGCTGCCCGACAAACACTGGCTAAACCACAGCCATCAGGGCGGTCGTGCGATTGGCGAGGTCAGTCATTTTGTTGATCTGATCCAAAGCCTGTCTGGGGCGGATTTGGTCGAGCTGACCTGCACATGGATCAATCGAGCACGTGGCGACAGCATCTGGCGAATGCGGTTTGCCGATGGCTCTGTGGGTGAGGTCAGCTATCAACTGACAAATCGTCGGGAGCCCAAGGAAATCCTTGAGATTGACTCACCGGGCTTTGATGCGAAGCTCTCGGATTGGCGCATGCTTGAGATCAATGGCAAAACGGCCCAGCGCCTTTGGTTTGGGCAGGACAAAGGACAGGCCAATGCGCTGGATGCGTTTTTCACCAGCATCCGCTCAGGCACACGTCATCCCTTGACGCCAAGTCTTGCTGCCGAGATTGATCTGATGGCGCGCATCCATGATGCGGCCAATCAAAAGCCCGGTTACTGCGCACCGGCATAAAGGACGAGCAACGGAAGGGTCAGCATGCTGATGATGGTGGTGATCAGGATCGTGGTCGAAGACCGGTCGATACAGACATTATAGCTGCCAGCGATAATCGCGACATTGGCCCCGGACGGAAGCGCTGCAACAAGCGTCACAATCGTCAGCCAAAGCGGCGGCAGATCGAAGATGAAATGCCCGATCGAAAAAACCAGGATCGGCTGCACAAACATCTTGGCCACCGTGCAAAGCAAGCTGGCACTGAGGTTACCACGCACCGACTGACCATAAAGCCCTGCCCCGACCAAAAGAAGGGCGATGGTCGGGCCTGCGGTTCTAAACCGTTCCAGCGTCCCGTCAATCATTTCAGGCATGCGGACCTCAAACAGGGATGCCAGCACACCGAGCACAATCGCAACAATGATCGGGTTTCTGGCAACGCGGGCAACACTGCGCAACACCTTGGGCAGCCAATGGCCTTCGCCACCACGGCTGCCTTCAACAATCATGATCGTCATGCCAAGCAAGCTAAGCGGATGGATCGAAAGTACGATCAAAAGGGGTACCAAGCCCTCCTCGCCATAAACGGCCTGAACAAGGGGAATGCCCAGAAGAACGATGTTGGAAAACACCCCGCCCATGGCGGTTACGGCGGCCTCGTCGGTCTTGGCCCGAAGCCACATGCGCGCAATGACAAAGATCAGCGCAAAGTTCACCAGCACGCCGGAATAATAGCTGCCCCACAGGCGCAAATCGAAATGCGCACTGATATCGGACTGCGAAAGCGTCTGGAACAACATCGCCGGGATAAAGGCATTCATGGCAAGCTTGGCCAGGAACGGAATGCCCTCGCGCTTGATGATCTTGATATAGGTCAGCAGGAAGCCACACAGGATCGTCAAAAAGACAGGTCCAACTTTTCCGACGATCAGATCAAGCATGCATCCCCCGGCAAATATATCGCGCTAATTGCACCAAACGGGCCCCAAACCCGAATTATCGTGCAAAAAGAAAGGACAGCACCAATCGGTACTGTCCTAAAATACTACAAATCTATTTCGCGACTTACCAGTCCCGTGAACGCATTCACAGGCAAGGCTGCCATGCGTTTACGCGTTCGGGTCGGTCTGAACTCGGCGCACCGCATCTTTCCAACCGGCCAAAAGGCCCGCACGACGACCCGGTTCGATCTTGGCATTGAAGCTGGTATCAAGGTGCCAGTTTTCCGCAATATGATCGAGATCGCGGTAAATACCCGCCTGAAGACCCGCCAGATAGGCCGCACCTAGGGCGGTCGTCTCGGTCACTTCCGGACGTTCAACCGAAATACCCAAAACGTCTGAAAGCATCTGACACATCCAGTCATTGGCAACCATGCCGCCATCGACACGAACGGCCTTGGGCGATACGCCATCGGCAGCCATGGCTTCGAACAGATCAAAGGTCTGGTAACAAACACTTTCAAGGGCCGCGCGCACGAACTCACGCGGACCGGTATCACGTGTCAGGCCAAAGATCGCCCCACGGGCATCCGGGTCCCAATAAGGCGCGCCAAGCCCGGTAAAGGCCGGCACCAGATACACACCGTGATTATCATCAAGCGATTTGGCCAATCCTTCGGTTTCGGCCGCCGACTTGATGATGCCCAGGCCATCGCGCAGCCACTGCACAGCCGCACCGGCAACAAAGATCGCACCTTCGATGGCGTAGCTTGTTTTGCCATTCAGGCGATAGCCAACCGTGGTCAGAAGACGGTGCTGGGACGTAACGGCCTCATCACCAGTATTGAGGATCACGAAGCAGCCCGTGCCATAGGTGCTTTTGATATCACCCGATTCAAAACAGCACTGGCCGAATGCAGCCGCCTGCTGATCACCCGCCATGCCCAGAACCGGAATTTCGGCACCAAACAATTCGGCATCGGTGACACCAAAGTCAGCGGCGCAATCTTTGACTTCCGGCAGCATATTGCGCGGCACGCGGAAGATTTTGCACAGCTCATCATCCCAGGCATTGTCACGAATATTGAACAGGTTGGTGCGGGCCGCATTGGTCGCATCGGTAGCGTGCGATTTGCCACCTGTCAGGCGCCACAAAAGGAAACTGTCAACCGTGCCAAAGGCCAGATCACCCTGTTCGGCACGCGCCCGTGCGCCAGAAACATGATCAAGTATCCAGGCAACCTTGGTCGCCGAGAAATAAGGATCAATCAAAAGGCCGGACTTGGCATTGACCGCGTCTTCAAGCTTGGGGTCACCCTTTTTCAGGTCATGACACAGCGACGCGGTACGGCGGTCCTGCCAGACAATCGCATTATAAATCGCCTTGCCGGTTTTACGATCCCAGACAACGGTGGTTTCACGCTGGTTGGTGATGCCGATTGCGGCAACCTTTTTGATGTCCACACGACCAAGGGCCTCTTTGCAGACAGCAACAACGGTGCTCCACAAATCTTCCGGGTCATGTTCAACCCAGCCACTATTGGGGAAATGTTGCGGGAATTCCTGTTGTGCGACGGAAACGGATCGACCGTTTTCATCAAAAACAATCGCACGTGAGCTTGTCGTTCCCTGATCAATGGCAAGGATATAGCGCGTATCGGTCATGTCTGTTTTCCTCCCGAGCCGGCAGTTTCCCTGCCGTACGACCCTGCATGAAGTCATGCGTTGCGGCCTGTCTTTGTGACATCGCCGCTGGTTTTATTGCTCTATTTAGAAAAAAATCGCACCAAAAAACAATTCGTTTTCGAAAATTTTTCGCTGATTTTGTTCCAAAGCACTGTTTCACAAGCAATTTCTACCGGAAAAATCGCGCGGCATAAACTGCCCCTTTTATAGCGGCATATGAATTGCAACGAAAACAACAGATTGAAGTTTAAACCGGCATCTTTTTCCCATGGAGGGCTCTTATGGGATTGTATGACACATTGCTTGGCGTGACCAACACCGCCTATAGCGCCAAGGGCGCGGCCTCGATGGGGCAAACGATCGCATCGAACAGCCAACCGCTTCCTGAGAAGGAAAAGGAAGAAAATGCCGAGCTGGCCTATATCCGCGAGCATGGCTTTACCACCTATGTAAAGGAAATCGAGGAACGCAAAATCGAAGAAATGCGTGCCAAGATCCTGCTGAGCATGGGGCTGGATGAAGAAAAGCTTGCGGCGATGGATGCCGATGATCGTCAGGCGATTGAAAAGGCGATTGCCGAAGCCATCGAGCAGCGCCTGAATGGCAACACACTGGTCAATGCGGAACTGGGCAAGTCCAAGGACGGCGAAGAAACCGTTTCTGAACGTCGCGACCGCATGAGCGCGCAATTGGCCTTTAACCCGCGTATGTTTGATGTCTTCACCGAATTGCAGTCCGAACTGCCAAGTGGCTCGTCACAATCGATCACGGGCAAGCCGGACGAAGAAGACCAGACCGCAGGTGCACGTAAAAAAGATATCTTTGCCGCCTGAGCCAGTTGAATTTGGTCGACATGCACCAAACAAAAAGGGCGCTGCTATCTGCAGCGCCCTTTTGTCGTTCTTGGGGGTTGGTGCGACTTATTCGTCAACACCACCCATGCAGACATATTTGACTTCGAGGTAGTCCTCGACACCGTATTTTGATCCTTCACGGCCAACACCGGACTGCTTCACACCGCCAAATGGTGCCACCTCGGTCGAAATGATGCCGGTATTCACACCAACAATCCCGCTTTCAAGGCCTTCGGCCAGTTTCCAGATGCGGTTGATGTCGCGTGAATAGAAATACGACGCCAAGCCGAACTCGGAATCATTGGCCATTTCGAGCACTTCGTCATCGGTCTTGAACCGGATCAGCGGTGCCATCGGGCCAAAGGTTTCCTCACGGAACACGGTCATTTCACGGGTTGCATCAGCAATGACGGTCGGCTCAAAGAACGAACCACCCATTGCATGACGCTTACCGCCCGTAAGAATGCGACCGCCCTTGGCAACGGCATCGGCAATCTGGCTTTCGACCTTTTCAACGGCCTTTTCCGTGATCAGCGGACCAATCACAACACCGTCGTCAGCCCCATTACCCACCGCCATTTTCGAAACCTTGGCAGCGTATTTTTCGGCAAATTCGTCATAGACCGCGTCATGAACAAACAGACGGTTTGCACACACACAGGTTTGACCGGCATTGCGGTATTTCGATGCAATCGCACCATCAACTGCCGCATCGATATCCGCATCTTCGCACACGATGAATGGTGCATTCCCACCAAGCTCAAGGCTAAGCTTCTTAACCGTGTCAGAGCATTGACGCATCAACAGACGGCCAATCGCGGTCGAACCGGTAAAGGTCAGTTTGCGGATCTTGGCGTTCTGGGTCATTTCCGCACCGATTTCCGGTGCATCACCCGTCACAATCGACAGAAGACCTTTTGGAAGACCGGCACGTTCGGCCAAAATTGCCATGGCAAAGGCGGAATACGGCGTTTCCATTGCCGGTTTAACCACCATCGCACAGCCAACCGCCAAGGCAGGGGCAGCTTTACGGGTGATCATGGCGGTCGGGAAGTTCCACGGCGTGATGGCGGCACACACGCCAATTGGTTCCTTAAGAACCATCACACGGCGGCCTTCGGCAAAGGTCGGGATCACATCACCATAGATGCGTTTGCCTTCTTCGGCGAACCATTGCAGGAACGATGATCCATAGGCGATCTCACCCTTGGCTTCGGCCAGTGGCTTGCCCTGTTCGGCGGTCATAAGCGCTGCCAGGTCGTCCTGATTTTCCATCATCAGGTCGTACCATTTCATCAGGATGACGGAGCGTTCCTTGGCGGTGCGCTTTTTCCAAAGCTTCTGCGCCTTTTCGGCGACATCAATGGCATGGGCAACCGCATCACGACCCAGAACCGGAACAGTGCCAAGCACCTCGCCGGTTGCCGGGTTGGTTACTTCGGCTGTTTTCCCGTCTGGGGCATCAACCCATTCCCCGCCGACATAGGCCTGCTGGGTAAATAAAGACGGGTCTTTAAGCGAAATCATATTGGTGCCTCCGGAATTCTTTATTGGGAGCGACATGATGGGATATCCCACATCTAGTCTGCCCCGTGGTGGATGCCACATCTTCGCGAGATATTTCTTGCTTGGCAATCGCAAACAGGGGCGATCGCCCGCTTTGCTAGAAGATTGCACCGCGTGACCGGAAGGCTGTTCTTTTTGGCAGAAACTGCGAGCTTGAACAAAGGGCGGGAACAACAATCGTCATTCCCGCCCAAAGTATGCTTTCGCTGCGGTCAAGCCACATGGCCGCCTGCTTAGTTCGAAAGCGAACCAAAGTAACCCGGCTGATAATCAATCGGCAGGAACCGGTCATGAAGCTGTTTGAAGGTTTCATCCGGATCAAGATCGGCAAATAGGTCGGGATGGAACCATTTGGCCATCTGCTGAATGGCGACGAATTGATACGGGCTGTTATAGAACTGATGCCAGACCGCATGAAACGCCTGGGCCTTTTGCGCATCAATGCCAAGATAGGCCGGCCGGGTCGGATAATACGCCAACTTTTCTTCAATCAGCTTTTCATCGGCGTCAGGCCCAACCGGAACCCATTTACCACCGGGAACATAGGCATCCCACATCGCACTGGTGACGATGATGTGTGCCGGGTCGGAGACAATCACCTGTTCGGCATTAATCTGCCCAAACGTTCCCGGGATCAAATCCTTGGCGATGTTGTCGCCACCGGCCAGCTCAACCATCGCCCCGAAATTGCTGTTGCCAAAGGAATGGCAGCAATCCTCATAGAAACCGGCCGCACGGTCGATGAAAACCTTCGGGCGTTCGGGCTTTACACTGGCCAGACGGTCGGTGATTTTGGCGATCTCGGCGGCGCGAAAAGCAATCAGTTCCTCTGCACGTTCTTCCTTGCCAAACAATTTGCCGAATAGCCGGATGGAAGGTTCGGTATTCACTTCCGGGCTGTTGCGGAAATCGACATAGATCACCGGAATATCAAGCGCACCAAGCTTTTCGATATAAGCCGCTTCTTCGACCGCACGTTTGGTTTCCAGATTAAGGAAAACGATATCGGGCTTCTGCGCGATTGTGGTTTCAATATCAATCAGGCTTTGCTCCAACCCTTCAAAGGCCGGGATATCGCCAAAAGCCGGGAATTTCGCAAGATAGGCCTGATAAGTGGCGGGATCTGCTTCGATCAGATCCTTGCGCCAACCGACAATGCGCTCGGCCGGGTTTTCACGATCAAGGGCCGCGATGATGTAAAGCTGACGCCCTTCGCCAAGGACCGCGCGCTTGATCGGCACATTAACCGCAACCTCGCGCCCGGCAATGTCAGTAACCGTTATGGTTTCGGCCTGTGCAGATGTCTGAACAACAATGCCCAGCATCATCACGGCCAATAGGTGAAACAGTTTTCTCATTCTCAATTTACTCCCCTGGTAGTTCAGCCGGGTGTGCCTTTTGGTAGACACCAACACGCGTTGCCGCGGTCAGCACCAAACCAACGAGATAGACAAATCCGACCAGAAAATAGATGTTTGAAAGTCCGGCGACCTGGGCGAACCAGCCGCCAAGTGCAATTCCGGCAATGGATGAAAGCTGCGCTGTACTTTGTGCCAGTCCCAGCAAATGCCCCTGCTGATGATCAGATGCACTGCGCGAAACAAGGGCGGTCAAAACCGGCGTCGTTGCGCCCAGAAGCATCCCCCACAGGAAATACATCGCGGCAAACACAATCACCGATCCGGTCAAACCGGCCGTGAAGGTGACAACAACGCATCCGGCAATCACCAGACACATCCCACTTAGAACGTCGCGCGCTGGACGTCCTTCGAAATAGCGTGCCCAAAGGGATGCGGTTGCGACAAACCCCATGGCGAGCAGGCCATAACAAAGCCCGACCACCCAATTGCCGACATCAAAAGTGTTCAGCACATAGATCGGGAATGGCGATTGCGTCACCATCCGGCCCAGCAACAAGACACCAATGATGGTCAAAAGCGAGATGACCTGCGGTGATCGCAGGATACTTGGGCCGGGTTTTAGGTCGTCTGAACCGGCATCGGTTGGCTTGGCGATGGGTGCTGAAACAGACGGCAACATCACCCACACCGACGCCATGCAAAGCGCGCACAGAATGGCCGCCGAAAAGTTGATCCAAAAGAAGCTCGCCAGATCAAGGATCACGCCACCAATCAATGCCCCGCCAAGCGATCCGACATTGGTTGAAACCTGCAAATAGGCGAACAGCTTCGCGCGGCGCGCGGGGTTTTCGATGCTCACTCCGTATGCCTGTGCCGGTGCGATATAGCCCGCGCACGCCCCTTGCAGGAACCGCAAGATCAGGATGGAGAAAACATCACCGGCATAAGCCAGCGCTAGTTGGGTTGCGGCCAACCCAAACAAGGCGCGGATCATCATGGATTTGTGCCCAAAGCGATCGCCCATCCGCCCCCAAAAGGTGCTGGTTAGCATGATCCCAAGCATCGGCCCGACATAGACGCCGACACTGGCGAATGTGAACAGATCGTTCGAACTGGTCATGGAACGCAGATGAACGGGCCAGAACGGCCCGCTCATTTCCATGGCACCCATCGACACCAGCTGAATGACAAACAGCAGATGGATTTTCCATCGTACCGGCATCGTGTCCCGAAAGTGCAAGACCATTATGAATTGGCCTCACCGCGCATCGGGTTGGGCAATTGGTGCTGCACACGGTAATCGGCGTATTTCTGCAGATGCATGCGAAGAACCGATCTGGTTGACCACCCGGCTTCAAGGAAGGTTTCGCGTTCTTCCTGCCAAAATGCGTCATCCCCGACCCGTGCTTTGCTTTGATCAAATACGCGTTCGGTTTCTTCGCGCATGACCTGCCACAGGCGATCGTCATCCAGCCCATAATGGGATGTCAGTGACATCGCCACTTCATGCAAATGACAGACATAACAGGCATCAATCACAAAGGATCGAACCGGTTCGATATCATCGTCAAACACTGTCGGCAGAATGCCCTTGTAGTAATAGGATTTCAGCGCCAACCCTTGGGCATTGAGCAACGGGGCAAAGGTCCGCCCATCGCCAAAATCGCGGATCAGCATGCGAACCGGATTGCCATCTTCGTCAAAGAGGATCGATGTGTTCTGCTGATGGGCTTCAAGGGCGATGCCATACAGTATGTAAATCTGTAAAACCGGCTTTAGGACCGTCTGCACGTAACGCCTAAAGAAGCCGCCGACATCAAGTGTCCCATCCGCCGCACAGGCCTGATCGACCATTTCGGCGACTAGCGGGCGGTTACCATCCGGGGTTTGCGTCAAAAGGGCTGCGACTGTGACTGGTAGCAATCCATCACGGCGATCCAGCAACGCATTGGTGGACCGGAAAATGACCGACAGCAATTTGCCCTCGGCATCATCCTGACGCGTCGCATGTTTGTAATGGATGCCGATATCTTCGGTGAAGAATTCCAGCAGATTGTCGAAACCGTTTTCACGCGCAAGAATCTGACTGATCACGGTGCTCGACCGTGGCCCCATATGGATCGATTTCGCCTGAAGGCTGCGAAGTTCACTGGTCAGCCAGATCGCGACCGGCAGTTTGATGAACGGATCAATCGCCGGATCAACCGGCAGCATGGTTCGAAATGACATGCTGGGCCGTGTTGGAATATCCGGGCCATCGACAATCAGGATGTCTTCAGAAATCAGATCGGCAAAATGGGTTCTGACATGGTTTTCCAGATGCCAGCTATGGACTGGCAGTGGCAGATAGCCATCGACCGACAATCCCTTGGCCTCTAACCCGTCCCGCCACTGGCCATAGACATCACCCAACTTATGGGCAACCCATGCATGAACATCCGTGACACCCGCCATCAACTCAACATGGGCCATGTCACTGCGAATGGCAGCAAGACGCACCGGGACTTCGGCGGCAAATTCCGGCGAGAGGTCGCGGACCTCATCAGATGAAAGGTTCGGCTTGGTTTTCCAGGTCGGATAAAACGGATGACCTTCAAGTGATCCCCATTGATCCAGCAAGATGGCGGCAGTGCGCGGGTCTTTGGTTGTCCGCCAAAGCGCAATCAGGCCATCCACACCGGCATCTGCCATTTCCGAGCGCAGCGCTGTGTTCCAACCTGTCCGATGCTGACGCGCCAATCCGTCATTTTCGATGCTGTTTTGAATGTCGCCCTTGAGCTTTTCAGCCCCGGCATCAGCTGGATCGAAGTCAAACTCCGGCAAAAGCGCATCAATCAAATCAGCAACATCGGCAATCTCGCGCCATTCGCCATCAGCGCCTTCGATCCTGACGTCACCTTCATTAACAAAGGTGTTGGCGGGCGCTTGGCAAAGCGCTTCAAACCGGATCGTTTCACCATTTGATAGCGCCAAAAGGGCCGAGCGGTCCGTGCTTGAAAATTCAAGTCGTTCCGGATCGATGATGTTTTCCGCAAAGACGCAGCGAATGATGCGCGTAATCGCGTTACGCTGAGCCAGATGCAGCGCATCACCCATCGTAAAGTTCGATGCGTTTGTCGTTTCCAGTGCCTGAATTGGAAGTTCCTTGTTCATAGCTTGTGTCCTTCCGTCGGCCAGCTGTGTGGGAAGTAGTCGAGTGAAGATTTGGCAAGCCCGCCCATATAGGTGACGCACCAGCCGAAAATTTCTTCGATATGGGGAAGTGGCACCGAAAGCCGCCTGCCCATTTCAACAAGAAGGGCGAGGCCAAAGGCGACGTCTTCTTCGAATGCGCGGCTTTTCGGATCCATGATCAGATTTTCTGATGACGGAGTATCGGGGATCAGCGGGGCAAGAATGCCGGCATAAGCCTGATTGCTGCGAAGAACCGACAGCATCGTGTGGCTATCCCTGATTTGATCGCCATAGGCATCAACGATTTCGTCCTTAAGCGGACGGACCGAAGACAGGTCGACCGATAGTTCCCGTTCGATCACCTTGCAAAGCAGCTGACTTTCGCCGTCACAGCGTTCAAGGAAATAGGCCCCGATTTCCGGACATTCAGACCACCAGCAAATCGGCTTGCCAAACTGCCGGTTATGCCACTGGCCAAACGGCCCGATCAGCCCGTAAATCACCGAGCTGTGCATGATCGGATTGCCCGGCGTCAGGGTGATTTCAAGGAAGCTTTCAAGTATCTCGACCGGGGCGTCATAAAGCCGGTTTAAATGCACATGCAGCTGATCACGGCTTTGATCATCTTCGCGATCATGGGTGGCGACATGAAGCGTTGCCTTGGGTCCCCCCATGCGGATGGATCGGCCCGGATCAAGTTCGAACGCGGTATGGGGCACATCTTTCATGCCCCAAATCACGACATTGGGAAGATCCCCCAATATCCGTTCCGCCAACCAGTCAAAGCCACAGAAGCCCGGAATGGCACCGACAAAAACCGGTTTTTCGGTTGCGACATAGGGCGCGATTTGTTCCAGCAAAGCCATTCTGGCATGGGCCGGAAGCGTCACAATGATCACGTCCGCATCGGGAATGACATCTGCTGCGTCCGTGCTGACGCGATCAAAGCGTGCAGTGATCTGCCTGTTGCCGGGCAGGTGTGCCACAACAGGTTCACCGGCTTCATGTGCCGTCAACACATCCGGGTTGGCGGTCAGAAGATTGACGGTTACACCGGGCAATTGTTTGAACAGGACAGCATTCAAATGCCCTGTTCGGCCACCACCGCAGATCGTCACAGTAAGTGGGGTTTGGGGTGCACTTTGCATCGTCATTGCTCATACCCCGATGTGCTTGCGGCAAAGCTTTCTGCCATCGGCATGGTGGGCATAAACCCACCCAGAACCGAAAGCGGCACCGAACAACACGCCACCCAATCTGATGGGATGTGATGACGGGTTGTTTTGGGTGGATACAGCAATCCGCTTTGCGCCCGCCTGCGGATTTCATCGGGTGTGACGACGATATCCGGGCGGCGGCTTTCGACCTGAATGGTGTGATAATCCGCCAGAATGCAGGGCACGTAAGTAAGCCCTGCCTGACGCGCGACAGACAGGCGATGATGCCCGTCCATCACGATCAGATCTTTCCATTCCACAACGATTGGCGTCGTCCATGTCCCCGCTGCCATGATCTGCCCCCGGACATGATCCGCGTTTGTGGGAACATGCTCCTCGTGACGGCGCAGACGATCGGTTTCAATCAGGACAATTGGCAGATGTGTCTTTGAGACGGCCGTCATGCCACGTCTCCGACCGGGACATATTGGGTATTGGCATAGGGCCGATGGATTGGCATCCAGCGCGCCATTTGCTGACCAATTGCCGGATCAAGCAGATTGCGTTCGGCCAGCCATCCTTCGTTAAAGACAGTGTGAAGGTACTTCTCCCCACCATCGGCAATGGTGCAAACGACCGTGCCTGAAAGCGTGCCTGCATGGATAAGTTCAAGCGCCTTATAGATCGCGCCACCGGTCGAACCACCCACCAGAAGGCCGGTGTTTTGCGCCAGGAAACGGGCAGCTTCAAATGCCTCTGCATCGCCGACCTGGGTTCCGATATCAATCACGTTGAAATCAAGGACCTTGCCGATTTCATCACCCTTGGGGGTTCCGGTCCCTGATTGATAATAAGGATGGCCCGGCTGACCAAAGACGATGGACCCTTTTGGCTCCACGCCCACGGTGGTGATGTTTGCATTGTAATGCTTAAGCCCGGTGGCGATCCCGGTCAGCGAACCGCCCGTCCCCGTGCAGCCGCAAAACGCATCGACCTTGCCATTGGTTTGTTCAAGAAGTTCGTCAACAAACCCGCGATAACCTTCCGGGTTGGCCGGGTTATCGGACTGGTTCATGAAAATCGCACCGGGAATGGTGCTGCCAAGTTCGGCGGCCAGTCGTTGGCGTTCAACCACGGCAACTTCGTCCTCGGCATAGTCGCCTTCAACAAATCGAAGCTCCGTCCCCATTGCCTTCATAACAGCAAGCTTGTCCGGGGCGGCGTGATGGTCGACCACGGCGATGAAGCGAAAACCAAGTTCGGCTGCAACAATTGCCAAGCCAATGCCGGTATTGCCCGACGAGGATTCAACGATTGTCCCGCCTGCAGAAAGCCTGCCATCGCGGATGGCCGCCATGACCATGCTGCGCGCCATGCGGTCTTTCATGCTGCCGCCGGGATTGTTCTTTTCGATTTTAAGTAACAGCCGCGCATTCGGGGCTGATACCGGAACCTCCATAAGTGGTGTATTTCCAATCAGATTGCTTACCTTCGTCTCTATCATCGGGATGCTCCCTTGTGATCGTCCGGTTGAACTGTCGCCAGATCGGCGCTGATGGAAACGCGGCGCGGCATTGGCACCCTGTGGAATTCATTTTCCAGAAGATCCATCTGATAGCCGGCCGTGTTGGCGTAAACGAGCAGGTCGCCCGCTAACGGTTGGAATGGGAATGGCAGAAGGCGGTTGGTGATAACGTCTTCTTCAAGACAGCTATGGCCCGCGATATAGGCCCGCACCGGACCACCCTGCTCGCGGGTTGAATTGACCGATGGCACCAGGATCGGATCGATCAGAAATTCCGATGCGAACCAGGTTTCACACGCGCTAAAGCTGCTGCCTTCGACAAACAAAACAAAGCTGCCATCGGGCTGGCGTTTGGTACGTGCAATTCGAAAGACCGTGATTGCCGATTGATCGACAAGGCTCCTGCCCGGTTCAAGCGCCAGCGTGATGCCTTCGTCCTTGAGATATTGCGCAACCGATTTGCTGCTTGGTCCGGTTGCCGACAGGAATTGATCGAGCCAATCATCGGCTTCATTTGGCCCGCCATAGGGGTAATAGGACCCCGGCACCTTGCCGTTGCGATAATGGCTAGAGGTTTGAGCATCAATGAAGTCAGCATAGGTACCCGCATCAAGATAACGGATCGGCAGACCACCGCCGATATCAAGCATCTCAACGCGAAGCCCATATTCACGGGCAACCATGATCCAGTCGGAAAGCTCGATCAGCGCCTCTACACGATTATCGGCCTGATATCCGCCAAGATGGAAATGGAACCCTTCAAACGCCAAATGATTGGTGTTTTGCGCAACGACCTGCAAGCACGCATGAAGCTGTTCATGAGGAATACCAAACCGGCTGTGCTTGTTACTGGTCGGGCGGAACCGCAGGAGAATGCGGGCTTTTGTCCCGGATAATTCGTCAGTCAGAAGCGCGAGAAGGTCTTCAAGCTCCTCTGCTGAGTCGATTGAGATCAACGCATTCACCGCGATCAATTCACGATGAAATGCATCGCCCTTTGCCGGACCGGACGCGCAGATATCGCCGCCAGCACAGCCTGTATCGAGCGCATCGCGAAGTTCAAAACGGCTTGAAACATCCACACCAAGACCGCATTGAACGGCCTCCGTTACAAGTGAATGCGACTTATTCACTTTTGCGGCGTAAAAAATTTTCGATTTCACGGCATGCGCATCCAATACGCCTGCCAGCCGCGCATGATTGATACCGATGGTATGGGGAAACACCACATTCAGCGGTGATCCATACGACCCGACCCAATCATGCAGTTTGGATTGTTGCTCGGTCGCCAAGGTCCGAATGACCGGATCAAGGAGTGGCTCCAGGATCGGCAATCCGGTTTCCTGAACGAAACCCGGTTTGTGTAAAGATTGATGGTTCATTCGCTCCGTCCCATGACCCTTTGGGTTCTAGATGCCAATTGACTTGGCTTGGAACAGGTGGCCCCACGACGGGACCACCTGATAAAATCAGAAGTCCGCCGTAACCGTCAGCAAGGCCGTGCGTGGTGCGCCAAGCGATACGAAGCGCCACTGGTTGACACCCGACCAGTATTTCTCATCCGTGACGTTCTGGATGCTGGCACGGAAGGTCATTGGCGTGCCGTAAAGCTCGGTTTTGTAGCGCGCGCCAAGATCAAGCGTGGTCCATTCCGGGATATCCTGCGTGTTTGCGGTATCGACAAACTGCTCGGACGTATGCGTGACCGTGCCGCTCAGCGTCAGACCATCGACAAACGGGGTATCCCATTCGCCAACAAGGTTGATCTGCATTTCAGGCGTACCGACCGGGCGAAGGCCTTTGCTTGACGCATTCACCGCCTTGGTGATTTCGGAATCAAGGAACATCACACCACCCATCAGGCGCACATCCTGGGTCACCTGACCAAAGACGTTAAGCTCAATACCGCGGTTGCGCTGTTCGTTGTCAGCCCGGAACTCGTTGGTCGCCGAGTCAGTCGCACCATCAGGCTGGGTGATCTGGAAAGCCGCGATGGAGCCGCCGATGGTACCGAAATCAAGCTTCACACCGGTTTCGATCTGCTTTGCGACATAAGGCGACATGGCTTCGCCTGCGTTGGATGCACTATCGGGTGCGATATCGCCCTGATTGAGGCCTTCGATATAGTTGGCATAGATGGAAACCGTTTCGACCGGCTTGTACACGACGCCTGCCATCGGCGAGATGACTTCGTCATTGTAGCTACTGCTGACTGCGCCGCTGGAGCTGTAGTTATCCACCGAAATCGCTTGATGGCGTGCTCCAACGGTCAGATGAACCTGATCGCTAAAGAACGACATCGTATCGGCCAAAGCATAGCCGGTAAGCTGGCTTTCAGATGTTTTCGGTTTTGACGTCGGCGCGCTTACGGCAATCGGAGCAACAGCAAGCGTTGAATAGATGTTGGCCGAGGGGTTGGAAGCGGCACTGCTAATCCCCTGACGCAGCTCATCTTCATACCGCGTCGCTTCAAAGGTCGCCTTATGCTTGATGGACGCGGTTTCAAATTCGGTCCGAACACCCGTGCTGGCCGACCAACGGTCCGTCTGGAACCGGCGATAAGAAAGCCCGGTGTCGATATAGTCACCTGCTGCGTTCTGAACAGTCGGCGTCCCGAACAGACGGTCAAGCTCGGTACGACCACCACCAAAGCTGCCAAAGACAGTAATGTCTTCAATCACGTCATATTCCGCCTGAATCAGGCCCGACTGATCGACGGCATCAGACCATTCCCAATCCTGAATGGCATTGGTTGAACCATCCGGTGCATCGGGGATGACAAAGCCCGAATTGAAGCGGAACTCGCGTGCCGGAGCATTGAGGTTTTCACGCTGATCAATCAGATCAAGCGATGCGCGGAACTTGTCACCTTTGTAATCAAGTGCCAGCGCACCAAGCGATGTTTCACGCGTCTGCCGATCAAGGAAGGTATCGCCATTGTGGTATCCGCCGTTAAAGCGCACACCGAATTCTTCGTCCGCACCGTAACGGCGGCTGAAATCAAGGTTGCCACCACCCTGCTCGCCACGGCCATAATCAAGGCTGACACGGTTGAGGTCTTCGCCCGCACGTTTGGGCACGATATTGATCGCCCCGCCAACTGCACCGGTTGGTGACATGCCATTGAGCAACGCGTTCGGGCCTTTGACGACTTCGATGCGTTCGGCCAAACCGGACAGTACGCGATAGGTCGGCGCAACACCGTAAGCACCGTTATAGGAAACCTCGCCAGTATTGAACAGGTTCACGCCAAAACCACGGATTTGATAGGTATCAAGGTTGGCGGTTTCCGCATTTGGCGCACGCACGGACGGATCATATTGCAAGACATCGGCAATCGTCTCGGCCTGCTGATCGGCGATGCGTTCAGCAGTGTAGCTTGTGATACTGACCGGGGCGTCCATGATGTCGGTATTGCCAAGCATGCCAAGGCGACCACCGCTTGCGACCTGGCCACCGGCATAGGCTGCCGGAAGGTCTGACTGAACGCTGTTGGCCTCAACCAGAACCGGTGCAACCGTTACCGAACCGTCAGCATTTTCGGGCGCATTGGCATCGACAAGGATCAGCGACTGGTTGCCGGTATCGCGATAGGACAAACCGGTCCCGCTGATAAGCTGTTCAATCGCATCTGGCACAGACATATTGCCGCGAATGGTGCGCGGCGCATTCAGGTCTGGCAGATCCACCGTATAGGCAATGCCCCAGCCCGAAACGTCGCCAATCTGGCTAACACCGTCGGCGATGGATGTAACCGTAATATCAAAGGCATAGGTTGCCTGGGCGATTTCGATTTGGTCAGATTGTGTGCTTGAGACTTCCTGCGCATTTGCCTGACCGATCATCATACCGGCCGGCACCCCCATTGATGTCGACATCAAAAGCGCTGAGATAAAGATATTCTTTTTTGATTTTGCCTGCTTGGAATTCAACTTCCCGCTCCACTGCTAAGTCTTTTCGTCAGGCAGGTCCCCCTGCATCTAGAAAGACAAACGAACGGGAAAAAGAACACCTCACGTCATGAGGTGCATTTTTTGCGAATTTTTCGCAATCTCAATAAATTACGGTCAACCAGGGTGAGGTTTTGACAAGTTTTGCCCCCATCGCGGCGGCCAGCGTTTCAAGCGATCTGTCGATATCTGCGGTCGGAAAACTGCCAGAAATCGTTTTGTCACCAATATCCCCGACGGTCACAAATCGTCCGCTTGCGAAATTATCAAGCTGTGCGACCAAATCATCGACCCGCACATTGCGCACACTCAACCGGCCATGCATCCAGCTTTGTGTTGCGGCAATATCCACGCCGTCGCTTACGGTCAAACGCCCGGCGTCAAGGGCAACCATCTGCCCCGGACCGAGCAACACACCATCGCTATTGGCTTGGGTTGAAACCCGAACAGCGCCCTCTTCCACGCCGATACGGGTATTTTGCGTCAGGTAATCGACATTAAACCGGGTACCGACAACTTCAATCGTCACATCGCCGGCTTTAACGCGGAACCGATCGCCATTGCGATGGGTCACGTCAAAAAACGCCTGTCCGCGCAAAAGGGCGACATTACGTCGGCCATCTTCGAAGTCCGTGGTGATCGCACTATTGGCCGCGAGATAGACATGCGAGCCGTCTGATAGTTCGATATCAGTCACCATGTCCGAGCTACTGACAATATCGGCCTGCATATTCTCAATCACATCGGGATTAAGGAACAAGGCCAATGCCGCACAGGCTGCCATACCGGCAAAGGCAGAAACCGTGCGTACCGGTGAGAACCAACGGCGGAGCTTGCCAAAACTGGATTGCTTGTTGCTGCGTGCTGCGGCCAAGCGGCTGGCCGGTTCTTCGACCTGGCCCCAAAGCACACGCATCTGATCAAAGGCCAACCGGTTGCCCATATCGGCATTCAGCCAGACGTCAAATTCGACCTCTTGCGCAGCCGTCATCGAGCCGCCGACACGTCTTACGTGCCAGAGGGCAGCTTCATCCTTTTGCGTTTGGGTCAGGTTTTGGTCGGCTTGCATTGATCTATTGTTTGTCCACACGGTTGCGGCAGTTATCGCAGCCCTTCGGGCATGCACGTATCTCTATAACTAATAACGTATGACGAAGAAACATCCTCAGTCCGGTACTTAAATATCAGTCTACATCGCGATAGTCCGCCAACCGTTCCTGACAATGGCGCATGGTGCGTGCCAATTGCTTTTCGACGGCACTGACCGAGATGCCGTATTTCTTGGCCAGTTTCATATTCGAAATTCCGTCAATGCGATGAAGGATAAACATCTCGCGCGCCTTGGGTGTCAGCTCCAAAAGCGCCTGATCAAGGGCCGAAAGCGCCTGACGCGATTGCGCATGTTCTTGCGGTGATGATGTTTCATTCTGCCAAAGCTGCACGGGTAAAATGCCATTCATCACATTGGCCCGCCCCGCCGTGCTGCGATGATGGTCAATCACCGCATTGCGCACGGATGCATAAAGCACCTTGGTGTTTTCTTCGTCTGAGCCACGGTCACCCGCACGCATCAATCTGGCATAGACATCCTGAACAATCTCGACTGCGGTTTCACGATCCCGGACGCGACGGCTTGCCATCGACACCAGCTTTCCCCGGTGGTCTTCAAACAGTTTTGCAAGGGTGTTCTGCCAGAACTTCATGTTCAGATATTACCGCCATCACTTGGTCATCGCGCCCGCATGCCAGCCCCGCGACACTTGGTCGGACAGGTCATTGCAGTTGGGCGGGGTTCGGGCACCGCGACCTCCGGTCACAAATCACCCGACAGGCGCAACCTATCAATGATGATAATAATTTGCAATTGCAAATGATATTATTACATCCCACGCCGTCAGAACCGCCCGGTTTTCGCGGCGTGGGAGAGATGTTTTTTCATTTTCAACCGATTCTGAGCATTCCAAGGCCCTGTTTGGAAACGAAACATCGGTCAAAACCGCCCTACCTTCGGGCAGTGTCACGAAAAATATACAATGATAACAATCTGTTACATTTCGATAGATTCAGTTCACTATCGAAAATTTCAAAACACTATAATTTTCGCTTGCAATTATTTTGGGTCATTCGTAACGTTTGTGAAAGAACAGAAAGGCAGTTGAGAACAACTGTCACAAATAAGAGCACCAGGGAGGAAGCGGTTGCTCACTTCAGACACATACGACATCGCCATTATTGGCGGTGGTATCAATGGCACCGGCATTGCACGTGATGCAGCTGGACGCGGGCTTAAGGTTTTCCTGTGTGAAAAGAATGACCTTGCCAGCGCGACCTCATCTGCCAGCACGAAGCTGATCCATGGTGGCCTACGATATCTTGAACATTACGAATTCCGGCTGGTCCGCGAGGCGCTGATTGAACGTGAAGTTCTGTTGCGTGCTGCCCCGCACATCATCTGGCCCCTGCGTTTCGTGCTGCCCCATGTCAAAGGCCTGCGTCCGGCCTGGATGATCCGCCTTGGCCTGTTTCTGTATGATCATCTTGGTGGCCGTGAAAAGCTTCCGGGATCCGAGGGCATCAAGCTGAAAACCCACCCGGCCGGTAAGCCGCTGGTCGCAGGCATGGAAAAGGCATTCGTCTATTCCGATTGCTGGGTACAGGATGCACGTCTTGTTGTTTTAAACGCGATGGATGCCCGTAATCTGGGCGCTGATATCGTGACGCGAACCGAATGTGTTTCGGCCAAACGCGATGGCGATGTCTGGAACGTCACCATTCGCAACGAAGATGGTGCAGAACAGACCATTCGCGCCAAGTCACTGGTCAATGCCGCAGGCCCCTGGTGTGCGGAGCTTCTGGAAAACCGGGTCGAAGCCAAGAAGAAACAGGGCATTCGCATGGTTCAGGGCAGCCACATCGTTGTGCCCAAGCTGTTTGACCATGATTACTGCTATATCTTCCAGAACCCAGACGGCCGTATCGTCTTTGCCATCCCGTATGAGCAAGACTTCACTCTGATCGGCACAACCGATCGCGATTACAAGGGTGACCCGTCCAAGGTCGCGATCAGCGCAGAAGAAACCGAATATCTTTGTCAGCTGGCCAACACCTATTTCGAAAAGAAAATCACGACCGACGATGTGGTCTGGGCCTACTCCGGTGTCCGCCCGCTTTATGGCGATGGCAGCGACGACGCATCAAAGGTCACCCGTGACTACGTCCTTGAAATTGATCAGGGCGATCATGGTGCGCCGCTTCTAAACATCTATGGCGGCAAGATCACGACATATCGCAAGCTTGCAGAATCAGCGATGAGCAAGCTTTGCCCCCTGCTTGGGCGCAATGACACCCGCTGGACAGCCAACAAGCCGCTGCCCGGTGGTGACATCCCCGATGCCGATTTCGAGCGTTACCTTACCGCGATGCACAAGAAGTTTCCTTGGATTCCGGACGCTCAAATCTACCGTTACGTGCAAAACTACGGCACACTGACCCTTAATCTCGTTGGCGAGGCCTCTGATCTTAAAGGGCTTGGGCAGCACTTGGGGGATGACGTATATGAGTGCGAATTGCGCTATCTGGTAGACCACGAATGGGCCAAATCGGCAGAAGACGTCTTGTGGCGCCGCTCCAAACTGGGGCTGCATTTATCAGATGAGACGCGTAACGCCATTGTCCAATGGTTCTCAACCGAACCGAAATCAAAAAACACCGTGAAAACGGGCGAAGGAAATACTGGAAAATGACCCTTACGCTTGAAAACATAACCAAGACTGTGGGAGGGGAGTCCCACATCGACGATGTGTCGATGACGCTGGAACCGGGATCATTCAACGTCCTTTTGGGACGGACCCTGGCCGGTAAGACGACCCTGATGCGTATCATGGCCGGGCTTGAACCGCCCACCAGCGGCCGCATTCTTGTTGATAATGTTGATGTGACCGGCATGGCTGTGCAGAAGCGCAATGTTGCCATGGTTTATCAGCAGTTCATCAACTACCCGTCGATGAATGTCTTTGACAATATCGCATCCCCGCTGAAGCTTCAGGGTGTCGATAAAGCCGAGATCGAAAAGCGCGTTCGCGAAACCGCAGAACTGATGCATATCGAACACCTGCTTGATCGACTGCCCCAGGAACTTTCTGGTGGCCAGCAGCAGCGTACCGCCATGGCGCGTGCCATGGTCAAGGATTGCAAATTGCTGCTGCTTGATGAGCCGCTTGTGAACCTTGACTACAAGCTACGTGAAGAGCTGCGCGAAGAAATTCCAAACCTTCTGGCGGAACGCGACACCATTGTTGTCTATGCCACCACCGAACCGATGGAAGCCCTGCTTCTGGGTGGTAAATGCGCGGTGATGCATGAAGGTCGCGTGACCCAGTTTGGCCCGACCACCAAGGTTTATCACAACCCGGCATCGGTCGAGACCGGTCTGATCTTCTCGGACCCGCCGATTAACCTGGTTGAAGCCGAAGTGCGCGAAGGTGCGATCTTTATGAAAAGCGGCCATCAGGTTCCGCTTAAAGGTCACCTCGCAAATCTGGCCAACGGCACTTACACCCTTGGCATTCGTGCGAACCACCTGTCGGTTGATCCGACCGGGGATGACACGATCGCCATGCAGGGTCAGGTCGAACTGGCCGAAATCACCGGTTCAGAAACCTTTGTCCATGTGCATTTCAACGATGTGTCCTGGGTGATCCAGGAAGAAGGTGTTCACAACCCACGTCTGGGTGAGGCCACTTCTTTCTATGTCGATCCGACCCGCCTGTTTGCCTTTGATGCAAATGGTGCGCTCGTGGCCGCCCCGCCGGTCGAAATTTCAAACGGCAAAGCGGCGTGAGGGTAGAGAAACAAAATGGCACGTATTGATCTTAAAAGCCTTGCGCATTCCTACTTCCCCGATCCGAAAACGGACGAGGATTATGCCCTGCGTCGTATGGAGCATGTCTGGGAAGATGGTGGCGCATATGCACTTCTCGGCCCGTCGGGCTGTGGCAAGACCACCCTTCTGAACATCATTTCCGGCCTTCTGACCCCGTCACATGGTCAGGTCCTGTTTGATGGCAAGGATGTCACCAATCTGGCACCGGAAGAGCGCAACATTGCACAGGTTTTCCAGTTCCCGGTCATCTATGACACCATGACTGTCTATGACAACCTGGCCTTCCCGCTGCGCAACCGCGGTGTTGACGAAAAGCGCGTTGATGCGCGTGTGCGTGAAATTGCCGGGATGCTCGATCT
Source organism: Thalassospira sp. (assembly GCA_965228275.1). Lineage (GTDB taxonomy): Bacteria > Pseudomonadota > Alphaproteobacteria > Rhodospirillales > Thalassospiraceae > Thalassospira. The sequence continues at coordinate 3,590,695 of OZ245802.1, read as the reverse complement.
GACCGGCAAGCTCAAGCAAAAGGCACGCGGTCTTGGTGCGGATGAAAAACAGACGATCTCGCTTGGTCGTGGTCTGGTGCGTGACGATGTCTCGGCCATCCTGTTTGACGAACCGCTGACCGTTATTGACCCGCATCTCAAATGGGTTCTGCGCCGCAAACTTAAAGAAATTCACAACAAACTGCGCCCGACCATGGTGTATGTCACCCATGATCAGGTCGAAGCTCTGACGTTTGCTGACAAAGTCGTTGTCATGTATGGCGGCAAGGTCGTGCAGTTGGGCACCCCGCAGGAATTGTTTGAAAATCCGGCGCACACCTTTGTCGGTTACTTCATCGGCAGTCCTGGCATGAACATCATGAATTGCAACATCGATGATGGTGCCGCCTGGATTGATGGTCAGCGCATTGGTCTTTCCGATCGTCATCTGGCAGCGATTTCCAAACAAAGCGGCAAGATCGAACTGGGCATCCGCCCGGAATTCCTGACGCTTGAAACCGGAAACGCCACCAAGGGCGACGGTGTCGAAGTCAATATTATCAAGGTCGAAGACCTTGGCCAATACAAGATCGCAACCACCCGTTTCGGGTCATCTGAAGTCAAAGTAAAGCTTGGCGAAGACGAACAGGTTATCGGCCAGTCCGGTGTTCTGCGCTTCGCACCTGAATGGACCAAGCTTTACGCCGACAGTCAGCTGGTCGCGTAAGGGGGGATGAGGAAATGAACAAGATTACCAACAACAAGGCCTGGTTCCTCGTCCTGCCGGTCTTCTTTATCGTCGCCATCAGTGCGATCATCCCGCTGATGACGGTTGTGAACTATTCGGTTCAGGACATTTTCGATCCGCAGACCCGCTTCTTTGTCGGGACCGAGTGGTTCGAACAGGTTCTGGCTGACAGCCGCCTGCATGACGCCCTGATCCGTCAGATCGTCTACACCATGAGCGTTCTGTTCATCGAAATTCCGCTGGGCATTGCTGTTGCCCTGACCCTGCCGCGTAAAGGCTGGGGTGTATCGGCATCGATGGTTCTGCTTGCCCTGCCGCTGCTTATTCCTTGGAACGTGGTTGGCACCATCTGGCAGATCTTTGGCCGTGCCGACATTGGTCTTGGTGGCTATCTGATCAACCTGATGGGCATTGATTACAACTACGCCCAGAACCCGATGGATGCCTGGCTGACCGTTCTTGTCATGGACGTTTGGCACTGGACCAGCCTGATTGTTCTGCTGTGCTATGCCGGTCTGCGTTCGATCCCTGATGCCTATTATCAGGCCGCAAAGATTGACGGCGCGTCGAACTGGGCCGTGTTCCGCTTCATTCAGCTTCCGAAAATGCAGTCGGTTCTCGTAATTGGCGTTCTGCTGCGCTTCATGGACAGCTTCATGATCTATACCGAACCGTTCGTCCTCACGGGTGGTGGTCCGGGTAACGCAACCACCTTCCTCAGCCAGTTCCTCACACGGATGGCAGTTGGTCAGTTTGACCTTGGTCCGGCAGCAGCCTTCTCGCTTGTCTACTTCCTGATCATTCTGCTGGTTTGCTGGGTTTTCTATACCGTCGTGATGAACGCCGGAAAGCAGGGGGAACAATAAAATGCAGTTCCAGAAACGACATATCGGACTTCTTCTTTACATTCTGTTCCTGTTGCTGCCGATCTATTGGCTGTTCAACATGTCGATCAAGACCAATACGGAAATCCTGGGCGCTATGACCCTGTTCCCGGATAACCCGACATTGGCCAACTATGCGACGATCCTGACCGATCCGGCCTGGTATACGGGCTACATCAACTCGATGATTTATGTCGGGATCAACGTTGTGATCTCGCTCGTGGTTGCGCTTCCGGCGGCTTATGCCTTCTCGCGCTTTAACTTCACCGGCGACAAGCATCTGTTCTTCTGGCTTCTGACCAACCGTATGGCACCGCCGGCCGTGTTCTTGCTGCCGTTCTTCCAGCTTTATTCAAGTGTCGGCCTGTTTGACACCCATATCGCTGTGGCGCTTGCACACTGCCTGTTTAACGTGCCGCTGGCTGTCTGGATCCTTGAAGGCTTTATGTCAGGCATTCCAAAGGAAATCGATGAAACCGCCTATGTTGACGGTTATTCGTTCCCGCGCTTCTTTGCCACGATCTTCCTGCCGCTGATCCGTTCGGGCATCGGTGTGACAGCCTTCTTCTGCTTCATGTTCAGCTGGGTAGAGCTGCTTCTGGCACGCACCCTGACCTCGGTCGAAGCAAAGCCGATCGCAGCAACCATGACCCGTACCGTTTCGGCGTCTGGTCTGGATTGGGGTGTTCTTGCCGCAGCTGGCGTTTTGACAATCGTCCCGGGTGCCTTGGTGATTTGGTTCGTTCGTAACTACATCGCCAAAGGTTTCGCCATGGGTCGCGTGTAATCGGAAAACAGGAGGAATTTCAACATGGCATGGATGGCCTGGACCCCGATTACCGCAGCGTTCTTTAGCTGCATCATCCTGATGTTGATCGGGATGGGAATTTGGCAAGCGGTTTCACCAACCGTTCCACGGCGCGGCTTCTTGCCGCTGGTGACCACACGTGGTGATCGCTTGTTCATCAGCTTGCTTGGTGCAGCCTATATCCACCTGGGTTGGTTGGCATTTACCGATGTCGCCCTTTGGATTGGCTCCATCATCGCCCTTGCATGGCTCATCATTGTGATGCGCTGGGGCTAAGAATTCGGAACGGTACCGTGTCCTACAACGGTGCCGTTCCTTCTGCATTCATCACGGTGGGTTGCCGTCTTCCCCCACCGTTGATGACCGGGTTTACCGGATGAGCAAAAAGGAAGACGACCAGGGAGAAAACGACATGATCGTTAAAGCCAAAGGTGCATCGAGCGTTGTTAAAGGCAGTGCCGTAGCAGTCGCCCTTGGTCTGGCTGTGCTGGCGAACCCGGCAATGGCAGATCAGTACACCGATGCAGCGAAAAAATGGATCGACAGCGAATTCCAGCCGTCGAGCCTGAACAAAGATGCCCAGATGGCCGAACTTGAGTGGTTCATCAAAGCAGCTGAACCGTTCCGCGGCATGGACATCAACGTGGTGTCTGAAACCATCACCACGCACGAATATGAGTCCAAAGTTCTGGCAAAGGCATTCTCGGAAATCACCGGGATCAACCTGACCCACGACCTGATCGGCGAAGGCGATGTCATCGAGAAACTGCAGACCCAAATGCAGTCGAACCGTAACATCTATGACGCTTACATCAATGACTCGGACCTGATCGGTACCCACTCGCGCTATGACGCAGTTGTGCCGCTGTCTGACTTCATGGCTGGCGAAGGTGCAGACGTCACCTCCCCGACCCTGGATCTGGAAGACTTCATCGGTCTTTCCTTCACCACCGGTCCGGATGGCAAGCTTTATCAGCTTCCTGACCAGCAGTTCGCGAACCTTTACTGGTTCCGTTACGACTGGTTCCAGCGTGAAGACCTGCAGAAGCAGTTCAAAGACAAATACGGCTATGATCTTGGTGTTCCGGTCAACTGGTCGGCATATGAAGACATCGCAGAATTCTTCACCAATGACGTGAAAGAAATCGACGGCAAGCAGGTCTATGGTCACATGGACTACGGTAAAAAAGACCCGTCGCTGGGTTGGCGCTTTACCGATGCGTGGCTGTCGATGGCAGGTGCAGGCGACAAGGGCATCCCGAACGGCCTTCCGGTCGACGAATGGGGTATCCGTGTTGAAGGTTGCGCACCGGCTGGTTCGAGCGTGACCCGTGGTGGTGCAGCAAACGGCCCGGCGGCTGTTTACGCACTGACCAAATACATCGATTGGCTCAAGGCTTATGCACCGGCAGAAGCAGCTGGCATGACCTTTGGTGAAGCTGGTCCGGTTCCGGCACAGGGCCAGATCGCTCAGCAGATCTTCTGGTACACCGCCTTTACCGCGGACATGGCCAAAGAAGGTCTTCCAGTTGTGAACGAAGATGGTACGCCGAAATGGCGTATGGCACCGTCGCCGCACGGCCCGTACTGGGAAGAAGGCATGAAGCTTGGTTATCAGGATACCGGTTCCTGGACCCTCATGAAATCGACCCCGCTTGAGCGTCGTAAAGCCGCTTGGCTCTATGCTCAGTTCGTGACCGCGAAGTCGGTCTCGCTGAAAAAGACCCTTACCGGCCTGACCCCGATCCGTCAGTCGGACCTCGACACGCAGGAAATGACCGATGCAGCACCGAAACTCGGTGGTCTGGTCGAGTTCTATCGTTCCCCGGCACGTGTTGCTTGGACCCCGACCGGCACCAACGTTCCGGATTACCCGAAACTGGCTCAGCTCTGGTGGCAGAACGTTGCCGAAGCTGTAACCGGCGAACGGACCCCGCAGGAAGCTATGGATAACCTTGCTGACTCCATGGACCGTGTTTTGCAGCGTCTGGAACGTGCAGGTATCGGTGGCGAATGCGCACCGAAACTGAACGAAGAACGTGATGCCCAGTACTGGTTCGACCAGCCGGGCGCACCGAAGGCGAAACTCGCCAACGAGAAGCCGCAGGGTGAGACCGTTAAATATGACGATCTGATCGCTGCATGGCGTGCGGGCCGCGTCAAGTAAAGGCCCAACTGGGGGTGCCGGGGATGTTTTCATCCCCGGCCGTCCCGCCCGATTTTCAGAACGAATTTGATATATTAGCAGTCTGTTTCATTAGGTCATTAAGCCCACAAAAAGCCCAGACATCCGAAAAACGGATGCGCATGTCCCACACCGGGAATGTCTACCCAAAAAAGCAAATACACAGCGGGTAAGACAGGGAGGAAACAGTGAATACCGCCATCAAAAAACGTCGCGCTGGCCTTGGCATTCAAGGTCGGCTCATGGCTTCTTTTGCCTTAATTCTGGTTCTGGCCGGCATTTCATCGGCCGTATCCTGGGTCTCTTTTGGCAACAGTCGCGATCTTGTCGCTGACATCACCACCGACAGCCTGCCTTCCATTATTCGTCAGATGGAACTGGCAATGAACGGTGTCGGATTGGCCGCACAGGCCCCGGTTCTGGCAGCGTCACGCAATGCAAACGAGCTTGCTGAAACCGAAGCACGTCTTGATCAACTGATCGCCGATGCCCGCGCCCGCCTGACCGAGATTGCCGATGCCAATCCCGAACCGGTGATGATTGATCTGTCTGCCACCGCTGATCTCGACGCTGCCGAAGACGGCGCGCAAGCAAGCGACATCGTAGAAGGCGACGCAACGGCGGAAACAACTGCGAGCGAACCCGAACTGGTCGATGCAGTTGCGAACCTGACCGCACAGCTTGATGACATAGTCGCGCGTCGTGAAAAGCTCCATCAACTGACCACCCAGCGCCTTGAGATCGAAAAGCAGCGCGGTGATCTGACGCTTGATATGGTCTTTGCCTATGGCGATCTGTCCGAATTCATAAGCCCGCTGGTCGAGGTGGTGGACATTGACGTTGACCGTGGCATTTCGCGCGTTGCCAATGGCAACACCGATGCCGCCGCCAAGCTCGAAGAAACCATCGGCTTTTCCAAACTGATTTCCGAAATCCGTGCGAATGTGAACCTTGCCTTTGGCATGCTGACCGCTGCCATTGCCGTGCCCGAGGGCGAGGCAATGGACGAAGTTCGCAATCAATGGAGCTGGGCGGAACTTCGCATTACCGACGCGCTTGAAGACCTGCCTGATAATGATGATGGCAACCGCATCCGTGAATTGGCCAAGGCACTTCTGGCCTATGGCACCGGCGGGGACAGCGTGTTTGATCTGCGTGAAACCGAATGGGACAACCAGTATCAAACCGAGCAAACCCTTGATGCGACCCTTGCCACGGCCGAGGCCCTGTCAAAATCGATCTCGCTTATGGTTGATGCCAAGCGTGAAGCGGTTGATGCCAATGCCACCGATGCCCTGTCGCAGGTGGACCGTGATCAGCGTTTGATTGCCATCATCGGTGCGGCTGTTCTGGTCATATCGCTGGCGATCCTGATCTTCTATGTCCGTGGCAACCTGATCAAACGATTGCTGCGTGTGATTGATGGTATGCGCAAGGTCGCCAATGGTGATCTTTCGACCGAGGTCAAAGACACCGGCCGCGATGAAATCGGCCGCATGGCTGAAATCCTTGGACAGTTCCGCGAAACCAGTCTTGCCGCCCAACAGGCCGAGGAAAAAGTTGCCCGCGAACGCGAACATGCGGAAGCCAAACGCCGCCGTGACATGCTTGATCTGGCTGATGCGTTTGAAGCATCGATCATGCAGGTCGCCGAAGGTGTCGCCCGCGAAGCTGAAAACATCCAGGCTACATCAAATCAGGTCCGTGATCGTGCCCAGGTCGCCTCAAGTAACGCCACCGGTGTTGCCGGCGCGTCCGAGGAAATCTCGATCAATATGGCGTCTGTGTCTGATGCGGCCCAATCCTTGTCAGAACGGGTGCGCGATACCGGTCATCGTGCACAGAAATCGGTCGGTGCGGCCACCAGTGCGGTTGAAGCGGCCCAGCGCACCAATGCGACCATGCATGAACTTGAAACCGGCGCACAGGAAATCGGCGAGATTTTGAGCCTTATTCAGGATATCGCCGCCCAGACCAACCTTCTGGCCCTCAACGCAACGATCGAGGCCGCCCGTGCGGGCGAAGCAGGCAAAGGCTTTGCCGTGGTCGCCCAAGAAGTCAAAAACCTTGCCAATCAGACCGGCTCTGCGACCGACCGTATTGCCGAGCGGATCAATGAGATCCAGTCGACAACCGGTATTGCCGTTCAGGCGATTGCAGGCATTCGTGACAGCATTACCGGCATTCATGAAACCGTTGGCGAGATGTCCGATGCGGTTAGTGAACAACAGGAATTCGTTGCCGAAATTGCAAGCAATGTCGAGCAATCAGCAACTGCTGCTGGCGAGATGAATGGCACGATCGCACAGGTCAGTACGGCAGCTGATGATAACCTTCAGGCCGTTGATGGCCTGCGTGAGGCAACCGATCGCTTGCGCAGTCAGTCTGACGACCTTGGCAATCGTGTGCGTGAGTTCCTAAGCAATATCCGGTCCGAGCAAACAGAAGAAACAACCTCCTCCCTGCGATGAGCGCACCTCGCCGGGACTGAGCGGGCTTTCGCCCCGAATTGTCCAATCAGTCCCGGCATTTTTTTGCCCCCTCCTCGCAGCAAAATGATAGACCTGTTGATATGAAAAACATGATCGTCCGCCCGTCAAATTCGTCCCGTCTTTCGGCCCTTAAATCCATGGTCGTTATGCCTGCAATCGGCGTTGCCGTGTGCCTGGCATTTGGCACGGCATCAACTGCGTATGCCGCATCTGCCCTTGATGACGGCATTTCGGCCTATCGCCATGGGGAGTTTGAAAAGTCGGCAGAAATCTTTACCCCGCTTGCCAAAAACGGTGACACGACGGCGCAATATCTTCTGTCCTGTCAGACGATTAATGGCGTCGGTGTGACCCCCAATGAAGACGGTGGTTGGGAAATGATGAAAATGGCTGCCGGTAATCAGCAGCCAGATGCCAGCGTGATCATGGCGCGCAAGCTTGAGGCGGAAAACGCCCCGCGTGATCTGATCCGTGGCCTGTATCAGCAGGCCGCTGACAAGGACAACACACAGGCGATGCTGTGGCTGGCCCTTGATACCATCGATCAGGGTAATGTGGATCAGGCCAAAGCGCTTTTGGAAAAGGCATGGGAACTTGGTGATCCGCGCGCGGCCACCCTTTTGGCCAACCGTTTCACCAAAACCGATAGCGGGCGCTATCAATATCTGCGCGCGGCGGCCCAGCGCGGTGAAATGCGTGCAGCAGCCTATTTGGCCGAAGAAGCCAAATCGGTTGATGACACCGCCGAGGCCGTTGGTTGGTGCGCGATTGCCACCGGCCTTCCGGGCCATAACGAAGATGTCGACTGGAAATCAATTGGCGATGCGGTCGAAGACAATTGTTCGAAATTCGACAAGGATCTTGATGCCGAAGCCCGCGCAGCCAACCGTGAAAAGGTTGACCAGTTCCTTGCCAGCTTCTTTGAAGAATACAAGCCCTGGCAACCCTGGCAGGCCTGTGCGGTCCGCTAGTCCCTTGCGTCACAGCTAACAAATGCCTTGTTCTGCGGCCTCGCTTCCCCACATATTTCTAATATCCATGTGGGGAGTTGGGATATGCCGATCACGACGGGGCATATTGTTTTTCGCCTGATGGTTTGCTGTATGGCGGCGCTTCTTTTGGCCCCGCCCGCACAGGCCGATCAGGACGCACCCGTGATCACTTGGCAACAAGTGATCCTGCCTCCGGCTGTGATTGCCGATGGATATGCCGCGGGCGAAGGCTATATGGAGCAAACCACAGACTGGCTCATTGCCCATCTTCCGGAATTCAGACACGAGAAGCTTTTCATTCCGGTTGCCCAAGCGATCAGCGAAATGACTAAGGGCAAACAGATTTGCAGTCATTTCCTGTATGAGACCAGTGCGCGCACCGACTATCTGACGTTTTCAGAACCGGTTTTGCATCTCAAACCCATCCATCTGTTTCTGGCACCTGAAAAGCTTTCAACGCTTCGCTATGCCATGCGCGACGGTGTGGTTGATCTGGAATTGATGACAAACCAAAACCGTCTGTCGATTGGCATGCCAATCGGCTTTCGCTTTGACGACAGTCTGGTGCCAGGCTTTAGCACTTTCATCCGCTCACAGCAGACCCATAGCGCGGGCACCACCCAACAGGTCTTTGCCCTTTATGAGGCCAACCGGATTGATGGCTTCATCTCCTATCAGACCAATGTGAATTACTACCGTCAGGCAAAGACATTGACGCGTGAAACCGTTGCCATTCCCATCATGGGGGTTCCAAGCCGTCCGCTTCCGGTTTCATGTAGCGGGGATAAGGACCGCGCGCGCGAAATCATAGCCGCGATCAACACGCTTCTTGCCGATCCCGAGAACCGGGCAGAGCTCAATCGCTTTTACACAAGATGGGCGGATGTGAATTTCTAAGGTCGAATCTCAAGCATCTGATGCGCGTTGCGCGCTTATGATCGCATTGATCGATGCAAGTTCGTCAACCGTGTTGGCATTGGCAAACAGACCCGGTTGATCAGATCTTTCATCATAGAAAAGCTCTGCCGCGTTCAGCGCATCAAGCGGGCCGCGCACGCGGCGCTTCCCATCTGCCAGTAATTTGGCAATCACGGGGGCGGCATCGCGGTGCCATGCCGAGGACAGATAATGATCGCGTCCGGCGTGATTGACATAGGCGGCCTTGGCCCCCTTTTTCAGTGCTGCGGCAATCAACTCAACGGCCATGCGGCCCGGCACCACCGGGCAATCGACCGGATAGGTAACAAGCCAGTCGATACCATCGGGCAAGGCATTCAGCCCACCCAAAACGCCGCCCAAAGGCCCCTGCCCGGCTTCGGGCAGATCACCAATGACGGGCACACCAAATTTGGCGAAGGCGTCGGCATCGTCATTTGATGAAATCATGACCTGATCGCATTGCCGTTCGGCCCGCATAACCGCAAGCTCGATCAGGGGTTTTCCGGCAATCTCGCGAAACGGTTTATCGCCGCCCATGCGTTTGCCCTCGCCCCCGGCCAGAACAAGACCAAGGGTCGGTACAGATGGCTTATGGGGATCGCGGGGTGCTTCAGACATGGGATCGGACCTTGGTCATTCGGGGGCAGATCAGATGATGATCCATCATAGCGCAATTGGCATTCCCGCGCATCAGAAGCCTTGCCATCAAGGCATATCTGATCGGCGCTCAGAGCACGCAAATACGTCATTTTTAAATTGTTGCATGACACCGCATTGGCTAGAATTCGCATCACACATCGCGGCTTGCCGCCCGATTGCCGGACGACCGGTGATCGTTATAGGACGTATGGGGACGGCCCCTTTAAAAGGAGGCCGACCATGGCCTGGATTGCATTGCTCATCGCTGGTGTTTTGGAAGTTTGCTGGGCGACTGGCCTGAAATATTCCGAAGGTTTCACCAAACCCGTTCCGACCATCTTTACCCTTGTCACCATGGCGGGCAGCTTCTGGCTTTTGGCCCTTGCCATGCGCACCATTCCGCTCGGCACGGCCTATGCCATCTGGACGGGCATCGGGGCAATTGGTGCGGTCATCTTTGGCATCGTCATGCTGGGCGAAGCAGCCAGCATCGGCCGCCTGATCGCGATTTGCATGATCCTTGGTGGCATCATCTTGCTGAAACTGTTCAGCCCCGCCTGAGTTTGGATTTGATCCAGAAGCAAAACAGGGCAGCCAATGGTTGCCCTGTTTTCGTTCGAAGTAGTCCCGATCAATTGACCAGCACACCTGCCTCGATTTGTTTTGCAACGGCCTTGCCAAGGATGGCGTGTTCCTCGGCTGTGAAATGAATGCCATCAATGCCACTCGTGCCGATCACACTTCCCGCATCAAAGACCGGCACATTGGCAAGCTTGGCGGCACGATCAAAGGCATCAGCAAATTGTCGGGAGATTTCAACACCGCCCGCCATGTTGGCGGAAAGCGGAGTTTTGGAAATGTCGCCCATCGGCGGCGGTGTCACCAACAGCACCTTTGGCGTGCCATAGGTGGTCAAAACCCCGCCATTGATATTGCGCACGATATCCACCAGATGCATCGCACCTTGCGCGACCTGATCGGCATTACGATCAAACTGCGCCTGCGCATCATTGGTGCCCAGCATCACAACCACCAGATCAAGCGGCAGGTTCTTGGCCAGAACTTCCGGCAGGTCTTTGGCACCATTGAAATCTTCGGCCGCCAACGCGCCCAGATCCTGACCGAAATCCAGATCGGTCGTACGACCGCTTAGCCCATCAACAATCACGGTATAGTCTTCGCCAAGGGCCTTTGCCATGACGCCTGCCCAGCGTTCGTCATCGCCAAAGCGTTCAACCGGGAATGCCTCCAACTTTGCCTTCCAGCCCCAGCTGTTTGAGTCTCCAAACACCAGAATGCGTTTTGCCTCATCGGCATGGGCAGAAGCCCCGCCCAAAAGCTCGGCGCACAGCACCATTGCGCCCAACCAGATCGTTGATTTTCCAAACATCATCCAAACTCCATGCTTTGTGCGGATCTTCCGCGAAACTGAATGACGACAGCCTAGGACCTGCGTTAAGGTGAGACAATCTATGCAATATTGAATTTTTTACTGAGAAATTTTCATCAATGGTGAATGAAAACATCAGCGATCTGGCGGCCTTCTGCGCCATTGTCGAACAGGGCAGCTTTCGCGCCGCTGCCAAGCAATTGCGCGTGACACCCTCGGCACTCAGCCACCGCATCAGAAACCTTGAAGACAGCCTGCAAGTCCGGTTGTTAAACCGCACCACGCGCAGTGTCGCGCCAACCGATGCGGGCCGTGCACTTTATGATCGGGTCAGTCCGGCCATGCGCGAGATGAGCGGTGCGCTGCAAAGTCTCGATGATTATCGATCTGGCCCAACCGGCACATTGCGGCTTAATGTTCCGGCCAATGCCGCGCGTGTGGTGCTTGCCCCGGCCATCGCCGGTTTTTGCCGGGACAATCCCAATGTTCGACTTGAGATCATAGAAAATGATGGCTTTGTCGATATCGTCGCCGGGGGTTTTGACGCCGGTATCCGGTTTGAAGAAACGCTGGCACCTGGCATGACCGCCATTCGCCTTGGCCCGTCCATCCGCCCGATGGTGATCGCAAGCCCGGACTACCTTAAACGCTATGGCACGCCCAAGACCCCGAATGATCTGGCCAATCATAACTGCATCAATCTGCTGTTTCCCGGTGGCGAACTTGCACCATGGGACTTCACCGACGGCGAGAACCACTTCGTTTTGGCAAATAACGGCAATCTGACCGTAAGCTCAACGCAGATGATGCTTGATGCGGTCAGGAACGGGATCGGCATTGGCCAGAAGCTGCAAGGCATTGCCGATGATGCCATCGAGCGCGGCGAAATTGTCCCGATCCTGGAAGACTGGATGCCCGATTACGGCCAGTTCTGGATTTACTATCCCAAACGCACCTATCTGCCATCCGCCCTTCGTGCCTTCATCAATTCGGTCCGAGCCTTTCACGGTCAAACCGGCACCTGAAACAAGAAATGCCGCCCCGAAGGACGGCATTTCAAGGTCAGGTACATAAAGTATCGATCAAACGCCAGCCGGAATACCGCTGCGTTCAACCTTGCGCGGGGATGTGATTTCTTTCCATTTGGAAAGCGCCTTGTTCACCGCCGGGTACGGTTCGCGGGCGATGAATTCGCCGTCGCCGCATTTGGCAATAACCACACCTTCTTCGGCTGCAATCCGGCCACGGCTGATGGTGTAGCGCGGAAGACCGGTCACCTCGATGCCTTCGAACACGTTGTAATCGATCGAGGATTGCTGATGTTCGGCCGTGATGGTTTTTGATGCCTTCGGATCCCAGACAACAAGATCTGCATCTGCCCCGACAAGGATCGCACCCTTGCGCGGATAGATGTTAAGGATCTTGGCAATGTTGGTCGAGGTCGCGGCAACAAACTCGTTCGGGGTCAAACGACCGGTGCCAACACCATAGGTCCACAGAAGCGGCATGCGGTCTTCAAGGCCGCCCGTACCGTTCGGGATTTTGGTGAAATCGCCAACGCCCATGCGTTTCTGTTCCGTCGTAAACGCGCAATGGTCGGTCGCAACAACCTGAAGGCTGCCTGATGCCAGACCATTCCAAAGTCCATCCTGATGTTCCTTGCTGCGGAACGGCGGGGACATGACGCGACGGGCTGCATGATCCCAATCGGTGTTTTTATATTCGCTGTCATCAAGGATCAGGTGCTGGATCAGCGGTTCGCCAAAGACGCGCTTGCCGTTGGCACGCGCACGGCGGATCGCTTCATGGGCCGGTTCGCACGATACGTGAACGATATAAAGCGGCACCTTGGCCATATCGGCAATCATGATCGCACGGTTGCATGCTTCGCCCTCAACATCGACAGGGCGGGAATAAGCATGGGCTTCCGGGCCGTTATTACCCTCGGCCAGCAATTTCTGCTGAAGGGTTGCGACCACGTCACCGTTTTCGGCATGAACAAGCGGCATCGCGCCCAAATCGGCACAGCGCGAGAAGGATGCGAACATCTCGTCATCATCAACCATCAACGCACCCTTATAGGCCATGAAGTGCTTGAAGGTGTTGATGCCTTTTTCCTCGACGACAATTTTCATCTCGTCAAAGACCTGCTCGCTCCACCAGGTGATCGCCATGTGGAAGGAATAGTCACAAACGGCTTTGGATGATTTGTTATCCCAAGCCTGAAGCGCTTCAAGCAGCGACTGGTTCGGCGCCGGAAGACAGAAATCGACCACCATGGTCGTACCGCCAGCAACAGCCGCCTTGGTCCCGCTTTCAAAATCGTCTTCGGAATAGGTGCCCATAAAGGGCATTTCCATATGGGTGTGCGGATCAATCCCGCCGGGCATCACATAGCAGCCGTCGGCGTCAATCACCTTGTCCCCGGTCAGATTATCGCCAATCGCGGCGATCTTGCCGTCTTCGATCAGGATATCGGATTTGTAAGTCAGATCGGCGGTAACGATCGTTCCGCCACGAATAACCATGGACATGGGTGGCTCCTTGTCTGTCTGAGGGCTGAAAAGTTGCGGGCCATCCCGGCATTTCACCCGTTCCCCGACCAAAATCGGGACTTCTGAATTCGCATTTATTCGGGAGGTAAATCTGTCTGGCGGGACAAATGTCACCGCCAGACAGTCAAGATCGGATTACATCGACGCCTTGTCGGTCACAGCCGAGGTCCAGGCACCTTCAGGTTTTTTGGTGATCACCGGATCGGAACCACCAGACAGAAGGCTGTCAACGGTACGCTCGTAAGCCGCTTCATCAAGGGCCGGGCCTTCACCCAGCAGCTTGGCGATTTCGCTCATCATGCGGACCTGATGTTTTTCGGTCTGTGCACCGGTCAGATCGTTATCAAGAACGATGGTTGCGGCTTCTTCCGGGTTTTCCTTTGCCCACATCCAGCCCTTCATGCTGGCATCGACAAAGCGCGCCATCTTGTCGACAAAGGCCTCATCCTTGAGGTTGTCTTCAAGAACATAAAGGCCGTCTTCAAGGGTCGCGACCCCCTGGTCTTCGTATTTGAAGACCTTCAGATCATCTTCGGAAAGACCGGCATCGATCACCTGCCAATATTCGTTATAGGTCATGGTCGATACACAATCGGCCTGCTTCTGAAGCAGCGGGTCAACGTTAAAGCCCTGTTTCAGGACGGTCACACCAGCGTCACCACCATCAGTCGGGATGCCCAGTTTAGACATCCAGCTCAGGAACGGATATTCGTTGCCAAAGAACCAGACACCAAGGGTACGACCCGGGAAGTCTTCCGGGCTTTCGATCCCGGTTTCCTTACGGCAGGTCAGCATCATGCCCGATTTGGCAAATGGCTGTGCGATATTGACCAGCGGCACACCCTTTTCGCGCGAGGCAAGGGCGGATGGCATCCAGTCAATGATCACGTCTGCACCACCACCGGCAATCACCTGCGGCGGGGCAATATCCGGCCCCCCCGGATTGATGGTCACATCAAGATCGGCTTCTTCGTAGAAACCTTTATCGAGTGCCACATAGTAACCGGCAAACTGGGCCTGTGTGACCCATTTAAGCTGCAGGGTTACTTCGTCTGCTGCCATCGCCGAAAGCGATGTCAGACCGAAACTCAACCCTAATGCAGTCGCAAACAATTTCTTCATTCGTCGATGTCTCCTCAGGTTGTAGTCAAGTCCTCCCGGTGGGCCGTCTTTGATTGTGCCTTTAATGGCGACGTACCCGAAAAGATGGATGCCATGACGTCGCTTTTCTTTCGATATAAGCCACGGCCCCATAGAAGGCGGTACCCGCAAGGGCCGCCAAAGCGATCTCTGCCCAGACCATGTCGATATTCATGCGTCCCACCTCAGTCGAGATGCGAAAGCCCATACCAACAATCGGGGTGCCGAAGAACTCGGCAACGATTGCGCCAATCAGCGCAAGCGTCGAATTGATTTTAAGCGCGTTGAAAATAAACGGCATGGCGGCTGGCAAACGCAGCCGGAAAAGGGTCGACCAATAGCCCGACGCATAGGTCGCCATCAGATCCTTCTCAAGCTTGCCTGCGGCATTAAGCCCCGTCACCGTATTCACCAGCATCGGGAAGAAGGTCATGATCACAATGACGGCCGCCTTTGACTGCCAGTCAAAGCCAAACCACATCACCATGATCGGCGCGACACCAATGATCGGAAGGGCCGAGACCATATTGCCCAGCGGCAACAGACCCCGTTTAAGGAACGGCACACGATCAACGGCAATCGCCATAACGAAGGCCGATCCACAGCCCAGCACATAGCCGCTCAGAACCGCCTTGATGAAGGTCTGATGGAAATCAGCCGCCATGATATCGGTTGATGTCACAAACCGCGCACCAATCATGCTGGGTGGCGGCAACAGAACCTGCGGCACGCCAAAGCCAGAAACGACAACTTCCCAAACAAACAGAAGCCACACACCAAAGGCGACCGGCACAATGATGTTTGCGGTTTGCTGTTTGGCGGTCTCAAGGCTTTTGTAATTGGCAATCACGTCAATCCCGCGCCAGACGAACGCCCAAAGCGAGATGATGAACAACCAGAACCCGGTCCCGGCATAGCCCGCAACCCCGTAATCATAAAGGGTATTGGTCGCCTGCCAGGCGCCAAAGATGGCAACGGCCAGAATGACGATTGCACTGATCACAGACCGCACACCAAGCCAGGTAAAAGCAGCCCCGGAAATCACGCAAAGCGCCATGGCAATGGCAAGACCCGGAATATCGCCAACGAAAGCAACCTGCTTACCGGTATCGGCATCAATGCCCGCAAGCGGGAAGATCAAAGCCAGAAGGGCCGTAATCGCCGCGACCAGACAGAATTTATCAAGCTTCATCTCGGTCATGGCTTTACCCCCATCCGGGCAAGAACCTTGCGCTCACACCAGCCAACAATCACCACCATCATGGCCGCGACAAAGGCCGCCGTCAGAAGGGCTGACCAGATTTGAATGGTTTGGCCGTAATAGGACCCGGCCAGCAAACGCGCACCAAGGCCTGCCTGCGCACCGGTTGGCAATTCACCCACAATCGCGCCCACCAGACTGATCGCAATCGCGACCTTCAGACTGGCAAACAGATAGGGCATGGCGGACGGCAAACGAAGTTGCCAGAAAGTCTGCCATTTCGAGGCATTATAAGTCCGCATCAGATCAAGCTGGATGGTTTGCGGCGAGCGCAGACCTTTGACCATACTGATCGTGACCGGGAAGAAGCAAAGATATGTGGAAATGACTGCCTTTGGCACCAAACCCTTGATGCCAATTGCGCCCAAAACAACAATGATCATTGGCGCAATGGCAAGGATTGGAATGGTTTGCGATGAAATCACCCATGGCATCAGGCTTTTTTCAAGCGTCATGACATGGACAATGCCAACCGCCAGAACAATGCCCAACAACGCGCCAATCCCAAAGCCAAGCAGTGTCGAGGAAAGCGTCACCCAGCTATGATACACCAGCGACCGCTTTGAGGTGATCTTGATCGCGAAGATGGTTTTATACATCTCCGCAAACACCTGATGCGGGGCCGGCAGGATCGGGCGTTCCTGCGCCAAAGTGTCTTCGATCAGCTGGCTCGTGGTCCAGGCCTGATCGGCACGTTCATATTTATCGATCTGGATCGGCGCATTCATGAATACCGCACCGACATACCAGACCACGAAAAGCGCGATCAGAACCACACAGACCGGGCCAGCTTGCCCCGACATCATGCGCGACCAGATCGACGGTCCGGCAAGGGACCCGGTCATGGCGGCAGAATTACTCGTCATTGCTATGCCCCGCACGCAGTCCTTCACGAACACGATGCGCGATTTCAAGGAATTCCGGCGTCTCGCGGATATCAAGACCACGGTCTTTCGGGAAATCGGTTTCGATCACATCAATGATGCGGCCCGGACGTGGTGACATGACGACAATCTTGGTCGACAGATACACCGCTTCGGGGATCGAGTGGGTCACAAAGGCAACCGTCTTGTTGGTGCGTGCCCACAGCTTCAAAAGCTGTTCATTCAGATGATCACGGACAATCTCGTCCAAGGCGCCAAACGGCTCATCCATCAACAGCAAATCGGCATCAAACGACAGCGCACGGGCAATCGATGCACGCTGCTGCATGCCACCTGATAGCTGCCATGGGAACTTCTTTTCAAACCCGTTGAGTTCAACAAGTTTCAACGCGTCATGCGCACGCTTGATGCGTTCTTCCTTGGAGATTTCCATAATCTCCAGCGGCAGGGTCACGTTGCGTTCAATCGAGCGCCAGGGCAACAAGGCAGGTGCCTGAAACACATAGCCATAAGCGCGCTGTTCGCGGGCCTGCTGCGGCGATACGCCATTGATTGAAATATCGCCGCCTGTGGCGCGCTCAAGATCGGCAATCACGCGCAAAAGCGTGGTTTTCCCGCAGCCCGACGGGCCGATAAAGGAAACGAAATCGCCTTCATTGATCGTCAGATCAACGTCAGAAAGCGCGTAAACCGGACCGTCTGCCGTTTGAAACGTCAGCGATAGCTTTTTAATATCAACAACTGCGTTTTTTGATGCGGGCATCTCAGCAACATTATTGACGACTTGTTTTAGCGTCATGGGGTGTCCCCTGATCGTATGTCTCTCTCATCACCAGAAAAAGAGATTTCTGGCAGAACTTTACGGAAGCCTCCCTCAGGGACGTTGCCCTGAACCTTGCCAACATTTGATCAGGTGCCATTTGGCCCTGCCCGGTCATTGCCGGGATCGCGGGATCATGGCCCGCTTATGTCGGTCAAAGCAAAACGACGAGCAGGTTTACCCCGCTCGCCGGTATCATGAATTCAGTTTCCGTCCGTCAGGCGTGTATAGGTCGAAGGACGACGGTCGCGGAAGAATTGCCAGTTATTGCGAATTTCACGGACCATCGACATGTCCATGTCATGCACCAGCAATTCGTCATTATCACGCGATGCCTGTGCTTCGATTTCGCCGCGTGGATTGACGAAATAGCTCTGGCCATAAAACTCGCCAATATCCCATGGCTGTTCGCGGCCAACCCGGTTGATCGCACCAATGAAGCACCCATTGGCAACCGCCGATGCAGGCTGTTCAAGTTTCCAGATATATTCGGAAACGCCAGCAACCGTAGCAGACGGATTGACGATATATTCCGCACCGTTCAGTGCCAGTGCGCGCCAGCCTTCGGGGAAGTGGCGGTCATAACAGATATAGACGCCAAGCTTGCAATATTGCGTCTCAAAGACCGGCCAGTTCGATGCGCCCGGCTTGAAGAAGAACTTCTCCCAGAAACCGGCGACATGGGGGATATGGGTTTTGCGGTATTTCCCAAGATAGGTACCATCGGCATCGATCACGGCAGCGGTGTTGTAATACACACCGGTGATGTCTTCCTCATAGATCGGAACAACGATCACCATTTTGTATTTGGCTGCCAGTTCACACATCAGCTGCGTGGTCGGGCCATCGGGGATTTTTTCCGCCGCGGCGTACCATTTCTTGTCCTGGCTGGGACAGAAATAAGGCTGGGTGAATACTTCCTGAAAACACAGGACCTGCACACCTTTTTTGCTCGCCTCTTCGATATAGGGCAGATGCGCCTCGATCATGGCCTTGCGGATTTCTTCGGGGGACTGATCGGTTGAACCTTTAAGGCTCATTTGAATCAGGCCACCTCTCAGCATCGACATCCGAGATACCTCCTTGATCTGATATTTTATGTCCTTGTCGGCTTTTGCCGATCTTTGGACTTATGTCCAAACGCGCCCCAAGAACCCTGTTTATTTTTATTCGGGCCCATTCCCAGACGGGACGCGATCAGAAAAATCGCGAAACAGATGTTTCCTCCGTGGCGTTGCAAAACCGTTTGTTTTTGTCAGTTCAGCAAGCCAGTTGTTCCCCGCCAGCATAACCTGGCAGGGAACGAAATCCTGATCTTAATCGATCTCTTTAAGCACTTCGCGAAGCGTGCCAAACAGCTGATCAATATGTGATTTTTCAATGATCAGCGGCGGCGACAACGCAATGATATCACCCGTGGTGCGGATCAGAATGCCCTTCTCAAATGCCTTGAGGAACGCACTGAATGCACGCTTGGTCGGGAAGCCTTCAATCGGCTCCAGCTCGATCGCGCCAATCAGACCAAGGTTACGAACATCCTTGACCAGCGGCAGATCAATCAGGCTGTGAACCGCGTCTTCCCAATACTGACCAAGATCCTGACCCTTGGTGTACAGACCTTCTTCTTCATAGGTCTCAAGGGTCGCGAGCGCAGCCGCACAGGCAACCGGGCTACCGGAATAGGTATAGCCGTGGAACAGCTCGATCATGTTTTCCGGACCGTTCATGAAGGCATCATGAATGTCATCGGTCGCAAATACCGCACCCATCGGGATGGTCCCGTTGGTCAGGCCCTTTGCGGTCGTAACAAGGTCCGGCTGAACGCCAAAGTAATCAACCGCGAACGGTGCGCCAAGGCGACCGAAACCGGTGATGACCTCATCAAAGATCAGCAAGATGCCATGCTTGGTGCAAATCTCGCGCAGGCGTTCAAGGTAGCCCTTTGGCGGGATCAGAACGCCGGTTGAACCAGCAACCGGCTCGACAATCACGGCTGCGATGGTTGACGGATCATGCAGCGCGCAGATGCGCTCAAGATCATCCGCCAGGAACGCGCCATGTTCAGGCATCCCTCGGGTGACACCGTTTTCTTCCGGCAGATAAGTGTGACGCATATGGTCAACACCGCCCAGCATCTGGCCAAAGGTCTTACGGTTGCCCGAAATACCACCGACCGAAATACCGCCAAAGTTCACGCCATGATAACCGCGTTCACGGCCAATCAGGCGGGTCCGCTGACCATCGCCGCGTGCACGGTGATAGGCGAGCGCGATCTTAAGCGCGGTCTCGACCGACTCAGAACCGGAGTTGGTATAGAAAATGTGATTAAGGTTGCCCGGCATAAGCTGTGCCAGACGGCTGGCAAGCTCGAACGCCTTGGGGTGGCCCATCTGGAAGGCCGGGGCATAATCCAGCTCGTCCATCTGTGCCTTGACGGCTTCAACGATTTTCGGACGCTTGTGACCGGCGTTACAGCACCAAAGGCCTGCGGTCCCGTCCAGAATGTCGCGATTGTCGTCGGTTTTATAGATCATGCCTTCAGCAGCAACCAGCATGCGCGGGGTCTGCTTGAACTGGCGGTTTGCCGTGAACGGCATCCAGAACGCCGAAAGGTCGTTTGGACGGCTGATTTTCGTGGTGGCTGTCATAAAAGGTCTCCCGTACCTTTTTTATTGCTTCCCTGATACCGGTTCGGGTGGCGGGCACCGCAGTTCCGGCATCGAACATTCATCGTCCCGTATCGCCAGATCGACTTGGCCAAGTGACCAATATGTCGCACATTCCGAATTCGGGACGGCCCGATTAGCGAGCACGCAAAAATCGTTAGCACGAGACATGCCCATGCACTAGAGCTTTAACACCACCGGGAAATTGTTTCGAATATTCGACCGTCAAACACCATTTAAGCGACCCTGTTTTTTGTTTACGGCGTCTATTTTGTGTTTATCTTTCATCGGCACTGTTCGATATTTCGGACAAACCCGACTCTTGACCATGGTCAAGAATGACGCGCATAAAAAAGTTTCTTTTGCATATTTAAGGTAGAGGTTATTTTAACCTGACCAAACGGTCAAGATAAATGACACAAATCAGAGAGCGTGAATGACCTCAGTAAAAAGCGGCTCGAAACAGGACAGTCAATTTGGCGCGAAACCCGCAGTAAACGGGGCTCATAAGGCCGCCATCCGTCAGGAAAACGAAGGGCAGATTTTGGCTGCCGCCGAGCGGGTTTTCGCCGATTACGGCTTTAAGGGTGCAACAACCGCCCGGATCGCTGAAATCGCCAAAGTACCCAAGGCCAATGTGCATTACTATTTCAGCACCAAAGAGGCGCTTTATCGCCGGATCATGGAAGATGTTTGTGATCACTGGCTTGAAGCAGCAATGACGTTTGATAACAGTGCCGACCCGGCGGTCATCCTGCGCGGCTACATCGAAGCCAAAATGGATCTGTCGCGTGCGCGCCCCTATGGTTCGCGTCTTTGGGCGCACGAAATCATTCGTGGAGCGAAATTCTCGTCTGATTATATCTCAACCACGGTCAAGAACTGGCTTGATAGCCGTGTGGTCGTGATCAAGGGCTGGATCGCCGAGGGCAAGATGGACGATGTCGAGCCCTATTCGCTGATGTATATGATCTTTGCCACGACCCAGCATTACGCCGACTTTGGCCGCCAGATCGAAATCTTCAATGGTGACAAACCGCTTAGCGAAGAACAGTTTGCCGAGGCCAAGGAAAACGTCGTGCGGATTATCCTGAAAGGTGTCGGGTTAAACTGATACTTTTCTGGTGAAAACCACCTGAATCACCACTTTCGAATAGTTGCAGCCCTTCTAATGTCGACAAATCTGTAATAGCGGACGGATTTTCCGAGGACAGAGGCTGATATGGCGTGCCCCAAAGTTTGGTTACGCGCCGCCGGGATGCTTTTTGCTGCCTTTGTGGCTGGCGGCCTTAGCGTATTGATCGCAAAACCCGCGATCGCCAATGACACAGCTCCGATCACAACAGACCGCGACCATGCGCTGTCTGGCTGCCACACCATATCCGTCGGTGGCGCAGATGGCTGGGAACCCATCACCTATATCGAAGATAATGGCCGCCATAGTGGCCTGGGAATTGATGTACTGCGCGCTTATGCCCAACAACATGACATTCGGCTTGAACTTCAGCTTGATATTCCCTGGAACCGGTCCCTGCAAATGCTCGCCAATAACGAGCTTGATGTAATTGCCGGTGCCTATTTCACCGCCGAGCGTGACCGTACCTTTATCTATTCACGTCCCTTCGCCCATGACGATGTGATGATTTTTCAGCACCGCGACAATCTGTTTAAGGTGACTGGCCTGCATGACCTGATCGGTTATCGCGGCGCACGTCCGCAAGGTGGCAGCTATGGCGATCATATCGACAAGTTCGCCGAACAGCGCCTTGATATGATGTATTCCCCAACGGGGAACCACATTTTCAACGTGCTGCTCAATGGTCGGGCGGATTACGTCATGCTGGGCCTATATGACGGCATGGCCAATATCTATCGCGACAAGCTGCTTGGCACCATCATCCCCGCCGAACCACCAATTGTGCGCAATGACGTCCATCTGATGTTTTCACGCGGAAGCTCCTGCGTACGCCATATCAAAAACATCAACCTTCTGATCGAAAAGCTTGATGAAGACGGTACGCTTGAACGTTGGACGCAAAACCATCTCGCGAACGCCCCGGCTGAAAGCGGCAGCTAAACGCGTACACCTGCCCGCCATTCAGATATGTGCGAGCAAGCCTTTCCCTGAAACGCCGCCCTCTTTCCCCATGATCACTTTCGATTTAAAGTTGTCACCTACGAGCAAAATAAAACTTCAATTCAGAAACACATAATAATGGGGCGGATCGATGAAAATCCTGATGGGGCCGGTTTTGTCATTCAAAGGATATGACTACGCGACCAATTTCTGGAAGCTAAGTGCACTGGTTGTCACTGACAGCGCACAACCAAGCGGCATCTTCTTTACCAACGGCGCAACCGTATCGCAGCCTATCCACAGACTGCTTTGGCAAAACGGCAATAAATTTGCGCATTGCTTTACCTTCGACGCCCCTTTGGCGACCGATCCATCCACGCTGACCTATAGTGTTGAAGACGGCATCTATCACGACATCTACCTGCCCGCCCAAAATGATGTACCGAACATGTCCTATGCATCCTGCAATGGCTTTTCATCGCAAAAGGTCATGAAGGGTGTTGAGGTCAAAAATCAGATGTGGCTGGAAATGGCGGATCGCCATAAAGCCAAGCCCATCCATCTGATGTTGCTTGGCGGTGATCAGGTCTATGCCGATTCAATCTGGGAAGTCGTGCCATCGATCAAGGCATGGAACAACAAATCCAACGATGCCGCGAACAAGGCATCCTTCACCAAAGTGATGCAAAACCAGGTCGAAGCGTTCTATTTCACCCTATACACCGAACGCTGGGCGCAGCCGGAAATCCGCGCCATGATGGCAAGCATCCCGTCAATCGCTATCTGGGATGACCATGACATTTTCGATGGTTGGGGCTCCTACCCGCCTGCCCGGCAGAACTGTGATGTGTTTCAGGGTATTGGTAAAATCGCGACCGACGCCTTTAGTGTGTTTCAACAACACATCAAACCGGGTGATGTGAAGCCCGATGTCTATCTGGCACCGGATCACGGCTTCTCGATGGGGCATGTTGTTGGCAGCACCGCGGTCCTCTGTCTGGATATGCGATCGGAACGCAGCCAGCGACAGGTTCTGTCAAACGCACACTGGAAGCAGCTGTATGACTGGGTATCGACGCTACGCGACATCAAGCATCTGTTTGTCATGTCGAGCATTCCGGTGGTCTATCCCGACTTCAATTTGCTTGAAAGCTTGCTCGGCGTTGTGCCGGGGCAGCAGGAACTTGAAGACGATCTGCAAGATCATTGGAGCAGCCGAAGCCATAAGGGCGAACGCACCCGCATGGTCCATCGCCTGTTTGATTTTCAGGCCAAAGGCATGCGCATCACGATCCTGTCGGGTGATGTCCATGTCGCGGCATTCGGACTGCTGCAAAATGATCGGATGGAATATCCCGGCCGCACGCGCGTAATCAATCAACTGATTTCATCGGCCATTGTCCATCCGGCCCCCAACAAGATGGTTCTGTTTGCGCTTCGTCATTTGCTTGATAACGACAAGGAAATAGATCCGGGCATTCAGTCGCGCATGGCGGCACTGCCTGGAACCGATGTCAAATTCGTTGGCGCGCGCAACTTCCTGTGCCTTGAGCCCGATGATCGAACCGGACAGGACCGCTATTGGGCGCACTGGATTGTCGAAGGGCAGGATGAACCCTTTACCAAGGTCATCCATCCGGTCCCGGTCTGATTTCGGACATAAAAAAAGCGGGGCGGGATCAACCCGCCCCACTCTGGGTGGCTGCATGGTCAGCCACGGGAGGACGTCTTTTAGGTGGGCGAAATCAGTCTGATTTCTGCATCACAGTTTCATCGGCCTTGGCCAGAACCGCATGCAGCAGAACCTGACCACCGGCATCCGACCAGTGTTTGTGCACTTCTTCGATTTCGTTATGCGAAATGCCATCAACACACGGGATGAAGATCATCGCGGTCGGGCAAACCTGCGCGAGGTAGCAGGCATCATGCCCGGCACCCGATACGATTTCACGCGCCGAGAAACCGCCAAGTTCCGCACCCTTGCGCACCGCATCAACGCAGGATTCATCAAACGGCACCGGTGCGTAATAAAAGATCTGCTCCAACTCGGTTTTAAGGCCGATCTCGGATGCGATTTTCTCAACACCTGCGCGAAGGGCCTTGTCCATATCGGCGAGAACTGCATCGTCAGGATGGCGGAAATCAACGGTGAAGAAAACTTCGCCCGGGATCACGTTGCGCGAGTTCGGATGGATTTGCATCATGCCAACGGTGGCACAGGCAAGCGGGGAGCGATCCAGACCGATCTTGTTGACCAGATCAATCACGCGCGCCGCGCCCAGCAACGCATCCTTGCGGGTTTTCATCGGCGTCGGGCCAGCATGGGCTTCAACACCGGTGAATTTGATTTCATACCAACGCTGCCCCTGCGCATCGGTGACGATACCAATATCCTTGCCTTCATCTTCAAGGATCGGGCCCTGTTCGATATGGGCTTCGAAATAGGCCCCCATCGGGTGGGCATCAATGGTCGGTTCATCCGGGCCCATATAGCCGATACGCGTCAGTTCCTCACCCATGGTTTTGCCATCGATGTCCGCGCGGGAATGACCATATTCAAGGTCAAACACCTTGGCGAAAACGCCTGATGACACCATTGCCGGGGCAAAACGTGAGCCTTCCTCATTTGTCCAGCAAACGACTTCAAGCGGGGCTTCGGTTTCGTATTTGGCTTCGTTAAGCGCGCGGATCACTTCAAGACCCGAAAGCACGCCATAAACGCCGTCATACTTGCCACCTGTCGGCTGGCTATCAAGGTGGCTTCCCATGACAACTGGTGGCAGGTCCGGGTTACGGCCTTCGCGACGGGCAAAGATATTGCCCATCTTATCAATCCGTATCGAACAGCCTTCCGCCTCACACCATTTGATAAATAGATCGCGGCTTTCACGATCAAGATCGGTCAGCGCCAGACGGCAAACGCCGTCCTTTGCTGTTTTGCCGATCTTGGCCATTTCCATCAGGCTGTCCCAAAGGCGGTCACCATCAATCGACAGATTACGTACACTGGGTTGAACGGTCATTCTTCAGTCCTTCTTCCTTGGTGGCATTCGTCGATCTGATGGATTATTCAGCCGCTTGACGCATCGGGTTCAGCGGATGTTCCGGCCAGGTCATGGGCGGCTTGTCTGTTTTGACAGGCTCCATGGTGATGCAATCCGGAACCGGGCAGATGTGATAGCAAAGGTTACAGCCAACACATTCCTCGTCGACCACTTCAAACAGGCGGCCACCTTCGGGCTTGTTGGTCATGGTAATCGCCTGATGTGAGGTATCCTCACATGCGATATGGCAACGACCACACTCAATGCAGTTATCCGGGTTGATGACGGCTTTGGTGTCGAAATTCATATTAAGCTCGTTCCAGTTCGCCACCTGCGGCACCGCCGCACGGGTGAACTGTTCGACACTGGTATAGCCCTTGTCATCCATCCACTGGCTCATGCCGTCGATCAGATCATCGACAACGCGGAAGCCATAGATCATCGCAGCGGTACAAACCTGAACCGCGTTGGAGCCAAGCGCCATGAACTCCACCGCATCTTTCCAGGTGGTGATGCCACCGATACCGGAAATGTGAAGGTTCTTCGTTTCTGGCGTGCGGGCGATTTCAGCAACCATGTTCAGCGCAATCGGCTTGACCGCCGATCCGCAATAACCGCCATGGGTACCCTTGCCATCGACCATTGGTTCAGGAACCATCTGATCGATATCGACCGAAATGATCGAGTTAACAGTGTTAATCAGCGATACCGCATCCGCCCCGCCCTTGTAGGCCGCCTCGGCCGACCACAGGATGTTGGTGATGTTTGGTGTCAGCTTGGTAAAGACCGGAATATCAACCGCATCCTTGACCCAACGGGTGACCTGTTCGACCATTTCCGGCACCTGCCCAATCGCCGATCCCATGCCGCGCTCGCACATGCCATGCGGGCAGCCAAGGTTCAACTCGATGCCATGCACACCGCTTTCGGCGATCTGCTGGGCAAGGTCTTTCCAGGCGCGTTCTTCGATCGGGGCCATCATCGATCCGATGATGACGTGATCAGGATATTCAACACGGCATTCACGGATTTCCTGAAGGTTCACTTCCAACGGACGGTCCGAGATCAGCTCGATATTGTTGATACCCAGAAGACGACGGTTCTGGTCATGATGCGCGCCATAGCGCGACGATACGTTGACCACGGGCGGATCAATGCCCAGCGTCTTCCAGACAACCCCGCCCCAGCCTGCTTCAAAGGCGCGAACGACGTTGTATTTCTTGTCCGTCGGCGGTGCGGATGCCAGCCAGAACGGGTTTAGCGAGTCAATTCCGGCGATTTTGCAGCTTAGATCAGCCATTTTTCTCTCTCCCTTTACTGGCAGTTCAAGCGGATTTCAGGAATGCATCAATGGCGATGGCGGCCTGTTTGCCGTCCTCGACCGATTGCACGGTCAGGTCTTCGCCACTTTTGATGCAGTCCCCACCGGCGAACACGCCCGGGGCTGTTGTCTGATAATTGTCATCGACCACGATTTTGCCACCGGCGATCTCCATTCCGGCAAGGTCATCGGTTTTGATTTTCTGTCCGATGGCTTTCAAAATCTGATCGGCACGCACTTCAAAGGTCTCGCCGGTACCAACAAGCTTGCCATTGGCATCCAGTTCGGTTTTTTCGAACTCCATCCCCATCAGCTTGCCATTGGCCTTGATCGCAACCGGTTTGGCCCAATAGCGGACAACCACACCATTGGTTTTTGCCAGATCCTGTTCAAACTCGGTCGCAGACATGTTTTCCGCACCCCGACGATAGACAAGGGTGACTTCCTCTGCCCCCAGGCGCTTGGCCTGAACGGCGGCATCGATTGCGGTGTTACCACCACCAATGACGATCACGTTATTGCCAACCGGCATGTCGGATTTCGGTTCGGTCTGACGCAGCTGTTCGATGAACTTGATCGCGTCATCAACGCCCGGGAATTCTTCGCCCATCAGGCCAAGATTGTTGGTCGATCCAAGACCAACACCGACAAAGACAGCGTCATAGGAATCTTTAAGCGCCTCGATGGAGATATCACGCCCAAGCGCCTTGCCATATTCGATGCTGATCCCGCCGATACCGAGCAGGAATTCAACTTCGCGCTGGGCAAAGTCATTGGTCATCTTATAGGCGGCCAAGCCATATTCATTCAGTCCGCCCGGCTTTGCCTTTGCTTCGAACACGGTCACATTGTGACCCAGCATGGCCGCACGGTGCGCACAGGAAAGACCCGCCGGACCAGCACCGATCACGGCAATCGATTTGCCGGTTTCGGGTGCACGTTTGAACGGATGGGGCAGATCACGTTCCATCAAATGGTCGACAGCAAACCGCTGCAGGCTTCCGATTTCAACGGCAACATCTTCGGCGACGTTGCGCACACAGGCCTGTTCACACAGCACTTCGGTCGGGCATGCGCGCGCACAGGTGCCGCCCATGATGTTGGCTGACAAAATGGTTTTTGCCGCGCCATCCGGGTTGCTGGTGCTGATTTTGCGGATAAAGGTCGGAATATCGATCGATGTCGGGCATGCGGTGACACAAGGGGCGTCGTAGCAATACAGGCAGCGATTGCTTTCTGCCATTGCCTGAAGGGTGGAATATGCCGGATGCAGATCGGAAAATCCGTCATCGGTCTCATTGTGACCGACACCGCCGTGAACGGCGCCGGATTTAGAAGCTTGCTTGGCCTGCAAGGTGGTCATTGGTTTTGTCTCCCTGCCAAAAAGGCGTCCTCTCCTGACGTCATCGAGAGACAAAACAACAAGAATGAAAATACAAACTGGCCCGAAGCGATCAATGACGCCAAGCGACCCCGAACCGGGATCAGGATGGATTTATGGCGTTGCGTGGACGGATGCGGTTCCGCCCAACTCTGGGTCTTCTCGTACTGACATTCTTGGCGTATCCGTCCAGCTTAAGCTGAACTGTTTCCCAGTATCTAATCTGCCGTGCGGTTATATTTGCGGGGTTATCCCCGGTTGATTACACGTGCAGATGCCTCTCTCAGACGGATACAGCATGTCCAATCCTGATCATTTGGTCAAGATTAAAAATGCGAATTCTTGTTTGGCTGTTCAACCGCCCGGTTTACTTGGGAAAATCGCGCAACAAACGCACACCGCATCCCACTTTTTTGCCATACCAAACATCTGGTACGTCGCTGATTTCGCGACCTTTGCGCTGGCCTTGATCGAAGAAACTGAAGTAACGTCAAATGGTACTGCCCCAGTCATCCCAGCTTGGAACGCCCGCAATGACCAAAGACGTGACTGCAACGGACACCCTACCCGACCGTCAACCATCGGTGCGTGCCGTTGCCATGCCTGCCGATACCAATCCAAGCGGGGATATCTTTGGCGGCTGGCTGATGTCGCAGATGGACTTGGCCGCCGGGACTGCTGCGGCCCGCCGGGCAAAGGGCAGAACGGCGACAGTATTTGTCGACACCATGTCGTTCCTGCGCCCGGTTCATATCGGGGACGAAGTATCGTTCTTCACCGAAATCATCCATGAAGGCCGCACATCACTTCGCATCCATGTCCAGGCTTGGCGCCAGACCCGGTTTGGAGAAATATCTGATAAAGTGACCGAAGGTGTCTTTACCTTTGTCGCACTTGATGATGACGGCCGCCCGCGCCCGATTGATCCTGATCCCGAAGATCAGCGCGACAAAACCTGATCAGCTATCCGCATCAAGCAACGGGCTTTGCATATAGGCCACCAGCAATTCGCCAACCGCGACGAAGCTGTCGATATGGGCGCGTTCATGGCCATGCGATGCATCGAGCCCGAAACAGATCAGTGATCCGCGCGCGTCATAGCCCGCTTCAATGCCAGCGGCCACGTCGCTTCGATAAAATTTGAACACATCGCGGGAATGTTCGATGCAATTGACTTCTGCCAGATCGAGCAAATGACGGTTCAGCTTGCGGTCAAACGGACCTGACATATCCTTCATTGCGATGGTGACGCCATATTCACTGGTGTTTTGCCCCGGTGCGAAGGTGCCATTATCCACCGCGACCAGTTCGGCAATATCATCATCAAGAATATGCGGCGCACCATGACCGACTTCTTCGGCAATGGTGAACAGGATTTTGCAATCAACCGGCAAGGATGCCTTGGCCGTTACCAGTGCGCGCACAGCTGCCAGAACGGCGGCCACCCCCGCCTTGTCATCAAGATGGCGAGATACAACAAAGCCGCTATCGGTAAACTCGGCATTGGTGTCAATTGCCACCATATCCCCGACATTGATGCCATGGGCGCGCACGTCATCACCATCCGCAACCCGCGCATCAAGGCGCAGTTCCAGCTGTTCCCACGTGACAGGTTGGCTTTCGATTTCAGTATTGTACGTATGGCCCGATGCCTTGATCGTCAAGATCGTGCCGCGCGTTGTTTTGCCATTATCGGAATAGACCGTCACCCGCGCGCCTTCGGCAAAGCGCGACGACCAATGCCCGATCATGGAAACTTCCAGACGGCCATTATCCTTGATCTGTTTAACCATCGCACCCAGCGTATCAAGATGGGTTGCGACTGCGCGGTCCGTGCCCTGTGCCTTGCCCGGCACAACAGCCCGGATGGCCCCGCGCCGGGTCAGCTCGAACGCAATGCCCATATCACGCAATTCGTCACAGACGAAATCAACCGCTTGCTCTGTCATGCCGGTCGGGCTGTCTATTGTCAGAAGCTTTGCCAGAACAGCGCTGAGATATTGGCGATCGATATGGGAAACAGACATGATTACCGTCCAGAATGACGCAGGTTGCTTGGCCCTAAACACGGGCCAAAAGGTGGATTAATGCTTGGTCGCGATGCCCGACAATGCACGCAATTCGGCACTGGGCGGCAAGTCACGCGGCAGATCGATATTGCCTGATTTCAGGAACCGGTTTTCGACCACGGCTTCCTGTTCTTCCATCAGGCGTTGGGCTGCGCACATATGCTGATAGGTCACTGCACGCGCGGTTTCACCATCGGCCTTACGCAGGGCTTCGATCAGGCGGAACTGATAATTGCGCCCGGTCTCGCGAAGCTCGGTATTGGGCTGATCATAGATCTTTTTGCAGACCGTCAAATTCATCAGCAAATCGATCATGAACCGACAGATGAACGACAACAACGGGTTCGGGCACAGCTCCACCAAAACCAAATGAAATTCCAGCTCTTTAAGACGCTGCTGACGGGCTTCTTCAATCGATTGCGGATGGCTTGCATACCATGTCATGACTTCTTCAAGACGCTCGTAGTCATCCTCATTCAGATGCCCGATGCAGGCCGCCGCCATTTCCGGTTCAAGAAGAATGCGCAGCTCATAGATATCGCGGATCGAAAGATCCTTGAAAAAGAAGTAATTGGCCAGAAGTTCCACCGCGCGGCCTTCGGACACCGTATCGATAAACGCCCCGCCGCCCGGCCCGGTGCGCGTCGCAATCAGACCTTGCGTTTCCATGGATTTAAGCGCCTCGCGTACCGTGCCCTTTGACGCCCCCAAAAGCGTGATCAGTTCTGCTTCCTGTGGCAGGCGTTCACCCGGACGCAGGCCTTTTTGGGCGATGTAGTCCTTAAGCGCATCCGCAATAACATCGGATCTTTTACGTTCACGCTTACGCGGGCGTGTCGCAAGTTCAATATCCTCAGTCGCTCCCTTGATCGGGTTTTTTGTCATTCTGTCTTTCCTGTCGCGCCCGGATGGCTTCCCTTACGGTATATTAGCTTGTTTTACGGTGTTGTCACCGCATTGAGCGGGTGGAAACATGCCGCATCATGATTATCAAGCCCATAACGCGCATCGGGAACCTTCGCCACGCAGTCATCCTTGGCATAGGGACAACGTGGCGCAAAGGCGCAGCCAGGCGGCGGTGCCAATGGATCGGGCAGTTCCGCACTGGCGTCTTCCACGGTCAAACCACGCTTGCCCGGCACCGGCGCACTATCAAGCAACAGTCGGGTATAGGGATGCTGTGGCGCATCAAACAAGGCCCGCCCCGGTGCCTGTTCAACCACGCGCCCGAAATACATCACTGCCACCCGGTCGCTGACCGCTTCGACCACCGACAGGTCATGACTGATAAAGATATAGGTCAGGCCAAACTGATCCTTAAGCTCCGCCAGAAGGTTCAAAACCTGTGCCTGTACCGACACATCAAGGGCCGATACCGGTTCATCCAAAACGATGATTTCCGGCTCGGCCGCCAAAGCGCGCGCAATGCCGATGCGTTGCGCCTGCCCGCCGGAAAATTCATGGGGATATCGATCCAGGAATTCCGGGCGCAGATTAACCGCATCCATCAATTCCTTCATGCGTTTATCCAGCGCATCACCCGAAAGACCGCGCAGATACCGCAATGGTGCAGCCAATGTTTCACGGATCAGCTTGCGCGGATTAAGCGAGCTGATCGGGTCCTGAAACACATATTGAATGCGCCGCGACAGGGCATGGCGATCCTGGGCGATCAGATCGTTCATATCAGATCCGGTCAGGGTAATGTTGCCTTCGGTCGGACGATCCAGGCCGACCAGCATGCGGGCAAGGGTTGATTTGCCACAGCCGCTTTCACCAACAATGCCAAGGGTTTCACCCTTGCGCACGGCAACATCAATCCCGCGCACAGCATAGACGGTCGGCTTCTTGCCCCCGAAAAGGGTCCGCCCACCGCCGAAGGTGCGGACAAGATCGCTTGTTTGCAAAACGACGTCAGAACCATCAGGCATTTGCACCCTCCATCGGTTTGATACAGCGCACACCATGCCCGTCGCCCAGATCATCAAAACTGATCTGACCGACGCGGCATTTATCCTCTGCCCGATCACAACGATCGGCAAAGGCGCAGCCCGCAGGCAGATCATTGACCGCCGGTGGCAAGCCCGGAATGGCCGATGTCCGGCGATCCGGTTCCCCCAGACGCGGCACACAATCAATCAACCGCTTGGTATAAGGATGGGCCGAATGGTTCAGGACCTGTTCGGTCGTGCCCATTTCAACAATGCGCCCGGCATACATCACCGCCACCCGATCACAGATTTCAGACACCACGCCAAAATCATGGGTGATGAACAGAACTGACGTGCCGTGATCGGTGCGCAGATTGTTCATCAGCTTCAAAATCTGCGCCTGCACGGTGACATCAAGGGCCGTGGTCGGCTCATCCGCGATGATCAGGCGCGGCTCATTGGCCAGTGCCATGGCAATGCCGACACGTTGGCGCATGCCGCCCGACAATTGATGCGGATAGTTATTGGCGCGGCTTTCCGGATTGGGAATGCGCACCATACCCAGAAGCTCGACTGCCTTGGTCCATGCCGCCTTATAGCTGACCGCGTTATGCGCCCTGATCGCTTCGACCAGCTGATCGCCTATGGAAAACAGCGGATGCAGGGTCGATAAAGGGTCCTGAAATACATAGGCCGCCTTGCCACCGCGAATGCCGCGCACGTCACGTTCGGACATGCCATAAACATCGGCGCCATCAAACATCACCCGCCCACCAACAATGGTGCCCGGCGGGGATGCGACAAGACCCAGCAACGACAGTGCCGTGACCGATTTGCCCGACCCGGACTCGCCGACCAAACCGACACATTCGTTTTTGCCAACATCAAAGCTGACGCCGCCAACTGCTTTATAGGTGTCATCACCCAAAACAAATTCGGTACGAAGCTCATCCACGGCAAGAACCGTATCGTTCGATACAGCTGCACCAGCACCTTCGTCACTGCGATCAATTTTGGTCAGCGGTGCCGGACGGGCCAGCGCGCCGGATTTCAAGCGCGGATCAAGCACATCGCGAATACCATCGCCCAGCAAATTGATGCTCATGACCAGAATAAAGATCATCGCCCCAGGAATGGCCGAAAGATGCTGCGCGGTTGTGATCAGTTTGCGCCCTTCGCCCAGCATCGAGCCAAGGTCAGCCTGCGGTGGCTGCGCACCAAGGCCCAGGAAGCTCAGGCCCGCTGTTTCAAGGATCATCCAGCCAACTGTGGTCGAAATCGTAATCACAATCACCGGCATGACATTGGGCAGGATTTCGGTGAGGAGGATGCGAATATGCCCCTTGCCCGAAAGCTTGGCAGCATCGACAAATTCCCGATGCGCGATGCCCACCGTGACACCACGAATGTTACGCGCAAAGAACGGGATATTGACCACCGCAATCGCATAAAGCGCATTCATCAAGCCCGGACCAAGGGCGGCAACAATCGCCAGTGCCAGCAGGATATAGGGAAAGGCCATCAACATATCGATGCCGCGCATCATGATGTTGTCGGTCCGCCCGCCGAAATAGCCCGACACGATCCCGATGGCCGAACCAAACAGTGCGGCGACAAGGGATGCGGAAATACCAACCGCAAGACTGACCCGCGTGCCCCATAAAAGGCGCGACAGCAAATCACGACCAAGGTGATCGGTTCCCAACAAATGCCCGTCCGATAACGGACGCAACAAACGTTGTGCCGGGTTGGTGGCATCGGGGTCCGGCAATGGCAGGATTGGGGTCACGATCGCCACCAGAACCACAAGCGCCAAAATCACAGCGCCCATAAGGGCAAGCTGATTGCGCACCAGAAGTTTGAACGCTGATGGCCGTGCCGACCGTTTTTTGGCTTTGGGTTGAGGATTGATTGCTGTGCTGGTCATGCCTTCACCCTCGGATCAAGAAGATGCTGGATGACATCGGCAAACAGGTTAAACAGGACATAACTGCCCGCGACCAGAACCACGCCGCCTTGCACCAGCAAGATGTCACGGGTCGAAATCGCATTGACCAGCATGCGGCCAATGCCCGGCCACTGGAACACGGTTTCAATATAAACCGCCCCGCCCAGAACAAAGCCCGCCTGAACCCCGATGACGGGGATGACATTGACCAGTGCCGCCTTGAAGGCATGGCGATAAATCACCCGGTTTTCATCAAGCCCCTTGGCGCGTGCGGTCCGAATGAAATCCTGACGCAGGACTTCAAGCATGTTTGACCGCGTCAGGCGCGCGATGATGCCTGTGGCGACCACCGCCAGCGTGATCGATGGCAAAATCAGATGACGGATCAGATCGGGTAAATCACCACCGCCATAAATCGCATACATGCCACTGACCGGAAGCCACCGAAGTTCAACGGCAAAGAACATCATCAAAAGCAGACCCAGCCAAAAACTGGGAATGGAAATCCCGATTAGAACCGCAAAGGTCAGTGCCTTGTCCGCCCAGCCATATTGGCGCACGGCCGAGATGACCCCGGTCAGAAGACCAAAGATCGTGCACAGAACAAGGGCGGTGCCCGCCAGGATAAGCGTCGCGCCAAACCGCTCCAAGATTTCATCAAGAACCGGACGGTTCAGGCTATAGGATCGCCCGAAATCGCCCTGAAGCATATTGGTCAGCCAGATCCAGTATTGTTCGACCATGGTTTTGTCCAAACCAAGATCGGCGCGCAATTTCGCGACATTGTCCGGCGTGGCATAGGATCCAAGGATCGCCAATGCCGGATCACCGGGGATCATCGACATAATCAGAAAAACAATCACAGTCAGGCCCAGCAAAACCGGCACCATCAGGATCAAGCGGCGTAAAATATAGACGTGCATGGCAGGCTCGTCTGGCTATGTGCGGGAAAAGTCGAAAACAATAATGCCGGGGCAAGGCACCCTTACCCCGGCATCAAGATCAGATCAGTTCTTTACGACATCATCAAGCAGCAGGAAGAACGATGGCTGTAGCTTGAAACCATCAACCATGGTGCTTGAAACAGCGTTCTGTTTCCAGTTCGCGATAAAGGCCCAGGGCGCATCGTCATAAACGATTTCCTGCATTTCGCGATACAGCTTGGCCCGTTCAGCCTGACCGGTTGAAGAGCGCGCAGCTTCCAGAAGCTTGTCGACTTCGGGGTTGGAATAATAACCCGAATTAAAGCCACCCTTATCGGGCCATGCATCGGTGCGCAGCGCCAGATATGGCAGGGTGTCGGGATCATTGGTCATCCATGCCATTTCAGCCATATCTGCCTTACCTTCAAGACCCGGGTTCACCTTGCCAAGGAAGGTGTTCCATTCATAGGTCTCGATTGCAACCGTCAGACCGATCTGGGCAAGGTCGGCCTGAATGGCAGCGCCCATCGGAACCGGATCAAGCATGCCTGAACCGCCTTCGGTGACATAGAATGTGACTTCTGCACCTTCGGCACCGGCTTCCTTGATCAGTTGTTTGGCTCTTTCCACGTCATGCGGATAAGGCTGCAGCTGTTCGTTATAGGCCCATGCGAATGCAGGCGGCGTCGGGCCAGCGGCGACTTCGGCCGTGCCCTGCAGAACGTTTTCAACCAATGCCTTTTTATCAATCGCATAGTTGATTGCCTGACGGACTTTCTTGTCCTTGAACGGACCTTCTTTCAGGTTCAGGATCAGGAACCAAAGGTGCGGGCCTGCCTGTTCATAGACACTGAAATTGGCATCACCGGAAAGCTGGGTCAGGCTGTCTGGCGGGACTTCGACCATAAGGTCAATACCACCTGCCATCAGCTCGGCCACACGGGTGTTTGCATCCGTGATCGGGCGGAACACAACTGCTTCAAGCTTGGCCGCGTCTTCCCAGTAATCATCGTTGCGCACGACAACCACCTTGGCGTTGCTTTCCCATTCGGCAAATTTGAACGGGCCGGTGCCAACGGGGCTGCGACCATAATCCGCGCCATTTTCCTGAACGGCCGTCGGGGAAACGATCAGGCCGGTCGGATAGGCAAGGTTGGACAGAAATGGCGCATACGGCGCATTCAGCTGGAATTTGACGGTCAGATCATCAACGACCTCGACCTCTTCAACCGCGCTAAAGAAGAATGCCAACGGGAAAGGACCGGTATCATGCTGGGGATGATTTTCATCAAGCATGCGGTCGAAGTTGTATTTTACCGCCTCGGCGTTGAACGGTGTACCGTCATGGAAGGTCACACCATCACGCAGATTGAACGTGTAAACCGTGCCATCATCAGAGATCGTCCAGCTTTCGGCAAGGGCGGGCTCAACCTCAAGCGTGCCGTCCTTGTAACGCACCAGACCATCATAAACATTCATCAGAATGCGAAAATCATTCACGGCGGTCACTGCCGCCGGATCGAGTGATTTGGGCTCTGCAATCTGACCCACCACCAGAACACCCGGTGGGGTCTGCGCTTCGGCCGCCGGGCCGAAACCAAATGCGGAAACCGCGAGGGCTGCTGCTGCGAGCATCCCCTTAAACAGGCTTTTCATTCAAGCCTCCCTTGTTGAAACCTTCCTGTTACCCCCGGCTCAAACCGAACCGACCGACAACGCACCGCTGAGTTATTATTTTTACGGACGCTTCCCCGTTTTCCGAACCCGCTGTCGATGCATTCGGATGCGACGGTTGCAAAACCTATTTATAATGATAAATTCGAATTCGGCAATTATTTATCATGATAAATTCAAGACAGCAGATTCAACAAGCTGTCCGTCAGGCGGGAAACATGACCTACACAATCGTCGCCAGAGACCCGAAAACCAATGCGCTTGGGATCGCCAGTGCCACGGGAAATCTGGCTGTTGGCGGATTTGTCCCGCACATCAAACCGGGTGTCGGTGCCATTGCAACACAGGGATTCTCGACAAATTACTGGTACGGCATCAATGGCCTGACCTTGCTGGAAACAGGAAAACGTGCGGATTCGGTGCGTGATGAACTGACCCTTGCCGATAATGGCCACCATTGGCGCCAGCTTCTTGTTCTGGATGCCAAGGGCGAAACAGCGGCCTGGACCGGGGATAAAAACCGCCCGGAAACCACGCATATCACCGAACGTGATTTGGTGGTTGGCGGCAATATGCTGGCCCATTCAAATGTGCCGAATGTCATGCTGGACCGTTATGTCGACATGATGAAATCATCCAAACCGTTCGAGCAATGCCTGCTTGAAGCATTAGTCGCGGGCTTTGATGCCGGGGGCGATGTGCGCGGCACGACATCGGCCATGATCAAGGTCGTGGAACCCAACCGCCTGCCACTCGACTTGCGGGTCGATGACCACACCGATCCCCTGCACGAATTACAACGCCTTTACGGCAAAACCCGCGATCCAGAATATCGCCGGTTCTTTGACCGCCTGCCCACCCCGGATACGCCCCACCAATATTAAAATCAGGGTTCCCGTTATCATGCTTGGCCAACTGATCTTTGACCGCCTTGAAGAAGCCGCCACCCACAGCCAACCCGGCCCCGGTGTCACACGATTGTTCCTGAGTGACGAACATCGTGCGCTCACCCCGTTGATCCGTGACTGGATGACAAAAGCCGGTCTTGAAAGTGAAATTGATGCGGCAGGCAATATTGTCGGACGCGATCAAAAGGCGATGGACGGCGCGCCCACCCTGATCCTTGGATCCCATCAGGACACGGTTGTTTCGGGTGGTAAATATGATGGCATGCTAGGTGTTGCCCTGCCGATTGCGGTAATCGAACAGATCAGAAAATCGGGCATTGAACTGCCCTTCGGGATCGAAGTTGTGGCCTTTGGCGATGAAGAAGGCACACGGTTTCAATCAACCCTTGTCGGGTCGCGCGCCCTTGCGGGCAAACATGATCCCAAATCGCTTGATGCGACCGATGATCGCGGCATTTCCGTTGCCGATGCCCTGCGCGATTTCGGCTGTACGCCCGACGACATCCCGAATTTGAAACGCGATAAGAAAAACACGCTGGGCTTTGTTGAAGTCCATATCGAACAGGGGCCGGTTCTTGAAAAGCGGGAAATTCCCGTCGGTGTTGTCTCCGCCCTGACCGGGATTGAACGCCACCGCATCCGCATTCAGGGCAAGGCAAGCCATGCCGGCACGACACCGATGCATAATCGCCATGATGCGCTGGTGGCGGCGGCTGACGTTATTCATCAGGTCGAAGCGATTTGTTCCGCGACCGAGGGCATGGTGGGCGTTGTTGGCAAGATCGAAGTCAGCCCGAATGCGGTCAATGTCATTCCCGATCATGTCGATCTGACGATTGAGCTTCGCGCGCCCGAACGCTTTGTCCGGGTCAATGGCCGGGGTCAGATACTATCAGCCCTTCCCAATATCGCCACCAACCGGCGCGTGGAAATCAGTGCGGATCAAACCTATGAGGCCGAAGGTGTTCCCTGTGCCGACTGGATCATGAATGGTCTGGGTCAGGCCATTGGCGAACAGGGGTTTGAACCGTTCCGCCTGTTTAGCGGGGCGGGCCATGACGGGCTTGCCATGCATAACCTGTGCGATATCGGCATGCTGTTCGTGCGTTGTCGCGACGGGCTTAGTCACCACCCCGACGAAGCCGTCACAGCGCAAGATATCGATGTCGCCGCCAAGGTATTGATCGACTTTCTGCAAATGGTTGGGCCGATGAAAGGGCTTTGAATGCAGTCAAACTGCCAAAACAGAGCCGGTTGACCCCACTTTTTTTGAGCCGTTTCGCAAAATATTACGATGCCCGTCGATCAATTCGGCGGGCATTGTTTTGTTTTAGCCCCCAAATCATCAACTTTTAGCATCATATAATTTACTAATACTCAACTTTGCGGCGAAATTATTTCATTTTTATGTATGCTTTTCGCGTCGCCTCAGCTGGCGGCGGTAAATGCATATCGGGGGAACCGTCATGCCGCCGTCACTGACCAAGCGACTGGTGCAGAGGGGATCTGCATCGCGTGCCGTGGGAGGATCAGCCTGAAATTTTCAGCATCTGATCAGGAGAAGCAAATGACCGATCAGCCAATACTTGTGGGCTATGACGGAACAGATGCAGCACAGCGCGCCGTGGAATTCGCGGGCCAGCGTGCAACAGCAGTCGGCTGTGCCGTGCATCTTGTTTTTGTTTTAGAGTGGTCCCCATACAGCTTCCTGTCGACACAGGAGCTTGAAGAACGCCATCAACGGCGTACAGAAGAACTTACCAGGGCAGAGCAGACGCTCAAACCCGCCCTTGATACCCTTAAAAAACTGAAAATACCGGTGACTTCGGAGGTCCGTTACGGCCATTCCGGCGAACTGATATGTGACATCGCAAAACAGAAAAATGCCTGTCAGATCATCGTTGGCCGCAAGGGTGGATCGACGCTTGGCGCAAGACTGCTTGGCAGTTTGCCGCTCACACTGGTTCAGGCATCGCCTGTTCCGGTCACTGTCGTTCCGTAAGGCAACCACGAAAAGTTAAACCGGAGAAACATCATGTTCTGGAACAAGACAGCAGCGGTCACGGCCGCGGCAATGATGTCGGCCACCCTGCCCCAAATTGCACATGCGCAGGAAGCCGGCCTTGATGAAGCCATCAATCAGGCAATCGCACCGATTTCAAATGTGATTGCCGGAACCATGTTCTATTCCGTGCCGATTGGCGGCACAGCATTCCCGTTGATTGTCGGCTGGCTGGTGGTCGCGGCAACCATCTTCACGCTCTATTTCGGGTTTGTGCAATTCCGTAAATTCGGCCACGCCATTTCACTGGTCAAAGGGGATTATTCCCATCCCGAAGATGCTGGCGAAGTTTCGCACTTTCAGGCGCTAGCCACCGCCCTTTCGGGTACGGTCGGCCTTGGTAATATTGCCGGGGTTGCGGTTGCGGTTTCCATCGGTGGGCCGGGCGCAACATTCTGGATGATCCTTGCCGGGCTTTTGGGCATGGCATCGAAATTCACCGAATGTACGCTGGGCGTGAAATACCGCAACGAATATGCCGATGGGCGTGTTTC
This sequence comes from Thalassospira sp., assembly GCA_965228275.1. Lineage (GTDB taxonomy): Bacteria > Pseudomonadota > Alphaproteobacteria > Rhodospirillales > Thalassospiraceae > Thalassospira. Next base: position 3,550,481 of record OZ245802.1, on the reverse strand, counting down.
GGGCGGGCCGATGTATTACCTGTCCAAGGGGCTGGCCGAAAAGGGTAAGCCGGGCCTTGGCAAGGTTTTGGCGGTCTTGTTCGCCATCTGCTGCATTGGTGGTGCTGTTGGTGGCGGCAACATGTTTCAGGCCAATCAGGCCTTCCAGCAGGTTGTCAATGTGACAGGTGGTGAAAACAGCTTCCTTGCCGGGTCCGGCTGGTTGTTTGGCCTTGTCATGGCGATCATTGTTGGCGTCGTTATCATTGGCGGCATCAAATCCATCGCCAAAGTGACCGAGAAGATCGTGCCGTTTATGGCGGTTATCTATGTCACCGCAGGCATGATCATTATCCTTTCCAACATCACAATGGTCGGTGATGCCTTTGCCCAGATCATTGTTGGCGCCTTTACCGGGGCTGGCGTTGCTGGCGGTGTCGTCGGCGCCCTGATCCAGGGGTTCAAACGCGCAGCCTTTTCCAACGAAGCCGGCATTGGTTCAGCGGCCATCGCACACGCGGCTGTCCGTACCAAGGAACCGGTCACCGAGGGCTATGTTGCCCTTCTTGAACCGTTCATCGATACGGTGGTGATTTGCACCATGACCGCCCTTGTGATCACGATTAGTGGCGAGTTGAACTCGGGTTTGACCGGTGTTGAGCTGACTTCAGCCGCGTTCGCATCGGCATTTACCTGGTTCCCGCTGATCCTGGCACTGGCCGTTGTGCTATTTGCCTTTTCGACTATGCTGTCATGGTCCTATTACGGCCTTAAAAGCTGGACCTATCTGGTCGGCGAAGGCAAAGGCAAGGAGATCATTTTCAAGCTGTTCTTCTGCCTGTGCGTGATCGTTGGCGCATCCATGAGCCTCGGTCCCGTGATTGATTTCTCTGACTCCATGATCTTTGCCATGGCGATCCCCAACATCATCGGCCTTTATTTCCTGATGCCGGTGGTGCGTGGTGAAATCAACCAATATTGGGCCAAGATCGAAAGCGGTGAGATCAGAAAGGTCAAATAAGCCAACATTTTGAAACGTTTCCAAGCACCCCTGCCCATTGGTGGGGGTGTTTTGGTTTACGCCCTGCAAGCGCGACATGGCTGCTGATCACGGCTACGGCTATGCAAACCACAGCAAATATGCGATTTTGATCGGCACAGGCAGCAGGCTGTGATAGAAGCCGCGCCAGAGAGATTTCCCGTATGACCGATAAGAAGACCCGCAAGTGATGAGTGATCAATCGCGCCGTTCCGAATTGCTGATGCCCGCAGGCTCGCTCGAGAAGCTGAAAGTTGCTGTGCTCTATGGCGCTGATGCCGTCTATATGGGCACGCCGGACCTGTCGCTGCGCGTCAAAAGCCAGATGTCACTTGATGACGTGGTCGAAGGGATCGAGTTTGCGCATCAACATGGCGTTCGCGTTTATCTGACGCTGAACCTGTTTTCGCATAACAAGGACATCGACAAGCTTCCAGAATATGTCGATACCGTCCGCAAATGTAAGCCAGACGGCCTGATCGTAGCCGATCCGGGTGTCTTCATGTTTGTCCGTGAACATGCACCGGAACTTGATCTTCATGTTTCGACCCAGGCAAACGTCTGTTCCTGGCAGTCCGTGAAATTCTGGCAAAGCATTGGTGCGAAGCTTGTCGTGCTGGGTCGTGAAGTTTCTTACGAGGAACTGACCGAAATCCGCGCGCAGTGCCCGGACATCAAGATCGAAGCGTTTGTGCATGGATCGATGTGCATGACCTATTCCGGTCGTTGCCTGCTGTCGAACTTCATGGCTGAACGTGGCGCGAACCAGGGTGCGTGTGCCAACTCGTGCCGCTGGAAATACAAAGTCCACATGAAGCTTAAGGACGGCACGGTCAAGGAACTCAAACTAACCGAAGAAAACCTCGAGATGTTTGACTTCTTCCTTGAAGAAGACATGCGTCCGGGCGAGCTGATGGAAATTCAGGAAGACGAGCGTGGCTCATATATCCTGAACTCGCGCGATCTTTGCATCATGCCAAAGCTTGAAGATTACCTGAAAATCGGTGTCGACAGCCTCAAGGTCGAAGGCCGTGGCAAAAGCCCCTATTACGCGGGCCTTGTTGCGCGCGCATACCGCATGGCGATTGATGACTGGTATGAAGACCCGGAAAACTGGTCAGCCGAAGAATATATGAAGGAACTCTCGACCATTCCGAACCGTGGTTACACGCTGGCCTTCCATGATGGTCGCCTGACCAATTATGCACACGGCTATGACAGCAACACCAACGTGTCGGATTGGGAATTTGCCGGAATGATCGAGGAAGTCGAAGACGACGCCTTTATCATGTCGGTCAAAAACCGCATGCTGCCCGGTGACGTGATCGAAATCGTCCCGCCGCGTTCGCGTCAGACCATCTTCATCCGCATGTATGAATTCATCGATGCCAAAACCGGCAAGGTCGGTGAAGCGGTTCATGCCAACACCCATCCGCGCATCCGACTTCCGTTCTCCCTGTTTGAACAGGAAGACCCGGAATTCCTGAAACGCGAAATCCTGCCGATGACCATCGTGCGCAAGGAAAAGGCGCTTTCGGAAGACGAATGGCAGCGCCTGAAACTTGATCAGGAAGGCCACAAGATCGAGATGGGCAAAGGCAACGAAGATCGCTATGACGCGAAACGCGAAGCGCTTCAGACTGCACTTGATGACCGCCAGAAAGAACGTTCTTTCCGCACCCCGCGCGTTGGCACCAAGGGCTGCTGTGGCCGGGGTTGCAATGGCTGCCTGATCTTCTGGCATGACCCGACTTACGCCAAGGCACGCGAGATCCTTGCCAAACGCAAACAGGGCGAGATGCTGGAAAAAGACGGCAAGACAATTGCCGCTGAATAGGCATCAACCAATCGCAAATACAGAAACGGCAGCCCATGTGGCTGCCGTTTTCTTTTGCCTACTTAATAGCGCGTTCGGCCTCGGATTCAAGTCGATCGATCCGGCGCATCGCCAACCAGCCCAGCACAAGAAACACGATCAGCAACATCGGGCTCAGCAATGTCAGGTTCCGCTCAACCAGTTCGGACATCCCTGCCCCAAGGCTATACCCCAGCCCATAATAAAGACCAACCCAGATCAGAACCGATGCGATGCTAAGCGGCAGGAACCGGATAAACGACATCGAACTCATGCCAACCGGGAACACGCCAAAGGACCGAATGCCGTGCGGATACCGGCACAGCAGGATATAGGCGACACCATAATGTTCAAACAGACGCAGGGTCCGGCCCATCCAGTCTGACAGGGACTTGGGAAGTTTGCGGACAATCGCATCGCCATATTTGCGTGCCAACCCAAAGCGCAGCACATCCCCGACAAGTCCGCCGGCGATCATTGATGTCATGGCAGGTACGATCATCAGGCTTTCGGCGGCCACCAGCATTCCGGCAAAGACCGGCAGGATGCTTGATTTGCTGACACAATAGGAAAAGATCAGGACATAGACCAGTTGCTGGTGATCCTGAATCCACAGATTAATCGTCTCAAACACGGCAAAGCCCGCCTGCGCTATTGGATAATGGCATGCCTTCTAGGCCAAAGCAGGCACTGGGTGAAGTGTGCCCGATCACAGTGGATGATTTACGCCAATTCGAACTTGATCGGCTGGGCACCTTCCCAAAGGGTCATTTTACCAAGCTTTTCGAGGTCTTCGTGATTGCTGGTGACCGTGATGAAGTGGTTACCGGCAAGCTGGCCGACCTTAGAGGCGAAATGAACGCCGCCATAGGCCAAAAGGATCTCGGTTTCGCTGATCCCGCCCGGATAAAGGATGATCTGGCCCGGTGCCGGGAAGCTTGTGTGGTTTTCATAGCCAACACCGAACTGGTAATCGCCGAGCGGCATCCAGACACCCTCGCCGCTCCAGCGGACATGTACAGCTTTGCTTTCAAACGGCATGCGTTCCAAAAACGCCTTGCAGGTTTCCGGTGCCTTTTGCGTTTCAAGCACACCATCAAAGGTGAACGGGCCTGCGGTGATTTTAATCTTGGTCATGGTTGTTCCAGTTCGGTGGGGCGACGCCGATATGGCACCGTCATTTTCGTGCTGTAACCAAGGGCTATCGCGTCGTCAAAGGATGGTCAATCGCCTTCTGAACCATGCACAAATTGCAATGCCCCATACCAAAATGCGGGAACTCGACTTCTTGCAAAGTCAAAACCCGGCCTTTTGAGCCATTTTTTGCGTTGCGGCATCGGTTATTCGACGATCCTGCGATTGTTTCATGACAAAACGGGTGAAAATTTCACTTGCGCGCGAAAAGCAATGGGCGTAAATCCCGCCTTGCCCAAAGTCGCACGTGCCTGTGGTGGTCCTGCTTACTGGAACCCGTAGGACTTACTTAAAGCAACGACGGTGTAGGGCTTTTTTGGTCTCAGGTGGCGTCCAAATCCACCGACACTAAAGAGGCACACCATCATTGCCCACGTGCGGAACGGGACATCCCCATTCCATAGCGAGGCAGACTTCGCAAGTTCCGGTTGGCCCCGGAGCTATTCAGTTCGCAGGTAGTCCGCGTCATGCGCCTCCACCGCGCTCATACGCATCAGGTATCTGCAACTGCCATATCGTGGAATGGGAGAACGCCCCAATGGCAACTCAGCGTATTATTGATTTTCTCGCACAGAACCGTCCGGAAGGCCCTTGCCTAGTTGTTGACCTCGACGTTGTACAGCGCAACTACGAGACCTTTACCCGTGCGCTTCCGAGCTCCCGCATTTTCTATGCGGTCAAAGCAAACCCGGCACCGGAAGTTCTGAGCCTGCTTGCCGATCTTGGCAGCAACTTCGACACCGCATCTGTCCCGGAAATCGAAATGGCGATGGCCGCTGGTGCAAGCCCGGACCGCATTTCGTTTGGTAACACCATCAAAAAAGAACGCGACATTGCGCGCGCTTATCAGATGGGTGTTCGCCTTTTCGCGGTTGATTGCGTCGAAGAAGTCGAAAAAATTGCCCGTGTCGCTCCGGGTGCGCAGGTATTCTGCCGCATCCTGACCGATGGCGTTGGTGCCGAATGGCCGCTGTCGCGCAAATTCGGTTGTGCGCCTTCGATGGCACTCGAAGTTCTTGAACATGCCCATCACATGGGTCTGGATGCCTATGGCGTGTCGTTCCACGTTGGTTCGCAGCAGTGCAACCTTGATGCATGGAACACCGCATTGGCAGAAGCATCTTCGATCTTCCGTACCCTTGCTGACAAAGGCATCGTTCTGCGTATGGTAAATATGGGCGGGGGCTTCCCGACCCGTTACCTGCGCGACGTTCCGGCGACCGAAGCATATGGTGCAGCGATCGTTGACGCGCTTCACACCCACTTTGGCAACCACATGCCTGAAACCATTATCGAACCGGGTCGCGGCATGGTTGGTGATGCAGGCGTGATCAAAGCCGAAGTCGTTCTGATTTCGCGCAAACACGAAGATGATCCGGTGCGTTGGGTTTACCTCGACATCGGTAAATTCGGTGGTCTTGCCGAAACCATGGATGAAGCCATCCGTTACCCGATCACCACTGTGCATGATGGTGGCGATGTTGCGCCCTGCGTTCTTGCGGGTCCGACCTGTGACTCTGCTGACGTGCTTTACGAAAAGAAACCTTATGACCTGCCGGTCGCACTGACCATTGGTGATGAAGTTCTGATCGAAGCCACGGGTGCCTACACCACCACTTATGCTTCTGTTGCGTTTAACGGCTTCTCGCCGTTGACCGCATACATCATCTGACCCCAACTCGGGAAAGATACGCCAATGATCACGATTGATCGCGAAGGCGCTTATTCGCACATTGAACGCGAAAAGCTGCTTGATCGCGTCATGGGTCAGGCGCGGTTTCAGAAATCGTCTGAAATCCTGCGCCGTAATCGGCTTCCGGCGGACGGTCTTGCATTTGTCGCCCACGACGGCAAACAGATGATCGGTACCGTTCGGTTGTGGAATGTCAAAGCAGGCAACAGCGGTGATGCGCTGTTGCTTGGCCCGCTCGCAGTCGAAAAGGCTTATAGCGGTTCTGGCGTTGGTGCCGGTCTGGTTTATGCAGCGCTCAATGCAGCACAATCAGCTGGTCACCGTTCGGTTTTACTGGTGGGTGATCCGGACTATTACGCGCGCTTTGGCTTCCATGCCCATCCGGCAAGCGGGCTTTTGATGCCCGGCCATTTTGATCATCACCGGTTCCAGGCGATCAATCTTGGTAATGAAGATGTTCTCAGTGGCGCGCACGGTATGCTTTACGCAACCGGTGCGATGACCCACTAGAACCAGCAGCTAGAATTCCCCCTTGAAATCCCGGTATGGCTAGCCCCCTGCCGGGATTTTTTTATGCCAACGCCGCACTTCGCGTTTGCCAACTAACTTCACTTGATCCTACCCGCTCCGTCTTGTCAGCGAACCGGTCTGCTCCGCAGGCCGCCACGCTTACGAAAACGGAGATATCAATGATCAGGAAACTCATTGCTGCAACGCTTCTGGCAATGTTTGGCAGCGTGTCGCTTGGCAATTTCGCTGCCGCTACAGACAGCTTTAACAGCACCACACGGACACCTGGCGCCATTTACATCATGTGGCTGCACAACACGCGGACCAACACAGATCTATACGACCACCCGGTCTATATCGGTCAGGCCCGCCAAAGCGGCAAGACATTCAATCAGATGGTCAACAGCCGCGCCCAGGCACATATGAACGAGGCAAAGTTCAGCGATTATCTGAACAACAACGCCGATCTGCAGTGGCGCCATATGATCCTGACCACCAGTGACAGTCAGGGCAGCTACAATGCCAATGGCTGGACCTATCTGGAAGCATCCCTGAACGAACAAGCCTATCTGGTCTATTATTGCGCAAGCACTGCGCATAGCGGAAACCCAAAGCTTTTGAACGGCCGCAACCAGCTCAGCCAAAATGACGCAAACACCAATTGGCAAACATCGAATTCAAACCTTGGCAGCCTTTTGGGTGCTGCCAAGAACCAGAATGGCACCGCCCCCAAAGCTGTTTCCATCTCGGGCAATGATGCAACACACTGTTTCTATTAACAGCGTGACGTGAATACGAAAACCAGCATTAAAACAGGAAACTGTTTTGAAAATCCCGGTATGGCACGATGCCCGCCGGGATTTTTTGTTTGGACTGGTCAGCTGCACTTTAACAACTTAGACTGTCGTGAACGACTACCACCTCAACCGTCCTATCGCCCCGCTCTTCCCGGCAAAATTCTTTATCTATCCATTGCAAATCGTGGCATGCTGCCCAACTTGTAATGCGTTGATGTTAAATCGATCTTTCGGATCATATAATATAACAACCCCAGCCCGGATATGTTCTATGCTTGATGCTTTAAAGCAGGCAATTTTTCGCCGTCAAAGCCTGCCAGTCACATTTGCGGCCCTGACGGTTGCGCTCGTTGTTTTGGGCTTCAATTATTATGTACATTTTCCGTTGGCCCAAAATGCCGAACAGCGCGAATTACGCACCCTGACGACTTTGCTTGATGGTTATGCTCGCCAGGTCGAAGAACAAATGATCGGGGTTGAAACGACATTGACCGCACTTGGCAGTATCGCCAATGACGACCGATACTCCGCACGTGAAAAGCATCTTCTTCTCAAGCAGGCTGCGGATGCGCTTGATATTGTCCGGGTCTTTGGCATTTTGGATACAGCAGGTAAACTCGTGCATTCTTCGCGAAGTTTTCCTGCTCCAGACCTAGACCTTTCACATCGTGATTACGCTCAGCACTTCATCCAAGATAATAACGCCAAACGGTTTCTTTCTGGTCCGGTAAAGAACTTGGTAGATGGCAGATGGCAGATATCGCTGTCGCGCGCGATTCATGATCAATCGGGTAATTTCGTTGGCATCATTTCAACAGTAATTGATCCGGGCACCATGATTGACCGGATCGCCCAATCGGCAAACGAAGTCGATTACGTTACCCTATTGGATCGGAACTTTAACCTTGTCGCTCGTCAACCGGCAAAAGAAGAAATGATCGGCCGGTCAATGGCGAATGCTGAGATATACACCGATGTTGCCAATTCACCAGACGGCCAGGTTGCTGAAGTCTATGCCAACGTATTTACCGGACAAGTCCGGTTTGGTGTCGCAGAACGTGTGTTTGACGGCAGTCTGGTAATTTCCACATCCCGGCCCTATGGCTATGCCATGCAATATTGGCAGGTGTTCGCATCTGGTATGACGATCGCATCCCTCGTTGTCATGGTCTTTATGGTTGCGATCCTGTGGTTCATCCATCTGCGCGGCATCGCGACACAGCGCTATAACGAGAAGCTCAAAACCATCAATAGCGAGCTTGAGATCGCCAAAAGCGACGCAGAAAGACTGGCGAATATCAAAGACGATTTCCTGGCGAATATGAGCCACGAAATCAGAACGCCAATGAATGCCATTTTTGGTCTGACACAGCTTCTCAAACGAACCCCGCTTGAAGAACAGCAACGGGAATATGTCCGACAGATCGGACTTTCGGGAAAATTCCTGTTGGGTGTGATTGATGAAATTCTGACCTTTTCAAAGATCGAAGCAGATGAACTTGTGCTGGATTCCGAGCCGTTTGTTCTGCCGGACGTCATTGATAATGTCGGGTCGATCATGTCGATGTCTGTCAATGACAAGCCGGTCGAAACCGTGATCAAGGTGGCACCGGATGTTCCGCGCTCTGTGATCGGGGATTCACATCGCCTTCAGCAGATCCTTGTCAACCTGATCAGCAATGCGATCAAGTTTACCGAGTCCGGCTATGTCCGCCTCGAAGTACGCAAAGAAGAAAGTGATGATCACCGTGATCAGATCAGTTTCTCGGTTGTGGATAGCGGCATCGGCATTCCCGACGCCCAGCAACAATCAATCTTTGATCCCTTTACCCAGGCAGATGCATCAACAACCCGCAAGTTTGGCGGCACAGGTCTTGGTCTGGCGATTTCCAACCGTCTGGCCACAGCCATGGGGGGCACCATCACACTTCAAAGCCAGCCGGGAAAAGGGTCCACTTTCACGCTTAAAGTACCGCTCAAGCGTGGACCAAGCGATATTGCCCCGCCGCTGCAATTTGACAAAGAACACCAAAATCTGCGGGTTCTGATCGTTGATGATCACGCGCAAACACGCGACGCCCTAAAAACCATTGCCCAATCACTTTATGTCGATGCTGACACCGCACCAAGCGGCCAAACGGCCATTGATATGCTGGTCAATGCACCAGAACCTTATGACATTCTGATGATCGACTGGCAGATGCCCGAACTTGACGGCTTGCAAACCATCAATCAACTGCCGCAAAGCAAGCTTGAAAAAATGCCATCAATCATCATGGTCACAGCCTATGAACGTGAGCTGCTGGCACAGACAACAGAAGGTCAGCAATACGAGTTGCTGACCAAACCGGTAACCGGGTCATCATTCTTTAACGCCATTACATTGGTCAGCGATGCGCGTTCTGCCATCCGTCCCGGCAGTACTTCTCCAAGCAAAATGTCCAAAGAAACCCTTGCTGGCTACCACATTCTGGTTGCGGAAGATAACCTTATCAACCAACAGGTTGCGATGGACTTGTTAGTATCACTTGGTGCCGAAGTTACAATTGCAGAGAACGGAATTGAAGCAATCGACGCCATTGGCAAGGAGCGTTTTGACGTTGTACTCATGGATGTACAAATGCCGAAAATGACCGGCCTTGAAGCGACGCAGCACATTCGCGCAACCAATACAGACTTGAAATTGCCAATCATCGCTCTGACGGCTGGCGTTTTGGAAAATGAACAGCATAAATGTCGCGAAGCCGGTATGGATGATTTTGTTGGCAAGCCGTTTGATTTTGAACTGATCGTCTCAAAAATTGTGCAGCACGCACCGCGCGCGAATACCACAGCGAATGCAGAGCCAACCACCCAGCCCTTAGGCGGATCAGGTCAAGCAACTGGATCACAAGACGATTGGACACAAACCCCACTGCATGATGAAAGCAAAGTCCATGACCTGACAGCGGGTAATATGGATTTGTATTATCGCCTGTGCGGGCTATTTGAACCCCAAGCCCGCGATTGTCAGGAAAAAATCCGCCAGGCCTTGAAAGACCGCGACGGCAAGGCCCTGGGTGAGCAGTTCCACATCATGAAAGGATCATCTGCCCAGATCGCCGCCAGCCGTATTGCTGCTGCCTCGGCCGATCTTGAGCGGCTGAGCAATGAGGGTAATCTGGATGCTGTGGCAAAATTGATCGGCCCATACGATCAGGTAATTGAAGAAACGCTTTCGGTCCTGAACGCGCTTCAACAGAAAGCTTAAATTTCATTCGGGGCTCGGGCTGATGCCTGGACTGGCGCAGAGACAGGCTCTGAGCCCGTCCACTAATCAATCCAAGACATGTGAACCGGGACATAAGTCGATATGTCCCGGTTACGCGTCCTCAAGATCCTTTTCAAGACGCGATAACAGCCGTTCAGATGCCGCCACGCGGGACTGGATCAACTCGCTGACACGTACAATAACACCACTGATCACGGGCTTACGATCCGGTGTCTCCGGACTTTCTCCATCTATGATTTTCTGCAACACTTCGGCATGTTGTTTGGCGCGCTGCGCATCATCAAGTGCACCGGCAATGGACATCATCCCGCCAAGCGCGCGAATTTCGCGCACAATGTCCTCAAGCTGGCGTCCTGCCGGATCATGTTCAATCTTTTTAAGAAGCCGGTTTGCATCATCGACAAATGTTCGAAGCGATTTGACATATCCAGATAGGCGACCTTCAAAATGCTGATCAATCACGTCGGTATTGAAACCCAATGCTTCGGCGATTTGCGAGATTTCAGCGGAAACATGCCGTTTCGCCCGTGCCCGTCTGTTGCGCCGTGCGCGACCAACATGCTCAGACAAGGCCGCGACGATTTCACGCATGACAAAGGGTTTGATCACAACTTCATTTGCGCCGGCCTCAAGGCTTTTATGATGTAGTTCCGATGAACTGTTCGCCGTCATCATCAGGATCGGAATGTTCTGATAACCGAGTTCGCGAATGCGCTTGCAGGCCTCATACCCGTTCAAATCAGGCATTTGCACATCCATCAGAACCACATCGATCTGATCGCGATTATTCTGGACCTTACTGATGGCTTCATACCCACCAGACGCGCCCAAGACCTTTGCCCCGCTGCGTACCAGAAACTCTCTGGCAACTTCGCGATGCATCTGGTTGTCATCAACAATCAGGACTGTATTGCCCGCAAGCGGTTCGGCCTCGACCGATTGGCCGTTGCTTTCGATGACGGGTTCATGAACATGTGCTGTCGCATCGGCAACCGCATCAAGCAACATGCTTAGCGTCACCGGTTTGGTCAAAAACCCGTTCAAAACCCGTCCACGATCTTCGATATTCTTGGAAAGAAATGATCGGTTATGGGCCGAGATCATCACAATGATCGGCGTCTTGCCGCTGTCTTGCATTGCCCGGACCTGTTTGCTGGTTTCCCACCCGTCAAGGCCCGGCATGCGCCAGTCAATCAGGATCACATCGTAGCTTTCCCTGACACCCTGCTTGAACCGGATCATATGCATTGCCGCTTCGCCGGATGCAGCAACATCCACATTCCAGCCAAGTGCTGATGTCAGTTGTTCAAACACGGCACGCGATGCTTCGTTATCATCGACAATCAGTGCCTGCAGATTTTTGAGATGCGCGGGGACCACAACACCGGAACGAAACGCATCAACACCCGTGACTTCTGCTGTAAACAACATGCCAGAATAATCCGCATGGCGATGCCCGAGATAAAGTTGACCATCAATGCGTGTGACGATGCGTCGCGCAATCTCCAAATCAAGATTAATATCGTCACTTTGGCCTTTGCCGATCTGGTCCTTGGTCAGGATTTCAACATTCAATGTCGGTTTGGCGTCAGAGGTTTCGATCAGACGTACCCGGATCAGGACCGTTTTGCCGGTGCCGGAACTCACCACATAAAGGACCAGGTGATAGATAACCTTGACCAAAAACTCCTTGTGATAGCAGATGGCTTTTTCGACACTTTGGTCAGTGTCAAACAACACTTCGTTTTCTTCGATGTCCTTGCGCAAGCCAAGGGCAAAGGCAACGTCATTTAACAATTCATCAAGACCAAAGCTGTGCGGTGTCGCATCAGATTTGCGTTGATCAAGCTCAAAGAAGGACACCAGTGAATCCAGCCGATCAACGGTCTCGCGATAGGTTTTCTGTAAACTGCCAAGATACCGCTGGCTTTCCATATTGCTGCCATTGGCTGCAACAAGATCAAGCATCCCCAAGGCACTTTGAAAACGCGAACGCATTTCAAAATTCAATTCCCGCAGCAGTAACCTGTCATCATCCAACAGTCGTTGCACAAGAGGCAAGCCAACAGAAACAGCCTCAGACTTTGGTAAGTCATCCAAGTTGGTTGGCGTTACAATCACCAAGGCGTGACGGTCATGATGAGAAGCAGGCGTCAATGCGATAACCAACGCGTTGACCGTTACTTCTTCATGTCCTGCAAGTAACAGAGTTTGCTGCCGGATGCTCCACCAATCCCGCCTACCAGGGTCTCCGGCGGTAAAAAAGTCAGTTGCAGGTTGGCCGTCAATCGCAAATCCGATCTCACCGCCTTTCATGGTCTGGTGAGACCTACCAAATACAGTTTCAGCAAGTTTGTTGCTCGCAATGATCTGATGATTTTCATCAATGACAAATGCCGGTGTCGGAACAGTAGCTACACAATCGGTCAGATCAGATTCGCTGGTTGGTGTGTCTCCATTGAGGTTATTGCGCACTACCTCGTCCTGTTCTCGGTAGCTGCCATAAATAGCAAGCCCGGCCAAGACAGCGATGGTCGCAATCAGAAACCCGCTAGCCCCTTGCAAACTGACAAAATGTGCCGACACCCCAACAGCAGCGACAACAACGGTTAAAACAGCTATGGCGACATTAACTTTCTTACCGCCAGTAGACATCCTACGCTCCTACTCGAAAACACAACCTCAAAAATATTTAATCACAATCCCATCAATCACAACGTTTTATATGGCAATGCTAGTGTCAATTAAAAGCCACTCATAAGAATAGTTTAGCAATAAAATTAGAATGACCGGATATTAAACCCCGCCGCCTGCAACCGAAATGAAAACGCCCCACCAAGACATAAAAAAACGACCGGGTGTTTTTCAATCCCCCCGGTCGTTTTGGCAAAACTTGTGCGTTGTGTTCTTGTTACTTATTGCGCGCAACTGTTCGCAGACAACCAACCAACAAAGACACCACCCTGCTCAAGGCGTTCGTGGCTGAAACATTTGCCGTTCGGATAAGCCCCGTTGGCAGGTGTAAAGCGCACTTCATCCTCGCCGGGCAGAATGTTGGTGGTGGCTTCGACCAGTTCGGTATGAACCGTGCCAAGCCCATCAGACGGCACCAGACAATCATAACGACCGCCATTGCCATTAATCGTGCGCACCCCAACCATGCCGTGGTTCATCGGCCAGGCTTTAACGACCGACACCAGATCACCGGGATTTTTGCCAAGGCAGGCGGTGATGGCGGGTTGCAACTCGTCAAAATACTGCGTCCAGATACCTGTGCCCTTTTCTTTCAGCTCGCTTACTTTTACGACCGGGAAATTGCCCGGTGCCAAACGCAATGCGACCGGATCAGCCGATACCGCACAGCGCGTTTTGTCAGATGCGGTGTGCCAGATGGCATCCCCGCCCTTGCCGCGCAGCTCATAGACATCATTGCTATAGCCATATCCCGATCCGGTCGGCATCACGGCCAGTTCAAGCGGTTCACGACCGGGGAATTCGACAATTGCGCGCTCGCCCTTTGAATCAAAGGATACCGAAAACCGGCTTTGATCTTCACACACGAAGTAGCGCGATCCGGCAAGCGGTGCCGGGCTGGTATTAAGCTGGGCCAACATTGCATCAATGCGCGCAAGGGCAACCTTGCTTTGCGATAGCGCACCACTGATTTCATGTTCATCGGGCTGGTTTGCCATGCCATTGACCGTTTTGGTCCCGCTGGCAAAGCGGCCTTGGGCGAAATCAAGTTCCAGGTCGTATTTCAGCGGCTGGTCGTCGCTGGCCCCGCCGTAATTCACCCGCGTTGCCGTTTCGGAAAAACGCAGCAGCTGATTGTTGCGATAGTAAAGTTTGACCTCCGACACACCGTAATCGCCAAGATCGCGATGTTCATCCACCAAAAGCGGATCGCCTTCGGCCGAGACATAGGCCTTATAGGTCACGGTATGATCGGACGCGGCATATTTCCCGGGGATCACGCGCATATCGGCAAGCTTGGCCTCAATCGCCGCCACATCGCGGGCAACATCGCCGCCCTTGGTCTTGCGCGCGCCATCGGACTGGGCACGTGCGACCTGACGAACCAAGATATCAACATCACTTGGCGCATCGCGGGTCAGGACCGGATACATCTGGTCATTGCGAAACAGGGTATCGCCCTTGGCATTTTCAATTACTGCTTCGACCGCATAGGTCATGCGCGGGTCAATATCGGCCGCGTCATAGGGCAGGATAAACACCATGGGCGGGTTGCTGACCTGTTGGCGCAGCTTGGCAATTTCAACGGCCGGTGCATCAGCACGCGACACATCAAGAAGCCTTACGACAAGGAAGGTGTTATCGGGCGACAGGGCAATCCGTTCGCGATAGGCGACCGAACCGGTCACGCTGGTCTGACTGGATTGGAACCCCGCACAGCCCGATAATATTCCGACCATGCCAATGGCAATAACTGCCCGTACCCACATGTGCGCGGATGAGAAAGGTTTCATTATAACCCCGGTTTGCTCGTATTTTTTGATTGTGTGGTTTTATTCACACAATGGTGCCGCCAAAAATACGGAAAACCAAGGCCAAAAAGCGGCAAAGCCCGTTAAATATTCAACTAATGCCGCTAGGCCGCCCTCGGCGCACCATGTTCGATGCGGATTTCGTCGTCATCAAATAGATGCCAGTTGGCCGGATCAGCAATGGTAAGTGCCAATGCATCGCCAATCGAGACCGGAACAATCCCGGCCAGGCGCACATTGATGTCAATCTGCGCCGGATTCCCGATGCCGCAATGAAGTTGCACAAAGGTGTCCGAGCCAAGATGCTCGACCGACAGAACCTTGCCCTTCAGTGCCGCCGTGCTGACATCGGAGCTGATCATCAGATGTTCGGGGCGCGCGCCGATGGTCAGTTTGCTGTTGGGTTGGGCATAATCGCCAATCGGCATGGCAAGCCCGGTCGGCATGACAACGCGCCCTGCCTCATCGGTGTGGACATCCCAGAAATTCATCTTGGGCGATCCGATAAAGCCCGCAACAAAACGGTTGGCCGGGCGCAGATAAAGCTCAAGCGGTGATCCAACCTGTTCGACGATGCCATCCCGCAAAACCACGATGCGATCGGCCATGGTCATGGCTTCGACCTGATCATGGGTGACGTAAATCATGGTGGCCCCCAAAACCCGATGCAAACGGGCAAGCTCCATACGCATATCAACGCGCAAGGCAGCATCAAGGTTTGAAAGCGGCTCATCGAGCAAAATGATCTTGGGATCACGGGCAAGCGCACGACCGATTGCCACACGCTGACGCTGCCCACCGGAAAGCTGTTTGGGGGTGCGATCAAATAGCGGCAGAAGCTGCAAGACATCGCCGATTTCACGCGTCTTGGTTTCGATATCGGCCTTTGACCAGCCCGCCATCTTAAGCGGGAAGCCGATATTTTCGCCCACCGTCATATGCGGATAAAGCGCATAGGACTGAAACACCATGGCGATATCGCGATCAGATGCGGGCAAATGATCAACCCGCTTATCGCCCAGACGGATTTCACCATCAGTGATTTCTTCAAGCCCCGAAATCATGCGCAGAAGCGTTGATTTGCCACAACCTGACGGACCGACAAAAACCACCAGCTCACCATCCTGAATGGCCAGATCAACGCCCTTGATGATGTCGGCTGCGCCGAATGACTTGGTCACATTGAACAAAGATACCGACGACATTTCAGATATTCCCCACTTGATCATAGGTCATGATGGCTTCGTCAGATCGCGCATCCAAAGACAGGATTGCTGCGATCTCGGAACGAAGATCAGAAAGAGTTGGATAGGTGCGTGGATTGCTTGCAATCGCCTTGCCGGCAACTTCAATCCCGGCACGCAGCGCTGATTGCAAATCTGCTTGATGCTGAAGCGCCATCAGGAACCCTGCGTTAAAGCAATCCCCTGCACCGACTGTATCAACCACATCCACCGGTCCCGGAACGGGTGCATGGATCAGCTTGCCATCGGCAAAGGCGGATGCACCTGCCGCCCCGCGCTTGATCACGATCACCGCATTGTCATGCAACTTATCGGCCAGATGCGCCAAGTGGCGACTGAGGTCTT
This sequence comes from Thalassospira sp., assembly GCA_965228275.1. GTDB lineage: Bacteria > Pseudomonadota > Alphaproteobacteria > Rhodospirillales > Thalassospiraceae > Thalassospira. Next base: position 3,534,049 of record OZ245802.1, on the reverse strand, counting down.
CTGCCAGTTCATCAACCGAAACACCGAGAATTCCGGCGACTTCGGCATCATTGAGCAATAAGACATCAACATGGCGCAACCAGCGTTCAAGATGGTCTTGCACATCGATGCTCCATCCCCCGGTCGGCCAGGCGGTATCAAGGGCAATAATCGCGCCCTTGCTGCTCAGCTCCGCCATCAGATCTTCGCAATCGGGCACCAGCCCCGGCATCAGGAACGATCCGACAAACATGACAAAGGCATGGTCAACATCGACACCACAAAGCATGTCACGCACCATGGTCGCGTCAAACAGGCTGCTATGGCCTTCGTTTGACAGGAATGTGCGTTCCTTGTCGGGGTGCGTCAGGCCAAAGGTCACCGATGTGACCGTGTCGCTTCGATGCCAGTGACGGGCAAGATCACCGAACTGATCACATAACCAATCGCCCATCGCATCCTTGCCGACATTGACGACCATATGTTGATGGGCATCAAGCGCCATAAGTGCTGCGCCAAAATTGCCAACCCCGCCGCCAATGCGCATTTCATATTCGGGATAGACGGTTTCGGTGCCCGGTTCCGGCCAATGGGGCAATGGCCCCATCAGCTGATCGACATTGACCGTCCCCACAGAGATGATCGGGCGTGACGGATCAGGGCAAAGCCCCGGTTTGTTTTTAATCACGACATTCATCCCTTCACACTGCCGCTGGCCAACCCGGAAACGAGGGTCTTTTGCATAAAGAAGGCAAGGACCACCGGCGGCACCGCCGCCAGAATTCCAGCTGCAGAAATCAGCCCGTAATCCGCCACACGCCCGGCCGCCAGATCGGCAATCGCAACGGTGATGGTCTTGGCCCGAATGTCATTGGTAAAGAGAAGGCCATAGAAAAACTCGTCCCAGGCCAGAAGAACCGCCATCATGACCGCCGCCCCCAATGCCGGGCGGGCAATCGGCAGGATCACATACCAGATGGCCTGCAAACGGTTGGCGCCATCAATAATCGGCGCTTCGTCCAGATCACCGGGAATGGTGTCAAAGTTGCTTTTGAGAAGCCATGTCGTGAACGGCAACAGGATCGAGCAATAAACAATGATCAGCGCGAAATGCGTATTCAAAAGGCCAAGCGCACTCATCACCGTGTAAAGCGGCAGGACAATTGCCACGGGCGGCAACATAAAGATCGCAATCACGGCAAATAACAGGTTCTTGCGACGAGGCCCCGGCAAGCGCGAAAAGCTATATGCCGCAGGCACAGCCGCAACGATGGATAAGCCGGTGGCGGCAAAGGCGATGATGATGCTGTTGCGAATGCCATACAGGAAACTGGCCGACGGGCTGTTTTCAACAAACACCAGAAGGTTCTTATAGTTTTCCAATGTCGGCTCATCGGGCCACCATTGCAGGGGCAAGGTGGTCAGATGGGTTGAGGAACTGATGCTCATGACAAACAACCACAGGACCGGAATGGCGATCACGAATGCAAGGCAAAGTGCACCCAGATAGACGCAGATTTTCTTGGTCAATGATGCTTGCATGATCAGACCTCCCCCTGCTTGCGGATCAGATACATGTAACCGGCAATCAGGCATGCACTGATCAGAACAACGATCAGGGCATAGGACGCGCCAGACCCAACGCGCATATAGGCGAAGGCTTCCTGATAGACATAGAAACTGACGGTTTTCGTGCTGCTGGCCGGGCCACCGCGGGTCATGACATAGACAATGTCAAAGACCTTGAAGGCCTCGATCGTGCGCAAAACAAGCGCGACACTCAGCGGCCCCAAAATGGCCGGAAGGGTAATGCGCCAAAACCGGCTCCAGACACCTGCCCCGTCAAGGGTCGCGGCCTCATAAAGGTCCTTGGGCACGGTTTGCAGGGCAGCCAGTGCGATCAAAGCAACCAGCGGAAAGTTTTTCCAGACATCGGCCAGAATAACCATATCAAGGGCGGTCGCCGGATCCCCCAGCCATGAGCGATAGGCATCCAGCATCCCGATCTGGACCAGCAATGCGTTCAATGCGCCAAAATCGGGGTTATAGATCAACCGCCACATCATGGCATTGACCACAGTCGGCAGCGCCAAAGGCAGGATCAGCATGGCGCGCAATAAGGTACGCCCGGCGAAGGCTTCGTTTAAAAGCAGGGCCACCAAAACACCCAGCACCATCTCAGCCCCGACAGAAATTACGGCGAAATAGGTGGTGTGCCAAATGGCTTCAAGAAACTTCGATGAGGACAGCGCGCGAACATAATTGTCAAACCCGACAAAGATGCTGGTGACATCGGGCGCAATCAGCTTGGCGCCGGTCAGGCTGTAATAGATTGTTTTGATCAGCGGGTAGCCACTGACCCCGACGATGATCACGATCATCGGGGTCAGCAATAGCCACGCCGTCACCGTTTTACGATAGGAAATCATAGCGGTGTATTCGGCTCCGGGATGGGGTCAGGACAAGCGCAGGGAGGAGGCACACGCAAGTCCCGACCTTGGAACTAAGGGATGCGGCGTGACGTGACTTACTGCATGTCCGAAATGGTTTCGGCGGCATCATTCAATGCATCTGCCGGTGAAACCGATCCCAGCATCGCGTTCTGAAGTGCTTCTTGCAGAACCGATGAAGCTTCCTGATAAGCAGCCATGGTCGGACGCGGTGCCATTACAGCAAGGCTGGTTTTCGCGGCATCAACAAACGGCTCCTGCCCTTTGATCACATCCGGGTTGGAATAGGATGCTTCCCAGACCGGAAGGCTCAGCTTGGCGAATTTGTCCTGCACATTCTGTGAGGTCAGGAATTCGATATATTTCCAGGCTTCTTCCTTGTTCGCACTTTTGGTCGGAATACCAAGACCCATCGAACCGTTCACAGCCGATGCCTTGGAAATACCATCCGTACCCGGTGCCGGGGCGATGCCGACTTTGCCTGCTACCTGGCTTTCGGCCGGATCATTGGCAAGGTTATACATATATCCCCAGTTTAGCGCGAAGGCGGCCTGACCGCTTGAGAACACACGACGGACATCTTCTTCAAGATATTCACGCGAATTCGGGTTGGTCAGACCATCATCAAGGGTTCCGACCATATATTCGAGTGCCTTCAGACCACCGCCGGTGTTAAAGGCCGGTTTGCCATCGGCATCCAGGAATTCACCGCCCATGCCCGACAGGATGGTGGTGTAATCACAGATCGCGGCTTCGGACTGTGACCAGGACCAAACCAGCGGATGTTCGACAATGCCCTTTTCCTTGATGGCGGCTGCCTGCGTGCGCAGTTCTTCCCAGGTTGACGGCGGATTATCAAACCCAGCTGCTTTGAGCATATCCTTGTTATAGAACAGGAACTTGGTATCGGCGATCCACGGCATGCCATAAAACGCACCGTCATATTTCACTGTGGTCCATGCGCCATCAAGGATGCCTGCGCGGGTTTTGTCATCAATGCGCGCAGTCACATCTTCAAGCAGCTGATACTGCGCAAACTCGGCTGGCCAGATCACGTCATACAAAACAACGTCATAGCCATTGGCACTTTGCGACAGCACGATCTTGTCGTGCAGGGCTTCGTAAGGGACCAGTTCGGCATTGACCTTGATGCCGGGATTGGCGGCCTCAAATTCCGAGGTCATCTGACGGATGTCATCTTCGCTATAGGCGGCCTGGGCCATAAAAAGCGCATTGAGCGTCACGTCAGCATGGGCAGCACCGGATGCGGCAAGCACACCGATGGCGGTACCTGTCAGGATATTCTTGATATTCATGATTTATATCTCCCTGATACATAGGATAGGTCTTGGTTGAACGACGAGCCTGATTGAGGACAGACTTTATTATTAATTCAATTTGATGTAATTAATAATTGAAAAGAACATTAGCGGCAATGGCGAAGATGAAAAAACAACCCAAAAGCGTCACGGGCACGAACCTGCTACATGCCAAAAACCACAACAGACGTGCGGTTTTGGACGCGGTTCGACGGCATGATGGATTATCGCGTGCAGACATCACGCGGATCACAAATCTGTCGGCTCAGACGATTTCAAACCTGGTTGGGGAGCTCGAAGAATCAGGCCTTCTCCTTGCAGGAGAACCGATTCGCCAAAAACGCGGACAACCTGCCCGCCCCTATCGCCTTAATCCCGATGGCGGCTATGCCATTGGTTTTCAGCTTTCAGGCACGCAGTTTGATGCGGTTCTGGTAAATCTTCTGGGCGAAGAACGCGCACGTCTAAGCCGGCAATTCAAACATCCAACCCCTGATCAGGCGATCGAGCTTCTGGTAGGTGCGGTCGATCAAATCATTGCCGATGCGGGTCTTGATCCCGCGCGCAATATCGGGATTGGCATCGCCCTTCCCGGTCCTGTCGGGATTGCCGGGCCAACCGGGATTGCACCGGGCTGGGAAAATTTCGATATTGCCGCTGCCATGGCCGAAAAGGCCGGATGCCCGGTTTTTGCTGAAAACGATGCCGATGCGGCAGCCATTTCCGAAAAGCTTTATGGCAATGCCAAGGCCTTGGAAAACTTTGTTTATATCTTTATCGGCTATGGCCTTGGTGCCGGGCTTTTCATGGATAACCGCATCATCCATGGCACCAATGGGGCGGCGGGTGAAATCGGACATTTGCCGATTGAACCAGGTGGTCGGGAATGTTCGTGCGGGCGCAAGGGATGCCTTGAACGCTATGTCTCGTTACTGGCCCTTTATGACGAGTTTGATGATGCGACCCGCGATGCGTTGCTTAATGACACGACGCTTAATCAACTTGCCCAGCTCTCGCCCGATGATGAACCGGTCAAACGCTGGATCAAGCAGGCTGCACCGCGCCTTGCCACCGCCATGCAGATATTGGGTAGTATGCTCGACCCGCAGGCCGTCATGCTGGGCGGCTTGGTGCCATCCCATATCCTTGATGCTTTGCTCGATGAGTTTTCAAAGCTGGAAACTTCTGGCAACAGAACCCCAATGGGTAATCCGTTACCATTGCAATCAGGCGCGGGAAACATCCTGTCAGCCGCCATGGGGGCCGCAGCACTTCCGATCTATCATGAAATGGTTCCCGATTTTGAAACCATGCTCAAAATCGGGGCACCGGACAGCTAATCGCTGAAAGTCAAAGGAAACCCTGCTTATCCGGCAAACCGGGTGCAGGGCTGTCCGGCGACATCTGTCTGGATTGAGAGCAGCGCACCTTCAAGCTCGTTGCCATTGCCTTCCAGCCCGACTTCGGCCGAGGTGATATAAAGCGTTTTCAGATCAGGGCCGCCAAACACGCAGCTGGTCGGCTGGGTCACCGGCAGATCAATGATCTGATCAACCTCACCATTCGGGGCAAAGCGGATCAAACATCCCCCACCCCAGCGCGCATTCCAGATATAGCCATCGGCATCCATCGCCGAGCCGTCCATGTTGCCGCGATCCTGCGGACCAAAGAACACACGCGGGTTGCTCGGCACACCGGTTTCCATGTCGAAATCATAGACATCCAGCGTGTCCTTGATGGTATCCCCAAAGAACATCTTGCTGCCATCGGCCGACCATAAAAGCGTATTGGAAATGCCGATGTCCGATAAGAACCGCGCGGGTTCGCCATCCGCACCAACCCGGTTGAGCGTGCCGGTCGAAACCGTCACGGGCAGGTCTTCGCCATTGGGGCCGATATTGTTTTGCATGGTCCCGTGCCAAAACCGCCCCGCCGGATCAACGCGGCTTTCATTGGATCGATTGCCGGCATGGTCGCTATCAGGTGCGCTAAAGGGGGTCGTTTCCCCGCTTTCGGGATCAAGGAATGCCAAGCCATCGGCAAGGGCGACCAAAAGCCCGTCATTCTCGCGCGGGACAATGGCCGCGACCGGCTGATCAAAGGTCCAGCTGCGCGATCCGCCATCTTGCGGGCGCAGTGCATAGGCGGTCTTGCCGACGATATCGACCCAATACAGAACGCCTTCCTTGGCATCCCAATGCGGACCTTCGCCCAGTGTGCAACGCAGGTGTGGCAATACGGTTTTCACGTTGGCCATGGTTTCTCCCTGATATTTCGTGCGGTTTTCCGCTTTGTCCCGACCAGATGATGGCAAATCGCCAACCATTCCGGCACGGGATTTCTGTTATTTCTATTGCTACCCGGAATGGATAGATCTGAAAAGTCATTTTGTATGATGATTTAAATTTCAGGCAATATTTTCACCATATGCAATCGCAACTCGGTTGCATTTACACCAAGTAATTGATAGGCATTCTCAGATTGGAAAGGTGCGTGCGTCCGGCATATTACACGCCGTAATTGCCGTCACCGATGCCCGCCTGCCCCGATTACTGATTATGCGAGTTTCCGGCACATGTTCGATCTGAAAGACGTCACATTCAAAAGTGACGGCAAGAACCCTAAAACGCTGCTTGATGGCATCACGGTTGCTTTCCCGACCGGGGCCTTTAGCGCGATTGTCGGTCATAACGGATCGGGCAAAAGTACGCTTCTGAAATTGCTTGCGCGCAAGAACAAGGCCCATGCAGGAACCTTGGCGCTCGATGGGCAAAACCTTGTCGATCACGGCACCCGCGATTTCGCGCGCAAGGTCGCCTATCTGCCGCAAAACCCGGTTGTGCCGCCGCATTTAAGTGTCCGTGAACTGGTCGCCTTTGGCCGTTATCCATGGCGCGGTGCTTTTGGGCGATACCGCGATGAAGACCACGCAAAGATCGATCAGGCGATGGAACTGACCCATGTAACGGATTTCAAGGACCGCTTGGTCGCAAGCCTGTCGGGCGGGGAGCGCCAACGGGTCTGGCTTGCCATGTTACTCGCTCAGGATGCGCCGATATTGCTGCTGGACGAGCCGACCTCGGCGCTTGATGTCGGGCATCAACGCGACATTTTGCGACTGGTCGCGAACCTGAAGGATCAGAACAATCTGACCGTGATTGCGGTTTTGCACGATATCGACATGGTCGGGCGTTTTGCCGATCACATCATTGCCCTTCGCGGCGGGAAAACCTGCTGGCGCGGGACGGCAGGTGATTTCATGCGCGGCGAGACATTGCGCGACATTTTCCAGACCGACATTGATGTCATCCGCCTTCCGGGCACAGACCGCACGGTGAGCTATGTCGCCTAAGCACAATTACCTGAAGCGCATTCCGTTCCGCCCCACCAACAGGAAGAAATCCATGTTCACCAAACCGATTGGCGCGATGGCCTTTGGCTGCGCAGTAGCATTGAGCGCATTCACGGCACTCACCCCGACGACCGCCGTGGCCGAAACCATTCGCCATGAAATGGGTGAAGTTGAGTTCGCCAAAACGCCAACCCGGTTTGCCGCATCGAACTGGTCGCTGACCGAAAGCCTTCTGGCCCTTGGCATTGATCCGGTGGCAATCCCCGAAGCAGATGGCTATCGCTTGTGGGTGGTGGAGCCAGCACTTCCGGCCGAGTTTTCTGATCTTGGTACCCGACGTGAACCAAATTTCGAAGCCCTTCGTGAAGCCAAGCCGGATGCGATCCTGATCAGTGCCGATGTCGCGATGGCCCATGACAAGCTTTCAAGCTTTGCGCCGACACTGGTTTATTCGATCTATAACACCGGCAGTAACGAACCCGCTATTGATCGCGCCGAAGAACTCCTGCGCAATGTGGCAAAGATCGCCGGTGTACCGGAAAAGGCCGACGAGGTGATTGCTGCGGCAAGTGCAAGGATTGAAGCCGCCGCCCAACGCATTCGCGATGCGGTTGGCGATGATGCCAAATTCGCCGTCGTGCGCATTCTTGATGAAGCCCACTTCCGCATTCACGGCAAAACGTCTTTGTTTGGCTCCACGCTTGATCGCATGGGCTTTGCCAATGCGTGGGAGGGGGATGTGAATGGCTGGGCATTCCATAATGGCGATGTCGCGGATCTTGCGAAAATGGGCGACGTGCGATTTGCCTATGTAGAACCGATTGCCCCGACCATTCAGGGGAAATTGTTTGACTCTGCCATCTGGAAAGCCATGCCGTTCGCGCGCAATGACCATGTCTATGCCATCCCGTCGAGCTGGACCTTTGGCGGGGTTCTGTCCGCTGCCCGCTTTGCCGAATTGCTTGCCGATGCGGTGACGTCTGCCAACAGCCCAGCCAGCGGGTCATAAAACATGACAGCCTATCGCACGCTTTGTGGCGTCTTTGCCCTGATCCTTGCCGTTGTGATCGCATCTGATGCCAAGGCCGATCCGATCGAGATCGAACATGAACGCGGTATTTTGACCCTTGATGGCCCGGCTAAACGGGTTGCCACCATCAACTGGTCCTTTACCGAAACCGTGATTGCGCTTGGTCTTGATCCAGTCGCGGTTGCCGATCCGCAGGATTATGTTGATTGGGTTTCCGAACCGAAATTGCCCGAAAGCTTTGTCGATCTCGGGCAGCGATCATCGCCCAATCTTGAAGCGCTTCGCGAAGCAAAACCCGATCTGATCATTACCATCCCCGATATCGGTATGGCCTATGAGAAGCTGGCGGAAATTGCTCCGGTGCTTGAGCTGCGTCTTTTTGATGAAAAACGCCCGGCCTTTGAGGCAGCGCGCGATGTTTTTGCCAAAATTGCCAAGGCCACCGGCCGCGAAGAACAGGCAAAGGCTTACCTTGCCCATGTTGATCAGAAACTGGCGGAATATGGTGATCGCATCACGGCCGTTTTGGGCAGCGACCCGATGCTTAACATCATCTACTTCTTTGATGAGAGTAATGTCGGTATTTATGCCAAATCGTCACTTCCGGGATCGGTTCTGGGCGCGATGGGCTTGCCGATTGCCTATGACGGGGCGGTCAATAAATGGGGCTTTGCACGCGGCGGGTTTGAGATTTTGGCGCCTTTCGGCAAGGGCACGGTTGTTTATACCAACCCGGTGCCAGACGTGGTGATCAACAAAATCTGGAGCTCCCCGATGTGGAAGGTGATGGATTTCACCCGCAACAATCGGGTCTATGAGCTCCCGGTCGTTTGGGCCTATGGCGGTGTGCCATCGGGCCTTCGCTTTGCCAAGCTGCTGGCTGAAAGCCTTGAGAACGGCCCGCACTCATGATGCATTCGACGCCTGCGCGCCTGCCTGCAACACTTCTGATATCGCTTGGCGCCCTTTCAATTACAGTCCTTGCCATTGATTTCTGGCCGTTCCTGCAAAAGGGATTGGCTGGTCAGGTGATCCTGACGCCCGATGAAACCGATTTTGATCAGATCCTGTTTCATTACAGCACCCTGCCCCGTCTTGTGATGGCGTTTTTATGCGGGGCGGGCTTGGCCCTTGCCGGGGCCGCGATCCAGACCGTGTTGCGCAACCCGCTGGCGTCGCCGACCACATTGGGGGTTGGTGCGGGTGTTGAATTTGCCCTGACCATCTTTGTTCTGATCGCCCCGGCATCCCTTGCGATCTTTCAAGAAGCCTTTGCCCTGGCCGGCGGGATGATCGCCCTTGGTGCGGTTTATCTGATTGCGTCAAAGCGCGGTAATGCGACACTTTGGCTTATTCTGGCCGGCATGATTGTCAATCTGCTGCTGCAATCAGGATCGCAGATTGTCTTGCTGTTTAACGAGCAATATCTGCAATCGATCTTTATGTGGGGCGCTGGTGATCTGGCCCAGAACGGGTGGGAAGATACAGCCTTTGTGTTGCCGCGCGTGATGGTTGGCATGATTGCCATTCTGGCCCTGTCGCGCCCGCTTGATCTGTTGGCCCTTGGCGATGATACGGCAAGTTCGCTTGGTGCAAAGGTCACGGTCCTGCGTCTGCTGATCCTTGGTTTTGCGGTTTTCATCACCGCATCTGTGATTTCAGCAGCTGGTATGATCGGCTTTGTCGGACTTGCTGTTCCGGCCGCCCTTCGCATTGCCGGACTGACCAGATCGCGCGATCTTATGATCCATTCGGTTCTGACGGGTGGCTTTGCCCTTTTGATCATTGATTTTGTTGTGCGCCAGTTTAACGGGCTTGGCGGGGATGTGTTGCCGACCGGGGCTGCGACCGCCCTTTTTGGCGCGCCCTTTATCATCTTTATCCTGCGCAAGGCGCGCATCATGCCCGGCGGGCAAAGCGAAGACCATCATTCTGATCAGGAAATCACATCCAAATCCCGGCTCAGCATCATCCTGTTTGCCACCCTGGTGGTCGGCATCATTGCATCACTGATGATTTCCTTTGATGGCCATGCGTTGGTGTTGCTCGACTGGAATGCGGACGGTGCCGACATCGCCCTTGGTCGGGCGGAGCGCACCTTTGCCGCGATGATTTGCGGTGCGGCACTGGCTGTTTCGGGCACCCTTATACAGCGGGTCGGGCGCAATCCGCTGGCCAGCCCGGAGATCACCGGGGTCAGTTCGGCCACCGCCCTTGCCATGATCGTTGCTCTGGCCATTTTCGGATTTGGCCAACGGGCCGAGTTGATGGCGATCGGGGCAGCGGGTGGCATCATCTCGCTCTTTGTGCTGCTGGGACTATGTCGCAAATTCACCCATGCGCCGCATTACATGTTGCTAAACGGTTTGGCCCTGACCGCGATTTTAGGCGCAATCGTTCGCATCGTTTTGACAAGGGGTGGAACGCAGACATCGATGCTGATGTCCTGGTTGGCCGGGACGACCTATTTCACCAATATGAATGAAGTGATGATTGTCGCTGGCATCACAGCAGTTCTTTTGATCACCGCCATTGCCCTTCGCCGTCCGCTTGAACTGGCATCCTTGGGCACGGATCAATCAGTATCACTTGGTCTAGGCATTTCGGTGTTTCAGTTTGCCATGATGCTGCTGGCTGCCATTTTGGCTGCCAGTGCGACGCTTCTTGTCGGACCGCTTAGTTTCGTTGGCCTGATGGCCCCGCATCTGGCCCGTGTGGCGGGCTATCGCTTGGCAGGTGGGCATTTGCTGGGCGCTGTTTTGATTGGGGTGAATGTGATGATGGTGGCCGAGTGGCTGGCGCGTAACATGCTCTACCCGGCACAGCTTCCGACCGGGCTGATTGCCGCCCTGATCGGTACCAGCTACTTCCTGATCCTTGCGATCCGCAATCGATAATTACAGGCGTCACGCGCATTCCGTGACGCCTGCTGTTCTGGGGCCTGTCGGCCTTAGCTGGCGGGCGGAATATAGTCGCCTTCGAACTTCATCAGATCGTCCTTGATCTCATACCAGTCGGGTTTGGACGCGGTATGGATATGCAGCGACGGGCGGATTTTCGGATCATCATCCAGGGCCGATGCAGCCATGACGTAAATCTGGCCCGATGACAGATCGCCAAGCGACGTTCCGCATTCCTTGCAGAAGCACCGTTCAAACTTTGAGTCCGCATCCTTGAAGCGGCCAATCACCTCTTCCCCGCTTCGCAGGTGAAGATCTTCTGCCTTGCCGATGACAACGGCGGAAAAAACGCCAGCTGCCTTGCGGCAACGTGAACAGTGACAATAGCTGAGCGATGATGGCTCGCCAGAAATCTCGAACGTAACCTTGCCGCACAGGCAGCTTCCCTTGATCATTTTTAAATCCCGTTATGGTGGCTCTTGACTAAAAGAACATAACATGAACATTTATCACATTCCAACCCCGTCACAGAAATTTCTTTGTCAGATCAATTAGCTGTCAGAAGGCGGCCACCCCCGCGCAAGATCATATGCGGCATCAAGCGATGTCACATGCCGGACCGGGAATGGCAGCATACGGGCGAAATTGCTTTGCTCGGGATCATCTGCGTTATGGCTGTGCATTTCCCCATCGCCATGATGATGGCCTTCATCAACCCGGATCAGCCCCTTGGCAAAGGCACCCAACCGATCACGGTTTTGCTTGAACCAGGCGGCGGCCTGTTTGCGGATTTCGTGATCCTGATTAATCTCGCCCGCCACCCGAAAAATCAGGATTGCCGGTTCGGATCGCGCCGAAAGTAACTCAAGGGCCGCGAGATAGGCTTTGCCATCTTCATCACTTTGGCGATCCACCATTTCAAACAAAACGATGTCTTTGGCAGGTGTGCTTGATCGAAACATTGGGGCTTCCTTTATGCGCCAAAGCCCGGCGGAATGATAAACCGCCGGGCCGATGGATGGATCAAATCAAATGGGATGGTGGCAATTAGAATTCACGACGGAACCCGATGGTGAGTGCACGACCGTGGCCTGCAACCGAATAGCCACGAAGGGCGGTTGCCGCCGGGTTTTCATAGCTGGTATCAAGGATATTCTCGATCCCGAAGCGCGCTGTACCACCCAGAACCGGATAGTTGCCCGACAGATTGAAAACAAGGCTTGGCTTGATCTTGGCGGTTTTGATCTTGTTGCGCCCTGCCGTATAGGTGCCATCAAAACGCAGGTTCAGATCATCCCACACGTAGCTATCGACATAGCCGGTAAATCGGAACGGTGACGGGATGCGGTTATTGGGAAGCCAGCTATCAAGATCGCCGTCTTCGTTGGTGTCATAACGCCCTTCGACATAGGACGCCAAGGCACCGATATAGGTATCTTCGGAAATGTCATATTCGCCGGTCAGTTCCGCACCCAGGATGCGTTCCTTTTCCTGACTGAGCGAGTTGGTCGAGGTATCGAAATTGTCACCGCGTTCGTTGGTGCTCATGTAAAGCGCACCGGTCGTGCGGAAATCCTGCCCGGTATAGCGCGCGGCAATCTCATAGGTTTTGACCTTGGATGCCTCGACATCGATTGAGGCAAAGTCCATCGGCACACCATTGAAGCCCGCACGACGCGTATAAGCCCCGACATCCGGGACAGAAAAACCTTCGCTATAACTAAGCGAGGTATCGAACTGATCGGTCCAGTGCACAACTGCCGAGGCATTATAGGTCACGGCACTGTAGCTTGTATTTCCGCCGGTAAAGTTCGCTGCCGCCAAAAGTGCCGTGCCAACACCACCGACATAGCGCATATAGTTCGGACGGTTAAAGTCCTTCACAGTCAGATCATATTTTTCATAGCGCACACCACCCGACAGATCGACATATTGCGTCACGGGCGCACTTAGCTGCGCAAACACTGCCTTGCCGTCCTGCTCCATCGGCGCACCGATATCGCGGTCACTCACCGTGCGATATTTGACATCGTCAAAGGTCAAATCCCCACCCCAGGTCAGGGTCAAGCCATCATAAGCCATATCAAGACTGGTATCGGTTGAAAGCTTGACGCCGTATTTGACCGTATCGATTACGGACTGCCCCAGCGGGTCCTCGGTCGAGCCGCTGCTGGCAAGTGCAACCAGTGCCGGGTTATAGGTTGCGTGATAGTCTGCGCGTGAGGCCTGCTTGTAACTGTCATTGTAAAACAGTTTGATGTCACCCTCACCGATCTTGCCGAAATCATATTCGTAACCGGCAGTGAAATACTGGCTGTCATCTTCAAGCGGCTGGGCGGTATATGGATTATCATAATCTACTGATACCGGATCGGTCGTCAGATCCGGGTTGTATTCGATGTCCTGATGGAAACGGACCACCTCGGTCGACAGAAAGACACGATGTCCGTCGGCAAGGGTCACGCCGGTTTTACCAAACAGGTTAAGGTCTTCGGCGTTATCAAACCCGCCCTGCCCTAGCATCGCGTCCGATGGCACCTGATTGCCATAACCGTCATAGGCATTGCCGGTCTTCGATCCGGTCACACTGGCCGCCCAATCCACAACACCTGCACCACCACTGCCCGAAAGCGTCAGGGATGGCGAGAAGCTTTCGCCGATATCATCGGTATAGCTTTTGACATGACCATCAACGACGAATGTGTTTTTGCCCGCTTCGCCGGTTTTGGTGATGATGTTGATCGTTGCCCCCGTCGCGCCATCGCCATTCAGCGCATTTGAGCCCGGAATGACTTCGATGCTTTCAACCTGCTGAATATCAATCATCGAAAGGATGCGGCTGCTGTTACGAAGCGGCGTGTTGCGCGACACCCCGTCGACCAGCACCTGAACATCACGCCCGCGGAAGGTTTCGGTGCTGGCGATCAGGCTTTGATCATCAAACATGAAACCCGGCACGCTGTTGCGGATCACATTGGTGATGTCGCTGCTTTTGGCTGATTGTGCTTCGATCTGATCGCGACCAATCACCACAACCGATGGCGACATGGTGCTAAGCGACCGGCGTGACCGGGTTGCGGTAACGACAACATCCGGCAAAACAACAGCGCCTTCGACCGCCGGAGCGCCTGCTGCGACCGGGCTGATTTTGACACTGTCTTCGGTGACGAACTCGAACTGATAGCCAGAACCCGCCAGAAGGACATGAAGGGCTTCGGGCGCGGACAGATTGGCCGATACGGCCGCGCTATTGAGCCCACCAAGATCACCTTGGACAATCAGCTGCAGACCAAATTGCTCAGCCACCTGATCGATGGCAGTGCGCAGATTGCCTGCGGCGATTGAAACCGGTTGTGCCTGATTGCTGGTGTCTTGGGCGTGTGCCATCGGCACGGTTGCGATCATGAATGTTGCGACCAGTGCCGTGCTCCCCAACAGGCGCGACATCCCGAAATTCTTCGCTTTCAAAGCTATACCCCTTCGCTTGAAAATAATAATGCAAATCACTATTACCTTCATGACGAACTCCCCCCGGATTTGAGGAGGTAGATTTTTCTATTTTCTTGAAATTATTCTGAAACCGCCCGGAAATGCCCGGTCTGTCAGACCGTAAGCCGCAAGCAACGCGCCATAGGCACTGTCGGGTTTTGTCAGATCAAAGCTGCCCGATACGGTGATCTCGCCCAACATCGGATCACGCACAAAGGTCTCATCCCCCATAAGCGGCGAGAGACGACCAAACAGCTCGTCAATTGGCATATCCTTGACGATCCAGCGGCCTTCGCGCCACGGCGCAATGCGGGCCGGGTCCATCGCGGCAAAATGAAGATCACCGTCTTCGTCCTGCCAGGATGCGCGACCAGCCGTTAGACGGGCCAGCTTGGTGGTACGGCTTTCAAGATCGACCGTACCTTCGGATACTTCCACCCGAACATGACCACCCCATTTCGATGCGCTAAAGGCCGTGCCAACGGCGGTTGCCGTCATGCGGTTCATATGCACACGAAGTGGTCGATTGGCGTCCTTGGCAACTTCTATAAAGATGCCGCCATCCAGAACGCTGATATCGCGATAGTGATCAGTAAATTCGATATCAATCCGGGTGCCCGGCTCCATCCACATGCGCGATCCATCGGGCAATTCATGAATGGATGTGACGACATTGGCGTCACTTGCCGCAATCAGATCGGGTTCGGGCTGAAACGCGGAATAGCCCCAAAGACCGAGAAGACACAGGATGGTCATCAAAGCCCAAACGGGACGCGCGCGACGCTTGGCCGATCGCATACCAGGCAAACGACCACCGCCGCCTTCAAGTGCGCCCAACCGTTCAAGATCACGGCGCACGGCTTCGTTATCAAACTGGTCCATCGTGATATCGCGGGTCGGCGTGTTTGACGCCCGATCATCGGGGATATCAATCGCCTCGGCGACGGCAAATTCCATGCTGTGCCACACCTGACGCGCGCGGCTCAGACGTTTTTCATTGTCCGGATCAGATGATTGCCAGGCTTTGAATGCTGTCTCTTCGGGCGTGGTCAAGTCGCCCTGATCCAGGCGCACGGCCCAGAAATCAGCAATCTGATCATTGCCCTTGCAGTCTTCGGGATAGCGGAATTCAGTCATGGCAATGTCGGGACCCGGCGTTTGGCAACGAAACCTGTTATCTCTTTGACGAATGGGCCGCTCAAATGAGGATGTCTAGTTCTCATGGCGGGCCAGTACCTGTTTGCAATGCCCAAGCGCCTGACGCAAATGCTTTTCCACCATATTGCGACTTATGCCCAAACGCTCGGCGGCTTCTTGGGTGCTGAGATGATCGCGCTTGCACAGCAAGAACACCTCGCGACAGCGCGGCGGCAGATCAGAAATCGCATCGCGGATGATATCAAGGCGCTGCCGGTCCGAGCTGATTTGTTCTGGCGTGACCGATTGATGGACTGTGCCACCCATTTCGCTGATTTCGGCCGGATCGGTGAATTCAAGCGGGTTGCGCTTATGGCGGCGCACCGCATCAATCGCCAGATTGGTCGCCATACGCATCATATAGGCCGGTGGGTTGGAAATGTCGGACGGATTGACATTGCGATGGCGCAGCTGAACATACAGGTCCTGCAACACGTCATGGCTTTCGTCGCGCGCGGGCAGATATTTCTGCACCTGTCGCAACAGTCGTTCGCGATATTGTTGGTAAATCCCGTCCCAGAAACGGTCATAGACCGCCATGATCACACATCCGAATTTCGATAATGATAACCGTTATCATTTTCATTTGTGCTTATAGACAATCCTGACCATGCGTCAATTCAAAAAAGGGCCCGCACATGGCGAGCCCTTCAAGCTGTCGCTTCAAAAGGAAGCTGACGGGAAATCAGTCTTCGAAATGACCTTTGGCGGCAAAGCCCCCACCCTGATAAATCACGGCCGGGTCCTTGCGATCTTCGGCCGGGAATGCGGCTTCGATTTCGGCCCGGAATGGCTCGGAACTGTCCTGCGGCTTCCAGCCAATGAAATCAGCGTGGTCGTTGCTCCACCATTTCGATTTGTTGTCCGAGACGCCATACATCACCAGATGGCCGGTCATGGGAGCTGCAAAGATCGCCTTCATCAACGAGATAAAGTCACGCGGGCTCATCCAGGTGGACAGCATCCGGCGATCACGCGGCTTTTCAAAGCAGGACCCGATACGGACCGAGACGGTTTCAACATCGAACTTGTCGTAATAGTAGCTCGCCACCGCCTCGCCATAGCATTTGGTGACACCATAAAGGCTATCGGGGCGATGTTCGGATTTGTCATCAAGCTTGGTGGTGCGTTTGTGGAAGCCAATCGCATGGTTGGAGCTGGCAAACATTACGCGGCCAACCCCGTTCTGACGCGCACCTTCATAAAGGTTATAGGTGCCCGCAAGATTGGCCTGAAGCAGATCATCAAACGCCGCCTCAATCGAAATGCCGCCCAGATGAATGATGCCATCAACGTCCTTGGTAAGCTCGATCACAGCCGCGCGATCCGACAGATCGCATTGCACGACTTCTTCGTTTGGTCCCGCCGGGTCCATCGGACCGATGTCTGACAGGCGAATGACATCGGCATAGCCCTTAAGCCCTTCGCGGCAGATCTTGCCAAGGTTTCCGCCAGCACCGGTAATCAGCAAACGTTTCATAATTATCCTCGTTGATATCCGTAGTGGCCCGCGATCAGTTCGCACCAAACACAAGGTTCGGAAGCGTCATTGAAATCGCGGGGATATAGGTTGTCAGAAGCAGGGCAGACAGGATCGCCAGATAAAATGGCCAGATCGACTGCACGGCTTTTTCAATTTTCACACCACCAATCGCGCAGCCGACAAACAGGCAGGACCCCACCGGCGGCGTACAAAGCCCAAGACCCAAATTCATCATCAGCACCATGCCAAACTGGATCGGGTCCATGCCAAATTGCACTGCCAGCGGCAGGAAGATCGGCGTACAAATCAGGATGAGTGCCGCCATATCCATGATCATGCCGGCAATCAGCAGCATGATATTGATCAGCAACAGCACCATGATCGGGTTATCGGTGATCCCGGTGATGGCCTCGGCCAGTGCATCAGGCACCTGATAAAAGGCCAGCATATAGCCATAAGCCGATGCACAACCGACCAGAAGCATCACAAGGGCGGTAGTCTTGGCCGATTGTTTGACCGCGGCAATAAAGCCAGCCCAACTGAGCTCCCGATACACAAGGCCGGTAATGATCAGTGCATAGGCCACCCCGATGGCACCGGATTCCGTGACGGTGAACACACCGCTCAAAACACCCCCAACGATGATGACAGCGGTAAAGAAGCCCGGAATGGCGCGCACGGCCGTGCGCCACACAACACCCCAACCCGGGAACCGTTCGGCCGGATAACCATGCTTGATCGCAACCAGCCAGGTCGCAAGACCAAGCAATACACACATGATGATGCCCGGAACGACGCCCGCCATAAACAG
The DNA here is from genome assembly GCA_965228275.1 of Thalassospira sp. Taxonomy (GTDB): domain Bacteria; phylum Pseudomonadota; class Alphaproteobacteria; order Rhodospirillales; family Thalassospiraceae; genus Thalassospira. Next base: position 3,516,039 of record OZ245802.1, on the reverse strand, counting down.
CTTGGAAATCGAAATGCCCCCGCCTGCGGCCACGGCATACAGGATCATGTTATGGCTGGGCGGGATCATGATCCCGGCAATTGATGATGTGACGGTGACGTTGACGGCGTAATCGGCGCGGTAGCCTTCCTTTTTCATCACCGGGATCAGGATCGATCCAAGGGCGGATGTATCGGCGACGGCGGATCCGGAGATGCCGCCAAACAGCATCGATGAAAACACATTCACAATCCCAAGACCGCCACGGCGACTACCGACAAGGGCGGTTGCGAATTGCACAAGCCGTGATGCAATCCCGCCATGAAGCATCAGCTCGCCGGCAAAGATAAAGAACGGGATGGCCAGAAGGGAGAATGCCGAAATGCCAGACCCGATGCGCTGAAACGCAATCAGGGTCGGAAGGCCTTCGAAAAAGAACGCACCAAGGGCTGCGATGCCAAGTGCGATGGCGACGGGCATGCCGATCAGAATACCGATGGCAAACACGCCCAGAAGAATGGTCATGCCCATCTTATTTCACGTCCTTGTTCAGCAAATCGTCGTGGTAAAATTCGGCACTGGAAATGGTTTTCCAGCGGGTAATGATTTTAAGGATGTGCACCACGCTATAAAACGCGATCCCTGCTCCGCACACCGCCATCGGCACCGAACGCCAACCATCGGAAATATGAATGATCGGCATTTTCTTGGCCCAGTTAAACGACACCAGATCCATGCCGCCGACCAGCATCCAATAGCCAAACCACGCCATCGCGGCGTAGCTGATCGCAGCAACAATCGCAGCGATTTTGGGCGGAAGCGCATCGCGGAAGAAGGAAACGGAAAGGTGGCTGTTATCGCGCATGCCAGCGGCCGCGACCGGGAACGTGATAAGAACGATCAGGATCAGGGAAATCTGTTCAACCCAGGTCGGCGTTTCATTGAGCACATAGCGGCCAAATACCAGCCAGGCGAAGCTCGGGATCAGAGCGACAAGTGCCAGACCGCCGATCAAATTCAGCAGACCGGCGATACCGCCCCCAAGACGGTCGATCAAATTGGTAAGACGTGAAAGCATCCAAGCACATCCGGAAAGTGGATAACCAGAAATAGAATAAGTAGGAAAAGAAAGAAGGGCGACGATAATATCGCCGCCCGTTCAATGACCTATCTTACTTCTGCGCATCCTGGATGGCTTTGACCAGATCAGCCAGATCCGGGTTTGCCTTGATGAAGTTGTCATAGACAGGCTGCATCGCATCCTGGAAAGCCTGCTTGTCGGCAACTTCGTTTACTTCGATGCCAGCAGCGATGACTTTTTCCTTGGACTGCTCGGCACGTGCGGCCCATGCGGCGCGCTGTACGGCAACCGATGCGTCAGCTGCTTCCTGAACGGTCTTTTTCTCATCATCAGACAGGCTGTCATAAAGCGCCTTGTTGATGCAGAGGCATTCCGGAAGGATCAGGTGCTGAGTGACAGAGTAGTATTTCGCTGCTTCAAAGTGGCCCGAGCTGTCATAGGACGGATAGTTGTTTTCTGCACCATCAATGACGCCGGTTTTAAGCGACTGGTAAACTTCGCCATAAGCCATCGGGGTTGCGTTACCGCCAAGGGCTGCGACCATCTGAACATACAGATCGTTGCTCATGACGCGGAACTTAAGACCCTGAAGGTCAGCCGGGGTGTTGATCGGGTGCTTGGTGTTATAGAAGGAACGCGCACCTGAATCGTACCAGCCAAGCGGCTGCAGGCCAGCGGCAATCAGACCATCAGCAATCTGCTGACCCGCCGGACCGTCCATGACTTTGTGCATGGCATCGACGTTTTTAAAGATGAAGGGCAGCGAAACAACGTTTGCCTCGGGCGCTACTTCACCGAGCGGGCCGAGGTTGAAAACAGCCCAGTCCAGACCACCAAGACGAACCTGCTGGATCGCGTCAGGCTGGTTGCCCAGAACGCCGCCATGGTAAACCTTGGCTTCCAGATCGCCGCCGGATTTTTCATTGATGATCTTGGCGAATTCTTCCATGCCGGTCGAAACCGGATATTCCGGCGGATGGATGTTCCAGCCGCGCCATTCTTTTGCTTGTGCACCCGATGCCAGCGCCACCGACACAGCAGCAGCTGCAATCGTCAGTGTCGTGGTTTTCAGAAAGTTATTCATTTGGAGTCCTCCCGAGACATTTTGTCACTTACGTTAAAGCCTTGTTTTCCCTTATCGGGCCTTGTTTGTTGTCATATGATCTTACAATTGCCCACTTGTAAAGACAACTATCAGATTAATTAACAACTAGTCTAATAAGTCCCTATGGTCGAATGCGCGCCGATTGTTGTTTTGGCGTCGCGAATATCTATCCCGGCAGAACCACCTACCGGGATAAATGGCAGGTCCCATGTCGTCTTGGCACTGCCTAACCTAGGCCACGCGCAACGCACCATCGCCATAGGCATTGCGGATGACCTCGGCCAACATGTCATGTTCTTTGGGCGTCAGATCGGTCAGGGGTGAGCGGACCGGTCCGGTATCACGCCCGATAACCCGCATCCCCGCCTTGACGATGGAAACGGCATAGCCTTTGCCGCGATTACGGATATCGAGATACGGATAGAAGAATTCCTTAAGCACGCGGTTCATCGTCGCGTCATCATCGCGGGTCAGCGCGTCATAGAAATCAAGCGCCTGCTGCGGCAGGAAGTTAAAGATCGCCGATGAGTAGGTCGTCACGCCTGCGGCCTTATAGGCCTTGGCAAATACTTCTGCGGTCGGCATGCCACCGATGTAAGAAAGGCGATCCCCCAGAAGTGTGCAGACCTTGGTCACCATTTCGATATTGCCATGACCATCCTTGAACCCGACCAGGTTCGGGCAGACGTCACACAGCTTGGCAAGGGTTTCTGCCGAAATGATCGAATTGTCGCGGTTATAGACAATCACGCCGATTTCGACCGCATCACAGACGGCCTTCACACGGGCATAAAGACCTTCCTGCTCGGCCCCGACCAGATATTGCGGCAACAGCAGCAAACCATCGGCACCGGCCTTTTCGCATTCTTTGGCAAGTTCAACCGCCATCGCCGTGCCATAGCCACAACCGGCAATGATTGGCGTATCGCCGGCAACTTCCTTGGCTGCGCGCACGGTTTGCACGACCTCTGCCGGGGTGAGCGAGAAGAACTCGCCCGTGCCGCCTGCTGCAAACAATGCCGTTGCCGGGAATTGCGACAACCAGCCGACATGTGCGCGATACGCCGCAAGGTCCAGATGACCCTCGGCATCAAAAGGCGTTACCGGGAAGGAAAGCAGCCCGGCGCCAATCGCCTTTTTCATATCAAGATAATGCATCAAGCGTCCTTCAAGTCTGAATGCGTCAAAACAACTATGACGAATCTATAAATTCATCATATCATTTTGTCAAACATATTACCCAGACCTTATCCATCCGGCAGAAAACCGGGAAAAACGCGGCGATCCTTGTGGTTTTGCGGTGATTGAACTTTGGTATGATGACTGAAAAATCGTCCGATTTTGACGAATCGAACCAATTGATATGATGACTTTGCCCGTGAAGCCCGCTAGGGTCAGGGCACATTTGTTATGACCCACAGCCAAGAAGACACCGATGACCGACATCACCAAAGCCAGCCGCATCCTTGCGGATGCCTTCCTTAATCATGAACTGATTGATCCGCTGCCAGCCGATATTGCGCCGACAAGCTTTGATGAAGCCTATGACACGCTTGATGCGACACTGGCTTTGACCGGTGCGAAACAGGCGGGCTGGAAGCTTGCGGTTGCGACGCGCGCCGCACAGGAAAAGATCGGCGCTGAAGGCCCGCTTGTCGGCCCGCTTCTGGATGGCCGCATTTTGGCCGAGGGTGCGGTTCTGACCACCAAGGATCTGAACTTCCCAAATATCGAAGCGGAAATTGCCGTGGTGATGGAAAGCAGCCCTGCCCCGGATGCGACATCAAGCGACATTCTTGACCACATCAAAAGCATCCATCTTGCAATCGAGATCGCCGATCGCCGCTATCACGAAAAGCAGGACCCGATACAGACGTTGGCTGATCTCAATTCAACCGGCTATTTCGTGCTGGGTGCGGAAATTGAAGGCTGGCGCGATCTTGGTTTCATTGGCGGCACGGTAACGACCAAAAGCAATGGCGCGGTGTTGGCCACCAATGACGATCCCGATGCATGGCCTGAAATTTTTGGCGGGCTGGAATATCTGGTCGGGTTCCTCGCCAAGCGCGGCAAGAAATTGATGCCCGGTGACGTGATCACCACGGGCGCCTGTGCCCTTCCGACCATCAGTCCGTTTGGCAAGATCGAGGCGATCTTTGACGGTCTTGGCACCGTGACTGCCGAAATCAAAAAGGTCTGATCGGACCGATACCAAAGAAAAAGGCCATGCAGAATTCCCTGCATGGCCTTTTTGGTTTGAGTGCGCTTGTTATCGGCTTTGCGCGCGGCGTTCGCCATTTTCGCTAAAGGCTGTGACCGGCACACCGGGCACTTCGACCCGCATCGAAACCAGTTTGCCTGCATCGGGGAACTGCGCGCATTTTTCAGCACTATATCCTTCACGATGGCTGGTGACGTAAAGCGTCTTCATATCCGGCCCGCCAAAGCATGGCATGGTCGGATTGGGCATCGGCATCGGGATTGATTTCAAAAGCGTGCCATCTGGCGCAAAGCGGTTCAGATTGCCCGCCGACACACCCGCCGACCAATAGCATCCTTCGGCATCCACTGCCCCACCATCCGGACGACCAAGCGTATCATCAAGATCAAGATAGCGCGTGCAGTTGGAAATATCGCCGCTTGCCACATCAAAGTCCCAACGGTTGACCCACGGCCCGCGCGAGTCCGAGTGATACATATGCGATCCATCGGGTGACCAGGCGATGCCATTGGAAATCTTGAACCCCTTAGCCTTTTCTTCGACCTTGCCATCTGCGGTAATGCGATACAGCGATGCAATGGGTTGCTTATCGGCATTGTCATCCATGGTGCCGACCCAGAACGCGCCATCCGGGCCGATCTTGCCATCATTGGTGCGGCTATTGAGCCCATCTTCAATGCGACATAGCGGTGTGCGCTGATCATTTTCGGGATTGAGGAACAGGATATCCTTGCGAAGGGCGATGATAATCCGCCCGGCATCGGTCAGGCCAAAGCAGCCAAGCTCGCTGTCAAACTGCCATGTCTGACGCTCGCCCGAACTGACATCAAGACCATGAAGCTGACCATTTAGGATATCGGTCCAATAGAGCCGGTTGTTCTTGGCATCCCAATTCGGGCATTCCGCCAAGGTAAATGTCTCGTCACTGAGAATTTCCGGCTGATAAAGCGCCCCGCTTGATCCCGACATGTTTAACACCCCCAAAAGTCATATGATCAATTTTTATATTCTTGGGTGTGCCGCCGCGAGGCCCACCTTGTCAACCGGAATTGCCATTTTGAGTGACAGGCAATTGCCCCTGATCGCCCAAAGGATGTCAGATATTGTTCAGTGAAAATGGCCCAAAGGTAGGCGGCACAAGGGCCCGTGCCCTATTGATCGCGCGCATGATCCGTGACGCGCTGACGGGCCTGATGCAGGTGATAGCGCATCAAAAGTTCCGCACTATTGCCATCGCCGGTCAGAATCGCGTCGTAAATCTGACGATGTTCGGCCAGGACCTTTTGCGCGCGTTCTGCCGATCCACCGCGCGTGATATTCAGCGCCACCCGCATGGATTTTGCCATCACCCCATCAAGCGAATTAAGGATGGTCAGGAAAATCTCGTTTCCGCTGGCACGTGCAATGGCCATGTGAAATGCCAGATCGGCCTTATCGGCAATGTCGCCTGCAGCAATGCCGTCTTCAAGAAGCTTCAGTGCATTTTCGATTTCGCGGTGATGGCGGACACTGCCGCGTTCGGCTGCCATGCGCGCGGTTGTGCCTTCAATCGCGATGCGGGCCTCAAAGCAGCGCAGAAGTCCTGCGACATCCTGAACACCACTGAACTCAATCAGCCCTTGTGGCGGGCGTTTCTTGACGAACGAGCCAACACCTTGGCGGGCATAGACAAGCCCGTCTGATTGCAGCTTGCGCAATGCTTCACGCACGACCGGGCGCGACACGCCAAAGGATGCACAGATTTCATTTTCGGATGGCAGCTTTGCCCCTTCGCGCAGATTGCCGGTGACAATCTGTTCAAGGATCTGGCCATAAAGTTGATCGGCCAGCTTTTCGCGTTTCTGGACCCTAAGCTGTAATTGCGTCATCCCGCCCCCCGGAACTTCTTGGACTTGTTATGTTGTAAAACCCACTTGTAAGTTTTATCGACAAACGACAAATCGGTAAAGCCCCGGAACGGCGATGATGATTGCGCCCAAGCGGTTAGTCGCGCAAGGCAGCGGTTGCCTGTATCTCGATCTTGAGTTCCGGGCGGCTTAGACCCGATATGCCAATGATCGACCATGCCGGATATGGGCTTTTGATGAAGTCCTTTTTGACCTCAAGAAACGCTGGCAGCGTGTTTTCGATATCCACGTGATAACTGGTGACATCCACCAGATCAGAGAAATCCAAACCGGCAATCCGAAGAAGTTCTTCAACGCGTTTGAAGGCCCAAGTCGTTTGATCGACAACATTATCGGGTGCCGTGCCGTCCGGGCGCGTACCGACTTGACCCGAAATAAACAAGAACCCCTTGGACTTTACTGCGGGCGAAAACCCGTATTTTTCAAAGGCCGCGCGATAGCCATCAAACATCTCGTTACCGGGCGGGATTTGCAGGGCTTCTGAGCTCATGAGACATACCTTTCACAAGAGTTTGGATGTGGCGCGCAGGTGATTGCAGACAACAATGGACGCAAGAACGCCCATTCTGTTGAACAACAATCAACAGGCGCAACTGAATTTGGATGGGTCGGAAACCTAGTCGACCAGCGAGTAATCCCGATTGCCCGGAATACCGACCATGTCATCATCGACCAAACCGCTATCTGGCTTTGCAAGCAGGCTTGGCGTCAGGGTCATGGTGCCGGTCAGGTCTTCGTTGCGATCAAGCACGACAACATCGCCCAGTTCCTTGAATTCCGGGTGGTTATGCACGTTTGGTACGTGGGAAACCGGCTCGACACAAAATGTTTTGCCATCTTCGGGGATATAGAATTGCAGGTTTGACAGCGTCTCGCTTGCCGTCATTTTCAGGCTATAGCCCGCATCATCCCAAATCATGTCGGCCTCGCGCTGCCAACCGGAATAATGCACATCAAGCCCCAGATTATGGCGCGTCATCTTCCCGTCAGAAAAATCACGCCCAAGATCAATCACCGTGCGCGCTGTCGGCAACATGTATTCGTCCGTGCCAAAGCAATCGGTTGCGATGAACTGAACTGTCACGTCATCCCCGCCGGGGAACCAAGGATGCAGGCCAATACCATAGGGCATCGGGGTGCGGCCCAAATGGCGCACGCCAATTTCGATGGTGACATCGGTTTCCGTCACCTTGAATTCCTGCCAGGCGACATAGACAAAGCCGCTTTGCGGGTCATCATGTTTATGATTGAAGCGCAGGGTATCGACCGTCGGGCGTTCGAGCTTCCATTCCGCAGCCCGGCCAAAGCCATGGATGGCATGCGGGCTTGGCGGACGGTTTGCCGGGACCTTGACAATACGGCCATCAAAATCAAACTCGGCAAAGGCCAACCGGTTGGCAAAGGGCACCATCGGGAAACAGCCAAGACTGGACGGATTGCCAGATGTCAGCGCCTGTGGCGTCACCGGACGCAACAAATTGATCGTGCCTTGTCCATCGGGCCTGATCCAGTCAATCCGCGAAATTGCCCCACCCTGGGGAACAATGCCGATCTGAAATGGTCCGCTGTTCCAGCGGTATTCCGGTTCGCCCTTTTTGGCCATGCGTTGCTGCCTCAAATCCAACCAAAATCATATGATGACTTTACATCACCATCCCCGTTCGATTATCTGAAGATGGTAACGCCCGTGACACCAATCAAACATTAATGCCGGGCAATCATTTTCTATCCGGTTGTTTTATACCGGATTTATCGGACACGCAAAATGAACAAGAGCAACGCGTCAAACACGCCCCGCAAGGTATCGCTGACCGAAAAGGTCATTGCCAGCCTGCGTCAGGAAATTGAAAGCGGTCAGCGCGAACCGGGCAGCAAATTGCCAACCGAACCGGTCCTGACCGAAAAGTTTGGCGTCAGCCGCACTGTAGTACGCGAAGCAATCGCAGCGCTTAAGGCCGACGGGCTGCTTGAACCGCGCCAAGGGGCCGGTGTTTTTGTTCTTGCCCCCGAAGCGCGCACCAACGACAAATCGATCTTTGCCGTTGATTACGCGCAGGTGTCCGACGTTCTGGAAATCCTTGAACTGCGTATGGCGGTCGAAATCGAGGCCGCCGGTCTTGCCTGCACGCGAAGCTCTGTCGCTCAGCAGGCCAAGATTTACGAGGCGATGGAAAAGATGGAACGCGCGATTGAAAAAGGTGATCCGACCGAGCAACTGGATTTCGAATTCCATAGCGCCATCGCATCAGCCACCAACAATCGCCGCTTTGCCGAGTTCCTTGAACATCTGGGCGACAAGACCATCCCGCGTGCGCAGCTGCGCCGCCGCCCGCCAGAGGTCGAAGATCAAAAAGCCTATATGGAAATGATCATGGGCGAGCATCGCCGTATTTACGATGCTATTGCGACCCGCGATGAAGATAGCGCACGCAAAGCCATGCGCGATCATCTAAGCCTCAGCCAGACCCGCTATCAAAAGCTTCTGACCCAACGATAGGATCAGAAGCTCATGCGCGGCTCGGGCTGATGTCAGGCGGCACTTGCGGCAATACCAGCGGCCAGATCGTTCATATCGTCAATCACGACATCGGCACCGGCATTGTAAAGGCGCTCGGACGCTTTGGCGCGGTCCTGATCGTAATGACCACCGCCAACAAAGCCGACGCATTTCATGCCAGCCGCCACCGCAGCGGTGACACCAGCGACCGAGTCTTCGATCACGACGGTCTTTTTGGGTGAAAAGCCCATGTCAGCCGCAGCATGCAAAAACAGATCCGGGGCCGGTTTGCCGTTTTTGACGAAATCGGCACTATAGATCCGCTCGCCAAACCAGGGCCCAAGGCCGGTCACCAGCATGGTTTTTTCAAGCCGCTCGACCGAGCTGCTTGAAGAAATGCAAAAAGCCGTCTGATTATCAGAAAGCGCCTTTAGCACCGTATCGATTCCGGGGATCTTGCGCAGTTCCATGTCATAGCGTGCAAAAAGCTTTTGATAAAAGAACGGCTTGAACGGTGCGCGCACATCCTGCCCGGTCTGGGCGCGGATATGATCAATCGGGGCCGAGCTTGATCGACCGGTAAAGCGGTCCGAGACTTCTTGCAAGCTGAGCGGTGCGCCAAAATGATCGAGCACATCGACAAGTGTCGCCAGCGAAATCGGTTCGCTATCGACAAGCACACCGTCACAATCAAACAGGACGATGGCGCAATCGTTCATCAATGCGCGAATGGTCGTTACCGTCGATGCGGTATTTCCGGTGTCATTCCCGGATGCGTTTCCAGTGTTGTTTTCTGCGGCCATGTTGAACCTGGCTTGTTTCATTTGTCTGATGAAAACAGCGTAGCTAATGAAATGTTTCAGCGTCAACAAAAATGAGCATTTGACCAATGATTGAACTTTTGATCAAATCAGGTTCAGATAGAACAAACAAAAGAACACCGGCAATCAGGACAGGGTCCGGAAAGCCGGGGGAAAGCGGAGGAAATACCCATTATGAGTCCCCAGAATAACTGCTTCATCGGCGTGGATGTTGGCACCGGCAGCGCACGCGCTGGCGTGTTTGATGCCAATGGCAAACTGCTTGGCAGTGCCGCCCATGCGATTGCGATGAACCGTCCCAAGCCCGATTTCGTTGAACAGGATTCGGAAAATATCTGGCAATCGGTTTGCCAATCCGTGCGCGACGCCATGGCAAAATCCGGTGTCGCTGCCGAAAAAATTGCCGCAATCGGTTTTGATGCCACCTGCTCGCTCGTGATCCGTGATCAGAATAACCAGCCGCTTGGCGTGACGCCGGGCGGCACGGACAATTGGGATGTGATTGTCTGGATGGATCACCGTGCGGTCCGCGAAGCGGAAGAATGCACCGAAACCGGCGCGCGGGTTCTTGAATTCATCGGTGGCACCATGTCGCCAGAAATGGAAATTCCCAAACTGATGTGGCTGAAACGCCATCACGCGTCTGCGTGGGATAAAATGGGTGCGGCCTATGATCTGGCCGACTTCCTGTCCTTCCGTGCGACGGGCAGCAATGCGCGGTCTTGCTGCACGGTAACGTGTAAATGGACCTACCTTGCCCATCAGGATGAACCGTGGGATCGCGATTTCCTGGCGACCATTGGCATGGATGATCTCAATGACAAGATCAACATGCATGAAAAGGCACTTGCGGTTGGTGATCTGATCGGATCGCTTTCCGAACAGGGTGCGGCTGATCTTGGCCTGACCACCAATTGCGTGGTCGGTGCGGGCCTGATTGATGCCCATGCCGGTGCGCTTGGCACCCTTGGTGAATATCTTGATGGCAATCTCGATCAGCATTTCGCGATGATTGCCGGCACCTCGACCTGCCATATGGCGCTGTCAAAAGAACCGCGCTTTATCAAAGGTGTCTGGGGCCCCTATTTCGGTGCGATTGCCCCGGGTCTTTGGCTAAATGAAGGTGGTCAGTCGGCCACGGGCGCGTTGCTTGATCACGTGGTTGCCATGCATCCGTTTTCCCATGGCATGGGCCGGGATGCGCACAAGCTTGCCGGTGAAAAACTGATGCCGATGATGGCAGAAAAAACCGATCTGGCGCCGCGCCTTCATGTCCTGCCGGACTTCCATGGCAACAGATCACCGCTGGCCGATCCCGAGGCCCTTGGCGTGATTTCCGGCCTGACACTCGATCAGAGCGAGGAAAGCTTCCTGAAGCTTTATTGGGCAACTGCGTGCGCGATAGCCTATGGCACGCGCCACATCATCGATGCGCTCAATGATACCGGCTATGACATCACCCACATCCATCTAAGTGGTGGCCATACCGCATCAGCGGTTCTGGTCAAACTTTATGCCGATGTGACGGGCTGTCACGTTGTGATGTCCGATTGCGAAGAGCCGGTTCTTCTGGGCTCGGCCATGCTGGCGGCGGGTGCGCTTGACGCCGATGGTGGCCTTGCCAAGGCGGCACGTCAGATGGCGGGCAAGGAAACCCTGCATGCACCAGATGAAAAAGCCAAGGCCGAACATGACCGTCGGTATGCCATTTTCCACCAGATGCATAGTCATCGCCAGGCCCTTGATGCGATGAGTAAAAACTAAGTTTTAAGCTTAACTTAGGACCGGGGTTGAGCCACTAAGAGCATACTTCCTTAGATCTGATCCACTTTGCCGGAGGCATTCGCCTGTCCGGCAAGGAAATGTCTGCAGAGCGTAGTGGGGCTACGGTCAAGGACGTTGACGCTGCGGGGCAGGCGAATGTACCGGCCCGAAGGGTTTGATCTTGGCGGCGTTTTGCGGCGTTACACCGCTTGACCGATGCACCGCATCGCTCTTCGCGCTGTGCCTTGCCAAACGTCACGCCAAGATCAAACAAAGTGAAGCAGATCTAAGGAAGTATGCTCTGATCCTCCTTTCTCCCTGTGTGTTCTATCCAAAAGGCGCTTGACGCCACTTTTGGATAGGGCCAAAACAAAAGGGCCGATGCTTTTGCATCGGCCCTTTCTTTCGCACGCGCAACGGCGGGGTCGGGGGATCATGCAGATTTAATATTCTGCACCGTCACGGCGCGATGCCTTTCAGGGCCAGTCTTTTTCAAGGCTGGCCCTGAATTTTATTCTGCCGGATGTTCGTGGGCTGCCTTGACGTCACCGCGTTTGGAGCGGTTCTTGGCAAAGGTGCCAACAATCAAGACAAAGAACAGCGGCACGAAGAAGATCGCAAGCACGGTCGCGGCAATCATCCCGCCCATCACACCGGTACCCACAGCCACACGGGCCGCGGCACCAGCTCCGGTCGAGATCGCCAACGGCACGACACCAAGGGTGAAGGCCATCGACGTCATGATGATCGGACGCAGACGTTGACGCGCTGCTTCGACGGTGGCTTCAAGAAGGCCCATGCCCTGGTCGTAAAGTTCGCGGGCGAACTCGACAATCAGAATGGCGTTCTTGGCCGACAAACCAATGGTCGTCAGGATCGCCACCTGGAAGTAGACGTCATCTGGAAGACCGCGCAGAAGGGCTGCGACAACCGCACCAAGAACACCAAGCGGCACGACCATCATGACCGAGATCGGGATCGCCCAGCTTTCATAAAGCGCTGCCAGACACAGGAAGACAACAATCATGGACAGGGCATACAATGCCGGTCCCTGCTCGCCCGCCTGACGTTCTTCATAAGACAGTCCCTGCCATTCAAGGCCGATACCACCCGGAAGCTTGGCAACCAGTTCTTCCATGGCTTTCATCGCATCACCCGATGCAACGCCCGGTGCAGCAGCCCCCTGAATATTGACAGAGGACAGACCGTTAAAGCGTTCCAGTCGCGGCGAGCCATAGTTCCATTCGGTGGTGGCAAATGCCGAGATCGGCACCATTTCGCCCAGACCGTTACGGACATACCAGTGATCAAGGTCTTCAGGCATCATGCGGTATTTCGCATCCGACTGCATATAGACCCGTTTGACACGGCCGTTTTCGATGAAGTCATTGACGTAGCTTGAACCCCAAGCCGCAGCCAGGGTGCTGTTCACATCAGAAAGCTCGACCGTAAGCGCACTTGCCTTTTCCTGGTCGATATTGATGTTGAACTGCGGCATGTCATTCAGACCATTCGGACGCACACCCACAAGACGCGGGTCCTGTGCAGCCATCCCCAGAAGCTGGTTACGGGCTGCCATAAGCGCGTCATGGCCATTGCCACCACGATCAACAAGCTGAAGGTCAAAGCCGTTTGCCGTGCCAAGTTCGATAATCGCAGGCGGGGCAAAGGCAAAGATCATCGCTTCGCGGATCTGGGCAAACGCCCCATAAGCACGGCCAATCACCGCCCCCACAGCCTGATCAGGACGGGTACGTTCCGACCAGTCTTTGAGGTTGATAAAGGCAATACCAGCGTTCTGACCGCTACCGGCAAACGAGAAACCAGCAACCGTGAAAAGGCCATTGACCGTTTCTTTCTCGTTCTGAAGGAAGTGATCTTCGATCTTCTTGAGAACATCCACCGTACGTTCCTGCGATGCGCCAGCAGGAAGCTGCAACATCGAGAACATGATGCCCTGATCTTCATCTGGCAGGAACGAGCCCGGCAGACGGACAAACAGTGCCGCCAGACCGCCAACCAGGATCACATAGACAAACAGGTAGCGCCACTTACGATGCACCACATGGTCAACACTACCCTGATAGAACCGGTTGGTGCGATCAAAGCCACGGTTAAACCAGCCAAACGGGCCTTTCTTTGCGGTCGGGTCCGTGTGGGTCGGTTTGAGCATGGTGGCACAAAGTGCCGGTGTCAGAACGATTGCCACAACAACCGACAGCGCCATCGCCGACACAATCGTGATCGAGAATTGGCGATAAATCGCACCGGTCGAACCGGCAAAGAACGCCATTGGCACGAACACGGCTGAGAGAACAAGTGCGATACCAATCAGCGCGCCGGTAATCTGGCCCATGGATTTCCGCGTTGCTTCGCGCGGCGGAAGTCCATCTTCGTGCATCACACGTTCGACGTTCTCGACAACAACAATCGCGTCATCGACCAGAAGGCCGATGGCAAGAACCATGGCAAACATGGTCAGCGTGTTGATCGAATAGCCAAAGGCGGCAAGGATGCCAAAGGTACCGAGCAAAACAACCGGAACCGCAATCGTCGGGATCAGGGTGGCGCGCCAGTTCTGCAAGAACAGGAACATCACCAGGAAGACGAGAACAATCGCTTCAAACAGGGTGTGAACCACTTCCTCGATCGACACTTTGACGAACGGGGTCGTGTCATACGGATAAACAACTTCCACGCCCTGCGGGAAGAACGGCTGCAATTCTGCCAGACGTGCCTTGACCGCCTCGGCGGTATCAAGTGCGTTGGCACCGGTTGCCAGGTTCACACCAATACCGGTTGCGGCCTGTGCGTTATAGCGCGCCACAACTTCATAGCTTTCGCCGCCGATTTCGATACGGGCCACGTCACCAAGACGGACCTGCGAACCATCGGTTTCGACTTTCAGCAAGATATTGGCAAACTCGTCAACGGTTTGCAGCTTGCTTTGGGCTGTGATGGTTGCGTTGATCTGCTGACCGGCAACGGATGGCGCCCCACCAATCTGACCGGCGGTGACTTCGGTGTTCTGCGATTCAATCGCCGAACTGACGTCAGACACGGTCAGGTTATAGGAATACATCTTGTTCGGGTCGAGCCAGATGCGCATCGCATGCTGGGAACCAAACACCGTGACAGAACCAACACCATTCACACGCGCAAGCGGATCTTCGACCGTGGAAACCACAAAGTCAGAAAGATCTTCTGCCGACATTGAACCATCAGCCGAGACGAAACCAACAACCATCAGGAACGAACCCGATGACTTGGTAACGGTCACGCCCTGCTGCTGCACTTCGGTCGGAAGCGATGACATCGCAGCCTGAAGCTTGTTCTGGACCTGAACCTGGGCAATGTCGGGATCAGCTTCGGGTTCAAAGGTCAGCGAAATGGACGCCTGACCGTTGGCCGAAGAGTTCGACGACATGTAACGCAGATAGTCCAGGCCATTCATCTGCTGTTCGATGACCTGAGTAACGGTATTTTCCACCGTCTGTGCCGATGCGCCCGGATAGGTCGCATTGATTTCCACAGATGGCGGTGCAATCGACGGGTATTGCTCGATGGGCAACTGCCAAAGAGAAAGTCCCCCCGCCAACATAATCACCAGGGCAATAACCCAGGCGAAAACGGGGCGATCAATAAAGAATTTTGCCATTGAATAAACCCTTATTCGGCGGCTTTGGCGGTTTCAACGGGCTGCGGCGCAACAGGTGCACCCGGTCCGATGCGCTGGATGCCATCAACAATCAGTTGATCGCCATCTTCAACACCTGCGGAAACCAGCCAGTTCTGACCCTGGGACTGTTCAATGGTCACGTCCTTGGATGCGACTTTGCCGTCTGCTGCGACATAAACATATGCCGAACCATCCGGGCGACGCATGACCGCTTTTTGCGGTACAAGGAACGCGTTTTCAAGCTGACCCTGACGGACCTGACCACGGACAAACATGCCCGGCAGAAGGGCACCATCCGGGTTCGGGAAGACAACGCGCAAACGGATCGTGCCGGTGGTTTCATTCACCGTAACGTCGGAGAACTGAAGCGTCCCCTTATGCGGATATTCTTCACCGGTTGAGTCAACAATCAGGGAAACTTCGACCTGACCATTTTCAATGCCCTTGATGCGGCCATTCTGGATCGCCTGTTTGATTTTCATCAGGCGGCCACCGGCCTGGGTCACGTCAACATAGATCGGATCAAGCTGGGTAATCGTCGTCAGCTTCGCCGACTGGTTGGCAGTTACCAGCGCACCTTCGGTGTAATCGGATGATCCGATCTGACCGGAAATAGGTGCGGTTACGGTGGTGTAAGCCAGATCAATACGGGCCTGTTCCAGTTCCGCACGGGCAGCCGCAACAGATGCCCGGCCCTGTGCTTCGGCGGCAACCGCATCATCATAGGTCTGCTGGCTGACGGCCTGCGACTTGATCAGCGGGTCGTAACGCTTGCGCGTTTTAACCGCCTGATCATAGGTCGCCGACTGACGGGCCAGTTCGGCCTGTGCGGCATCGACGCGCGCCAGATAGACATCCTGATCGATCATATAAAGCTGCTGACCGACATCAACAAACGCGCCTTCGGTGAAGTTGCGTTCCTTGATGATGCCATCGACCTGCGGACGGATATCCGCCTGACGATAAGCAATGGTACGGCCCGGCATTTCTTCGATCAGACCAACGGTCTGAGCTTCCAGCACGACAGTACCAACCGGCGTCGCCTGCGGCTGTTGCGGCGCTGCTGCCTGTTGCTGACCACCTTCGTTGCTCTCGCTGCAGGCGGCTACCATCAAGGCAAGTGCGGCCATACCAGCAAATTTCAAACAAGATCGCATGGACAAGTTGTTCTTCCTTCTAAGTCCTGCACACTAAGCAAAGCGAAGGCTTTGTAGTTGCATTTCGAAATACTGTACGGTACAGTACACATTGTGCACTGCACGATCAAGAGCCAAAAACAACCGAATTTAGAATCATGAGTGAAAAGCCAGAAAAGCTTGAAAAACAATCCACTCGCGGGTCTGCACGGCGACGCGCAATGATGGATGCGGCCTGGAAACTCTTGCTTGAAAAAGGGTTCTCCGGCGTCACACTCAATGATGTTATTTCGCAATCGGGTGGCTCACGTACAACTCTGTACGAAGCATTTGGCGGAAAGGATGGCTTGCTGGGCGCCGTCATGACCGAGCGCTGCGTTGAATTTTCCGCGGAACTTCACATTTCGCTGGAAACTGACCTCCCTCCTCGTGATGCCCTAACGGACTTCGGCACGAAACTGGCTAAAAAGATAGTAACCGAGGAAGTCGCCCGCTTCACCCAAATTCTGTATTCCGAAGGCCAACACTTTCTACCCTTGATCGAAAAGTTCTTTGAAGTCGGCCCGGACAGCACGCGCAAACACCTAGCAGATTACCTGTCGCGCCAACAAAAAAAGGGTCGCATCTCCATCGAAGACCCGGACCATTGCGCAGAATTGTTCGAGGCCATGGTGATCGGTGACTGGCAATCACGCATCATGAAACACAATCCGCGCCCACCGATGAGCGAACAGCAAATCGAACAGCGTGTCTCGCGCGCGGTTCAAATGCTTCTGTGTGGCATTGCAACACGTGATCACCGCGAAAAGTTCGGATGTGGCAGTTAGTCTCCTCTGGTTTCTGAACAACGTCAGAGACTTGTAGCGCTCCACTCCTGACAGCATCCTGTCAGGAAGCTTGGATGGTGATCCCGATCACGATGTTTTTGCCCTATCATCACCAAAATTGGGCTAAACAATAAGAAGTGTTCCAAACAGATTTGCGCGCGTTTGATGCGCTGCACCTTTTATAGGGAATCACTTGATGGCCGTGCGTCTTCCATTCATCCGTGCCGGTATTTGTGCGATCTCGCTGTTTGCAGTGAGCCAGCCAGCGCACGCCATTTCCGTCGAAGACGCGCGCAGTGCGATTGATGCGATCCTGATGCAATCAGGCATTTCCGCGACCGAAATTGATGCGCGCGCCCTGGATGGTGATGCGGTTGAGCTGGTCTATGACAGCGTCAAACTTGATCTGTCGGGCTATTCCGAACCGCGCCAATTGTTGATGGATGATGTACAGGTCACAGTCCGCGATACGGACAATCCCAGCCACATCGATCTTGATATCAAACTGCCCGAACGGGCCAAAATGGATGCCGAAGCCACCAGCGATCAGCGCGACATGACCATGCGCAATGCCGGTGGCTATTTGCGCTGGGACATCGCACGCAATGTGCCGATTACCTTTGACGGTTTTGCCAATGCCCTGATCGGTGATGAGCCGGTCACGCGCAAACACTGGATGATGAACGGCCTTGTCATTCAATGGCTGCCGGAACTGGCCCGCATTTCATGGCAGGCCGCGGAATGGACCGGGGCCAACCGCGAAAAGCGTGGCTCGATTAAATCAACAAGCTTTGTGCTCTATCCCGGTGATGACGGGGCCACCCATCTTGATTACGCCCATGACGGGTTGTGGCTACCCAGCCTGATCCAACCACGCACGGTTCGGATCAAAAGCAGCAGCGATGGCCTGCCCTGGACCGAGGCCCAACCAATCATTCAACAGGGCTTCCATGACATCCTGACCGGCACCGCCCCGCGCGTTGCCCGCCGCCAGATTGGCGATGCCCTGTGGCAACGTGCCGCCCATAATGGCGCACCGGTCAAGGTTGACGAGTTCTATGTTGAATCGCGCGGGCTTGAGGCGCTTGGTGCCGGTGAATTCCTTGCTCAGGCCGCCGCGCGATATGGCTTTACCGGCAGTTTTGATTTCAAACTTCTGGGTCAGGACAAGCTGGTTGATTTGCTGGGCACCCCTGATAGCCCGACCCTTCTGGGGGCTTTGGTGCCCTTTGCCGTCGACAGCCTCGCCGCCGGTCGCCCCGGCCCGCAAGGCACGATGGAATATGACGGCGAATTGCTGCCCGATGGCCGGGTGGTCGTCAATGGTATGACCGTGTTTCGCACAGCAGACGGCAGCTAACATCCCCTAAAACCCGCCCAAATCAGATGCCCGGCCCGAAGGATGCCCCGTCAGGCCCGGCATTTCCTGTGTGATAAGCACATTACAATAATACATATTATTGACGTTCATCCCGGAACTTCGCATGATCCGTTTTCGAGATTGGCTTGGAAAAATGCCAGTCCAAGAAAACAGGGAGTTTCAGAAGATGAAAACGAATAAGAAGGGCCTGATTTCAGGTCTGGTCCTTGCAGGCAGCCTTTTTGCATCCGTATCAAGCGCATCTGCTGATGAGATCAAGGTTGGTATCGCCAACTTTGGCGAACATCCGCAGCTTAATGCCGCGATCGAAGGCTTCAAGGAAGCCATGGCTGCCAACGGCTTTGTCGAAGGCACGGACGTTTCCTATTCCGAAAGCCACACCAACTTTGACGCATCCTTGGTGCCCCAAATGATCACCAAGCTGCAGTCTGAAAACCCGAAACTGATCTATACGGTCACCACCCCGGTTTCCCAGATCGCCAAACAGGCACTTGCCGGTTCGGGCATTCCGGTTGTGTTTTCGGCTGTGACCGATCCGGTTGCCGCCAAACTGGTTCCGTCCTGGGACAAGGGTGACACCGATATGACCGGCGCGTCTGACCTTCAGGATATCGCAGCGGTTCTGGAATTCACCCGCAAGCTTCTGCCGGATGCCAAACGTCTTGCGCTTCCCTATAACCCGGGCGAAGCAAACGACGTCGCACTGCTTGAAAAGGTCGAAGCACTGGCACCGGCTGCCGGTTTCTCGGTCGTCGCAGTTGGTATCGATAACGTCAACGACATCCAGCAGCGCGTCACCGCAGTTGCCGGTAAGGCCGACGTGATTTATGCCCCGGCATCGAACCTGATCCAGCCGGCGATTGCTGCTGTTTCCGCAGCTGCGCGCCAGATTGGTGTGCCGATTGTCAACTCTGACAGCTCGGCTGTTGCCAATGGTACGGTTCCGGCCAGCTTCTCGGTCGATTACAGCCAGGTTGGTCTGAATGCCGGTAACATCGCCGCCAAAATCCTCAAAGGTACGCCTGCGGCAGATATCGCACCGTCGGCACCGACCTATGAGACCCATGCGCCGATGATTTCCAAATCTGCTGCGGCGGCATTTGGCATTGAAATTCCGGCATCGTTCAACGATTGCGGTTGCATCGTCGAATAATCCGCCCGGAGTTAAGACGCACTTGAATGAACATTGGCGCCGTCTGGGTCAATTCCCTTTCGGCGCCAATGAGTTTATGGAGAAGACGGATGCTTGAAATCCGATCTGCACGCAAAACTTTTTATGCCGGGCAGCCTGACGAAAAAGTCGCCCTTGATAACCTTGATCTTACCCTTCAGACCGGCGAGTTCGGGGTGGTGATCGGGTCAAATGGCGCTGGCAAAAGTACGATGTTGAACGCCGTATCCGGTGCCCTGCCCCTTGATAGCGGGCAAATCCTGATCAATGGCGATGACGTTACCGCGACACCGGTTCACAAACGCGCATCGCGCATCGCGCGCGTGTTTCAGGACCCGATGCTGGGCACCGCTGCCAGCATGACGGTTGCTGAAAACATGCTTCTGGCAGAGCTTCGCAGCAGCAAACGCACCCTGTCGCGCGGGTTAAATGCCAAGCGCCTTGAAGATTACAAGGAACGGTTATCCACCCTTGGTCTTGGTCTTGAAAACCGGCTGAACACCAAGGTTGAGCTGCTTTCGGGCGGGCAGCGTCAGTCGCTGTCTCTGATCATGGCGGTTGGTGGATCACCGGATTTGCTGTTGCTTGATGAACATACCGCAGCCCTTGATCCGCGCACGGCGGACCTTGTCATGCAGGCGACCGTTCGTGCGGTTGACAGCCTGAAACTGACGACCTTGATGGTCACGCACAACATGCAGCACGCAGTTGATTACGGTCATCGCGTTATCATGCTGGATGCCGGTCGCGTCAAACTTCAGATCGGCGGCGAAGAAAAGGCCAATATCACCGTGGCAAAACTGGTCGACCATTTTGCGGTCAAGACCGACGCAATGATGTTGGGGGCATAAGGCAAGATCATGATGGAATTTCTTTCTTCGACCTTTACCAGCTATGTCGCCCTTGTCCCGGTGACCCTGGCGCAAAGCCTGATTTTGGCTTTTGTCGTTCTGGGCATCATGATCCCGTTTCGAACGCTCCACTTCCCGGATTTGACCAGTGAGGGTGCCTATCCGCTGGGCGGGTGTGTGTGCGGTGTTTTGATTTCGGGTGGCATGAACCCGGCATTGGCGATCGTCATTGCCCTTCTGTGCGGGTTCCTTGCCGGGTGCTGTACAGCGCTTATTCACCTGCGGTTTCGCATTCATACGCTTCTGGCCGGGATCTTGATGATGACGATGCTTTACAGCATCAATCTGCGCATCATGGGCAAGTCGAACCTGTCGATCTTTGGATCAGATAGCGTTTATAACTGGGCACCGTTTGTCACGCCGGGCTTCCCGGTCAGCAAGATCATCATTGCTGGTATCATTGGCGCGGGTGTGTTCCTGGCACTCAACTGGTTCTTTAAAACCGAAAAGGGCACAGCACTTCGTGCAGTTGGATCAAACCCGGCCATGGCCGAGGCACAGGGCATTTCGGTTTGGGCGATGACCATTGTTGGTGTCGGCCTTGCCAGTGCCTTTTCGGCTACCAGTGGCGCGCTGATGGTTCAGTCACAGGGCTTTGCCGATGTGAATATGGGCCTTGGCATTCTGATCAACGGCCTTGCGGCACTCATGATCGGTGAAGCGGTTGTTGGCAAACAAAGCGTATTTCGCCAGCTGTTGGCTCCGTTTGTCGGTGCGATCATTTATTATCAGCTGGTCTCGCTTTGCTTGGCAGCCGGCATGCCACCACCCGACCTGAAACTGGCCACGGGCCTTTTCGTTCTCGCCATGCTGGCCCTGCCCAGCCTCAAACGCGGTCGCGGCGGCGCCCCGGCCCGCGAGAAACTGCGCGAGTAGAAAGCAGCTTACCCAACCAATCAAAAACGGCCGCCTGTTACACACAACAGGCGGCCGTTTCTTTTGCGGGCGATGGGTTACCAGCTATATTTCAACGTTGCCAGAACCGTGCGGCCTTCGCCGTAATAGCGGCTGCCAAAGGTGTTGGACGAAACATATTCGCGGTCAAGAAGGTTGGTCGCGTTGACCGCCAAACTGACATTATCCGTGACGGCATAATTGATCGCCGCGTCAAACACGCTGTTGGAACCAAGCGTTTCGGTGTTGCTGTCATTGCGTTGACGTTCACCGACAAAGCGCACACCACCGCCAAGGGTCAGATCACCAACAACGCCCTGCCCCGGAATGGTGTAATCAAGCCATGCGGATGCCTGATGTTCGGGCACATTGGCCGGACGATTGCCGATATTGGTTGTGGTCACATCGTCTTTGATTTCCGCATCAAGATAGGTATAGGCAAGCGTCATATTGGTTTGCGCATCAAGGGAAACCTTGCCTTCAAGCTCAAGCCCGCGCGAATTGATTTCGCCGATCTGCTTATAGGTGCTCGTGCTTGAATTCCATTGCGACACGTTTTCCTGGGTCAGGTCAAACAGCGCTGCGGTAAAGAACGCATCAATCGCTTCGGGCTGATATTTCACGCCGACTTCATATTGCGTGCCTTCCTGTGGCTTCACCCCGTCCGGGCGTGACGCCAGACTGGAATAAACCGGCTGGAAGGATTCCGAATAATTGCCATAGATCGAGACTTCGTTGCTCGCCTTATAGGTCAGGCCAAAGCGTGATGTGAATTTATGATCATCACGTTCTGCCGTCGTGCCGCTGCTGATCGTGTCGGTATCGCTTTGTACATAGTCAAAACGTCCACCGACCGTTGCGATCCAGTCATCATCAATCGTCAGCTGTTCCTGCACATAGGCCCCATAGGCCGCCTGGGTGATTTCCGTATCAGATGTGAAATTCAAACTAATGCAGGATCGACCACAATAGGACGGGTTATAGGGATCAATCGCGGTTGCCGTCCCGTCATAACGCTGTTCACGGTTCTGATCGAGATTGTAGTCAAAGCCAATCAGCGTCTTGCTCTCAAGCAGGTCATTGATCGCGGTGTCATATTCGACCTGGTTGTCGATGGCAAAGCGATCAAGCTCACCATAAATCGCAAAGGCATTACGATTGCCAAGCGGCGTGCTGTCATTGAGATAGACCGTCTCATAAGTCAGATCGAGATGGGTGTAGCGCGCGTTCTGACGAAATTCGATCTCATCATTGATCTGATGGGAAAGCTCGTAACCGATATTGGTTTCTTCGGTGTCGAAATTGTTGAAATCCGGCTCGCCAAAAAATGCATCACGGCTGGTTTCAATCCCGGCCGGGAAGCCATAGCCAAGGCCGCTGTCGCGTTCGCTATAACTGGTCAGGATGGTAAGCTCCGTACCCGCCTTTGGCTTATAGGTAAAAGCCGGCGCGACATAGATGCGGTCATCCTTGGAATAATCCTGATTGCGTTCCGCATCCTGCCACAAACCGGTCAGGCGATAGGACCAATTGCTGTCTTCGGCAACCGGGCCTGTCACATCCCCACCCCCGCGCAGATGGTTTTCACCAAAGGTGGTAAAAACCTCGCCACCGGCTTCATCCTGCGGGCGTTTGGTCGTCATATTGACCAGACCGCCGGGGCCATTCATGCCAAACAGGCTTGATGTCGACCCTTTCAGGATATCGACCTGCTGCAGGCCATAGGTTTCAGGGCGGCTGTTGGTGAAGTTATAAATGCGTGATGGCAGCCCGTCGCGATACGCACCAAGGCTGGTCTGATAGAAACCGCGAATACGCACATAGTCATAACGCACATCGGTGCCATATTCGCCCGATTGCACGCCTGCGGTATAGGCGACTGCCTGTTGCAGGTCCTGAACGTTGCGGGTTTCAAGTTCCTTTTGCGTCACAACGGAAACGGCGGCTGAGTCATCCAAAACCGGCGTGCTGGTTTTGGATGCCGTGCGGCTACGGGTTGCAACGAAACTGTCCGTGATCGCATTGGTCGGATCGGATGCCTCAGCTGCATTGGCCTCGACCCGCACCGGATCAAGAACCTCGCCCTGCGCGGCATCGCCGCTTACCAGTGCCTCAATCACAACCGTGCCGTCGCTGGTGACATCGTAATTAAGCCCGGTGCCGCGCAGAAGGGTTTCAAGTGCGCGGTCAGCACGCATCGTACCATCAACGGCCGAAGCATCGAGATTACGCGCAAGTGCGCCATCCACCGTCACCTGCAAACCGGTCTGCAGACCAAACTGCGCCAAGGCACTGGTCAGCGACTGGGCCGGGATATTGAACGCATATTGGCCATCGATCCCGGTCGCTGTGACCTGTGCGGCTGCTTCTGATGCAAACATGACCGGCGCTAAGGCGGTCGTCATCATCAAAGCACTTCTAACCACAAAGCTACTGGCAATTACTGCAACACGACCACGATTGCGCAGGCCGTGCGCACCCCCATTCATCATTTTATTCTGTCTCCGTTTCATGTCATATGCCCGAACCAGATTGAGAATGCAAACGCTTCTCAATGGCGCATACAAAACAAAACGGCTGCCGATTTCAGTTTTTCAAAAAAACTTTCGAAAAATCATCGCATTGACGCAAAACCCGCAAAATCCGGGGGACTTGCGGGTTTCAAAAATCTTTGCTGAATGCCGGGAAATCGATGCCGTCAGGACGGCGAGACGATCAAAACCCATGGCGTAATTTCGCGCACGGTCGCCTTCTGCGCCCGCGCCATACCACGCAATGCCGATACCGGGTCATTCAGGCGATAAACACCCGTGACAGTCTGGCTTGCCAGCACCTCATCGGTGATCAGGATGGTGCCGTTGAAATAACGGCGCAGTTTGTCGACCACTTCGGAAAGTGGCTGATCCTGTGCGATCAGCTGATTGTTGCGCCATGCGCCGATTTGGCTGGTCGGGATTTGGCTGCGCGTTACCGTGCCGTCCCGCTCGACCCGGGCCTGTTGACCGGGTTCAAGCATTTCAAACACGGCAGGTACCTGGGCGGCATTTTCCACCCGAACCAAGCCATGTTCGACCGCCACCATCGACATATCCGAACCATCGGACACATCAAATGCGGTGCCCAACACCGTCACATTGACCGTATCGGCAGTAACGCGAAATGGTTTTTCCGGATCAGGGGTGACGTCAAAGAACGCTTCACCATCCAGCAGTTCGACAAAACGCCCCGCATCGTCAAAGCGGACCTTGATTGCACTTTCCGGTGCCAGGGTGACCTTGCTGTTATCGGCCAGTGTGATGGTGCTGATTTCACCGGTCGATGTCAGGTGATCGGCCTGAAGTTCATTGGCGATTTTGGGGCCAATGATAGCCGCCAGAAGTGATGCCGCCACCGCAAACCCGCCAAGCCCGATCCCGCGCCATGACATATTGCCGCGCTTGTTAAACCGGGTTTGTGCCGAAATGACTTTGCCCTGCGCAACCGCCTTCTCGTAATCAAGGTTAATCAGCGCGTTGACCGCCTCGTTTTGCGGTGCATTGTTTTCTTGATTTTCCGAAGCGTCCGAAGCCCGGCGTTCCGCAAGGAAGTGCTGCCAGTCGGCTTTGCCAGATGCATTTGCATCCGCATCAAACGGTTTGACCTCTGCCATCAGATTGGCGGCCTTTTGCGTCGCATTCCAGGCGTCCTGATGGACCGGGCTTTGCGCGCACCAATCGGCAAACCGCGCCTGAAGGTCAGGGTTCTCGGGCTCTTCCTGCAACAGGATCAACCATTCGGTTGCCTCCTTAGCCGCCTGTTTTTGAACTGGATCGGTAATCCCTGCCATCACGCTACTTTGTCCCCGTGGCACCCATTGGTGCAATCAAGGACCCTATAAACCACATCGCGCATCCCGTCACCCTTTGTAGGTAACGCGGGGCTGAATTCTTCAACGGTGAAAAGCACTTCGGGGGTACAATCGATGCTCATGGCCAGCCCCCCAACCGATCGCGGCAATGATCAATGCCATCGGCCACCAGCTTATGGGCAAGCGGGACGGAGATATCGAGATAATCGGCAATCTCACGCAGTTTCGCCCCACCAAACCGATGCATTTCACAGGCAATGCGCGTGCGTTCAGGAAGCTCGCCCAGGGCCTGCATCAGCTTGGCATAATCGTCCTTATAAAGGATCACGGTTTCCGGATCGGGTGTGTCAGAGGCCGATGTTTGAACTGCGACGTCATAATCAGATGCAGCCGTCAGGCTGTGTTCACGCGCATCACGGCGTTTGCTATCAAGGGCCAGATTGCGCACGATCCGATACAGATACCCGGTGGCGTCTTCGAGAAACCGGCCATTGGATGCCTCATCAAAGCGCAGCCATGCTTCCTGCACCAGGTCTTCGGCCAGAACCCGGTTGCCGATGATGCTGCTGGCGTAATTCACCAATGCCGGTCTTTGGCGCATGAACAATGCCAATGATGTGGTATTTCCGGGCAAACAGAACTTCCTTTGCGCAATGCGACCGTGACCCAACGCCCGCAACTGCCGTGACGCTTAGCGCAAATGATACTGATTATCAACACCTATCCCGCACCCTATCCATCGGTTGAAGCCTTGCGATGAAGTGCCGTATTGCTTAGGAAATTCGTTACCTTGGCGCGCTAAGCTGGCCTCAGATCAACAAGAAACAATCGCCTTTGGGGAGATCACCATGCAGAAAATCAGCCTTGTCATTCTTGTGACCGGCATTGTTGCCGCGGGCATGTGGGGCATTAGCGACTATATGGCGCGCAAGGGCGAAGAACATGGTGATGTCACGCGCGGCCAATCGATTGCCGAGCAAACCTGCCTGCGCTGCCACACCAAGTTTGATGGCGATCCCCTGCTCGACCCAACCATCACCGATGCACCGTCACTGGCAAGCTTCGGCCAACGCTGGCCGCTTGAAAATCTTGAAGAAGCCCTGGCCGAGGGGATCACGGTTTCGCATGACAACATGACCATGCCGGAATTCTCCCTGACACCGGAAAGCATTGCGGATCTTCTGACCTATATGGAAAGCCTGACACAGGAAGCAGAGGCGAAGGCTGCAAAGTAACGCACCTGCCCGATCACGCACAAATTTCACGATCAAAACCGTCCCCCCCTTAACAACGAGAAATCTGAACGCCATATGAACCATATCGCGTTTTACTCGGACCTTTTTCATGTTGAGGTTGCAGCGTTTTTTAATCCTGTGGGGATGGCTGATCTGTGCGCCGGTGCTTGCCAGTGCGCAGCAGACCCTTGTGATTGCGACCAACATCTATCCGCCCTATGTGCTTGAAAACTATAAACAAAGCTTCCTTCCGACTTTGTTTGACGAAATCGGCAAGGAAATGGGCGTGCGGTTCCGCTTCCGCATCATGCCCTGGCAACGCTGTGAACAGGAAGTGGCCGGGCTAAACGCGTGGGGCACGATCCCCTATCGCAAGACCGAAGAACGCGAAAAGAACTATGCGTTTTCAGAAGCGCTTTATCTGCAAGATTCCCATTTCTTTGCCTATAAGGCCGTACCCGACAAACAAACCCTGCATTATTCCAAGCTCACCGATCTGCGCTATCTGCATATTGGCGGCATTCAGGGCTATTATTATGAACCATGGTTTGCCGAGGCCGGGCTGAATGTCGATTACGCCCATTCCGAAGAACAGAATTTCAAACGCCTGCAACTTGGCCGAATTGATGTGTTTTCAACCGCAACCACGGTTGGCTGGCACATTATCCGTAGCCTGTTTCCATCTGATGAAGTCGCGAAATTCTATACCCTTGAAAAGCCGCTGGTCGCCGGTGCGGGGCTACATTTGATGACGTCAAAGGAATATCCCGATAATCATGCCCTGCTCCAACGGTTCGACACGGCATTACGAACCGTCAAAGAGAACGGCACATATAGCCAACTGGTCGAACAGTTCGGCCTTGTGATGCGCTATTGATCCCATTGAAGTCAGGCGAGTCTTGAATTTCACGCTCAATCGGACCTGTCCGGACCGATTTCCGCCAAACCGTGCAGCGCACACCTCCAATTGAAATCATCCCGCGCAAACAGCAGAAATCCGCGATAGAACGGCGCGCTCGCGCCTGCAACACAATACCTTTGATTTACTTTCCACTTGACTTGAACCGATTCAAAACAAAAATTGGTCTGACGTCTGATGACTGACCACAATGAACCATGGCATTTGGTTGGATCGGACATGGTGATGACAAGCAAGCAGGTGTGATGTGCCGCAGGCCGCCGGGGCTACCATTCGACCCATTGAAACATCGGGGCGTCGTGACGCGATCCTCGAAGCGCTGACCGATTTCATCGTCAGTTCTGAACTGACACCGGGCGATCGCCTGCCGCCGGAACGCGAATTGATGACGGGCCTTAAAGTTGGCAGATCCAGCATCCGCGAGGCGATTGGCCATATGCAGGCATTGGGTGTGGTCGAAATCCGACGCGGGTCAGGCACGTACCTCAAACGCCCGGTCAGTGAAAAGACGCTGTTCATGCCGCTTTCCATTGCCACCCAGCGCGACGGGTTGTTGCAAACCCTTGAAGTCCGCCGCGGGCTGGAAGTCGAAGCCAGCATGTTGGCTGCCAAGCGCGCCAGCCCCGAAGACATCGATGAAATGCGCACCGCCCTTGATGCGATGGAGGCCGAACATCTTGAATTCGGCACCGCGGGCGAAGCCGACCTTGTATTTCACCTGTCGATCTACAAGGCGTCGGGAAATCCGTTGTTTGAGCAGCTTCTGGGGCAGATGCGCGAAGCATTTGAAAGCTTCTTTGCCCAACCATTCAACCGCCCGGACTTTGCCAGCTCCTCGTTTGAGTTTCACCGCATGCTGTTTGACGCCATCGTCGCGGGCGATGCCGAACTGGCCCGCCAGCACACCCTTGCCATCCTTGAAGTCGTTGAAAACGACATCGTGAGAATGTCCGATGAAGAACAACAATAATCCGAACAATCACAACCACGCGCCAAGCAGCCCTGAAAGTGTCGTTGCCTATGACGCAGAGCATTTCGCCAATGCCGTCGTCCCGCCGATCTTTCAGAACTCGTTATTCACGTTCGAGAATTTCGAGGAAATGGTCGAAACCTATTCCGGGCGTAAAACCCGCCCGGTCTATTCCCGTGGTCTGAACCCGACCGTCCGCGCATTCGAAGAAAAGATCGCCCAACTGGAAAAGACCGAAGACGCACTTGGCCTGGCAAGCGGCATGGCCGCGATCTCGTCCGCCGTGTTATCCGTCGTCAGACCCGGTGATCGCATTGTCTCGGTCGAGCATTGCTATCCTGATGCCTATCGCTTTTTCGAGATGTTCCTGCGCGACATGAATGTCAGTGTCGATTATGTCGATGGACGTGACCTTGATGCCGTCCGGGCCGCCATTCCCGGTGCCAAGATCCTCTATCTTGAAAGCCCGACCAGCTGGACTTTCCACACCCACGATATAGCAGCACTTTGCGATATCGCACGCGACCATGGCGCGGTTTCCATGATCGATAACAGCTGGGCATCGCCTGTCTTTTGCCAGCCCGCCACCCTTGGCTGTGACGTCGTCATTCATTCCGCATCGAAATATATCGGCGGCCATAGCGATGTGGTCGCGGGCGTGATTGCCGGATCAAACGAGTTTGTCGGCAAAGTACGCTCCACCATCCTGCCTTATCTGGGCGGGAAGCTTTCGGCCTTTGATGGCTGGCTGTTGCTGCGCGGTTTGCGCACCCTGCCCGCACGCATGCGCGAACATCAAAGATCAGCCCTGATCATTGCCCGAAATCTTGCCGACCATCCGATGGTCACTGCTGTCCACTATCCCGGTTTGATGGAACCCGCCGCACCGGGGCTAAGCGGATCATCCGGACTATTTTCATTCGAGTTCACCCAAAAGGTCGACATTCCGACCTTTGTTGATGCGCTGCGCTTTTTCAAGATCGGTGTGTCCTGGGGTGGGCATGAAAGCCTGATTGTCCCCGCACTTGTCACGCGGGCACAAGTGGGCGGACCGAATTCGGCCATGCGCTTTGGCGTGCCGGAAAATCTGGTCCGTCTGCATATCGGCCTCGAAAGCGCCGAAGACCTTTGGTCTGACCTGGCGACCGCAATCGAGGCAAGCCTGAAGTAAGAACACTATCGTTTAAAACAGGGAACTTCACAATGAACTGGAAAACAACGCTACTGGCAGGTGTGACGTCTATTGCGCTAACAAGTCAGGCCTATGCCGACACGACACTCAAGCTGGTTGAAGTCATCACCAGCCCGGAACGCACCGAGACCCTCAAAGGTCTGGTGGCCGAGTTCGAGGCCGCCAATCCCGGTGTAACGGTTGAAATCACATCTCTTCCATGGGGACAGGCGTTTGAAAAATTCGCCACCATGGTCTCGGCCGGTCAGACGCCCGACATCGTTGAAATGCCTGATACCTGGCTAACCCTTTATGCCAATAATGGCGCGCTTGAAAGTCTTGAGCCGTATCTGGCCAATTGGGATGGCGCAAAGACGCTCAATGACCGTGCGCTTGAATTTGCCCGCTCCGCCGGGGACACCGCCTATATGCTGCCTTATGGCTTCTATCTGCGCGCGATGTTCTATAACAAAAAGCTGTTCGAAGAAGCCGGCGTGACCGAAGTTCCCGAAACGCTTGAGGAATTCCGCGCGGCCGCTGAAAAGGTATCCGCCCTTCCGGGCAAATATGGCTACTGCATGCGGGGTGGTCCGGGTGGTCTGAATGGCTGGGTGATGTTTGGTGCGACCGAAGCCGGATCAAACGACTTCTTCACCGAAGATGGTCAAAGCACCTTTAATTCCGATGGCTGGGAAGATGGTCTGGAATACCTGATCGATCTGTACAAAGACGGTCTGGCACCCAAAGACAGCCTGAACTGGGGCTTTAACGAAATCGTCGCCGGTTTCTATTCCGGCACTTGTGCCATGCTGGATCAGGACCCCGATGCCCTGATCGCGATTTCAAGCCGCATGAAAGAAGAAGACTTTGGTGTCACCACCATGCCCAAAGGCCCGTCTGGCAAGGCGTTCCCGACCATTGGTTATGCCGGTTGGTCGATGTTCTCAAACAGCGAGAACAAGGACGAAGCCTGGAAGCTGATTGCCCATCTTGAATCCAAGGAAAGCAACCTTGCCTGGAACAAGCGCATTGGTGCACTTCCGATCCATAATGGTGCCGAAAGCGATCCATTCTTTGCCAGCCCGCAATTTGCCGGTTGGTTTGCCGAACTGTCTGATCCGGATGTGCATCCGACTGTGATGCCGACCCATCTTGAAGAAT
The DNA here is from genome assembly GCA_965228275.1 of Thalassospira sp. Classification (GTDB taxonomy): domain Bacteria; phylum Pseudomonadota; class Alphaproteobacteria; order Rhodospirillales; family Thalassospiraceae; genus Thalassospira. Next base: position 3,485,362 of record OZ245802.1, on the reverse strand, counting down.
TTGCCTTCTTCAAGGACAGCCTTGTCATCCGCACCAGTCAGGAAGCGATGCTTGGCCGGATCAGCCCGGAAGAGCTGGCAAATCAGTGGGCAGAATATCTGACCCCGGCACAGAAAAAATGGATGCAGGCAAATCAGTGACCACTGTAACCCAAACCGGAAAACTCCCCGTCGAAAGACGGGGGGGCTTCTCAAGGAAGATTTCCGGGATCATCGAACCTTATCTTTATGTCTCGCCCGCCCTTGTCCTGATCATTGCGGTCATGCTGATGCCGCTCATTCTGGGCCTGAGCTACGCGTTTCGCGATATCCGTATCCTTAATCCGTTTAGCGGCGGCTTTGTCGGAACGGCCCATTTCGAAGCCTTGATATCTGATCAGGCATTCTTGGGTGCGCTTGCCAATACCGCATGGTGGACGTTCGGGTCTCTGCTGTTTCAGTTTGGTCTGGGACTGATCCTGGCCCTGCTGCTGAACCGCGAATTCCTGGGCCGCCGATTGGTACAGGCGTTGGTGTTCCTGCCATGGGCAGTGCCGACATTTCTTTCGGGGCTGAACTGGGCCTGGATGTTTAATCCGGTGGTGGGTCCATTGCCGCACTGGATGACGTCCCTTGGCCTGATGGCGGAGCCGTTCAATATCCTGTCTGATCCCGACCTTGCCATGTGGGGTCCGATAATTGCCAATATCTGGTTTGGCATTCCGTTCTTTGCCATCACCATGCTGGCCGCCCTTCAATCCATCCCCAAGGAACTGTACGAGGCGGCATCAATTGACGGGGCAACCACGCGCCAGCAATTTATCAGCATTACCCTGCCCTTCCTTGCGCCCACCATTGCCATCACACTGATGCTGCGCACCATCTGGATTGCCAATTTCGCCGATCTGATCGTTGTCATGACCAATGGCGGCCCTGCGGATTCAACCCAGATTGTCGCATCCTACATTTTCACCCAGGCCTTCCGCCGCCTTGATTTCGGCTATGCCTCGGCGATTGCAGCGGTCCTTCTGGTTCTGTTGCTGGCCTATGCGCTTAGTGTGATTGCGCTTCGCCGTGCCATGACGCACGCAGATAGCTAGGGATGAGCCCCATGACCCTGACTGGACAAACATCAACGCGCAAATGGCTCTATTGGGGCAGTCATTATCTGATGATTGCCGCCTTTGTGATCTTTGCGCTGTTTCCGCTTTACTGGTTGCTCAAGGTTTCCGTGACGCCCAACGACATCCTTTATACCGAAGGTGTCCGCATGTGGCCGTCACGCACCACCTGGGAGAACTACACATTCGTTCTAACCCAAAGCAACTTCCCGCATTATTTCCTGAATTCCGTAATTGTCGCGGGCACAACCGCCATCGTCACAACACTGGTCGCGGCCCTGACGGGCTATGCGTTTTCGCGCTTTGCCTTTCGCGGCAAGGTGATCATCGTCGCACTCATGCTGATTACGCAGATGTTCCCGCTGGTGATGCTGATCGCGCCGATCTTTAAAATTCTTGCCCCGCTTGGCCTGACCGACAGCCTCACGGGTCTGATCATTGTCTATACGGCGTTCAATGTGCCGTTTGCGACCTTCCTGATGCAGTCCTTCTTTGATGGCATTCCCAAGGATCTCGAAGAAGCAGCCATGATCGATGGCAATACACGGTTTGAGGCATTTCGCGCGATCATCCTGCCCCTGACCCTTCCGGGTGTGGCGGCAACGCTTGGCTTTGTCTTTACCGCCGCCTGGAGCGAGCTTTTATTTGCCCTGATGCTGGTCAGCAGTGAGTCCGCATCAACCTTCCCGGTCGGGCTTTTGTCATTCGTTTCAAAATTCAGCGTCGATTTCGGTCAGATGATGGCTGCTGGCGTGCTGGCACTTATTCCCGCCTGTCTGTTCTTCCTGCTGATCCAGCGTTATCTGGTGCAGGGCCTGACGGCTGGCGCGGTCAAAGGATAAGAGGTTTCCAATGGCTTCCATTCAAATTGCAAATGCGCGCAAAAGCTATGGCGCGGTTGATGTACTGCACGGCATTGATCTGAATATCTCGGACGGGGAATTCATTGTCCTTGTCGGTCCGTCGGGCTGTGGCAAATCAACGTTGCTGCGCATGATTGCCGGGCTTGAGGACATCACATCAGGCGATATTTCAATCGCCGGAAATGTCGTCAATGACTTGCAGCCCAAGGACCGCGACATCGCCATGGTGTTTCAGTCCTATGCGCTCTATCCGCACATGTCGGTCGCAGAAAATATGAGCTACGCACTGACACTGCGCAAAACTGCCAAGGAAAAAATCTCCGATGCCATTTCAGGCGTTGCCGAAATCCTTGGCCTGACGGCATTGCTTGAGCGCCGACCCAAGGCGCTTTCGGGCGGGCAGCGCCAACGTGTGGCGATGGGCCGCGCAATTGTCCGCAAACCACAGGCGTTTTTGTTTGATGAACCACTCTCAAACCTTGATGCCCGGTTGCGTGAACAGATGCGCACCGAAATCCGCAAACTGCATCGCCGTCTTGGCGCGACATCGGTCTATGTCACCCACGATCAGATCGAAGCCATGACCATGGCGGATCGGATTGTTGCCATGCATGACGGCATCATCCAGCAGGTCGGAAGCCCGGTCGAGATTTACGACAAGCCTGCCAATATCTTTGTCGCAAGCTTCGTCGGATCGCCGGCGATGAACTTCCTGGAAGGCGGCTATGAACTGGTTGGTGAAAATGCGGCCGGCATAAGACTAACCGACGGCGCCCTCGTCCCGGTCCTCCCAGTCAAAGAGGCCGCAAACAATCAGGCGGTAACGCTTGGCGCCCGCCCGGAACATATCACCATCGTATCGGATGCCGATGGCGGCCTTCCGGCCAAGGTCGAACTGATCGAACCGATGGGCCTATCAACCCTTGTTCATGTCACACTTGCGGGCAAACCGATCAAAATCTTCACCATGGACCGCCCGACCTACGCAGTTGATAGCTTCATCCATATCGCCTTTGACATGGCAAAGGTTCATGTGTTTGACACCACATCGGAACGGCGATTACCCCCGGCAAGCGAACCGCATTCCAGTCATCACGACTAAGCCAAAATTTAGGGCGGGGAGCCAAAGCTCCCCGCCCTTGATCATTCACAGGCGGCATAAACACCGCACAATCGTTTATCCGTGACTGTGATTGACCAATCTTGCAAAGGCACCCTGCCAAGCCGGGTCTGGCTCGATGCCAAAGATGTCTTTTAACGTCTGGGGAATGTCACCGACGCTCAGCGTATGTTGCTCTTCCTCGCCGGTGACCAGACGGATGGTCAGGCGGTTGTTCAGAAGCGTGAAACGCGCAAACGGGGCAGAGCGCGCGACCATAAGCGTCTTGCAAAAACCGCTTTCCGGGTGATCGGATGCGTACCAGTTCATGACCTCGTAATCGATGTCGGCCACAGGTGCGATATCGATCTCATGCACAGCTTTCCACACGCCATCACGTTCCAGTTCGATCAGATAGCTATACTCGCTTTTGGTCACGCGATAGGTGTCATGCGGGGTGACTTGCGGTGTTGAGACATCGAGCAACAAGGGTGCCGTTGGCACACATCCGCCCAAGCCGACATCGGCCAACCATGCTTCGCCATTGATCGTCACCCGATTGGCCATGTGGCAGCGCGGACGCGGTGCGCCGTTCGGGTCATAGCCCCACAAAACACGTCCCGCCAGACCTTCGACTTCAAAGCCCAGGCTACGCAATACACGGCGAAACAGGCCGTTCTGTTCAAAACAATATCCGCCGCGCCCCTCATGGATCAGTTTCTGATCGACCCGTTCCGGGCTGATATTGATCGGTTTGTCGTTAAAAACATCAATCGCTTCAAACGGGATATTTGCTGGATGCAATGCATGCAGGGTCTGCAACACTTCAAGCGTTGCTTCGCGCGGGCCGTCATAGCCGATCCGGGCGAAATAGGCATCCAGATCAACTTCTTGCACCGGACGTTTGACAGGCATGGCCCAGCTGGCATTGATCCGGCTTTGCAGATCTTTATGGTCATTGGTAACAGCAACGACGGGGCGGGCAATTTGCTGGTGGCTATTCATCACAAGGCTCCATTTCTTTGACGATGTTTTTCATCTCATGGAACAGGACGATAGAACCTGAACTTATGTTAAGGTCAAACGCAAAAAAATCGAAAATGTTTAAATCGAATAATCTGCGAACATTACCGGCAATTACCGAGCATATCATTCCACATCTGGATTGATCATGGCCCATCAAAGCAACTTTCCACCTTTTATACGCACGATATATAGCTTTCGCGCGACAGTGGGCCTCGCACTATGCTAACTAGATATCCAAATAGCGTAGGAACAAAAGGTCGCTGATCGGATTGATCTGGCCGCACCAATGGAAACGTCGCTACATCGATCACCGACGGATGAAATATCCGTTCCTGAGCCAGGAAAGTTGCCATGCGTACTGTTTATGTGAACGGCGAGTTTTTGCCGGAAACCGAAGCCAAGATTTCGATTTTTGACCGCTCCTTCCTGTTCGCCGATGGCGTTTATGAAGTGACCTCGGTTCTGGATGGCAAGCTGATTGACTTTATGGGTCATATGAAGCGCCTCGAACGGTCGCTGGCTGAGCTGAAATTCTCATTCAAGCCTGACATTGATCAGCTTCTTGAAGCCCATCGCGAGCTGGTAAAGCTCAATGACATCACCGAAGGCCTGATTTATCTGCAGGTCTCGCGTGGGTCGGCGGGGGATCGCGATTTCGCAATCGACCCGGAAACGCCGCCGACCATCGTTATGTTCACCCAAAGCAAGGGCCTGATCAAATCCACCCTTGCCGAACGTGGCCAGAAAATCGTGACCTTCCCCGACATCCGCTGGCGCCGGTCCGACATCAAAACCACCCAGCTTTTGTATGCGTCGCTTCTGAAAACCGAAGCCGCGTCAAAGGGTGCGGATGATGCATGGATGGTGCTGGATGGCTTTGTCACCGAAGGCTCAAGCAACAATGCCTATATCGTCACTCAGGACAACACGATCGTAACCCGCGAATTGTCGACCGACATCCTGCACGGCATCACCCGCGCATCGGTTCTGAAATGCGCAGAAGAACTGCAGCTCAAAGTCGAAGAACGCCACTTCACGATCGAAGAAGCCCAGAACGCCAAGGAAGCTTTCTCCACCTCGGCATCTGCCTTTGTCTGCCCGGTTGCCGAGATCGATGGCAAGAAAATCGGCGAAGGTGTGCCCGGCCCGATCGCCAAACGCCTGCGCGAAATTTACATCGAAGCCAACCGCGCAACCGCGATGTAACGCACAAGCCTCCCCCTCCCTCAGGGATGCTAAAAAGCAAAACGCCGCCCGGTCATTCGGGCGGCGTTTTTCGTTGGTAATGGCGTGACGGGTTTAGGCCGCAACTGTGCGTGGCTCGGCAACACCGGCCGCATCCCCCAAATGAATGACATGATCGGCAATCCGTTCAGCCAGCCCCCGATCATGGGTGACAAGCATCAAGGCCAGATTGCGTTCACGCACCTGCCCGATCAAAAGATCAATCACCCGTTTCTGACTGACCGGATCAAGGCGCGATGTTGCCTCATCAGCAAACAGCATGGCTGGCGACAGCAACAAGGCCCGCGCAATAGCAAAGCGTTGCAGCTCCCCACCTGAAATCGCATCGGGACGCCGCGCCAACAAACCATGATCCAGCCCCAGATCGGCAAACATCTGATTGATGATGGTGCCATCAAGACCATGACGCTTTCGCAAATCGGCAAAGGCATCGCCAAGTGTTTGATGGGCAATGAAGGCCGATGGCGGGTCCTGATAGATCTTCTGGTACTTGAATGCGGGCAGATTTCCCGACTTCTCCACCACGCCGCTATCAGCCTTGACCAATCCCAGCAAGATATTGCCAAGCGTGCTTTTGCCACAACCACTTGGCCCCAGGGCAACCGTGATCTCGCCAGACCGCAGCGTCAGGTCAAGATCGGTAAACAGCGTCTTTTCCCCAAAAGATTTGCCAAGCTTGCGGGCATTGATCACGACATTACCCGCACTCTTGCTGGTCTTGGAACCCTCCGTGCGCACTGCCCATTGGCTGGGCAAGGCCGCAACAAGCGATCGGGTATAGGGATCGCTTGGCGCACTAAGCAATTCATCCGCCTGGCCAAGCTCAATCAGCTTGCCTCCCCGCATGACACCGATTTGACCTGTGGTTTGGGCAGCCAGTTCAAGATCATGGGTAATCACCATCACTGCCCGGCCAAGGGACACCTCATTGCCCAACATCCCTGCCACCACATCACACAATGCCCGATCAAGCCCCTTGGTCGGCTCATCAGCCAGAAGCACCTCACTTCCCGCCGCATGGGCCATGGCAATCGATGCACGCTGCGCCATGCCGCCTGACAGCTCAAACGGAAATGACTTTGCCGCATGATCAAGCCCGACCGCCTTTAAATCCGCCATCGCGCGGGTTTTGGCATCCCCCCATGACAGGTCGTGCAAGGCCGGATAAATCTCGGCCACCTGCGCTTGGATATTCATGGTCGGATCAAGTGACCGCGACGGTTCTTGGGGCAGGAGCGAGAATTTCCGTCCCCACAACGCCCGGCGTTCTTGCGCTGACAATGCCAGAAGGTTTTCACCATCAAGCATGATGGCCCCTTCGCAAATCAGCTCATCTGGCAGGCTTCCCATCACCGCACGCATGACAAGGCTTTTGCCCGACCCGGTTTCCCCGATCAGACAGATCGGATTACCGGTGCCAAACGCAAAGGAAACGTCCTGCACCAAAACCGTACCATCGCCGGTCTTGATGCACAGGTTTTCCAGTTTGATTTCACAGCTCATCAGCTTTTCCTTCCGGCAAGCAACTGAAGCGACAGAACAAGCAGGAAGATCACGCAAGCGGGCATAAGAACCTGAAGCGGGGCTTCACTGTAATAGGGCATCAGTTCGACAATCATCGCGCCCAGTTCCGGGGTGGGTGGACGCAATCCCACATGAATGGCGCTTAATGTGCTGACCGCAATGATGGCCGAACCCATGGCAAAGGCAAACAGCGTCATCATCGGCCCGGCCAGCGCCGGCAAAATGATCCGCCCCAACACATAAAGCGGGCCAAAGCCCAAAAGAAGGGTGGCTTCACAACATGGCAGGGCCAGAACGCGCGCGGTTTCAATCCGCGCCACGCGGAAGAACTCCACCCACAAATAAAGCGCCAGTCCAAGATAAAGCGGCCCGAACTTGCCCGGCGCAAATGCCATCAGCAAAAGCACAAGCAACAAGCCCGGCAAGGCCAGAACAATGTCTGAAAGCGCCACCAGCCCACGTTCGATCCAGCCGCCGCGATGCGCGGCAAGAATGCCCAGCAATATGCCCGGAACGGCCGCCGTTATTGCGGTGACAAGCGCCATGACAAAGGAAAGTTGCGCCCCATGCACAAGACGCGCGGCCATCGACCGCCCGAAATGATCCGTGCCCAGCCAATGGGTGGCATCACCCGGCGCAACCAAAACCGCACCATAATCCTGATACAGCGGATCGGCCCCAACCATCAGCGGCCCAATAAACCCAAACCCAAGCAGAAGGACCAGAATAGCCGCGCCGGTGATGCGCACCGGTTGCCAGAAAACGGGCCGTGCGCCATCTCGCAATTCGACGGGCAATTGGCCTAAAGATGCTGTTTTCATGCGGCCCTCCGTCCCAGACGAGAACCAAGACGGGGATCAAGACGCAAACACATCAGATCAACAATGATGTTCAGCAACACAAACAAGCCGCCCATCGCCAATGCCGTTCCCTGCACCATTGGCACATCACGCGCAATGATCGCGTGGACAAGCGCATGGCCAATTCCCGGAAAGGCAAAAATGGACTCAACCACCACAACACCTTCGACCAGATAAACCATTTGCAGCCCCAAATAGGTCACCACCGGCAAGGACGCATTGCGCATCCCATGGCGCATGACGACCGTGCGATCCGAAAGCCCCTTATAGCGGCCATGGGCGAAATACGGACTTGCCGCCACCTCGCTCATGGCATCGCGCATCACCCGTGATGACATCGCCGCCAAACCAAGGGCAAGCGTCAAGGACGGCAGAACCATATTGTCCCAACCGCCAAATCCTGCGGTCGGGAACCAGCGCAAGGTCACGCCAAACACCATCATGAAAACAATCGCCAGGACAAAGGGCGGGACTGCGCGCAAGGCAACCGAAATCAAAAGACTGACCCGATCAAACACCGATCCGGGAAACAATCCGGCAATCGCGCCAATCACCGGCCCGATCACAAGCGCCAGCACAAAGGCAAGTGCGGCCAGCCACAGGGTATAGCCAAGCTGTAAGGCAATTTCATGAATGACCGGCGCCCCTGACACCAGCGAATGACCAAGGTCAAACCGGATCAGATCGCCCATCCATGCCAGAAACCGCACCCAGACCGGCTGGTCCAGACCAAGTTCGGCCCGGACCAGTTCCGATATCGCATTATCCATCATGTCCGGGCCATACCGGCCTGCGGCAATGCGCAGGGCCGGATCACCGGGCAGGAAATACATCAGCGCAAAGCTGATGGTTCCAACAATCAGGACAACGGCAACCAGCTGCAACAAACGGGTTGCAATCAGCTGTTTCATTTCACCCACCGCAGATCAGACAGGTAGTAATTCTGCTCGAACGGATCGACGAACAGGTTTTCAAGCTTGTCGCTTGCTGCAACCGCAAGTTCGCTCCAGACCACAGGAATGGTCGGCAACTCATACTGGAAGATCGATGTCAGCTGCTTTTGCATATCGGCCCGCACAGTCGCGTCATTTGCCCGACCAAGTGCGGCCAGAAGGTCTGCGGCCTCATCGTTTTTCCAGTTCATCGCCCCCCAGTCGGCACCACCGGGACCATAATCAGCCATCACGGTTGCCAGCGGATCAGGCACCATCGAAAAACTGCGTGTGATCAACGCGATCTCAAGGCTGCCATCCGCATGACCGGACGGAATTTCGGTATAGCTCCCGACCGAGATTTCAAGATTGATGCCCACGGCCTTAAGCTGGCTTTGAAGTGCGGTTGCAATCAAAGGCAGATCCGGCCAACTGGCATAGGTACGCAACGTGATCGAAAACCGCTTGCCATCCTTTTCAAGGATGCCGTCCGATCCTTCGACCCAGCCTGCCTTGGCCAAAAGATCACGTGCCTTTTGCGGATCGAATTCAAACGACAGCACCCCATCATTGTTCCACCCGACAATCGATGGCGGGAACATCTGGGTTGCTGCCAGATCAACATTGCGCATGACAACGGCAGCAATCGCCTTGCGATCAATCGCAAGACTAAGCGCCTGACGCTCGACCACCTCATCAAAGAACGGCTTTGAGACATCAAACTTCAAAAGACGGGTGCGCGGGATGGTGGCGACCGCAACATTGACCGCCGGATCATTATTCAGCTGGTTAACCGCAACCGGCAACAGGGACAAAACCAGATCGGCATCCCCGCTTTGCGCCATCATCGCGCGCGTTTCACCGCGCCCGACCGCAAGATAGCTGACCTTTTCAATATCGGCCTTGCCGTTCCACCATTTGTCAAACGCGGTCATCTCGACCCGAAGCGGCGGGGTGACCTCATCAACGCGATAGGCCCCAGTGCCAATGATGGCCGTAACCTCGCCCGCCTCATCAAAGGATTTCGGCGCGAGGATGATGGTGCTGTAATGCGCCAAAAATGCTGGCAGCATCGCAAATGGTTCAGACAGGGTAATGACGACCTCGTTGCCCTCGGCACCGATATCCGTGATCGGCGCACGGCCCAGCACACCCGGGCGATCAAAGGCACGCTTCAGATCGGCAACAACCACATCCGTGCTCATGGCACTGCCATCATGGAACGTCACCCCATCGCGCAGCGCGATATGCCAGACAAGCCCGTCTTTGCTCACGTGGCTGTCGCTTGCCAGCATCGGCACAAGCTTGCCTTCGCGATTGACCGTAAACAGGGTTTCAGCCGCCTGCATGCGGCTAAAGATATAGCCCGACTTGGCCGGATCGAGGCCGGAAATCTCAAGCGGGCTGGCAATATCAAGAATACCGTCATTCCCTGCTGCCATTGCAGGCGCAGACAGACCAGCCGTCGCAGCCATGGCCAGAATTCCGACGGATGCGCAAAGGTTGCGCAAGACCGATTGGGTCATTGTGAACTCCTAAATCACAAATGCAATGTTATAACATTACATCACAAACCCGATCCCATCGCGAAAGTCAATCGCTTTTGCGAGATATTCTTAACAAGCTCCGTGATCGCCTGACGAAAGCACCACGCCACCCGTTCCAACGTCGCCACACCCGATAGCAGCTACGGCTTTCTTTGCTGGCCTGTCGCGTCAATTTCACTTAAAGCTCAATACTTAAGCGCGCATCGCCCCAAGCAATAACGCGTGCATCAGCGACAGGAACGCCACCAATGGAAATGTCGACACACTCGCGCAATCAAAACATGACCGGCATTCTTTTCATGTGTGCCGGGGTTGCTTTGCTGTGCGCCAATGATGGCTTGGCCAAGGGATTGATGGATCATTATTCCCCGGTCCAGATCATCTTTTTGCGCAACACCATCGCCCTTCCCTTTGCCGCCTTGCTGGCGCTTAAAATGGGCGGGATCCATGCCCTTCGATCCAACCGGGTTGGCGTGCATTTCATGCGCACCGTCATCTGGATTGCCGCCACGGTGATGTTCTTTACCAGCATCCATTTGATGGGACTGGCCGAGGCCACAGCATTGGCCTTTGTCGCCCCGCTGTTCATCACAGCCCTGTCGGCGATCTTTATCGCACGTGTTGGCTGGCGGCGCTGGCTTGCGGTTGTGATCGGGTTCCTGGGCGTTTTGGTGATTGTCCGGCCTGGTGCGGCAAGCTTTGAGCCCGTCTCGCTCCTGCCGATTGCGACCGCCTTTACCTATGCGCTTTTGATGCTAAGCGCGCGTTTGCTCGATCCGCGCGAAAGCATGTGGACGCTTTTATTTTACCTAAGCTTCACGAGCGCGATCCTGAGCGGTGCGATGGTCTGGTATTTCTGGCTGCCGGTAAGGCTTGAAGATATCGGGCTGTTTGTCGCCATCGCCTTTGTCGGCACGGTCGGCATGACCATGATCACCCAGGCCTTCCGTTTGGCCGAAGCGCCGACCGTGGCACCCTTTGATTACACAGCCCTTGTCTGGGCCACCGCATTGGGATGGTATTTCTGGGGCGAAACGCCCGATATGCTGACCTTCATCGGCGCTGCGATCATTACCGCAAGCGGGCTTTTCGTGATCTTCCGCGAAAAGCGTGTGACCGATGGAAACTAGCGTCCAAGCCCAAGCTGTCATGTCCACCTACGCGGGCGCGACGACTTTTGAAAGTCCTACTCGCGCGGCTTCACACCATAACTGATCATGGCATCGGCCCGCATGGCGGCCTCATTGGCATCGGGATTGAACCGATAGCTCGGGGCCAGGATTTCCTTGGCCTTGGTGATCGTCACATCGATCAAAGAACCGACCGTAAAGGCATCCCCCGCCATGCCCTGCAAGATCGCATGCCGATTGTCATAGCCCGCATCGCCCGCGCGCATCAGGACGGCATCACCGTAAAGCTGCCAGCCCTTTTGCGAGAAGACATCAACAAAGCTCACACAAACGCGCGGCTCGGACGCGACGTTATAGACAGACCGCGGGGAGGCAATATTGGCGATGATGATGCGATCCTCGCCAAAACAGGCAAAGATTTCCTTCGGGCTGACCGACGGGCCATCGTCGGACATGGCCGCAAGCCAACAGAGCACCGACCGGTTGGCGTAATCGCGGATTTCATCGGTGAGCATATCTACTTCCTCGCAAAAACCAGCACGACTCACGGTCGCGCTGACAAGCTAAATTCTTACCCACTTCGTCGGAAGTGCGGAAGCCTGATCTGCATCAACATCGCCCCCCGAACTGGCCAACAACTCCAAATATGCTTGAAGAATTTCATTGTGAAGCCGCCTCAAGTCTTCAAGCATTATTGCCCGACCTTCTGGCGAGTTTCGACGAAAATTATGATATCGATAAAATGAATGGCTCAGGAAGTTCCGCGCATCCAGAGCTTTCTCAATCACTGAACTAGACACCTTAGGTGCTGCCTGCTTGGCATTTAGCAAAGAAATCAAGCGGCCCAGAGTGTGTTTATTTACCCTCCGAAAAATCTCATTAGCTTTGACAGTGTCCGGGGTTTGGATCAAATCTGCGTCTAGGCATTCATGCGCGAGCAACATGGTTCCAAGTTCAGTTTCCAAAAGCTGAGCAGCCTCTGCAACCTCACCAAACTTCTCATAAACGTCAGATAAACTGGTCATGCGACTTCCACGATTGTTTAGCAATCAGAAGAAGCTAGATTATGCCAACGATGCGCAGAACGTTACCAGCAAAAATCCCCAATCGCATAGGTGATGTGACGGCCCGTTGCGGCCAGAAGCGCATCAAGCTTTTCACGGTTCGGCAAAGTACCGCGCGGGGCATCAAGTTCAGCCGCATGAATGCCACCGGTCACAAGGGCAACATCAAGGCCGGCATTGTTTGAACCGGCAATATCGGTCGAGATGCTATCGCCCACCACCAGAAGCTTGGCGTCCGGGCCTTTATCAAACGCCTGCAGGCAGAAGTCATAGGCGCTGGCGAACGGTTTGCCTTCCCAGCGGACATTGCCGCCCAGTTCTTCATAGCGTCCGGCGATTGCACCGGCACAGATGATGCGTTCGCCCCCACGGATCACTTCGCGGTCCGGGTTCGGGCACAGTACCGGAAGATCACGGGCTTTAAGCGCATGAAGAAGGTCTTCGTATTTCGAGACCGGATCATGGTCTTCGTTCGGCCCGGTCACCAGTACCCAGTCGGCTTCATCTACGGTTTTGACGATTTCGACATCCTGATGTTCAAACATCGACATGTCGCGCACCGGACCAACCATCAGGACCTTACGGCCAAGTTTCGCGTACCAGGGATCAGTGCGCTCCACGAGCTGGCGATAGGCGATTTCGCCCGATGCCACCGCCGGACCATAAAGATCACGCGCGATGCCCATATCTTCCATCCGCCCCGTCACAACCGAAGACCGGCGCGGCGCGTTGGATAGAAGGGCAACCGGAATGCCGGCATCCTTGAGCGCTGTCATCGCCGGGATCGAGGATGGATAAGGGTTCACCCCGTCATGCACCACGCCCCAAAGATCAAGGATCACGGCATCATAATTGCCGATCACCTCAGAAAGGCCATTGATCATTTCATAGGGGGCGGTTCGCATTGGGGTATCCGTTTCAATTTAATAAGTGCGACATGCGGATCGAGATTCCCGCCCGTGCGGGAATGACAAAATGCTGGATTGGCACCGTCATCCCCGCGAAGGCGGGGATCTGAAGCAACAGGCTGGGCGCTCAATCTTTCTTGGCGGCCTCGGCCTCGCGCGCAGCACGTGCCTCATCAACCGGAATGCCCTTGCCCGAAATTTCCGGGAAGGCGGCACCAACCGCGTCGGACACATTGGCAAAGCCATCCTTGCGCAGGCGACGTTCAAGGTCTTCCTTGATATCGCTCACAAGCTCCAGCCCGTGATAGACCAGTGAAGAGTAAAGCTGCACCAGCGATGCGCCATTCAGGATTTTTTCGTACGCATCCTTGCCCGATGCGATCCCGCCGACCCCGATCAGCGGTACCTTGCCCCCGGTCAAACGGTAAAAGTCCGCCAAAACCTTGGTCGAGGGCTCCATCAGCGGCGGGCCGGAAAGACCACCCTTTTCATCCTGATCATAGGAATTAAGCCCGACCGGGCGTTCAATCGTCGTGTTCGAGACAATCATGCCATCGATCTTGACCTTAAGCACCACAGCGGCAATATCGGATTTGTCTTCTTCGGTCAGGTCCGGCGCGACCTTAAGCAACACCGGCACACCCGACGCAAAGCTGTCACGCGCCTTAAGCACAGCTTTCAAAAGCTTTTCTAGCGGCGCACGGCCCTGAAGCGCCCGTAGGCCCGGCGTGTTGGGCGAGGATACATTAACCACCAGATAATCGGCATAGGGGCCAAGTGCTTGGACCCCCTTGACGTAATCATCGGCCGCATCTTCGGAATATTTGTTTTTGCCAAGGTTCGCACCAAGGATGCCACGGCGTGCGCGTTTGCGCAGGCGGCTTGCCACCACCTCGGCACCGTCATTGTTGAACCCCATGCGGTTGATCACCGCACGGTCGGAATAAAGACGGAAAAGGCGGGGTTTGGGATTGCCCGGTTGCGGCAATGGCGTGACCGAGCCGATTTCAACAAAGCCAAACCCGTGTGAAAGTGCGGCATTCGGGACTTCGCCGTTTTTATCGAACCCGGCGGCCAGACCGACCGGGTTGGCAAATTTGCGTCCGAACACTTCGGTTTCAAGGCTTGGCGTTGCGTCCGTCGCGTCATCATCGCGCGGCACCAGATTGTTTTTCAAGGCCCAGATGGCCAGACCATGTGCGGTCTCGGCATCGATCCAGCGGACAACCGGCAAAACCAGTGATTTATACCACCCCACGCGCGCGCTCCGTGCTTGTAAAGACATGCCCTGTTCTTACGCGTACGACCGCAATTGGGCAAGGATCAATGAAGGTTATTGATGCTGGTTAAAGGAAGCGCTCAGACGCTCTCTTCCATCCGCGCATCAAACTCGGCGCGCGCAGCATCCACCTCGGGCAGCTTTTCCTTGGTCCAGTAATAAAGCGCCTTGAGCGGCTCGATCAAGGTGCGCCCAAGTGGCGTGATTTCATACTCGACCGCCACGGGCGATGTCGCAATCACGTGGCGGGCAATGATGCCGTTGCGTTCAAGCTTGCGCAAAGTCTGCGTCAGGGCCTTTTGCGTGATGCCCTCAAGCCCGCGCTTGATTGCATTAAACCGAAGCGGCCCATCAGCCAGCACCGCCAAAATCATCATCGACCATTTATCGGCAACCTGGTCAAACAATCCCCGGCACGGGCATTCCGAGCGGAATTCCTGGATGGAGCATTCTTTCATCGGCATGGCGGCCTCTCGTTCTCGGTGGGTGGATTTGGGGGATTTCCGCCCTCAACCCGCGATGTGCAGTTTCCTTGAGTATACTTGGTATCATCAAGGTGCCTGATTGACACCAAGTATATACGATATATCTAGTCTCCAACATAGACTTTCATGAACCGGAGACTTCCGTGATGACAAATACCGACATTCTATTTCAGCGATTCACGCTGAAATCCCTTGAACTGCCCAACCGTATCGTCATGGCGCCGATGACCCGCACCATGGCAAAGGACGGCATTCCGGGCGCAATCAATGCCGAATATTACCGCAAGCGCGCCGAAGGCGGCGTTGGCCTGATCCTGTCCGAGGGCACGGTTGTTAACCGCCCGGCATCGCGAAATGATCCGGGCATTCCGTTCTTCCATGGCGATGCGGCAATCGCTGGCTGGAAAAATGTGGCCGATGCGGTGCATGCAGCCGGTGGCAAAATGGGCCCGCAGATCTGGCACACCGGATCAACCCGTGCCTTCACCGAATGGGAACCCGATGCCCCGGTCGAAAGCCCGTCTGGTCTTCTGGGTCCGGATCAGCCGCGCGGCAACACCATGTCTGACTCCGATATTGCCGACACCATCGCAGCCTTTGCCAAGGCCGCCCTTGATGCGAAAAAAGCCGGTTTTGATACCTTTGAAATCCATGGCGCGCACGGCTATCTGATTGATCAGTTCTTCTGGTCGGGTACGAACCTGCGCACCGATCGCTTTGGCGGTAAAACCATTGCCGAACGTGCAACATTCGCCCGCGAAGTGGTTACCGCCATGCGTGCGGCTGTCGGCCCGGACTTCCCGATCATCCTGCGTGTCAGCCAATGGAAACAGCAGGACTTCACCGCCCGCCTCGCGACCACGCCTGATGAAATGACCGCTTGGCTGGCCCCGCTGGTTGAGGCCGGTGTCGATATCATTCACGCGTCCCAACGCCGTTTCTGGGAACCGGAATTCCCCGAAATTGATGGCGACAAGGGCCTGAACTTTGCCGGCTGGGCGAAAAAGCTTACCGGGGCCGCGACCATTTCGGTGGGTTCAGTCGGTCTGTCATCGGACTTCATCGGCGCGTTTTCGGGCGAAGCGTCGGAGAAATCAAACCTTGATGGTCTGGTCGAACGCATGGAGCGCAACGAGTTTGATCTGATCGCGGTTGGCCGTGCGCTAATTACCGATGCCCAGTGGCCCAACAAGGTCGCCAAGGGTGCGTTTGATCAGCTCGAAGATTTCAACGCATCTGCCCTGGCCGAGCTGGTCTAACCGACCAGCTCACCCAACGATCTGCCAATACGCCTATTCCCCTTGCGTTCCCCCAAACGCAAAAAAGAACCGGGCAGCACCATCACGGTGCTGCCCGTTTTTTATATGAGACATCCGATCATGGATGACATGACATCAATCAAAACACCGCCCAAAGACAACAACTATTGATTGTTTTGCTGGCAGGTTAAATCTATTTCCTACAATCCGATAACACGAAAATAACATACTGACGTATAGTATCTTTTAGGCATTCAAATAGGATGGGGACATCAAAAGTTTTCACCTTGCCCGAAAGGAGAGATGTCATGCCTAACCAACATTCAGCGCTTATCGAGCGCGCACCGGACATGGCATTTGCAACCGGATCGGCAAAGGACAAGCGTAAGCGCGTACCGGTCGATCTGCCGGAAAACCGGCACAAATGGGCGTCAAATGACGAAGTCGAAAAACCGACCGTCATCCTGCGCGGCCCGAACTATCTGATCGACGATCCGGATGCATTCAAAAAAGCATCAAAGAAAAGATATCTGCCAAGCATCATGGCCTATGCCTTTTCCGGTGCCATTCTGATCACTGGCTTTATGTATTGCTACACGGAGATGGCTTCGATCCTGAAGTAACAGAACCAAGCGGGGATCCCCCACGCGACACCCCTCACGCGTGCCCCGTTTTCCCTGATATCTGGTTGCTCGCCGGTCCAGATTTCCTCCTGCGCGCTGCAAGACCAAACAGCGCATTCAAACCGGCAACATGTTCGTCCCAACAAAACTTCCGGGCAGCGCCATCTTCGGCACTGCCCGGTTTTTTTTATCTCAGATACCCAGATGGCCGGGCGCGCTTGCCGCGATGGCTTAGCGCAAATCTTCCGGCAGAATGTGAACACCGTTTGCATCAAGCGGAATGTCATCCACCCGCGTCACGTGACTGACTGATAGCGCATCATAAAGATGCGGGAAAAGCGTACCACCACGGGCCGGTTCCCATTTCAACTTGCCCTCGATCGGGGCGACCGGGACGCGCAAAAGTTTCAGCCCGTCGCGCTTGGTGTAATGCAGCGCAAGCGTTGCCGCCAAGGTGTCCTGGGTGGAGAAATGGATAAAGCCATCGGCAATATCGTGGGGCGCACCGTCATACTGGCCAGATGCCAAGGCGCTTGCCCATTCATCGGCCCCAAGTACGCGGTAAATCGTTTCATGTTCGTTTGTCATGGGCGGAATTTAGGCAGGGCGCTCGCAAACGGCAAGCCTATTTCATCTGCTCTTTCAACCAACCCAGAAGCAATGCATACCGCTCCGTCCCGGCAAAATCGGGACTGCATACCAGCCAATAAGCCGATTTCATCGCAGCCGCCGGCCCGACGGGGGCTAGGAACCCTTGGGCAATATCGCCCTCGATCAAAAGCGTTCGGCCAAGGCCGATGCCCATGCCATTGATCGCGGCCTGCAGGACAAGATCCGCGCGATCAAAGCTGATCTGGCGCGGTGCCGTCTCAAAATTCAGGCCTGCCTTATCCGTGTAATAGGCCCAACTGAAATCGGTTTCATCCTGGGCACCGGTGGCATCGGTCAGGAACGTGGTGCCGGGCATCTTGGCCAGCTGTTTGATTGATGCATCCCCGGCCCCGTATCCCGGTCGGGCAACCGGCATCAGCTCGGCCTTTTTCAGCAAGGTCGAATGAAGCCCCGGATAGGGCCCAACACCAAATCGTATCGCCACATCAATCACCCCGGCCCTGAAATCCACCGGGCGATCATTGACATCAAGGGCGATCTCAAGCCCTGCATCCGCCGCACTTCCCAAATGCGGCAACACCCATTTCATCGCCAGCGACGAGGATACCGAAAGCCTTACTGCACCTTGCGTCGCAAATTTATCGATCTGATCAAATGCCGTGTCCCAATGGGCCAGCGCATCGATTGCCGCCGCACACAGGATACGCCCATGTGTCGTCGGGGTGATTTGCCGGGTAGTGCGTTCAAACAAGGCAAAGCCAAGCGCGTCTTCAAGCAACGTCACCCGATGACTGATCGCTGATTGATGCACGCCCAAGGCATCCGCGGCCTTGCTAAAGCTGCCAGCGCGGGCAATCGCGGCCAGAAGCGGCGCATTTTGATTGGCCTTGGCGATCAGGCTCGCGTGCGAAGTTTCATGAGATTTCTTCATCTATATATGAATTCAACATCTCTGCATTGGCGATTAAAACGGGATCAACAGAGATTTTAACAGGAACAGATTTATGAGTACATATCAAGAAACAACCAAGGCCGTTGCCGTGCAGATCGTCAATGCGTTCGTCAAAGACAATCAAGGCGGCAACCCGGCCGGGGTCGTGCTGGATGCCGACCAATATAGTGATGCAGAGAAGCTTTTGATCGCGCAAAAGGTCGGGCTTTCGGAAACCGCCTTTGTCTCGAAATCCGAAACCTGCGGCATCAAGCTTGATTTCTTCACACCAACCAAACGCATCGCCCATTGCGGCCACGCGACCATCGCGACCTTTTCCTATCTGGCCGAACTGGGCCGGTTTGGCGATGGCGAGACATCCAAGGAAACCGTCGATGGCCCGCGCAAGATCATCCTTGATGGCGGCATGGCCTATATGGAGCAACTCGCCCCGACCTACACGCCTGCCACAAACTGGGCCGATCACGGCGTAACACTTGAGGATGTTCTGGGCTCGCTTAACCTAATCCACCAGGACCTTGATCCCCGCACCAACCCGGTTCTGGTCAATACCGGCAACAACTTCATCGTCGTTGCCGTCAAGGATCAGGCGACGCTTGCCAAGATCACACCCGATCAAGACGCCATTAACGCGATCAGCGAAAAGCTCGATCTGATCGGCTATTACATCTTCACCACCGAAACCGATGATACCAACATCGATGCCACCACCCGCATGTTCGCGCCGCGTTATGGCATCTCTGAGGAAGCCGCCACCGGCATGGCCGCAGGTCCGCTTGCCTGCGTGCTGCATGACTTCCTGGACCTGAAAAAAGACACCTTCCAAATCGCCCAAGGCGCCTTCATGCCCGAACCATCGCCCAGCCAGATCAAAGTCACGCTGGATCTGAAAGACGGCCAAATCACCGGCCTTCTGGCAGGTGGTCAGGGCAAGGTAATGAAAAACCTAGAGATCACGCTTTAAACCCGCCCCGCATCAAAGGCGCTTTTGTTGAGCCCCCCCTGCAAAAGCGCCTTTGCATCCCGCGCCAAGGGGCTACCGAATTACGTTTTACGCGCCTGCAACTCTCTGATCGCCTCAGGATATGCCTGCTGCCAAAAGCCACAGGCAATCGCCAGCGATTTCTGGCAAACCGGGTTTTGCAGTTTCGCGATCTCCATCAGGACAGCCAAAAACGCCTGATCCTGTTTGTTTGGCGCCATCACCGATCCAACGGGCGAAAAGGGCGCAACCGCCCAGAATTGCGCACATATCCCGTCAAGCAACTTTGCCTCACGCCCCTGCCCGCAGGTCGACTCAAACACGTCCCTGTAAAGGTTGATGATGCTTTTGATCGCATCAATTCGCGCCTTCATCGGCAGCGTATCATTGGTCAGGGCAAACAAATGACTTGATGCCGATGGATCAACCACAAACCACAATCCCTGCCCGATCTGTTCTGTGCTGAACCATTCGCGCAACCGACCGGCATTTGAAAACAGCATGCCGACCCATTCAAGCGCCCGCGCCGGATCATCCTCCGGGTCAAAGCCAAAGGCATCATCGGCAAAGTACCACGCGGTCGCGCCCGGGCCCGCCACCGGATGGTCAAACACGGCATCTCGCCAGGCTTCAAATGTTGCGATCATGACACTTCCTTTCGCACCACTTCCTTGCGCGGCAGGAGCAGCGCACTGCTCCCGCCAACAGGTTATCGATCACAGCTTGCTTTGGCACGTTGCAATCGCATTCTGAACCCCGGTGATGGCCGCATCATGGCCTGTATCCGAGGAACTGAAGCATTGCTGCACGCTTTGACGCGCGGCAAGGCAATCCTGATTGATCTGAAGGCGACGCTGAGCTTCCGCCTTATCGGTGATGTTCTTGCACGAGCGTGGCTGATCACAGGTTGGATGCACATTCGCCTGCCGGTTCGAGCATTCCTGTGCCGTGCACTGATCTGCCGCACTGCATTGCGCCTGTGCCGGCGCAGATGACAGGACAGCAAATGTGCCCAGCATCCCCGCAACAAGTGCAAGTCGTCTGATCAAAATCATCTTCATCTCCTTTTGATGGATCATAAGACATGCAAGGCAGGACCGAAAAATCGAGATTTCCAGCCCCGCCCGCCTCATACGACGCCAAGCCCAAAAGGAAGTGACAAGACACGCGCGACCACAGACCGATAACGGACCGATAACGAACCGATCTTTGCGATTGTCAGGCGCACGCGCTCCATGATCATACAAAGGTAATTTCAGATGCCGTGACCTGGCTGATCAGCCCACCGGTATTCACAGCACGGTAAAGCGATCTTGGCGGGCGGGCCTCCCCGTCCACATCGCGGCACACCCAATTTCTGGATTCCATTGTCTTTAACGATTGTGACAGCGCGCGATCCGTAATCGTCTGCAGGCTGCGTTTGACATCATTGAAATGGTTGGGTCTGTGAAGCAATGTCAGCACCGGCAATGTCCAGGACCGACGCAGCAAATCCTGATCACCTTCTGGTGAAACGTCATAGATCTTGCGCGCAATATCCCCGGCAACAATCCCCAATTCCGTAAGCCGGAATTCCGGGCGCAACGGATGCCCGTAACCGGGATTGCGCTCCACCAGCCCAATAGCAATCAGATGCTCCATGCTTTGCGCAAAGGCCGTCCGGCTTGCCCCGGTTGCGCTTAGCAATGGCGCCTGACGCCCGGCAACACCCGCATGCAGGCTGCGCAGGATCGGCAACGCCCAGGCTCTTGATGTGATATTGACAAACAGTGAAATGTCCATAAAGTATAGTTAGTATATTTACGAACGAAAGGGAAGCCCATGTCACTCATTTCAGTCGAAAAAACCATCACAATCGCCCTATCGGTCAAAGACCGTCATGCAAGCGCGAACTGGTATGAAAGCATGTTGGGATTTGACGTGATCTACCATGCTGACGAAGCAGGCTGGTCAGAGATCCAGACAAACACACCCGGCGTCACCATCGGTCTTGGCGAACATACCAAACCCGTTCCCGGCAATTGCGTCCCTGTCTTCGGCATTGCGGATCTGGATTCCGGGCGGCAAAAGCTTGAACAGGCCAATGTCAAGTTTGATGGCGACACCATTGTCATTGACGGCATGGTCAAAACCGCAACCTTTTATGATCCCGATGGCAATGCATTGATGCTGGCCCAGGACCTGACAGACGCATAAGCTCCCTGCGCCGGGCATCGCCGCAGGTCCATTTGCGGCAATCCTTTCCTTGAAATGAGACAAGGACAGCTCCCCGATTGCCCGGCGCAATTTCCTGGGCGGACCTTTACGGCCCACCCACCCTGGCACCACCGCCAATCGCCAGCGCAACTTTACCCACAAGTAAAATTCATCATCAAACATACGGCAAATCGCCAAACTTTACCCAAAGGTAAAACTTCCTTTACTTTACCGCCAAACACCGCCATATTTACCCACAGGTAAATTTGGAGGATACCATGCAGATCACCAACATCGATCAGCTTGGACCGGAAATCCGCAAAGCCCGCAGCACCCTTGACCTGTCGCAAACCGACCTGTCGCTTGCCACCGGCTTAAGCATCAAATTCATCAGCCAACTTGAAACCGGCAAGGCTGATAATCCAAGCTTTGCCAACATCCTTGATATCACCCGCGCTCTTGGCGGGCAGATCCGCTTTGACTGGTCAGACATCTCTGATCACACCGATCCCGCCGCACAGGACGGAGACCGGTGATGCGCAAAAGCCTTCTTGTTCTTGCCAATGGCCATGACCGGGTCGGGGTTTTGCACGCCGATGCGCGCGGCTATATGTCATTTGAATATGACGAAGACTGGTGCAAACGCTCCAATGCCTATCCCGTCTCGCAAAGCATCCCGCTTGCGCCCGGCACCTTTGACAGCAAAGTGATCGAACCGTTCTTTGACGGGCTCCTGCCCGATAAAAAGGATGTCCGCCGTCAGATCGGCGCACTTTTTAACGTCGCCCCGACCGATGAATTTGGCATTCTTGAACATATCGGGCGTGATTGCGCCGGCGCCTTGATGCTGGTCTCGCCCGATGCACCTGCGGCCATCGGGCCAGACGCGGCACATCTTACGCCAATCTCGACCAATGACCTTGCCGGGCGCATTGCCGAACTGCCGCAAAGACCACTTTTTATTGACGAGGGCGAAGTGGTCCTGTCACTTGCGGGCGTGAATGACAAGGCCGCAGTTTACATTGATCCCGACAGCGGGGAAATTTCCCTGCCGATTGGCGGCTATCCCAGCACGCATATCCTGAAGATCGATATCGAACGTCTGCCCGACTCAACCCGGACCGAGCATTTCTGCATGACGCTGGCACGCCGGATCGGGCTTGACGCGGCGCGGACCAAAATCCGCATCTTCAACGACCGCCCGGTTCTGTTCGTCACCCGGTTTGACCGCGCCTATGCCCAAACATCTGATGGCGTGCGCGTCACCCGCCTGCATCAGGAAGATTTCTGTCAGGCAACCGGCATCAACCCGGATCTGAAATATGAAAAGCAGGGCGGACCCGACCTTTCAACCATGTTCACCATGACCAAAAAGGCCGCCACCGTTCCCGCACGCGACATCCCCAAACTTCTGGGCTTTGTCATGTTCAATTTCCTGATCGGCAACCCCGATGCACATGCCAAGAACTATTCCCTGATCTATCGCCAGAACCCCAAATCGGTCCAAACCGCGATCAGCCCGCTTTATGACGTCAATAACGGCGCAGCCTTCCGCGATTGCTTCAAAAGTCAACGCCCCCGCCTCGCCCAGTCCATCGGCGGATGCTTTGACCCAACCGAACTAAACTGGTCGCATTGGGAATCCCAGGCCCGCGCCATTGGAAGCTCCCCGACGGCCCTTCGCAAAGCGCTCCTGACCATGGCAAAGAAACTGCGCGAAACCGTCGCCCCGCTTCGCGAAGAACTCCGCAACACCGACGCCGACAGCCCCCGCCTTGATCTAATCGTTGAGGACGTCACGCAAAGATGTGACAGTTGGATTGGGAAGCTTGGATGATCGACGACAATCAGGGCATGTTTGCCCCATATGTCAAAACAGCAGGATGTTCTTTGATTTCACTAAGCAGCCTCAAAGGCTAAGTACTCAGAACAGGAAGAATGGGAAGCTCTACATTAGCTTCCCAACTTTTTTGCGAAACTTGGTTTCGGAAATAAGGATAACAAGCTATCCGCCCGACTTGCTCCAAGAACATGAGCACCATTTTCTCATCACAGTCCGCAGGCACATCATAACTCACGACGTAAGTGGAGTTTAGCTTAACCGCCTCGTCTTCACCGGCTTTTGCCAAAACTTCCCATTCGTAAACAACGACCCCATCAGCTTCATTAGGGTCGAAATGTCGGAATCTCAACTCTCCCCCAACGGAAAACTCCAAATTGTTTTCCTTTTTGCCCTCAAAGTATACTGGGAGCTCGCACTTAAAAGCGCTCTCTATCAATGAGATTTGCCTAAGGTTTGATGAACGAGATACCTTCTTAAACATCTCTACTTGCTCATCAGTTAGATGCTTAAGAGATGTTTTCTCATCTTTATTTTTTTTCTTAGGCATTAGCGACAATGACCCCTACATCCTCATCGCGCACATTATCATTTTTGGTGATTTTCACCCATTTGCGCACATCGGAACTCGCCCGAACCAAACCCACGTAACGAATCAAGTTCTCGTCACTGACGCGATCAGAGGTCTTCGTCTGAGTCATACGCACGGTATTTACCGTCCTAGCTCTGGCTGCCGATTTTAGCGCGCGGAGCGTTGGAGACGTTAACTCACACGCCTCACCCAAGGCACTAAATATTCGCGCCACTCTTTTCAAGGTCAAATTCGGCTGATTCAGCATTTTAGACACAGCAGGGCGTGATATATTCAAACGCTCAGCAAGTTCCTTCCGGCTCACTTTTTTGTGCTTCATCAGCCAATCAATATCTGCTCGAACATTCTCTTGGAACTCCTGCTCTGCCTCAATGAAGATTGCTTCTTGAGGATCAACATCTGGCAAGTTTTCGAGCTGCTCGAAGATATCGCTATGTTCAACGAAACGCGTCATTTATGTTCCCTAGCATTCTGTCAGGCGATAAATGGAAATAGCCTCTTAACTGCATTCTTTAGTTTTTGCGGGTCAGCCTTGTTTTTTTGCTTGTTCAGCTCAACCTCTGTTAGAACAAAACTCAGAACACCACCAATAACCAATTCTGCTCCATAGAACCTAACCTCTTTAGCCTTCATCGCGTATAGACTGACGATTTTACCACCAATCTTGTGAGAACCCTCTGCTTTAAACTGATTGGGCGTTAGATTAAAGCCATCTAACCAGCGGCTGAATGTTACCTTAAGTGTACCGGAGCACTGTGGCTTCTTACGCTTTATTAAATCGTAAGCTGCTTTCATGCTTTTCGTTGCAACAATCTGACGAGTATCACTCGAGGCTAATCGAACTAACCCATCAGGTAACTTTTCACTGCGCTTCTCACTAGGCGGCACGGATTAACCTACAAGTTAACTTGATTCAACACATAATTGAATGACGCCCCTAAAGCAAGAGGCTTGCCTTCAGAAAACACATAAAATCTGAAGAAACATTCTAATACTTCAGCCTTATCGAATTTATGAACAAACTACGGTGCTTCGTCAATCAGGATGAGAAGCTATTACAAAACACATTACTAAAAGTTGCCATTCAAACCCCAAGGTTGATACGATTCGCAATCACATCAACCTTTTTTATCCGCACTCCGCTTAACCACACTCACCCCCAATACCCCTAATGCAATACCCCAGATCGGACTGGTATTGACCAGCGCTGCGATAATCGCCGGTGCTTGAAGCGGGGTTAGGATGATCGCGTAGGCGATTGCGCCCATGGTCATGATCCAGGTGAGTGCGACGGCGTAGCCGAAGCTGGGGCGCCAACGCCGGACAAAGGCGTCTTCGCTGGCGACTTCGGCGCGGATGGTGCGGTTGACGGATTTGAGGGTTTCGGTATCGCGCGCCAATTCAATCTCGGCCATGCGTTCGGCGTGGCGGTTGGCCGCGATGATTTGTTCGGGCGTGACATCGCCTTTGGTGACGGCGGTTTCGACCTGTTTGAGGCCTTCGGCCGCCGTTTTAGCAACCGGATTGTCGATCTGATCGAGCCCGGCACCGACCGCCTTGATCAGGAATGGTAGGCCGATTTGGGCAAGCAATGCTGGGATCATGTGATACCTCCCTACCCAATGTTTTTGTAGAAAAGGTGATGTCCGATTTCCACAACCGGCACATGGCCGCGCGCCCACCATGGATCAACCGCATGGGTGTGGTAATGCGTGGCCCCGTCGGTTTGATCGCGAAGATCGCCTGCCACCGCGCGTTTGGCGATGCGTTTGCACAGCCGGTAAGCCGGGTCGCGCGGATTGATCGCCAGAAGCTTTTTGCGGTTGGGATCATTGGCGTTCCAGCAGGAAAACTGCCCCGGTTTCAAACACACCGATTTGACATCATTGCCCCACCAATAGCGCTCGCGTTGGCGCGCAAAGGCCACGCGGTTGAGGATCACCGATGCCACCGCCTCGATCCCGGCAAGTTCCTCGCCGCGCGCCTCGCCATAAAGTGTTCGGGCAAGGATTTCGGCATCTGGCAGGGTTTCGGGTTCTGGTTGCGGGGGCCGGGATGTGGTTGAGGTGTCGGCGCGTGCATCCGCGCGGCAGGAAATATCAATAGTCATGCAGGGCATCCTTTTTCTGGGGGCTATCAAGTTTGGCTTCGATCCGCAGCAAATGGCCGGTCAGGCGTTTTTCAATGTCCTTGAGATACGGGATCGACACATAGTTGCGCGCGACATCAAGCTTGAAGTCGGCCAGATCGGATTTGAGCATCCCGACATCGTCATCATGACGCGTGCGCTGATCTTCAAGCCGGGTCAGAAGTTCGGACCGCATGCGCCAATGAAGCCAGTAAAGGCTTGCGACCACGGGGATTTCGACCGCCGTGATCCACCAGATCACATCGACGGGCTGGGCAAGCTCGGTCATCAGTCGGCCTCGTGATTTTGCAAAAAAGAAACCCGCAAACCAGGCGGCTTGCGGGTTAGTCAAGGGAGGTCATCATTGCCGGTCAGAACCGGTTTTGATGAGCGGCATAAAAGCCTTCCGGGTCGGCGCAACGCGATGGCATGTCCATCGGTGCGCCCGAACCCGATATCTGATCAGGAGGTGTGCGGCATTTTCAAATACCCTGCCTAGGCTGCTGGACCTTTGATCTTTTCTTCAAGTTCCTGCCAGGCTTCGCCAGATGCCACAAGGCAGCTTGGCCCGGACGGATATGTGAAAAGGATGGTCCAGGTTTGCCCGTCGGGCGCCTTAAGCACCTCGATCACGCCACCGTTTGAGGTCACGCCAACGGCCACCGGTTCTTCGGAATATTTGGCACTCAGGCTGTCGATAACCTTCGAACGGTCACCGCACACCGGGGATGCGTAAGCCTCGGGAATAGCAACTGTGACAGCACCTGCAACCACAGCAATCAAGCTCAGTGTTTTCAACATGGTCAGGCCTCCTGACAGTCAGGTGCGCCCACCGGGGCGTCTTGTTTTCCTGGACTGCTAAATTGATCAACAAATGATCCTGGCCGTTTCCTGGGATCCTTCTTTTTGACAACGATCCCGCGTTTTTCTGGCTTAAATTCACTCTTTAGTATAGGAACGAAATGGCTTTACTATTCTTTCATATAATAAACGTAGGGGCGAAAACTGAATTTTCCATGAATATTTCACAATTGTGATACAGAGGGCCGCTAACCATTTGGCATTGTGAGAAAGTTTTTTTCTCGCTCACGGATTGAAATGATTATCCGCATGGAAAAAGCCGCTATTTGATCGCCAATCTGCCCGTTTTATGGGCAAATCAACCCGTGGAAGACGGACCGGTTCGGCCAGAATACAGCCCGCCACCGCATCAAGCCCGTCATCGGCACCAGTACCATCGGGATGCCATTCGCGCATCTGGCGCAAAAACGGCGTAGTACCGATGGATTTGGCGACGTGAAGCAACCCCGCCCCCATCACGGACCCGAATGCATCCTCAATCCGGGTGGCTTTGTTTATTGCTTCATAATGTTCTACGACGCTTGCGGCCCATCCGATTGATTTTAATTCCCGACGCAAGATATTGGGCAGGAACCGGCCAATCCCGTTGGTTTCGACCCGGACCGATGGCACATGATTGCGCGCCATAAAGGATACGACTTGGCCACACAGCTGGCTGGCTTCATCGCGCCAAACGGTATCCTTGACCGCCGACGGGTCAGACGCGCGCAGCCATGCCATGTCATGAAGCCAATATTCCCCCTGATCGCAGATATAAACACACGCCACCACCGCCCCGTCGCCGTTAAGCCCGCCAAAGCTTGGATCAAAATGGCACGCACTTGCGACCATCAAACGATCAGCAATGCGAAGCTGCATGCGGCCATTGCCATGGCTGATCTCGGCCGGGGCGTCGTAATAATGAAGCTTGCCCGGGTCGAGTATCCCCGGTGTCGGGGCGACCATTTCAAGCATCATCTGGCTTTGAAACTTGCGCTCTGGCGTGCGCGCCCGGATCGCATCAATTGCCGCCGCGTCAAACCGTTCCGGCCAGTTTGATGTTCCGTCCTTATTGACGATGGGAAGCGTAAAGCGTGAAAAACCGTTCAGGAACGGCGCGACCTCACCAATCTCGGCCCGGGGATCGCTGGCATAAATCGAATAGAAACTGTGCGGCGTGCCGACATAAATCTGCCCACCATTTGGCCCCAGCACATAGGCAATCTCACCAAGCTTTTCACGCAGTTCCGCACGCTTATGCGCGGTGTCGCTATTTTTCGGCACCTCGACATCATCACAAATCACCACATCGGCCCGCGATCCGGTGATATTGCCGCCAATGCCAACCGCCTGCATCGACGGATCGCGCAGAACTCCGGGACGCTCCACCGTAAACCGCTCACTGCCCCAATCGGCAAACTTTGCTGGCAGGCGTGCGGCCAATAACGGATGGCGTTCAATGATGCGTTTGACGTTGCGCACCATCTTCTTCGCCAGATCAAGATCAGCCGCCAAAACCAGAATGCGCAGATCCGCATCACGATAGAGCAACCACGCACAAAACAACCCGACCAGCGTTGATTTCCCGGAATTGCGAAACGCCATCAACAGCATCTCCCGTCGCCCGGCATTCCAGCACTCCTCCAACCAATCCGCCATCTTGCGGTGATGGGATGGCAGGCTCAGCCCCAACATCTGATCCCATATCCAAACGAATTCGGCGAAGCGGGCGGATTGCATTTGCGTCGTCATTACGTCCCCTTCCCCGTCCAAGAACCTCGTGCATCACCCAACAGCCCAATGGATGCCCGCCTTCGCGGGCATGACGGGTTATCCCCACTCGTCATTCCAGCGAAGAACCTCTCCCCGTGACGGCGGGTGCCGGAACCTTCTAGTACACACACAATGGCACGTTGGATCCCCACCTGCGCAGGCATGAGGTAGGCGCCGCTGTTACTCCGTCATCCCCGCGCAGAGCCTGTGCTCGCGGAGGCGGGTACGGGAATCCCGAGCTGGAAGCTCCAAAGAACACGCAACCCACAACTAATAAGTGTGCTAAACTGCCATCATGACCCACCCCTTCGTCTACATCCTTGCCAGTCGCCCCAACGGAACGCTCTATGTCGGCGTGACCAGCGATCTGCGCCAGCGTATTCACCAACATAGAATCAGCGCTGTTCCGGGCTTTACTGAGCGATACGACATCAAGCAGCTCGTCTATTTCGAGCCACATAGCGCAATGCCAGATGCCATCCTGCGCGAAAAACGCATCAAGAAATGGCGCCGCGACTGGAAAATCCGCTTGATTGAGGAACACAACCCTCATTGGCACGACCTGTTTGACCAATTGAACGCCTGAACCAGCCCCCAAACACCCATCCCGTCATACCCGCGCAGGCGGGCATCCACGGCAAATTTGCGTTCCACCCCAAAATGGATCCCGCCTTCGCAAGGAATACAAACCATACTCCGCCACCATCCCGTCATGCCCGCACAGGCGGGCATCCACGGCAGATCTGCACTCCACACAAATATGGATCCCCACTTTCACGAGGATGACAAACCATAGTCCGCCACCATCCCGTCATGCCCGCGCACGCGGGCATCCATGGCAAATTTGCGCTCCACCCCAAGACGGATCCCCGCCTTCGCGGGGATGACGACATACGATGCCCCTCTCCGTCGTTCCCACGAAGATCCTGCGCCCGTGACGGCGGGTGCGGGAACCCATGTCATCACGTGCCCTGCAAGGAACGCCGCGCTTCTGAAATCAGCTGATCCATCGATTTTTCGCCCCCATCCGTCGGTTCGCGCACCGAACTCTCCGCCGCCTCCGACGCCCAACGCAGCAACTTGATTAACCCGTCAAGATGCCCAAGGGCTGACTTGCACGCCGCCTGGTGGGTTGTAAAATCCTTGGCTTCGCGTATCAGGGCGGCCTGCTGTGCCGCCCGGCGATAGGCATTGCGCACACGTTTGATATCACCGGGCAGATCACGCAACAAATCACTTCGCAAAGCCGCCAGAGGATCGGCTTCTTTGTCACTGTCCATGGGATTAATTTTCCGAAAGAGCCGACAACCGCGCGTCACTCAGCCGCTCCGGCCAATAAGCCAGATTACGCAGATGCCCGTTCAAATGCTTATCGCCCCCGTCATAAGACCCCAGCACGATGTTGGCGAAGTTGCGCGGCATGGCAAAGCCCGGCGGGGATTTCAGGACCGATCCGTTCAGTCCCACCGCCACGACATCATCCTCCCACGCAAGCGCAATGCGATGGCGGGTGTTCTTGGCAAGTTGGCCATAAAGCGACTGGGTAATGATCGGCGTGCCCGATTTACGCAGCGAAATGCGCAGCTGACCGGCATCGCTGTCATAGCCAAGATCAAGGTGATCGTCATTCAGGCTGTTGGCGTACATCTGCACGATCCGCCAAATCCCGGTCCAGTCCGAAGGTGTCACCAGATCAAACACAAACGTGCCCGCCCCTTGCGCTAACCAGTCGCCGGGATCAAGCCGCACATCATCGCACGCCCGTGCTGCCGGGATGCCATTGCTGACGATGTCGCTGGTTGGCGCAACACCTGCTTCAAGCTGCGCATTCCAGATCAGGACCGATGCCGGAACACCCGAAATCGCCGTGCTGATTTTCGGATAGCGCGTCGTGCCAGATACAGGTTCTGATATCCAAACCCGTTGCCAGCTTTCATCAAGCGTAAATCCATGGGTCGACGGGCCATCAATCCCGCCCAGTGCGATATCCGCTGTCCCCGTGACCGCCCGCATCCAGATGGCAAAGCTATAGGGCTCATTCGCGCTCAAACCACCGACATTCTGATAAAGCCCCGCTGCCCCGCCGGGCAGATCAAGCTGTTTGGTATCAAGGCTGCCATCGGGGGCGGCGATGGCACTATTGCCAATTACAACGCCGCCATCCTTTTCCCAAAGCGCATTACCAAACGCCTTGGAATGACGCAAAAGGTTGGTTGCCGCCCCTTCGATCAAAAGCCCCAGACGACGACCAAGTGCGTCGTGATCAAAACCCGGCTGATCATGGCCCAGTGGCGCAATCAGGCCATCGGCACCACGGACAAGCTTGCTGCTCGCACGCGTTACGTTCATGCAGGCCGCAAGTGGCTGATACCGCAATCCCATTGGATGCATCTCCCTTTATCAAGACTGTTTTGGACTGCGCGATTACCCGCCAATACGGTGCAGATGGAAAAAGCTTAAAAGATCACTTGCCCCGACCGCGCGCGTGTCGCCATCGGTATGAAGCAACCGCACCCGAAGGCCCGTACCGGGCGTCGGTCCGATCCGGGCAATACCGCTTAAGCGCAAGCTGTGCGATGCCCCGGTTCCGGTTGCGGTAATGTCATTGGCCTGCAGATGGCTTGACCAGTTCGTGCCATCGAAACGTTCCAGTGACAGCGTAGTTGCCACCGACTGGGCGGTAATCGGAAAGCACACACCGACATCAACATGATAATGACCGGGCGGCAGATTGGTGATGCCATGCACCGCCCCGTCATAGAGCCCGTGGCTGTCTTCCACCACCTGATCCCATTCGATCAGAAAGGCTCCCCCGGCCGGAATACTTTGCGATGCCGTGCGCAGCAGTTTGACCAACGGTCCGATCTGATGGATCGGCAGGACAAACCACCGCCCGCCGTCACAGACCAGGTCAACCATATCGCCCCGAAGCGGCAATTTATGAATGCTGGCCTCTACCCCGCCATGGGTCGGCTTGATCAGATCACCACTGGCCGCCGCAATATCAACCAGCGTGCCATCGCCATTAAACACCCGATAACGCACGCCATTGCGCGCAATCGATGCCACCGGCAAGCTCAGCCGCGCCCCGTTTGAAAGCCGCACCAGCGATCCGGTTTCGCGGATATCCATGATGCGATTGGTGGGCGCATCAATGACGGGCATGCGGCGCTCATCCTCCCACGCAAGGACATCACCGCTGCGAAAATCAAGATCAAGGAACGCCCCCGCGTAACTTTGCACAAAGGATTGCCGCGCGGTTTGCGCCCGGGCATCTGCCGCCTCTGACCGGTTGGCGGCATCAGATGCGCGCTCTGCATTACCAGCCGCCGCTGTGATGTCTGAAACATCCGGTCCATTGGCAAGACCGCTTCCCGCATCATTCCAGATCAATGCGCGGCCCGGCTCGATACCGGGAAGCTCCGCCGATGCCCCTGTTTGATTAGCAGCACCAAAGCGCAACGTCCCGGCAAGCGCGCGGTCAACATCGCCAATGGCCGCGGTCAGGAAATCAAGATCACGGTCAATCGCATCGCCGCGCGGCAAGGACATGGCGTCATAGGAACTCAGCCGTCGCAGGCGCAAGACCCGCGTAATGTTGATCTCCGCGCCAGTGTCCGGCGGCTTTTCAAAATGAACCGTGCCGCCCGCGATGTCGGGGCCCGAAAGGGCGATGTGAAAGCCCGTTTCAATGTGAACATCGTTAACCGATATCCGCAGATCACCCGCATCAAACACATCAAAATCAAACGGGAATGCATCGCGCCCCCCGTCGCCAACAAAGCGTGTCGATGCGATCAATTGATTGGAAAAAACAGCCCCCATGTCACCTCCCCCGATTAAAAACCGTCACGACGCGAAAACCAGGCTGAAAGCCGTGCGACCGTGTCATCCTGTGCCGATCGCAAAAGCGACTTTTCCCGCCAGCTTGCCTGTTGATTGATTTGATTGCGTTTGCGCATGGCGGCGGCCTGATCGGTTTCCTGATCCTGCATCGCGGCCTTTTCATAGCCTGCCAAAACCGCACTGGCCGACCCGCTGCCACCCGCGATCAGGCCAGATGCCCCTTGGCGCGCACGGATCGCGGCCTGTTGCCGACGAAGGGTGTCTGCACGTTCTGCGTCTTCCTGTTTTTGTTGGGCGGTGATGTCGGCCATTTCGGCCTGTCGGGCGGCCTCATTGCGCGCGATCTGGTTTTGCGTGCTGGCCCGGTTGGCCTCGATCCGCTGGCCAGCTTGCAGCACCGATGCTGCAATCGGCACGATTGATGTAAATCCACCCATCAGTCATTCACCCCCATTTCACTTGCCGATCCCAGCAATAAAAAAGGCCGGGGCAAATCCCCGGCCACCCGCCACAATCCGGCATTTAACGTGCCGCCACTTCCGCGCCGCCATCCAAGCGATCGCAGGGTGATATCCCCGCTATAAAGCTCACCCTCGGAGCTACCCGAAACCGGCAGCGCCACATCGCGAAGCCCGCGCCCCGTATCCACCCGAAGTTGCCCGCTTTCCTGCAGCCGCAGGGTCAACGCAATCAGCCGCATGGCATTCCCACCATGCGGGCGACTGCCATCTGATGCCGCCGTTGGCAGGGCAAAAATCTCGTGGGTAAAGGGCAATCCGACATCAAGCGTTTCAACCGCGCCAAAACTTGCGGGCAAACTCATCGCACCACCGGCAACCTCGATCTCATGGGCAAGCCTGCCATTGCTCCAGACACTGACCGGCACGCCATCAAGCGGTTCCAGATTGCCCCAGTGACGGCGCGCTTTGCCGTCTTTCGCAGTTTGGCTGCGTTGCAGATCAAAACCGCAATCCTCGTCAAACACGCCAAGGAAGTAACGATCCCCGCGCTTGAGCGTGACATAAACATCCCCGCCCGAAACAGTCACGGCCTCAAACCCGCAATCCTTGACCGATTGCGCCGACCAGGCGGTGATGGCTTCGGACCGATACAGCGTCAGGGTCGCAAGCGATCCATCGCCCATCACCACGTGAAGCAACCGCCGATCCGCATCAAAGGCCTGATCAATCGGTTGTTTGATCAAATGACGTGACAGCAATGCCAGATCCGATGATCCATAAGCCTGCTCGACATCGGTAAACAGGAATTCGCGAATTTCGCGCCCACTGCGTCCGGCAAACAGCGTCGCGCCATCGACATTGACCAATGGCACCGTGCGGTTGGCTTGGCTGCCAATTCGGGTTTGTCGGGTGATTTGCACATTGGCCGGTGTTAATGGATCGCCCGTCACCATCCATTCCGACCCGCTGGTGAAAACCTGCAAATGCCGCCCGGCAAAGATGCCGGTGATCGCATTGACCTGATCGGCCAGAAGGGCGAATTCAATCGCCTCGTCATCCAACCCTTCGCCCAGCTCGAAATTAAACAAATCACCCGATTGTGACATCCAAAGCCGGTTGGGCAGATCACGCGATCCGCCAATGATCATGCGATCCTGATGGAATGTCACACTGCGCGGCCAGCCCCGCACATCCGAAAAGGCCTGCTCGACAAAATCGACTGTCTCGTCCGTGTTTGGCAGGGCCTGTTTCAGCGCAATCGTCGCCGTCCTTGGCCCGCCCACCGACGTAATTTCGCCCTCAATCCCGGCAATCCGCCAAAGGGTACCGACGTGACCATCGACAAACACATCACTATTGGCACTTATCGTCACGGTTCCATTGGTGCCGGATGGCGTCAGGGTCGCGGCGGGATCGGCAAATTTGTAATAGGGCTGGCTGGTTTTGAAATTGGTCTCGCGCCAGGCCCACAGCGTCATTTGCCAATCGCCATCCTTGGTGCGGGTCAGGCGCACGGGCGGGGCATCAGGATGCACGACCAAAAGCGTGTCGGCACTTTGCGTCCAGTTCAAAAGATCATGGTGCTCCGGCCCGAATGTCGTTTCAAACCAAAGCGTCTCGATCCCGTCTTCAAACACCTGAACCCGCATATCGCCAAAGGCCAGCAGATAGGTTTGTTCGGTATTAAACTCGAACTGTACCAACCGCACGGGACCGGGCAGTGCATCGATCAATCGAATGCCCGGACGACGGCGCACACCACCTGATGGCTCGATAAATACATTGCGCAACCGTGCCGCCCCATTGGCATAAGCATTTAAGTCCGACCGCCCCCACAATTCGGGCGCTATTTCACCCGTTGAGAAGGTGTTTTTCTCAAGTACGCGGCGTGCCATGAGGGGCTCCCTTTATGTGATGAGCGTTTTGGATTGAACTCCATTCGCAGGACCTTACTCCTCCGCCCAAAACAGCGAAAAGCGTCTATCGCATGCGGACAGTCTCGACCCTAGCCAGACAGAAAAAAAGTGCCCGTTTCATGAGAACCGGGCACTGCAAAACCGAATTTTTACAGAAGGAAATTAATGCACTTTGGCTAAACTTAGTCGAGCATCCATAGCTTCTGACAAGCCTGTGAAAGGAACAATTGTTCCAGCCAGCTCTAGGAGCCCCAAGCGGTCAGTTCGCCAATTATCAGTGTCATCATACACTAGCAAAGACTCTGCCTTTATCTCGGAATTCTCTCGAACATCAATGTGAGCCACTACTCGTGAACTTATCGAGGACAGGTCAGGTATTACAGTATCCATAATAATCAGTTGATTACGCCCACTTTCAAAAACGTGTTCAAACTTGTGGGATGTGTATCGTCCGGAAATGATTCGGTCTCGCTCAAATTTGAGTAAGTCTTTCTCTCGGACAAATTCCGCAACAGCGAGTTTAAGGTCCCGATGATGCCGGGGTTTCATTCTAGCTATCTCTGTGTTTACTGCTTCCTGAACAGCATTCGAGACAAGGACGACAGCCGCAGACACCTCAGCAGAAGATGTTCTTGCGTAAATTTCACCCTTTTTGGAAACCTGAACGCCAAAATTAGCTGCGTGGGCTTTGAACCTTTTGGTCGGAAACTTATCTCCTGAACCTAGGTTTTCAATTTCTGTCATTGCCAGCCCACAGTCGGAAACCACGATCTCGTTGTTTCCACCAGTTATCAGAACCTGCACAACCTCGCCAGTTGACAGCAAGCAAGTGGTATCCACAAGCGTCCCGTGCTCTACGGGCCTCGCCCTCGCGATATCTGCGGAAATTTGCAAGTATTTGTCTGTCATAGTAGCGTCTCCCGCAACGGCGGTTCCGGCAATTTTGATTTTGGCAGAGCGATCTTTACCATACCACAGAACCATTCGAAAGCGGTCTCAATATCGGTTGATTGCGTGTATGGCAGTGCCTCTTTCAAGTTTTTGGGGATCGGAGCTTTACTCTCTGGCGCATTGATATCCCAAGGGTGAAAGTGACTTCCCTGAATCGAATGCATCCGAGGCTTCCGGTTCATATGGGTCAGTTCTTTCCCCACATCAAGACGAAAGACTGGTGGTGGTATCATCAGCATGATGCTGTACTTCAAGTATGGGGCGCCGCTACTATACGTAATCTCGACGTGCGTCCCACCTGTTCCACGAAATATAACCGGCCATTTCAATCGGTGCTGATTGTCTTTCGAGCCCGCGATCCAAACTGGTTGGCCGGAAAGTGACTTGGCTGCATCGAGGTAATGAGCAACTTCATCCGCTCTCATTGGATTAAGTCCTTGATCATGCTTTCATAAAGGAAACCTAACATTCATTTGATTGCAATCAAAAGCCCAAACACAACCAAGAGAATAAATTAATCAATCGAATGCTGCGACACCGCCAGATAGTACGATAGACATATTGCGCAATCGCTCGGCCCTACCCCCGCGCCGCAATCAGCGAAAAATCCTCAATCGCTTGCGGGGTTGATTGCTGCGCATCGGCAAGGCGGGCTTGTTTGAACTGATCTTCGGACCGCTTGAACAGATATTCAGCCCGCGTGCTGCTTTCAGTCAGTGGCAGGCAAAACTCGGCCGCCAATCGCGTGATCAGGGCCAGATCAAACCAAGGCGGAAAACTGCCCTCTTCCGACCGCGCGACATAGCCCAAATACGCGCTATCAGCCGCACACAAAACCACCCGACCGCGCAACTCGAACCGGGTGATTTTCCCGCCGTCTGCCTCAAGGCTCAGCAATCGGACAAAATCGCGCGGCAAGGCAAAAGGCGCCATGCCGTCAGATGCCCGATCGGCACACTCATTGGCAAGTTTTGACAGCCACATCCCCTTTGCGGCAAAGCGCCATGGATAGCTTGCCAACATGCCATCACGCAGCGTCGGATACAGCATTCGGGCGATCTCCGCCTCGCTGCTGTCCTCCTCAAAGGATGAAATCGGTGCTGCCCCGATCATGATCAAAGCACGCGCGCAAAGGGCCACATCACTAAGCGCCATGTCGTTTCTCCTTCTCCCTGATTAAGGCTCGCGGTTTGCTGTTGCTGTCAGGACAAAAATATTGTCAAAATCCGGCCACGCGTCGCAGACGCCACCCAACCCAAAGCCCGCCCAAGGCGATCTTCACCCGGAGCCCCAATGTCCCGATCCCTGCTATCGGCCCTGCTTTGCGCCACCTTGCTTGGCACCGCTGTGCCCGGCAAACCCAGTTTGGCCGATGAAACAAATGACTGGCTCCGCGAAGAGGCGCTCAAGGGCGATGCGTTCTATCAACGCACCTACGCGATCAAGCTTTCGCATGACTATGCTAAGGACGGCGAGGTCACCGAGGACGAGATGTTTGAAGTCGTTCGCTGGCTCGAATGTGCTGCCCTTCAAGGGTACGCGCCGGCAATCGATGATCTGCAAGACATCCCTGTCAATTTCGATATCAGCGAAACAGGCGAATGCCATTATACCGGGGCCGGTTACAAGGCCGATATTATTGAGCTTGATCGGAAAAATGACGCCCCAGCACTCACCACCGAGCCAACTGATACGGCCGCGTCAGACACCACAAGCTCCGTCATCCCCGAACTTGCCGAGAAAATCTACGGGGCTGCCTTTGACGCGTTTGAGGCAGAAAACTACGCCGATGCGCTGAACCTCGCCAAAGAAGCCGCGGCATTTGATCATGCGGGCGCCATTCATCTGATCGGTATCATCTATCGCGACGGGCTTGGCGTTACGGCTGATGCGTCCGAGGGCGCCTATCATTTCCGCCGTGCCGCTGAACTTGGCGACAGCTATGCCATGGCAAGTCTGGCCGATTGTTATCTTAATGGCACCGGGGTCGAGGCAAATGGTGCGCGCGCGCTTGAATGGCTGACCAAGGCGTCCGAGCTTGGCAACACCACTGCCCAGTTCAATCTGTCATGGATCTATCAGGCCGAAGACCAGCCAGACATCCCGACTGACCTGGCCCTTGCCCGCCATTGGATGGGCAAGGCAGCCGAAAACGGTGATCCCGATGCGCCCTATTATTACGGCTATTTCCTTGAATACGGCATCGGAGGCGCCAAGGAGCCGATTGAAGCGATCAACTGGTATCAAAAGGCCGTCGAACTTGGCGATGCCAATGGCTATGCCGCCATGGCGCGGATGTATTCCTACGGCGAGTATGTCACAGAGGACATGGAACGCGCCTGGCTTTACCTTCTGATCGCCGAAGATGGCGACCACCCGGACGCCCATATCTGGCGCGACACCATCGAACCCTATGTCACCACTGATCAACGCACGCGTGCCACCGCCGAATTCGAACGCTACCGCACGCGGAACGGTAATTAAAAAGTGCAAAAACGGGGGCCAGTCACCCGGCCCCCGCAAAGTAAATCAAACCTTGATGATGTAATTCACCACCAGGAACGGCTGCATGTTGTTATGCGGCTGGTCGCCGCCGGTCATTTGAGTTGGTCGCGTTGTAGGAGTACTGTTGGTTTTTCCTGTAGCAACTCCAGTTTGATAGATCTGAGCATCTACAGGAAAATCTGCCTCATGAGTATGCGCAGGCATTTCTGCCACAGTCAGCTGATGCTGCTCAGCACCACCAGATGCACCAACGACCCGTTCGGTCAAACCTTCCCCCTGACCAACACCTATTGGGCTGCGACCGCGTAAATCAGGAAGTTTGAAGCTGCCAGCAGCCTGACCAACGCCATAGGTCGAACCGATTGCCGAGAACAGATCGGCATATTCACTGGCGAGAAGTTCCGCACCGTCACACAGCATGAAACCTTCCGGCGCGACAGAACCAGCGAACGGCAAGATGGTCGCGACCGGCACCGTGGCGCCCGAAGCCCCACCGCCACCAAACAGCGCTTCAAGCGCCTGAAGCAACTGCGTATCGTCCATGCGATCCGGGACGATGTCAGCGGCAAGCACAACGTTGAGAACTTCGCTTTCCACCGGGTTATGACACTGCATATAAACTCTCCAATTGTAGGGCAAAAAGAACCCCGGCAAGTCAAACCTGCCGGGGTGGAAATCAATTCAAGAAGACCTTACTGACCGACGTTGACCGTCGGATAGAACGCCTTGATCGCGTAAGTCATTGCGATGTTGCGGGGGCGGGTTTCAATTCCCCCTGTCATCTCTGTTTCGCGAGTCTTAGTTGTGTTTGGAACATCAATATTCCACACCGACGGGTCGGAACCACCGCCGACATTGATCCAGACGATAGGATCAACAATTGAGTGTTCATGGCTTTTGAACTCATCGTCCTGCGAAGAACCAAATATACGTCCGTCGTCAATGCCGCGACCATCGTCGTAGCCACGAACGAACTCGCCACGCAGATCAGGCAGGTTGAAAGTAGAAACCTGATCGCCGTGGCCCCAGAGCGTACCGATGGCGGCGAACAAATCTGCATAATCGGTGCGTGAGATGGCGGCACCATCACAGACCAGCCAGCCTTCCGGCGGGGTTGGCATGGCGAATGCCGATACCGCGCCAATTTCGCTGCCGGTGGCGACACCACCGCCCGAACCGCCACCTGCGATCAGGGTTTCGATGGCCTGAAGAAGCTGGGTTTTGTCATCACAGTCCGGCCAGATGCCAGCCCCCTGAATGACATTGAGGATTTCGCATTCGACAGCGTTATTACCCTGCATGGGCAGTCTCCTTGTTTGGTTGGAAAAGAAAACCCCGACAGTTTCCTGCCGGGGTCGAGGTCGAGGGAGGATGAGGAAAATTAAAAACGTCGATCAGTCGGTGTTGCTCGTACCGATTGCCGTCATGTCGCGCACGTCAACGCCGCCTGATCCGGCACTGGCGACAACGAACAGGCCACCGGACATGGTGGCATCGCGATTGGTGTTGGCGATGATGAAATCACCCACCCGCAGCATGTCGCGGGCTTCAAGGAAATAGTCGCTGGTATCGACGTCGGCTGCGACGTCAGGCGTGATGTAATGCCAAAGCGTAAAGCCGTTGGCATAGGCCAGAACACTAAGGTTTCTGGCTTTGAAACCTTCTGCCATTTTGGGCTCCTGATGTTGGGAAATGTAAGACTGAACTCTTGGTTCGAGGTCCCCGCCTGTGCGGAGATGACGT
The DNA here is from genome assembly GCA_965228275.1 of Thalassospira sp. Classification (GTDB taxonomy): domain Bacteria; phylum Pseudomonadota; class Alphaproteobacteria; order Rhodospirillales; family Thalassospiraceae; genus Thalassospira. The sequence continues at coordinate 3,445,082 of OZ245802.1, read as the reverse complement.
TTGTTCCATGCGATTTTCTAGGCTCCGTCATCCCCGCGAAGAGCTTGTGCCCGTGAAGACGGGTACGGGGATCCAGAGCAGCAGGTTCCACAAGGGTTCGGAATTACTCCTGCGCCTTCAGACACACCACCCCATCGCCATCAATCAGCGCCGCGCCCTGGCTCATGGAGTTATTGACAAAATGCGCCGCGTGATCGCCATGCCAGGTGATGTCGGACTGAACGTCCGAGCCAATCGCATGACCGATGGCGGTGCGGTGATACCAGAAGCAGGATCGAATACCGCTTGCGACCGGAAGGCCCGAATGGGGCATCCAAAGGGTGCCGAGCCAGCGTTTCGCCTGGGTGCCCTTCCAGGGCAGATCGTCATCACCGATATAGTCCGACCGGGCGAACTCTTCGATCTGAAGCAGTTCCGACCATTGTTTCCAGCCGACAATTGCATAGCGTTGACCATCATCGGGCACATCGCGTTCGCCCATGCCTTCAAACGCCATCATTACCTTTTCAAGTGTCATGCCCTCGGTATCATCGGGGATGATGTCATCGGTTCCGACCAGCGCATTAATGATCAGCTCGTCGGTTTTACGCCCCAGCGCATAGGCCCCGGCATTGGCCAAAACCATCTTTTCATCATGGTTGATTTTAAGCTCATCAAGCGCATCGACCCAATCCCCGGCATAGTAATCGCGCAGATCGCACCGCACCGCTTCATGATCGACATTCATCACCGGCACCTTGCCATGGCGGGCCTTGGTGGTGGCGGTACCCTTGCCCACCTTCTGGAAAACGGTGGAGGCCCCCTTGATCGCGTTTTTCACCCGCACCGTATTGCGAAGTTTTGATCCCATGCGTTGATAGGCCTGATGCACATCGGCCTGAAAATGATCGACAAAGCTTTGATCAATCGTGGTTGTCATCGGTCTTGATCCCCTTGTTACAAATGGCGTTCAAACCAGATCGCGCGCACAGCCATTCCCCAATTGCAGCTGGTGCCACAATTGCCCGCAAACTGGTCATTTTCCGGTCATGGTTTCGTGATTAAAGAGTGCGGTCCCGATCCGGGACACGTGCAGGATTTGTCCCGACCTGTTGCACCGAACGGTCAATCCTGCGCGCAAAAATCGAAGTTAAGAGTGTCGTTGTGCGAAAGTCGGTTTTGTTATTCTTCACCCTCGTCGGACTTGGCGTTGCCGCCTATTTCGTCCTGCCGCTGACACCGGTCCCGGACTACATTGATGCGGTCTTGAACCGCGCGTCACTGCTATTTGGCAGCGAGAGTGAAGGCTGATCGGCTTGTAAACGCGCGGCACAGAAACAAAAACGCGACCGACACCAATGCGTGCCGATCGCGTTTTTTCTTTTGTGTCAGGTCGCTAAAAGCTTAGGCCACAACACTTTCAGCACCAAGGTCCAACGGCGTGCCATCGGCGGTTACGGCAAGTTCGCCGTTATCGGAAAACCGTAGGGCGATCTGTGATGCTGGCCGGTTCTGATCAAACAGATGCATGTATTTCGCGACAATCGCGTCGGCCTCTGCCTGTGTTGACGCGCCAGCAACTTCATCAAGATAGGGTTTCAGTTTCTGAATTTCGGCAAACTGGCTTGATAGGCCATTAAGATCACGCAATGCGCGCTCCATCCCGGAATTATTGGCAAGTGCGGTTTTAAGCTCCTCCCCATAGGGGTAATCATCTGGCAAAATCATCTGCCCGTGATCGTCAAAGCGAATGGTTTCCGGGGCTTCGGGGATGCCGTTTTCAGACAAGAACTGATTGAACTTGTTGGAGACAAAGCTGCTGAGTGCCGAGATATCCTCGGCATTTGGCATGCGAAGCGGGGCCATATCGATCAGATTGCCATTGGCGGGCATGGTATAATCGTTGGAATAATATTCTTCCATGCTTGGTGCATTGGCAAAAGGAATGCCCGGTCGGCCATTCACACCGTCATTGGCATCTGCGCCAACCACGTCATCCCCCAAGTTATCCTTGCCTTGAAGCAAAGCCGCCTGAAAGGCTGCAGTACCACCTGTCGGTGCACCCGATGTGGTGTGATTGCCTTGCAGGGCTGATTTTTCGATGGAAGATGTCAGTTGTTGGGCGAAAGCCTGAGCTGTCCCACCGGTCGTGGTCGATTGGTTGCGGCCAGCTGAAAAGATACTGATCGCATCGGAGTTGGTAGCGCCGATCATCGTGTCCTCCTGGTTTTGGTCATTGCCAAAACCAATGCAATCTTTATACCAGCCATTGATTGACGCGGGCTTGCGCTATACACGTAAAAAATGTGACGCGCAAAATGCCGTTACGAGTTTGATAATCGGGCAAAATCTGCCTGTACTTCGGCAATAATATCCGGGTTGCGATCACGCCAATAACGCGGATCATTCATCTTGCGCCGAATGCCTGCACGAATATCACCCGTCGCATCATTTGCCCCACCCCCGGCAAGCTTCGCTTCCTGCCCGCCTGTCATCAACCGATGCAGGGATCGGACCCCATCAGCCGTCTGACACATGGCGTCAAACGCGTCCTTGGGCAGATTGGCCTGCCCCCAATTTTCAAGCTTGGTGGCTAGCTTCTGCCATTGATCTGCCCCGCCGAATTCAGCCGTCAGGGTCGCGCGATCTGCGGCACGTTGGCCCGCCTGACTGACCTGATCGACCATGGACGGGATGATTTCGGCCGCCAGATCATAAACAAGCTGGGCCTGCGCATTGTTAAATCCCGCTTCATGCAGCCGTTCATTGAGGCCCGGATCAATCTCGCCCAGTGCTTCGTCAATCTGAAGCACATAGTCCTTTGCATGTTCTGGAACGATCAGCGGATCAAATGCGGGCTCATCAGACGCGGGTGACAGTAATTCTGCCTCCGCCCCATCCAAGGTATCCTCCACCGGCGCGGCATCGGGCGTTAGAAGGTTTTCGCATTCAAGCATGTCTTCAGTCATCGCCAACCTCCTTATTCTCATCACGCGGGTTTGCCAGTCGGATCATATGCAGGACCAAGGCACGCTGCCCTTCGCGCATCCAGATCGCGGCATTGGATGCCTCCGGCCCAAGGGCGGAATTTACGATCTGCGCCTTAAGCTCCGCCATCACGCTTTCTCCCGCCGCAGTAGCAAAGCAGGCCTGCCAATGATCGATCCCGTCACGTGATGGCAATTCATCAGCTGGTTCAAACCAGTCCCAACCACACTCAGTCATGACGAAGCCTCCAAAACACTGGTGGGTAAAGCGGGGCGGAGCAAATGATCTGGCACGCCAAACTGATCGGCAAGCCATCGCACCATGACCGGCAAATCAACCTCGGCCAGGGCTTCGGGGCCAAGACCGGCGATCTTTGAGAGCCAATCAAAGGCTTGGCCCGCCTGCACGCGTTTTGGCAATTGGGCGAGTGGTGCGGAATGGCGCAGCACCACAACATCCCCATCAATCGGAATGTCGGGAAGCTCGCCAGTTTGCGCCAGGATATGAAGGGCACGGCGCATTAACGGATAGAGCAATTCGGCCTGCAACCGGCCATAGGTCGCGCCCAAAAGACGCGCATTTTCCGAAGCACGTTCAAGCACTTCGGTCGCGGTCATGCCCGGCTGATCGACCTGCCCCAATCGATCAGCCAGCAAGCACCGGCGAATACGATCGCGCAAATCTGAAAGAACCAGATCAGACACATCAAACCGGCCTGGCGCATCAAGTGGCTTTAACCCCGCCGACCCCACCGCCTTGGGGATGATGCTGCCCGGCACCAGACGAATGGTGGCCGGGTTTAGCACCCCGTCATCATCGGCCTGCCAAATGCCTGTTACCGCGATGGAAGCATTTTTAAGCACCAGCTCAACCACCTTGTTGGCGGTTTTGATATCAGGCAGCGCCTTCATCACAGGCGACCTGCCATAGACCTCGCCCGGAGCCTTCATCCAGCGAAAGGCGATATATGGCGAGACATCAAACCGGTCGCGATAGATCAGCGTGCCTTGATCACTGGTACTGCCCTCTTCGAAAAAGACACAGATGTCATAGCCCGACTTGCCGTTCGGGGCCGGTACGACCGCCTCGATCACGGCAAAGCGTTTTTGCCCGTCTTCATCATCGGCTTTACCCGGCAGGTTCTTGGCATCGGGCCAAGTGCGTTCGATCTCGGACCGGGTCAGGGACAGCTTGCGAAACACCCCGTCCATCTTGCCATCAGATCGCTCTTCGAATGCCAATTCACGCAGTGGCACCGCGCTAAAACGAAAGGCCGACGGGCTTTGCAAACCAGCCTTTTCCAGCCGCAAACACGCCGTTCCCGCCGTCACCAAATCCAGAAACGCCTGATGCATTTCAACGGCAAAGTTCGATCGGTCAAAATGCCCCTGCAGGATACGCACGGCCCGACCAAGCTGCTCGGTCAAAACCTGGCGGTCGGCACCCGCCACATTGCCCCCGGCTTCAAGATCAAACCAGCCACCAGAAGGCGGAGTGATTTCGGCCATCAGGCTTGCGGCAAGCTGTTCGACCGCATCAGGTGCGGTTGCATCAAATACCCGGTCAAGGCGCTTGCCACCGTTTGATTGGGTTGCCGCGCCATTGCGTTGTGGCAGAGCAAATTCGTAACATTCCTGCCAATGGGCCAACCAGTTGCGGCGATTGCCAAGCGCCTTTTGATAGCGCTGGCGCAAGTGATCTACGGCAAAACCCTGCGCGTCATCGGCAGGTGATGCTGATTTCGAAACGTCCTTTTTCATCCCTAATCCCCCAACAGGTTCTTGCCGCCCGCGGCCTGATTGATCCGATCTGACAAAAGCCCGCGATAGCTGGTCGTGATCAGGCTGGACCGGCCATAGCGGCGACGCTCAAGCGCTTCTTTGCGCGCCTTGCTTGCAGCGTCCTCGGCACTGGTGTCGTTACTATCACTGGTCGCATTGCTGACCACCGCCGGGGTTGCTGGCACGACCGGCTTTGGTGTGGAAAACAAACTTCCCATTGGGGCCTCCGGAGTGTGAAGATCAATATGGCGGCTTGAGCTTGTGGTTCGAGGTTCCCGCCTGCGCGGGAATGACATTCGTTCCATGCAAGGAATTGAACACCGTCATCCCCGCGCAGGCGGGGACCCAGATCAGCGCGCTCCACCCCAAACAAAAAAAGCCCGCAAGGGTAAGAACCCTGCGGGCGCAGCTGTGGCGTTGATTTGTCTCTTATGTCACATTAAAAAGAACAAATCAAGAACATTTTTCAGAAAAATAAACATCGCCGATTTCAATGGCATGCTCAGCCGCAGTCAAATGACGATAAAGCTGCCAGGGGGTGATGACCGAAAATGCCGAAATGCCCAGTAATCGCTTGATGATTTCCACACAGCTCATCGGGCCAAACCGCACCTGCCGGGTGACGTCGCGTGGATAGGACACCCAAACACAATGATGACCAAGGGCGCGGTAATAGGCTTCCGGGTCAAAGATCGGCGAATAACACCAGCTTTCAAGACGCAGCCGATGGCTTTGCGGATCAAGGCAAATCCATTCCCCTGCCCGCACACCCGATACCAGCACAAAGCAATGGCGAAAGCCCGGTTTCAGCAAACGCAACATCGGCTTATCCGGCGCATCGGCAAACACCACCAGGACCGAGATTTCACGACCTGATGAGGATTGCGCACCCCATTGATCCGCAAGCGCGTCAATATCGGTTTGCGGTTCTGAGATCATATCCCGCATGGCGACAAATCCCCGGAAAGTTGCACCATCACCTCATCATCGTGAAAGCTGTCTTCACGCCCGCGTTTGACGATCCCGCGCGTGATCAGAACGTTTTCAAGGGCCGTCATTGCCTGTTGCCACAGGGTATCCTTGCCCTTTTCACGCGGGTCACGCGGATCGGGTTCGCGTTCAACAAGGCCGAAATATTCGATCACCTGCAAATGCCGATCCTGCAGCGTTCCGGCCTTTTTAAGCCGCATCACCGCGTTATAGACATCATCGGGATCGCACGGTCGCACCACCTCCCCGGCATCGGCGACAACACGCGCGCCTTCAAAGCGTGCGGTTTGACAGCGCACAAACCAGAACCACGCCTGACGGGCACTGGCAAACGGTGTAATTTCGCGTTCGGACAGGGGTTTTGGAAAAAGTCGTTGTTCGGTCACGTCGCCCTCCTGCTGGTTCAATTCACGTCCCAACGCCGACCATGCAATCCGGGAAAAAGCCGCCAAAGACCGATCGCCACCATGTCATTTCATGGAGGGCGGCAAAGCTGTTCGCTCACCCGCAAGGATCGCGGATGTTTGACAGACTGGTCTTGAATGATTTCCCCAAAGGCGGCAGTACCGCCCAACTCCGGCAACGATGTCACGCCCGCTGCCACGTCCTGCCCGACTTGCGCGTCAGGACTTACTTCTGGATGCAGTTCCGGTGTTGATATGCAAGCTATAATCCACTTTTGTTCTCATTGTAAAGGATTAATTTCCTATTCAAAGGGAGTATCAAAGCTAGCGATTTGACGGACCGGTCACGCCAACAACCGCCAAGCCATTGGAATCAATCGATAAATCACCCAACCCAGTCAGCGCGCATATCACATTGCGCACCTTCCGCAATACCCGGTTTTGCCAATCACAGCGTTCTATCGCACGCACTTTCCATGTTAGGATGGCCAAAGTGATGCTGAAATCCGGGGACCAAGTGATGAAACGCCTTCTCGCAACGACCGCATGTCTTTGCCTTGCGACGAGTCCATTGATGGCGGAAACATTCCGCACCGATGTCTGGGCCGATAACTGGTTTGAGATGCGCATTAACGGCACCAAAGTTGCCGAAGACAGCGTTCCCATCACGACCGAGCGATCCTTTAACGCCGAAAGCTTCAGCTTCGATGCAGACCGCCCCTTTACCATCGGTCTGGTCGTCAAGGACTTCAAACAGGACGGCACCGGCCTTGAATATATCGGCACCCGCCGTCAGCAAATGGGCGATGGCGGTGTGATCGTACAAGTCAGGGATTCTGCGGGAAACAGCATTGCTGTCAGCAATTCCAACTGGTCCTGCATGGTCATTCATACCGCCCCGCTTGATAAATCCTGCGCGCGTGAACGCAATCCGGTTCCGGGCAAGGGCCCCCCTGCACGTTTGACGCCAAACCCGAACCCGCCGGATGGGATCAGGCAGGCTTTGACGCGTCAAGCTGGCCCAAGGCGGTTGAATATTCCGAACGCGCCGTTCGGCCCAAGGATGGCTATGATCGGATACGCTGGGATCGCGATGCACGCCTGATCTGGGGACCGGATCTTGAACAAAGCAACACCATCCTGTGCCGCCTGACGGTTCAATAACCACCATGCGGGATTTCTCTATCGTCTTTGCGCGAAAGGAATGAATTCCTTTCCCAGTGGATCGACGCCCTGCTAGGATGGGGCATGATCAGACATCAGCAAATTTGGGCAGCCCTTGACCAAATCGCCAAGGACCACGGATTAACGCCGTCTGGTCTGGCACGATTGGCGCAATTGGACCCGACAACATTCAACCGGTCCAAACGCACCACCAATCAAGGCAAGGCGCGCTGGCCATCGACTGAAAGCATCTCAAAGGTTCTTTCGGTCACGGATGTCAGTTTTCGCGAGTTTTCCGAACTGGTTGATGGCAATGGTGCTGGTCGCATTCCGGTCATCGGCTTTGCCCAGGCTGGCAATCAGGGGTTCTTTGATGATGCCGGCTATCCGGTCGGCGGATCATGGGAAGACATCACCTTTCCGGCCTTGCACGATCCGACCGCCTATGGATTACGGATATCAGGCGATTCCATGGCGCCGGTATTTCGCAATGGCGATCTGATCATTGTCAGTCCGGCATCCAACATCCGCCCACAGGACCGCGTGGTTGTCAAAACCATCGAAGGCGAAGTTCTGGCCAAGGAGCTGGTGCGTCGCGGGGCTTTGGGTGTCGAATTGAAGTCATTCAACCCGGAATTCGAAGACCGTTTTATCCCCGCTGATCAGATCGATTGGGTCGCACGCGTTTTATGGTGCAGCCAATAGACACGTTATAAAAAGGGCCGCTAATAAAAACTTGTCGAAACCTTGTTTCAATATTCCTATATGAAAATGGAAATTCGGGCGTAAGCCAATTATACTCAAGCGCGAACAAGGTGCGGGAGACCTGCTTGCAGCTAGAACGTTATCACATACGCCGTTTTTTGGTGATTTTGGTTGCTTATTTCATCACCGGTTTTGTGGGTCTTCAGCTTCAATACCATGGCACCAACCAATCTATGGTTTGGTTGCCTCCTGGCATCGGTCTGGCTTTCCTGACCCTTTGGGGATGGCGTTACTTTCCAGCAGTTTTTCTGGGATCAGTCCTAACCACCATACCCGCTGGCATTCCGGCCATGGCGGCAGTTCCGATTGGTGTGACCTCGACCATTTCGATTGTCATCCCTGCCATCATACTCAGCCGGTATTTCCGCGCCGATTTGCTATCAGGCTTTAAGGGGCTTATTGCATTCCTGTTGATCGGCGTTACAGCCATGCCGATCTTCTCCGCCCTGCTTGGCACCGGCATGGCTTATGTGAATGGTTTACCCGAAGCCACCGACTTCTTGCAGTTGTGGCTCAGTTGGGCACTATCTGGCATGGTCGGCGTGCTGATTACGGCGCCACTCATTTGGCGCATACGTGAGTATCCTTGGAAAGCAAAACGGTTCGGACACTACCTTGAACTGGCCTTTATCGTTGCTGCAGCCACAGTGGTCAGTGCGACCATCAACCTGTCAGCCATCACATCACGCCCTGAATATCTTTTTATCTTTGCCTCTTTACCATTTCTGATCTGGTCTGCCGTTCGCTTTGGCCTGCTGGGTGCGGCTTTGGTCAATATGCTGATCACCATCACCATAGTCGTCTTTTCGGCAATGGGTACCGGCAGCTTTATTCAGATCAACTCAAATGATGGTATCCGCGACATTCACAGCTATGTGCTGTTTGTCTCTTTGGTCACGATCCTGTTGGGGTTCGGGTCAGAAAAGTTTGGCCGTATTGCCAAACATGCCGAAGACGGCCGCATTTCGCAAAACACACAACGGGTCAGACTGACCCTTGCCGCGATTGTCACCGTGGTTGGCTTTGGTATTTCAACAATTTCAGCACTTTACACCTATAACCAACTGGTTGCGTCAGACCGCGCAACGACCGAACAATATCGATTGGCCTTTGAAGCATCGTTGCGTGAAGAACTGGGCATTGCAACAGACTCCTTGATTGCTGTGCGCACATTGTTTGACGTGCATGGGGATGTGTCTGCCAACACATTTGATGCCATGATTGCACCCTGGGTCAGCAGACGGCCAGGTGTCGCTGCCCTTGAATGGGCACCACATGTTGAGCGGCGCGCACGCGCCTTGATCGAAGAAAATGCCGAACTGCGCGGTGTGCGAGACTTTGCCATTCGCGAGGTTGTTGACGGCAAACTTAAAGTCGCCCAAGAGCGCGACACCTATTACCCGATTTTTTACGTCTTCCCGCGATCTGGCAACGAGAAGATCATCGGTTTTGACCTGCTGAGTGAAAACTCGCGCCGTCGTGCTGTCGAAACGTCTCTTCAGACCGGTAACATCACCCTGACCGAGCCCATCCAACTGGTTCAGTCAAGTTCTGCGGTTGTGACCTCTTTGGCATTTTTGGCCGTCGAGAACCGCCGTGATCGTACCGGCCCGCCACTTGGTGTGGCGGTTGGGGTCTTGCGTCTGACAGATATGATCAGCCGGGCGGCCCGTGTTGCCCGCATTCCATCGGATTTTGAAATTCATCTGGCTGATCTGCGATCTGAAGGGGACCAGAAGCTGATCTACACCAACCGTCAGGCCAGCTACGCCCTTCCACATATCGAAGAAGAACTTGAAAAGCCGTTCAATCCGAATGTGTCAAACTTCACGTTTGGTTACCGCGACTGGACCATCGTGCTGCATCAGACGGTAAACAATACCGCAGGTCTGCTTTATTGGCAGCCTTGGGCGATTTTCGTCTTTGGCAGTACGGTCAGTGTGCTGTTGCTGGTGTATCTGCGCTCGCTCAATCGGACAGAAAAACACATTGTCGATCTGGTCTATAAGCGTACCCGCGAGCTTGAAGTCGCGCGTGAATCTGCTGAAACAGCAATGAACCAGGCTCAGCAAGCCGATCGCGCCAAGTCGGAATTCATCGCCCATATGAGCCACGAATTCCGATCGCCAATGACATCCATCCTTGGATATTCGCAATTGGCCGCAGACTCGCTTGAAAAGGAACTGGCGGTCGACACCCTGCGCAGTTACCTGTCAACCATCCGCAGTGCAGGCAAACATGTCCTGTCCTTGATTGGTGATATTCTTGATATATCCAAGATCGAAGCTGGCAAACTGGTGCTTGAAGAAGTGCCGCTTAACGTGCACCGCTTATGTGAAGAAGTCACCTCGATGATGCTGGTTCCAGCGCGCGCGCAAGAAAACAAGCTGCAACTCGATATTGATCCGAACATGCCCCGCTGGGTGGTAGGTGACCCGGTGCGCCTGAAACAGGTGATTACCAACCTTGTCTCGAACGCCATCAAATTCACCAAATATGGCAATGTCCATATCGCTGCCATGCCGCTGGAAGTCAGTGACACGCAACTGACCTTCCGCATTTCTGTGCGTGACGAAGGTATTGGCATCCCCCAGCATAAACTTGACTCGATCTTCGAGGCCTTTGCCCAGGTCGATACATCCACCACGCGCCGTTATGGTGGCACCGGCCTTGGCCTTGCCATCTGCCAGCGCATGATTCAAGCCATGGGCGGCCTGATCAAAGTCGAAAGCACCGAGGGCAAAGGCAGCCAATTCTGGTTTGACCTGACCCTGCCGCGCAGCTCCGAAGAAGATGCCAACACATTTGACGCCGACCAAAAGTCAAAAGATGGCAGTGATGCAGACGAAAAGGCGGCGGTTGCCAGCTGGAACCTGTTGCTGGTGGAAGACATCGAAATCAACCGCATTCTCGCGCAGAAACTGCTGGAGCAGGAAGGCCATAACATCACCCCGGCTGCCAATGGTCAGGTTGCCCTGGATATCCTCGCAGAACAGGATTTCGATGCCGTCTTGATGGATGTGCATATGCCCGTCCTTGACGGGCTCGAAGCCACCCGTCAAATCCGTCAGTTTGATAACCCGCTTAAATCGACAACACCGGTCTTGGCCCTGACGGCAGATATCTCAAACGACAACCTGTCGACCTTCCGCGAAGCAGGGTTTGATGCCTTTTGCACCAAACCGCTTGATATCAATGCGATCAACCGGGAACTGACCCGTCTTGAAGGCCGCATGTTAAGTGAACGCCGCAAACAGCTCGAAGAAGCCGGCGAATAATGGATATGGATCGGGGCTACGCCCTGATCCAATCGATATTTATGCCCGTGCAATCCCGGTCATGGCGCACAGCTCATCAGCCACATTCGGCCCGGCCAAAAGGATCGGCGCACCTTTTTCCAATACATCCGGCGCCCCAAGATAATCATTGGTCCAGCCGCCTGCTTCGCGCATCAAAAGGATGGCGGCCATACAATCCCACGGATTGATATGCGGCTCGTAATAGCCGATCAACCGCCCGGCAGCCGCATAGGCCATCGAAAGCGCACCTGATCCATTGCGGACAAACATGCCCTTACGGTCGATCAGATCGGTAACAAAGCCTGCGACCTCGGCACTTGTCGTGCGATGAGACGCCCCAAATCCCATCAGACCATCACCAACCGTTTTGCCCTCATGGGCCTTGAACGGCTCACCATTTACAAACGCCCCTTCGCCCTTCTTGGCACTGAAGAATTCATCACCGCACGGGTGATAGATCATGCCAATGACGACTTCGTTGCCCACCATCAGGGCAACCGAAATGCACCAAGTCGGAATCTGATTAACAAAGCAGGCCGTGCCATCAATCGGGTCAATCACCCAAAGACAGTCATTATCGCCCTTCTCAATCCCCATTTCCTCGCCGAGAAATCCGTCTTCGGGGAAGGCATCGGCAATGCGATCGCGGATGATGGCTTCGACGTTTTTATCGGCGATGGAGACCATATCAAGCGCATTGGCCTTGGCTTCGATCTGAAGATCACCGGCAATCCCGTCATAATATTCCATGGCGCGTTTGCCTGCGGCCTTGATGACTTCGCGGGCATGGTCAAACCGCGCGTCGATATTAAGTTTAACGTCATTGGCCATGGAGCATCCCCTTTTGGATCGGTTGGTAGGCTGATTGTTGGTAGCAAAACCAGATCAGAATCAGACAGCTATACAAAATCACATGCCCGGCATGGTTGAAACTTTTCATGACATTTTTACGACGCGTATCGGGGTGATGTTTTCTTTGACCCGACTTGGGCAAAAATCCTATTCTGTGCCGACACACAAAGACCGCCCCACAGGCACAGCTTTGCTGGCAACCCCAAAAGACAATCAGGAGCATAATAATGGGTCACGCCGCCACCGATACTTCTTCTGACACCGTCACCAACTGGACTTGGTACAAAGGCGAATGGCACGAAGGTAACCCCAACATCATGGGTCCGCAAACCCATGGCGTCTGGATGGCCTCGACCGTGTTTGACGGTGCGCGCCGCATGAATGGCAAGATGCCCGACCTTTATCCGCATTGCGCGCGTGTGCTGCGTTCGGCCGAATTGATGGGCCTGAAACCGGCCATCACAACCGAGGAAATCGTCACACTCGTCAAAGAAGGCGTTCAGAAGTTCGATCCGGAACTGGCCCTTTATATCAAGCCGATTGTCTATGGTGGCGAAGGCTTCATCGCACCGACCCCCGAAAGCGCTCAGTTCGTTCTGTGCATCTCGATCACGGAAATGCCGGCCGCCGTTGAAACAGGCTTTAGCGCACGTAAATCAAGCTTCCGCCGCCCGTCGCCGGAAAGTGCCCCGACCGAGGCCAAGGCAGCCTGCCTGTATCCCAATGTCGGCCGTGCGGTGACCGAGGCAACCGGTTCAGGCTATGACACCGGCGTGATGCTTGATCCGATTGGCAATGTGGCCGAGTTTTCCTATGCCAACCTGTTCTTTGCCAAGGATGGTACGGTCTATACCCCGGCGATCAATGGCACATTCCTCAATGGCCTGACCCGTCAGCGCGTGATTACCTTGCTGCGTGAAAACGGTGTCGAGGTGGTTGAGAAAACCTGCAAATACGAAGAGCTTGAAGCCGCCGACGAAATCTTTGGCACCGGCAACTATTACAAGGTCGCCCCCTGCGTCAAACTTGACGACCGTAACCTGCAGCCCGGCCCGATCACGCGGCGCGCACAAGACCTTTACATGGCCTTTACTGCTGCCAGCGAAGATTGAGGTAGGACCTCTTGTACTCATTAGAAGCGAGCGAAGAAGGCTCGCTTCTTTTTGTCAAACTCGCCCGATTGACGAATAAATAAAAATCTGTTCAATTTTAACTTGCTAACATTATATCCGCCTAGATAAACCTCAAGTACCAAAGGCTTATACAAAGACGGATACAATGAATACATTATTGCTTGATTACTGGCGTCAATCTATCGCTGATACGCAACGATTGTCACCACCGATCAGCGGCGCGAATGTCCATGAAATTGAAGCAATTTGTATAAAGGACGGCTTTATCCCCTCTGAGATCGCCGAACAACTTGTCGCAGCTCATCGTCAAGAAATTCGCCGAAAGAACAACGAATTTGATGTGGACAAAATCAAGGCCGCGCCGGTTGCGGTAACGCCGTTCGTTTTGCTTGAAAAGCTGGAGCACACGCAAGCCCGCAAACTGGGGCAGAAAAGTGAGGCTGCTGCAGTCTGGATCGCTTGCTCGGTAAATGAAACAGGTCAGCTTTCGCCAAACCCAGACTTCGCCCCTTGGATAGATCGAGCTAGCCTTGAGCCCGTGGGTACACGATCATTCGTTGTCGGAACAGTGGAAAATGTTGATGCTTTCTTGGAAACCAACAAGCTTCCCGAAGCGCCCACCTGGAAAGACATATATTCCTACACCGAGAACTTCTGGAATCAGGTAACAGAAAAAGACCTTCTGAAACCTGAATTTGAAAACCATCCACTTGGCAAAGGTCGCATTGCCCTTTTCTCGGAACAAAAGGCCGCAGGCGCCAATCTGATCGAATTGTGCGACAAGCTTCGCGATTATGAACTTGAGGCAAATACAGCCGAAAATACAACACTACATACGTTGCTAACTGCGCCGGGTTCAGAGCCGAGCATTGCTCCAGAAAGCTTATCTAAAGGACATATTAAGCAGCATGTTGGCCACATCGGTGAACACACCCTTGCTAGCAGTCAACGTCAAGCTCTTGCTTCAGTCCTGGAGAGCCGAGTTGGCGACATCGTTGCTGTAAACGGACCTCCAGGAACAGGGAAAACAACGCTTGTTCAGAGCATCCTTGCATCATGTGTCGTTCAAGCAGCACTTGAAGGGGATAAACCTTTCACAATGCTCGCCTGTTCAACAAACAACCAAGCAGTAACAAACCTTGTTGATAGCTTGACTGTAGCAGCCAAACCGACAGAAAACGACTTGATATCTGATCGATGGATACCCGAAGCATCATCTTTGGGTCTTTATTTTGCATCCCAAGGAGCCCGGAAACGCAACTCAGACGGTAAGTATTTGTTCGCAGGCATGCCGCAACATAGCTTTCCTGACGAAATCGAAAATAGAGAATTCGTTGATCAAGCCAAGATAACATTTCTTGAGAAAGCCAAGGCCTATTTCAATGACGAAACGCTTTCATTTTCCGCCGTTGGTGAAACACTACACAAGCACCTTAAAGAGATTCATACTGCCTTTAATAGTACAGTCGACGACATAAATGTACTAACTAGGTTACGTAATACACTGATTGAAAGTGGTTACCCGAACCACGACATATGGCAGGAAAAATTGGCCAATGACCTCTCACATGTCAACGAAGAGCTTTCTGTTGTTCTTCAAGAAAAAAGTGAGGAACAGCGCAAAATAGAACAACAAGTTCAGCAAGCGCTATCACTTCGGCGTCGTGTCCAGTCGCAGGCAAGTGCCGCAAACTTGATAGAGATGCTACTTGGGTTCTTGCCGGATATTAAGCGACGCAAAATTCAGCGTGCAATTTTAACACTTGAAACAGCGGGCTTTCATGAAGATTGCGCAGCGTTACACAATCGCTCGGCAACACTAATTGACGTGGACAAAACCTGCGAGGAAATCGTTGCCCGCGCCAAACACGCGACAGTCTCACATGAAGTTGCCGACAAACTAAAGCAGTTAGAAGAGACTGCTCACACCTTAACACAGCAAATTAACGAGATTGAGCATTCAAAACAAAGCTGGTCACAGTGCTGGACAAATGTGATCAAAAATCTCGAGTTTGTCGATGCAAGCACCTGCACAGCTGAAATTAAAAAGGGCAAGTGGAATAGCCTCCAAAGCGACTACTCCGACAAACCGCAAGAAGTTTACGAACTACTGGACACGTGCATTCGCCGACGCATGTTCTTCGTTGCCCTAAGATACTGGGAAAGCCGATGGTTGCTATCAGCCGAGGATCTCACTCCCGAGGACCGAAAACGTCAGGGACAGAAGTACGTCCAAGAGCGTTTCGAACGTTATGCAATGCTGACGCCATGCTTTGTTGCAACTTTCCACAAAGCAGCCGCTGTATTTCGCCATTACGGCAAAACACCAGAGCTTGAAGGACGAACCTCAAAGCTCGAGGAACGGCCTATGGGCGGCTTCTTTGATATGCTGGTCGTGGACGAGGCAGGACAGGTCGCACCAGAAATCGGTGCCCCATGTTTTTATCTCGCCAAGCGGGCAGCCATCGTTGGGGATGTTTTGCAAATCCCGCCTGTTGTGACGCTTAACAAATTTGTTGACCATGGCAATTTGTCGCGCGCAGGCCTGCTGGACCAGAGCGACGAACTTGAAGAAAGCGGATATATATCGACCACAGGCAACATTATGCAGATGGCAAGAAGCCGCACCAGTGTGACCCTTGAAGATGTTCAGGGGCTGTTTCTGTCCGAACACAGGCGTTGCTACGACGAAGTTATCGCTTACTGCAATACGTTTTATAATGGGAAACTTCTTCCTAAACGCGGACCATCTGATGGCTATCTACCACCGATCGGTTATGCCCATATCGATGGCACGGCAGAACGTGTTTCTGGCAGCTGGACAAATGTCGGCGAAGCTCGCGCTACTGCCAAATGGGTTGCGGAAAATGCAGATCGGTTCCAATCGCGCTACGGGAAACCGATTCATGAAATCGTTGCAATCGTGACGCCTTTCAGGCGTCAGGCTAACCTGATCATCAATGAACTTGAGAAAGCCAACCTAACCGCCCGACCAGGCAAAACCGATGCAATTACAGTCGGAACAGTGCATAGCCTTCAAGGAGCAGAGCGACCTATCATTTTGTTCTCATCGGTTTACGACAGGACAGTAAAAACGGGCTACTTCTTCGATAGCGAACATTCAATGCTGAACGTCGCAGTTAGCCGAGCCAAGGACAGCTTCATTGTTTTTGGCGATATGCACATTTTCAAGCCTCAGTCAGGTAGCCACTCCGGACAACTCGGCAAATTGATGTTTGCAAAAGAAACAAACGAGATCGCAGACATCATCACACCGCAAGCTTTGATTGCTAAAACAAACGGGAAGTTAGGTACGATTGCAGATCTGACAGACCATCGCAAAGCGCTTATCGAGGCCTTTCAGACCGCGCGAGAAAGGTTACTTATATATTCCCCGTTTTTATCGATTAATGCGCTGCGTGCGGACAATATACCCTCACTTATCAAAGATACCCTCGCGCGGAAGGTAGAGGTCACGATTGTTACATGCGAAGAAAACCATACGTCTTCAGGAAAGCGTGCTCGTGAAGCAGTCGAAGAACTGCAACAAGCTGGTGTTGAAGTCACTTTACTTTCGCGTATCCACAATAAAACCCTGGCGGTTGATAGCCGTAAAATCATCGAAGGGTCATTCAATTGGCTATCTGCATCGCGCGACAGCGCTTTTGCCAACAATGAGCGTTCATTTTTCTACGGTGGCGACTTGGTCGAGGACCTCATCAACTCAGCTTGGCAAGACTTAAAGCAGCAGCTTTCCACTCATCGGAAAAAAAGCGTTTAAGCTAAGTAAAAATGTAGACGGGCCGGATTTCCGGCCCGTTTTTCGTTGTGTATTGGGGATGTCTCATTGCACGGGCGCGATTGGAACCCCGCTTCCCGCAACGAACGGATATTGCGCAAATATCGCGGCCACAGCCTCGCGCACGGCTTGGTCGGTGTTTGCCATGGACGTATCGGTGACGCGCGCAACTGCCGTTCCTTCCCACACCATCTGATTGGTGCGGCGATTAACCAGATCGATACTAAGCGTGCCTTCGGTATATGTATCAACCTGGCCCGGCTCCACATATCCCGGCCAGCCCATATAAACGCCACTGCGATAGCCGTAATAGCCGCCATAATAGACCGGCGGCGATGTGCGTGTTTTTTCTTCGGTCTTAAGATGGAAATTGATCAGAAGATCCGGGTTATGGATATCCACGGCGTATCCACGCGCCTCAAGGGATGCTGAAATCGCATCTTCGATCCGCTGGCCGCTCAATGTTTGATATTGCGACGCCCCGCTTTTGCCTGCCCCTTCCATGAAGGCAAAGCTGACAAACTGGCCAAAATCGGCTGCCGGATCAGCATCGGTGTATACACGCGGACCTGTGGCGCAGGCGCCCAGCATCAAAACCATCAATCCGGCAATCGCAAGCTTTACCGTCGTCATCGCACCATCCCTTGTCCATCCATGGCAAGAACCGCTCACACGCCTTCATATGACATGACGTGTGAGAGGCAGGATTTCATCACCAGAAAATGCCGTGATCATGGCAAGGATGGGAATGATTACGCCGCGCGGTCCAACGGGTTTGACGCCAAAGCCTTTTTAAACCCGACATCCACGAGCCCGGCGATATGACATTGCGGTTTGTGATAGGCCTGATCAGCAACCAGTTGGCCGAAATCCTTTACAAAGCCTGTCCGTGGATAATCGCGCAGGATTTTGGCCCGCACATCGCGGTGAATATTCATCACCTGCATGCCGACCACATCAACACCTGCACCAAGATGCAAAAGCAACCCTTCCGGGTCACGCGGGCCGGTGTGACAAACCGCCGAATGCAGTGCCATGGCTTCGTGGATGACATCCGCCTTTTCCTGATCATAACCCTGCTCGGCCAACCAGCGATGGGCGCACCCGGCGGCCTCCACCTCGAACGAGCCCGGACCATCATGGGCACTTGATGCCAGGGAAATGTCATGCAGGATCGCTGCGATATAGAGCATCTCGCGATCAAAACGAACATTGTGGTACTCGGCCAATGCCACACCAAAGGCAAAGCTTCGCAGCCCATGATACTGCACGAAATCGGGCTGGATCGATGCGGCCCATTCGGTTGCCTTGGTCGCGATCGCACTATCAGGCACACCCAAATGGTCCAGCACCGCGCGATCAGGGCGGCCAAACCCGAT
This sequence comes from Thalassospira sp., assembly GCA_965228275.1. Classification (GTDB taxonomy): domain Bacteria; phylum Pseudomonadota; class Alphaproteobacteria; order Rhodospirillales; family Thalassospiraceae; genus Thalassospira. The sequence continues at coordinate 3,426,549 of OZ245802.1, read as the reverse complement.
ACATTGGCGCAACCCATAAAACTTGTCGCGAATGCCAAGTCGGACGAAGTTGAAAATCAGGGCCGATTTCGGATCACGGCCAAGTTCTGTGGTCAGCACACGGGGTGTATGAAGCATGTGGGGCACTTTCGCGTTGGTGGCTGCGAGGGGGATTAAATTAAGTCGGTTTGGGGAACCGTCGGGCTGGGGCGGCCGGGTGATGGAATGCTAATTTCCGGTGACAAACGCCGATGCGGTTTGGCGCAGATCGCTGATTTCATCATCAAGAATGCTGCGATCATTCATCGAATGGGCCAGCACAATCGCCCCTTGCCAGCGGGCAACAATCCGGCGGCCTTCAACCGCGGCACGCTTGGCATCAAGCCCGCCTTGGGCCAGTTGATCCGACACCCAATCCATCAATGAATTAAACACTGCCTGCCCGATCTTGCGCGCCTCGGCAAAGTCGGGATCATCGGGGATATCCAGCATCAAACGCGCCAGTGGGCAGCCATGGTTAACACGGCGCGGGGTCATCGCATCGAGATAATCAAAGAAGATCGAAAGCCGTTCATCAACTGTGCCCTTGGTGGCAATACTACCCAAAAGCGGGGTGAACTCGGCCTCCATCGTTTCAAGGGCGGCCTGGGCCAGATCATGCTTTTTCGGGAAACGGTAAAACACCCCACCGGCTGGCAATCCGGCCTCTTTGGCGACAGCCTGAATGGTGGCCCCGTGATAGCCATCGCGCCAAATCACATTCATCGCCGCACGCGCAAGCTTCTGACGCTTTTCTTCGGAGCTGAGTTTGACTGCCATGACCATCACCAATCAAAATTGAGTAAGTTAACTTACTTATTATGTGAGTCGCTTTGCCCTGTCAACGCATCATGATGTGCTTCGGCCAAATGCATACACCTATGATTGCCGCTTGCCGACAAACAACAACCTGAACTATCATTAGCGTCAGTTGATAGGATATGTAACATCAACCCGTTCTCAGGAAATCAACGATGAATAAAGCCAGAATGTTATCGCTTGCGGGGGTCACGGCACTGTCGTTCTTAACGGCGGGATGCAGTGGCGATATTCATGATCAGGTTGTCGGTGGAAGCGCCTTGCTCGGCGAACCAAAGGTCGGTGCGCTTTCGACAACGGCTTCTTATCGCACTGTTGTTGCCAAATTCGATCAGGACTCACGCGTCTGCCCGGAACCACCACCTGATGTTGCCGTCGCAGTGACAGCCGCCCTCACCGCGGGATTGTCGCTTGAAAGCTCTAAACTTGACGCTGAAGGCAAAGCTGAATTTTCCCGCGCTGTAGCGGAAAACATCACACCACTTCTTCGTCGGACTGCCGCAATCCAGTTTTATCGCGATGCGCGATCCTATAACTGTTTCGCCCATATGAATGGCGCTCTGTCCGCTGCTGACTATAAAGCCGCGAACGATGCGGCGATGCAGGCTGCAACGGCTTTGATGCTCAAGGAAATCGAAAAAGGTTACGAGCCGATTGATCCGCAAGTTCTGGAGGGCAAACTTGACGATGTCGTCAAGGCGCTTGAGGACATCAAAAAGGACGCCGCCGATAAGCAATAGGCGACCGAATTTCAAGGAAAACATAAAACGGGGATCATCAAGTGACGGTCCCCGTTTTCGTTATCGGCTAAAGCCCGACTTCATCAAAAGCCCAAGATTTCTGGGGTTCTCCCCCACCCTGCGCCAGGCATATGCCCACCAGTCCTGACCAAACGGCGCATAAAGGCGCAGGCGATAACCGGCTTCGACCAATTCACGTTGCAGGGGCTGATTGACGCCATACAGCATCTCGAACTCAAACCCGTCGCGTGACCAGCCGTTTTGATCGGCAAGCTTGGCGATGTTCATGACCAGTTCGCGGTGATGGCTGCCAAACACCGGGAAAAAGCCGCTTTGCTTGGCTGTATCAGACAACATCATGCCAGCCAGCTTCGTGTAGTTACGATCAATCTGATCACGGTTGGTAAAGGCGACGCTGGCTGGCGGGGCCATAGCACCCTTAACCAGCCGTACCATCGTCCCGCGTGCGATCATGTCGCCCAAATCGGCCTCGGTCCGATGCAATCGGGCCTGAAGCGTTTGAGCAACTGGCACACCCGCATCACAAAGGCGATGATGAAGTGCCAGCGTATCATCGACCATATCGAAATCTTCCATATCGATCATCAGTCGGATGGTTTGCGCACTGTCTGCCTGCGCCGCAATTTCCCTGATTTGGGCGGCGATCAGATCGACATTCCCGGCCAAAATCGCTGGGTCCTGCATATAGCCCAGTTGCGACGGATCGATAGACACATGCACATCAAGCCCGGCCTGATGCAGGCCCGGCATCACATGGCTAAGCTGGTCAACGGTTTCGCGGACCTGACCGATATCCTCGACATATTCGCCGAGATAAAAGCTTGAGATACGAATACCACTGGCCTGAAGCGCCAAGGCGCGTGCGACATGGCCATCCGCGTCCCCGGCGCTGACAAACTGATCCGATAGCCCGGTCTTGCGACCGACGGCCTCGCCCATGGCGCGAAGCGGTTTGGAGCAGGCAACCGCGATCATTGATTTCTGCCAAAATCCCATAACATTCAATTCCTTGCTGGTGGCGCAAAGGATCGGCATAGCCGATCAAACCCGCCAAGTATTGAACGATATGGGCCACAGGCCAAATGCAAAACGGCCCGCCACTGGCGAGCCGTTTTAATCGGTGTGTATTGCGGATCAGATCAGACCGACAGGTCTTCACCCGCAAGTGCGCGGTCAATCAGTGCAACGCTTTCTTCAATGCCGTAAAGGGCGATGAAGGAACCCATACGCGGGCCCTGTTCCTGACCCAGCAGGATTTCATAAAGCGTTTTGAACCAGTCGCGCAGGTTTTCGTAATTGTGGTTTTTGCCCACGGTGAAAACTTCGGTCTGGATGTCTGACGGATCGGTGCCCTGTTCGATTTTCGAAAGGGTATCGCGAAGGTCTTTCAGTGCGGCCTGCTCTGCCTCGGTTGCGGCACGGTATTTCTTCGTTGGTTTGACGAAATCACGATAATAGTTGATCGCATAACCAACCAGTTTATCGAGATACGGTGACGTTTCCGGGGTTGCGCCGGTCGCGTAACGTGAAATGAACTTCCACAGAAGATCGCGGTCATCGGTGTTGCAAACCGAAACCAGGTTCAGAAGGATACCGAACGACAGCGGAATGTCGCGATCAGGTGCGGTACCGGCATGAATGTGCCACGCCGGGTTCTGCAGGATCTTGGTCGGATCGGTTTCGGATTTCAGCTTTTCAGCAAAGGTCAGATACTCATCCACGGTTTTCGGGATGACATCGAAATACAGACGCTTTGCGGTTTTCGGCTTCTGGAACATGAACAGCGACAGGCTGTCTTCCGGCGCATATTTCAGCCAATCTTCCATCGAAAGGCCATTGCCCTTGGACTTGGAAATCTTCTGTGCGTTCTCATCAAGGAACAGCTCGTAATTGAAGCCTTCCGGCGGGGTACCGCCAAGCGCGCGGACGATCTTGTTACCAAGTTCGGTCGACGGAATAAGGTCCTTACCCGCCATTTCATAATCCACGCCCAGCGCATACCAGCGCATCGCCCAGTCAGGCTTCCACTGCAGCTTGCACGCACCGCCCGTTACCGGGGTTTCAACCAGCTTGCCGGTTTCCGGATGTTCGTAAACGATGGTCCCTGCTTCAACATTAAGCTCAGTGACTTTCGCCATCAGAACCTTGTTGGTTTCAGGCTCGACCGGCATGAATGGGCTATAGGTTGCGCGGCGTTCTTCACCAAGGGTCGGCAGCATGATTTTCTGGATCGCATCATAACGTTCCAGCAAACGCAGAAGGGCTGCATCAAACATGCCCGAACGGTAGCATTCGGTCGATGATTTGAACTCGTATTCAAACCCAAAGCTATCCAGAAACTCGCACAGGCGCGCATTGTTGTGATGCGCAAAGCTTTCATGGGTACCAAACGGGTCCGGAACGCTGGTCAGGGCTTTGCCAAGATGTTCGGCAACCATGTCCTTGTTCGGGATGTTATCGGGAACCTTGCGAAGCCCATCCATGTCATCGGAGAAGCAGAACAGCTTGGTCGGGATATCGCACATGGTTTCGAACGCGCGGCGGACATAGCTTGTGCGCGCGACTTCGCCGAAAGTACCGATATGCGGCAGACCCGACGGACCATAACCGGTTTCAAAAAGGACATAGCCCTTTTCAGGCGCCTTCTGTTTATACCGCTTGACCAGCTTGCTGGCTTCCTGAAAGGCCCAGACGTTGCTGTTAAGTGCGGCATCTCGAAGATCGGCTGTCATTTTTGAAACCTTGTTTGTCAATTGATCGTTGATTTGATTGGAAATCGTACTTGCACACAGTCACCTGGACCACGCGCGTGCGCGAAGCTATACCTCACCAGTGGCCAAGATCAAGCTTCTGTTGCGCATAGCTGCCAAATAATCAGCGAATTGCGCCCGGCTTCCAATCCCGAGATGGCTGATTGATGGCAACGCGACATTCTCCGACCCCCTACCCCTTTGTGTAGTTGAATTAGCCTGTTTTACCAACGACATCAAAACCCAGCGTTGTTTTTCTTTGGCTCCAACAATTTTGGATTGGCAAACACGCTGTTAGCGCCCAAAGCAGAATCAGTCAAAAACCATACCAGTGTCACAAGATGGCGCGGGGGCTGCGAAACCGTTTCTGCATCGTGACGAGGATCAACGGATGTCACTTGGCGAAAATGTAATGCATCATGTGGCTGACACCATTCCAGCCGACAATGCTGATCAGCGGTTTGAGCGCGTTGTGGAATATGCGCCAAACGCCATGATCCTGATCAGCGCCGACGGCCTGATGGAGATGGTGAACGCCCAGACAGAAACGATTTTCGGCTATGCCCGCACCGAACTGCTCGGACAGCCGATTGAGATGCTTGTGCCTGAACGCTTTCGCTTGGGGCATCCGGCTTTGCGCGGATCCTTTGCCCAAAACCCAAACCCGCGGCCCATGGGACCGGGGCGCGATTTGTTTGCCCTTCGCAAAGATGGCAGCGAATTTCCCGTCGAGATCGGCTTGAACCCGATCAAAAGCGGCGGTCGCCATCAAATCCTTGCCGCCATTTCAGACATTTCCGAACGCAAACATCGCGAAGAGCAAATCGCCCGGTCATTGCGGGAAAAGGAGACGCTCCTGTCCGAGGTACATCATCGGGTGAAAAACAATCTGCAGATCGTCCACAGCCTGCTTGATATGCAGACCGCCAATGTCGAAGACAAACAAGCCCGCGATGCGCTGGTGGACAGCTGTAACCGGGTGCGGTCGATGGCACAAATTCACCAGTCGCTGTATCAAAGCGAAGACATCGCCAAAGTCGATTTCGCCAATTTCTGCGAAGGGCTGATTTCGTCGCTGTTTGCGGCCTATAACATTGATATCGAACGCATTCGGGTCGTAACCAAACTTGCGGAGGTTGAATTGGCCATTGATCAGGCCGTGCCTTGCGGACTGATCGCCAATGAACTGATTTCCAACGCATTAAAACATGCTTTCCCCAGCGGACATTGCGGTGAAATTCACGTCGCTACGCGCAAGGATGAAAAGGACATTGTCGAACTGAGCGTCTCTGACACCGGTCGCGGTTTGCCATCCGGCTTCCAGATTGGCCAGGATAACGGCCTTGGCTTGCAACTGATCGAACTACTTGTCGATCAGATCGGCGGAACCTTGCGCATCGAGACGTCGAAGGCCACCGCCTTTACCATCACATTCGCGATAAGGAACTGATTGGGATGCGCCATCCGGTTCATATCATGATTGTTGAAGATGAACGCATCATCGCGCTTCATCTGCGCAAACAGCTTGAAAAGCTGGGATATGAGCGCACCAGCGTTCATACCGAAGGCATCGATGCGCTTAAGGCCATCGAACGTGACACACCTGATATCATCCTGATGGATATTCGCATTGACGGGAATATGGACGGGATTGAGACAGCAGCGGGCATTCCACCGCATCTGATGATCCCGGTGATTTATCTGTCGGCCCATTCCGAAGATGCGACATTGGCACGCGCCCAAAAAACCCGACCCTATGGCTTTTTGATCAAGCCTTTTTCAGATCGCGAACTGCACGCCACCATTCAGATGGCACTTGAACGCCGGGTTGCCGAACTGGCCCTGCGCGATGCACAGCAACGCCTGTCACTTGCAATGACGGCCGCACAAATGAGCTGCTGGGAAATTGATGTTGCCACCCGCCAAATGCATACAAGCGCACATGGCGCCTTTGGCCCAATGACCGAGACACAACCGATCACGGAAAGCTGGGATGACTTTCTTGATCGCGTTGCCGAAGAAGACCGCGACATGGTGCGCAAAACCTTTAGCAACGCTGTACGCCAAGGCGAATTTTATGATGTTGTGTTTCGCAGCATTAGTCACGATCAAAGCGTGCGCTGGCTACGTGCACGGGGCAAAACTTTTGTCAACGATCCCAGGGGAACACAACGCATAATCGGTATGATGCAAGACATCACCGATCAACGGGTGACCAAGGACAAATTGCGCGAGGCCATGGCGGTTTATGAAACCACCCAGGATGGCATCCTTATTCTTGACCCTGATCTCAACGTCACCAACGCTAACCAGGCCTATTACCGGATCACCGGCAAAACCACCCATGAAACCTTAAACCAGCCCCCCTATTTCCTGGCACCGGAAGAATTCTCAGCCGAGTTCTATCAGGACCTGTTTGCCACCCTGCGCGGCCGGCGGCATTGGCACCATGACATTGAAACACGCAGCGCACATGGCAACCCGATTGCATTGGCAACCCAGATTATTGCGGTCGAAGATGACGACGGAGAGCTCACTCATTTTGTTTCCATCGTCTCGGACCGCACTGCAATTCGTCAGGCCGAACAGGAACTGCATTACCTTGCCCAGTATGACGGACTGACGAGCCTGCCCAATCGGCTATTGGCAACGGACCGGCTTAACCGCGCCATAGAACGGTGCGAAACCCGTGGGTCGATTGTTGCCTGCCTGTTTCTCGATATTGATGACTTTAAAAACATCAATGATACCTTGGGTCACGCTGCCGGCGATCAGGTAATCCTGATTGCCTCAACCCGGATCAAGGCCGTAACAGACAGCACCGACACCATTTCACGTCTGGGCGGGGACGAATTCCTGATCATTCGCGAGAACATCCAAAGTGCAGCAGCGGCAAGCAACCTTGCCGCACGGATCATTCAGGAACTTCAAAGACCATTTTACATTGTCGGGCATGAAATGACGCTGTCGGCCAGCATTGGCATTTCGCTTTATCCCGATCATGCTAAATCCCCCCAGGATCTTATTCGCCTTGCCGACACGGCAATGTATGCCGCCAAGGACCGTGGACGCAGGACCTATGCGTTCTATGAATCCGAAATGACGGTCAATGCCACGCATTACATGACGCGTTCTCTTGAACTGCGTCGGGGGTTGGAACGCGATGAGCTTGTCTTGCACTATCAGCCGCAGGTGGATGCTAAAACGCAGGAGATGGTCGGGGTTGAGGCCCTGCTACGCTGGAACCACCCGGTTCACGGTTTGCTTGGCCCGCATGAAATCATCCCTGTCGCCGAACAAAGCGGATTGATTGTCGAAATCGGCAATTGGGTCATCCGCGAAGCCTGCACCCAGGCACGCCGCTGGCAGGATGAGTTCGGTGAGAAAATCCGCATGGCTGTCAATGTTTCCGTCCGCCAGATGCAATCTTCAAACTTCGCCGAGGCCGTCCAGCATGAATTGGCCCTCTCTGGCCTGCCTGCCCGGTATCTTGAGCTTGAAGTAACCGAAAGCATGATCCAGGACACGACCCACATGATCAATACGCTGCATGAATTACGCGCCGTTGGTGTGTCATTGGCGATTGACGATTTTGGCACCGGATATTCATGCCTGCGATCCATCAAAAGCCTGCCGATCAAACGGATTAAGATTGATCGCGCTTTTATCAATGGCGTGCCTGACAACAATGACGATGTGGCCCTGATCAAGGCAATGCTTGCTATGGCGGACTCTCTTGATCTGGACGTCACCGCCGAAGGTGTCGAAACCAAAGAACAGTTCGATTTCCTGCGCGAAATTAAGCGGATTGAGTTGCAAGGCTATCTATTTAGCAAACCTCTTCCCGCCGAACAGCTTTTCTCACCACGTTTCGCCCGGTCGAAGATTTCATAAATCGTTCAACTACAAAGGCATAGAATCGCTTTCCACTTCAGGATAGGTGATGCTATCGTTATCCGAGAATTCAACGCCAAGTTATTGAATTGAAGGGCGTGATCTCCATATGCGGTAGACACCTCCAAAGAATAGGTCGGAAGGACGGTTTAATGAAATTTTCCACCTTGTCCCTTGGCGCAAAGCTTACCTTCGTAAGCGCCTTTGCCATTGCTGTTTGCCTGATTGCAGGTATTTCCCTTCAAACCATCCAGACCAGCAGTACCACCGAGGAACTGACAGAAGGTGAAGCACGTTCCGTTGCCCGCCACCATGCAGAACAGGCCGGTCGTGTCCTCAATAGCGGGATGTCGGTTGCCCAAAACCTTGCCGGTGCGTTCCGCGCCATCCGCGAACAAGGTGGTACTGATCGCAAGGCCTACAACGAAATCCTCAACCGCACGCTTGTCGATAATCCTTCACTTGCAGGCGCCTGGTCGGGCTTTGAGCCCAATGCCCTTGATGGCAAGGACGCCGACTACAAGAATGAAGGCGAACCGTTCGGAGACGGAACCGGAAAATATGTCACGTACTACTATAACTTTGGCGACGGTATCACGCCTTACCACTTGACCGGTCTGGATAACCCGGAGGTCAATGAATATTACACCGCCCCGCGTGACACCAATAAACCCTATGTCACGGATGCGATCACATATGACATTCAGGGTCGCGATGTGGTTCTGACCTCGTTCGTCTATCCGGTACAAAATGCCAGCGGTCAATTCCTGGGTGTTCTGGGTGTGGATCTTGAACTCAACGCCCTTTCCGAACGTTTTGCCGAACTGACCCCGTTTGGCACGGGGACGGTCAATCTGGTATCGGCCCAAGGCACCTGGGTTGCCCACGAAAACGCGGATATTCGCGGCACAAAACTTGATGGTGCCAATGCCGTTCAGGCTGCGATCCTTGATGCGATGAAAACCGGCGAAACGGTGCGTGTTGATGATGACACGACCATGCATATGATCGTTCCGGTCGCAATTGCCGGTTATCCCAATCAGTGGGGTGTTGTGGTCAATGTGCCCTTGGCAACCGTCTATGCCCCGGCAGATAACCTGCGCAACGCGACACTTGTCGGTGGCGTGATCCTGTTGGTTATCGTGATTGCAGTTGTTCTGTTCTCGACCAACGCGCTTGTTTCGCGGCCAATGACAAGCGTGGCGGGCGTAATCGACAATCTGCAAAAGGGTGATTTCACCGTGCGCGTTCCCTATCTCGAACGCCACGACGAAATCGGCGCGATTGCCAAGGCACTTGAGTCCTTCAAGGAAGCTTCGGCTGGCATGCAACAGGCCGAACGCGAAAAGCTTGAAGCCGAGCAGCGCGCCAGCGAAGAACGTAACCGCACCCGTCTGCAAATGGCTGACGAATTCGAAAAATCTGTTGGCTCTATCGTCGTCAATGTCTCTGACAGCGCTGGCAACATGGAAAAAGTATCGCGCCAGATGCGCCGTGCGGCAGATGAAAGCTCCGAACAGGCTGTTGTTGTCGCGGCCGCTGCTGACGAAGCCAGCGCAAATGTGCAAACCGTGGCGTCTGCAACCGAAGAACTGTCTGCCTCCATTCAGGAAATCAGCTCGCAGGTTGCGAAATCGTCTGACATTTCCAACACTGCAGTTGAAGAAGCATCGCGTGCCAATACCATGATTACCGGCTTGGCCGAGGCAGCAGATCGCATCGGTGAAGTTGTCAGCCTGATTAACGACATCGCGGCCCAGACCAACCTTCTGGCGCTGAACGCAACCATCGAAGCCGCCCGTGCGGGTGAAGCGGGCAAAGGCTTTGCCGTTGTGGCACAGGAAGTCAAAAACCTTGCTAACCAGACGGCCAAGGCCACTGATGAAATCGCCCAACAGATCGGATCGATCCAGTCTGAAACGCAAAACACAGTCGGTGCGATTGAACGGGTGACCGAAACGATTTCCAACATCAACGAAATCGCCACCGCAATTGCCTCAGCTGTTGAACAACAAGGTGCGGCAACCGCGGAAATTTCGGGCAACGTCCAACAGGCCGCTGCGGGCACGAACGAAGTTTCATCCTCGATCGGGATTGTGCGCAACACATCCCAGGAAACCGGTGAAGCCGCATCAAACGTTCAGGCCGGTGCCACCCAACTTGCCGAAGAAGCCCGCAACCTTGATACACAGGTCAAAAGCTTCCTTGATCGTCTGCGTAACATCTAAACCGCGCAAGCATCTGGACTTCAGGCCTTTTTTCATGACGGCGCTTTTCGAAGCGCCGTCATCTTATTGATAGATCAATCATTAAGTGGTTGAATTGGCATAGGCCATCACACCTTGTCGCCATCAATCAGGGATTACGCCAATGCTTCCTATTCCTGTTACAGTCTGTCTGACCGCCGTTTTCTCGATCATGCTGATGATTTTAAGCATTCTGGTTTCGCTCCGCCGTCGGGAATTGAACCTGCCATTGGGCGATGGTGATGATCGCATCTTGCGCCGCCGCATTCGCGCACATGGCAATTTCACTGAAAATGCCCCGCTTTGTGTGCTGCTTATTCTGTCACTTGAAGCCGTGCTGGCAACGTCAGACACGATATGGATTGTCGCCCTGATCTTTCTTGTTGCGCGGATCATGCATGCCTTTGGCACGCTCGCACGTGACTATCGCCGCCTGATCCCGCCTGCCATGGTCATGCAACATGCGACCCTGGTCATTTGTGGCTTCTGGTTGCTGTTTCAGATGTATGACGCCCTCATCGGGCAGGCGGCGTAATGCACGCTCCTGCCTTTGAGGATGAAAAGGTCGCGGCAAAGTTCGCAAGCTATCCCGAACCTGCCGCACAGATGCTGCTGACCATCCGAAACTGGATTTTCGAACTGGCATCTGCGAATGCGAATATCGGGAAGCTTGGGGAAAGCCTGAAATGGGGCGAGCCTGCTTGGCGGCCAAAATCGGGGGTCGGCACAACCATTCGTGCCGACTGGAAAGACAAATCCCCTGATTGCGTGAAGATCTTCTTTGATTGCAAAACCGATCTGATTGATCTGACCCGAAGCCTTCTTTCTGCCGATCTTGAGTGTAAAGGCAACCGGGCGATCGTGTTGCCGCTGGACCGCCCGCTTCCCGAACAGGCGGTTAAAACCGCCCTTGGCTGGGCACTGTCCTACCACAGTGATCGTAAGGGTTCACCGGCTTAACGCCTGCAGGAAAATCAAAGCTTCTTGGCACCGGCCTCTAGCTGATCCCGCATGGTGCGCAGATCACGGTTAAGCCGCTTTGCCGTTTCCAGATCAAGGCCGGTGGCTTCAAGGATACAAGTCGGGATTTCCTCGGCCTTGGTGCGAAGCGCCTTGCCATCCTCGGTCAGGCTGACCCGCACCGAACGCTCATCTTTGGGATCACGCTTGCGGCTGACCAGTCCGGCAGCCTCCAGCCGCTTCAGAAGCGGGGTCAGCGTACTGGATTCCAGATACATCTTTTCACCGATATTGCGCACCGACTGATCATCTTCCTGCCACAGGGCTACCATCACCAGATACTGCGGATAGGTCAGACCCAGTCCGTCAAGCAACGGCTTGTAGATACGGTTAAAGGCATGGCTTGCCGAATACACCGAGAAGCACAGGAACTTTTCAAGCTGCAATAGATCGTCTTTGGAAGCGTCACTCATCGGTCTTGTCCTGTCTGTATATTTGGCGATCTACCTAAAAAACCTAGCAAACCTGCCCGTTAGCGCCAAACATCAATCACATAAAGAAGACATCAGAAGCGGGCACCTGAAAATCAAAGCCAGACAATTTAAATCGCGCACGATTAAATAACAAGCGATTTTATTGCATGGCTCTTATTCCCATTTTTACATCGTGCACGATTTAATTGTGTGCAATACATAATTCAACAAAACGCAACGCCGCCCCGACAGGACGGCCCAGTAGATGACCAGTAAAGGATAAGACCCATGAGCCCGTTCAAATCAAAAGTTGCCGCTGCGGCACTTGCACTGTCCACATCGTTGGCAAGCACGGCTGCCATCGCAAACCCGGTCCTTGAACCTGCAACCCAGAACTTCATCAATGTTCTTGAGGCATCCGGTGGTCCTGCGATCTACACCCTGACCCCGGCTGAGGCCCGCAACGTTCTGGCCGGTGCACAATCTGGCGAAGTTGCCAAACCCGCTGTTGATATCACCGATACCGTCTTTGCCGTCGGCCCGACCGGCGAAACCAAAGTTCGCATCATCCGCCCGGCGGGCAACACGGACCGCCTTCCTGTGATCGTGTACTTCCACGGTGCAGGCTGGGTGATGGGCGATACCGGTACCCATGATCGTCTGGTGCGCGAACTGGCTGTTCAGGCCAATGCAGCACTCGTCTTTGTCGATTATGAACGCTCGCCCGAAGTGCGCTACCCATACGCAATCGAACAGGATTACGCAGTCACCAAATATGTCGCCGAACATGGTGAGCAGCTCAATATCGATCCGACCCGTCTGGCAATTGCCGGGGACAGTGTCGGGGGCAACATGACCGCAGTTGTTTCGCTTCTGGCCCAGGAACGCAAAGGACCGGCCATCACCGTACAGGTTCTGTTCTATCCGGTGACGGATGCGAATTTTGACAATGGGTCTTACACCGAATTTGCCAATGGCCCGTGGTTGACCCGCCCGGCAATGGAATGGTTCTGGAACCAGTATCTGCCAGAAGGCGTTGATCGCACTGACCCGAAAATCACACCGATCCATGCGAGCGCCGATCAGCTTGCCGGTCAGGCCCCGGCCCTTGTGATCACCGCTGAAAACGATGTGCTGCGTGACGAAGGCGAAGACTATGCCCGGAAACTTACCCAGGCTGGCGTTGATGTCACCGTGACCCGCTATAACGGCACGATCCATGACTTCGTCATGCTGAATGCTCTTGCTGATACCCCGGCTGCCAAGGCGGCCACCGCACAGGCAGGTGCGTATCTGCGAAATGCTCTGCACGCAGAGTAATCACAAAACCTTCACTCTCTTTCGGGTAGGTGCGCTTGCGCCTGCCCGCCCCCGGCGACATATGAAGGATCAGGAGCCATTGATATGGTTGAAATGGCAACCGCACGATTTGCGAAATACTAGGAAAACACCGCATGGCGGGGTACTCACCCGGCCAAGGGGTTTGACGCCGGAGTTCGCAAATCGTGCGGTTGTCCGAAGGATTGATCGGATTTGCACGGGCTACTTTGTCGCAAGACATTGAAAGATAGAAATCTTCCTGCTGTCTAGCTTCGCGTATCCGCACAAATCTGATCAACCATTGCAATCATATCATTGGCTCCTGATCCTAACAGCCGGGTAATCACCAACCGAACCACAGTTCAAACAAAGGATGAAAACCATGTCTGTTGATGTCAAATACACCGCTCGTGCTTCTGCAACCGGTGGCCGTGATGGCCGCGCAAAAACCGAAGATGGCAGCATGGACGTCAAGCTGACCACGCCGAAGGAACTCGGTGGTGCCGGCGGTGAGGGCAACAACCCTGAACAGCTGTTCGCCATGGGCTACTCGGCCTGCTTCATTGGCGCGATGAAATTCGTTTCTTCCCAGGGCGGTCCGAAAGTCCCGACTGATGTGTCTGTGACTGCCGATGTCGGCATCGGCCCGCGTGCGGCTGGCGGCTTTGGCCTTGCGGTCACGCTTAACATCTCGCTTCCGGGTCTTGATAAGGCCGAGGCAGAAAAGCTTGTCGAAGAAGCCCACAAGATCTGCCCCTATTCCAATGCGACCCGTGGCAATGTCGATGTGACCTCGGTCATCGCATAACCTACAAGCTCCCCCCTGCTGGTCAGCGCCCCCCATATGGCTGATCGGCAATCCCAAGGCCCGGTGTTACCCCGCACCGGGCCTTTTGCTTTTTACGCTGCCAAGCTCCACGTTGCCGTCGATTTACTGCGGAGAACTGGCAAGGGCGGCGGCCACCTGTAACTGTCCCTGATAAAGGGCATTGCCAAGGGCCTGCTCCAGATCAGCGTCATTTTGCTGTTCGCGCTTCACGCTAGCGGCTTTCTGCCCCTGTGACACAGTCCCGGTATTCTTGACCACGTCACTGTCTGATTGCGCAAGCTTCTTGGCGATGCTGTCGATGCCATTAAACGCACTTTCCAGCACCGTGACTGCACTGCTGGCCGCGGCCAGTTGTTCCTTGGTTGGCGGGGATGAAAACACCACTGCGGCATCAAGCTTTTTGGCCGCATCCTCGAAACTGGCATAGGCGGTCTGCATCTGCTTGACCTCTTTTTCCGGACGCCCCGTAACGCTTTGATATTGCTTCCATGCCTGCTGTGACAGGGTCTGATAAAGATTGCTGGTCATATTCTCCTCGTATCGGTTTTGCGTTCACACCCCGGCACAGCCTACATATAGGCCGACACCATCGTTCCATTGGTTGCAAGGCTGCGCCACGCCTGCACAGATGTCGGATTGATGAAGTCATCCATCTGAAGTGGCACGGCGCGCGCAAGCCCGTTGGTTCCAAGATTGCCCGGATTGGCCGTGGCATCGCCCACCCATGCGGCACCAACACCGGCGGTCGCGGCGGCTGCTGCTGTTGGCATTTGCCAGTGATTGAAAAGCTGTGCGCGGACGGCTTGGGGAAACACATTGGTCGGATCATCGACCTCAAGAGTGATTTCCCCGTCATACTGCATGCTGCGATAGGTCCAGTTGCTGGTCCCGACCAGAACATATTGATCATCAAACATCGCCAGTTTGGAATGCAGATAAGTCCAGTGATCCGATACACGGGCATGATTGTTTTGCGGGCCATACATCACCGGCCCATTGGGCGTCAGGTTCCAGATATCGCGGAACCAGACACGTCTTTGCGCCCCTGTTACATCGGTATATTGCAACCTGAAACCATTGACCGGATTAAACACCGCCGTTTGACCGGGCTGAAAACCGATCTTTTGAACAACCGGTCCGACGACACCCGCCGTCGGATAATTGACCGGTGCACGCCGTAACCAGGCCGTCCATGTATCAACCGCATCAAAACTGACAAAATCAGCCAGCCCCAGCTCCACAAATGTGTAGAACATCATGTAGGAGAAAATCTCAAACCCGTCCTGGGTTCGGTTGCGTGGATGATTGACCATCGGGATGACCGGAATTTGCCCCACACCGGGTGCACGCCGCGCGGCCAAGGCGGTCACAAGTTCCGGATCGGTGAGCGCATAATTCTCCAGATAGGCATAATGCGCTGCCCCCGCGATCCGGGCCAGCATATGGGTGCGGATATCGGTCTCGGCCGGGGTGGCTTCGATATTGGTGGTAAACATCGACATGGTCATGCCGCCCATCACCGGTGCAGCTGGAATGATAACCCCGTTTGGGGCCGGTGCCGGGTTCTGCTTGTTCCAGCGCCTTAGCCATTCGGCCTCGATATCATCGACAATGGCACCAGTGACACGAAGTGCTGTGTCATGCCAGTCATTGACTGGATCATGTTGATCCGATGACAGATATTTCTGCGCCAAATTCATCCCGCCAACGAATGCTTCCTTGAGCGGTCCGGTGCAGGCGATGACGATCTTTTGGTGCGTGCTCATGCCGACATGACGACGTCCGCCATAGCTTTCCATAAACATCTGAATCGGGTGATAACCAACTACCGCCCCATTGCGGTGATTGGCATCTTGAACCCACCGGTTCATCGCCCAGTTTGACGACATTTCCGCATTAACCGTATTGACCGTCGTCGTGCCATACCAGGCAATCAGCTGTACCGGAATGCCAAGGGCGGCGATGTCTTCAAGCATGTCACACAGATACCGCCCCTGCATGGCTGCCCCCGCCAACGAGGTGCAAGCAGGTAAAAACGTATCGGGGGAAAACTGCCAGAACGCCATGCGCACAAACTGGTTACCCCCACCACCCGTCGCCCGGATGGATTCCAGCGTCTGGTGGAGGCGTTCAAAATACGCATCCCCATCCAGCAGGAAATCCGCATGATTATTGCCTGCCCGCGTCACCTGCATGTCTCAACCCTCATCGGAAATAGGTTCTGATTGGTTGAATGACGCGCAGCAAAGCCATGCGTGAAATACTTGTGCAGGGCAGCCCTATGGCAAATTAACAGTTGCCGGACTTCGATGGGGCGTGGATGATCCCCGCACATGTCACAAGCTATCCGACTGTCAGGAGCCAGAATGTCCAGTCCGCTTACCCTTATTGTTTTCTCGCACGCCAAACCGGGCATGGAAGAAGAACTTGGCAAACAATTGCTGGCACTGGTCGAACCATCGCGCGCCGAAGAAGGCTGCATCAGCTATGATATGCACCAGTCCCAGGATGACCCGGCAGTGTGGATGGCCTATGAAAATTGGCGCTCGGAAGAAGACCTTGCCCTTCATTTCCAGAAACCCTATCTGCGCGCCTTTGCCGATATAAAGGACAGCCTTCTGGCCGAACCGCTTAAGGTGCAGAAATTCACGCTGAAATCCTGATTACCCTGAACGGCACTACGTGCGCCATCTGATGGAATGTTAGCTTCTGTGCTTCTCGCGCTTTTCCTTTCCGCCCTGACATCGGCAACCATCCTGCCCGGCACGTCCGAGGCAGCCTTGGCCGCATTAATCGCCACCGGTGATCATGCGCTGTGGCTATTGGTCATGGTTGCCACCGCAGGCAATGTTTTGGGATCGACCGTAAACTGGGTCTTGGGGATCTATGTCGAACGGTTTCGCGACCGGCGCTGGTTCCCCGTATCGGCCGAGGCCCTTGATCGCGCATCGACATGGTTTGGCAAATACGGGCTTTGGTCGCTTTTGCTTGCCTGGCTTCCGATCATTGGTGATCCGCTGACGCTTTTTGCCGGTGTCATGCGCGTGCGTTTGATCCCGTTTCTGATCCTCATCACGATTGGCAAATTTGCCCGCTATGCCATGATTGCCGGCGGAGCATCTGCCTTGGCATCCGTGTTTGGTGCCTGAGCCGCTATAATTTTCCCACAGCGATTTCGCGTCCGACAGAGCAATATTGTTCAATAAATCATCGCCGAGCTTCGGCACACTCATGCGCATAACAACGCATCGGATTGATTGCCCCAAACAACGTCAATCCAGATGCCCGCATGAGGAACGCCATTCATGACTGCCACACTAAGCCTATATCTTTCCATGTCTGCCTTTGCCCTAGCGGCCTCGATCACGCCGGGCCCGGTCAATATTCTGGTGCTTAGCTCTGGCATGCAATATGGCTTCCGTCCCTCGCTCCGCCTTGTGTTTGGCGCAACCGCTGGTTTTTGCCTGTTGTTGCTTATGATCGGGCTTGGCCTGCATGAATTGCTAGAAGCCTTCCCCGAACTCACCACCATCATTCAATGGGCAGGTGTCGCGTTTTTGCTGTTCATGGCTTGGAAACTGATGGCGTCATCAGGTGAACTTGGCAAATCCGATGCCGCATCCGGGCCAAAGGCAATCACGGGTGCCGTGATGCAATGGCTCAACCCCAAGGCCTGGCTGGCATCGATTGCCGGGATGGGGGCCTATGCCGCGTCCGGTGCGCCGACCCTGATTTGGGAATTCACCGCGATCTATTTTGTCGTTTGCTTCGCCTCGGTCGCCTGCTGGGCCTATGCCGGTGCGTTTTTGGCACGCTTTCTGGGCGAGCCATCACGCATCCGCATGTTTAACCGGGTGATGGCGGCATTGCTGGCGGCAAGTGCGCTTTATCTGATTTTGGGATAATCACGGGCAACCACTTGTGCACCTTGCGGCGCGAGGTTCCCGCCTTCGCGGGAATGACGACAGCAAGCAACACACATTACAGTCATGCCCGCGAAGGCGGGCATCCATCGTACCAACTTACGCAGCCTGCGCGCGGGCATATTGCCGTGGGGTTGCCGCCATCAAACGTTTGAAAATGCGTTGGAAATGGGCCTGATCGGCAAAGCCGGTTTCAAGGGCCACATCAACGATCTTTTCCCCGCGCCGAAGCGCATGGCGCGCGCGTTGCACCCGGCAATTGATCAGATAGGCATAAGGCGTCATGCCAAAGGTCTTTTTAAATGCCCGCACCAGATATGACCGGGAATACCCCACCAGGGATGCCAGCTCATCCAAACTGATATTCTCGGCATAGTGGGTTCGGATATACTCCCCAACGCGCGCCATTTTCCGGTCATTGATCGCACCAATGCCGCCATCAAGCACGCCGCGCTGGCTCATCTCCACATGCAGATCGCCAAAGAACGACACCATCGCCGTTTCCTTGCCAAGGATATCAATATCCGCGCTGGCCAGGATATCGGCCAGATCAAGCAAGCCACCATAAAGCCGTGGATTGTGGCTCAGCGTGTCGGAAAACATCGCGAATTTGCCCGCCGCATCCGCATCAATCTCGATCTGCAAATCCAAAAGCCAATCCGGATCGACAAACAACATGTCATAACACCAGTCTGCACCCTTGACCGGGTTGCAGCCATGCACATCTTCCGGGTTCAGGATGACAACCGACCCGGCCTGCGTTTCATGGGTTTTGCCCCGGTTCCAATAGGTACTAAAACCGCCATTCACCGTGCCGATGGAAAAGGTATCGTGGCTGTGGCGTTCGTAACAAACCGCATGCCCATCCGCCACACGCCTAAGCTCGACAAACGGCAAAGCCGGGTCGCGCCAGAAATGTTGATTGCGGCTGTTGGGGGCGGCCATGGTGGACGGGGTTCTCCGTAACGATCGTCAAGTTGGATAATTTCAAAGATAGGGCAATTTCCCCGGTGGCGCCAGTCGTGGCCTATGCTTATAGTGCCCCAAATGTTCGATGATCGTTCCGAAGAGTCCCAGCCACGTTTCAATCCGCCCAATGCGCCCGTCATGGTCGTTGGATTGCGTCATGCTGTGTTTCTCTCACCCGATGGCGAGATCGAGGAACTCCCGCACGGGGCTGCTGCCAAACGCGCCCGATCAACGCGCCCCATTCTGGTTCATACCCCGGCCTGCGCACGGCGGCTAAAATCCGATCCGTTTCCGGCCCATGACCTGTTGGAATTATTCGCCTTTGTCCGTCCGGCACAGTTTTGTGTGCCCACCCCGCGCGGCATTGCCCTTGCGACGGGTCAGAAACCGGCGGACGATCTGATCGGTCAGGCCGAAGCCCTGGCCGAGGCGATGAAACGCCTTTTGCAAGAACTCGCGACCATGCATCGCAACAAGCGCGGCCCGGCCCTTTCAATCGCATGGCCGATGGCGCGCGGGCATTGGCCGTGGGGTGTTTCTGTTCTGGCTGCCTTGGGGGCCGATGGCGATGGCCCGCATCGCTATGCGGTCTATGAAGGGCTTAAAGTCTGGAAAAAGCTTGGTGAATGGGCCGAACATGCCCCGCCACCGCCGCCTGCCAATTACCCGGTTGATCCCAAGGATGCGCGTAAACGCCTGAAGGAACTTCTGGGCGAAGGGGCTGAAGAACGCCCGCAACAGGCTGATTATGCGTCCTCGGTTTGCTCCGCCTTTGGCCCGCGTTTGCATGATGGCGCGCCCAATATCGTCTTGGCCGAGGCCGGAACAGGGACCGGCAAGACATTGGGCTATGTCGCCCCGGCATCCCTTTGGGCGCAGAAAAACGATGGCGCGGTCTGGATTTCGACCTATACCCGCAACCTGCAACGCCAGATCGATCAGGAATTGGATCGCCTTTATGACGATCCCAAGGACAAGCGCCTTAAGGCCGTTGTGCGCAAGGGTCGGGAAAACTATTTCTGCCTGCTGAACTTCGAAGAAGCCCAAAGACCGCTTAATCAGCAACCGCATCAGGCCACCCCGCTTGGCCTGATTGCCCGTTGGGCAAGCCACACGCGCGATGGCGATATGGTCGGCGGTGATTTCCCCGCATGGCTGACCGAATTGCTGGGTAATCGCTTTACCGGCGCGCTTGCCGATCAGCGCGGCGAATGCATCTATGCCGCCTGCCCACATTATTCGAAATGCTTTATCGAAAAAACCGTGCGCCGTGCGCGCTCTGCCGAAATCGTTGTCGCCAACCACGCGCTTGTCATGGTGCAGGCAGCATTGGGCGGGCTTGATGACAGCTCCATGCCGACCCGCTACGTCTTTGACGAAGGCCATCATTTGTTTGATGCGGCGGATAAGGCATTTTCGTCCCACCTAACCGGGCAAGAAGGGCAGGAACTCCGTCGCTGGCTTTTGGGGGCGGAGCAAAAGGGATCATCGCGCGCACGCGGCCTTAAACAACGGCTTGAAACCCTGATCCTTGATCGGGACGAGCTTCGCGATGCCGTCAATGCGGTGATTGTCGCCGCCCAATGCCTGCCCGAACAGGGCTGGTTGTCACGCATTCATGATGGCTCCCAACATGCCAAGGGCCCGGCAGAGGTCTTCCTTGCCCATGTGCGGGCACAGGTGATGGCGCGGTCTTCTGATGGCGATCGTGGCTATTCGATCGAAACCGATTGTAAACCCGCCATCAACGAAGTCCTTGCCAGTGCAGCGGATCTTGATCGCGCGCTGGAGGCGATGGAAAAACCCGCCAAATCGCTGATCAAAATCATCGCCCATATGCTCGATGAAAAGGCTGATGAGCTCGATAGTGCTGAACGCCAGCGCCTTGATGCCGCCATCCGATCGCTTGAACGCCGCGCAATCATGCAGGTCGGTGCTTGGCGTGAAATGCTGGCCTCATTGGTCGAGGAAACCCCAAAAACCTTTGTCGACTGGTTTGCGATTGAACGCCAGTTTGGCCGCGATTTTGATGTTGGCATGCACCGCCATTACCTTGATCCGACCATCCCGCTGACCACATCATTGGCGCCGACCGCACATGGCATGGTGGTGACATCGGCCACCCTTCGTGATGGCACGGGCGACGAAGATTTCGACTGGGCCGTTGCCGAGGATCGCACAGGGGCATCACACATGCCGCTTCCCGCCATTCGGGCGGCGATGAAAAGTCCCTATAACTACCGCGAACAAACCCGCGTATTCATCGTGAATGATCTGGGCCGCGATAACCCGGACCATATTGCCGCGGCCTATCGCGAGCTGTTTCTGGCATCGGGCGGTGGCGCACTTGGCCTCTTTACCGCCATCACGCGACTGCGCGCGATCTATGAACGCCTGACCGGGCCGATGGATGATGCGGGCCTGCAGCTTCTCGCCCAGCATATCGACGGCATGGATGTCTCAACGCTGATCGACATTTTCCGGGTCGAACGCGACGCCTGCTTGCTGGGCACCGATGCCGTGCGTGACGGGGTTGATGTGCCGGGTGATAGCCTGCGCCTGATCGTCTTTGATCGCGTGCCTTGGCCCCGCCCGGATATCCTGCACCGTGCCCGCAAATCGGCGTTCCATGGTGCCCGCTATGACGACATGCTCACACGCCTTCGGATGAAACAGGCCTTCGGCCGCCTGGTCCGCCGCGCGGAAGATCACGGCGTGTTTGTATTGCTCGACAATCGCATGCCATCACGACTTCTCGGCGCCTTCCCCGAAGACGTCGAAGTCCAGCGCGTTGGATTGCGTGAAGCGATTGAGCAGACGCGCGGCTTTTTAAGAGAAGCTGACTGAGACGGTTCGGTTATCTGTGTGAGCCAACATGCAAGACAGAGATTAATTTACCGAAAATCGTTGGGGTCGTACAACCCGCCAACCATAAACCCTTTGATGTCCTCTTGTTTAACGGTCGGATGACTTCTAATCCGAGCGCCGAAGGCGTTCCCACCATAAGAGAACGCATGAGCCATGACGCAAACGAACGATGCTATCAAAAGGGTATGACCATAAAACCGAATGTCGGACTTTCCCCAGTCCAGTCCGAAGCGTTGAGAAACGTCTTCTCCTGCTCCAACCAGAGTCAGGCCAGCAACCAACGAAACAACCATTATAAAGTTAACGATCAAACGTCTCCGTCTGAATACTTCTTTGCGAGAGCTCTTCATCAATCTTCAACCACAACCGTTTCTTGTTCAGTAAACTGAATCATTTCCAAAATTGAAATGCACTCAATTTTTTTGCTGTTCAAACTTGCTGTGGGGCAGCTGAACTCTCGCAGAGTATTCCTTCAACGGTAATCTTCTGGATCGTAAAGCCCACCATCAAGCATGCCTTTAATGTTCGCATCTTTATTGTTGGGGTGCCACTTGGATGCTGAGTTAACGAGTATACCCAAATAACAGAATACGTGAGCCATAACGCACATTATGGCCATAAGTATCAGCAGCCCGCCGATTTCACCGATGAAATACTCAAAGGCCTTGTTCCCGATCAGCAATGCCAGTTCCAGCTTGTTGCTCACGATTGAAAAGCCTGAGACAGCAGATAGAACCATGACACCGTTCACTATTCTACGCCGACGGCGGAATATTTCCTTTCTTGAAACGGTCAATAGAGCCTCCAAGCTTATGATTTCAAGTGAGTATTCGTACTAGCTGCACTGAATATCAGAAACCGTCAAACCACGATTTACAGTTTAACAAGCTACTCACTGCTGATGTCTGCATCAACATCATGACTGATCGCCAGCCTCAGTGCATTGAGGATCGCAATAACATCAATGCCTTCCTGCAAAAGCGCCCCGGCGACTGGTGTGATATAGCCCGCTGCGGCAAAGCCCATGGCAAGGATTGACAGGACCATTCCGCCAATCACGCTTTGCAGAAGGATACGGCGCATGGCCATACTGATGTGCAGGAGTTCGTCGACTGTCACAAGCGATGCTTCGGGGATCACGGCTCCGGCCGCATCAGCCGTCACCGCGCTTTCCTTGCCAAAGGCGATACCGACGGTGGCGACGGCCAGTGCCGGGGCGTCGTTGATGCCATCGCCCATGAACAATGTCGGGGCCTTGGCAGCTTCCCTGCGCACAATGGCGACTTTTTGTTCCGGGCTTTGCGATGCAAGGCTGTCCTTGATGCCGAGCAGATCGGACAAGTAGCTGACCTCGCTTTCGCGGTCGCCCGAAAGCAGCATGACCTTTTTGAAATGATGGATCGCGCCCAGATGGCCGACGAAGCTTTCGCCCTCGGCCCTTGGCGTATCGCGGAAGCGGAAGGTCGCGCCATATTTGCCATCGACCAGCACGACGCATTCAAGCCCGGCAGCGGTGTCGGGCAAAAGTCGCGCGATATCAGGATCAGATTTCATCAATTTGGCGCGATGGGTCACCGCGACCTCATGACCATCCACCTTACCACTTAACCCCTGCCCCGGCTTTTCCGAGGCGTGATTAACCTCATCAAGCGGTAGTTTGCGGTCCTGTGCTGCTGCCAATACCGCAGACGCCAAAGGATGCTTGGAATAGCGTTCCAGACTGGCGGCAAGGCGCAGAACAAGATCGCCGTCAAATTCTGGTCCGGACAGGATATCAACCAACTCCGGTCGGCCATAGGTCAGCGTCCCGGTCTTATCAAAAATTGCCGTTTGGCAGGTCGGCAAACGTTCCAGCACAGTCGGATCCCGAATGACGATACCGCGCCTTGCGGCAATCGAAATCGCACTCATCACCGTGATGGGAATGGCGATTAAAAGCGGGCATGGGGTCGCGACCACAAGGACGGCCAGAAAACGTGATGAGTCATCGCTCAGATACCCAACACATATCGCAAACAACAATGCCGCTGGGGCAAACCAAGCCCCGATCTGATCGCCAAGGCGGCGGATGCGCGGGCGTTTTTGTTCGGCCTCGGCCATCACATTCATGATCTGGGCATAGCGGGAATCCCGCGCGCGTTTTTCCGCCCGGATGATCAAGACCGCTTCACCATTAATCGCACCCGAAAGCACCGCTGTTCCCGGCGCCTTGGCCACCACATAGGGCTCCCCCGTCAGATAGCTTTCATCCATGCTGCCATGGCCATCAACGACAATGCCATCGACCGGCGCGGTTTCATGGGGAAAGACCGCGATCAGGTCATTGATCGCGACATCATCAAGGGCAATGTCCGTGATCGCGCCATCAGGGTCTTGGCGATGTGCAACGGCTGGCATACGCCGTGCTAGGGCATTAAGGGCCGAGGATGCCTTGCGCATGGCAAAACCTTCAAGCACCTGCCCACCTGTCAGCATCAATATGATCAGACTGGCCGCGAGATATTCGCCAAGCCACACCCCGGTGACAAAGGCGATGGCAGCAAGGAAATCCGCGCCCATTTCATGGCGCAAAAGCTTGATCAAAAGCTGTGTGAGGATCGGCACACCACCAATGACAAACAGGGCAAAAAGCGGAAAGTCGGCAATGCGCCAATCGCCCGCCATCCCTGTCGCCGTCTCTGGCCCCAATGCCCAAAGTGCGAAATGGCCAAGGATCGCAAGCAGGGTCGCAATCAGGATGAAACGGTTAAGGGCTGGCGCGCCAAGCACTTTATCAAATCGTTCAAGAAGCTGATCAAAGGGGCGATCTGCCATGGGCTGCTCCGTACATGATCACATTATCATGCCGGAAATTTCAGGGTCACACTAGAAGACAGATCAATATGTTGGCGGGATTAAACGCGTGCCACCTTGCCCATCGCCATCGACACCATCAGATAGCTAAAGCCCGAAGACAGAAGGTTAATCCCAAGCAAAAGCCCAATCGCCCAGGTCGCAGAACTTGGCAGTTCGGCAAAGATCAGGACACCGGCCAGAATGGCAATCGCACCTGAAATCAGAAGCCATTTCCAGCCCGGAAATTGTTTGAGCCAAAGCCCCATGACAAGCTCAAACAAGCCATGCAGGATAAAGGCAATGGCAAGCAAAACGGTAAGCGTGACAATCCCGCCAAGGGGAAGAAACGCCAACCAAACACCAATCACGCCAAAGATAACGCCCTGGATGATATCCACCCCGCGCCGTGTTGGCGTATCGGCATTCCATGCGCCGTAAAAATGACCCAGCGTGCCAATGATAAACAGCCAGCCAATCACGGTTTTAAAGGCAATCGTCGTGGCAAAGGGAAAGGCCACAGCAAGCACACCAAGGACGAGCATGATCACACCAACATTGCGAAGCCGCTTGCGCCCCTTATCCAAAAGGCCGCGCATTTCCGGCGTTCCGTCATTCACCACCAATGTCATGATTTAATGCTCCTGCCTGTGCCTTGGCCCAACAGCTTCAACTGGAAATTGCCGTAAAGCTTAGCCCATCTAACGCGCAGCGAATAGAAGAAGTTCCCTATTCACAGGCCCTTGCCGCGGCAATCAAGCGGTCCGCCACGGCACGCACAGCCGGGCGTTGCTCGTATGCCGGCTGTACCAAAAAGGTCGCAAGCGGGCTTCTGACCGGTGCAAAGGGCAGCATGATCAGATCATGGTTTTCAATCGCACGCCGTGAAAATGGCAGACGCGCCAAAATCACGCCAAGCCCGGCATCCGCCGCACATAGCCCGACACTGTAATCTTCAAACCGGCGATCAGATGGCTTTTGCCGATATTTCACACCATGCTCGCCCAGCCAGTGCCGCCACCCGGTCGCATCGCTGTCATTTAAAAGCGGCAGGTTTGATATCGCCTCGGCATCAAGGTTTTTGGCATCCTGCCCGGCCAGAAGCTTGGGCGAAATCAACGGCACCAGATCATCGGAAAACAACAATGTCGATTTGGTACCCTGCCACTGCCCTTTACCGCAGCGAAGGGCGATATCGGTTTGCCCGCCTTCGAAATCGGCCAACCGTTCAGACAGCTCCAGCTCAAGACGCACATTCAAATCGCGTTCGATGTCAGGCACCAGTTTCAAAAACCAGATCCGGGCATAGGATGGCAAAAGGCTTATGCGGATCACATCCGGCCCACGGCGTTTGCGCCAGGGCTGCGCGCCTTGTGACAAAAGATCAATCGCCCCTTGGGCATCGCGCAAAAACCGTTGCCCATCGGGTGTCGGGCGCACGCCCCTGCCATAACGTTCAAACAGATCATAGCCAAGCCACTGTTCGACCTGTGCAACATGGCGGCTGATCACACTATGGGTCACACCCATTTCATTGGCCGCCGCCGAAAACGATCCGTTGCGCGCCGCAGCCATCACCGCGGGCAACAGGGCAAGTGGGGGAAGGGATACGTCATTGCTGTGTGCCATACGCACATCTGATCCCCAAGCTATGCTCTATGTCAACATCTTTGATCGCGCTATCAGCATGATCAGACACATATTCTGACGGATAAAACAAAGGTTCTGGTCATGTTTTCACGCGCCATACTTGGCCTTGCATCTGCCCTGATCACGGTTCTGGCTTGGGCCGCATCCTTTCCGCTGATCGGCGTTGCCCTAGCCGAACTTGACCCCATCCCGCTGGCCGCTGTTCGCTTTGCCTTGGCGGCCTGCCCGGCTGTGATCTGGTTGGTCATCACACGCCCTGAAATGCCAAAGCTTGTTGATCTTGCCCGCCTTGGCCTTGGCGGGGCATTGGGGATCAGCATCTATAACTGGCTGCTTAACACCGGGCAGCAAACCGTATCGCCCGGTGCGGCAAGCTTTATCATCAACACCCTGCCGATCTGGACGGCGCTGATGGCAACCTTTTTCCTGCGCGACCGGTTCGGACTTGGCGCGTGGATTGCCACGATTGTCAGTTTTTCCGGCGTGATCCTGATTGCCTTTGGCCAACCCGGCCCAATGACATTTGGCAATGGCAGCTCATTGATCCTCTTGGCGTCCATCCTGTCTGCCACCTATTTCATATTGGTGCGCGGTGTAATCGCCCGTTATGGCCCGGGCACCTGCACCTGCTGGACACTGATCACGGGTGCGTTGTGGCTGACGCCCTGGTTGCCTGATGGCATGGCACAAATCAGTGTCGCGCCAGCGTCGGTGATCTCAGCTGTCATGTTTTTGGGCTTGATATCTGCATCGCTTGGCTATGCAACCTGGAGCTACGCGATTGGTCATTTCGGCCCGGCATCAGCTGCGAACTTCCTCTATCTCGTGCCGCCGATTGCTGTCGCCCTTGCATGGAGTCTTAGTGGTATTACACCTGATATCCTGACCATTCTTGGCGGCATGGTGGCGATTACCGGGGTGGTGATGTTGCGTCTTTCCATGGCCCGATCAGCCCGCAAGGCAGCGGCCTAAACCACTGTATGCCGGGCCCAGCCCGGCATATCAGAATGATTATAAAGAAATACTGATAACTGGTTCACAATACGAGGCTTTGACACACGGGTTTCAAGGGTTTATTCAAAATCCAAAGAACGGAATATGTTCTTGTCTTTGAAGGTGGAACGAAGCCCGTGTATTTCACGCCCCTCAACTGCTTGGCTGCCAGACGCACGCTGTCACTTTGTGTGGCGTGGCTGTTGTTGGTCAATGCGTTGCTGTTTGGGTTCATGCATGCGCCGGTCGCCATGGCGGCCGAGCCCACCGGCGCAATCAGTGCCGATGGCTCCCAGAATTACGTTCCCCTGATCATTTGCACCGCCAACGGCATTAAAACGATTTCGGTCCCGGCCGAACTTGCCGAAAATGGTGCGCCATCCCCGCACAGCTCGGATGCCTTTGATGGTTTCCAGTGTGCCAGCTGCGGCCTTGGCAATCATGCGGTCGGCATGCCCGTAGAACCGGAATTGCCGGTTATTCACCGCATCAAGCTTTCAAACACGGTCACAGCCCTTCACATCACCGCACGCCTGCATGATTTCTGCCCGATTGCAGCGTCCCCGCGCGCACCGCCCTTTTCCATCTGATCTTCGTTTCCAATCAAGCGCGATGGGGCTTTAACGCCACACGTGTATCTGTTGCCCATTGTGCTTGAGTTTGTCTTGCGACTGGAAACGCGCGTGTGCCCGCCCATCCAGGCACATCCCCGGACGTCATGCCGGGCCCATAGACTGGTGTCGGTACGCGACCCCGCAAATGCCGCGTATCTGTAAATTTGCCAATGGGGGAATTCCCATGAACAAAGATGACGCCTTACTCATTTTGGAAAAACTCGCTGAACCCGCTGCTCTTAACCTGCCATCCGATGCCAGCATCGGCCATCACGCCGAAGATCAGGCTTATATCTATTTGCTGGCAACCGGTCTTGCCCTTCGGTGCAAATACACCGCAGACGGCGAACGACAGGTCTGTCGTGTCTATCGTCCGGGTGATCTGATCGGGCTTGAAATGCTGGCCGTGAGCGATCCGACCCTTGTGATCGAAACGATTGCCCCATCGGTGATCAAACGCATCCCGATCAACCGGGTACGTCTGGCACAGCAAAATGACCAACGCACGCAAGCAGCGATCATGTCGCTTCTGGCAAGCGAGGTCATGGATGGTCAGCAGCTCAAGATCAGCTTTGGCACAGGATCGGCCATGCGCCGCATTTGCCGGTTCCTGCTTTGGGCGTCGAATAAAGACAGCGTCGCCCTGCCCAACCGTGAAAAGCTTGGCAATATCATCGCGACCACGACCGAAACGGCCAGTCGCATGATCGCCAATCTCAAACGTGAAGGGGCATTATCAAAGAACCCCGTCATGCCATCGGTGATGAAGATCAACCGCGACAAGCTGTGCAAGGCCGCAGGCGATCCCCAACATCAAACGGCAGCCTGAGACAGGCTTTGCCAAAATGACCAAAGGCGCATCGGATGACTCGGTGCGCCTTTATTCTTTGTGACTGAAGTTGCCCACAACAGCCGTGTTAGTGTCTCGTGGAAACCTGATCGAGCGGGAATTGCGCCGGGCTGATTTTATTCGCCTTAAGCAGGTTTTCCATATCGGTTGCTGCAATCGGCTTGCTGAAATAGAAGCCCTGCACTTCGTCAACACCCTCGGATGCGATATGTTCAAGCTGGGTTTCGGTTTCAATGCCTTCGACATTGACCGCCATACCGAACGATCGCGCCAGGAACACCACCGCACGGACGATGGCCGCATTGCCGTCAGAACTGTCGATATCAATGATAAACGACCGGTCGATCTTGATCTTGTCCACTGGGAAGCGTTTCAGATACGCCAGCGACGAATAGCCGGTGCCAAAATCATCAATCGCAATCCGAATACCCTGATTTCGAAGGATGCCAAGCGTAATGGCCGCTTCGCGCGGGTTATCCATAACCGCACCTTCGGTCACTTCAAACTGCAGTTGCCGTGGGTCAAGGCCGGATCGCGACAGAACTTCACCGACACTTTCAATCAGGTCTTCATGGCGGGCTAGTTCAAGTGGCGACAGATTGACTGAAATAGTCAGCTCGCCATATCCGGCATTGCGCCAGATCTTGGTCTGTTCACATGCGCGGTTCAGGACCCATTTACCGATATCGGCAATGATGCCCATGCGCTCTGCCACCGGGATGAATTCAACCGGGCTGACCGGGCCGCGTGACGGGCTGAACCAGCGCACCAGTGCTTCCATTCCGACAATGCGATGCCCGCCAATATCAATGATCGGCTGATAGAAAAGTTCCAGCTCGTCATTTTCAATCGCATGGCTCAGATCGCGTTCCATCGCCTTGCGTTCCTGAACCTCGACCTGAAGTTTCGGTTCAAAGAAGTGATAGCGATTGCGCCCTTCAGCCTTGGAGCAATACAGCGCCAAATCGGCATTACGCAGCAGGTCTTTTTCATCGCGACCATCTTGCGGATACATGCAAATGCCCACTGATGTCGATGCCTGCACTTCATTGCCATCAAGCATGAAGCGTTCTGAAACACGTTCGATCAAACGCTGGGCGACAAAGGTAACTTCCTCGATCGAGCCGGGCTCATGGATCAGAACGGCAAACTCATCCCCGCCAAGACGCGCAACAACGTCCTCGTTGCGCAGGCAAACACGCATGCGTTCGCCCACTCCCTGTAAGAGTAGGTCACCGATGGGATGGCCAAGGGTGTCGTTGATGTCCTTGAAGTTATCCAGATCAAACATCATCAGCACGAAATTGCGCCGTTCGCGTTTGCTGCGTTCCACCGCATGCGCCAGGCGTTCCTGGAAAAGTGTGCGGTTCGGAAGTCCCGTCAGCCCGTCATGATGGGCCAGGAACTGAATGCGCGCTTCGCTGCGTTTACGGTCGGTAATATCTGTAATCGATCCCTCGATCACGGTCGGGCGGCCGCGATCATCACGGATCAGGCGGGCATTTTCCTCAACCCAGATGATCTTGCCATCGCCCCGGCGAAGTTCGGTCTCAAAGCCCTGGATCATGCCATCGCGCAACAAACGCCCGGTCAGGCGCAGGCGGCTTACCGGGTTAAGGTAATGGCTTTGAAGATTGTCGCGCTGTGCGAGAAGCTCATCGACGGAATCATAGCCAAGAATGGATACGAAGGCCGGGTTGGCCGACAATACCGGCCCCAGCGGGGTGCTTTGATACAGCCCCTCGGCCGAGTTTTCGAAAATCCCGCGGAATTTTTCTTCGGCGTGGCGAAGGGCACGTTCGACCGCAAGCTTTTCGGTCACGTCCTGCCCGATGCAAATCACGCCGGCAATATCGCCATCTTCGCCAAAATGCGCGCGCGCATTCCATTGCAGAAGACGTATTTCACCGTCACGACGCTTGAACGAGAAAACCTCATCCTTGATGATTTCGCCTGACATCAAGCGGCGCACAGCCATGCGAACGCGCGCGCGGTCATCCTCAACCAACATGAAATCAAAGAAGTTCTGACCCGCGGCCTCCATCCAGGAATAACCAAAGGTCCATTCGCATTCGCGGTTATATTCAAGAATGCGTCCCTCGGAATCGAGGAACATGATCACGCTACCCGCCGTCTGCACCAGCGCGCGATAGCGTTCCTGACGCCGACGCAAATCATATTCGGCCTGACGGTTTTTGGTGATGTCGGTGATCGTCACGCTATAGCCCAGCAACCCGCCACCTTCGCCACGAATTTCAGTCGCGTTAAAGCGCACCCAGATCTGACTACCATCGGCACGGCGCATTTCAATATCGCGCGCATGCACCCCACGCCCGGACGCCAGATCGCGGCGCAGCTGCAGCCGGTCATTGTCGTCGGCATAGAATGTTTCGGGACGGCGCAAATAGGCCTGAATAACTTCGCGCACACTGTCATAGTTAAACAGGGTGGCGGCTTCTTCGTTCACATGCGTGATCGTGCCTTCGGAATTGAGCTCGATAATGCCATGAACGGCATGTTCAAGTGCGCGCTTGTAGCTTTCCTCGCGGGTGCGTTCCTGACCGAACAGAACCACATAATCCATACCCATAAGTGGCATGCATTGCCATTGGAAGAAGCGCTGTCCGTAATGAACCGTGCGCGGACCATCGCCATCAAATTGCGGACCATCCTGGTCGACCAGCGCGCGCTGATCACCGGGATGGGCAAGATCAAAGGGAGTTGTAAATCCAACTTCAAGAGCGGCCTGTTCGGCGGCCGCATTCGCACAGCAAAGCGCGCCCTGACGATCAAAAATCAAAACCGGCTGCGGGGAAATCAGACTACCAATGCCAGACGCAACATCGTCTTCCATCACCAGAATGCGGATATAATCAGCCTCGCCAATCGTCAGCTTCCAGCCAAACAAAACCAGCATCTTGCCGCGATATTCGGCCGAACGGTTCTGATAACCGCCTGTTTTCAGGATGTCTTCGGTCAGTTCCGGAAGAAGATGGGCAAGGCAACCCAATCCTGCGATTTCATGCCACTGATTTTCATCAAGGGCGGGATCAAAGCAGGGGCTCCATGGAGAATTGACAAGCAAACGCCCCCCGACAGGATCATAAACTCCTGAGGGCATACGCAGGTGGCTGATCAATGCCGCCAGTGTGCCGACGGAATTGATTGCGTTGATGTCTCCCATATCCGCTTTGATCGTCATTTTCGTTATCGCTGCGCGACCATAGCTGTTACCCCATGCAGTGCAAAGGCAAATTTTCTCCCCGTGACAGCATGGAGCCTATTATTTTTGGCTATTCATTTGTAACGCTGTCTTTTTATATTTTTTGCCAATCGCACGCGCATTTTTAAGCGCGGTTAACGCCCAAAGCTAACTCCCCTGTTAACGCCTTGGGCGACCGGTGCAAACACAATGACCGTGATTTCACTACGTATTCATTAAAATCCCGAAAATTTAATCGCTTAACTGTTGCCCGGTGATGGTTATCGTCTTACCATCTCATCACTCGGTGGTTGTCACACTGCATGATCAGAAACGTCAAATGTCTGGATCAGCAGCATTTCAGGCAACCATTCAGGAAAGGAGTAACCAACGTGATTTCGCATCAGGACGCCTTGATCTACACAATGGTTATGGTTTCGGCCGCGGATAATGACATTACCGACGCCGAACTTTCCGCAATGGGACGCCGGGTACGGTATCTTCCGATCTTTGCCGGTTTCGACAATGACGGCGTGACCAGTGTCGCGCGCGATTGCGCAAGCTTGCTTGGCGAAGACGATGGCATGGACCGCGCACTGGACATGATCCGTGACGCGCTGCCGCGCAAATTGCGCGAAACCGCTTATGTATTTGCCTGTGAAATCGTCCTGTCTGACAGCGAGATCAGCCAGGAAGAACTCCGCATTCTTGAATTGCTGCGCCACCGTCTTGATATTGACCGGTTGGTGGGCTCTGCGATTGAACGCGCCATGGCGGCGCGTTATGTCCGGCCCGGCGATTTTTAAGGCACAAAAGCAGGCTTAACCCGTTATTTCAGCATTCCCAAATCAGGCATGGCCGTCTGATATGCATCGTGACCAGACAAGCGCTTCAAAACTTTGAAATCGCAGCTTTCTTGATCGTCACAATGTGCTATGGCCTTGCCAACAAAACTCCTGCCCGCCCCCTTCAGGGCTTGCGCGCAAGATGATTTCGACTGACCTGTTGTTGACCACCGCCAAAAAGGGACTGCTGTCATGACTGCTCTATCCGGGGAAAATATCGCCTTTGTCGGACTTGGACTGATGGGGCGTCCGATGGCGCTGAACCTTGAAAAGGCGGGTGCGATCCTGACAGTCAACACGCGCAATCCCGAAACACTCAATGCGTTTGAGGATCTGGGTATCGCAACGGCGGGAACCCCCGCCGATGCGGTTGCCGATGCTGATATCGTCATCATCTGTGTTGCCAATACGGTAGCACTTGAAAACGTCCTTCTGGGCGAAGACGGCATCATTGATGGCATGGAAGAAGGAACGATCGTCATCGATATGGGCACCACGGCGGTCGACGCCACGCGCCGCTTTGCCGATGCGGTCGAAGAAGCCGGTGGCAGCTGGATTGACGCCCCGGTATCGGGCGGCACCCACGGGGCTGAAAACGGAACCCTTTCGATCATGGTTGGTGCGGACAAGGATGATTTTGAACGCGTTCATCGCGTGTTTGATGTTCTGGGCGCACGTGTCACCCATGTCGGTGATGTAAGTTCCGGCCAGATTGCCAAGGCCGCCAACCAAATGATTGTTGGCATCACGATTGGTGCGGTTGCCGAAGCCTTTTCGATGGCTGATGAAGCCGGTGTCGATCTTGCCAAGCTGCGCTCGGCACTGACCGGTGGCTTTGCGGATTCTGCCATTTTGCAGAAACACGGCGAACGCATGATCGAACGCAATTTCGAACCGGGCGGCAAGGTCGTGACCCAGCGCAAGGACCTTTATCAGGCGCTTGATTTTTCCGAAGGTGAACTTGGTCTTGAACTGCCCTTCTCGCGCCTTGCCATGGAACTTTACGACGAAGTCATTGCCATGGGCGATGGCGGTCTCGATCACTCAGCCCTGATCAAGGTTTATGAAGAAGACTGACACCCAACAGCCTGAACTTATCTCGGTTCTGACATGCCCTGAGTGCGGGCATGTCGAATCTGAGGTCATGCCGACAGATGCATGTCAGTATTTCTATGATTGCAATGGATGCGGGGCAATTTTGCGCCCGCTTCCGGGTGATTGCTGCGTTTATTGCTCATACGGCACCGTCCCCTGCCCGCCGGTTCAGATTGATGGCAAGAATGGCTGCTGTGGCTGAGTTATTTAATCAGAACGATCCGGTTTCATACAAAGCGTAGAGGCACTTCGACCCGTCATGCCAACAAACCAGATCGATACATACGAAGTTGAAGTAGGCGAAAATCAGTCCCGGCCTAGCGGCACTTGTAAACTCGATCATTCGTTTGTTGCGCACGGGTTTGTCTACAAGAACACCGATGCCCGTGCCGTATATTACGCCGCATGGCCCATATCGGAAGAGAATAATAGCATCAGCTTTGCAATCGCCATCGGCGAGTGGGACGATAGCTCCAACACGCGCGATCGAACATGCTTCGGATTGAGAGCAACCGAAAGCGAGAACGAAATCCTGTTCCAAGTGATCGACCCAATCAATTCACCTTGGGGCGACAGTGAGCTACTTGGCAAAATGCTGTGCCGAGAAGACGCCTTGAAGTCCGTTTTCCTTGAAGAAGTCTTCATAGTAACGGAGGCGATTTTGCGTTCGCATCCAGCATTGGGGCAGTATTTGTCGCTAGCTAGACCTGATAGCGATCAGGCGCCGCTGCCCCCCCGGCTTGTGACTGCCCATCCGATACAGATAAAGCCGATCCGGCCCGGCTTTCATTGGCACTTCGCCAAAGGCCTGCCAGCCCGGAATGGCAAAGCCGCGTGATATCACCACACCACCATCGCTCATGCGCTGGGACAGCACATTGCCAACATCGCCCATCACGCGCGGATCGATAAAGCACACCACGACATCACCAGGATCACGATCAAGTTTGCGAAAATCTGCCCGGATCAGGGTCAGGTTCGGTTTGGCCGCCAAAACCGCGCGCATGCGGCTGATGGCATAGGGCACGGGAGAAAGCTCGATACCGGTCACCGATACTTCGGGACGTGCACGCGCAATTGCAATAGCAAGGTCCCCCCAGCCCGATCCAAAATCCGTGACGGCCTTGGTATCAGCAGGTATATAGGCGATGATTTCAGCCGCCGCCTTGCTCAAGGTTGGCATCGGCACGGCTTTTAGTCTGATTGCATAAACCGCAATCAAACCCAAAATAATCACCACCAGAACAAGTACGGATAAATCGGTCATGGGCCTTTGATATATGATAGGGTCCGACCATCCACTCGTGCCACAAGGCCACGTGTGCTGCAAGTTACCTAGGGTCCAAACTCATTCAAATGATAGATCCGGCAACTGATATGAGAGAAAAAGCAAGGAAAAGCCCGCATATTGGGGTGATCCCCAATTAAGGGATTTGACGCAGAGGCTTTCTCTCATATCAGTTGTCCTTCGGATCACTCGAATTTGTACGGGCTACTTTGTCGCAAAATCTTGAAAGATGCATATCTTCCTGCGATTTTGCTTCGCATATCCGCACAAATTCGAGAGACCGGAACGGTCATTTGAATGAGTTTGGACCCCAAGTTCAAAAGTTAGAAGACATGAGCCAGGACGAAAACGAAAACCGCATTACCGAGCTTGAAACCCAGCTCGCCCACATGGAAACCGTGATGAGCGATCTGTCTGACATGATCAAATCCCAATGGGATCGGATTGATCTTCTGGAACGGCGCAACAAATTAATGTCTGATGATATTAAACGGATGGTCGATTTTCTCCGTACAGCACCAGAAGACGACGCACCGCCGCCGCACTACTGATCCCACCGGGCCACACCCGCGGGATGCCCAACAAGCCAAACGCGGCTCGCCAGCAAAAAGCGAGAATGACGTGACCAATCTCTATCTTGATATCCCGGTTTTCGAAGATTTCGCAAAAGTCCTTGATGGGGATGTCTATCACCCCCTGCCAGATGATTGGTGGGTAGGCACGTCAGATATCGTTGGCTCGACCAAGGCGGTTGCCGCGGGTCGATACAAGGACGTCAATATGGTTGGCGCATCGGTCATTTGCGCGGTTAGCAACGCCCTTGGTCATTCCGATTATCCCTTTATCTTTGGCGGCGATGGCGCAAGCTTCGCCTGCCCGCCCGATCACATTGATGCGGTACGTGACGCCATGGCCGCGACCGCTACGTGGGCACGCGAAACACTTGATCTGGAATTGCGCGTCGGACTGACAAAGATTGCCGATATCCAAGCGAGTGGTCGTACCGTGCGTGTGGCACGCTATGCGGTGTCCCATCCGGTATCATATGCCATGTTCAATGGTCGCGGCCTGAAATGGGCCGAAGACCAGATGAAAGAAGGCAAGGGCCTGATCGCACCTGCGCCGCCCGGCACGCGCCCTGATCTGACAGGTCTTTCGTGCCGTTGGTCACCGATCAAGGCCGATGACGATGATCAAATCATGTCAATCATTGTGCAACCCGATGATGACCGGGAAAAGTTTGATGCGGTTGTTGCCGGCCTGTTTGACATTCTTGATGATGGCCCACGCAAAAGCAGCCCCGTCCCGGCCGAAGGCCCTGGATTTGCTTTCCCGCCAAAAGGACTGAACCTTGAAGCACACGCGACCGAACATAAAGAAGGCGGATATTTCAAGGCCTGGTTCAAAGCACTTTATATCTCCCTCATCGCGCTGATCCTGATGAAAACCGGCTGGAAACTGGGCGATTTTGATCCCAAGCGCTATCGCGATTACACGGGCTACAACACCGATTTTCGCAAATTCGGCGATGGCCTTTGGATG
The DNA here is from genome assembly GCA_965228275.1 of Thalassospira sp. Lineage (GTDB taxonomy): Bacteria > Pseudomonadota > Alphaproteobacteria > Rhodospirillales > Thalassospiraceae > Thalassospira. Next base: position 3,389,808 of record OZ245802.1, on the reverse strand, counting down.
ACGATCAATTGCAGTGCTGAGCGTGGGGCTGAAATTGATGATTACCTGCGGGATGCCGAAAATCGCGGCGACATTCATTTTGGCACCCATCATCAACGCACCGCGATCATGACCTGCATCGTGCCATCGATCACCAATGATGCCCATTTCCATTTCCTTGATGGTGGCGAAGGGGGGTATACGGCGGCTGCATCGGTCTATAAGGCCAAGATGAAGGCACAGCTGGCAAATACGCTGTCGCCCGCACATGCGTAGAATGCATCACTTGCTTCCCATCGATAGATTTGTTGCATGAAGCGGGAATTTACCGGACACTAACCCGATACTTTTCTGATCGGGAAGAACCACATGGACACCCGCGAACTTGAAGCATTGATCGCCGTTGCCGACGAGCAATCCTTTCACGGTGCCGCCAATCGGCTTGGCCTGACGCAACCTGCTGTCACACGACGTATTCAGCGTCTGGAAGACCGCATTGGCGCATCCCTGTTTGATCGCGCAACCAAACCGCTTCAGCCGACATTGGCTGGCCATCGCGCCCTGACCGAGGCGCGTGATCTTTTGCGCCGCCTTGATGGTTTTAGCGATGCGATCACCGGCAACACCAAGCGCGAAGGCCCATTTCGACTGGGGCTTAGCCACGGGGTGGCACCGCTTATGGCCGCATCGGAGTTGCGCGAACTTCATGATGCCTTTCCCGATATGTCGCTTACGATCCGAAGTGGCTGGTCAGCTGAACTTCTGCCGCTGCTCCGACGTGGCGAGATTGATGCGATGTTGTCGCTTGATGGCCCGAACGGCATTGTTGGCGGCATTCAAACCCGTGATCTTCCGGCAAGCTTGCAGCCACAAACCTTACTTGATGATCAGATCGTCGCCATTGCGCCGAAAACGGCACGTCACCAGCCGACCAGCATCGCCGAACTTGCCAAACACCCGATGATCCTGATGCCAGAAGGCTGCACCTTCCGCGCCCTTGGCAATGCCTGGGCACGTAAAAACGGGGTTGAGTTCAATTCCGTGCTTGAGGTCTCCGCACTTGAACTGCAGATCGAAATGGTCGCCGCCGGGGCTGGGTACGGTATTATGGCCCGACGGTTTTGCATGCACAGCCCGGCCCATGATCGCATTCGTATCCTTGATATTCCCGGCATGAACTGGGGCATGGCCATCACTCTGATCCGTCGCACATCAAGTGCGGATCTCAATGACATTATTGACAAGGTTGGCGAAATTGTCGTTCGTGCGGGGGCGGCGTCGAATGTTGGCCATGCACAAATGTTATCGGCTTCATAATTCGAATGAATTGGACGCATGCCACCACAGCGTTCATGATCACCACCAACTAAAGAAATCCCTCTCGGAGGAACATCTATGAGCCCCACTCAAAGCCCGCTTCACAGCCCCGGGCGCATGGCCCTTATGCGGGCCACCAAATGGTTCCCTTGGCTGGTTCTGCTTTCGGGCTGTCTTGTCCTGTCGCTGAACCTTGGTGTGCGCCAGTCGCTTGGTCTTTTCATTCCCGACATGCTCAATGACACGGGCTGGAATGCCGCCACCTTTGGTTTGGCCTTTGCCATTCAAAACCTGATGTGGGGTATTTCCGCCCCGATCGCAGGTGCCCTTGCCGACCGTTATGGCACGACCCGAACCCTTATTGGCGGTGCGGTACTTTATGGCCTTGGCCTTTACATGATGGGCACGTCCCAGTCACCGGGCGAGTTGCACCTGACCGCAGGCTTCTTGATCGGCACCGGCGTTGGTGCCACAAGCTTCCCGGTTGTTCTGGCCGCGATCAGCCGTGTGTTTAGCGCGCAAAAGCGAAGCTTCGCCCTTGGTCTGGCCTCGGCTGGCGGTTCGGTTGGCCAGTTGGTAATGGCCCCGACCACGCAGATGCTGAACAGCTCGCTTGGTTATGTTGCCGCTCTGGTAATTTTGGCTGCTATTTCGATGCTGATCATTCCGGCGGCCTTTGCCATGACCGGCAAGGCAGAAGGCAATAGCCCGTCTGCAAGCCCCGATCTTGGTCCGCAAAGCCTGATGGCGGCATTTCATGAAGCACGTAAACATCGTGGCTTCCTGCTTTTGACGGCGGGTTTCTTTGTCTGTGGCTTCCACATTGCCGTAATCGCCACCCACCTTCCGACCTTTACCGAGCTGTGCGGTCTGCCGCGTTCGGTCGCGGCCGAAGGTCTGGCATTGATCGGTGCCTTTAACATCATCGGCACCCTGACGGCGGGTTGGGCCGGTGGAAAATGGCGCAAAAAATATGGCCTGTCGTTTATTTACGGCATGCGTGCGCTTGTCATCGTGATCTTTATCTTCTCGCCGAAAACGTCTGAAACCATCTTGCTGTTTTCGGCATCGATGGGCGCACTATGGCTGTCGACCGTGCCGCTGACCAGTGGCCTAATCGCACAGGTCTTCGGCCCGCGCTACATGGCCACCCTATTTGGCATTGTCATGCTGTCTCATCAGATCGGCGCGTTCTTTGGCGCATGGATGGGTGGCATTGTCTATGACCTGACCGGCAACTTTGATGCGGTCTGGTGGGCGTCGGTTGCACTTGGTGTCTTTGCCGCAGTCGTACATATGCCGATTGATGACCGCGAATTGCGCGTGGCGGCCAAGGCCTAAGCAATTCCGAGAAACACCATTGTTAAAGCAGCGATCAGCACCGGTTGATCGCTGCTTTTTTATGTCTTGTGCAAAATACCCGGCGAGTGAGTCGCTTTTGCTGGATGAATGTCGGGTTGGTCCGTTGCAGGAACAAAATTCACAAGGCAATGTTGCATCCTAAATTTGCTTCATGCCACCGCCCCAAGGGATCTCCTGATGTCCACAACAGAAAGTCCACGTTCTGAAATCCTGTCGCATTATCCGGACGTCAGCGCCCGGGCCAAGGCGAAGGAAATCAATAAACTTGATATTCACTGCAAGAAATTCATTTCCCTGTCGCCGTTTTGCATTTTGTCCACAGCAACACCGGATGCGGCCCCGGATCTAAGCCCGCGCGGAGGCTTGCCAGGTTTTGTCATTATTGAAGATGACAAAACACTTATTCTGCCGGATCGGCCGGGCAACAACCGTTTGGACAATCTTAGAAATTTGGCACAGAACTCCAAGGTCGCATTGTTATTCATGATCCCTGGTGTGGACGAAACACTCCGCATTCGTGGCCAAGCCAAAATCATCACCGACACAGACATTTGTGCGCGGTTTGTCGAACGCAATACGGCACCGCGATCGGTTCTTGCCATTACGGTGAACAGTGCCTTCCTGCACTGCGCCAAGGCCTTCATGCGTTCAGAACTCTGGTCGCCCAATGCTATTATTGATCGCTCTGAACTGCCGACCATGGGGCAAATGATCAAGGATCAGATCAACAGCGAAGGCCCGCATGAAACGCAATCCGAGATGGAAGCGCGTTATCGCCAGACCCTGTAACCCTTCGAAATGGGGTTGTCTGATCCGACTTTGATTGCATCTTTTCGAAGTCCAAAAGTTGCGCTAAAACGCAGGCCATGGACAGACCGATTTACATGACCCCCGAAGGGTTAGAGACCCTTAAATCCGAACTCGACCACCTTTGGAAAAAGGAGCGGCCCGAAGTTGTTGCCGTGGTGCATTGGGCCGCGGGCAATGGCGACCGTTCGGAAAACGGGGATTACATCTATGGCAAAAAGCGCCTGCGCGAAATTGACCGTCGCGTTCGATATCTGCGCAAGCGGATCGAAGATGCCGTCGTTGTCAGATCGGACGAACAGCCCGACCACGCCCATATCTTTTTTGGTGCGACGGTCACCTATGTCAACGCACGAGATGAGGAAAAAACCATCCGCATCGTTGGCGAGGATGAGGCAGACAGCCTCAATGGCAAAATCAGCTGGATTTCCCCGGTTGCCCGCGCGCTGATGAAATCAGGTGTTGGTGATGTGGTGACGGTGCGAACCCCGTCGGGCGAAGACGAACTCGAAGTCCTTGAAATCAGCTATCCGGGCTAAGCCTACATCCGGCTTTTGACCCGACGTGTTGGCTCTGCCTGAAGCGGATCATCGGGCCAATAATGTTTGGGATAGCGCCCCTTCATCTCGGCCTTCACCTGCGCATAGGATCCGTTCCAGAAGCCGATCAGATCGCTTGTGACCTGAATGGGACGTTGCGCCGGTGACAGCAAATGAAGCGTCACGGCAACCTTGCCATTTGCAACCTTTGGCGTTTCTGTCGCGCCAAACATTTCCTGCATGCGGACCGGAAGGGCTGGAATATCCCCACTATAATCAATGCGGATGTTCGATCCGGTCGGGACTTGCCAATGGGTTGGTGCGAGACGATCGAGTTCCTGACGCTGGTTCCAGTCAATCCCGGCAAGTAGCGCTTCGGACAGATTGATTTGTTTAAGCTGCCCGCGCTTTGTAATCCCGGTCAAATAAGGCGCGATCCAGTCTTCAAGCGATCCCAGCAATCCATCATCGGAGACATCGGGCCAAGCATCACCTTCAACCCGGTGCAGGAACGCCAGCCGTTCGCGAAGACCCTCGGATGCCTTGTCCCAGCCCAAACAATGCAGACCAAGTTTGCGAATACCTTCGATCATGGCGGCCACTATTGCATCGGGATCGGCTTCGTCATGGGTTGCTTTTTCATCGAGCACAAGCGCGCCAATCCGGCGTTGCCAGCGGGCCTGAACCGCATCACTTTGACTATCCCAAAAGACTTCTGTTCCTTCGGAAATCTGATCGGCAAAATGGGTTTCAAGGGTTGCGCGCGCGACCGGTGCGGCAAGGTAAATCTTGGCCTCGCGCGCCTGCCCGTCCAGTTCGGCAACCGCAATATAGGCCTCACGTGCCAAACTGTCTTCATTGGACAAAACGCCCCCGCGTCCTCCCGACAGGCGATAGCGCGCATCGCCCCCCTTGCGCCGCTCGCCAATCCGGTCGGGATAGGCAAAGGCCAGCAGAAGCCCCACTTCATCAGCACGATCAACGCGGGTTTCAGACGGTTTCGCCAGGCCCGATTGCCTGGACGCTTGCGTCAGGCGACGGGCCAGCTGCTTCGCCGCCTCCGAGATCATTTTCGGTGAACGTCCCTGTTTAATCGCATCAACCCGCAGGCGCAGATCTGCCCCGCGCCCGCGCATGAAATCACGGTCCGAAAGCAATGAAGCCAAGGCACAGGCCGATTGCTCCAATCCCAATCCCGCCCCACGCAACATCATATGCGCAAGTCTCGGATGAACCGGCAATCCGGCCATCGCCGTTCCCATTGGCGTGATGCGGTTATCGCCATCAATCGCCTCAAGCGTGCGCAAGACATCGCGCGCCTGATCAATCTTGGCAGTTTCGGGCACATCAAGCCACGGCAGGCTTTTGGGATCCGTCACACCCCAGCGCGCCAGCTCCAATGTCAGCGGGGCCAGATCGGCCTCGGCAATTTCAGGGGCTGTAAAGGGCGCACGGGCGCGCTGTTCGTTTTCCGGCCACAGGCGATAACAAATGCCCGGCTCCAATCGCCCGGCGCGGCCACGGCGTTGTTCGGCACTGGCTTGCGATGATTTGACCGTAACAAGCCGTGTCATGCCCGATGCCGGATCAAAGCGCGGCAGGCGTTGCAGGCCACTATCAACCACCACCCGAATGCCATCAATCGTCAGTGAGGTTTCAGCAATCGCCGTTGCCAGCACGACCTTGCGCTTGCCCGCCGGGGCCGGCTGGATGGCGATATCCTGCGCCTTGCTTTCCATCGCGCCATAAAGCGGGGCGATGATGGTATCGGCCCCGACGATATCCCTAAGTCCTGCCTCAACCCGGGTGATTTCGCCTTGTCCGGGCAAGAAGGCCAGGATTGATCCGCTTTCTTCACGCAGGGCCGTTTTGATCGCCGTCGTCATTTCCGCGTCAATGCGGATATTGCCCCATTTATCGGGCTTGGGCGGGATGTATTTGGTATCGACCGGATAGACGCGGCCTTCGGACGTGATTACCGGGCAATCGCCCATCAGGCGCGCAATCGGATCGCCATCAAGGGTGGCCGACATGACAACAATGCGTAAATCATCACGCAACGCCCCTTGGGTTTCCAAGGCCAATGCCAAACCCAGATCGGCATCCAATGATCGTTCATGGAATTCATCAAACAGGATGGCGGCAATGCCGGTCAGTTCCGGGTCATCCTGGATCATGCGGACCAGAATACCCTCGGTCACGACCTCGATCTTGGTATCCTTGGAAACCTTGCTATCGAACCGCACGCGATAACCGACACGCCCGCCAACCGCCTCGCCCAGCAACTGCGCCATGCGCCGTGCACTGGCGCGTGCGGCCAATCGGCGGGGTTCCAGCATGATGATCTTCTGATCCCCACGCCACGCGCAATCAAGCAACGCCAACGGCACCTTGGTCGTCTTACCCGCCCCCGGTGGTGCTTGCAGCACTGCATTGGTGCCGGTTTCCAGCGCGGAAACCAGTTCCGGCAATACGGCATCAATGGGCAGGGCAGGAAAATTGGTGGTCATGTGCGCTATCGAAACTAAACAAGACGAACAGGTTCACCATACTGTTCCAGCATGGTATCGGCGGTCAGCAGCAATATGCCCTCCGCCTTGGCCTGTGCAATCAAAATCCGGTCAAAGGGGTCTTTGTGAACTGACGGCAAAGTATCGACGCAAAGTGCATGCTCGCTTGCCATCGGCAATTCGCTGTAGCCGTTATCAAGCATCCCGCGTCGGATTAAACGCGCGTTCGCCTTAAAATCCGGTCGCTGCAACGCGTTATTGATGGTGATTTCCCAGATACTGATCGGGCTGAAAAGAAGCTCATTGCTAGTATCAGAAATGATGTCGCGTGCCGCTGACGATAGTTGGCTCCCACCCGTGGCTGCCCACAAGATCAGTTGCGTATCGAGCAACAGTTTCATCAGCGCACACCAAACATGTCTTCGATTTCGTCCTGCCCCATCCGGTCAAAATCCTCCGGTACGAGGATTTCTTCATCCTTCAGGAAGCCGATACGTTGCGGCGTGGCGCTCTCGGCATGATAGGCCGACATTTGAACGACGGGTTTTCCGGCCTTGGCAATCACCAGGTTCTCACCATTCATCACGCGCGCGATCAGGCGCGACAGATGCGTCTTGGCTTCATGAATGTTCACAATGCCCATGCCGACCTCCAAGAATAGACTAAGTTAACTTAGTCTACCTTAATTCATGGAAAAATGCCCGCAAATTAGTATTGCAGGACTCTGGTAAGACGAATACCGCGATCCCCGGCCAACCGTTGCAGGGTTTTCATCCCGCGCGTCAGGCCATATAGCACCTCCATCTCGCCCGCTGCCTTGGCTTGTGTCGCGGCGGCCCGCGTGATGGCATAGAGCGCACGAAAGCTATCTTCATCCAACGCGCGCAGGGCTTGCTCCTTCGCATCCCGATCCGGGTCTGGATGGGCAAAGGTAAGTGGTGATTTGGGATCAAACGTGATTTGGTTGCTCTCTTTCATCGCCATCTTTTCTATCACGATTGAAAGCCCCCAGACCATCCACGCCTGCGTCCAGCGCAGATAATTTTGGGGGTCTTTCCCAAACCGGCCAATCCCGGCAAAGAACAGATCGCGCGACGGATCAAAGAGATTGGCACACGCCCAACTCGCGACATGCACGGCACCATCATCATCGCCAAACCGGCACAGGCTCGCCATCGCTTGCGCCACCGCATGGGCATCAAGATAGCCACCTTTGCCGGCAAAGCTGCGCGGAATGCCCTGATCATCAAAGCACTGCGCCCGATAGAATGCCCAACCGCACGTAATGGCATCCCCCAAACCGGGCATCCCCGTATTCCGAAACCGATCCAGCAGATCAAGAATATAACCCGTATGAAACCCGTCGATGAAACCGTGGTGATGGCGCGTGCCATAGGCCCAACTGCCATCCGCGCGCTGTGCTGCAATCATCCGACTCACAGCCAATTCTGATTTCGAGTTTTGGGGCCGAACGCTATTAAGCGCAAAGGCCGCCCACAAGCTGGCATTATGGATTTCCGCATTGTCATGATCGAAATAGGCAAAATAGCCATCCCGCCAAAGCCGGTTTTCAATGAAATCCGCAGCTTGGATCAAGGCAGGATGATCGCGCTCCACCCCACCGGCAGTTAGTGCATCAACCACAAAGCTCGTGACAATCGCATTACTCTGTCCGCGCTTGGCATGAAAAGCCCGCGCCTGCCATTCAAACGGATACCCCCATCCCCCATCCGGGTTTTGCAGAGCCAAAAGTTGATCACGAAAGTCCCGCAACTTCACCCCATCCGCAGCACCGTTCAGCAGCGCCAAAGTCTTCGGATTTACGGACGGCTGGATCATTGCAAGTGATCGCAAGACATGCGGCCCACGCTTAACAGCCTGCAACCAGCAAAGCCGTGCGAACCGAAACCGCTCCAAGCCACTTGCCTGAAACAATGGGCTTTCCAGCCCATCAAACGGATCAGCTCCGGCATAGTGGTCCCGTGCCATCCGCGCCAAAACCCGATCACGGATATCCATCAGATCATGCTGGCTCATGGTAACCACCTTGCCCAATCGCGACACCAGCCGCGATCCCGGCACAGATCAGATAATGCCCGTAATTCAGCGTATTATCCGTTACCATCGTCACTATGACTGAGAGTAGAATGCAGAACGCCAAGCGGCTCTTGCGCGCGTGCCACAGCATCACACTCCACCCGGCCGCCCACAGCAAAGCCCCGCTGATCCCGGTCTCAAACAAAATCCGGAAATGATCGTTATGAAGCGCACCAAAGGATGTGAATGACGCGTAACCAGACAAGATCGCCTCAACCGACCCTGCACCAAAACCAAGCCATTGCCGTGAGGCCGTTGCCGCCAGCCAGATATCGGCAAATTCCCGCCAGAAAAGCATTCGACCGCTATCATGGGTCATCAGAAGCCGTGGCAGGTTCTCCGCCGCCAGCCATCCGACAACGCCAATGACCGCCAAGCCAAGCACCCACGTGATCGCATGCGAAAACCGCAACAGTCCCAGAAGATTAAGGGTCATCGCCAGAACAGCGATCCGCGTTTGGCTCAGCAATACGGCACCACTGGAAATCACCGCCAACACTCCACGCCATCGCGGTTCACAAACCGACGCCAAGGCAAAAAGCCCCAGGAACAGAAATGGCTGGTTCAACCGCGCCCCTTCATGGGTTGGGTAAAATGAACTGGTCGCGAGCAGATACAGCGCAAGTGCAGGCACCATGATCCGCACCGCGTCCCGCCCAATCAGGAGCCCGACCAAAAGCCCGGCCGGTACCATCAAGACATTACCGATCAGTCGAAGCTTCTCCAGCCCGTCACCCGTTCCAATGCCGATCAGCCCCAAGAATGTCAGTAAGATCAACGCCCCCATGACAACCGTTGCCGAGAGCCGAAAACCGCGCCCAAATCCGATCAGGACCGAAGCCCAAAACACCAGCAGCACGATCTTCGATACCATGCCGCCTGCCGACAAGAGCCAGAGCGAAACCATCATCACCGCATTGCCAGTCACCAGAAGCCACAGCGGCACTATCGAACGCTCCGAAGTCGACTGCCTTTGAACAACTGCTATCTGGCTCATGCCACAGCCACAGATTGAGCAAGGACAGGCGCACAAAACTCCGCTAGGCTGAAGACCTTGTAATCAAAGCAGATTGGCAACGCTTGATGTTTCGGCTGGCGCATTTTTGTCTGATGGCCCAAATCATTCTGGCCCCGCTTCTTCTGGGCGGCACACGCCCATGGGCAGTCGCCTTTCTGTCGGTCATGAGCGGTCTGGGCATTCTTGTTGTTTGCATAGCCCGCAAGCAGGTTGCCGTACCGCGCTATCTGGTCCGGATTTGGGGCGTTGTTGCGGTTATGTTGGGCTGGAGCCTTCTGCAATCCCTGCCGATCTGGCCCATGCAGGATTACCCGTTCAACGTCCCGCATATTGCCCTGTATCCAGACGGATGGATGGGTTTGGCGCCAAACCTGATCTGGCTGATAGCCACAATCACGTTGAGCAATCTTTTGGCGCAAGGCCAGTCCCAAACACTGCTGAATGGTGCCATCAAGGTGTTGATCGCCAGCTGCGCACTGCAGGTCGGGCTTGCCGCCCTTGCAAGCGCAATGGATTGGCAAACAACGTTCTGGTTTGGCAAAGCCGCCCATCTTGATGACTGGACCGGAAGCTTTGCCAACCGCAATGCGTTTGGCATCTTTCTTGGCTTTGGCCTCTTGGGCTGCCTGTATCTTTTTACCGAAAACAAGGCGCAAGGCATTGGACGAAGGCTGGATCAATTCGGTGGCCTGTTGGCCTTGGCGCTCATATTCGCGGTCGCTTTGCTTGAAAGCCACTCGCGTAGTGCAGTGGCCCTTACCCTGATCGGTACTTTGATTTTCCTGACCCTGAACACGCCACAGACGACCTTCAAAGTGATCGGAAAACGAGCGCTGCTTGCAGGGTTCGGGATCCTTGCCCTGATCGTATTGATCGACATTGCCTTCCCGGAACTGAGCACGCGATTTGTCGAATTGGCGCGTTCCGATTTGATCCAGCGCGATGATGCCTGGCATACCGCGATCCTGGCAATTCAGGATCGCCCGATCACCGGTTTTGGCTTTGATAGCGTAGCACTCGTGATGGGTCATTTTGCCACCGCCGGACTAAACACCAACGCCCATTGGTTTAGCAGCCATAACCTGCTGCTGGATGCAGCAATCATGTTTGGCATTCCGGCAACTTTGGCCGTTTTGACTGCACTTGGCTTGATGGCAACCATTGCCGTCATGTGTGCCCCAAACAGAACCATCCGCGCCTTTATGCTGGCCTTTATCAGCATGGCCATAATCGGCTCTCTCATCGGCTGGGTCATGTCGATGCCTGCCCTCATTCTGCCGATTGTGATCGTAGTAATAGCATGCCGTGAAGCCGCGCCTGCCAGGACGCGCGAAGCGCATCAACTCGCCGATCCGATGGCGCAATCGCCCGTGCCTGATCAAACAGCTTTGCGCTGATCGGCAAATTATCAGCCCCGCTCAGAAACGCAGCATGCGCCTTGACCGACAATAGAAGCGGATTAAACGGCGCATGGTTCAGTTGCTGATCCACAAGCTCGGCCATTTGCGCAGGATCATGCGACTTGAGTGCATCTGAAAGCTTTTGGCGGTTTAGCTCCGCCCGCAATCCATCCCCATTGGCAAACGCCCTTTCAACGTCACGCACATCGCGCAACGCTGAACCTTCATAAGCCAACTGCCCGATACCAGAGCCCAGCGCCACAACTGCAATTGCCAGAACAAGCACCTTCATCACGCTTGCTCCGCCGCTGTTTGCGTGCTGGTCGCCTTGCCATATGCCAAGCGCTGCCGGGCACTATTTAGCACCACACCATCAGGCACAACACCAGCAGTGCGCAACTGATCAAGCGCATGGGTGATATCGCGGCGATTGCTATGACTACAGCGTGCGGTAAACAAGGTCACATCGGCCAACCGTGCCACCAAAACCCCATCGGCAACCGCCAAAACCGGCGGCGTATCAATAATGATATGATCAAAGCGCGTACGAAGCTCGGTAACGATCCCTTCAAGCTTGCTTTCAATCAAACCCGTTGCGATCTGCCCCGGCATGGCCATTCGCGCACCAAGATAATGCAGGTCATCGACCACACAGATCGCCTGATCAAGCGCACAATCACCGGCCAAAAGGGTGGTCAGATCACCATGCGCCCCCTGCCCGCCAAATCCGGCGGGATCATGCAAGTCAGCATCAAGCAGGATGACCCTCGCCCCAAGTGCAGAAAGCTTTGTCGCCAAGGCCCGCGCGATATGGGTTTTGCCATCCCCGGTCGAGGCTGAACCAACCGCAATCACTTGCCCCGTCTTGGGTGCCGATACCGCAGATTTTTGCCCAAGAATGCGCATCAAAACCGCTAGGTGACCAAACGCCTCATCTAGCACTTTCTCCCCGCCGTGATCATCGGGAATACGGGCATAAAGCGGGATGCCACTCTGGCTTTCGGCATCAAAATCGTCATGAATGGCTTGATCGAAGTAGTGCCGTAGCAGCACCGCACTGATTGCAGCAAATAGGGCAATCATAACGGCAAGCATCGTCAGATCACGCTTGTTGGGAAACTCCGCAATACTTGGCGTGGTCGGAGCCCGCAGGAGCTCAATATCACCGCTAAAACCGGCCATGTCACGGCGTAAGGACTGTACGCGCTGACCCAGTTCCTGCACGTCATCACGCGCAAGCGCCACAGATCGAAGCAAAGCTGCCTGTCCTTGCAAACGGGCGTTTCGCGCTGCCAATCGGTTTTGCCATTGATCACGTTGGTCGGTAATCAGCCGGAGTTTTTCTTCCGCACTCGCCAGTTCCAAGGCCAGCTGATCAACCACGTTATCAACCGCGAAGCTCAGTTCTGATCTGGTATCTTCAAGCTCTTGCACCTTGCCCTGCATGATCGGGTGCTTGGGACCATAGCGTTGATCAAGGGCGATCAGTTCCTGCTTCTTGCGATCAAATTGAAGCGAAAGCTGTCGGACAACCGGATGGCTCGCGACATCGGCAATCGTCAGAAGCGTATCCAGATCATGCGCGTTCGATCGCAACTCTGCCGTCACCCGAAATCCGGCGACTTCCTGCGAAAGCGCCTCTGCCTGCTCATCCAGCGCGTAAATCCGATGCAGCATAAGCTTGCCTTCACCTTCATCAAGCACACCTGCTTGCTGTTGCCAAAGGGCCAGATCGGTTTCGAGTTTGGCGAGTTCGGATTTGGCTTCCTCAAACTGACGACTGGCTTCGGAAAGCTCGGTTCGAACGGTTTGCTTCTGGCGGTCTTCACGCTGCCAGACATAGCTTTCCGTGATCGCTGCCAATGCCTTTTGCGCAGTAACGGGGTCATTGGCGGTAAATCCCAATTCGACCACTGCCGCATTTCCACTTCATCAGATTGCACAGACTGGCGGTTTGCGGGATTCATGACCTGGGACATGATGTGCGCAAGAATGCCGCCACGTTCAGGCGCCATCACCAATGTCACATCTTCGCCGCGCAAAACTGAAAGGGCGGTTGCCAGCGTCTCCTGCCCACGAATTTCGGCAATCACGGTTTCGATCTGTTGTGCGGTGAACCCGGTGCGTGGGTTTTCAAGACCACCCGACATTGTGCGCTCGGAAAATGGTACTTCCCCAATCAACCCGATCTCAGCCACCGCACGGTAATCTTGTTTCCAATTTGAAATCAGACCGAGCAGCACGATCAGCACCGCAATAAACACTAGGCACGCGACACCACGGCGCTGCCACATGATCAAAACCAGATCGCGCAAGCTCGGATCAAATCGATCAGATGATTGGGCTGGCCAGCTTGAGGACTGTGCACGCGATTCCATCATCTTGGGCTGGCATCCTCAAGCTCGGGCACATCGCTCAGATCCTCGTGTTCCGTGTAGGTCCAGGATGTGATGGCAGGCCCGACTGCTGCTCCTTCGTCGAGTTGTGTAAATCGTCCAAACCGGCGCTGTTCTCTCTCTGTCGCTCTTTGTGAAACCGCCTGATCCAATTGTCTCCCCGATGCAGATGCCACAAACGCTCTACTCTCCTCGAAACTGACAAGATCGGTATGTCTGGAAATTGCCAAACGGCTAGCGGCGCCAGACGCATTTCGCATCACGATGGCCGAGAACTGATCCGGCATGGGATGCATTGCACTTAAATGAGCCAACACCCCGCCAAACACCGTCTCGATCAGAAAGCTGTTTGCACCAGCCCGTGTGAGAAGTGCCTCAAACAGGTCAAGCAGTTCCCGAATACTTTGATCCGAAATCAATACACCCTGCTCCCACATCATTTCGGTGATGACATCTATCAGTCGTCGGATGTCGGCAGGGTTTGAAACCGCGGCGATGCTGGTCTGCAGCCAAGTTATCGCTGCTTCGCGATCTGCCAAATCAATGTCGGGTTCTGCAAAGCTTGCTGCACGCCCATCTGCACCAAACAACAAAACAAGCCCAACTGCACTGGCAATTGCGGCCTTCTGCAAAGCTGATCGCAGACGACTAAAATGAACCCGACCAATCTCGGGGCCGACCAACTTCGCAAAGGCAAACAGTCCACTGGCATATCGCGGCAACATGTAGCGCGGCTGACAACAAATCCGCCACAGGAACTCTAGCCCTGCGCGTTGCCAAACCTTCGGCGAACGCTGGATATCGCCAGCCAGAACATCAAACGCTCCACCAACGCCCATGGCAAACCGGCACCCTGTTTGCGGCGCGAACCGATCAACAAACAGTTCCTTGCGGGGGGATGGCAGGGCAACGAACAAGGCATCTGCATGTGACTGACGGATAATTTCGGCAAGCTTGGCATCATCAGGTTCATAACCATGACGCGCGCCCACAATCACAAGCCCCGGATAAGTCCTCAGCAGCTTTGCTTGCAGTTTCTCCAGAACATCTGGTTTGGCACCAAGCAGAAAGATACGGGTTTGATCCGCGCTAAAACGCGCCAACAAATCGGTCATAAGATCAATGCCCGTGACCCGTTCCGGAATGGATATGCCCAACAACCGTGCTGCCCAGACGATGCCCATGCCATCCGCCGATAGGCATTCACCCTTTGCCAGGGCATTGAAAAGTTCCGGATTGGCATGCGCATGCGGCAGCTTGACCGCACTTAACGAATGTTGCCGGAAACAGCTAGACACACCCGTCGCATCGGGCTCCGCCAGTTGTGCACAGATATCGGCACATAGTTGTTCGCGCCGTCTGAGATCAAGTTTCAGACCGAAAAACGGCCCGTTACTTGCTAGTTTCCCTTGTCGCATTCACCGCCCCTGTCAGCCCCAATCTGAATTCCCGGCAGTCCAACCCATGTCAATTTATTGTTTGTCCGCTGATACTTATGCCGATGGACAAGTATAGCTTTAGTCGTTGATGCCGATGGTAACTTATGATTGAGTTATCGACAACAACAGCATCCCAAGGTGATTAATGCCGTGAAGGTGACAGTGCTGACAAACCTCGTGCCACCCTACCGGCTTGATGCCTATAACGCCTTGCATGGCTTGGTTTCCAAGGCCGGAGGCAGGCTGACTGTCATCTGCACCAATCGCACAGAGCCACAACGAAACTGGCCGAAGATATCGGGTGATTTTAAAACTCAACCACTTGATGGCCTGGTTCTTCCGCTCGGCGAAAACCGCACCTTCTCAATCCCGATAGGCACCAAGAACGCGCTCCACCGCGCGTCGCCAGATGCCCTGATCCTGAACGGCTTTGGTATCGCCCAATGGCAAGCTGCCCGGTGGGCACATACGCGTGACATTCCCACCATCCTGCAATTTGATGGTTGGATCGGGTCGGACCAAAGCTATGGCAACCCCGTTCGCAAACATATCCGACGTCAAATGATCGCGAAGGCAGATGGATTTGTCGCCGCAAGTTCGCGTGGGAAAGAATGGTTTCAGCAACTCGGCGCTGCGGAGACCGATATTTCGGTTGCTCCAATCCCGATCTCATTTCCACTACCACGAACGGTTCCCGGATTTGCAGAACGGCCCTACGAGCTAACTTGGTGCGGCCGCACAACCAAAGCAAAAGGGTTCGATGTTTTCCTCAAGATCGCAGCAGAGCTCAAAAAACGCGGGATCATCAAACGGATCGGCATCATCGGCTGCACGGATATCAAGCGGGCTCAATCTGATCTTTCGGCAACAGTCCTCAGCGATACTGCAGATCTCCATCCACAACTAACTCCGCTCGAACTTCCAAAGCTTCTTTGCCACAGCAAACTCTGCCTGTTTCCAAGCCGCAACGACGCTTATGGCGTTGGTGTGATCGAAGCCATCGCATGCGGCGCAGTTGCGCTCGCGAGCCCTCTGGTCGGCTGTGCCCCGGATATGTTGGACCGCTCCGAAATCATCGATATCAGCAGCTTTGAGGATTGGGTTACCGCTTCTCAAGCGCTACTGAGAAACCAAATTTTGTGGCAACGAACTCAGCAATCCCAAGCCAACAAGATCAAAAACAGCACACCAAACCATCAAGCCGAAACCCTCCGGCAAGCCCTGCAACAAGCATCTTACAAAACAAAAGGAGTGCAGCGATGGAGCTGATCAAACCGGTCTCAAAGCAGCTGAGTTTTGGCCCAAAAGTCTGGATGATCAGTCGCGTTGATCAGGCATCGATTTTGGCCACGTATCTTGCTGCGCAAAATCGATTGGTGCGCTGGGATAGCTTCTGGCGACATGATGGTAACGGGCTCATTCGCCCACCATCGCGCAAGACCGATCCTTCCCTGATGCGTATTCACGGTCGTCATCTGTTTCCGGATCTGATGGGAAAGATTGCCCGGAAACTGAACCTGCCCGCCTCCAACCTCTATTCCGATATCCCGCTATCCCTCCTTGCGGCACGTAATCTGCCCAAGGCAGACATCCTGCACGGTCAGGGCAATTACAGCCTTCCAGCCATGCGTCGCGCCAAGGCAAACGGGAGGATCACGATTTCGGACGTAACAGGGCAGCTCGCAGAAATCCGCCAACAGCAGCTTGGTGCAGAATACGCTACCCACAATCGAACCTATCGGGAGATATCAAGTTACCTCGCCAAACGCCGCACCGCAGAAGCCCGGTTTGCCGATGCCGTCTTTGCCCCTTCTGATGTTGTCGCAGACGGCCTGCAAAGATGCGGAATCAGCCCAAGTAAAATCCACCTCGTTCCTTTCACCTCTCCACGTTGCAATGATCTGCTGGATCGCCAAAGGCCAGAACGAACCGACACCGTCATTCGTGTGCTTTATGTCGGCACTCTGTCGCTCGCCAAGGGAACGACCCATCTGCTGAGTGCTTGGTCGAAACTGCGAAACCAGTTCAAACAACGCATTGAGCTTACGCTTGCGGGATCAGCAAAGCCCTGCACCCAAAACCTGCTATCGGATTTGCCGGGTGGCTGTAACTGGCTGGGCCCGCGTTCCGCGCAAGAGGTTGCTGATCTAATGTTGGGCGCTGACATCTTTGCTTTCCCGAGCCTGTCAGAGGGCAGCAGCCTTGCCGTGATGGAGGCCATGGCGGCCGGGTGCGCCATTGTCACAACATTTGATGCCGGAAGCCCGATCAAGAACCACATCAGCGGCCTCCTTATCCCACCGCGCGATCCAGTGACGCTTGGGACGGCTGTCTCTACCCTGATTAACAATCCAACTATGCGGCGCAACCTGGGTCTTATGGCGCGTAGACATATCCATGATGAGCTGCAAACAGGTTACGGAGCACGGGTCGATGCAGCCTATGACATCGTGATGTCGCGCCATGGATAGGATGTTTAGGGTCATCATTCCGTCGCTGTATCCACTCTGGATGGTTTCGGCAAATCTGATCGCTCGACTTGGCGGCATGTTCATCCTGATCCTGATCGGCCATACTTTTGCAGATGAGATACTCGGAACATATTTTGCCCTGCTCGCAACGATTGGACTTGCGGTCACGGCAACCCAAGCCGGGTCAGGCCCATTACTCTTCCGCCTCGCCCAAGCCAATCAAATGCGCAGCGCCCTTGTCGTAATAGCCTTCCGATTGGCCATAGCTTTGGCGGCAACCGTTGCCATGATCAGCATGAGCGACCAACCGATCGCACTCTACTGGCCCTTACTGTTGATGCCCCTCGCTGCTGCCATCGCTCCGGATTGGCTCATTGCTGCCAGAACCGAATTCTCGAAGCTGAGCCTCATTGCCGTTTGCGGCCAGATCGCAGGTATTGTCATCGCTGTTTCGGCAGCGTCGACAAAGGCTTCCATCGCGCTGTTTGCCATCTCCCCGGCGATCTCTGCCGCAAGCTTGATGCTTAGTGTATTCCTCGCCTACCGCTCCAAGGGTCCCATCACAGCCCGAAGGAAAGAGCCACAGCATTCCAATACGGGTTTGATCGGCTTCACCCTCCTCGCCGGGTTCTTGCCCAACCTCGATTTCGTGCTGCTGAACACAGGCTATGACACTGTTTTCCTGGCCCAACGCATCTTTCTGTTTTGCGCTGGCCTGATCGCAGCCATCACCGCGACCTTGTTTGCCAAACGCGAGGTTGGCGCTGTGCGTGACGTCTGGCTCGTTGCACCGATGGCGGCAGTTTCCGGCATGTTGTTGCTGGGCCCGGGCTTCGTCGCCCATCTGATCTATGCCGATCCAAACCCGCAACTGATCGAACTGATCCAAACCGGTGCGCTTTGGCCCGTCCTGATGGCAATCGTCACGCGTCAAATCCTGATCCTGCAGGAAAACGCCAATGCCAAGTGGCTCGGCTGGTTCTGTTTGCTTGCCATGGTCGGCACCGCGTTCGTCTTGCCCGACCCAAGCAACGCGTCAGAGGTCATCATTCTCGTTCAACTGCGTTTGGCAGCCATCCTTTTCGTACTCATGGCCTGGCAACGACATATCCGTCTACGGCGGATCCGCGCATGACGGAGCTGAAGGCAAAAATCGCGGATGATCACCTTCTGGAAGGTCACTTTGGTGACATCCGTTTTGGCGCATGGGGTATTGAATGCTCCGACCGGCACTCCTTCGTCACGCTGACGGATGTACCGCGCAGCGCCTTTTTCAAGGACGGTGTTTGGCACTTGGCAAGCGGCCGATTGAAGATAGAACTAAAGACTGCGCAAACCTCGCCAAACACCCTAACGATCAAGGCTGCCTTCATTGCCCTTGACGACATCGCCTTACAGGACGCAGTTATCCGCACGGTGTTTGACAAGTTCAATATCGAGCACAGCATCATCGCCGATCAGACCATCCCCCACACCAATAGCGACAAGTACCGCTTACACAAGACGGATCACGCCAAGCTCGTCTCCAAGGGTGGCCACGTTGTTACGGTTCGTCTTACAAAGTCAGACGGTATGGGCCGTTTCCACCCCTACCTTTACCTGCGAGATCGCGATGATCGTTGGATCATTCATGCGCGAATGCTGCCAATTAATCCGGTTGATCAGGTCTGGGTGCGCTGGGCACATCGCTTTTTCACCGCGTCCGCCGCGGATCCAATCGCTCGTCTCATCTGGAAATTCAAGCCAACAAGAAACCTGCTTTGGCGCTTGCGCGAACGGCTCGGACGCAGCTGCCCGGAAATACAGGCGGTTCCATTAAACATCCTGAAAAGCGGACAGTCGCTGTCGATGGAGGTGACATGTCACTTCCAGTAACCGATCAAAGCATCAAGGAACGCTGTGCACGATTGGCACAGCTAATCGCGGAAAATCTGGCCGCGCGTCAGACACCGGATGGTAATTTCGAACTGCCCGAGTTTTATGCCAAAGCCTTTGCCATTAATCTCTGGACCAGGATTGATCCTGCTAAATATGCACAGAACATCGAACGTGCTTGGACGGCCCTGATATCCGAAGAACAAGGCAAACGCTATCACCGCGAATTCATCGAATACGCCCTGCTCAGCACACCGGGCATGAACGAAGTGAAGCTTCGGCAAGTCCTGCGCACCGCCCCAAAGCAAGCACCGGATGTCGCGAACTGGCAGCTGCTTGGTTTGATCAATCGGCAGATGCGATCTGGCACAGCCAGTACATGCGCCATAAACTTTGCGCATGACATGCTCATTCCCGCCCGTTACTGGCGCTCCCCTCTTTTCCTTGATCGTCCAAACTGCTTCTCATCGCAGTATCACGCTTTCTGCGCGGCACTTTTTTCAGACAGCGATACCCGATCCCAGAGAAGACTTGGAAAGATGGCGACCAAATTGCTCGCTGAGGCGTCTGGCACTCACGGCTATTCCAATCTCCTTGGCCGCGGTGCTGGTCAAAGCTTTGGTTCGGTATGTGCTCTGTTCGCGCTGCAAAAACATGGCTACACGCAACAAGCTGAAGCGATCCTGTTTCGGCTTGAAGATGCGTTTCTGCAAGCAGGCGAAATGCCCCTCAATCTTCTTGCCCCCAACCCGCTGCAAGATGAACCCGGCCCTGCAAATCCCCAAACACCCGGCTGGTATAGCTACAATCGCCATGACGACTATCTCGCCTTCGCCGGATACTGGTTGTGCAAAACGGCCGAACTATCCGATGCCTCACCAGATCATCCGGCAACGCCGCAGGCATGTGACAACAAACGGCTTCTCGTCGTTCGCACTCCATTTTATCAAGCGCAGATGGTCTGCTGCGGACGGGAAGTATTCGATTACTCGTCCGCACCCGTGGTGATTTCGGGGAGGGCCGAAAGCGCACAAATCCTGCTGCCGCCGACAGGTGGAGAACAGGATCATCAAAGTCTGTATGACCCAGCTTCGGTGCCGCTTCCTGCAATCGGGAACACTGAGTTTTCGCGCATCTCCCGAATGCGCAAACTCCTACCGAACCAAGCCCAAATCGACTTTGACCTCTGCAGCACAAGAGGCACCCGAACCATCACCTGCAATCCAACTGACATCACAATTCAAGACCGATGGGAGCATTCAGGTGAGCAAAAAGCAGATCTTTTCCGTATCTTGATTGATGGGCGCATCAAACTTGTTCAAACGTCGGAAAACACGATCTCGGCAAATGATCTTGGGGTCACGTTCAGCGCTGATGCGGAGCTAAACCTTGAGCCCAATGCCAGCTTCAGTGCGGCAGGCCCAGTCAACCGAATTACCGCCCAAGCAAGCGTGAACGCAACCCTGAAGATATCGTGGAAGAATGCCGATGCGTGATCCCATTACCATCATCACCACTGTCCGCGATGGCGAGATGTTCCTGGATCGATATTTTGCGAACTTGCAGGCAATACTCGGACCTGATGATCGGGCTATTATCATTGATGATGGCTCAGCTTTGCCTGTGTCTCTGCCATCCGAGTTGCGAAAGCGCGATCAAGTCCAACTTCTCCATCCGGGCAAAATCGGTCGCGGGGTAGCGCTCAACCTCGCGATTGAAAGCAGCGAAACCGACCTGATCGCCATTCAGGATATTGATGATCTATCGCTACCCAACCGCCTCGACAAGCAAGTCGCGTTCCTTGCCAAACACCCAACTGCCCTGCTGTTTGCCAAAGCGGTGTCAGACCGATGGACGCCAAGTTTTCGTGCTGTACATCGCTTTGCACATGCTCGGCTGTTGCGCAGTAACCCGCTTCATCACTCAACCTTGGCTATGCATCGCGCGACCTGGGAACGTGCAGGCGGCTATGACACAGACCTTGCCTGCTGCATTGATCTGGAATTCTATCTGCGTGCAGCCCTTCGTTGTGACTCAAAAATATGGCGACTGCACGCCGCATTAATCGATCGCAACCTGACACTCGCCACCCGGCATTTCGCGCAAGTTCCAGACAGTGTTTATCAACAAATATTGCAAAGCCTTGTAGCCCAATACCGTACGGGCCCTGTGCGGGGCAGCTCATCATGAAGCGCCAACCGAAAATCGTCGCAATGGTGCAATTGCCACCGCCGATGCATGGCGCGGCACGCATGAACCAGCATGCAATTGAGGCACTTTCAACACAGTTTGATGTGCGCGTCCTTGAGATGAACTTCACCCGCAGCCTCGGCGATCTTGAGAAACCATCGCTTCGCAAGCTGATGCGCGCATTCTGGCTCATGTTACGGCTTGTTGGTGCTTTGCCCCGTGCGAAGGCGCTTTACATCTGCTTTGCCCCAACCGGCGGAGCTTATATCCGCGACAGCCTTTATGTTCTGATCGCCAAGCTGTTCAGAGTGCCTGCTGTTCTCCATCTGCATGGGCGTGGCTTGCCCGCCATGCGTCAAAGCAAACTTGCACGCGCCTTCCAGAAAGCCGTCTTCGCCAACCAATCCGTCATCCTGTTGGGGGAGAACTTGAGATCGGAGGTTGCTGATCTGCCTTGCCGCAGCACCATCATTCCCAACTGCCTTGAGCGCATTGCCTTCACTGATGCACCGAGCAAAAGTTGGCACCCGTCACAGCCAATCAAACTTCTATGGCTTTCGAACCTGTTTCGGGCCAAGGGCATCGAAACATTGATCGCGGCATGTCAGACACTTCGCGAACGCGGGCTTGATTTCGAGCTGACAATTGCAGGCGCGGAAGGCGACGTAAGCGAGCGACAGTTACGCGATTTGCTGAAGCACTATGGCATCATGGATATCGCGATCTACATCGGGTCGGTTGAAGGCAAGGGCAAAGAGAATGCGTTTTCCAATGCTGATCTGTTTGTCTTCCCCAGTCACTATGCCAACGAAGCACAGCCGCTTGTCGTGCTCGAAGCCATGGCAGCAGGCGTGCCGGTGATTACCAGTGACATTGCGACCTTGCCGGACTTCGTTCGCGATGGGCAAACCGGGTTCCTGTGTCCGCCGCAAAACCCGGCTAAGCTGGCAGAGACCATCATCCGTGCTATCGAGTATCCAGACGAAACAACACGCCTGCGAAACGCAGCCTATGAGTTTTGCAAAGAGCACTTCAATCAGGATCGGTTTGCCACCCAAATCACATCTTTATTGAGCGAAGTCATTGGAAGTGATGTGCAAAACAGGTCACAATCACTTTCCAGAGATATGAAACACGCGCCCACCACCCAGATCAAATCCGGAGACCGCCCCAATGGATCGCAATGAATTCAACGCCTTCTGCGAAACCCTTCCCCACACAAGCCACGTGGTGCAATGGGGTGGTGCGGATGTCTGGAAGGTAGCTGGCAAGGTATTTGCTATTGGCGGCTGGACCAAAGATGACACGCTGGGCATCAGCTTCAAGACATCCGAAATTGGCTATGAGGTCCTAAAGGAACAACCGGGATTACGTCCGGCCCCTTATCTGGCATCGCGCGGGATGAAATGGATCCAGCATTATGACAAGCCGGGCTTAAGTGATGAGGATCTGAAGGACCATTTAAAAAGCTCGCACCGCATTGTCGCCAAGGGTTTGACGAAGAAATTGCAGCGCGAGCTTAATCTGTATCAGGACGAATAAGTTTGGTGGCTTAGAGCCGCCAAAGATCAATCCCGGTCGGCACCGCATCACGCGGCAGGACCGCGCGAACATCGGCAACAAAGCCCTTGCCGTCTTTTAGGAGGCTGCTGACGAGCGGCCAGCCCTTGGCGACATATTCCTTATGCCCGACTGCCAGCACCACGGCATCGGCCGGTTTCAGGTCTTCATCGCAATAAAGCTTCAAGCCGTCAAACTCGTGCGCGACTTCCTCGGTATCGGCATGCAGGTCATGAACCTGGACATTGATCCCGGCTTCTTCAAGCGACTTGATGATGTCGATCACGCGCGTATTGCGAATGTCAGGCACATCTTCCTTAAACGTCAGACCCAGCACAGTCACAGTCGGGTTCTTGGTTGCCCCTTCGCGGAGCAACGCGCGGATCACCTTGTTGGCAACCACATCGCCCATGCCATCATTCACCCGACGACCGGCCAGAACCACCTGCGGGTAATAGCCGAGCTCTTCGGATTTATGGGTCAGGTAATAGGGATCAACACCAATGCAGTGACCACCCACCAGACCCGGTGTGAATTTCAGGAAGTTCCACTTGGTACCAGCGGCTTCAAGCACGTCACGGGTATCAATGCCCGCACGATCAAAGATCAGCGACAATTCGTTCATCAGCGCGATATTGAGATCACGCTGGGTATTTTCAATCACCTTGGCGGCTTCGGCAGCCTTGATCGTCGGCGCCTTGTGAATGCCAGCAGTGACAACGCTGCCATAGACGTCTGCAACGATATCAAGCGTCGCCTGGTCCTGACCGGAAACAACTTTGGTAATCGTCGTAAAGCGATGTTCACGATCACCCGGGTTGATGCGTTCGGGCGAATAGCCGACCGTAAAATCAACGCCAGCCTTCAGGCCAGAAAGCTGCTCAAGGATCGGAACGCATTCTTCTTCGGTCGCACCGGGATAGACCGTGCTTTCATAAACAACGATGTCGCCTTTTTTCAAAATGGCGCCAACGGTTTTTGATGCCGAACGCAACGGTGAAAGATCCGGGCGGTTGGACTTATCAATCGGGGTCGGCACGGTAACGATGTGGAAATCGGCCTCGGCCAGATCCTTGGGATCATCACTTAGCAGAAGGTCGGCTGCCGCCAACTCATGATCATCCACTTCACCCGTCGCATCATGTCCGGCTTTAAGCTGCGCAATACGTGCCTTGTTGATATCAAAGGCAACGGTGCGCCCGGTGGACGATCCGAATGCAACCGCAACCGGCAATCCAACATAGCCCAAACCGATAACAGAAATCTTGCGCCCGTGGCTCATTACTCAACCCTTACAAAGATATGCTGATCTGACTTCTAGCCAGCCCGCACCAAAGCGTCAATCTTCGACACAAAAAAGCAAACAGGGCACCGCGAGATAGGGTGCCCTGCCTGAAAAATCCAGTTGCGAGTGGCCTTAACCCTTCACAACGATATTGACCAATTTGGGCGTCGGTTTGGCAATATAGATCACCTTGACGATGTCCTTACCTTCAAGATGACGCGCGACGTTTTCGTCCGCCTTGGCAAGCGCCTCGACCGTTGCCTGATCGGCATCGGCTGCCACCATCACCGAACCACGCTTTTTGCCATTGACCTGAACCGGGACTTCAAATTCGTCATCCTGGGCCTTCTCGGCATCAAATACCGGCCAGTCAAACTTGATCACCGATTTCTTGGCACCGAATTCATCGGCTGCCGTCCGGCTCAGAAGCTCCTCACCCAGATGCGGCGCAAACGGGGCGACCATCAATGCCAAGGCCTTGGCATGATCATCATGAACCGCATTCTGCTTGGTCAGCGCGTTGGTAAGCTCAATCAATGCCGCAATCGCGGTATTAAGGCGAAGATCAGCAATATCGCCGGTCACCTTGGCAATTGTCTTGTGCAGAAGCGTTTCGATCTTGCCATCAACATTATCGGTCCGCTCCATCTGGGTGGTGACTTTCCAGACGTTGGACAAGAACCGCATCATGCCGACAATCGCATCGGACTGCCACGGTTTGGAGCTGTCAAGCGGGCCCATATACATCTCATACGTTCTGAACGTATCGATGGTGTATTGCTCGCAGATTTCCTCGGGCGGGATACCGTTTTTATAACGCTTGCCCATCTTGCCCGGAACGGTCGTGAGCTGCTCGTCGGTTTTTCCGTTAAACGGAACCTTCTTGCCATCGACATCGCGCATTTCAACATCATGGATGTCGACATAAACGCCGCGCGCATCGGTATAGGCATCAGCCGTAATCATGCCCTGGTTAAACAGCTTCTGGAACGGCTCGGGCGTGCTGACATAGCCAAGATCAAACAGAACCTTGTGCCAGAAACGCGAATACAGAAGGTGAAGAACCGCATGCTCCGCACCGCCGACATAAAGGTCAACCGCACCCGGAAGTGCCTTGCCATCCTTGTCCGCACTGTTCGCCCAATAGGCCGCCGCATCATCAGAAGCGAACTTCTCGCCATTCTGCGCATCGAAATAGCGCAGATAATACCAACAAGACCCCGCCCAGTTCGGCATGGAGTTGGCATCGCGTTTGAACGCGCGCACTTCGTATTCCGCACCCTCATGGGCAAAGCTCGAACCGACCGCCGCATCGACCGGAAGAACCGAACCATCTGAAAGGACAATACCGGTCACTTCCATCCATTCCTTGGCACGCGCCAAGGGCGGCTCCGGCTCGGAATTCGGGTCTTCGTTCGATTGCGGTTTGAAATCGGTCATCTCCGGCAGAACAACCGGAAGGGCCGCCTGTGCAATGCCGTGAACCTGATCGGTTTCCTTATCAAACAGAACCGGGAACGGCTCGCCCCAATAACGCTGACGCGAAAACAGCCAGTCACGCAGCTTATACTGCACGCGACCACGGCCAATGCCCTTCCCTTCCATCCATTCGATGATCTTGGCCTTCGCATCCGGGGTCGAAAGCCCATCAAGCGACACCTCATCATTGGCGGAATTGATCGTCGCGCCAACTTCGGTCTGTGCGACCTTAAAGCTTTCCGGCGCCTCAACATAACGCGCATGAAGGGCTGCGATATCAAGATCCGCCGCATCCGCCGGGGCGTTGTCTTTTACCCAGTTATCAGACGGCTTGGTCGTCGCACGGATCGGCAGATCAAACTTGTGGGCAAATTCAAAGTCGCGCTGATCGCCGGCCGGAACCGCCATGATCGCACCGGTGCCATAGCCCATCAGGACATAATCAGCAATCCAGACCGGGATTTCTTCACCGGTCACCGGGTTGGTCGCATGCGCGCCAATAAATACGCCGGTCTTTTCACGCTCCGCATCATCCTTGGCGGAAACGGCCTTAAGCTCGGACGCCTGCGCGCGATATGCGGCAACATCGGCCTTCTTATCAGCAGCGCAAAGCTTATCCACCAGCGGATGCTCAGGGGCGAGAACCATATAGGTCGCGCCAAAAATCGTATCCGGGCGGGTGGTGTAAACCGCGATTTTCTCGTCCGAACCATCAACGGTTTTGACCGGGAAATTCACCCGCGCGCCAACAGAACGACCAATCCAGCCCTTCTGCATCTCGACCACGCCATTTGGCCAATCAAGCCCTTCAAGGTCGGCCACCAGACGATCGGCATAATCGGTAATGCGCAACATCCACTGTTTGAGCGGACGCTTATAGACCGGGTAATCACCACGTTCGGATTTGCCTTCGTTGGTGACTTCCTCGTTCGAAAGAACCGTACCCAGCATCGGGCACCAGTTAACCGGAACCTCATCGACATAAGCCAGACGCCCGCGATCAATCGCACGGTCAATCTCTTTGCCTTCGGCCATAACGCCTTCGCCGATCACGGCTTTGGGCTGCGGCACGCCGTCTTCATCAAGAAGCCACTCACCGGATTCAAGGAGCGGGCGCAGCTCGGCAATCGGGCGCGCACGGCCGGTGATGGTCTGCCCCTGCGGGCCTTTCCATTCGACGGTCGGGTCATAGAAGCTGTTGAAAAGCTGTAGGAAGATCCACTGCGTCCATTTGTAATAATCCACATCCGTCGTGGCGAAACGGCGATGGGGATCATGACCAAGCCCGATGACCTGGAGCTGACGCAGCATATTTTCGATATTGGCTTCGGTCGTAATGCGCGGATGCTGACCGGTCTGAATGGCGAACTGTTCTGCTGGCAGGCCAAAGGCATCAAAGCCCATGGAATGCAGAACGTTATGGCCACGCATGCGCTCGAACCGTGCTTTTACGTCGGTCGCGATATAGCCCAGCGGATGACCGATATGAAGGCCAACCCCGCTTGGATAGGGGAACATATCAAGGATGACGCTTTTCTTTTTGCTTGCGTCGAAATCCGCATCGCCCGGATTTGGGGTACGATAGGTATCGTTTTCCCGCCAGTAATCCTGCCAGCGCTTTTCAAATTCCCGCGCACTTTCCTGATAGTTCGCCACGCTCAATCAACTCCTGCCTGTCAAACCCCGTTTGCTGGCTCGGCGCCGCTTGAAATCGCGCCCGCCATCGCAAATCGGGTTCAAAAATAATCTTAAGAAGTGTTCATAAGCGCGCTTTGATCACTGTGCAACATCAGATCAACAGTTTTCAGCGCAAATACAGATGTTTTAAGCACCCCCGCCCCCTATAAAACACAGACCGGCATTGCACAAACATCACCCAAAACCCACCCGCTGATTGCGCAACAACACTGGATTTTTCACCCCATCCGTGCCATATTAGGGGTCTGAATTTATCAAGTGACTGATCGCGCAGGAAATTGCTGCGCGCTTTGCGCTTGAAAAAGTGTCAATCACGCATGATGTGTGTAGGGCACAGCTCTCAAAGCTTCGTCCAGGGAGGACGTTTATGGATATCACCATTGGTGGCCTGTCATCCCAACAATCGGGCGCGTCATCGCGCTCCGCACAATCTTATCTGCCCGGCCAGAGCGACTCTGAAAAGACCGGCAATAACGGCACGTCCGCCTTTGCGGCCGCGACGACCGTTTCGCTGTCTTCCGCATCGGCCAACCGCCTGACCACGGATCAGGTCGTCTCGGCGATTAATGAAAGCCTGAAATCAACCGGCCTGTCGCTTGGCAATGTTGATCCGGCTGACTACACGCCAGAAGCCGTCGCAGACCGCATTCTTGCCCGTGTTGGCGATCTGATTGCATCGAATGCAAGCTCGGAAGCCGAAGCACGCGAAATCTTTGATCAGGCCAGCGAAGGTATCCAGCGCGGCCTTGATAATGCCCGTGAATTCCTCGAAGGCCTTGGTGCGCTGAATGAAGAAATCAACGGCAATATCAACGAGACCGAAGAACGCCTGAACGAAGGCCTACAATCCATCGAACAGCGCCTGACCGAACTGTTTAACAGCAGCGCGTCAGAAGAAGCCGCCGAGGCATCAAGCCCGGAACGTGACGAGCAGGTCCTGCAATCGCAGGTCACCCAGACCGCACAGGCCAGCCAAGCCTACGCCGAAGCCGGCAGCAACGCCCAGCGCAATGCGCCCCGCTACGGCACCAACGGCTAACGCTCAAAACATCTCGTTCGCACAGATTAAAACCGGCTCCCTTGGGGCCGGTTTTTTGTACCAATATAAACTAGATACATCTAAGCAAGTTTGAGCATGTTAGAAGTTAAGTTGAGCTTGAAAACACTGACTAGAAGCACCGAGTTCAGTCGACCTGCTAGATTAAACTGTAAATCTCTTTGATTTGGTTACAAAACGCTGTTTGGCCACCATAACTTGGATGTCGAACGTGAAATACTTCAACTTTGCCACAAGCAACCTTCTTAGCGGCTTGGGCAGCGTCGTTTCCCACACCTATTAGCCGTTTTGGTCGAACTAGCTCGCAAATCAATTTAAGGATCGCTTCTCCAGCTTTGCGCTCTTTTGCATTATGGGCGCGATTAGAGAACTCGGAACCTGACTGATACGGATGCAAAGGGAACACGTTCCACAGAAATACGTTGCTATCAATCTGTCGCAACATCTGCCAAATAACAGCCGCCGTCCGCTCTGCGACGAGATGCCCTGACGCAGGTCGTTGACGCAACACACGCCACCTCGCCAAGTGTTCCGCAAAATGCAAATCATCAGTCAATGCAAGTCCGGTTCGCCGCCCGCCCCTATAACCTAAATCACGTCCAATCCAGATTGCATCCACTTCCACTCTTTCCGCTGCCTTGAGCATATCAATCAGGATCTGGCTCCTCACATCAGGTGACACATCTTGATCATACAAAGGACAAATATCTATATATGGATTGAAAGTATTATCAAATCGAAGGGACCGTAGGGCATCAACGACAACTGAAGGCGATTTTTTAATTTCAATTCCAGGTGCCATTTCAACCTCAAAACTATTAGACGATTTATTTCCCTTTAGATAATACACACCTAAAGTATCTAGCTTTGGCAGAAACTTATAGTTCGTTCATCCAAGTCCACCTTTACTACACCTTGATTAAATGTTTTCAGCTCATGGAAAATTTTATATCCATTCAAAATTGCGCGCTCCCACTCCCAATAAGAGTTATTTTCCACCTCAAGCCCCTTAACCAACCGCTTGATAACTTTCAAAAAATCATACGATATGTCATCTCGTGACGAAAACATTGGCTTCGGCTCATCAGAATGCCCTCGCCTCTCCGAGATCATGACCCCCTCAGCGTGAATAAACTTGACTATTGCCTCTTCAACAATTCTTGCACGCGCACCGTCCTCAACCTCATCAACAGTAGGTAAACTTTTTCGCTTTCTCCCCATCAACGCTCTCATTACCGGTGACCAGCCGAGATGAGCAACATTTGCTAAGTGCAAAACATCGTGAAAACGGTAGCCGTCTCCCTCATATGCATTATCAGTGAGTTCATCCCCCAGTTTTTCACCGTCAAACCACATTTGCGACCTACCGCAGCCAGAAGCAACAAATTCAACGCTGAATTGCCTTGGAAACTGCTCCATTTCGGTCAAGCCTTCGTCATGTAAAGACGTGGGCGCCAAACCGTCTCGCCTTGACGAAATTTTTGCGACATTGAACTTTGCAATGTCATCCAATGACGCATTGAAAACGCTGGCTATGGCTGAAAGATGCCAAGCAACGCTCATTAGAATATCATTGATTTTCTGCTTATTAATTGATGAATTGAAGTATAACTCATCTTTATTTAGCTCCTTTCTAAGAAGTTCTGCTCCATTTTGCCATAAAACAGCAAGACAGACCCTAAGAAGCTCGTCACCGGAAACACGGGCGGTCAGTATAGACAATTTCTGGTAGTCAGAAAATTTCATATTCGAGGTACTAGGAATCTTCTTAGAATTATCCATAAATTTTTTGTATTTTTTTTCTCCTATTTTTTCT
Source organism: Thalassospira sp. (assembly GCA_965228275.1). Lineage (GTDB taxonomy): Bacteria > Pseudomonadota > Alphaproteobacteria > Rhodospirillales > Thalassospiraceae > Thalassospira. The sequence goes on along the minus strand of OZ245802.1, from coordinate 3,359,513 downwards.
CGAAACTTTTCAGACCTCTCGGATTTTGACATCAACTCAACACGGAGTTTTCGTATGCTATTGGAAAGGATATTTACTGATTTTCCCTGATTTTCAATTGAAACCAAAGAAAAACAATACCAGACAGCATCACCAATCTCTTCAATTATTTCATCATTGATCGAAGTTAGATTGTCGTGATCTGACAAGATATTCTTTTTGAGCGCCGATACGATTGAACCAATTTCACCAATCAATCCATATAGTGCAATGTCCCGTCGGGACTTAATGTCTTTGTTTTGATACTCCTCAGTACAATGGACGAAGTTATTATAGTCTGAAACTAGCATCCCCCACCCCTTCAAGAAAAATTACTACAAATATTGCCAGTGAGATGGCTCACCTACATAGCCTCTTCCTGAGAGAGAAAAGACCCAATCACAAAACAACCCCACATCTTTCGATGTGAATTTTGACTTATGCCCGACCCCCTTTTTCACAAAGCCCTTGAGATTATCGGGCACCACAGGCCCACACTTCCCCCAGTAGGCATAATCCGTTGATATCAAAACACTATCAGTTGCTCCTGTATCCCGCTCTAAGTTCCCTCTACTTAGAACCCCGTTAGGCTCGCTGTGGAAAGAGTCCTCTTGCAAGTATTCACCACTCACAAAATCCCTATGATAAATATTATCCCCATAACGTTGAACGTAACTTCCAATCAGATTTGGCCTCTTACAAATAAATCTCGGATCCATCCAATATTCATCAAATGAAATAATATTCTCAACTCTCATCCAGTACACCAAATAACCAACCAGCCCAGGTTTTGTTGCTCCTGTTCCGACGACCAAATCGCCTACACTTGCATGCTTGCGGATACGAGGCTTACAAGCAGCAAGTGTGCAAAACCCAAAAAATGGATTTGGAGCAAAACCCAAATCATGCTCAACCACATAAGAAAAAACCCTCACCGGCTTAGCACTTATTTCTATCTAAGTGTGGCGCTGGGCGAGTCTGCCCATCAGCATTTTGATAGATCGGCTCTTGGTCTTCAGAAGTAAGTACACGCTTGATCACTAGAGGATCACAGGCCACTTGGTGAGAACTGTACTTTTCTATGGATTTTGGTACACCTTCATTCTCTGAAGTCTTTGGCCAAACAGCAATGACAGTACGGCCAATTGCAACGGCGCGCACAAGCAGAGCCTCTAAATCCTCATCTTGATCAAGCTCCGGACAAATCAATACGATCAAAGGCAGGTCCTCATCATCCTGTCCCTCGTCCAACTCACAACCTGCCTCACCCAACGCCTCAAACAACTCCTCGACACTGTTTTCTTGGCAACCCTCGGTATACACCCTGACCCTCATCCAACAACCCCCACTAATTAAAAATCAACTCTACGTAGAATTATAAATTATAATTGTCTTTAGTTAAAGATATCAAGAATCCCCCCACTACAACTCTGCTCCCTCCCCCTTTGCACACTGGCGCAGAGAGAAGAGCCACCCTTCCCTAAAACCTCATCCTTAATGATTGAGGTTCGGATTTCCTTGAGCTTGCAGCGACGGTTACCAGTTGAGTTCAACTTTTGAAAAAGCTGCTATTCATCTAGCGGAGACGGCAAATCTAGCTTTATTTGTGCTCATACTGAGGCTCACACTACGTACCGCACATTGTATTTCGCCTTATACTGCCTTGAGCCTTCATCTTCTTAAGCAATGCTCTGACAACATCCATGCCCTAACTGACCTCATCACGATCAGTAACCCGAAACAACTTCTGCCCTGCGAACTGAATCCGCGCGAAAGCGTCTTCGGCCATGAAGCCCGAAACAAAAGCCATGAAGGTGACAAGGAATGGGCTGATATCGATTTGGCCGGAGCCGTCCGGGCCGCCTTGGCTGACCATTAGCATTCCGGCCTCGGCACAGAGGAAGATGGCCATGGCGGCCGCAATCCCCTCGCCCGTCATAACGAGCAATCTTGCCGCCGGGTTGAGGCTTTGGCCCAGTTGTGCCCAGCCGTGGGCGGGGGATGGTGTATCGGGTGTTTGAGGGTCTTCTGCCTCAGTCGTGCTGTCATCCGGTTTTGTGATTGGCTGTCGCACTTGGCCGAAATTCTGTCGGGTGAAGGCGACCACAGCACCTAGCCCGCCTGCGGCGACGGTCACCAGCAAGGTCAGCATGATGGTGGGAAGCTGGATCAGATAGGACAGGATGCGTCCGACCGGATGTTGAAAAAGGGCAACGAGTGACAGGGTTTCATGACCGAAATCCTCGTCCTGACGTTTGATTTCGGCTTGCACATCAGTCAGTTCATTTTGAAGGCCATTGCGGAGTTGGGCGGCATGTTGCGCCTCGGCCCTTATATTGGCCCATTCGATTTGCGCGCGTGCGCTTTTTTCATCAAAGGCCATCATCGTGCTTCGGATCGCATCGACTTGGCGGGCCACTGTTTCAATCAAGCCTTCGGACGCGGCATTGATGAATTTCGGATCATCAAGGAGCGCGTGAAGATCAGACATGATCGTGATCCCGTCCGCCCGGCGTTTTTTATCCGCATCACTTTCCCCGACCGGGATATCAAGCATCGGCATCGCCGTTTCCTGACTGGAAACGAATTGATAGGCGGCATTCATTACCTCAAGGAAGCTATTGGCAAAGTCCGCCTCAAACGCGCTACGGTTATTGGCGACCGTCGCGCCAAGTCGGGAGTAACTGTCAAACGCATCCCACCAGGCGGCAATCGCATCCTTGCGCAGTGCCAAGCCATGCCGGGTATTTTCAAGCGATCTGGCATCCATCGCCCGAATATCGGTGCGTAACTTGGCGACATCTTCGCGCAAACTGGCTTCGTGAAAGGCCTGAAGCACCAAGCGTTCCAACATGCCAGGCGATGTGATGTTCAATTCGCGGCGCAATGTGTCGCGCTGGATATCGGCGGTAAATCCGGCAAATAGCGTGATGACAAACCCGAAATAAAGCGCAGTGGTCAGCGCAACCAAAAGGCCCGCGCCGACCAATCGCCAGATATTTAAGCCGCCGCCCTCTCGCGGCTGTGTTGTGTGTTCTGCCATTTGCGCCTGCCGTTCGTTGCCCGCCACTTAGTGACTGTGTCATTCGACGCTGCGCGCAAATCCCTGTGAGAGAACAAAAAAACAAGCAGATAGCTTTTCATCGCCCCGGATTTGATCCTATGCTGGCATGACCAACCCCATGCAAAGAGCCCCACATGACCACAAACCCATCCGCACCAAACTCCACCGCCTGGCACAATCTTTCGGCTGACTGGATCAATTGGGCAGATCGCCTTGCCCCTGCGGCCGAAAAGATCAATCGCCATTTGATCGAGGCCGTTGATCTTGATGGTCTGAAACAGATGCGAGGTGATGCGCCCCTAGATGTACTTGATCTGGCATCCGGGGTTGGGGAACCCGCCTTTTCCTTTGCCCGCGCGCTGGCGGGTGGGGCCGGTCATGTGACCGCATCTGATATTGTGCCGGAAATGTGTGATGGTTTGGCCGCGCGCGCGGTTGAAGAAGGCATCACCAATCTGTCGGTCATTCCGGCCGATATGGGAAACCTGCCCTTTCCCGATCAAAGCTTTGATGCGGTGTCATGCCGGTTTGGCGTGATGTTTTGCAATGACCCGGACCAGGCATTGCGCGAAGCCCACCGCGTGTTGCGCGATCATGGCCGCGCGGCGTTTATGGTGTGGGCACCGTTGGTGGATAATCCGCTTTTTGCCGCGATGGATGCGGTATTGGGCAATATCCTTGGCATCGGGTTTGAGGCCGCCGGGCTTGATCCGTTCTCCTTTGGCAATCCCGATCAATCGATGATGCGCTTGGAAGAAGCCGGATTTACCGGCATCGAAGCCACCAGCCACAGCCCGGCCGGGCGCATCCCGGAAAAGGCAGCGTTCTGGAAGCCGCAAATGGATATGCTGTTTGGCAATGTGTTGCGAAACGCTTCGGACATGGATCGCGGCGCGATTGATGCGGCGATGTTTGAAACACTTTCACCCTATATCGAAGACGGGCATTTTCAGGTTACGATTTGTTTTCATGTGCTTAGCGGAAAACGCGCCTGAATAGCCTGCCCACGGCACCCTGTATTACCGCCCAAACCCAAGCATTCCTGCGCGTAACGCATGGTTGCATGCACAGGTTTTTGCTTGCCTTTTGGCACGCCCCATGTCAAACTGCCCGCCTTGGAAGGATGATCCTTCCCCTGTCGTAGCACCAGGTTAAAAACACGAAAGACATATAGTTATGAAGACGATTGTCGTCTGCTCTGGCGGATTGGATTCCGTCACGCTGGCCTATAAGGTCGCGGCCGAGCACAAATTGCATTCCCTGATTTCGTTCGATTATGGCCAGCGCCATAAAAAGGAACTCGATTTCGCCGCCCGCACCGCGCGCGATCTTGGTGTGAAACATCACATCGTTGATCTGACCCCGGTCGGTGCGCTTTTGACCGGATCGTCGCTGACCAGCGATGATATCGATGTTCCCGATGGCCATTATGCCGAAGAAACCATGCGCATCACCGTGGTGCCCAACCGCAATGCCATCATGCTGGCCGTTGCGTTCGGAGCTGCGGCCAGTGCAGGTGCAGACGCGGTTGCCGCCGCCGTCCATGGCGGGGATCACTTCATCTATCCGGATTGCCGTCCCGATTTCATCAATGCGTTTCAGGCCATGCAGAACCATGCGCTTGAAGGTGTTAAGGACGTCTCGCTCTATACCCCGTTTGTGAATATCTCCAAGGCGGATATCGCAGCCGAGGCAGGCCGTCTGGGCGTTCCGATTGATCAGACCTGGTCATGCTATAAGGGTGGGGAAACCCATTGCGGGCGCTGTGGCACCTGTGTTGAACGCCGCGAAGCGCTTGAGCTTGCGCGCGTTAAGGACACCACGGTTTATCAGGATCGCGATTACTGGAAACAGGCCCGCGCTGATCATATGGCGCGCCAGCTTTCCGAAAACGCAGCCCAGTAATAGCAACAACTTCCGTGCCGTATGGATAGATGGATGCCCGCCTGCGCGGGCATGACGGATACGCGGTGAACCCGTTTGGTTTGGCACCGTCATCCCCGCGCAGGCGGGGACCCCGCTCCGCATCCTCCGCGCGCAAGACAAGACGACACCGAAAGAAAACAGATGTTCACCATCACCAAACAATTCGCCTTTTCCGCCAGCCACCAATTGCGCGGCCTTGAAGAAGACCATCCCTGCGCGCGCCTGCATGGCCATAACTATATCGTCGAGGTGGAGCTTAAAGGTGCCACACTTGATGAGCGTGGTTTTGTCCGTGATTACCGCGAACTTGGTCCGCTCAAACGCCTGATCGATGATGAATTTGATCACCGTCACCTCAATGAGGTTCTTGGTCACGATCACCCGACGGCCGAGCGCCTGGCGCTGTTTTTCTATGAATGGGCGCATGATCGCTGGCCGGAAGTATCGGCTGTGCGCGTATCTGAAACGCCAAAAACCTGGGCGGAATATCGTCCATGACCGTCCTTGATCCCACTTTGGCAGAGATGTCCGAAACGCGGGGCAAAATCCGCATATCGGAAATCTTTGGCCCGACTGTGCAGGGCGAAGGTGCGCTAATCGGCGTTCCGACCGTGTTTGTCCGCACCGGTGGCTGTGATTTCCGCTGTTCGTGGTGTGACACGCTTTATGCGGTTGATCCGGCCTTTCGCGCCGATTGGAAACCGATGTCTGCGACCGAAGTACTGGACGAGGTCAAAAAGCTTTCAGGTGGACAGCCGATCCTGATCACGCTTTCGGGTGGCAACCCCGCGATCCAGCCGCTTGGCAGCCTGATTGCCATGGGCAAGGAAGAAGGTTTTAGCTTTGCGATTGAAACCCAGGGCAGCATCGCCAAGGACTGGTTTGCCGATCTGAACTTCCTGACGCTCAGCCCCAAACCGCCAAGTTCTTCGACCAGTTTCGATAAGGACGCCCTGGCGGCCTGCATTGATGCGGCACAGGCCAATGGCATGCTTGATGGTCCGGCGATTACGTTGAAATTCCCGGTCCGCGATGAAGCCGACCTGATGTTCGCCGATTATGTGAGGAAGCTTCACATTGGCATTCCGGTCTACCTGCAGCCGGTCAATACCACGCCCGCCGAACCGCACCCGGATGGCAAAGACGGCGTTGATATCGAAGGCCTGACCGAACGCTATCGCTGGCTGGTCGATGAGGTCGCCAAACGCAAATGGTTTGATGTCCGCGTGCTGCCGCAATGGCATGTCCATGTCTGGGGCAATCTGCGCGGGGTATAGGCCCCGACCCGATCACGTTATGGGGCTATTTGCGTTTTTGCCATCTACTCACCATATATAATATGCAAGGCTGCTCCATCATGGATGGAAATGCCCTGCATGTTTGGTGCTTTGGACTGTTCCATCGGGCATGAGCAAACCTGATGGGCCCTAAGGCCTTGGAAACAGGGCAGTTAGGCAAAGCACCCGGTTAACGACCGGAAAACTTGATCGCCCTTGGCAGTTCCCTTGGGGGTGCATATTCACAATAAAAATCAGATCAGCACCGCCTGCGGTCATCTTCCGGATGCTCGAAGGAGCCATGATCATGAGCATTACCCGTACAACCCATCGCACGGTGACGTTCTTTCATCCGTTCCATCTGCCTGGCCATGCCGGATTGCTTCCGGCTGGCGAATATGAGGTCGATACCTTTGAAAAGCTTGATCCCGATGCGCCCATGCGCAGCTATATCAAGCTGGAATGTCACGTCCATCTTTGGTCTGAAGCCGATCAAACCAATAGCATGGATATCCTGAAGGTCGAACCGATCACACTGGAAGCCGCCCTCGCACTTGATTCCGATCCATTGCGCGAAGACGAACGCAACCAAATGATTAAATCCTATGGCGGCCGGCCTGAAAACCATGCGGCCTAGGTGACCGATAAATTGACCAATCAGGTAATATTTCGAAAAAATGAGGATCCCTCACCTTAACGATGATCCGGGGAGATAACCAAACGGGCAGAGAACGCACACCAGAAGATCGCGTCCCAGCGCCTCTGCCCCATCGAAATCACGGAAGCCAGATCATGGGTTTAAGCCATCCATTGTCCTGAAGAAGCTTGACGCCCTCAAACACAGGGGCCGCCGCCAAAAACCAGATCGCATCGCGTGTGGTGGTTAAAAACAGTGCCGGTTTACAGACCAGCGTTTCCTCATCGCGCCAGCGGAACCAGGTCGGCCGAAAACGCGGTACGGTATTAACATAGCGCCCAAACGCCCGGCCAAACCGTTCGGCCAGCATAGCCTCTTCGCGCAGAACCACACTGCGAAATACCAGCCAGCACAACACCGAAAACAGCAATCCCATCACAAGGCTTCCGGTCTGCGCCCCCACACCAAACGCACCGATGAAGCTGAAGACATAAAGCGGGTTGCGCGACATGGAATAGGGCCCGGTCGTCACCAGCTCGGTCTTTTTGCGCCCACCGATATAAAGCGAACACCAGCCGCGCCCGAAAATACACACAGCAATCGCGGCAAGGCCCAATGCCTCGATCATGTCATGAAGCTCGCCATGGCGGCTTGCCAAAGACTGGCTAACCGCGACAAGGGCAAGCAATCCGACAACACCAATCCGAAGGACCAGTTTGCGTTTGCGCTGAATGCGTTGCAGATCCTCGGAACTGGGGGCTGATTTGGCAGATCGCGCTTGCGATGAAGACGGGGACGGCACGGCAGTGGATTGGGACATATCGACGGGCTCCTGCATGAATAACTGCAGAAGCCCTATCGTCAAACGGCTGGTTTTGGCGTCCTATGCTGCGCATCCGGTCGTTCGGATGCCGTATCGGACGCGGCCTGTTGGCCCGCATTCCCGGCGGTTTCAGCGGCATCATCCTGCTTGCGGGCGGCTTCGCGCACCGCACTTGGGGTTTCGCCGGTAATTTTCTTAAACGCCAGATTAAAGGTCGATTTTGAATTGAACCCGACGCTGAGCGCGATATCCAAAATCGTTCGATCCGGCTCAAGCAACAACACTGCGCGGGCTTCGGCGATACGGGCACTGTTGACGAAATCAAAGAAGCTTTGGCCGATATGGTGGTTCAACACATAGGATAGCTGATTGGGCGTGACGCCCACCGCACGGGCAAGCTTTGGCAAGGACACCAGCGGATCAAGCAGGATATCACCGCGTTTCTGAATGTCTTTTAGCTGTGCGACCGCGCGGTCCACGCCATCCTCATCGAGAAGCGGACGGACAGCCGAATTGCTTTCGGTCCTCGCATCATCATTGCTTGCCGCGACAGAAACCGACACGATTTCAGGCTTCGAAGGCTGCGATACGCTTGGCGCGACCGGGGATGTTTGGGCACGGCTTGATGCGTAATTGTCGCCTGCCCGTTCGGCTTCGATATCCGCATCGGTCGGCCAATCGCCCATAACAAACAGCGCCGGACGGGTGGCTATTTCATAGGACATGGCAAACAGCACCACGACAAACGCGATTTCAGTGCCAAACATTTCGGTATTTTGCGGCAGGTAAATCTCGACAATTCGACCAATCGCAACCGTGATGAAGACAAGCGTCAAACCACCAAGGATCACACCGATCCAGCGGCGCATCGTGTCACGATCCGCGCCAAGCTGTTCCTGGGTCTGTTGGAAATAGCGGCACGCAACCCGCCACAGCATCGCAATATAAAGCGAGATCTGAACAAAGATCGCCGTCCAGCAGAACCCGATCACGAGTTCACGAACACTGATCCCGCCGGGCAGCACAGCCCCATACCCGCCATCATGGGTCACGACCCAGGCAATCAGGTTAAAGACAATCAATGGCAGAACCGCATGCACCCACGGATGACGCGACGGGTTGCCTGAAATCTCGCGGAAGTAAAGATAGATGGACGGCGCTATAACGAAATTGATCGGGCCAAAGAAGATGTTCAGCACCCCATTGATCTCAACCGGGATGAATTGTTCGATCACGTCTTCAATCAGGTTGCACGCAATGGCCAGGATGAAAATCATCATCCAGCGGTTCGCACCAAAGGCGCGCGCACCTTCCGATCGCAAGATAAGGCACAGGAAGATTGCCTGTACCAACCCGATCGCTGCAACCGTAATGCTTACATAGTCCATCCAACCGGTCATTCCGGCACGCTCCTGATCAATTCCATCCAACTTGCTGATCCGAGCTTTACCCACCAGACCAACTATATCGTTTCAATAGGCACAATCGGACACTATCGGCGTCCGACTATGCACAAACGGACGCAAACGCCCGCTTTTTGCGACACTTTCCGGTTTATCGACCCACCCCGGATCGAAAAAATCGGTATGCGGTGTAACACGAAGCGGGGCTGGATCGTCGAGATAGAAACGCTGTCATAAATATTTCTATCATATTTAATTGACTGTATCGAACTGATATATGATAGTCCGACATATATCGGATTGATATAGTCGTTCTGGCACCTTCCCCCGCTGGTACGAAATCAGTCCGGGGGAAGTTAACAAGGACACTGAATAAAACATGGACGTACGCACACTATGTCTGGGCGCCCTGATGGGCGGCGAAGCGACCGGCTACGAAATCCGCAAAATGTTTGAAGATGGCACGTTTAGCCATTTTCAGATTGCGTCGCTTGGCTCGATCTATCCGGCACTGACAAAACTGACCCAGGACGGGTTGGTGACATTTGTTGAACATGAACAGGAAAACCGGCCGGACAAAAAGATCTATCAGCTGACGTCTGAGGGTCGCCGTTCTTTCCTGCGCTCGCTTTTGCAAACGCGCCCGGCCGAGGACCGCTATCGTTCAGATATTCTGTTCATGCTGACTTTCGCCGAGGAAATGCCGATTGAGCTGACCGAGGCCCTGATTGATGAATTTGCCGCCCGTCATGAAATGATGGCAGCCCAGATCGATCCGGAAAACAAGGAAGAATCGCCGGCCCAATCGACCTATGGCCTTGACGATGCAGGTGCGCCCAAGCCGGGCTGCATGTTTGTCGCAGGGTTAGGTCAGGCGATGTGCGAAGCCACCCTGAAATTCATCAGGGAAAACAAACAAGGCCTTCTCGAAGAATTGCGAAACTTCAAGGCCAACAAGACCAAATAGGGTGCAAAAGCCCCGCAAAGAACCAGAGCAAACTCGCAGAAGACTACGTGCCTAAAAATACGCCTATAAGTGCCAAGACGCATTCCGCCACCGGAATATTTGAGGGAACAGGAACATGAACGCTTCACGCCTGATAGCCATTTTGCTGGTATTGGGAACCGTTGTCTGGATTGGCAGCGCCTATTTCGGAAGTGACGCCGAAGAACAGGCCGCAGCCACCGAAGGCAACGCAGGTGAAAACCCGACCGCTGCAAACACTGGCGACGCCCCGGCCAAACCGCATGCAAGTGTCCGCACCATCACCAGCAAGGCTGTTGATCACGTTGATTATCTGCGTATTTCCGGTCGCACCGAAGCGGTCATTTCCGTTGATATCAAAGCTGAAACCGAAGCGCGCGTGACCGAGATTGGCGCGACCAAAGGTCAGAAAATCGCCAAAGGTGATCTGATTGCCAAGCTGGCCGTTGATGACCGTGCCGCGCGCGTTCAAAAGGCCCGCGCCCTTGTTGCCCAGCGCGAACTTGAACACAAGGCCGCAAAAAGCCTTGCTGAAAAGAACTACCGCTCAAAAACCGGTGTCGCAGAAACCCTGGCCCTTCTTGAAGAAGCCCGTGCCGATCTGATCATTGCCCAGACCGAGCTGAATAATACCGAAATCCTCGCCCCCTTTGACGGTATCGTTGAAACCCGCCCGGCCGAAGTTGGTGATCTGCTCTCAATCGGTGATCCGGTTGCGACCCTGATCCAGGCCGATCCGATGCTGGTCGTGGCCCATGTTCCCGAACATTCCATCGGGGCGATTGATCTTGGTCAGCTTGCCAATGTCACGCTGTATGACGGCACGCGCCATGACGGCATTGTGCGTTACACCGCGCGCGTTTCTGACAACAATACCCGCACCTTCCGGGTTGAAGTCGAAATGGAAAATGCCGATCTGGCAATTCCCGATGGCATGACGGCTGAGCTTCAAATCCCGGTCGGCACCAAACGTGCCCATCAGGTCACCCCGTCGGTTCTAACGCTGAATGATGATGGTCAGCTTGGCGTGCGGTCGGTTGTCGATGGCAACAAGGTTGATTTCCTGCCGGTTGATCTTCAGGGCGGGACACGTGATCGCGTCTGGATTGGTGGTCTTCCTGATCAGTTTGAACTGATTGTGGTTGGTCATGATTGGGTGACGGAGGGGGCGATTGTTGATGTTGTCCATCTTCAGACCGATGAAAATGGCCTGCCGATTGCGCCGAAATCATCTGCTGATGATGCGGCCAATGGCACCACACTTTCGGAAAATTCCGCGCACTAGGCGCGTGTCATGAGGAGATCGAAAAATGTCCCTGATTGATCACGCGTTAAACAGGTCGCGTACCGTCATTCTGGTTCTGATCCTGCTGCTGCTTGCGGGTTGGGTTGGTTACAATACCATCCCGAAGGAAGCCGATCCGGACGTCCAGATCCCGGTTCTGTATGTCACCATGCATCATGATGGCGTCTCGCCAGAAGATGCCGAACGTCTTTTGCTCCGCCCGATGGAACAGGAATTGCGCTCCATCGAAGGTGTCAAGGAAATGAGCTCGCAGTCCTATCAGGACGGCGCCTCGGTGACGCTTGAATTTTATTCTGATGTTGATATCGACGAAGCTCTTGCCGATGTGCGCGAGCGCGTTGATATCGCCAAATCCGAATTGCCTGATGACACCGACGACCCCGAAGTTCACGAGGTCAATCTGTCGCTGTTCCCGGTTCTGGTCGTGACGCTTTCGGGCGATGTGCCTGAACGTGCGCTTCTGCGCGTGGCGCGTGATCTGAAAGACTCAATCGAAGGTCTTCCGGCCGTTCTTGAAGCCAAGCTTGCCGGTGATCGCGAAGAACTGGTCGAATTCATCATCGACCCGATGAAGATCGAAGCATATCGCCTCAATGGCATCGACATCGTCACCCTTGTGCGTAATTCAAACGCACTGGTGGCAGCAGGTGCCGTTGATACAGGAACGGGGCGCTTTAACATCAAGGTGCCGGGTCTGTTTGAAAGCGTGAATGACATTCTTGATATGCCGCTGATCGTTGACGGGGATTCCGTCATTCGGTTCCGCGATATCGGTGATGTGCGCCGTACCTTCAAGGATGCTGAAAGCTTTGCCCGCCTTAATGGTGAACCGGCGATTGCGATTGAAGTCTCCAAGCGTGTTGGCGAAAACATCATTGAAGTCATTGATGCGATCAAGGCTGTCACCGCCGAAGCACAACAGGCCTTCCCGCCGAACCTGACGGTAAGCTATTCGCAGGACAAGTCATCTGACATCCGCACCATGCTGACCGACCTTCAGAACAGTGTGATCCTTGCGATCCTGCTTGTGATGGTGGTTGTGATCTGGGCGCTTGGCTGGCGGTCGGGCCTTTTGGTGGGCCTTGCCATTCCGGGCTCGTTCCTGACAGCGATCCTGATCCTTTGGGGACTGGGCATGACGGTCAATATCGTCGTTCTGTTCAGTTTGATCCTGGCTGTGGGCATGCTGGTCGATGGCGCGATTGTTGTCACCGAATATGCCGACCGTAAAATGATTGATGGCCTGCATCGTCGTGAAGCCTATCCGCTGGCGGCAAAACGCATGGCCCTTCCGATCATTGCATCAACCGCAACAACCCTTGCGGCCTTCCTGCCGCTGGCATTTTGGCCAGACATCGTCGGCGAATTCATGAAATTCCTGCCGATCACGGTTCTGTTCACCCTGACCGCATCGCTTGCCATGGCGCTGATCTTTGTACCGACCGTAGGCGCATGGTTTGGCAAACCGGGCAGCGAAAGCAATGAAAGCCTTGAGGCAATTGCAGCTGATCATGCCGATGACATCCACAAGGTCAAAGGCGGTACGGGTCTTTATATCCGCACACTCAAGGGCGCCCTTCGCTTCTATTGGCTGGTGGTCCCTGCTGCATTCGTCATCCTGATCACGGTTTGGATGGCATTTGGTCAGCTGGGCAAGGGTGTTGAATTCTTCCCGGCGGTCGAGCCCGAAGTAGCCGTGGTTCAGGTCCGAGCACGTGGCAACCTGTCCTATTACGAACAGGATGCGCTGCTTAAAGAAGTCGAAGACCGCATTCTGGCCCTTGATGCCCGTCACGAAGGCGAACACTGGTTCGATACGGTTTATGCCCGCTCTGGCGCCAATGCCGGTGGCAATGAAGCATCCGAGGACGTGATTGGCGTTGTTCAGCTTGAATATGCCGACTGGCAAATGCGCCCGAAGGCAACCGAGATTGAAAAACGTATCCTTGCTGATACGGCCGATCTTGCCGGTATTCAGGTTGAAGTTCGTGCGCAGGAAGCTGGTCCGCCGCAAGGTAAGGACATCCAGATCCAGCTGCGTTCCTTCTATCCCGAACTTCTTGATGAAACCGCGACCATGCTGGTCAACGGGCTTCAGGAAATGGGCGGGATGTATAACTTCGAAGACGGTAAATCGCCCCCGGGCATTGATTGGGAATACACGGTTGACCGTGCCCAGGCTCTGAAATTCGGTGCCGATATCAACCAGATTGGCAATGTTGTTAAGCTGGTGACCAATGGCATCAATTTCTCGACCTATCGTCCCGATGATTCAACCGAGGAGATCGATATTGTCGGGCGCTATCCGGCGAAATATCGCTCGCTTGATGAGTTGGAGAACCTGCAGATCGTGACCGATAAGGGTCTGGTGCCGATGTCAAACTTCATCAAACGCACCCCGAAACCCAAAACCGGTACGCTGACCCGTGTTGACAGCCGCCGTGCGCTGACCGTCAAAGCCGACGTGCAGGAAGGTGTTCTGGTCGATACCAAGCTTGGCGAGGTAAAGGCATGGATGCAAACACTTGAACTTGATCCACGCGTTTCGATCGAGTTCAAGGGTCAGGATGAAGAACAGCAGAAGTCGGCCGAGTTCCTGATGAACGCCTTTACGGTCGCGCTCTTTGTCATGTTCATCATTCTGGTGACGCAGTTCAACAGCATCTCAAGCTCGCTCCTGATCATGATCGCGATCATCATGTCGACGGCTGGTGTGTTCCTGGGTCTTATGATCACCGGACAGGCCTTCTCGATTGTCATGAACGGGATTGGTGTTGTGGCGCTGGCCGGTATCGTTGTGAACAACAACATTGTTCTGATCGATACGTTTGACCGGCTCAAGCACACCGCTGGCAGCATCGAAGCAGCCATCCTGCAAACCGGTGCACAGCGTCTGCGTCCGGTGATGCTGACGACGATCACGACCATTCTTGGTCTGGTGCCGATGGTCATGCAGATCAATATCGACTTCGCATCGCGCGACGTGACGGTTGGTGCACCATCGACCCAGTGGTGGGTGCAGCTTTCAACCTCGATCGCGTTTGGTTTGGCCTTCGCGACGGCGCTAACCCTGATCTTTACCCCGTGCGCATTGATGATGCGTCACAAACTGGGTGGTGGGTACAGAAACCGTCTGAAGCCATGGCTTGGCAAGACTGTTGGTTCAGTGTTCTCACGCAACAAGCCCCAAGAAACCAACTAAGACAGAATAGCCGCGCGACCTTATCCCCCGACCCCGCCGCGCGGTTATACCGGCCCCCTTTCTCCCAAAGGGGGCCGGTAAACTTTTCAGCACCAAACATCAGTTAACGACCACAAGTCCGCTATGGATCCAGATGCGTTCATAATTGCCACTGCCTTTCAAATCGTCCAAGGCATCACGAAGACGCGTTATCACACGATCATCGGTTTTCCGGCTGGCGGCCAAATACAGATCCGTCGACAGTTCGGGAATGTCAGCGACAACCGTCAACTGCGAGATATCAACACCAAGCCGTTCAACCCGATATGGCAGCGAAAGTGAATCCCCCGCCACCAGCATGGCGCGATCCGCATAGAGCATCCGAATGGTTGCTTCGGCAGACGGTGCCATGATGACATCGAACCCGGCCTCAACAAGGAACTGCGCCTTCACGTCACGCATCTGTCCGGCAACATGAAACGCCGTCAGCGATCGCCAGTCATCAGAGAATGGTACGTCATGGTCAATCAGCGAAAACAACTGAACCCGATAGGGTGCCACCGTCCCGATCCATTTGAACTGAGTTTCGCGTTCCGGCCGACGCGCAATGCTGAAGATCAGCGTATTGGGGTTTTGCAAGGCAGCTTCATAGGCACGCGCCCACGGTTCGACCCGAAGTTCGCAGTTCACATCCGCCGTCGCGCACACATTACGGATCACATCAACAGCAGGCCCCGTCGCCTGGTCAATGTCCTCGTGATAGACGACATAGGGCGGGAAAGGCGTTGTCACGACAGTCAGATCGGTGGCGGAACCAACGCTTGGGAATAACAGGGCTGCAAACACAATCATTCCGGCGATTACGGGGCCGCAGACCACCTTTGGTTGATAGTCTTGCATGATGGTGTCCCATTAATACGCTCAACTATTGTACGTGTAGTCTATATCGCGAAGATCAAGTAGCAAGCGGGATCAAATACACATTTTGCTAAGGAATTTTCTTATATCCTGATGATCAAAAATAAGAAGAACGGCAAAACGGGAATGGGTAGTTGATATGGCATGGCGTTTACGCGGACCTGCGAGATCACGGATCATCGCAGCACTGATAGCACTGGGCTCTTTTGCCGCCATTGGCGCAAAAGCTCAAACAGCTGACGATAAAGCCTCCCTGACCTGGGCTGTGCCGCCCTTTGCACCTGCTTTTATCACCGATCGCGAAGAACTGACCGGCTATGCCGCCGCCACCCAGAACTGGTTCGCATCGCGCCTTTCACATTACAAACACACCGTCCTGCACGTTCCCCTGGCGCGCCTGTTGGCCGAAATGAAAAATGGCGAGGGTGAGCTTCGATGTTCGGCCACCCTGATCCCGACCGATGAACGCCGCGAATTCATCCGTTTTGCCAAGACCATCTTGTTGCATCTGCCGATTTCGGTCGTGGTGCGCGCCGAAGACGAACACAAGTTTGATCGGTTCATGAATGATCAGGGCCATATTGAACTCAGCAACCTGTTGGCGGACCCGGCCTTTTCGTCGGCGGTTCGCATTGGCCGTGCCTATGGCAGCCAGGTGGACAAGCATCTTGATGGCTTCCGCGACAGTACGCAGGTAATGCAGGTCGCCGATGACACCAAGTTCCTGCGCATGCTGAACCTGCAGCGTATCGACTGGACACTGTATTTCCCGTCCGAGGCAGAATTCTATCGCCGTCGTCAGACACCTGAATTGGCGATCAAGGCGCTGCCGATTTCAGGTAATACCACCCTTCTTGAAGCCACCATCGGCTGTGCGGATACACCCGCCGGGCAAAAGGCGATTGCCGAGATCAATGACATCATTGATCAGAACCCGTCCATGCCCTGGACCGATTTTTATGCCCAGTGGCTAAACCCCAATGACCGGGAATGGTTCAAGGCGGCACGTGATCAATATATCAATTCCGATCATATCGAAGCACGACTTGAATACAGCCCAGCCGCAATCAGTGCGTCAAACAAACAATAATTGTTTGCATTTGCGCGATCCGATACCCTTATAAGTAATTAATAATACTTTTTGGTTGGAACGGAGATTGCGGGAATGCGTCCGATCGGACTGCGTCATCTGCGTGCTTTGGTTCATGGGTGCGGGCTTTTGGTCGCGGGGCTGGCATGCCTTGGCACATTCAAGCACGCGCAAGGTACTGATAAGCCGGAAATCATCTGGGCTTTAACGCCGCTTCCGCCCGCGATGCTCGAACGCGATGGCAAGATTGTTGGCTATGGGGTGGATATCCTTGACTGGTTTTCTGCCCGCCTGCCCGAATATACCCATGAAAAGGAAATCGTCCCCCTGCCGCGCCTGATCAAAACCATCATGGGACCGGGGACCTTTTGCAATATCGGCATGAACCCTACGCCAGAGCGCAAGGAATTCCTGTATTTCACCGATGCCGTATTGCCCCACCTGCCCGTCAGTCTGATTGTAGATGCCAATCGTGATGATCAATTGGCCCCCTATATGACCAATCAGGGGGAAGTCGACCTTGAACGCATGATCGTGGAGGGCAAGTTAAATGGTGCCTTGCGGTCCCAGCGGTCCTATGGCGGTCCGATTGATGTGATCCTGCGTCGTCATGCTGAAAATCCGCGCATCATCCATGTGGGAAATGATGCCAATTTTCTGCAATTGATTGCGCTTGAACGGATGGACTGGACGCTTTACCTGCCCGCCGAGGCAGAGTTTTATCGCCGTGCCAAACTGCCAGATACTGCATTTTCAAGCTGGCACATTGCCGGGAATGATCAGCTAATGCCAGCCTCCATTGCGTGTAGCAAAACCGCGCCCGGTGCAAAGATTGTCGATGCGATCAATGCGCTTGTGCAAGATCACCCTGATATGCCCTGGACGAAATTCTATTCCTCGTCCCTTTCCAAGAAAGATCAGCTTCGCTACGAGCAGGCCCTAAAAGATCGCAAAGGCGATTTCAGCCAAACCGTTGATCAATAACAAAACCCGCCAAAACTCTTGGCAGCCATGCAATTGCGCGTCTTGCAACACCGGATTGGAGCGGGTAAACCGCGCCACGGTTGAACCAGCCCCCACATTGCCCAACGTCTATGCGTAGCAAAAAATTCGGTCTGGTTCCGCCAAGTTGTGGAATGCGAAAGACATCATGAAACTGCCCCGACTATTCGATCTTATCACCACGTCAAAACCCTGCGCGCGCATTATTGCCGCAGCAATGGTTTGTCTATCGGCTGCCTATGGCGGCGCACAGGTAACTGCGCAAGCCAATACAGTTGGTGATCACACCCATCATCACGGCACAGATACCGCAGCAGGCCATGCCCCCGTCATTGATGACAACATCGTTTGGGCGATTGATGTCCTGCCACCGGCTTTTTACATGCAGGATGGCAAGCTCGTTGGTTTTGGCGCGGATGCCATTGACTGGCTGATTGATCGCATTTCCCACCATTCGATCAAGGTTGTCACGTTGCCGCGCGGCCGGGCCTACGAAGTCATGCATCACGCCAATGTCGCGGGGGATCACACTGTTTGCCTTCCGGGTGTTCTTGAAACGCCACAGCGTGCGCGCGACTTTGTTTTGAGCAACCCGGTATTCCCGCAGCTGCCGATTTCGCTGATCGTCAAGGCAGACCGGGAAGATGATTTTGCCCCCTTCCTGACAGATGCCGGCGAAATCGATTTGGTCCGCCTTCTTAGAGACAACCGGTATTATGCCGCGATTGAAACCGGCCGGTCTTACGGCGCAATCGCCGATGAGATCCTGCGCAAAGAAGGCTTTGGCGACCATATTCAGCGCACCCGGCAAATGGGCGAATTCACCAGCATGCTGGAACTCGGCCGGATCGACTGGTTCCTCGCCTATCCGATTGAGGCCGAACACGAACGTAACGCTGCCAAGCTCAAGACCAACATCAAATCCCTGCCAATTGCCGGAATGCCCGAACTGCTTGAAGCCAAGGTCGCGTGCAGCAAAACCGAAAGCGGGCATCATGTGATCGCGCACGCCAACACCATCGTTGCCCAGCATCCTGACATGCCGTGGACGCAAAGCTATGTGGCGTTGCTGTCTGATGCCGATGTTGCGCGTTATCGGTCACTGGTCGCAAAACTGGTGCGCTAACCCGAAACAGCCTTGGGCACAGTGCAAAAGAAAAAGCCGGCATCACTGCCGGCTTTTTCTTTGATTTGATCTGATCAGTTCTGGTGAACGCGGTTCAGGCCCTCTTCGGGGTCATCATCAGGTTCGCCGTCATCGTCTTCTTCATCAGCCTTGTCTTCGTCCTGCTGGTTCTCAATGCCCATACGGCGATAAGAACGATAGGACAGCGGGAAGGTGATGAAATAGATCGCAGCGATTGCTGAAAGCGTCAGCCACGGCGAGGACACCAGAAACGCAACCGACGCCCCGAATGCCAGCATCAGCGGCAGGACCCAAGCACGCGGGACCTTAACCTTCTTGAAGCTGAATGTCGGCAAGCGCGACACCATCAGACCGGCAATGATCACGCCATAAGGGGCAACGATATAGGGGCTGTCAAAGATGCCTTCGCCAAACTGGAAGGTCAGAACAATCGGCCACATCGCAAGGGCTGCTGCGGCCGGTGCCGGAACACCGGTAAAGAAGCGATAAGCCCAGGTCGGTAGTTCCGGTTCGCCCAGCATCTGGGTGTTAAAGCGTGCCAGACGCAGCATCATGCAAACCGCAAACAGCAGCGACAAAGCCCAGCCAATGCCGCCAAATTCATGGAGCGACCAGAAATACAGCATCATCGCCGGTGCAACGCCAAAGCAAACGAAGTCCGACAGACTGTCAAGTTCGCCGCCAAAGCGGCTGGATGCGTTCAGCATACGGGCCAAACGGCCATCAAGACCGTCAATGATCCCGGCAATCAGAATGGCGGCAACGGCGGCTTCCCAGCGATCCTGCATCGCAAAGCGGATCGAGGTCAGACCGGCACACATCCCCATAATTGTCGCCACATTAGGCACAAGCCGCGTAAGCGACATCGCCTTGAAACGACGTGGACGACGGGTCGGTTCGATGCCGCCTGCCATTAGCGGATCTCCCCGACGGCAGCTTCCTTGCCCTTGACCGAAACATCGGCAAGAACAGTTTCACCGGCAATCGTGGTCTGACCGACAATAACGTTCGGCGATACGCCTTCTGGCAGATACACATCAACGCGCGAACCAAAGCGGATCAGGCCGAAACGCTCACCAGCTTTAAGCTGGGAACCGGTACCGACATCACACAGAATACGACGCGCAACCAGACCAGCGATCTGGACAACACCAAATTCGCGGCCTTCCTTGTCACGGACCAGAAGGATCTGTCGTTCGTTGTTTTCCGATGCCTTATCAAGCTCGGCATTAACGAACTTGCC
Organism: Thalassospira sp.; assembly: GCA_965228275.1. Classification (GTDB taxonomy): domain Bacteria; phylum Pseudomonadota; class Alphaproteobacteria; order Rhodospirillales; family Thalassospiraceae; genus Thalassospira. The sequence continues at coordinate 3,339,493 of OZ245802.1, read as the reverse complement.
CGGAACATAGGCTTCGCCAACGATCTCGCCATTGACCGGGCAACGGTTCACATGGACGTTGAAAACGTTCATGAAGATCGAAACGCGGGTGCGCGGGGTCTTGTCGTCAAGTTCCAGTTCCTTGGGCAGCGGCGCCTGCGAAATCATGCATACGCGGCCATCTGCCGGCGAAATCACCAGATTTTCATCGGTCGGCGTAATACGATCCGGGTCGCGGAAGAAATACGCACACCAAAGTGTCAGGATCACACCGATCCAGCCCAGCGGTTCCGCAATCAGGAACAAGCCCACAGTGATCGCAGCGAAGATCGCAACGAATTTCCAGCCTTCAGGATTGATCGGCACAAGAACGGATTTCAAAGTCTTTATTCCCTGGTTGCCATGGATTGGGCATATCAAATTGGTACGATTGGTACCTTGCGGGCGCGTTCTTAGCATCTAGTGATGGCATAGGGCAACGCAACCCGTACAAAACTGTTTCGCCCGAAATAGTAAGAAGGGCAGAACACATTTATCACGTGTTCTGCCCTCCGAAAAGAAAAGCGATGCTTACTGAGCTTTTTCTTCGCCCGGCAGGGCAAAGATCTGACCCGGATAGATCAGGTCAGGATCGCGGATCTGACCCTGGTTACGGTTGTAAATCACCCAGTATTTAAGGCCATCACCATAGGTCCGGCGTGCAATCCGCCACAGGCTGTTGCCCGGCTGAACCACATAGCGCGAACCCGGCTCAAGAATTTCTTCAGGCCGTGCACGTTCGAACGGAATTTCAACACGCGCGGTGACCTTGCCAGCATCATTAAGCTGATCGGCACGCATGGTGTAATTGCCCGGCTCAATCGGTTCACCAATGGTCAGCGCCCAATTGCCGTTTTCATCGGCCGGGGCTGAGCCAACCGGCTTGTTATCCAGATAAATGCGAACGGTATGCTCCATATCGGCCTTTCCCGACATGGCAACACGGCCCTGCTCGTCATAATCGACAATATCAATCGACAGGCGCGGCATCGGCGGAACCGGCTTATCGGTTTCAGATGCGGTTGCCTCGGTCGTTTCAGCAACTTCCGGTGCCGGACCCTGCATCACAACAGCAGCACCATTACCTTCGGCCGGGACCTTAAGGGCAATGATCGGCTGTTTTTCTTCTTTGGGTTCTTCGGCCGGTGCGGCGTCGGCAACAACAGGTGCATCAGATGCACCATCGGTCGGTGCCGGGGATGCTTTGGGTGTTGCGACTTCGGCTGGTTTTTCTTCCGGGATCAGAACCACAACTTTGTCATCTGCCTTACTGACAGTGCCTGCGGCGTCTTCGGCCTCAAGCGACAATTCACGATCACCACTTGCCAGCGGCTTGCTTGGCAGGACAACCCATTCGCCGCGCTCGTCAGCAGTGGCTTCGCCAATCACCTCTTCGCCTTCGCGAATGCGGACCTTGCTGTTGGGTTCGGCACGACCGGCAATGACAGCATTACCATCCGGGCCGATGCGCACGACATCAAAGCTTGGATTGGTGATTTCCGGTGCAGCAGTTTCCGGTTCCGGTGTGCTTTCAACCGGGGCCGTTTGCGTGGTAACCGCAGGCGCCTGTGTTGCTGCCGGTGCGGTTTCTTCATCCGCACTCTTGGTCAGCATGTAGTTAAGCGCGATTGCCGCAATGATCAGTACAACGCCGACAATGACGAGGATATAGGGTCGCTTCACCGGAAATATCCTTGAACCAGGTTTATGTTTTTTACCGCCGCGCTCAAACTGTTGGGAATGCTTGCTATTTTCCCCTCAAACACCCCGTTTGAACGCGTTAATTAGAAACTTGTACTACTTTCAGCTTACAGTTTCCATAACGTAACGAACAAACGATATCGCGCAACCGTTAGGTAAAGATGAATAGAATCAGTCTGTTTGCCGAAATACCAGCCCGGCGCGATCCACTGCGCCACGCCGAAGCCGCTTTTCCGTTCGCTTAAGACAGTCCGCTTGCTGCCTGTGCTGCCACATAGGCAACCAAAGCCGCCATGACAAGCGGCAGGGCCAGCACACCAGCCCTGATCACCATGGCAAGCATGGCGGCCTGTGCCGGATTGGCATCGGGCAGATGACCTGCGATTGAACCGGCCGCCCGGCTTGCCGATACGACAAGCAACAAAACCGCAAACGCAACACAAGATGCCGGGATCACGATCATCGCACTGGCCGCACTGGCCATCAGCGCCCCGACCACGCCCAACCACACCGCCGCACGGTATTGAGGGGCTGCCTTTTCCGAGACCACCGCGACAATTAGTGCAATCCAAAGGGCTGCCTGAAACACCACATGGTCGGTCAGATTAAACTGATGGGCAATGATCCCCTGCCCCAATGCCAGCGTCATCAGAACTGCAATCGGGCCGGGTTTTGCAAGATCGGCCAGAACAACCGGCGCATCGGCTGCGGCCTTGGTTGCCTTGGCTTTCGATGCCTTGGTCTTTTTGCCCTTGGCCGGTTTGTCGCCCGCGTCATCGTCGTCGCCAAAATCCGGACGTGTCACCCACAGGAACGCCCCGCCAATCACAAGGAACGCCAACCATGACAAAAGCTTGATCGCGCCTGGATGATATGAAAGCCCGCTTACGGGGGCTGCCAGAACCAGCCACGCACCAAGCAACAGCAAAACAGCCGCCACCGCCAAGGTGATGCGTTCAGACAGTTTGGCAAAATCCATGATCGCGCCACAAATCCCGCCCAGAACCAGCATCAGCAATGCCGCGCCAACGCCACCACGTGCGGTTTCGGGCAAACCGATTGCCGCTGGAACGGCCACCGCCACAGCCGGGATGATCGCGCCCAGAACAAGACGGCGCGCAACCGCACGATCCAACCCCAACCACAAGGCCAGCATCAAGACGGCGGCAATTATACCCGATACCAAAAGGGCGAGAACGAGGGGACTGTCGACAAACACGTTGGGCGATCCTGCCTTCTTCTTGTTTCATTAATGGGTGCAGATGGGCACACCTGCTGCACTACCCTTCCCACAATCAGGTTCATAACTTGTTAACCCTCCGGCGATTGGCGAGGCTTTTCGCGATGGGGGATCTGTTATTTTCATGCGGGATGACTGCATTGGCTTTTTTACAGGGAAAAGCAACGAAAATGCGGCAGGCAGATGTTATTAAAATTTAAGATGCTGCCGTGCGGAAAATGCTGCCCCAAGAAGGGTTTGATCGGCTATGGTCTGATCAGTACGGGGTGTGATGGACCAATTCATGCCCCGCTACCTGCGAAACAAGAACGAAAAGGCAGGTCGCCATGACAAAAGTAAAATCAATCTGTGTCTTCTGCGGTGCATCTGACGGCAAGGATCCCCGTCACATGGAAAATGCCATTGCGTTTGGCAAAATGATGGCCGAACGCGGCATCGCGCTGGTTTATGGCGGAGGCCGCATTGGCCTTATGGGCGCAGTCGCCGATGGCGTCATGCAAAATGGCGGCGAAGTGATCGGCATTATTCCCGAACACCTGCATGATATCGAAGTTGGCCATACCGGCCTGTCCGAGCTGATCGTGTGCAAATCCATGCATCAGCGCAAGGTCGAGATGTTCAAACGTTCTGACGCATTTGTCACCCTTGCCGGTGGCCTTGGCAGCCTTGATGAGGCGTTCGAAGCCATGACGCTGCGCCAGCTTGGCATTCATGACAAGCCGATGGTGTTCCTTAATGCGCTGGGTTACTGGAACAAGTGCCTTGATATGATTGATGGCATCATCGCCGATGGTTTTGCCCGTGAAAGCCACAAGGACCTGTTCACGGTTGCCGATACGCTTGAAGAAGTGTTCGAACAACTGGCCGCCGAACCGGCCCCGAAATTCGACCCGCGCGAGAAACTTCTTTAAGCCCAGCTAACAGACAAATATCTGATTTGTCTGGATAAATATCAAAGTCATCCCTGCTTTTCCGGGGACTTATGCAAACGCCGTCCGATCACAATCGGGCGGTGTTTTTGTTACAAAGCACATCATGTTCAAACGCATTTTCACATGATCACCCGCCCCAAGACCAAGGATTCCTGCGCCTTTGGCCAACCGTTTGAATATTCATATGAATGTCATGCTTCTGAAATCTTAGTGACAACGAAGGTGCGTATGATCGTTTTCATGTTCAAAGCAACAAATTGAACGATCAAATGAATATTTCAACACGACAACGCGACATCATCGACATCCTGCGCCGCGACAGCTTTGTCTCGATCGAGAAGCTGGCCGAGCATTTTGATGTTACCCCGCAAACCGTTCGCCGTGACGTTAATATGCTGAGCGACGCCAATCTGGTGCGCCGTCGCCATGGTGGTGTTGAATATGCCGGTGAACCGGGCATGAACCTGTCTTATGACAGTCGGCAGGTCACCAATATCGCCGCCAAGCACGCGATTTCCATTCATGTCGCCAGTCTGATCCCCGACGGGGCATCGGTCCTGATCGGGATCGGCAGTACCTTGGAACTGGTAGCGCTTAATCTGGTTGAGCATCGCCATCTGACGGTGATTACCAACAACATGAACGCCGCCATGGCACTGGGCAATAATCCGGGCAACCGGATCGTCATTCCCGGTGGCACCTTGCGCCTGCCAGATCGCGACGTCATTAGCCCCGAAGCCGAGGCGATGTTTAACAATTACAAGGTCGATTACGGCCTGTTTGGTGTTGGCGGGATTGAGCCCGATGGCACGCTGACCGATTTCGATCATCGCGAAGTGTCCCTGCGTCAGGCGATTGCCAAGAATTGCCGCAACTCGATCCTTCTGGCTGATCAATCAAAATTCGGACGTCCGGCCCCGGCCAAAGGCGGACATATCACCGATCCCGATCTTGTCGTGGTCGATGCGATTCCCAATGGACCGTTTAACAGCCTGTTTGACCGTCAGGACGTCCGCGCGCGCCTTCAAATTGCAAAAAGCGAAACTTTTAAATGACTGCCCAGACACCCTTCATCCAGATCAAATCCGTGTCGCGCGTTTTTAATGGCGGCAACGGGGTTCATGATCTTTCAATTGATATCCCGCGCGGCAGTTTTGTCGTTTTGCTGGGCCCGTCGGGCTGCGGCAAATCGACCACACTTCGCCTGATTGCCGGTCTTGAAACCGCCGATCAGGGATCAATTGCAATTGATGGTAAGGATGTCACCAATACCCCGCCCTCCAAACGCGGCCTTTCAATGGTGTTTCAATCCTATGCCCTGTTCCCCCATCTGAGCGTTGCGGAAAACATCATCTTTGGCCTGAAGGTTCGCAAAACCCAAAAGGCCGAAATCGCATCGCGCCTGACCGAGGCACTAAGCGTCACCGGTCTTGAAGGATATGAAGACCGCAAACCGGCCGAACTATCGGGTGGGCAGCGCCAGCGTGTCGCACTTGCGCGCGCGATTGTGGCCGGTCATCCGCTGTGCCTGATGGACGAGCCGTTATCAAACCTTGATGCCAAACTGCGCCATTCGGTCCGAAAGGACATCCGCGATCTGCAGCAGCGTCTTGGCATCACGGTTGTCTATGTCACCCATGATCAGACCGAAGCCATGAGCATGGCCGATATTGTCATCCTGATGAAGGATGGCCGGATCGAGCAGTTCGGCAATCCGGCGGATCTTTATCTGACCCCGGCCACGTCCTTTGCCGCTGGTTTTGTCGGAAGTCCGCCCATGGCGCTTCTGCCTGCGCACGCCCTGCCCAAAAGCGTCATTCCAGCGGGCTTTGATGCCAAACGTCTCACCTTTGGCATTCGCCCCGAAGACCTGATCCTGTCGACCGATACCAAGGATCAGGCGTGGGGCATTCCCGCCACCGTGACGGGCAGTGAATTTCTGGGCGCTGAAACATTTGTCTTTGTCGCGATCCCGGGCACAGAGGGCGCAACCGCCCGCCTGCCCGGTCGCGTTCACATTTCGCCGGGGACGGAAGTCTCGCTGAGTTGGGCTGGCGCTGCGGCCCACTGGTTTGATGGCGAAGACGGCCATCGTCTTGCACCGACGACGGCTGCACATCCAGCGCAAGAACCACACGCCACCATCGTAACCGACACTGCAATTCCGAGTTTGTAACAGGGAAAACAAATCATGCGGAACATCGTAACCAGTGCTGCTTTTGCAGCCGGACTGATGGCAACGGCAGCCACCCCTGCCTTTGCTGCGACCGAACTGACCATGTATTATCCTGTCGCCGTTGGCGGCCCGCTGACCGAAGTCATTGATGGCATGATCGAAGGGTTTGAGTCCGAAAACCCCGATGTCAAAGTCAACGCCATCTATGCTGGTAACTATGACGACACCCGCCTGCGCGCAGTATCGGCGATCAAAAGCGGCGATCCGGCACAGCTTTCGGTGATGTTTTCAATCGACGTCTATGACCTGATCGAACAGGACCTGATTGTTCCGTTTGATGATGTTGTCAAAACCGCCGAAGACAAAGAATGGTTGAATTCCTTCTACCCGGCGCTGATGGCAAATGGCGATGTGGATGGCAAAACTTGGGGCATCCCGTTCCAGCGTTCGACCATTGTCATGTACTACAACAAGGACATGTTCCGCGCCGCCGGTCTTGATCCGGAAATGCCGCCGAAAACCTGGGAAGAACTGGTATCCACCGGCAAGGCACTTTCCAAAGACGGCAAATGGGGTCTGATGGTTCCGTCCACCGGTTATCCGTACTGGATGTTCCAGTGCTTTGCCATCCAGAACGGCAAGGAACTGATGAGCGGTGATGGCACCAAGACCTATTTCGATGATCCGGCCGTTGTCGAGGCGCTTGAATTCTGGCGCAACCTTGCTGCCAAAGAAAAGATCATGCCAGAAGGCACGATTGAATGGGGAACCCTGCGTCAGGCCTTTGTTCAGGGTCAGACAGCCATGATGTGGCATTCGACGGGCAACCTGTCGGCAGTCAAGCGCGAAGCACAGTTTGATTTCGGCGTTGCGATGTTGCCGAAACATAAAAAGCCGGGCTCACCCACGGGTGGTGGCAACTTCTATCTGTTCAAGGACTCAACCGATGATCAGAAAGAAGCATCGCTTGCGCTGATCAAATACATGACCGCACCGGAACGTGCCGCTGCTTGGTCGATTGCGACCGGTTATGTCGGCGTCACGCCAGATGCCTATGAAACCGATGCGCTTAAATCCTACGCGGCTGATTTCCCGCCGGCCCTTGTTGCCCGTGATCAGCTTGAAGTTTCGGTTGCCGAGTTTTCCACCTATGACACCGCGCGCGTTCGCGAAGGTCTGAATAATGCCATCCAGGCGGCCCTGACCGGTGAAAAGTCACCGAAACAGGCGCTTGAAGATGCGCAGGCCGAAGCCAACCGTCTTCTGCGTGCATTCCACTAAGGAATGCCGATCTGCACGTCGAAGCGGGCCCCAATGCCCGCTTCGACATCCCTTTTTCCGACCTGATTTGTTTCTGACTTTTTTTAATTCATCTGCTGTGACGGACGTGCCGACCATGAATGAAATGGCCCAACTTCAAAAAAGACGGCTTGCGCTTTATGGCTGGATGCTTGCTGCACCGGCATTGGCATTGATGAGCCTGTTTGCCTTTTACCCGGCCATTGCAACCCTGTGGCACAGCCTGTTTACCCGTGGCACCACGCGCCGCCCGTCAGTCTTTGCCGGATTGGAAAACTATGGCGATCTGTTTGCCGATCCGACCTTTTGGACAGTTGCCACTAACAATCTGATTTATGCCGGTGTGACCATCCCGGTTTCGATCATCTTTGCCCTGGCCATGGCGCTTTGGGCCAATGCCAAAATCCCGGCCAGATCATTTGTGCGCAGTGCCTATTTCACGCCAACCATCCTGCCGATGATTGCTGCTGCGAACCTTTGGCTGTTTTTCTATACGCCTGATCTGGGCGTGATTGATCAGATCACAGGGTTCTTTGGCGCATCGCCCACCAATTGGCTGGGACAGCCGCAAACCGCACTGGCATCCGTCATCATCGTGACGATCTGGAAAGAAGCCGGGTTCTTCATGATCTTTTATCTGGCCGCCCTTCAGACCATCCCGCCGGATTTACGCGAAGCCGCCCGGATTGAGGGGGCAGGTCGCGTGACCTATACGCGCCGTGTGTTGCTGCCGCTTTTGATGCCGACCACGATCTTTGTGTTTGTTAATGCGATGATCAATTCGGTCAAACTGATCGATCATTTGTTCATCCTGACCAAGGGCGGGCCAAACAATGCTTCCAAGCTGATCCTCTATTGGATCTGGGAGATGGCCTTTGCCTATTTCGACAGCCCGCATGCCGCCGCCATGACGATCCTTATCCTGCTGACCCTTGGCCTTGTTGCCGTGCTTCAGTTCCGACTGGTTGAAAAACGGACCCATTACCGATGAATACGATCACCCCCGCCCTTTCAACCAAACGCACACTTCCGGATTTGGGAGCGGTGCTTGATACCATCGGTGCATGGGTGCTTGCGATTGTCTGGATATCGCCACTTTTATTCGCCGCCTGGGCCGCATTGCAGCCATCGGGCACAGCCCTTGGACTTAATTTCTCCAACCCGCTGACGTTTGAAAACTTCACCTATGTTTGGGGCGCGGTGCCGTGGGGTGGGTATTTTGCCAATACCGTGGTGCTTGTGACGCTTATTCTGGCAGGGCAATTGATCCTGTGTACCTTGGCCGGATTTGCCTTTGCCCGCTTTGAATTCAAGGGCCGCGATACGGTCTTTATCTTGGTCCTTCTGCAGCTTTTCATCCTGCCCGAAGTCCTGATTGTCGAGAACTACGCCATCGTTTCCAAGCTTGGGCTGTTTGACACTGCCCTTGGCATTGGCCTTCCCTATATGGCCAGTGCCTTTGGCATTTTCCTGCTGCGTCAGGCGTTCAAATCAGTACCGATTGAGCTTGAAGAAGCCGCTCGGATTGAAGGATGTGGCTGGATGGGTGTTTTGTGGAAGGTATATGTGCCTGCTGCCAAGCCGGTTTATCTTGCCTATGCGCTGGTTTCAATCGCGACGCACTGGAACAATTTCCTGTGGCCGTTGATTGTCACCAATTCGCCGGAAACACGTCCGCTTACGGTTGGCTTGTCATTGTTTGGTGCGCCCGAAACCGGGGTTGATATCTCGGTCATCAGTGCCGCCACCATCATGACCATCGCCCCGCTTCTGATCGCGTTCCTGATTTTCCAGCGCCAGTTTATTCAGGCCTTCTTGCGTGCTGGCATTCGCTAGCACGCCGGGCAGCAACAGAACAAAATCTGGCGTCACTTCAGTTTGCCATATGATCCCGCCGCGAAATCACCTTGCGGCGGGCTTTTTTGTTTTCATGAATTAATTTCAGTTATTTAGCTAAAAATACCTGTCGCCCTTTGCCGGTATTTGGTGCAACATGATTACAAATCATAACTTTTAGAAATTCTTCATATGAACGTCCTGATCCTGCTGTTTAGCACCACCCTGATGTGGTCACTGATGCTGGTGTTTAACCGCATTGCGCTGACCAGTTTTAATATTGATGCCTATGCCATGACCTGTTGGCAGCTGGTATTTGGCGGGATGGCGCTGGTGCTGATTGCGCCGGGCCGGCGCATTCCGTGGCGGCAATTTACGCTTCCGATCAATTGGGCCTATGGGTTCTTGCGCGTGTTGACCGGGGTGACCTGGACATCGTCGCTTTTATATATCAGCACCCCTGAAAGCGGCATTCTGTCGCAAACCGGCATGCCATTGGCGGCCCTTGCCGCGACTTTCATTTTGGGGCGCACACCGGGTCGTTCGGAATGGCTGGGTCATGCGGTCTTGTTGGCGGGTGCGGGCTGGGTTGCCATGCATCTGCCCGGTGGCTTTACCAACCCGGCGGTTCTTTTGATGCTGGCATCGGAGTTTACCGCCATTGCCTCATCGGTCTTGGCCGAACTTCATCCCGACAACCAGATCAAGGATGCTTGGGCGCATTTGCGTTTCACGGGTGTGTTGTTGTTGATCACCGCATCAATCTTCCTGATCGCGGCCCCGGTGATCGACTTTATCAGTCCGGTTCCGATCCCGTTTATTTCAATCGACGGTTTGTTTGGCACCGAGACACTTCTGGCCGGACTATTGATCGGGGTTCTGTTTCGTGGGCCTGCGATGGTGCTGTCGCTCAGATCGATTAAAACTGCGGGGATTGAGAAATACATTCTGTCGACCAGCATCCTGCCCTTCATCCTTCTGGCGATCGAGATGCTGGCATCAAAATTCGACCTCGCCCCGCCACCGTCACATGACAGTGTGTTCTGGATCTCTTCCCTTCTGGTGATGATCGGGATTATCCAGATAACAGTTTCAAAGCACCGCCACGCAGCCAAGACCAAGCTGCTTGCAGCAAATGCGGCGAACGCAGTCAATACAAAGACCCAAAACGCGACCTGACCAAGATATCGACACCTCGATTTCCCTGCAGGATGCATCTCTTCGCTTCACCGAAGAGAACATGTGACCTTCCCCCGGTCGCTATGTACCCCCAGCATCTTGCGCCTTTCGGAGTCTCCCCCGAAAGGCAAAACGCCCGGGCGTCCCCACCCGGGCGTTTCCCGTTTCAAGGTCATCAATGCCCAAATGAAAAAGCCGACCTCCGGGGAAGGAGGTCGGCCAAGCCGCACTCGAGCGGGAAAAGCTCGCGGGGTCGGGGGATACGTGTGCGGCCTGTTTCGTTCGGTCAGTTGCCGTAATCTCGCTTAGTGCCCGCCGCCGCCACCTGCGGCATTCGCGCGCGGCGGCTTGGCAAGGGGCAGAAGCAGAAAGGCAACAAAGAAGGTCACGGCCATCGCCAGATAGATGTCGTTAAACGAAATCATCGATGCTTCGCGGTTGACCAGATTGACGATGAATTTCATTGCCGCTGCATGCGGATCAGCAATGCCCATTTCCGAATAACGCGCCATGATGGTGGCAAGATATTCCTTAAAGGCGCTGCTGGCCGGGTTGATATGCTCGGACAGTAGCGAGAAGTGATAATCAATGCGCTTATCGAGCAACGTATTGATCGCAGCCATGCCAATCGCCCCACCCAGATTTCGCATCAGGTTATAAAGACCGCTGGCATTCTTGATCTTTTCAGGCGGCAGGGTTCCGAGTGCCAGATTGGTAATCGGCAGCATGCAGAACATCAATGCCGCCCCGCGCACGATCTGCGGCAAGATCAATTCATCAAATGAAACTTCGCTGGTGTTAAAGCCATGCATGGCAAGACCCGTGGCAAACAGCACCAAGCCAAGTCCCAGCACCACACGCGGTGGATATTTTGCTGTCATCTTGCCGGCAATCGGGGCGGACATGAATTGGGCAATACCGGTGACCGCCATGATCATGCCGATCTCAAGACTATCATACCCGCGCACTCGGCTAAGCATCAATGGCATGACATAGACACTGCCATAAAGCCCGATGCCAAGCGTAAAGCTGAACACACAACCCATGGTGAAGTTGCGGTCCGAGAACGACTTCAGATCGACAATCGGCTTGTCATAGGTAAACATCCGCCAGAAGAAAAAGATCCCGGCAATCACACAGGTGATCGTGCCATAGACAATCGCGGTTTCATCAAACCAGTCATCTTTCGGTCCTTCGTCGAGCACATATTCCAGGCTGCCCAGAAACACCGCCATCGCAAGCAGGCCCTTAAGGTCAAATCCCTTCAGTAGGGATTTATCCCCCTTGTCGATATTAAGGGTCATGCCCACCACAAGGGCGATCAAAAGACCCGGCACGACATTGATCAAAAACAACCAATGCCATGACAGCGATTGCGTCAGGAACCCGCCCAGCGTCGGACCAATGGTCGGCGCCATGGTCGCAATCAGACCAATCATGACCGATGCGGTATTGCGCTTTTCCGGCGGAAAAATGATGAAGGTGGTGGCAAACACGGTCGGGATCATCGCCCCGCCAAGGAACCCTTGGGCGGCACGGAACCAGATCATGCTTTCGATGGACCAGGCAAAGGCCGATGCAATCGACATCACGGTAAAACCGATGGCCGAAATCACAAATAGCCAGCGCGTCGACATCAGGCGCGACAAGAACCCCGAAAGCGGGATCATAACCACTTCTGCAATCAGATAGCTGGTCTGAACCCAGCCGATTTCATCGGGACTTGCCGAAAGGCCGGCCTGAATATTTTCAAGCGAGCTCGCGACGATCTGAATATCAAGGATCGCCAAAAACATACCGACAACCATCGCCACCCAGCCAATGAACTGGGCACGATCAACCTGCCCGCCCGATGCGGGGGCTGCCATTGCCGAGGCGTTGGTTGCGGAATTGCTCATCAGTTAAGCTCCGAGACTTCCGTGGTCGGAAGCACACTTTGCGCAAGACCCGAACCCGCCACATGCTGGGTACCATCGGCGTCACGGGTATCGACATCAACAACAACCGACAGACCCGGACGAAGGGCCGCTGCCCATTTGCTATCATCAATCGAAATACGGATCGGCACACGCTGGGTGATCTTGGTGAAGTTACCCGTGGCGTTTTCTGGCGGAAGCAGGCTGAACTGCGCACCGGTCGCCGGGGCAAAGCTCTCAACCCGGCCGGTCAGGCCCGCATCGGGGAAGGCATCAATTTCCAGACGCACCTTCTGACCATGGGCCATATGTTCGATCTGGGTTTCCTTGAAGTTTGCGACGACATAAACACCCGGAAGCGGCACCAAAACCAAAAGCTGCTCGCCCGGCTGAACCAGCGCGCCGGTCTGAACCGAACGGTTGCCGATCACGCCATCAAAGGGCGCGTAAATTTTGGTGTCATCAAGTGCCTGTTGCGCCAGATCACGGGCGGCTTCGGCCTGTGACACGGCACGTTCAGCTTCGATCTTTTGCGCACGCAACACACCAAGACGGCCTTTTTCAACGGCCAAAGTCGCATTGGCCGCAGCCACCTGCGCCTGTGCCTTTTGACGGTCGGCCTTGGCGTAGTCGAACTTCTGACGGCTGGCCGCGCCCTTTTTCACAAGGTCTTCATAGCGCGCGTAATCTTCGGACGTGCGATCAAGTTCCACCTTGGCTATGCGCAAATTGGCATCGGCCTGCGCGATGGCAGCTTCCTGCAACGTGATTTGTTCATCCATCGTGGTAACAGCAGAACGACGGGCTTCAAGGGTTGCGGTTGCCTGGGCAACTTCAAGACGGAAATCTTCGTCCTTGATGGACAACAACAGCTCGCCCTTGCGGACCGACTGGTTCTCCTTCACCGCCAGATCGCCGACATAGCCAGATACTTTGGGGGAAATGGCGACCTCGTCTGCCTGCAGATAGGCATTGTCGGTATTTTCGAAATACTGACCCTCGGTCACCCAATAGAACCCGTAATAGCCACCGCCTCCGATGATCGCCGCTGCGATCAGGGGCAGAATGATTTTCTTCACACTCATGGTCTTGCTAAATCCTTTTGGTATTGATCAGTACCATTTGTGCCTTTATGGTACCAATCAGTACCAAACGTCAAGAACTGAATTGGAAAACTTCCATTGTCTGAGTCCAAAAAGATTGATCCCAGAACGCTAAAACGCCGCGATGCGATGATTGAAGCAGCGCGAGAATTGTTTTGCGAACATGGACTTGCGGGCACAACATTGGAAATGATCACGGCCGAGGCCGGTGGATCCCGCCGAACGATTTACGAGCTGTTTGGCAACAAGGATGGCGTATTTGAAGCGGTCATTCGCGATTGCACGGGCCGAGTCACATCGGTGATGACCGATCTGGAATTGTCGCAATTACCGCTGCGCGCTGCCCTGATCGAGTTTGCCGAAACACTTATGACGCTTCTGACATCACCCGATACGATCCGTTATATGCGCCTGTTTCTGGCCGAAGTGCCCCGGTTCCCGAAACTGGGCCAGGTCTTTTATGAAAGTGGCCTGATGACCGGCCGTCGCATCATCACATCCTATTTCGAACGCCAGATGGCCGACGGCAATTTCCCCAAAGGCGACCCAAAACAGGCTGCGGTGTTTTTCACAAGCCTTGTGAAGGCAGACTACGATATCCGCCAGATGTCTTATATCGACTGGGAACCGCAGGCAAAGGACCTGCACAGTCATGTGATTGCGTCGGTCGATATGTTCCTGCGCGGATACGGGCTTGATCCCGAAAAGATGGATTGAGACACGACCTCAAGCCATCCCCTACCCTTACCAAATAGCTTCCAGCACTTCGAACAGGGCGGCAATGGTCGGCGTATCTTTGCGTCGGTCCATCGTAATCAGGCTAAGGGCTGCGGGGATTGAAACGGTTTTGCAGACCGCAAGGCCGTAAGTCTGCTTTTCATGCAAAGCAATTGAATCGCGCGACAGGCTTAGCCCAACACCCGATCTGACCATTTCAAGCATGGATGCTTCCTGATCGACCAGTGCGACCGGGTTTGGTGTATGGCCGACCTCGTCAAAGAACCGTTTCAAAAGCCTCGAATGAACCGATGCCGGGGTTGTCCCGATCCAGGGCAGTTTCGCTAAGCTCGCCCAGTCCGCATTCTCAACCCGGCTTTCCCATCCGGCCGGGGCAATCACGCGATAATTAAACTCCGCCAGTTTGATGGCATGAATGGCATCCCCGCCCTCTGCGGCAATGTCTGCGGCAACATCCGGGCCGCTTAGGTAAAATCCAGCATCAATCTGATTGCGCCGGATACCTGTCAACATATCGCCGCTGACCCCGTGGCTCAGTTCTGTTTCAATATCGGGGAAATCCGTGCGCAACTGACTTAACAGGCGCCCCAGACGGATGAATTCCGGATCAACAATCGTTCCGATGCGAAGTTTTCCACTGACACGGCCCGCACGCTGACGTGCACTACGGCGGAACTCATCCATGGCATCAATGACATGCTCGGCCTTTTTAAGCATGGCCTGACCATCGGAAGTGATCTGAAGACCAGCGGAGGTCCGCTTGAAAAGCGCAATGCCGGTTTCCTCACTCAGACGTTTGATCTGATGACTGATGGCCGGTTGCGTCAGATTAAGGACCGATGCCGCGCGCGAAACGCTGCCTTCGCGGGCGACGGTGACAAAAGCCAACAACATGTTCATGTTTGAAAAACGGGTCATATAAAAAACAGTAATATTGCTATTCGCGTTTTGTCATTAGATTTGTGCATCACTTCGCGTCTTAATCTACCTTCGGGATCTGGCACGACCGGGCCCCGTTCGACATCAAACAGGTCAGGCGACCGCGAAAACTGCCCGACCGATAAAAGCGAACACGGGGAGGACATCGCAATGACCGCAGAGAATACAAGCTTTGACTATGTTGTTATCGGGGCTGGGACCGCAGGCAGCTTGCTTGCCAACCGACTAAGTGCCGATCCCGATAACAACGTGCTCCTGCTTGAAGCAGGCAAAGCCGACACCTATCCGTGGATCCATATTCCGGTGGGGTATCTCTATTGCATTGGCAATCCGCGCACCGACTGGATGTATGAAACCCAACCCGACAAGGGCTTGAACGGGCGTGTTTTGCGTTATCCGCGTGGCAAGGCGCTGGGCGGATGTTCATCGATCAATGGCATGATCTATATGCGCGGTCAGGCACGTGATTATGATAACTGGGCCAAGCTGACCGGCGAGGATGCCTGGAACTGGCAAAACTCGTTGACCGATTTCAAGCGCCATGAAAACCACTACAAACTCGACAATGGTGCGACGCCATCAACGCAAAGCGGCAAACGCTTTGCCACTCTTCACGGCAATGGCGGTGAATGGCGCGTTGAAAAGCAGCGCCTGCGTTGGGAGGTTCTTGATAGCTTCATTACGGCGGCTGGTGAGAACGGCATTGAGCCGACCGATGATTTCAATGACGGCGATAATTCCGGCATCGGCTATTTCGAGGTTAATCAGCGGTCCGGATGGCGCTGGAATACCTCCAAGGCCTTCATTCGCCCGGTCAAATCACGCAGCAACCTGACGGTCTGGACCGAAGCACAGGTCGAAAAGCTGACCTTTGGCACCGATGCCAACGGCCAGAAAATCTGTAACGGTGCGATCGTTAACCGTGTCGGGGTTTCGCTATCTGTTAGCGCGCGTAAGGAAACAATTCTGTGCGCCGGTGCAGTCAACTCACCACAAATTTTGCAGGTTTCCGGGATCGGCCCGGCTGATCTTTTAAAACAGCACGGCATTGAGGTTGTCGCAGATGCGCCCGGTGTTGGTCGCAATCTTCAAGACCATTTGCAAATCCGGGCTGTCTATAAGGTCAAAAACGCCAAAACGCTTAATACGCTGGCCAACAGCATGTTCGGCAAGGCCAAGATTGGCCTGGAATATCTTCTGAACCGTTCCGGCCCGATGAGCATGGCCCCCAGCCAGTTGGGTGCCTTCACCAAGTCCGATCCCGATCGGCAATATTCAAATCTTGAATATCACGTTCAACCGCTGAGCCTTGAGGCATTTGGCGGGAACCTTCATGAATTTCCGGCAATCACGGTGTCGGTCTGCAACCTGAACCCCACCAGCCGCGGCACGATTGAAATCCAGTCCGGCGATTTCCGCGCAGCACCAAAAATCGCGCCCAATTATCTTGATACCGATGAAGACCGCAAAGTCGCAGCCGACAGCCTGCGTCAGGTTCGCGCCATCATGTCGCAACCGGCCATGGCAAAGTATCAGCCCGATGAATTCAAACCCGGCGTGCAATATCAAAGTGATGAAGAACTTGCCAAGCTTGCCGGTGATATCGCCACCACCATCTTCCACCCGGTTGGTACGGTGAAAATGGGCCACAAGGATGATCAGTCCGCAACGCTTGACCCGCATCTTCGTCTGAAAGGGGTTGGTGGCTTGCGCGTTGTTGATGCCTCGGTTATGCCTGAAATCACCAGTGGCAACACAAACTCACCGACATTAATGATCGCGGAAAAGGCGGCTGGATGGATTTTGTCGGGCCAGTAACCGATTGATGCCCAAACATATTTAAGCCCGGCTGTATCGAGCTTGTATAGGTTCTTGACGTGATGGTTGTTGTTATCGCCCTACCCGTTGGTCCTGTTCGGATCAACGGGGCGCGCAAAGCATGGTCCCCCGACCCGCTTTTGCGTGTGATGCGCTTTTGATCAGAAGAGCGTCAGCAGGCGATAGGCAATCGGACCCAGCATGGTCACGACACCGACCCACATCATGGCGACACCCCAATTCTGATTTCGGTTGGTAAAGCCAACACCCAAAAGAACAAAGCCGATCACACATAGTGCAAGGATGACATTGTTCTCGGTCGTCATCGTCATAACAGCCCCCTTTCAACGCAAAGCCACGTCTGGCGGAGTCTTCCGCACTTTGTGGCGACATCGCCAGTTTAGAACCATTACGAGCAACCCTTCTTTGATCCGCATCATAAGACGCGCAAAAAGAAATCTTGCTACAACCTGTTTTGAAAATTGTGCGACTGCACGCTAAACACCGGACAAACTTGCGCTTTTCCATGGCGCAAAACCGGGCAAACCTGCCTGATTGACCGATCAAAATCGGTGATTGGACGAATGGCTAAATGTAAGTTGCGTCGCCCTCTTTGATTTTCTGATGGCTTCCTGTATGTTGCGGGCTCCCGACGCGGCCAGGGCGCTCCCTCGCGCGCCGGAAGACAGAGATCTAACCATCTTGAATGGCAGCCGCGCTGTTTCTCGGCCGCGGCCAGCAAGGGAGTATTCTATGAGCAAGATTCAAGTTAAGAATCCGATCGTCGAACTTGACGGCGACGAAATGACCCGGATCATCTGGGATTTCATCAAGAACAAACTGATCCTGCCGTATCTCGACGTTGACCTGAAATACTACGATCTTTCGGTTCAGAAACGTGACGAGACCGACGACCAGATCACCATTGATGCAGCAAATGCCATCAAGGAACACCGCGTTGGTGTTAAATGCGCAACCATCACCCCTGATGAGCAACGCGTTGAAGAATTTGATCTGAAAAAGATGTGGAAGTCGCCGAACGGCACCATTCGTAACATCATTGGCGGTACCGTTTTCCGTCAGCCGATCATCTGCTCGAACGTTCCGCGTCTGGTTCCGGGTTGGACCCAGCCGATCGTTATTGGCCGTCACGCATTTGGTGACCAGTACCGTGCGACCGACTTCAAAGTTCCGGGCGCTGGTAAACTGACCATCAAGTTCCAGCCGGCTGATGGCGGCGAAGTCATCGAACACGAAGTCTTCGACTTCCCGTCTTCGGGCGTTGCGATGTCGATGTACAACCTTGATGACAGCATCAAGGGCTTCGCACGTGCTTGCATGAACTATGGTCTGTCGCTCGGTTGGCCGGTTTACCTGTCGACCAAGAACACCATCATGAAAGCCTATGACGGCCGCTTCAAGGACCTGTTCGAAGAAGTCTTCCAGACCGAATTCAAAGACAAGTTCGAAGCAGCAGGCATCACCTACGAACACCGCCTGATCGATGACATGGTTGCATGCGCGATGAAATGGAACGGTGGTTTCGTTTGGGCTTGTAAGAACTATGACGGCGACGTTCAGTCTGACACCGTGGCACAGGGCTTCGGCTCGCTTGGTCTGATGACCTCCGTTCTGATGACCCCGGATGGGCAGACCGTTGAAGCAGAAGCTGCACACGGCACCGTTACCCGTCACTACCGTCAGCACCAGCAGGGCAAAGAAACCTCGACCAACCCGATTGCGTCGATCTTTGCCTGGACCCAGGGTCTTAAGTACCGTGGCGAGTTCGATGGTACCCCGGAAGTCGTCAAGTTTGCTGAAACCCTTGAGAAAGTCTGCGTAGACACCGTCGAAGCCGGCTTCATGACCAAGGATCTGGCACTGCTGATCGGCCCGAACCAGAAATGGCTGACCACCAACCAGTTCCTCGACAAACTGGACGAAGGTCTGAAAGCTGCAATGGCCTGATCAACGAGATCAGACTGGCAACTTGCCAATGAAAGAAGCCCCTGCCGAACAATCGGCAGGGGCTTTTTCGTTGTGAAGTCGCTTGGGTTAATATTCCGCCTGACCCAATATCTCGCCAAGCTGCCCGCTTTGATGCAGTTCGGCCAGGCCCCGGTTGAAGTCATCTATAATCTGCTGCGCATTGGGGTGATCACGCCCGACGATGAAATGAAGCGGCATGTCAGAAAGCCCTTCTTCGATATGGTCGAAATCTTCAATCGAAAGGCCCGCAGACTGGATCGCGGCATGGGCTTCCGGAACCGGGGCGACCACGCTATCCACCCGACCAGCAGCCAAAAGTTTAAAGCAGGTTTTCATATCAGGCGGTGACACGCGAGCAGCCTGACCACTGGCAAACAGCCGTCCGGTATTGCCAAGTTCGGCATGGCCCAATGGCAAACACAGGCTTTTACCCACCAGATCAAGATTGTCGTAATACCCCTCGCCGGCATTGGCAAACCAGCCATAGGCAGTCAGATTCGTGATCGGATCAGAAAACAGCACGGATTTCCCACGCGTTCGGGTAAAGGCATAGGGAAAGGTCCCGTCCACCTCGCCCGTCACGGTCATTTCGTACCCTTTAAGCCAGGAACGCCAGATCACATCGACATTGCGATATCCCGCATGGGTAAAGCTTCTGCGCACGACTTCGGTGATAAGGCCACCATCCGTAAGTTCGCGATCAGAAAAGGGGGGAAAGGAATCACCGGTGACAAGTCGAAGTTCTTCTGTCTGTGCTTCGCCGGACACCAATCCGGCCAGCAACAGCCATATCCCACCCACCATGCGCAGCCGCGCCTTTGTCATATCCAGCGCTGTCCTTGACGTTTTCTTCCTCTTACAGGTTAGACGATCAGCCGTGGCTTTCAAGGCAACATGATCAAAGGCCGGTTGATTATTGCCTCAGGACAAAGAAAACCCCCGGCACATGCGCACCGGGGGCAAACATTCCAACAACCTGAAAGCAGAAATCAGGATGCGGCTTTGCGCACGAAATTACCGTTCTGATAATCGTCAAAGGCCTGCATCAGCTCCTGTTTACTGCTCATGACAAACGGGCCATAGCGCACGACCTGCTCATGGATCGGCCGCGCAGCAATCACCAACATCCGCCCACCATTTGCCCCGCCTTTAAGCGTGACACCATCGCCATCTTTCAGGATCGCCAGATGATGTGTCGGGACGTCTTTGCCCGCAACAATCGCATCACCAATAAAGACATAAACAACCGCAGTGTGCCCTTCTGGAAGCGGAACAGTGACTTCTGCATCGACATCAAGCATCACATCGACAAAAACCGGATTGGTTGAGATGCCATTGATCGGGCCGGTTTGACCATACATTGAACCGGCAAGCAGACGAAGCTGCGCGCCATCAGCCGGTGCGAACTCTGCCAATTCATGGGGTTCCATGTTCTGGTAGCGCGGATCAATCATCTTGTCCTTGGCCGGAAGATTGATCCAAAGTTGGAAACCCTGCATCAGGCCATTTTCCTGCTCCGGGGTTTCGGAATGAACAATGCCGCTTCCGGCTGTCATCCATTGCGCCCCGCCAGATCGCAAGATGCCTTCATTGCCCATACTGTCCTGATGGCGCATCGCCCCTTCGACCATATAGGTCACAGTTTCAAAACCGCGATGGGGATGCTCCGGGAAGCCCGCAATATAGTCGTCAGGCTTATCGGTCGAGAGTGAATCAAGCATCAGGAACGGATCAAGCATATCAAGCTGCGGAGTCCCGATGGACCGTTTGAGCGACACCCCCGCCCCATCGGACGTATCCATGGCGCGCAGAACCCGTTCTACACCGCGTGCATTCTTGATTGTATCTGACATCATCAATCCTCCTGTCTGGCCGACATCCAAGTCGGACGGAATTTTCATGCCTTCCAATGTCGCACAAAACTGTCGCCAAACAAGACGCAATCAGGCACCTGATTGTTTCCTAAAACAGATCAATCAGGTGCCTGACATACGGATTTTAGTTATTCTTTCCACAAATTATGCCGGTGCAACCTCGGGCGCAGCATCCGGTCCGGAACCGTCGATCGCCTTTTCAAAAGCACTCAGACGTTTATAGATCGACAGAAGCTCGACAATGGTTGTCCAGGAATTCACCAGGAACTGGAACGAGTTTGAAACCTGACCAAATGCTGTCAGGACCTGCTGCAGGACACCGAATGTGAAGCCGATTGTCGCACCAGCCACAATGGTCGGCACCAGAATGATCATGGCAAAGACCACATCCGTCTGCAGGTAAAGTGACCGCACCACGTTGAAATAGGTGTAGTGCAGATAAAGCCGGAAATAGTTATGCCGCACATGGCTGAAAAGTTCGCGGATCGTTACGGGTTCTGCACGCGCATGGTCATCTTCGCCGTAAACCAGCTCCTTACGATAGGCCGCCTCGACCCGCTGGTTATGGAATTCAAGGCCTGGCAGTTTCTTACCGGCAAAGGCCAGAATACCGGTGCCAAACACAGCCCAGACGATGGCTGCGGTAAAGAGCGGGGCCGGAATGGCGCCAACGATCGGAAGTTCGGTCACATAGCTTGAAAGCGACCAAAGAAGCGGCAGGAACGCGATCAGGGTCATCACCGCACTGACGATGGAAACGCCCAAGCCCTCCATGATCGAGGCAAAGCGCATGGTGTCTTCCTGCACACGCTGAGCCGCACCCTCAATGCTGCGCAGCTTCGACCAGCGATCCATGTAATAGCCGTTCATCGCCGTGCGCCAACGGAATATCCAGTGACTGATGAAAAACCGCGTCATAACAAACAGGAAAATCGCACAAAGCGCGATCGATCCAAACACCAGCATCAGGTGATAAAGCGTTTCGACGGTGACTTCCCCTTTCCCGGTCAGGGCATTTTGAACATTATCGAAAAACGGACGACGCCAGTTGTTGATTGCAACCGAGACCTGCACATCAAAATAGGTCATCAACAAAATCAAGGCAGAGCCAAATACCGACCAGCGCTGCCAGGGATGCGGTGCCTTGGCCATCCAGAAACCGCCAAATGCCATAACCGAAACCGCGTAATACGCACAAAACCAAAGGAAGGTAGGGGTTGCGAAATATCCCAAACCGACAACGGCATCATCTTCTGGCTGGGCAACACCAAAGCCCAGATACTGCCCCCACTGATCCGCCCCAAGATACCAAAGCGCAACGCAAAGCGTTGTCCAAACCAGCGCACTTAGGAAAAACAGTCGTGGCTTGGGAAAAAACGACTCAAACACAGCACACCCACTCCAAATCTTATTGAATTTTGACAGGGTTCGGACCCTGAGCTTTTTCGGGGGACGGACCCGTTTAATCGGGCCCAACCAGAATTTGTTGGTCCGCCAATAGGACCTTTTTAGGGCAGTTTATGCAAAGCCGCTACATTACAAAACCCGCAGCCAAAAGACTGCGGGTTTCATGAAGCTTTTGATCATAAAGGTTTGTTTTGATCGTCGTGGCCTAGCCTGCAAGCTTTGCCGAAAGTTCTGCGACATGCTTGCCCTGGAAACGGGCGATATCAAGCTCGTTCTCAGACGGCTGGCGCGAACCATCTGCACCGGCAAGGGTTGAGGCACCATAGGGCGAACCACCGGTGATCTCGTCCATATTGGTAAGGCCAGCACAGCTATAAGGCACACCAACAATCACCATGCCATGGTGAAGAAGCGTGGTGTGGGTCGAGGTAATGGTGGTTTCCTGACCGCCGTGCTGGGTGCCGGTGGATGCGAACACAGAACCGATCTTGCCGATCAGCGCACCCTTGGCCCATAGGCCACCGGTCTGGTCAAGGAAGTTGCGCATCTGGCCCGACATATTGCCAAAGCGGGTCGGCACGCCAAAGATGATCGCATCATAATCGGCCAGTTCGGCCGGAGTTGCCACAGGAGCTGCCTGATCAAGCTTTGCGCCGGCCGCCTTGGCCACGTCTTCGGGCATGGTTTCGGGAACGCGTTTGATATCAACATGCGTTCCCGCCACACCGCGCGCGCCTTCGGCAATCGCATTGGCCATGGTTTCGATATGTCCATACATCGAATGATACAGAACCAGAACTTTCGCCATGTCACCCTCCAAGGTTGAAATTGTTCAGATCACGATGATGACCGCAGACGGCGTCGCTGATAATGCCCAGCTTCGAAACAGTCTGTTCATCGATTGCTGTAAACACATTCACAAAGACCGATTAGGCATCCGGATTGCGTGCCAGATACTCAACTGCCTGATCCGGGAAATCGGTGAAGATGCCATCAATCGCCGCATCATCGAAAATCGCCTTAAGTGCGATATCCATATCTCCGGCCCATTTCGGCAACTGATCAGCGCGTAGCGTATAGGGATGAACCATCAATTGCGCACGTTGGGCCGCAATCAGGGTTGGCGTCATAATCGCCGTGCCATTTTCGCTGAGCCCTTCGATCACTTGGGGCAACCATGGGCCGATGCCATCAACGACCTTGGCCATTTCAAGCACACCCTCATCGGATTTCAGTAAGTCGTAATCGGTTCCTTCGGGCGCACCCCAGCGGTTTTCACCCAGAAGCTGCACAAGCTTGCCCTGATAGTTCAGCTCGTTACGGATACGCTTGGTTTCCGCCCAGTCAAAGCATTGTAAAAACGCATTGGATGCCGGGTTGTTATAACCCCACGTTTCCAGGACCGAGACGACCGCCTTGGCAATATCCTGCCCTTCGGCGTGATGGAAATCGGGCTTTTTGATTTCGGGATAGATGCCAACATCGCGCCCCGTGGACCGGTTCAGGCCTTGGATCAGTTTGATTTCTTCTTCAAGGGTCGGGACCTTGAAAATCCCGAACTCCATCGGGAAGCGGTTTTCATAGACCTGCTTGCCACTATCGGCCTTGAAACGTTCGGTAACATTCAGGCTTTTGATTTCATCAAGCGTAAAATCAATCGCGTAATAACGCCCGTCTTCACGCTTGCGGTCGGGGAACTTGGTCGCAACGTCGGTCGTGGTATCAAGGTGAATGTCATGCAGGATAACCGGCACGCCATCCTTGGAAAGAACCACATCCTGCTCGATATAATCAGCCCGCATGCCATAGGCCAATGCCTTCGCCGCAAGGGTATGTTCCGGCAAATAGCCCGACGCGCCGCGATGGGCAATAACAACGGTTTCCTGTTTGTTGTCCTGGGCATGCACCATGTTTGGCACAAGCATCGGGGCCACCAGCATGCCCGCTGCCATCACACCGGCAATCAGACGATTAGAGATAATTTTAGCCAACATCGCGACATTCCTTTGATCACAGCCCCGAACGGGGTTTTCAGGACTATAGGCGCGGTTTCACGGCACCGAAACGCGTGGACGCGCCCTGCGTGCAATCTTCATGAAACTGTTACGTTGACGTGTAACGTTGGTTTAGCGGTTTAGTTCCCCGGTCATTCGATCAAGCCCATCCAGGGTTAGGGGGAACATCCGGCCTTCCATCAATTTATGCAGAATCTGGATCGATTGATGGTGCCGCCACCAGTTTTCCGGCTGCGGATTGATCCAGGCGGCGTGTTGGAAATGATCAAGCAATCTTTGCATCCACACAGCCCCGGCTTCGGCGTTCCAATGTTCGACGGCACCACCGGGATAGGTGATTTCATAGGGGCTCATGGTGGCATCACCCACAATCACCAGCTTGTAATCCGCCCCATAGGTATTGATCACATCCCATGTGGAAACCTGTTCGTTCCAGCGCCGCGCATTATCCTTCCACAGCCCTTCATAGGGGCAATTGTGGAAGTAGTAATATTCAAGATGCTTGAACTCGGTCTTCACCGCTGAAAACAGTTCCTCACAGACCTTGATGTGATCATCCATTGATCCACCAACATCAAACAGCATCAAGACCTTGACCGCGTTGTGGCGTTCCGGGCGCATCTGAACATCAAGCCACCCCTGGCGTGCGGTTGATGTGATGGTGCCGGGTAGATCAAGCTCGTCAGCAGCGCCAGTACGCGCCCATTTGCGCAAACGACGGAGCGCCACCTTGATGTTGCGCGTGCCTATTTCGACACTGTCATCAAGGTTCTTGAATTCCCGTTTGTCCCAGACTTTGACCGCGCGGCGATGGCGGCTTTCATGTTGGCCGATCCGAACCCCTTCGGGGTTATAACCATAGGCACCAAAGGGCGATGTTCCCGCCGTACCGATCCATTTATTACCGCCCTGATGACGGCCCTTTTGTTCTTCAAGACGCTGTTTAAGCGTCTCCATCAGCTTCTCCCAACCGCCAAGAGCTTCGATCTCGGCCTTTTCCGCGTCGGTCAGGAATTTCTCGGCCAGTTTCTTAAGCCACTCCTCGGGGATTTCGGTTTTCTCGACCTCGTCCATACCCTCGGTCAGGTCAACCACACCTTTGAAATGCTCGGAAAAAACCCGATCAAATTTATCAAGGTAGCGTTCATCCTTCACAAGGGCTGCACGCGCCAGATAATAGAAATCCTCAACCGAATAGCCCGCCAATCCCTTTTCCACCGCCTCAAGCAGGGTCAGGTATTCGCGCAAACTCACCGGTACGCGGACGTCTTTCAGCTTATAGAAAAAGCCGGTGAACATCGGAATTAACGCCCTTCGCGCCGCGCCATAAAGGCCAACCGTTCAAACAGAAGCACGTCCTGCTCGTTTTTAAGCAACGCACCATGCATCGGTGGCACAGCGGTTTTGGCATCCTTGGCACGCAGTGCCTCGGGCGGCAGGTCTTCGGCCATCAGAAGTTTGAGCCAATCCAGAAGCTCGGACGTTGATGGCTTTTTCTTGAGCCCCGATACATCACGCATGTCATAGAAAAGGTTCAAGGCTTCGGCTACCAGACGTTTCTGGATGCCGGGATAATGCACTTCGATGATCTCGGCCATGGTATCGGCATCGGGGAAGCGGATGTAATGGAAGAAACAGCGACGCAGGAACGCGTCAGGCAGTTCCTTTTCATTATTGGACGTGATGATAACGATCGGGCGGTTGGTTGCCTTGATGGTTTCCTGCGTCTCATAGACAAAGAATTCCATGCGATCGAGTTCCTGAAGCAGGTCATTGGGAAACTCGATATCGGCCTTGTCGATTTCGTCAATCAGAAGGACCGGCGCGTCACCATCAGATTCAAAGGCTTCCCAAAGCTTGCCCTTGACGATGTAATTGCCGATGTCATGAACGCGCTCATCCCCCAGCTGACTGTCACGCAGGCGCGATACGGCATCATATTCATAAAGCCCCTGCTGCGCGCGCGTGGTGGATTTGATCGACCATGTGATCAGCTTCTTGCCCAGTGACTTGGCAATTTCTTCGGCCAGAACGGTCTTGCCGGTGCCCGGCTCGCCTTTAACCAGAAGCGGACGCTGCAACGTGATCGCGGCATTAACAGCCACCATCAGATCTTCGGTTGCGACGTAATTTTCCGTGCCCTGAAACTTCATTTTTTGCCCTGCAACACAAGTTGACGTTTGCGTTAACCTAGGGTGTTAAAGCAGCTTGGGCAAGGGGGCAAAGATATGCTGGAAATACAATCACCCGCTGCTGCGGTTAAGCGCCTGTGCCGGGCTTTCGCCGTACCAGTCACGATAGGATCGCGAGAAATTGCTGACATGGTTGAAACCCACCGCGGCGGCAACCTGTTTGACGTTGGTGTCGCCAGATGCCAGAAGCGCCTTGGCCCGTTCCATACGTTTGGAACGGATGAAATCAGCGCATGTCTTACCGGTTTCCAACTTGAACAAGCTGTTCAGCCGGCTTTCGGTCATGCCTGCGGCAATGGCGAGTTGCGCAACAGAAAGCGGTGCGGCCAGATCATTGGTGATCTTTGCCATTGCCTCTTTGATGACGGTCTGCTCAAGAACACTTGGTTCTGGGGACTTTTCGTTGCCTTCGCGAAGCAGGCAATAGGCATCAATCATCTCAGCCAGAAACAGGGTCGATAAACCTTCTAGCTTGAATTTGCGGCCCAAGCCGGTCATTTGCGCTGAGAACATTGCACTGACGATGCTTCTGATCTTGTTGTTCAGGGCAAGCGGTCTGACATCAATTACGTCGTGACGATCAGAAAGAAACGGCGTTAGGGCATCTGGCATCCCGTCACCAAATCGGGCACGCAATGCATCAAGGTCAATGGTCACGCCCGCGTGGCGGATCAATTGCCCACCGGGAAGGAAGTATCGGGTACCGGTCGGGTCTACGCGCATCATCAATCCGGTTTCGGGCGACATGGTATGATTCTGGCCATCAGGACATTCAAAATCATGACGCCCCAGAATGTTAACCGACCCGGCCAGCCATCCGGGTGGTAAGGCATTTTGCACATCAAATCTGGAATCATCGCGGACATTGAGTTCCGCGCGGTGCAAACAAATGCCATTGTTAAAATCAATGCGTTCAAGACGCCCGCTTACACCGGGCAGCTCGAACAAATCGCCATCGGCAAGTCTGAGCTCACCGACGCCATCTGGGCGGTCATCGTTTGAAAAAATGCCAAACGCATCTGCCGCGCCTGTTCCCGGCTTGTACATGTTTGCGGTTTCCTGCCAGCTTGCTCTTGCTTGCCCATATCAACCGGCTCGGCTGATATGGCTTTGTGTCCGTGGTGTACGTGGCTTTATTCGCCAGCACACTTTAATGCCACCTTATTACCGCTGTTTAACAACGGCTTATGTTGCAAACAGCCTAGGCTGTCGGTCGCAATAGGGCAAGTTTTCAAAAAGAGATGCAAGGAACACGAACCGTGCTCCTTGCATCACCGGGGTTGGCCGGAATTCGGCCGGGGGATTTGGTATTGATGGTGGCTTAGTTGGTTTTTGCCATCACATCATTCATGATTACGGTGACCTCGCCCATCACAGCCCCGGCTTTGGTAATGCCGTTGGCTTCTTGTTCTGCAACCCAGGCGGCCTGAACGTCCTGATAACGGGTGGCATTGGCGAAGGCTGTGACCTCGGCCGCGTCAAGTATGCGGACATTTGCCCCTGCCTCGCGCAGCTTTTCGACCTGTGCATCAAAGCTTTGGGTCATGACATCACCAAGGGTTTCATAGGCCTTGCTTGCTGCGCGCTTGATCGCGTCCTGATCCTCAACGCTCAGGCTATCCCAGACATCCTTGTTCATGGTCAGCGGATAGACGTGACCAAGCCACAGGTCATAAGACACCAGAATGTTTGGCGCCACGTCATGGGCATTAAGGAAATAGCCGCTATCGACATTGACCATCAGGCCGTCAAGCTCACCGGATTTCATCGCTTCATAGACTTCCGGGCCCCAATGCACGCGCACAGGCGTCGCACCGGTGTTTTTCAGGAAATCAAGATGCCAGAAACTGGCCGACCGCCATTTTTGCCCGGCAATGGTCGAAAGATCTGCCATCGGCTTGGTGCCATAAAACGCGACGGGATAGCCGGTTCCAAAGAAGATCGGCACGATGTTATTGGCTGCCAGTTCTTCGTTAAAGGCCGGGACTTCGTCATACACGCGGCGGAAAAAGTCGATTTGGCTGTCATCGGTCGGGCCGACGATGAAGCTTTTGAAAATCTGATGCAGCGGCATTTCCTTGGCGGTGTATTCCGGCACCGTGGTTGCCATATCAACCGCACCACTGCTAACCGCACCCAGTGCGTCATAAGCCTTGGCCAGCTCACCATCCCAGTGATGTTCGACCTTGAGACGACCATTTGATTCCGTCTCGATCAGCGGAAAGACAACTTCATGCAGGAAACGTGTCCGCATGCGATCAGATGGTTGATGATCACTGAATTTCAGGATGCGCGGGGTGCTTGTGCTGTCTTGGGCAAAGACCAGTCCCGTGCTCGAGACCGAAAGAACAGCACCCAATACCGCACCGACAAAGAACCGGCGCGTGACGGTTGCGAGTTTTGAATTTTGATGCTTGTTGCGCATGATGGCCACTCTCCATATCCAGGTTAGGGCATCTGGTTTCCGTCACGTGTAACTGTGCCCATTTCCATATTCGCGGTCATGATCGGGCTTTATTCATGTGGCCCTTCTTGACCGGATCGTCATGATGCAAATATACCTGAACAATCCTTCAGTTTGGAATTCGCATATTGAAACCCGCCACGACAGAGAAGCTAAAGCCCAGAAAACGGCCGGTTCAGGAACGATCCGGGGTGACTGTTGATGCCATCTATACGGCAACCATTCAGGTTTTGTTGGCCGATGATTTAAGCAAACTGACCACCACGCGGGTGGCAGAGCGTGCAGGCGTTTCGGTTGGAACCCTTTATCAATATTTCCCGAACAAGGAAGCGCTTCTATATGCCATCCTGCTTAAGCATTTCGAGGAAATGGCGCGCGCCTATGAAGAAATCGCAGATCATCAATCACCTGCCCCGCTTTGCGAACTCGCAGCGCAAATTGCCGATACCTATGTGACGGTGAAAATGGTCAATCCTGACGCGACCGAGGCGATGTATCGCGTGGCCGGTGCAATCAATCAGGTGCGCATGTCATCAGATGTTTTTGCCCGCATGGGCATGGCCATCGGGCGGATTTTGGCACTGGCAACAGATGCAAGTTTCAAAGACCCGAAACAGGCAACCTTTACAGTACTCTCATCCCTTGCCGGATTGGCGCGCGCAAGCTTTGGCCAACTGGCCGCAGGCAGCGACGCACTAGAACATTTGCAAGATGAAAGCCGGTTGGTCGCACAGGCCTATTTGCGCGCAGCAGCGGACAAGGACGCCTGATCAGTGGTCGTGAATGCCCTTGCCCTCAAGGATGCGGTCACGATGCTTTTCAATCCGGCTGATCCGGGTCGCAGATTGCTTGGCCCCACCGATATAAAGCCCGTAACCCCGCTGACGCCCTGGCGTCAGGGCATCAAATGCGGCTTTCAGTTCCGCATCCTTGGCAAGGCGGGCCTTAAGTTCGTCGGGCAGTTCAATCACCGATGGTTTTTCGATTTTCAAGCCATCCTGTTCGATCTTGATCGCTGCTGCGACAAACGCCCGGATCTGATCGGCGGCTTCATCGATTTCACTGATCGAATTAAACCGCATTTGCCGACCTGAATTGGAATTCGGTCCGGGTGGTGTCAGGATACCATCCACATCATCAAGCAACGCGCCCTTGAAAAACATCAGGGCCAGAAAGCCCTTCATTTCCTGAATGATCGCGATGTTATCGCCACCCTGCATATAGCACGGCTTGCCCCACTTAATGCCTTCGTCAAGGCCGCAGCCCAGCAAGATGGTGCGAAGGCGTGCTGCTTCAGCTGGCCAAACCTTGGATTTGGCAAAATAGCTATCTGGTGACAATGCCATGCTGGATGCTCCGTGCTGGACCTTGCGATTTTGAGGCGAAAGCACGCTATCAGCACACACGCGATGGAAGCAACCGGGAAGTGTAGATGGGGATACGTCGCGATCAGGCTGCCGACATCATCCTGACAAGCGGTTGGCTTTGGCGTTCGACTTCTTCCTTAAGCCCTGCCACATCCATGTCTTCGTCCTTAACGAACTCGATGAACATCATGTTCACATTGTTAAAGACAAGCTCGCCCGTTGCTTCGCAATCGACATCCTTGCGCACGATGCCGCGCGATTGCAGGGCGCGGAACAGATCACACACCTGTTTGGACAAACGATGATCAAGGGCGGTATAGCGTTTGGAGAACGGCGTTTCGGGCTGTGCGATCGAAAGTGACATCGCCGTGCGCCACATTTCTTTGGAAAGATAAGTCAGCGAATGGTCGTAATATTTGCCGATCAATTCGGACAAGGCATGCCCGACATTATCAAGATCGCGTTCGATGATTTCATGCCCGGCAGCAAGGACTTCTTCGACCTCCATCGAGACGGTGGCCATCAGCATGTCGCCCTTGTTTTTATAATAATTATAAAACGTTCCGACCGACACACCCGCCATTTCGGCAATGTCTTCGATGCGCGCACTGTCATAGCCGACCTTGCGAAACAGGGTTGTCGCAGCCTCAAGAATTCGGCGGTTTTTATCGGCTTTCTTTTGGGCGCGCAGTCCTGACATTGTCACTCCGGGAAAACTGAACGGGTTCAAAATTTATATTGACTCAAAAAATGAACACGTTCAATATTTTTTCAACGGCACCGAAATGAGTGCCGACTTACCCAATAAAAGGGAGGCCTCAATATGAAATCAGGGAGAGCCTATGTTTCGTCACGTTGCTACGGGGAAAACCCGCAATAAGCTTTTAGGCGGTGCTGCGACCTTTATTCTGGGCGCAGTTGCATTCGCACAGGGCGCAAACGCCACCGAAGAATTGAACGCGCTGGTCTGGTGTGACCATACCGATCCGGCCTTGATTGAGCCGTTCGAGAAACAGTACGACGTCAAAGTCAATCTCAAGGAATATGAAGGCACGGGTGCGGGCCTTTCGATCATTGAACAATCCCGTCCGGGCGACTGGGATGTGTTTGTGATTGACGGCGTTGATGTCCATCGCGCTGTTGAAATGGGTGTGCTGGCCGAAATCCCGGCCGATGCCCTGCCGACTTCTGATCTGTTCCCCGAAGTCGTGATGGCGGAAAACAATGTGGTCGATGGCAAGACCTATGCCGTCACCGAAAAGTTCGGCTACAACACCATTTCGTTCGACAAGACCAAGGTCGATCCCAAGGACATGGAAGACATGTCGGTGATCTGGTCGGACAAATATGCCGGACGTATTGCGATTTATGATTATTACCTTCCGGTAATTGGCCTGGTTGGTCTTGGCCTTGGCATTGATACGGCTGATCTTGGTGCGGACGATATGGACGCGATCAAAGACAAGCTGTTTGCAATGAAGAAGGTCTCCAAACAGGTTGGTGAGGTTGTCTCATCCCAAACGGCTCTGGCTACAGGTGAGGTCGATATCCTTGTTGGCGGCGGTGAATGGATCACGGCGGTTCTGTCAGAAGACAAACCGAACCTTGATTGGGTCATCCCGAAACAAGGCGGCCTGCGCTGGGCACAGTCGATTGGCGTGATGAAGGATTCCGAAAAACCCGACCTCGCGCTGAAGTTCGTTCAATACATCATGAGCCCCGAAGGACAGGCACGTCTTGCGACCTCGTCGTGCTTCTGGGGGATGCCAGCCAATGCCAAGGCGGGCGCAAACCTGAGTGATGCGCAAAAAGCGGCCCTTCGCTGGGATGATCAGGAAGGGTATCTGAAGAACTCGCAGCTTTATCCGATCCCGGATGCCGATCTGGATGCCCAGATGCAGGATGCTTGGGTCGAGATGCTCCAGCAGTAAGCAATCCCTTGTCTACTGCCACCCACCATTGCCCCGCTTTTTGCGGGGCAATGGTCCCGATATGCGCTAAGCTTGCCATTAAGACGGCGCCCCACTCCCACGTCATCGACTGACAACACGCATCAGCGCAGGCTTTATTGCGCGCGTGTTGCCGACAAAGGACACCGTGATGGCTGAAGTCACCCTTGAAACACGCGAGAACCGCCGCGCATGGGGGTTTGTCACCCCGGCATTGTTGTGGACGGTCGCGTTTTTCGTGATCCCGTTTCTTGTCATGGCCGCGATCAGCCTTGCCACCCGCAAGGGCCGCGACATCGTCATGACTTGGAATTTGGATAACTACATCACGTTTTTTGAAAAGGCCCATTTGCTTAAGGGGCTGTTTGTCTCGCTTGAGATCACTTTTACGGTCACCATCATATCCGTGATCCTTGCCTATCCACTGGCCTGGATCATTGCCGAACGCGTGCCGCAAAAATGGCAACGCATGGCGCTGATCATGGCGATCCTGCCGTTCTGGACGAGCTATGTGGTGCGGTCCTATTCCTGGCTTCTGGTTTTGGCGAAAAATGGCGTGATTAATAACGCGCTTTTATATCTTGGCGTGATTGCCGAACCGCTTGAATTGGCCAGCACCCGGTCGGCCACCGTCATCGGGTTCGTGCATTTCTTTGTGATGCTACTGACGCTTACGATCTATGCCAATCTGGTGCAGATGCCGCCAAACTATCGCCGGGCTGCGGCCGATCTTGGCGCAAACGGGTTTCAGGTATTCTGGCATGTTGTCCTGCCGCTCACCTTGCCGGGCATCATGGTCGGTGCGTTTCTGACCTTTGTGCTGTGCATTGGTGATTACATCACCCCACAGATTTTGGGCGGCAATAATGAACTTGCCCTGCCCCAGGTCATCATGTTGCAGCTTGGCAGACGGGCTGATTTTCCGATGGCAGCGACCCTTTCGATCATTTTGATGGTGGTGGTCACCCTTGCCTATATCGGTTGTGCCCGCTGGCTTAAAATGGAAAGGACGTGATCATGATTTCCTCACGCATTTCCAAAACCCTGTCATGGGCCTATTTGATTGCGCTTTATGGCTTCATCTTCCTGCCTGTTGCGGTTCTTGTGCTGTTTTCATTTCAGGATGGCCGCCTGCCTGTTCCGCCGTTTAATGGCGCGACCCTTAAATGGTATGGTGAAGTATTTGCCGATGACCGGCTGATGTCGGCCCTTGGTAATTCATTGATGGTGGCGATTGGCTCATCAACAGTTGCCTGTGTGCTGGGCTTCTGTGCGGCTTATGGATTAGCGCGCTATATCCTTCCGGCGTCGCGTTTGCAGCGTGGGCTTCTGGTAGCACCAATGACGGTAAGCTACCTGATCATTGCCCTTGGATTGCTGTCGACCTTTAACTGGGTGGGTGTGTCGCTATCACTTTGGACGGTGGGTGTTGGCCATGTGGTGATCAATTTGCCCCTTTGCTTTGCCATCATTTACGCATCGATGGGGGATCATCAAAAAAACATCGAACGGGCGGCACGTGATTTGGGGGCTGCTGAATGGCAGGTCATGACACAGGTTTCCGCCCCGATGTTGATGCCATCGATCTTGGCGGCTTTTTTCCTGTCGGTGACGTTTAGCTGGGATGAATTCATCATTGCCTTCTTGCTGTCGCGCTTTGACGTCACCCTGCCTGTTGAAATCTGGAGCATGTTGCGTTCGGGCCTGAACCCGAAAACCAACGCGGTCGGAAGTGTTGTCTTCCTTGTATCGGTTGCGCTGCTGCTTCTCCTTGAACTGATTGTCTTTAGAAGGACGGCAAAGAAATGACCGCCCCAGTATCGATCCGCAATGCCACCAAGATTTTTGGCGATTTCACCGCCCTTGATGATATCAGCCTTGAAATTGCCGCTGGCGAATTCATTGTCCTGTTGGGGCCATCGGGCTGTGGCAAGACCACCTTGCTCTCGCTTCTGGGTGGTTTTCTGTCACCAAGTGACGGCGTGATTGAAATTGCCGGGCGTGACATGGGCCAGGTCCCGCCAGCCAAACGTCCGACCACCACGATGTTTCAGGACTACGCCCTGTTTCCGCATATGACGCTTCGCGACAATGTCGCCTTTGGCCTTAAGATGCGCAAGGTCGGCAAGGCCGAACGCCATGCCAAGGCCGAAGAACTTCTGGATATGGTCGGGCTTAAGACATCAGCCAACAAGAAACCGCACGAGCTTTCCGGCGGTCAGCGCCAGCGCGTTGCCCTTGCCCGTGCGCTTGCGGTTGAGCCGGATGTTTTGTTGCTTGATGAACCGTTGGGTGCGCTTGATCTGAAACTGCGTCGTCAGATGCAGGATGAACTTAAGGCCATCCAAAAGCGCGTCGGCACCACATTCGTTCACGTCACCCATGATCAGGAAGAAGCCATGGCGATTGCGGACCGCATCGTCGTGATGAATGCCGGCAAGATCGAAGATGTCGGTCGGCCCGAAGATATCTATATGCGGCCAAAGACCCTGTTTTCGGCAAGTTTCATGGGGGAGGTCAATTTCATCCCCGGAACGCTTGAGGCGATTGGCGATGATCAGGCAACGGTTAAAACCGCCCTTGGCACCGTGGACCTGCCCAAGACCGCGATGGGGGGTGCAAGCTTTGCCAAAGGCACCTCTGTCACCCTTGCCATTCGCCCGGAACATTTCCGTGCCAGCACCGGAACCGGCCCGCGCATTACCCTTGGCAAGGCAAAGGTCGAAGATGGTTCGTTCTTTGGCACGCATCACCGCGCCCATCTAAGCCCGGTCGATTACCCAAACAGGATCATCACTGCCCACATGCCGCAATCGGCAATCATTGAACCGGGGGCTTGGGTCGAACTGACGCTTGATCCCGCATCGGTTGTTATCCTGCCTGGCCATCCGCCCCGCGAACAGGTTGAGGCCGCAGCATAATGAGCATGGATCGCGCAAAACCCGAAGACTGGTACAGTCTGAAAAAACTTGGCGATGACGTCACCTATATCGGCGAGCCGTTTATCGAGGAATTCTATCGCTGCAACATCTGGCATGTGCGCGGGCGCGATGGCGATATGCTGGTCGATAGCGGGATGGGTGTTGTGTCCTTGACCCAATGGGTACCGCTTGTGACGGAACGCGCGGTTCAGGCGGTCGCCAGCCACACCCATTTCGATCATATCGGCTGCCATCACGAATTTGAAAACCGTGTCTGCCACCGCTGCGAAGCGGATCTTTTGGCTGCACCAACACGCCAAAACACGCTGGCCGATCCCTATGTGACCGACGAGATCTTTACAAAACTGCCGCCTGCGCCTTATGCCTCAACCACCTATGCGGTCAAGGCTGCCCCGGCAACGCGCATAGTTGAAGACGGCGATGTGATTGATCTGGGCGATCGGCATTTTGAAGTGATCCACACACCGGGCCATTCACCGGGCGGCATTGCCCTTTGGGAAGCGGCAACTGGCATCCTGTTTTCGGGTGATATTGTTTATGATGGCCCGCTGATCGAAGACACCTATCACGCGAATGCAAAGGATTACGTGCGATCAATGGAACGGCTTTATGACCTGCCAGTTCGCATCGTTCATGGCGGACATTTTGCCAGCTATAATGGCGATCGCCACCGCGAGATTATCAAAAACTGGCTAAGCACACGGACCTGACGTCAGGCTCTTTGCACCGGGCATCCAAACATCCGGCCCGTCACCACCAAATGATCAGGAAGATTTCCAATGGAAAACGCAGGCAATTTTTACATCAATGGCAAATGGGTTGAGCCGATTTCGTCCCAGAAGTTGGATGTGATCAACCCGGCCACCGAACAGGTCATCACACAAATCACGCTGGCCAGCGAAGAAGATGTCGACCTTGCAGTTGCCGCGGCCAAGCGCGCCTTTGCGACCTATAGCCAAACCACGGTTGAACAGCGCCTTGGTTGGCTTGAAAACCTGCTTGCGATTTATAAGCGCCGTTATTCCGAAGTCGCCGATACCATCACCGCCGAACTTGGCGCGCCAACCACAATGGCCCACGAACAACAGGCATCGGCGGGTACCGCCCATCTTGAAGATTTCATTGTGGCGCTGAAAAAGCTCAAAACCGAAGAAACCCTTTATAACGGGGAGCTTCTTTTGCGTGAGCCGATTGGCGTTTGCGGCCTGATCACGCCTTGGAACTGGCCGATCAACCAGATTGTGCTGAAAGTCATTCCGGCATTGGCAACGGGCTGCACTTGCGTTTTGAAGCCGTCCGAATTTACCCCGCTTAATGCGGTTCTTTATGCAGAAATGATCCACGAGGCGGGCTTCCCCGCCGGGGCGTTTAACCTTGTGCAGGGGGCGGGTCCGGTCGCCGGAGCAACGCTTTCGCAGCACCCAGACATTTCCATGATGTCATTCACCGGATCGACCCGGGCGGGCAAAGCGATTTCGCGTGATGCGGCGGAAAACATCAAACGGGTTACGCTTGAGCTTGGAGGGAAATCGCCAAACATCGTGTTTGACGATGTCGATATCGAAGATCGCATTTCATGGAGCGTGAACGCGGTTTTCAACAATTCCGGTCAGACCTGCGACGCGCCAACACGGATGTTGGTGCAACGTTCAATCTATGACGAGGCGCTTAAGGTCGCCAAACGCGTTGGCGAAGAAGCATCGGTTGGCGATCCGACGCTTGAGGGCGATCATATCGGCCCGCTCGTCAGCCACATCCAATTTGACCGCGTCCAATCACTTATTCAGGCGGGTATCGACGAAGGTGCCACCCTTTTGGTTGGTGGTGTTGGCAAGCCTGATGGCACCAACGAAGGCTATTTCGTCAAACCGACGATCTTTGCTGATGTGAACAACAATATGCGCATTGCGCGTGAAGAAATCTTTGGCCCGGCAATCTCGATCATTCCGTTCGACACCGAAGAAGAAGCCATCAAAATTGCCAATGACACCCCCTATGGCCTTGCTGCTTATATCCAGACACCTGATCAGGAAAAAGCCAACCGTGTTGCGCGCAAACTGCGCGCGGGCATGGTGCTTTTGAACGGCTCCTTCCCGCGCGCCGGAAGCCCGTTTGGCGGTTACAAACAATCGGGTAATGGCCGTGAAGGTGGCCTGTTTGGTCTTGAGGACTTCATGGAAGTCAAAATGATCCATAAGCTTTAGATCACTTTGCGCGCCGTAACCAAGCAAATGCTTGGCTGCGGCGCAGCCGCACATAATACGAAAACAAGCCCCACTCACCTGCAACCTATCCGATGGAGCGCCACCCTCCTTCTTTGGATAGTTTACCCTTTCCTTACAGACACTTAAAACCGATGTCAGACGTGAGGAAAGGGACACATAATGATCAAAAAACTCGTCGTTCTGGCCGCGATTACCGTGTTGTCAGGTTGCGTAACAGCAACAAGCCAATTTGAAAATGAAATGCCCATCGGAACTGTGCTGACTGATCGGGTAGAAACGCCACAGGGTGACGTCATGTTGCCGCCCGGTCAGTGGACCGTCATTGGCAAAGAGTTATTCCGCAACAACAACTATCACCCATTCGCACAGGTCGCGCTTGGCAAGATATCGGCAACCAATGCCCTTGAAGGCATGGTCATCTACACCACTGCACTCGAATCACACGCAGGCTATGGCTTTGTCGCGACAGGCGCATGCGATGGAAAGCCCGATGACATTTACCATGAAAAGTCTGCAAACCAGGAGCTCGGAACGCAAGGTTGCTTCTCTATTCGAGACATCGGAATGTCTTTGAAGGGATCACAAGAAGCACATTTGGATCAGGCGGATCAGTATCTGAGGACGCACGAAATTTACAAACCTGATACTATGCTTTTTAGCTCTTATCGTGTTGTCCGCAGGAACAAGCTGCTCGTTGTCCAATATGGCTTTGATTATCGCCAACCCGAGACAGATGTTATTCCCGGATACGAGCCGAGCGAACGGTTCAGCTATGCAAAGCCGTTTGGCACCGACCTCTGGAAAACCAACCTAGAAACGGTAGTTGCTTGGTCCAAGGAAAAGGAAGACACAATTCGCAGTACATTCCTGGACTGATGCTACGGATTGATCTGCCCCATTGATGTATTCAAAGGCCTCGGCACTCGCCGGGGCCTTTTGTATTTTAATCTCTCCCACCGCGTAACCAAACCTTCCCATTCCCATATGACATAAGGGTGGTAATGCATGGCTCGGACATTATAATCCCATCGCTAATCGATAAATCTAAGGGTCTGAGCAACGGATCCGCCATGGATTGGGAGACTACCGATGAATGCAATGTCCTTTTCTGATATGGGGCTTGCAGCCCTGAAAAGGCGACAGTTTGATGCGGCGATCAATATGCTGCGTCAGGCACTTGGCGAAGATATGGATAATCTGGACGCGCGGTTTGGGTTGGCGCGTGCGCTTCATGAAAAAGGTTCGATTGTCGAAGCACTCGGCGAATATCGCACCGTGCTGCAATCTGATGGGGGCCATGAAGACTGCCTGCATCACATTGCACGCGCGCTTTTGCAAAACGATGATCCGCGTGCGGCGCTTAACCATGTCGACATCGTGCTTCGTACCAACCCGACCGATCCGGAACTCCTCACGCTCCGTGGTCAGGCCCTTTTGGCACTTGAGCGCAATGAAGCTGCACTTTCTGCCCTTCAGACCGCTGCACATCACAATCCGGGATCGGAAACCATTCACCGGCTGATGGCCGCCTGCCATCGGGCGAACGACGATATCGAAAGCGAACGACGTGCGGTCGAGCAGCTTCTCCGCATTGATCCATCCTCATTAACTTCATCAAACGATCTGGGTGTGATCAATCTGCGCGAAGGCCATTTGATCGCAGCGTTTGAAGCATTTGAGCAAATCCTGTCGCAAGACCCCGAACATCCCCAGGCAACGCTTAACCGTGCCGTTGCCCTGACCGTGATGGGCGGCATGGATCATGATGCGATCTGGGGTCGGGTGATGGAGGTTTGTGATGAGATCGACGACCTTGCTGACATCCGCGCCCTTGCTGATGCGTTGGCAAAACTGCCCGATGCCAAGCGCAAGGGAAGTGATCTGGCAACAGCGCTCATAAATCACGCGGCGCTGACACCGGTCGCGATCTGATCAGAGCCAGACTGAAACACAAAACGCCCGCGCATGTGACGCGGGCGTTTGCTTATGAGGCGTAATGTCTTTGTGATCAGCTGGCGGAGGCCGTTGCCTTCGCGCCACCCGGTTCAGCAGAACGGGTTTTAACCCAGCCCAAAATGCCAACAACGCAAATCAGGGCGGCAACACCCCCGACGATAAAGGGTGAGTCACTGTTAAGCCCGGCCAAAACGCCGCCCATCAAAACAGCTGCGGCTTCGGCCAGAACGTGGACGGAGCGATAAATACCAAGTGCCTGCCCCTGCTCATGCGCGCCAGCGCCGTTGGAGATGAAAAGACTGGTGGTGACTTCACACCATGCAATCCCGAATGCTGCCAGACACATCGGCACGAAAATCCACACCAGACCGTCGGGCAGAACAAAGGTCACAAGACCAATCGCCAACAGCAAATGGCCAAGGGTTGCAACACCGCGCAAGCCCATCGGACGCTGCGCGCGTTCCACCGTCAGTCCCGCCAGGATCAGCGGGATGGAGATGATCGCAGAACACATGCCAAGGAAGCTGCTCGTCACGTCGTAATTCTGCACCATGTAAACGCCAAAGAAACAGAAGAACAGATAGATCGCAACATAGCTAAAGAACGACACCGCATAGCCCGGCAACAAAACCGGATCGGTCAGGGTTGCCCAGACGGACCGGGTCGGCACGGCTTCATCATCACTCGCCCGGCCACGACGGCGGGCATATTCCGGGATATGCAGGATGACGGCCACGACCAAAAGATTGAAGCCATACATGCCCGCAGCAAAGAAGAACGGCCAGGAAACATTAAAGGACGGATGAATGGACGGGTCGGAGAAAAAGCCGCCCATCAACGGGCCAATGATCCAGCCGACATTGATCGCAACCGTAATCAGGCCAAAGTTACGAACCTTGTTTTCTGGCTTGCTGATGTCTGAGGCAATCGATTGGGCAATCGCCATATTGCCTTCGCACAGGCCCGATACAAACCGGCCAATCAACACCATCAGCAAATTGGCATTCGCCACCCCGATGGCAACCACGATATAGCCACTCGCCGCCCCGAAAAGAGACGCCATCAAGACAGGCTTGCGCCCGACCTTGTCCGATAACCGCCCAAGCCACGGCGCACCAATAAACTGCCCGATCGGATACAGCGCCATGGCAACACCCAAAAGGATCGTTCGGTATTGTTCGGGCACGGATGGATCAAGGAAACCCAGTTCGGGTTTCAAAAACATCGGGCCGAAAACCGGGTAAGGAAGACTGAAACCGGCAAAGCCAAACAGGACAGTCATAAAGACTGCCGACATTGCCTTGTTTTCCTGTGACATGGGGTACTCCGTGGGGCGCTAAATTATGTGTGCAGCAGGGACGATGCGACCTGCCAAAATGTTACAAAACGGCAAGTGACCTAGCAAGGCGTGGCATAGCGATCCGCCAAGGCGCGGACCTTTTGACGGGCATCTTCAACCTGCCAACCCGCACCAATCATAAGATCGGCCAGACCATCACACAGGATGTTGAGCGCATTTTTGCGAAGCTCCTGCCCGTAATGGCGATCGGTGATTTCCGACAGGACCAGCACATTGATCCCGTATCCCAATCCCCAACTGCCAAGATTAAGGTTGCGGCTGCGGCTGGTCATATCGGGTGCAATGCCAAGTTCGGCCTCGCCTTCGGTCAGGAAGTTCTGAAACATGGTGGTGATGGCATTGATCTGATCAAGTTGGGCCTGATGACGGGCATAGGTCGCTCGTTTCCAGATCGATGGCGCAAGGGCGAGATATTCGGCCTCGAACAATTGCGGATGTTCGATGGAAAAGCACAAATCCAGCAGATTGGCGATGATGTATTTTTCAATCGCGCTGCCATCGTGATTGCGCGCGATGTCAAACTTCTCGGCGCGCTTTGCCCCGGCCATAACCGCAAGCCCGATCAGCAGGTCTTCCTTGCTGGCGAAATGGCCATAAAGGGTGCCGACCGAAATCCCGCAGGTCCGGGCCAGATCGGACATCTTGAGCTCGAAAAAGCCGACATCCGCGATCAGTTCACCGGCCCCGTCAAGGATCAGTTCTTCGCGTTTCTGGCGTTTTTCCATGCGGTTTTGCGCGACCATGGTCAATCGATCTTCCATCTGATGGATCATTTGTGACGTAAAATCGAATTTGGTTCATTTTTGGAAAATCAACAAGCAACCATTTTGCATGGGAGGGTCACGCGAAAGCTCACAGCCTACCCCGCATTTGACCAAGTCCTTGAAAACCCTGATGTCTGACATACAAAAACAGGCCCGGCGATTTCTCACCGGGCCTGTTTCAATCGCATGGTGGCGCGATCGGGGGATCAGAAAGTTTGTCTATCAGGCTGTCTGTCGCACAAGGCGCGATGTGATTTTGCCCACCGTTCCGGCACTCAGCAGAACAAGGGTAAAACCAATCGGCCATGCGACGATAAAGGCATTGGCCCAGCGCACCGGATAGTTCGCATCAATGCCGGTATTGATCAGTGTGACAATCCCGGTCATCAGGAAGCACAGCCAAAGCGACATAAAAAACGAAAACACGAAGCGTTGCATTTGAGGGGGAAACATAAGCGTCCTCATAGTTTGGTCTGTCATTGACACCAAACATTCCCTATTCTTGTTTTTGGGAATAGATCAAATTATTGAAATAGAAATTCTCAAAAATGGAGCACCTTAACCACCTTGATGATCTGGCGATCTTCGCCCGCCTTGTCGAAGCCGGAAGCCTGCGCCGTGGTTCGGTGCAGATGCGCATCCCGGTCGCAACACTCAGCCGCCGTTTGCAAAAGCTTGAAACCGCCCTTGGCGCAAAGCTATTGGAGCGCGGTGGTGGCGGCTTTACCCTGACCCAGGCGGGCAAGGAATATTACGACCGGATCAATCCGATCATGGCCGAGC
This sequence comes from Thalassospira sp., assembly GCA_965228275.1. Lineage (GTDB taxonomy): Bacteria > Pseudomonadota > Alphaproteobacteria > Rhodospirillales > Thalassospiraceae > Thalassospira. Next base: position 3,297,311 of record OZ245802.1, on the reverse strand, counting down.
TGTCCTTGCAGCTTGAAGAAATCGATCAGCGCCAAAGTGAATGCGTCGGGCTTTTGCGCTTGGCCCTTCCGGTCAATCTGGCCAATTACTGGCTGCCGGAATTCTTTTCCGATTTCATGAAACGCTATCCGCGCATTGACCTGCACTTAACACTTTCCAACGCACTGCTGCCCGAAGAGGATTTTCCCTTTGATGTCGCAATCCGGGTTGGCAAGCAGACGCAAAATTCCCTGATGGCACGCCGGGTTGCAGGGACGTGGCTTGTCCCTTGCGCCGCGCCAAGCTACATCGCTGAACGTGGCAATCCGAAATCGCCCGATGATCTGGCCAATCATGACATGATCATATCGCGCCCGCTTCTGACCTGGCGGTTCTATCATCCGCAAACCGGGGCCGAGGAAAGCATTGCCGCCCATGGCCGGTTCAATGTTGATGAGATGGAGCTTGCCATCCATATGGTGCGCGCGGGTCACGGCATTGGGTTATTCGCCCATAACATCATCGCCGATCATTTGAAATCCGGTGCGCTGGTGCCGATCATGCCCGACTGGAAGACCGAGATGCGCGATTTCTATGTCGTCTGGCACGACACCGAATTCATGCCCAAACGCCAGCGGGTCTTCATCGATGAATTGGCCGCCTTTGCCACCCGGCATCCGCCAGATGCGATGATTTCCGGCTAATACCGCAAGATCGGGCAGGTATTGGCGCGCAGATCCAAGCAAGATCGCATGCGTTACCCAACTGCCAAGACACCCGTTGGTCAAAAGGATGAAGGATACCGTGAACGCGACGATGAAAACCGATTTGCAAAAGCGATTTGATCGGGTGATCCGATATATCGATGATCATGCCGATCAACCGCTTCCGGTCGAGGAATTGGCAGGTATTGCCGCCTACTCGCCCTTTCATTTTCATCGACAATTCACCGCCCTGTTTGGCATTGCGGTCAGCCAGTATATTCGCCTGATCCGCATGCGCCGTGCGGCCCATACTCTTGCCTTTCGCAAAGACATTCCGGTGCTTCAGATCGCGCTTGATGCCGGGTATGAGGGGCCAGAGGCCTTTGCACGCGCCTTTCGCCAGATACATGATCAAAGCCCGACCGAATTCCGGGCAAACCCCAACTGGGATGATTGGCAAAAACCCTATGCCATGCTTGATCAGGTCAGGAAAAGCACCATGCCAACCACTCAAACGTCCGATGTCACCATTCTTGATTTCCCCGAAACCAGCACCGCATGCCTTGATCATGTCGGCCCGCCAGAGCGGATCGGTGAAACCATTCAACGCTTCATCGCCTGGCGCAAAACGCATCATCTGCATCCGTCAAAGCATGCAACGTTCAACATTATCTGGTGCAATCCCGATGATACCCCGCCCGAAGACTTCCGGATGGGACTGGCGGTTGCTACCAACCAACACCTAACTGCTGATGACGCGGCCACGGGCCTTTATCCCCTGACCATCCCGGCCGGGCGATGCGCCAAATTGCGCCATATCGGCAGTGATCAGATGCTGGGCGAAAGCGCGCTTAGGCTTTATCGCGAATGTCTGCCCCAAAGAGGTGAAACCACCCGCGACTTCCCGCTGTTTTTCCAGCGCGTGGCGTTCTATCCCGATGTCGCAGCCCATGAGGCAATTACAGATATCTTTTTGCCGCTGGCGTAAGCCTTATTTGGCAGATAACGGCGGCATGCGTCGTTCAACCGGCTTTGATTTGACGATTGCCGTGTTGGTTTCCGCCTTATCAACGATCTGGTCCAATAAACCGTCGAGTTCTTTCATGGAACGAATGTAAAGCCGCGCGACAAAGCAATCTTCGCCGGTCACCTTGTCGCATTCGCCAAATTCCGGGATTTCGGAAATAAGCTGCTGAACGATGTGCAACTTTCCGGGCAACGGGCGAATGCGCACGATCGCCTGAAGCGGATAGCCCAAGGCTTCGGGATCAACATCAATGGTAAAACCGCGAATGACGCCGCGTTCTTCAAGCCTGCGCACGCGCTCTGCGACGCCAGGTGCAGACAGGCCGACCTTGGCCGCCAGTTCCTTTTGCGAAATACGGGCATCGCGCATCAGGATTTTTAGAATCTTCTGATCGACTTCGTCCATGACCTTACAAATCTCGGTAACTTCTGCAAATCACTTTGATTAAATAGGCTACATCCCCAAATCACTTTCCTCAAGCCATGTAAAACACGCAGCAAAAAGCGGAAAGTAATCCGATCAAGTGTTTTGGACGGAGCTTCCGATGAATGAACAATTGCGCGGCACGGCGGAAATGACCGCTGCCATGACAATCCTTGGCACCATTGGCTGGTTTGTTGTCATGTCAGACCGCCCGGCGATGGATGTGGTTTTCTGGCGCTGTGTCTTTGGTGCGGCGGCACTTTTGGCTATCTGTGGCACGATGGGGCTTTTGCACGGTCTTGTGAATATGCGCATGCTGATTTGGGCATCCCTTGGCGGGGTTGCGATTGTTACCAACTGGTATCTGCTGTTTCAGTCCTATTCGATGGCATCAATATCGGTCTCAACTGCTGTCTATAACACGCAGCCTTTCGTGCTGGTCCTGTTTGGCGCGGTTTTCTTTGGCGAGAAACTGACGGCGAACAAGTTCATCTGGCTTGGCATTGCCTTTGGCGGATTGCTTCTGATCATTGCCGGAAAGCCAAGCGGCGGTGTGGGTGGTGCTGATTATGCGGGCGGCATCCTGATGGCGCTTGGTGCGGCGTTCTTTTGGGCGACGGCGGCCATCATCACCAAGAAACTCTCTGGCACACCACCACATCTGATTGCCCTTGTACAGGTGTGTGTTGGCATCTTGATGCTGGCACCATTTGCGAAACTGCACGATCTGCCAAACACGGCAGCAAGCTGGAGCGCCTTGATCACGATTGGCGTCGTGCATACCGGGATCATGTATGTGCTGATGTATGGCGCAGTTCAAAAACTGCCGACCCATTTGCAAGGATCACTCAGCTTCATCTATCCGGTGGTCGCAATCGTTGTTGATCTGATCGCCTTTGGCTATCGCCCCGATATGGGCCAGATCATCGGTGCTATCGCCATCCTGATTGCCGCAGCAGGCATGAATTTGGGTTGGCGCATCATGCGACCACGCACACCAAAATCGATCCAAAACTGATCCGCGCGCATTCATCAGACAAAAGAAAAGGGCCCCGTTTGGGGCCCATTAAATAATCAGACTTTTTGTCTCATGATCGCTTAGCCAGCGACATGCGCCTCGATGGCGGCCAGTGCGGCATCGGCCTGGGACGGGTCGGAACCACCCCCCTGTGCCATGTCCGGACGACCGCCGCCGCCTTTGCCGCCAAGCTTGTCAACACCGATACGGACAAGGTCGACTGCGCTGAACTTCGCGGTCAGGTCTTCGGTCAGGCCGACAACGATGGAGGCCTTGCCACCATCACCCGATACGAGTGCGACAATGCCTGAACCCATCTGATCGCGCAGTTCGTCGACCATGCCTTTGAGTTCCTTGGCCGGGATGCCGTCAAGCGCGCGAAGGGCGAGTTTCACACCGTTCACTTCCTTGAACGCATCACCCCCAGCAGCACCGCCGGAACCAGCCGTTGCGAGTTTCTTGCGCAGATCCGATACTTCGCGTTCCAGACGACGACGTTCTTCCTGCAATGCTTTCACACGTGCCGGGACGTCTTCGGGGACGGCTTTAAGATCAGCTGCGACCGAGGCCAGAACGTTTTCACGGGCCGACATGTAATTGGCGGCATCGGCACCGGTCAGGGCTTCGATACGGCGGACACCGCTTGAAACCGCACCTTCGGATACGATTTTGAACATGCCGATATCGCCGGTGCGCTTAACGTGCGTACCACCGCAAAGCTCAAGCGAATAAGCGTGTTCGTTGGTTTCGGGAAGGCCCATCGACACAACGCGGACTTCATCGCCGTATTTTTCGCCAAAGAGCGCCATCGCGCCAAGCTCAATCGCCTCGTCCGGGGTCATCAGACGGGTGGAGACTTCGCTGTTTTCGCGGATCAGGCGGTTAACGTCAGCTTCGATTACGGCTGCTTCCTCGGCCGTGACGGCCTTCGGATGCGAGATATCAAAGCGCAGACGATCCGCTGCTACGAGCGAACCCTTCTGGGTGACGTGATCACCAAGATGCTTGCGCATAACTGCATGCAGTAGGTGAGTTGCCGAGTGGTTGGCACGAAGCGACGAGCGACGGGAATGATCAACGCGGAATTCGGCCGCATCGCCAACCTTGACCTCGCCCTCAACAACTTTGCCAAGATGCACGTGAAGTGCACCCAGCTTTTTCTGAGTGTCGCTGATTTCAATGATCGCGCCGTTCTCGGTTTTGATCACACCGGCATCGCCCTGCTGACCACCGGACTCACCAAAGAAGGTGGTCTGGTTGGCAAGAACGGCAACATCATCACCAGCAGAAGCGGCTTTGACTTCGGCACCGTCCTTGATCAGTGCGGTAACAACGCCCTCGGCGGTTTCGGTTTCATAACCGAGGAATTCGGTTGCGCCATCACGGTCATTGATGTCAAACCAGACTTCTTCGGTCGCGGCTTCACCCGAACCCGACCATGCAGCACGTGCCTTGGCCTTCTGTTCTTCCATAGCGGTCGAGAAACCGTCTTCATCGATGCCGATTTTGCGTTCTTTGAGCGCATCAGCCGTCAGATCAAGCGGGAAGCCATAGGTGTCATAAAGTTTGAAGGCAACGTCACCCGAAAGGGTCGCGCCAGCTTCCATGCCATCGGTCGCGTCATCAAGCATCTTGAGACCGCGATCAAGCATGGTTTTAAAGCCCTGCTCTTCAAGCTTAAGGGTTTCTTCGATCAGTGCCTGTGCACGGACCAATTCCGGGAAGGCACCGCCCATTTTGCGAACCAGTGCCGGGACCAGTTCATACATCACCGGATCCTGGGTTCCGATCATGTGCAGGTGGCGCATCGCGCGGCGCATGATACGGCGCAGAACGTTACCGCGACCGGCATTGGACGGAAGCACACCATCAGCAATCAGGAAGCTGGTCGAACGCAGATGGTCGGCAACCACGCGGTGCGACACATTGTGCGGGCCATCCGGATCGGTGTTGGTCGCATCAGCCGATGCTTCGATCAGCGCGCGCATCAAATCGATGTCGTAGTTGTCATGCTTGCCCTGAAGGACAGCAGCAATACGCTCAAGACCCATGCCGGTATCGATCGATGGTTTTGGCAGTTCTACACGCTCGCCATTTGCCATCTGCTCGTACTGCATGAAGACGAGGTTCCAGATTTCAATGAAACGGTCGCCGTCTTCTTCCGGGCTGCCCGGAGGACCACCCCAGATGTGATCGCCATGATCAAAGAAGATTTCCGAACACGGACCACACGGACCGGTATCGCCCATCGACCAGAAGTTATCAGAGGTCGGGATACGGATGATGCGATCATCAGTCAGACCGGCGATCTTTTTCCAAAGGCCATGGGCTTCGTCATCGGTGTGATAGACGGTGACCAGAAGCTTGTCTTTGGGAAGACCGTATTCCTTGGTGATCAGGTTCCAGGCGAACTCGATCGCGTTTTCCTTGAAGTAGTCGCCAAACGAGAAGTTGCCGAGCATTTCAAAGAAGGTGTGATGGCGCGCGGTATGACCGACATTTTCAAGGTCGTTATGCTTGCCACCGGCACGCACGCATTTCTGCGAGGTGGTCGCGCGTGAATAATCGCGATGCTCTTGACCGGTGAAAACGTTCTTGAACTGCACCATCCCCGCGTTGGTGAACATCAGGGTGGGGTCATTGCGCGGCACCAGCGGGCTGGAGGAAACGACTTCATGGCCGTTCTTGCGGAAGAACTCCAGAAACGTGGTGCGGATATCGTTAACGGTCTGCATATCTCTCCAACCCGGAAAACGCGGAATAAAGGCACCCGCCATTCTGGCGGATGGACTGCCCTATTTAGCGGCTCGGCCCTGCCCTGTCCAGTCAGGCGAAAGGCTTGGGCGGCAAATGTATCAAGTTTTCGGAAAATAGCGGCCATGGCGGCATAAAATTGCATGGATGCCCCGTCCATTTTGCCCAAAACCCTGTGAATCGGCCCATGGAAAGCAGCTGGCAAAAAATATGGCCGATGCAGGTGATGCATCGGCCAAGTTCACACGCCATGATCAAACGTGCATACCGGCATGGCTCGCCAGTCAGGAAACGACAGCAGGGGCAAACCTTTGATGCCTCCAAACCATACCGGCTGGCTTTACCAGAACGACGACACCCCCAGTCAGTCGACGCGCAGGTCCCCATTAAACCGGTGCAGATAGCCATCACGCGGTGACAGACAAACTGACGCCCCCTGATCAATCGGCGCATCACCATCCGCCTTGACCGTAAGCGATCCGACTTCAGGCACATCGATATAACCAAGCGTTTCACCGCCCAGATGTTCGGCATGACGCACCTTGCCCGCCCAAAGACCATCGGTTGTTGACAGGGTCAGGTGCTCGGGACGGATTCCCACAAGATCCGCCCCGAGCGCCTTTGCCGGTTCACCTTCAAGAAAGTTCATGCGTGGTGAACCGATAAAGCCGGCCACAAACGGGGTGCGCGGTTTACGATATAGCTCCATCGGCGGGCCGACCTGTTCGATATGGCCCTTGTTCAGAACCACGATCTGATCGGCCATGGTCATGGCTTCGACCTGATCATGGGTGACGTAAACCATGGTCGCCCCGATGCGGCTATGTAGTTCGGACAGCTCGACACGCATCTGCGCGCGCAAGGACGCATCAAGATTGCTAAGCGGTTCGTCAAACAGGAACACCTTGGGTTTGCGCACAATCGCACGGCCAATTGCCACACGCTGACGCTGACCACCCGAAAGCTGTTTGGGTTTGCGATCAAGAAGCTTTTCAAGCTGCAGGATGCTGGCGGCCTCATTGACACGGGCGGCAACTTCTTCTTTGGACTTGCCGCTAAGCTTCAGGCCAAAGCCGATATTTTGTTCAACCGTCATATGCGGATAAAGCGCATAGGACTGAAACACCATGGCGATGCCACGATCGACTGGGTCCTTGTTGGTGACATCTTCGCCATCAATGGTGATGCGCCCGCCACTGACTTCTTCAAGCCCGGCAATCATGCGCAACAAGGTTGATTTGCCACAGCCAGACGGCCCGACCAGAACGGTGAACGATCCATCCGCGATCTTGAGATCAAGCGACGAGATCACTTCAACCGGCCCATAGCCCTTGCGGACTGTTTCCAGATTTACTTCAGCCATTCCAACGTTCCTCCGCAGTCATTTTTTCAGGCAATGCATTTCGCCCGGTTTATGTTTTCTGAGTGCATGCTTGCTGGCATGTGGCGCACCATATTGATGCTGATGGTCCCGGCCGGATTTTCCGGGAAGAACAGATTGGTCACCCAAACCAGTCCATCATTTGCAACCAGCTCCACCACGCCCTGATCGACATAAAGATCAAGCTCGACCGGTCCGTTCTGGGCCGGGGTGAATTCAATGTCATAGGCGTGGGAAAAATCCGGAAGTCCATCGATCCGCTGACGGGCCGTATGAATGACCACCGATCCGGTGAAGGATTTGGTCACGCGGAAATGCGGAACATCTTCACCAAACAATGTGATTTCGGTCGCCTGCCCATAGGACAGATCAAGGGTGATCTTGCGGCAGAACGTCCCGCTTTCATCCGGGCTTTGATTAAAATGTGCCTGCACGGTTGATGACAGTGTCTGATGAAGACGCAAACCTTGCGATGTTACGCGCAAGGTCAAATTGCGTGGCAGCGACATTACGCCGCGGAATTCCTCGGTCGGTGTTTGCCGCGCATAGTTCCAGTTACTGACCCAAGCCATGATGGTCGCGTGATCGTTTGACCGGTCAAAGAAGCTTTGCGCGGCATAGCAATCCCGGCCGAAATCAAGCCACAGGCGATCATGTTTGCCTTCGACCGCGCTAAACCGTGCGCCATCGAAATTGCCAAGGAAATAGAATGTACCTGACCCGGAACCATAGGCCCCGGAATAAATACTGACCAACAACACCCAATGGGTTTTGCCATGTGCATCAGGCAATGCAATCAGATCAGGACATTCCCAGACGACATCGGTTTCACGCCAGTGTTCCTGCCCAAATTCACTTTCGAATTTCCAGTCGATCAGATCACCTGAACTGTAAATGCCGATGGATCGGCCATGGGTTACAACCATTACCCAGCGGCTGGTTGGCGCATGCCAGAAAACCTTTGGATCGCGAAATGCCACAAGCCCCGGATTATCAATCACCGGATTGTCATTGTGATGATCAAAACGGGTCAGATCACGGTTGGTGCGCACCATGCATTGGGTCTGAAAATCAGCCCCGTCCTTGGTCAGACGGTGTGCGGTGTAAAACAGCGAAATCTCGCCTGCTTCATCCTCGACCGCACTGCCAGAATAGCATGTGCCAAGTTCGCCCGGATAAAGGGCCACGGGAAGTTCACGCCATTCCACCAGATCGCGGCTGATCGCATGGCCCCAATGCATCGGACCATGTTCGATGCTATCGGGATCATGCTGAAAGAACAGGTGATAAAGCCCGTCAACAAACAACAAACCGTTGGGGTCATTCATCCATCCGGATCGCGGCGAGAAATGCAGCCGCGGGCGATACATCATCGTCATGATCGTCTTACCCTTTCACACCGGCACTCATCACCGATGCGATGAACTGACGCTGCATCAGGATGAAGAACAGAATGACCGGAACCGCCATGGAAACTGCAAAGGCCATCACATCGCCCCAGGGCGTACGCTGATTGGTGCCAAAGAAGGCGGCCATGGCAACAGTCAGCGGACGGAATTCCGGTCCACGCGTCACCATCACGGGCCACAGATAGGAATTCCAGACCTCAAGAAACTGCAAGATCGCAACCGCTGAAATCACCGGTTTGGACAATGGCAGTGCCAGATACCGATAGACCTGGAAGAAGGAAAAACCATCCAGACGGGCGGCTTCGATCAGGTCTTTTGGGATGCGGCTAAAGAACTGATAGAACAGGAAGATCGACATCGCATTGGCAACACCTGGAAGGATTTGCACTTCGTAGCTGTCAATGATCCCGGCCCAGCCAGCCATCATCAATTGCGGCAGGACAAGGCTTTCGGCCGGAACGGCGATGGTCGCGACAATGAACAGCAAGACGGGCTTGCGGATACCAAGGCTACCTTGTGCCAGAACAAAGGCCGCCATGGAATTGATCGTGATTGACAGGATCAGGGTGCTGCCGGTGATGATCAGGGTATTGATCAGGTAGCGGCCAAACGGACGTTGTTCATCGGTCCAGATATCGATGTAATTCTGAAACGAGATATCCTTTGGCAAGAACGACCAGATCGTTCCCATCGAAATCATGATGTCCTGTTCATCGCCATTCAGACTGATGGTTGCGACCATCAAAAGTGGCAGCAAAACACCAAGAGCAAGAATGAGCGCAAAGCAAACGGGTAAGGCAGATGTTCTGCCAAGGCTTTTGGAAGACATTACGTTTCATCCTCATTCTTGATCAGGACGCGCTGAATGATTGCGATGCTGGTCACAGCGACAAAGAAGAACACGGCAATGGCCGATGCATAGCCAACCCGCTGGGTCGTGTAGCCTTGCTGGAACAGGTAATAGATGATGGTGGTGGTCGCGTTGTTCGGACCGCCTTTGGTCATCACGCTGACCTGGGTAAACAGCTTAAGGGCCTGAATGGTCGTAATGATCAGCAAGAAGATATTGACGTTACGAAGCCCCGGCCAGGTCACATGAACAAAGCGTTGCCAGCTTTTGGCACCATCAAGACGGGCTGCTTCGTGCAGTTCTTTTGGGATGTCCTGAAGACCGGCCAAATAAATCAGCATCTGATAGGGAAAGGTCGCCCAAGCCGACAGCACCACCAGTGCCACCATCGCCGTTGAAGACCCACCAATGAAGTCGATATAGCCAGCCGATCCGGTGAACCATTGATAGACCGTGTTAAGCGGCCCGGTTGGCACGCGATACAGCACAGCCCAAATCGCGACGACCACAGTCATTGGCAATAAAAGCGGGAAGATCGACACCGAGCGGAAGAAATTGCGAAACGGGATGGCAGAATTCAGCGCCAATGCGGCAGCCAGTGAAATCGCCAACTGAAACGGCACAACCAGCACCGCAAACAGAACCGTATTGCCAATCGCCTGCCAGAACAGCGGATCGGTGAACATGCGTTGGTAATTTGTGAAACCAACGAAGCTTGTCGGGATCGGTCTTGGCATCAAGCGCTGATCGGTAAAGGAAAACCAGATCGACAGCGCGAAAGGAACCGCAATGATGACAAGCAGGAAAATCATTGATGGCAGCAGCATCGCCAGCTCGTAGCGGGCATTGCGCGATTTGATAGACATGGGATGTCTCCACGGCCAGGAATTTCTATCCAGAATAACAGTCTGGAATTTCAGGCTGGGTTCGGCAAGGCGCGACCAGGGAACAATCGCGCCTTGCCTTGGTGCTTAGCTGCCAAACGGCGGGTAGCTTTGATTTTCAGAGATATCCTGATCAACAAAGCTTGCTGCTGCGTCCAGCTCCTCGCGGACATCAGGAAGACCATCAGACAGGATGTTAAGCATCGCGCGCGACCAAGCCAGCGTAATGGCCGGATATGCCGGATGAACCGGGCGCACAACAGCACAGCAATTGCCCTGTGCGGTGAACAGATCCTGCGGACCGGGTTCCTTGAACTTTTCGCTAAGCGCCACGGCAGCCTGACGCGACGGCGCAAAACCGGTGATATCGGCGTAAAGGGCGACCTGCTCGGCCGAGAGAACAAAGTTCAGGAACTTCTTCACATCGGCAACATTCTTGGTCGAGGACGGAACCGACCATCCCCAGCCGCCATTGGCCGATTTCACGCCAAACGGGCCAAAGTTCGGGGCCGGGATCATGACCAGATCATCCCCAAGACCGGCAGTGTGCGGCGGCCACATCCAGTTGCCAACCCAGGCCAAAGCCGCATGCTTTTCACCATAGAACTGGTTATCACCGGCACTGGCGGGAACAATCCAGCCGTTTCTATACCAATCCTGAATTTCTGAAATCGCTTCGACATTGGCATCGGAATTCATCATGCCATCGGCAACCCAAGTCCGACGGTCAATCAGATCACCACCATTGGACTGAACAAAGGGGGCAAAGCCGTAAGTCATCCACTCACCGCCGTAATTGAGCTTCATATCCAGCGGCCATTGGACGTCTTCCAGCTTCGCGAGTTTCTCAAGCGCGTCACGCATTTCTTCACGTGACCATGCATCCCCGATTGATGTCGGGATACGCACCCCGGCTTCTTCGAGCATCGCGCGATTACCCCACAGGATGACGGTCGAGTCATAAGCACTGACGTGATAGATCTCGCCATCAGGGCCATAAATGCCCTGATCCAACACACCTGGCATCATATCCTGCAGTTTGTCTGCTTCGATCATGTTGGTAATCGGGCGGATGGTTCCGGCCCAAGCAGCAGCGGCCATGTTCGGGCCATCAAGCAAAATCACATCCGGCAGGTCACGGGCAACCGAGGCCGACTGAATGGCATCATTGTAGTTCGGTACAGCGATCACTTCGAGCGTGGTGCCACTTTCGGCAAACTTGCTGTTAAACGCTTCCCCCAATTGGTCGAAATAGGGTTTCTCTGCCGCAGCATCGATTACCCATGCGGTAATGGTGTCTGCCGATGCAGAACCGCTTGCCGCACAGGCAAGGATCGCAAGGCTTGCGAAGAATTTCCGGCTCATGACATTCCTCCCTTTTTCCCTGTCTCGAAGTCGAAATGACAACGTGAGACAATTTTATGACAACGTAAGACAATGAGCAATTCCGATGATTATGGAAAATGTCTCACGTTGTCAATTATGAAAATCGCAGAAGCGCAACAATTTTGTCACGTTATTGGCTAAAGCGATGATCTCTCAATAAACTTACCGGCGATACGTTGAACCCCGGATGTCTCTGCCCCCTCGATAGCGGCCGTCATGGCAGCGCGTCCCATCTCGTAATAGGGCAAATTCATCGTGCTGAGTCCCGGCTGCATAAGCCTTGAAATCGGCAACAGATTATCAAAACTCGCAACCCCGATATCCTTGCCAACAGCCAGACCGAACTTGGCCAACTGTGCATAGACAGGAACAGCCATCAAATCCTGACCACAGATAATGACATCCGGGCGCGATGATGCGCCAAGCTCAGCCGCAAGGATCGCATCAACGGTATATTCCGGATCTTCCTTGACCGTTTTGGGTGATACGGCTGCAGTGCGGATATGACTTGTGAAATCATGCCCCTTCTCGCGCCCGGCAGTCAGGAAGCCATCTGCGCGCAATCGACTTGCCGCCACGTCAGCAGCAAGGTTCAGGAACAAGGGGCGGACATAACCGCGCGACAGGATTTCCAGCCCCAGATCATACCCCAACTGATAGTCATCGGGCAGGATGGTCGGAAAGCGTGTTTTCGCCTCAAAACAGTTCAGAAGAACATGGGGCACTTCCTTGGCATCCAGTTCGATCTCGCGGTGATAGACCGTGGCGTAAATGATCGCTTCGGCGCGAAACTCGGTCAGTTGTGCCAGGGCGCGTTTGGCATTGGGATCGCCGCGCTCGATATTGACCAACATCATCTGCTTGCCACTTTCCCACGCCACATCCTGCGCCCCGCGCACAAGATCAATCGATGACGGTGTGGTCGCGACCTGATGGGCAAGGAACCCGACGATATTGCTTTTTTGCGACCGCATCATGCGGGCGGCCTGATTGGGGGTATACCCTACCTGAGCAATCACCGCCTCGACACGCTCGCGCGTTTCGGCCTTTACCAGCGGATCATTATTGATCACACGCGAAACGGTCTTAAGCGACGTGTTGGCAAGACGGGCAATCTCGCTTTGGGTACTCATGGATGTGGGGTCTCCTATCGGCGCACACCGAGGTCCTCCTGACCCCGGAAATGACAACGTAGGACATTTTTGCGTATCGAGACAAGCCTGTTTAGCTAACCGATTGGGAAGATGGAAAGATGCCGGAAATTCCGGTTACTCAGAAGCACTGTCCTGAATGGTTTTGCCGAGATTTTCCATATCACGGCCAAAGCCTTCGGCGGTTTCGCACGCGCCCAGTGCCAAGCCAAACCCGACAACCATCATCATGGCCAAAAGACGTTTTGCGATTACAGACATGCTTCCTGTTTGCTCCGACTGTCATCAGGCGCCAAATCGCCCGTGTTGTTGTTTATAGGCATATTTTGGCGTTTGGATCACGTCCATGCAACCGATATCGAATTCCCAGATGCGCAAAAAGGACGCCGTGATGGCGTCCTTTTTTCTGCAGTCTGATATCTTTTGCCCGAGCCTTGTCTTTTGCTTCGTTACATTGGCGGGCGACGGCCGCGCAGTGCATTGACCAGAAGCGAAATCGCGAATAGCGCGATAAAGACAAAGAACAGAAGCTTGGCGATGCCAACAAAGGTTCCGGCCAGACCACCAAAACCAAGAATAGCGGCGATCAGTGCCAGGACCAGACAAAATACGGCCCAACCTAACATGATGATACTCCTGCGATTATGAAATGAACGGGGTTACCCCGATCAGGAAGCGCTGTCCTGAATGGCTTCACCGGCATCTTCGACGTCTTCGCCAAAGCCTTCGGCGGTTTCACAGGCAGCAAGGCCAAGGCCCATGCCCGAAATCATCAGGATCGCCAGAATCTTTTTCGTCAGGTTCGACATTTTTGTTCTCCTGTTTGCTCATGATGTGGTGCTCACAGGAATTCAAACGGCAACAACCATGAATTGTTCCAGCAACCTTCTGTTTTGACGGGATTTTTGCCGCACTGGAGCCAAGATAAAGGCTGTGTTTCAAAAGACTTATCGGCAATCGTGATCATTTTGGGGCACGTGTCCCAAAGCATGGAGGCAGCCATGATCGGCTGCCTCTGCAGTGCTTAAATCAAGATCAGGATGCTTTGGGCGCAAGCGACAGGAAGGTGCTGATTTCATCAATGATCTTGCGATGGATTTGCGCACGATCAGATCCCTCCGGGTCCGAACAGATCGGATCATCTTCCATCTTCGCCAACAGCTCCGCAGCACCCGGCACACATTCACCAAGGAATGTCAGGTGGTTTGCCGGGGCAAAAACGGCGTAGCGCGGATTGCCGAGTTTGGTGAGTAACCCACTGCCGGTCTCAGTAATATCTGCGGCCTTCCAGCCATGCTCCTTGCCCAGACGGATGAACAGCATGTCAGGATCGACATCCTTGATGCTTTCATCCTTTACCGCAAAGGTCATGCCCGCTTCGATGGCGATGAATTTGGAAATGCGGGGATCTTTGCCGCCCGCTTCAAAGTCATCTGGCAACTGATCCAGATGCACGCCCCCCTTTGCAAAGAAGGCACAATCCTGAACGCTGTTGCCAAATGTCTGGCAATAATCCCGATAGCTATCCCGATCAAAACGCAGTCCGGCAAGGTTCAGAACCGTGGAGCCACCAAGCGAGAAACCGGCTGCCGTGATCTGGTTCGTATCGATATAGGGTTCGAATTCGGGGTTTTCGAGAACCTGATCAAGGGCAGCCCGGATGTCCTTGGCGCGAATGCCAAGCTCGGTCGTGCGGCGCGGTGATGAGTCGCCCGATGTCGTTCCGGGATGATTGACCGCAAGTACCATGGCACCACGAAGTGCCAGTTCGGATGATAGCCAGCCAATCGCATCCATGTTCCCGCCCGATCCGTGCGACAGAACGATCAAGGGATGCTTGCCCGGCTTGATCGCCGCCCCGATATAGGCATCAATGCTTTTCCAGATCGCACTTTTATTGACCGGCGCGCGATAGATAAACGTATCCGCCGGATACCAAATTGACGCCGCCAGCGGACGGGAACGATGGGCAGCATCAACATCAAAGCGATCATACCCGGCAAAGTCACCACCGGCCTGCGCCGGGGCAGAGGACAGACCGGCAAACAGGCCAACGGCAACAGTCAGGGCAGAAGTTACGTGTTTCATGATTTCAATCCGTGTTTTAAGCTTCACCGACTTGAAATTGCACCTGTTTTGCGATTGCTGGCGTCCTCGAACCGGTTTCAGGACGTGCAAAACCGGTTTTCGCACCATCTGATTGGGAAATGCCGCCACCGCTATGATTGCCCTGCCCGTTCCCATGATCGTTGCCCTGTTATTGGGCTTTGTGTTTGTCCGATCCGTGCTGTTTGCAAAAACGTCGCGGCTTTTGGGCGCGCTTTTGCTGGCCTGTGCTGTTCAAAGCATCACGGTTTCGCTGGTCCATTATTACGGCGTGCTTGAATTGCGTTTTGTCCAGCCGGTTACAGCATCTGTTATCCCGACCTTGGCATGGGTCGCGTTTCTAGAAGGCGGCATTCGGCCGCGTTTTCAGGGAACCGATCTTTGGCATCTTTTGGCACCAATCGCGATGATTGCGGTGGTGCTTTTTGCTCCTATCCTGATCGATCCGCTTTTGGGTGGGATATTTGTCGGCTATGCGTTGGCCATTCTTTTGGCACTGCACAGGCAGGGCAATGATCTGGCCCATACGCGCTTGGCGGCGGGACCGGTCCCGGCCCTGATCTGGCGGGTGATTGCGGCGGCCCTGATCATATCGGCGTTTAGTGATGCGCTGATATCGATTGCCTTACAAGTAGGTGCCAATAGCGCGCCGGGCATTATTCTTAGCATCTTCTCATCGCTGGCCCTACTCGCCATTGGCTTCTTGGCCCTGTCACCCGATATCGCCATTACACGTGATGACGAGGGTAATGTGGGAGTGGAAACCACGCCAGATCAGCAAAAGGCCGAAACCGATATTCCGGTCGCTGACATCATGGCCGCACTTGATGAACTGGTCCGGCGCGAGAAGCTGTATCTTGATCCCGACCTGACATTGGCGCGGATGGCACGGCGGCTTGGCTATCCGCTGAAACAGGTTTCTACCGCGATCAATGCGGTTACAGGCGAAAACGTGTCGCGCTATATCAACAAGTACCGGATTGAGCATGCCTGTGCGGAACTTGGTGCCGGGCAGAATGTGACCACAGCGATGCTGGCCAGCGGCTTTAACACCAAGTCGAACTTCAATCGCGAATTCCTGCGCATCACCGGCAAAACGCCCAGTCAGTGGCAGCAACAGGCAACTGCCTGATGGCGGTAAAACAAAAGCCCGGCAGATCAGACCAGCCGGGCTTTTGTTTCAGTGCGGTGCTGGTTAGTCGAGAACCGGGCGCATGAAGCTGCGCTCATAGGAGATGATGCTGCGGTTGCTGACTTCCATATTAAGCACTTCCTGACATTCGGCATCATCGGCCATGCGATTGCGGTAATTCTCATATTCAGCAAGGCTTGGGAAGCTGAACAGGGCATATGCCACGTTGCTGGCCCCCTCATGAGGCAGGAAATAGCCATGATGGGCGCCGCCCATCCGGTTAACGATCGGGATCCAGCGTTTGGCGTAGGTTTCAAATTCCGGGATTTTGTGGCTGTCGATGATGTATTTCAGATAACACGTAATCACGGGTGGGGCTCCGTCTTTGGGTGGCGTTAATATCGACCATGTCGAAACGAAAAAGGCGGGGTGCACATGCACCCCGCCCTTTGAAATTATTTCGAAAAATCAATCAGATCAATCGTCATTGACCGGATCGTCCTCGCTCATATTGGTCATGGCTTCGGCGATCAGACCGGCACTCTCGCGGATGCTGGTTTCGATCTCCTGGGTCATTTCCGGGTTCTCGCGCAAGAAGTTTTTGGCGTTCTCACGGCCCTGACCGATACGGGTCGAGTTATAGGAGAACCACGAACCTGATTTCTCGACGATGCCGGCCTTCACACCAAGATCAAGGATTTCACCCATCTTGGAGACGCCTTCACCATACATGATGTCAAACTCGACCTGTTTGAACGGAGGTGCCATCTTGTTTTTGACGACCTTCACACGCGTCTGGTTACCAACGACTTCGTCACGATCCTTGATCTGACCGATGCGGCGAATGTCGAGACGAACAGAAGCATAGAATTTAAGCGCATTACCACCCGTCGTGGTTTCCGGGCTTCCGAACATCACACCGATCTTCATACGGATCTGGTTGATGAAGATGACCATGCAGTTCGAGCGCGAAACGGAGCTTGTCAGTTTACGCAGCGCCTGGCTCATCAGGCGCGCCTGCAGACCAACATGGGTATCACCCATTTCACCTTCGAGTTCGGCACGCGGAACAAGGGCCGCGACCGAATCGACGACGAGAACATCAATCGCACCGGAACGGACCAGCGTATCGGCAATTTCAAGCGCCTGTTCACCAGCATCCGGCTGGGAAATCAGGAGTTCGTCGGTATTGACGCCAAGTTTGCGGGCATAGCCCGGATCAAGCGCGTGTTCCGCATCGACAAAGGCGCAGGTACCGCCAAGCTTCTGGGCTTCGGCAACCGTGTGCAGGGCAAGCGTGGTTTTACCCGAGCTTTCCGGACCATAAATTTCGATGATACGGCCGCGCGGAAGACCGCCAATGCCAAGGCCGATATCAAGACCGAGTGAACCGGTTGAAATGGCTGAAATATCAACGGCGCTTTCCCGCTGACCCAGCTTCATAATCGAACCTTTGCCAAATGCCCGTTCGATCTGCCCAAGGGCGGCTTCGAGTGCCTTCTGCTTATCCATAGTATCCTTATCCACCAAATGCAGCGCGGTCTGAATCATTGCTCGAACTCTCTTATTCCACAGGGCCGGGTAGGATGCAACGCAGGCGGTTCCCCGGACCTAAATGCGGAACGCCACCGCTAGAAGAACCTGCTGCACTAACAGATTGAAAACCCTGTACACGTCAGCAGAACGTTTGAGAACATAATGCGAACACTCTCATAAAATTTTGGATGTTGCAAGTTTGTTCTCATTTCAGAAGGTGAGATTTTCTTGGCCCAGAACACAAAAACCCGACCATCTCTGGCCGGGTTTGGGCAATCCACACGATCAATGCGTTCTGATCAGGTGGTGATTTTCAGATGTTCGTGGGTATGTGCGAGGCCATCTTCGCCGTGATGATGGGTTTCGACATGTAGTTCACCGGGAACAGTATAAAGCTGCCCGTGGCGCACGCCGGGCTGAGCCAAGACCTTGTCGGCAAAGGTGCGGATTTCGTCAAGATTGCCGCGCAGCGTCACGCTTTCAAGGCAGGTGTCATGATCAATATGGAAATGGACCGTTGAGACCGTCAGGTTGTGATGTTCGTGCTGGGTGCTCATCAGGCGGGATGCCAGCATGCGTTCTTCGTGATCGTAAACGTAATTCAGAACCGCAATCCCGACCCCGTTGGTGTCTTCATCAAGCTTGGTGTTCTGCAGTTTTTCACGGATCAGGTCGCGAAAACCTTCTGAGCGGTTGGTGTAACCACGACCATCCAGGAAGGCGTCAAACGCCTCCATCAGATCATCTTCGATGGATACAGTTACACGGGTCATCTCAATTCCCTTTCAGAATCATCAGCTTGACTCGTAAGAACAATTTTGAAAAGTTCATACGTCAATTTTTACAGACCTAATTTCCCAAAGGATAGCAGATGTTTCAATCAAAGTTCGCACGCGCGCTGATAATTGGTGTGACCGGGTGCCTTTTAGGGGGTACGGCAAGTGCGCATGAATTCATCGCCAGCACAACGCCGACCACCGCCAAGCCCGGTGATGCGATCACACTACGGATGGATTCCACCCATCAGTTCGGCCTGCCAGAAGAAGCCGAAGCGATCAAACATGCAAGCGCAAACCTGATCACCTCTGATCAGAAAACAGCACTTGAGGTGACAACAGATCCAGACGCCCCGCGCCTGATTGCAACCTTTGCCTATCCCGATCAGGCCGCATGGCTTGGCACCCATCGCCTGCCGGTGGTCTGGTCACAGACGCCAGATGGCTGGAAAGAGGGCGGTCTTGATCAGCATGCAGATGCCATCACCGCATCACGTTATGAAAAGTTTTCCAAACATCTGATCGGCGCATCGGACAATGATGGTGTGGTGACCACGGCATTGGGCAACAAGCTTGAGATCGTGCCACTTGCCGATCCGCGCAAAACCGCCATTGGCTCAGACGCCGAATTCCAGATCCTGCTGAATGGTCAGCCGCTAACGACCACAGTTCTTGCAACCTATGCCGGCTTTACCGAAACCCCGTCTTCCTGGGCCTATTACAGCGAGACGCTCAGCGATGAGCGCGGAAGCGGTATTGCCAAGGTTCGCATTTCTGCGCCGGGTCTTTGGATTGTGCGGGTTGCCACCGACGTCAATGATGCCGAGGAAGGTGTGCGCATGCATAACCTGCGCGCGACGCTGACCTTTGATGTGGGCGATCAGGGC
This sequence comes from Thalassospira sp., assembly GCA_965228275.1. Lineage (GTDB taxonomy): Bacteria > Pseudomonadota > Alphaproteobacteria > Rhodospirillales > Thalassospiraceae > Thalassospira. The sequence continues at coordinate 3,277,908 of OZ245802.1, read as the reverse complement.
TAAGCTTGATGTCACGTGCATTTGCGCTTTGGCTGTTTGTCATGCTGGTCCTGCCATTTGGCGGACCAGCCCCCGCCCTTGCCCATGGGGCGGGTTGGCAGATCGACAGTTCGGCAAAAACTATCCTGTATCGGTTTGGCTATACCGACGGTAGCGCAATGGCTTTTGCCGAAGTCGTCGTCACCAGCCCGGATGGAAAAACCTGGCAAAAGGCCCGAACCGACCGCACCGGTCATTTTGCCTTTGGCCTGCCACCGCAATCGGCTGACCAGATCGATCAGGAATGGCTGATCAAGGTCGCGGATGGCATGGGGCATATCGTGCAGCTTAGTTATGTACCAACTGCCAAGGATGATGATCCGCCGCACACGCAAACCGGATTAAGCGGCACAGTAGATCTGATTGATCTGCCGCTTTGGGTGGAAATCCTGTTCGGGTTCAGTTTGCTGACCAATCTGTTTGGCGGGCTGTTCTTGTGGCGCAAACGCGCTGCTCAAAACGCAAGTCCCGCGCCATCAGCTTAGGAAAAGTAGCGCCACCCCGGCAAAGGCAAGACAAGTGCCCATCACTGCCTGCAGGCCGACCGGTTTTCGCATGATCGCCCCTTCATAGACGATCAGCAAAACCGGCGGCAATGCCATCAGGGTTGAGGCAATCCCGACATTGGCGTTTTGTACCGCCAACATCGAAAGCCACACACCAATCGCGGGCCCGATCAAGGCACCAAGCAGCAACCACTTACCGACATCTGGGGCAAGGCAAGCCTTCACGGTACGACGTACACGGCCAAGAATTACAGCCAGCCCCCACATGGCGATCACCGCAACCAATGTTCTGATCCAGGTTGCCGACAAGGCGGAATAGCCATCAATCAGCGCATATTTCGCCGTGATCAGGTTGGCCACCTGCCCCACCGCACCGCCAAGACCAAACAGGATACCGACTATATAGTTGCGGCCTTCAAGCCCGACCGGGCGGCCCTTTTTGCCCAGAATAACTATCAGAACCCCGCCAACGCCGCAGGCAATGCCGGTGATTTCAAGCGGACGAAGCGTTTCATCAAACAGCACCCATGCCAAAACAGCGCCCATGATCGGCACGGTCGACATCAAAAGCATCGAAAGCCGCGCCCCAATCAAAACGAACGCCTGAAATAGCATCGCATCACCGATCACAAGACCCAGTACGGATGAAAGCGATAACCAGCCCAACTGTTCCCACGTCACCGCATTGGGCCAAGGCTGGCCTTCCAATACCCAGTGCAGCACGGTCAAACAGAAGATCGAACAGGCCAGACGCCCGCGATTGACCGTCTGCGCACCGGCCTTTCCGCCGATATTGGAAAAGATCATGCTGGAGCTCGCCCAGCAGAGCGCAGCAGTTAAGGCGGCAGCCTCGCCAATCAGGGGGAACATGGGGCGCGTTTCCTGTTGTTACTTCATTGCCGGTTGGATCCGGCATTTGGCTGCGGTGGCAAGCCATCACCTCATAAGCGCATTTTCACATCTGTTTGCAATCTGAATTATCGCGTCAGGCGTCAGATGGCTGCAACTGCTTGCGATTTCTGTGCACCGCCGTATGTTCATGAAAACAAGACAACAAGGACGCGAAGATGAGCAAGGCCAGTCAGGACGATCAAAACGGCAAACCGTTCAAAGGTATTCGCCGCCATCTCCATGATGGGGAAGTCGTGATCATGGATTTGCCGATTTCGCCTGTCTCGATCCTGATCCCCGGTCTGATCAAGATCATCTGGATCGCAGCCCTGATCTATGCGTCTTATCACTGGCGCGAGATTTACGATTTCCTGATGCCGCAATTTAAAAGCCTTTTGACCGGACCAGAAGCCTTTGCCGCCCTTGACCAGATTTGGGAAGATTACGAGTTCGTCTTTTCCTTTGCCCTGATCGGTCTGATTTTGGCCGGTATCATGATTGTCTGGAAGATCATTCGCCGTGCGCTGGGTGTTTCGACCCGGGCTGCGATGGACAGCATCCTTTTGCCGATCACCGCCATGCGCGATCTGTTTTTCTTTGAGCGCGTGATTACCAATAACCGGATCGTCACCAGAAGCGGCGTTTTGCGCAAGGATCAGGATGACCGTGGCTTTGAAGCCATCAAATCAACCCAGATCAGCAAAAGCGTGATTGGCAATATCTTTGATTATGGCGATCTGCACATTACCGACCGTCTGGGCCACAGCTTTACACTGCGGCAAATCACAGCCCCCGAAGGGGTTGCCAAACAGCTTTCGGATTATTTTGGCCGCGTGCGCCCGGAACATCACACCGGTGAGCCGATTGACATCACCCATCGCGGCCATGAAGGCGTGATTGAACAGGCCCAACCGCAAAACAAACAGATCAACAAGTCTGAGAGCGACGTTTTCTGATTTCTGCAGTCTGGCAATGACGCCCCCGCCTATTGGGTTTGGGCAAAGAAGTCACCGCCACTGGCATGGAATTCCTGCAATGCGTCCGAAATCGCGGGCAAAAGCCGTCGGTGTTCGGGTCTGATCCAGGCAAAGACATTGCGGCGCATCAACATGGTGATGGCGGCACTATCAAGCCTTCCTTCGAATTGACGAATGGATTGGCTGTCAATCAGGATGGCATCAACCCGCCCGCCGATCAGCATATCGACCATGATCTCGTAATTGGGCAGGATCATGATGTTTTCATAGGTCCCGGAAATATCGAGCTGCCATTCCATTCCGCGCAAGATACCAAGTGCGCGGCCATTCATCTGCTTGATGGTTTGAAGCGACGGGTCATAACTGACCATAAGCCCCTCACCCTCGATCACCGGGATCGGAATGCGAAGCATCCCGCGTTGTTCGTAATTGCCAAAATTGATCACGCGCATCAGCTCGCCATCAATCTGGCCGGTTAGAAACATGCGTTCGGATTGCGCAGCAGGAAGATAGGACATCTTCGCACAGATATTCTGGGCTGCGAGCACCTCGGTGAATTTTTCGCCGACCTGACGGCCCAGTACGTCCTCGGTTGCGCCAAATAAAAGGCAGTCATCTGCGAATGCGACTGGTGCAGAAAACATCAATGCACCACCAATCACAATTTCACGCAGCATGCCTAATACGGCCATTCGGGTTGCTCCTGCTTTGCCCATCCTTGTACATGGCGCTGGGGCAATTGAAGTTCAATTTACCCCAAGCACAAAACAGGCAATCAGGATTCCGTTTCAGGCAGCGTTTCAAGCGCTGTGCGATAGATGTCCGTACCGTGATTAAACTGTGGCAGAAGCGTTTCAAACTCCTTGCGAAGCCAGCTGTAATTGGTCAGCGTTTCAACCTCTATCGCGTGATAGCCATCAGGCACACCGCCAGTTTGCAGCAATGAATTGTCATCAATCAGGACACCGTCAAGACGGCCTTCCTGCATCATGCGCATCATCATTTCCGCACCGCCAGGAACAGTCACGATGTCGGCATAGGACGACAATTCGCGCAATCCCCAATCAGCCCCCAACCACACACCAATATCCTGATGACGAAGGTCGCTCAGCTTACGGATGTTTCGATCTGCGGTCACAAGAACGCCTTTGAACTCCCCCACAGCAGGACCGTGGACCAAGTTCATACCGACATAGGTTCGAAATGTTGAAACACCGGCAAAGACGCCGTCAATTTCCCCGCGCCGCAAGGAATCTGCGGTGCGTTTATTGGGCAGCCAGACCGTATTGACACACAATCCGGCCTTGGCCATCGCCCGGCGATATCGCTCCGCCGCGCGGTCATGATCCTGCATTTCGGGAAATGCGATCTTAAGGCAAATGTCTTCTTCGGCCTTTGCCGAAGGCAGTAATTCAAACGACAGGAAAAGTGCTGCCAATAAAATGACAGCCACCATACAGGATCGCACGATCCCTTTGGGCTTTCGCACCGCCATAGTTAACACCCCCAAGTCACAATCCACACGATCCAAAAATCGGAGAATTGCGTTTAGCCTTCCTGATGTGCCCGCCGTCATTAATTGCGGTCGGGTCATATTCTTTACGTCTTTTGTTCGGCATTTTTGCCGTTGTGGGAAAAACTATAGGTCGAGCTTTACTGCCAGTGCAAGCGCTTGTACGCACCCTATACGTACGGAAAACCCTTAGTCACAGTGCAGCAATTTGGTCCATCAGACTAAGATAATGAATTGGCTTGAAAAATCCCGGTAGGTTGTCGCACTGCACCCGCACTTCATGCGCGTGGGGACCGCAACCATGTTAGGCAAGGCTGTTACTTATCGGCCATGGCGGCACGTTTGCGCCATTCCATAACCTTCTTGATGAAACGATCTGTGCCCGCGTCAAACATCGGCATCACGTCGGCATGCTCGGCCCGAAGCCAGCTATAAACCGGAAGCTTTATGATCGGAATGGCAACATAGCCGTCAGGCACACCACCGATCAGCTCGAGCGAGAAACTGTTGATCAACATCGCATCGATCCGACCGATATTTAGCATCTCCAACATCATGTCAGGCCCGCCCGGACAGCGCACAATATTGGTGTAGTCGCGCAAAAGTTTCTCTGACCAGCTTGCCCCAAGCCAGATGCCGATTGTTTCATTTGATAATTCGGACAGGTCCGTGATCGTGCCGTCGCGTACAACCAGCATGCCATCCGGCTTTCCCACAAGCACGTTGCCACGCAGAATGGGAACCCCGGCCTCATGGGCAAATTCGTCAAGCATGGCAAAGGCACCATCCACACTGCCATCGTGAAGGGCCAGTGCAGCACGGGCATTTGGCATACGGATCGGGTCTACACAAAGTCCGGCATCGGCCATGACATCGCGATAGATTTCAGGTCCAAAGGACTTTTTTGTGGCTTCGGGCAGCGCTATGCGCAGACAGACTTCATCACTCGCATGTGCCGCTGGCAACAAACGAATGGATAGAAAAACAGCCACAATAATGATGATCACCGTCACGCAATTGCGGACGGTTTTGGGTTTTGACCCACGCGCCATTTGATTCCCCACGACAGGATTTTCTTATTATTCTGTCCCATCCAGACCTTGTTTCAGTCCGTTTGGTAAGGAGCTTACTGCGCAAATCGTGCTTTGGCCATTAAAACAACTCATAATTGTACTTCCATCAAGAATACGCCAAACATCCATAACATGCGATGCCTCCTGATACGCAGCAGTTCGACACCAACAATATTTGCATTTCAAATACGCATTTTGATCTGTAGAATGAATTCATGCAGTTAAACCGTTTCACCGATTATGCGCTTAGGGTCATGATGCATCTGGCGACCGCCAATGGGCGCCTGATGTCGACGCGCGAAATCGCCGCCATTCATGATGCGAAATATAACCATCTGGCGAAGGTCACCCAGTGGCTTTCCAATGAAGGCTATATCGAAACCATCCGCGGGCGCAGCGGCGGGATCGCCTTGGCAAAAAATGCGGATCAGGTGTGTATCGGCACACTTGTGCGCAAGCTCGAAAGCCAGACGGCCTTGGTTGACTGCATGCGTGATGATCATGGCAGTTGCCGCTTGGCTGCTGCTTGCGGTCTTGCTTCCATTCTGAAGGAAGCCGAAGAGTCGTTCTTCAAGTGCCTGGATCAGTACACATTGGCCGATGTTATCAAACGGCAGAGTGGCATGTTTGATCTTTTGGCCAGTCTGAACGCAGAATAACTCCCATTATATCAGTTTATTAGACCGTTTCATCGCACAAGATACCGCAATGCGATAAAATAGGTATTTACAATGCATGTTTACGGCAATATATGCATTTAGAATACTTATTAAGAGGTTCCCATGAAACCACCTGATGAACTGCCCCCACACCGCATCACTGAATTGCTTTCCGTTTTCTATGGACGCGTGCGCAAGGATCCCGAACTGGGCCCGGTCTTTAATGACATTGTCGATGATTGGCCCGAACATCTGGCCCGGCTTGAAGACTTCTGGTCATCCCTGATGCTGGCGTCGGGCCACTATAAGGGTAATCCGCTTGTCATGCATAACCTGCATTCCGATCGCATTACCCCGACCATGTTTGACCGTTGGCTGGAAATCTGGACCGCCACGACAAATGAAATGATCGCGCCTGAGATCGCCATGGTCATGCAAACAAAGGCCCGGCGCATTTCAGCACGCTTGATCGCCGTGATGTATGAGCCCTGTCACGGGCATCAGCATGCCGATCCTCTGCCACTCCGCCAGCACCATCCGCGATCATCCGCACAAGCACGTTAGCACGACACCTATCTAAGCTTGTCCCCAGTCGCGACCGTCACCGGCACTTATCCCAAAGCGCCGAACCGCTACCCTTGTCTTTAATCACAGCCTGAAAAGAGAACCGTCATGTCAGATCCCCTTTCTGCCCATACCATTGAACTGGTTAAATCAACCGTCTCAGCCCTGTCCGCACGCGGGCGCGACATCACCAAAGTGATGTATGGCAAACTGTTTCAGGACGATCATATCCGTGCACTTTTCAATCACTCGAACCAGGGTGAAAACGGATCACAGGTTCATGCACTTTCCGCCGCCCTGATTACCTATGCCCAGAATATCGACAAGCTTGATGCGCTGGTGCCGGTCGTGGAGCGCATTGCGCATAAACATATCGGCTATCACATCCAGCCCGAACATTATGAATATGTTGCCCGCGCCCTTCTTGCCGCAATCGAAGAAGTCCTTGCGCCCGACATCACCGAAGAAATCCTTGCTGCTTGGGGTGAAGCATATTGGTTTCTGGCCGACATCCTGATCAACCGTGAAGCCGACATTCGCACAAGCCTTGAAAGCAGCAAGGGCGGGTGGAACGGATGGCGGAAATTCATGATCTCGGCCAAACATTCCGAAAGCGACGTCATCACGTCCTTCACGCTGTCACCTGTCGATAACTTGCCGGTCGTGGCACATCGTCCGGGGCAATATCTGACGCTGCGGCTTGGGCTTGAAGATGGTCGCGTGATCAAGCGGAACTATTCGATTTCCTGTGCGCCCAACAATGATCACTACCGTATTTCAGTCAAACTCGAACCAAACGGCCAAGGCGGATCGCAATTCCTGCATGAAGTCGCGCAGATCGGTGATGTGATTGAGCTGACACCACCGGCTGGCGACTTTTTCCTGCCTGATGAGCCTGAACGCCCTGTAGTGTTGCTCTCAGCTGGTGTTGGCCTGACGCCAATGGTCAGCATGGCCGAAACCATTGGCGCGCACTATCCCGATATCGAGACCTATTATGTTCATGGCGCGCTTAACAGCAAAACCCACGCAATGGACAAGCATGTTCGCCAAATCGCCAAACAGCACGGCAAGATGTCGGTCATGACATTTTATAGCGATCCGACCAGTCAGGATGTCTGCGGGCAAACCCATGATCAGGATGGCTATATTTCGCCTGAATGGCTTTCGGCCAACACGCCATTTCATAATGCCGATTTCTATTTGTGCGGGCCAAAACCGTTCCTGCGCATCATGGTCAATGAATTGGCCGCACGCGGTATCAAAACCGACCGCATCCATTACGAATTCTTCGGTCCGACCGATGAAAACATTGCGGCCTGATCCAAAAGCCAAGGCGCCTGACAATAGGCGCCTTGGCCTCGTCCGGGCGCGCGGGGAACAAGCGCCGTTCCATGGTGTTACATAAGAAGCAGCACCCTGTTGAAGGTATGAACTTTGGGCGTGGCTGCTGGCATCATTGATGATGGAACGCAACGCATGCCCTTTGACCTTGGCCAACAATCACTTACCGTCATTATCGCGACCTTTGCGGTCTGCACATTAATCATTGGTTTTGCCGGAACGCGCCTTGCCGGCATTGCTGTCAAACTGGCCGAGCGCACCGGCATGGGACAGATCATTGCCGGTGCGCTTTTTGTTGGCATGTCAACCAGCCTGCCGGGCAGTGTTTTATCGGTCACCACCGCATGGCAAGGGCATACCGACCTTGCGATTGGCAACGCACTCGGCGGGATTGCCGCACAAACAACGTTTCTGGCGATTGCCGATCTGTTTTATCGCAAGGGCAATCTTGAACATGCAGCTGCGAGTGCCACCGGCCTTGCGCAAACCACCTTGCTGCTTAGCATGCTTTCAATACCGCTTTTGGCCTATGCCGGGCCGGAATGGATGTTTTTGCACATTCACCCGGCATCTATTTTGCTGTTTATCATTTATGGCTTTGGTCTGAACCTGCTCTCGGAAATCCGTGATGAGCCGATGTGGCATCCCAAGAAAACCGACCTGACCGAAGAAGACGCAAAACATGATGGCGATGATACCCATCCCGAAAGCACAGTCCGGCTTTGGGCAGAATTTCTTGCCTTTGCCCTGCTGACCGCTCTTGCCGGGCATGTCATTGGGCAGGCTGGTCTTGCGATCGTTGCCGTAACCGGGATCAGTGAAACAGCTGTGGGTACCTTCCTGACAGCAATCTCGACATCCTTCCCGGAATTTGTTTCCGCCATTGCGGCGGTGCGCATCGGGGCGGTCAATCTGGCTGTTGGCGACATCATTGGTGGCAATGCGTTTGATGTGCTGTTTCTGGCCGCATCCGATTTTGCCTATCGCGATGGATCGATCTACGCCGCCTTTAGCGATCAGCACGTCTTTACCATCGCGCTTGTCATCCTGATGAGCGGGGTATTGCTGTTGGGCATGCTTAACCGGGAACGGCGCGGCATTGCCAATATCGGCTGGGAAAGTGTTGCCGTGTTGGGTCTTTACGGCGGATCGGTCTTTTATCTTGCGGGCTAGTCAGTGACGGACAAAACGCCCGCCTAAAACCAGCCCTACAAGACTTCCTTGACCTTGGTCGCGAGGTCCTTGAGCGAGAACGGCTTTGGCAGGAAATGCACGCCGTTTTCTTCATCAAGTTCATCGCGATAGGTATCTTCGGCATAGCCCGAGATAAAGATGACTTTAAGTTCCGGCTTCTTCTCGCGCAGCATGCGGACCAGGGTCGGGCCATCAATGCCTGGCATAACCACGTCCGAGATTACGAGGTCGATTGTCTTATCGGTGTTATTGAGCACTTCAAGCGCGTTGTCGCCATTGTTAGCCTCCAACACGTCATAACCCTTGCTGCGAAGCGCCCGTGCCCCGAAGGTCCGCACGGCGTCTTCGTCTTCGACCAGAAGGATCGCACCGGTTCCGGTCAGATCACGTGACGGGGTTTCCTCGATCACGGCCTGGGTTTCGGCAAGCTCGGCCTCGGACGCCTCATAGCGCGGCAGATAGATGGTAAAGGTCGTGCCTTTGCCTTCTTCGCTGTTCACCGCGATAAAGCCGCCGGTCTGTTTGACGATGCCATAAACCGTGGATAGACCAAGACCAGTGCCCTCGCCGCGCTGCTTGGTCGAGAAGAAGGGCTCGAAAATGCGGGTCAGGTTATCTTTGGGGATGCCAATGCCGGTATCGGTGACCTTGATGCCGATATAATCGCCGGGCGGGATGACTTCGGTGCCGGTTGCGGTCGGTTCATCAACGATTTCGGAACTGGTCTGAACCGTTAGCGTTCCGCCCTCGCCCGCCATGGCATCGCGCGCATTTACAACAAGGTTAATGATGACCTGGTCAAGCTGGCCCGGATCGACTTTTACAAGGCCGATGTCACGGCCATGGCTGACCTTAAGATCGATCTTCTCACCAATCAAACGGCGCAAGAGATTGGACATCTCGGCCAGCGCATCGGTGATGTTGATGATTTTTGGCTGCAATGTCTGACGCCGCGAGAACGCCAAAAGCTGCCGGACAAGGTTGGCAGCACGATTGGCATTCTGTTTGATCTGCATGATATCGGCAAAGCTCGGATCACCCGGTCCATGGCGCGACAGCAGAAGATCACAGAAGCCGATCATCGCGGTCAGAAGGTTATTGAAGTCATGCGCCACCCCACCGGCAAGCTGACCAACAGCTTGCATTTTCTGGGACTGGGCAAATTGTTCCTCAAGGTTCTTCTGTTCGGTCGTATCAAGGAAGTTCAGAAGCAACGCACCGGCTTCGCCCGAACGGCCCGCCACACGTTGCAGATAAATCTGCGCTGCCACGCCGCGCGCACCTGCAAGGCGGGCTTCGATCTGACCACCCTTGCCCATGCCCATGACTGCCTTGGACAGATAGCGCGCCACTTCGTCGCGATCTTCGGGCAGGATCAGCTCAAGGATCGACCGCCCAACAACATTTGCGTGATTCTGCCCCGCCGTAACGATAAAGGCCCGGTTGGCATCGGTAACGGTGCCCGACATATCGGCCAGAACGATGGAAAGCGGGCTTTCATCAAAGAACCAGCGAACCCGACGTTCGGTTTCCGCTAGGGCATGTTCCCATTCATGGGCCGGCATCGGATCAGGGAAGATTACGGCCTGACTGCGCACAGGACCGGTGCCCGGCGCATTGATCGAATGGGTGACAAAGCAGCGGATCGGCTCGCCACCGGCAACCTTGAATTTGACTTCGCCATTGATGCCATCGCCAACAATCAGATCGGCCAGTTCGACCGAACCATTGTTGAAGTCCTCAGGCTCCCCACCCAGCCAGCTCGCCAGACGACGGTTGAGGTAAAGAATGCGGCCTTCTTCATCCAGACCACAGACCCCGACCGGCAGGCGTTCAATCATCTGATCAGCATGCTCAAACCCGCCTGCGGCAGCCGCCACGGGAAGGTTCGATGCCATTTCCGCAGCCTGCGGCGCGCTCAGCGCAAAGGTCGGCTGGCTTTCTTCAGGCGCAATCAAAAGCGATGATCCACCATCGGCCAGAAGCGCGCCATCCACACCATCAACCGTCCAAAGCATCTGACCGGCACGCGCATTGGCCGCGGTTACGGAAATGCGAAGTGCTGCTCTGGTGTTCGAAGATGCATCCTGTTCCGGGGCGTCCGACTTGGTAGAGGCATCATCAGCGTCGGCATCAGATGCGTTTTCGTCGCTTGCATCTTCGTTTGCGGCATCATTAGTGGCTTCGAACTTTTCTGAGCGCGACAGATCGACAAACATCTGCCCGCCTTCGCCGCGCATGGCGCGCGTGCGGAGTTCTGCCAGTTCGTCACTGCCAATACCAAGGAAGGATAGGCGCGCTTCAAGCGCAGACAGCATATCCGATCCCGGTTCGATACCGAGTTTCTGGGGAAAGGCCGGATTGGCATAGATCGTACGGCCATAGGCATCGATCAGGGCAACGCCGATGTCGGATTTGGCAAGGCCCGCAACCAGTGGGGCCAGTTCGTCATGTCCGCCATTGCGCCAACGTGCTGAAAGCGACAATGCAGCAACGGCAATGATCGCCACACCGGTGACCATGGCACCGATGATCCACATCAGACGCGCATCAAGGCCTGCCTTTGCCAGAACATCCATCAGGACAAAGACAAACACAAGAAATGCGACACTTACAGCAAGGATGAGCCCCCGAAACAGCACGCGACCGCCTTTAACGACAATAACTTATCAAAATAGTCTATACTTTTAGCTGCTTATCGCCCGACTGGCTACCGGCAAGTTTGATTGCACATATGACGCCAGATTTCAGACAATTCTGAAATAGGCCACCAAACGGGACATAGAGCAATCAGCCGAGCTTCTTGCCTTTTTGACGGAAGACGAAGGAGATGATCTCGGCGACGGCCTTATAATGTTCTGGCGGGATTTCCTGATCGACCTCGACCGTGGCAAACAGCGCACGGGCAACCGGCGGGTTTTCCATGATCGTGATATTATGTTCTTCGGCGACTTCACGAATTTTAAGCGCGATATTGTCCTGGCCTTTGGCAACACAAACCGGGGCTGCCATGGCTCCGACATCATATTGCAAGGCAACCGCAAAGTGCGTCGGGTTGGTGATGACAACGTCGGCCTTGGGAACGTTTGACATCATGCGCTGCTGGGCGCGTTCCATCCTGATCTGACGGACCTTGGCCTTGATTTCCGGGCTACCCTCGGTCTGCTTGTATTCGTCCTTGATCTCCTGCTTGGACATTTTCATCTGCTTGTTGAATTCATAGCGCTGATAGGCAAAGTCGAGCCCGGCAATCACCGCCGTCAAGGAGATGGTCGCGATCAGCAAAATCACGATCATGTCGTACAAACGCTCAAGCGTCAGACCAAGGGAAAGCTGTGGATACAGCTCGATATCGACCAGTTCAGGGATGATCACCAAAGACAGAACCACGCCAACCAGAATGATCTTGGAGACGTTCTTGATGAACTCGACCATGCTTTTCATCGAAAAGAGGTTCTTGAGGCCCTTTAACGGATTGAGCTTTTCAGGCTTTGGTTCAATGCGATCAATTGCCACCACAATCCCGTTTTGAACCAGATGGCCAGCCGCGGCGAAAAACACCAGCAACACAAACGGAATGCCCAACACCCAAAGCATGCCCAGAATGATGTTTTCAAACAGGTCCGACATGCCCGCCAGACTGACATCAATGCGATGGGGATATTCGATGAAAGCCAGGGACAGATCGCGTACGCCTTCGGCCATGACAGGCCCCATCATGGTCATGACAAGACCACCGCCGAACAGGATCATGAAGTTACCGACTTCCTTGGAAACCGGTACCTGACCTTTCTTTCGCGCGTCCTCAAGCTTTTTACTTGTGGGGTCTTCTGTCTTTTGGCTGTCGTCTTCTTCTGCCATTGGCAAACCCATGTTTGGCGATCCGGGGCACGCCTATGCCCGAAACCGCCCTACGGATTGAGAAACGCCTCAAGCCCGTTCTCGAAATATGCAAGATAGACCATCATCATGGATGGCAGGGCCAAGGTCAACAATACCAGAGCCAGACCGATTTGAACCGGCATGGCGACAAAGAATACCGGCAATTGCGGCATCAGCTTATTGAGCAAACCCAAGGCAATCTGCAGGCATAACGCCACAATCAGGAACGGTGCCGACATTTGGGCCGCGATGGTGAAGCTGTCATTGATCGCATTGGCAAAAAACTCACTCATATCACCGACGGGCAAGACTCCGCCGGGCGGAAACAGCGTGTAGCTCTCAAAAATGGCCTGGATCATCAAATGATCCATCCCGGTGGCAAACATCAAAACCAAGCCAACTTGCAGCAGGAAGTTACCCGTGACCGCACTTTGCGCGCCCGAAAGCGGATCGGCGGTAAAGGCGTTCGCCATCGAAGACAGATAGGCAATAATTGACCCGGCAGTTTGAAGCCCCGCCATCATCACCTGCGCAAACAGCGCAAAGAACAGCCCGACCGTGATTTCATAAGCGAGCGCAACCAACAAGGACGGCGCATCGGCCGGTTGCGGCGGGAACAAGGGACCAGCCAAGGGTGAAATCACAATCGCCACCCAAAAGGCAAATAACAGACGCGCACGGGCCGGCACCGCGCGCGATCCAATGCCCGGCATGAAAGCAAAGGCCGCCCCCACCCTGGCGAAACTCATCAGGACGACATAAACATTCAGGGTAAGTAGTTCTTGAAGATCCATGCTGTCTTCGACTGCCTTACGTCATGCGCAAAGAATACGCCCCGGTTTCGTCGCTAGTTGGGCAAGCCAATGAAATGGTCAACCATTCGGCCCATGAATTCGATCATCTCGGTCATCATCCACGGCAACAGCACCAGAAGGGCGATAAAGATCACCAGGATCTTTGGCACGAAGGTCAGGGTCATTTCTTGAATCTGGGTGAGTGCCTGAAACAATGCGATGATCAGACCGACACCAAGCGCAATCAACATCAACGGCGTGGTTACTTTGAGCAGTGTCCACACCGCGTCATAGGCCACGTCCATGATTTCAGCTTGATCCATCGGGTCTTCCTGTGTCGCGATCTCGTCACATGGGCGATCATTATCCGCCCTTGTCCTTCATACAGGATATGTCACGGGGAACGCCATGATTTCCTGCATTATCAAATGGTTCTTTGAGGCAGGACTTAAAAGCAAAAAGCCGCACGATGATCGTACGGCTTGCGCATCAAATGGGCTTCACACCGATCAGACCGGCATGTTGAGAATGCTCTGATAGGCTTCAACCGCCTTGTCACGAACCGAGACCACGGTACGCAGGGTAACTTCAGCGGCCGAAACAGCGGTTACGACTTCATGCAGTTCCGCATCACCGGTCACAGCACGCTGGGTCATCTGTTCGCTGTGCACCATGGTGTCACGGGCGTCATGCGCGACACCCTTGACCATGTCGGCAAAACTTTCCCCCGGGTTCACAGCCGTGCCCGTACCAGTCACGGTTTCCGTAACGGTATTTGTCTTGCCCGCAGCCGCGTTGCGGTAGGCAGAAATGGCATCGTTGAAGCTGGCAACCATCGGTCTTAATCCTTAAACGTCGTCCGTCCCCAAGATATCGAGTGCTTACTGCAGGATATCAAGGGTCTTAAGCAACATGCTGCGCGATGACTGGATCACATTGAGGTTGGCCTCATAGGAACGCTGTGCTTCGCGCATATCCATCATTTCGACCAGCGTTTCAACATTCGGGGTCTGAACATAGCCCTGATCGTTGGCGGCCGGATGGCTTGGTTCGTATCTCATACCAAAATCGGAGCGATCCGGCATCACCTTATTGACCTTGACCATCTCAACACCGACTTCACGGTCCATGACATTCTTGAAGGTCAGGAGCTTACGGCGATACGGGTCCTGGTTCGGTGCGGTCGGCAAGCTGTCCGCGTTGGCAACGTTTTCTGCAGCAATGCGAAGACGGGTACCCTGAGCACGCATACCAGCAGCAGAGATTTTGAAAGCCTTGTAAAGTTCCATTTTTCTAACTCTCTACTTACGGGTTACACGCGGCCAAGGGCCGAGATGAACATTGATTTCTGCTTGGCGTACAAACGGGTCATGGTCTGATAATCGACCTGGTTCTCGTTCATTTTGACCATCTGTTCTTCAAGGATGACAGCGTTTTTGCCCGGTGCGACTTCGTAGTTCTTGCGCACTTCTTCGTCCTTGAAGTTCTGCGGTTTGTTCAGACCCTGACTATGGCCCGGCGTGGTCGCCTGCATCGCAAGGATGAACTGGCGGTCGCGGCCGATGGTCTTTGGGTCGAATTCTTTAAGATCGTTGGCGCGATAGTTCGGCGTATCGGAGTTGGCGATATTCTGCGCAATGACTTCCTGGCGCTGATTGAGCCAATCCATCTTTTCTTTCATGTTGGCGAACATGCCAAGTTTGCCGATATCCATTTCCTGCTCCTTGTCTCGCCCTGCCGAGTATTGATGGCGCGGGTAAAGCCGAAGTTAACGTCACGCCCCGTTGGGACCGGGATCATCGTTTAGGCTGAATTTGCCGCCTCGATTGATCCTGCCAAATGAAATGCATGTGCCGTGCCAAAACCGAAAAGCACTTTGAATTTGCCCACATTTCATTTGCATTACTGCGGGTACTAGACCCCGCGTTTGAAAGCGGGCATATTGAGCCGGTCTGGCAAATTAAGTTTTGTCATCTATCGAAACCGGGACACTGCATGCTCTATCTCACACGAAAAGTCGGCGACTCCGTTGTCATTGACGACAATATTGAAGTCACCGTCGTTGAGGTCCGTGGCAAGACCGTAAAGCTTGGCTTCACCTTCCCCGAAGATGTTCAGGTTCTTCGACGCGAACTCTATGACCGCATTCAGGACGAAAACCGTTCTGCGGCAGTCAGCGAAGACATCATTCGCCATCTGGGGGGTGTTGGCAGCCCGGCCAAGGACACCAACAAAGAAGAAACCGACGCTGACGCAGACGCAGACGCCGGCGAAAAGTAAACCCACCGGGCCAGATCAGCCGATGCTGATATCACACGGCCCGTCCCTTCTGCCTGAATTCAGGCACCGTCATCATCTAGGCAGGTAGCCAGGATCATGACCCGATCTGCTCTCAATCCTGTTTTATGAATTATCGGCTTTGATCCGGACATGGCGCGTTAACAACGATTTGTTGACCATCTTTGTTCTATGGTCGACGCTGTTTGGGCAAAAGCCCAACGCAGCACGGCAAGAAACACGGCAAAATGTCCTGAATTGAAGGACCCGATGAGCGGGAAAAAGCCCACCTATGACATTACCGATACCCCGGCCAGCAAGACGGAAAATCTTGCAGCGCCCGGTACGCACGACCAAAAGGCGGTCGCACTTCGGTATCAGCATGGGCGGGACAATGCCCCGACATTGAGTGCAAAGGGTGAAGGCAGCGTTGCGGAACAGATTTTGCAAGTTGCCTTTGCCAACGGGATCAAGGTCCGCAAAGACAGTGATCTGACAGAAATTCTGATGGCAGTGGATGTCGAAAGCGAAATTCCGCTGGAAGCTTTTGCCGCCGTCGCCGAAATTTTGAACTATATATATCGGATCAACCGGATTTACGGCGGTCCGTCACGCAGCCATTCCGATCCAACCGATCAGGTCACGGCGGCAACATCAAATGATCGAAACGGGGAAGGCCAATCATGAGCCCTGAACAATTCATGCCCGATCAGTTCAAAAAGGATCTCAAACGCGTCCTGTCCCTGATCCGGACCAGCCAGCGGTATCTTGAAGATGGCAAGGTGGTGGAACTTTCCGCCCTTGAAAGCCGTATTGCTGATCTGTGTGATCAGGCGCGCTCCATGGGACCGGCCCAGCGTCAGGAAGTCGCCCCGCTTCTGGCGGCTCTGACCGATGAATTGGGTCAGTTTGAAAGCCACATGCAAAAAGAATATGCCGATATCCAGCGCCAGTTGCGCGGGATCAGCAACACCGCACAGGCGACCAACGCCTATGCGCAGGCGGCACGCACGAAGTAACCTGCGCCGGTGGAATTGGGCTTAACTGGCTGATTTCAAACGTGCCGGGCGTTATCCTTGGACGTGTCACAGCTTGCCTGCATGCCTGTGGCGCGTTAAACAGAATTGAAAGATCGCCGGTCGCCGCGCCAGATGGCACAGGAACCGGGTGATCCAAACAGGTTGTTCACGGGGAAAGCTACCTGATGGAACTAAGCGCCTATTTCCGGTTTGTTGCCGCCCTTTTGTTTGTGTTGGGGATCATTGGTGTGTTTGCCCTGCTGGCACGCCGCTTTGTCCCGGGTGCGCGCAACATCAACCGACGGGGCGTAAAACGCCGTCTTTCGGTGGTTGAAGTCATTCCCGTTGATACCAAACGCCGTCTTGTCCTGCTTAAGCGTGATGATACCGAACATCTGGTGATGTTGGGCCCGACCGGTGATACGGTCATTGAGCGCAATATTGGCACCCACTTTACCGATTTGATCAACACCGATGATCTGAACGGGCTTGAGGACGCGGCCCCCAACGCAGATATAACAAACACCGCGGATGACGCCGTGGAGACGAATGACAGGAAGTCGCCTGCATGAGCGATCAGAACACCTCGATGCCCGGCACTGACATGACCAAGCCGGCCAAGACCGGCTGGCGCGCACCGCGCTGGCTAACGCTGTGTGCGATTTGGTCACTGATCCCGTTGATCGCGATCCTGGCTGGCGGTGACACGGTTCAGGCGCAGACATTCAATTTTGATTTGGGCGACGGGCCCGGTGTGACGTCATCTGGCCGTTTGATTCAGTTGATCGGTCTGATCACGGTTCTGAGCATCGCACCTGCCATCCTGATGATGGTGACGTCCTTTACCCGTATCATTGTGGTTTTGAGCCTTTTGCGGACGGCCCTTGGTATTCAGCAGTCGCCACCAAACCAGGTTCTGATAAGCCTTGCGATGTTCCTGACGCTCTTCATCATGATGCCGACCTTGGAACGCGTCTGGGACGAAGGCCTGCAGCCGATGATCAACGGCAATATTGACGAGTTTGAAGGGTTCGAACGATCCGTTCGCCCGGTTCATGATTTCATGATGACGCAGGTTCGCGAACGTGATCTTCAGCTGTTTGTCAATCTGGCCGGTGTTGAAGTTACAACGCCTGAAACCATTCCGCTGCGCTCCCTGATCCCAGCCTTTATGATCAGCGAATTGCGTCGTGCGTTTGAAATTGGCTTCTTGCTGTTTATCCCGTTCCTGATCATCGACATGGTGGTAGCCAGTATCCTGATGTCGATGGGTATGATGATGCTGCCGCCGGTGATCATTTCCCTGCCATTCAAGCTGATCTTCTTTGTAATGGTCGATGGCTGGTACCTGATTGCCGGGTCACTTGTCGAAAGTTTCGGGAATTAGCGACTTCATCCGAGACATCCAAATCAAAAAAGCCGCCAAGCTGATGCTGGCGGCTTTTTGTTTGTTCACTAAAGGCGGGCTTTGAGCCCGGCTTTTCCGATCTTCAGCCTTTGCGGCGACCGGTTTTGAAAACGTCCTGTTCAAGCGGCTTGAGGCCAAAGCTTCCGCGACGCGGACCGGGATGCTCGGCAACAAATTTGTCAGCGGCTTGACGTTCACGATCGCTCATACGGGCATGGATCGCTCCCATTTCGCGCTGCGCCTGACTGCCCTCGGTCGGGGCTGACATCCGTAGCCAGTAATATGCCAGAACATTGTCCTGATCGACGCCACTGCCAATCGCATAGAGGCGACCAAGGGCCGCCTGACCATTTGCCGATCCTTTGCGCGCTGCACGTTCGTACCAGGTCGCTGCACGGACCATATCAACAGGCACACCCAGACCATGCTCATACATCACCCCGATCAGGTGATAGCCACCGGGATGACCCAGCTCAGCCAAGTCCATCGCCAGATCAAGTGCACTTGGGTAATCGGGTTCGCGATGAGGGACACCGAAAATCAGGATCTGGGTCATCTGATATTTCGCAGATACATCCCCCTGATCACAGGCATGAGTCAACATCGTCCAGCCGCGGTTAAACAGCTTTAATTCTGATGAATGACAGAAATACATTGCAAGGTTGGCCTGCGCATAGGCGTCCCCTTCGCTTGCAGCCAGTTCGAACCAGCTGATGCTTTCGGCGATATTGCGTTCAGCACCCAGACCAACACCAAGTGCGTAGCCAAGGGCAGATGCGGCTTCGACACTGCCAGCACGGGCTGCGCGCATGTTGTATTCAAATGATTTCGATGGATCACGACGGACACCGCGCCCTTCAAGATACAAATAGGCAAGAACACTGGCAGCAGACGGGTCGTTCAACTCGCTCGCGCGTTCGAAATATTCAATTGCCTTCTCGTCATCCTGGGCGACGCCCCAGCCATTCAGATAGCAAACACCAAGGTTATAAAGGGCTGCGACCGAGCCATATTCAATCGCCTCTTCAAACCAATGCGCTGCTGTTTCGGCATTTTCCTGAACGCCAAGGCCCTTGGCATAAAGATAGCCAAGATTATTGGCCGAGATTGATCCACCGGCAGAGGCTTCTTCGTGGAACCAATAAGCGGCTTCACGGTACCATTGCTGACCTTCGCCAAGATCCTCGCCAACGCCGAGTCCCTTGGAACGCATATAGCCATAGCAAACAGCTGCAAATGCGCGGCTTTGGCGGTGAATCTGGTCAAGAATGCGGCGGGTCGCGGATTCATCACGCGGCATCCCGTCGCCCAAGAAATGCTTTTGGGCAAGCGAAAGCTGGGCAAAAATGTCTTTCTCGACATTCGCCTCATCGTAATAGACCATTTTAAGTGCACGATCCATCACAGCACTACACTCTTTACCCTGTAAAAAAACCAACAGATATCGGGCACTAAGCCCGCATTTACGCGAAATCAGTGCCACGATACATTTATCGAAGGTTAATTTATAGCACTAAGCTGCGATTTTTCCAACTGATCACGATAGGTTGCGAGGAAACCTTGGAAGTCTTCTACCTCGTCGACCTTGTCGGCCAGCGTGCGATAATCGATCAACCCTTGGGTCGGGGACGACGTGATCAGGCTAAATGCTTGGGCATAAGGGCCTTGTGCCATCGCATCGCCATAGCGGCGCTTAAGCATATTAAGCGTGCGTTCCTGTCCTGCCATGGCCAGATTTACGGCCCAATTCAACAGGTAGTGCCCCCGTTCATCGGAAACGGTTCCCGTTTCATCAACCGGATTTTCACCGACCAGACGCTGGAAGGTTTCAGCTGCGGACATATAGTCACGCGTTTCACGGTAATGATCGACACGTAGCAGCTCCGCATTACGCGACAGATCACCTTCAAGCGATGCAATCGCTTCTACCCCGCGGTCGGTATCAAGCAAGGCACGCGCGCGTAAATGACGACGCTGGGTTGCCAATTCGTCGGAGATACCCGGCTCTTCGGTTTCATCGATAACGCGAATGGTTTCTTCGGGCTTGCTATCAAGCAGGTAAACCAGTGCCAAACGCGCGCCCACACGGGCCTTCTCTACACCAGCAAGGCGGAAGTCGACCTGGTGTTCCAAAAGCTGCTCGGCACGCTCAAACAGTTCGACATCAACCATCCTGTCGGCAAGCTTTCGGATAAGCTCGTCGCCCTTTTCGCCGGCCGGGGTCAGCTCGCGGAATTCGTCATACAGCGCAATCGCCTTGATCGCCGAGATGTTGTTGATCTCGTCGCCAAGATACAGGTTCTCGAAGGTCGTATGCATCATGTCCGTGGCCTCTGTCGCCACCGGACGGTTCGGGAAGAAGATGGCCGCCTGACGCAAGGTATTGAGCCCGTCACGGAAATCCTTGTTTTCGATCTGAAGCTCGCCAATCCGCTTGAGCAGCGCCATTTCAAATGCATCACCACGCCAGGCAAAGCGAAGTTGCTGTAGCTGTTCAATCGCATCCTCGATCGTCAGCCGTTCCAACCGCATCAGAAGTTCTGTCCGGTCAAAGATCGCGTGCGCACGTGCTTTGCGGTTTTCACCTTCGGCGACCTGGTCCCAGGTCGCAACGGCTTGTTCCAGCTCGCCTGCTTCTTCCTCAAAAATACCCTTGAGATACTGGACATCCATGATCTTGGATTCACTCAAGCCCGGTGTGACCAGCATCTTTTCAATAAGATCCATTCCAGCTTCCGGGTTGCCAACGATCAACGCCTGTTCGGTTGCAAGCGGACCAAGGCGGCTAAGAAGTTCGGGCGGGTAGTAATCAAGGATATGAACGCTTTCAAGAAGATCACGCGCACCTTCATTCGGCCGCCCGCGTGCAGCCAGTGTCACGGCCCGCCACAGGCGCATTTCCGGAATGGCTTGCAAGCGTTCATCGTCAAGAAGGCGTTCGGCCTCGGCATATTCACGATCTAGGAACTTCACCGCAGCCTTAAGAGCACGGAACTGAAGTTTCTGGGCAATCAGCGGATCGTCACCTTCCATCGCGGAAACAACCGCATCGGCCTCTGGTCCCAGACCGTTGGCAAGGTAATATTGCGCCAGTTCAAGACGTGCCTTGTTGCGGTGCTCATCACCACTTTCGGCAATCTCGCCGCGCAATTTACGAATGGTGCGGCTGAAATTATCAAGTCCACCACGACGCCAGTCATCAAGCTCGAAAATCAGACCTTCACGGCCATCGCCGGTACTTGCACGCACGCCGGTTGCCGATGCCAAAAGACGGGCCCCTTCGGGCGAGATGTTCAAACCTTCTGCCGCCGTCACAATAACCGCCTGCCCGTCATCACGATCAGCGACCTGCACGCTATCGTTCATCGGGGCAACAACAACCCCCTGAACCGATGGCAGGACTTCAAATTCAGGATACCGCAGGGCAACTTCGATGCCATAGCCGCTTTGGGTCGTGGTAACGACGCGCAAGGTATCACCAACCTCGGGATCATCAATCGGGATGATTGGTCCAACATCTTCAAGTGGGACAATCAGGCGTGCGCGGGTTTGTTCATCAAGCTCAATCGATGGCCCAAGCTTTTCAACTGGCTGCAAGCGCCCCTGCTGCATCGTGACATTCCAGTCACCGGCACCGGTTCGCGTCGTGTAGAGACCAACACCTTCAGGAATGGTCATACGAACGATGGTCGCGTAAGGACTGTCGATTTGTTCTATCACACCGATGATCTGGGCTGCTTCCTGGCGAACTGTATCAAGATCAAGTGCGGCGCGAACGTCAAAGGCCAACCACAGGAACCCTGCACGTGACCAAACAGCAGCGCCACCGGCCTGACCGAACGGGAAGCCCAATGTAAGTTCTGTTGTGGTTTGCTGAACCGTAACAGGCAAGTCACCGATGCTTTCGCGTATGACGGGCGCGCCACCATTACCACCTCCGCCGTTTTCAGCGGCTTGCACATTGGCAACCTGCGCCAACGCTTCTGGCGAATTGGGGTCCAGGTTTTCGTCGACTGCTGGGCTCACAGGCTCGACCGACGACGCATCTGCGGCTTGGCCCGCAGGTGGAGCAGACGGTGCTTCGGGTGCGGCCGGTGCCGAGCTTGCCGGGGGCGTCGTGTTTGATGTTGATCCTGTCTGCGGAGACGTAGAACCACGATTTGCAGTCGTCGTCGCGGGTGCGCGCTGCGCCCCCATGATATCGACAACGACCTTGTTGCCCGACCGGAAATGACGAAGCTGCCGCGCAGGCGTGGTTTCGACAACAACGTCAAGCGGGTTGGAACTTCCCTGTGAAATCCGGACACCTTCTGGCAGACGACGTGATATGTCGGTCGCATCAATTCGTGCCGGTGCATTGAAAGCGATGGTTTGGGAACCCTGATCGCCCTCAAGGGCATAATCGGTGCGGTTTGGCCAATCAAACACCAGACGATAGAATGTCGGATGACGCCCAACGCGGACATCAAGTGTTCTGACATCAGCAGCATCTTGCGGATTGGCGACCGTTTCAACCGGTGTCGTCGGGGCTGGTGTTATCTGCGGGGTATCAGATGCTTGACGTGGTGCAGGCGGCGCAGGCGTTGGCGCAGGTGCCGCCTGTGGTTTGTCGAGGATATCAAGCACGACATTGCTGCCAACATTAAAGGCGCGCACTTCGTAATCGTCACTCAAAACAAAGGCGACGGTCCGCCCGTCCGGATCAAAGAAACCATCAGAGATATATTTGGAAACCGGGTTTAAAACCCCGCGTAAGGAGGCGACCAAAGGCTCATCAAAACGCACAACAAGCTGGTCGCCGATAATTTCAGCGCTGTAATTGACCGGCTTGCTCCATTGCAGAACAATTCGTCCATAGCCGTTATGCAGCCCGGAGCGGATAATAACAGGATCCACTACTTGGGCTATTGCTGGACGCGAACCGCTGTAGGGCAACATGATTGCCGTGGTAGTCGCAATAGCAACCGCCAGCAGGACGCGCACGGCAAGTTTCGCCATACTTACGTGCCTCCGATCCCGCTTCCGCTATGAGGCTCGATTACAATGTCGACCCGGCGCGCCATTGTAAATCGCGCCTCCTCATCCAATAGTTTGGGAAGCTGGTCGTATCTTGATGCCGCAAATCCGTAAATATTTATGTAATCTGTGTAACCGGATCGCTTTAATTCGTTCGCGACAGCCCCGGCACGGGCCAGTGACAGTTCCCAGTTGGACGCATATTGTCCCCGGCCACTTAACGGACGCGGGTCTGTATGACCCTGGACACCAATTCGATTACCGATGTTTCGCAACACCCCGCCCAGCACGAACAAGGCCTGTTGCGCCTTGGGCGTCATGTCCGAGCTACCGGCAACAAACAGAATATCACCGGGCAACGAAATCACCAATTTGTCTGCATCACGCGACATGCGCGCATCGCCCAAAACCGGGTTATCATCGATGGCGTCGTCGATCACTGCACTGAGGTAATCAAGGTTCATTGCAGGTTTGCGATAAACACGCGGGATATTGAGGTTCGCAACCGGCTCGTCACTTTCGTCCTTCGGCGATGGCTTGATGCTTTGCGACAGGGCATCAACGACCTCGTCCCAACGGTCAATCTTGACCTTGGACATGGCAAACAACATCACAAAGAAGGTCAGCAGCAGCGAAATCAAATCCGCAAGACTGAGCATCCAAGGCGGCGGCCCTTTGCGATCGTTATCGCGCTTTACCTCGTCGCTCATCAACCACCTCCCCCGGCTTGCGGGCCGAGCGGGATCGGCTGGTTAATCACTGGCTGGTTGGCTGCAGGCAACGGAATGGTCATACGTTGCGGAATAAATTGCCCTGCTGACGGCGCAGCACCATTCCCGTTACCTGACGCACCATTGGCACCTGATGCCGGGACTGGTTGATTTGACGACTGCTCGATCGGCTCTGGCGGTTCTTTCGGTCCGAAGTTCCAGAAGAAACGGAATGTCGCGATAAACGGATCAGCCCCCGGATCAATTCCGACATAGAGATGATCCTGAGGCGCGCCGACATCAATGAGCTCACGCGCAAAGGAACCAGCACGTGCGATCTGCAGATTGTTATCGATTTCAATCGTCCCCTTGGAGCCAAGCTGGCTGCCCATCACCATTTCCATGTCGTAAGACGCATATCCTTCTTCATCGGCCAGCACTTCTGCCAGCTGCTCCATGAAGTTTGCCTGTCGTTCGCGGATCAGAATGGAATTGGGATCAAACAACTGATCAACATGCATGATGATTTCCATCAGCTTGCCGGGCTGGATAACTTCGACACGGACAACCTTGATCGCTGTGTCAAACAGCTGTCCAAGTTTTTCCTGCGTATCTTCAGCAGCCACAACCGGACCTTCGATCGAGGTCACGGTTTGCAGACTTGTCGTCGGGGGAAGAATAGCCGCAAAGGCGGAGGAAAGGCTTTCCTGAACTTCGCGGGTTTTGACCTCTTCAAAGGTCGAGATGGTATTGAGCAGAATAAAGAAAGCCAAAAGCAGAAGATAGAGCGCCAGAAACAACGCCACAGCCCCGTTCGCAGGGGGGGATGGTGGTGTCGGTCCGTCGTCCTCTATCTCCGCCATGTCAACGCCACTTAGTTAAACATCGCGTCGATGTCAGCCTGCGAGACGCCTTTACCTTCAAGCTGCGGACCGTTCAAAAGGGCTTCGTCGCCTTCCGCCTCTTTTTTCTTTCGCGGATTGGCGGCGGCATATTTGGCGATCTCTTCTCCGAATGCGGTGACCAGACCTTCAACACGCTCTTCAATCGATTTGAGCGCCTTGATAACCTTGGTCGTACGCTGTCCAGTGATGTCCTGGAAATTACAGGCTTCATAGACGCGCATGGTGGCGTTGGTAATAATCTCGGCCTGATCTGGCGGCAAAGTCCCCGCAAATTCCTCAAGCGCATCCATCGCATCGAGAATTTCGTGCGTTGCCCCGGCCGTTGCATCCACAATCGCATCGAGCTCGTCGGTGGCGTTTGGAATATATTCAGCCTTGATATCGTCCGGACGGAGAGACGCAATCTCCGACTTCATCTTGCGAATGATGCCAGAAAGTTCGTCAAGTTCGCCAAACAGGCGCTGCTGGTCTTCGGTCGGCTTTTCACCCACAAAGCGTGAAAGCTGATCCATCAGCGCAGACAGCTGTTCAACCTTCAGATCATCGCCTTCAAGTCGCTTGCGAAGATCGTTCAACAGCTGCCGAAGTTCGTCCTTGGACGCTTTGGACATAGCGGTATCGCGGGACTGATGCCCCGCGCTCCTGATCAGAAATCACCAATAACCGTCTTCATTTTACCCTTCAACGTTTCAGCGTTGAACGGTTTGACGATGTAATTGGATACGCCTGCTTTTTTCGCCATGACGACGTTTTCGGTCTTGGCTTCAGCAGTAATCATGATGAAGGGCATATCCTTCAACTTGGCATCGGCGCGGACTTCCTTCAGAAGCTGAAGGCCAGTCATCGGCTCCATGTTCCAGTCCGAAATCACCAGACTGAACGGAGCTTCACGCAACTTGCGAAGCGCCATGCTGCCATCGGTCGCTTCTTCGATATTCGTAAAGTTGAGCTGCCGCAGAAGGTTACGGATGATACGCAACATTGTTTTGTAATCATCCACAATCAGGATCGGCATATTCGGATCGACGGCCATTCACAACTCCATCAGCTATCGGATCTCCCACCCTTGTCACTGTACCCTATACGATGTGACAAGGCCCCTACATAATCGTGATGTACATATTTAATAATGGTTAATCAAGGCTTTTAACCCATTATCAAATTCTGCCATCACATTGGCTCTTCTTGTAAAATTGCCAGTTTGATCACTGATGAAACGACAATCACACTGGCAATTCTTCGTCATTTTGCCGCCTATTGCAATGGCAGCATGTTGATGTCTTGTTTATAGGCCAGTTCAGCCGTCAGTGCGCGGGCACGATCCGGGGTCATTTGTGACAGGACGGCGGCAGTATTTGCCTCGCGCATGCCCAAGGCAACCTGCAGCAAAATGTCCATGTCCAGATCGTTCCAGATCCGCGCAGCATCCTTTGGCTTCATCTTCTCATAGACACTGATCAGCTTCTTGATGCGGTCATCTTCTTGCACTTCCTTGGTTTCAACCAATCCTTCGATGGCTGATTTCAAGGATTTCATTTCTTCGATCTTGGCATCGATACGTGCTTCTGCCGCCGCAATCAGGCTCTCGCGCTCATCAAGGCGCTGCTCCTTGCGGTCAAGCTCCCCACGGCGCACCGAAAGGTTCTGAAGCAGATCAATCTCTTCCTGGGTAAACAGGGTGGGATCACCGCCAAGCGTTGGCGGCACATCGGAAACATCCCCTTCCATGGTCATACCAGCCGGATCATCCAGCCCCGGATCACCATTTTCAGGGGTCGCAGCTTCTTCAGCGGCGGGTTCGGTCGCCGGTGCCTGTGCTTGCGCCATTTGCACCATGCTCACGCCCGTTTTCTGAACGGTTTCGGCATCACCCGATCCACTCGAAAACAGGTTGACCACCCGCATCGACAAAACCATCAGGCCGACCAAAACGACCAACGGCAAAATACGCACACCAGACATTCACTCACCCAAGCAATACGGCACTTTGTGCCCATGCTCCTTCTCGCTGATTTCTCTTTATTCTAACAGAATGGCTTCACACTCTTTAGATAAAAAGAAAACTCATAATCTCAAGGCCGCAACAGTCGCGACCAATCAGTCTCGGGCCCTTATCGAACCGATCTTAGCGCTGCCAGCAACTCACGTTCTGCTTCAGAACGTCCTGCATCTTCGTCCTGATCATAGAAATCCGATCCGTTTGAACCATTGCCAGTCGTTACATCATCGCGATCAAAGTCACGATCATACTGGTCATCTGCCGGCCCCTTGGACCCACGTTCGATCTCGCCCATCATTCGAGCCGCCAGTTCTTCGGCGCGGGTCTCAACCCCAACGCTATCGCGATCATCAATGATATCGGGGCGATCCTTTGTAGCGCGAAGCATCCCGCCAAGCCCGGCTGCACCGGTCTTTTTGCCCGCACCGCCACTTGCACCGATACCATCATCCGATTTGATGACAGGCGCACCAGATGTACGACGCCCGGCATTGACGTCACTTGCGGCCTTCTCAAGACGGTTGGCGATGCTTTCACCGCGGTCGACCATAAAGGTCAGATCTTCGTTCAGCGCACCGGCTTTCTCGATGTCTTCGCGAAGCTTCTCGCCCGATTGTTCGGCCATTTCCTTCAGCGCTGTGATCGAGGTTTCCGCGCGTTCGTTGGCAGCATT
Source organism: Thalassospira sp. (assembly GCA_965228275.1). Classification (GTDB taxonomy): domain Bacteria; phylum Pseudomonadota; class Alphaproteobacteria; order Rhodospirillales; family Thalassospiraceae; genus Thalassospira. The sequence goes on along the minus strand of OZ245802.1, from coordinate 3,250,465 downwards.
AAATGCGGTCAGGAAATTCTGCATGTCTTCGCGACTGCGACGAAACGCCGCAAGCTTGCGGTTCAGGATAATCGCATAGACGATCGTTGCTGCCAGCAGCACGATCATCACCAGATCCAGATAGAACGCGAAGTCCATTACTTCTCTTCCTCGTTAATGCGCGCGCGATCTCGAACCTGAATTGCGATCCTGTCACCCTTGCGCCCCATCAACCCCTTAAATAGCGGAACGTCACCGCAGCGAACTTCGACAGGTGACGTTGGGCCGGTATTAAGGACCAGACGGTTACCAACTTCAAGATTGATCACATCGCCAAGTGCCATCACCTGTTCGTCAAGCACTGCTAACAGGTTAACATGGGTCTGCCACAGTTCATTTGCGAGGTGGTTTTCCCAAATGGAGTCACGACCAAACTTCTCACCCATGAACATCTGAAGCAGAAGTTCACGAACGGGTTCGAGTGTCGCATACGGGATCAGAAGTTCAAGCCGACCACCGCGGTCTTCCATATCGATACGAAGCTTGGCCACGATGGCAGCGTTCGCATGTCGGGCAATCGTCGCAAAACGCGGGTTGGTTTCAAGACGCTCGAACCGGAAGGTTACCGGGCTCAGCGGATCAAACGCCGCAGACAGATCACCCAGAACCACGTGGATCATGCGCTCAACAAGGTTACGTTCAATCGTGGTGTAAGGACGGCCTTCAATACGCATGGCAGCCGTGCCACGACGACCACCAAGCAAAACGTCCACGATCGAGTAAATCAGTGCCGAGTCAACCGTCAGCAGACCGTAGTTATCCCATTCCTCAGCCTTGAACACACCAAGCATGGCAGGCAGCGGGATAGAGTTGAGATAATCACCAAAACGGAGCGACAGGATGTTATCGAGCGACACTTCAACGTTATCAGACGTAAAGTTACGCAGTGAGGTCGACATCATTCGAACAAGGCGGTCAAACACAACTTCCAACATCGGAAGTCGTTCATAGGCCACCATTGACGAGTTGATGATGGCCTGAATACCGGACTGGTCGCCCGCACCCGATCCGTCGTCAAAGCCAAGAAGACTGTCGATTTCGTCCTGATTCAGGACGCGTGCAGATGTGCCGCCGCCCATGGCGTCGGCCATATCATCACCGCCGCCATCGTCACCGTCATCATCACCGAGCATGGATTCCCACTCGGCGGCCATATCCTCGCCGCCATCGTCTCCACCATCCCCGTCTCCCGCCATGGCTTCCCATTCAGCGGCGAGAGCATCATCATCGTCTTCATCAGCCATTTGCGATTGCTTCCTGAGTTTGGCATTCGCACTGCTACAAGCTTATTGTACCAGCATTTCCTTAAACAGAACGTCGTTAATTTTGGCCGGTTTCGCGGCGGCACTGACGCGGATCAACAATTCTTCACGCAGTCGGAACATGCCTTCGGAGCCGGACAAATCTTCGGGGCGCAATTCCCGAAGGTAAACCTGGAAGTTGTCAACAATGCGCGGCATCATCTGTTCGACCTGTGGCAACATGGCCTGGTCATTGACTTCCAAGCTTACGCGAATTTTCAAATAGCTTTGCTTGCCGCCACCTGTATTCAGGTTAACCAGAATTTCAGGCAGATCGACAAAACCGACATTTTCCGGAACGCCTGGCGCTTCTTCGATTGAGTCTTCTGAAATCACTTCCTCGGTTTGCGTGCTATCGCCACCGGTCAGCATGTCAATCACCGGCTGCAACAGCCCCGTGAAGTAAGCAGCAGCGGCGCCGCCCAGCAAAAGCAACACCAGCAAAATGACAACGACCAGCATCTTTTTGCTGCGGCCACCGCCACCAGATTCCATTTCTATTTCGTCGACTTCGTCGCCCATCTCTTCGCAATGTCCCGCGCTTGAGGTTCTGTCGTCATAGCATATCGGTATATTCAGCAAACACTGTGCCGGATTAAAAGTCATAACGCTATCATGTTAAAAATCCGTTGCGCTTGAAGCTTCTAACCGATCTCGAGCCCGATTAACTTTTGATATCTCTGATATTTGATATCGCGCGCGTTGTCATAAAAGTCCTGCAGGTGCCTGAGCGGAATAAATTGCCGCTTCGAACACTCTACCCGCGCTTCAAGTCAGACCACCCACTTTGAACCCGGGAAACTTTTTCCACCGACTGGCTTCACAAAACAAGCACCGACGAAAAATCACCCCATTCTAGCCCGGCAACAAATGCCGAATTCAATTTTTATCATTCATTTTCAATACGATAACTTAATTGGCACGCCGTTCGCATTTCTGCTGGGGAAGTTACAGCCCCAAAAGGGAAATCGACTATGGAAAACGTATCATATATCGCGCTGTCCCGTCAGAAGACGCTTCGCAGCATGATGGACACCCTGTCGCAGAACATGGCCAACATGAACACGACTGGCTACAAAGAACATCGCATGATGTTCACCGATTGGGTTGCCAAGAACGGTGATGCGCCTTTCCGTGGCGAACGTCAGATTTCCCTGGTTCAGGATATTTCCCAGTATCGCAACACGACAGTTGGCAATATTGAACACACCAACCGTCCACTGGATGTAGCGCTTAGCCAACCAGACATGTTCTTTGCGGTCGAGACCCCGACCGGCACACAATACACGCGGAACGGCAACTTCACACTCGATCCGGGCGGACAGCTGATCACCAGTGATGGCTATCCGATCCTCAGCGACGCCGGTCAACCGATGTTCTTTAACGAAGCTGATGGTCAGATCGAAATCAAGGGTGACGGCACCGTTGCAACCGACATCGGTGAAGTCGGCAAGATCCAGGTCATCACGGTCGACAACGTCCAGGAAATGATTGTTACCGGCGATACGCTTTATCGCGCACCGATGGAACAGGACGATGACGGCGACGAAGTTGAAGCCGATGTCGAGGTCGTTGAAAATCCGGGCATTGTGCAGGGCGCACTTGAAAAATCCAACGTCAACCCGATCGGCGCAATGACGCAGATGATTGATGTTCTTCGTACTTATCAATCCGTTACACGGTCGCTTGAAAGCGAAAACGAGCGCATGCGTAACATGATCAGCAAACTTGGGGATGTCCGCGCCTGATTGGCTGCCGCCCCATAGCGAGTAAGAATTCAAGCGCAATTGATTGCGCAATCGAAGGAGAAGACAGATGCGGTCACTTGACATCGGCGCGTTGGGCATGCAAGCCCAGTCCACTAACGTGGACGTCACGTCGCACAACATCGCCAACATGACGACGACTGGCTATAAGCGCCAGCGTGCAGAGTTTCAGGATTTGCTGTATCAAGATATGCGCCGTGCAGGTTCGCCGTCCTCTGATACCGGCACTATTGTTCCGACGGGTGTTCAGGTTGGTCTGGGTGTCAAAACCGCAGCAATCGGCCGCTATATGGGCCAAGGCACATTGACCCTGACCGAAAACGAGCTTGATATCGCTATTCAAGGCCGCGGTTATCTTCAGATCGACCTGCCAAGTGGTGAAACAGCCTATACCCGCGATGGTACGTTGAAGCTTGATGCGGATGGCGCACTCGTGACCAAGGATGGTTATGCTGTTCAGCCGGGTATTACAGTCCCGAACAACGCCACGTCCGTCACCATCAACACCAACGGTGAAGTTTTTGCCGAGATTGACGGTCAGGTTGCCCTTCAGAACCTGGGCCAGATCCAGCTTGCCACCTTCATCAACCCGCCGGGCCTTGATGCCCTTGGTGACAACCTGTTCCTTGAAACAGAAGCTTCTGGCCAGGCCAACGTTGGTCCTCCCGGTGCGGTTGGCTATGGCACCGTTCAGCAGGGATATCTTGAATCCTCGAACGTCAACGTGGTTCAGGAAATCACCAACCTGATCAAGGCACAGCGTGCCTATGAAATGAATTCCAAATCAATCTCGACCACTGACGAGATGATGAGCGCAGTCAGCAACCTGCGTTAACATCGCACGCTGATCCAGGCTTTGGTTTTGCGCAAGTCGCGGTCAAATGATCTGCGAACTTGCGCAAACTGTATTTACGCGATGTATACCGTTCCGTGGTATAGTAGGCGCATGAAGATAAAGAAAATAATCCTCTCGCTCGCGATACTGTCTGCTGTATCTGGCATGAGCCTTGTTAGCGGGGTCGCACATGCGCAATCTTCGCAAGGGTTCAATTCGCGCAACAGTGCGCCGGCAGCGACCATTTTGCTGAAACCGGAAACCCTGGTCGATGGGCAGTATGTAACGCTTGGGGATCTGTTTTCAGGAATTGATCCCCAGCAAGCAGATATTGCTGTGGCCCATGCCCCGCAACCCGGCAAACAAGTGGTTCTCGACTATCGCTGGCTTTACGGAATTGCCCAACGCAACAATGTCGATTGGCGCCCGCGCACGACAGCGGATCAGGTTCTGGTGACACGTGCAAGCCAGGTCATCACGATGGATGAAATCCGCGACGCCATTCAGATCGCCATGATTGATCAGGGCGTACCGCGCCCCTTTACCATCGATCTTTCCAGTGAAAACCTTCAAATTCATCTTTCAACCGATGCTTCAACAGCTGTGGATGTGAGCTCGGTCGAGATCAATTCACGTACACAGCGCTTTGTCGCCAGCGTCACAACAGGTGCACATACCGCCCAACAGCGTACCTATCGCATCAGCGGCAAATATTACCCGCTTTCGACCATTCCGGTTCTGGTAGAGCCGGTATCGCGCGGCAGCATTATCCGCCCGGACCAAGTCGAATATCGGGACTTCCGCAGTGAACGGGTGCCAAACGGCGCCATCCGAGACATTAACGACGTCATCGGCAAAGAGATTATTCGCCCGACCAATCCAAACGAACCGTTGATGTTCCGCGATTTTACCAACCCGATTTTGGTTCGTCGCGGATCGCTGGTCACCATCCGGCTTGTAACAGCCAATATGTCGCTGACAGCACGCGGCAAGGCGCTTGAAAATGGATCAAAAGGCGACGTCATTCGCGTTATGAATCAAGCCAGTAACAAGACAATTCAAGTCGAAGTGGTTGCAGAGAACGAAGTCCGCGCCCTGCCTGCCATGTCGCAGTAAACCGACCTGAGACAACTCCATCTAACCCGGCAAGCTTTTCCCCTATTCATAGCCAATAATTGGCACGTTCCTTGCGAAGATATCTGCAGGAACCCAGGAGGAACTTATGCCCGGTAAAAACAGACACATTTCATGGCGTCGTATCGCCCTTGTGAGCGGAATGATTGGTGCAACCGCACTACTTTCCGGCTGCAATGCAATGAAGCGGCTTTCAGAAGTCGGCGAACCGCCAAGACTTTCAACCATCGACAACCCGACCCAGTCGGAAAATTACCGTCCGGTCAGCTTGCCAATGCCAGCCCCGCAGGTCGCGGAACGCAATCCGAACTCGCTCTGGCGTGCGGGCGCACGGTCTTTCTTCAAGGATCAGCGCGCCAATCAGGTCGGTGACATCCTGACAGTCGTTGTCGAAATGTCCGACAATGCCAATCTTTCGAACAACACCTTGCGGTCGCGTACGAATTCCGAGGACTTGGCCGTTCCAAACCTGTTTGGCCTTGAAGCCGAACTGACCGGCGTATTGCCCGAAGCAATTGACCCGACAGCAATGGTCGGCATGAACAGCAACTCGTCAAACCGTGGTAATGGCACACTCGACCGAACAGAGGCGATCAGCCTTCGTGTCGCAGCCCTTGTAATTCAGGTATTGCCGAACGGAAACTATGTGATTCACGGTCGACAGGAAATCCGGGTAAACAGCGAGGTTCGTGAAGTCCAGATTGCGGGTGTGATCCGTGCTGCGGATATCAGCTCGGCAAACGAAGTGGATTACGACAAGATTGCTGAAGCACGCATTTCCTATGGTGGACGCGGGACGATCTCGGATGTTCAGCAACCGCGCTATGGCAGCCAGATTCTCGATATTGTCCTGCCGTTCTAAGCAAGCATCGCATTCCTGACTGATCCCGTTTCTGGGTTCCTGTCAGTCAGAGCGCAAAGAAACAAAGACCACCTTCAGGTGGTCTTTTTGCATTTTATCATCGCCCGGAAACGGAAAAAGCCCGACCTTTACGGCCGGGCTTTAGATCTTGGCTATCCCTAACCAGCAATCTCCCACTCTGTCATGTCATTGCATGACCGGGATCGGCTTTGCCTGATCCTCTATCTTTTTTACACCCGTCGCGATCAGTCGTCGCGGCGTGTGCGCTCCATCCGTTCGTGGCGTTCCTGAGCTTCAATGCTCAGTGTCGCAATCGGACGAGCTTCAAGTCTTTTCAAGCTGATCGGCTCGTCGGTTTCTTCGCAGTAACCATAAGATCCGTCTTCAATTCGACGCAAAGCAGCATCAATTTTTGAAATAAGCTTGCGCGCCCTGTCACGTGTACGCAGCTCAAGCGCCCGATCAGTTTCAGCCGACGCACGGTCGGTCAGATCTGGCTCCTGAAGCCCGCCATCTTGCAGGTTCGCTAATGTTTCCGAAGATTCGTGCAAAAGCTCTGCCCGCCAGGTCAGAAGTTTCTGCCGGAAATACTCCCGCTGGCGCGGGTTCATGAACTCTTCGTCCTCAGCAGGACGATAGTCAGGTGGTAAAGTGATAGTCATGTATGCCCTCTATACAGGACTCATCGATCGCGCGGCAATATAGAGGGAGCACGCCAAGCGTGCAAGCCGATTGAACAAATAAATCCTGATTTACGCTCTAACCGGCAGAAATCTGCGATTTTTCACTGTAAAACACTGCAAATTTAACTATCAAATGAGCCCTGAAACTTCCAGTTTCGCAAGCTCAATGCGCGCACGCATGTCAATCTCGTCAAGAACGGCAGAAAGCTCAGGATCATCAATTGCTTCGCGCTGCTGATCGACAAGACCAACAAGCTGCTTCAATCGGTCACCAGATAGCTGACCACTTAGCAAACCGTCACGAACGGCTTCCAGTTGCTCAAGCAGGCTTTTGGCACGCAGCACCGCGGCCTTTTTCGGGGAATCCAGCGCATCGCCACTTTGCTGAAGAGCCAGCAATGCATCAAGCGCGCTGACTGAGCCAGTGCTATGCACCCCACCCGAACCGCTTGCACCACCAGATGAGTCAAGCGACCGCATGGTATCGGCAAAACCGCTACCGCCAGACCCACCAGTCGCTTTTTTGCGGGATGATCCGCTCGTACCGGCAGCCTTGGAACCGCTAACCTTCATGACCCGTTTCCGTTCTATTGTGGTAAACTCACGCAATATTCATATGCAATACGATCGCGGCCAATGCCAGAGGCGATCGCAGCACGGCCGTTGCAAGCCATGCCGGACAGAATTGCATATCATGAGTCTCCCCTAATCCCGGCAAGCGCGCAACGGGAAAAAAATGCCGGGTTGCGGTGGCCAGACGTCAAATTTCGCCCGCGGATCTATGGCAAAGCGCAGAAATGCAAGGAATCTGGGTTAAAGCGTCGAAACATCCCAAGCACCCCGGACTTGGCACGATTTTCGCAAATGTGTCAGGTAACGCGATTGAATAGACCCATCGCCCATTTGCCGGATGCCATGCATCCCAAAGTAAAAGCGGAATGAAAAGTATGATCACAGGTCTTGGCAAAATAGCACGCAAAGCGACGATGACTGTCGCACTGGGTATGCTCGCCCTGACGCAGCTTGCCCCGGCACACGCACAGTCCCGCATCAAGGACATCGCCGATTTCGAAGGCGTACGTGACAACATGCTGGTTGGCTACGGTCTTGTGGTTGGCTTGAACGGCACCGGCGACGATCTGGGCGATGCAGAATTTACCCGTCAAAGCATGGTTGCCATGCTTGAACGGCTGGGCATCAACGTCCGTGAACAGATTGAAGACCTTGAATCCGATAACATCGCGGCTGTGATGGCAACCGCAACCCTGCCACCATTTTCCCGTCAGGGTGCGCGCATCGACGTTAACATCAGTGCAATCGGTACGGCTGAAAGCCTTCAGGGTGGAACACTCCTTGTGACCCCGATGGTCGGTGCTGATGGCGAAGTTTACGCTGTGGCTCAGGGCAACCTTGCGGTTGGCGGTTTCTCGGCCGGTGGCGATGCGGAAACGATTGTCAAAGGCGTTCCGACCTCTGCACGTATTGCCAATGGCGGGATCGTTGAGCGCGAAATCGACTTTAACCTGAACTCCATGCAGGACATGTCCGTGATCCTGCGCAACCCGGATTTCACCACCGCACGCCGCGTATCCGATGCAATTAATGCCTACCTTGGTGAAGTTACCGCACGCGCAAGTGACCCGGGCACTGTTCGCCTGGCCATTCCGGAACGTTACGAGCAAAACGTTGTTGCCCTTCTGACCGATATTGAACAGCTCCGTGTTGAGCCTGATCAGATTGCGCGTGTGGTGATTGATGAAAACACCGGCACCATTGTTATGGGCGAAAATGTTCGGATCAACCGTGTTGCGATTGCCCAGGGCAACCTGACCATCCGTGTCACCGAAAGCCAACAGGTATCACAACCTTCGCCCTTCTCGGAAACCGGCACAACCGAAGTTGTTGACCGGACCAACATTGAAGTCGACGAAGGCGAAGACAATCAGCTGGGCATCATGGATGGCGGCGTGAGCCTGCAGGAGCTGGTCAACGGCCTGAACAGCCTTGGCGTTGGTCCGCGCGACATGATCACCATTTTGCAAGCAATCAAGACGTCTGGCGCCCTTCAGGCTGAAATCGAGGTGATGTGATGATGACCGACGGTTCCACTGCATTGATGGCGCAAGCCCAGGTAAGCGCACAATACGGATCACAGAACAATATGGCTGCGCGGATGAACTCGCTTACCGACGGTCATATCAAAACCGAAGCAGAAGCGCGCAAAGCCGGCGAAGAATTTGAATCGATGTTTCTTGGTCAGATGCTGAGCCACATGTTTTCCGGCATCGAGACCAACGAGATGTTTGGCGGTGGTCACGGCGAAACCATGATGCGCTCAATGCTGACCGAAGAATACGCCAAAGAGATGACCCGCGCAGGTGGCATCGGAATTGCAGATGCTGTTACACGCGAAATCCTCAAAGTCCAGGAGGGGTAAAAAATGACCACCCAAGATCTGGTTACCGAACTGAAAAGTGTGACTTATGACCTGATGTCCCTGCTAGAACGTGAAACCACGGGCTTGCGGTCGCTGACCTCAGATGAACATGAGCAGTTCCTGTCGGAAAAATCTGCCCTGTCGATGCAGTACGAACAAATTGTCGTCAAACTGCGCGGCCGCGGTGACGAGCTGCGCGCCATGCCAGAAGACGTTCGCGCCGAACTGCGCGAACTCCAGGCTGAATTCCAGGAAGCCGCACGTCGTAACATGAATATGCTTCAGGCCGCAAAAGCGACCAACGAACGCATGGTTCAGGCGATTGTCCGCGCGGTGAATGACAAGTCCAACGAAGATTGCACGACTTACACCCGTTCAGCCAAAACCAGCAAAGCATCGCTTGGCGGCTATGGCCGGACGATGAACAAAACCGGTGGCGCATATAGCGTCAATGAAACGCTTTAAGAGTAAAGGCGCGTATCATGTCACTTACTCAGGCACTCAATACAGCGATCTCTGGCCTTAACACGGCCCAGTCCCGCATTGCGATCACGTCTTCGAACATCTCGAACGTGAATACTGCTGGCTATTCGAAAAAGATCGCGGGACAGGAAACCCTGACCCTTGATGGCATTGGCGCAGGTTCGCAGATTGGCGACATCTACCGCAACGTCAATGAAGGCCTGGTTCGTGAAATGCGCGGCGACCTTGGCAAAGCTGGTCGCGAAGAAGTCCGTTACGAGTTTTTCCAGCGTGTTCAGACCCTGTTTGGCACACCTCAATCTGATGCTGCGATCAGCCAGCGCATCAACGATCTTGCAGATGCGTTTGAACAGCTGGGCGTAACACCGGACCAAAATTCGCCACGTATTGAGGCAATTGAAAGCGCAATCCAGGTCATGGAATCGTTCGAGAAGCTGTCAAGCCAGCTTCAGGACATGCGCGACGATATCGATGATCAAATCACGGATGAAGTAAACTCGGCCAACACGCTGCTGAGTGAAATTGCAGATCTCAATACCGGCATCATTCGCTTGAAAAACCTTGGTCAGCCTACGACCGAACTTCAGGATCAGCGCGACCAGAAACTGAACTCCTTGGCCAAAATCATTGATATCACCACCTTCACCCGCAGTGACGGCTCGATGGTGATCTACTCGGCCAATGGCGCAAATACGCTTCTTGATCGCACCCCCAATGAGTTGACCTTCACCCAGACGGCCGGCTTTGAGCCCGGCACGGGTGGCTCAGGCGTTTCGCTGGACGGCACCGACATCACGGACACCCTGCGCACCGGTACGCTTAAGGGGCTGTTCGAAATGCGCGATTCGGAAATCCCGGCGCTGAACGATCAGATCAACGAACTGGCCGGCGAACTGCGCGACGCGCTCAACGAAGAGCACAACAAAGGCACGGCATTCCCGCCACCAGCCAACCTGTCCGGCAATCGCACCGTTGCAGCCAGTGACCCGCTAACGGCAACTGGTGCTTTCCGCGTCGCTGCACTGGATGCAGATGGTAATCTTATCGCTACAGATAGCTGGGCGGACATCGAACTTCCAACGACCCCCGCAACGGTTCAAGGCATTATTACCGCAATCAACAGCTCTGATGCTGGTACCTATTTGACGGCATCGCTGATTGACAACAAGCTGGTGATCGAAGGACAGGACGGCAACCGTGTCGCCATTAACGAAATGGACAGCCAAATCACGACCAGTGATGGTCGCCAGCAAGGCATGTCACATTATTTCGGTCTCAATGATTTTATCTCATCTGCAAAGAGCGCCGATACAATCACCTCGACTGCACGCAGCAGTTCAACTGATGCCATTGGCGTAACGGCAAGCTCCTTTACGATCAGTGCCGGTAGTGGTGTTCTCGTCGGCGGTGTAACGGTGAACTACACCGCCACGGACTCGCTGGAAGATATCCGCGACAACATTCGCACCGCCCTTCAAGGGGCAGGCATGACTGTTGCCGACTCTGAAAGCACAGCTTTCCTGGTAGAAGATGGCAATCGTTATCGCCTGGTGATCGACTATACAGCCAACCTGACAATCAATGACTCGGGTTCGCTGTCGAGCGAGATCGGCTTTACAGAAGACCAGCCGAACCTTTCAGGGAATATGAACGTAGCTGCCGCAATTCAGAACGATCCATCACGTATCGTACGTGGCCAAATGAATGCGGACACCTATGAGACATCCACTGCTGTTGTTGATCCGGACGCCGCCATTCCAAACCTCGGCCCTCTGGTTCCGCCACCGCTGAACTATACCCTGACGGTGAGCGGCGACTTCACGGACGTGAACATCAATTACGACAGCACGACATCGCTGCAGGATATCGCCGATGCGATCAATAACAGTGCCACGCTGACAGACAACAACATCAACGCTGAAGTTGTGTTTGATAGCCAGATCGGTGGTTACAAACTGAGCGTTACAGATGCAGATGGTGATCCGTTCTATTTCAGTGATGACGGTCTGCCGAACGCTGATGCGCTAACCACTGTTCTCGGACTTGGTATTGATTTTGGTGTGCATGAAGGTGACAACAGTTCAGCTCTGGCACTCAGCAACGCGTTCGAGCGAACGGATATCCAGTTTGAAGCCACCGACGGATTGTCCGGCGAGCGGACTTCATTGACTGATTTTGCTGCTGGCATCGTTGCAACCGCAGCAACCAAAACCAAAGTTGCTGAAAGTGCGTTTGAGTTCCAGTCGAACCTTGTGACAGATTTGACTGTTCGCATTCAAAACGAAGCTGGCGTGAACCTTGATGAAGAAATGTCGGACCTGATTATCTTCCAACGCGCATACACCGCTTCTGCGCAGGTGATTACGACGGTTGAAGATATGTTTGATGCATTGCTCAATGCGGTTTAGACTGCGACTTAGAAAAGTGAGGCTGTCATGGTAACGCGTGTCGCAACATATACAAACCATACCCTGCTTTCGGATCTGGCGATCCGGAACGCTGCACGTGTGACCGATCTTCAGAACCAATCTTCGAGCGGATATAAATCTCGCGACTATGCCGGGATCGCCGATAGTGCGCAGCGCTTGCTCAACCTCGAAGGCGAATACACCCGGACCGAGCAATACCTGCGCAATACGACGCAAGGTAAACTTCGCCTGCAAAGCATGGAAACTGCTGTCGATAGCATGATCACCATCGCCACGCAGATGAAGTCGCTTCTCATTCAGGCGAGTTCTGCCCAGCAAGCAGATGACGTCAACATTCGCGACGAGGCACAACAGGCACTCGATCAGATTGCCAATCTGCTCAATTCAAACCTTGATGGACGCTACCTTTTTGCTGGCGGGCGATCGGAAGAACCGGCTGTCGATCTGGATAAAATCGGCGCGCCAGACAACTATATCAGCGATCTTGATGTTGCCCTTACGGGAAGTACCACGCTTGCTGCTCTGGGCGTTACAACCGGTCAGCTTCAAATTGTCAGCACGGATGTAGACGGTAATAGCGTCACGACCAACGTGAACTACAATGCTGCAACCGATGACATTGATGACATTCTTGATGCCATTAACAGTGTCACGACCAACGGCGCAATTGCATCTTTGCGCGGCCTTGGCGGCAGTGGTAACCCGCTCCTGAACATTGAGAATGTCGGGAATGGCACCATCACCATCACCGAAAGCGGCGCGGGTGATCTGCTAACCCAACTCGGTATGACCAAGATCCCGAACCCGCGTGCAGATGCAGACTATTATGATGGCGACAAGCAGATCATGAAGGTCCGCGTCGACGAACAGTATGATGTTTCTTACGGCATCCTTGCTGACAACCCGGCATTCCAGAAACTGGTTCAGGGTCTTGGCATTGCGGCAGGGACCGAAGACCAGGATGCGCTTTCGGTTGCGCTTGGCTTTATCAATGATGCAATCAATGACCTGCCAAACGTGCAAGGCCAGATTGGCTTGGACATCTCCAACATTGAACGCTTTGAAACACGCCACCAGGACTTCAAAGTGTTTGCCGCCCAAGCGATCAGCGATATCGAAACTGTGGATGTTCCATTGACCCTGGCAGAACTGGGGCAATACGAAACCGCTCTGCAAGCAAGTTTTATTGCCATCTCCCGGGCCGCAGATTTATCTTTGGCTAACTATTTGCGCTGATTATATTATATATTGAATTGCGTCATTAACCGTTTTGTCTTTTAAGTTGAATTCAGACAGAACCTTTCGATCGCCGGAGTAATACGGGAATGGACACCGATAACGTCGCCGAAACCGAAACCCCTGAATCTGTTACCGTAGAAACGCGTTTCGGTGACATTGAGTTCAGCTGGGATAAAGGCATCTACATGCCGGTCGGCTTGCTTGGCTTTCCTGAGCATCATGTTTTCGGCTTGGCAAACATTCCCAACACGTCGCTTGATCAGTTTAAGCTCTATCAGAGCCTGACAGACGCCAACCTCTCCTTCATCGTCGCACCTTATAATATGGAAAGCGGCGTATATGATGATCGAGACCTGTCAAATGCGCAAAAAAGCCTCGCGATTGAGGCAGCCGACATGGCAATTCTGATGGTCGTTACCATCCGAAGTGCCCCTGGTGGACAAGGCATTACCATGTCGACCAATCTGCGCGCGCCAATTCTTGTTGATACGGGCCGCCAAGTTGCCTGGCAACATATCCTGCCAAACGAAAAATACTCAGTGCAGCACGACCTGTAATTTTTGCCCAGTACATTTGGCACGTGCATTGCTTTGCAGTTCCACAAGGCAATGTAGCCGAAGAACAGATTGGCTGAGCCATTCTGTCTTGTCCGTATAGGAGGAATAAAGTGGCTCTCAATATTATTTCCAACTATGCAGCGAACGTCGCCCATCGCAACCTGACAAACTCGGACACGATGGCGACCCGGTCGCTTGCAAAACTTTCATCTGGTACGCGTGTTGTTTCCGCGCGCGATGATGCAGCCTCCATGGCCATCGGCGCGCGTCTCAATGCAACGACCCAGGCACTGAAAACTGCGACAGTGAACGTTGGCCAGGCCAACTCGATGTTGCAGATTGCCGATGGCGGCATGGCAACCATTGATGACATTCTGGTCCGCATGAAGACGCTGTCAGTTCAGGCTTCTTCGGGTAACCTTTCCGATACTGAACGCGGCTTCCTCAACGATGAATTCGTTCAGCTGCGCAACGAGATCGACCGTATTGCGTCTTCAACCAACTTTAACGGGATTCAGCTGCTGGGTGATGGCGGCGACGTTGCGCTTGAGTTTGGTGACTTAGCAGCCGGTCAGGGCGGCGAGGCACTTGTTGCCGTTAACGGCTTCGATACGTTTGCAATCACCGACAACAACTATTGGGCTACTGATACTGACAGTGACCTCAATGATAGCAACTTCGAGGTCAACATTAACTATGCCGCTGGCGACCAAGTCATTATGACAGTAACCAGCACCATTGACGGCGCTGTTGATCGCACTCAGTCAATAGACATAACTGATTACAGAACAGGCGGAACGACCGCAATCTCGGCAGGCGACAATGCCACGCTGAACTTTGACGAGCTAGGACTAACCTTTACTGTAAACACCAACTTCTCAGCTTCGGTTGCCTCAGTTCGGGCTGACAACACCGGCGCGAGTGACTTTGGTACTGACACTGACTTTAATGGATCTGGCCTTGACTCAGCTGCTGGCAATGTAGTCCGAATGGCTGCCGATAATGGCCAGGCATTGCAACAGACAGTTGACTTCCAAGTTGGCGCTGGCAATACAGCAAATGACCGTCTTGCTATTGAGTTTTCAGCTGTTGATTCTGACTCCCTCGGCTCCGGAGCCGGCGGCACAGAGACCTCCATTCTCGATTTGACCGATAACGCTATTGATACTGCCGCAAACGCACAGTCCGCTGTCGAGGTTGTTACACGCGCAATTGATGATCTGCAGCGTGCGCGCGCAAATATCGGCACCTATCAGAACCGCCTGGACTTTGCCGGTCAGAACCTTGCATCGACGCAGGAAAACACTGAATCAGCTCGATCAACCCTGCTTGACCTTGACGTGGCTGCGGAAATGACCGCCTTCACATCCAAGCAGATCCTTGTTCAGTCTGGTGTTGCGATGCTTGCACAAGCCAACCAGATGCCACAGAACCTGCTGCGTCTACTGCAAGGCTAAAAACAACACTCGACACCTCTCGAATAACGGCGGCGGCAAACTCGGTTTTGCCGCCGCTTACTTTTGACAACGCCTCTCCCTCTCCCTCTCCCTTCTCCCTTCTCCCTTCTCCCTTCTCCCTTCTCCCTTCTCCCTTCTCCCTTCTCCCTTCAAAGCCGGAATCTACTTCGCCCGTCAAATCAAGCGCTGTCCCGCTGCCTTTCAACAAGGAGGCGATTCGCAACATAGATTTGCACCAAACCCATTAAACATTGAATTATGCTATTGATATATAAGCTGTTTTTACGATCAAAAACGACTCAAAAGGATAGTTTTTGAGCCAACAACCCAACCCTAGGTATAGTATATCTCGTTTTTTTCTGATTTTATTTGATTTTAGGTGGACTCAACACCGTTAAACGTGTTTACTGAAATGACATGGACTACTTATGGTTGTTCACGAAGAACTTCCAGTCCCCTTTTCCGCAGCAAGTCTGCTCATTCCAAGTAGGAAGACGAAAAATGGCTCTTAATATCATTTCCAACTACGCAGCGAACGTTGCTCACCGTAACCTCTCTGCATCCGACGAAATGGCGACCCGTTCGCTGTCGAAGCTCTCTTCTGGTACCCGTGTTGTTTCTGCGCGTGATGATGCTGCCTCCATGGCAATCGGCGCACGTTTGAACGCAACCACCCAGGCCCTGAAGACGGCAACGGTTAACGTTGGTCAGGCGAACTCGATGCTTCAGATCGCCGACGGTGGTATGGCAACCATTGATGACGTTCTTGTTCGCATGAAAACCCTGTCCGTTCAGGCGTCTTCGGGCAACCTGTCGGATACCGAACGCGGCTTCCTGAACGACGAATTCACCGAGCTCCGCAGCGAGATTGACCGTATCGCATCTTCGACCAACTTCAACGGCATTCAGTTGCTGGGTGATGGTGGTGACGTTGCCATCGAATTCGGCGACTTGGCTGCAGCAGGTGCCGGCGAAGCTCTTGTTCCGGTAAACGGCTTTGATAACTTTGCGATTACCGACAACAATTACTGGGCCCAAGGCACGGTTACCGACAACGAGTTTGACGTAAACATCAACTATGCGGCTGGCGGACAGGTCATTATGACCGTTAGCTCTTCGTTCGATAACGGCGCAACTGCTGATCGTACCCAGTCGATTGATGTAACGGACTTTGCCACCGGCGGGACAACGGCAATTGGTGCCGGCGATAATGCTACCCTGAACTTCGACGAACTTGGCCTGACCTTTACGGTCAACACCAACTTCTCGGCTTCGGTTGCCTCAATTGCCGCAGATAACACCGGTGCAAGTGACTTCGGAACTGACACCGACTTCAACGGCTCCGGCCTGAACTCGGCTACAGGCAATACCGTCACCATGGCAGCAGATAACGGCCAGCAGCTTGCAGCCAACATTGAATTCCAAGTTGGCGGTGGCAATACCACAAACGATCGCCTGTCGATTAACCTCACAGCAGTAGACTCTGCTGCGCTTGGAAGCGGTGGCACAGGTCAAGAATCTCTATCTGATCTCGGTGCAAACGCGATTGACACCGCAGCTGGCGCTCAGAACGCAGTTGAAGTTGTGACCCGCGCGATTGATGACTTGCAGCGCGCACGTGCTGCGGTTGGTACCTCGCAGAACCGTCTGGACTTCGCTGGCCAGAACCTTGCTTCAACGCAGGAAAACACTGAATCAGCGCGTTCCACCCTGCTTGACCTTGATGTGGCTGCGGAAATGACCGCCTTCACCTCCAAGCAGATCCTGGTTCAGTCGGGCGTAGCAATGCTCGCACAGGCTAACCAGATGCCGCAGAACCTGCTGCGTCTGCTCCAGTAATCTGGAAATACATTTCGAAAGGCGGCCAGATGGCCGCCTTTCGTTTCTTCTGCTAACGGGCAACGCGAATCCGATTCGTTTGCTCGTCTTTTCATGCCTAATTTCAACAATTTTCACGTGTATATCTTATAATTACACAACCGTGTAACTATGCTTAAGTCATTGATATTGTTATATTAGCATCACCTAAAGAATCTTCTGGACAGGCTGCCCATACTTACGTATATTACTCCTACTCGATTGGACCTCGTTGATCAGGAAGATCTTCAGATCCGCTTTCGGCAAGACGCCGAAACTTAATGGTGGCCAAGCCGCCTTGAGCTATCCAAGTAGGAGAGATACAATGGCTCTTAATATCATTTCGAACTACGCCGCTAACGTTGCACACCGTAACCTGTCCGCTTCTGACGAAATGGCGACCCGCTCGCTGTCGAAGCTGTCTTCTGGTACGCGTGTCGTTTCCGCTCGTGATGACGCTGCGTCCATGGCGATTGGTGCACGTCTGAACGCAACGACTCAAGCCCTTAAAACGGCAACCGTTAACGTTGGTCAGGCGAACTCGATGCTTCAGATCGCTGATGGCGGTATGGCAACCATCGATGACATCCTCGTTCGTATGAAAACGCTGGCTGTTCAGGCTTCTTCTGGCAACCTGTCCGATACTGAACGTGGCTTCCTGAACGACGAATTCACCGAACTGCGTGACGAGATCGACCGTATTTCTTCGTCCACCAACTTCAACGGCATTCAGTTGCTTGGCGATGGTGGTGACGTTGCGATTGAATTCGGTGACTTGGCAGCAGCTGGTTCCGGTGAAGCACTTGTTCCGGTAAACGGCTTCGACAACTTTGCCATCACCGACAACAACTACTGGGCGACCGACACCGATACCGACCTCACCGATAACAACTTCGAGGTCAACATCAACTATGGCGCAGGTGATCAGGTCATCATGACCGTGACCAGCACCATTGACGGTGCCGCAGACCGTACCCAGTCGATTGACGTTACCGACTTCCGCACTGGTGGTACCACTGCAATTGGTGCCGGCGAAAGCAACACCCTGAACTTCGATGAACTTGGTCTGACCTTCACGGTTAACACCAACTTCTCGGCTTCGGTTGCTGCGATCCGTGCTGACAACACCGGCGCATCTGACTTCGGTACCGACACCGACTTCAACGGTTCAGGCCTGAACTCGGCGACCGGTAACACCGTTACCATGGCAGCCGACAACGGTCAGCAGCTCGCAACCAGCATTGAGTTCCAGGTTGGTGGCGGTAACACCGCAAACGACCGCCTCTCGATTGCCCTGACCGCCGTTGACGCAGGCGCCCTTGGTTCTGGCTCTGCCGGTACCGAAGACTCGCTTGAAGATCTGGGTGCAAACGCGATCACAACCGCCGCTGGCGCACAGTCCGCAGTTGAAGTTGTGACCCGCGCGATTGACGACTTGCAGCGCGCACGTGCTGCGGTTGGTACCTCGCAGAACCGTCTGGACTTCGCTGGTCAGAACCTTGCTTCTACGCAGGAAAACACTGAATCAGCGCGCTCCACCCTGCTTGACCTTGATGTGGCTGCGGAAATGACCGCCTTCACCTCCAAGCAGATCCTGGTTCAGTCGGGCGTAGCAATGCTCGCACAGGCTAACCAGATGCCGCAGAACCTGCTGCGTCTGCTCCAGTAATCTGGAAAACAAATCAAATAGAAAGGCGGCCAAATGGCCGCCTTTTTTTTCATGTTATCAGCAACTCAATTCATCAATACTTACTCGGTTTCATTTTTCAAAAATCTCATTCCTAATTAATTAACAGAAACATCTTTAATATAAATCATTTTACCATCCACATTGATATCGAGTCTCTACAGAAAAACACTTCTTCACATTTCTCGATCTCAAAAACACTTAGCTAAGAAAAGAAACTACCTTTTACTTAAACTCCCACACACTCAACCATTTGATATCAATAGTATTTAAATATTAAGTATACCTATACTTTTTTAAAATAGACTAAAACAAAAAAGAGAGCACAATCCTGAGCGTGGCCCCTTAATACGCTGTTCAAGAAGAACCTCGGGGGGAACAACCACCTTCTCGTCATGGTGACGCGTTGATCATTCCAAGTAGGAAGATGACAAATGGCTCTCAATATTATTTCCAACTACGCAGCAAACGTAGCACATCGCAACCTCACAGCCTCTGATGAGATGGCGACCCGTTCCCTGTCCAAACTGTCTTCTGGTACCCGTGTCGTCTCTGCACGCGATGACGCGGCCTCTATGGCAATTGGCGCGCGCTTGAATGCAACAACACAGGCGCTGAAGACAGCGACTGTGAACGTCGGCCAAGCCAACTCCATGTTGCAAATCGCCGATGGTGGCATGGCAACGATTGATGACATCCTCGTCCGCATGAAAACTCTGGCAGTACAGGCTTCGTCAGGGAACCTTTCCAATACGGAACGTGGTTTCTTGAACGACGAGTTCACTCAGCTTCGAGACGAAATTGACCGCATTGCATCCTCGACCAACTTCAACGGCATCCAGCTTCTGGGGAATGGCGGCGATGTCGCCATTGAATATGGCGATCTGGCCGCAGCCGGGTCGGGCGAAGCGCTGGTTCCGGTGAACGGCTTTGACAAGTTTGCCATTACCGACAACAACTATTGGGCAACCGATACCGACAGCGACCTGACCGACAACAACTTTGAAGTAAACATCAACTACGGCCCTGGCGATCAGGTGATCATGACGGTCACCAGCACCATTGATGGCGCAGCCGATCGCACGCAATCCATCGACGTAACGGACTTCCGAACTGGCGGCACGACGGCGATTGGTGCAGGCGGCAGTGCAACGCTCAACTTCGATGAACTTGGCCTGACATTCACCGTTAACACCAACTTCTCGGCATCTGTCGCAGCCATCCGTGCTGACAACACCGGCGCCTCTGACTTTGGAACGGACACAACCTTTGGTACCAGCGGCCTCAACTCAGCGACAGGTAACGTCGTCACCATGGCCGCCGATAATGGTCAGCAGCTGGCATCCAGCATCCAGTTCCAGGTCGGCGGCGGCAACACTGCCAACGACCGCCTTTCGATCAACCTGACCGCTGTTGACTCTGAGGCACTTGGTACTGGCTCTGCAGGTACTGAGTCATCTCTCAATGACTTGGGCACAAACGCAATTAACACGGCTGCAGCAGCCCAAAATGCTGTTGAAGTCGTGACCCGCGCGATCGATGACTTGCAGCGTGCACGCGCAGCAGTTGGTACGTCGCAGAACCGCTTGGACTTCGCTGGCCAGAACCTTGCTTCTACGCAGGAAAACACTGAATCAGCGCGCTCCACCCTGCTTGACCTTGATGTGGCTGCGGAAATGACCGCCTTCACCTCCAAGCAGATCCTGGTTCAGGCCGGTGTTGCCATGCTGGCCCAAGCCAACCAGATGCCGCAGAACCTGCTGCGTTTGCTCCAATAATTCAGAATTTTCCAAGCACATTGAGACAAGGGCGGCCGTTGGCCGCCCTTCGTTTTTTCATCGGCCAACGCGTAACATTTAAGGCAACTTAAAACCGCAAAGCCATCACATACCCTGACGACCTTGCACCCCAGCACAAGCACCCTATACAAAAGATTTCTACTAGGTAAAATCACACGCGAAATCATTAGCAAAATGCCTCAAGATTCGCGAGTTTTCGGCAATATCCAATGAACAAGAAAGAATTTGCACAAACCTAACCATTTGTTTTAATACGTTAATTAACTGCTAATTTTTTCACTGGACATGGAACTAACCTAAAAGTATATTTCAACTTACCTGTAATATCGTTTTCGACGTCATGTAGATGTGCGAAAACTGCTCTGGCAATGTGCCGGAAACCGAACAGCAAGATGTTGTTCAGAGCTGTCCAAGTAGGAGATGCGTCATGGCTCTTAATATTATTTCTAACTATGCTGCGAACGTAGCACACCGTAACCTGTCAGCTTCTGATGAAATGGCGACCCGTTCCCTTTCAAAGCTGTCATCCGGTACGCGTGTGGTTTCTGCGCGTGACGATGCAGCATCCATGGCCATTGGCGCACGTCTGAATGCGACGACTGAATCCCTCAAGACAGCTTCGGTGAACGTTGGCCAGGCCAACTCGATGCTCCAGATCGCTGATGGCGGCATGGCGACCATTGATAACATCCTGGTCCGAATGAAAACGCTGTCGGTTCAAGCATCGTCGGGCAACCTTTCCGACACGGAACGCGGCTTCCTGAACGACGAATTTGTTCAACTCCGCGAAGAGATCGACCGCATCGCATCTTCTACGAACTTCAACGGCATTCAGCTTCTTGGTGATGGTGGTGACGTAGCACTTGACTTTGCTGACCTCGCAGTAGGCCAGCAGGGTGAAGCTTTGGTTGCGGTGAACGGCTTTGATACCTTTGCCATCACCGACAACAATTATTGGGCTCAAGGCACGGTTACCAACAACCAGTTTGAGATGAACATCAATTATGCGCCGGGCGGACAGGTCATCATGACTGTCAGCTCCTCGTTCGATAACGGCGCAACTGCTGACCGTACGCAGTCAATTGATGTCACCGATTACGCTACCGCAGGCACAACCGCAATTGGTGCGGGTGAAAACGCGACCCTGACGTTTGACGAACTCGGTCTGACCTTCACGGTCAACACCAATTTCTCGGCTTCTGTCGCAGCGATTGCTGCTGACAACACCGGCGCAAGCGACTTTGGAACCGATACGACCTTCGGCACCAGTGGCCTCAACTCGGCCACCGGCAACATTGTCTCGATGGCTGCAGACAATGGCCAGGCGTTGCAGGCCGCGATTGAATTCCAGGTTGGTGGCGGCAACACCGCCAACGATCGCTTGTCGATCAACTTGAATGCCGTTGACTCTGATACCCTGGGTGCAGGCGCCCTTGGCACGCAGACTTCGTTGCTTGATTTGGGTGCGAACGCCATCAGCACAGCTGGCAATGCTCAGTCTGCGGTTGAGGTTGTCACTCGCGCCATCGATGACCTGCAGCGTGCCCGTGCCGCAGTTGGTACATCACAGAACCGTTTGGACTTCGCTGGACAGAACCTCGCTACCACGCAGGAAAATACTGAGTCAGCGCGCTCCACCCTGCTTGACCTTGATGTTGCTGCAGAAATGACAGCCTTCACGTCCAAGCAGATCCTCGTGCAGTCCGGCGTTGCAATGCTTGCCCAAGCAAACCAGATGCCGCAAAACTTGCTGCGTCTGCTACAATAATCGGGCAATGGCCCCTGGGCGCCGCGATTGATTTGGCTCCCGGATTTCTTGAGACATCCTGACTGTACAGGGTGACGACTTTAAGGAACTGAAAGATGGAAGTCGTAAACAATTATAGCTCATCTGGCAGCTCGGGCCCTATCGCCCAGCCTGCTTCGAGCGCGCCTGCCGTGAAAGCTCACGCCAACACGGCAGCCGAAACATCGACGAAACAGGAACCGAAGCAATCGGCAGTCCCCAAGCAGGTGCAAGATGCTCTTGCCAGCATGGATCTTCCGGAACTTGCCAATGGTTCGGCACGCGTCGAACTGAACTTCAATCAGGACACAGGCCGCGTCGTCGCCAAAGTAACCGACCGCGTGAGCGGCGATGTCCTACGTGAACTTCCGTCCAAAGAGCTGCAGCAGCTGTTTTCGCAAATGCGCGAATACCTTGGCAGCTTTGTCGACGAAGAAATTTAACACAGCGAGTGGGAGCAATCAGGCACGTTTTTTGCTGATACTTTCCGGTAAAGATACCCGGTCCTAGGCAAAAACGACCGAGAGCGCCCAAGGAGCTAAACCAATGAGCAGCTTGAATCTAAACAACATCTATGTAGGCGATAACGGCCGTGTCCAATTGTCGGGCGGCTCGTCTAACATCGATTTCGTCGACACCGTCGACAAAATGATTGCTGCCCGTCGCATTCCGGCTGATACGCTTGAGAAGCGCATTGAAGCGAACGACGAGAAAGTCGCGGCCCTCAAGGAGCTGCAGACGCTTATTGGTACGCTCAAGGACTCAATGGCGAACCTGTATGGCGCAACCAGCTTTGACAACTCAAAGAACATCTTTGAAGCAAAGCAGATTTTTGCAGCCTCAAACGGCACCGAAGCTGCCAGCCTGATCGGCGTTACCGCAACCAATGCCGCCGAGACCGGCAGCTATACGTTTGAAATTAATCAGGTCGCCAGCAAACACAAACTTTCAAGCAACACCCAGGCTGTCGCAGCCAGTGCAGACGTTACCGGCATCACGGGAACCGGTACCTTTACAGTAACCGGCGGCACCGGAAGCTCGACCGTGACCGTGTCGGCAGGTGATACGCTTCAGGATATTCGCGACAAGATCAACAACATCAAGGATAGCACTGGCGTTCAGGCATCCGTGATCAAGGTATCTGACACCGAAAGTACGCTGATCCTGACTTCGACAGAAGAAGGTGTTGATAACCGCATGTCCTTTAGCGATGACACTGGCTCTGTACTGCAGAGCCTTGGTGTCCTGACCGATGCAACAACCATCAACGCAGCAAACGAAATTGATGTCGGAAACGATGCCGAGATTGAACTTGACGGCATCACCGTTACCCGTGGTTCAAACGAATTTTCTGACCTGATTGATGGCCTGACGATCAGTCTGTATGACGCGGAACCAGGTACGGAAATCACCATCGAGATTGAGCAGGATCTGAACCAGGCAAAAACAGCAATCCTTGAGTTTGTTGACGCGTACAATGCTGTTCAGAGCTTCATCAACGAAAAGACGTTTGTTGATCCGACAACTGGAGATGCGTCGGAAGATGCGATCTTGTTGGGTAACACATCTGTAAAAAGTATTGAATCTGCGTTGCAGCAGATCGCAGGCTCGTTCGCCAATGGCGTCACAGACCGAACCGGCAAAGATGACTACACCGTTCTTGCGGAAATCGGCCTTGATTTCGTCGCCTATGGCTCAAACGAAGACCCGCTGCTGAGCAAAACGATTGAACTCGATGAAACAGCATTAAACAACGCGCTGCTAAACAATCCGAGCGAAGTGATGGAGCTGTTCCTGTTCCGCGGCAATTCGGACAATTCCGACGTCACGATGACCGGTTTTAGCAGCAGCACCAATGCAGCGACTTACGAATTCAACATTGATGCGTCTGGCGGCACGATCAACAGTGTTACGTATGACATCACCGTTGATGGCGTAACGACAACCGGCAAGAATGCCGTGGTTTCAGGTAATAGCATTCGTACAGCGGACGGGCTTCGCCTGTTTTACAGCGGCGATGCGACCGCGGCCGACACCGCAACCGTAACCACCAGCGTCGGCATTGGCGCACAGTTCTATTTTGAGTTGGACTCTATTCTTGACGAAGAAGAAGGCACTCTGACGCAGGCCATCTCTGAACTTGAGACGCAAAACACCTCATATGAGGAAAAAGTTGAGCGCATCGACGAGCGCCTGACCAATCAACGAGAAGTTCTTATGAATCAGTTCATTGCAATGGAATCTGCCCTTGCTCGAATGAAGAACATTCAGAGTTCTCTCGACGAATTGATGGCTGCAGGTAAAGATAGTAGTTAACTTTTATCTGTCATACATGCACACTAGTAAGACGTATCGCATACTAAGGAGTGTCGCATGAACGAACACGCCGCTCATACATACAAGCAACAACAAGTGAATACAGCCTCACCTGCCAAGATGGTGTTCATGCTGTATGAAAAAACCTTGTCGCGCTTGCAAGAGGCACAGAACGCGATCGGGCGGAACGATATCCAAGGTCGTTGTAATGCCAACTGCAGTGCTCAGGAATTGATTGCCCATCTGTCAAACACGCTGGACATGGAACAGGGCGGAGAGATCGCCGTGAACCTTGAAAGGCTATATACGCATTGCCTGCTGCGTTTGATGGATGTTGACCGCAATAACGATCCCGAAGCTGCTGCTGAAGTTATGGCCCTGCTAAAGCCACTACGTGACTCTTGGGCCGAGCTTGCCGAAAGAAGCGAAGGTGAACTGCGTCAGGCAATCCTTACCGCACAACAGGATCGCCCTGCTGCGACACAGGAAGCAGCCAAACCCGAAGCATCTTCTGACGATGCAGCAGAACCCGCGGCACCAGCAAAGTCGGGATTGTCGATCTCCGCATAACTTCGACACCGTCGCAGAATTGATTGCAGAGGCCCCTTTCGCGGGGCCTTTGTTGTATCTGGCGGGCATTCCTTAATCCCCAAAGACAGCCTAAGCCTCTCCCCTTCCCCAGTAAGATGCGTCAGCATGATCATTTTTGCCTTGCTATGCTTTCAAACGACATCGGCAGTTTTTTCCGCATCACCGGAAATGGTCGGTAAGCTGCTGAAATTCTGTAGAAATCGTTAACAGGTAAAACTGGCCCGCCGCTTGCAAATGTTCTGACACTGTTTCCATAAGGACCGAAGTCATGAACAGCTCTGCGATTACAAACAGCATAATGC
Source organism: Thalassospira sp. (assembly GCA_965228275.1). GTDB lineage: Bacteria > Pseudomonadota > Alphaproteobacteria > Rhodospirillales > Thalassospiraceae > Thalassospira. Next base: position 3,224,905 of record OZ245802.1, on the reverse strand, counting down.
CGACCGTCTCTGTTCCGGGCGCAACCGCTAGCGAAAGCAAGGGTTCGGGCTTTGGCGACCTGATGGCATCAATCACAGATAATTGGTCTGAACGTAATAGCCAGGTCAAGTATGACGCGGCAAAATCTGCCCAGAGCAAATGGGACAACAATCGCGCAGACCTGAATGAAAAGCACAACCCTGCCGATCACGACGATACAGACTACTCTGCATCAAATGATCATCGTGACGATGAACCTCGTCGTGCTGACCGTGACGATCACGCCAAGATTGACGACCATGCTTCAGATGACGGCCGCGACCTGGATGTAGGCAATCGAGATGAAGAAGTTTCAGATCGTGATGCACAGCACGCTGATCGTAACGACAATGCTGAGGGCGAGGGATCAGAAGCACGGGGCGAAGATGACGACGGCAACGGATCGGGTTCTGAACAATCCCAGTCTGCTTCATCAGATGGACAGTCATCTGATAAAGACACTGTCGCGGCAAATCCAAATGGCGCAGTAGATCCAAATCAACCTGCGCAGACCGTACCACTTCCGGGATCACAAGCTGCCATTGACCTAGCGAAAGCCAGAGCCTCTGCAGCGCAGCCAATTACTGGCGCAACGGCCTCTCAAAATGCTGATGCCGACAATGGCGCTGCTGGCCAAGCAGCACAGGCCAGCACGAATGGCTTGCTGAACTCAACCGCATTATCACAACCAGTTGCAGCATCTTCGGCAAAGATGGCACTTAACGGTGCAGACGCCGCAACAGCGGATGATGTGACCTCAGATCAGTTTCTGTCACGTGTCATGGATACGATGACTGGCGACGGTAAGGCAAAGGCAGATGCGACCGGCGTTAATAACGCCACCGTCAACAGCCAATCTGCGAACGGAAACACCCAGCAGGCTGGCTCGGCGAACCCGGCACAAACTGCCCAAGCAGCCCAGCAAGCCATGGCGGCTGCGGCCAGCGCACAGAATATGCAAAATAATCCCAACGCAGCACAAACAACTGCTGCTAACGGGGCTGTAACCGCAACCGGCGGCACCGAGGCGACCGCACAAGTCGCCAACGGTCAGCCGGGCAACACGAACACGCTTCAGCAGATCAACACCGGTGGCCAAACCGCGCAAACCGCCCGTCAGGCACCGGCACAGCAAGTTCAGCAGCAAGTTGCTGTTTCGATCAAGAACGCCGCAAGTGACGGTGTTGACAAGATTTCAGTCCAGCTGCGTCCGGAACATCTTGGACGCGTGGATGTAAAGATGGAGATCGGCCAAGACGGCCGTATCCAAGGCGTTATTCAGGCAGATACGCGTGAGACACTGGACATGTTGCGCCAGGACTCACGTGCATTGCAGCAGGCTCTTAAGGATGCCGGCCTGAATGCAGACAGTCAAAGCTTCACCTTTGAGCACAGAGATCAAGGTGGCCAGAGTCAGGAAGGCAAAGGCCAATCACGGATGACCGCCGATCAGGGCAGCAGCCCCGATGATGGCGATGTCCTGAGCGGAGCCGAACTCGCCGAACATGTCGGCATTGGCTATGGGATCAATCCCAACGGCCTTGTCGATATTCGGATTTAGGAAAAGGTAGAGGGAAAATCCCATGGCCATTTCATCCCTGACCAATGTCGGTCTTGCAGCGTCAGATACGAACGCCGCGTCAAGCAGTTCGGCCAACCAGTTGGCACAGAACTTTGACACGTTCCTGACGCTCCTGACCACACAGCTCAAGAACCAGGACCCGACCTCGCCGATGGAAAGTGACAAATTCACTGACCAGCTAAGCCAGTTCGCCCAGGTTGAGCAAGGTATTCAGAGCAACAAAAACCTTGAAAATCTGATCGCGATGCAAAGTCAGCAGCGTCAGCTTTCCGCACTGTCTTATGTCGGTGCCGAAATCGAAGCCGTTGGGGATACCAACTGGCTCGAGGAAGGTGGTGAGCTCAAATACAAATACAACGTTTCGCCAGAAGTTCCGCGTCTGCAGCTGCAGATTCAGGATCAGGAAGGCAAGACAATCTATTCTGAAGAACTTACCGACGTTTCCGGTCTCCAGAGCTTTACCTGGGACGGCAAGAACAACAATGGCGTTGCCCAGGCTGAAGGTGCCTACACGCTGGTTGTCAAACCGCTGGCCGCAAACGGCGATACCTTCAAAGACGAGAAGGGTAAATCCGCTTCTGTCGCGATTGGTATAATTGGTTCTGTCGACAGTGTCGATATCGACGATGACGACATTTATCTCCGTATCGGTGACGTCTCTGTACCGTTCTCCACCCTCACCAACGTGAAACTCGGTGCGAGCGGAACAGAAGACACTGCCGGCGACGGTTCCGGAAGTGACGAGCAGGACGAAGCTGCCTAAGGGCATTCATCCGGATTTGATCAACACCCTGTAAGTGCAGGAGAAGAAAAATGAGCCTTTTTGGTGCAATGATTTCCGGTGTTTCCGGCCTGAATGCGCAGTCTCAGAACCTGGGCGTCATCTCGGACAACATCTCTAACCTCAACACAATCGGCTACAAGGGAACCATCGGGCGTTTCTCGACCCTTGTAACTGAATCTGCGTCGGACACCCGATACACCCCCGGTGGTGTAAGGTTCCACCCGACCGCACTCATCAGCAAGCAGGGCTTGTTGCAGGCAACCTCTTCGACGACGGCTGCGGCAATTTCCGGCGATGGCTTCTTTATCGTTCGTGACAATGCAAACCCGGGCACGAACGACGAGTTGTTCTTTACCCGTGCCGGTGATTTCAAACCTGATGATGATGGTTATCTGCGCAACACCGCTGGTTACTACGTTCAAGGTTGGGCTACCGATCGTGAAGGTCAGCTTCTCGACACTAACGGCAACGTAACCACCTCCAACAGCTCTGCTGTCACAGACCTTCAGGTACTTGATATCAACTCAATCCTGACGGCTGCGGCATCAACAACCTCAATCGAATTTGGCGCTAACTTGAACGCCGATGAGACTGCGGTCACTGGTGGCACGGCAACTTCGACCACAACCGGTATCGATTATGACACCACCGATTTGACCACTTTGGCTGGTATCAACAACGGTGATCAGTTCTCGATTACCCATGATGGCACCACCACCAACATCACGATCAGCACCGGTGATACGCTCGAAGATCTTGCTGCAGCAATCAGTGCTGTCACCGGGATCACGGCGACGACCACCACAACTGGCACGAACGACACCCTGACCTTGACGGCAGCATTTGCTGACCAGGGCGTTACCTTTGCCAACGTCACCGGCACACCGTTCAGCGCGACCGGCATTACAGTTCCTGGCGTTCCGGGCACCTTGGCGCCGACCTACACCGCAGGTAACCTTGCAACTGGGACCGTTGCAGAAGACAACACCATGCCTGTCACGATCTATGACTCGCTTGGCTCTGCGCACACCGTAAACCTGCAAGTTGTCAAACTTGGCCAGAACCGCTGGGGCTTTGAACTTACCGGCAACACGACCGCCGGTGAGCTTGATACAGCGGATCATCCGAATGGCCTGATCCAAGCTGGTGTTATTACCTTCGATGGCTCCGGTAACCTGCAGACCTTTACCGGCGTTGCAGCAACCATCGGTGCTGTAACGGTTGGTACCACCGGTGATCTGACCGATGCAGATATTACCGCAGAATGGACGAACGGATCAGATGACAGCACGATCTCGCTTGATTTCGGCACCATCGGTCTTGGTAACGGCATTACGCAGTTTGCGGCTGGCGCAGACGCCAACGGCAACCAGGTTAACTACACCACCCACTTCATCAACCAGAATGGCGCCCAGGCCGGCACCATGGTGAACTATGCCCTGACAGAGGAAGGCTTCCTTCAGGTAGAGTTCGCCAACGGTGTGAAACGTCCGGTTTACAAACTGGCGATTGCTACCTTCGAAGCGCCCGATGAAATGGAAAACCACACTGGTAACGTTTACCGCCAGACCCGTGAATCCGGCGACTATCTTCTGCGTGAACCGGGCCTGAACGGTGCGGGTAACGTTGTGGCTTCTGCCCTTGAAGGCTCGAACGTCGATCTCGGTGAAGAATTCACCAACATGATCGTCACCCAGCGCGCCTACTCGGCAAACACCAAAACGATTACCACCACTGACGAAATGCTCGACGAGCTGATCCGTATCAAACGGTAATTGATATCTGTCTCAGGGCGTTAGCGCGCCTTGAGACCTCTTGCATCAATAGAGACTCGCCCGGCACATGTGCCGGGCTTCTTTTTGGGCAAATGACTCACTACATAAAGTGCAGGCCACCCTGCTCTACAAAGACTCAACTGATTCAAATCACTTACGAATTTGAATCAAACAACTGGGCAAAAATTGCCGGTTGTTAACCTGTTCTTCAGCATGGAGAACTATTCGTTGTAGATGCTGGTCGCATTCCGTATGGACCGACCTGCAACGGGGACAGTGGTAAAATTTCGTATCGGAGCAGTCGAACGTGGGCGGCTTGTTACAAACACTCAAGAGTTTAGGACCTACACGCCTGATGGCAGTCGGCGGAGTGGGCATATTGCTGCTTGTGTTCTTTGCCTTCCTGATCCTGCGTGTTTCTGCTCCGAATATGGAACTGCTATATCGCGATCTGGATCCGGCCGACGCCAGCCAGATTGTCAACCGTCTCGAAGAACAGCAAGTTCAGTATCAGCTGCTTAATAGCGGCACCGAAATTCTTGTTCCGGCCGACCAAGTCAACCGTATGCGTCTTTCCATGGCCGAAAGCGGCCTTCCTGCTGGCGGCTCGGTTGGTTATGAAGTCTTTGACAATGCCGATGGCTTTGGCGCCACCAGTTTCGAGCAGAACATCAACCATGTTCGCGCCCTAGAGGGTGAGCTGGCCCGCACCATCGCATCAATCCAATCCATTCAGCAGGCACGTGTTCATCTGGTTCTACCCAAACGTCAGATGTTTTCACGCGAAACCCAACAGGCCAGTGCGTCGATCGCAGTCAAAATGGCGGGTGGCGAATTAAAACCCGAACAGGTTGTTGCCATTCAGCACCTGGTTGCTGCCGCCGTCCCGCAGCTTGATCCGGGCAAGGTTTCCATTATTGACGAGCGCGGCCGTTTGCTCGCGCGCGGTGATGGTGAAGAACAATCTTCGACCTTCCTGACGCAAACTGCCGATGAAATGCGCATCCGCACCGAAAGTCGCCTGCGCAATACCATCGAAGATTTGCTGTCACGGTCGCTTGGTTATGGCGAAGTTCGTGCTGAAGTCTCGGTCGAGATGGACTTCAACAAGGTCACGACCGCTGATGAACGCTTTAACCCCGACGAGCGGGTTGTACGTTCAAGCCAAACCATTGAAGAAACCGCGACCAACTCTGAAACCGAGGGAACCGATCCGGTAACCCTTCAGAACAACCTGCCCGATGCCAACTTTGGTGGTGCAGGTGGCGCTGGCACGCAAAGCCAGGAAAACCGTTCTGAAGAAACCGTCAATTACGAGATTTCCAAAACCACCACCACACAGATCAAGGAAATCGGTGAGATTTCGCGTGTGACGGTTGCTGTCCTTGTTGATGGCACCTACACCACGGATGAAAATGGTGACCGTCTTTATCAGGAACGCGCCCCCGAAGATCTTGAAAAGATCGCAGCCCTTGTCCGCAGCGCCATCGGCTATGATCCGCAGCGCAGCGATCAGGTAGAAGTCATCAATATGCAGTTTGCCGATACAGGCGATCTGTTCCCGGATGAGGAAATCGAGACATTCCTTGGTCTTGATAAAGCAGAAATCTTCCGCATCGCAGAGATGCTGGTTCTGGCCATCGTTGCCATTCTGGTCATCCTGCTGGTGGTACGCCCGCTTCTTACCCGTGCGTTCGAAACCCTGCCAAGTGCCGCAGACATGGCACAGCGTCAGCTTCTGGCAGATGATATGACGGCTGAAGGAACCCCTGCCCTTGAGGGTCCTGCACCGGTTCCGATGGCGCCTGGTATGGATGACGGCGAGGAGCTGATCAACCTGTCGCAGGTTGAGGGTCGCGTTAAGGCATCGTCGGTCAAGAAAATCGGCGAAATTGTCGAGAAGCACCCGGAAGAAGCACTTTCGATCATTCGCAACTGGCTGTATCAGGAAAGCTGATGTTTCCTGCAGTCGCTGGCTCTCTGGCAGCTTCTTGGCTGCCTTCCTTTTGTCGCTTAAGGCAGTTTAGCATTTCGATATGACGGCCATTGAAAAGTTCACCTTTGCACTGAGTTTCGACGACGCCGACAACGTAATCCGTTCGGCAGGCGACGATGATGAGCATTACGAACTGGGCAAGAAAAAGAAGAAGAAAAAAGACGACACACCTCCGCCACCTCCGGCTATTTACACCGAAGAGCAAGCTAGTCAGATGGTCGCGGAGGCTGAGACAAAGGCCCACGAACAAGGCTTTTCAGAAGGTCATCGACAGGGTTTTGAACAGGCCCATCAAGAAATCATGGCCTCACTCGAAAAGGCTGTTGGCGATGTTGAATCAGAAATAGCCGTCAAACTTGACCAGATCGACGAACAGCAAAAGCGCGCCAACGCCAAAATCAACGAAGATGCGATCCATGTTGCGTTGGGCATCATTCGCAAGCTGGCTCCCGCTTGGTCCAAGCAATATCAACTGACTGAAATTGAAGACATTGTGCGTCAGTGTCTGGCCAATCTGTTTGATGTGCCAAAAGTCATGATCAAGGTCCATCCTGATCTGGAGAAGGAAGTCTCAGCAGCCGCAGAACGAATTGCAGTGTCACGTGGCTTCTCTGGCAAGGTTGTCGTTGTTGGTGAACCAGACGTTGCGGTTGGTGACTGCCAGGTATCTTGGGGCGACGGAACAGCAGTCCGCGATAGCGCGCGCGTTTGGTCTGAAATCAATGCAATCATCGACAATGCATTGGATATGCATGCCGGTGAACATGGATTGCAGCAGAGCGATATGGGCGATGAAAATGTTCAAGAGTCTCGCCTCCCCTCAGATGCACCGCCTGCGTCAGCGCAACCAGCTGCAACGTCCGAACAGCCCGCTTCGGAGCTACCAGATCAGGCAGTTCATCAACCTAATGCTGCTCAGCAAGCTTCGGCTAACACTCAGGACCCCGGTATGCGGCAGGATGCGCAGCAAGAAGCCCCTGTGCATACCCCTGTCACCGGGCCCGACTTAGACGTTGAACAGGTCGAGCAAGTCAATGCGGTGCAAGCGCCAGAGGGGGCGACATCACAGGTCCCGCCAAAGCCGCAAGAAGGCGATGGCACCATTGAACGGAATGTGCAAACATCAATCAACGACGCCATGATGGCGGCAGGTGAAACATCGGAACACTCAATACCACAAGACCTGTCATCATCTAATTCTGCACAAGCGGCACCAGAACCGCAGGCAGATGTAAAGAATGTTGGCGAAGCCGATACAACGTCAGAAACAAAGACCACGCATGTAGCAGACGGACAACCGAACGAAGCTGACGAAATGGCTGCTGTAAAGCAACCAACCAAAGACGCAGGAGACGAAAATGGCTGATGATGACGATCTTGAACTCTCGGAACTCGATGATGATGACATCGCGTTAGAGGGCGAAGGAACCGAACTTCTTGCTGCGGCTGAAGCTGGCGGCGAGCAGATGAAGACGTCCAAGGATCTAGAAGCCGTCTACGATATTCCCGTCCAGGTTTCAGCAGTCCTTGGAAAAGCAACCATGCAGGTCAGCCAATTGCTGAAACTTGGTCGTGGTGCTGTGGTAGAGCTTGACCGTAAGGTTGGTGAAGCTATTGATATCTATGTGAACAACCGTCTGGTCGCGCGTGGCGAGGTGGTGGTTGTGGAAGACCGTCTTGGGGTGACCATGACGGAGATCATCAAATCAGAGAAAAGCTAACGTAGTAAAGGATACGCGACTATGGCCGAAGGGGGGACTAAAACGTCGTTTGACATTGCGACAGTCGGGGGACTGGTCATTGGCTTTGCACTGGTAATTGCTGCTATTTTCCTTGGGGGGTCTCCAGCAGCATTTATCGACATCCCTTCGGTGTTCATTGTGATCGGCGGTACGGCAGCGATTACAGCTGTCAGCTTTGCACTTGGTGAGTTCCTCGGATCAGGCAAAATCCTGATGCGGACGATCTTCCACAAGTCGCGCAACCCGGCAGATGCGGCGCTGCAAATCTTGCAGCTTGCCGAAATTGCCCGCAAAGGCGGCGTTCTGTCCCTGCAGGGTCACCTTGATAGTCTGCAAAGCGAAGAATACCTCTGGAAGGGTCTGTCACTGGTCGTTGACGGCACGCCGGCCGAGGAAGTCGAAGCCATCATGCGCAAAGACATGAACGCCACAATCGGTCGTCACCAAAAAGGTGCGAACATCATGCGTAAAGCCGGCGACGTTGCCCCGGCGATGGGCCTGATCGGGACGCTGATCGGTCTGGTGCAGATGCTTGGTAACCTTGATGATCCGTCATCCATCGGCCCGTCGATGGCTGTTGCACTTTTGACCACCTTCTATGGCGCGGTTTTGGCCAACATGGTCTTTATGCCGCTTGCCGGCAAGCTTGAGCGCAACTCGGGCGACGAAGAGCTTTTGAACTCGGTCTATATGGTCGGAGCCGTTTCCATCGGGCGTCAGGAAAACCCGCGCCGTCTGGAAATGCTGATCAACTCGATCCTGCCGCCGTCAAAACGCGTCAGCTACTTCGATTGATCGTAAACGTGAATACCATGGCGCTGATGTCCCGCCTTTCTGTTGGATATCAGCGCCAATTGGAACTGATCGGAAAGAGATGAGACTATGCAGGTACTGATCGTTGGTGGACTGGGCGGACAGATAGGCGCAGCCAGCAAGATCGCAATGGCGCGCGGCGCTTCGGTCCAGTTGGCCGAAAGCGTGACAACGGCGCTTAATATCCTGCGTGCAGGCAACCGCATTGATCTGGTTATGGCTGACATCGCTCTTGATGTCGCCGCCCTGATTGATGCGATGGCCAAAGAGCGGATCATTGTGCCGGTCGTTGCGTGTGGCATTGGCAATGACGTCAATGGTGCGGTCAATGCGATCAAGGCAGGTGCTCAGGAATTCATTCCCCTGCCCCCCGAAGCAGACCTGATCGCCGCCATTTTCGAAGCCGTGACGGAAGAAAGTCACGCGCTGATCCATCGCGATGCCCGCATGGCGGAAACCTTGCGCCTAGCATCCCAGGTTGCCAACAGCTCCGCCTCGATCCTGATCACGGGCGAGAGCGGTACCGGTAAGGAAATCATTTCACGCTATGTGCATCGCAAGTCCAATCGATCGGACAAACCTTTTGTAGCGGTTAACTGCGCAGCCATCCCCGATAACCTTCTGGAATCAGAACTGTTCGGTCATGAAAAAGGTGCCTTTACTGGCGCACAAGCCCGACGGGTTGGTAAATTCGAAGAAGCCAATGGCGGCACCCTTTTGCTTGATGAAATCAGCGAAATGGATGTGCGCCTTCAGGCCAAGCTTCTGCGTGCCATTCAGGAAAAGGAAATCGATCGTCTGGGCGGTAAAACGCCCGTCAAGGTCGATGTCCGCATTCTGGCGACCTCGAACCGCAATCTTGAGGCAGAGGTCAACGCCGGCAATTTCCGCGAAGACCTTTATTTTCGTCTGAATGTCGTCAATCTTGACATCCCGTCTCTGCGTGAGCGTCCTGATGACATTCCGGTTTTGGCCGAGTTTTTTGTAAAGAAATACTCCGAAGCGAACGACGTTCCGCTTCGCCCGATCAGCCCGCTTGCGATCCAGCGTCTGCTGTCCCATCACTGGCGCGGCAATGTGCGTGAACTTGAAAACACCATGCACCGTGCTGTCCTGATCGCAGGCCCAGATGAAATCGGACCGGAAGCCATCATGCTATCGGGATCAGGTAGCAGTGAGCCCGCCCGTACCCAACCAGCACCTGAGGCACCAAGCCCGGCGCCGGCAGCACCAGCACGTGCAAGTTCGGCCTATGCCAGCGCGAATGCGGCTTATGGCGCGGTATCTTCGGCCTATCAACAAAGCAATCCGACACCACCTGCAGCAGCACCCGCGCCTGCACCAAGTGCCCCGGCACCGGCACAAGACGAGGGTTCTGCCGACAGCGCAGCGGATGCAGATGAGGGAAGCTCACGCAAAGATGGCTCTGTCACCGCAGCACTGGTCGGTCGCACTGTTGCCGATGTTGAGCGCGATCTGATTATTGATACGCTCAAGCATTGCTTTGGCAACCGTACCCATGCGGCAAACATTTTGGGCATTTCCATCCGCACATTGCGCAACAAACTGCGTCAATATAGCGACGAAGGACTTGCCGTTCCGGCCCCGGGTGGCGGTCACGACTGAACATGACATCCGGTCGGACGCGCCCCATATCACGGGATAAGAACAAGGCGCATCGGACATAGAGCAACCAACAGGATAACAAGCAAACACCATGGCCGAAGGTCAAGAAATCACACCGACAGGATCTGGCGGCTCGGACGGCCCCGGTGGCGGTGCGCCCGGAGGTGTAAACTTCGGCGCACTGCAGTCGCGTCTTTCTTCGGCAATGAAACGTGGCGATATCGCCATGGCGCTTGGCTTCATCATGATCCTTGTGGTCATGATGTTCCCGATGCCTCCATGGCTGCTTGATTTCATGTTGGCATTGTCGATCAGCTTCTCTGTGCTGATCCTGATGACGTCGCTTTTTATCCAGAAGCCGCTGGAATTCAACTCGTTCCCGACCATTTTGCTTGTCGCGACGTCATTACGACTTGCGCTAAACATTGCAACGACGCGTCTGATTTTGGGCCATGGTCACGAAGGCACACATGCAGCCGGTGCGGTGATCGAGGCGTTTGGCAGCTTCCTGATTTCGGGTAACTTCGTCATCGGGATCATCGTTTTTGCCATCCTGGTTATCATCAACTTCGTGGTTATCACCAAGGGTTCCGGGCGCATTGCCGAGGTCGCAGCACGCTTTACCCTTGATGCGATGCCCGGTAAGCAGATGGCGATTGACGCCGATCTTTCATCGGGTCTGATCAACGAAGAACAAGCCAAGGCACGCCGTAAGGAACTTGAAGATGAAAGTTCCTTCTTCGGTTCCATGGATGGTGCATCGAAGTTCGTTCGTGGTGATGCTGTTGCCGGTATCCTGATTACGTTTATCAACGTGGTTGGCGGGATCATTATCGGCACCGCGCAGATGGGCTTGTCGCTTGGTGAAGCGACCGAGATGTACACCATCCTGACCGTTGGTGATGGTCTGGTGTCGCAGATCCCTGCCCTGATCGTCTCGACCGCAGCAGGCCTTCTCGTCACCAAGGGTGGTCTTGATGGCGCGACAGAAAAGGCGGTCTTTGGTCAGATCAGTAACTACCCCGCAGCCCTAGGCGTTGCCGCCGCCCTGATGGCGGGCATGTCGCTTCTGCCGGGCATTCCGATGATCTGGTTCCTGGGCCTTGCCGCCGGGCTTGGATATCTCGCCTATTACATGGGCAAACGTCAAAAGGCAGCGGTTGTACAGGAGCAGCAAAAGGAAAGTCAGGCCGCGGCCGAGGCAGCTGCCCCACCGCCCGAAGAACCAATCGCCAATTCGCTTCGCATGGACTATGTCCGGCTTGAATTGGGCTATGGCCTGCTGTCGCTGATCAGTACCGAACGCGGTCAGAAACTGACAGATCAGATCAAGGCGCTGCGTCGTCAGCTTGCCGGTGACATGGGCTTTGTCATGCCGTCTGTCCGTATTCAGGACAATATGCAGCTTCCAGCCAACACCTATGTGCTGCGCGTCAAGGAGATCGAGGCAGGCCGTGGTGATCTGCGCCCGAACATGTTGCTGGTGATGGATCCACGCGGCGAAGAAATCACACTGTCTGGCGAAAAGACCATGGAGCCGACCTTTAACCTGCCCGCCATGTGGATCGAGCAGGGCATGAAGGAAGAAGCCATGTTCCGAGGTTACACGGTGGTTGATCCGCAAACCGTGATCACGACTCATATTACCGAGGTCATCAAGGACCACATGCCGGAACTTCTGTCTTATGCAGAAACCCAGAAGCTGCTTGATGAACTTGATGACGATCAGAAGAAACTGGTCGAAGACATTGTACCGGGTCAGGTTTCCGTCGGTGGCGTTCAGCGCGTTCTTCAGAACCTCCTGACCGAGCGTGTGTCGATCCGCGACCTTCCGACCATTCTCGAAGGCATCGCAGAATCCACCGCCTTTACGCGTAATCCTACCTTCATGACCGAGCATGTGCGTTCGCGCCTTGCCCGTCAGTTGTCGGATGTGAATACCAATCAGGATGGCGTTATTCCGCTGGTGACCATGTCACCGCAATGGGAACAGATCTTTGCCGAAAGCCTTGTTGGTTCGGGCGAGGAAAAACAGCTTTCAATCCCGCCAAGCCAGCTTCAGGAATTCATCAACAAGGTCCGCACCACGTTTGAGCGTCTCGGAATGATGGGCGAAAGCCCGGTCCTTTTGACCAGCCCGGGCATCCGTCCCTATGTGCGTTCGATCGTTGAGCGTTTCCGCCCAAGCACGGTGGTCATGTCGCAAAACGAAATTCATCCCAAGGCACAGCTTAAAACACTGGGGCAGGTATGATGAATGATGTGATGCGATATATCCAACCTCAGGCAACCAACATTCGGGGGGACTTGGATGCGTCTTAAGACCTTTACCGCCCCGACCATGACCGAGGCCATGGCGCTTGTTAAAGAGCATATGGGTGCTGATGCCATCATCGTCTCAACACAGGATATCCCCGGAAGTGGCGTGCGCCTGACGGCGGCCCTTGACCGCGATCCGGACCTTGATGATGATCAGGGCCCGGCCCTGCCCTTCAGGAACAACTTGACGTGGCAGAAGCTGCCCTGACACGGCACAATTTGCCCGATAGGTTGCGGATCCGTCTTTGTGATCTCATGGCACGCGAAACTGCGGCGGCGTCTGCACAGCAACTTCTGGCTGGGGCGCTTGATGAGATCTTTGATTTCGCGCCCTTGCCGGAAAAGAACACACCGCGTGCCTTGGCCTTTGTCGGCCCCCCCGGATCAGGCAAAACCCTTGCCGTTGCCAAGACCGCCGCGCGTGCCGTGATGAAGAAACGCAAAGTCACCGTTCTTTCAACCGATTACAAGCGTGCCGGTGGCAATGCGCAATTGATGGCGTTCACCAAAATCCTGCGTGCCGATCTGATATCGGCCAAATCACCAGAAGAACTCAAGGCGCGCTTTGCCGAAATCCGCGATGCCGATGTCATCCTGGTCGATACCGCAAGCTGCAATCCCTACAAGGGAACCGAGATTGGCACGCTTTGTGAATTCATGAAGGCAATACCAAGCGAGACAATTCTGGTTAATCCAGCGGGAATTGATGCCTATGAGTCTGCTGATATCGCCAATGCCTTTGCCGATGGTGGCGCAACCCGCGTGATGATATCGCGTCTGGATGTTGCTGCCCGCCTTGGCGGTGCGCTATATGGTGCAGATTCAGGAAATCTTTCCCTTTGCAATGTCAGTATGACAGCCCAGGTTGCGGACGGACTAACCGCACTCAGTCCCCTTGCCTTGGCAAAACTTCTGATACCGTCCCATCGCGCTGACACCGCGAAACCGAGCTTCTCCGAGGTCGTGAAATGACTACCAAGTCTGATGCAACAGCCAAAACTGCCCCGCGCACCAGAGGCCGCAATGTTCTTGCAGTCGCGTCTGGTAAAGGCGGCGTGGGCAAGACCTGGTTTTCCATTACCCTGACCCATGCGATGGTTCTTGAAGGCCACAAGACCCTTCTGTTTGATGGCGATCTTGGTCTGGCAAACATTGATATCCAGCTTGGCCTGATGCCCAAGCACGATCTGGGCGGCGTTATTTCCGGGCGGATCGGCTTAAAAGATGCCGTGACCCATTTTGAAGATGGCGGTTTTGACATCATTGCCGGACGCAGTGGTTCGGGCAGCCTTGCCAACCTACCGGCAACCCGTCTACAGGCCCTGTCTGATGATCTTGTTCAGACCGGTCGATCATACGACAAGGTCTTGATCGATCTTGGTGCGGGTGTTGATCAGGGTGTGCGTCAAATGACCGGTCTTGCCAATACGGTGATTGTGATCACCAATGGCGATCCGACCGCCCTTACCGATGCTTATGCCTTTATCAAGGTGACCCATATGGCCCGCCCGAAAACCGATATCCGGGTGGTGATCAATATGGCCAAAGACAAAAAAGAAGGTCAGGCGATCTACAACAAGCTTCTCAAAGCCTGCGAGGGCTTCTTGAAGATTTCCCCGCCGCTTCTGGGTGTTGTGCGCGCAGACCCGCGGGTTTCGGAATGCATCCGAAACCAGACCCCGCTTCTGACCCGTCATCCAAATTGCGATGCCGCCCACGATATAGAGGCCATCGCCCAAACCCTGCTTGAGGAGTAAGTCGTCATGACCCTCCCGCCACAGGCCATATCACCCGGCGCATCCGTCGGCGGGCAAGCCTCGGTGGGTGGCGCAAGCGCACAAGGGCAGGGTTCCGTCCCTGCACAGGTCAATGCAACAGTCACCAACGCAACCTCGCCACAGGTTGCTGCAGCACTGGCAAAGCTTCCGGTCGAAAGCCTCCTTCAGGCATCGGTACAATCGCAATCGGGCAATCAGCTGACCCTTGCCACCGCCCTTGGCCAAGTCACGGTCAAGGTCCCCACTCCGCTTCCGGGTAATCTGGGCGATCTGATCTGGGCGCGAATTCCAACAACCAATTCAGGCAACTCGGCAGCTGATGGTATGCGGCTGCAGCTTTTGCCGCAAACCATGACAGCGGGTACATCAGGCGGCCTTGCCAGTGGCAACATAAGTGGAACTACCCTGACACCAGGCCAGACATTTAGTGCCGTTACAACATCCATCCTGAATATGCCCAACGGCAGCCAGTTGCCTGCCGGAAGCCAGACACAGGTGATCTTCCTTGGTCAGGGCACGGTTACAGCGCAACAGGCAGCAAATGTTCTGGCTGGCGGCACTGGTGCTGCAGGGGCCGCTGGTGGTGCTGCCGCGTCTACGGCAGGCCTTACGCCCGCGATTGCCGCCCAAACTGCGGGATCATTGCCAACTGGCACCCTGATGCTGACCGGCACCGTCCTTCCACCCGATAGTGCCGAAGCCCGCATGCTGCCGCAGGGCTTTACCGCCCTTCGCACATCTGCCGGTATTGTCGGTATCAAGCTTCCGGTTCCGGCCCCGACCGGGGCGACGCTTTCCTTTAGCGTTGACGCAACAGGCACCGGTCGTGTCGCGACCTCGATGCCAATGACCGAGGCGGATTTGATCTTGCGTGGTCAGAACGCCGCCCTTTCAAAGGACTGGAGCAGCCTGCAAACAGCTGTGAACGCGCTTCAGCAACATGACCCGGGTGCTGCGATGACGTTGCTTAATAACCTGCCCCAAGTAGGTCCGAAACTGACCACCACCATGATGTTCTTCTTTGCTGCTATGACGGGTCCGGGCGGCAATCTGCGTAACCTTATTGGTGATCGTGCCGCCAACAGCCTTGCGGCCTTAAAGGAAATGGATGGCGGCGGGCTTAAGCGGCTTGAAGGTGACTTTGCCCAACTTCGTACCATGGCAGCGGACGAGCGTGCCGATGGTTGGCGCGTCATGGCGATGCCATTCAATATGGGCGACAAGATTGAACAGGTGCAATTGGGCTGGCGTCACGGGGATCGCGAAGACGACCCGGATAAAAAGGATGACCAAGGTACCCGCTTCTTGCTTGATCTGTCCTTTAGCCAGGTTGGCCATACCCAGCTTGATGGTCTGGTCAAAGGCGAAGACAGCAAGTTTGATCTGATCATTCGAACGGAAAATCCGCTACAGCCCCATAACGGCGATGACATTCGCGGTATCTTCCGCGAGGCATTGCAGATTGCCGGATATACCGGACATATCGTGTTTCAGGATGGATCACGCTTTGTCGAAATTGGTCCTGCTGTGGATGAGGCCGGTGCCAATTCCCATCACGGCATTGAGGCCTAAAACACCTGCCAATATTCAGCAGGCAGATCCAGTAACCGCTGCGACATGCCAGGATTTCCAATTGCAAACTGCGTGCGCTTTGTGACTTTGCTGTCTTCAAGCACCTGTTTGATCATTGGGTGATTGTTGAAATAGACATCAAACGCCCCGGTCTTCTGAGCACGTTCAAGACCCTGTTGCAAGATATCCCGACGCACTTGATCATCCCGGTTCACATACAGGAAATAATCAAACGGATAGATCACCTGAACTGTTTGATCGATCACAAGATCACGCCCCTTGGCCTGTTGTTGTTTGATCTCGACAAAGGCTTCGTGAAGGCCACGGTTGAAAATATCAAACCGGTTGTTTTCCAGCATATTCCAAAGATTGGCATAGCTGCTGGCAACCACGTTAAAGCCGTTCTCGCGGAACACTTTGGTATCGGGCCAATCCGTGCCGGACCCGATTGAAAATTCCTTTAAATCATCAAGCGTTTTAACCCGTGACAAGGCAGGCACCACATCCGGACGGGTGATAAAGATGCGATTGCCCAAAAGGCCGCGCGTCATGGGAAAGTCGACCTGAAGATACAGGCGTTCGCGTTCCGGGGAATGGCCGGTGAAGAACACGTTGATTTCGCGCCCTTCCTCCATCAGCAATAACAACCGGTCCTGCGGGGTTCCCTGCAAAAGAACCAGTTCAAGCTGATGATCCCCATCGGCATGTTCAAGGGCGAGTTTGACGACACCGATCTCGTAATCAAACACATCAACATCGCCATGCAGGATCGCAAGGCGAAAAACCTCTGCCTGACCGGATGTGGGGATCAATCCGATGGACATAAGCAACAGCATCACAGCCAGAAGGATGCGTTTTTGCACGTTGATGTTCAACCCTTGTGACATTTCATCCCTGTTACAGGTGGGGTGTCATCGTGCCACAACAAGGATCGCGAACATAGTTTCACGCTGTCATCATGCTGAAATGAATGCTTTTCCTGTCTGCATCACGCGCGTATCCTGACGATCTGTAACAGATTAGAACGGTTGGAAGACATGCTTGAGATTTATCAACGTCGTAACCTGATCCTGACCGAACCAAATCCGGGCCCGCAGATCGACTATGTCGTGACGTTGCAAAGTAACCTCACCGGGACAGAGGAGGTCTTCCCGGCG
Source organism: Thalassospira sp. (assembly GCA_965228275.1). GTDB lineage: Bacteria > Pseudomonadota > Alphaproteobacteria > Rhodospirillales > Thalassospiraceae > Thalassospira. The sequence goes on along the minus strand of OZ245802.1, from coordinate 3,207,742 downwards.
CGTATGACACTGCGCTATGTGCCCGACCGTCTGATCCTGAAAACCGACAGCCTTGCGGAATATTACGCCGAAGTCTCAAGCATTGCGTTTGAGAATTTCGAAAGTGCGGCTGTACTTCTGATGGAAGATTTCAATAACGAACTGGTCCCGCGCTGGATCAGCCTGCGTCTCGATAAACAAACAGCAGACAATGACCAGATCTTCCACCACGAAACTGCCCTTGAAGATCGTCAGCCCAAATGGGGCAACCCGCGTCTTCTTGACCGGCTCGAGCGTTACTAACCTTATCCCTTAGCGGAACGGATGTCCGTGTACCCATTGGGTCAATGAATAACGTACACCTGATGTCGTCGGGGCAACCCGGTGCAAGACAAAGCTCGGAAAGAAGATGGCCGATCCACGTTCCATCGGCGCATCAATGATGTTGCCCGCCGGGTTAAGCTGCAACTGACCGCCTTCATATCGATCAGGTTCTGAAAGCTGGATCACCATGGTCAGTTTGCGGCGCCGCGCGACTTCGGATGCGCCAACATCACTGTGCCAGTCATAATGGCCGCGTTGATCCCCGGCATAGCAGGCAATCTGCGCATCTTCGGCAAAGTCGGTCAGCGAAAAATCAAAAACATTGCGGTTCACGTCAGCGACCATATCAATGATACGGCGCGATACGAGCGGTTCTTGTTCTTCGTTAAACCAGGTGATCTTTGATCGGCGGATATGGCTTGCGCTTTGTCCCTGAACCAAACCGCCTTCATCCATTTCATGGGCAAATCCGTCGATCAGGCGATCGCAGGTCTCTGCGTCCAATGCATTCGGGACGATGGCAAACATTTCTTCCGGGAACATAGACGACATACTCCATGCCGCGCAGGACCGGTATTAGTTGTCCCGGCCCCAAAGACAATTCTTTGCGGTAAGTTGCTATAGGGCCAATTGATGCCTGACACCAGCAAATTTGACGCATGCTGTCCGTGCAACAGGCACGCTAACCCAGGTTAATCACCCGCCCCCCGGCCGCATCCCCGTCTTCGGGATCATGGGTTACCATCAGGGTCGGAAGGCCATTCTTACGCGCCAGATCAAATACAAAACGTCTGATCTGATCGCGAAGGCCGCTATCAAGCTTTGAAAACGGCTCATCTAGCAGCAACGCGCAGGGTTCTGACAGCAACACCCGCATCAGGGCAACACGCGCGCGCTGCCCGCCAGATAACGTCGCCGGATCACGATCAATGAAGCCATCCATCTCTGCACTTTTTAGCGCCTTTTCAACCCGTTCACGGCGTTTACCCCGCCCCTTGATTGATGGCGGCAAGGCAAAGGCCAGATTGCCCCCAACCGAAAGATGGGGGAACAACAGATCATCCTGAAACAGAATGCCTACATGACGAGCCTGGGGCGGAAGCCCATCAAGGGATACGCCATCAAGCACCACCTGCCCGGTCACATCAAACGCATCGGGCAAGGTGCCGCAAATATGCCCAAGCAGGCTGGATTTCCCTGATCCACTTGGCCCCATCAGGGTCACGACTTCGCCGGGCGCAATGGTCAGATCGACCGCAACCAGTTCCCGTCCATCAAGGGCGATGCGCACATCGCGAAGCTCTAACCCAACTCTGATACCCTCAGGCATCCATCATCCCCTGCTTTGCGCATTCATGCCCCGCCGATGGCGGAACAAAAATGCCGGTATCAATAATGCACAGGCAAAGCCGGCAAACGGCAACACCATTTGCAGCAATCCATAAATCCCGATCATCCGACGATCGCCGCCCGATGCCAGCGCGACTGCCTCGGTCGTAACCGTGGCAAACCGCCCGGCCCCGATCAGAAGTGTTGGCAAATACTGCCCGACCGTCACAGCCAAACCCACCGCCATGGCAGTTAAGACCGCGCGCGTCAGAAGCGGCAATCGCACCTTCCAGAAAACGCGCGCAGGCGATGCACCCAAACAAAGTGCTGCCTGGCCAAAGCGTGGATCAAGTGCGCGGAACGGATCGGACAGCGACAAAAACACATAAGGCAGGACAAACACCAGATGTGCCAGCACCACCGAGGCTAATGTTCGTTCCAGATTGATCAGGGTGAAAAACACCTGCAGGCCAAACATGAAACTGATTTGCGGCACCAAAAGCGGCAAATAAATCAGCCACATCGCACGTTTGCGTGGTCCGTGGCCCATGCGGACTTCGTTTTCCAAACACCCCAGCACCAAAGCCACTGCAATCAGAACAGTCGGAATGCCTATCAGCAAGGTTGCCCAAAGATCATCGCCAATTGCATCAAATTCCCGCATCCAAAGGCGCAAGCTAAACCCGCGCGGCAATAGATCAGGAAAGGCCCAAAAGCCCGCCACACTCCAGACCGTCAGGATCACAAGTCCAAGCACTACCGCACCTGCGGCAATGATCGCCAAAACGGCACCGGTTTGACGCAGGCCCATATCGCGTTTGAAGCGATGCCCGTCCTCGGCCCAATGCTGCCCAAGGACAGCAACAACCTTTTCCCCGGCAATCCAGATACCCATGGCAATCACAACTAGAATCAGCTGCAAGACAGCTGCACTTGATGCCATAAACCGCATGCTAAGATCAGGATCTGCCAACCATCCAAGAATGCGCACAGCCAAGGGCGGCGGCGTGGTTGGCGCCAAAATCATTGCCACATCCACGACCGAGGTCGAATAGGCCAGAACAGCCAGGATCGGCAGGCGAATTTGGCGATAAATGATCGGAAGGGTTGCCTTAAACCACCCGGCAATCCGGCCATAGCCAAGGGTCGCGGTGATCTGGGCTGTGCGATCTGTATCGGCCTGAGGCAAGGCCGCCAGTGTCATGAGAAACAGAAACGGGATTTCCTTGGTGACCAACCCGGCCACCATGGCAAGGCCCAAGGGGTCCTGAATGATCGCGATATCAATAGGCCGTTCCCATCCGGCAAATTGCGCAATCACGCGCGCAATCCAGCCAGATGGCGCAATCAGGAACGCCAAGCCAAATGCCGCCGTCACATGAGGCACCGATAAAATTGGCGAGAGGACACGTTGCATTGCACTGAAAATGCGTGTCCCCTGCCATGCGGCACAGAACAGCAAAACGATCGAAACGGAAATCGCCGTCGCCAAAAGCCCGTTTAACAATGAAAGCCGGATGGAGGAACCAAGCCCCGGCTGGGCAAACAGCATCCGCCATGGATCAAGGCTAAGCTGATCGCCACCCAGGGCGGGCAATATCCCGAAGGCTGGCAGCAAAGTACCAATCAGCCCGGCAGATACCGGGCCGATCATAAGCACAATTGTCAGGATCGGGAAAAATCGCAGCATGCGCGATTATTGCACAACGCCGTAACGCTTTTGCCATTCTGTCGCGACAAGCGTCATCCAGCTCGGATGCGGTTCAGGCAGAACCGTGCCACGCTCGGCCGGTGACAGGGACGCAATACCCAGATCAAGATTGGCAAAGGCTTCCTGCATATCTTGCGGAAGCTTATCCATCGCCAACACCGTATCAGCCCCCCAATATTGCGGGTCCTGTTTGCGCAGTTGGGCTTCTGGTGACATCAGGAAATCGGCCAGAACAACCGCACCGGCCTTTGCCGACGCGTTATAGGGGATGGCAACGAAGTTGGTATTACCAAGCGTCCCATTGTCAAACACGTAGGAACGCACGGTATCGGGGATTTCAAACGCCTCGATTGCCGATGATACTTCGCCGGAGCTAAAGGAAAAGGCGATATCAACCTCGTTATCGGCAAGAAGGGTGCGCATGGATGCACCATTTTGCGGATAGGCCTGACCGCTGCGCCACAAAAGCGGCTGCAGATCTTCAAGATAACCCCAAAGTGGCGCCAACACCGCATCGGCATTGGTTTCGTCAGCTGGTTGCTGAAGAACTTTAGGGTCTTCGACCAGTTCGGTCAGTATCTGCTTAAGGAAGGTCGATCCCATATAGTTGGGTGGCTGCGGATAGGTAAAACGCCCCGGATGCTTGACCAACCATTCCAGCAGTTCCTGTGCTGATTTCGGCACATCATCATGCTTGGCGGTATCGTAATAGAAACTGACCTGCGCCATGCCCCATGGGGCTTCAAGACCATCCGTCGGGATGGTGAAATCATTAATGACGGTTGGTTTGCCTTCGACATCTACATAGGCAAAGTTCGGCGTCTCTTCGGCCCACGGACCAAACAGCAACTCATTGCGCTTCATCGCGGCAAAGTTTTCGCCGTTAATCCAGATCATGTCGACAGCCCCGCCGTCATTCACCCCTGCGGTCTTTTCCGAAAGAACCTTGGTCACGGCATCGGCAGTATCGGTCAGTTTGACCTGAACGACTTCTACACCATAGCGTTCACGAACCTGTTCACCAGCCCATGCGATATAATCATTGATGCGCGGCTCCCCGCCCCAGGCATGCCAATAGACAGTTTGACCACGCGCCTGATCGAGAACCGATTGCCAATTGCCGACATCAGGTGCGGGATCGGCAAAGGCCGGAACTGAAACTGTTGCGGTGGCAACGCCTGTGGCCAATGCCAAAGCTGAGACTAAGCTGCGCATTTTTGAACGCATTCCGGACAATCCTTTTCACCTGATGACCAACCACCATCTTCCCGTCACATATGGGGATCAGTTTGGTTAGATGTTTGATTTTGTTATCGTCATTTTTTCCGCACTGGAAAGGTAAAATCAATTCACGCTTGCGTTAGAGTGCGATGAATCACACGATAAATCCGCTGCGTTAAAAGCCGCCACCACACGCCAGACCTGTATTGGGGTTCAAATCATGTTCGAATGGATGAGCGATCCGCATATGTGGATGGGTCTTGCTACCCTAACCGCGTTGGAAATTGTTCTGGGCATCGACAATATCGTCTTTCTGTCCGTGATCGTTTCCAAGCTGCCGCAACATCAGCAAGCGTCCGCGCGCCGGATCGGGCTTTTGGCAGCCATGGGCATGCGTTTGGCGCTTCTGGCCGGGATTGCCTGGGTCATGCAACTCACAGCCCCGCTATTTAGTGCATTCGGGCAGGAAATCAGCGGGCGTGATCTTATCCTGATTGTCGGCGGGTTGTTCCTGATTGCCAAGGCATCCAAGGAAATCCATCACACCATTGACGAACCCGAAGAACATGGACCGGGCAAGATCATGTCAGGCTTTGCCATGACCATCGTGCAGATCATGTTGCTTGATATCATCTTCTCGCTTGATAGCGTGATTACCGCCGTCGGCCTTGTTGATAACATCTCAATCATGGTGATTGCCGTGATCGCCTCAGTCCTTGTGATGCTGGCAGCAGCAAAGTCGATTGGTGACTTTGTTGAAAAGCACCCCTCGGTCAAAATGCTGGCTTTGTCATTCCTGATCCTGGTTGGTTTTGTGCTTCTGCTCGATGGTGTCGAAATCCATGTGCCCAAGGGTTACATCTATTTCGCGATGGCCTTTAGCCTGTCGGTCGAAACGCTTAATCTTTTGAACCGCAAACGCAAACTCAAACGCCGCGCAGAAGAGAATGCCTGATGAGAAAAGTAGCCCCGCCCCAATGCCTGCAAAACGCGTTCGAGGAAAACAACCTTGGCCATGTCGAGGTATTCGAGTTTCCCGATGGCACTAGATCGGCTGCGGATGCCGCAAACGCGATTGGCTGTGACATCAGTGATATTGGCAAATCGCTGGTCTTCATGACCGAGAAATCCCGACCGATCCTGATCATCATGAATGGGGCTGATCAGGTGGACTTGAACAAGGTCGCAAGCCTTTTGGGATTGTCGATCCGCAAGGCCGATGCCGCCGAGGTCCTCGAACATACCGGCTACGCCATTGGTGGCGTGCCACCCTTTGGCCATGCCCATCCGGTTGAAACCCTGATTGATGAAAAGCTTCTGGCAAAGGACACTATCTGGCTTGCAGCGGGCACGCCCAAAACCGTATTTTCGCTCACCCCCGATGAATTGCGCGACGTGACAGGGATTGATACCGGGGTGAAGATTTCGGCTTAAATCCAAACAGCGAACAAGGTCAGATCAACCCGTCATCACGGGTGGCACCGCGTGTGCCGATCTCATCGAGCTCGTCCTGTTCTTTCTTTTCTTCTTCCGCGCGTTCGGCATCAGCCCGGTTGCGTTCCGCGATCTCGGCGGTTTTGAGTTCTTTGAACGCATCGGCGACGACATCGCGGAAGGTGTCGATCTTTTCTTCCTGGGCGGCGATCATTTTGGTGATGGCTTCGCGTTCTGCAATCACCGCATTGGCAAAGCCGCCATAGGCAAAACCGGCAAGTTCCGGGTTTTCCGCCGCGATCTTTTGTTCGGCAATGATGGCCTGTTCAAGGGCGGTCTTTTCGGCCTCAAGATTACCCAGAACGCCTAGCATCTCGCCTAGTTCGCGTTGCTTTTCATCAAGGGCCCATTTGCGCATTCGCACAAGTGTCTTGAAATCCTTGGCCATGGGTTAGATCCCCTGACCGGAATGGAAGATGTCACGCATTGAATTACGAGCCGCCATCTTTCTTGTCACGGCGAAGGGCGCGTTTGGCTTCGTTCAAATCCCGGCCGCCATCGCGTTTGGATCGACTGTTGACCTTTGGCCCGGTTGACGGCGGGGGTGCCGGTCGATCGCCCATCATCTCACCGGCCTGCGGTGCAGCGGCGGCTGCACGGGCGGCGTTTTGCTGGGATTGAAGCCCTTTGGCAATACGCGGGTCTTCGGGCTCGGGTGCCAGAAGATCGAGCCTGCGGGCAAGCTCCATGTAACCCTCATTAAGGCGCGTGCACTCGGTTTTGCGCTGTTTAAGGAACTCTTCAATCAGCGGGAAGTAATGGATTGCTTCATCGACCTTGGGGTCGGTCCCCTGACGATAGGCACCCAGTCGGATCAGCTCGGCCATATCTTCATAGGTCGCAAGAAGCTGACGCGCGCGCGCGACGATCTGGTTTTCTTCCTCGCTATTACAGCCTGGCATGGTACGCGACACGCTGCGCAGGATATTGATCGCCGGATAGCGGCCCTGTTCGGCAATACTACGATCAAGCACAACGTGACCATCAAGGATACCACGCACCGCATCAGAAATCGGTTCGTTATGGTCATCCCCATCAACAAGGACCGTAAACAGACCAGTGATCGATCCCTGCCCCGGTCCGCCCGGCCCCGCACGTTCCAAAAGACGCGGCAATTCGGCAAAGACGGTTGGTGTATAGCCTTTGGACGCTGGCGGTTCGCCCACCGACAGACTGATTTCACGCTGCGCCATGGCAAAGCGGGTGACTGAGTCCATCATGCAAAGCACATCACGCCCGACATCGCGGAAGTATTCCGACAGTGCCATGGTCATATAGGCGGCCTGACGGCGCATCAGCGGTGGTTCATCGGACGTCGCCACCACAACGACCGACCGGCGCAGACCTTCCTCGCCCAGATCATCTTCGATGAACTCGCGTGCTTCACGGCCACGTTCGCCGATCAGTCCAACAACTGACACATCCGATGTCGTATGGCGCGTCATCATTGACAGCAAACTGGATTTACCAACACCCGACCCGGCAAAAATGCCCATACGTTGCCCCCGGCAACAGGTCAGGAACGTGTTCATCGCCCGGATGCCAAGATCAATCTTGCCAGCAACGCGTTGGCGTGAATGGGCAGATGGCGGCATATTGCGAATGGGGTAAGCACGCGTTCCTTCGGTCAGCGGTCCCTTGCCGTCAACAGGTTCGCCAAATGCATTGACCACACGCCCCAACCAGCTTTCATCGGGATAGACCTGCGGTTGGGTATCGCCCAGTTCGACCTCACAACCGATACCGATGCCATCAAGGATGCCAAACGGCATCAAAAGCGCACGTTCATTGCGGAAACCAACCACTTCGCAAATGACCGGTTTGCCATCGCGGCGTTTGACCTTGCAACGGTCGCCAACCGACAATGCGCCTTCGACACCGCCAATTTCAACAAGCAGACCCAGCACAGCCGTGACCCGCCCGACAACACGATAGTCGGGGATGCGACGAAGTTCGGCGATGATGTTACGACCAATCTGGAACACGTATCAGATCTTCTCAGCCTGCGGTTGGAACGTAGTTATTCTAGCACGGGTAATTCGCAACGCCGAATGGCGAAGGGGTGGCAAATCGCGCCGCGTCGTACCAAATATATTGTCATAACCGGTATTAAAAAGCCGTGTAGACGACAAAACGCCAAAAATTTTGTTTGCGCGCGACTGTCTGGTTAACGCCGCAAACCGTTGGGAAAACTCGCATTCCGCCCCCGAGTCGCTTCTTGAGACGAAAAAAAGTTAACAAGTTGCGACTCGCCTGCTTGCCACGAGTCGCAAAGCAACGTATCGTTAACGGAATGGGGATCCAAATCCCGAACGACAATCGTTGGGCGCTTGTCGCATAATCGAATAAACACGGGCTAATTGCGGAACACTGTAACGGAGCAGAGACATGCGGGTGCTGCTTGTTGAGGATGATAACACCTATGCTGACAGCATCGAATTGATGCTGAAATCCGAAGGCATGGTGATCGATACCACGGATCTTGGGGAAGATGGGCTCGAGATCGGTAAGCTTTACGACTACGACATTATTCTTCTGGACCTGATGCTGCCAGATATTGACGGCTATGAGGTCCTCCGACGGTTGCGTGACGCACGCGTCGATACGCCGGTTCTAATCCTCTCGGGTCTGACCGAAACCGAAGACAAGGTCAAAGGCCTTGGCTTTGGCGCCGATGACTATCTGACCAAACCGTTCGACAAGGTCGAATTGCTGGCACGTATTCAGGCGATTGTTCGCCGTTCGCGTGGTCATGCACAATCGATGATTTCGACCGGCAAGCTTAACGTCAACCTGGATGCACGCACCGTCGATGTCGATGGATCGCCGCTGCATTTGACCGGCAAGGAATATGGCATCCTTGAACTGCTGTCGCTGCGCAAGGGCACGACACTGACCAAGGAAATGTTCCTCAACCACCTTTACGGCGGTATGGACGAGCCGGAACTCAAGATCATTGACGTCTTTGTCTGCAAACTGCGCAAGAAAATCCAGTCTGCAACCAAAGGTGACAATTACATCCATACGGTCTGGGGCCGGGGCTATGTCCTGCGCGACCCGGATACTAACAGTGCTGCGGCCTGACACCTGACATGTCCTTTGCGCATTTGCGCACGGATCTGCCAACAGTGCCCGCTCCACAAAAAACGCCCCGGACTGCACCGGGGCGTTTTTGTTTTTGAAATCAGGCATCCTGAGGCCTGCCCCCTTAACCGGATTTGATCTGATCCTATTTCTTGTCTTCGGGTTTCCCGAAACGCGACCGGTCAAATGTAGATGACGGTCGCGTCGTCCCCGATGAACCAGCGGTACCGCCTGTACCGGTGCTGCCAGGTTTCGGCGGCGTTCCGCTCGTTCCCGCACCTGTTCCAAGCGGACGACGATAGGTTGAGCCCGCCGTCCCCGAAGTCCCGCTCGTGCCGGTTGTCCCCGGACGCGTGGTTGAACCTGCACCTGACGAGCTCGCCGGGCGGCTATAGGTACTGCCTGTTGTTCCGGTTGTCCCCGGACGTGTTGTCGAACCGGCACCGGTCGAGCTTGCCGGACGACTATAGGTGCTGCCCGTCGTACCGGTGGTGCCCGTTGTTGGCCGAGTTGTTGACCCCGTAAGGCCGGTCGTCGTTGGTCGCGCACCCAAGCCGGTCGTGGTGGTCGGGCGCGCAGCAGAACCTGCGGTACCTGCCGTTCCTGTCGTCCCAGCTCCGGCCGCGTTTTGCATATGCTTTGGTTTGGGGAAGGCAAAACCACCAGCTGCAGCTCCACCAGTAGCGGCGGCACCGCCTGCCTGAACTTTCTCAAGCGCTGTCAGATCAACTTCAGGCGCACCCGGACGGTTCAGCTGATAAATACCACGCTGGCGGGCAAGCGGCTTGAACTTGTCAGAAATACCCAGCACCGTTTCCGCACCACCAAGGAACAGGAAACCATCATCTGGCATCAAGGCCGAGATACGCGCCAAAACATCGCTTTTGGTCGGCTGATCAAAATAGATCAGAACGTTACGGCAATAGACGACGTCAAACTGTCCAAGCGGGCGGAAATCTTCCAGAAGGTTGAATTCCTTGTATTGCACCTTGGAGCGGATATCAGCGGAAATCTGCCATTGGTCTTCTTTCTTCTGGAAATATTTGACCAGAAGACCAATCGGAAGGCCCCTTTGGACTTCAAACTGGGAATACAGACCGGCACGTGCCTTGGTCAGGATTTCACGTGAAATGTCCGTCCCGATGATTTCAACACGCCAGCCAGCCAGCTGGGATTTGAATTCATCAAGGATCATCGCCAGTGAATAGGGCTCCTGCCCCGAAGACGCAGCAGCACACCAGATACGCAAGGAGCGTTTGGACGCGCGCTCCTTGATCATGTGCGGCAGAACCACATGACGGAACTGATCAAACGGCTTGGTATCGCGGAAGAAGAAGCTTTCATTGGTCGTCATCGCGTCGACGACTTCTTCGACCAGATTGCGGTCACCACCACGCAAGGCGCCAATTAATTCCGTCAGATCCTTGAGGCCGCGCTTGCGCGCAATCGGCATCAGCCGGCTTTCGAGCAGATACGTCTTATCCTCGCTCAGAACGAGCCCGGATTTTGACTTTATCAGTCTGCTTACGAAATCGAAGTCTTCCGGCTTCATCATTATGGGTTACCGACCCCCCGCAAATTTCTTGATATAGGCGGCAATTCCACCAACCGGCAGAATCGCAGAACAGATACCGGCATGTGCTGCCGCACCTGGCATCCCCCATACAACGCTGCTTTGTTCGTCCTGAGCCACGACCATACCACCTGCATTGACCACGTCGCGACCGCCAAGCATACCATCCTGACCCATTCCGGTCAGTATCGCGGTAAGAATATTTCCACCATAGCTTGCCACCAGACTGCGTAACATCGGATCAACCGATGGACGGCAGAAGTTTTCCGGCGGGTTCTGGTTCAACATCAAATGGCGCGAACCACCACGACCTTCAACCGTCATATGGTAATCGCCCGGTGCCAGATAAACCTGCCCGCCAACGATCTGCATTTTGTTCTGCGCTTCCTGACATTTCAGTCCGGTCAGACGCGTAATATGTTCAGCCAGAATTGTAGTGAAGGTCGCTGGCATATGCTGGGTGATAAAGATTGGCTGACGTACACCGTTCAACCCACGCAGCACTTCAAACAATGCCTGTGGCCCACCGGTCGAACTACCTATCGCAATCGCCTCAACATTCAATTTTTTTTCAGGCAGCAAAGATACGGCACCACGGGTATTCGGGCGCTTTGCCGGTGCTGGCGCGTTGCCACCACGCAGCTGCTGCGCACGGGCGGCCTTTTGCGGCGCCGGGGCCGTGGGTGCCGCACGCTTTGGTGCCGGGGCTGCGGTACGCGACGCTGGCGCTGCGGGTGTCGCACGCTGCGGGCTTGCACTTGCGGTGCGCGCTTGTCCGCCTGCGGCAACCGCGGCATCACGGATCAAACGGCCCGGATCACGCGGGGTGCCTGATGGACGCGCTGCCGTGCTTGTTGCTGGCGTTGTCGCTGCGACCTTTGCCGCCGGGCCAGATCCGTCTGAGGTCGCGGCCCCGGTTGCCGGTGCCTGCGGTGCAGGGGTTGGCTGTGGTGGTGTCTGGCGCATTTGCATGGCTTGTGGGCGTGGATGCTGCTGCATCGGGCGCGGGCGCAGTTCTGCGGTAAAGCGTTTGCGCTGAATACGACCCTGCTTCTGAAGCTGCTGATGCTCGACAGACATTTCTGCCCGAAAGGCTGCAGATTTCCCTTCACCACCGCTCGCGTCGTCGGTCTTGTCGCCATCTTTCGCAATGGGTGTTTCTTCGGGGGTTGGGGCCGGCTCAGGGGCCATTTCGGTCACAGGCGGCGTTGCTGCCTCGCGGGCGGCGGCCGCTTCTTCCTCGACCTCAAGCATCTTGCGACGCTGTTCGGCCCAGGCTTTGACTTTATCAAGCAGTTCGGCACGGAAACCTTCACCGACATTCAGATCCTTCGATGAACTTGGCTTGGGGATATAATCCACCGCGCCGAGCGTCATCGCCTGGAAACTGATATCGGCATTTCGTTTGGTAAGCGTGGACGCCATGATCACCCGAACTGTCGGATCGATTTCCAACAACTTGGGCAAGGCGGTCAACCCATCCATCACCGGCATTTCGATATCAAGGACAACGACTTCGATGCCGCCGCCTTCCATCACAGCCAGCGCTTCTTCACCATTATTGACCGATCCGACGACTTCGATTTCTTCGTCTTCGGTCATCATGCGTGTCACGAGCCCGCGCACAATGGCGGAATCGTCCACGATCAGGACTTTATATGGCGAATGGATAGGCGTCTCTTGCACGTGGCAGCGTCCCCGCTTGAGTCTGGAGATCTGTTAATAAGGCTGACTAGGCGCGAAGCACAGGTCAGCCTAGATCAGGCCAACCTGTTCAAACTTTGCCTGAATGATCTCGCTATCGAACGGTTTCATGATGTACTCGTTCGCACCAGCGGTGATGGCTTCCTGAATGTGTTCCAGATCGTTTTCAGTTGTACAGAACACAACAACAGGCTCATCGCCACCCGGCGTTGCGCGAAGCTCGCGCAAGAATTCAATCCCGCTTTTAACTGGCATGTTCCAGTCAAGCAGAACCGCCTCAGGCATGGATTCAAGGCATTTTTCCAATGCCTCTTGTCCGTCTACCGCCTCCACAACCGCAAATCCGATTTCTTCGAGGATACGGCGCGCCACCATTCGGATGACTTTCGAATCATCGACGACGAGACAACTCTTCATCGACTTCCTTCTCGCTTACTTACGTCGTTAAGCCACAATGGCAAGGTCCGGGCACATTGCGCGCCCGGCAGAGAAAATCAGTTTACCCAGCCTGCTTGACGGACGAGGTAAAATCAAGCAGCCGCGGAACATCAAGGATGACCAGAAGCTTCTTATCCAGACGGAAAATACCGTCCGAGAACTCACGCCAACGCGGATCAAGGGTTGCCGGGTTCTGCTCGAACGCCTTTTTCGGCACGCTCAGAACCTCGCCAACCTGATCAACCATCAAGCTGTAAAGTTCCCCACCCTGGTCAACAACAATGCTCATCCCCGGATCATCGCCTTCCTTGTCGCGAAGACCAAGACGCTTGCGAACATCAATTGCCGTAACGATACGACCACGCAGGTTCAGCGAACCGGCAACTTCAGGCGGTGCCAAAGGAATACGGGTGATACGTTGCGGACCAAGCACATCCTGAACCGTCAGCACCGGAATACCGAAAAGCTGTTTGCCAATATTCGCGGTGACGAAATCCTGACTGTCACCGCCAAGATCAAGTGCACCACCTTTATCGTGGCTCGGGACGAGTGCGTTCTTATCGCTCATAAAACTTTCTCCCGATTACATGCTGCTCAAGGTCTGGACAAGCGTCGAGACCAGCGCATCACGGTCAAACTTCGCGACATAGTCACTAAAGCCAACCTGACGACCGCGTTCGAAATCTTCTTCGCTCGTATGCGAGGACAGGGCAATGATCGGAACCTCACCCCAAAGTTCGTCATCCTGAAGCGCTTCGGCGAATTCAAAGCCATTCATGCCCGGCATTTCGATGTCGCTGATGATCGCGTCAAACAGTGTACCACGGTTTTTAAGTTCCATGGCCTGTTCTGCGTTTTCCACTGCCGTCACACGGAAACCGGCGACCGAAAGCATCGGTGTCAGAAGGTTACGGAAGAATGGGCTGTCATCGATCAGAAGAACACGCTTCTTCTCGCCGCCATTGTCTTCAGTACCGAACCAGTCGCTAAATGCCAGCTCAAGATAGTAACCGGCATCAATCAGATCGGTGGCCTTACCGTCAATCACGGCAGAACCAACCAGACCATCCTGATCGGCGGTCAATTCGACATTGAGAACATCATCAACAATGTCGACGATCTCATCAACGACAAGGCCCATGGTCCGCTCACGATCCTGGAAGACCAGGGTCGGCTGACGACCTTCGGCTTTCATCTGATAACTGCCGTCAATAAAGACCAGCGGCATCAGCTTGCCACGATATTGAACCAGCGGACGACCGTTGGAATGCTCGATATTCTCGACATCGATTTCTTCAAGCCGGGCAACAAGTGCCAGCGGAACCGCACGGACTTCGTTGCCACCTGCCCGGAAGACCAGCATCGAGGTGGTTTCGCGATCCGAAGCATCCGATTTCGCCTTGCCTTCGACACCTTGCGAACCACCAACGGTGATTTCGCCGGTGCGGGTAGCAATGCCGTTCGGATCAAGAATCATGATCACGCTACCATCGCCAAGGATGGTGTTACCCGAGAACAGCGACAGATCGCGCAGGATCGGTGCAACCGGCTTGACCACGATTTCCTCGGTGTCAAAGACGCGGTCGACAATGATACCGAACGAATAGGTACCAACCTGTGCGACAACGATGAATGCTTCTTCATCGACGGCCTCATCAGACGCGTCACTGGTATCAAGCCCAAGGATTTTCTTAAGCGTAACCAGCGGCAACAGACGGTTGCGCAAGCGCAGGACCGGCGTGTCGTGAATGCGTTCGATCGAATGTTCGGAATTGTTCGATGCACGCACCAGTTCCAGAACGCTGATCTGCGGAATGGCAAAGCGTTCGCCGCCACTTTCAACGATCAGAGCCGATACGATAGCAAGCGTCAGCGGGATTTTGATGATGAAGGTCGAACCACGGCCTTCGACCGATTTCAGCTCGACCGTACCACCGATCTTTTCGATGTTGGTACGCACAACGTCCATACCCACACCACGACCAGAAACCGAGGTAACCTTTTCCGCGGTCGAGAAGCCCGGCTTGAAGATGAACTGCTGGATCTGCTGTTCACCCATGCCTTCAAGTTCGCTTTCGGTGGTCAGCCCGTTGGCAATTGCTTTAGCCTTGATGCGATCAAGGTTCAGACCACGGCCGTCATCGGAAATCTCGATGATGATGTGACCACCTTCGTGATACGCGTTCAGCGTCACGGTACCGGTCTCAGGCTTACCCGCGTCACGACGACCCGGAATATCTTCCAGACCATGGTCGGCAGAGTTACGCACCATGTGGGTCAGCGGATCCTTGATCAGTTCAAGAACCTGACGATCCAGTTCGGTGTCAGCACCGATCATCTGCAGATCGATCTTCTTGTTCATCTCAAGGGCAAGGTCGCGAACAATACGCGGCAGTTTCGCCCAAGCGTTCCCGATCGGCTGCATACGGGTCTTCATCACACCTTCCTGAAGGTCGGTGGTGATGTGAGACAGACGCTGCAACGGAACGGTGAATTCACTGTCATCCTTGCCGCGTACCATCTGCAGGAGCTGGTTACGGGTCAGGACGAGCTCGGAGACGAGCGTCATAAGGTTTTCAAGCAGCTCGACATTCACACGAATGGTCTGAGCTGCAACCGAGCTTTCCTTGGCTTCGCCACGCGGGGCTTCTGCTTTTGGCTGCTCGGCCGGTTTCTTGGCCGGTGCAACTTCCTGCGACTTTGCTGCAGCAGGCGGCGTTGCAGCCTTTGCCGGAGCAGGTTTTTCTTCCGGCGCCGGGGTTTCGTCCGGTGCAACGAAATCAGGATCATATTCTGCGGCGTCAAAAGCAGCCTGCAGCTTTTCATCATCCGTCATCGGTACTTCTTCGGCCGGTTCTTCTTCGGCCGGGGCGGCCTCAGCTGCCGGTGCAGCGCCGCCCATGATCGTACCGGTATCGGCAAAGTGGTTCAGACGGGCAATCAGATCGGCGTCATTGCCGTCCGGCTCTGCCTCGTTCTGTTCAAGCTCGCCAAGGAGATATTTAATCGTGTCAATGGACTCAAGGACCAGCGTCACCGCATCAGCAGTAACGACAAGTTCACCATCACGGATTTTCCCCAATACGTTTTCACCGGCATGCGCCACCGCTTCGAGGCGTGGCAGGCCAAGGAAGCCGCAAGTCCCTTTGATGGTGTGAACCAGACGGAAAATGTTGGACAGAATGTCCGGATCATTCGGGTTCTGTTCCAGCTTCACCAGTTCAACGTCAAGCGTTGAAAGGCTTTCCGAAGTCTCGGTCAGAAATTCACTTAAAAGATCGTCCATATACCCCCTCCAAATCTCCAACAGACAGAAGCTTGCCGGAACTGGAACTCCCATTTACACGCGGATGGCGAGAAACACATGCTACATCGGTTACTTACGTAGAAGCTAGCACACGTTATTACCAGACCCGCAGGTCAATTTTTTATCCGTAGATCAATGCAATATTTCCATCCTGTTGCAAGACAGAAAGCGCCCCGCCTGTCCGATTGGCAAGATTTCGCAAGAAAAATCCATGGACAGTACGCGGATCAAGTGCATCGGCCGACACTTCTTTTTCCAATACGTTCATAACCTCAGGTCGCAAAGCTGCCCGCTTTCCTTCGGCAATTACTGTTGTTTGACCGGAGTCGTAGGACACAACAATATCCCCACCGAAAGGCAGTGCTTCACGGGCGATCATAACCATGTTGAGCACGACTCGTCCATGCGCTGGATCAATTGGCAAACGTGGCCAATCGAGATTAACTTTTCCTTCCGCAGCATAGGTCTGGGCCGCAGCATCGCGCATTGACGTCATATCAACGCTGTTGCCCGCCCGGCCAAATGCCAGTCGGAAAAGTTGCAAACGGCGGGCGGCTTCAAGGCCGCTTTTACGCATCAGGGCAAGGGCTTCATCATCGGCAACGCCATCTTCCCCCATCAGTTCCGCCCCCGCATTAACAGCGCCAACCGGACCGACAAGATCATGGCAAATGCGCGAACTGATCAACTCGATCAGTGTCAATTCAAGGGCGATGTCCTGCACCATTACGCGGGCTCTCCAAGGTATTTAGACTATTCCGTAATTGTGCTGTGTCCCCAAAACACACCACGCGATCCGACAACCATCCCTGCCCCTGTATGGCGCACCGCGCGCGATCAGCAATCGACACGCATGGGCAACAGGTTGACCCGGAAGGCTCAAGATTGACCGTGATATGTTAAGAGCTTATTTAGCGGCAGCGAAAATTAGGGGCCCGCTACCCGGCAAAATTTGCCGCACCCCCTGCGTTTGGGCTTGCGAGAGCCGGTTTGACAGCACTGCCAAATTGTACCTTTGGCGATAACGGCTTATATGTAGACCAGTTACCCAGTATTTTTAGAGTATCTCATGGATTTCCTGCTCACCCCTGGCACCATTGTTCGTCACCCCAACCAACCTGATTGGGGGCTTGGCCGTATTCAGGCTGTTGACGGGGATCGAATCGCGGTCAATTTCGAAGAGGCGGGCCGCCAGATCATCCGTCCACGCCATGTAGTACTTGAAATTGTCGAGGCCGCGGCAGGATACGAATGATCAGTGCGTTAACCCGCATCACCTGCCAAGCTTGCTTGGCACACGAATTGCTCAGTCCGAATTGGTAGTGAATTTGGCGCGTGAATTGGTCTGGTCTGCTATAATCGACCCGACTTAAACATGCGCTACAGTCTAGTCAAAGGTCTGGAAAATCGATGATTGCAGCCAATAAACCACCACGTGACAGTTTCAAGCAACGCCATCATGTCGCTGCGTTTACGGTGCTGGAACAATTTGCCCAGGGGCTGGTCCACACCGCGAGAAGCCATGGCGCCGCAGTCAGTGAAAGTCAGATCCTCAAGGCGATTGACGCCTTGCGCGACAAGGAAGACCTTTTTGACAATGCGTGGGCCATTCTTGAAAGCGATCTGGAAACCATCAAGGCCCGCGAACATTCTGCTGTGCGCCACGATCCATTCGGGCGACTGCTGGTATCGCGCTTTGACCATCTTCTCGAAGGCGGCGAAGCCGGCGACCTAGAACATGGTGCGCTGTCACGCAACATCCTACAGCCGTTCTTCAAGGTCATCCGCATGATGGTCGGAATGGATATGCTCCAAGAAATCGACCGCGAAATTCACGCGATCATCGAAGCCCACGCCGATGAAGATGACGAGCTGCGCGATCCAGCCGAATACTGGGATCATCTGGGCAAGGAACCGGCGGTTAAAATCCGCATCAATCTGGTCTTTGCCCGCATGGCGCTTCATTTCCGCGATTACGAACATCGCAAGAAATGGCTGCTGCAATTGGTTAATGACAACCTTGTTCACGGCGACACCCCGTGGGAATTCACCGAAGAACATTGCATCCGTCTGCTTGATGCGCTGTTTGGTGATGTCCGCGAAATGTTGGCTGTTCCCGAACATGCTGCCGAACTGGTTGCCAAGATGGGCAGCGAAGATGTCGCAACCCTTCGCACGGTGATCAAATCGATCGATGCCGATATGGCAAAGCACGCTGGCTAAGCCGCATTTACCTTGCGGTTACCCAACAGCGACCTAGATTAAAGCCGCGCCCGTTTGTTCTGGCGCGGCTTGTTCGTTTCACCTGACGGAAAGGTGAAGTCGACTGATCTAATCATGCTGGTCAAACAGCCATCTGCTGTGCGACAGTCGCATGACAAAAATATAACGCCCCGCGAACCAGGACGCTGTTAGTTCAACGCCATGACCAAACCGCTGATCGACAAATATGGCAGGCATGTTTCTTACCTGCGTGTTTCCGTAACGGACCGCTGTGATTTCCGCTGCACCTATTGCATGGCGGAAAACATGACCTTCCTGCCAAAGTCCGAAGTTCTCACCCTTGAAGAACTTGATCAGCTTTGCACAGCCTTCATCACGCGCGGTGTGCGCAAATTGCGCCTGACCGGTGGGGAGCCGCTGGTACGTCGTGGCATCATGGATCTGATTTCCGATCTTTCGCGCCATCTTAAAACCGGCGCGCTTGATGAACTGACCATGACCACCAATGGCAGCCAGCTTGCCACCTATGCCGATGATCTGGCCCGCCTTGGCGTCAAACGTCTGAACATCTCGCTTGATAGTCTGGATTCCCAGAAATTCACCGAAATCACCCGCCGTGGCCGCCTTGAACAGGTTCTGGCTGGCCTTGAAGCCGCCAAAGAAGCCGGCATTCGCATCAAGATCAACACGGTGGCCCTGCGCAATTTCAACGAAGATGAAATGTCACGCCTTGTCGCTTGGTGCGGCAAAGAAGGCTTTGACCTTTGCCTGATCGAAACCATGCCGCTTGGCGACATTGACGGCGATCGCACCGATCAATATCTGCCGCTGACCGTGGTGCGTGAACGTCTGGAACAGGAATACACCCTGATCCCGTCCGAATATGTCACCCCGGGCCCCGCCCGCTACACCACCGTGGCCGAAACAGGCGGACGCTTGGGCTTCATCACGCCGCTCACCCATAATTTCTGCGAAGGCTGCAACCGGGTACGCGTGACCTGCACCGGCACGCTTTACATGTGCCTTGGCCAAGAAGACCATGTCGATCTACGCGCCGCCCTTCGCACCGGCGATCCCCGCGCGCTTGATCAAATGCTTGATGCTGCCATGGACCTCAAACCCAAGGGCCATGATTTCGTGATTGACCGCAAAGGCCAGAAACCAGCCGTCGGTCGCCATATGAGCATGACGGGCGGTTGATCCTAACTCATCATACCCCGCGCAAACTCGGTGAAGACGTCAGTGCACGTTAACTGGTTTCCCATATGGAAACGAATGTGTGCTTTCGGCCTTCCAAAGTGCTGTAAAAGATCTTCTCGTATTTGCTCGCAATCCGAACTTGAAACGCCATACGAAGATGAAAACACCCGCAATGGCCTATGTTGCATTCGAGTTTTCAAAAGGGCCATATTTTGCCGGTGGAACGCAAAACCCAGAAAGATAATGTTCTCAGCCTGACTTAACTTTGCCTTGGCCATGTCAACTTGGTAGGGGTCACGTTGAGACTCCGTGTAAGTCTGAATATTCTGCGTAAGGCTCGTGAGAGGATTACTTGCCCCCTCAACACCTCCGAATGTTACTCCCCGGTCAGTATTCATCCACTCTAACGGCGCGACTGATCCGTAGGGGTGAAAGATGTTCAATTCAGCCATTACCTGCGCAGCTTCGACTGGCTCGATTCTGAAATAGTTTTGTAAAGATAGGTACAGAAAGTGCTCAACGGTTCTATCGTAATTGAACGTTACAATTGAGATTTTATCGAAAATTCTCGAGACATTCTCCTTAGTTACACCATCTGCAAGCTTCTGGAAAAAATAGTCCAGCCATGTCCCGCGCACAGTGTCTAATGGTCGAATTTCGTTGAATGGATAAGCAGGTCGATAATTTGGCTCGACATACAGAGTGCTGTTGAACTCTGCTTCAATTATTGCCGACAAAATAGCAAGCTTACCGCAGATATTGATGTCTGGATTCGAGCGATGGGTGTCCAAAAAAGAGTCGATAGAAACAGCTTGCTTCACACCATCCCGAACTGACCATGCCGCGCCCTGCAGTTCCGAAAATCGACCTCTTTCACTTTCACTCAAAGCAATAAGAGCATGATTGATATGCCTATCCCCTTTAGAAAGGGTCGCTCCGTCTGAGTATAGTATGTTCAGCTTCTCTGATATTCTATCTCTTAGCTCGGCTCCAACTGGCAAGTTGAACTCCTTACTCGCCCCCGCACCTACTATCAGAGTTGTATCTCTTTCAAACATCGACACTACCGTCTATGGTTACATAGCGTAAGCATCACCTAATCTACTTGATCCAAGCAACATTTTTTCGCCCTAAGGTTGATGCTCACATTAACAGCCACAGCCGATGTGCTCACGTCCGTTGGAATCTTAAACGTTCTTTCGCGTGCGGAATGGTGCCCATGCTAGACATCATACCCACCGGAACAAACTAGCCCCTCAACTGATCAACCAGAAGCGCTTGTCTGTGGTATTAAAGAAATAGGTGGGTGGAAAGTTCAATCACCCGAACCATACGCCCCGACAACCGCAGGAAGTTACCGGAGCGTATCTTCAGTCATCCTTTCAATAGGACTACGTCACTGCGGATCAGAATCACGCAGCAGAAGATCAATCGAAAGACCGGGACCGGGTGTGCCGTTGGTCAGAACCGGTTCGCAATGCTCGTTAATGCGTGACGCGATGCGCTGGCGATAGCCGCTAAAGCGTTTTGATTCCACCACATCCACAGCATGATCCAAATGCACCTCCACCCGAAACACACCGGGTGTTGCAGTCGCATTGATGGATCGGATCAGGCCGGTCACCGCATGCCCAAGGTAGGATCCGGCAAAGCGTTTGCCGATGCCAAGGTCCGACACATTGGTCGGAATATTGCGACGTGCCATGGCAATCGCGGTGTTCCAGTCGCGATAGCCGTGGCTTTGTGCGAGAAGTTCAAGCGATCCGGCATGGGAAATGGCGACGTCGCGCGCGGCCAAGGCTTTGCGCAGACGTTTTGCCTGTGCCTTGAACTGCTCGGTCGCGTCCGTGGCGATTTCGGCACGGTTCAGTTTGAGCGTATTTGAAGTCATAAATCGTCTCCACGCAGGAGGCCGGGGGTCCGCATTGCCGGGCCGTACCCTGATCGGGAAACGGGTCCGTTTTCGTCATCATGCGTCACTTTACCAAAGGTCGAACCTTGCGGACGGCGGGTGTGCGCAACCCAAGGCTGGGTAATTAGCTTAATATCTTGCGCATTACAAGCCTTGGCACAGGATCAACCAATCATACATTCGCCCTTGCGCAGAAATTGACAGCCCCCGTGACAACAACATATACCAGATAAAACAGGTTTAATCGGGGCCTGATGCAGGCCATCGATCAATTATAAGGAATAAACGCCATGGCCATGGAAGCCTATGAAATCGAAAGCATGATCAAGGAAGCGCTGCCCGATGCACAGGTTCGCATCGAAGACCTGCGCGGTGATGGCGATCATTATGCTGCAATTGTTGTGTCTGAGTCCTTTCGCGGCAAAACCCGCGTCGTTCAGCACCAGATGGTTTATTCCGCACTGAAAGGCAAAATGGGCGGCGAGCTGCATGCTCTTGCCCTGCAGACTTCTGCGCCGGAATAAGAAGACCATCCAAGACAAAGCGCACTGCCACCAGCCAAGCGCTTTGAACAGATTTCGCGGGCGTCGGAGAACATTCGACGCCCGTCTTCGTTAAAACCAAAGACCTTTCAGACGGCCATGCGTGACTGCCTGAATTCAGCCCCACTAACTGACCACGGCTCATCAATATGTCATCTCAGGATAAGCCGGCACTGATCGGTGCCGGACCACTCGCAGGCCTTGCCGCCTTTACCATCTGGGGCATTTTCGGCCTGTATTTCAAAATGGTCTCCTTTGCCGGGGCTGTTGAAATCCTGTCGCACCGGATTGTGTGGTCGGCAGTTTTGACCTTTGTCCTGATCTTTGCGCTGGGCCGCCGCAAGCAGCTTTGGGTTTTGATTTCATCTGCCAAAACCATCGGGCTTTTGTTTTTAAGCAGCTTGCTGATTGCCGGAAACTGGGTGGTCTATATCTGGGCGGTCAATGGCGGCCATGCGCTTGAGGCAAGCCTTGGCTATTACATCATGCCGCTGATCATGCTGATTCTGGCGCGCATCTTCTTTGGCGAGAAACTTAACCGGGTTCAGATCCTGTCAGTAGGCACCTGTGCGCTGGGTGTCTTGAACCTTCTGGTGTTTTACGGCCAGCTTCCCTGGATCGCGCTTAGTCTTTCGATGCTGTTTGGCTTCTATGGTGTTATCCGCAAATTTGTCCCGGCCGACCCGATTGCCGGGCTGTTTGTTGAATGTGCGCTGATTACGCCAATTGCGCTGGGTTACATGATCTGGCTGAATAGTCAGGGCGCGATGGCATTTACGCACACGACATTGACCAATGATTTGCTTTTGATCGGTCTTGGCGTTTGCACGACGGTGCCGCTGGTGTTGTTTGCCTTTGCCGCGCGTCATATGAAATTTTCGGTGCTGGGTTTGATGCAATATCTGAACCCGACCCTGCAATTCTTTGTCGCTGTCATGATCTTTGGCGAGACGTTTACATCCGCCCATATGGTGACCTATGGCCTTGTTTGGTTTGGCCTTGGCATCTTTACCTGGGACAATATCAAGACCCGTGGGCGAGCCAAGAAGGCCGCACGTGAAAAAGATGCGCTCGCCTGATTGCGCTGATCTGAGTTTTGATCCCATCAGCCATGATCGGCAAAATCGTGCCAAGAGTTGACAGAACCGCAGGTTCCAGCCATATCTTCGGCCATAAAAGTTTAACCCGTATTCGCGGTCGAGAGATCACCGCACAAGCCAAGGACAATCATTATGACCGACAATCCGGTATTCGAGCGCATCCAGAAGGACATCGACGATAACGACATCGTTCTGTTCATGAAGGGTACTGCGATGTTCCCGCAGTGTGGTTTCTCTGCTGCTGTGGTTCAGGTCATGGCTGAACTGGGCGTTCAGTTCAAAGACATCAACGTTCTGGTTGACCCGGCAATCCGTCAGGGCATCAAGGACTTCTCCAACTGGCCGACCATTCCGCAGCTTTATGTTAAAGGCGAGTTTGTTGGTGGTTGCGACATCGTTCGTGAGATGTTTGCTTCGGGCGAACTGGCCCAGCACCTTAAAGACAAAGGCGTTGCTGTCGCTGCCTAAGGCGCGCAAACAACCCTGATCAAAAACGCGTTTGGTGTTATCGCTAGGCGCGTTTTTTTGTGCCTGATTGCTGCCTTCGCCCTACTCCTTTGACGTTCATAAGTTACCCGTCGCAAAACTATTCCTTGATGCATTTCATACTATTGCCCATCTTGAGGGATGCGATCCGTTCGCGTCACAGGGGATCTTCGGGGATGAAACACGCAATCAAATCAATTGCCTGCTTGGCACTTATGGTTCTTGCAGCAGGCCTTTCCATGCCAAGCACACCGGCCTTGGCACAGGCCGCCGCCCTTGCCGCCATGTCAGGCAGTGCTGGTAGCACCGAAACCCCGCCAACTGTCGCCAGCGACGTCGCTGCCGACACATTCAGCTATTACGAGTTCCTCGACGAAGGGGTCGAACGCACTCAGGAACGCATTGCCCAAACGCAGGCCGGACTTGCAAGCTTTGGCGCGGAATGGGATGCCACCACAGCGTTCCTCTCGACCGATGTCGGATCACAGGGCCTGATGCGCCTGATCATGTTTACCGTGATCTTTGTCGGTGTAGGGATCATTGCCGAGCTGATCTATCGCCGGGCAACTGCGCCAATGTGCGCCTTTGTCGAAGCCCAGACCCCAACCCTGTTCGTCAATAAGCTCAAACAGATTGCGGTTCTATCGATCCTGTCACTGCTGTCCTTGACCGTTTTTGCCATCGGATCAATCGGCACCTTTATGATCTTTGACTGGACCGAGATCATGAAGAAGGCGCTGATGTCGCTTTTGATGGCGTTCTTCATGCTGCGCATTCTCATGATCGCCCTGCAATTCCTATTTGCCCCACAGGCCGATGGGCTTCGCATGATCAATCTTGATCCGCTGGCCGCCAAGACCCTGACCAAGACCATTGCCATTGCCGCTGCCATCTCGCTGTTTGCGTTCGGGCTTGCCGGTGTTTTCAGCGCGGCTGAAACCATGGTGGCAAGCGACATCATCCTGTTTGATATGGCTGTCATCGTCACCGTGGTGTCGTTCTGCATCGCCAGCCTGTCGCTTGGCCGCTTCTTTGCCGCCCACAACTCCGGTGATCAGGTCGAAGCCATCGCCCTTCCGACTTCCATCGCGCGGCTTTGGCCAGCCATCGTCTGTGCATGGCTGATTGTCACAGGGGCCGTTGCCATCATTGGGGCCGAACGCGGGCTTAAGGCGCTTTTGGCAATCGGCTTTGCCTGCCTGTTTGACGTGACCTTGCGCAACATCATCGAAAGCCAGCATCGCAAAAAGGCCCAGATCGCCGAACAACTGGCCGAACAACAAAACATCGCCGCCGAGGCTGCCGCAATAGAGGCCGAAGAAGAATTCGAGCCGATCCAACCCAAGATGCCGGTCTTTACCAGCGTGCTAAAGCGCGCGGTACGCCTTCTGGCCCTTGTCTTTGTTCTGGCCAGCATGTGGCGCATCTGGGGCTTGGATCGATTGGCACTGTCGACCGATGCCGGGATTTTTGCCCGGATCATTGATGCCTCGACAGAAATCATCATGGTTCTTTTGATTGCCGACCTCGTCTGGTCATTGATCCGCACATACCTTGATGAACGCATGAGCAATACCAATCAGGGCAATGCCGGCGATGAAGGCGGCGGATCAGGTCTGTCGCGGATAGAGACGCTATTGCCGTTGCTTAAGAACTTTGCCCTGACCGTGATCGTCATCATGGTCACCATGCTGACCCTGTCATCGCTTGGCGTTGATATCGGGCCGCTGATCGCTGGTGCCGGGGTGGTTGGTCTGGCGATTGGCTTTGGCAGTCAGGCCTTAGTGCGTGACGTGGTGGCAGGTGTGTTCTTCCTGCTTGATGATGCGTTTCGGCTTGGGGAATATATCGAGGTCGATAATCTGCGCGGCCGGGTCGAAAACATTTCCATCCGCTCCATGCAGCTCCGCCATCATCGCGGTCCGCTTCAGACTGTCCCGTTTGGCGAGATTAAATCGATCGTCAACCACAGCCGCGACTGGGTGATCGTCAAACTGGAATTCCGCGTGCCGTTTGAAACCGACGTCAACAAGATCAAGAAACTGGTCAAAAAGCTTGCGGCACAATTGCTGGAAGACCCGCTGATCGGAGACAGCTTTATCGAGCCGCTTAAATCCCAGGGCGTTCGTCGGATGGAAGAATTCAACATGGTGATCGGGCTTAAATATACCTCTAAGCCCGGCGAGCAATTCACCATCCGCAAGACCGTCTATCAAAGCGTTCTGGCGATGTTTAAGGAAAACGGCATCCAAATGGCATCGCGCAACGTCAAGGTCGATGTGCCAGCCGATGCAACGCCTGAGCAAAAACAGGAAGCCGTTGCCGCCGCTGCCCAACAGGCGTCCGAGCAATTGAACAAGCCGCCTGCCTGAGTGGATTTGGGGCATGTTGGGTTGACTTTAACAAATGCGTGGTGATGGCGTTGAACGGTATCACCACGCATTTCCTTGAGCAGCAGCGTCCATGGTCATCAGACTTGAAAAATAGCGCACCGGATCAAGAGTATTGGACCTGCTTTTGTTCAAGGCGTCCGGTACATGCAACCCGTATCGGGCATATAGCGATTGAAGCCTGCCAGACGCGATCATTTTCCAGATCAGATCATTAATCTGGTCAACACTGACCGGCGAATTCGGTAGCACCAGAATTTGCCGGTTATAGCTATGATCGGGCCGGTCAAAGTCGATCTTGAGCCTTGCATATACTTCCGGTTTGGAAAGCGCAATCCACTGCAAGAAGGCCTCGCTAACGATGCCCTTATCAACCCGCTTGTTTTCTACCAGGCGAAGCACGCTTTCTTCGTCACTGACAAGGGTCACATTGGGCATCTGACTGAGCAGATCGCTATCATAATTGGCAAATGCGTAGTGAAAACCGCGCACTGCGGCTATTTCTTCGGTAACGGACGGATCGCGTTCATATCCCCCAAGCGTGAAAAACAGGTCACGGCCATTGGTAAGATTAAGGCTGGGCCGCGCACCGCGGTCACCCCATCCCCATTTGGCATCGCTATAGGCGATGATATGCACATCCATCTCGTCGTAACTGACCATCAGGCGTTCTGCCGGGTAATCGTCAACCTGAAACCTGAACTCGCCCTGCATGCTGTTAAGCGCATCGACCACATCAAAGACCAGGCCACGCTTTGCCGACTTTTCAATGACCATCGGCGGCTGACCTGTTGGCAATGCTACATTCACAACAGTTTGCCCGCTTGCACCGACTGCAAAAAACAAAGCAGCCATCATCCCTGTGACGGCTGCAAGCAACGGGCGGCAATTTCGGGCAAGATCCATAGAAACGATAGCCTTTCGAACCACAGAATTGGAAAGCGAATGCTACATCAGAATATGACCAGTTTCATGTATCCTCTGTTAAGCGCGATTTAAAGAGTACGCTTTCGTGCAAACCAACAGCCACATAGCGCACAAACAAAAACGCCCGCTGTTTCCAGCGGGCGTCTTCGTATCGTATCGTCGCGAAATCCGTAAGGATTAACGCGAGTAGAATTCGACGACCAGGTTCGGCTGCATCTGAACCGGGTACGGAATTTCTGCGAATTTCGGAACGCGAACGAAGGTACCTTTGAAGGCCTTCGCGTCAACGTCGAGATATTCCGGAACGTCGCGCTCAGCGAGGGTAGCAGCTTCCATAACCATCGGGATTTCGCGCGAAGCAGCTTTAACTTCAACAACATCGCCTTCTTTAACGAGGAAGGACGGAATGGTTACTTTCTTGCCATTGACAAGAATGTGGCCGTGGTTAACGAACTGACGTGCTGCGAACACGGTCGGAACGAATTTCATGCGGTAGATAACCGCATCGAGGCGCTGCTCAAGAATACCAACGAGGGTTTCCGAGGTATCACCCGGACGACGCGATGCTTCTTTGAAGTAGCGCAGGAACTGTTTTTCAGAGATCGAGCCGTAGTAGCCTTTGAGCTGCTGTTTAGCGAACAGCTGGGTACCATAGTCGGTCGGCTTCTTACGGCGGGTTGCGCCGTGCATGCCCGGTGCGTATTCGCGCTTGTTCAGCGGCGACTTTGCACGGCCCCAAAGGTTAACGCCAAGGCGACGGTCAATCTTATGCTTTGCAGCAATACGTTTCGACATTTTGTAACTCTCTTTTTTTAAAGATCACTTATTGTCCCGATAGTTTCCAACCACCCGAATAACGGACATGCGGAACGGGGACGAAAACACCTGTTTCGACCCACTTTCTCGGAAGTGAGGCGCAATATAGAGATGATTGATCAAGAGTCAAACATTAATCGACGCATGCAAGCCCTGCATTTCTGCCGCCTTGGGCTGGTTTGATCTCTGATCTGCTTTTCCCATATCGCCCGATTTTGCGCAATGGCCGGTGATCGCCCCGATAACCCATTGGCAAAAAACATCACAAAATATGAAACCCGCATGGGTGTCCTTGCGTAGCTTCGCCTGAAATGCGTGCTCAAACAGGCAAAACCGATGAAAAAGTCGGCTCTTGGGAATGACCGAAAACCCTATTTTACGTGGCGGAAGCACGCGCAAGAACAAGGAACGCCACGGAGGCAAAACTGACAAGGACACGTTTTACATGTTTAAGAGTTCCATGATGGTCATCGCAGCATCAGCCGTCGCACTGAGCCTTGGTGCCTGTGCCGGCAGTATGAATTCCGATAGCGCAATGTCGGACGAGAAAACCGTAATGGTTGGCGGTGCACCGATGTATCCGTCCAAAAATATCGTCCAGAACGCGGTTAATTCCGAAGACCACACCACCCTTGTTGCAGCCGTTCAGGCGGCCGGTTTGGTCGACACCCTGGCAAGCCCGGGCCCGTTTACCGTCTTTGCGCCCACCAATGCCGCCTTTGGCAAACTGCCCGATGGCACGGTTGATACCCTGTTGAAACCTGAAAACAAGGCAACCCTGACACAGGTTCTAACCTATCACGTTGTGCCGGGCTCCCTGACCGCGGCCGACCTGATGGAAAAAACCAAGGCGATGGGTGGCATGTATGAAATGACCACCGCATCGGGTGGCATCATCACCGCTGAAATGAAGGGTGACAATCTTTATGTCGTCGATGACAAAGGCCAGTGGTCGCAGATCACCATCGCCAATGTCATGCAGTCCAATGGCGTGATCCACGTTGTCGACACCGTTCTTTTGCCGGGCTGATTGCGTCCCAACCCGGATGCCCGCAAAAGACAACACCCGGCCATGTAGGTCGGGTGTTTTTGCATTGGATATGCGCGGTATAATCAGTCCTTGGCTTTGAACTTCCCACCGCGCAAGGCAACGATCATGCCGCGCAGTGTCTGAACTTCCTGATGGGTCAGGTTTGCGCGGTTAAAGATGTTGCGAATATTGCGTGCCATACCCGGACGTTTTTCAGCCACCCGGAAGAAACCCGACTCATCGAGTTCGTTTTCAAGATGGACAAAAAGACGTTCCATGTCGTCTTTGGTTGCCGGGAAGGTGTCCGCCATCATCAATTGATAATCGGGCACATCAACACCCGCCTGCCACCATTCATAGCCGATCAGCAAAACAGCCTGGGCCAGGTTAAGCGACGTGAAGCCGGGATTAAGCGGCACAGTCACCACCGCGTCCCCCATGGCGATATGTTCGTTGCGAACGCCTGTGCGTTCCGGGCCAAACATCACGCCGACTTTCTCACCACGCGAAATCACGTTGCGCATTTCCGGCGCCAAACCCTTTGGGGTAAAGACCGGCTTGATCGCATCACGGGTGCGCGCGGTGGTGACATAAACACGGTTCAGATCGGCAAACGCATCTTCTTCGCGTTCAAACACCTTGGTATTATCAATGACGATATCAGCACCCGATGCATTGGCCGTCGCCCGTTCGTTCGGCCAGCCATCGCGCGGACGCACCAGACGCAAATCGACCAGACCGCAATTAAGCATCGCACGCGCGGCCTTGCCGATATTATCGCCAAGCTGCGGTTCGATCAGAATGATCACGGGCGGATTGGCAGTACCACCTGTTTCAGGCTTCGCGGTGCCGACGGGCTCGCTCATCGCGGGGTTCTCCGGTCTTTCAAATGGGGTTATCACGGGCCGTGCCCGTCAATATTGGCGCTTCTTTAGCAAAAGCCAACCGCTCGCGCCAGTCTCCTTGTCCTGTCGCAAAGCGTGCCATGGCTTTGATACGAAAACAGCCGGGTCAAAGATGATCCCGGCTGCTCGTGATTTCTGTTTATCTTGGTCGCAGCTTAGCCGTGCTGGCTGCGCACACCCGATTTGAACAGCTTATAGGTTATGGAATCGCGAAGTGCGTTATAGGACGCCTCGATAATGTTGGTGGAAACACCAACCGTGGCCCAGTGATTACCATCCTTATCTCGGCTTTCGATCATAACGCGGGTCACAGCACGCGTACCATCGCCACGGGTTATGATGCGGACCTTATAATCAATCAGTTCAATCTGCTCGACTGCTTCGCGATATTCCGGAACCGTGACCAGAACCTTACGAAGCGCAGCATCAAGGGCGTTAACCGGGCCATTCCCCTCGGCAACCGACATGAACTGATCTTCGCCGACCACGACCTTCACGGTCGCTTCGGACATGGTGATGACCTGCTCGTCCTGCTCATCCACCCAACGACGTTCGTCGATGACGCGGAACGATGTTACCCGGAAATAGCGATCAAGCTCGCCCATGGCCTTGCGCGCCAGAAGCTCAAAGCTTGCTTCCGCACCATCATAGGCGTAGCCATCAAATTCACGCTGCTTGACGGTTTCAACCAGTTTGCCGACCGCTTCGGATTTCGGATCAACATCCACGCCAATTTCGCGGAAGCGTGCCAGGATGTTGGAACGGCCCGCCTGATCAGACACTAGGATGTGGCGCTGATTACCAACCAGTTCCGGTTCGACATGCTCGTAACAAGCCGGGTTCTTTTCCACGGCCGATACATGCAGACCACCTTTATGGGCAAAGGCACTGTCACCGACATAGGCCGCCTGACGCAGCGGCTCGCGGTTCAGGCGTTCATCAAGGATGTGCGAAATACGGCGAAGACTGGTCAGCTGTTCATGGGAGATGCCCACGTCATATCCCATCTTCAGCATCAGCGTCGGAATGATCGAAATCAGGTTGGCGTTGCCACACCGCTCACCCAGACCATTGAGCGTCCCTTGAATTTGACGCGCACCGGCTCGGACCGCCGCAAGCGAGTTCGCAACCGCATTTTCCGTATCATTGTGGCAGTGAATGCCAACATGAGCGCCCGGGATCTGGGTGCAGACATCGGTCACAATGTCAAAAATCTCGTCGGGCAGCGTGCCGCCATTGGTGTCACACAAAACAACCCAGCGTGCGCCCGCTTCATAGGCCGCCTTGATCGCTGAGAGCGCATATTCGCGGTTGGCCTTATAGCCATCAAAGAAATGCTCGGCATCGAACATGACTTCGGAAACTTTGGTTTTCAGATGCGCAATTGAATCCGAAATCATCGCCAGATTTTCATCAAGCTCGATCCCAAGTGCCTCGGTAACCTGAAAGTCCCAGCTTTTACCCACCATGCAAACAATCGGCGCATTCTGCGCAAGGCTGCTAAGGCCCGGATCATTTGATGCGGAACGCCCCGCACGGCGGGTCATACCAAATGCGGTCAGTTTGGAATTTTTAAGCTTCGGCGGATTAGCAAAGAATGCATCATCGGTCGGGTTTGCGCCTGGCCAGCCGCCTTCAATATAGTCAATAGACAGTTCGTCCAGTGCCTTGGCAATCGCGGTCTTGTCCGCGGCCGAAAAATCCACGCCCTGGGTCTGCTGCCCATCACGCAAGGTACTGTCATAAAGATAGACGCGCTTGTCTGACATCATTCATTCCAACTGATCGATACTCTCTCTTTGGCCTGAGGCATCAGGCCAGACGGGCGTTTTTGCGCCCGCAAACGGGTCTGGCAAATTGCCGTAAAAGTGCCAATAGCGCAACAGCATTACGCAAAATGCATAAAAGGCGGCAATTTCCACTCCTTTTCGCATCCGCACCCACCTTAAGGATAGTGAACCTGTCCCCTTGAATGATTGTAACCCCCACCTAACAGTGCTTAACTCTACTTTACATTGTAAAGGGTGTGATTATGGTTCCTCAACATTGAGATGCGCCCATAAAGATCACGCCGTTGTCTGAGGACACGAACGATGGCACAAGAAGCCGCCGCCAGCGTTGATATCATGATGCTCGCCGGACTGACCTGGGAACGCTCAGGAAAGAACTGCTGGACTGCATCAGACAGGTTTGCCAACTACACCATTTTCCGTGACATCGACGAGAGATGGTACGGCGAATGGGAACGCGGCGGCAAAAGCAAACGCGCGGATTGGTCATGCCCGATCCTTGAAACATTTGCCGAATACATGGTTGACCACGCACGTCGCCAACCTTCAGATTTCGCGCACTAACCGTTTCCACCCGACTTTCAAAATCAGATCGCTGCTATGCCCGCGTGGCTCGCCAAGCGTTAAGCAATGATGCGTGGTTTATCGCAGATTGAAACGATCTGTTCTTGCGTTTGTGGCCATACCTATTATGTGATGGGGCATCACAAAGTTACATAACGCAAGGCAATCTAATGACGAACGCCATTCCCATGCAGATCGACATTGTCTCGGACGTGGTCTGCCCGTGGTGCATCATCGGGTATAAAAACCTCGAAGAGGCAATCAGCCGTCTTGATGGCGAGATCGAGGTCAAACTGCGCTGGCATCCGTTCGAACTGAACCGTGACATGCCGCCAGAAGGTCAGGACCTCGCCGAGCATATCAACGAGAAATACGGTCTGACCGCTGACCAGAGCGCGGATAACCGCGCACGCATCACCATGATGGGTGAAAATGTCGGTTTCCCGATCCATTTCGGATCAGATTCCCGCATCTATAACACCTTTGACGCCCACCGTTTGCTCTATTGGGCGGGCAAAGAAGGTGAATATGGCCAGCAGACCGCACTGAAACTTAATCTGTTTGCTGCCTATTTCCAGGGTGGTGACAACCCGTCTGACCATAGCGTTCTGAAACGTGCCGCCGAGGAAGTTGGACTTTCAGCGGAACGCGCGGCCGAAATCCTTGCCAGCGACGAATTCGCCAAGGAAGTCCGCGCTGAAGAAGACGAGTTTGGCGATGCGGGCATCAGCTCCGTCCCGACCTATGTCGTGAATGGCAAATTTGCTATTTCCGGTGGTCATCCGCCAGAAGTGTTTGAGCAGGCACTTTCGGAAATCGCCCGTCAGGGGGATGAAATTCTGGCCGAATCAGAGTCAGAAGACACACCTGTCTGATCAAACATCTGTATCCTGATTGAAAAATCCCCGGTGCCGTCATGGACCGGGGATTTTTGTATGTCTCGACAGTCGCCAATTGCTGATCTAGGCTGATTTCGCCACTAGATAAAGGAAATCGCCCCATGATCAGCCTTTCAGAAATCGGGCAGTATTTGCCTGGTATATTGCTCTCTTACGCGGCCCTGATGGTTGGCCTTATCAGCCCCGGCCCTGCCCTTTTAGGATTAATGGGTGTCTCTCTTGATCGCGGTCGCCATGCAGGTCAGCGTTTTGCCCTTGGCATTGGCACCGGATCATTTTCGATCGGCCTTTTGACCCTGACCGGGCTTTCGGCCGTTCTTGCCACCTATGCCGATGCCATGACCGCCATTCGTATTTTTGGCGGGCTTTATTTGCTGTGGATGTCGTATCGAGCATTCCGCACCGCATTTCGCAAGGCACCGGTCGCCAATGGCGAAGCCGTGTCTGAAGCAACAAAGCAAATCACAGGGCGCGGATACTACCTGCGCGGCTTGGCACTCCATCTGACCAATCCAAAAGCCATCATGACCTGGATTGCCATCATCTCGATCGGGTTTAGCGAAGGTGCGCCGCTTTGGGTCGGTGCTGCCATCGTGATTGGCTGCGGCTTGCTGTCGACCGGCATACATCTGCTTTATGCCACCGCCTTTTCCACCGCCCCGGCGATTTCGATCTATCGTCGGGCGGCGAACTGGATCAATGGCGTGTTGGGTGTGTTCTTTGCCGTGGTTGGCTTGCGCCTTTTGGTGAACCGCTAGTCTGTTTGAGCTTGGCTCACACTAAAAAATTCAAAGCCCGTCCTGCACCATCAGGACGGGTTCTTTGTTTCTGCGCTTTCTGCTTCTGCCTGTTGCGCTGCTTCTTCTTCCGCAGCAGCGGCTTCTGCTTCCGCCTCGGCCTGCTCGGCAACCCAGACACCCGCCGTTTCAACCGCAACCGGCGACGCGGTCGGAAGAACACCAAGATAGCTTTCGGTTTCATCTGCCGGGATTGCGGCACGGCGGGTCATGCGATAGGCGGCGTAGACAGCAATACCGACAAAAGTAATCCCCATCACCAGCCAGAAGGCCGAAGCACCCGATTGCTCCATCGCCCAACCAGCCAAAAGCGGGCCAAGGATTGCGCCAATCCCGAAGGTAAGAACAAGACCACCAGATGCAGCTGGCATATCTTCAAGCGACAGGAAATCATTGGCATAGGCCAGAAACAGCGCATAAAGCGGTGCCGTAACCCCACCTGCCAAGAAGGCCGATCCCATCAACATCCAGTACTGATTGCTTTCGCTGGCCATCCAGCCAAGGCTGCACGCCGCAGCACCGATCAGCGCGGCAGAGAAAATAACCTTGCGTCGATCAACCCGGTCGGAAATCCAGCCGATGGGATATTGAAAGATCAACGCACCGCCAAACAGAACCGCGACAAACATCGCAATTTCATTGGCGGACAATCCAATCAGCGATCCAAACACAGCCCCCATACCCGATTGTGTCGCGTAAACACAGCCCAGCAGAAAAATGCCCACCGTGCTAAGGGGTGCGTCCTTAAACAGCTGCACAAGCGGCATTGGCCGGGCGGCTTCCGTGACCGGCACGGTGGAGACCGAAAGCAGGATTGGCGCAAAGGAAATGGAAACAAGGATCGATGCGCCAATGAAAAGGGCCGATGTCGATGCATCACCCAGGGTTAGCAAACCCTGCGCGCCAATGATACCGAGGGTCTGGGCAATCATGTAGGCCGACAGAACCTTGCCGCGCGTCTCATTGGTTGATGCATCATTGAGCCAGCTTTCCGCCGTCACATAGATGCCCGACATACAAAAGCCGACCAGAACGCGCAAAATCGTCCATGCCCATGGTTCTGTCAGAAGGGGCAATGCAATCAGGGCGGCCGACATGAAACTGCCAAGGGCGGCAAACACGCGAACATGTCCAACGCGTTTGATCATGCGCGGGGTGACGCGCGCGCCCGACAAGAACCCGGCAAAGTAGCCCGATGCAACAATCGCAAGTTCCGCTGCGGAAAACCCTTCGATCCCGCCCCGCAGGCCGATAAGGGTGGAATGCATGCCATTGCCAAGCATGATCAGCACAACACCAAGCAGGAGTGCCCAGACACTCGACAAGACATTGACCATGGGACGTCCTTTTCTTCGCAGCGGTGGCGCGCGCAAACCGATGGTAGCTGACCATCAGACCTATCTACATTAAAGATAGTGTGGCACAGCAATAGCGATCCGGCCCAGAATATTCGCGCCAAATGAAGGTAGATTTGCTCACATGCGGCAGGTTGAGAGTGCTTTTTGCCAGACCGTTATCGTTCTTATGGACGGTCAGTGATTTCCGCCTCGGTCAGGCGGCGGGTTGTGACCCCGTTCTTAAGGTCAAGCCAACCGGAAAAAACGGTCAGCCAGATCGCAACCAACATCACAACGGCAATCTGTTGATCCATCACCCAAAGCGTTCCGGTGGCTATCACGCACCAGATCAGCGGAACAGGTAACAATACCCAACGCCAAGTACCACGCGCCATCAGGACAAATCCCAATGTCGCCAGTGCTGTCGGGTCCGCCGCACTGCCAAACAGTTCGGCCTGGATCAATTCCCTGCCCTCAATCAATCCGGCAAACGGATATGCAATAAGAGCAAAGCCGATCAGGCCAATACCGATCCAGCATGACAAATCCCCGCGCCAACCAAAACGCAATGGCAAGGGACGCGCGGCAAAGACGCAAAACAGCGCAATTTGGGCAACAAAGAATGGCAACAGATAGGGCACCATCCAGTTAATCGGTTGGTAGTACTGCCAAAGGAAGCCGTAGCTCATCCAGCTCCAGATCAGGGCAAGTAAAACAAGGATCACGCGGTTTCCACGATGCCCGTGACGCAAGGCCAGCCCGGTACAGACGATGCCCGCGACAAAGGCGCTGATCACCGCCAGCCACCAGACGCTGTTCATAGTTTCAAACAGCCGATAATAAACGCGCGGCGAAAACAGCAGAAAATCTGCCAGTCCGTAGCTCCACCATTCGCTCATACCGGGGTCCTCATCCTGTTTTGCCTTGTTTTAAACGAGAACGCTGATCACAGCAGCAATCTGTTCGCGCATTTTCTCATCGGGCATCGGTCCCAAACATGCGCGCATATTTTCCGCCGCGTGGGCCGGGTTTGTGGTGGCCGGGATCGGGCAGGTCACCGCCGGATGGGCAATCAGATATTTCAAAATCAGCTGCGCCCAGCTTTCCACGCCAAGATCAGAAGCAAATTCCGGAAGCGGTTCGCCCTCCAACCGCTGGGTCAGGCCGCCACCACGAAATGGCCGGTTCACAATCACCGCAATCCCGCGATCATAGGCAAGCGGCAGCAGATATTCTTCCACCTTGCGATCGACCGGATTATAGGTCACCTGAACGAAATCAAGCCGTTCATTCATCATCACGGCAATCAGGTCTTCGGTCCGACGACCATGTGACGTCGTCACCCCGACATGACGCAGTTTTCCTTGGTTTTTCATTTCAAACAAAAGCGGCAAATTGTCATCAATGCCCAGAAGGTTATGGACCTGTAAAAGATCAAACTTCTTGGTGTTCCAGCGCTTTTCGGTCTCGGCGATCTGGTCGGCCCCGTCGCCCGATGTCCAGACCTTATCGGTTGAAAACACCCGGTCATGCGCGCCCAGTTTATCAAGGCAGTAACCAATCACTTCCTGGGCGGAGCCATACATTGGTGAGCTATCAATCATCCGCCCGCCCGCATTAAAGAAGGCCGAAACCACATCGGCACATTGATCACGCAACGCCATGTCATTGCCGACATTAAACGTGATCCAGCTCCCCAATCCGACGGCCGGTATTTCTTCGCCGGTGGATGGGACTGGTTTGCGCAAAATATCTGGCGCATCGGCAGGATTAACCAATGTTGCCGATGCCGGATTTTGCGACGCCAGCAGCCCAAATGCACCAAGGGCGGCTGATCCTTTCAAGAATGTGCGGCGGTCAAACTCAGACATTGTTCACAGCACCTTTGTTTGGTTCTGACCAATAATCTTGGATGATCCATCATGAATTGGGCAAAAATCGGCCCATGCGCAACCTTTGGTAGGCTTGAGATTTCAGGACCTTCGAAAATATCACGCAGATAGTGGCTGATTTGCCCTTGACCTAGAGTACACGCGAGCACCTAGCCTGATGCAGGACTGAATGATTTCAACATAAAGGCAACCGTCATGATGATTGGCGATGTGGCAGAAAAAAGCGGCTTCTCTGTCCACACCCTTCGGTATTACGAAAAGATCGGCCTTCTGCCCGAAGCGGACCGCGATGCGGGTGGCAGACGATTTTATGACCGCGATGTTTTGCGCTGGCTTGAGTTTCTTGGCCGGCTCAAGGATCTCGGCATGCCAATCCGCGACCGGGTTCTTTATGCCCAAATGCGGGCCGAGGGTGACAGCACAATCGAAGCCCGCCGGGCACTTCTGCAAACATACCGTGATGAGCTCGCCAAACGTGTCGCAAGCTTATCGGAAACGCTTGATGTGCTTGATGCCAAGATCGCCAGTTATGACACGACGGGACGCCCTCTGCACGGAGCCCCAAAATGAGCACCAAACCATCCGTCCTTGACGCCGGCCGTAACATTGTCGCCCAACTCAACCCGCCACTTGAAACTCAACTGGCCGAAAAGTACGACGATCTTGTCCCCGACTTCGCCGAGAGCCTTGTCGAATGGGCCTATGGGCGCCATTACGCGCGACCGGGACTTGATTTGAAAACCCGCCAACTTTGCACAGTCTCGGCCTTGACCGTTTTGGGCGGGCAAACCGCCCCGCAGCTTAAGGTCAATATTCGCCATAGCTTGGCCGCTGGTGCATCCCGCACAGAAATCATCGAGGCCATCTGGCAGATGGCGGTCTATGGCGGACTTCCTGCTGCGATCAACGGATTGAATGCCGCCCAGGAACTTTTTGATGAAATGGATCAGGCCGCCTGATCATTTGTTTGCCAAAGGGAAAAGCCGCAGCAATTGCTGCGGCTCAACCTTGAAACATGACCTATTTAAGATTGGGAAGAACCCTACAAAGGCACTGCGTAGCGCCGCCCAACAACTTGGACCTCTTTAGCATAAAACTTCGTCCAGGTACGCACCACAGCAAGGGCTAATTCTGCTTGCAACGTAATTTAACAAATGGTGAAATACGAAAGTGTGCATCAAAATATTAGATGCAACCTAGAATAAGCATTCTGCGAGTTTGTTTTCGGGAGCTACCGTTCAATGTCTTTATTTGATTCCTTGAAAAAGATATCTCAAAAACATGCTTGGACATTTACTCTAGTAGGTATAGCGCTTTCAGTATTGGGGGTTGCAGCATCATTTTACAGTATCTACAGCGACCAGAAACGCCCTCACATCAGCATTGATGTGACAAATAGCGAAACAATATTCGACATTAAAGAAGAAATATCAAACTTGAGCATATTTTTAGATGGCTCAGACATAAGGAAAAATAATGAATTGCTTCGGACTGTAACAATAAAAATATCAAATACATCCAATAAAGATATTCTTCAAAATCATTACGACACTAGCTCTCCCCTTGGGATAGAGATTAGCAACGGCCGAATTATAAAGACTGACTTCATCAACGCCAGCAGTGAATATATAAAAGAAAACATTAAAAACACTGAAACCTATAATAGACACATAAACTTTCCAAACATAATACTAGAATCAGGAGAGCAATTTACCATTAAGATTCTAATTCTTCACAAAGAAATGGAACAACCTGAAATAAATGCAACCGGAAAAATTGCAGGAATAAAGCATATATACGCAACAAAATCCTACCAAAACAAGGAAGAAAACTCACTTTTGAAGAGAGCATTCTACGAATCCCTATCAATACAAATAATCAGATCTATATCTTACTCAATCATTTTATTTATTTCTGCGGTAATAATATTCATACCCATTGCAGCAACTGCTGAATCTATTAACAGGATTAAGAAAAAATCGTATGTGAAAGAGTTTAAATCATCGACTGAATTGGAAATTGATAAAGAAGATGAGTTTATACTGAAACGATTTATAAAAAACGGCCCAGATGAAATATCCTACGTCTATAAAACGTTTATAGATGAAAAGAAATTAGAAGATGCACACGAGCTTTTCGATATTTACGCTGATCTTTCGGATGAAGATTTAGCCAAAAGATACAACAAAGCCGTAGACATGGACCTGAAAGAAACAGATATAACTTCATATTTTGACGAAGCACAAAAAATGAAGAAGGTTAAGTTTCTCAGAGCGTACTTAAAAGGTGGAATATTAATTGATAGCGGCGAAACATTTACCACAGACCCAAAATTAGTGAATACATTGACCCGTTTCCATACCTTCCTAAAAAATAGAAAGATAATCAAACAAGACAGGAACGAAGACTAATTTTATGCGAAGGACACAGCGATAGCTGTGGCCTTCGCAATTGGTCAGATTAGTAACGCCTTAGACGCGTTTCCAGCTCGTACCTTCCTTGAAGTCTTCAAGGATGATGCCGCGTGCCAGAAAATCATCACGGATCTTATCAGCCGTTGCGAAATCCTTGTTCTTTTTGGCGTCTGCACGCTGGGCGATAAGGCCTTCGATCTCGGCTGCTT
This sequence comes from Thalassospira sp., assembly GCA_965228275.1. Lineage (GTDB taxonomy): Bacteria > Pseudomonadota > Alphaproteobacteria > Rhodospirillales > Thalassospiraceae > Thalassospira. The sequence goes on along the minus strand of OZ245802.1, from coordinate 3,168,145 downwards.
CATCGGCATCAGCTGACCCGGTGAACCAAGCTTCGGGATCGCCTTCAAGAATGCCAAGCAGTTTGGCAGCAGCCAGGATTTCACCCTTGGCTTCCGCGCGTTCAAACTTGGTTTCCGCCTTGTTGAAACGGGTCACAAGGTTATGGAATTCCGAAATCGCAAGCGGGGTGTTCAGATCATCACACAGCGCTTCCAGAACCGCGCGCGGCACCGGCATATTTTCCGGGGTCACGTCAGAACTCTGGCGAAGGGCGGTATAGAAACGATCAAGCGCCTCTTTGGCCTGACGCAGGTTGTCTTCCGTCCAGTTGATCGGCTGATGGTAATGGGTGCCCATCATCGCCAGGCGGATGGCTTCACCCGGCCAGCTTTCCAACAGCTGATGCACGGTTACGAAGTTGCCCAATGACTTGGACATCTTTTCACCTTCGACCATCAGATGGCCGTTATGCATCCAGTATTTGGCGTAGCTTGAACCTTTGTTTGCGCAGCAGCTTTGCGCCAGTTCGTTTTCATGGTGCGGGAACACCAGATCCGAACCACCGCCATGAATGTCAAAATTCTCGCCCAGATAACGGGTCGACATGGCCGAGCATTCAATATGCCAGCCCGGGCGACCACGACCCCATGGGCTATCCCATCCCGGGATATCGTCGCTCGATGGTTTCCACAAAACGAAGTCCGCCGGGTCCTTTTTGTACGGCGCCACTTCAACACGGGCACCTGCGATCATTTCCTTCCGGTCACGACGCGACAGCTTGCCATATTCGTCAAACTTCTCGACCGAGAACAACACATGGCCTTCAGCGGCATAGGCAAAGCCCTGTTCAATCAGGCTTTCGCACATAGCAATCATTTCGGCGATATGTTCGGTCGCACGCGGTTCGATATCGGGCTTGGCAGCATTAAGCGCGCCCATGTCATCAAGATAAGCCTGATGGGTACGCTTGGTGATTTCGGAAATCGGCTCGCCGCTTTCCTTGGCACGTGCGTTGATCTTGTCATCCACGTCGGTGACGTTCCGAACGTAGGTTACTTTCGGATAGATGTGGCGCAAAACGCGGACCAATGTGTCAAACACGACAACGGGGCGCGCATTGCCGACATGGGCATAGTCATAAACGGTCGGGCCGCAGACATAGAGGCGCACGTGATCGGGATCAATCGGCTCAAACACCTGCTTTTCGCGGGTGAGCGTATCGAAAATGCGAAGGGTCTTGTTCATCTTAACTGTCCGTTTGGCTGTGGTATCGGGTCAAATGCATGCATTTTCCGGCGATCAAAGCAGATGCTTAGACCGCCTTGCCACACAACCGATCACGGGCCTTTTCAGATCCAATCAAAACAAGCATGGTCGACATTTCCGGGCCATGTTCACGCGCGGTCAGTGCCTTGCGAAGCGGCATGAAAAGCTGCTTGCCCTTGCGGCCCGTCGCATCCTTAAGTGCAGTCGTCCAGGATTTCCAGCTCGTGCCGTCAAGCTCACCTTCTGGCAGCATATCGGCTGCCTGTTTGACGAACTCGGCATCTTCGGCGTCGATTTCCGGGATCACGGTCTGATGGATGACATCCCACCATTCCAGTGCCTCGGCCACGCGCCAGCAATTGCCGCGTACTGCATTCCAGAACATCTCATCGGCATCTGCCATGCCAGCCGCATCAAGCTTTGGCTTGGCTGCATCAAACGACATGTCGTGAATGACTTTTTCGTTGAGGCTTGCCAGTTCTGCCGGATCGAACTTCGGCGTAGAGCGGCCATAATGATCAAGATCGAATTTCTCAAGAACCTGGGAAAGGTTCGCCGGTTCGATCTTGTCAGATGCCCCAAGGCCAGTCAGAAGACCGACAAGTGCTTCGACCTCGAACCCGTCATTGCGAAGTTCGCGTAACGACAAGCTGCCCAAACGTTTGGAAAGCTGCGATCCACCTGGTCCTGCCAGAAGCGGCATATGCGCAAATTCAAGCGCACCCGGTTTCCCGCCAAGGGCGAGATAGAGCAAAATCTGCGAAACCGTGTTGGTCACATGGTCTTCGCCGCGGATGATATGGGTAACACCCATTTCAAGATCATCAACGACCGAGCCCAGCATATAAAGCAGCGATCCGTCTTCACGGATCAGCACCGGATCAGACACATGTTCGGTATCGAACGAGCAAATCCCGCGTGTCAGGTCATCCCACTCGACCATGCCGTCGGTCAGAAGGAAACGCCAATGCGGCTTGCGGCCTTCGGCTTCAAGTGCTGTGATTTCATCATCTGACAGCGTCAATGCCTTGCGGTCATAGATGAACGGCTGATGACGCTGACGGGCGGCTTTGCGCTTCCAATTCAGCTCACCTTCTGTTTCGTAGCACGGATAAAGCAACTCGCGCTTCTTAAGATCACCAATTGCCGCGTCATATTTGTCCTGACGCAGGCTTTGACGTTCTTCCTGATCCCAATCAATGCCAAGCCATGCCAAATCCTCGCGGATGGCATCGACATATTCGTCCTTGGAACGAACCGGATCGGTATCGTCAAAGCGCAGGATGAATTTCCCACCTGATTTACGTGCATAAAGCCAGTTCATCAGGGCCACACGGGCGTTACCGACGTGAAGAAGCCCGGTCGGGCTGGGGGCAAATCGCAGAACAGGTTTTGTCATTTCAAACTTTTCAATCACGTAACAAGGTTCGTGAAACCATTGGTAATCGGATAGCGACGGTCACGGCCAAAGGCACGCGGGGTAATCTTCACCCCCGGAGGCGCCTGACGGCGTTTATATTCGGCCCGATCCAGCAAACGCCAGACCCGGCGTACTGTTGCCTCATCATGACCGCTATCCACGATATCGCGAACAGACCGCTCACCTTCAATCATCTGATGAAGAATATCATCAAGGACGTCATAAGGCGGCAGACTATCTTCGTCTTTTTGATCCGGGCGCAATTCGGCAGATGGCGGCTTGGTAATGATCCGTTCGGGGATCACCATGCCATCCGGCCCCATGGCACCGGCGGGTTTATGTTCATTGCGCCAATGGCACAGATTGAACACGGTCGTTTTATAAAGATCTTTCAGAACCGAATAGCCACCACACATGTCACCATAAAGTGTCGCGTAGCCAACCGACATTTCGGACTTGTTGCCCGTCGTCAGGACCATGTGGCCAAACTTGTTTGAAAGCCCCATCAGGATGATCCCGCGCGAACGGGCCTGAATGTTTTCTTCGGTGATGTCGGGATTGCGGCCTTCAAATGCCGGGGCTAGCATCTGTTCGAACGCGGCCATGGCCGGCCCGATATTGATGCTTTCAATCCCGGTTTTGAGCATGTCTGCGCAAATTTCCGCGTCCTCAAGGCTTTCCTTGGACGTATAGGGCGATGGCATCATCACCAGACGCACGCGATCCGATCCAAGTGCGTCCACCGCAACAGCCGCTGAAAGCGCGCTATCAATCCCACCCGACATGCCAATCACGACACCGGGGAAACCGTTTTTATTCACATAATCGCGAAGGCCCAAAACCAGCGTCTGATAAATCGCATCAAGTCCCGTCGGGTATGCGGCCCTTGGTGCATCAGCAGCACACGCCCATTTACCTGCATCGTCCTTGACCCACTGGGTCACGACAACGTCCTCGGCAAAGGCCGGCAATGCGACCCCAAGCGATCCGTCACCATTCAGACCAAACGATCCACCGTCAAAGACCAGCTCGTCCTGACCGCCAACTTCGTTGCAATAGATCATGGGTGCTTCGGTTTCACGCACGCGATCTTCGATCAGCTTGCGGCGCAGATCGCCCTTGTCGGCTTCAAACGGGGATCCGTTCGGCACAAGGAACAGCTCCGCACCCGCATTGTGCAAATGGGCAACCACATCGGGCGTCCAGACATCTTCACAGATCGGAACGCCGATCTTTACGCCCTTGAACGATACCGGTTCTGGCATCGGGCCTGCGGCAAAGACGCGTTTTTCATCAAACACGCCATAGTTCGGCAGGTCATGCTTGGCGCGAACATCAACGATTTTGCCGTCCTCGATCAGTAGAACCGCATTCAAGCGCGCACCATCAATTTCCCACGGCGTGGTCAACAGCAATGCCGGACCGTTCGCGCGTTTAGCGGTATGTTCGCAGATATGGGAAACGGCTTCGTGCAGATGGCGCATGAAGGCAGGCTTCATCACCAGATCTTCTGGCGGATAGCCAGACAGAACCAGCTCGGAATAAAGCACAATATCCGCAGCCTGATCAGCAGCAGATTCCCAGGCAGCCACAACCTTGTCCCGGTTCCCGGTGACATCACCGACAATCGGGTTGAGCTGGGCAATCGCAATGGCAAGCTTTTTTGTCATGATGTTGGAATAGGATCGCCCCTGCGCGCTGTCAATTGCCGAATGCGCAATATCCTATGTTTCAAACGCACCCATCATTCCTGCATGGCTGAATTGCACCACGCCATCTGCCGCCAATATGCTTGGATTTCCGCGAAATCCTCCATTTTCCTGCTGACCTTCAGTTCGATAAGTACTTGAAAAACATGTTAATAGCCGTTCTATTTCACTTGACCGTGAACACACGGCAACAAGTACAACCAAAAGTACGAGCAACCACATGTCCAACACCACCAAGACTGCCGCCACGATGGCGGTGGTAACCATCTCCCATGTGCCGGGTCAGGAAATCTCTGAGAACCTAGGCATTGTCTTTGGAAGTTCCGTGCGCAGCCGAAGTTTCCTGTTTGACATCTTTGCGATGTTCAAGAACCTGTTTGGCGGCGAAGTTCGTTCCTATACCCGCCTGCTTGAAGATGCCCAGCAAGAAGCCACGACGCGACTGATCGCACAGGCCGAAAAAATGGATGCCGACGCCATTGTCGATGTGCATTTCGCGACCTCACAGGTCGCCTATAAAGCCGCCGAGATTTTTGCCTATGGCACTGCTGTGCGCTTGAAATAACGGGTTGGTGCAAAAACGATGGAAGAACTGTTTCTTCCGGGAATTGCACTGATCATCCTGATCGGGATCGCTTATCTGACCGGCCGTTTGGCCGATGGGGCACATGAACGCGCGCTTTTGCGTGACGAAGCATTGTTGCCGCACCAGTATCTGGATTCCGGGGATGCAGTTCCCGCTGATGTAACATTACACAAAACGACGATGGTGACTGGCAAGGTCGTCATCGCAGAAGACCGTTTTCGCAATCTGTTGGCTCGGTTGCGCATTTTTGTGGGCGGACGACTGGCAGCCCATGAAGCGGCCGTCATCCGCGCAAAGCGCGAAGCCATCTTGCGCCTGCGCATCAATGCCAAGGGCGCAAGCCACATTGTCGGCCTTCGCTTTCAATCGGCCGAACTTGGCCGCGGCATGGTCGAAATGATCGCATCTGGCACGGCCCTCTATACCGATCATCGCCCGACGGGTGGCAAACCCGCTGCCCTTCCTGATGACGGGGTCAATATCAGTCACCGGAACCTTCTGGCCGAATTTGCCTCTGCCAGCATGGCGTTCCTGTTGATCTGCTGGGGTATCTATACTGCAAGCGGCTTTGCCGTCGAATGGGCTGCCAGCAGCATCTCCGTTCAGGACGAGGTCGCAATTTGGTCGCAGCTTGAACCCGAACTGATCGATGAACACCGCGAAGATTATGAACGCAGCCTGCCTGAACGTTATTTGCTGGATCTGGTGAACTCGATCCCCAAGGACGCAATTGGACCGGCAAAGGACTACGACTTTGACGTTCTGATCATTCCTGATCCAAGTCCGAATGCCGCGGCTCTGCCCGGTGGGTTGATTTTGGTTCATACCGGCATGATCGATCTGGTCGATAGCGAGAATGAACTACTATCGATCCTTGGGCATGAGATCGGCCATTATAACGGCCGCGACCACCTTGAAGGGATCGGCCGCGAAGTCGTGGGCATCGCCCTTTCCGCCATGATGTTTCAGACCGACGCAGTCCTGACCGCATGGGTTGCAGGCTGGCCCAAACTGCTGGCGGATCGCGATCATTCCAGAAGCCAGGAACTTGATGCCGATAACTGGAGCCTCAAGATCCTGATGGCAAAATACGGCCACATTGCAGAAGCATCAACCACCTTCGAAAAGCTGGCAGAGCGTCAGGGCGACCGTAGCGTTCTGGATTATCTTTCAACCCACCCCCATCCACGGGACAGGGTTGAGCGCCTTGATGAGATGGCCCGCGAACAGGGTCTGCCAATCGGGGAGCCGGTTGATCTTCAAATCGCGTTTGAGAACTTCCTTGTACGAACCGGTGAAATCCCGGCAAGCGCACTGGGAGACCGCCACCAATACAGCCTTACCAACACAGGATCCTGAACAATGCGTGGACTATTCGCCCCGTTTCGCTTCCTAAGTGTCAGTGGCCAGCCAAACACCGAATTCTGGCTGACCCAATGTGTCATTCTGGCATCGACCATTCTGGGTGTGTATCTGGCAAGCTTTGCCGGTTTTGAAATCGCTGTTGATTTCGACCGGTATCAAAGCACATCGGATGTCTATAACCTTGAACGGTCGCTTGAAGCCGAGTTTGTCGACAACATCGAAAAAGTCGAAACCTGGATTGCCGATTACCCGGAAGGCCCAATGACCTGGCATGCCGCGCAGCTCGCCCCGCGCGAAAGCCACAAGCTTGACGACATGGTCTGGGAAACCATGCGCTATTCCCAGCGCACTTTTGAGGTCAATCCGGAAATCATCACCGGTGTGCGCCGGTTTTATTCCGATATCAACGCTCAGATGACCATCATGTTCATGCAGCAAAATGCCAATGGCATGGCGCGCAACGCGCTTAAAAACATGGGGGAAATTGCCGCTGCGGCACGTTCGGACGTTCTGCCGATATTGCAATCTGAAATCCAGCGCCTTGATCAGCAACTTGGCAAGATGACGCATTAAAAACCCGCATCATCGGACACAAAACCAAAAAGCCGGGGCCACTTCAGCCTCGGCTTTTCTTTTGCACGCTGCATTCAATGACACAGTGGGCGCGAAGCAATGCTTAAAGCGCCAATGCCGCGTCAATTTCTTCCTGGCTCATGGTTTTGGCCGATCCGTGGATGATCCCGCTGGCAACATCCATGAATTTTTGCAGCGACACCGTGATCGCATGTGCCGTTTCACGCAGCAGATCTTCGTTACCATCGGCAATGATCACCTCAAGCTGGGTATTGGCATGCGCAACGATGGTATTAAGGTGATTGATCGTTTCTTCGAACGGCTGACGGAATCGCGGCGGCACATGGTCATAGGCCTCAATCGCCAAATCCTTGTCGGAAAAGGCACTATCGCGGAAATGCTCCTGATAGGTTTTCGGCGCCCATTCCTTACAGTCCTCGATCATGTCAGGCATATCTGGAACCATCTCAAGGAGCATCACGATCTCATTGAAATGGTTCAGATAATCAGTCGCCAAAAGCGTCGTGGAGGAAATGTTGGTTCCCTCTACTTTCTTTTGCCATGCGGTGAAATCAGCTTCGTCCACCATTCGCGTTGCGACCTCATTATCCTTGGTGCGTGTACAGGATTGCCCTGTATTTGTTTATACTTAAGAATATTTGATCGCCTTTGGTAGAGGTTTTTTACAACAACCCATCAACTTTACATACCAAAGCCCACCTCTCCTGCCGCAAGAGTGGCAGATACAAGTGTTTCATCACGCAAAGATGTTGATTGTTTGTCGCCAAGCACCCTAATGGGTGCGCGCAGCTGATCCTGATCAGAGAATGTCGTAAATTTCGTCAGCCGGAAGCGCCAAAAGTCGATCCGCCATTTCCTGTTTCAGGTAATTATGACGTTCGATTTCTTCTGGTGTTTTATCGGCCTTGGCACCCAATTCGATGAACTCGTCACGCACATGACCGCCACGAATAACCATCTCGACCGTGCGATCACCATCCATAAACCGAAAGAAATAACGTTCACGATGGGTGCCATCGCGAAACGGTTCGCCAAGGGATTTATCAACGTTATAGCGCCCTTCGGTCACACCACGGGTCACAAGTTCAAACGCGTCACGGCCACCGGGGCCGCCAAAACTTGTATCAACGTGAAGATCACGGCGCGAAACCGGGCCGGTTTTGGCCAGCTCGGTCAATCCGCGCTGCATGACCTTGAACGCGTGGGCAACGCCGCCGGGGAAACCCGGACCGTGATAGCGCAGCATATCGTCAAAGCTGAATTCCAGATCCACACCATTGTCGCGGATCGAAACCGAATTATGTGCTGCGGTCATCTTGTTCCCCCATATACGATGCCAAAACAAACAAGGCGCCCGGTTCCCCGGACGCCTTATTGCAAATTAATCGCAATTGCGAAAACAATCAAGCAGAAGCAGCCATCTGCTCCGCACGAACGCTGTCGCGTTCTTTTTTGATCATTTCGGCCATCAGGAAGGCAAGCTCAAGAGCCTGCCCACCATTCAAGCGCGGGTCGCAATGGGTGTGGTAACGATCCGAAAGTGCCTCTTCGGTCACTTCGCGTGCGCCGCCGATGCATTCGGTAACGTCCGTACCGGTCATTTCGAAGTGAACGCCACCGGCATGGGTGCCTTCAGCCTTATGCACATCGAAGAAGTTTTTGACTTCGGACAGGATCGAGTCAAACGGACGGGTTTTGTAACCGGTCGATGCCTTGATCGTGTTGCCATGCATCGGATCGCAAGACCAAACAACCTTGCGGCCTTCGGCTTTAACACGCTTGACCAGACGCGGCAGGTTATCAAACACCTTGTCCGCCCCCATACGCGCGATAAGGGTCAGACGACCGGCTTCGTTTTTCGGGTTGAGGATGTCGATCAGACGGATCAGATCATCTTCATCCATGGTCGGACCGCACTTCATGCCGATCGGGTTTTTAACCCCGCGCAGGAACTCAACATGGGCATGATCAGCCTGACGGGTACGATCACCAATCCACAGCATGTGCGAGGAGCAATCATACCATTCGCCGGTCAGACTGTCCTGACGGGTCAGAGCCTGCTCATAACCGAGCAAAAGCGCCTCGTGCGAGGTATAGAAATCCGTTTCGCGAAGCTGCGGCGCGCTTTCTGCGGTGATGCCACATGCCTGCATGAAGGCAACAGCCTCATCGATCTGCGTGGTCAGCTTGCTGTAACGCTCGGCCGCCGGGCTGCCATCAACAAATGACAGGTTCCAGCGGTGGATCTTGGTCAGATCGGCAAAGCCACCTTGCGCAAAAGCACGCAGCAGGTTGAGCGTCGCGGCCGATTGGTTATAGGCGCGGATCTGACGCTGCGGGTCCGGAATACGGGCTTCTTCGGTGAACTCGATGCCATTGACCACGTCACCGCGGTAGCTTGGCAGTTCGACACCATTGATGGTTTCGGTATCGCTTGAGCGCGGCTTGGCAAACTGGCCAGCCATACGGCCGACCTTGACCACCGGGCAGGACGCACCAAAGGTCAGGACAACCGCCATCTGCAGCATCACCTTAAAGGTATCGCGAATGTTATTCGGATGAAATTCCTTAAAGCTTTCTGCGCAGTCGCCGCCCTGCAGCAGGAAGGCATTGCCTTCTGCGACTTCACCAAGCTTTTCTTTAAGTGCGCGTGCTTCGCCAGCAAATACCAAAGGAGGATAGCTGCCGAGCTCTTGCTCTACGGCCTCGAGGGCCTGTGCATCCGGATAAGATGGCACCTGCTTAATCGGCAGGTTGCGCCAGCTATCAATGCTCCAGCTCTTGCTCATTTGCTTCCTCTCAATCCGGCATGTTCATCATCATGCCGCCATTATAACACAAATCCAGTTTTATGGCGGTGTTCCGCCTTGTCATCCGGTCATTTGGCCGGGCCAAACTTGATACGGGTTTTGCCAGCGCATTTCCACCCCTTCTCGACTTATGGACAATAAAAACTCGCAAATTTTTGCCAAGACACCCAAAAATCACGCAAAATTCCACCCATAACCGTCAATTTATGCAAGTGGCACCGGTCATTACCATTCAGTCATACCAAACAACGTAGTGCGAATCCGGCCCTGCGCAATCGTCAGACCATTTGCGCATTTGCGCATTTACGGGCACACTGCGCGCGCCCACCATTAGTTACCCGGATCCCCGATGACCATCGAAACAATTGCGATTATCGCCTGTGCCTATTTTGTGGCTGCGTTCGTCAAGGGCGCGACCGGGCTTGGCTTTTCCACATCGGCCTTGCCGATCCTGGCCCTTGGGTTGGGGCTTAAGGCCGGGATGCCATTGGTGATCATTCCATCGCTTGTCAGCAATTCGATCATCATGGTACAGGCCGGACATTTCCGCGAAACCGTCAGCCGGTTCTGGCCAATGTTTCTGGCGACCGTTCCGGGCCTTCTGATTGGCTTGGCGGTGCTTGAGATGGTCGACAGCATTCTGGCTGGTGCCGTTTTGGGACTGGTCCTGATGAATTACGGGGCGATCACCCTGTTTCGTCACGGCAAACCAATATCGGACAAACTGGCACGCCGTCTTGCGCCGGCATCTGGTTTTGTCACGGGCCTTGTAAATGGCATCACCGGATCGCAGGTCATGCCCGTTTTGCCGTTCCTTTTATCCATGCGGCTTGATCCGAAACGCTTCATTCAGGCGATCAATATTTCCTTTAGCCTATCAAGCATCGTAATGGCCTTTGGCCTGACGCGCATGGGACTGATGACAATGGAAACCGTGTGGATATCGCTTGGTGGTCTGATCCCGGTTTATGTCGGAACGAAACTTGGAAGTGCCGTGCGCAATCGCATGGATGCTGAAACCTTCCGCAAGGTTGTGCTGATCATGCTGATCATTTTTGGCGTGATCCTTGTTGCGAAATTCATGACCAACTAAGGCCATAGCAAATCCCGCACGGGGGAGGTCGCCGAAAAGCGCGTGCAATCAATCGCATGGAACCTATAGTGGATCAGCAATTCCAAAGCACACCCGCACAGCGCTAAGGCTGGATACTGATTTGATGACACACATTTTGACGATCGCCATTGCGGCCACGACCCTGTGGTTTGCCACCGCAGCCCCGCAAACCGCACATGCCCAAAGCATCACGGCGATGGATACGTTTTCGCGCACTTTGAAGCACATGCATGTTCAAGCCATGCAGTTCTGCGACAGCAATCGCAACATCATGTCCGCCAGCCAACTTGCCAAGGCAACCAAGGAAAATGACGTCTTTGAACTTTTGTGTATGCGCGCACTTTCAGGGCGGAACATTGCCAATACCGGCTGGAAGTTTTACCACGAAGGCGAACGGATTGAGGGCGGCACATCCGATTATCTGGCCATGTTGAAAGGCTTCAATATCGACGGAAAGCTGTTCTACACCGTCATTGGCCATCGCAAGATCAAACAACATACCGACCAACCGAACGCGCGCGTTTTCTATCAACCCCGCGCGACACTTTATCGATATGTCGATGGCGACATGCAGCACGTCTTTGAATTCATCGCCCCACAGACCATGAACTGGAACAGCCCGGCCCCCGAAAAGCCGGATTTCTCGGCGGCAAGCAAACAGCATTCTGTGGCAATTGATGACGTCTGGAATGCTGTCCTGCTCAAAGAATTCGGTCAGACCGTCAGCTTCATCTCCTTGACGCAATAGCGATACCGATCCTGACTGGCGATCGCAGAGCGGTTTTGATATCAACGCTTCAATGAAAACCATCGCACGCCCCGCCTTTGCCGAGACCGAAGAAAAGAAATCCCGTTTTCTGGCTGAACTCGTTTTTCATGACGATCTGGCCAAACGGATTGATGAGCTGCGTGCGCTTCACCCCAAAGCCAACCATCACGTAAATGCCTATCGCTACCTCAATGACGAGGACCAGCTGATCGAACATGGCAAGGATGATGGTGAACCGTCGGGCACATCGGGCATCCCGTGCCTGAAAGTTCTTCAAGGACGCGATCTTATCAATGTCGCTGTCATTGTGACCCGATATTTCGGCGGCACAAAGCTTGGCACTGGTGGGTTGGTGCGCGCCTATAGCGGGGCGGCAAACGCGGTCTGTGACGTGGCTGAAATCATCGAACATATCCCGCAGGGCGAAGCCGAACTCTTTGCCGGATTTTCAGATGCCGGATCACTTGAACAAGCCTGCGGACAGGACGGCATAACCATCCTTGATCGGCAATATGAAACGGCAGGTACGCGGATCAAGATTTCTGGCCCGCGCGCGTTACTGGGCGAGCTTGAAGAACGCTTTCCGACCAGCTGATCAGAGCTGATCACGCTTTGCGCTGGGTACTTTCACGCTGCTGCAGCTCAAACCCGAGATCAATGATCTTTTGGTCCGGCGCCTTGTTCTCAAGGGCGGCCAGGATCATTTCGACGGCACGTTTGCCAATCGCGTAACGGTCGGTTCGGATTGATGTCAGCGACGGATGACTTGCTGCCATCATTTCAAGATCGTTAAACCCGATAATGCCAAGCTCGTCAGGCACAGAAATGCCCGCCTTCAGGCAGCCAAACAGCGCGCCAAGGGCCAAGTCATCGTTGTTGCAAAAAACCGCATCCAGATCCGGACGCTTTTCGCGCAACTGACCAATCAGCTCTGCACCAAGCGATACACTCGATGATGTGGTTGTCGTCATGATCAGGTCAGGGTCATAGCATCCGACGTCTTGCATGGCTTCTTTGAAACCCTCAAGACGGCGGTGCGACCGGGGGTCCATTCGTGCGCCAAGAAAACCGATATGCTTGTAGCCCATCGCATGAAGATGGGTGCCTGCCGCCCGCCCGCCTTCGAAATGCGAAAAGCCAACCATCATATCAATCGGGTCATTGCTGACCTCCATGATCTGAACGACCGGGCATGGTGCATTTTCAAGAAGTTCGCGCGTGGCATCGGTTTGATCGGTGCCGGCAATGATCATGGCCGACGGGCCTTGACCCAGAAAGGTACGCACAAGGCGTTCTTCATCCTCGGCCACATAGCGCGAGTTCCCAAGCTGGACCTGATAAGCCCCCTGATCAAACGCGTCATAAATTGCGCGCAGAGTATCGGCGAAAACGTTGTTGGTCAGGGACGGAACAATGACGCCAATGATATTGGACCGAGTCGATGCCAGCGCACTGGCATGGGAATGCGGCACATAATTGAGCTTTTTCACGGCGTTATTGATTTTCCGACGCAGATGATCAGACACCTTTGACGGATCACGCAATGCTCGTGAAACCGTAATTGTGCTGACCCCGGCCATCTCGGCAACGTCAGAAATGGTTGGCCGTCCGGCCCCTTTGCGCTTCCTCATACCCTTACATTTATTACGACTTTTCCCCACCGACAAGCTCCTTGTGAATTCTTGTGAAATAGGGTGTTGACGTGATGTTAGCGCTAACATTATGTTAGCGCTAACATCATAACACAACAGGGCTGTCCAAGAGTAAAACCAAGCCCTGAAAACCAGTGAGAACGAAGAACCACATGAACCGGCAGACCAAATATGTTGTCGTAATGGGCGTATGCGGATCGGGTAAGACCGAGGTCGCACGTCGCCTTGCCGCCATCACGGATAATGCGTGGCTGGATGCAGACGACCATCACCCCAAGGCCAATGTTGACCATATGAGCCAGGGGCTGCCGCTAAATGACGAGATGCGCTGGCCGTGGCTGAATGCCGTTTGTGCCGCGGCCCAGAATGTTGGCAAAACCACCGATCCGACCACCCCGGTCGAAACGCCATTTCCCGGCACAGTGTTTATTGCCTGTTCTGCGCTTAAGCGTCGTTATCGCGATTTTCTGCGCGGTCATTTGGGCCATGTCAGCTTCGTTTTCCTGAACGGTCCCCGCCAATTGATATTCGAGCGCATGAACAGCCGCGCTGATCATTTCATGCCCTCGCAACTGCTTGACAGTCAGCTTCACGACCTAGAACCGCCGGGCCCCGATGAAGACCCGCTGGCTGTCTCAATCGAAGGCCCGCTTGATGACATCGTCCAAACCGCTGTTTCGGGTTTGAAGCAGCGTTACGCAGCCTCTGATGCCACATCGGCACCCGAAACTGACGTACAATAATCAACCCAGGGAGAAAACAGATGAATATGTCCTTGAAAACACTTGCAGGTGCCGCTGTCGCGATCACCATGACGGCTGCAGCACCCTTTGCAGCAAATGCACAGGATTACAGCCTTAAATTCCAGTCGAGCGACCCGGCTGGCAACCCGAACTTCATCATTCAGCAGGAATGGGCAGAACGCGTTGGCGTGATGACCGGTGGCCGCGTTTCCATCGAACTTCTGCCGGTTGGCTCGGTTGTTGAACATAACGAAACCCAGGACGCGATTGCGGCTGGCATCCTTGATGGTCACATCACCGACACCAGCTATTTCTCGGGCAAGGATCCGGCATTTGGTCTGATCGCCAACCCGGTTGGCGCATGGTCTGACCCGCAGGAAATGTTCCGCTTCATGGAATATGGCGGCGGCAAAGAGCTGATGAATTCACTGGTCGAGCCCTATGGCCTGCACTTCATCGGTGCGACCACCCCGGGTCTCGAAGCATTCGTTTCTGCCGTTCCGCTTGATGGTGTTGACGACCTTAAGGGCCTTAAAATGCGCGCCCCGGAAGGCATGGTGAACGAAGTGTTTGCTGCTGCGGGTGCAACGCCGGTTAACATTCCGGGTTCGGAAGTCTTCACGTCGCTTGATAAAAAAGTCATCGAGGCTGCTGACTACACCGTTTTCTCGACCAACCAGGCACAGGGCCTGCACGACATTGCCAAGCATCCGGTCTATCCGGGCTTCCATTCCATGCCGCTCGTCGAAGTTTCGATGAACAAAACCAAATGGGACAACATGCCTGCTGACATTCAGAGCATCCTGACCGTTTCGGTACGTGACCTTGCACAGGACGAAGTATCCCAGCTGGTCACCAAGGACATGAAAGCCGTTGCTGAAGCACGTGCAAAGGGTGACATCACCATCCACAACTGGTCTCAGGAAGAACGCAACAAGTTCCGTGCGATTGCCACCAAACAGTGGGCAAAAGCAGCAGAGCGTTCTGAAAATGCCAAAAAGGTCTATGATACCCTTATGGAATATCTGACCGCACAGGGCATGATCTAAAACAGACCAAAACCGATCCGGGCAGCCCTGATATTCTGCCCGGATCACAGCAGCCCTTGGGTCAGAGATTTGGTTTCGACCAGAATGATCGACCCATTGCAATCTGGCACCTGAACCCGTTCCGAGACGGCGAGGTTCAAGGGCGGCCTCCCCCGCACGCCAGATTGCGAGCTGCTTATTTATCGTCCCGAAGGATTACCTGTGATGACCCATCCCGCGGAACAAAACGCACCGATCCTGCCCACCGAAGACGACATTACCGTCCCGGCTGTTTCCGGCTTTTACGGCAAGGTGGTCGAAAAGATCGGAACCGTGTTTGCCATCGGCTTTCTCGCCTCGATGAGCGTTCTGATCATTGAAATCGTCATGCGCCATGTTTTTGACAGCCCGACCCTTTGGGCTCATGAAACAACAACTTTCCTGTGCGGGATTGGCTTTGTGTTTGGCGGGTTGTTCTGCGCATCGCGCAACAAACACATTCGCGTTGTCATCATTTACGATATTGCCGGCCCGAAATTGCGCCGGTTCCTTGATATCGCCATTTCGCTGATCTGTGCGGTTGCATCAGGCTTCTTTGCCTGGGCCGCATGGTTGATGGTTGGTCGGGCTGCTTTTGCCCCGGACGGCTCCATTCGTTTGGAAACCAGCGGATCGGCCTGGAACCCGCCTTTCCCGTCGCTGCTTAAGATCTTTTTGCTGATCGTGATGGTCGCCTTGACGGTCCAGTTCATCATTCTGGCCATCAATTATATGCGCGGACTTGGTGGCAAAGACGCCACCAATTAACGCAGCAATCCCGAAATCACTTGAAATTCGACATGCGGATACGCGCATTCAGGAACCGGCTTGATGTTTGATTTACAGTCCCTTGGCATTGAATACGGCACGCTTGCCATGTTCGTCATGCTGCTTGGTTTTCTTCTAACCGGCATGCCGCTCGCGTTTGTGACGCTGTTGATTGCCCTTATCTTTACCCTTGGCTGGTTTGGCCCGATGGCCGTTCCGCTGATCACCAGCCGGGTCTATTCATTCGTTTCATCCTTTGTTTTTGTCTCGGTCCCGATGTTCGTCATGATGGCGGCCATTCTGGATCGATCCGGGATTGCGCGCGATCTGTTTGACGCGATGCGCCTGTTTGGCGGACGCCTTAAGGGCGGTGTCGCGGTTCAAACAATCTTTGTTGCCGTTATCCTTGCAGCCATGAGCGGCATTATTGGTGGCGAGATTGTTCTTCTGGGTCTTTTGGCCCTGCCCCAGATGCTGCGTCAGGGCTATGACAAGAACCTGGCGATTGGTGTTGTCTGTGCCGGTGGGTCGCTGGGCACCATGGTGCCGCCCTCGATCGTTCTGATCATTTATGGTCTGACAGCGAACGTCTCGATTGGTGATCTGTTCACCTCGGCCTTCTTGCCGGGCTTCATGCTGGCGGGCTTTTATGTCGCTTATGTTTTGTTCCGGTCCTACACCGGTAAAAACATTGCCCCGCCACCGCAGACCGAAAAGATCCCGACGGCCGAGAAAATCCGCCTGCTTAAGGGATTGTTCCTGCCGATCCTTGTTGTGTTCTGCGTTCTTGGATCGATCTATGGCGGGATCGCGTCTGTGACCGAGGCATCGGCTGTTGGCGTTGCAGGTGTTATCCTATCAACCATCCTGCGCCGCGAATTTTCACTTAGCATGCTGAAAGGTGCGGCCATTCAGACGCTGTCGACCTGCGGCATGATTGTCTGGATCGGGATTGGCGCATCAGCCCTTGTTGGCGTGTTCAACCTGATGGGCGGGATCAAGTTTGTTTCGGGCCTGATCACCGGCATTTCGGACGATCCGACCACCATCATTCTGTTCATGATGCTGATCCTGTTTGTGCTCGGCATGTTCCTTGACTGGGTCGGCATCGCCCTTCTGACCATGCCGATCTTCGTGCCGATCGTGAAACAGCTTGGCTTTGATCCGGTCTGGTTTGGCGTGCTGTTTGCCATGAACATGCAGGTAAGCTTCCTGTCCCCGCCTTTTGGACCCGCGGCGTTTTATTTAAAATCGGTGGCACCGCCGGACATATCATTGGGTGATATCTTCAAGGCGCTTCTGCCTTTCATCTGCCTACAGATTTTGGCGGTCGCCCTTTTGATCATCTTCCCCGGAATTACCGGACGCTAATCACCTGCCATCACATGGGCGGAGCCAAATGGCTCCGCCTTTTGCGTTTTGAGGTTTGAAATGAAGATCACTGCACTTGAAACCGTCCGCATTGCTGAACGCCCCAATCTTTTATGGGTTCAGGTCCACACCGACGAAGGCATCGCAGGCCTTGGCGAGACATTCTTTATGTCGGAAACGGTCGAAGCCTATATCCACGAATATGTCGCCCCGCGTGTGATCGGGCGCGATCCATTGCAGATTGATCTGCTTTCAGCTGATCTTGTCGGTTATGTCGGCTTCCGGTCATCAGGTGCGGAAGTGCGCGGCAACTCGGCCTTTGACATCGCGCTTTGGGATATCTTTGGCAAGGCAACCAACCTTCCAATCACACAGCTTCTGGGCGGCTTTTCCCGATCAGAAATTCGCACATACAACACGTGCGCAGGCACCGAATACATCAAAAAGGCCACCGGTCAGACGACGGCCAATTATGATCTGAATGCGAAGTCGGCCAAGGGTTATGACGATCTGAACGGGTTCCTCTATCGCGCCGATGAGCTTGCAGAATCCCTTCTGGCCGATGGCATCACAGCGATGAAAATCTGGCCATTTGACATCGCAGCCGAGAAAACCCGTGGGCAATATATCTCGCTCCCCGATCTAAAAGCCTGTCTCGAACCGTTTGAGAAAATCCGCAAGGCCGTGGGTGACAAGATCGACATAATGGTCGAGTTCCATTCCATGTGGCAGCTTTTGCCAGCACAGCAGATCGCCAAGGCACTCACCCCCTATCAAACCTTCTGGCATGAAGACCCGATCAAGATGGATAGTCTTTCAAGCCTGAAACGTTATGCCGAAGTATCGCCTGCCCCGATCTGCGCATCGGAAACACTAGGATCACGCTGGGCATTCCGTGATTTGCTGGAAACCAATGTGGCCGGTGTGGTGATGCTGGACCTTAGCTGGTGTGGCGGGCTGTCAGAAGCCCGCAAAATCGCCGCCATGGCCGAAGCTTGGCATCTGCCGGTCGCCCCGCATGATTGCACCGGCCCGATTGTTTTGACCGCATCGACCCATCTGTCACTGAACGCGCCCAATGCCTTGCTTCAGGAAAGTGTCCGTGCGTTTTACAACACCTGGTACCGCGATCTCGTGACCAACCTGCCGACTGTCAAAAACGGCATGATCACGATCCCCGAAGGACCGGGACTGGGCACGGAACTGAACCCGGATCTGGAAAAGGCCTTTACGGTCATGCGCCGGAAATCGGTTGCAGATTGACATCAAAGCGCGGGATCGGGGCATTGGTTAACACCCCGATCCATGCAAACCCGTTATCCGTTGCGATAGATATAGCTATAGGCATTGATCGCCGGAACGCCGCCAAGATGGGCGTAAAGTACCTTTGATCCTTTGGGGAAATATCCCTTACGCACCAGATCAATCATCCCCTGCATCGATTTGCCCTCATAAACCGGGTCGGTCATCATGCCTTCAAGGCGACCACATAGCCGAATGGCTTCGTTGGTTTCCTCGGACGGAACGCCATAAAGCGGATAGGCGTAATCTTCGATCAGGGTAATATCGCGTTCCGAAATCCCGCCTTCAAGCTCAACCAGATCAGCGGTTTTCTGGGCAATTGCCAGAACCTGCGCACGGGTTTGATCCGGTGTTGCCGACGCATCAATGCCAACCACCTTGTCAGCACGACCATCGGCAGCAAAACCAACCGCCATCCCGGCATGGGTTGAGCCGGTTACCGTGCAGACCACGACATAGTCGAACTTAAAGCCAAGCTCGGCCTCCTGTGCGCGGACTTCCTCGGCAAAGCCAACGAACCCAAGCCCACCATATTTATGCACCGATGCGCCGGCCGGAATGGCATAGGGCACACCGCCATTGGCTTTCACGTCCGCAAGCGCTGCTTCCCAGCTTTCACGAATGCCGATATCAAACCCTTCATCGACCAGTTCGATCTGCGCGCCCATCACCCGGCTCATCAGGATGTTGCCAACCCGGTCATAAACCGCATCATTAAACGGCACCCAGCTTTCCTGAACCAAACGGCATTTCATCCCGATCTTGGCAGCAATAGCTGCGACCTGCCGGGTATGGTTAGATTGCACGCCACCGATGGTAACCAGCGTATCCGCCCCGGACTTGATCGCATCGGGGATGATATATTCAATCTTCCGCACCTTGTTCCCGCCAAAGGCCAGACCGGAATTGCAATCTTCACGCTTGGCATAAAGCTCAACATCCCCGCCCAAATGGGCCGACAGGCGCGGCAGGGATTCAATCGGGGTCGGACCAAAGGTCAGCGGGTATTTTTCAAACTTTTTCAAATTCATCGCACTCTCCTGATAACGGATTGGAAACCGCATTCAGGCTAGCGCGCAGTGTTTGAAAGGTGCTCTCGTAGTTCGGATTGATTTTTCACCCATAGATCATCAAACTGAATCCAACACATCTTCAATTTCATCTATTGGCGAAATTCCGGAAGGTTCTTTCATGTCTTTTGAGCCAGACAAGATCGATTACAAGATTTTGCGCCTGTTGCAGCAAGATGGCCGCATGGGCAATGCGGAAATTGCCAAACAAGTCAATGTCAGTGCCGCGACCTGCCATCGCCGAACGCAAAAGCTGTTTGAAGAAGGCTATGTCAAAAACATCCGCACACAGATCGCCCCGGAAAAGGTCGATCGTGGGGCCTTGGTCATTGTTGGCGTGGTCTTGGATCGCTCAACTCCGGAAAGCTTCGCCGAGTTCGAAGCAAACTGCCGCACGATGCCGTTCATTTTGGATTGCCATCTGGTGGCGGGAGATTTCGACTATTTCCTGAAAATCCGGGTCCGTGACATGGCCGATTTCAATCATCTGCACGGCGATCAACTGATCGCATTGCCCGGCGTGCGCCAAACCCGGACATTCTTTGTCATGAAGGAAGTGGTCGATAACGCACCATTGCCGTTCTGACTACAAATGAAAAAGGCGACATCATCACGATGCCGCCTTTTCGATAATTGCTTTGGCTCCGCGCGATCAGCTGACCGGGAAGCGCATGGTCACAAATTCCTCAGCCGCAGACGGATGAACCGCCACGGTCTGATCGAACTGCGCCTTGGTCGCACCCATACGAACCGCGATGCCAATGCCCTGAATGATCTCGGCTGCATCCGGGCCGACCATATGGGCACCAAGAACCACGTCGGTGGTTTTATCGACAATCAGCTTCATCAGCGTTTTTTCATCACGGCCCGAAAGGGTGTGGCGCATCGGCTTGAAGGTCGATTTGTAAATTACGACCTCGCCACCCTTCGCACGTGCTTCTTCCTCGGACAGGCCTACGGTGCCAACCGGCGGCTGGCTGAAAACAGCGGTCGGGATCGCCTGATAGGTCATGTGCCACGGCTTGCCGCCATAGATGCTATCGGCGAACGACATGCCTTCCTTGATCGCAACCGGGGTCAGCTGCACACGGTCGGTCACATCGCCCACCGCATAGATGTTTTCAGCCGAGGTCTGAAGACCCTGGTTGATCTTAACCGCCCCGCGATCATCAATCTCAACACCGGCATTTTCCAAACCAAGTCCGACCGTATTGGGCGCGCGACCGGTGGCAAACATCACCTGATCGACCTCCATGGTCGAACCATCCGTCAGGGTCAGTGACAGGCTACCGTCAGAGATCTTTTCAATCGCGGTGACATTGGTATTCACGCGAAGATCGATGCCCTTTTTAACGATTTCCTCAGCCAGATGGTTGCGAATGTCATTATCAAAGCCGCGCAGGATTTGCTCGCTGCGGTAAAGCTGGGTCACTTGTGACCCAAGACCGGCAAAGATGCCTGCAAACTCGACCGCGATGTAACCACCACCAACAACGACAACGCGTTTTGGCAAGTCTTCAAGATAGAACGCCTCGTTCGACGTGATGGCATGTTCTGCCCCCGGAATGTCCGGCTTGGTCGCATGACCACCAACCGCGATCAGGATGCGTTCGGCGGTCACTTCGCGATCACCGACGATGACGGTGTGGGCATCCTTAAACGTTGCACGATGTTCAAACAGCTCAACATTCGAGCCCGCCAAAAGCTTGTGATAGATGCCGTTCAGACGATCAATCTCGGCATCCTTATTGGCGATCAGTGTTTTCCAGCTAAAGGTAGGCTCGCCCGGAAGAGTCCAGCCATAAGCAAAAGCGTCTTCGAAATCTTCGGCAAAGTGCGCACCATAGACCAAAAGCTTTTTCGGAACGCAACCACGGATGACACAAGTCCCGCCAACGCGGCTTTCTTCGGCAATGGCAACCTTTGCGCCATAGCCCGATGCCACACGCGCCGCGCGCACGCCGCCCGATCCGGCGCCGATCACAAACAGATCAAAATCATAGTCCGACATGCGGATATTCCTATTTTCGGTCGTTGATACGATATGGCGCCAAATGTAGGGCGTTAATTCCCAAAGTCGAGGCAAAACCAAGCAAGTCGGGCGTAAAAATCGTGTGAGTTCGCGTGATCAGGGCGTCAAACACAGAACTTCACCAACCTGAGATAGCTTTTCTAAACTTTCGCGCTATATGATGGAAAGACGCGATGGGGATTGCGACAACCAAGGTCTGAAAAGACCGCTGAGGAACAAATCGATGAACGACCATATCCACGGTCAGGACGCGTCTTTTGATAATGCACCACGCTACGCTGACGAGCGTGGCGGCAATACTGCCCTTGTTTGCTATGGGCTTATGATCGCGACCCTGTTTACCGCTTTTGCTACTGGCTTGATTGCGTTGATCGTTGCCTATATCGCGCGCGAAGATGACAATCACTGGACCAACAGCCACTATATCTTCATCGTCCGGACATTCTGGATCAGTATCTTCTATGCGATGATTTTGGGCCTGTTCACCTTCGTGATCGGCTGGATCCCGCTTCTGGGATGGGCTGTCGTTGGTTTGATGGGCCTTTACACCACCGCATGGTTTATCGGGCGGAATGTGATCGGCCTTTTGCGTGCGCTTAATGGTCGTCCGATTGACGATCCGCGCAGCTGGTTCTTTGGTTAACTGCTGGCAGCTAATCGCTGATTATTGCGGTGCAATCGGGATGAAGTCACTTTGTCCGATTGCACCGGACTCCCTCGCCCGTTAAAGTCAGTCCCAGGACAAATAAGTGACACGGACAGGGAGTCGCACCGCCATGACATTGGCGTCGCAACCCGGCGATAAAATGCGCTGGGAAAACCTTCTTTCATCGCATCGACTTGAATTCAAGGATGGCAAGGTTCGCCTGCCCGAAGGTGCCCCCTATCCGACCCCGGATGGCCGCAGCCCGTTTCAGATCGATGTGGATCGGGTGATTTTCTCGTCATCCTTCCGTCGTCTGCAAAACAAGACGCAAGTTCATCCGCTTTCCGACAATGACCATGTGCATACCCGCCTGACCCACACGATTGAGGTCGGCTCGGTCGGGCAATCATTGGGCCTGATGGCCGGTGCACATATTGTCAAAAACCTTCTAGAAGGCTCGGAAACGACCGTGGCCGATATCGGCTATATGGTTCAGGCGGCCTGTCTTGCCCATGATATCGGCAACCCGCCGTTCGGACATTCCGGCGAGGATGCCATCAATGAATGGTTCACCACATCGCGCCTTGCCAAGGATGAGCTGACATCACGCCTTTCCGGCCCGGAGCTTGAAGACCTGCGCCATTTCGAAGGTAACGCCCAAGGTTTGCGCATCATCAGCCAGCTTGAAATGAAGCGCTTTGATGGCGGATTGAACCTGACCTATGGCACGCTTGGCAGTTTCATTAAATATCCGCGCAGCACATCGGTTCCCGATGCCCGTCGCAAGGAATATACCGGCCTGAAAAAGCCCGGCTATTATCAGGCTGAACGTGATATCACCTTTGCCATTGCCAAGGCCTGCGGCCTAACACCGCTTGACGGTTTTGATGGTGCATGGCGACGTCATCCGCTGGTCTATCTGGTCGAGGCGGCCGATGACATCTGTTATTCGGTTGTCGATCTTGAAGATGGCTGGGAACTGGGTTGTGTCAGTTTCGAAGAAGTCGAACGCGCACTGGCCCCGATTGCCCGTCACCCGGACAAGTATTCCGGTGATGCCGAACAACGCTGGAATGATTTGCGGTCCGAGGACTGGTATGCCGAGAAATCCGAAAATGACCGGATCGGCTTCCTGCGCGGCAAGGCGATTGGCAATCTGGTCAAGGCTGCTGTTGATGCCTTTATTGAGCACGAAGACGCGCTTCTTGATGGCACGCTTCAGGGTGATCTTCTCGCCAACACACCGCTTGGCCCGCATGCCAAGGCCTGCAAGAAGCTCGCAGTCGAAAAGATTTATAACGCCCCGCATGTCCTGCCGATCGAGATGGCCGGGTTCGAGGTCATCAATGGCCTGCTTGATAGCTTCGTGCGTGCCGCGATTGACATTGACGAGCATAAAAATCACGACAAACGCCTGCCGCCGCAGGCCGACCGGATTGACAAGCTTCTGTCTGGCAAGCTGTCCGAAGCCCCCGATCTGTATAGCCGTCTGATGCGGGTCATGGATTACATTTCGGGCATGACCGACCGCTATGCCGTGACCCTGTTCAGAAAGCTTCAGGGCATTACGATTTAAGTCTTCCTTGGCACAGTAGGCCAATCAGGTTGCCAACATCCAGTCAAACAGGCGGTGGATTGATGAGAACAGTCCGCCGCCAATTTCAAGTTTGGCAAACAGGGGCGGCTGGGTCTCGCTGACATCAATTTCCACTTCGGCAATCTGCGCGCGGCCTGTTGGTTGAAATGACCTTTGGAATTCTTCGGGCAACTGTTCAGATACCGGCAGAAGAGACTTAACCCTGCCTTCAAGCGATCTGGTCCCATAATACATCGAGACTTCCTGACCAGGCTTAAGCTCATAAAGCGATCCGTTCTCGAAATAGGCCAGCACATAGGGTTGCCCGGCGGCAATCGTCATGATCGGGTTGCCCGGACGAATAACGCTGCTTTCGATTGCGGAAACATCGGTAACGATGCCGGTTTCGGGTGCGACAAGGCGCCCCTCGTCATAGGAATCCTCAATATCGTGGATCAGCACATAACGTTGATCGATTTGCTGATACAGCGCTTTGACCTCTGCGCGCAGGGTTACGATGTCTGATGTGATGCGTTCCAGATCCTCGCGCGCGGAATATTCACGATCATAAGCAGTGTTTAACGCAGTTCCCGTGCTTACGCCGTCCTCTAGGCCTGCTTCAAGCTTTTCACGAAATGCTGCTGCGGATTTCAAACGTTTGCGGGCAAGCTCGACCAGTTCGCGCGTTCCGGCAAGCTGGCTGCTCATGCGTGTGCGATCGGCTGACAGGTTTGAAAGTTCAAACCGCAAACGGGCAAGTTGTTCATCATATTGCCGCGAGCTCAGATGTGCGACCACCTCGCCGCGTTTGACCCGATCGCCTTGCCGCACAGAGATATCACGCACGGTTCCGATATATTCGCTGGCGACAACATAGGGACGCGCCACCACAAGACCATTGCCACGCAGGAAAAAGAACTGCCCGAAAAAGACATCAAATGCCCACAGGCCGACCAAAAGAAGAATGCTGATATAGATCCAGCGTCCAAGATTGCGCTTCTTTGGCAATGCACGTGGCTCGCGGATCAGTCGGGTCGATGGGCGATGATTTTTAAGCTTCATGTTTCTCGACTACCTGTCTTGGCGGGACTTGCGCGCGGCATGGCGCACGCGTCGCGGCACATAATTGTCCTCAAACGAACGGCGAAAGATCAACTCGTCAAAGCAGGCAACCAACCGCACCAGCCGCAAGAACAATGAATTGAAAACGCCATATCCAATGACATAGGGCCAAAGCCCCATGACAGCCGGACGCGGGCATGCGATCTGGGCCATGACAAAACCAAAAATGCCGAAAACCGAATAGGCCAGCAGGTTCACAACCGCAATCACCCAGCCGAAGCTTCCATAAACTTCAAACAGCCAGATGAGATACAGAACGAAAGACAGCGACAAGAACGCCTGAAAAAACAAGATATCAATCGTCCCCAATGCGTTGGACAGGCGAAACTGCGCATCGGTCGGATCAAGAAACACGCGATAACGCCGCCAACGCATCCGGATCAGGGACCGGTCCCAACGCAATCTTTGACGGGCAAGCTGGCCAAAGGTTTCAGGCACATCGGTGAGCGACCAAGCTTCCGGTGCAAAACGGATGCGCCATCCGGCACGGCGGATTTTGTTGGTCAATTCGGCATCCTCGCCCGGCCCGACGGACCAACCACCGACCTGTTCAAGTGCCTGACGGCGAAATGCACCAAAGGCACCCGATACGATAAACAGAACGCCCAGCATATCTGACACTTGCCGCCCAAGACCGATGGAGATCTGGTACTGGATCGCCTGCCAACAGGTCGCTAGAGATATGTTCGCGTTTCGCGCACCAAGGTTTCCGGCAACCGCTCCGGTTTTGGGATCATCAAATTCTGCGATCAGATATTCAAATGCCGCGCAGTCATAGGTCGTATCGGCATCGGCGATGATCACGATATCGCCTGTGCAAGCCGCGAGGCCCAGATTGGCCGCCGCCGACTTTCCGCCGCGTACATGACTGGTGCGCACGACATCAATTAATCCGTCCTGCATCAGTGCGTTGGCAACCGCGACACTGTCATCAGTCGATCCATCATCAACGACCACAATCTGATCGGGTGGCAGGGTTTGTTCGCGCATCGACATGATGGCACGCGGCAGGTTGTCTGCCTCGTTATGGCCGGGCAGAAGCACTGAAATGCGTGGCCGCCTGATGGGTGGGCGGTGCGGCGGTTCGTTTCGCTTAAGAACCGTTGCGATACATACGGCAATCCCCGCCAGAACAAAGCGTGGCAGTTCCAGCACGAAGAAATGCCAGAACATGACCACGAAGGCCGGGAAACTCAGCGATAAAAGATAATTGATGCCATCAACGAACAACGCGCACTCCTTGCAGAATGTCGCGAAGGGTTCGATCGGACCAATCTTCAAAACTGTAATCGGGGCGCTCGGTCACATTGGTCAAAAGGCGTTCTTCGATCCGCTCCAAAATGGATTGCAGTTCCATCGCATCTGTTTCGGGGAAGACAAAAACAATCTGCTCACCAGCCGCATACAGAAAATCAGAATCCCGCAGGATTTCACGCAGAAGCTTGACCAATGTTTTGCGCATCGCCGTGCCAAATGCCGCATTTGGCACGTTACTTTCATCGTCTTCGCCGGTCAGGCGCATGACAGCAACACTATAGGGCCGATCATAGCGCCGTGCGGTACTAAGCCCGTTATCAAGAAGTGCGGTAAAGGTGGCATAGTCCTTTGACGGCTCAAACCCGCCAAATGCATTTTCAAGCGAGGTGACCGGGATTTGCCCCATCAGTGCGGCTTCCTGCCCGGCTGCACTGATGCGGAAACGATACCAGTCACGCTGGGTTGCCTCGTCGCTGGGGGTGAGTGTCGAACAATCAAGACATTCAAATATCGTCAGCGGATCTTCGGTAACCGCACGGCAATTGCGACAGACCTCCACCCGGCCGGGCTTGTCATAATCAACGCCGAAATGATCCAGATTTTGTTCGCAGGATGGGCAAATCATCCGCCCGCCAGCACTGAGCTGAAAGGCATCCTGTGGTCCCTGATGACCGCAGGCGAAATGATGGACAATGTCCATTTCTTCAAGATCGGTGGATTTGCAGTCCGGGCAATGTTCCGCAACGTTAAGGCGTGACGAGCCGCATTTGCCGCATTGATGGGTTTTGCGCCAGTAGTCGCGCTCCAAAAGTCCCTTGCGGTATAGCTGCATCAACAAGCTGCGCGATGCGAATTCAGGTCTAAGCTGTTGGTAGGTCACAAGTCTTTGACTGTCAGGCGCCCATTGCGGGATCGCCTCGCATTTTCTGGTTGCGAGGAACCCCAATAAGTTCAGAAGCTCACGGTCTTCCTCAACCTGTTTGCGGCCGAGTTTTGCGATATGGGCAAGCTTGGCATAGGCATCGCGGGTTGCTTCATGCAGGAATTGCGGACGATTGTCCGGATAACTGGCATCGACAAAAGATGGTGCATTTTCACCAAACCAGTAGATCGGAAACAGGTCATGCGCGGCCTTTGTGCGAAGGCGTGCAAGTTCTTCAAATCCGAGTTCCGCTGTTTCATCACAGAAGATCGCCGAGAATTTTGTGCCATCAGGTGCGTGATGAACATTAACCGGAAGCTGATCAAACGCACCAATAGCCAAAACATTCAGCGGTGCGGCTTGCGTATGCTGCATGAATTTTGCCCTTTTTCCAACCATCGCGGCTGCGTTTACGGCCTGTTGCTTCGCCGCTTTTCATCAACCGCTTTTTTTATTTCTACTTGTAAGAACGACTTTCAGATCAGGTTGTTCTTTGCAGGTCTTTTTATTTTTCAATGAAATAAGGAACAAATTTGGCAAGGTTCAAAACTGCAGATAAAAAAAACGGCCACCTGATATCAGATGGCCGTTTTCCATATTCATGTCCTTGCGCCAAGTGGCGCGTGGGCAATCAGATGATGTAGTGAATGCCGCACTCGGTCTTGTCCTGACCGGCCCAACGGCCTGCACGGACATCGGTTGAGTTCGGATCAACGCGGTCGGTGCAAGGCATGCAGCCGATTGACAGGAACCCTTCGGCCTGCAGCGGATGGCGCGGCAATGCACGGTGTTCAAAGATATCTTCAATGTCTTCGCGCTTGTAACCTGCCAGCGGATTGATCTTGATCCGTGTGCCTGCCGGTTCAATCACGGGCAACGCATCGCGTTCGCCACCGTGGAAGCGTTTGCGACCGGTCAACCAGGCATCATAGCCCTCAAGCGCACGCTGAAGTGGCTCCACCTTGCGCAGGTAGCAGCATTTTGCAGTGTCGGATGCGAACAACATGCCGTTCGGGTCTTCGGCCTTAAGCTTTTCCTCGTCCGGGCGCATGATCCTGATATTGGTCAGACCCAGCTGATCCACGAGCTGTTCGCGGTATTTGTGAGTTTCACCAAACAGCTTGCGGGTATCAAGGAAAATCACCGGCAAGTTCGGATCAACTTCCGCGACAAGTGCTAAAAGTGCTGCAGCCTCGGTCCCGAAGGATGAGGTCATGGTCACGCGACCATTGAATTCTTCATGCACCATTGGTTCGATCAGCGATACGCCCTGTAAATGGCCATACTGGTCCAGCAAGCGCGCCGCACGATCGGTCGCTTCTTCGACAGACATCGACCCACCGGTCAGAATGTCTTCTTCACGCATAACATTCATGGCAACCATCTCCGCCGATCGATGTACTCGTCGGTCTTTTGCAGCAGGGTCTGCATGTCAGCGCCGGCTGCTTTCCATTTTTCTCTCTCATCGGACAATTCGCGCAGGCGCTTGTCCCAGGTCGGTACCAGCCAATTTTCAATGGCACGTCGAATGCGTCCGGCCAGTCGCGGGCTGTGGCCGTTGGTCGATACCGTAATCATCAAGTCACCGCGCTGAACCCGCGCTGGCGAAAAAAAATCACAGTATTCCTTTACGTCTTCGACATTGGCAATTGTGCCAACTGCCTTGGCAATGGCGGCCAGTTCAGCAGCCTTTTCTTCGCCAAGGTCTACAATGAACATGATTGATGCCGCGTTGACATCGGCCGAATTCGGCAAATAGCGGTGCAGCCGATCACCGGCCTGATCAACCAGTTCAGGTATCGGGTTCTCTGAATAAACGGTGACGTATCTTGCCCCATCACCGTCAAACTGGCGCAAACGGTTCAGGGTTGCCTGACCG
Source organism: Thalassospira sp. (assembly GCA_965228275.1). Taxonomy (GTDB): domain Bacteria; phylum Pseudomonadota; class Alphaproteobacteria; order Rhodospirillales; family Thalassospiraceae; genus Thalassospira. The sequence goes on along the minus strand of OZ245802.1, from coordinate 3,139,125 downwards.
TTCCCGACCAATGCGACCGAAAGTCGCGTCAGGTCCAGATTGATGGGAAACATCGTCGATCCTCTAATGCGGGTTTCTCTCTGTTGTCCATGACTATGAGTGTGGAAATCAAAACATTCAATACATTTTTTATGTGTTTTATATTTATACCACACAATAATATGTGTTTTAAATTTCAGTGTGAGGTGATCCACGCTGGCACGTTTGCGCGTAAAGCTTTTCCTGCAATTTTTCGAAAATCGCCCTATATTGGGCCAAATTTCAGCACACCGCGTGCCCCAAAAGACAACGACCAGAGAGCGTCCCGATGTCCAGCAGTGCCCACGCCACCCTGTCAGACCAACTCACCAGCCAACCGCAAGCCAACAAGAATGTCGCCATGTGGCTGTTTTCTTGTGCCGCGCTTGTTTTCATCATGGTGGTGATCGGCGGTCTTACCCGCCTGACAGAGTCGGGTCTTTCAATCGTCGAATGGCGTCCCTTTACCGGGATCATTCCGCCAATGACCGATGCCCACTGGATGGAACTTTATCAGAAATACAGCCAGTATCCCGAATTCCAGAAGGTCAATGCCTGGATGTCGGTCGAGGATTTCAAATCCATCTTCTGGCTTGAATTCATCCACCGTCTTTGGGGGCGTCTGATCGGGATTGTGTTCTTCATCCCGTTCGTCTGGTTCCTCGCCAAAAAGTCGATTGATGGCGCGACCAAGTGGAAGCTTTGGGGCCTGTTCATTCTGGGTGGTCTGCAGGGCCTGATGGGCTGGTACATGGTGATGAGCGGCCTGGTTGATCGCCCGGATGTCAGCCAATACCGCCTGACAGCCCACTTTGGCCTGGCACTCGTGATTTTCATCGCCCTGCTTTGGGTCGGCCTGCAGCAGCTTTCACCGCGTGCAATTGGTACCAACGCATCCAAGCGCAGCTGGCAATTGCTTTGCCTGATCGTCTTCACAGCCCTTTCTGGCGGTTTCGTCGCCGGGCTTGATGCGGGTTATGCCTTTAACACCTTCCCGCTGATGGATGGGCAGCTGATCCCTGATGGCCTGTTTGTATTTGATCCAACCTGGCTTGCCCCATTCGAAGATCATATGACGGTTCAGTGGGATCATCGCTGGCTGGCAAAGATCACCTTTGCTGCCGTGATTTTCTTCTGGTGGCGGGCTGGCAAATGGGATTTGAGTGCCGGGCAACGTATGGCTACCCATCTGGTTCTCGCCGCAGCCTGCCTTCAGGTGGCGCTGGGGATATCAACCCTTCTAAGCGTTATCTGGCTGCCGCTTGGTGTTGCCCATCAGGCAGGTGCAGTGGTGCTGGTCGGGACAGCAACCTACGCCGCTTACAAACTCAACAATTTCAAAGAATAGCGAGTAAGAGGTGAAGCTATTTCACTTTTCCAACAGCCTTTAGTATGTACTCTCCAACCAAGTTCATCATTTGGCGGGCTTCTCGTTCGTCAGTCATCTCGTGAAGTTTTTCAACTTCTTCGATCGAAGGTGCTTCACAATCTTCTTCTCGCAGTTTTTCCGACATTGCCGAAAAACTTGTTGAGAATGTATCAAGCATGAACTTTGCGACTGTCTCAGATGGCAGCGACAAGGTTTTCCCGGCAAAAGCCATGATTCTCGACTCATATGAGAGACGTTCATGTGCATGTACTATGCGGTGCCGCTCGCGCAATCGTTTTTCAAAGTCTTTTTTAAATTTTTTGGAGAAAGACCCACTCTGATCTTCGACCGCAAGACCGCAGTCTTGGCCAACCAGTGCGAGAAACTTAAGCAATTGCGAAGTGCGGTCTTGTACAATGTACAGTTCCCCTGTTCGCAAGCTTTGGCTGTGAATCTGCCACGCATCGAACAGTTCATCACTCTGAGACCTGAACACTTTGCGGTATTGCGCCACATATCGATACGCGAGTATCCGGTCGGTTATCTGACAAATTTCGTCAAAAACAACGACACCAAATTTGTCGATTGTTGTGAGCTCGAGAGCAGTTTTTCTTGAAACCCGCTTCAGTAGTGCCTTTTTTGTTGCCGGAGATGGTTTCTTACAAGGATGTCTAGCGCACGATTGCTCTATGCTGCCAACTGCAACGTCCGCCAAACCTCGCGCTACATCGGCAGTCAAGGGTGGCAAACTTTCAATTTCCAAACGAATGCGTTTCAATCGCTCGCCGAAGCTCTCGCGCTTTTCTACCAACCCGCACCTCAAGTTCAGTTTCTATCTATTTATTACCCAACCTAACGATCGGCTTTATGCAGGGCCTTTTTGACCCGATGGGTCGCAATCCAGATCAACGCCAGAACCACCGGCACGGCAACACCGGTCGCCACCCGATCATTGATCGGAACCCCGGCATCCTTCACCGCCTTAAACAGGTATCCCAGAAGCCCGACGGCATAATATGTAATCGCCGCCACAGACAGGCCTTCAACGGTTTGCTGCAGGCGAAGCTGCAACTTCACGCGCCGGTCCATACTCGCCAAAAGGTCGCGGTTTTGCGCCTCAAGCAGGATATCAACGCGAGTGCGCAGCAAGTTATTGGCACGCGCAACACGCTTGGACAAAACCTCCAACCGGTCACCGATATTCTGACAGGTCCGCATGGCCGGGGCCAAACGGCGTTCCATGAATTCGGTAATCGTCTGAACGCCCTCGACACGTTCTTCGCGAAGCTCGGTTAGGCGGGCTTGCACAATGCGGTAATAGGCCCGCGCGGCACTGAACCGGTAATTAAGCGACGCTGCCATTTCTTCGGTCTGGGCGGCCAGATCGGTCAGTTTGGACAGGGTTTCTTCGTCATTGGTTTGCGTCTTGCTTGCCATTTCGGCGGTGATTTCCGACAGACGCGTATCGATCTCGGATACCTTTGGCGTTGCGCAATGTGCCATCGGAAAGGCCAGAAGCGCCATCATCCGGTAAACTTCAATTTCCTTAAGACGCTGTACCAGACGGCCAGCCTGAAGCTGCTCCATCCCCTGATCCTTGACCAGCATGCGGCCAAAGCCATCCCCATGCAGACGAAAATCGGTCCAGACCTGCGCCGTACCGCCCAAAACCCGACTACCCGTCAGACCGTTATGGTCAAACAGGCGCGATATTTCATCCTCGGTTCGGTCGGTTTTCTCAACCACGATATGAAGGCCAACCATCAACTGCCCCGGCGTTTCGGAAAGCCAATCCTGTGGCACAAGATTGATCACCGGATCCTCGAACGGGTTATCAAACGGCTCCATGCGTTTGAACACATAGACCGTGAATTCTGCATGGCGCTCCCAAATCACCGAGAAACCATCACAGGCGGCCTCAAAATATTTCTGATCGGGTGCAGGGGGTGTCAGGCTAAAGCGTTTGCAGAAGGCGACGAAATGTTGGCGAACATCATCATCAAGCTCTTCGCCGGCGTGAAAGGCGATGCAGGAACATCGCGTCGGGCTGGTAACACCGCCAAACGGGCGGGCATGAATTTCGTTATGAAGGGCGACACGCTGGGGATGTTCAACAAACATTGCCACGGGCTTTCATAATTGGCCATTGCGGTCTATATAAAACGCTCAGGGAAGGTTTTTGACCGGACCCTGACAGTACCTGTATAGACGAAAGTTCAATGTGACAGAAAGCCCTTAAAACGTAAGGGAAAATACTGTCACAACTGCTTTAAGTTTTCGGGGAAAATCATTTTCTCTGGCCGGCGTTTTCCGGCCCTCAAGGAGGTTCCATGACCGATCTTCGCACCACCGATAATCTGTTTTTCGCCAAGGGTGATCTTGATCGCGACCGGCTTGAAACGCAGGTCAATGAAGCACTGGGCGCGGCAGAAGACGGCGAACTTTTCCTTGAATATCGCCAGTCCGAAAGCCTTGTCTGGGATGATGGCCGCCTGCGCAGTGCGAACTTTGATACTGCTCAGGGCTTTGGCCTGCGTGCTGTTGCCGATGAAGCAACCGCCTTTTCCCATTCCAACGAGCTGTCCAATGACGCGGTCGCGCGTGCTGCTGAAACGGTCAAGGCGGTTGGATCAGGCCGTTCGGGCAAGGTCGATCTGGGATCGATTGGCACAAACATTTCGCTTTATTCCGATGTGAACCCGCTGGGTGAGGCAACCTTTGAGGCCAAGGTTGATCTTTTGGCACAAATCGATGCCTATGCCCGCTCGCGCGATCCGCGCGTGGTACAGGTGTCTGCATCGATTTCCGGCAACTGGCAGGCCGTTCAAATCTGGCGTTCCGGTGATCAGCGCATTGGCGATATCCGCCCGCTGGTGCGCTTTAACGTTTCCGTCGTTGTCAAGCAAGGTGACCGCATGGAAACCGGGTCGCACGGCGAAGGCGGCCGCATTGGCTATGACGGTTTCTTTGACGAGAAAACCTGGAAGAAGGCGGTTGATGAATCGCTTCGTCAGGCAATTGTAAACCTTGATTCCGTTGCGGCACCGGCGGGTGAAATGACTGTGGTGCTTGGTCCGGGTTGGCCGGGCATTTTGCTCCATGAAGCCATCGGTCACGGCCTTGAAGGTGACTTTAACCGCAAGGGCACCTCGGCCTTTGCCGGCCTTTTGGGCCAGCGCATTGCTTCACCGGGTGTGACGGTTGTTGATGATGGCACGATCAATGATCGCCGCGGTTCGCTTTCAATCGATGATGAAGGCACGCCGACCCAGCAAACCGTTCTGATCGAAGATGGCATCCTTAAGGGCTTCATGCAGGACCGCTTGAATGCGCGTCTGACTGGCGTGAAATCGACCGGCAATGGCCGTCGTCAATCCTATGCCCACGCCCCGATGCCACGCATGACCAACACCTATATGCTGGGCGGAGACAAGGAGCCCGAAGAAGTTCTGGCTTCGGTCAAAAAGGGCATCTACGCGGTCAACTTTGGCGGCGGTCAGGTCGACATTACGTCGGGCAAGTTCGTGTTCTCCGCATCAGAAGCCTATCTGATCGAAAACGGCAAACTTGGTGCACCGGTCAAAGGCGCAACCCTGATCGGCAATGGCCCCGATAGCCTGACCAAAGTTTCCATGGTCGGCAACGACATGGCGCTTGATAACGGCATTGGCACCTGCGGCAAGGATGGTCAGGGCGTTCCGGTCGGCGTCGGCCAACCAACCCTTCGTATTGACGGACTGACTGTTGGTGGAACGGCAGTTTAGATCAATACAACTTTGGGATAGATTCGATACTAATTTCAATCGTGTAATCTATTCACGCGTATATCGAACCTATCCACAATCTTGCAAAGACACCCACCCACTGCATGGCTTACATCCCATCAAGATAGTCCATAATCTGGTGATATAGGATTCAATCAGATTATGGACTGCTGTCTGGTTTTGTGTGAACGGGTCGTTCGTAGAAGCTCGGTTCCAGTAAACCGCCATGATCTGCGCAATTTGGGGGAAAATCTTGAAACCAAGCAGATGGCGGCACAGCGAGACAGCAATGGCTGTGCTGGCGGCACTGGTGATGGGTATTCCTGACGCTTACGCACAACAAAGCGTTGATGTCCGAACGGACGAAGCCCGCCAGTTTTCTGAAGATTTCGACCGGTTAACCGACGTTACCGCACGTGCAAACTTGCTACTGCGTACTGATGACGGCGGAGATGTTACCTATGCGGATATTCTTGCCAACCCGGATGATATTGTCCTGAATTTCCGCTGGGCAAAAGCCCAACTGGCTCGCGGTGAGGTTCGCGGAGCATCTGCAACACTTGAACGTATTTTGGTGATCGACCCCGAACTTGCGCCCGTTCGTTTGTACTACGCAATCGTCCTGTATCGCCTTGATAGCTTGGACGAGGCTCGCGCACAGTTTGACCGTCTGAAACGAATGGATGTTTCGCCCGAAGTATCTGCAGACATTGAAAAATATATATCTGCGATTGAACATCGCCGCAAACGACTGCGTCAGTCGGTGACGCTTACCTTGGGGTCTCAAGTCGATAGCAACAGAAATGCTGCACCAAACGACAAAATTCAGCTTCTGACAGGTACCCCGACCGCAGTTACGTCGACCTCCGACAAACCACAGAATGATTTCGCTTATACCGGAGCAGTACGTTACGACGTCAGTTATGACCTCGGCTATCAAGAAGGCCACGAAATGTTTGCCAGTATCACAGGATATGGCAGCGATCAGGTCCAACTGGATTCCCTGGATCTTGGCTCATTTTCGGTCGATATCGGCTCACGCATTCGCGGCGGGTATTGGCAGCTCACCCCTTCTCTAAACCAGACCGTACAATCACTGAGCAAAGAAAAGTACCTGACATCTCGATCCGGGCGATTGCGCCTTGATTGGAACCCACGCCCGTTTTTCAATCTGAATGGTGACGTCAGCTATGCTGATGAGCGATATCAAAATACAAGTGAATCCACGGCACTACGCCTGCATTCAGGACAAAGATACGGAACGCGCATCGGGTCCAACTATACTTGGACACCGAACAACCGAACAACATTCAACCTCTCTGCGGGAAAAAAGGAAGCTGCTCGCAACTATTACAGTTATGACAGCTTGAGCGGTGAAGTGATCCATGCTTATCTGTTTGGCGGGGGAAGTTATATAAGCGGAAGCATCCGCCATGGAATTGACCGGTATCGCGACCCGGACTATCTGGTGACAGGTAGTTCGCCGCAGCACCGGGTTGATCGTTCAACACGTTCAAGACTGACCTATGGCGCACCACTCTCGCAATTACTGCCATCGAATTTGTTTGGGGAAAGCAAGGCGGCAGATCAGATATACAGCTTTTTGGCACCGATTAGCTGGTCGATCACTGGTGAATATCTGAATACAAAATCGAACATCCCCAACTACGAATATCACAATGCCCGGGCGCAACTTTATCTGACCCGGCGATGGGAGTTCTAGTGATGCAGAACCAGATAGCGACCACCACTTTGCAAGGTAAGATGATGCGCCCTCTGCGCGGTGCATTTTGCACACTATCTTTGGCCTTCTCGATGATGTTGGCGCAGCCCGCCTCGGCTGAGGTCTCGACCGAAATGGCTGGCGTCTCGGCAGCTGTCACAGGAAATGTTCAGCTTGCAAAAGTCAGCGGAGAAGTCGGCATTCTGGTTGAAAGCGGAATGCCGGTATATCTGGGCGATCGCATTACAACGTCCCCCAACTCGGGCATGCAAATCCTCCTGCTTGATGAAACGGTTTTCACGATTGGTCCCGACAGCGACATTGCAATTGATGAGTTTGTCTACGATCCTTTGACTGGTGATGGACGCATTGTTGCTGATATGGCGCGTGGTGTTATGCGCTTTGTCACAGGTAAAATCCCGCTAAACAATCCCTCAAGCATGGACATCAACCTTCCTGTTGGTTCAATCGGAATTCGCGGAACGATCGGGTTGATACGTTCGGTATCGGCTGAACAGGCCAATCAGATTGTGCCTGGAGCATTTGACACATCAACCTCCGACGCCGCTAGCCAACAGGTCTTTATGGCGGTTAACCAGGGCCCGGGACTTCACCGCAACGATACAACGTCACGTCCTGGCGCGTTCGCCGTAAATGACAAGCTTGGAAATAGCCAGAACGTTACCGGGGAAAACTTCGGCGTGTTTGTCAGCCCCAGCGTCGTGACGACGCCAACCCGCTTTCCTGAAAGCATTTCAACATTCGATTTCTCAACAAATCTTGTCCGCACCGCATCTCGGAACATTGAAGGCGCGACCACCGATGGTCCTGCTTCGGTAAATCAGGAGACTACCACTCTCTCGTTAAGTCAAACACAGCAGGCCAACACACAAACCGGTGCGACAATGGCCGGAAGCCTCGACGTAGCATTGGCACAAGTTAGCACAACGAGCGCTTCGTCGAGCGTCAGTGAGATCACTCAAATTCTTGGTAATGTAGAGACTTCAACGTCTTCTGACACATCGAACTCCGCGTTTACGTTTGACGGCCTTCGCGAAGTAGCCAGCGGATCCGTAAATACCGGCACAGTCAATGCGAGCAGTGGGTCTCTGTCATATTCGTTTTATACATCTGTGAACTTTGCTACCCGAACCCTCAACATTCAGTTCTCTTCGATTTCTGACAGCAGCACTGAATTGCAAGCTTTGCAAGGTGGCGCAGTCATAAGTGCGTATGATTTTTCAAGCGTAAACGGCGCTGCCGCCTTCACTAGTTCTGATTTCACTTATCAGAATGGTTGTACATCGAATGCATCGGCAGCAGGCTGCAGTGCGACAGCCACTTTTACGGATGCATCAAACATCGATTTCAAACTTACAACCAATGCTGAAAGTGCCGGGGCCTCGGGATCAGCAACGCTCAACTAAGCAGCCGTTTGGCTACCTAACGGAAATTCCGTCAAGCATGCGTCTAACCCGAAACTCATCATTACGCGTTCTGCATTACGCAATTCCTCTCGGCATCTTGCTCGTTTGCGTTTTCATGCGTTGGCAAAATGTCCCTTTCGTTGACCAGTTGCGAATGACGGTGTTCGACACCTATCAACGTCTTGCGCCGCGCACCTACCAAGATGTTGGTGTTCGCATTGTCGACATCGATGAGAAAAGCCTTGAAGAAATGGGCCAATGGCCTTGGCCGCGAACGACTCTTGCCGGTTTAATTTACAGGTTGCGAACTGCAGGCGCGCAAGTTGTCGGGTTTGATATGGTTTTTGCCGAACCAGATAGAACCTCGCCTGCACGCGTTGTTAATGACTGGCCCCAAAACTCTGCCACAAACCAGATCACGCAGCTTGCCCAAACCCTTCCCGACCATGATGATCTTTTTGCCCAGTTCATCGCTGGAACAGGGCAAATCGTCACAGCCATCCAACTTACCAACAAAAACATAGATGCACCTCCGCGGCAGGTGGGTAATTTTAGCACGTCTGGAGAAGCCGGTCGCAATCTTTCCGACTTCATTCCCGTGCTTCCGGGGGCAGCAAAAAACCTAGATGTGATTGAAACAGCGGCAAGCGGAAATGCCATACTCAATGTCGCGCCGGAAAAGGACGGTATCGTCCGACGTGTCCCGTTATTGGCGGCACTCGACGATGATTTACCGGTGATCGGTATGCCGGTCTACCCCACCTTATCGATGGAAATGCTGCGTGTTCTGCAAAATGCGCCGAAAACAATGAATGTTCGCATGTCGGGTGCGAGTGGTGATGCACGTTGGACAAGGTCCGAGGGCATAGAGGCAATCCGTGTCGGTCAACTAAGCATTCCGACTGATCATAGCGGTTATATGTGGGTGCACTATAGTGGCCACCAAAAGCAGCGCTACATCTCTGCATCGGATGTGATCAATGACCGTCTACCTTCAGACACATTTCGCAATAGTGTCGTTCTGGTCGGGACCAGCGCAGAAGGCCTTCTCGATCTGTGGTCAAGCCCACTTGATCCTGTCTTGCCTGGCGTTGAAATCCACGCCGAGATGCTTGAACAGATGCTGATTGGTCATTTCTTGGCCCGACCCTACTGGGCCCCTGAAACTGAAACTCTTGTTCTTCTGCTGATCGGGCTGTTCTTTGTATTGACCGTGCCACGATTAGGTGCGGTCTGGCCCGCAGTCATTGGAGCGACACTGTTGGTCGGAGCAGCCGCTTTCTCTTGGTGGGCGTATGAGAGCAAGTTACTGCTGATCGATCCTGTTTACCCGATGATCAGTTTGCTTGCCGTTTACATCTCAACAAGTTCTATCGGCTTTATTCGGACCGAAGGCGAAAGGCGCCTGATACGGTCCGCTTTTTCGAACTATTTGTCCCCTGCCCTTGTCAATGAACTGTGCCAACACCCTGAACGTGTTCAACTTGGTGTCGAAGCAAGAGACATGACATTGATGTTTTGTGATGTCCGGGACTTTACCGTGATATCGGAAGGTTTCAAAACAAACCCCCAAGGTCTGACCCGCCTGATCAACAGGCTTCTAACACCTTTGACCGATTGCATATTGGAGCGCAAAGGTACGATCGACAAATATATGGGTGACTGCATCATGGCCTTCTGGAACGCACCATTAGATGTAAATGACCATGCGCACCATGCCTGTCACAGTGCACTTGCCATGCGTCACGCACTTGATTTGCTAAATACCGAACGTTTTCACGAAGCCAAGATGGCGAACGAACCGTTTCTGCCACTACACATCGGCGTTGGTATTAACTGCGGAGATTGCCTTGTTGGCAATATTGGGTCAGATCAGCGATTTGACTATTCAGTGCTAGGTGACGCAGTTAACCTGGCGGCACGCTTGGAAGGACAGTCAAAAAATTACGGTATTGATATCGTGATGGGAGAAGAGGTCGCAAAGCGTGTGAAGAACGAGTTCGCTGTTCTTGAACTCGATCTGATAGCGGTCAAAGGCAAGCGCGAGGCCGTACACATTTATGCCTTGCTCGGTGATCAAGCACTATGTCATTCGCCCCGCTTCCGCGATTTTCGCGACCTCCATAAATCGATGATCAATGCCTATCGCCAACAAAGCTGGGACGAGACCATCCGGTTGATTGAAGAGTGCAGGGCCACCTCTTTTGGCACCGGCGTTTTGCATGAACTTTATGAACTGTATTTGCACCGGATTAGTGTTTTCCGTGACACTCCGCCGCCAGAGAACTGGGACGGCGTCTTTTTTGCCACCGATAAATAAAGACTTAAGCTGACACAAGGTCTAGCTCAAAACGTTGGACAATAGGTTCGAAAACACATCCAATGCGGCCTTGACCATTGCCTGCTGCCACAATCTTCGCTCCATCCAATGCCGAGGCCCCGATGAATTTCTCATCTGATAATGTCACGCCGATCTGCCCGGAAATCCTTGCTGCCATTGCCGCTGAAAGTGATCGGGCTGCCCTGCCCTATGGCGCGGATGATCAAAGCCAGATGCTGGATGGCGCGTTTTCTAAACTGTTTGGGACTGATGTGTGTGTTGTCCCGGTTGCCACGGGAACAGCTGCAAACCTGATAGGCCTCTCCGGGCTGGTATCCCCGTTTGGCGGGGTGGTGTGTCATCACCACGCCCATATCAATAAAACGGAATCAACCGGTGTTGCCTTTTACGGCGGCGGGGCAAAGCTTTTGGGGATTGATGGCCCATCGGCCAAGATTGAAGCAAACGCACTTGATCTGTTTTTGGCCTCCCACAGCCCCAATGGCATGCATTCGGTTGACCCGGAATGCGTTGCCATCACCCAGACGACCGAGTTTGGTACGCTTTATTCTGTCAATGAAGTCGATGCGATTGGGAAGGTCTGCCAAAAGCACAAGATGCGCCTGTTTATGGATGGCGCACGCTTTGCCAATGCGGTTGCCGCCCTTGATTGTCATCCGGCCGATATCACCTGGAAAGCCGGTGTCGATGTTCTAAGCTTTGGCGCAACCAAGAATGGGGCGCTGGCGGTTGATGCCATCATCCTGTTTGATCCGAAACTGCGCCGTCATACCGAAAAAAGCCGCAAGCGCGGCGGACATCTGTTTTCCAAGCATCGCTATTTGGCCGCACAGCTTCTGGCTTACCTGAAAGACGATCTTTGGCTGCGCAACGCACGGCATGCCAACACTGCCGCCAAGGCATTGCAACAAAGCCTTGAAGCCCTTGGGGCAAAGGCAGCCTTCCCACCCGAAGGCAATGAGCTTTTCATTCACATGAATGACGATCTGGCAGCATCACTGCGAGATGCCGGTCTCGTGTTTCGCCCATGGGCATCTATCGGGCCAGATGCCTATCGGTTTGTCTGCGCCTGGAACAGCCCGATTGATCTGATTTCTGATTTACCCAATGCCATATCCCGCTAGGCCGGGTTTGCCATCATCGGCATTTGCATGTGATAAGAATTCCAATCCTGCCCAAACGGCGGCAAACACCAAAGCGCCGTCAGCCACCAGTTATTTGCGAGTAAGATAATGAATTTTGCTTCGGACAATGTATCGCCCTTTTGCCCGGAAGTTCTTGAAGCCCTTGCCCAAGAGTCCAAATCCAACGCACCAGCCTATGGCGGCGATGACCTGAGCCAGCAACTTGATGCAGCTTTTTCCGAACTGTTTGACAAGGAAGTCGCTGTGATCCCGGTCACGACCGGAACAGCTGCCAACTGCATCAGCCTATCGGCACTGGTGTCGCCCTATGGCGGCGTGATCTGCCATCACGAAGCGCACATCAACGAGGATGAAAGCACCGGCGTTGCCTTCTTCACCGGCGGCGCAAAGCTCTTGCCGATGGATGGCCCGACCGCAAAGCTCGAAGCAACCGAACTGGATGCCTTTATCGCCGGTCAGGTTGATCGTGGCGTGCATTCAGTATCCCCGGAATGCGTTGCCATTACCCAGGCAACTGAACTTGGAACTGTCTATTCCGCAACTGAAGTTTCCGCAATTGGTGAGATCTGCAAAAACCGTGGCTTGCGCCTGTTCATGGATGGGGCGCGCTTTGCCAATGCGGTTGCCCATCTTGGTTGCCATCCGGCCGACATCACCTGGAAGGCCGGTGTCGATGCGCTAAGCTTCGGGGCGACGAAAAATGGCGCGATGGCGGTTGATGCCATTGTTCTGTTTGATACCAGCTTGAAAGGCCGGATTGAACAGGCCCGCAAACGCAGCGGACATTTGCATTCCAAGCATCGCTATCTTGCAACCCAGCTTCTGGCCTATGTCAAAAATGATGTCTGGCTGAAAAATGCCGGTCACGCCAATCAGGCGGCACAGGCACTGTCAGATGTCTTGACGGCGCGTGGCGCAACACTTGCCCATCCAGCGGACGGCAATGAGCTTTTTGTTAAACTCGATACCGATCTGGCCGGCAAGCTGCGTGCAGCTGGATTGATGTTCCACGCATGGCCATCCCTTGGCAAAGATGTCTATCGCTTTGTCGCTGCCTGGAACACGGATATCGGGCAAATCACTGAGCTGAATTCTACCTTGGGGTAGTCCGGGAACCCGATGGGGCGGGAACGAATCAAACGAATCTTTAAAATTCAAAGGGATATGAATCGATTAAATGCACATCCCAAAGACGTGATATTCGCCTCCCGCCCCGCGAGCCCCGAAAAAAATGCACATCTCCCATACGCAAATGTGGGGGTAAATTTCATAAAAATAACAAACACTTGACTTAAATTCATCATTCGAGCCCCCTGATCAAACTACGTAGAACCACGCAGCAAGCGTTGACGATACGTAGAAACCCTGATTATTTTCCCTCGTCGATTGCCAACATATTTTTCTGTTGGATCGGGTAAACCCCGTCCGTTCCAATTAAGGCGCTGTCAAACGTGACCTGTCAAAGATCAAGTAGGCAGCATCGATTGGTCTGGACCAGCCTTGAGGGAGGCATTTTAATGAAAGCGAATTTCGTCAAAGTGGCGATTGGTGCTGGCCTGCTCGCAGCGACCGCACTTGCTGCTCCGACCGCCGCTTCGGCAAAAACCCTGGTATATTGCTCGGAAGGTAGCCCGGAAGGCTTCAACCCGTCGCTTTACACCGCAGGTACCACCTTCGATGCGTCCTCGCGTCAGGTGTTCAACCGTCTGGTACAGTTCAAGCGTGGCACCACCACCATCGTTCCGGGTCTCGCGACCAGCTGGGACGTTTCGGCTGATGGTCAGGAATACACCTTCAACCTGCGCAAAGGCGTGAAGTTCCACACCACCGAAGACTTCTCTCCGACCCGTGATTTCAACGCTGATGACGTGATCTTCACCTTCATGCGTCAGTATGACAAGAACCACCCGTATCACGGTGTTTCAGGCGGCTCGTACGAGTACTTCAACGCGATGTCCATGCCGGACCTCGTTAAAGACATCGTCAAAGTTGACGACTACACCGTTAAGTTCGTTCTGAACCGTCCGGAAGCTCCGTTCATCGCCAACATGGCAATGGACTTCGCTTCTGTTCTGTCGGCTGAATATGCTGACAAAATGATGGAAGCCGGCACCCCGGAAAACGTTGACCTGAACCCGGTCGGCACCGGTCCGTTCCAGCTGGTTGCTTATCAGAAAGACGCGGTTATCCGTTACAAGGCATTCCCGGAATACTGGGAAGGCAAAGCGGCAATCGACAACCTGATCTTTGCCATTACCCCGGACAGCACTGTTCGTTATCAGAAGCTGAAAGCCGGCGAATGCCACGTCATGCCGTACCCGAACCCGGCTGACCTGACCGAGATGGATGCAGATGCATCGATCAACCTGATGAGCCAGGAAGGTCTGAACGTTGGTTACCTTGGTTACAACACCGAGAAAGAGCCGTTCACCGACCCGAAAGTGCGTAAAGCACTGAACATGGCGATCAACAAAGACGCCATCATCGAAGGTGTGTATCAGGGCGCAGGTTCTGCTGCCAAGAACCCGATCCCGCCGACCATCTGGTCTTACAACACCGAAACCGTTGATGATCCGTATGATCCGGAAGCAGCAAAAGCAATGCTTGCTGAAGCTGGTTACCCGGAAGGCTTCACCACCGACATCTGGGCCATGCCGGTTCAGCGTCCTTACAACCCGAACGCACGCCGCATGGCAGAACTCGTTCAGGCTGACTGGGCAAAAATCGGTGTGAATGCTGAAATCGTTTCCTACGAGTGGGGCGAATACCTTGAGCGCACCAAGAAAGGTGAGCAGGGTACCTTCATGCTCGGTTGGACCGGTGACAACGGCGATCCCGACAACTTCCTCGCAGTTCTTCTCGGCTGTGACGGTGTTGGCGGTTCGAACCGCGCTCGTTTCTGCAACGACGAATTCGAACAGCTGATCCAGCAGGCAAAAACCACTTCGGACGTTCTTGAGCGTACCCGTCTGTACGAAGAAGCTCAGATGGTCTTCAAACGTGAAGCACCGTGGGCAACCATCGCACACTCGATCGTTTTCGAACCGATCCGCAACGAAGTTGTTGACTACAAAATCGATCCGTTCGGTGGTCACATCTTCTATGGCGTCGACATCAAAGAATAAGACGACGTAAAACTTAGTCGAAGAGGCCCGGACTTCCGGGCCTCTTTGCAATTCCGCAATAGAGAGAGACGTCCACCCGTGTCCTACCCGCGCGTGGATGCATAAAAAGGCCCGATGGCATGCTAGGATTCCTGTTTCGCCGTTTGGGGGACATCATCCCGACCTTCTTCGGTGTCACCCTTCTGGTATTTTTCCTGATCCGCCTTATTCCCGGCGATCCCATCCTCATGATGGCCGGTGAACGTGGTGTTGATGCGGCAAGATACGCAGAACTTCAGGCACAATACGGTTTCGACCGACCGGTTATTGTTCAGTATTTCGATTACCTTATGGGTGTCTTCCAAGGTGATCTGGGCAAATCGTTTGTCACCAAGAAACCCGTACTCGACGAGTTCCTGACGCTGTTCCCGGCGACAGTTGAGCTTGGTTTGATGGGTATCCTGTTTGCTGTTGTCCTTGGTATCCCGCTTGGCGTTCTGGCAGCCATCAACCGCGGCAAATGGCTTGATCACCTGACCATGTCCATTTCGCTGACCGGTTATTCAATGCCGATTTTCTGGTGGGCCCTTCTTTTGATCATGTTCTTCTCGACAACGTTGGGATGGACACCGGTTTCCGGTCGCTTGTCAGTCATGTTCTTCTTTGAACCCGTGACCGGATTCATGCTGATCGACAGCCTTCTGAGTGGTGAAAAAGGCGCCTTTGCCAGCGCTGTTAGCCACCTGATCCTGCCAACCATTGCCCTTGGCACCATTCCAATGGCCGTGATTGCGCGTATGACGCGCTCCTCCATGCTCGAAGTTCTGGGCGAGGAATATATCCGTGTTGCCCGCGCAAAGGGTCTGTCACCGATCCGCGTCATCATGGTCCATGCGCTGCGTAATGCGCTGATCCCGGTCATCACCGTCATCGGCCTTCAGGTTGGTGTTTTGCTGGCTGGTGCGATCCTGACCGAGACGATCTTCTCCTGGCCGGGCATTGGCAAGTGGATCATCGAAGCCATGAACCGTCGCGATTACCCGACCATTCAGGGCGGCATTCTGATGATTGCCTTCCTGGTTATGGCCGTGAACCTGATCGTCGACCTTCTATACGGGGTTGTTAACCCCCGTATCCGTCATAAACGCTAAGGGGACTGCGAAAGATGAGCGAGAATACTACCCCGTCCGCAGCCCCGGTAGCCAATGTAGCAGAGCCGATGGGCGCTCCGCCCAGCCCGCTGCGTGAGACCTGGGACTATTTCAAAAAGAACCGTGGCGCCTATGCCGGTTTGATCGTCATTGCGATCATCCTGTTCCTGGCCCTGACCGCGCAATGGATCGCACCTTATGATCCGATTGCACAGGACCGTACCGCATTCCTTAAACCGCCAATCTGGATGGAAGGTGCGGACCCGCGCTACATCCTTGGTACCGATGCCGTTGGTCGTGACATCCTGTCGCGTCTGATCCACGGTGCACAGTTGTCGGTTTCTATCGGCGTGTTCGTTGTGATCCTGTCGATGATTGCCGGTATCGTGCTTGGCATGGTGGCTGGTTACTTCCGCGGTTGGGCAGAAGTCTGCATCATGCGCCTGATGGACATCATGCTGGCCCTGCCAAGCCTAATCATGGCGCTTGCCATTGTTGCCATCCTTGGCCCGGGGCTGGAAAACGCGATGCTTGCAATCGCGATTGTTCAGCTGCCGCATTATGTGCGTCTGACCCGTGCATCGGTCGTCTCTGAACTCAACAAGGAATATGTCATCGCATCGCAGATTGCCGGTGCTGGTCATATTCGCCAGATGTTCGTCAACATTCTGCCGAACTGTATGGCACCGCTGATCGTTCAGGGCACACTTGGTATTTCGAGTGCGATCCTTGACGCTGCTGCTCTTGGCTTCCTTGGCCTTGGTGCACAGCCGCCGCTGCCGGAATGGGGCACCATGCTGTCCGAAGCTCGCGAGTTCGTGGGTTCGGCTTGGTGGGTGATCACCTTCCCCGGCCTTTGCATCCTTGTCACCGTGCTTGCCTTCAACCTGATGGGTGATGGTCTGCGCGATGCCCTTGATCCCAAGATGAAACGGTAAGTCATGGCTCTTCTCGAAGTAAAAAACCTGACAGTCGAGTTCGGCTCCGAAGACAAGCCGTTTCGCGCTGTTGATTCTGTAAGCTACTCCGTTGATCGCGGTGAAGTCCTTGGCATCGTTGGTGAGTCGGGTTCCGGTAAGTCGGTTTCCTCGCTTGCGGTGATGGGCCTGATCGACTTCCCCGGTCGTGTAACAGCAGACTCGCTCACCTTTGATGGTCAGGATCTTCTGACCATGCCGGCAAAACGCCGTCGTGAAATCACCGGCAAAGACATCGCCATGATCTTCCAGGATCCGATGTCGGCCCTTAATCCGTGCTTCACCGTCGAAGCGCAGATCATGGAAGCCTTGAAAGTCCATGAAGGGGGCAGCAAGAAGCAGCGTCGTGAACGCACGCTTGATCTGTTGAACCAGGTTGGTATTCCCGATCCGAAGTCGCGCATGACCGCCTACCCGCACCAGCTGTCGGGCGGCATGAGCCAGCGTATCGTCATTGCCATGGCGATCGCCTGCAAACCGCGTCTTCTGATTGCTGATGAGCCGACAACGGCCCTTGATGTGACCATTCAGGCGCAGATTATTGATCTTCTGCTGAAGCTGCAGGATGACAGTGACATGGGCCTGATCCTGATCACCCATGACCTTGCACTGGTGTCTGAAGCCGCCAACCGTATTCAGGTCATGTATGCCGGTCAGCTGTTTGAAAGCGGCCCGGCCGACAGCATCTTTGCAGCACCGCGTCATCCGTACACCCAGGCATTGCTTGAAGCCCTGCCTGAGCGTTCCGAGGGCCATGACCGCCTGCGTACCATCCCCGGTGTGGTTCCGGGTCAGTATGACCGTCCATCGGGCTGTCTGCTGGCACCGCGTTGTCGTTACGCCAATGAAAGCTGCATCTCTGCCCGCCCGGATGTATCGGACTATAACGGACGTGATGTGCGCTGCTTCTATCCGCTTAATGATCAGGGCCAGCCGACCGGCCAGACAACCAGCCAGACAACCGGGGAGACTGTATAATGAGCTTTCTCGATACCAAACCCGGTGTTCCGCTGCTGGAATCCGATGACCTTGTCCGCCATTACGAAGTTACGCGTGGACTGGGCAAACCCAGCGCCACAGTCAAGGCACTTGATGGTGTGTCATTTAAGCTAGAAGCACAAAAGACCCTTGCGGTCGTGGGTGAGTCCGGCTGTGGTAAATCCACGCTTGGCCGTCAGTTGACCCTGATTGAAAAACCAAGTGCCGGCGAACTTCGTATCAACGGCAACAAGGTTGGCAATCTGAGTGACAAGGAAGCCAAGCTGTTCCGTCGCACGGTCCAGATGATCTTCCAGAACCCGTATGGGTCGCTCAACCCGCGTAAAAAGGTTGGTCAGATCCTGGCCGAGCCGGTCCAGCTTAATATGGACCACCTTGGTCGCAAGGAACGTGAAGAACGCGTGCGCGAAACCATGGCCAAGGTTGGCCTGCGCCCGGAATTCTTCCAACGCTACCCGCATATGTTCTCTGGCGGTCAGCGTCAGCGTATCGCCATCGCGCGTGCGCTTATTCTGGAACCGAAAGTCATCGTCGCCGATGAACCGGTTTCTGCTCTTGATGTGTCGGTCCAGGCTCAGGTTCTCAACCTGATGATGGACCTTCAGGAAGAGATGAATGTCGCATATGTTTTCATCTCTCATGATCTTTCTGTCGTCAGACATATTGCAGATGACGTCATGGTGATGTATCTGGGTCGCGTCGCCGAAAAAGGACCGACCGACGAGATCTTCGCCAAGCCACTGCATCCCTATACACGGGCGCTTCTGGCATCGGCACCAAAGATCGATCCGGCACATCGTGTAAAGGCAGAACCGCTTACTGGCGAATTGCCTTCACCGATCAACCCGCCATCGGGCTGTGCGTTCCACAAACGCTGCCCGTTCGCGACCGAGGAATGCGCAAAAGTTCGCCCGGAACTGCGCAATTTCGAAGGCCGCGAAGTGGCGTGTCATCGGGTCGAGGAAATCGCCTGAGAACAGGCGATCGCCCGGAAAGCTTAAAGCTTATCCAGGTAGACAAGGGAGCAAGGGGGCGCGCTTTAACCAGCGCGCCCCTGCGCATTTCTAAAGATATCTTTTGAAAAGATCAGGCAGTCGTGCGCGACCGGTCGGTAAAGGCAAGCAACACACCAGCTGCCACAAGTAACGTTCCCGACACCCGGTTAAGCACACGCATGTGGCGTGCTGACTTGATAAAGCCCTTCACCTGACCACCCAGCAGCCCATAAGCCAGCAAAACGCCGCTTTCCATAATGATGAAGGTAACCCCCATCGTTGAGAACTGCGGACCATACGCCACCGCCGGATCCAGAAACTGCGGGAAGAAAGCAGTAAAAATCAGGATCGCCTTGGGATTACCGATCGCGGTCAGGAATTCCGTCTTGGCCAGATTAAACGGCCCCGGATTAACCATCAGTGCGGCCTGACCGCTGGTATCTTCCGTGTCATTGACCTTGGCAAACCAGCTTTTGATACCAAGCCAGACCAGATACACCGCGCCAACCCATTTGATGACAAAGAAGGCTGTCTCACTCGCAGCTAGCACCACGCCAAGCCCGGTTGCCGTGACCGCAATCATCAGGGCAAAAGCCACAATACGTCCGATACCGCCCACCGCCGCAGATGATACGCCATAACGTGCGCCATTAAACATCGCCAGAAGGTTATTGGGGCCGGGTGCCATCGCCAACGCGATTGCCGCCCCGGCAAACAGAAGCCAGGTATCGAACTGCATGGGGCTATTCCTGTGTATCGGGGTGTGTTGCCGTGGCGGGCATCCAATCCCCAGTTGGTGACGGAGTGATTTCGCCCTAAATCAAGCATTCGGTCAACCAGCGATTATTTTCACCAACTGACCAGAAATCATTTAAAATTGAAACAAAATCAAAACTATTCAATTTAGGGATGCTGCTATCCTTAATAGCCGGTTTCCATAACCGGGAACTTCCGCTGAAATATTCATGTCTCGGGAACCGGAGGAAGCAATGACAAAATCAACGCATCTCATTTCGCGCCGCGCCATTCTCAAAGGTATGACAGCCTTGGCTGGTGCCTATGCCGCACCATCCCTGCTAACGGGCTTTCGCAATGCAAAGGCCGCGTACCAAACAACCATGCCCGACCTTGCCCCGGATTTTGGCAAAGGTAAATCCGTCGCCATCATCGGTGCTGGCGTCGCTGGATTGACAGCAGCCTATCGACTTGCCAATGCGGGTTTCAAAGTCGCTGTACTAGAGGCTGATCATCGTTACGGGGGGCGCAGCCTGACGGCCCGCCCATCTGATGAAAACTATCGGAAATGGTGGTTTGACCAATATCCTGAAACCAATCTGTTTCCGGCAATGTATGCCGACCAGTATCAGGAAAGATCTGATAGCCCCGCACCTGACCTTCAAACATGTGAATTCATGGATGAACGTTGGAAGGCCGCCGGTTACCAAGGCAATCCTGTCGAGCTGTTCTTAAACGCTGGTCCGGGACGTATCCCGTCAAATCACGTCAATCTGATCGCCCTTTGTCAGGAAATCGGCGTTGATCTGGAAACCTATATCTTCCAGTCGATGTCCAATTTGATGCAAAGCCCCGATTACAATGGTGGCAAGCCAGCCCCGATGGGACAGGTGACCTACAACCTGTATGGCGAAATGGCCGAAATGATGTACACCGCCGTTCAGGAAGGCTGCATGCTTCAGGGCAAAACCCTGTCACCTGACGAAAAGAAGCAGCTTGAAAACCTGTATCGTCTGTTTGGTGATCTGAGCAAAACCGGCGAGTTTGATGGTACCGCACGCGGCGGCTACACCAAAATGCCCGGCGGCTGGCGTGACGGCGGCCAACGCCGTGGTACGGTCAGCCTTGATGACATCATGAAATCGGGCTTCATCGGCGATGCCGACGCAAACCCTGAACTCTCGCCCGGATCATTCCTGTTTAACGGATTCAACATCGACTGGCAGCCAAGCCTGATGCAGCCAATCGGCGGGATGGACCGCATTTGGCAGCAGTTACTGCTGCAAAAAGTTCAGGGCAGCGCAATTCACGACCGTATAAGCGGTAACCGTGATAACGCGAAAAGTGATCCGCGTGTTGGTGATCTGGTCTCACTGGGTACAACAGCCTCTGCGATCAAGGTAAAGGATGATCAGGTTGTCATCCGCTACGAAACTTATGACGCCAACGGAAATCTCCGCGTTCAAGGCAGTGACATTTTCGATTTCTGCGTTTCCTCTATGGCGCCATCCTTGTTGAAAGACGTTCTTGAGTACCCGGCGGCTCCCAAACCATTCTTGGCAGGTCTTGATGCCTTTGCAATCACCGGCGAATGGGGCCAAGGTGATCCGACACCGGACCTTTGGACACCTGCGATCAAGGTCGGTTGGCAAGGTGAGGAACGCTTCTGGGAGACCGAGGACGAGATCTATGGCGGTATTTCCTGGACGACCGATGATATCGGACAAATCTGGTATCCGTCAGAAGACTTCACCGCCCATACCGGTATTTTGACCGGTGCTTATAACCGTGGCCTCAAGGCTGCGGAATATGCGCAACAGAACAACCAACAACGTCTGGCAACAGCGCGCGCTGGCATGGCGTTGCTGCATCCGGGCAACGAGAACAAGGTCGGTCACGGCATGTCGATTGCCTGGCAATACATGCCCCATCAAGTCGGTGGCTGGGCGTCTGATACTGCGGTTGAGAAGCCAGACGTCTATCAACAGATCACGACCTTTGCCAAAGACAGCCGGTTCTATTGTGCCGGCGACACCTGGAGCTACCTGCCCGGTTGGCAAGAAGGCTCCGTGTCATCGGCCTATTGCGCGATCAACGCGATCGCCCGCACCATTGATCCAACAAACAACGCATTTTCGGCAAGTGCCTGTTTTGCCGGAAGCGAGTAAATCTGCCGCGCGCCATCAACAAACAAAAAGGGGCCGCCTCATTGGCGGCCCTTTACATTTCGCGGGTAACAAACTGTCAGTCGCGCGTTAATGCCGCGATCATTTCCGATGCGGCGGGCCATTTCGCCGTCAGTGCAGCGCGCTTGCCCATGGAAAAATCGGCAAAGTCAAAACCCGGCGCAACCGTGCAGCCCAAAAGAGCAAACTTGCCGCCCGGCTTAAGGCGCGCGCCCTGCCAGACATTTTTCGGCACCACCATTTGCGGCTTTTGCCCGGCCAGCAAATCTTTGCCGATTTCGAGCCGCTTGTGGGTGCCATCATCAAACAGCTGAAGCTGCTCGACCGGATCACCCAGATAATGATGGAAAATCTCGTCGCTGGTCAGGATATGCATGCCCGAAAAGGTATCGGGTGTCAGAAGGTAATAAATCGCCGTCCCGGTGCTGCGCACCCCCAGATACCGGTTGCCCGGATTACAGGTTTCAAAGGCGCGGAAAGTCTCGGCGTAATAGCCACCTTCGGGATGGGGTTGCAGCCCAAGTTTTTCAATCAGATCGTCGATCGTGATGTTTTCTGACATGTTCGGGCTCCCTGTAACCAACGGCAATTATTGCGCGCTATCATGACGAAAAAAGGGGAAAGGCGCAAACCTTCCCCCTGAAAAATCAATCAGCCAAAAAGCTGATCAGCGTGCAGATCAGTGCACGAGTTAGTGCGCACTATGATCCATATTCCCATGGCTGTGGCTGTGTTCGCCCGAACCATGATCATGGCTGTGGTTTTCGCCGTGATCCATGCCCTTGGCCATTGCATCCATGACATTGATCATGATCGGAACATCACCGGCCTTTTCAAATTCCAACGTCAAGCTGACCATTTCGCCCTTTTCCAGCGGCTTGTTCAGACCGATCAGCATGACGTGGTAGCTGCCCGGCTTGAACAAAACTTCGCCATGCATCGGAACTTCAACGCCGCCTTCGACTTCACGCATTTTCATCACGTTGTTTTCCATGATGTGGGTGTGAAGTTCAGTCTTCTCGGCAAGGTCGCTGCGCACACCAACAATGCGGTCTGCCGCCATACCGTGGTTCATCACGGTAAAGAAGGCCGCGCCATTGCGTACCTTGCCAATTGATGCCTTGGTCCAGGCATCCTTGATCTCGATATCAGCGGCAATTGCATGACCCGCAACAAACAGCGACGCAATAGTCGCAAGAACAGCAAACAATTTTTTCATGGAGTTTCATCCGTCTTTTTGGGCGCCAAACCAGCAGCCCGATTTCATCAATTAAGGAAAGGAGATCAGAAATCAGACGAATAAAGGGGGTGCGCGCGAATGACGGATACGCGGCCAATCATGTCCTCGACCAACACCATTGGCTGGCGCATATGCGACATCATGGCTGATCGCGATCGGTGCCACATATGGCAGATCAACCGAAACCATCGCCCCATGATGGGTCGCACATAGCGAACAGAAGCCATGGCCCGCCATTTGGTTACTATGGTCGCCGGGGAATACATCATCTGCCACCAAACTGCCATCAGCAGCAACACGTTTGATGCCATCTGGCGTACAGATCAAAAGAACATTGCTGCCCGGTCCGGCGATTGCGGCTTGCGCCCCCGATATGCCGGTTGCCTGCCCTGACAGAAGAGCCGGGATCACGCCCGATTGGGTGACACCGGTCAGCAGAATCACCAACGCCATCAACCATGTCTGCACGACACGGGCTGCCGAAAGGCCGCCAAAACGGCGGGTATGGCGTTTGGTTGAAAGCATGGCACCGATATGCCCGAATTAATTACATGCTGCAATGACATTGATCATTGCGCATATGCGATTTTGGACTAACTATCTGGCAGATTTCATATTATGGAACAAATGACATGCGCCACCGTGCTTCGATGCGTCCCGTCGCCCTGCCCCATGCCGCCATGCCAGATGCCGATTGGGGGGATGCATTTGTCATCACCGTCGAACAACCCAACCTGACCGCCCGCGAAGCCGCCCGCCATGTCATGGCATCAACCCCGGGCTGGTATGATTTCCTTCTGGGCTTGCGCAACATTATCGTCAAACCACTCGGCCTTAAGACCAACCTTGATACCGTTGGCAATGATGAGATCAAAACAGTCGGTGTCTTCCCGCTGGTGTCCGAGGACGAAAATTCCGTCGTGCTGGGGCTTGATGACCATCATCTGAATTTCCGCATTGTGTTTGAAACCGAACCGCTTGAGCATGATCGTACCTTGGTGCGCAGCATCACGCTGGTTCGGCGCAACAACCGATTGGGCAAGGCCTATCTGGCCGCCGTCATGCCGTTCCATAACCGGGTTGTGCCCGCGATGCTGAACTCTGCCTACGCGGCATAAAAACCAAAGGCCGGACTGATCACAGCCCGGCCTTTTTGATTTTCAGATCACTATCGCGATCAGATCATGTCGCGTGCCTGAACCAGCTCGTCAAACTTGGCCCCATCAAGGAACCCAAGTGCAATGCAGGCTTCTTTCAGGCTGCTGCGATCCTTATGCGCCTTTTTTGCGACGGCTGCTGCATTGTCATAACCAATATGTGGCGCCAAGGCGGTCACCAGCATCAGGCTTTGCTCAACATACTGATCGATCTTTTCCTGATCAGCTTCAAGACCATCAATGCAGTTATCAGCAAAGCTGACCGATGCATCGGCAATCAAGCGTACCGATTGCAGCAGGTTATAAATGATCACCGGCTTGAAGACATTGAGATCAAGATGACCATTTGATCCACCAACCGTCACGGCCACATGGTTGCCCATCACCTGCGCGCAGACCATGGTAAGCGCCTCTGCCTGGGTCGGGTTGACCTTGCCCGGCATAATCGAAGAACCCGGTTCATTGGCGGGCAGGACAAGCTCACCCAAACCGCAGCGCGGCCCTGACCCCAGCAAACGAATGTCATTGCCGATTTTCATCAATGACGTCGCCAGCACATTCATAACGCCCGACATCTCGACACAGGCATCATGCGCGGCAAGTGCTTCGAACTTGTTTTCCGCCGTTTCAAAGGCAAGTCCGGTGATCTCGGAAACCTGCTTGGCAAATTCGACATCAAAGCCCTTTGGCGCATTAAGGCCGGTACCAAGTGCCGTTCCACCCTGTGCCAACTTGCGAAGGCGTTTAAGCGCATCTTCAATCCGGTCCAGACCAAGGGCAACCTGCGCGGCATAGCCCGAAAATTCCTGCCCCAGCGTCAGCGGCACGGCATCCTGCATATGGGTACGGCCGATTTTAACGATATCGGCAAATGCTTCGACCTTGGCATCAAGCGCGCTTCGTAAATGACGTAGTGCCGGCTTCAGGGTGTTTTCAATCTCGACCACGGCTGCGATATGCATGGCGGCCGGGAAACTATCGTTGGAGGATTGCCCGCGATTAACGTGATCGTTCGGATGAACCGGATCACGCATGCCCATCGGCTTGCCCAAAATCTCGCACGCACGGTTGGCGATCACTTCGTTGGTATTCATGTTGGTCTGTGTACCTGATCCGGTCTGCCAGACCACCAACGGGAAATGATCCAGAAGCTTGCCATCGGCAACTTCGCGCGCCGCTGCCTCAATCGCCTCGGCCAATTCGGCATCAAGATTGCCAAGTGCTGCATTGGCGCGCGCCGCGGCAAGCTTTTGCACACCAAATGCCTTGATCAATGCATCGGGCATCCGTTCGCCGCTAATCCGGAAATTCTGTTTGGATCGCTGGGTTTGCGCCCCCCAATACCGGTCTGCGGGAACCTCGATGCTTCCCATGGTGTCCTGTTCGGTACGGGTGGTCACTGGATTGGTCACGATCATTATCCTCCGTGTCAGAAACAATGCTGACCGGGGCGGGAACCCGGTTTGCAGTCACATTTCAAGCTGCGATCAGGAATATGGTTTGGAATCAGGTGTTTCGCAATCATAAATGCGAACAAATCTTATTTGCATTTATGATTGTATTACGGGAACCTACCCCGCCACTGACATCCGGTCCTGCCAGGCAAGAATTTTGATACCTGCACGTTCTAGCTGGGATGTGATTTCTGATGCGGGTTGCCGGTCGGTAATGATCCCGGTCAGGTCATCAAGCGGCGCGACATTTTCCAGATAGCGCTGATCAAATTTGGTGTGATCGACCATCAACCAGGTTTCATCTGACCGTTCCATCATCGCGCGCTTTACCGCCACCGCCCGGCGATTAACATCGCTAAAGCCCTGCCGCGACACGCCCGATGCACCAATAAAGGCGATATTGGCATGGAACCGACGCAGATATTCGACCGTGTCACTGCCATAGACGGCATTTTCACGGCGATCAAACTGCCCCGGACACATCAATACATCATCGAAATCAACAAGATCTGCCATGCCATGCACCACCGCATAGCAATTGGTCAGAAACGTTCGCGGCAAACTTGCGCGGCGCGCAGCAAGGAACGGGGCAATTTGTGCAACGGTTGACCCGGCATCAATCATGGCAACATCACCTGATCGCACCATGTCAGCCGCCAGCATGCCGATCCGCTCAAACCCGGCCACCGCCGTTGATTGACGTTCGGCCAAATCGGGTTGATGTCCCATGGGGCGTGCGGACGCCCCGCCAAACTCGCGCTTGATCAATCCATCACTGCTTAAAGCATCCAGATCGCGGCGAATTGTTTCGGTCGCAACGTCGAATCGTTCGGCTAATGTGGCAACTCTCACATGCGGATGAACTTGCAACTCCTGCAAGATGCGTTGTTGTCTTTCTTTTTTTCCCAAACGCAAAGCCACATTCCCCCAAAGAACGGCTGATTTCGTAGCGATCAGCGACATCGTATCAATCTTGGCTGAAATCTTTTGTTACAGTTTTGTGTTGATTTTCCAACTTTTGCGAAACCATAATGTTGTTAAAGGCAACAAAAAGAACAACAAAACCACACTCAGAATGGCGCAAAGCCAACGTTCACAGGGAAGAAAAGGTTCAAAAGCCGTGTTTTCACATCCGAAAAAAACCGACAGTTTAAAATTCACCACCCTGCTTGCCGCAATTGGCATGTTTGGCATGACCGCCACGCCGGCAGCAGCAGCTGATGATTGCATCGCACGTGGCGATCTTGATCAGATTTATTGCGACATGGACGGCGATCTGGTTGCTGACGCACCAGCCGCTGATCAGCTTGTCGATCCCGATACCCTTGTCTTTGCATATACCCCGGTCGAAGACCCGGCTGTTTATGCTGACATTTGGGAACCGTTCCTTGAGCATCTTGAAAAAGTAACCGGCAAAGACGTTCACTTCTTTGCCGTTCAGTCGAACTCGGCTGAAGTTGAAGCAATGCGTTCAGGCCGCCTGCACGTTGCAGGCTTCTCGACCGGCCCGACCCCGTTTGCGGTTAACCTTGCCGGTGCTGTCCCGTTTGCCCTGATGGGTGGCGATGACGACCGCTTTGGTTACACCCTTCAGCTTTACACCCGCGTTGACAGCGGCATCAACGAAGTAGCCGACCTTAAAGGCAAGCGCGTTGCGCATACTTCGCCGACCTCGAACTCGGGCAACCTTGCACCGCGTGCATTGCTTCCGGGTCAGGGCATCGTTCCGGAACAGGATTACGAAGTTGTCTATTCCGGCTCGCACGACCAGTCGATCCTTGGCGTTGTCGCCGGTGACTATGATGCAGCCCCGGTTGCGTCCGAAGTTGTCGAACGTATGGCTCAGCGTGATCTCTATGACCCGAAAGAAGTCAAGATCATCTACGAAAGCAAGCGCTTCCCGACCACTTCGTTCAACTATGCGCATAACCTGAAACCGGAACTGGTCGAAAAGATCAAAGAAGCCTTCTTTACCTTCGACATGAAGGGCACCGCCCTTGGTGAAGAATTCAAAGGCGTCTCGAAGTTCCTGCCGATCACCTATCAGGATGACTGGGCGGTTATTCGTGAAATTCAGGCTGCCAACGGTGTCAAATACACCCCGGATAACCTGAAGTAATTCGCATTTCCCAATCGACCTCACGAATGCAGGGCCTGCACATCGCAGGCCCTGTGCCACCCATTTTTTCCGGGGTAACGCAATGCTGCGTATCAAAGAACTTGTAAAACGCTATGGCGATGAAAAGGCAGTGTTGAAGAACCTGAACCTTGAAGTGCCTGGCGAAAGTGTCGTTTCGATCATTGGCGCGTCCGGTGCGGGTAAAAGTACCCTTCTGCGCTGTATCAACCGTCTGGTTGAGCCATCATCTGGCTCCATCGAACTTAACGGCACCGAACTGACCAAACTTGAAGGCAAGTCCCTTCGCCTTGCACGTCGCCGGATCGGCATGGTGTTTCAGGGCTTTAACCTGATTGACCGCCTGACTGTAATGGAAAACGTCCAGTCGGGCCGTTTGGGTTACCTGCCAGCGTGGCGTGCCGTCACCCGCAATTACCCACAAGAAGACATCGACCGCGCGTTTCACCTGATGGAGCGTGTTGGCATTGCCCATTACGCGGATAAACGTGCTGATGAGCTTTCCGGTGGTGAGCGCCAGCGTGTTGGAGTGGTCCGCGCCCTGATGCAGGAACCAGAAATCCTGCTGGCTGACGAGCCTACCGCATCGCTTGATCCGAAAACTTCGCGTCAGATCATGGAACTTCTGCGTGCGCTTGCATCCGAGCTGCACCTGCCGGTTCTGATCAACATTCACAACGTGAATGAAGCCAAGGAATACACCCAGCGTATCGTTGGCATGCGCTTTGGCCGCATCATTTTTGATGGCGAACCGGTCGATCTCAACAACGACGCCATGGACGAAATTTATGCCGGTGTTCCGGCCGAAGAACGCGGTGGAGCCGAAAGCAGCAATCACCTGCGCGAGGTAGCCTCAAGATGAGCAGCACCGTTCAAACAACGGGCCGCACATGGAAGAAGCCCCCCTTTATTGCCAACCCCGTGTTGCGCTGGGGCCTTCTGATTGCTGTGCTGGCCTATGTATGGTGGGCTGTCACCAGCCTGCCATTTGACTGGGACCGCATTCAGGACGGTGTTCCGCGTGCGATCCGCATCTTCAAGGGCGCCTTCCCGCCAAGCTTCATCAGGGGCGAGCTCCTGTTTGACGGCTTTATGGAAAGTATTAAGATCGCCATCGTCTCGACCCTGCTTGGTCTGGCGTTAAGCGTTCCTATTGCCTTTGCATCGGCATCAAACATCGCGCCGAAATGGCTTTATACCATCGGGCGTGGCGTCATCATCGTTGCCCGTTCCTTCCACCCGGTCATTGTTGCGATCCTGTTTGTCAAAGCTGTCGGCTTTGGTCCGCTGGCAGGCATTCTGACCCTTACGATCTATTCCATCGGTTTCGTTGCCAAAATGCTGGCTGAGCGGATCGAAGAAATCGACTGGGGTCAGGTTGAAGCAATCCGTGCTGCGGGCGGGGCAACCTTTGTCACCCTGCTTTATGCCGTGATCCCGCAAATCATGCCCCGTCAGATCGGTCTTTCGATCTATCAGCTTGATAGCAACCTGCGCGCATCTGCCATTGTTGGCATTGTTGGCGCGGGCGGGATCGGATCAACACTTCTCAATGCCTTTGGGCGTTATGACTATGACTTCGCACTGGCGATCACGCTGTGCATCATTGGCATCATTCTTGTCAGTGAAGCGATCAGCGGCCGGATCAGGAGGAACCTATGGTAGCCACCACCCCCACCGGACCAGACGCAATCGCCCATCGCGAATGGTCACGTTACACATCCAAGGAACGCTGGCGCCGTTATGGCCTGATGGCCTTGGTCGCGCTGGCTGTTGTCTGGTCGCTTTCGACCATCAACATCATCTGGCCGTGGCTTTGGGATGCGCCCGAACAGATGGGCGATCTGTTTGCCCGCATGTTCCCGCCGTCCCTTGATGGCTGGAAAGACATTGCCTGGACCCTGCTTGAAACCGTCAATATCGCAACGATTGCGACATTCTTTGCCGTTTTCCTGTCGCTTCCGATTGCCCTGATCGCGGCCCAGAACACCACACCAAACCGCGCCACATTGTGGCTTGGCCGGTTCATTCTGGTGTCGTCGCGTTCAGTGAACACCATCATCTGGGCGCTGCTGTTTGTTGCCGTGTTCGGACCGGGGGTTCTAGCCGGTATCCTTGCGATCATTTTCAGATCGATCGGTTTCCTTGGCAAATTGCTGGGCGAAGCGATTGAAGAAATTGACCGTGCACCGATCGAAGCACTCGAATCCGTAGGCGCATCGCGCTTCAAAATTCTGGTCTATGGCGTCATCCCGCAAGTCATGCCGACCTTCTTTGCCGTATCAATCCTGCGTTGGGACATCAACCTGCGTGAAAGTACGGTTCTTGGTCTGGTCGGTGCTGGCGGTATCGGCATCATCCTGCAAGGGGCGATTGATACCTTTGCTTGGCAAACGGTTGCCACGATTCTTCTGGCAATCATTGGTCTGGTCATCCTTGGCGAAGCAATCTCAGCTTACCTGCGCAAAAAGGTGATCTGACGTGGATAAAACATACGACCTTCTGGTCGTAGGCGGCGGCATCAATGGTGCAGGTATTGCACGTGATGCCGCCGGTCGCGGGCTTTCTGTTCTTTTGGTCGAACAGCGCGACCTTGCCTCGGCCACGTCTTCCTCCTCGACCAAACTCATCCATGGCGGCCTTCGATATCTTGAACATTACGAGTTCCGACTGGTGCGTGAAGCCCTTCAGGAACGCGAAGTTCTGTTGGCTGCGGCCCCGCATATCATCTGGCCTTTGACATTCGTTTTACCCCATCACCGGGGTCTGCGTCCGAAATGGATGCTGCGTGCAGGCTTGTTCCTCTATGACCATCTGGCAAAGCGTAAACGCCTGCCCGGATCGCGTGCGGTATCGTTCAACGGAACAGCAGAAGGCGAACCGTTGAAATCGGATTTCGCCGGCGGCTTTTCCTATTCCGATTGCTGGGTCGATGATGCGCGTCTGGTGGTACTGAATGCGCAGGATGCTGTGGCACACGGTGCCGAGATCCGCACACGCACGAAATGCAAATCACTGGTGCGCCATCACAAACACTGGAACGCGGAACTGACCCGTGAAGATGGCTCAAGCTACGGCGTCAAAGCACGTGCTGTGGTCAATGCCGCCGGCCCATGGGTCACGGGCATGGTGGAGAATGCCGGACTTGGCGACAAGGCTGCTGGCCTTCGTCTGGTCAAGGGCAGCCACATTGTTGTGCCGCGCATTCATGACCATGATCATTGCTATATCTTTCAGAATAGCGATGGCCGCATTGCCTTTGCCATCCCCTATCAGCAGGACTACACCCTGATCGGTACCACCGATGTTGCCTATGGCGGCGATCCGGCACAGGTCAAAATCAGTGATCAGGAAATTGAATATCTGCTTGATCTGGTAAACGGATATCTCGCAACACCGCTGTCACGTGATGATGTGGTCTGGGATTATTCCGGCGTTCGCCCGCTTTATGATGACAAGAACGCCAATGCTTCGGCGGTCACGCGCGACTACGTGTTTGATCTTGATACCGGATCTGGTGGAACCGAACCGGCTATCCTGTCGATCTATGGCGGGAAGATCACGACATACCGTCGTCTTGCCGAGCATGCGATGCAAAAACTGGCCCCGGTTCTGGGCAATTCGGCCCCTGATTGGACAGCCAATGCGACCTTGCCGGGCGGCGATATTCCCGGTGGTGATTTTGATCGCTATCTTGATGCTTGCATCGCGCGCTTTGACTGGGTACCAAGCGCGCTCACGCGCCGTCTTGCACGGTGTTATGGAACAGCTTTGGAACAGATTTTGGGACAGGCCAAATCACTCAGTGAACTGGGTGCCGAGATTGCCCCAAATCTCTATGAAGCTGAACTTCACTACCTGATGGCCAATGAATGGGCGCGCAGTGCAGACGATGTTCTGTGGCGCAGAACCAAGCTTGGCCTCGGGATGCAGCCTGATCAGGTCGAAGCCATTGAAAACTGGTTTGCCGCCCAAGCCCGGCTTGGTCAGGCTGCACAGTGATGACTGACTGTGGTGACTGCGCAGCCTAGAGTCAGAACCTAGCTGCGCAGGCCATCCCATTTCACGAATTCATGGGCGATGAAATCTTCCATCATCGCGCGCCACATGCGTTCGGCCATGTCTTCGTCAAATCCATCCGCACGGCATTGCGCCTTTACCTTCGTGATCACGTCTTCGATGCGATCTTCGTCGCGAACGGCATCACGCGATTGTTTGATGCGTGCGGCCTGTTCAATGTAATTGAGCCGTTCGGCCATCAGTGCGACCAGAAGCTTGTCGATCCTGTCCACATTGGCGCGGACATCGGTCATGGTTTCACAATGGTTGGCTTTAACGCTCATAGTCCAGAACCTTCTTTCATTCAAATTCACGCACAAAAAAGGGCAGTGCGAACACTGCCCTTTTTGTCGATTTCGGGAACGCCTTAATAGGCATATTCCTTAAATACCGGATCAACGGATCCGTTCCATTCGGTTTCGTATTTATCAAGAAACTCTTCGGCAAGGGTGCGGCCGCTTTCGGCAACGTCTTCCAGGCTTTCCAGGAAGTGGCTTTCATCATCGCCATAGCCATCCATGCGGCCACGCGCCTTAAGGCCCTGTTTGGCGATTGCCAGCACATCCTTGGAAAGATCCTGAACCGTGCCGTTCTTGAACTTGGTGGCAAGGGCGGTGCGCGGAACGTCGTTGCGAAGCGCTTCGCGTTCTTCGACCGACATATCCTTGACCAGATCCCACGCCGCATCAAGTGCCGCATCATCATAAAGTAATCCAACCCAAAGGGCCGGCAATGCACAGATGCGTTTCCACGGGCCACCATCCGCACCGCGCATCTCAAGAAACTTCTTAAGACGCACTTCCGGAAATGCGGTCGTCATGTGATCAGACCAGTCATTCATGGTCGGACGTTCGCCCGGCACCACGTCAAGTTTGCCATCCATGAAATCACGGAACGACTTGCCCGCAGCATTGATGTATTTGCCGTCGCGATACACGAAATACATCGGTACATCGAGCATGTAGTCGACATAGCGCTCAAAGCCGAAACCTTCTTCGAACACGAACGGCAGCATGCCGCAACGATCCGGGTCGGTATCGGTCCAGACGTTTGAACGTGCCGAAAGGAAACCACTTGGCTTGCCATCAACAAACGGCGATGCGGCAAAAAGCGCGGTCGCAACCGGCTGAAGCGCCAAAGACGTTCTGAACTTCTTGACCATGTCGGCTTCTGAACTGAAGTCCAGATTGACCTGAATGGTCGAAGTGCGCAGCATCATATCAAGGCCAAGCTTACCGACCTTTGGCATATATTCGCGCATGATCCCGTATCGGCCTTTTGGCATCCACGGCGTTTCTTCGCGCGACCATTTCGGCTGATGACCAACACCAAGCATATCAATGCCAAGGTCACCGCAGATCTCACGCAGCTCATGCAGATGGGTATGCACTTCACCACAGGTCTGGTGAATGTTTTTAAGCGGTGCACCGGACAGTTCAATCTGCCCACCCGGTTCGAGCGAGACAGAACATTTGTCCTTGGTCAGCGCAATGACATTGCCGTTTTCAATGATTGGTTCCCAATCATAGCGTTCAGCAAGTGCCGTGAGCAGGGTTTTGACACCGCGTTCACCTTCATATGGAATGGGGCGAAGGTCTTCACGGGTGAAGGCGAATTTTTCGTGTTCGGTACCGATGGCCCAGTCCTTTTTCGGCGTAGAACCGGACTCGAACCATTCGACGAGTTGGCGCCGGTTTTCAATTACCGGGCTCTCGCCAGTGGAGGCGCTGACAGTCATAAGGGCTTCCCCTAATCTCTCGTAACTGGTCGGGCAGACCAATCGCCGATGCGATCCTGAAACACAGTCAATGCAGCAATCGCTGCTGTCTCCGCACGCAGGATGCGTGGGCCAAGACTAACAGGCGTTGCAAAAGGCTGTTTGCGGATACGTTCAAGTTCGTCGGCGCTAAAGCCGCCTTCGGGTCCAATTACGATTGCGTGGTTAACAACATTGATATTGTCGATAACCGAGCCAGCGCCCTTTGCCAATAGCTGACTTAGCACTTCACCAATTGGTGACCCGGAACCGGTTTCGTCACAGAACAGAACATGGTGATTTTTGCCCTCATTTGCGACCCAGTCCAAAAGACGCATTGGCTCGCAAATCTCGGGCACAGTCAGGCGTTCACACTGCTCGGATGCCTCGATCACCTGTGCCTGCAACCGATCAAGGCGGACCTTGTCGGTGATGCCATGCTGGGTGATGACGGGTTGAAGTTTTTCAACGCCAAGCTCGACCGCCTTTTCAATCAGGAAATCCAGTCGCTGCTTTTTGATCGGCGCAAAGACAAGAGTCGGTCCAAGCTCCTGACCTTGCTCGCGTAATTGCTGCTCGGCTGTAACCCGCCCCTTCTTTTTGCGAAGCTCGCTGATCGTGCCAAGCCATTCCCCATCAAGGCCGTTAAAAATTTTTACCGGCGTTCCGGGCTTGAGGCGCATGACATGTTCAAGGTAATGAGACTGTTCAGGAGCAAGTTCGATCTCGCAACCGACCGTGATAGGATCACGGACGAAAAGGCGCTGGCGGGCGCGGGTGGCATCTGCAGTCATGTAGGTCCCCAAAGCCGTTTTACGGCGACTTGAAAAAGTTTTTTGTTAGATAGGCCAATTATGACACAGGTCAACCAACCAATACAGAATACCAAAAATGACATGCCCGCAGATGGTTGGATTGACCGCTACATGCCCGAAGCGGTGCGGCCCTATCTGAAACTCCTGCGTCTTGATCGCCCGATTGGCACCTGGTTGTTGCTCCTGCCCTGCTGGTGGTCAACCGCAATGGCGGGCGGCATCACCGATGGGATCAACGCCAAGCAGATCGTCATCATGATGGCTTTGTTCGGGGTTGGTGCCCTGATCATGCGCGGGGCCGGTTGCGTGATCAACGATCTGGCGGACCGTAATTTTGACGGCAAGGTCGAACGCACCATCACCCGCCCTCTTCCAAGTGGTCAGGTCAAGGTTTGGCAGGCTTTGCTGTTCCTTGCCTTCATGATGCTGTTGGGGCTTGGCATTCTCGTCCAGTTCCGCATCGAGGCAATCATTGTCGGGCTGTTTTCTGTCCCGATCATCATCACCTACCCTTTCATGAAGCGGATCACCTATTGGCCGCAGGCCTGCCTTGGCCTTGCCTTTAACTGGGGTGCGCTTGTTGGGTGGGCTGCTGTGACCGGGTCTGTTCAACCGGCTGCGATTGCCATGTATGCGGCGGGCTTTTTCTGGACGCTTGGCTATGACACCATCTATGCCCATCAGGACAAGGATGATGATGAAAAGATCGGCCTGAAGTCACTGGCTCTGCGCCTTGGCGATGCGACGCCCAAATGGGCAAAGGGGTTCTATACCCTGACCACGCTTTTGCTTGGCATTGCCGGGATGCTGGCCGATTTGCACTGGTCCTATTTCGCGTTGCTGGGCTTGGCGGGCATTCATCTGGGTTGGCAGGTAGCAACGGTGAAACTTGATGATGCGGCAAACTGCCTGAAACGGTTTAAGTCCAACCGCGATTACGGGATTTTGGTTTTGGCGGCAATCGTGATCTCGCATTTGATTGCAATTGCCTGATACTTCTGTCGCAGGTCTGGTTTCACGAACCATACGTACCATCTGTTTGATATCACGAAACGAATAAGGGCGCGTTCATGACCGCACCGCTTGCCTTGATGATTGCTGGCCTGATCCTTGCCGGGGTTGGTGCCCAATGGTTCGCATGGCGCGCTGGCATTCCTGCCATCGTAATCCTGTCCGCCCTTGGTTTGATCTTGGGACCGGGCACCGGCCTGATTGATCCGGTGGCCGATTTTGGCCCACTGCTTCAGCCCCTTATTGCGGTTGCCGTTGCTGTCATCCTGTTTGAAGGTGGCCTTGCGCTTGATTTCCGCGAACTGCGCCACAGTGTCAGTGGCATATTGCGCCTGACCACAGTCGCGCCACTTCTGGCTTGGCTGCTTGGTGCGGGGGCCGCCCATTACCTTGCCGGTCTTAGCTGGCCGGTCGCCGCCCTGTTTGGTGGCATCATGATCGTGACGGGCCCCACCGTTATTGCCCCGCTTTTGCGGCATGCGCGCCTGTCAAGACACCCCAGTACGCTTTTGAAATGGGAAGGCATCGTTAATGACCCGATCGGCGCGCTATTTGCCGTTCTGGTTTACGAAATCATTGTCGCCAGCCAGCTGGGCAACGGGCTAAGCGGTGCGATTGGTCATCTGGCCTTTAACATCATCGTTGCCATTGCCATCGGTCTGATTGCCGGTTTCTGCACCGTTCAGGTTTTCCGCCGTGGCTGGATCCCGGAATTCCTCAAGGCACCCTTGGTGCTGGGCGTGTTGCTGACCTGCTTTGCCGGGGCCAATATCGTTCAGGAAGAAACCGGTCTTCTGGCCGTCACGGTGCTTGGTCTTGTCATTGGCAACGCGCATTTGATGGCAATTGATGAAATCCGCCGTTTCAAGGAAACCCTGACGGTCATTCTGGTTTCAAGCGTCTTCATCATTCTGACTGCAACGCTGAAATGGTCGATGGTCGAGGAATTGACTTGGGGGCACGGCCTGTTTGT
This sequence comes from Thalassospira sp., assembly GCA_965228275.1. Lineage (GTDB taxonomy): Bacteria > Pseudomonadota > Alphaproteobacteria > Rhodospirillales > Thalassospiraceae > Thalassospira. The sequence continues at coordinate 3,102,589 of OZ245802.1, read as the reverse complement.
TGCCGCCATGCTGTTTGTGGTTCGTCCGGTTTCGATCATGGGCGCGCTTAGCTTTTCCAAAATCGAATGGCGCGAACGGCTTTTGGTCGGCTGGATTGCGCCGCGCGGCATTGTCGCGGTCGCGGTGTCTGGCCTGTTTGGCACAGAGCTTGTCCATCTTGGCTATGCCGATGGGGCCCTTTTGATCCCGCTTGCCTTTGCCATGGTGTTTTCGACCGTTGTTTTGCACGGCTTTTCGATCCGGCCGATGGCGCGTTATCTTGATCTGGCGGTTAATGGTCCGCCCGGTGTGTTGATTGTCGGTGCGCATCAATGGACCACTGATTTGGCCCTGCGTCTGAATGAACTTGAAATACCGGTCGTGATTACGGACTCGCGCTGGCATGCGCTTCGCACCGCCCGTGAAGCGGGCCTGACCACATTTTACGGCGAAGTCCTGTCCGAGGTATTTGAACATCACCTTGATACCAGCGCGCTTGGCAAGCTGATCGCTGCCACCGACAATGATGCCTATAACACGCTGGTCTGTACGGACTTCGCGCCGGAATTTGGCCGCCGTTCGGTTTTCCAGACCGGCATCCACCGCGGATCAGAAGATCGCAGCCGCCACAATGCCAGTCAGACGCTGGGCGGTTTGCCGCTTTGTTCCAAGCCATTGACCACCGATGACATCCGCTATGATTATCGAAGCGGCGTTTCAGTGCGTCAGACACGCTTTACCGACAGCTTTGGCTGGGATGATTTCACGGCCCTTCACGACGAAGTCCCGACCATTCTTGCGCTCGTGCGCGGCAATCAGCTTTTCATCGGATCGGAAATCCCCAAAGCCAAGGCAAAGGACGTGATTTTGTATCTGGGTCTGAGTGATAACGAAAACGGATCATAAAGAACCCTTGCCGGGGCCCTGCAAAGCAGATAAGCCCCGCAGATACCCACTGCCAGAGCACACCAAACACCATGACCGACAACATCTTTGCAGACGCCTTGGTTCCAGATGTCGATGATCCGCAATTTGCTGATCTGATCGAGACATTTACCGTGCCTGCACGTGTGCCGCTTGCGCCCGAGATCGAGATGTACCTGGCCACACACATCACCCCGCTTTGGCAGGCGACCGAGGATATCCTGGGTGTGCTTGATATCCCGCCACCCTATTGGGCCTTTGCGTGGCCAGGTGGTCAGGCGATTACGCGCTATATTCTGGATCATCCGGAACTGGTGCGCGGCAAACGGGTGTTGGATTTCGCCTGTGGTGGCGGCATGCAGGCGATTGCCTGCGTTCAGGCCGAAGCCGCCGAAATTCTTGCCAACGACATTGATCCGGTGGCAATCACCGCAACCCGCCTGAATGCCAAACATAATGGTGTGTCATTTGCGACCACGACGGAAAACTTTGTTGGCACCTCTGCCCCGGAAAAACGTTGGGATGTGATTTTTGCCGGTGACGTTTGTTATCAGCAGGATATGGCGAACGCGGTCCTGCAATGGCTGATGGCCGAAGCACGTCTGGGCACACGCGTTATTCTGGCCGATCCGGGCCGAACCTACGCCCCAACCCATAACATTGACGAGCTTGAAACATATGACGTCCCCGTCGATGTCGCGGTTGAGGATACGGAAACCAAGTTCACCCGGATCTGGCAACTCCTTCCTGATCGCGGATAAATGCTATGTGCGCGATAAAACAAAAGCCTGTCGTGCGTGATCGACAGGCTTTTGCGTTTTGATCGGGCGTCACGTCTCAGTATCTAACTCGCGATGCTTTTCACGCAGTCATTCAGCTCTGATATGCCGTTAAAGACAAACTGGATATTTTTAGAGATATCCTGTGTCACGCTGGTTTGCTCTTCGACGGCTGACGCAACAGATTCCACATATTCGCTAACAGCTTCGGCGGATGACGAAATCCCCTCGGTTGACGTGACAACGCGCCTGGTGATGTTCATCATCGCTTCAATCTGGGTTTCAATTTCATCAGTTGCCTTGGCGGTTTGATTGGCAAGGTTCTTGACCTCGCCCGCCACGACGGCAAAGCCTTTGCCGGCTTCGCCTGCACGTGCGGCTTCGATGGTTGCGTTTAGCGCCAAAAGGTTCACTTGTTCAGCCAGATCACGGATGATCTGAACAACACCGGCCATTGATTCCGATGTGGTTTCTAGATCTGCCCGAACTTCATTGGCTTCTTGGGTCTTGGCAACAATCTCGGTCATCGCGACTTGTGAACGCTGCATGCTTTCACTGATTTCCTGGATGGCAGCCAACATTTCTTCTGATGCGCTGGCGACCGCTTCGGCACTTGTACTTGATCCCTCGGCCAGGTTTTTCGCCTTGCGGCGCGCCTCAATCTGTTTGGTGATATCAGTGGCATATTTCACCACCTTGAATGGCCGACCATTCATGTCCATCACCGGATTGTAGCTTGCCTGAATCCAGACTTCACGACCGCCTTTACCGAACCGGCGGAACTCGGCAACCTTGTACTCGCCACGCCGCAACGCATCCCAAAATGCGCTATATTCAGCGCCCTTCGCCTCGTTCGGGTCGACAAAGATGCTGTGATGCTTTCCTTTGACCTCGGCCAATGAATATCCCATTGCCGCAAGGAAGTTCTCGTTGGCATTGCGGATCGTGCCATCCATATCAAACGAAATCACCGCTTGGGCTTTATGAATTGCCGCGATTTGACCCGCAAAATCGGCAGCCTGCAGCTTCTGGGCGGTAATGTCGGTTGCGTATTTCACGACTTTGAATGGGCGCCCTGCCATGTCCAAGATCGGATTATAGCTGGCTTGGATCCACACCTCTTTGCCGCCTTTGCCAAACCGCTGATATTCCGCAGCGAAATGTTCGCCTGCCCGCAGCTTGGCCCAGAAACTCTGATACTCTTCGCTTTTGGCAAAAGCGTCTGAAACAAACATACGATGATGCTTGCCTTTGATTTCCGAAAGGCTGTAGCCCATCGCACCAAGGAAATTCTGATTGGCATTAATGATCGTGCCATCCAGTTCGAACTCAATCACCGCCTGGGATTTGCCAATTGCCGCGATCTGCCCCGCATGGTCCGCAGCCTGCAACTTTTGCGCCGTGATGTCGCTTGCGACCTTGAATACCTTATAGGGTTTGCCACTGCCATTCAGGACCGAGTTGTAGGTCGCCTGAATCCAGATTTCCTTGCCGCCCTTGGCAAAGCGCTGGAACTCGGCAGTAAAGGACTCACCTGATTTCAGACGCTCCCAGAATCGTCGATACGCGTCACCTTTGGCAAATTCAGGATCAACAAACATGCTGTGATGTTGTCCACGAACTTCGGAAAGCTCGTATCCCATCAGTTTGAGGAAGTTGTCATTTGCATCAATGATTTTGCCATCAAGCGAAAACTCAATCGTCCCCTGCGACTGCTTTATCGCCTTGATAATATGACTGTCGTCCGAACCAGTGCCAAACATGGTAGTCTCCCTGAACCATGAAGCGTGAAACACGCATGCGTGTATTCGACGCATTTCTCATGCGCCGCCGGACTCTCCCAAGTATTTACCCATAGTTTGATGCTCGTCTTGTACCCGAGCATCTTGTGCCTGTCGTGATCAACCGATCATTCCAAAATGACCGATGTGATCAGCGCCGCTCTTTAGACAGCTTGCCAACTTCACAATAAGCGTTTGATTTTTCAAAACTTACTCGTCAGCTTGGCACAAGAAAAAGTGTTATAAAATTCTTCGTAAGTATATATGGGGTTGTAGAAACAGGATTACAGGGTCATCCCGGTTTTCTCGATGCAACCGCACTCATCGATGCCCGCAAGGCGGGATCATCCACCAGCCGCAACAGCAGATCGGGTTTGAACACTTGGCCTGATTGGCGCATGAAATGTGCGATCATTTCCCATTGGGTTTTGATCGGATAACGCCGCCCTTCGGCCCGGATCGCAGCAAGCGCAAAGATATCACCCCTCGCATATTCATGACCGCGCGCGGACTGATACATCCCGACATGTTCCGGGCTAAATCCGCAATCAAGCGCGATATCGCGTCCATGCATCTGCACATAGCTGTAATGGGCCGGAACAGATTCCGTAACATGCATATGGCTTAGCTGTTGTGGCGTCAGCCAGGTGACTGCAATCCTGACCCGCGTTCCGGGTGACGGTGCAAGGGTTGCCGGGATCGCACCATAACTGGCCATATGCGATGAATAGACAATGTCATGATGCGACATCCATCCCAGTGTCACCGGAATGTCATCAGCCAAATTTTGGTGGGTGAATTTACGTGTCAACTGCACCGGCGCGCGATTTGATCCCACCGCCAGAACCGGTGTGCGACCGATCAAAGAAGCTTCAAGGTCATCGGCGGATATCGCCTCAACCCGTCCGGCGCAAAAGCGAAAATCGTGATCGGGTGCGGCGTAGGGATACAAAAACGCGCGCAGGAGGTCCTGCGCGCGTGGATGCTGTTCGATCTGTTCGCGCAACACGGGATCCGTGATGCCATGCGCCTCAGAAATCGAAAACATGTTCAGATCGTTCCGGCTTAGCCTTCAACGACACGGTAACGGTAGTTGCAGTCGTCAACATGCTGCCATGCCAGTTTCGACCATGCTTTTTCAGCATCACCGAACGTGGCAAACGGGCCATGACGTTCTTCGGAACCGCCAACCGGGTTTTCGAAGTCGGTGCTTTCATATTCGCCACCAACAACCCAGTATTCTTCAAGGCGTTCGATACGATAGCGCGAGTTCGCGTCATCAACCGACTGCCAGGCCATTTTCGACCATTCCTGTTCCGCGTCTTCGAAGCTGCCAAACGGACCAACTTTGGTTTCTTCGCCGATCGGCTTGTCGAAACCGGTATCCTGATAGGTGCCCCCGATAACCCAATATTTGGCCATCTGTGCGTCCTTCATGCTTTTGGTGAGTTGCCATGCCGCGTGTTGTGGGCCACGCGACTCAATTCTAGCCCATGTATAACCAAATGATGCGTCAACCAAAACCGCAAAATTATGCAACGCAGCATCCCGGTTTCATGTAGGAAGCAATCGATCCAGTTACAAATAGCGTATTTGACAACAGCAAGGTTGTCCAAGCCCGCCTGCGCGCGTATGAAGACAATCAGGTTTCAAAGCTTTGCAGATGACAGGTGCCATGCCCTATCAATCCCTTCGTGACTTCATGAATGCGCTGGAAAAAACCGGCCGTCTTGTCCGTGTCACTGAACCGGTCTCCCCCAATCTTGAAATGACGGAAATCCAGACCCGCCTTCTCGCCGAAGGTGGCCCGGCGGTTCTGTTTGAAAATGTCGTGGGCGATGACGGCAAGAAATACGACATGCCGGTTCTCGTGAACCTGTTTGGTACCGTGGACCGCGTTGCCGCGGGCATGAACCGCAAGCCCGAAGAACTGCGTGAAGTTGGCGAAACGCTGGCATTCTTAAAACAGCCCGAACCACCTGCCAGCATCCGCGAAGCATTTTCCATGCTGCCACTTGCCAAAACCGTCATGGCGATGAAACCCAAAACGGTTTCAAAGGCACCCTGCCAAGAAATCGTTCTTCAGGGTGATGATATTGACCTGACCAAGATCCCGGTTCAATCCTGCTGGCCGGGTGAACCGGCGCCGCTGATCACCTGGCCGCTGGTGGTAACACAGGGCCCAACCGCCGGTGAAAAAGGTGGTGACAAGCGCGATGTGTTTAACCTTGGCATCTATCGCATGCAGGTGCTGGGCAAAAACAAGACCATCATGCGCTGGCTCAAACACCGTGGCGGTGCGCAGCATCATGCGCGCTGGAAACAGGAAAAACGTGATCCACTTCCGGCCGCCATCGTTCTGGGCGCTGATCCCGGTACGATCCTGGCCGCCGTGACCCCGGTTCCCGACACGCTTTCCGAATATCAGTTCGCCGGTCTTCTGCGCGGTGAAAAGGTCGAGCTGGTTGATTGCAAAACCGTCCCGCTGAAAGTCCCGGCCACGGCCGAGATCGTGCTCGAAGGCTATGTGTCACTTGACGAATACGCGCCCGAAGGCCCGTATGGCGATCACACCGGTTATTATAACTCGGTCGAAGACTTCCCGGTCTTTACCGTCACCGCAATCACCATGCGTAAAGACCCGATCTATCTTTCGACCTTTACGGGCCGTCCGCCAGATGAGCCATCGGTTCTCGGCGAAGCACTGAACGATGTTTTCGTGCCTCTGCTGCAGCAGCAATTCCCGGAAATCGTTGATTTCTGGCTGCCGCCTGAAGGATGCAGCTATCGCATCGCGGTGGTGTCGATGAAGAAGTCCTATGCCGGTCATGCCAAGCGCGTGATGATGGGCGTCTGGTCGTTCCTGCGTCAATTCATGTACACCAAATTTGTCATTGTCGTGGATGACGACATTGATGTGCGCGACTGGAAGGATGTCATGTGGGCGATCTCGACCCGGATGGACCCGGTGCGCGATATCACCACGGTGACGGACACGCCGATTGACTACCTTGATTTCGCATCCCCGGTTTCCGGCCTTGGCGGCAAGCTTGGCCTTGATGCCACCAACAAATTCCCGGGCGAAACCAACCGCGAATGGGGCGAAAAGATCTATATGGACGATGACATCATCGACCGTGTTGATCAGAAATGGGACCGCTATGGCCTGCCCGGATCAGGCAAGAAAATCTGGCGGGATTAAAATGACAAAGGCGGGTTTCACACCCGCCTTTTCTTTTGCCCGCGACAGTCAGATCAGTTTCGGAAAAACATCCAGTGATCGCCATTCTCGGCAGGCTTTTCCGAATAGAAGAATTGTGGCGCATCGCACATGAAATCGTCGATGCGAATGGCGAAGTTGCACATATCCTTGTCGCCGATGATTTCATCCATGAATTCGATGCTGTTTTCCTGCCAACTCATGACGGGCGGTGCGGTTTCGTCATAGATGCACAGCGCATATTGTTCGGACTGCTGAAACGGAATGTAACGAATTTCGCTTTGCGCCTTGCCGCCGTGATTGGTCACAAACAACAAGGCAAATTGCGGTCCCTCGGGGCTATCGAGATCCACCCAGCCCGCGATCCGATCCACCACATCATCACAGGTAAAATCCCCGGTCAGCATTTGGTGCCGGTAATTGCGCGCATATTGCCCGCCCTGAAAGCGCATCTCGCTATAAAGCTGCGCACTGGAAACCGGATCGGGCTTGCCATCGGCATTAAGCTCCCAGACGCCATCTTCATTTGGCGCAGTCTCGGTCGGAGCGTCATCTGCAAAGGCAGGATTGCCGGGCTGTGTGGCTATGAAAAGCGCACAGCCCATTGCCAATGCTTGCCAGAAATTCCGTACCATCGCGCTTTTCCTTTGGTCCCAAACAGATCAGAATAGTAGCAGCAACAAAGCACAATTCGGCAAAAGATCAATCCCGATCAAACACCGACCGGCATTTGGCGATATCCCTGCAATCGGCTTATGCGAATACAGGATGGAATTGTGAAGTCACCCGTCAGCCGCGCCATCTGGTTTATTGAAAGTGTGCTGGAAACCGAGCCCGAGCTTGAACTTGGACGGATCGCCGATCATAGCGGCGTGTCGCGCCATCATCTTGTTCGGGCCTTTGGCACCAGCACCGGGATTTCCGTAATCCGTTACGTCCGTAAACGCCGTTTGAGCGAGGCGGCAAAGCGGCTGTGCAACGGCACTGATCAAACCCGCGATATCCTGAGCCTGGCACTCGATGCCGGATATAATTCGCACGAAGCCTTCACCCGGGCATTTCGCACCCAGTTCGGGATCACACCCGAAGCCCTGCGGGTACAGAAATGCATCGAAAAGCTTGATCTTCAGGAGGCCATAACTGTGTCAGATGATCTGATCATTGATCTTAAAGCACCGCGCATCGAAACCCATGATGCGCTCGACGTTGCCGGACTTTCAGCACGCTTCACCTTTGAAACCAATTCATCAATCCCTGCCCTTTGGCAACGTTTCATTCCATATATCGGCGAGATTCCCGGACAGATCGGCGAAGAAACCTATGGTGTTTGTTGCAACGGCGATAATGAAGGCAGCTTTGACTATATGTGTGCTGTCGCCATTACCTCCTCAGCTGACCTGCCACCGGAGTTTAAAACCGTAAAACTGCGGGCTGGCAAATATGCCGTCTTCCGCCACGAGGAACATATTTCGGGCATTCGGGCTACCTGTTACACCATCTGGAACAAATGGCTTCCGGAATCAGGGCATAGCGTCGCGCCAGCCCCGGATTTCGAACGCTATAGCCCGGACTTCAATCCGGAAACCGGCAGCGGGTTTGTTGAAATCTGGATCCCGCTGGTCGGCTGATCCGGTCGTCACAAAAAACTTAAAAGCCGCGCGGCAGGCGCCCGCGCGGCTTTTTGTGTTTTCGGATCGTTTGCACCCTTTGCGAAACCGGCCACACCTGCCTATAACGTAAGGATAAACAATTCCGAGAAAAGGGAGCTTCCATGCCCAAGACCGACATGACACTTGATCGCATCAATGATCTGCTGGCACGTGCGAAAAAGGCTGGTGCGGATGACGCAGATGCCGTCTATGTCGAAGGTACATCGCTTTCGGTTGCCCAGCGTCTTGGCAAAATGGAAAAGCTTGAACGTTCCGAAGGGGCCGATCTTGGCCTGCGCGTTCTGATCGGCAAGCAACAGGCGGTTGTTTCATCATCTGATACCAGTGACGCTGCCCTTAACGAGTTGGTCGAACGTGCCGTCGCCATGGCGAAAAACGCGCCCGAAGATCCCTATTGCGGCATTGCTGATCCGTCCGAACTGGCCGAAACATTTAACGTCGAAGCGCTTGAACTGTGCGAACCGGGCGAAGTTGATCAAGACAAACTGATCGAATGGGCCAGTGCATGTGAAGAAGCTGCACGCTCTGTCGAAGGCATCACCAATTCCGAGGGGTCGGAAGCGGGTTGGGGCCGCCATCAGATCACGCTTGCCGCGACCAATGGTTTTGCCAATTCCTATGCCGGGTCCGGAAGCCACATTTCGGTTTCGGTTCTGGCCGGTACCGGCACGGCAATGGAGCGCGACTATGATTACGACAGTGCGGTCTTTTCGACCGACCTGCGCGATCCGGTTGATATCGGCAAAAAGGCCGCAGAAAAAACGCTGCGCCGCCTGAACCCGCGCAAAGTCAAAAGCACGCAAGTTCCGGTGATTTACGATCCGCGCGTTTCCGCATCCCTTGTTGGTCATCTTTCCGGTGCGATCAACGGATCGGGTATTGCGCGCGGGACAAGCTTCCTGATCGATGCGATGGGCAAGGAAATCTTTGCCCCGCATATCAATATTGTTGATGATCCGCACCGCAAACGCGGGCTTCGTTCCAAACCGTTTGATGCCGAAGGTGTCGCCAATGAAAAGCGCTATCTGATTGAAAACGGCGTTTTGAAAACCTGGATCATGGATCTGCGTTCGGCCCGTCAACTGGGTCTGAAATCAACCGGCAACGCATCGCGTGGTGCCGGAAGCCTGCCGGGTCCATCGACCACCAACCTTTACATGGAACCGGGCACCATTTCGCCCGAAGACATGATCAAGGATATCAAATCGGGCCTCTATATCACCGAAATGATCGGCAGCAGTGTGAATGGCGTCACCGGTGATTATTCGCGCGGTGCGTCGGGATACTGGATTGAAAATGGCGAGCTTGCCTATCCGGTTTCGGAAATCACCGTGGCGGGCAATTTAAAGGACATGTTCAAAACGGCCGTTCCGGCCAATGACCTGACCTTCAAATATGGTACGAACGCACCAACCATTCGCATTGATGGCCTGACACTGGCCGGGCAGTAACACCGCCAGATCAGGAATGCCTGAGATTCAAAGACGCCCGGTTTTGATAAACCGGGCGTCTTTTCTTGTTTCTGAGACCGATCACGCTACGCGGATTTGGCTGACAAAACTGTCAGTAGCCCCCTTTAGCGTGGTGAAATTTTCCGAAAGTGTTCCCACCGCGCTTAGAACATCGTTTGACGCCGTTCCCGCCTCATTGACGGCATTTGAAACCGTGACGATGTTGGAACTGACAACAGTCGTTCCGGTAGCCGCCTGCTCAATATTGAAGGCAATTTCCCGGGTCGCAGCAGATTGTTCTTCGACGGCTGATGAGATCGCCGCGACAATGCCTTCCATTTGATGGATTGTTTTGCTGATGTTTTCGATCTGTGCTGCGGCCGCGCCGGTTCGTTGCTGCACATGATCGACTTGTGCCCGGATTTCGCTGGTGGCCTTTGCCGTTTGGGCCGAGAGGTTTTTTACCTCATTGGCAACAACTGCAAACCCGGCTCCGGCGGCACCGGCACGGGATGCTTCAATCGTTGCATTAAGCGCCAGCATGTTGGTTTGATCCGAAATATCTGCAATCAGTTTGAGAACATGATCAATATTGTTCGATGATTCGATCAACTCCTGCATGCTGACAAAACTGTCCCGCGCCTGTTCGACCGCCTTTTTCGCGACTTCGGTCGAGAACAGAACTTGTCGGTTGATCTCTTCGATTGAACTGTTGAGCTCTTCGGTAGCCGAGGCCACGGAATGGACATTGCCGCTGGCTTGTTCTGTTGCCGAGGCCACTGCTGTTGTTTGTTCAGATGCAGCCTGCGCCATCTGTGACATGCCATTCGCCGTCGCCTGCAACTCAACCGCTGCTGCGGCCACAGCTTCAATAATCTTGCCGACATTCTCATTAAAACTGTCAGCTGTCTGATTCATGAAATCCCGCTGGGCATCCTTGGCCCTTTGTTCTTGCAAGCGTGCTTCGGCCTCAAGCTCGTCATTACGAATGGCATTTGCCTTAAACACCTCAACGGCAGACGCCATCTCGCCGATCTCATCTTTGCGATTTCGCCCCGGAACATCAACGCTAAGATCATGATCGGCAAGCTTTCGCATAACAGCCGATATCGCGACAATTGGTCCGGACAAACGGTTACCCAATCCCCACGCAATCAACATTCCAATCCCGCCCCCGGCCAAAGAGGCGATCAAAATTTCCGTTTCAGCCAAGATGATCTCATCAATGACCTTTTCAAATATGCCATGCTCGATCAGTGTGAGTTCAGCCCGCAAGGCTTCTGCGTCGGCAGTAATATCTTCGCCCGCACGCTTCATTGACCCATTTATGGTTTCTTCGATTGCCAGTTCATCGGCACGGATTGCCGAAAACACCTCGCGATAGTCTTTAAAGACCAGCACCGCATCATCAAGAATGCTCTTGTCCTGGTCATCAGACATCAAAGGGCGCAGATCCCCCAAGATAGCCTCAAGCTTTTTAAACTCGTCTGCTGTCTTGTCCCCAAAGCTGTCGTCCTGACGACCAATCAGAATATTGCTGTATAGCCGCGCAAGAAGCGCATGTTCGCGTGCGGCGACAGCCTTTTTGAGGGTATCGAAGTCTCTGCGTTCTTCTGCATGGCGCACGATCTCATCAAGATCAGCGACAACCTTGATCCCATCTGGCTCCAACCTTTCCAGGATCACGCTGTGATAACGATCAGAGAGCTCCTTGGCCGAAACAAAGCTCGTCATATATGCGTTAAACGCCTCGGCCATATGCCGAACTTTGGCACGGTGCGCATCAGCAAGAAACCGTTCCTCTGCCTTTACCAAAAGAGGTTCAATTTCTTTGGCTAGAATGAAAACCTGTTCTGCTTCTTCTTGCCGTGCTGTGTTTGCAAATTCTCTGGCATGTGCGCTAAAGCGCAAGAACCGGCTCTCAATTTGTGCAACCAGTGATGCCTCTTCCACATGGATGGCATATTCATCCACATCATGTGAAACTTTGACAAAACTATAATAGGCAAATCCAAGGGCTGCGATCAAAACGGTCAAGACTGCAGCAAACCCCAACAGTATTTTTGTGCGGACACGAAAATTAAGCGCAAAGCCGCTTCCTTGAACGACGTTCTTTGCAACCATCATGATACACAACTCCATAGCACCCCAAGTCCGGTCGTAAAACATGACCAGACGCCAACAGAGCTCCTTGCGAAGCATTGCTCGGAAACAATCCGGGCAAACTGATCAGCATAAAACCGACCTCGAAAGCAATTTGCTGTCACGAAAATCACAATCTTGATACAGACAAGCCACTTAGCTGATGTGCTCTATAGTATAGATATGGGGAGCCATGACCATGCTTAAAAGGGCTAATATCCTTTCTTATCAACACATTCTTATATTAACTTAAAGTATATACTCATACTATACAAAAGAGCTTGTTTTCAATTTTGCCTGTCCTTACGAAGACGAAACATGGTTGGTATGTGATGTGATTTCCTCAGATGTCTAAGCTGATGATTCAGCGTATGAATGTCTCAAAAAAACAGTCATGAGGAACAAAATTAATACAATCATTACTTGTAATACCCGAAATCCAGCCCCTTATATTAAGGAATAAAAATAATAAGTGGGAGCCATCCAAATTCTGGCGGTGACAGCAATGCACACTGTCCGGTGAAGTGAATTAACGCGCCAATTCACGCGCGGACTTTCCGGGCAAAGCCGTCAGATAGGGAGGTTCCGGTGTTTCGGATCGCTTTTAAATTACCAGCAATATTGGCTTTGCTTGTTCTATTGGCTGCCACTGCAATTGGCGGCGCACTTAGCTTGCAGGCTTGGCAAACCCAAAAGCATTCCGTCGAAGAGAAGCTTCTTGCTTTAACCGAAGCACGTGAAACCGCACTTTCCGATTATCTGACATCAATCCGCGAAGACCTGACCCTATTGGCCGCCAGCCCCTTTACACACAAAGCCCTTACCGATTTCAAATCTGGCTGGAAGGAGCTTGGTACAAATCAAACCAACATCCTCAAACAACGATATATCGATGACAACCCCAACTCGCTTGGGGAGAAGCACCTCCTGCTCGATGCCGGTGACGGTTCTGCATGGAGCGCGGCGCACCGAACTTACCACCCCTATTTTCGCCAAGTCCTCGAACAAAGGGGCTATTACGATATCTTCCTGTTTTCGGCGGACGGTAAGCTTGTTTACAGCGTGTTTAAGGAACAGGATTTTGCCACCGACTTCGTCGCTGGCCCATGGTCCAAGACTGACCTTGGCAACGCCTTTCGCGGCGCGATGAACAAAGCCAAACAGAATGGCAATGCCGATGACAACAAATTGACCTTCCACGACTTCAATCCCTATGCGCCAAGCTATGATGCCCCGGCAAGTTTCATTGCCACCCCGATCATGGGCGATGACGGCAAGGCGGAAGGTGTTCTGGCCTTCCAAATGCCGATTGATCGTATCAATCAGGTGATGCGTGTATCGGCTGGCATGGGTGAAACCGGTGAAACCTATATCGTTGGCAAGGACCTTTTGATGCGCAGCGCATCGAGGTTTTCCGAAGAGTCCACAGTCCTTAAAACCCAGGTAACCCCTGACACCGCAAACCGCGCGCTTGAAGGCCAGAATGGCGTTCTTGAAATCATGGATTATCGCGGCATCCCGGTCATTTCCGCCTATAGCCCGCTTGAATTTCTTGGCACCAAATGGGCCGTCATAGGCGAAGTTGACAAGGACGAAGCCATGGCGCCGGTCAAGGATGCGATGCTTCATACGCTGATCGTCGTTTTGGTGGTGGTTGGTGTTGGTGTCGCTGCGGGTCTTTTATTTGCCCGTTCCATCACCGGTCCGATCAACAAAATCGTCAGAAATCTTGGGGATCTGGCATCCGGCAATCTAGCCACCGAAGTGTTTGGCACCGGCCGTCGTGACGAGATTGGCGACATTGCCGAAACGACCGAAGTGTTCAAACAAAACATGATCCGCAATCAGGAGATGGAAGAAGCCGCCAAACATGCAGAGCAACGTGCGGCCGAGGAGAAACGACGCAACATGAATGCCCTTGCCGATCAGTTTGAAAGCTCGGTCGGATCCATCGTGCGTGTGGTTGCTGCCGCCGCAAGCGAACTTGAAGCCGCGGCGCAAACCCTGACCGCGACACTTGAGGAAACCAACAGTCAGTCTGGCACCGTTTCAGCCGCGGCCACCCAAGCCAGTGCGAATGTCGAAACCGTCGCCACCGCCTGCGAGGAAATGGCGGCATCGGTCCGCGAAATTGGGATGCAGGTTCGAACAGCAGGTGAAATCACCGACAATGCCGTACGCAATGCTGATGCCACACGTGAAACGGCCGAAGGATTGGCAGCCTCGGTCGAGGAAATTGGCACGATTGTCGGACTGATCCAGGAAATCGCCGAGCAGACCAATCTTTTGGCCCTGAACGCGACGATTGAGGCCGCACGCGCGGGCGAAGCTGGTAAAGGATTTGCCGTAGTTGCCTCAGAGGTCAAAAACCTTGCCACGCAAACGGCAAACGCAACAGACAGCATCACCAGCCAAATCGACAAAATTCAGGCCGTCACCCAATCGATGGTCACTGCTGTCTCGGAAATCAGCGGGGTGATTTCCCAAAGCCATCAGACCTCTGCCGCGATCTCGTCGGCAGTTGAACAACAAGACGCCACCACCGGTGAAATCGCGCGAAACATTGCCCAGGCTGCCGCTGGCACCAGCGAAGTTTCCAATGCGATCATTGAGGTCAACACAGCGGCCAACGAAGGTGGTGCCGCCGCCGAACAGGTTCTGACCAGCGCACGGGAACTGGCCCAATCGGCCAGCCAACTTGGCAAGGAAGTCGATGCCTTTATCGCAACGGTGCGCGCGGCCTAATCAAAGGCCCAACGAGCACAGCTTTGCCCAACAGCCCCCCGGCAAACAACATCTGCCGGGGGTTTTGCTTTTTTAGATTTCCTTTTTGAGCACGATGGATGTTTTGACTTCCAGACAGGCTGGCAACAACGCGACCGCATCACGCAACGCATTAAGCCGCTCGGCATTATCCACCCGAACTTCAACAATCATGTCAGGATCACCGGCGAGGGAAAAACAGCCACGCACCTCGGAATAGCCCGACAGATGTTTCACCACGTCATGGGCAGGCGTGTGTTTTAGCCGCACGAACAAAAAGGCCGACAACCCGGCCTCAGACCCGGGATTGATTTTAACCTCGTATCCGGTGATGACACGATCCGCTTCAAGCTTTTCCAACCGATATCGGATGGTGGAACGGGCAAGTCCGGTTTTGGCAGCAATGCCCTTGAGGCTCTCGCGGCCATCGGCACGCAGAACCTGCAAAATTTTCTGATCGGTATCATCAAGATGGCGCATCGAAATCCCCGCTGATCACATCGCCGCAGATTATCAGCATGCACCATAAAATCCAATCTTTGGCCATAATGGCGAAAGTATTGGCCAAATCACAAAACTAAACTGGCATCAGACTTCACCGCAACGAGTGCCAGACAATGCCCCAAAACGACTTCCACAGCTTTAGCCAGCAGCAGGCCAGTGACCTTTTCGCCCAGCATTACGGCATCACCGCCATTGCCAGCAAGCTGCCCGGTGAACGCGATCAGAATTTCCACATGCAGGCTGAGAACGGATCACATTTCGTCTTCAAAATCCACGATACTAATGCGGATGCAAGCTGGTTGGCGGCCCAGGATGCCGTTCTGGGCCATATCGCACAATCGGGTGATTTCCCGGTGCCCGCCATGATCCCCGCCAAGAATGGCGAAACCACCACGGCCATGACGGACCCGATTGGCAACATCCGCTATTTGCGTGTGCTGAGCTGGATTAATGGCACCGTTTGGGCCAAAGCGCGTGACGATCACGATCTTGATTTTGCCCAGATCGGAACACTTCTGGGTCAATTGGATCACACCATGGTTGGTTTCGACCATGCTGCTGCCCACCGCGAATTTCTGTGGGACATCGTCCAAACGCCCCAACATCGTGAATTCGCCGCGATGATCACGGATGACACCCTTCGCGCCCAAGTCACCAGTATCCTTGATCATTTTGAAACGGACATTGCACCGCGTCTTGACCGCACCCCACGGCAGGTCATTCACAACGATGCCAATGACTACAACCTCTTGGTCGATGAAAACCTGATCATCAATGGCTTGATCGATTTTGGTGATTTCATTGCCACCCATCGCATCTGCAATCTGGCTGTGGCACTGGCCTATGTGATGATGGTTCAGCCCGATCCTGTTGCACGCGCCATTGATGTCATCACGGCCTATCACCGCGCCAATCCGTTGCACGAGGATGAGGTTGATATTCTTTATGACCTGATCCGTTGCCGCCTGGCACAAAGTGCGTGCATGGCAGCCCAGCAATATGCCCGCGAACCGGAAAATGACTATCTTCTGATCAGTCAGAAGGGTGTTACCGATCTTCTGAACCGGATGGAGGCGTTTAATTCCACCATCATCCAGTACCGCTTCCGTGATGCATGCGGCATGGAGCCCTGCCCCGGTTCGCGCAAGCTGGTGAATTGGTTGACCGCAAACGCGCACGCCATTGGTCCGGTTTTGGACATGCCCATGATACCAGAAAACCTGCATGTGGTTGACCTGAACGGCCTGTCACTGGATCAGGATGGAAAGCTTCGCGAAGCTGGTCTTGTCACCGATGCGATTTTCAGTGCCATGACCGAAGCCGGGGCCGAAATCGGTGTTGGCAAATATCTGGAAAACCGCAAGGTTTACCAAGGTCCGTTCTTTGAAACTGCGACCAAGGGCGAATGGCGCAACCTGCATCTTGGCATTGATCTGTTTGTGGCCGATCAAACGCCGATCTATGCACCGCTTGATGGCACGGTGGTCATATCAAACGATAATGCGCGCGACTTTGATTATGGCCCGATCATTATCCTTGGCCATGAGACGGACGATGGGCAGAAATTCTATACCAAATATGGGCATCTCAGCCGCACGTCCTTGCCGCTAAGCCCGGTTGGCAAGGCCATCAAAAAGGGTGAACTGGTGGGGTATGTCGGCCCCTATCCGGAAAATGGTAACTGGGCACCGCACCTGCATTTCCAGATCATGACCGATCTTGTCGGAATGGGCGCAGATATCTGCGGTGTTGCCGCACCAAGCGAAGCCAATGTCTGGAGCAGCATCTGCCCCAACCCCAACCTGATGCTGGGCATGGCGATTGATTGTCAGGACATTGTCGAACGCGCACCCGTGCAAATCCGATCAGAACGGACCCGGCATCTCAGCCCGAACCTTAGCCTGTCTTATAAAAAGCCGCTTAAGATGGTGCGGGGTGAAGGGCAGTATCTGTTTACTGAAAGAGGGGAAAAGTACCTCGATATGGTCAATAATGTTTGCCATATCGGTCATTCCCATCCGCGTGTGGTATCAGCAGCGGCCAAGCAGGCAATAGAACTCAACACAAACACACGCTACCTGCACGACAATATCGTCAATTACGCCAATGAACTTCTGGCGACCTTCCCAGATCCGCTTTCGGTTTGCTTCTTTGTCAATTCCGGCAGTGAAGCCAATGATCTGGCCCTTCGGCTGGCGCAGGCCTATAGCGGGCGTCGGGAGATGTTAATTGTCGATCATGCTTATCACGGCAACCTGACGTCGCTTATCGACCTCAGCCCCTATAAGTTCAATCGCAAGGGCGGCAAAGGCTGCCCGGATCATGTCAAAATCTGTCCGATGCCGGATGGCTTCCGTGGACCGATCAAATCAAGTGATCCAGCATGCGGATCAAAATATGCAGACCTTGCCATTGAGCAGCTCCGTGCGTTTGAGGCCGAAGGCCGCCCGCCTGCCGCTTTCATCGCAGAGTCCGTTTTGGGATGTGGTGGGCAGGTTGTTTTGCCGGATGGCTATCTGACCAAGGTTTACGATGCTGTGCGCGCAGCTGGCGGGCTTTGCATCGCTGATGAGGTTCAGGTTGGCTTTGGCCGTGTCGGCAGTCACATGTGGGGCTTTGAATTGCAAGATGTGGTGCCCGATATTGTAACGCTGGGCAAACCGATCGGCAATGGTCACCCATTAGGCGCAGTGATTACCACGCGAGAAGTTGCCAACGCGTTTCATACCGGCATGGAATATTTCAACACCTTTGGCGGCAACCCGGTTTCCTGCGCGATTGGTCGCGAGGTGCTTCATGTCATTCGGGATGAACGCCTGCAATCCAATGCCAAACTGGTTGGCGATTACATGATGGATGAACTGCGTGCCATGGCACCGAAGTTTGACCTGATTGGTGAAGTCCGTGGTGTTGGGCTGTTTATCGGCATTGAGCTGGTTGAAGATAAAGTCACGCTTGAACCGGCAACCTCAGAAGCCGGTCAGATCGTCAATCTGATGAAGGATCGTAACATCCTGCTTTCGACCGATGGCCCGCTTGATAACGTGATCAAGATCAAGCCACCAATCACCTTTGATATGGATGATGCCAAGACTTTCCTGACATGCTTTGCCGAGTGTATGGCGATCGTCTCAAACTAACTATTTCAGACAAACTCCCGCCGATATTGCCAATGCGATATCGGCGGGATGGCTATTCGGCGGTCAGCTGCAATAATGGTTTGTTGCTGTCGTCTTGGCCGGCATCGGCGCCATTGCAATGGGCGGCATAAGCATGCGGCACCATCAGACGCACCGGATAGGGTGACAGGCTGATTTCACAAGGTAGTTTTCCGGCACTTTCGCCATCAATCTGAAGCGGTGCCGGGCCACAATGGCTTGTGATGGTCAGTCGTTCGGTACTGACGACCGAGACATCGCTTTGCGCATGCAGGCGATTTAACGTCAATGCCAATCCATAGCGCGACAACGCACCGATACTGTTTCCGGGCATCAAAACAACGTCGAGCATATTGGATGTCAGTTTTGCGTCAGGCGAAATCACGAATGCCCCGCCATAATGCTTGGCATGGGTCGCAACCACCCCGGCAACCCGATAGTTTTCCCGGCCGATATTGACCTCGAAATCACGGTGGCATGGAAACAGGATGTTGCGCAACCCTTCAAGAACGTAGGCGCCCTTGCCGATCATGCGCTTCAGACGCAAGGATACATTGGCAACCGTATCGGCATCCGCCCCCATTCCGACCATCAGGAAGAACGCCCGACCATTCACCAGTCCCGGCCGCACCCAGACCATACCGGGATTGTTGATATAGTCGGCAATCGCGCGTGCCTTGATCTCAAGCCCGACTTCGACTGCAAGGACATTTGCCGTGCCAAGCGGGATAATCCCCAATGGCGGGACTTCGTGCCCGTCGATCTGGGCATCAAGCAATCCGTTAAGCGCCTCATTAAGCGACCCGTCCCCACCGGCGACAAACAGGCGCTGATGAGCACGCACTTTGCGCGCCAGTTCGCGGGCATGACCGGGATGGGTGGTTTGTAACAACTCCACCCTGGTTCCGGCATGTTGCAGAATTTTGGACAAAAACCGCTGTTTGTTGCCCCCCGCGCGCGGATTAAAGATCACAGTCACATCGGTATGGGTCATTTAAACAAAGTTCCGAAATAAAACGGAAATAAATTATTCATGCGCTCTATCATATGAAAGAAAACATGTAACAGTTGCTTTACAGAACCGCGAAATTTCTGTGAACGGGTTATATAATCGCACGTTTTATTTTAAACGGATACTGGTTGGGGACAGCATCCGGCACCAATAACCGTCGGGTTCCAGCCATCCTTTTGGCAGGATACGGAGGAGCGGCAATGACAGCGATGACGCTGCAACCGCATTACCGCACGGTCTGGATTTCAGACGTCCATCTGGGAACACGTGGATGTCAGGCAGATCTTCTTTTGGATTTCCTCAATGAAGTAACAGCAGACACCTATTATCTGGTCGGTGACATCATCGATGGATGGCGGCTCAAGAAAAGCTGGCATTGGCCGGAAAGTCATCATGCTGTTATCACGACAATCATGGACAAGGCCAAGAATGGCGCCAAAGTCATCTTTATCCCCGGCAACCATGATGAATTTGCCCGCGAATTTGTCGAGATGACCTTTGCCCATGTGGAAGTCAAAATGAATGACATCCACGAAACGGCAGATGGCAAGCGCCTTTTGGTCATTCATGGCGATGAATTTGACGGGGTCGTCAAATATGCCAAGTGGCTGGCCTATCTTGGCGATACGGCCTACAACCTCGCGATTACGCTAAACCGGTACTATAACGGCATTCGCCGACGTCTCGGTTACGGGTATTGGTCGCTTTCGGCCTATCTTAAAAACCGGGTGAAAAACGCGGTTCAGTTCATCTGCAATTTTGAAAATGCCGTCGCGCACGAAGCCGCCAAACGCAAGGTGGATGGTGTTGTTTGCGGTCACATCCACCATGCCGAAAAGCGCATGATTGGTGATGTGCTTTATTGCAATGATGGTGACTGGGTTGAAAGCTGTACTGCCCTTGTCGAAGACATGGATGGCAAGCTTGAGCTGCTCCATTGGGCGGAAATGCGCCAGATGGCCATGACCCATTCCAGTGCCGGTCGTGACGCGGCAAGTGCCCCGTCGCTTGGTCTTGGCAAATTGATTTCCATGTTCCGTATCGCGCACAACACAGGCGCCTCTGCATCAAATGCTTCGAAAAAGCGCAATGATGCACCGATTGGGAAGACTGCATGAAAATACTGATCGTAACCGATGCCTGGTATCCGCAGGTCAACGGTGTTGTCCGTACCCTTGAAACCGTACGCGGCGAGCTGGGCGAGATGGGACATGACGTTCATGTCATCTCGCCCGATCAGTTTAAAACCATCCCCTGCCCGACCTATCCGGAAATCCGGCTGGCCCTGTTTGCCAAACGCAAAATGGCCAAAATGATCGAGGCCCTGCATCCGGTTGCGATCCACATCTCGACCGAGGGGCCTTTGGGTCAGGCTGCGCGCGCCTATTGCCTGAAACGTGGCATTCCGTTTTCAACCGCCTATCACACGCGGTTCCCGGAATATATCCATGCGCGCTGGCGCCTGCCGCTTTCGATCCTGTATCGCGGCATGAAGCATTTCCACGGCAAGTCGCAATCGGTCATGGTCGCAACGGAAACACTCCGCCAAGAGCTTTCCGATTGGGGCTTTGGCAATTTGCATATCTGGTCACGCGGTGTGGATCTTGATCTGTTCCGGCCGCGCCCGGAGGCAAGCTTTGGCGACTTTCCAAAACCGCACTGGCTGTTTGTTGGCCGGGTCGCGGTTGAAAAGAATATCGGCCATTTCCTTGATCTTGATTTGCCCGGCACAAAGTTCGTGGTCGGCGATGGTCCGCAATTGGCCGAGCTTAAAGGCAAATATCCAAATGCCCAGTTCCTGGGTAAAAAGATTGGCGAAGAACTCGCTACTGCCTTTGCAGCAGCCGATGTATTCGTCTTCCCAAGCAAGACAGACACTTTTGGCCTTGTGATCCTTGAAGCCTTGGCATCGGGTACCCCGGTTGCTGTCTTCCCGGTTCAGGGACCGGCTGATATTGTGTGCGATACAAAGGCCGGCGCAATTGATGCCGATCTTCGCGAAGCGGCAATGGCAGCGCTTGAGCTTAAAAGCGAAGATGCCCGTGCCTTGGCCGAACAATATAGCTGGCGCAATTCCGCCAACCAGTTCCTGCACAATCTGGCACCGTTTTCCGGCGGGTTTGACGGGATTGAGGCAATCCGTATTTCTGTCGACGACGCCGCACGCGCGGCAAAGCTCGCCAATGGAAAGCCGAAAAGAAATGATGGGGCTGAAAGTGATGACGCCCTGACCGCACCAGTTGGCCAACCTGCGCAATGAAGCAGGTTGGCTAGACTTCCGCATTAGGCCTGATACAGACTTTTGCGCAGCGTGCGATAGGCCCAAAGGCCATTTAGTGCGTCAGTACCAAGCCAGCGGCGGAACGGCCGCAGGATGAGGTAAACCGGGCGCAACAGGCGGATGACCTTGCGCAATGGCACAAGCTGCGGCGCATTGTTGCCAGCCGCTGCAACATATGCCTGCCAGCCTGCACGTAAGAGTTCCGGGCGTTTCTTGAACTCACGCTGGATCGAAAAGACAAATAGAAGAATGTCACGCGCCTGCGCATCAACAATCGGCATCCGCGCATTGGGGTCTTCTTCAAAATCGATAAAGCCGATCTTCCCGTCATCACGGATCGTCATGTTTCGCAGAAGCGGCGCGCCATGCGCCAATCCCGATGCGTGCAAACCGGCCAGCGCGGCACCCGCATCGATCAAGCGGCTTTTCACCGCACCTTCGTCACCCTTATGAAGGTCTTCGTCAATTTGGGTCTGCAGGATACCGCCATTATCGCCAATCGCGATCCAGTTCTCACCGACATCAATCAGGTCTGGAACAAGAATACCCAATGCGCTGAGTTTCCGAAGCACGGCTGCTTCGCTTTCAAGCCCTGCCTTGCCGCCCGGCGAAACGGTTGGGCGCAGCATTGGAATACCGGTAATGTTGGCCGCAAATCTTTGCAGGCGATGCCAGACTTTCTGCTTTGCCGGAACGGCCTGCTTTACCCAGATACGTCGATTTTCCCAACGCAGCGCAAAGACGCGCGCGCCAACGCCCTGGGCTATTGTATGTTCGACAAGTGCGTGCAGTTGCTCGTTCATTATTTTGTCTTATATGTCGCAGTTGGCAATCTGCTGAGACGCAGACCATTTTTGTGTCCGTGAAACGTCGTCAGTTGCTTGCCGCCCATGTCCGAGCGTGCTAGCAACAGCGCGTATCTTTAAATCTTATTATGATGCCGTATCCATATAGATAGTATCAGTTCGATACAATCTGGAAATGGCAAAGAAGGCCGGGATCAGATCATTGCCAAAGAATTCGTTGGATCATACTGCAGAACATTGGGCTACCTGGCCATTGGTCAAGCGTATCGTCCAGGATGCGGTTGCGCCTTATTTTGGCAAAATCTTACTTGCTTTGATGTGCATGGCCCTAATGGCTGGTGCGACGGGTTTGTATGCATTGTTGATGGACCCGATCATCAATGATGTCTTCATCAACAAACGTGAAGACATGCTTGTTCCCGTTGGCGCTGCGGTTCTTGGCTCTTTCGCGCTTAAGGGCTTTGCAAACTATGGCCAGACCGTTTTGATGAGCTATGTCGGTGGTCGTATCCTCGCCGACATTCAGAACCGCCTTTACGAACACGTGATCCGGCTTGATATCGGCTTCTTCCATAGCACCAATACCGGTAAACTGATCACCCGCTTTACAAACGACATCACTGCAATGCGTGCCGCGGTTTCAAACTCCCTGACCGGGTTTGGCAAAGACCTTCTGACGGCTGCCGTGCTGATTGGCGTGATGTTCTACAAAGATTGGCTGCTTGCGATCATCGCCTTTACCGTATTCCCGGCTGCCATCTATCCGATTGCGCGCCTTGGCAAACGCATGCGCAAGGTATCAGCGAACACGCAGCAGCAGATTGGCGAATTCGCAACGCTGCTTGAGCAGACTTTCCAAGGCATTCGCCACGTCAAAGCCTATGGCATGGAGCCATATGAATGCTCCCGCATGGGGCGGATTGTTGAAACGGTCTTCAAGCTGAGCTTCAAGGCACAAACCGTCAGTGCCCGATCGTCCCCCATCATGGAAACATTGGGTGGCGCTGCAATTACGGCCATCATCATTTATGGCGGCAGCCGCGTGATTGACGGCGCAAGTGATCCGGGCAGCTTCTTTGCCTTTATCACGGCACTCCTTCTGGCGTATGAGCCCGTAAAGCGTCTGGCAAACATCAACATCACTCTTCAACAGGGTCTTGCGTCTTCCCAGCGTGTATTCACGGTTTTGGACATCGAACCGGAAATCAAGGACGCGCCAGACGCAACCGAACTCGCTGTCAAAGGTGGCAACGTCAACTTTAACAATGTTGCCTTTTCCTATAGCCCGGAAATCACCGCCCTTCGCGATATCGACCTTGATATTTCTGCCGGTGAAACTGTGGCCCTTGTCGGCCCGTCGGGTGCAGGTAAATCAACGATCCTGAACCTGATCCCGCGCTTCTATGACATTGATAGCGGTGCGATCACGATTGACGGGCAGGATATCCGTAACGTCACACTTGATAGCCTGCGCAAGGCTACTGCCCTAGTTAGTCAGGAAATCACCCTGTTTGACGACACGGTGCGCGCCAACATCGCCTATGGCCGGGCCGGTGCAACGGATGCCGAGATCGAAGAAGCCGCACGCAATGCTGCCGCGCATGAGTTCATTGGCCAGCTTGAACATGGCTATGACACCATCGTTGGCGAACATGGCGTGAAGCTCTCCGGTGGTCAGCGTCAACGTATTGCGATTGCCCGCGCGATGCTTAAGAACGCGCCGATCCTGCTGCTTGATGAAGCAACATCTGCCCTTGATACGGAATCAGAACGCCATATTCAGGGTGCCCTGACCGAACTGATGAAGGGGCGCACGACGCTTGTGATTGCACACCGTCTGTCGACCATCGTTGATGCAGACAAAATCTGTGTGATTGCCAATGGCCGCGTGACAGAGCAAGGCAAGCACGAAGAATTGCTTGCACTTGGAGGGGCTTATGCGAACCTCTATAACTTGCAATTTTCTGAAGAAAACGGAAACTGATCCGGGCAATTTCGGGATTATCGGGCGTGCAGTGGCATAAACGGATCATTAAAAGCGACACCATGCGCAGCACATTGTGCGCGATCGCGGCGGCTTATGTGCGCATTGTGCGCCATACCGGGCGCTGGCGCACCGAAGGTGGGGACTTGCCCAGCCAGTATCTGGAAGACGGCAAACCATTTATTGTCGCCTTTTGGCATCAGCGTCTTTTGATGATGCCCTATACCTGGCGTGCAGTTGGTGGTGATCGTCCGTTCAAGATGCTGATTTCATCGCACCGTGATGGCGAAATCATTTCGCGCACCGTGGCCCATTTCGGCATTGAAACCATCGCCGGTTCGACCGGCGTTGATAAGGGCGGTGCAGCGGCCCTGCGTCAAATCCTTAAATCGCTGAAATCCGGTGAAGTGGTCGGCATGACCCCGGATGGCCCGCGTGGTCCGCGCATGCGCGCATCTGATGGCGTTATTCAGGCGGCCCGCATGGCCGGTGTGCCGATCTTTCCGCTGACCTATTCCGCAGCCAGCCGCAAGGTGTTCCGCAGCTGGGATCGTTTTGTTCTGCCGCTGCCGCTGCCATTTGCACGTGGTGTATTTCATTGGGGCGAGCCGGTCATTGTTGAACGCAAACTTGATGAAGCAGGCCTTGAAGCCAAACGTCTTGAGCTTGAAGATGCCCTGACCCGTCTGACGCAGGAAACCGACAGCGCCCTTGGATTGGAAACCATTCCGCCGGCCGGACCGGATGAATTGCCCAAACAGAAGCGTTCAGCAATGGCTGCGGCGGGGGAAACTGGCAAATGAGCCTGTTTTACGCCTATCGCGCGGCGACCCGCCTGCTCGGCCCGGTTCTTCATCTTTATCTTAATCGCCGTAAAAAACGCGGCAAGGAAGATGCTGGGCGGATCGGCGAACGCTTTGGCCATCCAAGTGCCGTGCGCCCAAAGGGAAGCCTTGTCTGGATCCACGGGGCGAGTGTAGGTGAATCTCTATCCGCCCTTCCGGTGATTGATGCCCTTCGCAAGCGCTATCCGACTGTATCGATCCTGGTCACCACCGGGACTGTGACATCGGCTGAATTGATGCATGCCCGCCTGCCAAAAGGGGTCATTCATCAGTTCATTCCGATTGACCGACAAGTCTGTGTTGCGCGGTTTTTGCATCACTGGAAACCCGATGCAGCGCTTTGGTTTGAAAGCGATCTTTGGCCCAACATCCTGACCAAGGCGCAAAAGGCAGGCGTAAAGCTGGCCCTTCTGAACGGTCGGATTTCGGAAAAAAGCTTTAAGGGCTATTCACGCTATCCATCCTTCATTCGCCCGGTGATCAGTGCTTTTGATCTTGTTCTGACCCAAACCGATGAAGAACTGGACCGCTTTAAAAGCCTGGGCGCTGATGATGTCAAAACCGTCGGCAATCTGAAATTTGCAGCCCCGCCGCTGCCCGCTGATGATGCAGAGCTTGCCAAATTACGCAGTCAAATTGGCGAACGCCCGGTCTGGTTGGCATCAAGCACCTTTGAGGGTGAAGAACGCATTGCCGGAAACATCCACCGTAAACTGGCGCCTGATCACAAGGGCCTTTTGACCCTGATTGTTCCGCGCCACCCCAATCGTGCCGATGACATTGAATCGGAGCTGATCGCCCAAGGACTTCAGGTCGCGCGCCGTAGCCGTGGCCATGAAATCACGCCGGGAACCGATATCTATCTGGCAGACACCATTGGCGAACTTGGCCTGTTTTATCGCATCGCACCGATTTGCTTTATGGGCAAAACCCTGTGTGCAACAGGCGGGCAAAATCCGCTTGAACCGGCCCGCCTTGATTGCGCCATCCTGCACGGCCCGGATATGAGCAATTTCGCGACGATCAGTCAGGAAATGCTGGCAGCTGGCGCATGCCGCCCGGCATCAGATGCTGACGATCTTGGGCGGCAGGTCGCAGCCCTTCTGCGCGATCCGGCCACCACGCAAAAGATCGCCAAGGCCGGCTTGGCCTATGCCAATTCAAAGGCCGAAGTCCTTGATCGCACCCTTGATGCCCTGCGCCCGCTGATGGCAGCAAAGGATATCAAGGAGGCGGAAGATGCGTGATCCTGATTTCTGGCGCAAAGACGGGATCGTTCCCAAACTGCTCAGCCCGCTCTCGATGCTGTGGCGTACAGGAACCTGCGTTCGCACACTAACCACCACCGCACGCCATCCCGGCTGCCCGGTATTTTGCGTCGGCAATTTCACGGTCGGTGGTGCAGGTAAAACCCCGACGGCTGTTGCCCTGTTTGATCTTTTGACAAGCCTTGGCCGCACCCCGCATTTCGTTAGCCGCGGCTATGGTGGGTCGATTATCGGGCCGCACCGGGTTGATGCCGCGCATGACACAGCGGATAAAGTTGGCGATGAGCCACTTCTGCTGGCAAAGCATGGCCCGGTCTGGATTTCACGCGAACGGTCGCTAGGTGCGGAAATGGCGCGTGATGCCAGTGCGGATGCGATCATTCTTGATGACGGGCTACAAAACCCTTCCCTGATCAAGGATTGCAGCTTTGCCGTGATCGATAGTCGCTATGGCATCGGCAATGGCCGTGTCATGCCTGCGGGTCCGATGCGTGAACCGCTGATGACCGGGCTTGAAAAGGTCCGTGCGATTATCCTCATTGGCAATCAGACACCGGCTTTCATCGCAAACCTTCCGGCATCGGTGCCTGTGCTGCGTGCCCAGGTGAATGCGACCAACGGAGCGGACTTTGCGGGCAAACGTGTTTTGGCCTTCGCCGGGATCGGACGGCCTGAAAAGTTTTATGCCAGCCTTCAGCAAGCTGGTGCAGATGTGGTTCAAACCCGTGATTTTGCCGATCATCATCCGTTTAGCGATCAGGAACTCGCGGAGCTTCACGAAGCTTCTCGCAACCTTGATACCGCACTTGTAACCACCGAAAAAGACCTGATGCGCTTGCCATCGGATCGTCGCGACGGCATAAGCAGTCTCGACATTCATCTGGTGTTTGATGCACCGGACCAGCTTGCCCAGATTGTGAAATCAGTACTTGCCGATGGATAAGAACAGCCAACTCTATAAGACGCGTCAGAAATACATCTCCCACCCGCTTCAGGGGTTTGGGGCATATCTGGTCTATTGGCTCTTTGCCTTGATGCCGGTCGACATGGCGTCAAACTTTGGCGGTTGGCTTTTACGTTCCATCGGGCCCAAGGTTGGCCAATCAAAAAAGGCGCGCAACAACCTTGTCCGCGCATTCCCGGAAAAATCCGAAACCGAGATCGATGCGATCATCACTGGCATGTGGGAAAATCTTGGTCGGTCGGCCGGTGAGATTCCCCATATCCACAAAATGAAGCCGGGCGGTGAGCGGATTGAGATTGTCGGGGCCGAACATGCCTTGGTCACCAAGGATGATGGCAAGCCGGGTCTGTTCTTCACCGGTCATATCGGCAACTGGGAAGTGTCGATGTGTATCGCCAGTGTGCTTGATATGCATATGATGAGTGTTTATCGCGCCCCGGATAATCCGTGGGTCGATAACCTGTTCATGCGTGCACGCAAGACATTTAAGG
The DNA here is from genome assembly GCA_965228275.1 of Thalassospira sp. Taxonomy (GTDB): domain Bacteria; phylum Pseudomonadota; class Alphaproteobacteria; order Rhodospirillales; family Thalassospiraceae; genus Thalassospira. The sequence continues at coordinate 3,074,566 of OZ245802.1, read as the reverse complement.
GTGAGTTGGTCCGCAAGGGCCCTGATGGCGCGCGCAAGCTGACCCGCTTTATGAAAGACGGTGGTCATGCCTGCATGCTGGTCGACCAAAAAATGGCTGACGGCATTGCTGTTCCGTTCTTTGGTCGTGATGCCATGACGGCACCGGCATTGGCGCAATTCGCCATCAAATACGATGCGCCTATCATCCCGGTCCGTGTGGAGCGCATCAAGGGTGCCAACTTCCGCATGACATTCTATCCGGCCCTTGTTGTTGCAAAAACCGGGAACCGTCATGACGATATTCTGGCGATCATGACCGAAGTGAATGCGACGCTGGAATCATGGATCCGCGAACGGCCCGAACAATGGCTTTGGGTCCATCGCCGCTGGCCGAATTAAGCCATCCGCAATTGGCTGAACTGGCATTAACCGAATAAGAACCCTGTTCGCGCACACTCGCGTTTCGGACAATCTCCAACGCTTTCCGGAGCTGCCTTTTCTTGCGCCGCGTTCTGATCATTTTAAGCCTAATCCTTGCCGGGTCGGTCTTCATCGCCTGGCCAACGATGGCGCTTGATCAAGACGATGCCACCATCAAGCAATCCGCCCGCGACATCCGTGTTCAGGTCGCCGAGCTTGACCAACAATTGCGTGAACATCTGCGCAAGGCACTTGATGAGTATGGTGAACGATCTGTTGAATGCGGCGAGGATCAATCACGTAAAAGTCTTGCCGAATGTGTTGAGGGTGACGCATCAGACCTTACCCAAACCACCATCACGGTCGCCACAGCGGGACCGGATGACGAAGACTTTCTGGATGATTTGTCTGATACCGAAGAACGGTTTGCCCTGTTCACTGACAAGATGAACCGTGCGAATGATCTTCTCGCACGTGCAGGGGCGAAGCTTTATATGAAAAGCTTGGATGTCGCCCCGGAAATGGATCAGCTGCGCCGCGATGTCATAGTTCATGTTGAACGCAAGCGCGCCCATGATCTTCGCACCAAACAGGCATTGCTGATTGCCACCATCGTTCTGGTCCTGATGACAATCTTCTCGTTGATCTTCATGGTCATTCAGCGCTTCAGATAAGCTGAGTATCTGATGGCCTAGTCGTCTTCGCGCTCACCAATAATCTGATTGCCATTGCGTCGTGCATCGCCAACAGCGGAAAACTTCACGCCATCCCGGTTGACCTTGGCGGCATGAACGCCGCCAAAGAACATGTCTTCGCTTTCCCAGCGTTGCTGATTATCCAGACTCAAGCCATCAAGCAGCGCATCGTCAAAGCCCGGCTCCACCGACAGCAGGTTATCCTCAACATGCAAACGCGGCGCAGCCACAGCACCATGCAGCGTCATGTCAAACGCATCCATGTTCAAAAGCACCTGAAGCATGGTGGAACGAATACGGTTTGACCCACCCGACCCCAATGCCACCGATGCCCCGTCATCGCCAAGATAAAGGGCAGGTGTCATCATCGATGTCATCCGAACCCCACAAGGCCACAGATGAAAGCCATCTGGCGAAAGATCGGCTTCGCCCAGCATATTATTCATCATGATCCCGGTCTGCGGCACAATCCGCCCGGACGAAGACCCGTTTGAAATGGTCGCCGATGCCAGATTGCCAGCTTCATCGACAACAGAAATATGGGTGGTGCCATTCTGGCTCAGCGGACGTTCGCCAATCATCAGGCGGTAACGTTCACACAGTTCATCGGCCAAAATCGCCGATGTCGCGCCATATTCGCCGCGCACAAGCCCGGTGGCGTGAATGATCCGTGAGATGGCCTCAAGATGTCTTGCAGAACCAAATGCGCCCAACGACATTTCACGCGCCAATTTCAAGCCAAACCCGACCAAAACCCCGCCCGATGCCGGCGGCGGGTTCAGGATAAAGCGGCCCTTGCGACCGCCTACCAACAGCGGATCACGCACCAAAACCCGATAGGCGGCCAGATCCTCAGCGCGCAGATACCCGCCAAATTCCTGGCATTCCCGGATCAGCGTATGGCCAAGATCACCGTGGTAAAAACCATCCGCACCGGTGCGCACGAGATAGGAAATGCTTTCGGCCAAATCGGGCTGTAAATGCAGTTCGCCCTCATCAAGCAAGGCAAAACCATCTTCTTGCGTTTGACCGGGCTTGCCAAAAACAGCACGGCTATCAGGCGAGAACGCCAAAAGCGGTTCGACAATCCCCATCACATAGCGCTGAAACGTATCAAGCTTGATGCCATCGCGCGCGGCAATGATCGCCGGTTCGGCGAGCTGTGCCATGGGAAGCTTGGCCAGATCATCGTGGACTTTAAAAAGCCCCGCAACCACGCCCGGTGTTGCAACCGATCCATAGCCGCCGTGGAATTCCTGGGTCACGCCACCGGCAAAGGTGGCAAACCTGCTTTCAAATTCCAGATCTTCGCGCGGGCGTTTTTCAAGCGGGGTTTCAACAAAGAAATCATAAAGCTTCGGCGGTTCACCAGCAGGGCGCGCCATCACAAAGCCACCACCACCAAGGGATGCCAGAACCGGTTCCGCCACACAGGCTGCCCACATGGCAGCAATCACCGCATCAAAGGCATTGCCGCCTTCATCAAGCACACGGGCGGCCGCACGGGCAGTGACATCATGTCCGGCAGCAACGGCTCCGTGCGTCTTCATGGCTTGCGTTTCCCATCAATTGTTGGCGTTTGCCGCCTTTTGTGCGTCTTCCATCGGCGGCACCAGCAACTGGGCATCAATCCGTGCAGCACCAACATTAACCCGCCAATCGAGATGCGGGCCAGTCGAACGTCCCGATGACCCGACTTTTGCAATCACATCACCTTGCCTGACCACATCGCCAACTTTCACGTCAATCTCTGACAGGTGCAAGAAGGCAGACACGACACCAAGCCCATGATCAACAAACAATGTCGCCCCGGAAAAATACATATCGGGATGGGCAAGCGTCACGATGCCGTCAGCCGGCGCAATGACCGGTGTCCCGGTCGGAACGGCAATATCTATTCCCCAATGTGGGGATCGTGGCTCGCCATTTAAAATCCGTTGCGATCCGTAAACGCCCGTGATGGTTCCCAATGCAGGCCAAACAAACCCGTTTTGCAGGAAGTTTTCGGTGAAACGCTCGGTTCTTGCTTCGCGCGCTTGGCGGGAATCATCCTTGATGCGCTCAATAACCTTGGGATCGGGTGTCACCATTTTTTCAGGTAAGCCATCAATCCGCTGAATGTTGAATGCACGGTCGCCAATGTCATAGGCGAAGCTTTCAACACTGCCATCGGCATGTTTGATGCTTAGTTTTGCCGGGCCTTCATAATCGCGCGGGAAACCAAGGATAAAGCGCCCGTCTGGTGCGATGGTGTCAATCACCTCATCATCCAGTACAACCGTGGCACCCGCATCGGTTTGCCCGAATACGATGCCGCCCTGAACAAACTGCCCCTGATAGGTCGGCTCGGCAGCCTGCGCCATTAGGCTTGCGGTCAGAATTCCGGTGGCCGCCAGAAATGTGGTGATTGCCAAACGCATTACAGAAGGCTCCCTTGCCTGTCATCGTCCTTGGGACGCGGATTTTTCTTCTTCGCCGGTTTTGGTTTGGCCGGTGTTTCTGGCATTGCTGTGGCGGTCTCTGCCGTATTTGTGGTTGGCTGGGTCACATTGGCACTTGAAGGCGGGACGGCAACACCTTCGCCGGCCGTTACACGGGTGACACCATCCCCCATTTCAAGTTCATAGCCCTGCCCGGCAATGATATCGGCTGATTTGCCCACCAGATTGCCCGCGCCATCACGCACCACGGCAAAGCCGCGTTTCAGAACATTGCGGTACGAATAGCTTTCGAGCAGCCGGTCATAACGCGCCAATCCTTCTGCCTCTCGCGACAGGGTGTTTTTCACAGCCGCAGTCATACGCGCACCCAGATCAATGATCTGCTTTTCCGAGCGCGCTACATCGCGTTTGGCATCAGACGGGCGCAATCCGGCAGCTGCGCGATCAAGGCGGGCTTGCTGCATCTGAAGGGCGGATTTCATCGCGCCATCAAGACGCAAGGCCGCATTTTCCAGACGCCCCCGTTTTTCGGAAAGCTGCTCACGCGGGCTGACCAGCCGTGCGCTTGCCTCATTCAGCCGCGCACGAGCTTGCTGGGTAACATTCACCGCCGCACGCGGCAAACGATCAGCCCAGTTATCAAGCGTCTGGCTGCGTTCCTCTAACATCCGCCTAGGATCACCCAAACCCCGCGCAAGGCTTTCAAGGGCTGTTTTCTTTTCAAGACCAAGACGGCGCACAGCTTGGGTCAGACGTAGGCCATCCTCTTTTACCTGACCGATCAAATTCATGCGGACGGGCACGGCCTTTTCCGCCGCACCCGTCGGGGTCGGTGCACGCAGGTCCGAGACAAAATCAATCAGCGTGGTGTCGGTTTCATGCCCAACGGCCGAAATCACCGGAATATCGGATTCAGCCACCGCACGGGCAACGACTTCTTCGTTAAACGACCAAAGGTCTTCCAACGATCCACCGCCACGCGCAACGATCAAGACATCGGGGCGCGGGATTTGGCCATAGGGCAAAAGATTGTTAAAGCCACGCACGGCTTCTGCCACCTGCTCGGCCGCACCTTGGCCCTGCACCAACACTGGCCATAACAAAACCCGGCGCGGAAACCGATCGCGCAGGCGATGCATGATATCGCGTATGACCGCGCCGGTGGGCGATGTGACAATGCCAATGACATTGGGCAGGAACGGGATCGGCTTTTTCCGATCAGGATCAAACAGGCCTTCGGCAGCCAGCTTCTTTTTGCGTTCTTCCAGAAGCTTTAAAAGTGCGCCTTCACCTGCGACTTCCATGCTTTCAATGACAATCTGGTATTTCGAACGCCCCGGGAAAGTCGTCAGACGCCCGGTGACGATGACTTCCATGCCGTCTTCTGGCACCAGACCAAGCTTTGCCGCCTGCCCGCGCCAGCAGACACCATCAATGACCGCTTGTTCGTCCTTGAGTGCGAGATACATATGCCCGCTTGATGCACGTTTGAACCCGGAAATCTCACCGCGGACCCGGACAAAGGAAAAGGCATCCTCGACTGTCCGTTTAAGCGCATTGGACAGATCGGAAACCGAAAATTCGGGACTATTTCCCGATTTTGCAGGGGTTTCAGGAACCGGGGCGTAAGGGTCGAACAAATCTTGCGTCATCAAGGGCACTTTATGCTAAAAGCCCGCTTAAATCATTTGGCGGGATGAACTTTGCACTAAGCCTAGATCATCGCGCATGGACCATCAAGCAATCGGACAAGTCGAAGGATAAAGTCATGAAGGTTCTGGTCGTTGGCGGCGGCGGACGTGAACACGCATTGTGCTGGGCCATTGCGCGAAGCCCGCGCATTTCCAAACTCTGGTGCGCACCGGGCAATGCCGGGATCGCTGATAGCGCGGAATGCGTTGCGATTTCCGATGGTGATGTTGCTGGTCTGGTAAAGTTCGCCAAGGACAATACGGTTGATCTGGTCGTTGCTGGTCCCGAAGCGCCGCTGGTCGCTGGCCTTGTTGATGCGCTTGACGCGGAAGGCATCAAATCCTTTGGCTGCTCAAAAGCCGCTGCACAGCTTGAAGGTTCCAAAGGCTTCATGAAGGATTTGGTGGCGAAGTTCGGCGTTCCGACTGCTGCTTATGGCCGCTTTACCGATCCCAAAGACGCCAGGGCATTCGTTGAAAAGCAGGGCGCGCCGATTGTTGTCAAAACCGATGGTCTTGCCGCCGGTAAAGGTGTCACGATTTGTATGACAAATGACGAAGCCTTTGCTGCCATCGAAGAATGCATGGTGGGCGGGAAGTTCGGCGATGCCGGTGCGGAGATCGTCATCGAAGAATTCCTCAAAGGTGAGGAAGCCTCATTTTTTGCCGTATGTGATGGCGAAAACGTCATTCCGCTGGTTGCGGCACAGGATCACAAGGCGGTTGGCGAAGGCGATACCGGCCCGAACACGGGTGGCATGGGTGCCTACTCCCCGGCACCGGTCTTTACCGACGCGGTTGAAGCCAAAGTCATGGAACAGATCATTGTTCCGACCGTCAAGGGCATGGCCAATGAAGGTCACCCGTTCAAGGGTGTTCTGTTTGCCGGTCTGATGATTGACGATGCAGGCAATCCGAAACTGATCGAATACAACATCCGCTTTGGCGACCCGGAATGTCAGGTCCTGATGACCCGCCTGAAATCAGACGTGCTTGATATCCTTGATGGTGCAGCGACCGGCACACTCAACACCGTCAAACCGGAATGGCATGACGAAACCGCGATGGTGGTTGTCATGGCTGCCAAGGGCTATCCGGGGTCTTATGAAAAAGGCACCGAGATCAAAAACGTCCCGGCAGCTGATGCCATGGACAAGGTCAAGGTTCTGCATGCCGGTACCAAAATGGATGGCGATAAACTGGTCGCCACCGGCGGGCGTGTCTTGGGTGTGACCGCACGCGGTGCCACTGTCACCGAGACACAGAAACGCGCCTATGAAGCCGTTGATGCGATTGATTGGCAGGGTGGTTTCTGCCGCCGCGATATCGGCTGGCGCGCGGTTGCCCGCGAACAGAAATAGCCCAAAGCGGTTGGATGAATTCAAAAGGACCGGGTCTTATGATCCGGTCTTTTTTGTTGGGCGGCATTACCGTTCGCCGCGACTTCCTGCCCAAAGGATCGAGGATTCCCAATCTTCAAGGAAGCTCGCCTTTTTGAGCGCATCCTGAAACCCCAGAAGCCCGACGCCAAGCTTGACCCGAAAGACAGGGATATTTTCAAGATGCGGCGTCAGAACCGTCTTGATGTCCTGATTAATCGGGATCAGGGCCGAGTTCGCTGCAAGAACCTGTTGCCCGTTCTTGGAAAGCAGGAAATCGATAAAAAGCTGCGCCTGATATTTTGCCTGCGACGTTTTGGGAATGAAGGCTGTGCGGCTCATCGTGATTGTGTAGTCGCGCAGGAAATTGACCCCGATATCCGGGTTTTTCTCGGCCGCGGCGATGGCATAAGACCCGATGACATTATAGCCCATCACAAGCTCGCCCGTGCCAACCCGATCAAGAATTTCCGACGAACAACAAAACAGCTTTGCCCCGGCACGCCCGAAGCTTTCGGTCAGGCGCGATGTCTGGTTGTTCTGGATAGCATCCTGGGTGGCAAAGAAATAGCCGATCCCGGATTGGCGAATATTGTAGGTGCCAATCTTGCCGTTAAACAGCTCGGGATTGTCACGCACCAGATTGGACAAATCGGTATGCGAAACCGGGCTTTCCAATCCCTCAAACGCCGTCTTGTTATAGACCATGGCGGCGGGCTCAAACGAGAAACCGTAAAGCTCGTTTCGCCATTGCGCCCAACTGGGAATTGCATCGGCATTTTCGGGCTCAAACCGATGCGCCAAACCTTCATTCACCAGTTTGACCTGAAGATCCATTGCCGGACTTATGATGATGTCCGCTTCCATTTCCGGGTTATCGACATTGTACATGACCACCCGATAGAGCTCGCTTGTGTTGAACTCGCGGTAAACAACATCGATTTCGGGATAGCGGGCCTCAAAAACGGCAATGAATGGCTCCACCGCCGAAGTATCCGTCGCGCTCCAGACGTGAAGTTTGGTTTTGGCCTGTGCCGTCGCAGAACTCGCGAACTCAACCGACAGGACGGCCAAGGCCATCTTCACGACGTCTCTGACAGGCTTGAAAAGCAATGTCATCCTTCTGTGCCCTCCACCACTGGAAAGACCATCTCCACGCGCAGGCCACCGTGATCGGACGCATCCAATCGCATTTCAGCACCATGGCGTTCGGCGACGGCCTTCACAATCGCAAGACCAAGCCCCGAGCCAGAACCAGAGCCCACGCTGCTGAAGCGCTGCAGCACAGAGGCATGCTGATCTGGCGCAATACCCGGTCCGTTGTCATCAACAATCAGATGTACTCTGTCGCCAGACCTTTTGACATGAATGTCAATTTTGCACGGGCTTACCCCATGCTTGATCGCGTTATCAATCAGGTTGCGCAGAGCTTCACGAACACCAATTTCATCAAGCATGACAAATGTCGGGTTATCGGGGTCCAACGACGTTTCGAGCGAGAATTCAGTATCAAATTTCAGATAGTCGCGAATGATATCGCCATAGGCCGTTCTGATGACATCAATGAATGCCTTGCGTGCAAGCGGTGTGTTATCCGCGCGATGGGTGATCATGGCGTGAGATAGTAATTGATTGGTCAGGCGAATGGTTCGTTCTGCCTGTTCTTCGGCCTGCTGAATGCGGGATTGCCGACTGGCATCATCCGTTTGACGGCTGGCACTTTCAAGCAACCCATGCAACGCGCCAAGAGAGGTTCGCGTTTGGTGTGCGACATCGGCAATAAAGGCCTGTGCGTTATCCAGGCTTTTCTTGTGGCGTGAAATCACCCCATTGATCGAACGTGTCAGGCTGGCGACCTCACGCGGCGGGGTTACTTCGATCGGGGTAAAGTCGGTCGGTTCACGATGGCGCAACTGTCGTTCAATCCCGATCAAGGGTGTCAGAGCACGATTGATCCCGAACCAGACAAATCCCAAACCAATCACGGTGACGAGCAGCAACAAGGCCATGGCATTGATCATCAATTCCTGCGCAAAGGCCGACCGGGCAATTCGGGTTTGGCCAATCTGAACAACCACCCAATCACCATATCCGGGTCCGGCCAAAAACCGCCCCTGCAAAAGAAACCGCACCGGCTCGCCGCTATGTTCGGTATCAAAGAAAACAGCCTGATCGGTTGGCGTGTATTTTCCCGGTAACGGAAGGTCATCCGCACCGGTCAATGTCACCCCGTCAGCGGCAAAAATCCGGTAAAAGACGCGATCACTTTCCGCCAGACCGATCATTTCCAGCGCGGAATAAGGAATTTCGACATCTGGCCCATCCGGGGTCAAAAGCGTGCGTTCAAGGATGGCGAATGCCGCGCCACTAAGAAGCCGGTCATAGGAATGGTTTGCGGCATCGCGCGCATAGCTCCAAATGCCAATGGCGATGCTGACTAGAATGATCGCAAAGCCTGCCGCCATGCTGATCAGAAGCCGCTGGCGCAATGAATGTTGGATTGCCACGCTATTCTTCCGCGATATGTGCAATGTAACCAAGGCCGCGAATGGTCTTGAGGATGATCGGCCCGCCCGTCAGTTTTTTGCGCAACCGGGTCACCATCTGTTCAATGGCATTCATGCTGGGCGCTTCGTCAAATGAATAGACCTTATCGGCAAGGTCTTCTTTCGTCAGCACGCGCTGAAGATTGCCAATAAAGATTTCGAGCAACTGGACTTCGCGGTTACGCAATTCAACATCGCGCCCATCGATTTTTGCAATCTTTGCCGCCCGATCAAACACGAAATTCCCGGCTTTGAACTCGTTTGATGCCGCACCGGTGCGGCGACGGATCAAAACACGGCATCGTGCGGCAAGTTCACGCAGATCAACCGGTTTGACGATATAATCATCCGCCCCGCCATCAAGCCCAATGATGCGGTCATCAATTTCCGATCGTGCCGTCAGAATTATGACCGGCGTTGTATCCCCGCGCGCACGCATGGATCGCAAGATTTCAAACCCGCTTCGGCCCGGAAGGTTCACATCCATCAAGACAAGATCAAACTGCTTGTGACGCAAAAGATCATTGGCCAGTTCGCCATCACGCTCGCAATCAATCGCGTGACCGTCGGCTGTTAGCCGATCACTGATTGTTTCCGAAAGGGTCTCGTTATCTTCGATCAAGAGTATGCGCATGGCCGGATATTAAGCGCAGCGGCGGTCTCATACAATTTGTTACATGCCATGTCAGCTTCGGGTCAGGAAGCAGTCAGCCTCCCGTCAGGATACCGTCAAGGCACGGTCAGTCTCGTGGCGTATAGCTGTGGCTGCGCGTCGCACATCGATACGCAGAAACAAAAATCATTGGGAGGATACCATTATGAAAAAGCTGTTCGCAGCATCTGTTGTCATGGCCGGTTGCCTGTTTGGCACTGCAAACGCCGCTGACATTGCAAAACCTGAATGCATCGCCCCGGCAAAACCCGGTGGCGGTTTTGATCTAACCTGCCGTGTAGCGCAGGGTGGCGTTGGTGACAAGCTTGGCAACCCGATGCAGGTTACCTTTATGCCGGGCGGCATTGGGGCGGTTGCCATCACGCTTTTCAACACTACGCGTACCGATGACCCCAACGCGATTGTCGCTTTTTCCTCAGGCTCGCTTCTGAACATTGCGACCGGTAAGTACGGCGAGTGGACCGAGAATGACGTCCGCTTTCTTGCAACGGTCGGGGCCGATTTTGGCGCTGTCATCGTTCGTGCAGATAGCGAGTTTAAAACCCTTGATGATCTGATGACCAAGGTCAAAGCCGACGAAAGCAGCCTTGCAATCGGTGCTGGTGGTTCGGTTGGTTCGCAAGACTGGATGAAGGCTGCTTTGCTTTTGAAATCCGTCGACCGCGATCCGCGCAAGATGATCTATGTCGCTTACGATGGTGGTGGCGATGCCCTGACCGGTCTTCTGGGTGGCAGCATTGATGTCTATACCGGCGATATCGGTGAAATGACCGCACATCTTGGCACCGGCGAGTTGCGTGTTCTGGCCGTTATGTCCCCGGACCGCCTGCCGGAACCGTTTGCAGATATCCCGACCACCAAGGAACTGGGTTATGACGCCGAATGGACGATCATGCGCGGTTTCTACATGGGCAAAAACGTTTCCGACGAAGCTTATGAGAAATGGGTAAGCGCGTTCAAGGACGCCTATGGCACCGACGAGTTTGCGAAAATTCAGAAAGACAAAGGTCTTCTTCCGCTGAACATCGCCGGTCAGGATCTTGATAGCAACGTCAAGGAACGCATCAAGAAGCTCCGTGCGATTGCCAAAGAAGCTGGCCTGATCGAGTAATTGCCAATCACAGCGGTCCTGTCGCCTTTGGCGCAGGACCGCTGTTTTTCTTTGCGCTCTTTGAGCAGGAGAACATCATGGCTGACCGCCTATTTGCCCTCTTTGCACTGATTGCGGGTGGCATTTACACCTATGTCGCCTTTGCCGTCATCAAGGCCCCTTTCCAATATGACCCGCTTGGTCCGGAAACCTGGCCACAGGTCCTGGCAATCGTCTTTCTGTGCTGCAGTGCCTATATCCTTATCCGTCCGGATCAGATCCAGATGGTGCTGGGGCGAAGCGTTTCCATTCGCCTTGCCTTTCTGGTTGTCATGCTGGCCGGCTATGCAGAGCTTTACCAACCGCTGGGCTTTGTCATTTCCACCGCCCTTTTCTGCAGCCTGTTTTCCATCATGCTGGGCGCAAATCGCCTGCACGCCATCGCCTTTGGCTGTGCGACCGGCATCATCGGATATGGCATTTGTGCCCTTCTGCTTGGTTTGAACCTGCCAGAAGGCCTGCTGGCACCGCTTTTGTGAGTTATTCCCATGAATGAAGTTTTATCAGGCCTCAGTGGCGGCTTTGGCGTCGCCTTGATGCCACTGAACCTTTTTCTGGTTCTGATCGGTTGCTTTGCCGGAACGCTGATTGGTGCCCTGCCGGGTATTGGCCCGATCAACGGCGTCGCGATCCTGCTTCCGATTGCCTATAGCCTTGGTCTTCCACCTGAATCTGCCCTGATCCTGTTGGCCGGCATTTACTATGGTGCTGAATATGGCGGACGTATTTCGTCCATCCTTTTGAATGTGCCGGGTGATGCCGGTGCTGTCATGACCACATTGGACGGCAACCCCATGGCAAAGCGCGGTGAGGCCGGCAGAGCATTGTCGATTTCAGCTGTTGCATCATTTTTTGGCGGCACGGTGGCTGTTGTTTTGATGTCTCTGTTTGGCCCGTTTTTGGCAAAATTCGCGCTGACCTTCACACCTGCTGACTATGTCGCCTTGATGGTCTTTGCCTTTGCCAGCCTGTCATCGCTGGTCGGGAAAAATCAGGTCAAAACGCTGATGGGGGCGGCCATTGGATTGATGCTGGCGACCGTTGGCATTGACGCCAATACAGGTGTTCCGCGCTATACCGGCGGTATTCCAGATATTCTGGCGGGCTTTGATTTTCTGGTCGTCGTGATTGGCTTCTTCGGGATGGCGGAACTGATCCATCTGGTGGAGCAACAGGTATCTGGCAAACTCAAACTCCTGCCGATCGGCAAAAGCTTTGTGTCCTGGAAAGACATCATGTTGATCCGCTGGACGATGCTTCGGTCCTCGATCATTGGCTTTGTCATTGGTGTTCTTCCCGGTGTCGGCGCATCTGTTGCGTCGGCGGTGACCTATGGCACCGAAATGCGTATGGCCGGTGAAGATCGCAAGAAGTTCGGCACAGGTGATCCACGTGGCCTTGCCGCACCAGAATCTGGCAACAATGCAGCTGCCGGTGGGGCAATGGTGCCGATGCTGACGCTTGGTATTCCGGGATCTGGTACAACCGCCATTCTGCTTGGCGCGTTGATGCTGTTTAACGTCACACCCGGCCCGATGATGTTTGAGCAGCGTCCGGAAATTGCCTGGGGCCTGATTGCTTCGATGTATATCGGCAACCTGGCACTTTTGGTGATCAACCTGCCGCTGGTTGGGCTGTTTGCCAGAATGCTGACCATTCCGCAGAAATATCTAAGCCCGCTGATCGCGGTGCTGGCCTTTATCGGTGTCTATTCGGTTGTCGGGAATCCGTTTGATCTGTTCCTGATTATCGGGTTTGGCATCTTTGGCTGGATCTTGCGCAAACTTGAGTTTTCACTCGCCCCGATCATTCTTGGTTTTGTTCTGGGACATCTGTTTGAAGACAATCTGCGTCGCGCACTGTCCATCTCGCGCGGGGACTGGTCGATCCTGATCACGTCTTGGGAAAGTATCGGTCTTTATGTCATGGCAGCGCTGATCTTGCTTCTGCCGGTCATCACGTCCTATCGCAAACGGCGGGCAGCATAAGCCCCCCGCATACCAAAGAAAAGGGCGCTTTTGATAAGCGCCCTTTTTCATATTCAGTGTGCGTTACGCCGTTTTTAAAACTTCGGCTGGGGATACAGGGGATTTTCCAACCCGATAGCGGATGTGACACCGCCCATCACTTTCGGTTTCGATATCGGCTTCAACACCAAATACCTTGCGCAGGTTTTCGCTGCTCAGGATGTCGGTCGGGGTACCAATCGCGATCAGCTTGCCGCCATCCATCATTGCAATCCGGTCACAGAACATCGCGGCGTGGTTCAGATCATGCAAAGCAGCAACCACGGTTACCGGCAGATCATGCACCAGTTCAAGCAAGCCAAGCTGATGATGGATATCAAGATGGTTGGTGGGTTCATCAAGCAACAGGTAGTCGGGCTGTTGCGCCAAGGCACGTGCGATATGGACGCGTTGCTTTTCACCGCCAGACAAGGTGTGCCAGATGCGATCTGCAAGACCCTCCATCACAACACTTTCAAGCGCATTGGCGACAATTTCGTCATCTGCCCCTGACCAAGGGGACAGCAAACTAAGATAAGGCGTACGGCCAAGCGATACGGCTTCGCGCACGGTGATGCGGTCGATGGTGTCGGCCTGTTGTTCGACAAAGCCGATCCGCCGCGCCAAATTGCGACGCCCGATCTTGCGCATCGGTTGGTCATCAAGTAGTGCGCTGCCAACACTTGGCGGACGAATGCCCGCCAGAACCGACATCATGCTGGTTTTGCCAGATCCGTTCGGACCAATCACCCCCAGAAATTCACCGGGCTCGACGCGCAAACACACATCATGGACGATTTTCCTAAAACCGATGGACCAGCCGACGTCACGAAGCTCCAACGTCATCGCAAGATCCTTCCGTGACAGAGAATAAGCGCGAAGGCAGGTGCCCCGACAAGTGCGGTAATCACCCCGATCGGCAGAACCTGACCCGGTACAATCACGCGGGAAATTACATCTGCAGCAACAAGGAACAGCGCGCCGATCAATGCGGACAAGGGCAGCAAAAGCCCATGGCGGTTGCCAACAAAGAAGCGCGCGGCATGCGGAATAACAAGACCGACAAACCCGATGGAGCCAACAATACTGACCATCACCGCTGTCATCAGGGCGGAAACCCCGATCAGGATCACGTAAACACGGCGCACCGGCACACCAAGAGAGGCCGCTGAGTCACGCCCAAAGGTAAAGGCATCAAGCGCACGGGCATGCCAAAGACATACAAGCAATCCAAAAATAGCCACCGGCAAGGCAAGCGTTGCATCAGGCCAGCGCACACCACTGAGGTTTCCCAGAAGCCAGAACATGATCCCGCGAGCTTCCTCGGCACTGGCGGACTTGGTAACGATGAAGGATGTCAGGGCGTTAAAAAGCTGTGCACCGGCAATACCGGCCAGAATGATCGCGCCCGTGCCGCGCCCTGCTTGCAACGCCAGCAGCGAGACAAAGGCAAATGCCACGACCGAGCCGATAAAGGCGCCCACCGACAAGCCGAACATCCCGGCGCCGATGCCAAGGATGGCGACACTAACGGCACCTGTCGACGCCCCGGCAGAAATACCGAGCAAATAGGGATCGGCAAGCGCATTGCGCAAAAGCGCCTGTAGCACGGCACCAGAAAGCGCGAGTGCCGCGCCACAGGATGCGGCAACGACCGCGCGACTAAGCCGGTAGTTCCAGACAATCCCGGCATCAATCGGGTCAACCGCGTAACCCGCACCCCACACATGATTGGCGATGGTATTAAATACCGTTTTTACCGGGATGGATGTTTCGCCAACGGATGCGGCAAAGGCCAATGAAAGGCCAAGCAGCACCAGCGCAGCACAAGCTGCGCCGGTGCGACGTCCGGGTCCAGATGACAGCAGAGCGATCAATTGCTTTGGTTCTTGCGTAGGTCGACAACCGCCTTGGCCATCAATTCAATACCGTCAATGGTACGGATGGTCGGGTTCATCGACATCGCATCAAGCACAACGATCCGGTCATTGCGCACGGCATCCATCTGGCTTGTTACCGGATCTGATTTCAGGAATTTGAGTTTCAGTTCCCAGTCATCCGCCGGGAAACGGCGACGTTCCATTTTACCGATGGCTACGATGTCCGGGTTGGCGCGTGCGATGGTTTCCCAACCGACTTTTGGCCATTCGTCATCGCTGTCGATGACATTGCGGACATTCAGGATGTTGGAAATATAACCCGTTGCGCCTTTTTGGCCCGCAACAAACGGATCAACATCAATCTCGGCACTTGAGAACCAGTAAAGCGCGCTGATACCAGTACCATCGATGCTTTCAACGCTGTCGCGCGCAGCCTTTTCGCGTGCCCGCAGGTCTGCGACAAGCTTTTCACCACGGTCTTCGACATCAAAGATAAGCGCCATTTCGCTAATCGTTTGATAGATCAAATCCATCGAGAACGCATCAAGACGCGTTCCATCACCACCGGTGCTGTTATCCTTGCCGACACAATCAGCCGGGGCGGTATAAACCGGAATGGAAAGTTCGTTGAACTGCTTGACCGTACCAACCGCGCCGTTCGGGCCGACATGCCATTGATACTGGTTGGTCACAAGATCGGGTTTCTGCCCGACGACACTTTCAAAGCTGGGATCGTTATCAGCAAGGCGTTTGATCTTGGCATTGGCATCACGGTATTCCTCGGCCACCGGGTTGAACCAAACGGCTGTTCCGACAACCTTGTCGGCCAGTCCCAGATGATACAGAATTTCGGTGTTACTTTGGCCTAGGGAGACAACCCGTTCTGGCGCATTGTCAAAGGTGACCGTCCGGCCACAATTTTCAAGTGTCAGCGGATAGTCTGTCGCCATCGCACCTTGCGCAAAGGATGCCAGTCCAGCAGCAAACACCCCGACTACCAGACCCTGTTTGTTCAATTTGATCACGTATGTGCCCTTTCACACATGTCCGAGCTAAGAAAACACTCTTGCCCGAACACCCCAATACAAATGTTATGTTATAACATAACATTTGATTTCCTACCGTCAAGGGACTGGCTTGTGTGCTGAAAAATGGCGGGAGATGTCGGAGGAAAACGCAGGCTACATCGTCTTGAAGCTGCATTTCGCGTGACACATACCGACATTCTCCGGGGCACCCCGCCCGGTCCGTCGTCTTCGCGTCAGCAGGTCTCCTGGCTCACGGGTCATTGTGTTTTTCAGCCTTCCCGGGAACCCCAGTGACATCATTGAAAAACACTCACCGCCTACAGTTGCGGGGGCAGCTTCGGTTAATGGGCTGATCAATCAGCCCAAATCGAATTCCCTTTATCCGTTTTACGGATACCGACACCTGACGGTTAGATTAAACAAAAATACCGGTCAAGGGAATTGGAACATCACCAGCGACATTCCAGCATTGCCCCATGCAAAATCCGCAATTGTTTGCACCTTGAATTTGCCATGTTTCATCCCGATTACCTCCACACTGCCCGGTATGCTTTGCCGGACGACAAAAATTTCGGAACAGGATGCACATGACGACTTCCGTGGAACGTAGACGCTTTTTGAAATCCATCGCTGCTGCCGGTTTGATCCTGCCTGGCATGTCGATCTATCAGGCGGCATTGGCCGAGGTTCCCGGTCTTGATCTGGGCAGCCCGCAGTCCTTTGACTTTGCCGGTCTGATCGAACGCGCCAAGTCGATGGCATCCGAGGCATACGAGCCACCTGTCGCGCCGAACCCGGAAATCGTCGGCAAGATCGATTACGACACCCATGGGAAGCTTCATTACAAGCGCGACCATTCGCCGTTTTCCGATGGGTCGGGAACCTACCCTGCGACTTTCTTCCATCTGGGCATGTATTTCGCCAAGCCCGTGCATATGTATCTGCTTGATGACGGGCAGGCGCGCGAGGTGATCTATAAGCCAAGCTATTTTGACATGCCCGAAGACAGCATTGCCCGGAAGCTTCCGGAAAATAGCGGCTTTGCCGGTTTCCGCCTGCATGAAAATCACGCGCGCGATGACTGGAAAACCCAAGACTGGGCGGCTTTCCTTGGTGCGTCCTATTTCCGCGCGATTGGCGATGAAGGCCAATATGGCTTGTCCGCACGCGGCATTGCGGTGAATACCGCGACGTCCGTGCCCGAAGAGTTCCCCGATTTCCGCCAATTCTTTATCGAACCGGCGAAAAACCCGGAAGACCCGGTGACGATCTATGCCCTGCTTGATGGGCCAAGCATCACGGGTGCCTATAAATTCCTGCTTTATCGCGGCGAAGGGGTGACGATGGATGTTGAAAAGCATCTGTTCTTACGCAAAGACATCGAACGCCTTGGCATAGCGCCACTGACCAGCATGTTCTGGTATTCTGAACAGAATAAATCATTCCGGTTTGACTGGCGCCCGGAAGTACATGATAGCGATGGGCTGGAGCTTTGGACCGGCGGGGGTGAGCGCATCTGGCGACAGCTCAACAACCCCGAAACCATCCGCGCATCCGCCTTTGGCGACAATAACCCGCGTGGCTTTGGTTTGATGCAGCGTGACCGCGATGTGAAGAACTATCTTGATGGTGTGCGTTATCACCGTCGCCCCAGCCTGTGGGTCGAACCGCAGGGGGATTGGAATGACGGTGCGGTTCAGTTGATCGAAATTCCGACCGACGATGAAATCCACGATAATATCGCGGCCTTCTGGGTACCCAATGGCGCGGCCAAGGCAGGCAATAGCTATCAGTTCAAATACCGCCTGCATTGGCAGGCCCATAACCCGTTCCCGGTCAAGGAACTGGCAACCGCCACCTCAACCCGCATGGGACGTGGTGGGGAGCCCGGCACCAATCGCCCGAAGGACGAGATCAAGTTTTCCGTCGAGTTCGAAGGCGATGTTTTGGGCACCCTTGCCTATGGCGAGTTCCCGGAAATTGTTGTTTCCACCTCGCGCGGGGAGATTACCCGCACCAAGGTCGAACCGATCATGGATACCCGCATCTGGCGGGCGGCCTTTGACCTTAAGGCAACGGGCACAGACCCGGTTGATCTGCGGATGTATCTGAAACGTGGTGATGCACCGCTTAGCGAAACCTGGTTGTTCCAGCATCTGCCGGCCCTTGGTAATCAGCAGCAGGGCTAACGACTAGATCAAACGTCGTTAGCCGCTGATACCGGTATTGGCGGCACCGTCTGGTGACTGGCTCAGGATGGCCATTACGTCACGCATCGGCGGTGCGCCAAACATGCGGGCATATTCGCGGCTGAACTGTGATGTGCTTTCATAGCCGACCGCATAGGCCGCACTTGCCGCGTCCTTCATTTCGGCCAGCATGATTTGACGTGCTGTCGTCAGGCGCAGCCGCTTTTGATATTGAAGCGGGCTCATAGCCGTGACCTGTTTGAAATGGTGATGGAAGGATGACGGGCTCATATTCGCGTGCTCGGCCAGCTCATCAACACGAAGCGGCTTGTCAAAATTATCCTTCATCAGACGCAAGACTGATGAAATGCGCTGCATGTTGCTACCACCCATAGCAAGGCGGGCAATAAAGATGCCCTGCCCGGTGCGCAGCAGCCGGTAATGCACTTCGCGCATCAAAAGCGGCAACATGACGGGGATTTCATCGGGATGATCAAGAAGATCAACCACGCGCAAAACCGCATCGACCAGTGACTGGGTGGTTTGTTCGACAAAAAGCCCGCGCGTGCTGTCCCCCTCGAGCCCGATATTGAGGTCCAAGTTGGTGACAAGTTCACTTAGGATCTTGGCATCAAGATCAAGCGACAGGCTGCGATAAGGTACCTCTGTGCTGGCATTGGTGACATGCCCGACCAGCGGCAGATCAACCGATGCCGCCAGAAGCTGCCCCGGCTCATAGCGATAAACTTCCTGACCCAGCGTGACTTCCTTTGCCCCTGATATGATCAGGCACAAACAGGGCTTGTAAATCGTCGGGACCTTAAGGCTGGGACCGGTCGCGCGATATATCCCGACAGGCTCAATCGCGGTGCGCACGGCACCGTCGGGATCACAGTATTTGTCAATTAAGTTACAAAGCCGCTGATAGCTATCCATCACCAGAACCCTTTATTTCCATAGCATGCACTATACACCAGCCCACCGCGCAGAAAAGGCCACGATCCCGGATTTGGAGGAATAGGCAATCGGTTTCGAGTTCTGTGTATTCAGCAACGCCCGCTTTATCGACACAGTAAGCGCCATGACACAAACACATGGAGGATGTCATGTCGAACCCGATCAATTTTGTCGAAAACAAAACCGTCGTCATCACCGGGGCCAGCAGCGGCATAGGTGAAGCCACCGCCAAACTCCTTGCGGCTAAGGGTGCCAAGGTCGTCCTGGGTGCACGCCGGACCGAGCGCCTTGATCAGATCGCAACCGAGATCGAAGCAGCCGGTGGCACCGCCCTTGCCCGTTCGGTGGATGTGACGGATGCCGAAAGTGTCGAGGCACTGGTCTATAACGCGCACAACATGTTTGGCCGTGTTGATGCGATCTTTAACAATGCCGGTGTCATGCCGCTTGCCCCGATGTCGGCCCTTAAGACCGACGAATGGGACAATATGATCAATGTGAATATTCGCGGTGTCCTGAACGGTATTGCCGCGGTCCTTCCGATCTTTAAGGAACAGGGTGGCGGGCATGTGATCAACACCGCATCAATCGGCGCACATGTTGTTGTGCCAAGCGGGGTTGTCTATTGCGCAACCAAATATGCCGTCTGGGCCATTTCCGAAGGCCTGCGTCAGGAAAGCCAGGATGTACGCGTTACTACCATCTCGCCGGGCGTCGTCGAAACCGAACTGGGTCATGATATCTCGGATGCCACCAGTAAGGATTTGCTGACCCAGTTCCGCCAGATCGCCCTGACACCGGATGCGATTGCACGCGCGGTTCTCTATGCGCTTGATCAGCCCGCCGATGTTGACGTCAACGAAGTCATCGTTCGCCCGACCGCCTCGGCATTCTGATGGTGAAATTCATCCTTTCATCCGGATTTGCAATTGTGCTGATGGCGCTTCTGACATGTTTGATGTTTGCGCCACCAGCCCCCGCCCAACAGGAGACTGAGATGAGCAAAATCACCGAAATCGCACCCCATCCCTATGTCGGCATGTGGGTAACCAAAGATGGCCATGTCCGTCAGGAACTGTTGCCTGATGGTCGATATGACGAAGCCCGTGGCAACCAGAAATCAGCCTATCAGGGTGCCTATCTGGTGTCGGGCAATTACATCACCTATCAGGATGACACCGGTTTTAGTGCTGATGGCTATTTTGAAAATGACGTCCTTTATCATGGCGGCATGGTGATGTTCCGCGAAACGCCGGAAAACTAGTATTCGCCAAGCTCACAAAGAGCAAAGCCGGGCCGACCCTTCCGTCAGCCCGGCTTTGGCGTATTAGGTCCGCTCAAAGACGATGGGTCGCCTTGCCGCATCAATTCACTGTAGGGACAGACGTCATCTTCAAACGGAACGTGGCGGCGGCGGAAACTTGTGCCCACAATGGCTTCGGGATTGCTGATCCGATCCATCCTGAAATGGCGAAAATCACACCGTGTCGGATCCCAGGCCACCAGATACCAAAGGGGTGGCAGGATTAACATTGCCTGTGGCTCCACCTTACGCTGCGTAAGGTTTCCTTTCGCATCACGATAGTCAAACCGGATCAACTCGCGCCCCAAGAAGGCCGCTTCAAATGCCGATAGCAGATTGGCATCCATGTCGCGCATGTCCGACAGATCCTGAAGCGGGGACAGCTTGCCGATATGCAGGCAATCAAGGAAATCGCGCAGATCGCGAACCTTCTCAGACGGCAACACCTTTTCAATCTTGGCAAGCCCGGCATCGGCTAGATCAGAGAATGGCAGATAGCCTGCCGCGCGCATCGCAGAAACACTGATCAAAAGCGCAAAGACTTCCTGAACCGACAGTCTTGCGGTCGTTTGCATCGATTGCGGATCAAGCAACAATCCCCCACCCCGACCAACATCGGAATGAATGACAAACCCCTCGTCACGCAGCGCGTTGATATCGCGCAAGATCGTGCGGCGAGATGCCCCCACTTCATCGGCAAGCTCGCCAATTGTTGTTGTCCCGCCGCGACGCAGGCTGCGAACGATCGCATCATGTCTTTGTCGAACTTTCATCACGGGATCATAGCATCAATAGTGACAAAATTTGGCACCATTTCGATCTAAGCCTGTTTCTGCAACGTGATACCAATCTGAAACAAGGAGATCGATGTGATGCAAAGAACTGCAGTGAACCCGTGGGACTGGTCGATCAAACTGGGCTACAACCAAGCTGAAGTGATCGAAGGGGCAACCCGGCAGGTCATCTGTGCGGGTCAAACTTCTGTTGATGGCAACGGCACCCCGCAACATCAAGGTGACATGCGTGCGCAAATCAGCTTGGCGCTGGATAATCTTGAAGCTGTGTTGAAAGAAGCAGGCATGACGCTCGTCAATGTCACAAGACTTGGCGTCTATGCGACCGATGTCGACAAAGCATTGAAGAACTTCGATCTGATGGGCATGCGTTTTGCGCCCCATCAGATCGCACCGCCGATGACGCTTTTGGGCGTGACGCGCCTTGCCATTCCCGGATTGCTTTTCGAGATCGAAGCAACTGCCGCAGCCTGACACCAACGGCAAAGCGGTCATCGGACGAAAGCCGCCAGATGACCGCTTTGCTTCAGGGTCTGAACTACATCAGCGAAGAACGCGCTTAGAGACGTTCAAGGGCGATGACGGTATCGATAACCGATCCCTTTTCACCCTTTGGCCCGGTTGCAATACGTTCGAAATTGTCAACCGCGATTTCCCGCCAGCGTGCCGTATCAAGCGCCAAGGCCGCAAGGGCTTCTCTCGGGGTTGGGTAAATCGTGTCTTCGGGTGCCCATGACCATGATGGACGCGATCCATGGGTGGTGATCAGAAGCAAGCCACCCGTTGCGATCATGGCGGCGGCCTTGATCAAGACCGCCTCACGGGCAAACTCGACCGGGGATTGCAGGAACTGCGCGGTGACCAGATCAAACACGCCTTCCGGCAGGCTTTTTGTCAAATCATGTGCTTCGAACGTGATCTGGCTTTCAACGCCATTGCGCTTTGCGTTTGCTTTGGCATAGCCAAGTGCTGTTTCCGAAATATCAGCGGCAGTCACAGTCCAGCCCTGCTTGGCCAGCCAAACCGCATCATCGCCCTTGCCACAACCAAGTTCGAGCGCGTTGCCAGTCGGGCGATCTTTGACGAAGCGTTCAAGAATGGCGGATGGCTTACCACTCGTTTGCGGCGATGCCTTTTCATAGGTTTCTTCCCAAAACTTCCTTGGGTCCATTTTCGGATCGATGTTCATGTCATGTCTTTCGGGGTTGTTGAGGGCGGCGTGCTCGCGAATCACGTAACATTAAAAGTTACATGATTCGGCGTACCTGTCAATTTCATGTATCTTTGAAAGTTACATGTGTTAGAAATGACTGGAAAATTGATCGCCAGACAGGACCATTTGATGCGTCAGGACAATCGCCTTCCGCGCGTTTTACATGCGCTTTTGCATCTTAGCGGCATGAAAGACCCGGCCACCTCGGACCAACTGGCCGAGATGCTCAATACCAATGCGGCTGTAGTTCGCCGCACCATGGCGGGACTACGTGATCAGGGTATCCTGACATCGATCAAGGGGCATGGTGGCGGCTGGCAACTGGCACGGCCGCTTGATCAAATCACTCTGGCCGAGATTTATCAGGCGCTGGGCGCACCGACCCTTTTCGCCCTTGGTTGCGGTGATGAAGGATCGCAATGTTTGATGGAAAAGGCGGCCAATACGGCGACCGCACGCGCATTACAACTGGCGTCCGAAACCTTCATCAACGTCCTGTCATCGGTCACTATGGCCGATCTGGCCGATGATTTTGAAAAGCGGTTGGCGGAGCTTGGCCTGTCAAAAGACAGTCTGGTCCATGAAGGCCCGCATAGGCATTAGGGTTTCGTGCTTAACGCAGTGACCCAAAGAAATCCTTGAGAAGCTTGGCCGCCTCAACCTCGCCAATTCCGCCATAGACTTCGGGGCGGTGATGGCAGCTTGTACTTTCAAACACGCGCGGGCCATGATC
Organism: Thalassospira sp.; assembly: GCA_965228275.1. GTDB lineage: Bacteria > Pseudomonadota > Alphaproteobacteria > Rhodospirillales > Thalassospiraceae > Thalassospira. The sequence goes on along the minus strand of OZ245802.1, from coordinate 3,051,487 downwards.
AACACCGCCGCCCTTGGGGTCATATGCCCCGAAATAAACCCGGCGCAAACGGGCAAATGAGATGGCGGTTGCGCACATCGGGCACGGTTCAAGCGTGACATACAGATCGCAATTGGGCAGGCGCGGCTCGCCCTTGGCCCCGGCAGCTGCACGGATCACAAGAATTTCGGCATGGGCGGTCGGATCGTTCATTTCTTCGGTCAGGTTCCCGGCGCGTGCCAGAACTTCACCGGTATCAGCATCAACAAGAACCGCCCCGACCGGCACTTCGCCCCGACGGGCTGCTGCGCGTGCCTCTTCAAGGGCCATGTCCATATAGCTGTCTGCACTCATGATTTTTCCATCCCGCAATCACCGTCGACATATGGCATGATTGTCGATCCTGGCCTGTTGTTTTTACTTCATTTTAGGACCCGTTGATTAGGGTCATGCCATTGACATATCAGAGTGCTATTTCAGGTGGGATCGGTCAAGCCATGATGATGCTGGCACGCATTTGCGCCAAATCTGTGACCATGCGTCAAACCGCCTGCGTGAAATGCATGGACCATCGGCGTGAATTGCCGTTGCCCCAAACGGGTTACACAGGTAGTTTCCGCCAGAATTCATTCGCCATTCCGTCACCGACATCAAGGTTTAGTTCGTCATGACCACGCGCAAGCCGATCATTGGCATCACACTCGATTCCGAAGAACCGGGGGGATATTCCAAATTCCCGTGGTATGCGCTGCGTGAAAACTATGCCGGTGCCGTGACGGCCGCAGGGGGCATCCCGATGCCACTGCCCCATGAGGTTGAACTGGTTCCCGATCTGCTTGATCTGATTGACGGGCTGGTTGTGACCGGTGGTGCATTTGACGTTGATCCGAGCCTGTTTGGCGCAACCGAAAAACATGACACGGTTGTCACCAAGGATCGCCGCACCAAATTTGAATGGGCAATGGCAGAAGGTGCGTTAAAGCGCAACATGCCGGTTCTGGGCATTTGTGGTGGGCAGCAGTTGCTAAACGTTATTCTGGGCGGATCGCTGATCCAGCATATCCCCGATCGCGTTGAAAACTGCCTGCCCCATGAGCAGCCTAATCCGCGCGATGAGGCCGGCCATGATGTCACGATTGAAGCCAATACCCTTCTGGCCAGGATCGTTGGCGATGTGAAAACACTTTCGGTCAATTCCGCCCACCATCAGGCGGTTGATGGGGTTGGCCCGGATGTCATTATCAATTCCTATGCGCCTGATGGCGTGATCGAGGGGATTGAACATCCGAAGTACCGTTATTGTCTCGGGGTCCAGTGGCATCCCGAATTCCATATCAGTTCGGGCGATGCGAAGATTTTCGACGCCCTGATTTCCGAGGCCCGCAAATGAGCGACAAAACCGACAACCAAGACGACAACAAGCCCGAACGCATTGCCAAGCGCATTGCGCGTTCCGGTGTTTGTTCCAGGCGCGATGCCGAACGCATGATCGCCGAAGGTCTGGTGCGTCTGAACGGCAAAAAGCTTGATAGCCCGGCTGTGACCGTCACCGACGAGGACGAGATCATTGTCGATGGCAAACCGTTGCCGGAAAAAGAAAAACCGCGTCTGTGGCGCCTGTTTAAGAAGCGCGGTCTGGTCACCAGCCACCGCGATGAACAAGGCCGCGATACGGTGTTTGAACATCTGCCAAGCTATGTGCCGCGCGTGATTTCGGTCGGTCGTCTTGATTTGAACTCTGAAGGTTTGCTTTTGCTGACCAACGATGGCGAGCTGGCGCGTTATCTTGAACTTCCCGCCACTGGCTGGGCGCGCCGCTATCGTGTGCGCGTACATGGCCGGATCGAGGAAGAAAAGCTTAAGCAGCTTGAAGATGGCATCACGGTTGATGGCGTAAATTATGGCTCCATCCAGGCTGAAGTCGACGTTCAAAAAGGCACCAATGCCTGGATGACCGTGACCCTTCGCGAAGGCAAAAACCGTGAAATCCGTCGCGTGATGGAACATCTGGGCTGGCCGGTGACGCGCCTGATGCGTGTTTCCTATGGCCCGTTCCAGCTGGGCAATCTGGCACCGGGCGAATGCGAAGAAATCACCGGCAAGGTGATGAAAGAACAGCTCGCAGCGTTCTTCCGCGGCGATTACAGCAAGGTTTCCGAAAAGAAATCAGTAGCCCGTGGCGGCACGTCGCGCCCGAAAGCACCGCGCACCGTCTTTGGCCAACCGGCCCAGCGCAGCCGTCCGCAAGGTGGTCCAAACGCAGCGCCGCAGAATGTGGAAGCCGAGGAAAAGCGCGATACCCGCGAACGTTCCGGCAGCATTGCGCGCAAAGGCCCACGCATCGGTGCCGCCCCGCGTCAGGGTGGTCGAGGCAAACCGGCGGCAGCTGTTGGCCGGCCGGAGCGTGAAGAACGCGAAGATCGTGGCGATGCACGCCCGACCAATAAGGGTCGCGGTCGTTACGGCGCAGGCGGCAAGGCATCCGATGACCGTTCGTTTGATGGCAAACCGTCTGGTGGTCGTAGCAATACCCGCCGCGAAGGTGGTCGCCCGACCGGACGTGATTCTGGCCGTGAATTCGGTCGTGATGCGGGACGTGATACCGGTCGTGGCCCAAGTCGGGATAGCGGGCGCGATGGCGGTCGTGACACCGGACGCAGCACGGGCCGCGACATTGGTCGTGGACCAAGCCGTGACACGGGTCGTGAAGGCGGCCGTGAAGGTAAGCCGGGCTTCATCGAAAACCGTGGTCGCGGAAAGCCGATGGGCAAACCGGGCGGCAAACCAACCGGTAAGCCGGGTGGCAAGCCAGCTGGTCGTTCTGACACCGGCAACCGCAGCAACAGCGCACCGGGTCGCAAACCGGCAGGCAATCGTCCGCGCGGCGGCAAGAAGGACTAATCAGCAATGCGGATTGTTGGCGGAAGTCATCGTGGACGGGTTTTAAGCGCGCCGGAAGGCCGTGATACCCGCCCGACCCTTGATCGCGTGCGCGAGGCGCTTTTTAACATCCTTTCGCATGCATCACGCTGGTACGAGGATGACTTCCACCCGCTTTATGACGGCGTCGTTCTTGATGCCTATGCAGGGTCCGGTGCCTTGGGGCTTGAGGCCCTGTCGCGCGGCGCATCAAGTGCGGTGTTTTTTGACACCGAACGCAAGGCGATCTCAGTGATCAGCGATAATATCGCGACGCTTAAGGTCACCAATCAGGCAAAGGCACAACGTGCGGACGCGACCAAACCACCGCGCGCAAGCACGCCTGCCAGCATGGTTTTCCTTGATCCGCCCTATGGCAAGGAACTGTTGGAGCCCAGCATCACCGCCCTTGCGAAAGCCGGTTGGATTGATGCCAATACCCTGATCATTGCCGAACGTGATCCGCGTGATCCGGAAATCGGCCTTGCCGGGTTTGATCTGCTCGACAGTCGTAAATATGGCCGTTGCCAGATTGATATCGGCCGTCTGAACGGCTAATCACGCCATCCTGCAAGTACCAACACATTGCCGCAGACCAGCCATTCGCACCCGATGGCTGCCAGCATTGGTATTTTGTGCTACCTTTGGCCTCCATTAAAGATCAGATGGTTGAGATGAAAGCCCTGTCGCAAACCGCACCAGATAAGGAATTCGGACGTTTGCTGCGCCAATGGCGCCGCACGAGCGACATCAAACAGTCGCGTCTGGCCGATATTCTGGGTGTGACGCAGGCAACGGTTTCACGGTGGGAAAACGGCACACAACGCCCGGCCCCGCTGCAACAAGACCTGATTGATCAGATGATGACGCGCAAGCGCAACTTCCGTCTGGATCAGGCGATCAAGCGGCTGGTGACCCATTCCAATCAGCGCGTGCATCTGATCGAAGATCGATCCCATCGCCTGCTTTGTGCATCCAATGCCCGTCAGGAAGAATGGCAACGTGATTGCAATTCGCTGATCGGGACGTCGCTTTGGCGTTTTGCCACGCCGGAAATTGCCACGGCTGAAAAAAGCCTGCATGAGCTGGGCTGGCATGAAGATCAGGCCGATCATCTGACATTTCAGACATCACGGCGCGATGGCGCACCAATGCGCATCGTCGATAGCTTCATCCTGTGGGAACGCTTTTTCCTGTCCGACGGGACCGCTGTGCGCCTGACCACCGGGTTTGATCAGGCACCTGCGCATATCTGACACGGCATGGCATGGCATGGCCAAGCCCGCGCATATTTCATACGTGGATATACGCAACCGTTTTCGGGTAGTTATGAAACTCAGCCTTTTGCATTGCCACTATTGGCATATCCGGGCTGAAAGAACGCCCCATAACGATATACAAATACCCCACGGAAACGCCCCATGCCGCCGATTGCAGCCATCATCATTCTTTACGGACTTGGATTAACCGCCTCGATGCAGGTGGGTCTGATTGGGCCCATCGCGCCGGATCTTCGCGCTGGCTTTGGCTTGAGCCAGGCTGAATTTGGTCTTGTTGCGTCGCTGATTACAGCAGCCGGTGCGCTAACCGCCATCCCGACTGGGGTCTGGGCAGCACGTGCGGGTTTGCGCAAATCGCTTGTTCTGGGCTGCATCATGATGATTGCCGGGGCAACGATCTTTGCCACCGCGAATGTCGCGACCATGCTTTATGTCGGTCGATTGGTGACCAGTATTGGTTATCTTTTGATTGTCGTTGGTGCGCCAAGCTGGATGGCGGGCTTTAACAATCCCAAGCTGGTTGCGATGGCCATGGCGATCTGGGGGACTTTCATCCCGGTCGGGATTGCGATGGGCAACTGGGTTAGTGCGGCGATGGTCGTCTGGCTTGATTGGCGTTTGGCGGTTGCGGCCTGCACCGTCCCGGTTGTGATCCTGTTGCCGTTGCTTGCCCTGATGGAGAAGCCAGCGGTCAGTACCGTTCGCAAATCGCTGATCATTGGCATGATGGGTGTTTTGAAATCGCGCGCAGCGCTTCAGGTGGCACTCACCTTCTCGGCCTTTGCCGGTGCGACGTCAGCAGCCCTTGCCTTCATGCCTGCAATGCTTGCTGATCAGCTTGATCTCGGTATTGCCCTGGCAGCGGGCATCATTGGTACCACCGCCATTGCAGGCAACATTGTTGGCAGCGTCGGGGCGGGCATGGTTTTGGGGCGTGATGTATCTGGTCGCGCGATCCTGATCCTGTTCTTGCCGATCATGTCGGTTGCGATTGGTACCCTTTTCATCAGCAACAGTTTGGCGCTTAGCATCGCAGCCCTGATCATTTTCAATATCTGTCAGGGGGCAGTTGCCGGGACATGCTTTGCGCTTTTGCCCGCCATTGCCAAAGGCGGTCTTTCGATGCCCGCATTGCAGGGCATGTTGGCCCAGTTTGCCGAAGTATTTGTTGTGATTGTTCCGCCGATTACAGGGGCGATGATTGATCAGGATGGCTGGGCTGGTGCGGCATTGGTTCTGTCTGGTTTCTACTTTGCCGGTTTCCTGATTTCGGTTGGTAAATCACCGTTCAGACGGCTGGCAAGTCGAGCTGCCAACTAGGACCTGCGTTTACCTATACGATACGATGGCTTGACCTATCCTGCGAAGCAGGCGACCCTCCTGCCCTCATACTTGGGCAGCGGTGACTTCGCAGGATAAGGAAGCAGAATGCAGTGGATTAAGGCCATCTTTATCGGGACGATATTGATTGGTCTTTCTGTACTTGCGGGCTTCTTCATCTGGCTGGCCCCGGTGGGTGCGGGCTATAGCGCCAAGATCATGTGTTCCGCCATTTTCGTAAATGGTTTGCCTTCTAGCCGGGCGCGCGACGAGGACGTTCTGGCGGACAATAATGTCCTGCTGTCGCTTATCACCACCAATGTTGATTTGCGTAATCAGACCGTCAGTGCCCATGCATTCGGGTTCAGGAAACGGTTTGCGGTATATCGACCGAATCTTGGCTGTACGTTGGCCGATGATCAGGAACATATCGCCCAGCTTCGCAATTCGACCCCGGTCATTCGCGCCATAGCGCCACAGCCGCTTTTGACGGCCCCCCTTCCGGCTGATGTGGATCGCCGCGCCCTTAACAACATTTTGTTTGATGTGATGGATGAACCGGGCGTTATCCCGGAACGGCGTACCCGTGCGGTCGTTATCCTGCATCAGGGTAAGGTGGTTGCTGAGCGCTATGCTGAGGGCATTACTGCAGAAACGCCATTGCCCGGCTGGTCGATGACCAAAAGCGTGTTTAACGTTTTGATGGGCCGCATGCGCCATGAAGGCATGATGCCCGATGTGCATGACCCGGTCCTGATCAATGAATGGCAAGCCCAGACGAATGATCCGCGTGCCGCCATTACCTATGATGACCTGCTTCGCATGCGAAGCGGCCTTGAGTTTGATGAAAGCTACTGGAACCCGCTTTCCGATGTGGTGCAGATGCTGTTTGTTGAACCGGCCACTGCTGGGTACGCTGTTGCCAAGCCGCTTGAACATCAGCCTGGCGAAGTGTTTGCCTATAATTCCGGTGCCAGCAATGTGTTGTCTGCTGCGATCCGCAACCTGAGCGGTTCGCGCGCTACCTACCTGAACCGTCCGACGGATTTGCTGTTCCGACCGCTTGGCATTGATGATGCTGTGATCGAAACCGATCCGGATGGTTATTTCGTCGCGTCCAGCTTCATGCATGCCACCGCGCGCGATTGGGCCAAGATCGGCCAATTCATGCTTCAGGATGGTGTGTGGAACGGTGAACGATTGCTACCCGAAGGCTGGATCGATTATTCGACCCAACCGGCGGATGGCGATCCAAATGGCACATATGGTGCGCATTGGTGGCTTGATCTGCCTGGCGGGCGCGATGAGGACGGAAATCCGCGCGCCGATGCGCCGACATTGCCAGATGATGCCTATTTCGCGCTTGGCCATGACGGCCAGTCGATGAGCATCATTCCATCAAAGGATCTGGTGGTTGTCCGGTTTGGCGTGACGCGCAAACGTGGCGCATTTGATCTGCGGAAATTCATCGCCGATCTGAACAATATCATCCCGGAAACGCCCACCGCCCCGGATGACATGGCACCGGGTGACGACATCAATTCCGATAATGGTGCTGCCGAGCCGTCAGACGGTTAAATCAGACCGACGATAAAGCCTGCCAGCGCGCCAATCCCGACCAATGCCCAAACCGGCACCACACGCCATTGCAAAACGGTAAAGGCAATGATGACACAACCGATATCAAACAGATCGTGAATGGCCCCGGTCCAGATCGGATCATAAAGAACAGCTGCCAGCAATCCGACAACGGCGGCATTCACCCCCATCAGCCCGGCCCGCATGGATGGCACGTGGCGCACACGATCCCAAAATGGCAGAAGCCCAATCACAAGCAGCCAAGCGGGCAAAAAGATCGCAATCAGGGTGACAAGCGATGTCATCGCGCTCACCATGATCCCCGTACCACCCGCCCCGGTATGAAGCGCTGCACCGAGATAAGCCGCAAAGGTAAAGATTGGCCCCGGCACTGCCTGTGTCGCGCCATAGCCCGCGAGGAACGTATCGGCATCGACCCATCCCGGATCGACAACAGCATTTTGCAGCAGGGGCAACACAACATGCCCGCCACCAAATACCAGCGCACCACTGCGATAAAAACCATCAATCACGGCAAACAGACCGGTGCCATCGACCTGTGCTGCGATTGGAAGGATCGCCAAAAGCGCAAAGAACAAAACAAGGGCAACAATGGCCCCCTTTGCAGAACGCACCGGATGGTCATCCAAGCTGTCCTGATCGACCTTGCCGCGCAACAGGATATATCCCGCGATCATCCCGCAAATGATCACCCCGAACTGGGCCAGAACCGTATCACTGGTGATCATGATGATGGCGGCAACAACCGCCATGGCTGCGCGCGGGATATCGGGACATAGGCTGCGTGCCATGCCAAGCAACGCATGGGCAACCACCCCAACCGCCACAAGCTTCAGACCACGGATAACGCCATCAACACTGCCAAGGTCAAATCCGACGAACGCCATGCCAAGCACAGCCAAAACAATGGCCGAGGGCATGGTAAAACCAAGCCATGCCACAAGCGAACCACGAATGCCGCCAAGCGCCATGCCAATCCCCATGCCGACTTGCGAACTGGCAGGACCGGGTGCGAACTGACACAGGGCGACAAGATCGGCATAGCGCGCATCACTAAGCCATTTGCGGCGCGCGACGAATTCTTCACGGAAATAGCTGATATGGGCAACCGGGCCGCCAAAGCTTGTCAAACCAAGGCGCAGGAAGATCAGAAACACCTGCCACAGACCAACGCCGCCCGCGGGCACGGACGCGCCATTTTCTTCTGATTTGGGAGCACTGGCCTGGTCATTCTTGACGGTCGGGTTCGACATTGCGGGTCATATCCCCATGATCATGTGGCGCTTTGATTTTGCCTGACCATACGCAATCGGATCAGAGCGGCAAAGCCAAAAGCCGAACTGATGCCATTCGTCATCAAACCATAACAAAACCCCTGCCACCGGGATCAACCAATGGCAGGGGGAAAAAGATCAAACTGTTTGGATACCTGATAGCAGGAACCATTAGTGCTTAGCGGAAAGCAGGCTCGTCAAGCGAACGCAGCTTGCGCGAATGGAGCTGGTTTACTTCCTGACGCAGTGTATCGATCGTATCAAGACCCACCTGAAGATGCTGACCAATCCGCTGGCGATAGAAGTTATTGGCCATACCCGGCAGCTTCAATTCACCATGAACCGGCTTGTCCGAAACACACAGAAGCGTGCCATACGGAACGCGGAAGCGGAAACCGTTCGCGGCGATGGTTGCACTTTCCATATCAACCGCAATTGCACGTGACTGGTTGAGACGACCAAACAGCTCGCTATAGCGCAGTTCCCAGTTACGGTTATCGGTGGTTGCCACCGTACCTGTGCGCATGCGTGCCTTCATCTCGCGGCCCTTAAGACCGGTGATTTTCGTCACCGAGTTTGCCAGGGCGACCTGAACTTCGGCAATCGGGGGAACCGGGATCCAAAGCGGCAGGTCAGAATCAAGCACATGGTCATCACGGACATAACCGTGGGCCAGAACATAATCGCCCAGAAGCTGGCTACGACGCAAACCGGCACAGTGACCAAGCATCAGCCAGCAATGCGGACGCAGAACTGCGATATGGTCGGTTGCGGTTTTGGCATTCGACGGACCAACACCGATATTAACCAGCGTCACACCCAGACCATCTTCACGGATCAGGTGATAGGACGGCATCTGTGGCAGTTGCTTGACGGCTTCACCGTCTTCTTTCCAAGCTTTCGGTGCGTTTTTACGCACATGAACCTTTGGCCCCGGTTCGACAAACGCGACATAGGGACTTTTGGGGTCTTCAAGCTGGGTCTTGGCGAATTCGATGAACTCGTCGACATAGCGCTGATAATTGGTGAACAGCACGAACTTCTGGAAATGCTCGGGCGCGGTTGCCGTGTAGTGACGCAAACGGGCCAGCGAGTAATCCACACGTTCGCCAGAAAACAGCGACAGCGGTTTTGGCCCGTTATTGGTAACCGCAGCATAATGCACGCCATTGGCGATATCATCATCGGTGCGGGCCAGATCAGGCATATCAAAGATCAACTGCATCGGACGGATGTCGGTCGGGCCGATACTGTCAGTTGCCGATGCAACCAGGAACGGCAACGGGATCGGACGGTCCGAAACACCAACCACAACAGGCACGTCGTGGTTTTTCAGCAGAAGTTCGATCTGCTCACGGTAATATTCTTCAAACAGGTCGGGACGGGTCAGCGTCGTACCATAAACACCCGGATCGCGCGGGGCGCCGAATGACAGGGTACTTTCGACATGCAGTTTTTCCGGCGGCACCTCGATACCGAGATACGGATAATAGGCGCGCACAGGGGAAGTTTGCTGACCCTGACCGAAACGGTCAAAGGCCTCTTGGACGGCATTGGCACCGGTCGCATAGATATCCTTGATGCGCGCAAGTGCCTTGTCAGCGTCGGTAAATTCAAACAGATCGCGTACCGATCCGTGGACTCCAGAAACCATATTGGATGCTCCTTTTTGTTATTGTTGTTTGGGTACTTTCATCTGATCCAGGTGCGCGAAATCGCGCCCGATCAATAACAAAAGCCCTTGGAGCGAGAGATTTATCACCGCCCGCCCGCCTTCTGACAACCGAAAACTTTGTGACCATTCTCAATCGGAGGGTGAATTCGCCATTTGGCGAAAATAGGCCAATTCCGATAAAGCGCGCTTTCCCGGTGGTTTCAGAAGGTTATGGTCTATATGTCGGATTTATTTTCAAGAATTCCAAATGACAGTTTTGATGCGCTGTTCATAACCTGCCCGACAATCACGGCATTCCTTGGGCCGGTTTGCGCAGGCGTATCTGGAATTCAGATAAAAAAAGTGCCGAAACCGGGGGACGGTTTCGGCAATTTCAGGGAGGTGCCTTAGACGTTGAGGGAAAAGACGGTCAACCCTGATATCGATTTTTATATGACCATTGGTCAGTTAAGTCAAATCTATTCGACGCGCACCTTGTATGACGCCAGCGCATAACTAAGCTAATATTCCTGCGCTTTGCGCAATCGACTGCAGATTTCTGAGCCGCCGATGCGCCGCATCATCAAATGCCCATTGGTCACCTAAACTCACTCTGCGCAGTTTGCAGACAATTTCAGCGGCACGCGGGTCACTTTCGACCAGACTTTCGATTTCGTTTTTTTCTTCTTCGTCCTCAAGCGTCCCGCGCACATAGCCAAGAATGTCTTCCCTGCCATATATCGCAAGAACCGGGCTCATATCATGCGGCCTCCGCCACGTAACGTGATGCATGTTCACGGGCTTCGATTCGACCAACCGATGCACGCAGCTTGCGGCGTGCCCGCCCGACACGGGATTTCACAGTACCGATCTCGACCGACATGCGGTCGGCAGCATCCTGATAGGACACATCTTCAACAGCCGTCAGAATGATGGCCTGACGTTCCTGTTCTGGCAGATCTTCAAGCACGCGGTCTGCATCACGAAGCTGCAGACGGGCCATCTGATTGCTGCCATGACCATAGACATCACCAAGATCATCCCAGTCGACCTGCGGGCCGCAGGTCTTTTCGCGGCGTTTGCCGGAAATGAACGTATTAAACAGGATCCGGTGCAACCAGGCCTTCAGGCTTGTGCCCTCTTCGAACTGGTCCTTTTTGCTGATCGCCTTAAGCAAGGTGTCCTGAACCAGGTCCTGCGCCAAATCCGTGCTGCCGGTCAGGCGATATGCGTGACGGCGCAACGCGGGTACATGGTCTTCGATTTCATTCATCACTTGTTCAGACATCACAACCTCCTTGTTCGGATGTCCCAACCGTAACAAACGAAAATAATATTTAAAGTAAAATCGTATAGTTAACTTAGGCAATACAATGAAGTCACAGCATATACACAACACCATCAAAACACATATGTGACATGATGTAGATAACATCATTCATTTACATGAAATACGGACTATAATTACTTTACATTACTTACATCACTGACCGCAAATGCGACAAATACGCAAGATAGTTGTTTTATGGAGGAAATGGCGGTAACGTCACTTACTCCAAAATTTTTGAACACATTGATTTTCAATGGCTTCAGGCGGATTTGAATACCCCTGAAATTGACAGGAAACCCCACGTGGCAAGCCCGAAGAGAACAGAAAAACTCCAGATCATGCTCGATGACGAGGAGCTGAAGGTCATTGATGATTGGCGTTTTGAGCATCGTATGCCGACCCGTGCAGCCGCCATTCGCGAACTTATTCGCCGCGGTCTCGTAACTGAAGAGATCGAAGAACCAGACACTGAAGGCAAAAGCACCACTGATTTCCGCGTAGAACCGGAATAAAAAGGTATCTCCCCACGAAAAAGGCCCGGCATTTGCCGGGCCTTTTTCGTGTTTATCTATCCAGACTTGATGTCATTTACCGATTTTGCGCATCAAGTTCGGGCTTTTGCCCTTCAAAAATCTTGGCGATTCCCGCGCCGAATCCCAAAACCAGAAGCCACAATCCGTAATAACGAAGCGCACGCGACGCAATAATCGCAATCAAGAACAACCAGATTGGGTAGGACGCCGCCCCGGCTGCCAAGGCGGCGATTTGCATTGGCACAGGCGCGATACTAATGGCAAAGACGACCCAAAAGCCGCCCTGCTCAAACTTGGTTTCCAGTTCGTCAAACTGTTCCTGCCCGCCAATCATGTCGATAAGCGGCTGTGCCAGATCATCAAACAAAGCCCACGCCAACAGATATAGGGCAACGGCACCAACAACACTGCCAATCAGGGTCACGGTTGCGATGATAAAGCCGCGTGCACGCGATGCGGCCATGATCGGCGCTATGATCACCTCAATCGGAATGGGAATGATCGTGGTTTCCAAAAAGGACGCCACCGATATCCCGCCAAGCCCCTTTCGGCCATCCGCAAGCTTGGACAGCTTCTGTTGCGCATATCGCCATCCACGCACGAGTGCCGATGATGATTTTTGTTTTTGGTGCGCCATATATCGCGGTCCTTCCGCTTCTTATCCCCAGACAAGAACAGCCCGCCCATAACGGGCGGGCTGTCATCCTCGGACGTCATGTCGCCGAGTTCAGGTTGTGACGTCTTATTCGGCGGACTGACTGTCCGAGATAGCCTTCTGCGCATCTTCCAGCGCATTGAGCGTATTTACCTTCACGTCTTCCCACGTGTCGGCAGAAGCATCCTTGGCGTCGGCCATGGCATCGCTCAGATCATCACTGGCGCTATCCCAGGCTTCGGCCAATTCATCAACGGCTTCTGCGCTGTCCTGCTTCACGCGGGCAGATACATCGTCGTACTGATCGCCAAGCTGGTCTGATTTTTCATCAACCCATGCCAGGAAATCTTCTTTCTGTTCAAAGGTAAATTCCTTGGCTTCGTTATATTGGGTGGCGATCTTGTTACCGAGTTCGTTGGCATCAGATTTCATCGCATCGTCGGTTGCCATTGTCCCGGATGTATCGCTTGATCCTGCATATGCAGGCGCTACCAGGCCAACAGACATAAGGACAGTACCAATCTTCAATACATTCTTGCTCAACATCACAACCTCCTTATTTATGAAAGCGGCACGATTACTTGTGCGCTGCTTACCCTGAACAACGGTTGGTACGAAAAGATGTTCCAATTGTGGTTATTTTATTTCGTGGAACCTTTGCCACAAGCGCGCGTTTTCAGGGAAAGCGTCCAACATAAGGAGTGGAACACAGCGCACAGATCAAAGTGTGAAGATGTTCGGGGACGCACAATAAGCAAAGGAGTTTACTTATGGCACATAGCAGTATGCAGACCGTTGCGAAGGAATTTCCCGTCGAAACCGGCGTGGACCGCAAGGATCGTCGCGAACTGGCCAAGATGCTGACCCAGATCATTGGTTCTTCGCACGTACTCTATGCCAAAGTTCGTGGTGTACACTGGAACATTGTCGGTCCGGCCTTCTATTCGCTCCATAAAATGACCGAGGAGGAATATGAAGACCTTAACGACGCAATTGACGATATGGCAGAACGCATTCGTGCAATTGGTTTCTCGGCACCGACCGGCCTGAAGGAAATGCTGGAAAATTCCGTCATTTCTGATCAGACCAAACTTCTTCCAGCCAATGACATGGTCAAGGAGCTGGTTGAAGACCATGAAAAGATGGCGCGCCTGATCCGTGATGGTGTGGCTGCGGCAGAAGACGTCGAAGACGTCAAAACCGCCGACATGCTGACCGAGCGCATCGGTGTGCACGAAGAAGCAGCCTGGATGCTGCGCGCGACCATTTCATAACCACATTTATCCCGAAAGCTGGTGCCCATCGCACTGGCTTTCGGGCCATTTCCTTTACTTTTACCTTTCCTTTCAAAGGATCATCATTGTGAAAAGCTCTGATCTGTCCGGTAAAGTCTGTCTTTTGCTGACCAAGGCAAAACTCCCCGTAGCATGGCGTGACAATGCGGCTCTGCCGCTGCGCGAAGTGTTTGAAGATGCCGGATATCAGACGGAATTGACGCTTTGCGATGATCCAGATGCGATCCGCACCCAGATTGCCAACCATACCAGCCCTGGCGATATCGTTGCCGTTGGGGGCGGTGACGGGACGATCAATGCCGTTCTTGATGCGGTGATCGACAACAAGGTTGTTCTGATCCCGATCCCGCTTGGTACTGCCAATGATTTTGCCCGCACCCTGACCCTGCCCGATGATTTGATCGATGCAGCACGCGCATCCATCCATGGCCAGATCAGGATGCTCGATGTTGGTCGCGTCAATAACCACAGCTTTATCAATGCGGCCAGCATCGGTGTACCTGCCGATGCGCGCAAACGCATCAACCCGGATTTAAAACGTACCCTGGGCGCAATCAGCTATGCAGTTGCCAATTGGCAAAGCTGGCATGAAATGGATCCGCTTGACCTTGCGATAGCCTGTGGCGATGAAGATGCTCAGAACATCAAACTGCGCCAATTGACCATCACCAATGGTCGTTACTTTGGTGGCGGCCTGCGCCCCAGCGAAACCAAAAGCCCGGAAGACGGTCTTTTGCATATGTTCGCCATTCGCGACAGTGTCGATACCCTAAGCGGCCTTGATGTAGCAGCGGGCCTTTTGTTTGGCTCGGTCGATGACAGTACATATGCCATGACCATGGAATGCGACAGCATCACGGTCAAAGGCGAAGACGGCGCTCCCATTCTGGCCGATGGCGAAATCATTGGTGAATTGCCGGCAACCTTCACCATCCGTGCAGGTGTTTTGCCGGTCTTTGCGCCCAACAGCTTTGTCGATCAAACTGATCAGGGTTTGGAGCCTAGCGATCAGGCGCCACTGCCCCATCGCGCCCAGATCAATGACATCCTGCGCGATAGTCTTGATTTCGCCCTGCGGCTTGAAGCGATCTTTCCGGTCGCACAAAACAGCGACCTTCGCGCACTGTGCCATGACGGCACACGTCATCTGCGTGACATTTGCCGCCAGCTTGAATTGGGTTTGCGTCCGCATGGCATTCCGTCCGCATCGCCGGACCCGGACTTACATAGCCTTGAAGAATTGCGCGATCGTGTGATGGGCTGGCTGCTTGAAGATGCCGATCAACGCCTTGCCAATGGCCTGAACGACCGAGCAGAACTTCTGGTGACCGAGATCGATGACCTTCCGGTCGATAAGTTACCTGATGATATCAAGACACCCATGCGTGGATTGGATCGGGTGATGAGCGATCTTAATCAGCGACTTCGAGATATTCTTAAAGCGCTTTAGAAACGACAAAGGCAGCCTGGTAGGCTGCCTTTTTAATTCTGCTTCTGACCAAGCTTTGCGACGGATCAGTCTGCCAACCCAGCAAGACTGCGCGCAAAGGATTTGGCTTCGAACGGGCGCAGATCTTCGGCAGACTCACCGACACCGATTGCATGGACAGGCTTGCCGAACTTCTCGGCCAGCGCAACGACCACACCGCCCTTTGCCGTACCATCAAGCTTGGTCACGATCAGACCGGAAACATCGGTCGCCTCGCCAAAGGTTTCGACCTGTGAATGGGCGTTCTGACCGGTGGTGGCGTCCAGCACCAAAAGCGTGTCATGCGGTGCGCTTTCATCGCGCTTCTTGATCACGCGGACGATCTTTTTAAGCTCGTCCATCAGATGGGCCTTGTTTTGCAAACGACCGGCCGTATCAATCAGCAAAAGGTCATAGCCTTCGCGCTGGGCCTGATCGATCGCATCAAAGGCAAGACCCGCCGCGTCCGCACCGGTATCGCGTGCAATCACCGGACAATCGGTCCGCTCGCCCCAGACTTTAAGCTGCTCAACCGCAGCAGCTCGGAACGTATCGCCCGCCGCCATCATGACCTTAAGGCCCTGATCCTTGTAGGATTTGGCAAGTTTGCCGATTGTGGTGGTTTTGCCCGATCCATTCACACCAACCACCAGAACCACGTGGGGTTTCTTGGTTGCGTCAATCACCAGCGGCTTTGCCACCGGCTCAAGGATTTTGGCGACTTCTTCGGAAATGAATTCCTGGATTTCGGCGGCATCGACTTCTTTATCGAAACGGGTTTTGGCCAGTTCCGCACTCAGCTTGGCAGCGGTCGTAACACCCAGATCCGATGTAATCAGAAGGTCTTCGAATTCTTCAAGCGCGTCATCATCAAGACGACGCTTGGTGAAGATATCGGAAATCCCGGTGGTTAGTTTTGAGGAGGACCGTTTTAGCCCGTCTTTCAGGCGGCTAAACCAGCTTTTCTTCCCCTCTTCACTCATCCCACAAGCTCCGCAATTAGTTTTCCATCTTCAAGGCCGGTGACCTTGGCTTTTGCTATCGTGCCCGCTTCTATCACGCGATCAAGCAGAACGGGAGCAAAATGCTCCGTATGGCCGGTATTTTCCTTTTCAACCAACACATTCTCGGTCATGCCGATGCGTGATTTCAGGAAGGTGTTCAGTTGAACGTCACCTGCTTCGCGAAGGGCTGCTGCGCGTTCCTTCCGCAGATCCTTGGGCACCTGGGGCATCTTTGCCGCCGGGGTTCCCGGACGCGAAGAATACGGGAAGACATGCAGATAAATCAGACCGCATTCATCAACAAGACGAAGGGTGTTTTCCGCCATCTCGTTGGTTTCGGTCGGGAAGCCGGCAATGATATCCGCGCCAAAGGTCACATCGGGGCGAAGCTCGCGGACCTTCTTGCAGAAATCAATCACGTCCTGACGCAGATGGCGGCGCTTCATACGTTTCAGCACCATGTCATCACCTGCCTGCAGGCTGATATGCATATGCGGCATCAGGCGCGGTTCGGTTTCGATCAGTCGGAACAGATCTTCGTCGACTTCGACCGGATCAATCGATGAGATGCGCAGACGCGGCAGTTCCGGTACCTGTGCCAGAAGACGACGCGACATCTGGCCCAATGTCGGCTGGCCCGGAAGATCATGACCATAGGACGTGATATCAACGCCGGTCAGAACCACTTCGCCATAGCCATTGGCAACCAGCTCACGCACCTGGCTTACGATTTCGCCCATCGGAACACTGCGTGAATTACCGCGACCGAACGGGATGATGCAGAATGTGCAACGATGGTCGCAACCATTCTGGACCTGAACAAAGGCACGCGCACGGCCCTCAAAGCCCGACACCAGATGGCTTGCGGTTTCTTCGACCGACATGATGTCATTGACGACAACACGTTCATGTTCGGGCATCAGAAACGTTTCGGCCTTCATCTTGGCATCATTGCCAAAGATGCGGTCGATCTCGCCCATCTTGGCGAATTTGTCCGGGTTCACCTGAACCGCGCAGCCGGTCACAAAAATCTTGGCATCGGGGTTTTCACGGCGCAGGCGGCGAATGCTTTGCCGCGCCTGACGTTCGGCTTCGGTCGTGACCGCACAGGTATTGATAATGATCGCGTCATCCAGACCGGCATTTTTGGCATGGTCGCGCATCACCTCGGACTCGTAGGTGTTAAGACGACAACCAAATGTAACTACGCGCGGCTCTTTCATGCTCGGCATTCTGCGATCTATCTCAAGTTCGGGAAACATTCCGCCCGCGCAAATCAAATCAGTGCGCCAAGTGCGGAACGCCCGGCAGGATCAATGACCTTGCCGGGCGCTGGTTACATACGCTTTTGAACGCTTCAATGCAAGTCTGCGGCGCTCATGGCTCGCATGCATCAGGCGCGCAAAACAACGCGCCATATTGATATCAAAAGTAGATTTCGCCTTATTCGGCGGCAAAATTCCGGTTACGCCCATCCTTCTTTGCGCGGTAAAGCGCGCTGTCTGCTCGGTCGATCAGTTTTGCGCCACCTTCACCGGCAACATATTCTGCGGCGCCAACCGAAACGGTCATCTGACCATAGGAGGTGCCGGAATTCTTTGCCTTGATCTCGCGCGCAGCGATGCGTTTGCTCATATCCCCCGCCAGCGCCATAGCATCCTCCAAGGGCGTCTGCGGCAACAGGATCGCGAATTCATCCCCACCGTAACGGGCAACGATGTCACGGCCCTTGATGTTGGCTTTTAGCATGGAAGCAATCAGGACCAGGATTTCATCACCAATCCGATGCCCAAACCGGTCATTGATCAATTTGAACTGATCAAGGTCCACCATCATTACACAGAAGGGTTCGGGATTATCTGCCGTATCATGTTCTGCAGCCAACAATGTCAGCTGTTCTTCGAAATACATGCGGTTGGAAACGCGTGTCAGACCGTCGGTATAGGAACGCTCGCGGGTTTCATCCAACTCACGCTGAAGCATGGCAACCCGGTTCAGATAGCTATCAAGACGCTTGTGGAGATTATCAATCGTCTCGTGCATCTCGTCGGTCTTTTCGGCGATTTCCGCCACGACCGGCGCAACTTCTTTGTGTTTGGAAAGCGTTTTGGCCGATTTTTTGAGGAGATCGCCGTAACAGCGAAGGCCAGAACGAGCTGTCGTCAGACATTCGTCGCTGTTTTCGACCAGCTCGGAAAAGTCTTCCATCCCGCGCTGCAGGAAGTCGGCGGCCTGACGGTCAAAGATATAGCGGTAATAAAGCTGAAGCAGCGTGTCTTCGGCCAGATCATCCCCACTGGCGCGCACGGCGTCAATGACGCGTAGAATTTCGGGGTTCTCTTCGGCGAAATAGACGAACCAGACATGGTATAGTTCAGGGGTAGGTCGAAGCCCCCTTTCGCGCAACGCTTTTAACGTTGCCTCTGCATAGTCCCAATGGCGAGATATCTGTTGATCCGTCGTCGGCACAACGGTTGCTCCAACTCGTGTTTTGATAGTTATGTCAAGAAGTTAGCCGTTTTACGCCTAACAGTTGGCCACAACATATCCCAAATCACCTTGCGGAGCTAGATATACGTCACAGTAAGCTATACCAAAGTACTGGTTCGTCCTCGACTTTAGTTCCCTCGGATCATCGTCCCAGCACCGCGCTCGGTGAACAGCTCCAGCAAGACGGCATGTGGTGCACGACCATCGACGATGACAGCGGCCTCAACCCCGTTCTGAACTGCATCCATGCAGGTTTCAGTTTTCGGGATCATGCCGCCCTGAATGGTTCCGTCGGCGATCATAGCATTTATGTGGTCAGTGTCGGCGTCGCGAACAAGGTTTTTATCCTGATCAAGGATACCTTTTACGTCGGTCAGCATATAAAGGCGACGCGCGCCAACGGCCTTGGCAATCGCGCCAGCCGCCGTATCAGCATTGATATTGTATGTCTGACCGTCTTCACCAACACCAATCGGTGAAATAACTGGAATAATGTCGGTATTGATGAAGCAATCCAGCACATGCGGGTTCACCTTTTCAGGTTCACCTACAAAGCCGAGATCGAGAACTTTTTCGATATTGCTTTCCGGGTCACGTTTCGTGCGCGTCAGTTTGCGCGCCGTGATCAGATGTGCATCCTTGCCACACAGGCCGACACCAATGCCACCAGCAGCATTGATGTTTGAGACGATTTCCTTGTTGATCTTGCCCGCCAGCACCATTTCGACCACGTCGATGGTCTGCTGATCGGTCACACGAAGACCATCAACGAATTCAGACTGAATATTGAGCTGTTTGAGCATCTGGCCAATCTGTGGGCCGCCGCCATGAACCACGATCGGGTTCATGCCGACCTGCTTGAGCAGAACCATGTCCTGGGCAAACAAACGGGCCAGTTCCGGATCACCCATGGCATGTCCGCCATACTTGATCACGATCGTCTGACCGTTAAATCGTCGCATATAGGGAAGAGCCTCGGAAAGAACTTTGGCACGTGCCAGCGTCCGGTAGGCGCTGGATTCCGATTGATCTTCTTCAGAACGGATTTCTTCGTTCATCTCACTTCCCCATATCTAAGCGATGAACCCAGTGATGCTAAAGCAGTGTCGAAATCTCTGCCCGCAGCTCGGCAAGTCCGGTATTTTTCTCACTTGAAGTTGCAAAAATCTGTGGCAGGGCGGCCGGATGTTTCACCAATGCCTCAACCACTTCCTTGATGCGTTTTTCAAGCTGTCCCTTTTTTAGCTTGTCTGACTTGGTCAGCACAACCTGATATGGCACAGCTGACTCATCAAGCAGCTTCATCATATCAAGATCGGCCTTTTTGAAACCATGTCTGGAATCAATCAGGACAAACACGCGACGCAGGGTCACGCGCCCACGCAGATACTGTTTGATCAGATTGTGCCAGGTATCGACGATGTCCTTTGGCGCCTGGGCAAAGCCGTAGCCCGGCAAGTCAACGACATAGCAGGCACCATCAAGATCAAAATAGTTGAGCTGCTGGGTACGACCGGGCGTGTTTGACGTACGTGCAATGTCCTTGCGGCCCGTTATCGCGTTGATCAGGCTGGACTTGCCCACGTTTGAACGACCGGCAAAACAAATCTCGGTTTTTTCCTCAGGCGGGAGTTGCTCAAGCTGAGCCACGCCAAGAACGAAGTTAACCGGGCGGCTAAAAAGCTTCCGCCCGGCTTCGATCACTGAGTCTTCATGCTTCGGAATAGCAGTATCCGACGGCAGGTTTTCTTGTGTCATTGTCATTCCTTCCCCGACTGTGCGGGGATTCTCCCCAAGGGGAAATTAAACCCATAAGGGGTAGATGGGGGTTAAACCCCCATCTTGTACATGATGTAACGTTGCTGAGCGATCGACAGCAGGTTGTTCCATGCCCAGTAGATCACCAGACCAGCCGGGAAGCTTGCCAGCATGAAGGTAAAGATGAACGGCAGGAACATCATGATCTTCGCCTGGGTCGGATCAGCCGGTGCCGGGTTCAGTTTCTGTTGCAGATACATGGTGATACCCATGATCAACGGCCAGATACCGATCATCAGCATCTGCGGCGGATCCCACGGGATCAGGCCAAACAGGTTGAACATCGAGGTCGGATCGGGTGCCGACAGATCCTGAATCCAGCCAAAGAAAGGAGCGTGGCGCATTTCAATGGAAACAAACAGAACCTTATAAAGCGCAAAGAAGACCGGGATCTGCACAAGGATCGGAAGACAACCCGACGCCGGGTTGATCTTCTCACGCTTGTAAAGGGCCATCATTTCCTGCTGCTGGCGCTGACGATCATCCTTGAACTGCTCGCGCATCTGGGTGATCTGCGGCTGCAGCTTTTTCATCGCGCTCATCGACTTGTACGACTTGTTCGCAAGCGGGAACATGATCGCCTTGATGATGACCGTGATGACCAGGATGGAAACGCCGAAGTTGCCAACCAGATGATACAGATACTGCAAGAACAGGAAGAACGGTTTGGTCAGGAAGTAGAACCAGCCAAAGTCGATCGCGAGATCGAAGTTCTTGATGCCGTAGTCTTCGGCATAGGTATCAAGCAGGGTAACTTCTTTTGCACCGGCAAACAGACGGGTCTCGGCTTTGCCTTCGCTACCATTG
The DNA here is from genome assembly GCA_965228275.1 of Thalassospira sp. Taxonomy (GTDB): domain Bacteria; phylum Pseudomonadota; class Alphaproteobacteria; order Rhodospirillales; family Thalassospiraceae; genus Thalassospira. The sequence goes on along the minus strand of OZ245802.1, from coordinate 3,030,062 downwards.
GCAATGGTGCGTGCAGCGCCCAGATAATCGGTCTGGTATTTGTCGGCGTTTTCAGCAACATGGTGGCTAAAGCGCGTGGTCAGCGCTTCGTCCGCGGACGGTGCCAGTGCGACCAGCCAATATTTGTCGGTGATGCCAAGCCAGCCGCCGGTGGTTTTCTTTTCAACTGCACCATCATCGGCAAGATCGTCATAGTCGATCTCGGTCAAGGTGCCGTCAATCACGCCAAGCGGACCTTCATGCAGGATGTAGAAACCAGCAGTCTGCGGCTTGTTCTTACGCGAAATCAAACCGTACGGATACAGGGTGACATCACCACCGCTGTTGTTTACGACCGACTGGTTGACGGTGAACAGATAGTTCTCGTCAATCGCGATTTCACGTTTGAATGTCAGGCCCGAACCGTTGTCCCAGCTCAGCGTAATCGGGCTGTCCGGGGTCAGGGTGTCGGCACTTGCGGTCCACTGGGTGTCGCTGTTTGGAACGCTCAGCGACTTGTCTGCACCAACCCAGCCAAATTCTGCGAAATATGCATCGCTGCTGCCGGTCGGGTTCAGAACATGGATCAGCGGGCTGTCAGGTTCTTCGGTTTCACGATAATCCTGCAGCTGGATATCGTCGATCACACCACCAACAAGACGAATCGAACCTTCGATGCGCGGGGTATCAATCGCGATACGCGGCGACTTCGCCAACGCATCTTCACGCTTAACAGTCGGGACAGCAAGCTGCCCACCCGGAACACTCGGTCCGGTTGATACCTGCGGCGTATTGGTGCCGTTTGCATCAAGCTGTTCACGAACTTGCGCTTCACGAACCTGCATATCAGGCTCGGGCGCGAAGAAGAATTGCCACCCGATAAGAATCACAACTGCTGATGCAATTGCTACCCACAGGTTACGTTGTTCGTTCATCGCCTCTTTCCGCTTTTTTCAGCCAGCTGTGCCGACCGCATATTCTATTTACATGACGAAAGCGCCGGGGACCGGTTTTCACCATCCGACGACGCTTTGTTTTGTTCGCAGCCACATCCGGGCACGGGATCATAACCATGACCACCCCATGGATGGCAACGCATTATCCGTTTAATTCCCATCCAGCCGCCTTTTATTGCCCCATGACGGGCCAATGCTTCCATCATGAATGCCGAACAGGTCGGCTGATAGCGGCATGACCACCCGATATAAGGCGATAAAAAGAGCTGGTAACCGCGAACTGCGATTTGAAGAAGACGGGCAAGGGGACCGGGTGCTGGACTAGGTAAGGTCATTTCGCCTGACCTCCTGCCTTCGTCGAACCGGCTGACTGGTTGGCACCGCGTCCTTTACGGGGACGGCGCGCATCAGGTGCAGACGGCTTGGCATCAGGGACCCGACGCAGGGCAAAACGCATATCATTAATCAGCTTTTCAAAAGGCCGATCAATGGTTTGGGCACGACCGATCACGACATAGTCCCAACCGGGTAATGCGAGTTCGCTCATCAATTGCTCTGCCACAGCACGCAAACGCCGCCGAACGCGATTGCGGACGACGGCCTTTCCCACCTTTTTGGTGACGGTAAACCCGACTCGGGCGAGTCGATCTTCACCGGCGTATTCTGTATCCGGTTTGATCCCCGGGCGCGGTGCGCCCTGAAGGATCAATCCCTGTGTAACCCATTTTCGGCGGGTGCCCGCAACACGGAGGAATTCCGCACGCTTTTTAAGGCGTTCCACCGAAATGGTCACAACATTAGGCCGACAGACGCTTGCGGCCCTTGGCGCGGCGTGCGGTCAGCACACGGCGGCCACCGACGGTCGCGCTGCGGGAACGGAAGCCGTGGCGGCGTTTCCGTACGAGTTTGCTTGGCTGGTAGGTGCGCTTCACTGCACTTACTCCGTTCTAAATAAGGTAATCCGATAAAATTCGAGGTCCGCTGTATAGGGCTTCACACCAAGGCTGTCAACTCGTGACAAGGTGATTACCCCCAGAAAACCGGCAATGCCGCCGGGATTTTGTCCCGACGGCACCCGAAATGCGAATTCGTCACCACTCGATACGTTCGACATTGGAGAATGTCAACTCGGAACCATCGGAAAACACGATTGTTCCGGACGAATCGGAGGATAGATCAATGGACTTGCCGCGACTCTTGGTGATCTCACCTTCATCGAGAATAAGTGTCCAATCATCCGAGTCGATCTTCCCACCGCCATAGCCATTCAGCTCGATGGTATCGGTGGTCCAACCGTTGGCACCGCCATCTACATGGTCGTTGCCTTCACCCATGTTAAAGATGAACAGATCGGAACCACCACCGCCATACAGCGTGTCGTCGCCAATACCACCCATCAGGGTATCGTCATCATCCCCGCCATAGAGCAGGTCGTTACCGTCCCCGCCGCTCAGCGTATCCTTGCCGGCGCCGCCATACAGCGTGTCATCACCTTCATCGCCATACAGCTTGTCGTCACTGCCACCACCGTCAAGCGTGTCGTTGCCAGAACCACCATAGAAGGTGTCCTTGCCCCAACCTGCGGTCAGGGTGTCATTCCCGGCTCCACCTTCGAAATAGTTGTTGCCGCCATCGGCATTGAGGATGTCATTGCCATCCCCGCCATAGAAGCTGTCATTACCATAGCCGCCATGGATGGAATCGTTGCCGCCTTCGCCCCAGACCGTGTTGTTACCGCCCGACACATCGACAGAATCGTTACCGTCGCCAGCCGCGACCTTGTCATCGCCACTGCCCGTCGTGATCGTGTCTTCACCGGCACCGGTCCAGATCGTGTTGCTGCCGCCACCGGCAGCGACGGTGTTATTCCCACCTTCGTCATAGATGATGTCGTCGCTGGAGCCGCTGCTGATGGTGTCGTTCCCGGTACCGGTCCAAACAACGTTCTTGCCTTCACCGGCACTGACATAGTTATTGCCGTCACCACCAATGATCGTGTCATTGCCGCTGCCAGCATAGAGGCTGTCATTGCCATCGCCGGTCCGGATATAGTTATTGCCCTCATTGGCATAGACGATGTTGTTGCCGCCGCTGGCAACGATCACATCACTGTCACTACCGTCTGTGACGTAGTCGTTACCTTCGCCAGCCACAATCGTGTTGTAACCTTCACCACCGTGAATGGTGTCATTGCCGGCACCTGCGTCGATGTAATCATTGCCGCCGTCACCAGTGATGCTGTCATCTCCGTCACCGGCATAGATCACATCATTACCGTTGCCACCCCAAATGGTGTCATTCCCGGCATTGGTCGAAATGGTGTCATTGCCACCACCGGCACCGATGGTGTCATCGCCACTTCCGGTCTCAAACACGTCGTTTGATTCCGAACCCCAAAGGGTCTCATTCGCATCAGCAGATGCTTCGATCGTGACTTCAAGAATGGCCGTCGTCGTCGCCGTATCATTGCCGTCATGGGACTGCACAGAAACGGTGAGTTCAAACGTACCGGAGTAATCGCTGGCTGCTGCGATGGTCAGCCCGACCAACTGGGCAGCACTCAGCGTCCAGGTCCCGTCACCATTATTGGTACCCGCCGAAAGCGACGCGCCATTGGGGACACCACTGATGGTGACAGTCATTGTTTCACTGTCATCCGTCAGACCAGCACCAATATCAAGGGCAACGCTATTGCCTTCGGACCCTGATGCATTCTCAACATCAAGATACGGCGTGTCAGCCACACCTTCGACATTCACTGTAATCGTGTCAGACACGGATTTGGTGTCATTGCCATCGGTTGAGGTCACCGTGATGCCAAGATCAAATGTCCCGCTGTAATCTTCTTCGGCCCGAATGGTCAGACCTTCAAGATCATCTGCCGACAATGTCCAGTTACCGTCACCATTATCGGTACCAGCCGACAGTTCCGCACCGTCTGGCACACCAGAAATCGTGATGCTCAGAACTTCGCTTGCATCGGTCAAACCGGCATCGATATCAAGTGAGATGTCCGAATCTTCATCACCGGTCGCATCGCTGGCATCGAGTGTAGGCATATCTGCAACACCTGCAACATCCACCGTGATGGTGTCAGAAACACTTGCAGTGTCATCACCATCGGTCGAAGTCACCGTGACACTCAGATCGAACGATCCGCTATAGTCATCCGCAGGCATGATCGTCAGACCTTCAAGGTCATCCGCCGACAGGGTCCAGGTACCGTCACCATTATCGGTACCAGCCGACAGCGTTGCGCCATCCGGCACACCGGAAATCGTAACCGAAAGAACCTCGGACGCATCTGTCAGACCGGCATCGATGCTAAGCGCAATATCGCCTTCTTCGCTGCCAGATGCATTAGACACATCAAGTGTTGGCGTATCGGCAACACCAGCAACATCCACAGTGATGGTGTCAGAGATCGTTGCGGTATCCTCGCCATCAGTCGACGTAACAGAAACGCTCAGATCAAACGAGCCGCTATAATCATCAGCAGGCGTAATCGTCAGACCTTCAAGGTCATCCGCCGACAACGTCCAGGTGCCATCGCCGTTATCGGTACCGGCAGACAGCGTTGCGCCATCCGGCACACCGGAAATCGTAACAGAAAGAACCTCGGACGCATCGGTCAATCCCGCGTCAATGCTAAGCGCAATGTCGCCTTCCTCGCTGCCAGATGCATCAGCAACATCAAGCGTCGGAGCATCGGCAACGCCCGCGACATCAACAGTCAGAGTGTCGGTAACGGTTGCAGTGTCCTCGCCATCGGTGGACGTAACCGAAACACTCAGGTCAAACGAGCCGCTATAGTCATCCGCTGGCGTAATCGTCAGACCCTCGAGGTCATCCGCCGACAGCGTCCAGGTCCCGTCACCATTATCGGTACCAGCCGACAGCGTCGCACCATCCGGCACGCCGGAAATCATGATTGAAAGGACTTCGGATGCGTCTGTCAGGCCGGCTTCAATGCTAAGCGCAATGTTGCCTTCTTCGTTGCCCGAAGCATCAGCAACATCAAGTGTTGGCGTATCAGCAACACCGGCGACATCAACAGTAATGACGTCCGATACCGTTGCACTGTCGCTACCAGAAACCGAGGTCGCACTGACCGACAGATCAAACGATCCAGAGTAATCATCTGCTGTGCGGATCGTCAGACCTTCGAGGTCATCCGAACTTAATGTCCATGTACCGTCACCATTATCTGTACCAGCCGACAATACCGCACCATCGGGCACACCAGAAATCGTGATCACCAAAGTCTCGGTGCTGTCGGTCAAACCGGCATCAATATCAAGTGCAATGGTGTTTTCTTCACTCCCCGATGCATCAGAAACCGACAATGTCGGGGCTTCAGCTGCCGGGTCATAAAGTGCGCCATCGACATAGATCTCGACATTTTCAACATTGTCGATTTCAACACCCAGTGCTTCGAGCGACAGGCTTCCACCTTCGCCAGATGCGATATGGTCCTGCAGATCGATCAGGGCATCGAGAACGTCATCGCCTGAAAGCTGATCAGAACTCAGATACAGTTTGAGCGTATCGGTGTTGCTGCCGCCATCAATGACACCCGTGCCTTCGCTGGTCAGATCAACCGTGTATCGGATTTCATCCGAACCCGCGTCACCATACAGCTTGTCATCCCCCGATCCGATGAGGATGTCATTGGAGTTGCCGCCATACAGGGTGTCGGTACCTTCACCACCATCAAGGGTATCCTTGCCGCCGCCACCAATAATGGTGTCGTTGCCTGCACCGCCATTCACGATGTCATCAGAATTACCCGCATTGATGTAATCATCGCCGTCACCGCCGCTGATCGTATCGCGACCACTGCCACCATAGATCGTGTCATCGCCGTCACCGCCATTTACGATGTCGTGCGAGCCACCAGCATTGATGTAGTCATCGCCGTCGCCACCAGTGATCGTATCGCGGCCGCTGCCGCCATAGACGGTATCGTCACCTTCACCGGCATCAATGATGTCATGGCCACCACCACCATAGATGGTGTCATTGCCCGCACCGGAATTGACAATGTCGTCACCGCTCTTGGCATTGATGTAATCATTGCCATCACCGGTCGTGATCACGTCCGACCCGGTCGTTCCGATGACAGTCTCATTCGGATCATCAATCACTTCGACCTGCAGTGCCTGCGAAACGCTTGCACTGTCTTCGCCATCAACCGATGTGGCCGTGACGGTCAGCTCGAAGTTGCCAGAATAGTTCTCGGATGGCGTGATCGTCAGACCGGTAAGCTGTGCCGGGGACAGCGTCCAGCTGCCATCACCGTTATCCGTACCAGCCGACAAGGTCGCACCATCGGGCACGCCGGAAACGGTGACCGACAGAATTTCGGACGCATCTGTCAGACCAGCAGCAATCGCCAAGCTGATTGCCGTGCCTTCCGAACCACTGGCATTGGAAACATTCAGGGTCGGAGCATCGGCCACCCCGGCCACACTCACGGTAAAGGTATCATTTACCGTCGCACTGTCCTGACCGTCGATGGACGTAACCGTCACACCAAGATCGAACGACCCGCTATAGTCATCTGCGGTGCGGATCGTCAGACCTTCAAGGTCCTCTGCAGACAGGGCCCAGGTGCCATCGCCGTTATCGGTACCGGCAGATAGTTCCGCACCATCCGGAACGCCGGAGATCGTGATCGAAAGAACTTCAGAGCTGTCGGTAAGACCGGCATCAATGTTGAGCGCAATGTCACCCTCTTCACTACCAGATGCATCTGCAACTTCGAGCGTTGGCGCATCGGCAACACCGACAACATCTACCGTGATGGTATCGGAGACCGTTGCGGTATCCTCACCATCCGTCGAAGTGACAGAAACGCTGAGATCGAACGAACCACTGTAATCATCCGCAGGCGTAATCGTCAGACCCTCGAGGTCATCCGCAGACAGCGTCCAAGTGCCATCGCCGTTATCGGTACCCGCAGACAGCATCGCGCCGTCCGGCACACCGGAAATGGTGATTGAAAGGACTTCGGATGCGTCCGTCAGACCAGCATCAATGCTAAGCGCAATGTCGCCCTCTTCACTGCCAGATGCATCAGCAACTTCAAGCGTTGGCGCATCGGCAACGCCCGCGACATCAACCGTCAGAGTATCGGTGACAGTTGCAGTATCTTCGCCATCCGTTGACGTGACAGAAACGCTGAGATCGAACGAACCACTGTAATCGTCTGGTGGTGTGATCGTCAGACCTTCGAGGTCATCTGCATTCAGCGTCCAGCTGCCATCCCCATTATCCGTGCCTGCCGACAGTTCTGCGCCGTCTGGCACACCAGAAATCGTGATCGTCAGAATTTCGGAGCTGTCGCTAAGACCTGCTTCGATATCAAGGGCGATCGCGCTATCTTCCGAGCCAGAGGCATCAGCAACGTCAAGCGTCGGCAGATCTGCTTCACCGATGACATTGACCATTACCGTGTCGGTCACAGTCGCGATATCGACACCATCTTGTGTGCTTGCCGTAATTTCGAGATCGAAGCTACCGCTGTAATCCGCCGGCGGCGTTACAGTCAGTCCGTCGAGATCATCGGATGTCAGCGTCCAGGTGCCGTCACCATTATCGGTACCAGAAGACAGTTCCGCACCATCCGGAACGCCGGAGATCGTGATCGTCAGCGTCTCGCTGGAATCCGTCAGACCTGCATCGATGTCGAGCGCGATGGCTGAATCTTCGGAACCTGAAGCGTCTGCGACATCAAGCGTAGGCGCATCGGCAACGCCCGTAACATCAACCGTGATCGAACCAGTGGTGGTCGCAACATCTTCGCCATCGGCCGAGGTCGCGGTCACACCAAGATCGAAGCTGCCAGAGAAGTCATCCGCTGGCGTGATCGTCAGACCTTCAAGGTCAGAAGACGACAGTGTCCAGGTGCCATCTCCATTGTCGGTACCAGCAGAGAGTTCTGCACCATCCGGAACGCCGGAGATGGTGATCGTCAGGACTTCCGAGCTGTCCGTCAGGCCTGCATCAATGTTGAGTGCAATGGCTGAATCTTCGGAGCCCGAAGCATCAGCAACATCCAAAGTCGGAGCATCGGCAACGCCAGCCACATCAACTGTGATCGAACCGCTGGTGGTTGCAACGTCCTCGCCATCCGCCGAGGTTGCCGTCACACCCAATTCGAACGAACCACTGAAGTCATCCGCTGGCGTGATCGTCAGGTCTTCAAGGTCAGAAGACGACAGCGTCCAGGTGCCGTCACCATTATCAGTACCAGCAGACAGTTCCGCACCATCCGGAACGCCCGAGATGGTGATCGTCAGAACTTCCGAGCTGTCCGTAAGACCCGCGTCGATGTTGAGCGCAATTGCACTGTCTTCGGAACCAGACGCATCAGATACGTCAAGGGTTGGTGCATCAGCAACACCCGCCACATCAACCGTGATCGAACCAGTGGTGGTCGCAACATCTTCGCCATCGGCCGAGGTCGCGGTCACACCAAGATCGAAGCTGCCAGAGAAGTCATCCGCCGGCGTGATGGTCAGGCCTTCAAGGTCAGAGGACGAAAGCGTCCAGGTGCCGTCACCATTGTCGGTACCCGCAGACAGCTCAGCACCATCCGGAACGCCGGAGATGGTGATCGTCAGAACTTCCGAGCTGTCCGTAAGACCCGCGTCGATGTTGAGCGCAATTGCACTGTCTTCGGAACCAGACGCATCAGATACGTCAAGGGTTGGTGCATCAGCAACACCCGCCACATCAACCGTGATCGAACCAGTGGTGGTCGCAACATCTTCGCCATCGGCCGAGGTCGCGGTCACACCAAGATCGAAGCTGCCAGAGAAGTCATCCGCTGGCGTGATCGTCAGACCTTCAAGGTCAGAAGACGACAGTGTCCAGGTGCCATCTCCATTGTCGGTACCGGCAGACAGTTCAGCACCATCCGGAACACCGGAGATGGTGATCGTCAGAACTTCCGAGCTGTCGGTAAGGCCCGCATCAATATCAAGTGCAATTGCACTGTCTTCGGAACCAGATGCATCCGCCACATCCAACGTCGGCGCGTCTGCAACGCCCGCCACATCAACCGTGATCGAACCAGTGGTGGTCGCAACATCTTCGCCATCGGCCGAGGTCGCGGTCACACCAAGATCGAAGCTGCCAGAGAAGTCATCCGCTGGCGTGATCGTCAGACCTTCAAGGTCAGAAGACGACAGTGTCCAGGTGCCATCTCCATTGTCGGTACCAGCAGAGAGTTCTGCACCATCCGGAACGCCGGAGATGGTGATCGTCAGGACTTCCGAGCTGTCCGTCAGGCCTGCATCAATGTTGAGTGCAATGGCTGAATCTTCGGAGCCCGAAGCATCAGCAACATCCAAAGTCGGAGCATCGGCAACGCCAGCCACATCAACTGTGATCGAACCGCTGGTGGTTGCAACGTCCTCGCCATCCGCCGAGGTTGCCGTCACACCCAATTCGAACGAACCACTGAAGTCATCCGCTGGCGTGATCGTCAGGTCTTCAAGGTCAGAAGACGACAGCGTCCAGGTGCCGTCACCATTATCAGTACCAGCAGACAGTTCCGCACCATCCGGAACGCCCGAGATGGTGATCGTCAGAACTTCCGAGCTGTCCGTAAGACCCGCGTCGATGTTGAGCGCAATTGCACTGTCTTCGGAACCAGACGCATCAGATACGTCAAGGGTTGGTGCATCAGCAACACCCGCCACATCAACCGTGATCGAACCAGTGGTGGTCGCAACATCTTCGCCATCGGCCGAGGTCGCGGTCACACCAAGATCGAAGCTGCCAGAGAAGTCATCCGCCGGCGTGATGGTCAGGCCTTCAAGGTCAGAGGACGAAAGCGTCCAGGTGCCGTCACCATTGTCGGTACCCGCAGACAGCTCAGCACCATCCGGAACGCCGGAGATGGTGATCGTCAGAACTTCCGAGCTGTCCGTAAGACCCGCGTCGATGTTGAGCGCAATTGCACTGTCTTCGGAACCAGACGCATCAGATACGTCAAGGGTTGGTGCATCAGCAACACCCGCCACATCAACCGTGATCGAACCAGTGGTGGTCGCAACATCTTCGCCATCGGCCGAGGTCGCGGTCACACCAAGATCGAAGCTGCCAGAGAAGTCATCCGCTGGCGTGATCGTCAGACCTTCAAGGTCAGAAGACGACAGTGTCCAGGTGCCATCTCCATTGTCGGTACCGGCAGACAGTTCAGCACCATCCGGAACACCGGAGATGGTGATCGTCAGAACTTCCGAGCTGTCGGTAAGGCCCGCATCAATATCAAGTGCAATTGCACTGTCTTCGGAACCAGATGCATCCGCCACATCCAACGTCGGCGCGTCTGCAACGCCCGCCACATCAACCGTGATCGAACCGGTGGTCGTCGCAACATCTTCACCATCGGCCGAGGTCGCGGTCACACCAAGATCGAAGCTGCCAGAGAAGTCATCCGCTGGCGTGATCGTCAGACCTTCAAGGTCAGAAGACGACAGTGTCCAGGTGCCATCTCCATTGTCGGTACCAGCAGAGAGTTCTGCACCATCCGGAACGCCGGAGATGGTGATCGTCAGAACTTCCGAGCTGTCCGTAAGACCCGCGTCGATGTTGAGCGCAATTGCACTGTCTTCGGAACCAGACGCATCAGATACGTCAAGGGTTGGTGCGTCTGCAACGCCCGCGACATCCACGGTGATTGAGCCCGTGGTGGTTGCAACGTCTTCGCCATCAGCCGACTGAGCGGTAACGCTCAAGTCAAACGAACCACTGAAGTCATCCGCCGGCGTGATGGTCAGGCCTTCAAGGTCAGAGGACGAAAGCGTCCAGGTGCCGTCACCATTGTCGGTACCAGCCGATAGCTCCGCACCATCCGGAACGCCCGAGATGGTGATCGTCAGAACTTCCGAGCTGTCCGTCAGGCCTGCATCGATATCCAGAGCGATGGCGGAATCTTCAGAACCCGAAGCATCGGCAACATCAAGTGTTGGTGCGTCTGCAACGCCCGCGACATCCACGGTGATTGAGCCCGTGGTGGTTGCAACGTCTTCGCCATCAGCCGACTGAGCGGTAACGCCAAGGTCAAAGCTGCCAGAGAAGTCGTCAGCTGGCGTGATCGTCAGACCTTCGAGATCGTCCGAGCTCAAAGTCCAGGTGCCGTCACCATTGTCGGTACCGGCAGACAGTTCTGCACCATCCGGCACGCCCGAGATCGTGATCGTCAGAACTTCCGAGCTGTCGGTGAGACCTGCATCAATATCAAATGCGATGGCTGAATCTTCGGAACCCGAAGCATCGGCAACATCAAGCGTCGGTGCGTCAGCAACGCCCGTAACATCAACCGTGATCGAACCAGTGGTGGTCGCAACATCTTCGCCATCGGCCGAGGTCGCGGTCACACCAAGGTCAAAGCTGCCAGAGAAGTCGTCAGCTGGCGTGATCGTCAGACCTTCGAGATCGTCCGAGCTCAAAGTCCAGGTGCCGTCACCATTGTCGGTACCCGCAGACAGCTCAGCACCATCCGGAACGCCCGAGATGGTGATCGTCAGAACTTCCGAGCTGTCCGTCAGGCCTGCATCGATATCCAGAGCGATGGCGGAATCTTCAGAACCCGAAGCATCGGCAACATCAAGTGTTGGTGCGTCTGCAACGCCCGCGACATCCACGGTGATTGAGCCCGTGGTGGTTGCAACGTCTTCGCCATCAGCCGACTGAGCGGTAACGCCAAGGTCAAAGCTGCCAGAGAAGTCGTCAGCTGGCGTGATCGTCAGACCTTCGAGATCGTCCGAGCTCAAAGTCCAGGTGCCGTCACCATTGTCGGTACCGGCAGACAGTTCTGCACCATCCGGCACGCCCGAGATCGTGATCGTCAGAACTTCCGAGCTGTCGGTGAGACCTGCATCAATATCAAATGCGATGGCTGAATCTTCGGAACCCGAAGCATCGGCAACATCAAGCGTCGGTGCGTCAGCAACGCCCGTAACATCAACCGTGATCGAACCAGTGGTGGTCGCAACATCTTCGCCATCGGCCGAGGTCGCGGTCACACCAAGATCGAAGCTGCCAGAGAAGTCATCCGCTGGCGTGATCGTCAGACCTTCAAGGTCAGAAGACGACAGTGTCCAGGTGCCATCTCCATTGTCGGTACCAGCAGAGAGTTCTGCACCATCCGGAACGCCGGAGATGGTGATCGTCAGCGTCTCACTCGAATCTGTCAGACCGGCGTCGATATCCAGAGCGATGGCTGAATCTTCAGAACCCGAAGCGTCTGCGACATCGAGCGTCGGCGCATCGGCAACGCCAGCAACATCAACTGTGATCGAACCGCTGGTGGTTGCAACGTCCTCGCCATCCGCCGAGGTTGCCGTCACACCCAATTCGAACGAACCACTGAAGTCATCCGCTGGCGTGATCGTCAGGTCTTCAAGGTCAGAAGACGACAGCGTCCAGGTGCCGTCACCATTATCAGTACCAGCAGACAGTTCCGCACCATCCGGAACGCCCGAGATGGTGATCGTCAGAACTTCCGAGCTGTCCGTAAGACCCGCGTCGATGTTGAGCGCAATTGCACTGTCTTCGGAACCAGACGCATCAGATACGTCAAGGGTTGGTGCATCAGCAACACCCGCCACATCAACCGTGATCGAACCGCTGGTCGTTGCGACATCCTCGCCATCCGCAGACTGGGCGGTAACGCTCAAGTCAAACGAACCACTGAAGTCATCCGCCGGCGTGATGGTCAGGCCTTCAAGGTCAGAGGACGAAAGCGTCCAGGTGCCGTCACCATTGTCGGTACCCGCAGACAGCTCAGCACCATCCGGAACGCCGGAGATGGTGATCGTCAGAACTTCCGAGCTGTCCGTAAGACCCGCGTCGATGTTGAGCGCAATTGCACTGTCTTCGGAACCAGACGCATCAGATACGTCAAGGGTTGGTGCATCAGCAACACCCGCCACATCAACCGTGATCGAACCACACCCGCCACATCAACGTGATCGAACCAGTGGTGGTCGCAACATCTTCGCCATCGGCCGAGGTCGCGGTCACACCAAGATCGAAGCTGCCAGAGAAGTCATCCGCTGGCGTGATCGTCAGACCTTCAAGGTCAGAAGACGACAGTGTCCAGGTGCCATCTCCATTGTCGGTACCAGCAGAGAGTTCTGCCCCATCCGGAACGCCGGAGATGGTGATCGTCAGCGTCTCACTCGAATCTGTCAGACCGGCGTCGATATCCAGAGCGATGGCTGAATCTTCAGAACCCGAAGCGTCTGCGACATCGAGCGTCGGCGCATCGGCAACGCCAGCAACATCAACTGTGATCGAACCGCTGGTGGTTGCAACGTCCTCGCCATCCGCCGAGGTTGCCGTCACACCCAATTCGAACGAACCACTGAAGTCATCCGCCGGCGTGATGGTCAGACCTTCAAGGTCAGAAGACGACAGTGTCCAGGTGCCATCTCCATTGTCGGTACCAGCAGAGAGTTCTGCACCATCCGGAACGCCCGAGATGGTGATCGTCAGCGTCTCACTCGAATCTGTCAGACCGGCGTCGATATCCAGAGCGATGGCTGAATCTTCAGAACCCGAAGCGTCTGCGACATCGAGCGTCGGCGCATCGGCAACGCCCGTAACATCAACCGTGATCGAACCGGTGGTCGTCGCAACATCTTCGCCATCGGCCGAGGTCGCGGTCACACCAAGATCGAAGCTGCCAGAGAAGTCATCCGCTGGCGTGATCGTCAGACCTTCAAGGTCAGAAGACGACAGTGTCCAGGTGCCATCTCCATTGTCGGTACCCGCAGACAGCTCAGCACCATCCGGAACGCCGGAGATGGTGATCGTCAGAACTTCCGAGCTGTCCGTAAGACCCGCGTCGATGTTGAGCGCAATTGCACTGTCTTCGGAACCAGACGCATCAGATACGTCAAGGGTTGGTGCATCAGCAACACCCGCCACATCAACCGTGATCGAACCAGTGGTGGTCGCAACATCTTCGCCATCGGCCGAGGTCGCGGTCACACCAAGATCGAAGCTGCCAGAGAAGTCATCCGCTGGCGTGATCGTCAGACCTTCAAGGTCAGAAGACGACAGTGTCCAGGTGCCATCTCCATTGTCGGTACCAGCCGATAGCTCCGCACCATCCGGCACGCCCGAGATCGTGATCGTCAGAACTTCCGAGCTGTCGGTGAGACCTGCATCAATATCAAATGCGATGGCTGAATCTTCGGAACCCGAAGCATCGGCAACATCAAGCGTCGGTGCGTCAGCAACGCCCGTAACATCAACCGTGATCGAACCGTGATCGAACCAGTGGTGGTCGCAACATCTTCGCCATCGGCCGAGGTCGCGGTCACACCAAGATCGAAGCTGCCAGAGAAGTCATCCGCTGGCGTGATCGTCAGACCTTCAAGGTCAGAAGACGACAGTGTCCAGGTGCCATCTCCACGAGGTCGCGGTCACACCAAGATCGAAGCTGCCAGAGAAGTCATCCGCTGGCGTGATCGTCAGACCTTCAAGGTCAGAAGACGACAGTGTCCAGGTGCCATCTCCATTGTCGGTACCAGCAGAGAGTTCTGCACCATCCGGAACGCCGGAGATGGTGATCGTCAGCGTCTCACTCGAATCTGTCAGACCGGCGTCGATATCCAGAGCGATGGCTGAATCTTCAGAACCCGAAGCGTCTGCGACATCGAGCGTCGGCGCATCGGCAACGCCAGCAACATCAACTGTGATCGAACCGCTGGTGGTTGCAACGTCCTCGCCATCCGCCGAGGTTGCCGTCACACCCAATTCGAACGAACCACTGAAGTCATCCGCTGGCGTGATCGTCAGACCTTCAAGGTCAGAAGACGACAGTGTCCAGGTGCCATCTCCATTGTCGGTACCAGCAGAGAGTTCTGCCCCATCCGGAACGCCGGAGATGGTGATCGTCAGCGTCTCACTCGAATCTGTCAGACCGGCGTCGATATCCAGAGCGATGGCTGAATCTTCAGAACCCGAAGCGTCTGCGACATCGAGCGTCGGCGCATCGGCAACGCCAGCAACATCAACTGTGATCGAACCGCTGGTGGTTGCAACGTCCTCGCCATCCGCCGAGGTTGCCGTCACACCCAATTCGAACGAACCACTGAAGTCATCCGCCGGCGTGATGGTCAGACCTTCAAGGTCAGAAGACGACAGTGTCCAGGTGCCATCTCCATTGTCGGTACCAGCAGAGAGTTCTGCACCATCCGGAACGCCCGAGATGGTGATCGTCAGCGTCTCACTCGAATCTGTCAGACCGGCGTCGATATCCAGAGCGATGGCTGAATCTTCAGAACCCGAAGCGTCTGCGACATCGAGCGTCGGCGCATCGGCAACGCCCGTAACATCAACCGTGATCGAACCGGTGGTCGTCGCAACATCTTCGCCATCGGCCGAGGTCGCGGTCACACCAAGATCGAAGCTGCCAGAGAAGTCATCCGCTGGCGTGATCGTCAGACCTTCAAGGTCAGAAGACGACAGTGTCCAGGTGCCATCTCCATTGTCGGTACCAGCAGAGAGTTCTGCCCCATCCGGAACGCCGGAGATGGTGATCGTCAGCGTCTCACTCGAATCTGTCAGACCGGCGTCGATATCCAGAGCGATGGCTGAATCTTCAGAACCCGAAGCGTCTGCGACATCGAGCGTCGGCGCATCGGCAACGCCAGCAACATCAA
This sequence comes from Thalassospira sp., assembly GCA_965228275.1. Taxonomy (GTDB): domain Bacteria; phylum Pseudomonadota; class Alphaproteobacteria; order Rhodospirillales; family Thalassospiraceae; genus Thalassospira. The sequence continues at coordinate 3,014,434 of OZ245802.1, read as the reverse complement.
CTGTGATCGAACCGCTGGTGGTTGCAACGTCCTCGCCATCCGCCGAGGTTGCCGTCACACCCAATTCGAACGAACCACTGAAGTCATCCGCCGGCGTGATGGTCAGACCTTCGAGATCAGACGATGACAGCGTCCAGGTACCATCACCGTTATCCGTACCCGCTGACAGCTCCGCACCATCCGGCACGCCCGAGATCGTGATCGTCAGAACTTCCGAGCTGTCGGTGAGACCTGCATCAATATCAAATGCGATGGCTGAATCTTCGGAACCCGAAGCATCGGCAACATCAAGCGTCGGTGCGTCAGCAACGCCCGTAACATCAACCGTGATCGAACCAGTGGTGGTCGCAACATCTTCGCCATCGGCCGAGGTCGCGGTCACACCAAGATCGAAGCTGCCAGAGAAGTCATCCGCTGGCGTGATCGTCAGACCTTCAAGGTCAGAAGACGACAGTGTCCAGGTGCCATCTCCATTGTCGGTACCAGCAGAGAGTTCTGCACCATCCGGAACGCCGGAGATGGTGATCGTCAGCGTCTCACTCGAATCTGTCAGACCGGCGTCGATATCCAGAGCGATGGCTGAATCTTCAGAACCCGAAGCGTCTGCGACATCGAGCGTCGGCGCATCGGCAACGCCAGCAACATCAACTGTGATCGAACCGCTGGTGGTTGCAACGTCCTCGCCATCCGCCGAGGTTGCCGTCACACCCAATTCGAACGAACCACTGAAGTCATCCGCTGGCGTGATCGTCAGACCTTCAAGGTCAGAAGACGACAGTGTCCAGGTGCCATCTCCATTGTCGGTACCAGCAGAGAGTTCTGCACCATCCGGAACGCCGGAGATGGTGATCGTCAGCGTCTCACTCGAATCTGTCAGACCGGCGTCGATATCCAGTGCAATCGCGCTGTCTTCCGAACCTGAAGCATCCGCGACATCCAACGTCGGTGCGTCAGCAACGCCCGTAACATCAACCGTGATCGAACCAGTGGTGGTCGCAACATCTTCGCCATCGGCCGAGGTCGCGGTCACACCAAGATCGAAGCTGCCAGAGAAGTCATCCGCTGGCGTGATCGTCAGACCTTCAAGGTCAGAAGACGACAGTGTCCAGGTGCCATCTCCATTGTCGGTACCAGCAGAGAGTTCTGCACCATCCGGAACGCCGGAGATGGTGATCGTCAGAACTTCCGAGCTGTCCGTAAGACCCGCGTCGATGTTGAGCGCAATTGCACTGTCTTCGGAACCAGACGCATCAGATACGTCAAGGGTTGGTGCGTCTGCAACGCCCGCGACATCCACGGTGATTGAGCCCGTGGTGGTTGCAACGTCTTCGCCATCAGCCGACTGAGCGGTAACGCTCAAGTCAAACGAACCACTGAAGTCATCCGCCGGCGTGATGGTCAGGCCTTCAAGGTCAGAGGACGAAAGCGTCCAGGTGCCGTCACCATTGTCGGTACCAGCCGATAGCTCCGCACCATCCGGAACGCCCGAGATGGTGATCGTCAGAACTTCCGAGCTGTCCGTCAGGCCTGCATCGATATCCAGAGCGATGGCGGAATCTTCAGAACCCGAAGCATCGGCAACATCAAGTGTTGGTGCGTCTGCAACGCCCGCGACATCCACGGTGATTGAGCCCGTGGTGGTTGCAACGTCTTCGCCATCAGCCGACTGAGCGGTAACGCCAAGGTCAAAGCTGCCAGAGAAGTCGTCAGCTGGCGTGATCGTCAGACCTTCGAGATCGTCCGAGCTCAAAGTCCAGGTGCCGTCACCATTGTCGGTACCGGCAGACAGTTCTGCACCATCCGGCACGCCCGAGATCGTGATCGTCAGAACTTCCGAGCTGTCGGTGAGACCTGCATCAATATCAAATGCGATGGCTGAATCTTCGGAACCCGAAGCATCGGCAACATCAAGCGTCGGTGCGTCAGCAACGCCCGTAACATCAACCGTGATCGAACCAGTGGTGGTCGCAACATCTTCGCCATCGGCCGAGGTCGCGGTCACACCAAGATCCGGTCACACCAAGATCGAAGCTGCCAGAGAAGTCATCCGCTGGCGTGATCGTCAGACCTTCAAGGTCAGAAGACGACAGTGTCCAGGTGCCATCTCCATTGTCGGTACCAGCAGAGAGTTCTGCACCATCCGGAACGCCGGAGATGGTGATCAGTGGTGGTCGCAACATCTTCGCCATCGGCCGAGGTCGCGGTCACACCAAGATCGAAGCTGCCAGAGAAGTCATCCGCTGGCGTGATCGTCAGACCTTCAAGGTCAGAAGACGACAGTGTCCAGGTGCCATCTCCATTGTCGGTACCAGCAGAGAGTTCTGCACCATCCGGAACGCCGGAGATGGTGATCGTCAGCGTCTCACTCGAAACTGTCAGACCGGCGTCGATATCCAGAGCGATGGCTGAATCTTCAGAACCCGAAGCGTCTGCGACATCGAGCGTCGGCGCATCGGCAACGCCAGCAACATCAACTGTGATCGAACCGCTGGTGGTTGCAACGTCCTCGCCATCCGCCGAGGTTGCCGTCACACCCAATTCGAACGAACCACTGAAGTCATCCGCTGGCGTGATTGTCAGACCTTCAAGGTCAGAAGACGACAGTGTCCAGGTGCCATCTCCATTGTCGGTACCAGCAGAGAGTTCTGCCCCATCCGGAACGCCGGAGATGGTGATCGTCAGCGTCTCACTCGAATCTGTCAGACCGGCGTCGATATCCAGAGCGATGGCTGAATCTTCAGAACCCGAAGCGTCTGCGACATCGAGCGTCGGCGCATCGGCAACGCCCGTAACATCAACCGTGATCGAACCGGTGGTCGTCGCAACATCTTCGCCATCGGCCGAGGTCGCGGTCACACCAAGATCGAAGCTGCCAGAGAAGTCATCCGCTGGCGTGATCGTCAGACCTTCAAGGTCAGAAGACGACAGTGTCCAGGTGCCATCTCCATTGTCGGTACCAGCAGAGAGTTCTGCCCCATCCGGAACGCCGGAGATGGTGATCGTCAGCGTCTCACTCGAATCTGTCAGACCGGCGTCGATATCCAGAGCGATGGCTGAATCTTCAGAACCCGAAGCGTCTGCGACATCGAGCGTCGGCGCATCGGCAACGCCAGCAACATCAACTGTGATCGAACCGCTGGTGGTTGCAACGTCCTCGCCATCCGCCGAGGTTGCCGTCACACCCAATTCGAACGAACCACTGAAGTCATCCGCCGGCGTGATGGTCAGACCTTCGAGATCAGACGATGACAGCGTCCAGGTACCATCACCGTTATCCGTACCCGCTGACAGCTCCGCACCATCCGGAACGCCCGAGATGGTGATCGTCAGAACTTCCGAGCTGTCCGTCAGGCCTGCATCAATGTTGAGTGCAATGGCTGAATCTTCGGAGCCCGAAGCATCAGCAACATCCAAAGTCGGAGCATCGGCAACGCCAGCCACATCAACTGTGATCGAACCGGTGGTGGTTGCGACGTCTTCACCGTCCGCAGAGGTTGCCGTCACACCCAATTCGAACGAACCGCTGAAGTCATCAGCCGGTGTGATCGTCAGGTCTTCAAGGTCAGAAGACGACAGCGTCCAGGTGCCGTCACCATTGTCGGTACCAGCCGACAGCTCCGCACCATCCGGAACGCCCGAGATCGTGATCGTCAGAACTTCCGAGCTGTCGGTGAGACCTGCATCGATATCCAGAGCGATGGCGGAATCTTCAGAACCCGAAGCATCGGCAACATCAAGCGTCGGTGCGTCAGCAACGCCCGTAACATCAACCGTGATCGAACCAGTGGTGGTCGCAACATCTTCGCCATCGGCCGAGGTCGCGGTCACACCAAGATCAAAGCTGCCAGAGAAGTCGTCGGCTGGCGTGATCGTCAGACCTTCAAGATCAGCCGAACTCAAAGTCCAGGTGCCATCACCATTGTCGGTACCCGCAGACAGCTCTGCCCCATCCGGTACACCGGAGATGGTTATCGTCAGAACTTCCGAGCCGTCGGTAAGACCCGCATCGATGTCGAGCGCAATAGCACTGTCTTCGGAGCCAGACGCATCGGCCACATCCAACGTCGGGGTATCTGCCACACCCTCGACATCAACCTTGATTTCTTCCATTACCACGGCGGTGTCATCGCCATCGGTGGTGGAAACCAGAACTGTCAGGTCGATTTCGCCGCTGAAATCATCCGCGGGCGTGATGGTCAGGCCTTCGAGCTGATCTGGCGTAAGCGTCCAGGTGCCATCGCCGTTATCAGTACCAGCCGAGAGCGTTGCGCCGTCTGGCACGCCTTCGATGGTGATCGAGAGGCTTTCGCTGTCATCAAGCAGTTCGGTATCAATATCGAGCGCGATCGCGGTGTCTTCAGACCCGCTGGCATCTGACACATCAAGCGTTGCACCATCAGCAACACCTTCGACTTCGACTTCGAAGCTTGAGCTGCTGGTTGCCGTGCTGCCATTTGCCTCACGGCTTGTGGCGGTAACGCTCAGATTAAAGCTGCCGCTATAGTTTTCTGGCGGTGTGATGGTGAGACCCGACAACTGTCCTGGCGTCAACGTCCAGGTACCATTGCCATTGTTGGTGCCTGCCGACAATGTCGCGCCATCAGGCACACCGGAAATCACGACCGACAGTGTTTCGCTGCCACCATCAAGATCATTGAGCGATGCAGAAACATTGAGCGAAATCGCACCGTCTTCCGATCCGGTTACATCGCCAGCAGAAAGGCGCGGCGCATTGGCAACCTTCGGCGCCTCGATAATTTGTTCGACTTCGGTCTCTTCGACAACCGTCTCTTCTTCGACTTCCTCTGTTTCCTCAACGACTTCTTCCTGAAGCTCCATGGCTTCTTCAACGGCCGTCGGAATAAAGTCGGGTTCGAGGCTTTCACGTTCTTCCGGGCCATCTTCGCCGTCACCACGCAATGCATTGGTGTCGTTGGTCGAAAGAGGGATATCGGGAAGTTCGACCGTGCTTGGGTCTGATTTCAGTGAAATGTCGTCGTTGCCGCTGCTGCCGTCGGTCGAATCAAATTCGTCCGCGCCGGTATCGATTTCATTCTCGATCTCGGCGGCTTCGCTTTGGGCAATGGTTTGCTGTTCTGTGGCTTCTTCGGCCTGGGTGCGTTCCTGACGCTGGGTTGCGGCATTCTGACGACGGAAAGCTTGCTGGGATTCTGCCTGCGGATTGAAAACCTGATTGCCGTAATGGACGGAGCCCAGCTCTTGTTCAGGCGGAGTCGCGGTATTGTCCTGGCTGTCATGAAGCTCAACCAGTTCTTCGTTTTCGTCTTCCTGACCGTCCGCGCGCTGAAGATCGTTTGGCGCTTCTTCGTTGTCGAAGCCGCCATTACCTTCACCGCGAGAATTTTCAGTATCGCGAGGATCGTCCGCCATTAAACCCACTCTCCATGAAGTGCGAGATGAGTATAGCCCAACTCACACTTCTATACCTTAGTATAGAATCTCTGATTTCTACCAGAGAATTGTGCGGCCAGGCAGTAGAAATGAACCAGTCATTTCCAGCGGGACCATCTTAATGCTCATCGTTCCGTAAAGGCCTGATCAAGCGAGACATATACCGGTTTCAGCAAATACTGAAGCAATGTCCGCTCCCCGGTTTGAATATCGGCCTGAACCGTCATTCCAGGGATGATCCGTTGAGCAGTCGCACCCTCGCCAACAGAGTCGTCGTGTAATGCAACCTTCCCTTTATAATACGGTTGGCCTTCCTCGTCTACAAAAGTAGAGGCAGAAATCGATACCAACTCGCCGGATATACCACCATATCGTATAAAGTCGAACGCACTGACCTTGACCGTCACCGGCTGACCAAGATGAACATGGCCGATATCCTCGGTCGAAATACGGGTTTCCGCAATCAAAACATCATCCACCGGCACGAGCTCCATCACCACCTGGGCAGGCGCAATCACCCCGCCAATCGTCGTGAATTGAAGGCCTTTGATATAGCCACGTGTCGGTGCAACGATTTCAAGACGGGTGACACGGTCACGCAATTTGCGCAAGGCTTCGCGTGATTGGGCAATTTCCCCGCCCAGACGGCCAAGTTCGGTAATCGCTTCTTCGCGCTGGCTTTTTTCAAGTTCATTCAGACGAAGGTTTGCCTCGGCAATGGTTTCACGCGCACGTGCCTTTTCGGCAATCACACCTGAAAGGTTCCCTTGTGCCTCGTTCAGTTCACGCTGAATGTTAAGGAACAGCACCTTGGAATTGAGCCCCTGCTCATAGAGCGACCGGCGCATGGTGACTTCCTGGCTGAGAAGATCAACCGACTTGCGCAGGGTTGTTTCCTGCTCACTCAGCTGAGCGAGCTCCGCATTGCGTTCTTTGATCTGAACCTGAAGAATCTCATTCTGGTTGGAATCAAGTTCGGTCTGAATACGATAGATTTCCGCCTGATTGCGAGCAAGTTCAGGATAAAGCGCCATCAGGCTGGTGAAATCGGGTTCGCGGCCTTCTGCCAGTGCGCGATAGCGTTCCGCTTCAAGCTGCTGATTGCCAAGCTTGGTCTCGGTTTGCGACAATTCGGCCTGCGCCCCATCGGCCTTAAGCCGAATAAGAACCTGACCTTTTTCAACAAGATCACCATCACGCACCATGATTTGCTCAATGATCCCGCCTTCAAGGTGCTGGATCTTGTTGACCGCACTGGTCGGCATGACCTGACCAAAGGTGATCGCGGTTTCCTTGATCTGCGTGGTCGCAGCCCAGGCCACAAGTGCCAAAAACCCGACCGACAACATCACCATGGCCGAACGCACAAAGACCGAAATGCCACCTTCTTCAAGCAACACCGCATGCGAAAGATAGCGTGCCATCCGCCTGGACCGACGGAACCGCTCAATCGCAGTATTCTGAACTGCTGCATCACTCATAGGTAGCCTCCGTCTATCACTTGCTGCTTGATCCGGCCGGGCGGGCCATCGCCGCGCAACTGCCCCGCTTCAAGCACAAGAATGCGGTCCGCCAAATCAAGGTGACTTGGCCGATGGGTAATCAGGAAAATGGTCGAACCACCACGCAGGCGATTGATCGTATGCTGGAATGCGCGGTCGGCGCGCTGATCAAGGCCATTGGTCGGCTCATCAAACAAAATGATCGGCGCTTCGCGAACAAAGGCACGCGCAAGTGCCAAACGCTGCAGGAAGCTTGCCGAAAAGCGCGATGAATGCTGATCACCAACGCGGGTATTAAACCCGTTTGGAAGCGCTTCGATTTCTTGCAAAATCCCGGCAGACATACAGGCCATCCGCAAGTCATCAGCAGACGCGACCGGGTTTGCCAGACGCAGGTTCTGGGCAATCGATCCACGGAAGAATTCGATATCCTGAGGCACATAGGAAATTGCCTGACGCAGGGTTTGCGCATCCATCTGGCGGATATCTGCCCCATCGATCAAAACAGCGCCGGCCTGTGGTTGATACATCCCGGCAATCAGCTTGATCAGCGATGATTTACCCGCACCATTCGCCCCAACAACGGCAACAACCTGCCCCGGTTTGATATCGAAATTCACACCGACCAATGCCGGATCGGAATCAGCACTATATCGAAAGCTGACACGCGAGAAGGACACAGCCCCTTCGAAACGGCGCTGATCAACCGAACGCGGCACAAGATCACCTTCCGGTGCAATCGTCATCAGGCGGTTGATTTGGCGCACACTTCCGCGCAGCTGTGCCAAGCGGGGCATGCCCAAAAACGCCTGATTGATCGGGCCCAAAACGCGCCATGCAAGCATCATGGATGCGACCAGCGCACCGACGCTCATTTGCGCATTCATCACCCGGTCCGCCCCAAAGGCCAGCACCAGCGCACCCGCACTGATCATCAGAATCTGGGCCGATGTATTGATCACGTTATTGACCATCGCAACCCGGAAGCCCGCATGGGCAGTATCGGCGGAAATCTCGCGGAAGCGCGACAACCAGCGTTTTTCCGATGCGGTGTATTTAAGCGCCGACATTTTGCCGACGGTTTCCACGAGGAATTCCTGACGGTTCGCACCATGGCGACCAAGATCAGAGACCCTGCGCGACACAATCGGAAATGCCACCAAACCGATCAGGGCAAAGACCCCGATCAGAGCAACCGGGATCAATGCCAGCCAGCCGCCAAGATAGAACATGACAATCAAAAAGATCGGCACGAACGGCATTTCCATCATCACCAACGCCATAGGGCCGGTGAAGAATTCGCGCACACTTTCAAAATCGCGGATGCGCGAAATCTGAACCCCAACCGGCGCGCGCTCGGTAAAGGCCGGCGGCAACGACAAGAGACGTTCAAAAATCGCCCCGCTGACCAACGTATCAAGACGTGCGCCAAAATGGCTGACGATCTGGCTGCGCAATGCCCGCAACACCCAAGTCAGGACCAGGATGATCCCGATCCCGATGGAAAACTGGATCAACATCGGGATAGAGCGCGTGCCAATCACCCGGTCATAGATCCCCATGACAAAGATTGGGGTCGCCAGCGCCATGATGTTGAGCACAAGTGTCAGCGTCAGCAACTGATAGCCAAGCTTGGAAAACCGTTCGGCAATGCCACCGAACCAGCCGCGCTTGTCATCTTCAAAAAACCGTTCACGGCGATCAGCCATGGTGAACTGGTACAGCTTCCCGGGAAGAGCCGTCAGCTTGATGACAATTTCCCGATCCGTGCCACCGTCAAAGACGCGCACACCATTGTCTTCAGGACGGATCACAACCAGTGCCGTGCCATCATCTGGCACGAACAGACACGGCATCATCCGCTCATCAATCTGATCAAATGTCGTATCGATTTCACGGGATTGATAATTCAGATGCGCCAAAACATTGCGAAAATCCGTCAGATCAAGCGCCTGATCCATATGCGGCAACGCTTCGGCAACCTGACGCGGCAATCCACGCCAGCCAAGTGCCTGCAAAAGCGGCCACAGGCATGCGTCGAAATCGGACTGGGCATCGGTACTGGCCAAGCCCATCCGGTAATTCAGCGCATAATCCATGTTTTCAAGTTTCTTCATTGTGCCCCCGTCTTCACTGGCGCACTGAATGCGGATTGCGCTTTGGTCACGCGTTTATTGGATCGACGCAGAACCGGAACAAGATGCTGATCCACCAGTCGGTACTGCTTGTTGGCGAGCGCGATCAAGGATGGACGGTGCGATACCATCACCAGCGTGCAGTGCTTTTTCAGCTCCAGCATCAGACTGGCCATGATGTTATCACCAGCGATATCAAGCGAACTGTTGGCTTCGTCAAACAGCACAATTCGCGGATAATCAATAAGCGCACGGGCCACGGCAATACGCTGCTTCACACCGCGCGGAAGTGTTTCGGACGCCTGCCCACCGACTTCGGTGTCATAGCCCTGAGGCATACGCATGACGATGTCATCAAGACCAAGGCGGCGCGCGATCTCAATCACACGATCAACGCCAATTTCTTTGCGGAAACCGGTGATATTTTCAAGGATGGTGCCTTTGAACATCACGCCATGTTGCGGCAAATAGGCAATCTGTCGGCGGGTCGATTCAGCGGTGTAGTCTTCGGGCTTCTTGCCATCGAGCAAAATCTCGCCACGATCCGGGCGAAGGGCGCCCATCAGAAGCCACAGAAGCGTTGTCTTGCCCGTCCCGTTATCGCCCGTGATGGCAACGGAATCGCCAGGCTCGATCACCAGATCAAGATTTTCAAAGATCTTTTTGCCATCAGCGTGCGAGAACGCAACATTAAGCATCTCGATCTTGCCATCGAGCAGCGGCATATCCATCGAGCCGGGTTTGTCTTCTTCTTCGATTTCAAACAGCTCGTTCACGCGCTGGCGAGCCACGCGGATATTCTGGAATTGTGTCCACAAGCTCATGGCGCGTTGAAGCGGCTGGATCGAACGGCCTGCCAACATGGTGCAGGCGGCAAGCCCACCAACGGTCAGATTGCCGTTGATCACAAGCACACTGCCAACCGATGCGACCAACACCATGGTCAGCATCGAGAAAGTCGCACTGGCATTAACCGCGGCATGGGCCGAGCGTGCCGCAACAAGATCATCACCTGCGCATTGCGCCTGTAGCTGTTCATGGCGGCGGATCATCAGATTTTCCATCGCCATCGATTTGATGGTGTGGACACCTGTCAGGGTTTCAATGATGAAGTTATAGCGCCGTTCATCTGATTGGCTGCGTGCATCAAGCGCCTTGCGCAATTGCCCGCCAAGAACCATCGCGGTCAGGAAAAACGCCACCAGAATGCCAAGCGGCACAATCACCAACTCGCCGCCAATGACGGCAATCAGGCCCAAGAACAACACAATAAACGGCAGATCGACAATCGCGCCTATCGCCTGCCCGGAATAAAAATCACGGAGCATATTCAGGCTGTTAAGGCGTTGAAGATGCAAACCTGGTGCGGTACGGTCATAATCGGTCAAGCTGGCCGACAGCAGATGCCCTACCGCTTTCTGCGAGCTGTCATGTTCGAATTTCGCAGCAGAAAGCGACGAGATATAGGCGCGCCCCAAACGCAACACAGCCTCAAGGACCAATGCGCCCATCACGCCCAAGACCAGCAGCGTTAAAGTGGGGATAGAGTTGTGCGGCAATACGCGGTCATAGACCTGCAAAAGCGTGATCGGCAAGGCAAGCGACAGCAAGTTGATTACAAGTGCTGCAACCAACAAGGCAAAGCGGCCTGTTCGCAAATGCGACAGTGTACCGATATTTAGTCCCGGCCGTCGTTTCATCTGGCAGGCATGCTCCAGGTCTGCGTGCGTGATACCATCCAAAAGGCGGTGTATTTATACCATCAGATAGGATGCATATCCGATCACCCCATCCAAAGCAAGAAAATCGTCGTCCGCCTACAACCTGATATCTATTTTGTACATGCCTTACCTGGCCTTGGTTCACTTGCCCGATCAATATCAGGCAACACTTAACAAACTCTATGCGTCGCCACTGTCTCCACGCAACCGGTCAATGGCCCGACGCTCGGCCTTTGTCGGACGCCCCGAGCCCGCTTCACGTTCGGCAATCGGGGCTGTGCGGATATCAGCAGCAACTTCCTTTTTCGGAACTCTTGGCGGGGAATGATCGACATACAGGGTCTGGGCTTCGGGGGCTGGGCCACGGCGCTCGCCCATGGCAACCACTTCGACCACACGCAAATGCGTTCCCTGAAAGAACTGCAACCGATCACCGGCAACCACCGTCACACTGGCCTTGGAAACCGATTGGCCGTTCAGAACAATATGCCCGGCCTGACAGGCCTTGCTGGCCAATGAACGGGTTTTGTAAAACCGTGCATGCCAAAGCCATTTATCAATCCTGAGCTTCTCTGACTGTTCTTTCACCGCCGCCCATTTCCTGTAACTATCTGATCATATTATATTTAGAACGCAAAACGGCGACCTTCAAGGGTCGCCGTTTTCAAGATTATGTTGCGTCGATCAGCCTTTGGCTTCGAGCATTTCCTTAAGCTTGGCAAAAGGCGAATCTTCGTTGATCTGGTTGTTCTTCTCAGGCGCGTTACCACGACCGCCGGGTTTACCACCACGACCACCTTTGCCACCCTGGTTCGGACGATTACCGCCCTTGCCTTTCGGGCCACCTTTGCCACGTGCGTCCTGACGCGGACCTCGCTGACCGCGACCTGTACCACCACCGCGTTTGCGGCGATCAACACGCACGAAGTATTTAACTTCAACCAGCTCGTCGCCATCTGCATCGGTTTCAGCCGCCGGGGCATCAGATGCCTCAGTCGCTTCAACAGCCACCGCTTCAACGGCTTCAGCAGCAGGTGCTGCCTCTTCGGCTTTTTCTTCGGCCGGTGCAGCAGCCTCAGATGCGGCTTCGGCCGGAGCAGCCTTTGCAGCTTCGTCAGCCTTTTTCTCGGCTTCCTTGGCTTCAAGCTCGGATTTCTTGACCTTGGTCACTTCTGCGCGCCAGCCAAGTGCGGTGAACACACCTTCGGCCTGCTCGACAGTACAGCCAAGAAGCGACAGCAGATCAGGATCAGGACGAACCTTGCCATCGTTCTCACGGGCTTTCTGTCGCAGGAGCGCAGCGAAACGCTCAAGCATATCAACACGGGCGGCAAGCGGACCAACCGGCATATAGCCAGCAGCCAGATAGAAGCCCTTGGAATTTGCACGATCGTTCGGAACCGACGTACGGCCTGCCGGCGGAAGATCCGGAAGCGCGTCAAGTTCACGTGCCACCGCCCAAAGAATGCCGCGCAGCTCAACCGGGTCGGGTTTCAGCGCATCAAGCACATGGACGGTTTCAACGCCCAGACGCACGCCTAGTTTGGCAAGCGCCTTGCGGTCATCATCGGACAGATCCTTGACCAGGCTTTCGAGTTCCGAGCGCGGAACGCAGCCCAGACCTTCGTTCAGCTGGAACAGAAGACCACGAATCGGACCTGACAGCTGACAATCGCGCAGGCGGGTCAGCATTTTCAGACGATTTTCGATGTGGGCATTCACGAAATTCTGCAGGCGGGCGCGAACACGCTCGCGTGTCGGACCGTCAAAGAACTCGCTGTCAATCACCTGGACATCAGGGGACAGAACCGTGTCACCTTTTTTCAGCACGCCAACCTGCGCACCGTTCCAAAGGACATCAAGCTGCCCGTTCACCGCGAATTTGTCATCTTCATCGGTTTCAAGTTGTTTGACACGCTGGGCGATTTCACCGGTCAGCGCGCGACGGGCGGCACTGGCGATTGCCTTGCCTTCGAAAGCAGCATCGGTTTCATCAGCGATGAAACGGAATCCTTCAAGACGGCCGACAAATTCACCTTCGACCTGTACTTCACCATTCGCAGTGATGGTAGACATGAGTTCAGACTTGTCCTTGAGACTTTTCAATAAAACCGAGGTTCGTCTGTCAACGAACCTTTGGGTCAGGCGTTCATGTAGCACATCTGAGAGCTTATCCTCAATGGCCCGCGTACGTTCCTGCCAATGATTGGCATCTTCGAGCCAATGATGCTTGTGCGATACATATGTCCAGACGCGAATACCTGCCAAACGTGATGACAACTGGTCGATATCACCATCATAACGATCCAGACGCAAGACCTGTTCGCCCAACCAGTCGATTGGCAGTTTACTTCCGGGTTTCGCAAGATAGCGATAGATAGATGTTAGCAGCCTTGGATGGGCATCGGTATGGATATTTCTGAAGTCCGGAATCTGGCAGACTTCCCACAATAATTGCACCCGATCCGGGGCGGTTGCGATGCGCGCAACGTCTTCATTGTGGGACAAATGATCGAGCATGATTTCATCAACCGGCTCGCGCGCCAAAATCAGGGTCGGATCATCGGACCTCCGACGCAATGATTTCTGCAGCGCATCGACAGTTCTGAACTCCAGTCGAGCATTACGCCAGAACACTTTTGCCAGCGGCTCAAATTCATGGGCTTCGATCTGCTCAATAATGTCGGGATCGATGCCTGAAAGGTTCCCGGTCACACCAAATGTGCCGTCATTCATGTGACGCCCGGCACGCCCGGCGATCTGTGCGGTTTCTGCCGCCGTCAGGCCCCGGTTGAACTTACCATCAAATTTGCTCATCGCGGCAAAGGCCACATGATTGAGTTCAAGGTTAAGGCCCATTCCAATGGCGTCGGTCGCGATCAAATGTTCGACCTCGCCATTCTGGAACATCTCAACCTGGGCATTTCGCGTACGCGGGCTTAGCGCGCCAAGCACCACCGCAGCACCGCCTTTTTGACGACGCACCAATTCAGCAACCGCATAGACTTCCTGGGCCGAAAACGTAACCACGGCGGACTGTGCTGGAAGACGCTGGATCTTCTTGGCCCCGTTATAGGTCAGGGTCGAAAAGCGTGCGCGGGTATCAAATTCAACATTATCGACCAGCTTTCGGATCACCGGGCGAATGGTTTCCGCCCCCATGAACATGGTTTCATGGAGTCCGCGCGCATGCAAAAGACGATCGGTGAACACATGACCGCGTTCGGGATCGGCACACATCTGAATTTCATCGATTGCCAGGAAGTCGACCTGTTTGGCGACCGGCATGGCTTCGACCGTGCACAGATAATAGCGTGCGGTTTTCGGAAGGATTCGTTCTTCGCCGGTGATCAATGCCACCGCGCCCTTACCAACCTTGGCAACCGCGCGATCATAGTTTTCGCGCGCCAGAAGACGCAGCGGGAACCCGATCATCCCGGTGGTATGCGCCAACATCCGTTCCATGGCCAGATGGGTCTTGCCGGTGTTGGTCGGCCCCAATATGGCAAGGATACGAGGACCGGTTCGGGTTGAAATCTGCATTAATCTTTTCCAATCGACAGCCCAATGATCCGGGCCATCGCAATCATTGGGCCTTTCAACACGCGATCTTGTGCTGTGTCAAGCTTTCTGCCCGCGTCCTGCCATGCGCAAAGCGCAGAACTTGGCGGTCTTCGCGCTGTATCAGTTTCAGGGTTGCGGTTAAGCAGAAGATATCAGCCGATTATTCTTCTTCGACTTCGAGTAACCGTGCCCCCGGCCCGTCACCGGCAAGCGCATCATAAGGGTTGCGCAGCGGGCAATCGGAAATCGACAAACAGCCACAACCAATACATTGGCCCAACTGATCGCGAAGCCGGGTGAGCTGTTCGATCCGGTCAGTCAAATCATCGCGCCATTGCGAGGAAAGCTTTTCCCAATCCTTGGAATTGGGCACGGTGTTGTGCGGCAATTTGTCAAAGGCATCGGAAATTTCGGCAAGGGGAATGCCGGTCTTTTGCGCGACTTTGATGATGGCAAGTTTACGCAAAACACCGCGATGAAATCGGCGCTGGTTTCCGTCTGTGCGAATTGAGCTGATCAGACCTTTGCGTTCATAAAAATGCACCGCCGATACGGCAATGCCACAACGTGCTGCGACCTCACCAACACTCAGATAGCGCTGCAACGCCCCTTTTTCCGCCATTTCCTGCCTTTTGCTCCCTTTCTAATGCGCGTTTGAAATTCACGCTTGACCTTAACTTTAGTTGAGGTTCTAGAACCTTACTCATTGAAGAGAAATTAGCAAGGAGTCAAAGCCGTGAAAGAGACATTCAATGTAGCCGTCATCTATGGCAGTGCACGCGAAGGCCGCTTTTGCGACACGGTTGGCGCATGGGTTGTCGAAACGCTGAAATCCGATCAGGATGTTTCAATCGAGGTGATCGATCCGGCATCACTCAATCTTCCGGCCTTTCATGTCGGCGCAGACCATCCGGCAGTTCAGCAATTACACAGCGCACTGGCAGATGCTGATGCCTTTATCGTCGTCACGCCGGAATATAATCACAGCTTCACCGGCGAGCTGAAGCTTCTGATTGATGCTGCCAAGCAGCAATGGAAACGCAAACCGGTTGCCTTTGTGTCTTATGGCGGCATGTCAGGTGGTCTTCGTGCGGTCGAACAGTTGCGTCTGGTCTTTGCCGAATTGCATGCGGTCACAATGCGCGATGTCGTCAGCTTCGCCCAAGGCTGGGACAAGTTCGATGATGCCGGTCAGCCCAAGGATGTTGAGGGCACCAATGCAGCCCTTCATCACATGACGACCGATTTGAAATGGTGGGCCGGCGCACTTCGTGACGCCCGCTATCCACAAAGCAAGCCCCAACATCTGAAGGCCGTCGCATCATGAGTATTGCTGCAAATGATCGGGATGACGATGCCATCATCAGCATCAGTCACGTCACCCCCAAGCCCGGGATGAAAGACCAGTTCGTCGATATTCAAACGCGGTTTCAAACAAGCGTTGCGCCGGAAATTGAAGGTCTGCTCGGTGGGCGTTTTTATGCGGCGGAAGATGGCAAATCCTTTGTCGTCATGTCGCGTTTCCGATCCCGCAAGGATCTTGAAAACTGGACCGGTTCGGAGCGATTTGGCGAACATATGGCGCGCATCCGCCCCCTGATTGAAACGGCATCTCCCAGCCGTTTCAGCATCCTGTATCAGTCCGGCACGGTTTAATCCCCCGCCCCTCCCCGACTGATGTCGGGCTGATACAGCGACCCCAACCACCTCGTGCCACCACACAACAAAGCGGGGCGACCATCTGGTCGCCCCGCCTGCCTTTTCAAACTCCTTCAGGAACCTTAGTGGTTGCGCATCTTGTCTGCATATTCCTTCAACTGACGACGCGCGGCCTGGAAACTGTTTTTCAGTGCGACATAGACATCCTCATGGGCATGGTCTGCACTGTCACGTTTCACCATGATTTCCTTACCCGGAACATTAATCCCGAAATGGACGGCAAAACGGTTTCCATGATTGTGCGACGCATGCGGGCGTTCCACTACGACATGACAACTGGTCATGCGATCGAAGGTTTCTTCCAGTTTTTGCACCTTGAAACGAATACGCTCATCAAGCGCATCAGACTGATCAACATCACGGTAGGTGATTTGAACGGGAACCTTCATGATACGGCCTCCTGTTTAAAGCCTTGGACGCAAAACAGGGCGTTGCACCCTGTCGTTTACCCCCGAAACCTTTGCAGTTTCGGGACTTTAGGGGGGCGCTATTGTCTGGTTGGTCGCCCCCGTTTAAAACCGTCTATATTTATACTTAGGATACAGGACTTGCGCTGCAAGGTGCGTTGACGCATATCAAGCGCGGTTTATGCTTTAGCCCGTTGAATTGTTGACCCTTCTGCTGCTTCTGGGGATGGGTCACAGACGCTTGAAACAAAGGAGAAAAAAGAGGTCATGACGGAAGAAAAAATGCGGTTCGAGGCCGAGGTCAGCCGCCTGCTCGATATCGTTGTCCATTCCCTTTATTCGAACAAGGACATCTTCCTGCGCGAGCTGATCTCCAACGCTTCTGATGCGTGCGACAAGCTGCGTTACGAAGCGATTGCCAAACCGGAACTGCTCGCTGGCGACGCTGAATTCAAGGTCCGCCTGCTGACAGACAATGTTCGCAATGTTCTGACGATTGCCGATAACGGGATCGGGATGAACAAGGAAGACCTGATTGATAACCTTGGCACGATCGCCAATTCCGGCACTGCCAAATTCCTGGATGCAGTTTCAAAATCCGATAGCGCCAAGGATGTCGACCTGATCGGTCAATTCGGTGTCGGTTTCTATTCGGCCTTTATGGTTGCCAAACAGGTCGATGTCGTCAGTAAAAAAGCCGGTGATGATCAGGCATGGAAATGGTCATCGGACGGTAAGGGTGAATACACCATCTCCGAGACCGAGATGGAAGGTCGCGGCACGCAGATCACCCTGCATCTGACCGACGACTTCAAGGAATTCACCGAAGAACACCGTCTGCGTCACATCGTTAAAACCTATTCCGACCATATCGGCATTCCGGTGGTCCTGATGAAGGGTGACGGCGATGAAACGCTGAACGAGGCATCTGCACTTTGGACCCGACCGAAATCGGACGTTACCGAAGAACAGTACAAGGAATTCTACAAACACAATTCCCACGCCTTTGATGATCCGTGGAAGACCATCCACTATCAGGCCGAAGGCGCGATTGAATATACCGGTCTTCTGTATCTTCCGACCATGCGTCCGTTTGATCTTTATGATCCGCAGCGCAAAGGCCATCTGAAGCTTTATGTGCGCAAGGTCTTCATCACCGAAGGTGCGGACGAGCTTCTTCCGCCTTGGCTGCGTTTTGTCTCCGGTGTGGTCGACAGCCAGGATCTTCCGCTTAACGTCTCGCGCGAGATGCTTCAGCACAATCCGGTTCTGACCAAAATCAAGAACGGCCTGACCAAAAAGGTCCTGTCCGAACTTGAAACCGCAGCCAAAAAGGATGTCGAAGGTTTTGATACCTTCTGGGAAACCTTTGGTTCTGTGGTCAAGGAAGGCCTGTACGAAGATCAGTCCAACCGTGACCGTATCCTCAAGATCGCCAAGTTCCGCTCCACCCATGGTGATGGCTGGACCACCCTTTCCCAATATGTCGAACGCATGAAGGAAGGCCAGAAGGCGATCTATTACATCAGCGGCGAAGATGTTGATGCGCTTAAACGCAGCCCACAGCTTGAAGGCTTTGCTGCCAAGGGCATCGAAGTTCTGCTTCTGACCGATCCGGTTGATGAGTTCTGGATGCCATCGGTTGGCCAGTTTGAAGAAAAAGACTTCAAATCGGTCACCCGTGGTGGTGCGGACCTTAATGACGTCAAATCCGAAGATAAGGATGACGCCAAGGACGAGAAAAAAGACGACGCTACCAGCAACGCATCGCTTGACGCCCTGATCGCATCGATCAAACTGGCCCTTGGCACCGGCGTTAAGGACGTTCGTCAGTCAGACCGCCTGACCAGCTCGGCCTGCTGCCTGATTGCAGATGAAATGGGTATGGATCTTCGAATGGAACGTCTGATGAAGCAGCACAATCGTGTTGATGAAATCAGCCCGCGCATCCTTGAGATCAACCCGAAGCACAGCTTGATCAAAAAGCTGTCTGACATCGCAATCAAGGACGCCAAGGCACCGATCCTCAATGATGCTGCTCTGCTTCTGCTTGATCAGGCCCGCATCCTTGAAGGTGAAGCACTGCCTGATCCGGTCAGCTTCGCGCGTCGTCTTGATCTGGTGATGGAAAAGGGTCTGGGCGCCTAAGGCATCGCAAACCTGTTGATTTCGGAAAACGGCGTATCTTCGGATGCGCCGTTTTCTTTTGGAAATTCGCAAAATTTAAAATGCTTATTTACCAACAGCAGGCATAAAAGCCCCACATAGGAATTGATAAGACACCGGCGGGAAGGCCCGAACCACGATGACTGCGATGATGAACTGGCAAAAACTGCTTTCACCAGCACGGCTTGGCACCCGTCATTCCAGTGTCGGTGAATTTGGTCGATCCGACTTCCACAAGGATTATGACCGGATCATTTTTTCAGCAGCCTTTCGCCGTCTGCAGCGCAAGACGCAGGTTCACCCCCTGCCGGAAAATGACAATGTCCATACCCGCCTGACGCACAGTCTGGAAGTATCCTGCATTGCCCGATCCCTTGGCCTGATGGTGGGGCATCGGTTGCATGAAAAGGGAAGCCTTCCCGATACCATTGAACCCGATCATCTGGCCGCCATCGTTCAGGCAGCCGCCCTTTGCCATGACATCGGCAACCCGCCCTTTGGCCATGCAGGTGAATATGCCATTCGCCAATGGTTCGAGGATGCGGCACCGGAGTTCACCCAGGGTCTGAGCACCGAGCAGTTTGCAGATTTAACGACCTATGAAGGCAATGCGCAGGGCTTCCGCCTTCTGACCAACAAACGGACTGGTCTGTATGATGGCGGCATGCGCCTGACCTATGCGACGCTGGCAAGCTTCCTGAAATATCCGTGGTCAGCGGCTGGAAGCCCGTTCCCGCAGAAGAAAAAATTTGGTGCCTTCCAAAAGGAATTTGGCCTGCTTGAAGAAGTGGCGGAGGCCACCGGTCTGATCCGCACAAGTGATCAGGCATTTTGCCGCCATCCACTGGTTTATCTGGTCGAGGCGGCCGATGATGTTTGCTATGCGCTGATAGATATCGAAGACGGCGTTGAGCTGGAACTGGTCGATTTTACCGTGCTTGAAGCAATGCTTCTGCCCTGTATCGAGGGTGAGCTTCCCGCTGAATATCACCGCGAACTCAATGTCAGTCGCAAAATTTCCTTCCTGCGCGGCAAGATCATGAGCGGTCTTTTGGACGCGCTGGTAAACGCCTTTGTTGCCAACGAAGATGCGCTTCTGGCTGGCGAGTGGAAGGGTGATCTTCTGGCATGTGCCGATGGCCCCTATAACGAGCTGATCGCGACCGCCAAATCATTTTCCGAAAAGCAGATCATTCTAAACCGGCGCAAGGTCCAGATAGAAGTCGGTGCCTTTGCCCATCTTGAAACGCTGCTTGATACCTTTTGTAAAACCGCACTTGATGTTCATCACGCGTCATCTGAGGCGGAGCTTCCTTATCGCGCGGGTCGCGTCCGCGAATTGATCGGCAATGACGCCATGCCGATTGGCGCATCTCTTTATGACCTTTATCTCGTGATCCTTGATTACGTATCGGGCATGACCGATGACTTTGCCGCCCGCCTTGCCCGTGACATTGGCGGCGGACAACACTGATCGATGTGGCTGCTTGGTCCCTTTATTGCGCGCTATCGGCGCAGAACCGCGTTCTTTGCTGCGGCCGGATTGGCAGCGGTCATCTATGGATTGGTTGAACAAAGTACCCGCCCGGAAATTCAGGACTGGTATTGGCCTGCTGTTGCCAGCGCTGTGACCTTTGTTCTGACCCGCTTCATCGTATCGCGCATCATTTCGCGCCTTGTCGGCGGGGTGCGGCGGCGCTTGCACTAGCCAACACGCGCAAACGAAAGAAGGCAGGCCAAATGGCCTGCCTCCTTTTTGGATTTAAGCAACTGTCGGGCTTACGCCAAACAGGGTCAGTTAGTCCTGACCGCCACCCATGGCACTGCTGATTTTCTTGTCAGTGTTATACTGACTAAGCGAATAAACAGCCCAGATCGCAGCCGGGACCCAGCCAACAACAGTGATCTGCAAGATCAGGCAGATGATTCCGGCGAACGGACGCCCGATGGTAAAGAACAGCAACCAGGGCAGAAGAAGTGCGATCAAAAGACGCATGGATGAAATCCCCTTGTTAGTTCGACGCGCTTACATGCCGTCTTCGAAAGTCACAGTCACGACGCGGTTACCCTGTTCAGGAACACCGTCTTCGGTCGCGACCGGAACGTTTGCTTCACCGCTGATGCTAATAGCAAGCTTGCTTGCCGATACACCACCGTCACGAAGCGCCTTGACCACAGCATCAACACGCGACTTTGCGAGGATGTCATTATACATCGCATCGCCCGCGCGGTCAGCATAAGCAACAAGGCTGATCATTTTCGGATCGAATTTGGCATATGCTTCAACGATACCGTTCACGACAGACATTGCTTTGCCGTCGATGGCTGCACTGTCAAAGCCGAAATAGACATTCATCGGAACCGGCATCGGCATGGCGGCCATTGGTGCCGGTGCTACGTCGAGTTCAGCCTGAACGATTGCCAGCGCCTGATAGAAAGCTGCACGGCAATTGTCGATGTCTTCCTGCTGGATGTTTTCTTCAAGTTCTTGCAGCCAGCAATCGAAACTTGATTGCGCACGTGCCGCAGCAGTTGCTGCTTTCTCGCGGCCACCGGCATCAAGCGCTGCCATCAGGTCACTGCGTGCGACTTCGACTTCGCTCATGGTGCCTTCCGGAAGCGTACGCTCGGAAATCATCTGCGGCCCGGCATCCTGGCCCATCGCGGCCATTTTCGAACGGCTGGTGAAGTAGCGCGCATCGCCCCAATCGGCTTCATCATATTCAGCCTGGGCAAGATCAGCGTAATTCTGGTGAAGGGCTGCGTCGAATGCCGAACCTTCGTCGGCCATCGAACGTACCCCAGGAATGTTCATATTCGCGCACGCGCTCAAGAACGCAGCGGCGGAAACAACGGCAAGCAGTTTAGCTTTCATCGGTGTTACTCCTTGTCTGACCGACAATCAGGACCCAATCCCATTTTAATACCGGCACATGCCAACACCTGTTCTCGATGTCTTCTTCACGTCCCGTTGCGGGCCTTTTGGCCCGTCTGGCGCCATGCCTTTCTTGCAGTCCATCAGGTCAGTCAGACCCGACCCCGAATATCAACCTTGGATTAAAAACCCTTGATCAATCGCCCCAAGACAACACGGCCTGCGGATATACTTATCCTTATCCAGAAATATATAGAAGCCAAATTCATGAAAAAAAGCAGTGGGATAGTGAAAATTCACATTCCACTTACATCACGGCACGGGCCGGGCATGCCATGACCTCCGGTTTTCTTGACATAGCGCCGAACAAAGGTGTTTCCGGCAACCTTCAATTACGGCCAAATAAAATGGCCTGACAGGTACAAAACCACCCATCAGGCCAGAAAATCCAATCGCGATAAGGTCTTAAAAGTTGATCAGTCCGAAGAACCGCCAAACAGACCTTTAACCGCTCCACCAAGGGCATCTGCCCCGTCTTTAAGCTTGGTACCGCCCGTGGCCGCAGCACCGCCAACGGCACCGACAACACCTTTGCCCAGATCGCCAACGCCCTGCATCAGGCCATCAACATTCAGGCTCGAAACCGCCTTGAAGACAGACGTGTTAATCGCGGTCAGGATTTCACCAGCAACTTCAGCTGGCGTTGCGCCACCTTCGTCCTTGCCAACATCTTTCAGATGAATTTCCGGCAGAGATGCCGAAAGTTTCTTGCCCTGTAGGAAGCCTGCAGAAACGCCGACATCACCATTGCGCACATAAACATTATCGATGATGATCTTGGTGCTCGAACCTTCGTCGCCTGCGGCTTCACCCTCGGCACCACCGGCACCGGTCGGTCCCGATACGCGCTGAACAAAGCTTTCAACATTGCGCTGAATGGTTGCGATGTTTGAGCTGCCATTGCCAAGTTCATAGGTGACACTTGGGGCGTCAACGATCACTTCAATGATGCGGATCGTGTCACTGGTCAGGGTCGAACCATCCAGACGGACAGAGATATTGCCAAGCGAGAACGCATAATCGGTATTGAACCCATCCGGGTTACCGACAACCAATCCGTTGATTGCTGCCGTGTTTTGCGTTGTTTCAATCGCAACACTGTCAACCGTCACATCGGCCAGCGTCACACGTGTGCCAGCTTTTTCGATGGTGGTTTTGACGATGTCATCAAGATTGACATAGACATAAACAAGGCCGCCCACGACCAGAACGATGATCGCTGCCAAGCCGACTAGTATCTTTTTCATTGCCCGTATCCTGCGTAATTTGCCACCGAAACTGCGTGACATAGTCCACATGGGCACAGTTTCGATTTCATTCAACCAAAAGAGTTGCGCCGTTTGCCCAGACAATCAAGTTATTTCCCTTGACAAAACAGCGGACTAGGTTGCCCCAGTCCGCTGCTTTTAACCCGCTCATGACGCCTTGTGATCAGAGATTGAACTCAACCACCACAGGTGCATGATCCGATGGCTTTTCCCAGTCGCGCGCCAGATCATAAACCGATGCGGTGCGCACAGTACCGGCCATGTTCGGCGTCATCCAAACGTGGTCAAGACGACGACCCTTGTTACTCGCACGCCAGTCACGCGAACGATAGCTCCACCAGCTAAACAGCTTTTCCGGTTCCGGTACAACTTCACGAACCGAGTCAATAAAGTCACCTGACTGGCGGAACTTCTCAAGAATTTCCACCTCAATCGGGGTGTGGCTGACGACTTTCAAAAGTTGCTTATGCGACCAGACATCGTTTTCAGACGGTGCGATGTTGAAATCACCCACCAGAACTGCCTTGCGGTTCGGGTCCGCAGCACGGCGCTCGCCCCACCAGCTGGTCATTTCATCAATGAAGGACAGCTTGTGGGCAAACTTCTCGTTAATTGCCGGATCGGGTTCATCCCCGCCTGCCGGAATATAGAAGTTATGCAGTTCGACACCGTTTTCGAACTTCGCCATGCAGTGACGGCGATCTTCCTTGCCGCAGAAATGCTTGATGTCGGTTTCGACAAACGGCAGTCGCGATACAATCGCCACACCGTTATAGCTTTTCATGCCGTGATTATGGCGATGGACATAACCCGCGGCCTCAAAGGCATCATGGGGGAAATGCTCGTCCGGGCATTTCAGCTCCTGCAGGCACAAGGCATCAGGCTGCTGGTCTTCAAGGAACTTGACGACCTGCTCGATCCGCAGGCGAACGGAATTGATGTTCCAGCTTACAATCTTCAAAACGGGCTCCGTTTTCATTTCATTGGGGATGGGCTCCTGACCCGCGCCCCCTTCGTTACTTCAACGTCACCGACAGTTCCGCGACATTAGCGATTTCAAGATCCATGCGATCACCACGCACCACCTGACCAACACCTTCTGGTGTTCCGGTAAACAGAAGATCACCGGCTTTAAGCTCGATCAGGGTGGACAGATGCACCAGCGCATCAACAACCGGCCAGATCATCTTGGCAGTCGTGTCGTTCTGGCGTGCAGTACCATTAACCGACAGTTTAAGGTTGGTTGCATGCGGATTGCCTGCGTCGGCCTTGACCTTGATTGGCGAGATCACCGCACAGCCGTCAAACGACTTCGCCATATCCCATGGCAGGCGGCGTTCCTTAAGATCAGCCTGAACATCGCGGCGGGTCATATCAAGACCAGCGGCATAGCCAAAGATGGCGTCTTCAACCGCGGCACGATCCAGATCCTTGCCGCCCTTGGACAGGGCGACGACAAGCTCACCTTCGTAATGAAGGTCTTCGGTCGCGGACGGATAGGGCAGATCACCATTGCCAACAATCAGGCAATCAGTCGGCTTCATGAATACGCATGGCGGCGTATCAGACGGATCAGACCCCATTTCACGAACATGGTCGGCATAGTTTTTGCCGATGCAGAAAATGCGGTTAACCGGGAAAACATCATCGGAATTTTGAACCGGAATGGTCGTCGGTTCGGATGCGGCGAAGATCAAACTCATCATGACCCCTTGTTCGTCATTCATGCTGTGCAACAGTCATACCCAAGCATTGAGCGAAATGAAACGCCCAATGCTCGTTTACGCTGTTCTACTGTCAGGAATTGTCAGGAGGTCTGGTGGCGCGCGTCACGGATGACGCACACAGTTTTGTCTTATTGAATGGTCAGTGCCTTGAGCTCTGCCTTGGCGGCCGCGACCTTTTGCGCCTCAAGAAATGCCGGGACCATTGCGGTCAGGATTTTCGCAGTTCCGCGCGAAGTAACATGAAGATGATAGCGCTGACCTTGCAGTATGGAGACGAAGTTGCCGTCAGCCTCAACCCGTTCGCCATCAACTTCAAAGACATCGACGGAGCCCGACAGGACAAACACCAGCTCTTCGGCATGCAGGTTCTGCACACCGGAAATAACGCACGGGCCTTTAAGCTCCATCTCGCGAATGGAAACAGATGAAACCGACCCACTGCCAAGCAGCGTTTCGACACCACAAGTCATGCCAGTTGCGTTTCCTGAATATGCCATTGCCGGTTTCCTCTACACATGAGCCAATCGAATGTGAGGGGAAAATGCCCGACATTACTTTCGCGCAACATCCGCATTTGGGGAGGGCACAACAAAAAATGGCGACGCTTCACGCGCCGCCACTTCAAATACATATCCCAATGACCTTAAAGAAGGCCTTCGATCACGCGATCTGGCGGGGTATGGCCATCGACAAAGGTCTTGATATTGATCAGAACCTTTTCACCCATATCAACGCGGCCCTCGATCGTGGCGGACCCCATATGCGGCAGCAAAACAGCGTTTTGCAGGTCCAGCAATTTCGGGTTCACGGCCGGTTCATGTTCAAACACGTCAAGTCCGGCACCGGCAATCTCGCCATCAGCCAACATGCGCGTCAGGGCCGGTTCATCCACGATCTCGCCACGTGCGGTGTTCACCAGAATGGCGTGCGGTTGCATCAGTTTAAGACGCCGCGCCGAAAGCAGATGATAGGTCGCAGGCGTATGCGGGCAGTTGACCGAAACCACATCCACATGGGCCAGCATCTGATCAAGGCTTTCCCAATAGGTGGCATCAAGTTCTTCTTCGATCTCGGGATGGACACGGCGACGGTTATGGTAATGCACCGACAGGCCAAAGCCCTTTGCACGACGCGCAAGCGCGCGGCCGATGCGGCCCATACCAACAATACCAAGACGCTTGCCCCAGATACGATGGCCCAACATCAATGTCGGCCCCCAACCGGCCCAATCACCTTTGCGGATCAGGCGTTCGCCTTCGGCCAGACGGCGTGAAACCGACAAGATCAGCGCCATGGTCATATCGGCGGTGTCTTCGGTTAGGACATCGGGGGTGTTGGTGACCGTGATGCCACGCGAACGTGCTGTTTGCAGATCAACATGATCAACACCGGTGCCAAAATTGGCAATCAGACGCAGGTTCGGACCGGCATGGGCCAGCACAGCCGCGTCGATCTTGTCCGTCACGGTGGGCACAAGAACGTCGGCTTCCTTGACCGCATCAATCAGCTCCGACTTGCTCATGGCCGCATCGTCGATGTTAAGACGTGCGTCGAACAGTTCCATCATGCGGGTTTCAATCGCTTCCGGCAATTTCCGGGTCACGACGACAAGCGGTTTTTTCTTGGTCATGTGCCGTTCCTATGCGGTCTTTTAACTCTTTTTCTGACAAAATGTGGCAGCACGTATTTTTGTGCCCTGCCGCAATGCAGTGATGCCACGCCGAAAGGTACAAAAGCAAGGATTTTGACGCAGTTTTTGTAATTTTATTTCGCAATCGCGAATTATTACAAAGGCAGATCGGACGGAATAACCGAAGGAATACCAACAAGATGCCGCAGATTTTGCGCACATTTCTGTACCGCTTCATGGCTTTGGCTATTCTTGTCAGCCTGACCACCCCGATTGTGGCCAGCGCACAAGAATCCGGCCTGCCAATTCCGCGCTTTGTCGCACTGCGGTCAGATAAAGTCTTTTTGCGCTCCGGCCCGGGCCTTCGATATCCCAAAGTCTGGATCTATCACCGCCGCAATATGCCAATGGAAGTGGTGTCTGAATTTGATACCTGGCGCAAGGTGCGCGATTGGGAAGGCAGCGAAGGTTGGGTTCACCAAAGCCTGTTGGTTGGCTCGCGCCATGTGATTGTCACAGACGACACCATCACGCTTTATTCCGCCGCCGATGAAAACGCGCGCAAGATCGCAATGGTGTCAGCAAGTGTGATTGGCCGCATCGAAGATTGCCCGGTCAATATCAACTGGTGCCAATTGCAGTTTGGTGATTTCGAAGGCTGGGCACCGCGTCACGGGTTCTGGGGTGTCTATGACGGCGAGAATATCGAAGGTTAAGCCCCCTCGCCCACCAGTATCGTTCCCAAGAGATCCACGAAGCTTGCACTGCTTGCACATCGCAGCCAGCACATTTCTAATTCACGCTCAGGAAATCAGGTCGCGGCCTTAGGCATCAACAGAAACGCGGGTTGCCTGTCGCTCCGCCCTGCCACCGCCACCAGACGTCCCGTTGCCACCACTGTCATAGCCACCAAAGGACGGAGCACTGAACGGCTGAGTGCCGCGGCTAGTACCGCCAATCGTGGCGCCAAAGAAGTCATCACCACCAGAACCAAATCCGTCACCTTCTTCCGCATTCGGGTCAAAGGCCGGGGTATCATCCTGTTCAAGGAACGGATCAGGCCGTGGTTCAGGCAGGCTGATGCCACCCACCGAAACAGTCTGGCTGGCAAGCTGGGCTGAAATGTCACCAAGATAAGCTTGAAGGTTTTCTGTGATGCTGGCTTGGGTCGTTTCGCGGGTTGAACTTTCCGACGCAGCCAATTGCGCCTGAAGAATATTATCGCCTGCAACCTGCGACAAACGGTTCTGTTCGCCGGCTGTACTCAAACTGCCCTGATTGGCCGCCAACGCAATTTCGCGATCGCGTAACGCGCCCTGGGCTTCATCCACCAATGCGCGGGCATTCGCCACACCGGCATCGTCCGAAAGATCAATTGATGAAAGCCCGGCCGCAAGGTCCTCGGACGAGGAGGCGTAAAGCTCAACATCCAGTCTGTTGGACGAAGATGTGCCCGAACCAACCTGAAGCGTGATCGTCTGATCCTGATCCAGCAGATTTTGGCCATCAAAGGTGCTGTTGGCGGCAACGTCGTCGATCTCGGTCAGGAAATCTTCGATCTGCGCATTAAGTTGCGCGCGCTGCTGACGGGAAAGATCGGTATTGTTTTCTGCAGTTTCGACAAGTGCATCGATTTCATCAAGCGCATCACCAATGCGCGACAAATCACTTGATGCCTGACTGAGCAGATCGCTTGCATTGCCAAGCGATCCACGCAGTTGTTCGCTTGTGTAACTTGCCGCGCGCAGCGAGTCGGCACTGCGGTCATTTGCTTGGGGATCGGTGGAAAACTGGCTGGAGTCAGGCGCAATCAACCTGTTCTGCGGTGCGATTGCACGCGCAGTGTTGGTGTAGATTGTTAGCTGACTGGCCAAAGGCTCCATGTCTTTTCCGCACAAACAAGCCGGCTAACAGCTACGTGCTGAACGGGTAAAGAGTTTGAAATCATTCAAAACCTTTACCGACCTGACCATCCTGGTGTCCGGCGGAAATACCAACCGATAGTATAGTTTATTGAATTAGAAATATTAAGCCCAAATACGCAATCAGGGCGCGATATCACGCAAATGTGCCCAATCGGGGCGCAAATCACGCTTCCATCATCTGCAAAACAAGCAAAACCCGTTTCGAATCGGGATGTTACGATTTGGCTGTTCGACGCAGAACCGCAAACAATTCCAGATGCGATGACCACAGGAATTGATCGACCGGGATGACCTTTTCGATCTCGTACCCGCCATTACGCAAGACTCGCATATCACGCGTAAAGGTCGCCGGATTGCACGACACCGCCAAAATCCATTCCGGACCATCGACTGCGAGCGCCTCGGACTGCGCCAAAGCCCCAGCACGCGGCGGATCAAAAACAACCAGATCAAAACCGGAAAGCTCTGAGCCACCAAGTGGCTGACGGAACAGGTCACGCTTGATCACCTTGATCGGGCTGCCGGACTGTCCGACGGCATATTGCAAAAGCTCAACCGCACGCGGATCACTTTCCGCAGCGGTCACCGACCGGCGTTTACCTGACAGGGCCAGGGCAAAGGTAAAGCTGCCCACACCGCAAAACAGATCAGCAACGTGCTTTGGCGCGATTTCGGCAATTGCATCCTTCACCGCATTGACCAATGCCTGTTCGCCTTCATGGGTTGCCTGCAAAAAACCGCCCGGTGCGATGGGCACATCAATACCTTCAAAGCTGACAAGCGGTGTATGTCGGGCCGCAACCGGTTCATCGGCACGGTCACCGGTTTTCCAGCTTAGACGTGCGATGTTATTGGCATCGGCGAAGACCGCCAAATCCTGGCGCATATCAAGATCCGGGTCCTGACTTGCATGGATCACGACATCAAGACCGTTATTGGCAATGGTCACGAAGACTTCCTTGATGTTGCGTGCATGGTCTGGCGGGCAGGCCATCAGGAATGCAACGAATGCTTCGCGAAACGCCATCAGTTCGGGGCGCAACACCGCGCAGTCAGGCACGTTCAAAACCGTATGGCTGAAACGACCGTTGAAACCAACGAAAACACCCGTTGCTCCGACATGGACCGAAAAGCCTGCGCGACGGCGACTTGCCGGTGGAGAGATTTCGACATCACCGATCAGCTCGTCGGCGTCTTCGGGATCAATCCCCGCGCGCTGCACTGCGACCTTGGCCTTGTCACGTTTCCAGTTACGGTAATCCTGATCATCCATGTGCTGAAGCGCGCAACCGCCACATTCCTTGAAATGTGAGCAGCGCGGCGGATTGAATGCACCGCTGCGTTCGATTTCTTCAATAACTTCTGCGCCATAGCCATCCCCGCGCTTCTGACGGAGTGCCACGCGAACCTTGTCACCGGGCAGAACGCAATCCACATAGATCAACACGGATTTGCCATCCGGCGCATCCACATGTGCGATCCCATCGCCACGCGCACCAATCTGTTCGATGGTTACGTCTGCTTCAAAGCCAATCAGCGGGTCACGCCGGGATGGTTGACGCTTACGTCCCCCACGGGCGCGGGGATTGCGGTGATGGTGTTTCATGAACTCTCTCTTGGGGGTGATCTTGGTCACACGAGTTCCGGCTTTTGTTCGCGGGTGCCGGATGTCCGCCTCAGATACACCAGATCCCGGTTTCAGAACAGGGGCCAACAAACATTTATATGGCGATGTCCGCGCGGAATTCCGTCATCGGCATGCCGTAACGAACCTTTGGGATGAAAATTTATCCGTAAATGAACGCGACCAACCCCTTAAAGTCGTGTAAGAATAACACCATAAAAGACCATGGGGGGTCTTTTGCGGCTGCAGAGCGCAATTAGAATTCCAATATATCCATCGGCGCATGCGTGACCGATTGACGCGCGCAAAGCCGAACGTGCCGACGCAAACAGGACGGGGAGACCTGAATGCGGAGTGTTATTTGGGGGAGACATGGAAGAAGAAAATAAACCGGCCGAAGAAAACACAAACACTCAGACATCCCGTCTCAAGAAGCGGGCACTGGTGGCTGGTTTTCTGACAGCAATTTTCTTTGCTTCTGTCACATATTTCTTCTGGCAAACGGTTGAAAACAATCGTCGAACCATGTTGCTTTCCGCGGGTCAAATCACCGCAAGCGCCGTCGCCCAGCAGGTCAAACAGATTGTATCAAGCAATCTGGCCGTGCTTGAAAGCTTTGCCGACAATTGGCAGGACGGCCCACCCGAGGATGAGCGCGACTATCTGTCCGTCGCGACCCCGCTTCAAAGCCGCTTCCCCGCCCTTCAGGCGATCAACTGGATATCGCCAAACTACATCATTTTGTATGTCGCCCCGATCAAGGGCAATGTGCCCGCCATGGGGGCTGACCTTAAACGTCATCCGGTCGCTGGTCCTGTTCTTGATATCGCCCTTGATCAACGCCGTACCCAAATCACCCCGACGCTGGAGCTTCTTCAGGGTGGACGCGGGTTTGCCGCCTATAGCCCGGTTCTGGGCCGTGACGGGCAAATCATTGGCGTGATCAATGGGGCGTTTCGTATCCGCTCCATGCTGGCAGCTGTGATCAATACCGAACAGGTCGAAGATTACACCGTGCGTGTCCGCGAGGGTGACACCGTCCTGTTTGAAATTCGCGGCGAAGGGGATGATGAACAGCTTCAACGCACCGTTTCGGTCGAAATCGTCGGTCGCCAATGGCAGGTCGATGTTATCGCCGATCCAAAACTGGCAACACAGGCAACGGTTAACCCGGAACTGATTTTGCTGTTCGGGGCGATTGCCACGGTTATCTTCACTGTTCTGGTCTTTATGCTGACCAATCGGCAGAAAATGTCTGCGCGCCGCTCGATGCACCACATCAATGCCGGCGACGACATCAATGACCTTGCCTTGTCGATCACGAAACTCGATGGTCATCTCAAATCAATGTCGCCGGAAACCGCAGAGTTCTTTGATCTGCGCGAAGAAGATTACGGGTTTATCCGCTTCTATAATCTGGCACCGGAATTCCAGTCGGACGGTACTGCATCGCGCAGATCGCAGGAAAAGATGCTGCTTGCCATCAATCGCGGTGATGAAGAACTTCGTCGCGAATGGATCGTGCGGAGTGCCGAAGGCGTGCATGTGGTGTGCAACCTGTCGATGAAGCCATCCATCAACAATCCTGATTGTGTCGACATCACGCTGCATCACAACCCGGCCGCCAACGCATCGGTCAATCGCCTGCGCTATCTTGCGACCCATGACCCGCTAACCGGGCTTCCGAACCACGCCTTGTTTGAAGACCGCCTTAATCAGGCCGTTGCACATGCCAAACGCTACGAAAAGCTTTTGTCGGTCCTTGTCGTCGATATCGATAACTTCCGGGCGATCAATGATCGGTTTGGCGCAGATATCGGTGATGAGACCCTTCGCACCATATCAGGTCGCCTGCGCGCCACCGTACGCGAAAAAGACACCTGTGCGCGGTTCTCGGGCGATATGTTTGCCATCATCGCTACTGACCTGTCCGAGGCAGAGGGTGCGGCCCTTGTTGCCGAACGTGTGGTCGAAGCCATGTCCCAACCGATCCAGACAGCAACCGGCGAAGAAATCCGCCTGCATGTCAGTGTTGGTGTAGCACTTTATCCCAATGATGCGCGCGCGCCATCTCAGCTTCTGGCGAACGCGGATGCGGCAATGTATCGCGCGCAGAAATCGGCTGAGTCGTCCTATTGCTTCTTTGTTGAGACGATGAACAACGTGATGCATGCGCGTCTTTCCATGGAAACGCAGCTGCGCCGTGCGGTCGATGAAAAACGCTTTGTCCTGGAATATCAGCCGCGTTATCGCACCTCTGATCGCACCCTGACCGGGTTTGAGGCGCTCCTGCGCTGGATCGATGACAGTGGCAAGCGCCGCCTGCCGCCTGATTTCATCGCGGTTGCCGATCGTACCGGCCTTCTATCCCCGCTGGGTCACTGGATCATTGAAACGGTCTGTAAGCAGGTCGCGGAATGGCGTCGTCAGGGCTATGTTCCGGTTCCGATTGCGCTTAACGTCTCAAGCCGCCAGTTCATTCAGGCCGATCTGATCAAGAACATCATTGATCTGACGGCCGAACATGAAATTGACGCCGCCATGATCGAGATCGAGGTGTCTGAGGAAATCGCCATGCGCGAACCTGAACGTGCACTTGGCCAGTTCTATCGCTTTTCCGAAGCTGGCATTGGCCTGACACTCGATCACTTTGCCGCGGGCAATACATCGCTTCGCTACCTGAAACGGTTCCCGGTTCAGCGCATCAAGATGTCAAAGTCACTATTTAACGTGGCCCTTGATGAACAACCGGAAAACAGCATTCTTCAACCTGCCATCCGGCTGTGCAAAAGCCTGAACCGCAAGGTGGTTGCTGTTGGTGTGGAAACCGAAGAACAGCTTGCCGCCCTTCAGGCCGCGGATTGCGATGAAATGCAGGGCTTCCTGCTGTCGCCGCCGCGCGATGCAATCGATACGTTCGAGTTGCTGCTTTCCCAGTCTGGCAGTGATCGCAAGAAGGCGCCGAAAAGCAAACCGGAAGATCAAAAATCCGGTTAAGCAGGATCAAAGATAGGCCTAAAAACGAAAAGCCCCGACCATCTGATGGTTCGGGGCTTTTCGTTTCGAAATGCTGGTTATTAGAGCAAAAATGCCGCTGCCAAACCCAGGAAGGCAAAGAAGCCAACAACGTCGGTAATTGTCGTCAGGAACACCGATGACGAAACAGCCGGGTCAATGCCTGCACGTTCAAGTCCAAGCGGGATCAGCGCGCCAAACAACCCGGCAAACAGCAGGTTAATGATCATGGCAATGCCAATGACGCTGCCCAGCATCAGATCGTCAAACCAGAACCAGGTTACCGCCCCCGATAGAATGGCAAACGCCAAACCATTAAGTCCACACACGGCGACCTCTTTGCGGATTACGCGCCAAGCGTTGGCACTGGTCAGCTCACGCGTGGCAATCGCACGCA
The DNA here is from genome assembly GCA_965228275.1 of Thalassospira sp. Classification (GTDB taxonomy): domain Bacteria; phylum Pseudomonadota; class Alphaproteobacteria; order Rhodospirillales; family Thalassospiraceae; genus Thalassospira. Next base: position 2,981,287 of record OZ245802.1, on the reverse strand, counting down.
CGGCCACGGTAAGGGTCTGTGTGCCGGCATTCCCACCCATGGAGGCAACAATTGGCATCAGAACAGCCAAGGCGACCAGCTTTTCAATCGTGCCTTCAAACAGACCAATCACCATGGACGCCATGATCGCGGTACCAAGATTGACCAAAAGCCACGTAAAGCGTGATCGCGTGGTATCAAGGATGGCACTTGAAAGGTCATCCTCCTCACCGACACCGGCAAGGCGCATCATGTCTTCTTCATATTCCTCATCGATAACGTCAACGACGTCATCGACCGTGATCACACCAACCAGTCGGCCGCTATCATCAACAACTGGCGCGGAAATAAGGTCACGCTGACGGAACAGATGGGCGACATTTTCCTGTTCCTCGGTCACGACGACCGTGCGCATTTCATCTGATTCCATCACGTCACGCACCAGAACCGGGCGGTTCGTGCGGATCACACGCGACAACGGCACAATGCCAACCGGGCTATAGCGCGGATCAACGACGATAATGTCGTAAAAATCATCGGGTAGGCTTTTGGCCGAACGCAGGAAATCAATCGTCTGGCCAACCGACCAGTAATCCGGAATCGCCACCAGCTCGCGCTGCATGATACGACCGGCGGTATATTCCGGATAAGACAGTGCTTCTTCAACACGCGCACGCTCGATATCGGAAAGTGCACCCAGAAGTTCGCGCTGGTCTTCCTCGTCGAAATCTTCGATGACTTCGACAACGTCATCGGAATCAAGTTCCGTGATCGCCTCGGCAACGACGTCGGTCCCCAGAAGACCAATGACCTCTTCGCGAAGTTCGTCATCAAGTTCGGTCAGGAATTCCGGATCAAAGTCCGGGCGAATCAGCTCGACAAGCTGTTCACGTTGATTGGAGCTTGCCCAGCCCAGCAAGTCGGCGATATCTGCAAAGTGCAATTCGCCCAGCAATTCCGATGCGGTATTGCTGTCGTCTTCGCCCAGCGCGTCAAAAATTTCGCGGGCATATTCAGGTGTCAGATCGACATATTCATCGCCGGAGGATGTTTCCACCGGACGGTCGAGTTCTTCAACCTGACCTGTCATCTGCCGCTCCCTGAATTGTATGCCGTATTTAATACCCTGACTCGAAAACGCCGTGCCGGGAATTTCGTGATCCATCCCCGACACGGCTGTTTCTGCGCTATCGCATTGCCCCGGTCAAGGGTGCGATAGAAAATTGGTCTACTGACCTTCCTGGCTACGCGTTACCGCGTCAACAACAGCAATTGCCGTCATATTGACGATACCACGTACAGTGATGGACGGGCTGACCACGTGGGCCGACTTCGCCGCACCAACCAGAATCGGACCAACCGGCAAACCATCACCCAACATCTTTACAAGGTTGTATGAAATGTTGGCTGCATCAAGGGTCGGCATGACCAAAAGGTTGGCCGAACCATTGAGCATTGAATGCGGGAAGATACGATCACGGATCGGCTGCGAAATTGCCGCATCCGCATGCATTTCACCTTCGACCTCAAGATCAGGCGCCTGCGTTCTGATGAGCTGTAGAGCATCACGCATTTTGCAGGCCGACTTGTTTTCGTGGCTCCCGAAGTTCGAATGCGAAATCAGCGCGGCCTTTGGCGTGATACCGAAACGCTTCACAACGTCGGCTGCCATGATCGCGGTTTCCGCAACATGTTCCGGGGTCGGGTCGACTGACACATAGGTATCGGTCAGGAAGAACGTCCCCTGCTTCATGATCATCATGTTGACCGTCGAGAAATCGGTCACACCTTTGCGCAGGCCCACAAGGTTGCGGACATAGCGCAGATGACGCAGGAAACCACCTTGGCAACCGCACAGCATCGCATCGACTTCGCCACGACGCAGCATCAAGGCCGCGATCACGGTCGGACGGGTACGCACGATGGAGCGCGCATATTCCGGGTTGATCCCGCGACGACCCATGATGTTGTGGAAGTCCTGCCAATCCTGTTCAAAATGCGGATTGTCGTCCGGATCGTGAATTTCGATCTGCTCATCGGGAATGATGCGCAGGCCAAGTTCGGCAATCCGTTCAAGGATAACTTCGCGACGGCCAATCAGAACCGGCTGGCAAACACCATCATCGACAAGCACCTGACAGGCCTGCAGAACGCGGCGCGATTCGCCTTCGGGATAAACAACGCGCTTCTTGTGCGAACGCGCCATATCAAAGACCGGCTTCATCACCATGCCAGACCGGAAGACAAAGCCTTCAAGCTGCTGACGGTAATGATCGAAATCTTCGATCGGGCGTTTGGCCACACCACTATCCATGGCAGCCTTTGCCACGCGCGGCGGAATTTCCAGCATCAGGCGCGGATCAAACGGCTTGGGAATAAGGTATTCCGGACCGAATTTAAGCTCCTCCCCGCCATAGGCGGTCGCAACAACGTCGGATACTTCGGCCGTAGCCAGATCGGCAATTGCTTCGACCGCGGCGATCTTCATTTCCTCGTTGATCTCGGTCGCACCGACATCAAGTGCGCCACGGAACAGGAACGGGAAGCAAAGAACGTTGTTCACCTGGTTCGGGTAATCGGTACGACCGGTTGCCATAACCGCATCCGGACGGATTTCCTTAACCAGTTCCGGCGAAACTTCCGGGGTCGGGTTGGCCAGCGCCATAATGATCGGGCGTTCGCCCATCTTGCGCAGCTCATCCTCGCCCATCACGTTTGGTGCGGAAAGACCAAGGAAGATGTCTGCACCTTCGATCACATCGCTTAGCGTGCGGGCATTGGTTTCAATGGCATATTCCGCTTTCCACGGATCCATTTCCTCTGCACGGCCCTTATAGACCACGCCAAACCGGTCGGTGACGGTGATGTTGTGCTTGGGCAAGCCCATCGACACCAGAAGGTTCAGGCACGCAAGTGCTGCGGCACCGGCACCCGATGCAACAAGGCGGACCTTCTCGATATCCTTGCCTGTTACGCGCAGGCCATTAAGGACGGCTGCTGCCACGCAAATCGCGGTTCCATGCTGGTCATCGTGGAAAATCGGAATGTTGCAACGTTCGCGCAATGCCTTCTCAATGATGAAGCATTCCGGCGCCTTAATGTCTTCTAGGTTAACACCCCCGAAGGTCGGCTCCAGTGCGGCTACAATATCGATGAATTTCTGCGGGTCGGTTTCGGCAACTTCGAGGTCAAAGACATCGATATTGGCGAATTTTTTGAACAGAACTGCTTTACCTTCCATCACCGGCTTGGATGCCAGCGGGCCAATCGGGCCAAGGCCAAGAACAGCAGTACCGTTGGAAATAACCCCGACAAGGTTGCCGCGCGCGGTAAATTCTGCGGCCGTGTCAGGGTTTTTGACGATCTCTTCACAGGCGAACGCAACACCTGGCGAATAGGCCAGCGCGAGGTCACGCTGGTTTGCAAGGGTGGTGGTTGCCGTTACGGACAATTTCCCCGGGGTGGGATACCGGTGGTAATCCAAAGCTGCTTCGCGCAGCTTGTCATTTCTATTTGCCATTATAATACCTTTTAATTTCAGGTATTTACATAAATTAACCGATTATCGGTTAAATCCTGATAATTCTTTCTTGTGGGAGCTCTAACCTAAATCAGTTTTCCTCACGTTTGAAGCATTCAGTGCAACACTCTGCCAAAGGGCTGCATTGCATAATTTTCATCTCTGACAAGTTAACCCCGGAAGTTGGACAAAGGCCTCTTGTAATGTGGTTATCAAAGCTACGAATGGAACCACCAAACTAGCTCATCTGACGAAACCAATCCCTTAGCCCCAAATGCAACCTCATAACTTCGTCCTCGGCTAGTGAATTGCAGTGCGCAATCGGGGCCCTCAGTGTGTTCAAGTTTGCTAGGATTCTTTCTACCGCACGCTTATCCTGAAACATATCACCAAAAACATCCCAATTTGCCTTGAGTATCTCCCCCAACTCACCGAAGTTGCTGTAGTCTAAGAGAGACGTAGAGCGAAGGGTAACCCCAGTTCCGAGCTCCTTCTTTCGGTTAGATTCCGCGTTGTCCTTTACTTTGTCTGGGACGACTGAATCTTGGTCCCACCAATCATCTCCGTGCACTTCGGACATCCTCGCATCAACAAGCTCACGAATAGAGTTCTCTAGGCAGTAGAAAACTGCATAGTGACGCGCCATATTCTCCGCTTCATTACGCAAATTGAGCGCAAACTGCGGATAGTAGGCTTCATCGACTTCCTTTGTTGATTTTCCCGAATGCCCCAAGTCCGCATCCAGCATCTTTTCCACCCTGCGAATCTCGGTCTCAATACTTAGATTGTTCAAACCAAAATACTTGATTGCATCTGACGCCTTCATACCCTCTATTTCTCCAGTAGGTTTTCCCTAAGAGCCTTAAAGATTGCGTTGAACACTTCTGGGTCAGAGGTTTCTGGTAAATTTAGGTTGATCGTGTACGACAAATTCAAACCAACATCGTTACCACCGACAGGTGAAGTTCTCGCATCAACCGCATGAGAAACGGGATGCCCTGAATTCGTATCGGCTTGGCTGGGATTTGATTGATGCTCTGGCTCGTCCGCACTTGCATCGAAGTCAGCAAATTCACGAAGAGCGAAGAAAGTAGACACGGACGCCTGAACAGTTCGGTTATCTTTTTCCAAACCAGTGATCTCTGTGATCATAGCTTGCAAACGGTCTTTTGTAAGATCTCCCGCAAACTCATTTCTATCAAATATCTCTTTGAAACCTTCACGCATCGCTTCTGCCATAGCCCGACCTTGCGTATGCTCATTACGGAACTTGTCATAACGTTCAGTTGGAACACCGTCGCTGCTCAGCATACCAAGACGCTTCAGCAGTGGAATTATTGCTCTCGCACTCCCACCCTTGCTCTGCAGTTTGGTTTCAAGGAAATCTTGAGTGAATCTCTCGGGTCGGCGAGCCTCCTGAATTTTGCCAAGGATCTTTGGGATCACACCCGGAGAAATCATATAGGGCACTTTTGCAGCCATTTGACACCACCTTCTCAATCGCAAGTAGTTTCAATGGTATTGAATTCACCCTTCAAACAAAAGGTATATGTCAAGTTTCACTGATATGCACTGCGGCTAGCTCAACACGACGATGCCAGAAACGAAAAAACCCGCCATTTCTGGCGGGCTCTTTTCTTTCGGGAATCTCGGATTGCCTGACCTGCAATCGAAAACCCGGAATCAAAAAAGCCCCCTCTTGAAAAGAGGAGGCGTTTTTGGTGCGGTCGAGAAGACTCGAACTTCCACGGGGGTTAGCCCACAGCGACCTCAACGCTGCGCGTCTACCAATTCCGCCACGACCGCATATTGTCTGCAGCAAAGCCCGTGAGGTTTCGAAGTGGGCTTGCCTTGGCGCGGAAAGGGAGATAGCAAATTGATTACCCCTGATCAAGGGCTCATTTCACTTAATTTCATTTATTTGTCAGGAAAAATGCAAAGTCACGCCCCCACCGCGCAAATCCCCGAGTGGCGCACCACCTCCGAGTTGGTTTCCTACCCCGAAGCCCTTGCTGAAATGGAAGCCCGCGCAGAGGCCATTCATCTGGGCGAAGCCAATGAACTTGTTTGGTTTCTTGAACATCCGCCGCTCTACACAGCGGGCACAAGTGCGCATAAAGAAGATTTGGTCGATCCTGATCGATTTCCTGTCTATGACGCGGGCCGTGGCGGTCAATATACCTATCATGGACCGGGTCAGCGCACGGTTTACCTGATGCTCGACCTTAAGAATCGCGGTCGCGACGTACGCGCATACGTTCATAACCTTGAAGAATGGGTGATTCGCACGCTCGCCCTGCTGGGTATTACGGGCGAGCGCCGCGATGGCCGTGTCGGCATATGGGTCGTGCGTGAAGATGGCCGCGAAGACAAGATTTCCGCCATTGGCGTGCGTGTGCGCCGTTGGGTGACCTTCCATGGAATCGCGATCAATGTCGCACCCGACCTTGGCCATTTCGGTGGAATCGTTCCATGCGGAATCGCAGAGCACGGCGTAACCAGCCTGAAAGACCTTGGGGTCGATATTCCTATGGAAGAGCTCGATCGCCTGTTAAAACAGACGTTTAGTGAAATCTTTCCTGGATAAGGTGAATGAGCGACAAGTCGCACCCAGCATCAGACACGGCAACACCTGCCAAAAGCAACGCACAGAGCCACAAGATGCCTGAAAGCGTTGCTGAGGGCGGGATGGCTGATGCTGAACGCGACATTCTGGCAGAGCTTGAAAAGGCACTTAGCGAGCATATCGCCCTTCTGCTGCGCTGGAACCGGCAGCTTATACTGCCCGATTCTCCTATGCCGTCCGAAATGGATGAGGACGAACATGAATGCGATTTCGGCGCCTGGTACGCCCTTAATCGGCATAATCGCCTGATTGATCAGCCGGCCATGCATGCGCTGGCACTTACGCATAAACAATTACACGATTCGGCAAAGCGACTTTTAAGCGCGCGCGAAATTGATGGCAAAATCGATTCGGCCGAGTTCGACATGATGGCGCTCCGTGCCGAATCGTTCTTTGCCCAATTGCGTCGCCTTGAACGCGCATTTCGTACCGCACGTTCCGATGTCGATCCACTGACGGGCACCTATAACCGTCAAACCATGATGGGGGATCTAAACTCGGAACGTGAACGTGCGATCCGCACGACAGTCCCGACGGCAATCGCGCTGGTTGACCTTGATCACTTTAAATCGGTTAACGACACCTATGGTCATCAGGCAGGCGATGTTGTCCTGCAATCGGTTGCCGGCATCCTGCAATCGCATGTCCGTCCGTTTGATAAGGTCTATCGCTATGGCGGGGAAGAATTCCTGATCTGCCTGCCCAACGCGGATATGAAGCAATGTGCGCGCGTGCTTGAACGTCTGCGCCGTGTGATCGAGGCATCCCCCGTTGCGATCAGTGATGACAAGATTTTGCCCGTCACGGCATCCATCGGTGCTGCACCAATGACCAAAAGCCGCACGGTCGAACAGATCATTGAAAAGGCCGACCGTGCCCTTTATGCGGCTAAGGAAGGCGGTCGCAACCGCGTGCGCGTCTGGCGTGCGCCCGATGCCAAACCCGCCTCCAAATCGAAAAAACAGGCGTCTGACGACTAATTCGGTTCGGAATTGGCATTTGTCGTCAGCCTCCCCGTTCCCAGCATCCTTAGACTAAAGAAATAAGCGTGATTTTTCGCAATTACCGATCAGCGGTTAAGCGCCAAAATTTATACGTATGATCAGGGTGATAGCGGCAATTTGTGGCCCGGTTCACTTCAAAGATCAAAAAATTCTACTTAAGCGCAATCTTGTCTTCACAAGTTGGAAACATATCTGCAAACTATAATAATAAAAGGCAGCAGGGCCTACGCCGCTGGCAAGGCCGAGAGAGACAATAGCTGCCGACTTGGGAGGGAATTCGTTTCTATCTGAACGGAGGCCCAAAGATGTCCAGTTCAATGGATTTCGCGCCTGGCGATCCCGCCTTGATGCTGACCGTACTTCGCAGTGCCGAAGCCAATCTTGATCGCAGCATGTTGCTGCGCCGCGTCCTATCCCTTTTCTGTACAGATGATGATGGCAATCAGGTTGCCATTGAAGACGGCCCTGATCTGCAGCGCCGCATTGATACCGCCATTGCAAACCTGCAACTGGCTGGCCTGATCCGCATGACGGCAGGTGACGAGCTTTCCATCACATCGCTTGGTACGGCCATGATGATGGCCTATCCGATGGGTATTGATGATGGTGTTCTTTGCTCGCTCCCGGCATTCCGCAACAGCATCTATGAAACCAATGCACCAATTGTGCATGAACGTCATTTGCCCAATTCGGCATATGGTTCGGGTTTCTCGGCTGGTCTGGATGCCCATCGTCTGACTGAAAACCCCTACCCGTCTGACTCGCGTGACCATGAAGACTGGTTGATGGGATGGGACGAGGCCCTTGATCAAAGCAAGCGCGAAGCAGAAACGCTTCTAAACTGATCCTCACAAGACCAAAACCTTGTGAGCTAGGATTTGCGACCAGCACCAGTCCGACACGTGATCATGGTGCTGTGATTTGAATGCCCGGCCAAGACGCCGGTCGTGCCGTGCACATCATGCTGCAACGGACCAAACCTGCCCGTGTGCCCGCAGCGATGGCATAAAGCACCTGTCACCGCCCCACAGAAATGGGTGGCGATCTTCTGCCCCCTAATCACATCAAGACACACACCTCCCCCACGCAAACACGCTTCAGGCGGCCTTAAAGAACATCCTGTAACGGGGTGACGGCTTGCATGCACGCGAGCCCCCAGAAACGGCGAGCCCTCTCAGCAGTATTCCAAGCGCGCTTATCGGAGATGGATGGCGGCTTAATCGCGCGGTGTCACATCGATGGAGAAGATTGGAACGACGTTATCGTCATGCTCTGACTCACTTGCATCATCAGAAGATATGTCTTCGGGCGATGTTGCGGGGTTCTTGGAACCATCACGCTTATGCCCGTCATGGAGCTTTTCAGCGTTTTTGCGTTCGAGGTCCGTGACGATACGCTCATTGCGTGTACGGCCATGCAGGGCACGGTTTTGATCGGCCTTTTTGGCCTTTTCATCACGCTCTTTACGCTTGCGTGCCTGCCTTAGATTGACGAGATCACCCATAGCTTTCTTCTTTTTTTGCCACACCCGGTCGATCCGATTGGATCTTGTATTTTATCTGGTTGGACAGCGGACAAAAAACAAGCGGGTGCTTCGATATCTCGAAGCACCCGCCATAGCCGTTCTTAAAATCTGCCTTGTCCTGTCGGACTTAGCGCACGAAGACGTGCACCTCATTGGCGGAAACCGACGCGCTGGTCGCATCAGATGCGCGTACGCGCGAGCTCGGCATGCCCATATCGGTAAGGGATCGAAGAACAGCCTGTGCATTACGCTTGGATTTGTTGGCATTCAGCGCGACCTGTGCCGGGGTACCACGATTCGGCGTTACCGCAACAACGTCAAAGCTTGCCTGCGGGCGACGCTCCAGAACGCGGTTTACTGCGTTATAAAGCGCCTGCTCGTATTTCACGCTGGCAGTGTCAAACCGGATAACCACAAGCGGGCGGTCGCTGGTTGCTGCCATGCGCGGGCTTGCCGAAGCAGGGGCTGCCTGCGACTGGAAGACACGCTTGGAAAGTGAGTCACCGAAAATCTCGCCGTTTTTCACAGCCAGTGCCAGCGCGTTAAGGTTCGCGCGCTCGGTGCTGACATAAGACGTCTGACGCGACAGGCTTTCACTGATTTCATTGAGAAGACGGTCAATCAGCACCGTGGTGCGGTTGGTTTCGTCTTCAAGCAGGGCCAGCTGACGGTGATCTTCGTCTACAGCGCCGGAAACCTGATAGGCCGAACGGACCGACTCAAGCAGGAAGGTCGACAGCGTGCTGTCGGCAGCAACCTTGTTGGCCAGCGAGTTTAGCGCGGCAATATCGTCATTCACACGGTCGAGTTCGCCCTGTGCGGTATTCCACTGCTGCACCAGAACCGGGTTGCCCGGGGTCGTGCCAACCTGCAGACGTGCGCTGATCGCAGCAACAGTGCCGTGATAGGCCTGCGAGTGCGAAACAGTCTGTGCGCGAAGCTGTTGCAGTTCATTATTATGTTGGTTCAAAGCCGCCTTAAGACGGTTGAGCTCCTGCTGCATGTTCTCGACTTTGGAACCGACAAAGGTTCCGGTCTGAGACACACCGGTCAGCGGCTGCGTGCTTGCAGCAACGTCGTAACGGGTGGTGGAATCAGCACCAACCGGCTCTGCGGCGACCATGTTTTGTTCGGTCGTTTCAGAATCTCCGGCAAGTGTTGGCCACAGGGCCTCAGAAGAAAAAGAACATCCCCCCAGCATCAGGGCGGTGCCGATTACGGCAAGGTAGGTTTTACGAACGGCCATTTCGATCTATTACCTAAGTAGAAATATGCGAATCTCCCTGAGGCCTGCTTTTTTATGTGGTGAAACAAGCCCCTGCTCCCCCGGGATTGAAAGCATCTTAGTCTACGACCACTTGTGGAACAAGACGCATTTGCCCCTTTTTTGCCGAGTCTTCTCCATAAGTCCGACAAACCGGACAAAGCCGGGCAAATCAGGTCGCTAGCAGTCAGTCAAACGAGTGCTCACGAAAAAATACCTTTTTTTGAAATTTACTACTTGCATTGGCCTGCTCGTTTGCATAAGTTCCGCTCCGCCGACGGGGAGCACACCCAAGCAAACCGCCGGATTACAAGGCAAAGCGCCCGTAGCTCAGCTGGATAGAGCATCTGACTACGAATCAGAAGGCCGGAGGTTCGAATCCTTCCGGGCGCGCCAGTGAAAGGCTCGACGTCACCGCGTCGAGCCTTTACCATTTACGTAAGCTTTAAAAAGCGCCCGTAGCTCAGCTGGATAGAGCATCTGACTACGAATCAGAAGGCCGGAGGTTCGAATCCTTCCGGGCGCGCCAGTCAAAGGTCCGACGTCACCGCGTCGGGCCTTTGTTGTTTTCTACCCCAACGCATTACACACATCCCCACCCCGATCATCGGGCACAGCATGTGAACTCGGCCACAATGATCGTGATATCAATGCATTAATCCACGATCCCGCTGCCCCATACACTTGCGAAATTCACCAATGCAGTCATATCCAGTGTGATTGAAACAGGAGAATTCGATGGATATTGGCAAGCTTCTTGGCGACGTTTTGGGCTCAAACAGCGGCACCGGTTCGGGCGGAACGTCCAACATGCTGGGTGATCTGGCCAGAGGTGCCGGTATTTCATCGCAAACCGCCTCCAAGGCCAAAGACGGCATTGGCAATGCCCTGGGAAGCGGCGTTGGTGGCGGACTTATTGGTGGTGCCATATCAGGCGGACTGATGTCGGCCGTACTCGGTTCCAAGAAGGGCCGTAAAATGGGCGGCAAGGTTCTTGCCTATGGCGGGACAGCACTGGTTGCCGGATTGGCCTATAAAGCCTGGCGCGATTATCGAAACAACAAGCCGCCTGTCGATCACAGTCAGGATGCCGATATTGCACAAGTTCCCGCCGATAGTGGCTTTGCCCCGGATCAGGAACGTGGGGCCGATAATAGCGATTTCCGCCTGTCACTGATCCGCGCAATGATCGCTGCAGCCAAATCCGATGGCCATATCGATCAGGTCGAACATGGCCGGATTACTGATCAGATCACGCAGTTTGAAATGGGCGCGGAAGAAAAGGCATTCCTGTTTGACGCCTTCTCCGCCCCGGCGGATCCAATTGCCATTGCCAAACTGGCCAAGACCGAAGAACAATCCGCCGAACTGTATCTGGCGTCATGTCTGGTCATCGATCCCGACCATCCGGCAGAAGAACGCTATCTCAGCCGGTTAAGCGACGGGCTGCGCATTGCAGGCGATCTTAAATCCCATCTGGATTTTCAGGCCCAAAACGCCCGAAGCCGCGTCGCACCTTAACGCCACCCAAAACAGATACAAAACAGGGGCATCATCGTGCCCCTGTTTGCGTTCGGACGTTCCATCGCACGCTACTGGCGCACCGCATTAAGGAAGGTCGAAACCGATCCTTCAAGCGAGCTGCTGTCTGATTGAAGGTTCGTCGCAGCCCCCTGAACATCCTGGGAAACACCACCGACTTCTTCAATCGATTGGGCAAGTTCACCGATGCTGCTGGCAAAGGTTTGAACACCCTCCGATGCCTTGCCGGCACTGTTGGCGATTTCACGCGTTGCCGCGCTTTGTTCTTCAACGGCCGAGGCAATCGCGGTTGAAATCCCCTCAACCCGGCCAACGACTTCATCAATCCGGCTGATCGTTTCCACCGCCCCCGTGACCGATCCCTGAATGACGCTGATCTGTTCGGAAATCTCGTCTGTCGCCTTGGCGGTTTGATTGGCCAAACCTTTGACCTCGTTGGCTACCACGGCAAAGCCCTTGCCTGCTTCACCAGCGCGTGCAGCCTCGATGGTGGCATTCAATGCCAAAAGGTTGGTTTGGGCCGCGATATCCTGAATGATGGTGACAACTTCGCCAATCTGGCGCGCCTTGCCATCAAGGTCGCTAATATTGGTTGTTGCATTTCCGGCCTCAATCGCGGCTTCGCGCGATACGTCGGCGGCCATGGCAACTTGCTGGCCAATTTCTTCGATCGAGGCCAAAAGTTCTTCGGCAGCCGATGCAACAACCTGAACATTCTCGCTGGCCTGATCAGCCCCACCGGTCGCTTCAAGCATGCGTGACCGGGCGGTTTCCACCAGACGCCCCATGCGATCGGTAATCTCGCCTAGGGCCGCAGCAGCAGAACTTACTGATGCCACCGCCTGACCGGAACTTGCTTCGAAATCATCGGCCACTTTGACCATTGCCTGTTTTCGGCCTTCCTCAGCGCGATTTTCGGCTTCTTCGGCTTCAAGCTCCAGCTCTTTGGCGCGGATGGATTTATCGCGGAAATTCTCCAGCGCTGCGGCCATCTTGCCCATTTCGTTGCTTTGCCCGACATGGGGGATTTCTGCCTTAAGATCACCATCGGCCATTTTGCCCATGACGGCAGCAAGGTTCAAAATCGGTCGCGCCTGAAGTTTGCCAACCATCAAGGCCGCCGCAATGGCGGCAACCAGAACAATCAAACCAATGATGATGGCTTCGCGTGCGGCGCTGTTGGCGCCGGCCAGAACCGCATCGCTTGGTACTGCACCAATAATCGTCCAGACTTGTGGCGCTTTGCCGAATTGTACTGGCAGTGCGACAACATAGCTTTCCTCACCATCAAGTTCGGCGGTGATGAAACCCTCTGCGCGGGCTTGTGCCAACTGATCGGCAGTAACACCGGTTTCTTCAAGACTTGCTGCCAGAAGTTCCGGGTCAGGATGGGCAACGACCGAGCCGGTATCGGTCACAAGCCAGACACGGCCAACGCCAAACGGCTTTTCTTCGGCCACACGGCTTTGCAAAGCGCCAAGTTCAAGATCAACACCCGATACGGCGATGACCTTGCCATCGACAATCACTGGCGCGGTCGCCGATGTCATTACGATCTCGCTATCATCTGTCAGCGTCTCGACATAGGGTTCAAGAACAGCGGGTAATTTGCTTGCTTCTGAAACGGCGTAGAATTCTTCACCGAAATCCTCGGTCGCATCGTAATCCTCGTCGGTATCCATCACGATGTCACCTTCATCACGCACCCAATAGGGTGTGTAAATCCCGGCAATATCACCGCCAGACCGACCGACCCAATCCGCATCAGCACCACCCAACACATTGGGTCGGGCCAAGGTCCAGGTGCCAAACCAGCTTTCATGATCAACAAGGGATTCCCGAAGAGATTGGCTCAAAACCTCACGCCCGTCGCTGTCACCCGATGCCCGTCCGTTACGCGCAACGGCTGCTGCGGTATCGGCAAATCCTTCGCTTGCCGTCAGGGCAGTCTCAACCACCTTGGACATATCATTGGCAGCGGTTCGGATTTCGCTTCGCATCTGTGCGATACCGCCACTACGCGCAGCGTCAAAGGCGCGGCTTGAAGATTGCGCAATCACGATAATCAGGGCCAAGGCCACAACGATTGCGGAAAAAAGCGCGATCTTAGCGCCCAGTGCGAGATTGTTCATGGATCCCCCTTCTCATCTGCGGATGAACCGTTGATTGCCCAAGGCAGACAAACCAAATGCAGAATGAAGACAATGCTCCCTCCCAAATGGGGAGCACACCGATACCAATGAATAGAGTGCCTGAAATATTGAATGATTTCAAACAACTGGATTTCCGGCCAAAATGGCGCAATCAAAATAATTGGTCGCCCTGATGGCCGGGTGATATGATTTTTTGCCTTACACCCCACGAATATTCACGAGGAGTGCCCGCATGAAAGCCAATACCCGCATCACCGTTTCCTGCACCGATCGGGTCGGTCTTGTTTCCGATATTTCCGGACTGCTGTTTGATATCGGCGCCAATCTTGGTCCGACATCCTTTGCCCTTAGCGGCGATACCGCAAAGTTCGAAACAAGTTGCGAGTTGCCCGATGGCTGCCCGCCATCCGAATGCGAAGCAGGCCTGCGTGAACTCTCGCTTGCCAATGCCGAAATTTCGGTCGAACCGATCGCCGCTGCACCTGAGCTGACCACGGCACCGGGTGCCACGCATATGATCGAATGTTCGGGGATTGATCAGCCGGGTCTGATCGCGCGCCTGTCAGAAATCTTCATCGAATATAACGCCAATATCGTGCGCCTTGCGGCATCCGCCACCGATGAGAAGGATGCGCGGATTTACACCACGCGCTTTGCCGTTGCCATCCCGCCGGAACGCGCCGCAAATTGCCTGGCGACCCTTGCGAATACGGCGGGTTCCATGCGTCTTGTTTTCAAGTTCAACGAACTTTAAAGCCGGGAAATCTTATGGCGAATGCGGCACTGTCTGCATTCGCCATTATTATGTCTGCCCTTAGGCCACCACACGGTTTCGACCGGCCTGCTTGGCTTCGTAAAGCTTCTGATCCGCGCGCTTCAAAACACCCCACGGATCGGACGTGTCGTCGTCACGTTCTGACACACCGACCGAAATCGTCACCGACACTGCCTTGTTCTTTTCAGGCGGGGTGATTTTGTTATCGGCAATCCGTTTGCGCAACGTTTCCAAAGGTTCTTGCGCCTTTTCGGCTGTGCGTCCGGCAAAGACCACGGTGAATTCCTCGCCGCCATAGCGGAATGCCTTGCCGCCGCCACCAACACGGGCCAATTCACGCGCGACCTTTTTAAGGACAATGTCGCCAACGTCATGCCCATAGGTGTCGTTGAACTTTTTGAAGTGATCAACATCAAGCATGGCAATCGCATATTGGTTGCCAAGTTCCGCCATCGCGTGACCCAGCGCACGACGCCCCGGAAGCCCTGTCAGATCATCAACAAACGCCATCCGCCAGGCTTCTTGCGCCAATCCGGCCAGAACCACGCCGGTTGCGGCCAGATAACCATATTGAATGATGCCCGGCCCCATCACGGTCGCGACATTGATCGCAATGATCGCAGCGGCAAAACTGGTTTCAAGCGGCTTGTGGCGCACCAAAAGCAGGATCACGGCAAGCAGCGAAATGATCATGGCGGGATGGGGCACAACCGCCAGAATACCCGTCGCGGCAAAGAAGCGGGTATCAAGCGCCTGATATAATGCCGATCCGACATCTGGCTGACCGGCCAGCATCAAGACGACAAAAATCTGCAAACCCAAAATCAACATCCGGGCAATGCCACGCGGGTTTAAAACACCGCGTTCCGCCGTAAAGCCAAGGATGAGCAGGTTCACCGGGATCAGATAAAGTGTCGCGATGCGCAGGAACGCCAAACCGTCTGGCGAAAAGCCACCGCCATTGCCGACCAGCAACCAATAGCAAATCAGCAGAAGCAGCATAACAAACACCGCGCGCCCGCGGTTAAACCACCAGCCAATCGCCCCGCCCAGCATCGCCAACAAGAACGGGCCATACCGTACAAGCCCGGAAAGTTCCGCTGGCACAAGGGTCGGTGACATCGCCAACACCAGACAGGCCCCCATGATCAGAACGGGCGCAAGACCGGCAGAAACAACGATGGAATAAGCGCGACGCATGGGTCGTTTGATACTACCTGCTGATGGGACGTGCGGGATCAGGGATACAGACCCCGTGCGAAATATCGGCGGTAATCTAACGGCAGTCCGGTTAAGGGGCTATTGCTTTATCGGCCTTATTCCGGATTTTTCTTATAAACACCCTGACTTCGTCGCGTGTGCGTCGAAAGCACAATGGATCGATCTGTTTTTAAGCTTGCCAGCATTCGCATCTGCACCATAAATTGGAGGCAGGCTTACTGCGACGCACAATGATCGCAGACCACATAACTGTCACGGCGGCCACGGTACGATCCCGAAAACGGGACGCAATAATACGCCAGGGACTTCGCGCGATCCTGATCGCAAGCAATCCCTATTGATATGACAGGTTCTGGAGAGACGTTATCATGAGCTTCACCACCCCGACCCCGGCACCGGCACGCCTGAACCGATCAGAACTCGCCGTTCCCGGCAGCCGGATTGAGCTGTTTGAAAAGGCTGCCAAATCGAAGGCAGATGCCATTTTCCTTGATCTGGAAGACGCCGTTGCGCCCAGTGACAAGGAACAGGCACGTAAAAACATTATCCAAGCCATCAACGATATTGATTGGGGCGACAAGGTCTTGTCTGTCCGCATCAACGGTCTTGATACCCATTATATGTATCGCGACGTTGTCGATGTTCTTGAACAGGCCGGTGATCGACTTGATCTGATCATGATCCCGAAGGTCGGAACGGCTTCTGATGTTTACGCGCTTGATATGATGGCGACCCAGATTGAGGCTGCAAAAGGCCGCAAAAAGCGCATCGGGTTCGAACTGATCATTGAAACAGCCCTTGGCATGCAAAACATCCACGAAGTTGCTGCTGCCTCCCCGCGCAATGAAAGCCTGCATTTCGGTGTGGCTGACTACGCTGCCTCGACCAAGGCGATGACGACCGGCATTGGCGGCCCGAACCCGCATTATGGTGTTTTGACCGACAAGGATGGCGACAATCCGCGTGATTATCACTGGGGTGATATGTGGCACTACGCCATTGCCCGCATGGTGGTCGCAGCACGCGCCAATGGTTTGCGTCCGATTGATGGCCCGTTTGGTGATTTCTCTGATCCCGATGGCTATCGCGCACAGGCCGCACGCGCCATGGTTCTGGGCTGCGAGGGCAAGTGGGCGATCCATCCAAGCCAGATTAGCCTTGCCAATGACGTCTATTCTCCGTCCGAGGCCGAAGTCACCAAGGCAAAACGCATCCTTGAAGCCATGGCAAAGGCACAGACCGAAGGTGCTGGTGCTGTTGCCCTTGATGGTCGCCTGATTGACATCGCATCGATCAAACAGGCTGAAGTCATGGTCCGTCAGGCCGAAGCAATTGCCGCGCGCGACGCGGGCTAAGTAGCCGATAAACAAATTACGTCAAAAAGGGCCGGGGTATCATCCCCGGCCCTTTTCGTATTATCCATGATGCCCGTTAATCAGGATGCCAGACGGCGTGATTGCCTGACCTGTCCATGCAGGATTTCTTCGGGATCACCTTCACGCACCAGATGCATATTGATGCCGTCCAATCCGCCCCCCAGTTCGGGCTTCAGGCGTTGTTTACCATCATAATGCCCACCATTCTGAGCGCGATAGGGGATCGGATCATCGATAAACAGACGTGCAAGGCGCGCCTTGAATGCGGTTTCGACCGCTCCCCACCGGTTCTCATCCATGCGATCGGTGCTATAGACGGGGAATGGCGGCATCACATCCATGCCGGGATAGAAAAGCGCGCCATGCTGGATCGGCCACAAGACATCATCGATGCTGCCATTTACGCCACGGTCACTGTAATGCGGCAAATGTCCGCCAATTGGTACAATCAGCATCCCACGGCGTCCGGCAAGCGTGCCCTCGCCATAGCGATCGCCCCAGTGTTTCTCGCTATGTTCGCCAACACCATAAGCAAAGCCATAGGCAAACACCCGATCAAACCAGCCTTTGAGGATCGCGGGCATTCCAAACCACCACAGCGGAAAGCTGAACAACACCGCATCCGCCCATAAAAGCTTGTCCTGCTCGGCGGCGATATCACTGGTTTGGGTGCCGCCGGCATAGGCCTTTTTGGATTCTGCGATGTAAATCAGCCGATCGGGATTATGGGGCTCGGTAAAGTCCTGCGCATCGGCAAGCGGCTTCCAGTTCATCGCATACAGATCAGATACCTGTACCTGATGTCCGTCGGCACGCAGCTTCTCAACGGCGATATCCTTAAGCGCGCTGGTAAGCGATGCGGGTTCGGGATGAGCATGAACAATCAAGACATTCGACATTGGGCCGTCCTTTTCAAAGAAGATCACGTTCGATGCGTGATCATGGCCCGATCTTTTGCTATCTTTGAAATTCAATTCTTTTTGATCTGGTATAAACTCAATGGATATCAGCAAGCTTGATCTGAACCTGCTGGTCACACTTGATACACTCCTGGCCGAACGCAATGTCACCCACGCGGCACGGCGGCTTAACCTCAGCCAACCTGCGATCTCAACGCGTCTGACGCGTTTGCGTGATCTGTTGGATGATCCCTTATTGCTGCCTGCGCAACGCGGCATGATTCCGACCGAACGCGCGTTGGAGCTGCAAGAACCTTTGCATCGCGCGCTTGAGGCGGTCCGAAAGGTGGTTGCCGAAAACAGTCCGTTTGATCCATCAACCGTCACGGCAACAGTTGCCATCGCCGCAAGTGATTATGTGCAATACGCGATCCTGATGCCGTTGCTTGAACTGCTTCGCCGCGAAGCACCGGGCATTCGCATTGCCTGGCGCACAATTGATGTGTCTGTGCTTGAGGCGCAAATGATCCGTGGTGAGGTCAGCCTTGCGCTGACAACGCCGGAAACAGCACCTGAAACGCTGCGGATGCGCAAAATCTATCGCGAGGAATATGTCGCCATCGCCCGAACGGGGCATCCAATGATCAAGGGCGCACTTGATATCGAAACTTTCTGCAAACTTGATCATGTCATGGTCTCGCCCGAGGGTGGCGGGTTCCATGGGCCTGCCGACGATGCGCTTATGGCCCATGGGCAAAAACGAAACGTTGCTTTGTCTGCTCCGGGTTTTCTGGTGGTGCCGGAAATCATTGCACGCAGCGACATGATTGCCCTTGTCCCCAGTCGGGTGGCAGAAGGCCGCAATGATCAGATCCAGATCTTTGATCCCCCATTGCCCGTGACTGGCTTTGACATGGCACTCGTCTGGCATGACCGCACGACCACGCATCCTTTGTATCGCTGGCTGCGCGAACAGATAATGTCCTTGATCGGCGATCAATCCGCCAACTGATCAGAACCGGCAAAGCAAAAGGCCGACCCGCATCATGTGCGCGGATCGGCCCTTAGCTGGTAAGGCATATTTGCCGTTGATCAAAGATCAGTCGGCAATGCCGTCAAAGGTGATCTTGCCGATCGCTTTGCCGCTTTCAAGCAGCGCATGTGCTTTCTGCAGGCTTTCTGGTGACAGCGGGCCAAAGCTTTCATTGGCGGTATTGGTGATCGTGCCGTCATCGACCAGTTTGGCGACTTCTGCCAAAAGCTTGTGCTGTTCAATCATATCAGCCGTCTGGAACATCGAACGGGTGAACATGAACTCGTACGAGAAGCTGGCAGACTTGGCTTTCAGAAGGTCCACATTGTGGTTTTCCTTGGCCTCCGTGATCGTTACGATCCGGCCTTGCGGCGCGATCAATGTCGCCATGACATCAAAATACTGATCGGTTTCAGACGTGCAGAAGATGTAATCAACATTGGCGACCTCAAGGGCAGCCAATTCCTGATCCAACGGGTTGCGATGGTTGATCACTTGATCCGCGCCAAGCTTTTTCACCCATTCGATGGTTTCCGGGCGCGATGCGGTCGTGATCACCTTAAGGCCCGCAAGCTTGGCCAACTGAATGGCGATTGATCCCACACCACCGGCACCACCGATGATCAGGATGGTTTTCGATGCATTGGCATCAACCGCTGTGCGATCAATCAAAAGACGGTCAAACATTGCTTCCCACGCCGTAATGGTTGTCAGCGGAAGGGCGGCAGCCACTGCGAAATCAAGTGACTTGGGCTTTGGCGCAACAATGCGTTCGTCCACCAGCTGAAGCTGCGCGTTTGATCCCGAACGGGTCACATCGCCCGCATACCAGACTTCATCGCCCGGGCGGAACAGCGTGACGTTTTCACCAACGGCTTCGACAATACCGGCCGCATCCCAACCAAGCACCTTGAAGGCACCATCATCCTGTTTGCCCTTGCGGACCTTGAAATCGACCGGGTTAACGGCAACGCCCTTTACCCGGACAAGGATGTCATGACCCTCGGCAATCGGGGCGTCGGTTTCGATCTGGGTGAACAGGCCGTCGGTTTCGACCGGGGCTGATTTGTAAACACCAATGGCTTTCATCTTGGGCATTCCCTTACGTCAAAGGTTTGATTTGTGAATGACCAAGTTTTAACGCATAATCACCAACGCGATAAGTACGCACAATTTCTACATATAGTGTCAATTTGTATACTATTGTGAATTTCTGCGCCTTACAGGCGACACCGACAATACCACCAGCAGCCGGAAGGAGATTTCAGATGGATATTTGCCCACCGAACAGAAGCCCCGGTTGCCCGGTCGAAGGTGCGCTTGACGTGATTGGCGGCAAATGGAAAGGCGTTGTGATGTTCCATCTGCTCGATGGCACCAAACGCTTTAACGAGCTGCGCCGCATGATGCCCGGTGTGACCCAACGCATGCTGACCCGCCAATTGCGCGAGCTTGAGGCGGACGGCCTTGTCCATCGCGAAGTCTATGCCGAAGTACCACCGCGCGTGGAATACAGCCTGACGCCCAAGGGGGAAACGCTGCGCGCCATTATCTTGGCGCTTAAGGATTGGGGTGAAACCCACGTTCCTTATTACGCTCTGTCAAAGCAAGCCCGGCCAGAAAGTGAATCGGCGTAATCAGGAAGCCGTCAGGTCGCGCGCCATTTTCCAGAACGTGGTTCGATCATAACCGTCATGGACACCTTCACCGGCTATTTCAAACCCGCGTGATGTAAAAAACGCGATATTGTCTGTCAGCTCGACCCGGACATGAAGACGCATCTTTTCCTTGCCGCGATCTTTGGCAAAGGCACAGGCAGCTTCGACAAGCGCCTTGCCAATCCCGCCGCCCTTGATCGCCGGATCGACTGATAGTTTATAAAGATAAGCATCCTTGCCGATATCCTCGATCCAGATCTGACCAACAACATTTCCATCGCGATTGTGTGCAAGGAACAAGGTATCGCGCGCAAAACGCCATTGAAGTTCAGATACGGAAACCGATTTAGCCGAGCTTGGCGGATCAACAATCCCGTCCTGAAAGGCAAATGCGGCCAACAGAATTTCAACAAGACGTTCAAACGGAACATCTGCCGGGTTTTC
The DNA here is from genome assembly GCA_965228275.1 of Thalassospira sp. GTDB lineage: Bacteria > Pseudomonadota > Alphaproteobacteria > Rhodospirillales > Thalassospiraceae > Thalassospira. The sequence continues at coordinate 2,960,268 of OZ245802.1, read as the reverse complement.
TGCGCGGGAAATCTGGATACTGGACGTCATCGAATTCAATGTGCAAACTGTCACTACATAAAGTGTGAACTATACGCCATAATTCTTACGTAAACGGAAAATATGGATCGCTTATAGGTCAACCCTTGACGTAGCGGGTTGATCAACTATGTTCCGCCCCATTGTTTCCCAGTCGGATATGATGCCCTGATGCATAACTTCCTCGATTTTGAAAAACCGATCGCCGAACTTGAAGGCAAGATCGAAGAGCTCCGTCACCTGACGGGCAATGACGAAGTCAACATCGCTGACGAGGTCGCGCGCCTCCAGGAAAAGCTGACCAAGTTGCTGCAAGGCACCTATGGCAAGCTGAGCCCCTGGCAGAAGACGCAGGTCGCCCGCCATCCGGATCGTCCGCACTTCACCGACTATATCGCCAACCTGTTTGACGATTTCACCCCGCTTTCCGGTGACCGCCAGTTTGGCGAAGACGCAGCCATCATCGGTGGTTTTGGTCGTCTGCAGGGTCGCACCGTCATGGTCATCGGCCATGAAAAAGGTCGCGATACCGAAACCCGCGTAAAGCACAATTTCGGTTCGGCCCGTCCGGAAGGTTACCGCAAGGCAATCCGTCTGATGCGTATGGCTGAACGTTTCAACATCCCGGTCGTGACCCTTGTTGATACGGCTGGCGCCTTCCCGGGTGCTGATGCCGAAGCACGTGGTCAGTCCGAAGCCATCGCACGTTCGATCGAAGCCTGCCTTGATATCAAGGTTCCTCTGGTATCGGTCATCATCGGAGAAGGCGGCTCGGGTGGTGCGATTGCACTTGCCGTTGCCAACAGCGTTCTGATGCTTGAAAACTCGATCTATTCGGTGATCTCGCCGGAAGGTTGCGCATCGATCCTGTGGCGTTCGGGCGACGAAGCCAAAACCGCAGCCGAAGCGCTTCGCCTTACCGCGCAGGATCTGCTTGCACTTGGCGTGATTGACGAAATCGTGCCTGAACCGCTTGGCGGCGCGCAGCGTGACGCAAAAGAAGCCTGCAAGCGTGTTGGCAATGCGATCATCAAACAGCTTGAAAGCATGGACGATGTCGAAGGTGGTGTGCTTAAAGCCCGCCGTCGCGACAAGTTCCTTGAAATGGGCCGCAAAGGTCTGAACTGATTTTCCATTCAGGGCGCAGCGTATTGACGATAATACCGCTGCGCCCTGTTGTTTTTATCCGGCGCAATGTGTCCGTCGGTGACATCCGGCAAGCCGATGCGCCCTTTTCCGACCCGGTCGGGAGGCATCATGGACTTTCTTCGCCGGCTTATTGAATCCAGCCGCTTTAAAAATTTCATCACCGCTGTCATTGCCCTGAACGCAGTGATCCTTGGCTTTGAAACATCGGAAACGGTGATGGAAAAGGCCGGGACATTCCTGCATCTGCTCGATCAGATTGCGGTTGCGATCTTTGTCGTCGAGTTGCTGCTGAAACTGGTGGTATACCGGCTTTCCTTCTTCAAAAGCGCCTGGAACATCTTTGATTTCACGATTGTCACCATCACGCTTCTGCCTGCCGGTCAGGGGATCTCGGTTCTGCGCGCGCTGCGAATCCTGCGTGCCTTCCGCCTGATTTCGGCTGTCCCATCCATGCGCAAGGTGGTCGAAGCCCTGATGCGGGCCATCCCCGGCATGATTTCAGTACTCACACTTCTGTCACTTGTTTTCTATGTCTCGGCCGTCATGGCGACCAAGCTGTTTGGCGAAGGTTTCCCGGACTGGTTTGGCAATATCGGCGCGTCACTTTATTCCCTGTTCCAGATCATGACGTTGGAAAGCTGGTCGATGGGAATTGTCCGTCCGGTGATGGAGTCTTACCCGCTGGCATGGATGTTCTTTGTTCCGTTTATCCTGATCACCACCTTTGCGGTGCTGAACCTGTTCATTGCCATTGTGGTTGATGCAATGTCGACCCATGTAGATGTTGAGGAAAAGCAAACCCGTGACGAGATCGAATTCGATCATCAGGAAATCATGGTGGAACTCCGCGCTTTGCGCCAGGAAATGAGCAAAATCGCAGCCGCCCAGACCAAAGACGATACACGGGTCGATTCAAACCAAAACTGAGCATCCCGCCCCTAACAGACGGCGGGTCAGAGATGGCATATGAGTAAAAATTCAAACATTACTCATAAAAGGGGGTGGTTAAACGCCCCGAACCTCGTCTAATCTTTCGACAAAATATCGGGAGAACGGGGAATGAAGCTTACGTTTGCGGGGACGGGCTCAGCCTTTTGCATGGCGGCCGACAATTTCCAGAGCAACATGGTTCTGGAAACCACCCCCTCAGATAACGAGCAACCACATCGCATGTTGATTGACTGTGGTTCAGATGCGCGCCACTCGCTGCGCAATCTTGGCCATATGCCAAATGACTTTGATGGGGTCTATATCAGTCATCTGCATTCTGACCATATCGGTGGTCTGGAATGGCTTGCGCTTGCCAACTATTTTGTCTTTGACGGTCATCGCACCGAACTGTTCGCGGTCGAGGAACTTCTTGAACCGCTGTGGGAACATTCACTGCGCGGCGGGCTTGAAACCAGTGACCATGGCAACAGCCAGCTGTCATCCTATTTTGATGTGGTTCCGTTGAGCGCAAAGAAGGGCTTTGACTGGCACGGCACGCATTTCGATGTGGTCCCGGTTCCCCATATCGTGACCAGCGAAACAACGATGTATTCCTATGCGCTGTTTGGTCATGGAAAAGATAAATCTTTTTTCCTGACAACAGATGCGATTTTCAATCCACAAGACCATATGCCCTTGTATCGCAAGGCAGATATCATTTTTCAGGATTGTGAATTGGGTCCGCGCCATTCCGGCGTGCATGCCCATTACGACCAACTGGTGACCCTGCCCGACGATGTGAAGGCAAAGATGTGGCTGTATCACTATCAGGCATATGACAAGCCCGATGCAAAGGCAGATGGTTTTTGCGGATTTATTGAACCGGGACAAAGTTTCGATCTTGGCTGATCGGCTATCCGGCGCGTAATCTGCACATACCCAAACAAAAACGAGCGAGCGGGACCAAAAGGTTCCGGACCAACAAGACGGGACGTGCGAATGCCTAAATCGGTTTTTGCCTATATCTGGCGGCATAGCCGCCTGCAGCAAATCATCCTTCTGGTGGTGACGCTGGCCTCATTTCCGTTCTTGTATTACTCGCTTGATTTGCCAAAGCAGATCGTCAACGAAGCCATTGGTGGGGCTGGTGCGCCCTATCACATTCTTGGCGTCTCGCTTAATCAGGTGGAATATCTGTTTGCCCTGTCAGGCATTTTTCTTGCGCTGGTTTTCATCAATGGCGGCTTCAAATACTTCATCAACGTCTATCGCGGTGTGATGGCCGAACGGCTGTTGCGCCGTTTGCGCTATATCCTGTTTGATCGGGTGCTGCGTTTCCCGCTGCCGCATTTTCGTAAAACCAGTCAGGGTGAAATCGTCTCGATGATCACCGCCGAAGCCGAACCGCTTGGCGGTTTCTTTGGCGAGGCTATCTCACTCCCGCTTTATCAGGGCGGTATCCTGATCACGATTTCGGCCTTTATCTTTATCCAGGACCCGTTGATGGGCCTGGCCGCCATCGCTTTTTATCCGCTTCAGGGCTATTTGATCCCCAAGCTGCAAAAGCGGGTCAATGTTCTGGGCAAGCAGCGCGTGCAGAACGTTCGCCGCATGTCCGAGCATATTGGCGAAACCGTTGGCGGTGCGACCGATATCCGTGCGAACGAAACCCATGGCTTTGAGCTGACCCATTTCACCCAGCGTCTGGGTCGGATTTTTGAAATCCGCAAGGAAATCTATTACCGCAAGTTCTTCATCAAGTTTCTGAACAACTTCATCGCCCAGATCACGCCGTTCTTCTTCTATTCGATCGGTGGTTATTTGGTGATCACTGGTGATCTAAGCTTTGGTGCATTGGTCGCGGCCCTTGCCGCCTATAAGGACATGTCCGCACCGTGGAAGGAACTTCTGGCCTATTACCAGCGCTTGGCGGACGCACGTATCAAATATGAACAGCTCCACGAGCAGTTCGAACTTCCCGACCTTAGCCCGGAACATCAGCTTGGTGCTGCGTCATCCCCGACCCTTGGCGGCCCGCTTGATGTCGCAGCCCTGTCATGGACCGATGATGACGGCACGCGGGTTGTTGAAAACGTATCGTTTAACATGCCCCTTCCCGGCAATGCACTTCTGACCGGCGCATCCGATAGCGGGAAGTCTCAGCTTGCCCGATTGCTTGCCCGCATTCTCGATCCAACCGGTGGTCGCATTCAATTCAATGATCTGGATGCGACCCAGCTGCCTGCGGCGGTTGTTGGCCAACGTTTGGCCTATGTCGGGGCGGATGCCTATCTGTTTAACGGCACGATTGCCGATAACCTGTTCTATGGCCTGAAACACCGCCCGATCATCATCAATCAGGATGGCAAGAAAGCTGGCCCGACTGGCGATAATGACAATAGCGTTTCTGAAACTGCCAAGGACAGCACAGCACTAACCAAGGTCGGCAATGACGCGGCCTACCCAGATCCGAAATTCGTCGATGTCGTTGAATTGTCTGATCCCGCAGAGCTCCCCTGGAAGCTCACCCGTGAGATGTATGACGAGATCAAAATGTCGGGCAACATCCCCTATGATCCGTCAGCGGAATGGATTGATTATGTCGGGCCGGGCTTCTCATCGCGGGACGAGCTCCAGAATGAACTGATGCGCCTGCTTGAGGTTGTTGGACTTGATCGCGACATTTATCGCATCGGTCTGCAACGTCGCATCAGTGCCGAAGAACGCCCGGAACTTGTGGAATCAGTCTTGGCCGTTCGCCCGCGTCTTAAGGAAATTCTTGCTGAACGTCAGTTGTCAGACCTTGTCGAACCTTATGACATTGAACGCTACAACGACAACGCACCGGTTGGCGTGAACCTTCTGTTTGGTACGCCGTCCCGTACCGAAGAATTCAAAAGGTTCGATTTCCTGTCTCACCCCTATATGCAGAAAAGTCTGCGCGACGTAGGACTTTACGAAAAGATGGTGCTGATGGGCCGTGAAACGCTTGATCTGATGATCGAGCTGTTTACGGGCCTTCCGCCCGGACATGAATTCTTTGACCGTTATAGCTTCGTCTCGGCCGATGAAATCCCCGAGGTGAAGAACATCCTCAAACGCACCGATGGTGTCGCGGTTGAGGACATGCGCAAGGAAGATCAGTTGCATCTTCTTGATGTCGCCATGCAACTGACCCCGGCCCGCCATCGCCTGCGTGTGATTGATGACAGCTTCCGCAAACTTGTTCTGCAGGCCCGCCCGAAAGTACGCGATAACCTGCCCGAAGAACTTGCTGTCTATATCGATTTCTTCGAAGCCGATGATTACGCCCCGGCCGCACCAATCCTTGATAACTTGCTGTTTGGTCGTTTTGCCTATGGCCGTGCAAATTCCGAAGAACGCGTGGGCGAGGTCCTGTTTGAAATCGCCCATGAAGGTGGCCTCTATGAAGGGCTTGTCGCGCTTGGTCTTGAAAGCCAGGTGGGTGTTGGCGGCAGTCGCATGTCGCAAACCCTGCGCCAAAAAATTGCGCTGGTCCGTGCACTGATCAAGAACCCGGACCTTCTGGTGGTTGATGAAGGCTTGTCCGCGCTTGATCGCGAAACGCGCGAAAGTGTCATCAACTTCTTGACCGGACAGAATGACAATACCAGTGTCGTGTGGGTCGATGGTGATGAACAGGATGTCGAGAAGTTCGACACCTTCTTGCATATGTCCAACGGCAAGCTCGTCAAACGCCGCAGTGCCAATGATGATAATGGAACTGATGGCGATGACACCGATGAAGCCGCCGCTGCGATTGCCGATGGTGACATTGATCAGGAGGTAAGGCTTCTTCGCACCATACCGTTGCTTGCCGGCCTTGATCCAAGTGTCGTCAAGCTGCTGGCCTTTACCAGCCCGCGCCTGACTTTCAAACATGGCGAGCTCCTAGTGAAGCAGGGCGATCCGGGTGACGCCGCATATATCGTTATTTCCGGACGCGGTGAAATCTGGCTAACGACCGAGGAACAGCAAACGCTGAAACTGCGTGATGTCCAGCCCAAAGAAATCATCGGCGAAATCGCCCTTCTGGTCGACGCTCCGCGTTCAGCCACCATTCGTGCCGTCGAAGACATGACCGTCCTAAAACTCGATAAAAACGAGTTCCTCGGCCTCGTCCGACAGGACCAAGCGGTCGCCGTCCAGCTGATCCGCGTCCTCGCCGACCGACTGGATCAAACCACCAAGCAGCTCAGCAGCCGCAATAACGACTAACCCAGATGGAGCAGCCCTAAAAAGCTGCTCCGTTTGCTTTTGGGCTGTTTCCTGCGCTAAACCTGCAGCCAGTATCAAATCCAATCAAAGACCCGCACCTTATGAACAAAATCGCCTCCATCCTGCTTGCCGGATTGCTTGCAATTGTCATGCTCGGCGGGTTCATTGCGCTTTTGGGCGGCAGTATTGTTGGCGCACTTTTGTTTTTAGTCGGCGTTCCGGTTGCCTTTCCCATGACGACCAGTGTCGTTGTTCTGTTTTTTGCGGCCATCATCATTCGGACCGTGTTGGAAAAGCGCCGTCAGAAACGTGAAATGCAGAAATATCTGAACGGCGCAGACGACTGATTTCCTTGGTCTTGAGCCCACGCGCAGAAAAAACCATCTCATTTCACCCCTGCCTGCCAAAAAAACCGCATCAAATGGCATGGAGTTCGGAAACCTCCTCTGAGCGACTGCTGGTAGCTTCCTTGTAGTTCAACAAACAGGCTGACCAAGCGTGTCAGCTGGTTTTCAAGGAGGTCCCCATGACGGCACAATCAAAAGAACAGCGTTGCGTGTCGTTGAGCCAGCTTTCCGATCTGCGGTTGCTGCGCGAACACGCCTATATCGATGGTCGCTGGTGCTCTGCTGATAATCTGCAGATCATTGAAGTCACCAACCCGTTTGATGGCAGCTTCATCGGCACGGTGCCAAATATGGGTGTGTTTGAAACACGCAAGGCAATCGTTGCGGCCAAGCGCGCCTTTCCGGCATGGGCTGCAATGCTGCCGCAACAACGGGCCCATGTTCTGCGCCGCTGGCATGATCTATTGGTCGAGAACAAGGAAGACCTCGCCCTTCTGATGACGCTCGAACAGGGCAAGCCGATCTCCGAAGCGCATGGCGAGATTGATTACGCCGCAAGCTTTGTCGATTTCTATGCCGAAGAAGCCAAACGGGTGAATGTCGAAAACATCACATCCCACCTGCCCAACCGCAACATGTCGGTCAAACGCGAACCGGTTGGTGTGACGGCTGCGGTAACGCCCTGGAACTTTCCATGCGCGATGATCACGCGTAAGGCTGCAGCGGCATTGGCCGCGGGCTGCACCATGATCGTCCGCCCGGCAATCGAAACGCCGTTTTCCGCGACCGCATTGGCCGAGCTGGCAGAACGTGCTGGCATTCCGGCGGGTGTGTTTAACATCGTCACCGGCGACCCGAACCCGGTGGTGGGTGAGCTGTGCGGCAATACCGATGTCCGTGCGCTGTCCTTCACCGGTTCGACCGAGGTTGGTCGCCTTCTGTTGTCGCAAGGTGCGCAAACCATCAAAAAGATGTCGATGGAACTGGGTGGTCATGCGCCATTCATCGTCTTTGATGATGTCGATCTCGATGAGGCCGTGGCGCACGCAATCAATGCCAAGTTCGCCACCAGCGGGCAGGACTGCTTGGCTGCCAACCGTATCTTTGTTCAACGCGGCATTTATGACGACTTTCTGGATAAATATGCCAAGGCAATCGCGAAACTTCGCGTTGGCAATGGCATCGACGAGGATGTTGAAATTGGTCCGCTGATGCATGACCGCGCCGTTGCCAAATGTGACGAGCATGTCAGTAACGCGCGTGCCAAAGGTGCGCGGGTTTTGACCGGCGGCAAGAAGATGGGTGGACTGTTTTATGCCCCCACACTGCTTGCAGACGTCACCGCAGACATGCAAATCTATCGCGAGGAAACATTTGGTCCTGTCGCCCCGGTCATGGCATTTGACACCGAAGATGACGTCATCAGTCAGGCCAATGACAGCGAATATGGCCTTGCGGCCTATCTGTTCACCAAGGACCATGACCGTGCAGCACGCGTCTCGAACGCGCTTGAATATGGCATGGTCGCCTTGAACTGCGTGAAGATCACTGGCGCACCGATCCCGTTTGGCGGGGTCAAGCAATCCGGCCTTGGCCGCGAAGGGTCGCGTCACGGTCTCGAAGAATTCACCGAGCTTAAATATGTCTGCGCAGCCTATGCCAGCTAAGGCGTGCAATCGCCACCACCACATTCACATGGGAGAAGCAAAATGAATGTCATCAAAAACACCACTGCCGACCTACAGGAAATGGATCGGGCGCATTTCATGCATCCATCCACCCACATGCGCCAGCACGCCGATGGTGAAACGCCAAACCGCATCATCAATGGCGGCAAGGGCATTTACATCCACGACACCGAAGGCAAGGAAAGCCTCGATGCCTTTGCCGGTCTGTATTGTGTGAATGTCGGTTATGGCCGCACTGAAATCGCCGATGCGATCTATGCCCAAGCCAAGGAGCTGGCCTATTACCACACCTATGTCGGGCACGGGAACGAGCCGATCATTCGTCTGTCAGATCGTATCGTCAAAAGCGCGCCCGAAGGCATGAAGCGCGTTTATTACGGCATGTCCGGATCGGATGCGAACGAAACCAACATCAAGCTGATCTGGTACTACAACAACATCCGCGGCCTGCCGCAAAAGAAGAAAATCATCTCGCGTTGGCGTGGTTATCACGGCTCGGGCATCATGACCGGTAGCCTGACCGGCCTTGCTGCCTTCCACAACGCTTTTGATCTGCCGCGCGCACCTGTTCTGCACACCACCTGCCCGCACCACTACTGGAACGCAGAAGCCGGTGAAACCGAAGCAGAATTTGCCAAACGTTGTGCGGACGATCTGGAAAAAATGATCCTGCGCGAAGGTCCGGAAACCGTTGCGGCCTTCATTGGCGAGCCGGTCATGGGCACGGGTGGCATCATCACCCCGCCAGAAGGTTACTGGGAAGCGATCCAGGCCGTTCTGAACAAGTATGATATTCTGCTGGTAGCTGACGAGGTCGTAACCGCCTTTGGCCGCACGGGTTCCTATTTCGGTTCCCAGCATTACGGCATCAAGCCCGACCTGATCACGATCGCCAAAGGTGTCTCATCGGGCTACCTGCCGCTGTCTGGTGTGATCATTGGTGAACGCGTCTGGAAAATTCTGGAACAAGGTTCTGATCAGATGGGCCCGATCGGCCATGGCTGGACCTATTCCGCCCATCCGGTTTGTGCGGCGGCTGCCAATGCCAACCTTGATATCGTTGATGGTGAAAACCTGACGGGCAATGCCGCAGACACCGGTGGTTACTTCCAGCACCGCATGCATGAAACCTTTGATAACCATCCCCTAGTTGGCGAAGCACGCGGCGTTGGCTTGATGGCGGCCCTCGAATTTGTTGCCGACAAAACCAAAAAGGAACGTTTCGATCCGAATGCGAAAATCGGTCCGCGCGTTTCGGCTGCTTGTCTTGAACGTGGCATGATTGCCCGTGCCATGCCGCATGGCGACATCCTTGGCTTCGCACCGCCGCTTTGCATCACCAAAGCCGAAGTCGACAAGGTCGTCGATATCGCCAAGCAAGCGGTTGATGCCATTGCCGACGAGGTTGCTGCGGGCAAATAAGTCAGCATTTGAAATCCCCGCCGCGTCTTTTACCTTCTTCCCGACGCGGTGCACCAACAGGGGCCGGGCCCATGACCGGCCCCTGTTTCTTTACATGGTTGGTATTGTCTAACAAACCGTCTCGTAAGCCGTTCCAACCTTGGTCGAGCTCACCCTGCAGTTCGCCTGGACACTGCCATTGCGACGAACTTCCACCGTAAGCTCGTCACCATTTGGTGCATCCGACCAAAATGACAGGACGGTCAGGGTCAAGCCGTTAACACCTTTCACCCCGCTTTTGATCATGACATTGGCAGAATTTGTCAGCGCGTCGCGCACGGTCACCGCATTGGCATCGCCAGATTTTTCATTCCATTCAGCCAGGCTCAGCTCCACCCCATTGGGGGAATAGACCTGTGCCTTGGCCGGGTTGAGTGCCGTCCCCAGCAGGACAGCAGCCATCATCAATACGGGGAACAAGAAATCGCGCACCCCTTGGAGAAGATTGAGGATATTCACAGCCATTTCCTTTCATGTGCAGTTACGCCCATTCCATCACAAGCCAGCTTCACGCGGACAGACGGGCAATTGATGACGGCGGATGCCCCATGATGTGAGAAGAAGCAGAACCGCAAAAGCAAAAACCCGCGCAAGCTTACCTTGCGCGGGTTTTCTTCAAGTCTGGAAACTCTGAACGCGATTACATCGCGGTCCCGAATTCCTGACGAAGCGATTTCAGCACTTCTTCGGTGTCACCACCGACTTCCTCAACAAGGCTTGCACCAACGCCTTTGGATGCTTCCTTGAACGCCATGCGCTGCTCATCGCTCAGACGGATCACTTCGATATCCGGCTTTGCTTCCTTGATGCGATCAAGGGCTGCGTCATTGGCCTCTTTCTGAGCTTCATAGATGAACTCATCAAGTTCAGCCTTAACGTCTGCCAGCATTGCTTTGCGCTCATCAGACAGACCGGCATAGAAGTCAGCATTGGAAACCACGGTGGTGGTGTATTGCTGCTGACCGGCATAGATCAAATAGTCGGTCACTTCATAGAATTTCGCACTTTCGATGAAGAAGATCGGGTTGACCTGTGCATCAATCACGCTGGTCTGAAGACCGGAATACACTTCGCCCCACGGTAACGCCACCGGATCGGAACCAAAGGACTTATAGGTTTCGATCAGGATCGGCGAGGTCATCACGCGGAATTTCACACCATTAAAGTCATCAGGCTGTTTGACTTCTTTTTTGGTGGTCCAGACCATCTCGCCTTCCGGGTACATGGTATAAAGCTTAAGCCCCTTGGACTCGAAATCCTTGGACAGGCCGTCATAAATGGTCGGGCTCGACGACAGAACTTTCTTGTTCACGTCGTTGTCCTGCGACAACAGATACGGAACGCCAAAGACCTGAATTTCCGGGACAAACGTGCCCAGATGGCCCGGAGACGCGTTGGAGAACTGGACAGCACCGGCTGCCGTCAGCTCGGTAATGTCATTCTCGGTGCCCAGCTGGCCATAGGTGTAGATGGTGACCGAAACATCACCACCGGTCTTTTCCTCGACCAGGCGTTTGAATTCCTGTGCATACAGGTCCTGAACATCGCCCGGGCTTTCTTCATGGGCGAATTTCCATTCTTCGGCGTGTGCGGCGGTTCCGGCTACTGCGAACAGAGCTGCAGCAGACAGGGTCGCCTTGAGGAGTTTGTTCAAACTCATATCGAAGTCTCCCTTGTTATTACGCGCAGCGTCCGGGCTCTGGGACCCGGAATCGGTGGCGCTTGATTGGCACATCAATGTCATGAACGCGCAAAGTGTTGAAATGTTCCTGTATCAGGTCAATGATCGTTTTGTTCCATGACAAAATAACAATCACATCTACACATTAACCCTCAGGTCATGTTAGGGTCGCCTAAACATAAGGGGTGGAAAACGTATCATGTGGTTGCCCGAGATCGACCTCAGCGGCGAAACAGGTCCGAAATACAAAACACTTGTCGAAGCGATTATCACCGACATCGAGTCGGGGCGACTGCGCCACGATGTGCGCATGCCAACGCATCGCGAACTGGCCTATCGCCTGCAAGTCAGCGTGCAAACAGTCAGTGCGGCCTATAAGGAAGTCGAACGTCAGGGATATCTTCGATCCGAACGCAGGCGCGGCACATTCGTGCAGGCCCGCCTGACGGACCGGGCATCAACCTATATCCTTGATAACCGGCAGCCGGACCTGATTGATCTGTCGATTGTCCGCCCGGCCTTTACCGATTTTCACAATGATTTGTCGCGTCAGATCCACACCAAACTGGCCGAGGATCCGCATCACAGCTGGATGGAAAGCTGCCGCCCGGTAGCAGGTTTTGAATATCACCGAGAGATCGGCAAAACCTGGCTGGCGGGCATGGGGGTTGATGTTGAAATCCCCAACCTTCTGATCACCAATGGCGCGGCACAGGGCGTGTTCACCGCCCTTTCGACAATTGTGCAGCCGGACGATGTGATCCTGACCGAAAGCCTTACAGATCATGGCGTTATCGGCAGCGCCAGCATCCTGCGCTTCAAACTCGGCGCCCTGCCAACCGATGACGAAGGCATCCTGCCCGAGGCGTTCGAACGTGAATGCAAACACCGTCAAGTCCGCGCCCTTGTGGTTACCCCGATTTTCACCAACCCGACCAACTGCCTGATGGGGTTGGAGCGGCGCAAACGCATTGCCGAAATCGCCGAACATTACGGCGTTTACGTGATCGAGGATGACGTTTACCGCCCGCTTCTTGAACAAAGTCTGCCGCCGATTATAAGCTTCCTGCCCAAGCTTGGCTTTCATGTTTCAAGCCTGACCAAAATCGTCATGCCGGGCCTTCGCACCGGCTTTTTGACGGTCCCGCAGCACTTGTCGATTCGCGCCAGCAGCGTTTTGCGCGTGACCGGTTGGATGGGGACTCCATTGATGGCAGAGATCGGTGCACGCTGGATTGTTGATGGAACCGTTGATCAGGCCGTAACAGTCCAACGCGCCCTAATGCGCGAAAGACAGGCCCTTGTTGGCGAAATTCTCGGCGACGCAGTTGTCCGCAATCACCCGACATCACTATCGGCATGGGTCCGCATTCCGGAACATTGGCAGGAAGAATGGTTTGCCTCGGAACTGCGCAAAAACGGCGTCGCGGTTACGATTTCCGACCCGTTCATGACCGTAAAGGTTCCCCGCCCCAATGCAGTTCGACTGTGTCTGGGCGGCGCACCTGATACGCCAAGCACCCATCAGGCCCTGATCCAAATCCGCCATACCATGGATCAAATGCCCGGCGTGCATGCCTTCGACGTTATGTATTGATTTTTGTCTCATGACAAAAATCTGATTGAACCGTCACAAAGCGTTTTTATTCTGACAAGATCGGCGCGAAGCGAACGACAAACCGTGTGGGAGGGAACCATTCACCACACACATCGTTCTGCAACAATGTCTCGCACGCGCACCAAGGAGGTCGTATGTCAGGTTCGAACGGGGAGACCCCCGCCCCCAGTGGTGGGGTGTTGGGCATTCTGAAGCGCCTTGATGATGGCTTGTCCGTGATCGAGCGGCAGCTGTTGGGGTGGAGCATTGTGATCATGGCGGTCAATACGGTCGCCAACGTGATCATGCGTCTTGTATTTAGCTCGAGCATCTTCTTCTCCGAAGAGCTCAACCAGTTTCTGATTATTCTTGTGACATTTGTCGGCATTAGCGAGGCTGCCCGCATGGGGCGCCACATTCGCATGTCCGCATTTACCGATATGCTTGGCCCCAAGGCCAGCAAAATCATGATGATCATTATTACCACCGGCACGGCCTGCCTTCTGTTTCTTCTGGCGTGGTATTCGGTCGGTTATGTGTCTTCGCTGATTGCGTCCAATCGCCTGACGCCAGCACTACGCATCCCCTATTACTTCACCGTCCTCTGGGTGCCGTTCGGTCTGACCGTAACGGGCATTCAGTTCCTGTTCGCTGCTGCGACGAACATCTTCAAGCCCGGCACGCATTTGTCCTACCGGGTCGAAGACACGTTCGAAGCCGAAGATCATCACCTGTAGGAGGACGGAAACATGGATTTGGGAACCACAATCCTTTTGGTGATGCTGGTACTTCTGGTACTTGGCTTCCCGATGATGGTCCCGCTGGCAACCGCCAGTGTCGTCGCATTCGCGTTCTATATGCCAATCCCTGAACGCATTCTGATCCAGCAAATGGTGACCGGTATTTCCCCGGTCGCCCTGATTGCTGTGCCGATGTTTATCTTTGCTGCTGATATCGTGACAAAGGGGCATACAGCCAACCGGCTGATTGACCTTGCCATGACCTTTGTCGGTCATGTGCGCGGCGGTCTTGCGGTAACAACCGCCCTTGGTTGCACCATGTTTGGCGCGGTATCGGGCTCCACACAGGCAACCGTGGTCGCGATGGGCGGTCCACTGCGCCCCAAGATGCTCAAAGCAGGGTACGAAGACAAATTCGCCATGGCGCTGATCATTAATGCCAGTGACATCGCGTTTCTGATCCCGCCATCGATTGGTATGATTGTCTTTGGCGTGGTTGGCAAGGTCTCGATCGGTGAGCTGTTCCTGGCCGGTATTGGCCCGGGCATTCTGATCCTGATCATGTTCTCGCTCTACTGCATGTATTACGCCAAAAAGAATAACATCCCGACCATCCCGCGGATGTCGTGGGCGGAACGTGGCAAGGCCGTGATCAATGCTGGCCCTGCGATCATGTTCCCGGTTCTGATTGTCGGCGGTATTTATCTGGGCTGGGTCAGCCCGACCGAGGTCGCGGCAGTCGCCGTTGTCTATGCCATCATTCTTGAAGTGCTGATCTTCAAGTCGGTCAAATGGTCGGAGTTGCTCTCGATTGCGCGCTCAACCGGTCTGATCACGGCTGTTGTGTTCATTCTCGTTGGTGCGGGCACGACCTTCTCGTTTGTCATCTCCTTTGCCCAGATCCCGCAACATGTGATCGGTGCGCTGGGTCTTGAAGGTGCCAATCCCTATATCGTTCTGGCCGCAATCTGCATTGCCTTCTTTATCGGCTGCATGTTTGTCGACCCGATTGTCGTGATCCTGGTTCTGACCCCGATCTTCATGCCGCTTGTGCGCGATGCCGGTCTTGATCCGGTTCTGGTGGGTACACTGGTGACGCTTCAGGTAGCAATCGGATCGGCTACGCCACCCTTTGGCTGTGACATTTTCACAGCGATAGCGATTTTCCGAAGACCCTATGCCGAGGTCATTCGCGGTACGCCACCCTTTATCATCATGTTGCTGCTTGCAGCAGTGATCCTGATCTTCGTCCCGCAGATTGCCCTCTTCCTGCCAGAGCTTGCCTTCCACTAGGAGGCCAGCCCGGCAGCACCGGGTTCGCCCGGAACACACTCGATAAAACCGAAACTGGGGGCGGTCGCCCACATTGCTTGTGACCGTCCCAATTCTTGGAGTTCAGGATGATGTCCGTATCCCCAACGGTCACGCCAGAGCCGCTAGACCTGCCGTATTCTCCTGATCCTGTCGGACCGGCAGGACGGATCGGCTTGATCACGCTGGCGACTGACTTCAATAGCGAGGATGACCTGCGCGGCATCCTGCCCGAAGACGTGCGTCTGTTCACCACCCGCATTGAAAACGCCAATCCGGTCACAGTCGAAAACCTGCGTGCCATGGCGGGCGACTTGCCACGCGCGGCCAAAACGCTATTGCCTGGTTATGGCGTTGACGTTGCCATTTATGGCTGCACATCGGGCACAGCTGTTGTCGGTTCCGACAAGATTGCTGAACTGATCAATCAAGGCATGCCCGGTGTCGCGGTCACCAATCCGCTTCTGGCAGGCGAAATGGCGCTGCGTGCGGTTGGCGCGCAAAAAATCGCCATCGTCACCCCCTATCTTGCCGATGTGACCCAATCGGTCGCCGACGGATTTGTTGCACAGGGTTTTGCGACAACGCGTGTGATGGGCTTTGGTCTGGATAACGATTTTGACATGACCGCCCTACCGCCCGAGGCCATCCTTGAGGCCGCCCTTAATGCCGACAGTGATGATGCCGATGCGGTGTTTATTTCCTGCACCGCCATCCGGTCGGCTGAAATCGCAGCCGAGGCCGAAAAGAAACTGGGCAAGCCCGTGATCACCAGCAATCAGGCCCTGATCTGGCACGCCCTAAATCTGTTGAACTATGAAAAGCCGGTCAAAGGGTTCGGAACCCTGTTTGACCATGCCCCACAACCCAAAGATTAAGTCGAGGTCGCCATGAAAGACCCCATCACATTTGCTGATGTTCTTTCTGCCCGTAAAACCATCGCGGGTCATGTGATCCACACGCCACTGCGCCCGTCCACCGCCCTGTCTGATCGTGTGGGCAGCCCGGTTTGGCTGAAATGTGAACAACAACAATATACCGGAAGCTTCAAGCTGCGCGGGGCGGCCAATGCTGTTTTGCGCCTGTCTGATGCGCAAAAGGCCAAGGGTGTCGTCGGCGTATCAACCGGCAACTATGGCCGTGCATTGGCCTATGCCGCGCGCAATGCCGGGGTCAAATCGATCATTTGCATGTCCGAACTGGTCCCACAAAACAAGGTCGATGGCATCAGGGCCCAAGGCGCCGAAGTCCGCATTATTGGCCAATCCCAAGACGAAGCCCAACAGGAAGTCGATCGTCTGGTCAAAAGCGACGGCATGACCATGCTGCCGCCATTCGATCATGCCGACATCATTTCCGGTCAGGGCACCCTTGGCCTTGAAGTCATCGAAGCCCTGCCAGATGTCGATACACTTCTGGTGCCATTATCAGGTGGCGGGCTTTTGGCCGGTGTCGCGTTGGTTGCCAAATCGATCAATCCGATGATCCGGGTGGTTGGCATTTCCATGGAACGTGGCTGTGCAATGATCACAAGCCTTCAGGAAGGCAAACCGACAGCCGTCAAGGAATTGCCGACCTTGGCCGATAGTCTCGGCGGTGGAATTGGGGAAAACAACCAATACACCTTTGATATGTGTGGCGATTTGACCGATGATTTCGTTCTGGTCAATGAAGCCCAGATCGCTGATGGCATCCGGGCGGCCTATCTTGATGATCAGCAGGTCGTTGAGGGATCGGGTGCCGTTGGCATCGCAGCCCTTCGCGCGGGCCTTGTCGATAACCCCGGTCGGACAGTGGTTCTGACCACGGGATGCAATATCGATATGGATTTGCATAAACGCATTGTCGGCGGTGAAAACGTCGACCTGATGGCGGAGTAACAACGATGCCCAATATCAGAATTCTGACCGAAACCGACCTGCGCAAGGTAATCGACCTTGATCTGGATGCCATTGCCTGCGTTGAAAATGCATTTCATGCCCTGGCGACCAAGGATGTGCGTATGCCGCCGATCCTGCGCCTTGATATCGATGAGTATAACGGCGAAGTCGATGTCAAAACCGCCTATGTGCCGGGTCTGGACAGCTTTGCGATCAAAATCAGCCCGGGCTTCTTTGACAACCCCAAGCTTGGCCTGCCATCGATCAACGGTTTGATGAACCTGTTTTCATCAAAGACCGGCATGCTTGAAGCAGTCTTGCTTGATAACGGTTACCTGACGGATGTCAGAACGGCGGCCGCTGGCGGTGTTGCTGCAAACCACCTTGCGCGCAAGGATGCCAAACATGCGGCAATCTTTGGCGCGGGTGTGCAGGCACGCCTGCAGCTCAAGGCACTAACACTGGTGCGCGACATCGCATCGGCCACCATCTGGGCACGCGACATCGCCAAGGCCGAAGCATGTGCAAAAAAGGCATCGCTTGAACTGGGCATTCCGGTTTCCGCCACCGATGATGGCAAGGACGCTGCATCAAACGCCGACATCATCGTCACCACCACGCCGTCGCGCGAACCGGTTCTTTTGGCCGAATGGGTCAAACCCGGAACCCACGTGACGGCGATGGGATCAGATGCCGAACATAAAAACGAAATTGATCCGGCCCTGATTGGCAAGACGGATCTTTATGTCTGCGACAGTCAGACGCAAACCAGCATCCTTGGCGAACTTCATCACGCCATTGATGCCGGGATTGTTGCCCCGGATGTCGCATTCCCCGAACTCGGTCAAATCATCGCGAAACTCAATGCCGGCAGAACATCTGCTGATCAGGTGACGCTGTGTGATTTGACCGGAACAGGTGTGCAAGACACCGCAATCGCCACCCTCGCCCGGGAACGCTGCGACGCAGCCGCCGCCGGAACCGAGGTCATCTCGTAACAACAAAAGGAAACAGGGTCAGGAAGCTGAAACCCCGCCTTTATCAGGAGGCCTGCGATGAGCCAGGTTGAATTGAATTTCACGCGTGAGGAATATGCCGAACGCTTGGAGAAAACCAAAAACGCCATGGTGGAAAAGGGTCTCGATCTTCTGATCGTGACCGATCCGTCAAACATGGCCTGGCTGACCGGCTATGACGGCTGGTCCTTTTATGTCCATCAATGTGTGCTTGTCCCGATTGAAGACGATCCGATCTGGTTCGGTCGTTCTCAGGACGCAAACGGTGCCAAGCGCACGGTCTACATGACCCATGATCGCATCATTCCCTATGCCGATTATTATGTGCAATCAACCACCCATCACCCGATGGATTACCTGGCCGAGGTGATCGAATATCGCGGTTGGGACAAGCGCAGAATTGGCGTGGAAATGGATAACTACTATTTCTCGGCCAAGGCCTTCCTGCAGTTGCAGACCCATTTGCCCAATGCCAAGTTTTCTGATGCCACGGCGCTTGTGAACTGGCAGCGTGCAGTTAAATCCGAAACCGAAATTTTCTATATGCGCCAAGCGGCCCGCATTGTTGAAAACATGCATGAACGCATTTTCGAAATCGTTGAACCGGGCATGCGGAAAAACGAATTGGTCGCCGAAATCTTCCGTACCGGCATTGCCGGGATCGACGGGATTGGCGGTGACTATCCCGCCATCGTGCCGCTTTTGCCATCGGGGCAGGATGCCAGTGCGCCGCATCTGACATGGGATGAAAAACCCATTCCGGGGGATGCGGGTACGTTCTTTGAGATCGCGGGATGTTACAAGCGCTACCACGCACCGCTATCGCGCACGATCTTCCTGGGTGATCCGGATCAACGTTTCCTTGATGCGGAAAGTGCTTTGATCGAAGGTCTTCAGGCCGGGCTTGAGGCCGCCAAACCGGGCAATGTCTGCGAAGACATTGCACTTGCCTTCTTTGGCGTTTTGCAGAAATACGGCATCGAAAAAGACAGCCGCTGTGGCTATCCGATCGGGCTTTCCTATCCGCCGGACTGGGGCGAACGCACCATGAGTTTGCGTCCGGGTGATCGCACCGTTCTTGAACCGGGGATGACATTCCACTTCATGCCGGGCCTTTGGTTTGATGACTGGGGCATTGAGATCACCGAAAGCATGATGATCACGGAAACCGGCAGCAAAACACTGACCAGCTATCCAAGACAGCTGTTTGTCAAAAACTGACGCCACGCACAAAGCCGCACCGGACCAGCACCCATAACATGCTGGCTCCGGTGCCAGACGCCACAGCCCGGTAACGGCGGTCGCGTGACCGGGATATTGAAGGATACGACCATGACAAAACCATCACCCATCAGCCCGACGATCCCGCTTGATCAGGATGGCGTTCATCACGGCTTTTTAAAGCTGCCCTATTCGCGCGATGATTCCGCCTGGGGTGCTGTGATGATCCCGATAACCGTCATTCGAAATGGTGCCGGCCCCACCGCCCTTTTGACCGGCGGCAATCACGGCGATGAATATGAAGGGTTGGTGTCCCTGTTCAAGCTGGCCGGATCGCTGTCCGCTGCTGAGATCACCGGACGGGTGATCATTCTGCCCGCCATGAACTATCCGGCATTTCGCAATGCGTCGCGGACATCGCCGATTGATGCGGGCAACATGAACCGGTCCTATCCGGGCAAACCCGATGGCACCGTCACCCAAAAGATTGCCGACTACATTCTGCGCTATCTCGTGCCGGAGGCCGACATCGTTCTTGATATCCATTCGGGTGGCAAGACGCTGGACTTCATTCCGTTTGCCGCGGCCCACGTCCTGCCCGACAAGGAACAGGAAGCGCGTTGCGTCGCCGCCATGCAGGCCTTTGGCGCGCCATACTCGATGATGATGCTGGAACTTGATGCGGTTGGCATGTTTGACACCGTCGTCGAAGAAGCGGGCAAAACCTTTGTCACCACCGAACTTGGCGGCGGCGGATCAACCACGGCAGAACGCGTCGCGATTGCCGATCGTGGTGTGCGCAATGTTTTGATCCATGCGGGCATTCTGGCAGGTGACATTGCACCAGCGCCTGAAGGCACCAACATGCTTGATATGCCAGACAACACTTGCTTTATCACGTCCGAAGCAACCGGACTGTTCGAGCCCTGTGTTGATTTGGGCGACATGGTCAAAAAGGGTGATTTGATAGCACGCATCTATGATGTCGAACGCACCGGCACGGCACCGCGCGAATATTACGCATCGCGCGATGGCATTCTTTCGTGCCGTCATTTCCCCGGATTGATCAAGACAGGTGACTGTCTGGCCGTGATTGCCGAGGTGCTCTGACCATGATCAGGCTTGATGAGCTGGATCTGAAAATCCTCAAGACCCTGCAACGCGAAGGGCGCATCACCAAGGTCAAACTGGCCGAGGCGGTGAACCTTTCGCCAAGCCCGTGTTGGGAACGTCTCAAACGGCTTGAGGATCTTGGTGTCATT
The DNA here is from genome assembly GCA_965228275.1 of Thalassospira sp. Classification (GTDB taxonomy): domain Bacteria; phylum Pseudomonadota; class Alphaproteobacteria; order Rhodospirillales; family Thalassospiraceae; genus Thalassospira. Next base: position 2,939,728 of record OZ245802.1, on the reverse strand, counting down.
TCGGGCTATCACGCCCATATCAATCTGGAAAAGCTGGTCAAACCAACCTTGGTCATGACCGAAGTCACGCTTCGCCATCATCAGCACGGTGATTTCCAAACCTTCGAGCAAGCCGTTCAGGACATCCCGGAAATCGTCGAATGCTATGCACTTGGCGGCGGGGTCGATTACATGCTCAAGGTGCTGTGTCATGACGTTGATGCCTATCAACGTCTGATCGACCGGCTTTTGGTGTCGGATATCGGGATTGATCGTTACTTCACCTATATCGTCACCAAAAAGGTCAAGACCACCGCGATCACCCCGATTGAGAACCTGGTGGCCATGCCGGAACGCAAATAGGCGCTTTCCAACGCGATCATTGGGGTATTTGAAACGTCTTAACCATCAGGCGTTATGCTGTGGCGGACAGTCTGCATCGGACTGACCGCCACACACCCTTTGATCGGAGGGCACGATGAAGGAAGTGATCGACAGCTGGCAAATGTGGGCCGGGCTTGCAGCGTGTTTTGCAGCATTGACTGCGATCTTCGCCAAAGTCGGGGTCGCCAATATCAACTCCGATTTTGCAACCTTCATTCGCACCGTCATCATTCTGATCATGGTCTGGATCATCCTGATAACCAAAGGTGCTTGGGAAAACCCGTCAACCATATCGGCCAAGACCTGGTCTTTCCTGATCCTGTCCGGTCTTGCGACCGGCGCATCATGGCTTTGTTATTTCCGCGCACTCAAGATCGGAGAAGCCGCCAAGGTTGCCCCGATTGATAAACTAAGTGTGGTTCTGGTGGCAGTATTTGGTGCCATCTTCCTTGGTGAAAAGCTGACCATGATCAGTTGGGTTGGCGTTGCAATGATCGGCAGTGGTGCCGCCCTGATCGCCTGGAAAGGCTGAGATACCCCGGCCAAGGCACGCGTAAACGGATATATTCGCAATTAACGTTTAAGGCGAATTCACGGCTTATTCCCGGCACAAAAGCCGCAATCCCCTTAAAAGCCGCCGTAAATTTGCCCGCAGGCCAGCGTAACCTTTCTGTCAAATGACACGGAGGTTATGCGTGCCTGTTTCCAATCAAGATGATGAAATCACTGGCAATTCTGTCGGTGATCGCCTGTTTCTTTCGGCTTCTGTTTTCGGGATTGCTGCGATCAGCTTCGGGCTGGGCGCATTTGTCATCTTGGCCGAAGTCCCACCTTATCAGTCGCTGAAAAATGCCTGGCGTGCTGGCACCGCCCTTTGGGAACAACGCACCAAATATAGCGACGTTGAACGTCTGGATTTCTGGTCACAGGCGCGGACCGAGAAAGCCGGTGTCACGATCCATGACCCGGCCAAGGCACAAGACGGTCTGACGTTATATTCATCGGGTGATGGCCCGCATGCGGTCTTGATCGATATGGATGGCAATATTGTCCATGAATGGCGCATGCCCTTTAGCACCATCTACGATGAAACATCCCCGATCCCAAATCCGCAAAAAGACGATTTCATGCATTGGCATACGGCCAAGATGGCGCCTGATGGCAATTTGCTTGTCCAGTATACTGCCGCCGGTGACACGCCATATGGTTATGGCATGGCCAAGATTGACCGCAATTCAAAGCCGATCTGGAAATATCTGGGCACCGCGCATCATGATTTTTCGATTGCCGAGGATGGCCGGGTTTACGCCCTGACACAGGAATTCCGGTTCAACACCTACCCCTATCGTAAACAGCTGCGCCCACCGCGTCTGGATGATTTTGCCGTAATCCTGTCGCCCGAAGGCAAGGAAATCAAACGCGTCTCGATCCTTGATGCGCTGATCAATTCGAACTACGCCAACATGGTCGATTTCGCGCCGTATTTTGCCAATGAAGACATCCTTCATACCAATACGATCCAGCTGATTGATGACGAAACAGCCGCCAACTTTGCCTATGGCAAGGCAGGCGATGTTGTCGTTTCCTTCCGCGATCTGGGCATCATTGCCGTTCTGGATATGGACGCGGAAAAGATCACATGGGCCACCCGTGGTCCGTGGCTGGGTCAACATGATCCCGATGTTCTGCCCAACGGTGATATCCTGTTGTTTGATAATCAGGGGCAGTTTGCCGATCCGGATGCCGGTTTCTCGCGCATTTTGCAGATCGATCCGCAAACCAACGGAATCACCTGGCAATATAAAGGCACCCCTGATCAGAAATTTGACAGCAACATTCGTGCAGATCAGCAACGCCTGCCCAATGGCAACACATTGATCACGGAATCAAGTGGCGGCCGCCTGTTTGAAGTCACAAGCGACGGCGAAATCGTTTGGGAATTCCACAATCCGATCCGCCGCGATGATCCCGACAATCCCGGCAAAAAACTTGTCCCCGTCGTGTCTCAGTCCGAACGCATCAGTGATGCGCGCGTTGCACTGTTTCGCGATATCCCACCGGCCCAAAACGCTGGAGACCCCCAATGAAATCCGCAAACACCATCATGACCACTACCAATTCCATTGACGCCAAGCAAACCATCAAGATGGCCTCGATTGGCACTGCAACACTTGCCTGTGCGATGCTGCTGACCGCCCTTCCGGCGCATGCCTATGTCGGGCCGGGTGCGGGGCTAAGCCTGCTCTCTGCCCTTTGGGCTGTCTTGGCCGCCATTGTTGTTGCTGTTGGTTTTGTTCTGATGTGGCCGCTTCGCAAAATGATGCGCAAACGCAAGGCCAACAGGGCCGCAAAACCGGCAACCGCCACTGCATCCGAACAGCAGAACTCATAATCAGGTCATTACCCTGAAACCATATTGGACCAAGGCCCATGGGACTATTTGATTTGCCAGCCCCGGCATTTACCGCCCTTGATCAGCTGATGGCATCTGCTATCGGGCCATTTGGCCGTGTTTTGATTTGGGCACTGATTTGTGCGGGCATTTCCATGGTGCTTTACCGCCTGATATCGCCGCAAAACCGTATCAAGCAGATCAAAGCCGAAGTCAAAGCCGCCCAACGTGCAATGGCCGATGATGATGGCGAGGATTTCGGTCAAGGCATGCAGTTGGCAAAGGCACAGCTTGGCAAATCCTTCAAACTGGTTGGCTTTGTCATTGGTCCGGCGGTCGCAGCTTCCCTTCCGGCCCTTGCGATGATTGTGTGGATGGACGGGCAATATGGTTATAGCTGCCCACCGCCCGGACAAACGGTTCAAATCGATGTCGAACCCGCTGATGTCGCGTTCGAACAAATCGGCATCAATCCCGATGCGACCGAGGGCACAACAACGGGTGCCTGCCCGGTCGTTCAACTGCCCGGCACGCTTGACGGACAGAGCCACATCGTCGAGGCCGCAGCACCGATCCCCGTCATGCATCATAAAGTCTGGTGGAACAGCCTGATTGGCAATCCGGCGGGTTACCTTCCCGATGATACGCCGGTCACCCAGCTTCGCTTTGCCCTGCCAAGTCAGGAAATCATTTCTGCTGGCCCGGACTGGGCACGGGGGTGGGAGCTGACATTCTTTGGCTTCCTGGTGCTGGGATCGCTTGCGATCAAGAAAGGATTTCGGATCGAATGACCAATGCATCGGCAAAACCGGTATCAAACAGCAATGCGTTTCATGTATCTGGCTGGGATCATTGGCTCAGCGGGTTGGTATCACGCCATCCCGAACAATGGATCCGTCTGGGCAATTTCGAAACCAAACTGGCCTCTGACGCCATCGAAGATATCGAAATTGAAAAGCCGATCTTTATCGCAGGGCTTGCCCGGTCGGGCAGCACCATCCTGCTTGAAACGCTGGCCGGGCACGACGATGCCGCGACCCATCGATATCGCGATTATCCGCCGGTCTTCACACCCTGGCTTTGGAACCGCTTCGTTGATCTGGCACCGGGCAAGCAAAACATTGCGGTCGAGCGCACCCATGCCGATGGCATCAATGTCACGCCCGAAAGCCCCGAAGCATTCGAAGAAATGATCTGGATGGCGTTTTTCCGAAATCTGCACGAAGTCGGCAAAAGCAACGTTCTGGACGGCCATATCAGCAACCCGGCCTTTGAGCAGTTCTATCGCGATCACATTCGCAAACTGATCCATGTGCGCGGCGGGCGTCGCTATGTCTCAAAGGCCAATTATCTGGTTACGCGCATGGAATATCTGCTGTCGATGTTCCCCGATGCCCGCTTTGTCCTGCCGGTACGTGATCCGGTCTGGCACATCGCATCACTGATCAAACAGCACAACCTGTTTTGCGCGGGCGAACGCGATAATCCGCGCGCGGTTGCCCATATGCAGCGCGTGGGTCATTACGAATTTGGTCTGGACCGACGCCCGATCAATACGGGCGATTTGCATGACACGTTTGACATCATCAAGCTTTGGAACAGCGGCAAGGAAGTCGAAGGTTGGGCGCGCTATTGGTCGAACCTGCATCATTATCTGGCCGACCGCCTGATCGTGAATAAGGACCTCGAACGCGCGACACTTGTTGTCCGCTATGAGGATCTGGTTGCTGATCCGGCCAAACAGCTGAGAAGCCTGTTTGATCATGTCGAATTGGATGATGCCCAAGAACTGATTGATCAAGTTGCGCCGACCATTCACGCGCCCGATTACTATCGCCCGAAATTCAATGACGAAGAAACCGCACTGATCCGCGACATAACCCAGATTTCCGCCAAGCGATTTGGCTATGACGAAACATCGGCCTGACGGGTTTTGAGGTCAAAAACAAATAGGGGCAGGATTGATTTCCTGCCCCTTAAGTTTGCTTGCATCTTCAGGATAATGCTCCTGACAGATCAGTGTTTGTCTTCCTTGTGACCCATTGCGACATGCCACATGTCCCATCCGGCCAACGCCAGTGTCAGCCCAACCATGATCGCAAGGTCCCAACGCGGGACATAGAACACAAGCGTGCCGATTGATACTGCAAGGACGATAAAGGCCAGCAAGGCCATCGCACGATTTAAAAGAACGTTTTCCATCACGCGTCCCCCTGATTTCCAAGAAACGTTTTGAGCCAGTTGGCCGTGCGCATAAGCCGCGCATCATCACCAACCCGGCCAACAAGCTGAACCCCCATCGGCATACCGTTTTGCGACCAAAGAAGGGGAATGGTCACCGCAGGCGTGCCACAGAAAGTCCAAAGACCGTTAAAGATCGGATTGCCCGTGGTCTGAAGATTATCCGGTGCCGGACCGGTCGCAGCCGGGGTGATAATCGCATCACAGCGTTTAAACACCTCCTCCAAACCGGCATTCAGAACCTTGCGCCAATCAAGGGCGGCCAGATAGTCCCGCGCCTTGACGTCATTGCCCTTATCAATGGCCTCAAGGATTTCCGGGGACAATTGATCACGACCGCGCTTTTCATAAGCGTAGTAATCCTTTGCCATCTCCGCAAAATTGATCCGCGCCCGAAGGGCTGCTGCATCTTCGAAAGCATTGGGCAAGGGTGCTTCAAAGCATTGCTCGCCCAGCATGCTGGTGATTTCCGAAAACGCCTGAACAGTTTCCTCGTCGGCCATCGCTTCAAATTGCGGCGGACGGACAAAAGCCAGGGTCGGCGTTACAAGCGGATCGGTTTGCGCGATATCAAGCAATCTCGGTGTTGGGCCCGGGCTGGTGGCAGGATCACCCGCGTCATAGCCAAACAGGCATTCGGCCACCATCGCCGCCCCATTGATCGAATTGGCAAACACACCGATCGTATCAAGGGTCGGGCTTTGGCTAAGAACACCTGTTCTTGCAATGGCACCAAAGCTTGGCTTGAAACCAACAACACCACAGAACGATGCCGGGCGGATCACCGATCCACCGGTTTGCGTTCCAACCGCAAGCGGGATCATGGCTGCGGCAACAGCCGCGGCCGATCCGGCAGATGATCCACCCGGCGTATGTTCCGGGTTGTGCGGGTTACGGGTTTTTGACGGATGCATAAAGGCAAGCTCGGTCGAAACCGTCTTGCCCATAATGATCGCACCGGCCGCCTTCAGACGCGATACAATTACCGCGTCCTCGGTCGGCACTCGGCCTTCGTCCAGAACCGTGCCATTGGCTGTCGGGATTTTGGCCGTATCAATGACGTCCTTAAGCCCCACCGGCAATCCATGGAGCGGTCCAATCGGCGCACCAGCCTGACGTCGGGCGTCAAGGGCACGAGCCTGGGCAATGGCATGATCACTATCAAGCCACGCCCATGCCTGAACCTCTGGCTCGACCTCGGCAATGCGTTCCAGACAGGCCTCGACATATTCGACTGCGCGGACCGCCCCGCTTGCAAGGCGGTCACGCAATTCGACGACATCGAGTGTCAGTAACGGGTTGATATTACGCATAAGGCACTCCTCTTACCGCGCGCCGTAGAACAGATCCGGCAGATGGAACACGATCTGAGGGAAAGCGTACATCAAAACCATGCTGACAATCACCATGAACAGGAACGGCATGATCCCCTTGAAGATATCGGTCAACAATATCCCGTTGGGTGCCACCCCTTTTAGGTAATAGGCCGACATGGCCATTGGCGGGGTCAGGAACGAGGTCTGCAGGTTCAGCGCCACCAGAATGCCAAAGAACAGCGGATCAATGTCAAACAGCGGCAGAAGCGGCAGGAAGATCGGAACGAAGATGATAATAATCTCCGACCATTCCAGCGGCCAACCCAGCAAGAAGATGATCAACTGTGCCAGAAGCAGGAACTGAAGCGGTGTGAGGTCCAGACCACCAACAAACTCGGCAATCACATGTTCACCCCCAAGATAGGAGAACACTGACGAGAAGGTGTAGGAACCAACAAACAGCCAGCACACCATCGCCGACGTACGAACGGTCAGATAAACCGACTCACGCAGGCGATCAAAGGTCAGCGCACGATAAGCCGCGGCCAGAACCATCCCGCCCAGCGCACCGATAGATGCGGCTTCGGTCGGGGTTGCCAGACCAAACAGGATCGAGCCAAGCACTGCCAGGATCAGGAACGCCAGCGGGAAGAACGAGGTTGCCAGCATCCAAAGAACCTTTGGTAGCGGCACATCTGGCACTTCATCAGATGACGGACGCGGGGCGGCCTTGGGCTGGAGCATCGCACGACCCATAACATACAGCAGATACAAGCCAACCAGGGTCAAACCCGGCAGAAGCGCACCGGCGTAAAGACGCACAATCGACACGCCCGATGCAGCCGCATAGACAATCAGCATGATCGAAGGCGGGATCAGAATGCCAAGCGTACCGCCGGCACAAATGATGCCCGATGCAAAGCTCTTATCATAACGTGCCTTAAGCATCGCTGGCAGTGCCAGCATCCCCATCAGGGTCACAACCGCGCCAACGATACCGGTCGCCGTTGCAAACAGCGCACAGGTGATCAGGGCCGCAACACCAAGCGATCCGGGAATGTTACGTGCGGCAATGTTAAGTGTTCCAAACAGGCGGTTCACGATGTTGGCACGTTCAACGATATAGCCCATGAACAAGAACAGCGGGACTGCTGTCAGGACTTCGTTCGACATCACTGTGTATGTCTGGTTGATAAACAAATCGAATATTCGGTTGTTAACAGCCCCTTCAACCCACGTGATCGCGGATGTAAGGGTGTCACTGTCTTCGGCAAGCCGGTTAAAGGCGCGCCACATACGGCCTGCATCGAAATAGGCGTAATAGCCAAATCCGATACCAAGCGCCATCAGGGTAAAGGCAACCGGGAAGCCCAGAAATACCAGTAGAATAAAGATGCCCAGCATCATCAGGGCGACATGTGCGTCAATCACTTTGGCAGCTCCGTTCGGGGGCGTGTATCGCGTATGGACCCAAGACTTTCATTGCTCAGTCTTCTTTGGCCACGCGCTGCTTCATCAGCAGCTCTTCGGTTTCTTCAACGTCATCATCCGCATTGCGCCAGTACCCTTCACGGATACAGAGAATGCAGCGCATCACCTGTGCAATGCCCTGGATGAACAAAAGAATACCGGCCGCGACAATCACCGCCTTGAATTGAAAGATCGGAACACCCGCCGGGCTGTTCACACTTACTTCGCCGTATCCGAACGATCGGGCGGCATATTTCCAGCCTGCCAGGATCAGTGCGGTCACACCGGGGAAGAAGAAGAAGATGTATAAAACCAGGTCAACCTTGGCCTGGGTCTTTGGCTTCCACAGGCGATAAAGGAAATCGCCGCGTACATGCCCGCCACGTGACAGGGTATAGGCCCCACCCATCATGAACAAAGTGCCATACATGATAAAGGACACATCAAGTGACCAGGTGGTTGGTGCGTTAAATAGGTATCGCGAGATCACCTCATAGCTCATGCCAAGCGTCATGAGAATGATCAGCCAGCCAAAGGCCTTGCCAAACCAGGCTGACAGTTTGTCCGCGAATTCAATAAATCCGATCATGAAATCCTGTCCGTTCGCGTATTGACTGCTCCGCCAGTCCCAAGGGTGGACCAACGGAGCAGTCAGGATCATTGAGACACTGAGTACCGATCAGGTGATCAGAGTTTCAGTTTGCCCGGGAAGTAGTGATCATATGCGAGCACATAGTCAGGCGAGTTCATCAGTTCGTAATAGGTCACGCGCTCAACCCATGCGCGCTGGCTATCAAGAACGCGTTTCATGAACGGATCTTCTTCAAGGGTCGGGATCAGTTTATCCCACGCATCAAGTTGACCATTGAGGATGTCTTTCGAGGTACGATGTACTTCAACACCTTCGGACTGCAGCTTCTGCAAGTCGGCAGAATAGTTGTCCATGGCAAGTGCGGTGTTCGAGGTCGAAGCAGCTTCAACCGCGTGACGCAGGATCGCCTGCAGATCCGGCTCAAGATCTTCGAGCATCGATCTGCTGAACAGGAACTCGAAGCTTTCCGATGCCTGGTGGTACGAAGACAGATAGTAGTTCTTCGCAACATCCTGTGCGCCAAAGCGCATGTCAGAAGACGGGTTGTTGAATTCAAACGCGTCGATCACGCCACGTTCCATGGCGGGCACAATCTCGCCGCCCGGAAGCTGTGCAACAGACATGCCCATCGACTGCAGAAGGTCTGCTGCCAGACCAACGGTGCGGTATTTGAAGCCCTGAATGTCAGCAACAGTGTTGACCTGGCCCTTGAACCAACCGAACGGCTGTGCCGGCATCGGGAAACCAAGAAGACCAACAACATCAAGACCCATCACATCCTGGGTCAGTTCACGATAGAACTCTTCACCGCCACCGGCATAGAACCAGCTCAGCATGGTGGTTGCAGAACCACCAAAGACCGGACCGGTACCAAACAGCGACGCTGCCTTGTTCTTGCCGTACCAGTAAACCGGAACGGAATGGGCAATATCAATCAGTCCATCGTTAACTGCATCCAGAACCTGGAAGGCGGCAACAACGGCACCGGCTGGCAGAAGGTCGATTTTCAGACGACCACCAGACATGGCTTCAACACGATCAACATATTGCTGCGCGAACGTCATCCAGATGTCGGATGACGACCAGGAAGTTTGCATTTTCAGCACCATCGGTGCTGGCTGTGCATGAACGGCTGGTGCTGCAAACAGCCCTGATGCTGCTGCACCGCCGGCAACCACACCGGTCGCACCTTTGGTAAGGAACGAACGACGGGATACTTCCTTGGACTTCACGTCTTCAGACTTGGTATTCATATCCATTATTTCCTCCCAGATTTACCGTCATTGCCCGACAACCATTGCCGGTAAACGAACGATAACTGTCAGCCTTCAAAAGCCCCTGACCTCAAAATCGAAGATCACTTTGGATGCGCTTATCCCGTTTCGGGACCCAAAAAACGGCACGCATTTTGTTATTGTTAAAGCTTTGAACTAACTGAATTCCGGCGGTTTTCCGCCTTCTTACGCCACCCGGTCACCGGGTTCACGTCCCTGAAAATATGCATCTAGGTTATCAAGCGCTCTGAAGCCCATGGCATCGCGCGTTTCTTCAGTCGCGGAGCCTATATGTGGCAACAGAAATACGTTTTTCAACGCGCTAATACGTTGATTTCCACCGGGTTCGTTGCAAAAAACATCCAACCCCGCGGCAAACAGCTTTCCACTTTCAAGCGCGCGAACCAGCGCATCCTCATCCACCAAATTACCGCGTGCCGTATTCACCAGAATGGCGCGATCCGGCAGCATCGCAATCGTGTCATCATTGATGATGCCCTTGGTTTCCGGCGTTGACGGGCAATGCAAAGACAACACATCCGAATGTGCCAAAAGGCTTTCGACACTGTCATGGAACACAGCCCCCTTGGCCAAATGGTCTGGCAGAGCTTTGCGGTTATGGTAGTGAACAGTCATTCCAAAACCGCGCGCGCGTTCAGCCGCAACCTGCCCGACACGTCCCATCCCAAGGACGCCAAAACGCTTGCCGCTGACCTGTCGCCCAACCATAAAGGCCGGCGACCAGAAATCCCACTTTCCGGCACGCACCATGGCATCACCTTCTGCCCCGCGACGCGCGGCACCCAGCATGCACAGCATGGCAATTTCGGCCGTTGCATCAGACAAAACGTCTGGCGTGTTGGTCACAACAATCCCGGCATCTTTCGCCGCCGTAAGATCGACGTGATCCACCCCCACTGAATGGTTGGCAATGATTTTTAGGCTCTTGGGAAGCTCGGCAATCACATCGGCTGAGAAATGCTCGGAATGGCACGGCAGGACGGCATCGACCTGCTGGCATTTCTCGATCAGTTCTTCGCGTGTGAAAACGCGGTCTTCGGCATTGGTAAGCACCTGATAGTCACGGGCCGCGCGTGCCTGAACGGCATCACGCAAACGGCGTGTAATCAGTAGCTTTGGCTTCTCGGGCATGCGGACGCTCCCGGTTTTCCCTGACAGGTAGATTTATTTATTATGATCCAAGGAAACACCTATACGAAAAAACCGGCAATAGGCGATCAACCATGCGGCAATTCTTTTTCACTTCGTGGAAAACCACTGGTCGCATACCCTCATAAAAACATGCGCAATGCAATCATCAAGCTTTTGATTTTATTGATTAAAAATCACAACAAGAGACTTCTTTTCACTCACAGACAAAGCAATCAGGCTTCATCATCCTGAAGTATACATTTTGATCAATCACTCCAGAGACTCGCATCTGAAAGCGGTGCCCGAACCAAACGCTCACCCGCTCTGCCCGTTTTTAAGCCGCAACCCAAAAGCGCAACCTGACGCGTAAATTCACTTTCCAGAATTTACGTTTTCTGCCCAAATGAATGCATACAAGGGTCTGCATCAGGGGGCTTTCATGCAGGGTCACACCAAACTCACCAAATCATCACGTCGCACTGGAACACTGTTTTTCGCCGCAAGCTTTTTGCTTGCCGGATGCCAGACGACGGACTTGACCAGTATTGGCTCGGATTTTCTTTCCGGACTTTCGAACACTTCGAGTTCGAGCACGTCAACGCCGTCTCAGTCGCAGCAAGTCGAACAGTCTGCGCAGCCGAAACTGGCGAAATCAAAGTTCCCTTGGGGTGCGCTCTCGTTTCTGGTCGATCCAGACGGTCTCATGCCAGATTACTGGAACATGTATGTCACTGGCTCGACCGACAATCCGAATTTCAAACCCTACAGTGCGACAATGTTGGCCCCAGGTCAGCTTCACGTCGCGCAACTATGGCCCGGGACATATCGGGTTCGCATCGAACATGATGGTGTAATTCTGTTTGATGCCCCAGTGAACGTTGATGCTGGCAAGTTGGTCTGGCTCGAAGGAGAATACGGCCTGTTCAGAGACACAATCAAACAAACAAGCCAACCTCTGTTCTCTGACTCATTTCCCTTGGCGAACAAGATCATTCGCGTTGATATGCTTTACGCCCCACTCGTCATTCAACGTGGTGGGGGTTGGCAGCTTGAATATCGGGGCGAACAAGCGCGTGGCGAAATCCGCACCGATGGCCAAGGCATTGTCGGCATTCGCAAAAAAGGCGAAGAGGTTGTCAAAATTACCAAGGCTGAAATCACCCCGACTGAAATTTCCGGCACCTTCATTTTGCCTGATGGCGGCGCGACCCCGGGCATCCTCAACCGCGAAACCATGGATTTCAAGCCAGACGACATCACGCGCTGGAGTAACGGCAAGACTTTCACGGGGAACTACGACGCAGGCGTCCCTGTTGCCGGCAAGCTTATCCAACTGAGTGGCTCTTTCTGGGAAGGAAAAGTCATCGGCGATAAGCCAATTGGGATGGGACGCTACACCAATACCGATGGCAGCTGGGTTGAATATTCCGACTACGCCAACCGTGACAGCTATGTTGGTGTGCGTGATTGTGGTCCATCTACGAACGTGAAAACCACTTGTGCCTATTACAAGGGCGAAAAACTTGCGTCCGAAGCCGAATTGACTGCCAAGATCGCAGAAGAAAAACGGCTTGTTGAACTTGAACGCCAACGACTTGAAAACAAGAAGCTCGAAGAACAGGCTGCCCGCCAAGCTCTTGCCGAGGCACGCGAATTCGCCGCAACTGAGCAAGCCGCACGTGAAGCCGCAGCCCCCAAGAAAGCAGATGATTGCACCACAGCGACCGGCACCTTTTCGGCAGATGGCAACTTGACCCAATACACGATGAATGGATCAGGCAGCGGCAGTGGTCATTTCCGTCAGCGTACCTATGGCAGCGAATATCAGTTTGATATCGATTTCTATTTCAACACGTCGCCCGACAGCATCAGTTTTGATTACGGTGAGGGCATCTATTCCGATGCCGGTTCCGGCGCCGTCTTGCAGCGAACATCCATCCCGAATGGTAGTGCGCGCTGCACCTTTAATGGTCGGGTCCTGACCATTGATGGCAAGGAATTCGTCAAAAGCTGAGCGATAAAAAAAGCCGCTGCCCAAAAGGCAGCGGCAATACGGCCGACAAGACGTCGGTCGGGAAGAACCGTTTCAATGTTGTCTTCTCATGCCCGGAAATCCCCAGATTTCCCGAATATGAAGATTGATCACATTTTGACCCAAACGGCCCCGTCCCGGCCGGACCGAACGACGGCCTCAACAAATTTCATACCCTTAAGGCCCTCGATCACGCCCGGCACCAGAAGCGATGCCGGATCCGGCGCCGTGCCGCTGATATGGGCGATCAGCTGATCGGCGAAATCGGTGTAAAGGTTGGCAAAACCTTCCAGATAGCCTTCCGGATGCCCCGGCGGAACGCGCACGCCCCGAAGGCCTTCGGCACCAATGCCCGCACCACCGCGCGTCATTAATTCCGGGCGGCCATCAAGTGGACGGAAGTGCAGATGGTTGGGATGTTCCTGCGCCCATTCGATCCCGCCCTTGTCACCATAAACGCGCAGGCGCAGACCGTTTTCATGGCCAACTGCAACCTGGCTTGCCCAAAGCATGCCACGCGCGCCGTTTTCATAACGCAGCAAGATCTGCACATTGTCATCAAGCTTGCGGCCCTTAACGATGGCATCGACATCCGCACATAGTTCGCTGATCTCAAGCCCCGAAACGAACTCGGCCAAGTTATGTGCGTGGGTGCCGATATCGCCAAGTGCGCCGCCCATGCCTGCCTTTGCCGGATCGGCACGCCAACCGGCCTGTTTGTTATCGGTGTCTTCAACACGCGTCGCCATCCAGCCCTGCGGATATTCGACCTGAACCAGTCGGATATCACCAAGCTTGCCATCGGCAACCATTTTGCGGGCTTCGCGCACCATCGGATAGGCGGTGTAATTATGCGTAAGCGCAAATAGCAATCCGGTCTGTTCGACCTTTTTCTGGATTTGCTCAGCCTCGTCCACGGTCAGGCAGAGCGGCTTGTCACAGATCACGTGAATACCGGCATCAAGCATCGCCATGGTTGCCGGGAAATGTAGATGGTTCGGCGTGACAATCGCGCAAACATCAATGCCGTCTTCACGGTCGGCTTCAGCACGTGCCATGGCTTCGAAACTGTCATAGCTGCGATCAGGTGCGATGAACAATTCGGCTGCGGACGCAGCAGCAACATCGGGTTTGGATGAAAGTGCACCCGCGACCAATTCATAACGGTCATCAAGCCGGGCGGCGATGCGATGCACCGCACCGATAAAGGCCCCTTGCCCGCCACCAACCATGCCAAGGCGGATGCGACGACCGGGGGTGGAAGGATTGCTCATGTCTGTCTCCAGATGTCTTTGACTGTTTTTAGGCTGCGTAACTTAAGAGACTTTGATCAATCCAGGCCAAGGATACGGCGATTGGCCGCCTCGTCCGTGCCGCCATCGGCAAAATCATCAAAGGCCTTTTCGGTCACGCGAATGATGTGGTTCTTAATAAATTCAGCACCTTCGCGGGCACCGTCTTCGGGATGTTTCAGGGCACATTCCCATTCCAGCACGGCCCAGCCATCAAAATCAATGGCCGCAAGCTTTGAGAAAATAGCGCCAAAATCAACCTGCCCATCGCCAAGCGATCTGAACCGACCCGCCCGGTTGACCCAGCTTTGATAGCCGGAATAGACGCCTTGGCGTCCGGTCGGATTGAACTCGGCATCCTTGACGTGGAACATGCGGATACGATCAGCGTAAATATCGATAAAATCAAGATAATCAAGCTGCTGAAGCACAAAATGGCTCGGATCATACAAGATGTTGGCGCGTGCATGATTGTTCACGCGCTCCAAAAACATCTCGAATGTCGCACCATCAAACAGGTCTTCACCCGGATGGATTTCATAACAAACGTCAACGCCTGCATCTTCGGCCGCGTTCAGGATAGGTGTCCAGCGTTTGGCAAGCTCGTCAAAGGCCGCTTCAACCAGCCCGGCCGGACGTTGCGGCCACGGATAGACATAGGGCCAGGCAAGCGCGCCCGAGAAGGTCGCATGCGCATTAATGCCCATATGATTTGACGCCTTGATCGCGGCCTTGACCTGATTAACCGCCCATTCCTGACGGGCTTTGGGATTGCCCCGCACTTCGGGCGCGGCAAAGCCATCAAACATTTCATCATAGGCCGGATGAACCGCAACAAGCTGACCCTGAAGATGGGTGGAAAGCTCGGTCACCTGCACGCCATGCTGGGCAAGAGTTCCGGTAATTTCGTCGCAGTAGTCTTTGCTGCTTGCAGCCTTTTCCACATCAAACAGGCGCTTGTCCCAACTTGGGATTTGCACCCCCTTATATCCAAGTGACGCCGCCCAGCGACCAATGGAATCAAGATTGTCGAACGGGGGCTCGTCGCCTGCAAATTGTGCAAGAAAGATCGCCGGTCCCTTAAGCGTTTTCATCTCAGACCTCTTTGACTGCGTCCTGATGGATATCGGTGGAGTTTCGGTGGAAAATGGCTGCGTCGGGCGGGCACCGCCCGACGCAAAAGATGCTGGTCCCAACCAAAGACCAATTAGAACGGGCTATCTGGGAAATAGAAGTTCTGTGCATTTTCCTGGGTAACAACGGTCGCACCCAGGATGTAACGGCCTTCGACCGGCGCATTGGACGTAAACTTCATCACCGTGATGTCGATTGCCGTTGCAATCATTGCCGGCGGATAAAGAACATCAATCGGGGTCAGTTCATCACCATCCATCACGCGTTTGATGATGTCTTTCATGCCAGCACCACCCACGATGAACATCTCATCGGTTCGATCAGCCTGTTTAACAGCTTCGATCACGCCAAGCGCGATATCATCATCCTGTGCCCAGACCGCATCAATTTTCGGGAAGCGTGACAGGAAGTCCTGCATCACTTCATAGCCGTCATCGCGGTTCCAGTTGGCATGCTTCATATCAAGGATTTCGATTTTCGACCCGTCAAGGGTATCGACAAACGCATCCACACGTTCGGTATCAACCGTGGTCGGAATGCCACGCAGAACAACGATTTTGCCGCTGTCATTCAGACGATCACGGATATATTCACCCGATACACGACCCAGTTCCGGGTTGTTACCGGCAACATAGACGTCCTCGATGCCCGGGATCGAAAGACCACGGTCAACAACTGTGACAAACTTGCCAGCCTGTTTGACCTGCTGGACTGGTACGGTCAGCGGATCGGATTCAAACGGCAGAACGACAAGCGCGTCGATATCCTGAACCGATACCAGATCTTCAAGATCGTTGGCCTGTTCAGATGCACCATTCGCACTGACCACAATCACGTCGATATTCGGATAAGTAGCCTCGATACGCTTTTCAGCCTGTTCGGCATGCCAGTTCAGACCACCTGCCCAGCCATGGGTTGCAGCCGGGATCGAAACCCCGATTTTGATTTTGTCAGCGGCAAATGCCCCCGTTGACGCAAGTCCAAGGCCCAAGACACAGGCAGCCCCCAGATATTTTGTAAACGTTTTCATTAACGTTTCCTCCTGATCAAAAAATGATGCGTTTTCACATTCACCCCGGTCGTTGATCGCCGGTTATTTGCTCTTTTTGCGTCGCCAATCCCCGCGCTGCAGGAAGACGGCAACGATGATGATCAGACCCTGAACCGCTCCGTTCAGATAATTGCTGATCGCATCCGTCAAATTCAGAATATTGCCAATCGTGGTCAGCATGATCGCCCCGACAACCGTGCCCCAGATGCGGCCATAGCCGCCCTTCAGCATAGTGCCGCCAATGATCACGGCTGCGATGGCTTCAAGTTCCCACAAAACCCCTGTCGAGCTTGAGGCAGAGCCAAGGCGCGGAACATAAATAATGGTCGCAAGCGAAACACATAGACCCTGAATTACATAGGTCAGTGTCTTGATGCGATCGACATGGATCGCCGAATAGCGCGCAACCTGTTCGTTCGAACCAATGGCGAAGCATTTCCGGCCAAACGGCGTCATGTTAAGCAACACATAGCCTGCGACCGCAACGGCAAAGAACACCAATACCGGCACCGGAATACCCAGCACATCGCCGTAATAGACCGGGCGATAGACACCACGCATTTCAAAATCAAGCGACAGGGTCCCGCCATCGGCCATATAGGTCACAAGCGATCGATAAATACCCATGGTGCCGAGCGTCACGATAAACGCTTCGATCTTGCCCTTGGTGCTGACCAGACCGTTGATCGCCCCGGCACCAACACCCAAAACAATGCTGAGCAACACACCGATCAGAACCGTTTCGATGCCAGCGCCGAGTGTCGCGACCAGCGTGTTCATCACGACAATCATCGCACCGGAAATAAAGGCCGCCATCGAGCCAACCGAAAGATCAATCCCGCCTGCGGTAATGACAAAGGTCGCACCGACCGCGATGATACCGATAAAGGCCGCACGGGTGAAAATGTTGGCAAGGTTGCCGCCACTCAGGAACGCTTCATTGATCGCCGTTCCCAGCACGAACAAACCAACCAGGGCAAGAAACGGCCCCAATGCTTTGAAGTCGATGCTAAACCCGCCCGATGACGATGATGGCTGGGTTCGCTCAAGGCTACTCATGAACAGACACTCCCTGCTTGCCTGAAATTCCTGTCGCATGCCGCATGATTTCATGTTCGTTGCGGTCGTTTCCTTCGAGAATGCCGGTAATCACGCCCGCTGCCATGACCGCGATGCGATCAGACAGGCCAAGCATTTCGGGCATTTCCGAAGACAGGAGAATGACGGATTTACCCTGCTTGGTAAGATCGCCGATGAAATGATAAATCTGGCTTTTGGTGCCGATATCGATGCCGCGCGTCGGCTCGTCGATGATAACAACTTCCGGGTCGGTTTCCATGACCTTGGCCAGCAAAAGCTTCTGCTGATTGCCACCGGAAAAATCACCGACCTTGGTTTTCGGATCAGCCGCACGGATATCAAACGCCTCAATCGCCGATGCAAGAGCGGCTTCTTCGGCCTTGCGATCAATGATGACGCGCCCGAACTTTTCCAATGCCAGCAAAGTCAGATTGGGCCGCATATCCATATTCAGCAGCAATCCACTACCCTTGCGGTCTTTGGTCAGATAGGCGATGCCGCACTTCTTCGCATCCTGAAGACTATTGATCTGAACAGCGTCCCCGTTGCGCGCAATCTCGCCAGAACTCCGTTCGCGCAGACCAATGATGGCTTCCATCAATGCGGTACGTCCGGCGCCAACAATCCCGGCAAAACCAAGAACCTCGCCACGGCGCAGATCAAAGCTGGCGTCACGCACCTGCCCATCGACCGATACATTGCGTACCGAGAGGGCGATGTCAGATGCCTGCACATCATCGCGTTCGGGGAACATCTGCTTGATGTCACGCCCGACCATCAGACGTGCCATGTCATCCTTTTCAAGATCAACGACCGGCTGGGTGGTTATGTGGCGGCCATCGCGCAGCACTGTGACACGGTCGGCAATGGCTTTGATCTCATCAAGCTTGTGGGAAATATAAAGGATCGCCACACCCTGTTCGCGAAGCCGCCTGATCTGATCAAACAGGATATCAACTTCGCGCCCGGTAAGAACCGCGGTCGGTTCATCCAAAATCAGGATGTCGGCCTTTTTTGACAGCGCCTTGGCAATTTCGACCATCTGGCGGTCGGAAACTGACAAGTCACGAATGCGGGTTTTCGGGTCGACATCGCATTGCAGCTGATCAAGAAGCTTGCGGGCTTCTGCGCGCATTGCAGTTTTATCAAGGAACCAGCCGCGTTTGATCTCGCGACCCAAGAAGATGTTTTCTTCAACGGTCAGCTGTTCGGCAAGGTTCAGTTCCTGATGGATCAGAATGACGCCGTGGTTTTCACCGACTTCACTGTCTTCAAAGCTGACAGCAGATTGATCAAGGATCAGCTCGCCACTGGTGGGCTGATGATATCCAGACAGGATTTTCACAAGCGTCGATTTACCCGCGCCATTTTCACCCAAAAGGGCATGGACCTCGCCCGCATGCAGATCGATGGAAACATCAAACAGCACCTGCGCCGATCCAAATGACTTGCAAATCTGCCGACCGGACAGGCGAATGCGCGCCTGCTGATCGGGATTAACGGCGTGAACGGCCGCATCCGTCATGAATTTATCCTCCCTAGCGTCGCATTTCTTGCGATCCACTGCTTATTGACTCATGTGTAAACGTTTTCATTTTGAATGTAAACCTTTACATTTTCGATTAAGTGACCAAAATCACTCCTTAATGAAGCGCAGTGAATGCCGCTGGACAGCTTGTGACCGGCGGAGTAGGAAGAAGCATGAGTGAAAAAATCGCGACGATTGAAGATGTTGCCCGCCATGCAGGGGTGTCTATCGCCACTGTCAGCCGGGCCTTGCACAAACCCGATGTGGTGTCCGAAACCACCCGGGAAAAAGTGCAAACGGCGATCGCCGCGACCGGCTATACCGCCAATGTCATGGCCAGAAACCTGCGTTTGAACCGTTCTGGCATGATCCTTTTGCTGGTTCCCGATATCGGAAACCCTTTCTTTTCAGCGATCCTGTCAGGAATTGAAAAAGGTGCCAGTCAGGCGGGCTATAACGTTTTGATCGGTGATACGCAAAACGATCCCGAACGCGAAGCAACCTATGCGGCCTATCTGCGCAGCAACCAGGCCGATGCGATGATTTTGCTTAATGGTCGTTTGCCAGCCCCGCTTGCCAATGCACCGGCCAATGCAACACCACCCGTGGTGATTGCCTGTGAACGCATTCCGGGCTGCGCATTGCCGACCGTGATCATTGATAATGACGAGGCATCCTTTATCGCCACCCGTCATTTGACTGATCTGGGTCACACGCGTATCGCCCATGTCAGCGGCCCGTCTGGCAACATCCTGACAACCGACCGTGTCGCAGGGTATCGCCGGGCGCTAACCACCGCCGGGATCGATATTGATCAGAACCTGATTTATCGCGGTGACTTTTCAATTGATTCCGGGATTGCAGCAGGCCGCGCATTGCTGGGTGATGCAAAAACGCGCCCCACCGCAGTTTTCTGTGCCAGTGACGGCATGGCGATCGGTGTGATTGTTGCCGCCAAGGAATATGGCCTTCGCATCCCCGAAGATGTTTCTGTCGTTGGTTTTGACGATATCCCCCATGCCGCGGCCTATGACCCGCCCATCACAACGGTGCGTCAACCACGCCGCCGACTGGGCGAACAGGCGATTACCTTGCTATTGGATCGTTTGGGGGCAAAGGGACCGCTTGAGCCACGCGACAATGGTCCCGTGATCGTTCCGACCGAACTGATTATCCGTCAAAGCAGTGGTCCCTGCCCGAAAAGCTGATCAGCCTCCAGCTATCTTGCGCCATTCGCCGACAACCGCACGGGCTTTGTCCTCGTGATCGTTACGGGACTTTGCCGTATCGGATGCAAAGATCTCAAACCGGATGCCATTGGGATCGCGGATAAACAGGCGTCTGGAAACGCCATCATCCTCGTTATGATAGACAACCTTGTGCTGGAACAGATGGTTTTGCCAGGCAATCACATCGCGCGCCGCTTCGCAGCGAAGGCCAATGTGAAACACATCATCGGGCATTTCGGGATCGTCGGGATAAGGACCGGTATCTGCTGGCCAGTCAAAGAAGGATAACCGCGTGCCATCAGGCAACGCATAGGTAATCAGCAAATAATCGCTTTTCCAAGACGGGCTATAGCCGCTTTCGGCATGAACAAGTTTCGCGCCCACCACCTTGGAATAAAAATGATCGGTGGCTTCCAGATCGCGGGTCGGAAAAGCAAGATGATCTACACTGACCGGTGCAGGTGACATGGCCCCCTCCGTCTTTCATTATCCTTACCACCCCAACGTTCAAGTCCGGCTTTTGATCCAGCCATGGAATGCTTCCAAAGGCCGAATCATTGAATTCCAGTGGTTTAAGTGTCACACTCAACAGTCAATTGGGGCGTGTTTACCGCCAGAACGAGCATGTTTTTCCAAGCGCTCGCCCATATTGAACAGATGGTGAATTACAAACCAAAATCAATGCGATGGTCGCCAGATCAAAGCGTCACGAAACCACAACATGCATGTAACAGCGAAATCGCATTACATAAGGGTCATTGCAGTATTGACCGCCCTGCCCCCCGCTGCTATTGGGTCGCGGCAGATACGTAAGATCGCGTACGGTCATGACTTATAAACGTGACCGTCTTTGGCAACCCAAACGGATGGAGATGAAGTGATGAATGAATACAGTTTATCTGTCTCTGTCTATTGGATGACGCACCGTCAGGCTGATCACTAGTCGCCCATCGCGTCCCATTAGTCTTCTGACTGCTGCCAAACCCGGAAAACAGGCGTTTGACGCCGATCCGATTTCTTCGCAAATCCCCGTGACATAGTTGTAGAGAGCCGCCTATGCCCGCAACGCCCTATTATTTGATCGATAAGTCCAAGCTGCTAAGCAACATGGAAAAGATCGCCTATGTGCGCGAACATTCCGGTGCCAAGGCGCTGCTTGCCCTTAAATGCTTTGCGACCTGGTCGGTCTTTGACTTCATGTCGGAATATATGGATGGCACGACGTCCTCGTCGCTTCATGAGGTGAAACTTGGCCGCAAGAAATTCGGCAAGGAAACCCATGCCTATAGCGTGGCCTATTCCGATGACGAGATTGCCGAAGTTATCGAAAATGCGGACAAGATCATCTTCAACTCGATCAGCCAGCTGACCCGTTTTGCCGATCAGGCATCGGGTATTGTGCGCGGTCTTCGTCTGAACCCGCAGGTATCGACATCTAGTTTTGATCTGGCCGATCCGGCACGTCCGTTCTCGCGTCTGGGTGAATGGGATGTCACCAAGGTCGAAGCGGTGATGGATCGTATTTCCGGCTTTATGATCCACAATAACTGCGAAAATGCCGACTTTGATCTGTTTGATCAGATGCTGGGCAATATCGAAGAAAAGTTTGGATCGCTTCTGTCACGCGTTGAATGGGTCAGCCTTGGCGGCGGTATCCATTTCACCGGTGAAAACTATCCGCTCGATAAATTCTGTGCGCGCCTTAAGGCGTTTGCCGAGAAATTCGGCGTGCAGGTTTATCTTGAGCCGGGCGAAGCTTCGATCACGAAAAGCACGACCCTTGAGGTCACCGTGCTTGATACCCTGTTTAACGGCAAAAACCTTGCCATCGTTGATAGCTCGATCGAGGCACACATGCTTGATCTTCTGATCTATCGCGAAAATGCCAAGGTGCTGCCGAACACGGGTGATCACCACTACATGATTTGCGGCAAGTCATGCCTTGCTGGCGACGTTTTTGGCGAATTTGATTTCGAAAACGAGATCAAGGTAGGCGACCGTATCTCCATTCAGGATGCGGCTGGCTACACCATGGTCAAGAAGAACTGGTTTAACGGTGTCGGCATGCCGTCCATCGTGATCCGGGAACTGGACGGAACTGAACGCGTTATTCGCGAGTTCACTTTTGATGACTACGTTTCGAGCCTTTCGTAAATCGAAAGCGCACTTTTCATAGCGAACCGGGGAAATTGATATCCCCACCTCTCAAAACAAGGGAGTTTTTGGCCCGACATGAAAAAGAATGTTCTGATTATCGGCGCAGGTGGCGTCGCACAGGTAGTGGCACATAAATGTGCGCAGCATAATGACGTACTGGGCGATATTCATATCGCATCGCGTACGGCTGCCAAGTGCCAGGCAATCATCGACAGTATCCATGAAAAGAAAAACCTGAAGAACCCGGGCGTTCTTGAAGGTCATGCTCTGGATGCAACGGATGTTGATGCAACTGCTGCCCTGATCGAAAAGACCGGTGTCGAGATCGTCATCAATGTCGGCTCTGCCTTCATCAACATGCCGGTCATGTCGGCCTGCATCAAAACCGGTGTTGCCTATCTCGACACCGCGATCCATGAAGAGCAGGACAAGATTTGCGAAAACCCGCCATGGTACGCAAACTATGAATGGAAGCGCCGCGAAGAATGCGAAGCCGCTGGCACGACCGCGATCCTCGGCGTTGGTTTCGATCCGGGCGTTGTGAACGCCTATGCCAAACTTGCTGTTGAAGATTACTTCGACAAGATTGACTCGATCGACATCATCGACATCAATGCTGGCAGCCACGGCAAATACTTTGCCACCAACTTCGATCCGGAAATCAACTTCCGCGAATTTACCGGCACGGTTTATTCCTGGCAGGACAGCAAGTGGCAGTCGAACAAGATGTTCGAAGTCAAAAAGATCTGGGACATGCCGGTTGTCGGCGAAAGCCAGACCTTCATGACCGGTCATGACGAAGTTCATTCCCTGTCCCAGAACCTTGACGTTCCGAATGTGCGTTTCTGGATGGGCTTTGGCGATCACTACGTCAATGTCTTCACGGTTCTGAAAAATATCGGCCTTCTGTCTGAAAAGCCGGTCACGACCGCCGAGGGTCTTGAAGTTGTGCCGCTTAAGGTCGTTAAGGCCTGCCTGCCCGACCCGAGTTCACTTGCACCGGACTATACCGGCAAGACCTGCATTGGTGATCTGGTCAAGGGCACCAAAGACGGCAAGGAAACCGAAGTCCTGATCTATAACGTGGCTGATCACAAGGATGCCTACAACGAAGTCGGCAGCCAGGGCATTTCCTATACCGCTGGTGTTCCGCCGGTCGCAGCAGCAATGCTGATCGCAACGGGCGAATGGGATGTGAAGAAGATGGCAAACGTCGAAGACCTGCCAGCCAAACCGTTCCTGAACTTGCTGAACGGCATGGGTCTTCCGACCCGCATCAAGGATGCCGATGGCGACCGCGCGCTCGACTTTTCCTAAGTCGACGCCGCGCATAAGCAGATAAAGAAAATGGCGGGGATTTCCCCGCCATTTTTCATTTCAGCGACCCAAGGACCGCAAGGCTTTCATAGCGCTTGATATAGGGCTGATGAAACACCCGGTCGACAAAGGCGCTGTATTCTTCCATGTCGCTGACCTGAATGCGCAGGACAAAATCATGCGCGCCGGTCACGTGATGGCATTGTACCACTTCGGGCATCTGGGCAAACTCTTCGCGCATCAGCATGTAACGATCGGGTCGGTCGCGCTCCATGGTCAGAAGCACGATCACCATCATCTTCTTGCCAAACACCTTGGGTGAGACAATCGCAACATCGCGTTCAATCACGCCGGTCTCGCGCAGGCGCTGCACACGACGCAAACATGCCGCAGACGAAAGCCCGACCTTCTCGGCCAGCTCATTGCCTGTCAGGCGACTGTTTTCCTGCAACAGCTCAAGCAGGCGATAATCAAATTTATCGAGTTCCGCCAAGGTCCAATATCCCAAACGATGATGTAACACCCTGTACCCAAACATGACGGAACGCGCCAGCGAAAGAAAATCGTTTTTGCAGATTCTTTGCGAAAATCTCGCACGGATTTGCGAACTTTGCGCGCCGTTTCACAGAAGCGAGGCGTAAATTGTTTGTGGGTTCGAAGGAAACTTGAACTCCTTATTAGCAAACAAACTAGCGAGCCAGCATCATGCCAGCACAGTTTACAAATGTATCCCTCGTCGCCACCACCAATGTAGCGCCGGTATCAGGCGTAACCATCTGGCGCTGGCTCGTCCTTTTCCCGCGCAAATGGGCGCTGGCCTATAAGGTCGCCCGTGACGCGGAAATGCTTCGCAATGCCCCGCGCGAAGTGCTTGAAGACATCGGCATTGCCCGCAAGGACGTAGAATTCGCCTGCGAACATGGCCACCTGCCGAAATAATTCCTCCCCCAACGAAATGGTCTGAAGGCGCCCCACTTGACAGACCAACCTTAAAAGCCTGTCGGTGTCCCATGCACCGGCAGGCTTTTTGTTTTGCTCTGCTTCACGAAAATGTCATCGCACAGGTCCCTGCCGCTAGATGCCATACGCCGTAAGACAGCGATGTCTGACACGCCATCCGCACACCTTAAATCCCTTGGCAAACTGCCCATATAAGCCCTGCGACCAGCCGATCTGATGGCAGGACCATCGCCATCACTTCTGCACCAAACCACGCGCTTTGGGCGTTTACCGCTTGGTTACCTGACCCTGGGCGATGATCAGGCATAACAAGCCAAGAGAGAGATGAGGCGGTCATGCAATATCAGCTTAAGATCAATGGAGAGTCCCGTACCGTTGATGCCGAACCCGGCACCCCGCTGCTTTGGGTTTTGCGCGACGAACTGCAACTTACCGGCACGAAATTCGGTTGTGGCGTTGCCTATTGTGGTGCCTGCACCGTGCATGTGGACGGTTACCCGACCCGTTCCTGCCAGACCTTTGTCGAAGATGCGGTTGATACCGAAATCACCACCATCGAAGGCGCTACCGACAAGGTTGCCAAGGCAGTTCAGGCCGCATGGCAGGAAAAAGATGTGGTGCAGTGCGGCTGGTGCCAGTCCGGTCAGATCATGTCGGCCATCGGTCTTCTGACCGAAAACCCCAAGCCGACCGATGAGGAAATCAAGGATTACATGTATGGCAATGCCTGCCGCTGTGTGACCTATGTGCGCATCAACGAAGCCGTCAAGCTCGCATCTGAAAAGCTGGAGGCCTAAGCCATGACCATCAATGTATCACGTCGCGGCTTCCTTAAGGGAACGGCTGCGGGCACAACCGCCCTTCTGGTCGGTTTGAATGCCAAGGGTGTCCTTGCTGCTGGCGATATGGCCGCAGCTGCCACTGACATGAACCCGTTTGTCAAAATCGACTCAAACGGTGTCGTCACGGTCATCATCAAACATTTCGAAATGGGTCAAGGCACAACCACCGGCCTGACCACGCTGGTCGCTGAAGAACTCGATGCTGATTGGGATAGCATCCAGATCGATTTCGCACCGGCCGATGTTGAACGCTATAAGAACCTGTTCTTTGGCGCGCAGGGGACGGGTGGTTCGACCTCGATCGCCAACTCGTTTATGCAGTATCGCGAAGCCGGTGCTGCTGCGCGTGATCTTCTGGTGCGTGCTGCTGCTGATAGCTGGGGCGTGGACGCGGCATCGATCACCGTTGAAAACGGTGTGGTCAAATCGGGTTCCAAATCCGGCCATTTCGGTGAGTTTGTTGCCACTGCGTCAACAATGGAAGCGGTCGAAAAGCCAACTGTTAAAACCCCGGATCAATTCAAACTGATCGGCAGTGAAAAACTGCACCGCGTTGACAATTCCGGTAAAACCACTGGCACGGCCATGTTTGCCATGGATGTCAATCTGCCCGGCATGATCTATGCCGCCATCCTGCGCAGCCCGAAATTCGGTGGCACGGTTGTCTCGTTTGATGACAGTTCGGCCAAGGAAGTCGGTGGTTTCATCGCCGCCCAGACGCTTCCGAACAAGGCCGGTGTGGTTGCCTTTGGCAAAAACACCTGGGCTGCATTCCAGGCGCGTGATGCCCTGTCGGTTGAATGGGATTTCAGCTCGGCTGAAACACGCAGCAGCGATCAGATGATGGATGATCATCGCGCGATGCTTGATAGCCCGGCCTTTGATGCCAGCCACGAGACACCGCTTGCATCTGTTGCACCGCTTCTTGACGGTGCGGCGAAAACCATTGATGCAGAATTCACCTTCCCGTTCCTGGCACATACGCCGCTGGAACCGGAAAACTGCACAATCGAGCCTACCGACTTTGGCGTTCGCGTTCATGATGGTTGCCAGTTCCCGACCTTTACCCGCCCGACCGTTGCAGCGATCCTTGGTCTTGAACCTGCCCAGGTTGAAGTCAAAACGCTTTATGCCGGTGGCTCCTACGGCCGTCGTGCCAATGCGACATCGGATTATAATGCCGAAGCTGCCATGGCCTTTGCCGTTTCGGGCAAAAAGGTTCCGGTCAAACTGGTCTGGAGCCGTGAAGACGATATCAAGGGTGGCTATTATCGCCCGATGTCGGCCCACCGCGCCAAGATCGGCCTTGATGCAGATGGCAAGATCACTGGTTGGGATCACCGCATTGCCACCAAATCCATCGTCAAAGGCACGCCCTTTGCTGCCATGGTGCAGGGCGATGTTGATCCGACCTCGGTCGAAGGGGTGGCTGAAAGCCTTTATAACGTGCCGAATTTTGGCATTGGCCTGAGCGACTTTGAAACCGCCGTTCCGATCAACTGGTGGCGTTCGGTTGGCCACACCCATACCGGCTTCGTGATGGAAAGCCTGATGGATATGGTCGCGACCGAAACCGGCCAGGACCCGATTGAAATGCGTCTTTCGATGCTGGATGCATCCAACGCCAATCAAGCCCGTATGATCGAAGCCATCAAACTTGTCCACGAGATTTCCGGTTGGAAAGAAGGCGACAAGCGCGGCTTTGCGGCCCACTTCTCGTTCAATACCTGTGTCGCGGTTGTTGCAGACGTCACGGTCGATGACACAAGCGTACATGTGAACAAGCTGTTCATGGCTGTTGAATGCGGTGTTGCCGTGAACCCCGATGTCATCCGTGCGCAGATGGAAGGCGGGGCTGGCTTTGCCCTGTCCGCGATCTATCGCAACGAGATCACCCTGACCGACGGTGAGGTCGATCAGTACAACTTCCCGGATTACGAGATGCTTCGTAATCACGAAATGCCAGAAGTCGAAGTCGCCATCGTTTCTTCGAACGGTGCACCAACCGGTGTTGGCGAACCGGGCGTACCCCCGACGGGTCCGGCCGTGGCCAATGCGATCTTTGCTCAGACCGGAACACGGATCATGGATCTTCCCATGACCAAAGCTGGTTTCGACTTCGTGTAAGGCATACTGCCCGGGGGATCATTTTTTCCCCTTCCCCCGACCCCGTGGTTTCCCGGGCAGTTACCCTTTTGTTGAAAGGGCCAGGAATATGACCAACCAACTTTCCGCAATGCTCGGCGCATGGCAGGAAAACCGCGACAGCACCGAATGGGTGCTGGGTACGGTCTATCGCACCGACGGTTCTGCCTATCGCAAGGCTGGTGCGATGATGCTGATCAATGGTCACGGACAACAATTCGGACTACTGAGCGGCGGTTGTCTTGAAGCCGATATCATCCGCAATGCACGGCGCGCCATGATCACCGGTCGTCCGGTCATGCTGACTTATGACGGCAATGACGAAGATGATCTGTCCTTCAAACTTGGAGTGGGCTGCGGCGGCACGGTCTATATTATGCTTCAACCGCTTAGTGCCGAGAATGATCTGGGCTTGGGCGATCTTTACGACGCCCTGACCAAACGCCAGAGCGGCATCTATTTCCAAAAAATCGACGCGGTCGAAGGCTATTTCGAGCCCGGCATGGTGCATGGCCAACGCCCGGCTCATATCGAAAACCGCGAAGACGGCAACTGGCTGGTCACGACCATTCAGCCCGAACCGCATATTCTGGTCGTCGGTGGCGGCATTGATGCCCGCCCGGTGATTGGCATTGCCCATCAGATGGGCTGGCAGACAACGCTTGTCGATCCGCGCCCGGCCAATGCCAGGGCCGAACATTTCCCGACGGCGGGTACGATCCTGCGCAAGATTGATCGTGATCTTGCAACCTACGTTACCGCGCACAAGGTCGATGCCGTGATCCTGATGGCGCATGCGGTCAGCATGGATGCAGCCGCCCTTGCGACCCTGCGCAATGCCCCGATCAAACATCTGTCCGCCCTTGGTCCGCGCCATCGGTTCCGTGATGTACTAAACCAGGCCGGAATTTGCCGTGACGATTTGGCCTTTGATATTTCAAGCCCGGCGGGTTTGGATATTGGCGGCCAATTGCCTGAAAGCATTGCCCTTTCAATGCTATCGGGCATTCATACGGCCCTGTTTAAACAATCCGCTGCTCCGGCCTTGGCGCAAGCCGCCGAATGATACGACACTCACATTGACCTTGACCATGACGACGCGCACAGACATCCCCAAACCAAACCTCGCCATCCTTCTTCTGGCGGCTGGGGAAAGTGAGCGTTTTGGCGGGCGCAAGCAGCTTGCCGATATCAATGGCAAACCCATGATCTGTTGCGCCCTTGATGCCCTTTCCCACCTGCCCGCATCAGACATCATTGTTGTTCTGGGTGCCTATGGTGATGAAATCGCGCCGGTTCTGGGCAAGGAGATCACCATCATCACCAATGACAATTGGGCAACCGGCATGGGAAGCTCTATTGCATGTGGCATGAAGACGGTCATGAACAAGGATGGCTATGACGGGGTTTTGATTGCCCTTTGCGATCAGATCAATCTGACTGATAGCGATTACGACCAACTGATTGCTGCCTTTGACGGCACGCAGATTGTCGCAACCCGCCATGCCGACGGCTTGGGTGTGCCAGCATTGTTCCCGAAGGCTTCCTTTGATGATTTGCGCGCGCTTTCCGGGCCGATTGGCGCACGCAAGATCATCAATAGCCACAAAGGCAACTTGATCGCGATTGATCTTCCCAATGCAGCCCTTGATATCGACACCTGGGATGATCTTGCGAAGGTGACACACCAACCGGCCTAGCGCCAAACGGAGAAGCCGGGTGTTTCCGGCTGACCTGTTGAACAAATTGCGGCATGCTGAAGCAGTCGCGCAAAACGAGATGACGTGAATGAAAGCAACCGCCAACATCATGGTCCTTCTGGTCGAGGACAATATGGATATCGCCGCCACCGTCAGTGACTATCTGACGATCGAAGGCGTTGAATGCGACCATGCCTATGATGGAGAAACCGCCTATCAGATGGCGCTGACGGGCGAGTATGACGTCATCCTGCTTGATCTGATGCTACCGTTCCGCGATGGCATCAGCATTTGCAAGGCGCTGCGCGATGAAGGGATCGACACTCCGGTTTTGATGCTGACCGCGCGCGATACGCTTGATGACAAGATCGAAGGTTTCCATGCCGGTGCGGATGACTATCTGGTCAAACCGTTCGAGCTTGAAGAACTTCTTTTGCGTACCCGCGTTCTCTCACGCAGACGCAGTGGCGAGGTAAAGCGCTTCGCCCTTGGTGACCTTCGCATTGATTTTGAAAACCGTTCGGTGATCCGGGCTGGTCAAAATATCAGTGTATCGCCAACGGGTTGGACGATTTTGGAAGTTCTGGCGCAAAACAGCCCACGCGTTGTCACCCGTTCGCGCCTGTCGATGGCGCTTTGGCAGGGGGATCCGCCCGATACCAATGCGCTGAAAACGCATCTTTACAAATTGCGCCATCGGATCGACAAACCGTTTGAGCAAAATCTGATTCACACCATTCCGGGCCAGGGCGTGGCCCTTCGCGAGTAGCCGTTATGAATACCTGTTGCGCACCCAAGACCCGATCCTTCTCACGCTTCGTGCGCAATTATGTGCTGCTCGGTCTTGTTGTCACGCTTGTGCTTTATACGGCTGTTTTGAATGTCTACATGCTTTATGGCAAGTGGATGGTGGCTGCCTTTCAGCTTCAGCTGATTGCCGAACAATATGACGATCAGCTGGCGCGTAATCCGGACGCGCCGCTGCCCAAGGGCTTTAACATCGAAACCTTTGAAAACTTCGATGCGCTTCCCGCTGAACTACGCGCCTATACCAAGCCAAGCGATCTTAAGATCGACGAGCTTCTTTATCTCAATACCGACAATCATGCGGCAGAGCGCAGCCCGGATAACCCGATCTTTCTGCTCTTCCCGCATCAATTGGCAGACGGGCGTGAAATCCTGATCCTGCAGACCTATCACGCAGGCGATGGCGACAGCGTGTTCTTTGAACGCCTGCATAAGCTGGCATGGCTTTCGGTTCCCTTTGCCCTGATTGTCATTGGTATCTTTGCCTGGTTCCTGTGGATCATTGGCAGACGCCTGACCGAACCATCCGAACATCTCCAAGACTGGGCAAACAATCTGACCGCAGATCGATTGGGCGAAGAAATCCCGGATTTCGGGTTTGAAGAGCTTAATGACGTCGCGCGCGAACTACATAGATCGGTTGATCAGATCGATAAGTTTGTTGCGCGTGAACGTGAATTCCTGCGCCAGGCCAGCCACGAACTGCGCACACCGGTCACCATCGTTTCGGGCAATGTCGAGTTGCTGGAAAAAAGTCCGCTGAACGCGACGCAGGCGCGCGTGATGACGCGTATCAAACGTGCCAACCGCAATATGCAGCAATTGCTTGAAACGTTGCTGTGGCTGGGGCGTGAAAATGCGCCGCTTGGTCAGACCGAAACGATTAATTTCAGTGCCTTTATCGAACAGGAAATCAGCGATCTTTCCTATTTGACCGAAGGCAAGCATGTCAGTTGCGAATTCACCCCCGATAGCCGGGAAACCGAAATCGCAACATCGCGTGCCGCCCTTATGATCGTGGTATCCAACCTGATCCGCAATGCGTTCCAACACACGCCCAAGGGACAGGTCACCATTACTCTGACCGGCACCGAGGTCTGTGTTGAAAACACCATCCTGACCTGCAATGGCCAATGCACCACCCCGCAGGGCGAAGGCATTGGATTGCAGCTGGTCCGTCGGATTTGTGAACGCCTTGATTGGGCCTGCACACCGACGCATTTGCCAAATGGCGGCATGTCGGTTTGCTTTGATCCGGGCGCGCACACCAAGGCCGAACGCAAACCGGAACTGATCGAAAGCTGATCAGAAGACAATCATCAGACAAAAAGGGCAGCTGAGATGCTGCCCTTTTTTTATTTGTATGACTTATGGCCGAAACAGCCTTGCTTCGGGATGTTCAAACGTGACCCGCCCGTCCTTCATCCCCCAAATTGGTCGACTGATTTCCGATACCACCTGCGCCCGACTTTTGGCCGGTAGAATGATGAAACTGGCAGCTTCACCGACCGCGATCTTGTTGGTCCGTCCCAAAAGTTTCGCCGGCGCGTCTGCCACCATGGCAAAGCAATTTTCAAGTTCGGCTTCTGTCGAAAGCTGACTGACATTGGCATAAAGGTTCGCCATGCGTGACAGCGAACAATCGCCAAATGGCGTAAACGGGTTCAGCACATTATTGGTCGCAATCGTGCAGCACACCCCATGCGCGGCAAGCTTATGCGCCGGGGCAACACCACACGGAACCGAATGGTCATGATCGCGCCCGGTCAAGAAAAGATCGGTTGCCGGAAGTACGGTCAATCCAATCCCGGCATCACGCATCAGGGCAATCGTGTCATCCAGTTCGGGCTTGGGCAACACCGACAGCTTGGTTACATGCCCGATCATCACGCGACCTTGCCAGCCAAAGGCAATTGATTGTTTGGCGACTTCATCAAGATGACGCCAGCTGCCATCCAGATCGAAATCCAGATGGAAATCGAGATCGACATCATATTCGCGCGCCATTTCAAACAGACGCAGGATTTGCCCGTTTGGATCGGTATCCATATATGGGCACCCACCCAACAAATCTGCACCATGTTCCAACGCCTCACGCAGGAGTTCCTCGGTACCGGGATAGTTAAAAAGGCCTTCCTGCGGGAACACGCAAATCTCGATATCCATGGCCCAGGCGTAGTCTTCTTTCAGGCATTTGACCGCGTTAAACCCGGCCAGACCGATACCCGGGTCGATCTCAACGTGGGTACGGATGACATTGGTGCCCTCGGTAATTGCCTTTTCAATGACGCGTGCGCCGCGCTGATAAACATCATCCTCGGTAAAGCCGCTTTTGGCTTTGGCCACCGCACTGATGGCACCTGCAAGCGTGCCGGTTTCATTCTTGGCCCGATCAAGGATACAGGCCTTATCAAGATGCAGATGGCTTTCAACAAAACCACAGCTGATCAAATGCCCACCCGCATCAAAGCCCGGCGTATCGGTCGAAATGGCCTTAGCGATTTCAACGATTTTTCCACCCTGCACGGCAAGATCGACAAGCGTCTTACTGCCGGGCAGGCAGGCGTTCCTCACCAGATAATCAAGCATGTTTCACGGCCACCTTTTCTTGATTTTTATCGCCCTGCTCGGCCCCGCCAAGATAGGCGGCAATCAGGCGTTCATCCTGCCTGAGGTCAGCAGCCTTGCCTTCGGCAACCACCTGCCCCTGTTCAAGGACATAGGCGTAATCCGCGACCGAAAGCGCCATGGTCGCCATCTGATCAACCAAAAGGATCGTCACCCCGTCATCGCGAAGCTCGCCCAAAATGGCGTAAAGTTCTTCGACCATGGCAGGTGCCAGACCAAGGGATGGTTCATCCAGCAACAGCGCCTTTGGCTTGGCCACCAGACCACGCGCGATTGCCATCATTTGCTGCTCGCCACCAGACAGAAGACCTGCCGGGCTGTTGATGCGATCACGCAACCGCGGGAAGCGTTTCAGGATACCTTCAAGCTCGTCGGCACTGACCGGTTTGGGTTGCTTATAAGCACCCAGTTCGATGTTTTCGCGCACGGTCAGTTCCGGGAAGACCTGACGACCTTCGGGCACAAGCACCAACCCATGTTCCACAATCTGATGCGGGGCAAGGGCGTGGATATATTCGTTATTCAGAACAATCGTGCCTTTGACCGGCCGCAAAAGACCGGCAAGGGCGGTCAGGAAGGTCGACTTGCCTGCACCATTGGCACCCAGCAATGCGACCATTTCACCCTGTCGAACTTTCAGATCAATCGATTGCAGAACCGGGGCGGCACCATAACCCGCCGTCAGACGAAGCGTTTCGATCACGGGTGAGTCACCGGCTTCAAACGGTACCGGACGCGGACGGGCCTTCATTTCGCCATCACCCAAATAAGCCGCGATCACATGTGGATCATTCTGCACTTCTTTCGGGTTGCCAAAGATGATCGGGGTACCGGCATCCACCGCCAAAATCTGATCGGAAATACCCATGACCATTTCCATGTCATGTTCGACCAGAACCACCGTAATCCCGGCATCCGCCAAGCGGCGGAGCAATTTGGAAAGTGCAACCTTATCGGCATGCATCAGGCCCGCTGCCGGTTCATCAAGCAACAACACGCCGGGCTTGGTCGCAAGCGATCTTGCGATCTCGACCAGTCTGCGATCCACATGGGGCAGATCGCCCGCACGGGTATCAACATCACCGTGATAGCCACAAAATGCCAGAAGACCTGCGGCATGGTTGCGGTTGGTATCCGATGCAATCGCACTGAACGGTTTGCCAAAACGTCCGACCGAAATACCGGCAACGACATTGTCGATTACTGACATATTTTCAAACAGACGGGTTGCCTGATAGGTGCGCGCGATACCATTGCGCGCGGCAAAGTCGGTCGGCTTGCCGGCGATATCCTGATCGCCAATGCGAACCGCCCCCTCGGTTGGTTTGTAAAAGCCGCTAATGATGTTCAAAAGCGTGGTTTTACCTGCGCCGTTCGGACCAATGATCGATGTGACATCGCCCGGTTTTGCGGTGAAGGACACGCCGCTTACGGCCTTTACCCCGCCAAAGGCGATGGAAATGTCATCAACGCTTAGGCCATCTGATTTCGGATAGGCTTTAAGGCCTGCCTCAATTTCATCTGCCGGGATGGGTTTTACACTGCGTTTGGCAAGCGGGATGAAGCGTTCGACAACACCGACAATGCCGCGCGGCGCGATCAGAAGAACGACAATCAAAAGTGCACCGAAAATCAGCAAACGATATTCAGCAAAATCGGCCAGCATTTCGGGCAGAAGAACCGAAACCGACGCCCCGACGAGTGGGCCCAGAACCGTACCCGCACCGCCCAGAATGACTGCAAACAGATACAGGGTTGATTGGCTAAGCGGGAAGTTTGACGGCGCAATAAACATCATAAGCGGCGCGAAAAGCGCACCGGCAAGACCGGCCATGGCCGCCGCAATGGCAAAGCCGCTGGCCTTGACCGCAAAGGCATTATAGCCAAGCGAGCTTGCGGCAATTTCCGCATCGCGCATGCTGGTCATGGCCATGCCCCAGCCACTGGTTGCAAGACGGCGGAACGCCAGAAGCGCGCCCCCACCCAAAACAACACACAGCATCACCAGATCGGTTTCGCTAAACACATAACCAAACAGCGATGGCATCGGGAAGCCCATCAAGCCATTTTGCCCGCCGGTCAGCCCACGCCATTCAATCGCGCCATGTTCGACGATAAAGGCAAAGGCAATCGTGACCATGGCAAGGAACGGCCCGGCCATGCGCACAGCTGACAACGCCAACAAACATCCGGCAAGACCGGCAATCACAGTAGATCCAACAAGCGCTGCCCAGAAATTCAGACCAGCAAGGGTCAGAATGGCGCAGGCATAGGCACCAATAGCAAAGAAGCCCACCTGACCAAGTGATACAAGTCCGGTCAGACCATAAAGAACGTTCAGACCAACACACAGAACCGTCGTGATGGCGACAAGACCGATGATGAATTGGGTATAGCCCCCCGTGATCGAAACACCGATCAATCCGGCCAGCACGGCAAGGATGATGACGCTGTCCAGTGCGACGGGTTTATTAAGTTTGGGCATGGGATTTTTAAATTTCATATCGCGTTTCATCATCATCAGACCTTCTTGATCGCTGCACGACCAAACAGGCCGCTTGGTTTGATGGTCAGAACCGCGATCACAAGCGCGAACACGACAATGAAGGTATAGGACGAGCCGAGATAGGTGGTCACACCGGCCTCTACCAATCCATAAATAAAGCCAGCCAGCATGACGCTATAGGCAGATGTCATCCCGCCCAGAATGGCAACGGCAAAGGCCTTAAGCCCAAAAAGCGTGCCCATATCCGAATGCACCGAAAATAGCGGCGCGATCAAAAGACCGGCACAACCCGCCAGCATCGATGAAATGGCAAAGGATCCGGTCACCATGACAGTGGTGTTGATCCCCATAAGCTTTGCCGCCTGAAGGTTTTGAACCACAGCCAAAAGCGCCCGGCCATGACGGGTGTGACGGAACAGGGCATGAAGGGCCAATGCCACACCGATTGCTGCAATCGGGATCAGGATTTGCTGGGGATAAACACCCGTCCCAAATACGTTCCAGCTTTCACCGACCAAGGCGGATGGCAAAGTGCGCGGCTCATTGCCAAAGGTAAACAGAACAACGTTATCAAGCAGGATACCGCCAGCAACGGTTGCCATCAGCCAGGCTTCGGAATTGCGCACGGCAAACGGACGGACAAGGAAAAACTCGACCATGATCCCGGCGAACCCGCAACACAGGATGGCAAGCGGATAACCGACAATGACCGGAAGGCCGTATTGTTCACAAAAGACAAAGCCCAATACAGCACCCAGCATCACCATCGATCCTTGGGCAAAATTGACCTTTGAGGACACCGAATAGGTGATCTGAAAACCGAGCGCGATCAGCCCGTACATACTGCCAAGACCGATACCGGTGATCAGGGCTGCGATTAAAAGTGTCATTGCCAGTCGCCTGCTTATTGCGCACCCCGACGGGTGCATCATTCAAAAAGGGATAAAGCCCCCGCGCGGCGCTGGTGCAAAAGGAACACCGCACAGGGGATGGAAAAGATCGATTATTTGATCGGAATGATCTGACCTTCGACGAAATGCGCGAAGGTGTAGTCTTCCGGACCGAGCGCGTCCTGATCGT
Source organism: Thalassospira sp. (assembly GCA_965228275.1). GTDB lineage: Bacteria > Pseudomonadota > Alphaproteobacteria > Rhodospirillales > Thalassospiraceae > Thalassospira. The sequence continues at coordinate 2,903,440 of OZ245802.1, read as the reverse complement.
CCGGGGTAAACGGCTTGTCATAGGTTTTGATCATGCCTTCGACACCGCTGATTTCGTACATCGCTTCGCGGATGGCTGGACCTTCGGTGGTGCCAGCTTTTTCAATCGCAGCAGCAATCAGAAGGGTCGCGTCATAGGCATTGGCAATGCCGGTCGCCGGGGTGACATCTGCAAGCGTTTCGATTTCAGGGAACTTTTCCTGAAGCTTTACAAACATCGGATCAGTCGGATCGGTGAACAGATAGGTCTGGATGAAGTGGACTTTCTCGCCTGACTTGCCCGCAAGTTCGGTGAAGCGACCGCCAGCCGGACCCCAGTGTGATGAAATCGGAACATCCCAGCCCATACGATCAAGCGACTTGATGACCTGTGCGGTCGGCGCAACGTTTGCGACAACAAACAGGGAGTCAGCGCCGTTTTCTTTAAGACGGGTCAGCTGCGGGACAACATCAACGTCGTTTGATTCAAACTTCTCGATACCGGCATGGGCCATGCCACGTTTATCAAGCGCCTTGAGCAAGCCCTTCTCGTTTGACTCACCCCACGGGTTGTTGATCAGGATCATGCCCGGTTTTTTGGCACCATAATTGGCAATCAGATATTCAGTGATCGCTTCATCGACATATTCGTCAACGGCCGAAACGCGGAAGACATAGTTTTCTTCTGCACCGTTTTTGGTGATGCCGGTACCAGCCGCCCACGGACCCACAAACGGGACTTTCTGCTGATTGACGAACGGAACGATGGCAAAGGATACCGGGGTATCAAGCCCCCCAAGGATCGCAGCAACGCCTTCGCGCTGTACCAGTTCGCGTGCAGCAACCAGACCCTTGCCCGGGTTGCTTTCATCGTCACGCGAAACAAGTTCAAGCGGCTTGCCAAGCACGCCGCCCTCGGCATTGATCTTGTCAATCGCAAGGGTGATCCCACGGGTGATGGCCTCACCCGATTTGGCCGACTGACCGCTCAGCGCAGCAACCAGACCAAGCTTAACTGTGTCTTCTGCGCGGGCATACTGACCCGGCAGGGCGGCTGCAAACATCAATGCGGCCGCAGCACCCAGAAGGGCCGCCCGGCGGGTTAGTTTCGGGAAAGGCGAAGAAATAGGCATGTGAGACTCCCTGATTATGTGACTTTGCTTTGGTCGTCGCAGTTTCACGGTGCGCGCCAAATACCACCGCACTGCAGCAAGGGCCGTGCCAAGAATCAGAATCACTTAAAATCAAAGACTTATGTCATTTTAGATCATTTTCTGATCGCCCATTGCCTCATGTATACGCAAATTGCATGCAATTATTGCATAAAATTAGTGCATGCAAATTTTTCGCACACAGTTTATGCTTAGGCCAAATCAAACGCAGTGAATGAGGATTTTCAAATGACTGATCAGACCGCGGTAAATGTGCTTGATACCCTGCCGCCAGAAGCCAAAACCGTGCGCGAGTTTCTTGATGCGTCCATGAAACCCGATCCCGAACTGGCTGCCACTTTCATGTCTGATGACGTCATCATCACCTTTACCGATGGTCAGAAATATAACCATCCATCAGGCACGACCGCCTTTAATGCGGCACGCTATAAATGGGTGAAAAAGAAGTTCGGTCAGTTTGATGTCGCCAACACCAATGGTCAGACCGTGGTCTATTCGACCGGCTGGCTGTATGGCGAATGGCCGGACGGAACGCCGTTTGAAGGCAACCGCTATGTCGACCGTTTCGTGATTGAAAACGGCAAGATCGTCAAAATGGATGTCTGGAACGAAAGTGCCGAACGCATTCTGGTGCGTAAAGGTATCAAGGCCTAAGCCGGCACATGCACAACCCGCATTGGTGCGACACCATACCCGATTGCCCTGATTTGAAGGATCGCCTGCACTTGCGGACAGGCGATAATGTGCGCGGCGGCACTGTTGCGTTAAGCCCCGCCGTCGCGCACTTTTTTGGCATAAGGTTCAAGCGCATCAAGATACAGAAGCGGACCACCTTCTTCGGTGGTGAACAGCGCCCGATCAGCCACCGCTGTGAGGTGATGGCGCATCAATTTGCGCGCGGCTTCTTCATCGCCCTTGGACAGGGCATCGATGATCTGGCGGTGTTCCTGAATGCCGCAATCGGTCGAATGCGGGCGGGCATAGAGCGACAATGTCAGGCCGCAGCGATAACCGATTTCTTCGACATAGCGCAGCAAAACCGGGCTTCCGGCAAGCTTGGCGAGAAGGATGTGGAATTCGGTCGCAAGCCGGATCGAAATCGGTTCGGACGCATGTTCGGCTTCAACTTCCTTGGCCAGATGGGCTTCGAGTTCACCCAGAAGTTCCGGGCTCATATTCTTGATCACCCGGCTGATCACAAGGTCTTCGATCTGGGTGCGGAGCTCGAACAAATCGCGAGCTTCTTCAAGACTTGGCTTGGCGACTGTCGCCCCCTTGTTACGGCGAAGCTCGACCAACCCTTCGGCGGCCAGCCGTTCAAGCGACTGACGAATAAGGGTACGGCTAACCCCAAAGCGCTCACCAAGGGAATCTTCGGGAAGCTTCATGCCCGGCATCAGGACACGTTCGAGAATTGCCGAACGCAATGCCGAACTGATCATGTCTGTGCGATGCTTCGCCTTGTCCGCTGCCTTCATCCCTGCCCGCCGAGTTTCTTGGTCAATAGATTTGCTTGCTTGCGTTTGTATAATGGATTGCATGCAATTTCGCCACACCCGATCCGCATTCCGGCATACTGACTTTATCCCGTACCCATATTACGCAAAGAAATGATCCGATGACCCAATCCGAAAATGCCCGCTCCCACCGCGCCATCATTACAAGCCCCAGCACGGCGGCAAGCGAAGCCGGTGCAAAGGTCCTGCGCGACGGCGGCACTGCGATTGAGGCGGTCGTTGCCACCGCATCGGTTTTGGCGGTGACCTATCCGCATTTCTGCGGCATTGGCGGGGATGCGGTCTGGATGGTTTCGGATGCATCGGGCAAGGTTCAATCGTTCCTTGGCATCGGACAGGCGGTTGAAAATCCGGGACAGTATGTGACACCGGGCACACCGATCCCGTTGCGCGGGGCTGGATCAACGCTGAGCACGGCCTGCACGGTTGATTCATGGCAGCACGCACTTGATCATTCGACCAGACATTGGGGCGGAACCAAAAGCCTGTCTGACTTGATTACACCGGCAATTTCCTTGGCCGAGGACGGGTTCCCGATCAGTGCATCACAATGCTTCTGGCTTGATTTCCGCAAAGAAGAAATCGCCCAATGGCCTGGCTTTACCGATATCTTTGCCCCGAATGGCCGCATACCGGTTGCCGGTGAAACATTCTATCAGCCGCAATTGGCCAACAGCCTGAAGCGTATTGCCCAATATGGTACGCGCGACTTTTACGAAGGCGCACTTGCCGATCAGATTGTCGCAGGATTGTCGGCAGCTGGATCACCGATCACCAAGGCCGATCTTGGCAAAACGCGCACGCGTACAGTTGATCCGGTGTCACTCGATTATGGGGATGTCACGCTTTATGCCCCGCCAGCCCCGACGCAAGGTCTGGCAACCTTGATGGCGATGGGTGTCTTGCGCGAATTGCGGGTTAAGGATTGGTCAGAAGGATCAGCAAACCATTACCATCTGGTGGTCGAGGCGATTAAACGTTCGTTCCTCAAACGCGGGCAAATTGCAGATCCGGACTTTACCCTGGATGATCTGAGCCATCTTTTGGATCAGGGTGGTTTGGCATCCGATGCCGCAAGTATTTCTACGACCAAGGCAATGGATTGGCCCCATCCGTTCCGCCATGGCGATACGGTGTTTCTGGCTGCCAAGGACGCGCAGGGCAATTGCGCCAGCGTGCTTCAAAGCACCTATTTTGATTGGGGAAGCGGCGTTTTCGCCGGTGATACCGGCATCATCTGGCAAAACCGTGGGGCAGCCTTTGACACCAATCCAGATCACCCCAATGCCTATAAGCCCGGCAAACGCCCGTTCTATACGCTCAATCCCGGCTTGGCGCTTAAGGGCGGTAAACCGCATCTTCTATATGGAACACAGGGTGCCGATGGGCAGCCGCAAACATTGGCAATGCTCCTAACCCGATTGCTTGATTTCGGTCTGTCACCGGCAGAAGCACTGGCAAAGCCCCGCTTCCTTCTGGGCAAGACGTTTTCCGATACCAATGACAGCCTGAAGATTGAAGTCGATGCCGGTGACGACGTCCTTGATCAGCTGTCCGAACGCGGCCACATCCTGCGCGCGATTGAAGCGCAAAACGCGCTTGCCGGTCAGGCCGGGATCATCCGCATTGATGAAGGCGGCTTTGTCGATGGCGCGCATGATCCGCGCAGCGATGGTATGGCGATTGGTGTGTAAGAAAACATGACACGATGCAGACGAATTGTAGTTAACACCACACCAAGAGCCGTCTAAATCAATCGCAGATCAACTTCTGGTCATGTTTTTTGCTGACATATTCTCCTTAAGGTGCAATTCTAGGAAGTAATGACACTCATATTCTGGCAGCAACTAATGGTTGCTTTTAATACTAAGGAGGGTTCGACGTATGCAAGCGAGAGAATTGGCAGCAAATACGAAAAGCAAGGCTTCACACCTAGTTGACTTTGATAACGCTGAGTTGGTTGTGGGAATAAACCCTAACGAGCCTCCTATCTTGGTTGTTTCCGGCATGAAGCCTTGTATCAACATGACCGTAAATCTGGTCCCTGTGGTATATGTACGTCAACCTGACTACTGGGAAATTGAGGTAGTTGGTTTCGTTCCAGGAGGCACCTGCCTTGAGGCCGTCACTCCATATCATCTAACTCTGGAAAGAGTTCCACTTGGGATGAAGGGCATTGAAGTCGTTGGGGCAGCCAAGACAGAGAAGTTGAAGTACCCACTATAGTTACGTGTTTCAGTTTGGCTGGATCGGTGGCGTGTTAGACTGACTTGTAACTTTTATTAGCCCGCTTGAGAGACGACCATCACGTTCAGATACTTATCTCAACCGTTGATGGATTAACTTCGCTTTAACGCGGACAACGATCCGGGTGTGCCTTGGCGAATGCTTCGATCGCGTTACAGCGTTGTTCAATCGCGCAAATTCGTGGAAAGCGAGAAATACTCACACTCCAGCGACGCGCATTATAAAGCTGCGGGATCAGACAGATATCAGCCATGGACGGACGGCTGCCGTGGCAGAAATCGTCATATTTGCGATCCCCGTCACGGGCAAGCATGGCCTCAAACCCGGCCAAGCCCCATCCCATATATTTGGCCATCCAGTCATGGCGCACGGCGTCGGGGTTTTCACCATGGCTTTCGGCCATATCCATGACATGGCGCACCACACCCAAATTACAGATCGGGTGAATATCCATTGCAATGGCATGTGTTAGGGCACGGACGCGCTGACGTGTCAGCATTTCAGCGGGCAGAAGCCCCTGCCCCGGTCGGGTTTCATCAAGATATTCGATGATCGAGACCGACTGGGTCATCATGATCCCGTCGATTTCAAGGGCTGGAACAAGGCCTTGCGGATTGCGCTTTAGATAGTCGGGGATCTTGTGAATACCGGCCAGCAAATCAATCGGCACCGTCCGGTAGGGAATATTCACCAGTCCCAGCGCAATCCGCACCCGATAACTCGCCGAGGATCGCCAATAGTCATACAGAACGACCTCGCTCATGATCGGACCTTACGCCTTGTATTCGCGCACAGTTTGTTCAATCGCCCCAAAGATCGATTGCCCGTCTGCGCCCAGCATTTCAATTTTGACCTGATCGCCAAATTGCAGGAACGGTGTTTGTGCCGAACCGGTTTCAATGGTTTCGATCATGCGGATTTCAGCAATGCAGGAATACCCGGCTCCACCTGCTACAACAGGTTTGCCCGGCCCGCCATCAAGCTTGTTTGATACCGTACCCGATCCAATGATCGATCCGGCTTCAAGGGGGCGGGTGCGCGCTGCATGGGCGACAAGTTGGGCGAAATCAAAGGTCATATCGATCCCGGCATTGGCTCGGCCAAATGGCTTGCCATTGAGATCAACACACAACGGCAAATGAAGCTTTCCGCCATCCCATGCATCACCCAGTTCATCCGGGGTAACGGCGACCGGCGAGAATGCCGATGACGGCTTTGACTGGAAAAACCCAAACCCCTTGGCCAATTCGCCCGGGATCAAACCACGCAGCGACACGTCATTGACCAGCATGATCAAACGAATGGCATCGCGCGCCTGATCAAGACTTGCCCCCATTGGCACGTCATCGGTGATAACGGCAATCTCGCCTTCCATATCGATGCCCCAGGCGGTATCGCCCATCAGGATATCGTCACGCGGGCCAAGGAAACTGTCAGACCCGCCCTGATACATCAGCGGGTCAGTCCAGAAGCTTTGCGGCATTTCCGCACCACGGGCCTTGCGAACCAGTTCGACGTGATTGACATAGGCCGATCCGTCCGCCCACTGATAGGCGCGCGGCAACGGGGAATGAAGTTCTGCGGTATCAAGTTTGATGCGCTTGGCAATGGTTGATCCGGCTTCGACTTCATCAGCCAGTTCCTGCAAACGCGGGGCAATCACCGCCCAGTTATCAAGGGCGGCCTGAAGGGTTGGGGCGATTGCGCTGGCATCGACATAGAATTCGAGATCGCGGGTGACCAGAACAAGCTGGCCATCACGGGTGCCGTTTTTAAGGGATGCGAGTTTCATATTATTGTTCTGCCTTTATTTACGGCCTTCGGGGGTGCCATCAAACTTGCGTTCCAGCCCCGCCCAGCAATCGAGATAATCGTCCTGAAGTGTTTCAAGTTCGGCGGCAAAGCGCGTGAGCTGCTGCGGATATCGCGTCTCGAACATGAACGCCATGGTGCCATCAAGTTTCTGCGGACCGAGTTCGGCGTTTGATGCCTTCTCAAACCCGAACGCATCGGGGCCATGGGCCAGCATCATGTTGTGCAGGCTCATGCCGCCGGGAATGAACCCTTTTTCCTTGGCGTCATATTGACCGCAAATCAGGCCCATGAATTCCGACATGATGTTGCGATGATACCAAGGCGGGCGGAAGGTATGTTCGGCCACCATCCAGCGCGGCGGGAAGATCACGAAATCCACATTGGCTGTTCCGGCCTCATCGGTCGGCGCGGTCAGCACGGTAAAGATCGACGGATCAGGATGATCAAACAGGATCGCGCCAACCGGCGAGAAGGTCCGAAGATCATATTTGAACGGCGTGTAATTGCCGTGCCATGCCACCACGTCGAGCGGCGAATGGCCAATGTCAGTCACATGAAACTGACCACACCACTTCACCAGAACTCGACATGGTGTTTCCTTGTCCTCATAAGCCGCAACGGGTGTTTTGAAATCACGCGGATTGGCAAGACAGTTCGCCCCAATCGGCCCACGGTCGGGCAGCGTGAATTTCGCGCCATAGTTTTCGCAAACATAACCGCGCGCGCCGCCGTCAATGCCGGCCTTTTGAATGCTGACCTTAAACAGCATACCGCGCGGAATAAGTGCGATTTCAAGCGGAGCGACATCCATGATGCCAAGCTCGGTAAAGATGCGAAGCGTGCCCGTTTCCGGCACGATCAGCATTTCACCATCCGCATTGAAGAAATAGTCATCGACCATGTCAGCATTGCAAACATAGACATGGCTTGCCATCCCGGTCTGGGTCATCGCGTCGCCCGCCGTCGTGATCGTGCGCATGCCCGAAATGAAATCCACCGCATCCTTTGGCATCGGCACCGGGTCCCAGCGCAACTGCCCAAGGGCAAGGCTGTGATCATTCAGACAGGGTGCGGTTTTCCAATGCGGACGATCAAGGGCAGCAAAGCGGCCATTGTGTTTGACACTTGGGCGGATGCGGTAAAGCCAGGACCGCTCGTTCGTACCACGCGGGGCAGTAAAGGGCGATCCGGAAAGCTGTTCGGCATAGAGCCCATAGGCGCATTTTTGCGGGCTGTTTTGCCCCTGGGGCAACGCACCTGGCAGACTTTCGGTTTCGAAATCATTGCCAAAACCGGGCATGTAGGTCTGATCGGCTTGATCAACGGCAGAAATGGCCGGATCACGGGTCGGTTTATCAAGCATGGCGGGTAACCCAAATGCGACAAAAACGATGCGATAACTACAAACCGTCAGGGCCGCGTATTGCACGACCCTGACTGACATATGGGGTTTGCGGCACTATTCCGCAGCATCAACCTTCAGAACACCGCGACGGATCTGGTCTTCTTCGATGCTTTCAAACAGGGCACGGAAGTTACCTTCGCCAAAGCCTTCGTCACCTTTGCGCTGAATAAACTCAAAGAAGATCGGGCCAATCACGGTTTTCGAGAAGATCTGAAGCAGGATCTTGGTCATGCCGCCATCAACGACACCTTCACCATCAATCAGAATGCCGTGCTGCTTCATTCGGTCAATCGGTTCATCATGACCGTTCACGCGATCATGGGATTTCTCGTAATAGGTTTCCGGCGGGCCGGGCATGAATTTCAGATCATTGGCGGCCAGTTTGTCGGTCGCGTCATAGATGCCATCGGTACCGACCGCGATATGCTGAATGCCTTCGCCTTTGTATTTGCGTAAGTATTCTTCGATCTGACTTTTGTCATCGGTCGATTCATTGAGCGGAATGCGGATCTTGCCACAAGGGGACGTGATCGCGCGGCTGACCAGACCGGTGATTTTGCCGGCAATGTCAAAGAAGTGGATTTGCTTGAAACCAAACAGATCGCGATAGAAGTCCCACCATTTATCCATGTTGCCGCGATACACGTTATGGGTCAGGTGATCGAGGTAATAGAACCCAACACCTTCGGGCTTCGGATCGCGTTCGCCCAGCCAGTCAAATTCCGCGTCATAGGCCGATCCGGTTTCACCATATTTGTCGATGAAATACAGCAACGACCCACCAATGCCGACGATGGCGGGAACATCAAGCGACTTGTCATCGCCCGAATAGGGTTCGGCACCCTTGGCGACCGCATGATCAAAGGCATGTTTGGCATCAACCACACGCCATGCCATGGACGGCGCGCACGGGCCATGTTTTTCAACGAACTTCATGCCGTGTGAGGACGGCTCGGCATTGAGGATGTAGTTGATGTCGCCCTGGCGCCAGACGGTGATGTTTTTCGTCTTGTGCTTGGCAACCGGGCTATAGCCCATGCGGGTAAACAGGGCTTCGAGTTTGTCAGCTTCTTCGTGGGCGAATTCGACAAACTCGAACCCGTCGGTTCCGGCAGGGTTTTCATCACTGATGGTGGCACGGGGGGCGTCATGCGGGAACGGACCCATCGGAAGTCTCCTTTGATTGGAACATTCGAATTATTCGAATTCTTGTTATGTCCCAATCGTGCGCCAAACCGCATGCAACGTGCGTGCATTTACGCTTGCTTTTCGGAAATCTTTACATACATCATGCATCAAATGACAATCTGGCGCGTAAAACATGCAACTTGATCGACTAGACCTTAAACTGCTTGCAGAACTGCAGAAGGATGGCCGCCTGACGAACAATGATTTGTCAGAACGGATCGGTCTTTCGCCGTCGCAATGTTCGCGCCGTCGCGCCCGGTTGGAGGACGATAAAGTCATCCGTGGATACCGCGCCGATATCGATCGTCAGAAGATGGGATTGGGGTTGCTGGTGGTGATTTCAGTGACGCTGGCCACCCATAACCGCGACAATGCCAAACGGTTCGCCCGCCTCCTTGCCGATCTGCCCGAGGTACTTGAGGCATTCTCGCTTACAGGTGAAATGGACTATCACCTTAAGGTCGCGACCAAGGATTTAGCGGCACTATCGCACTTCGTTAATGAGGTGCTTTTGCCCCATGACTCGGTCCAGCATGTGAAGACATCGATTGTTTTAAATGTGCTCAAAGACTTCGAGGGATTGGCTGTCGCGAGCGACATCTAGCCCCACAACGGAAAAGGCCGCGCCCCATAGGCACGGCCTTACCTGTTCCGAAGCTCCCCTTACTACAAAGCTTCGGAAACGCCCCCACGCACGAAAGTCAGATGGCGAGATACTGATCACGCAGTTCGGCATCATCGAGAACAGCCTGTGCGGTACCGTCAAAGACGATCTCGCCACTATCCATGATGATTGCGCGATCAGCCAGCTTAAGCGCTGCAATTGCGTTCTGCTCGACGATGATGGTGGTGATGCCAAGCTTTTTGACGTTTTGCAGCGTCTTTTCGATTTCCTGAACAATCACCGGTGCCAGGCCTTCGTACGGCTCATCAAGCAGCAGAAGCTTGATGTCACGGGCCAGTGCACGGCCAATTGCCAGCATCTGTTGTTCACCACCAGATAAGGTGATGGCTTCCTGTTCCGCCCTTTCACCAAGACGCGGGAACAGTTCATAAATGCGCTGGATCGACCAGCCATGCGGTTCGGCAATCTGGGCGAGCTCAAGGTTCTGTTGAACCGTCATGCCCGGAATGATCCGACGATCTTCTGGCACAAGCTGCAAACCAAGGCGGGCCGCTTGCCATGCCTTCATCTCGTGAAGCGGCTGATGATCAAGCCAGATTTCACCATGTTTAAGCTCCGGGTCCGACATGCGTGCCAGGGCACGCAATGTCGATGTTTTGCCCGCACCGTTACGGCCAAGCAGGGCCAGGATTTCGCCTTCGCGGATGTCAAAGGATACGCCCTGGACGATGTAGCTTTCGCCGTAATAGGCATGCAGGTCATAGACCGAGAAAAATGCCGGATCCCCGCCCTGTTTGCGGACAGGTTCCTGTTTTGGCAGCGCGTTCATACTGCTTCCCCTCCGAGATAGGCTTCCTTGACGCGTGGATCATTGCGGACTTCTTCAGGGGTGCCTTCACAAATGATGGCGCCCTGAGCCAGCACGCTGATGCGGTCGGCCAAACTAAATACAACATGCATGTCGTGTTCAATGATCACCTTGGTCATACCGCGTTCCTTGATCCGTTTGAGCAGATCAATCGTGCGGTTGGTGTCATGGCGCGACATGCCAGCAGTCGGTTCATCAAGCAGGAACAGCTTGGGATGCTGACCAAGGCACATGGCAAGTTCCAGACGGCGCTTGTCACCACGCGACATGGAGCCTGCCAGATTGTCCTTCTGGGAAATCAGCCCAACATCCTCAAGCAGATGTTCGGCATGTTCACGGATTTCATTTTCCGAAAACAGGCTTTTGAGAAAGCCCAGTTTGAATTCCCCGTCACGCTTGGCAAAAGCCGGGATCATGACGTTTTGCAACAAGGACAGTTCCGGGAAAATCTCCGGGGTTTGGAAAACTCGCGCCACGCCGAGCTGGTTGATCTCATAGGGCGTCTTGCCCGTCAGAACCTGATCACCCAGCAAGACCCGACCACGGTTCGGTGCCAAACGCCCGACAATGACGTTAAGCAAGGTCGATTTACCCGCACCGTTCGGGCCGATAATGGCGTGAACCGTGCCTTCCTTGACGCGAAGGTTGATATCGGAAAGCGCACGCAGGCCCCCGAAATTCTTGTCCACATCGGTGACATCAAGAATGTATTCAGACATTGATCAGACCTCCCCCGCCGATGCTTGTTCTTTTTCTTTGGTATCGATCGAAGACGATGAATTGGACGATGATGCGCTGGATGCCCGACGTTCGGAAATCATGCGCCACAGCCGGTTGATGCCTTCCATGATGCCACCTGGCAGGAAGATAACGATCAGCATGAAGACAAGGCCAAGGGTCAGGTGCCAGCCTTCGCCAACAAACAGTCCAACAACCGTTGCCACCGCATGCGCCATCCAGTCTGGCAGGAACGAAAACGCGTTCAGAAGAACCGTGTCGTTAAAGGCCGAGAAGATGTTTTCGAAATACTTGATGATACCTGCACCCAACAGCGGCCCGACAAGTGTGCCCACACCACCAAGAATGGTGATCAGAACTACCTCACCTGATGCGGTCCACTGCATGCGTTCTGCACCTGCAAGCGGATCGGTAACCGCCAGAAGCGATCCGGCAAGACCAGCATACATGCCCGAAATGACAAAGGCGGTCATAAGGTACGGGCGGGTGTTATAGCCGGTGTAACCCATGCGGTTCTGGTTCGACTTGATCGCACGCAGTTTCAAGCCAAATGGCGAGCGGAAGATGCGCAGATAGATGAAGAACGAGATGAGCATCAGGGCCGCACAGATATAGAAGCCCGAATAACCGATCCCTTCGATGCCAAACAGGTTCGGCGTCGGAAGCGATCCGTCATTCACAATGCCAGCCGCACGATCAAGAACACGCGGATCAGCCTGTTCAAGCTGCAGACCGGTTTCACCATTGGTGATCGGGGTCAGCACCGAATAGGCCAGATTATAAGACATCTGCGCAAAGGCCAGTGTCAGGATCGAGAAGTAAATCCCCGAACGACGCAGCGACACAAAGCCGATGGCAAGCGCAAACAGACCCGAAAGGACGGTTCCGAAAATCATTGCCGGGATGACATTCATCGACAGCAATTTAAACGACCAGACCGCGGTGTAGGAGCCCACACCCAGGAAGGCCGCATGGCCAAAGGACAGATAACCGGTCAGACCAAACAGAATGTTATAGCCGATGGCAAAGATGCCAAAGATCATGAATTTCTGCATCAGGTCGGGATAGGCCGCACCAAAGGGCTGCAACCAGATCGGCATGGTCAGGACCACGACCGACAGGATGGCCATGAAGATGAGGTCCTGTTTTGGGGAGACGATTTTTGTATTTGTCATTTTAGCTCTCCATCACGCCCCGACGACCCATCAGACCACGCGGGCGGGTCAGCAGAATGACGACGGCAACAAGGTAGATGATGATCTGGTCAATGCCCGGGAAGATGTCTTTCACTTCGGTCATGGACGAGAAGGATTGCAGAATGCCCAGCAGGAACCCTGCGGCCACAGCACCAGGCAAAGAGCCCATCCCCCCGACAACCACCACAACAAATGACAGAACAAGGAAGTCCATCCCCAGATGATAATCCGGAGGCAGAACCGGCGTGTACATCACCCCGGCGAGACCCGCGACCACGGCCGCGATCCCGAACACGATGGTAAATCGCCGTTCGATATTGATGCCAAGCAGCTCAACTGTTTCACGGTCTGCCATGCCTGCGCGCACCACCATGCCGTAGGTCGTGAAATGCAGGAATGAGAAGACAAGACCGATCGTGATCAGCGAGAAGGCCAGATAAATCAGACGCCACCACGGATAAACCACGGCTTCACCAAGCCCGAACAAGGCACCGATTGCGGCGGAACCGGAGACAATGTCGGGTGCGCCTTGCGGGATCGGGTTGGCGCCAAAGGCTGCCTTGACGATTTCCTGAAGAACGATCGCCAGACCAAAGGTCACAAGGATCTGTTCCGCATGCGGGCGCTTGTAGAAATACCGGATCAGACTTCGTTCCATAACGATGCCGATCAACAGCATCACCGGTATGGCCAATATGATTGATAAGGGAACTGACCAGTCAATGATCGCCGTACCGGTTTCGCCAAACCAGACTTCGAGATAAGGCGTTTCCTTGTAGGCATCAAAGAAGGTCACGGATTCATCCTTGACCCGCATCGACAGGGTCAGGAGTTTTTCCAGTGAAACTGCGCAAAAGGCACCCATCATGAAGATGGCACCATGCGCAAAGTTCACCACGCCAAGCGTGCCGAACACCAAGGTCAGACCAAGCGCGATCAGCGCATAGGCGCCGCCCTTGTCCAGACCATTGAGAATTTGAAGAAATATAGCGTCCATAAGTTATCCGCCGCGTCGTCGTAAGGGTGACTTAGTCAAAAGTCGTATAGGCCGAGGCCAGAGGGCAAATGGGCCGGCCATTGGGAGATGGCCGGCCCTGCTTGCATCGATTTGGGTTGATCAGACCTGGTATGGTCCGAGCTCCCCGCCGAACATATCGGCCGGGTATTCAACCTGTGCCCGCGGCACTTCCTTAACGACTTCGAGAAGGTCGAAGTTGGACTGCGGCTCCTGCTTACCACGCACAACCAGAACATCTTTGAAGCACTGGTGGTCTTCTGCGCGATAAAGGGTCGGACCGTTGCCCGCGCCATCGAACTCGAACCCTTCGAGCTGCTTGATGACTTCCCAAGGTGCGAAGGTACCAGCCATTTCGCAGGCGTTTGCATAAAGCAGCGTCTGGACGTAGCAGGTGTGTGCAGCCTGGGACGGCGGGAAGCCGTATTCCTGACCAAAGGACTTAACAAAGGCCTGCGAACCCGGATCCTGCAGCGACCAGTGCCAGTTGGTGGTACCAAGAATACCCTTGGCAGCTTCACCAGCACCCTGCGCCATCAGACGGGAATAGAGCGGAACGACGATTTCGAAGTTCTTGCCATTGACCTGCTTGTCACGCAGACCGAACTGAACCGCCTGGGTCAGGGAGTTGACCATGTCCTTGCCATAGTGGTTCAGGATCAGGACATCTGCACCAGAGTTCAGAACCGGGGTGATATACTGCGAGAAGTCACCTGCACCCACCGGGGTACGAACGGTGTTCACGGTTTCCCAACCGATATTCTCGGTCGCAGCTTTGATCGATTCTTCCTGGGTCCAGCCCCAGGTGTAGTCAGCGGTCAGGTGATAAGCACGGCGTTCTTTACCATACTCATCCAGCAGAACCGGTGCGATTGCCTGACCAGACATATAAGCGTTGAAGAAGTGGCGGAAGCCATAACGCTTTCTGTCTTTACCGGTGGTGTCGTTCGAGTGGGTCAGACCCGCCATGAAGATGACGCCCATCTCCTGGCAAAGACCCTGAACGGCGATTGCCACACCGGAGGACGAACCACCGGTGACCATCGCGACATTGTCTTTTTCGATCATACGCTTGGCCGATGCACGTGCGGCGTCGGATTTGGTCTGCGTATCACCTGTGACGAATTCGACTTTCTTGCCGAGGATACCATTGCCCTTCAATGAAAGCGGCTTGATGGTATTAAGCATGCCGCCGTCACCTTCACCATTGAGGTGCTTGACCGCAAGCTGATAGGCACGCAATTCATCAGCGCCTTCGTCGGCATACGGACCGGTCTGCGGTACGTTAAAGCCGAGTTTCACGCTGCTGGCACTGCCCGGGTCGCCACGGAAGGTCTGGGCGTGGGCATTCTTGATGAAATGCATCGGGAATGTGCCGCCAATCAGGGCCGCACCGGTAGTAGCCGCGGAACCCTTCAGGATCGTACGACGAGATACATTTCCGATAAGTTTAGTCTCCGACATGGTTTTCCTCCCCAATGTCTTGGGATCTGATTGCAGAGAATTCTGAGGCCTGTTTTCTGGTTGGTTTTTTTCACGACCTGTCAAAACAATGAGGATCATCTGAAAATGAATCAACACCTAGTTGATATAGAACACTTTTTTTGTAAATATATGGATAGTCGATCTGAAAATTTGTAAATTTTGTCAAGAATGAGGCCGCCAATGGCACGTCAGGCACCCATCGGTCATCGCATTCGCGGTCGCCGTAAAGACATCGGCATGACGCAAAATGCGCTGGCCAAGACAGCCGGGATTTCGCCGTCTTATCTGAACCTTATCGAACATAATCGCCGATCGATTGGCGGCGGACTTCTTGTTCGCATTGCAGAAGCACTCGACATTCATCCCCATACTTTATCTGGGTCAGAGGAAAGCCGATTGCTGTCTGATTTGAACGAGGCGGCATCTGATCCGGTCTTTCGCACCACCCCGATTGAAAGTCGGGAATTTCCGGCAACGATTGCCGCGGCACCGGGCATGATCAGTGCGTTCCTATCGCTTTATCGCGCCTATAGAAGCGGGCTTGATGAAATCAACGCGCTGTCTGAACGCCTAAGCCACGATCCATTCCTGACCGAAGCCAGTCACTCGATCCTGACCCGAATCACCTCGATCCGTACCGTTGCCGAGATTTTTGATGATTATGATGACCTGTCCACCGAGCAACGCGCACGATTTAACGCGACCTTGGTGCGCGAGTCCCAGCGACTGGCAGAGTCCGCAACCGAGATTTTCAACTTCCTTGAACGCGGCGATGCCGGGCGCCCGGCCGCAAGCCCGGCCGAAGAAGTCGATGATCTGCTTTATGACAACGCCAACTATTTCCCGACCCTTGAAGATCAGGCAACCGACATGCGCCCGCGCATTGATCCGGATGGTGGTCTGTTTCTGACCGATCTGATCAATTACCTGGAAGCCAAGCATGGCATACGTGTTGAACGCCTGCCGTCCGAAGACACCCCCACCAGCGGCTATAAGTGGGATGCATCTGAAAAGACGCTCAATATCTCACGCGCCTTGCCCATCACTTCAGCCCGCTTTCAGGCGGCCCGGATGATCTGCCGGCTTGAGGCCGTTGATGCAATAAATGAAGTTCTGGATCGCGCACAGATCACAAGTGACAGCGGACGCGCACGTGCGACCGAGGCATTGATATCGTATTGTGCGGCCGCCCTTCTGTTTCCTTATGACAGCTTTTTGGAAGATGCCCGGACACTGCGCCATGATATCGAGCTTCTTCAGCAACGCTATTCAGCCAGCTGGGAACAGGTCTGCCACCGCCTGACAACACTTCGCCGTCCGCAGGCCGAAGGCATCCCGTTTCATTTGCTGCGGACCGATATTGCCGGGAATATCTCAAAACGGTTTTCGGCATCGGGACTTCAATTGCCACGTTATAGTGGTGCCTGCCCGCGCTGGGTGGTGCATGAAGCCTATATGGCGCCCGACCGAGTGATCCCGCAATTTGTCCGCCTGCCCGATAACAGTGAATATCTTTTTGTCGCGCGCGCGCTTCGATCCGGGGTCGGCGGATATGGCATTCCAAGGTCGGTTTATTCGGTCATGATCGGGTGCGACACGGCCTTTGCCAGTGACGTTGTCTATGCCGACCGATTGTCGCTTGATCGACCTGAATCAGCTGTTCCAGTCGGGATCGGTTGCCGCCAATGTCCGCGCGAAGATTGCGGTCAGCGGGCCTATGAAATGTCGGATACCACGACACAAGCAGCGCAATAATCGGCACAAACCTTTGATTTTGCGTACTGTCTGATGGCATGAGCCATACCACCCCAAAGTAGCATTATAATTCCGTGAATTAACGGCTAGGATTGAAAATATAAAAATCCGAAAAATTCGGGGGAAATCCTTTGAACGAGAGACCTAAGGTCCTGATTGCCGAAGACGAGGAGACCATAGTCGAGTCACTTAGCTTTCTGATGGAAAAGGAAGGCTATGAGGTCAGCGTGGCCACCGATGGCCAAACCGCGATCTCCATGATCACACGTGATGTCCCGGACATGGTTTTGCTTGATGTGATGATGCCCGGCTGTGACGGGTTCGAAGTCGTGCGCGCCGTTCGCAACGACAGCAATACCAAGCTGATCCCGATCATGATGCTGACGGCGAAAACCCGCGAAGTGGATCGACGCAAGGGACTGGAACTTGGCGTTGATGATTTCGTGACCAAGCCGTTTTCGACCCGCGATGTCGTCTCACGGGTCAAGGCCCTGCTTGAGCGCGCAGCGAACTAAACCAAACTTGCACGTCCTTCACACATGGCAGGAGGCCGCCCATCACACCGCCACGCAGACTGACAGAACGCGCACTGGTTTTGATGCTGGTTGCTCTTTTCCTTTGGATTCCGCCGCTTGTCGGGATGTTTTCCCTTGATGGCACGATCCTTGGATTGCCGATCCTGTTTGTCTATTTCTTTGCCGGATGGGGCATTTTGATCGCCTTATGCGCGATACTGACCCGAGCCCTTCGAAGTGCCGCACAGTCCGAGGGCCCGAAATAGATGCTGTCTTCGGAACTGGTCATCCTTGTTTCACTGGTCTATGTCGGCCTGCTTTATGCGATTGCATGGTGGGGCGACAAGCGCGCAAGTGATGGCCATTCCTGGGTTCGAAACCCGACGGTCTACACACTTTCGATTGCGGTATATTGCACATCCTGGACCTTTTATGGCGCGGTCGGAACGGCGGCGCGCAACGGACTTGAATATCTGACCATCTATCTTGGACCGACGATCATCTTTTTGGGCTGGTGGTTCTTGCTGCGCAAGATGCTGCGCATTTCCAAGGCGCATCGCATCACATCGATTGCCGACTTTATCTCGTCACGCTATGGCAAAAGCACGCAGCTTTCGGTCCTTGTCACCCTGATCGCAGTCATTGGCACCACACCCTATATCGCGCTTCAGCTTAAGGCGATTGCGACGAGCTATACGGTGCTGACGGTCTGGGATCACGGCATGGTCGAGCCTCTCCATGAAACCGTTAGCGTGTTTTCAGATAGCGGCTTTTGGGCCGCACTTGGTCTGGCACTATTTGGCATCCTGTTTGGCACGCGCTTTATTGATGCGGATGAACATCACGAAGGCATGGTTGCCGCGATTGCCTTTGAAAGTCTGGTGAAGCTTTTCGCCTTTTTGGCGGTCGGGTTCTTTGTCTGTTTTGTCATGTATGACGGACTTGGCGATTTGTTCAGCCAATCGGCGCAAAACCCCGACACGGCAAAGCTTTTGATGCTGCCCGAAAATGGCAATGCCCGTTGGCTGACACTGATGATGTTATCAATGGCAGCGATCCTGTGTTTGCCACGTCAGTTTCAGGTGATCATTGTTGAAAACGTTGATGAGCGCCATCTGGCCACCGCAAGTTGGGCCTTTCCGCTGTATCTTTTGGCGATGAACCTGTTTGTTTTGCCGATAGCATTGGCGGGGCTTGGTGCACTTCCGGTGTGGTCGGACCCGGATTTCTTTGTGATTTCCGTGCCGTTGTTTGAAGACCAATCAATGTTGGCGCTGCTTGCCTATGTTGGCGGATTGTCTGCCAGCACCAGCATGGTGATTGTTGCCACCATCGCGCTTTCGACCATGGTCTGTAATGACCTGATCGTACCGGCCCTTTTGCGCATTCGCCCTCTTCGCTTGACCGAACGTGATGATCTGACGGGGCTTTTGATCTTTATCCGGCGCGCCTCCATCGTTGTCGTCGTGTTTTTGGGATTTGCCTATTACCGGTCCGCCGGGGCCAGTGATGCGCTGGCCGAAATCGGCCTGATTTCCTTTGCCGCCATTGCGCAATTCATACCGATCATGATTGGCGGGCTTTACTGGAAAGGCGGCACCAAGGCCGGCGCGCAAGTGGCCCTTAGTATCGGTTTTGCAGTTTGGGGCTATACCCTTTTATTGCCATCACTTGCCGATAGTGGCTGGATGGACCCGGCCCTTATTCAAGATGGCGCGTTTGGTCATCCGTGGCTTCGACCCGAAAGCCTGTTTGGCCTGACTGATTTTGCGCCCCTGACCCATGCGCTGATCTGGTCGATCTCCCTGAACACCGCAGCATATGTTTTGATCAGCCTGTTTACCGAACCAAGTGCGCTGGAACGCATTCAGGCGACGCTGTTTGTCGATGCCTTTTCGCGCAAGGGTGAGGAAACCGTGATCTGGCGATCCTCTGCCTCGGTCAATGATCTGTATGAATTGGTTGAACGGTTTTTGGGGCGCGAGCGCGCCTTTAACTCGTTCCGCCAATTTGGCCATGGCAATGACGCCACCTGGCAAGGCAAGGGCGAAGCCGATGCTGACATGATCGCCTTTACCGAACGATTGCTTGCGGGCTCTATCGGGGCGGCATCCGCACGTGTGATGGTGTCATCGGTAGCCAAGGGGGAGATGGTCAGTCTGGACGAGGTTTTGGAAATCCTTGAGGAAACCTCGCACGTTATTGAATATTCCCAACGCCTTGAGCAAAAATCACATGAGTTAGAACAGGCCGCCGCCGAGTTACGCGCGGCCAATGACCGGCTTAAGGAACTTGATAAGCTCAAAGATGAATTCCTGACCATGGTCAGCCATGAGTTCAGGACGCCTTTAACCTCGATCCGGTCCTTTTCCGAGATTTTGGTCGACACCCCGAACCTTGATCATGACCGCGCGCATCATTTCCTTGAGATCATTGTCCGTGAAAGTGAACGCCTGACACGCCTGATTGACGATCATCTTGATCTGGCCCGCCTTGAGGCCGGCCATTCCGACTGGCGCGCGGTTGATGTTGATCCGCGCACAGTTCTTGATGAAAGCATTGAGGCGGTCAAAGGCCTGTTTGAAAGCAAGGGCGTGACACTGACCAGCGAATATTCGCGAAAGTCAGTATTGCTTCATGTCGATCGGGACCGCCTGACACAGGTCTTCATCAATCTGCTATCCAATGCGGCGAAGTTTTCCGACCCACAATTCCCCAGCGTATCGGTCCGTGGCGAGGCCATGGATGGTGGTTATCTGGTATCGATTTCGGATAACGGCAAAGGTGTCGCGCAAAGCGAACTTGAGACGATTTTTGATAAGTTTTCACGCAGTGGCAAATATGCCGATGATCAGCCCAAACCATCGGGTTCGGGCCTTGGACTTGCGATTGCACGCCACGTGATCGAGCATTGCCAAGGCAAGATTTGGGCGGAAAGTCCACCTGAACAAGGCGCAACTTTCCGCGTCTTCATCCCGGGTCAAATGATGGAAGCCATTGATGCCGCCAAACCGGAAAGCTTTCGCAGCTAACTAGCTGACCTTTTCCGGATCAAAGATCGAATTATCCAGGAAGCTGTCTGGCCCGACAAAGGATCGATCAGATGCATCATTGGCACCCTCAACCCGCCAGTCATGCTTGGGCACGGCAACATCAAGCCCGTGAACCGCAGCGCGATACAAATCCGGACGATAGACCTGCCGAACGACATTGTTGAGATCAGCATCAGATGGCACCTGCCCCCAACGCTTCATCTGGGTTCCGACCCAGCTTCCTTGAGACAGCCACGGGAAGGTTGCGGTGTAACGGTAAAAGACATGGCGATCCGGGATTTCAACCGGGGCCTCGCCCGGGCGAAGAACCGGTCGCCCACTTAGCGATGCCTTCAGCACCTCGAACGGGGCGCCGACATTGGCTTCTTCGGACAGCATCTGGGCCAGTTCAGACCGATTACCCGGCTCATCCGCCCATTCAGCGGCACGCACCAAGGCACGAACAAGGGCTGATACGGTATCAGGGTTGGAATTGACCCAGTCTTCACGCACACCCAGAACCTTTTCCGGGCTGCGCGGCCAAATGTCGTCTTTGAGTGCCACAATCACGCCATCACCGTGGAAGACAGCCCTTTGGTTCCAGGGTTCCCCCACGCAATAGCCATCAACCCAGCCATTGCGCAGACTGTCAAACATGCGCGGCGGGGCAATCACACCGATATTCACATCCTTATCCGGGTCAATCCCAGCTGCAGCCAGCCAATAGCGCAGCTCGTAATTGTGGCTTGAAAACGGAAATACGGTTGCAAAGGACAGAACCGGACGCCCCGCAGCACGGTCTTCTTCGATCACCTTTTTAAGGGCGCGCGCCGAAAGCCCGCGCGGGCCATGCATGGCAGCGGGATCAGCTTCGAGCATGCGCTGATAAAGTCGGATGGAAACCGTGATCGCATTGCCCCCGCGCCCAAGCGCCATGGGAACAACGATGTGCTGAACAGGCACACCGCCAAGCCCCAAGCGCGCAGCAATCGGAATACCGGCAAGCAAGTGGGCTGCTTCGTAAACGCCATAAGACAGTTTGTCGCGGATGGCTGCCCATGACATTTCACGGACCAGTTCCAGATCAATATTTTCCTGCTCGGCAAAGCCCATGGCGCGCGCCACAACCGGGATCGCGCAATCGACCAATGGAACAAACCCAAGACGAACCTTGTTAGCCATCGCTTAAAACTCCAACTGAAACGCCGTGATGACGCTTTGGGCGATTTCGTAAATCTTGCGATTCTGTTTCATGGCGTTTTTGCGCAGCAGCGCATAAGAATCTTCTTCTGACAGGCCTTTTTCCTTCATCAGGATGCCTTTGGCCCGTTCAATCAGCTTACGTTCGTTAAGCTTTGCCTGTGCTTCGTCGCGTTCGCGTCGGAGCTGATCAAACACGTTAAAGCGCGATATCGCCATTTCGACGATCGGGCGAATGCGGTCCTCGCGCAGACCATCCACGACATAAGCAGAAACACCAGCAGCCACCGCTTCATGGATCATGGATGCGTCACTTTGATCGACAAACATTGCGATCGGGCGCGCAATGGCGCGCGATACCTGAAACATCTGTTCAAGCGTATCGCGGTCGGGGTTTTCCAGATCAATGATGATGATATCAGGGGCCAACGCCTGAATGCGCTCGACCAGATTGTGGGATGTGCCGATGCGGGCAACCCGGGTATAGCCGCTTTCAACCAGACCCCGCTCGACAATTGCCGCACGATCCGGATTTTCGTCAATCACCAGAATATTGAATTCTTCCAGTTTTACCAACTAACCCTAACTCCCTGACAGCCTGTTACGGCCGCGCCTCTCTTAAGTCTATTTTGTTATCTCCGCCCCGTTTGTCGGGTCCGGTTATGGGTATCGGGATGCGACATTGGCCGCATCCCGAAAAGATCTCATCAAACCAAGTCTTATTCAGCCGGAACCGGCTGAGCCGCACCCGACGTGCCAAGACGTTCGGATTGTGCCGCATCAAAGCGTGCCTTCTCTTCGGCCTGCGTTGCTTCGGAGAAGCGAACAGCCAGTGCCGCGAACGAGCAGACGATCACAGCACAACCGAGATACAGAAGGCCTTCCTGATAAGTAAGTGCTTCGGACTTAAACAAGAAGCCCGCAGCAACCGCACCAGCGTTACCGCCTGCACCAACGATACCCGCGACTGAGCCAAGTGCCTTACGGTTAACGAACGGAACAATCCCGAAAGTCGCACCCTCAGACATCTGAACGAACAGCGAGAAGACGATCATCACGGATACCGCAACAACAAGTGCTTCCATCTGCGAGAAGGCAACCAGTGCGACACCTTCGATGAACAGCGCCATGAACAGGAACTTCACACGGCCCGAAAGACCCGCCTTGGCCGCAAATTTGTCAGAGAACACACCACCCAGCGTACGGGCAAAGATGTTCATCAAACCAAACAGACCGGCAATCATGCCAGCGGTTGCCAATGACAGCTCAAACTTGTCGAAGAAATAGATCGCAGCAATGTTGTTGATCGTAAGTTCCACACCAAAGCAGGCAGCATAAACCAGGAACAGCGCCCAGACGCGGTAATCGGAAACAGCGGCCATCATGCCCTTGGCGGCGCCGGCAGTGTCGTCTTCGGGCTTAAGCGCGCCGCTTTTGCGCATTTCGGCATAGTTACCATCCGGGCAATCGGTGGTGAAGACCCAGTAAAGAACAGCAACGACCAGCATGATCGCACCCGGGAACACCATCGCCAGACGCCAGCCCATGGTTTCAGCAACACCAAAACCAAGAACCATCGCAAGGATTGCCGGCATGACCATCTGGGTCACACCACCGCCAAGGTTACCCCAACCCGCTGTGGTGGCATTGGCCGTACCCACAACGTTCGGCGCGAACATCATCGAGGTATGATACTGCGTGATCACGAAAGATGCGCCGATCGAGCCAATGGCGAGACGCGCAAGCAGGAAGGTTTCATAGCTGTCGGCAAGACCGATCAGCATGACCGGGATGGAGCCCAGAACCAGAAGACCGGTATAGGTCTTGCGCGGGCCGATTTTATCGCAAAGCGGTCCGATCAAAAGCCGGACAAGAACCGTGATGGCAACAGACGCAATAATGGTGCTGCCGATTTCGCTTTTGCTCAGGCCAAGGTCATCACGCACCAGCGGCATCAGCGGTGCAATCCCGAACCAGCCAAAGAAGCACAGGAAGAATGAAAGCCAGGTAAGGTGGAAAGTACGCATCTGAACAGTCTTGAGACTGAAGAGATTTATGCGTGTAGCCTTGTTCTTGATTTCCATAACATTGAAGCCCTTCGTTTAGGTCGCGCAGAGCTTGATTGCTGCTATGTACGACCGACGGTTTTTCCCCATGGGCCTCATGCTTCATCCGGAAGATTCCGCAGGCGACCCGTCATTCGTATCGGAAAGCTGCGCGCACTTCGCGCTGCGATCCCAAACTCCTGATCGTCCGCCGTTGGACGAAGAACTGTGAGCCACCCGTCATTGGGCCTGCTTTCGTCAAAGCCGCTCACACGCAAACCATCATTGCAAACACCGCGCCAGTTTTTCCGCGATGCGGGACAATTCCGGCAAAACATTGAAAATTATGAAATTTACACGACCGCACATGCACAGAAGAAAAATCAAATAGCCGTTTTGGTTAAAATTTGCACAATCTTAAATCACACACTTTTTATACTGTTTATTTTTTAATCATTTAGTCCAAATCAGCAGATTCCATCAATTGAGTGATGTGACATTTTCGATAACATTTCCAATAACTTGAAAGATAATTCGCCATAATTTCATTTCTGGCACGACACTTGAATATAGAAAGGCATGAGCGCGGGCAGTGTCGCCTGCGGCTCCGGCGAAAAAGCCGATTGTATATATAAAGAATCCAAAGACGGGTTCCCCGGATAACGACGTCCGTTGCGAAATGCCTTTTTAAAGAGCAGGCCGCATCGGGCGTTTTTTTGTGCCAACTTCGCATCCCGCGACGAGGAGCCAGAGACAAATGAACCACGTCACTGCTGCATTACGAACCGCCAAAGCCCGCCTGGTTGTCATTGGCAACGGCATGGCCGGCATGCGCACCGTTGAAGAAATCCTGTCCCGCGCACCAGAGAAATACGACATCACCGTCTTCGGTGCTGAACCGCGCGTGAACTATAACCGCATCATGCTTTCACCACTTCTCTCGGGCGAGAAGAACTTCGACGAGATCGTGATCAACACCCCGGAATGGTACACAGATAACAACATCCACCTTTATTCCGGCGATCCGGTGGTCGAGATCGACCGCGACCGCAAAGTGGTGATTTCCAAAAGCGGCACCGAAACCGAATATGACCAACTTCTGTTGGCAACCGGTTCTGATCCGATCATTATTCCGGTTCCCGGTCATAAGCTTTCGGGTGTTGTCACTTTCCGCGATGTTGATGATGTCGACACAATGTTGGGTGCTGCCGAAAAAGGCGGCCCGGCAGTTGTGATTGGCGGCGGTCTTTTGGGCCTTGAAGCAGCTGTTGGTTTGCAATCACGCGGCATGGATGTCACGGTTTTGCATCTGGCAGGTCATGTGATGGAACGTCAACTTGATCCGTCGGCGGGTTATTTGCTGGCGCAAGAACTTGAGCGTCGCGGCATCACGGTAATTACCGAAGCCGATACTGCAGAAATCGTTGGCATAGAAAACGTAACCGGTGTCCGCCTTAAAGACGGACGCATGATTCCGGCTGATCTGGTGGTCATGGCTGTTGGCATCCGCCCGAACGGGCGTCTTGCCGCAGACGCAGGCATCGCAGTCGAACGCGGCATCGTCGTTGACGATGTCATGACCACCAGTGACCCGGCGATCTTTGCGGTTGGCGAATGCGTACAACATCGCGGCCAATGCTACGGCCTTGTCGCGCCGCTGTTTGAAATGGCCAAGTCGCTTGCCGATCACATGGCTGAAATTCAAACCGACGGCTATAGCGGCTCGGTCACCTCGACCAAGCTTAAGGTCACCGGCGTTGATGTGTTTTCCGCAGGTGACTTCTCCGGCGGCGGCGAGACTGAGGAAATCGTCTTCCGCGATGCCGGTCGGGGCGTTTACAAACGCATCGTCCTTGAAGACGGCAAGATCAAGGGTGCAGTTCTGTATGGCGACACATCTGATGGCGGATGGTATTTCCAACTGATGAAGGATGGCGAAGACGTCACTGAATTGCGCGACACCCTTGCCTTTGGTCAGGCATTTGCGGGGGGATCCGCCGGAAACCCTCTTGATGCCGTTGCAGCCCTGCCAGATGACGCAGAAATTTGTGGCTGTAACGGCATTTGCAAAGGATCGATCGTTGCCGCGATCAATGAAAAGGGCCTGACGACCCTTGATGAGGTTAAAGGCCACACCAAGGCATCTGCATCTTGCGGGTCATGTTCTGGTCTTGTTGAGAACCTTTTGGCAGCAACCCTTGGCGGGGATTATCAGGCAGCAGCGGTCAAACCGATTTGCACTTGCACCGAACATGATCATGATAGCGTTCGTCGCCTGATCATTGCCAAGGAATTGAAATCCATGCCAGCCGTGATGCAGGAACTGGAATGGAAATCATCGGATGGCTGTCATGTTTGCCGCCCCGCTTTGAACTATTACCTGCTGGCGGCTTGGCCGGGTGAATATGTTGATCATGGCGCATCGCGCTTCATCAACGAACGCGTTCACGCCAACATCCAAAAAGACGGTACTTATTCGGTGATTCCACGCATGTGGGGTGGGTTGACCAACCCGCGTGAATTGCGCGCGATTGCCGATGTCGCCGACAAGTTTGAAATCCCGACGGTCAAGGTCACGGGCGGCCAGCGCATTGACCTTTTGGGTGTCAAAAAAGAAGACCTGCCTGCTGTTTGGGCCGACTTGAACGCGGCCGGGATGGTCTCGGGTCATGCCTATGGCAAATCGCTTCGAACTGTCAAAAGCTGTGTCGGGCAGGAATGGTGTCGCTTCGGCACCCAGATGTCGATGGGCATGGCTGTCGAACTTGAAAAAATGACTTGGGGATCATGGATGCCCCACAAGTTCAAAATGGCCGTATCGGGCTGTCCGCGTAACTGTGCGGAAGCCACGATCAAGGATTTCGGCGTTGTGGCAACCGATGGCGGCTGGGACCTGCATGTGGGCGGCAATGGCGGCATTCACGTCCGCGCAACCGATCTTCTGTGCAAGGTCACAACCGATGACGAGGTCAAGGAATATTGTGGTGCCTTCATCCAGCTTTACCGTGAAGAGGCCCGCTATCTTGAACGCACAGCACCATGGATTGAACGCGTTGGCCTGAAACATGTTCAGGAACGCGTTGTTGATGATGAAGCAAACCGCAAGGCGCTGTTTGAACGCTTTATGATCAGCCAGCAGAACGCGCAGATTGATCCATGGGCGGAACGCGCATCCGACGGCGTTGACGCGCATGAGTTCAAGCCCCTTTCCATGATCGCAGCGGAGTAAGACAGATGACCAACAACCTGACCTGGGTAGAAGTCGGACCTGCTGCGAACATCCCGCAACAGGGCGCACGCACCCTTCAAACCCAAACCGATCGCATCGCGATTTTCAGAACGCTTGATGATCAGATCTTTGCCCTGCTCGATCGCTGCCCGCACAAACAGGGGCCATTGGCGCAAGGTATCGTGCATGGCCATTTCGTAACCTGCCCGCTGCATAACATGGTCTTTTCGCTTGAAACCGGCGAAGCACAGGGACCTGATGATGGCTGTGCGGCCAAGGTCGAATGCGAAGTCATCGACGGGATCGTGCGTGTTGGCCTGACCGAGCTGCAAGCTGGATTGCGCCATGCGGGATGAGGTCAAAACAACCTGCCCCTATTGCGGTGTTGGCTGCGGCCTGATCATTTCGCCAACCCGTGACGGATGGGCTGTGGGCGGTGATCCTGATCATCCTGCCAACCTTGGGCGGATTTGCTCCAAGGGGGCTGCCTTGATCGACACGATCATGGCCGAGACCAAGCAAGATTTCCGGCTGTTGGAGCCGGAAGTCGATGGCAAACAAGTCGCATGGAAAGATGCGATTTCCGAAACCGCATCACGGCTTCGCGATACCATTGAAAAACATGGTCCGAAATCGGTGGCATTTTACGTCTCGGGACAACTTCTGACCGAGGATTATTATGTCGCCAACAAACTGATCAAAGGCTTCATCGGATCGCCGCATATCGATACCAATTCACGGCTTTGCATGGCATCGACCGTGGTTGGGCACAAACGCGCCTTTGGCGCGGATGTGGTTCCGGGCTGCTATGAAGATCTTGAAATCGCCGATCTGGTTATTTTGACCGGATCAAATCTGGCATGGTGTCACCCGGTGCTGAACCAGCGCCTGCGTGCAGCCAAGGAAAGACACGGCACAAAGATCGTCGTGATTGATCCAAGGCGGACGGCAAGTTGCGATATTGCAGATCTACACCTGCCGATCAAACCGGGCAGCGACGTTGCCCTGTTTAACGGTTTGTTGGCCTGGCTTGACCAGACCCACAATACCGACCTTCGTTACGTCGCCCGTCATGTGACCGGCTACGAACACGCCGTGGCAGAGGCACGTGCCGACTGCCCGGACATCGAGACAACCGCAGAAAAATGCGGGCTCGACACCCATGAAAGCGCTGATGAACTCGGCTCGGGTCTGGGAAAACTGGAAACGTTGTTTAGCTGGTTTGCTGCCTTTGATCGCACGGTCACCGTGTTTTCGCAGGGGGTCAATCAGTCCTCAAGCGGATCGGATAAGGTTAATTCGATCCTTAATTGCCATTTGGCAACCGGTCGTGTCGGAAAACCGGGTTCAAGCCCGTTTTCCGTCACCGGCCAACCCAATGCCATGGGCGGACGCGAAGTTGGCGGACTTGCCAATCAGCTGGCCGCCCACATGAACCCGAACGATCCGATTGATGTCGATCGTGTACGTCGGTTCTGGAAATCCAAGGTTTTGGAACCCGGTGAAGGATACAAGGCCGTTGATATGTTCCGCGCAATCGAAAGCGGGGAAATCAAGGTTGTCTGGGTGATGGCAACCAATCCTGCCGTCAGCTTGCCTGATGCCGATCGCGTGCGTCTTGCGCTGTCGCGTTGTCCGCTTGTGATCGCATCAGATGTGGTTCGTGACACCGACACGTTGCGTTTTGCCCATATCAAACTGCCCGCCGCAGGCTGGGCAGAAAAATCGGGCACTGTGACCAATTCCGAACGCCGTATTTCGCGCCAGCGCCCGTTTCGCGAAGCCCAGGGCAACGCCAAGCCCGACTGGTGGATTATGTCCGAAGTCGCCAAGGCGATGGGCTATGCAAAGGCGTTTAAATACAAAGACCCAAGCGACATCTTTGCCGAACATGCCGCCCTGTCGGAATATGAAAATGACGGGCTTCGTGCGTTTGACATCGGCGTTTGGCACAAGGCAAAGAAATCGGCCTATGACGCGATGGAACCATTCCAATGGCCCGCATCGCGCAAGAACCAACCGATTGGTGGTGCCGGGCGGCTTTATGGGGATGGGATTTTTACCACCTCAAGCGGTCGGGCCAAGATGCTTGGCATCAAGCATATAGCACCGCAAACCCGCACCAGCATTGATTACCCGCTGATTGCCAATTCAGGGCGCTATCGCGATCAATGGCACACCATGACGCGAACCGGCACGGCTGCACGTCTAAGTGCGCACCGTCCGGAACCGCTTTTGGAAATACATCCCAAGGATGCCAGCCTTTTTGACTTGAAGGATGGCGGGATCGCGCGGGTTAAAAGCGCACAAGGAGCTTCCTTGATGCGGGTTCTGGTGACAGATGCCCAAACGCCGGGTCAGGTTTTCGTTCCGATGCACTGGAACGATATCTTTTCGGCCGCAGGCGGGATCGGGAGGCTTTTGCCACCCAATGTTGATCCACATTCCGGCCAGCCTGAAAGCAAACATATTCCGGTATCGGTAAGTCCATTTGTCGCAAAATGGCAGGGATTACTGTTTTCCAGCACACCGATTGATCTTTCAAACCTGCCCTATTGGGTGGCGGCAACCGGGCCGGGCAGCATGATTTATGAGATCGCCGGGTCTGACCCGATGATGTTCAAATCGCTTCTGCCGATTGCGGCCAATCAGGATGACGAACAGGTCATTGAATATAGCGACAGCAAAAAGGGCATTCATCGATACGCACGCCTGAATGGTGATCGCATCACAGGTGCGTTGTTTATCGGTCCAGATCGCCCTGCCCTTGGCCGTGACTGGGTATCGAACCTGTTTGCTGCCAATCAGGTCGCGCCGATTGAACGCAACGCCCTTTTGGCTGGGCGCATGCCCGATGCGGGGGCAGTGAATGATCGATTGATCTGTTCGTGCTTCTCGGTCGGATTGGCCGCGATCAGCAAAGCGATTACCGACCAGAATGCCGTAACCGCAGCCGATATTGGCCGCCTGCTTCAAGCCGGGACGGGATGTGGTTCCTGCCTGCCGGAGATAAAGGAGCTTCTCGATGACGCATTACCGCGCGCCGCAGAATGAACGTGCCGATCTCGACCGGGCCGCAACGCTGCCCGACATGTCGGAAAACTTCGCCTATTTCCCGGCCTTCATCCATGTCACCGGGAAAAAGGTATTAGTTTTGGGCGGCGGTGAAGTTGCCCTTGGCAAGTTACGGCTTCTGATCCGAAGCCAAGCCGCAATCACGGTGGTTGCCGCAGAAATCTGCGACGACATTGCCGCGATGGTGGACGAAGGGCGGATCGTTTGGGAAAGCGCGCCCTTCGTTGACACCATGGTCAATGGGGCAGCAATGGTGTTTGACGCTGCCGATGATGCCTATTTGACCACACGCGTTCAGGCCGCAACCAAACGGCGCAACATCCTTTTGAATGTGGTCGATAAGACCCCGCATTGTGATTTCATCGTGCCAGCGATCCTTGATCGTGCGCCGGTCATGATCACGATTTCAACCGGTGCCTGCGCCCCGGCATTGGCCCGCATCATTCGCCAGCGCCTCGAAACCGTCCTGCCGGCAACCATGTCACAACTGGCCCGTATCGCGCGCGATGCCCGGCAAAAGGTTGCCGATCATTTGCACGACAATGTATCGCGCCAGCGGTTTTGGACGCATTTCTTCCAGCGCGGCCTACAAACACGCAACAGCCGCAATCTGGGTGCCGAGGATATTGATCTGGCACTGCGCCAATTTGTCCCTGATGGCAGTGCGGCGACGGTACCCGGTGGCCAAACCCTTCAGGCAGAAGTCATGGTCGATTGCGCCTATGACCTGCCGCACGGGATCGCACGCGCGATTGAAACGGCCGATATCGTTTTCCACGAAGATCATATTGCTGATGAAATCCTGACGCTGGCGCGACGTGATGCCACGGTCATTCCGATTGGCTGCATCACGCTTGATGAAAACCCCGAACGCAAGCGCGAAGCGATCAATCAGCAGACCAAAATCTTTGCCCGGCAGGGTTTCAACATCGTCACCCTGACGCAGCCGATCACACACTAACCGTCTATTTCGTCTTCTATCCCCGTGGATACGGCTCCCTGTCGTCCACAAACTAAAAGCCGCGTAAGTTTCCTTACGCGGCTTTCTTTCTGCATCCGGGAGGAAGCAGTTGGTTATTTCATCGTCGGCATGACGAATTCTGCACCCTTGCGAATGCCGGTCGGCCAGCGCGAGGTGATGGTTTTCAGTTTCGTATAGAAACGCACCCCTTCCGGACCATGCATGTGATGGTCGCCAAACAGTGATGCTTTCCAGCCACCAAACGAATGGAAGGCCATCGGGACCGGGATCGGCACGTTAATACCAACCATGCCGGTCTGGGTGCGGGCGGCAAACTCGCGCGCGGTGTCACCATCGCGGGTAAAGATCGCGGTGCCATTGCCATATTCGTGGGAATCAACAAGGTTGGCAGCCGTATCGTAATCATCCGCGCGCACGACCGACAGAACCGGGCCAAAGATTTCTTCCTTGTAGATGCTCATGTCCGGGGTGACATCATCAAACAGAGTACCACCGACGAAGTAGCCTTCTTCATAGCCCTGAAGGTTGATACCGCGGCCATCAACAACCAGTTTGGCACCTTCTTCAACACCCTTGTTGATATAGCCAACAACCTTGTCACGGTGTGCAGCCGTCACCAGCGGACCCATTTCAGCCGCCGGGTCGGTACCCGGTGCGACGCGGAGTTCATTGATGCGCGGAACCAGTTTGTCGATCAGGGTATCTGCGGTCTCCTTGCCAACCGGAACCGCAACCGAGATTGCCATGCAACGCTCGCCAGCCGAACCATATGCCGCGCCCATCAGGGCATCGACCGCCTGATCCATGTCGGCATCGGGCATAATGATCATGTGGTTTTTCGCACCACCAAGGGCCTGACAACGCTTGCCCTGCGCGGTTGCAGTTTCATAGATGTATTTCGCAATCGGGGTTGAACCGACAAAGCTGATTGCCGTCACATCTGCATCAAACAGAAGCGCGTCAACCGCTTCCTTGTCACCCTGAACAACGTTGAATACGCCATCCGGCAAACCCGCCTCGGTCAGCCATTCAGCCAGCAGAAGCGATGCAGACGGATCACGCTCGGACGGTTTGAGGATAAAGCAGTTGCCACATGCAAGAGCGACCGGGAACATCCACATCGGCACCATGGCCGGGAAGTTAAACGGCGTGATGCCAGCCACAATACCAAGCGGCTGACGGATCGAATGGCTATCGACCTTGGTGCCAACGTTTTCGGTGAACTCACCCTTAAGAAGCTGCGGCGCGCCGGTGGCGAATTCGACAACTTCGATACCACGGGTTACTTCGCCCAGCGCATCAGACAGAACCTTGCCATGTTCAGCCGTGATCGCAGCAGCAAGTTCTTCGGAGCGTTCTTCAAGAATGCCCAGAAACTTGTTGAGGATACGCGAACGACGAAGCGGGGTGGTATTGGCCCATTCATCACGAACAGCGACAGCTGACTCAACAGCCGCGCGGACTTCTGCCTTCGACGCCAGATCAACCGTCGCACTCTGCGCGCCGGTGGCCGGGTTGAAGACAGCAGCCGACCGACCGGACGTACCGGCGACACGCTTGCCGTGGATGTAATGGGTGATCTGACTGGACATTGGGTTTCTCCCGATAAACCTGATTTGTTGATTGCGTGATGATACCATACGCAAAGTGACGCCATTATGACTATGCACACCGATGCACATCAATTATCATTCCTGCAAATTCGATGTGCAAAAATTAAAGTCATGAAATCATGGATTGGGATCGCTTTCGCATCTTCCTCGCCGTCGCAAGACAGGGACAAATCCTTGCTGCAGCGCGTCAACTTGGCCTGAACCACGCAACGGTTGGACGCCAACTCACTGCGTTGGAAGAAGAATTGGGAACCAAGCTGATTGAAAGGCGTACAACCGGATCGGAACTGACCGCTGCCGGACAGGAACTCATGATCGCGGCAGAGGCCGCTGAGTCCGCCTTCTTGCGCGCTGGCACTGCCGTTTCCAACCAGACAGAAACCATTAGCGGCACGGTGCGCGTTGGCGTACCCGACGGGCTTGGCAATTATTTCCTGGCAAGTGAGCTGGCCGCTTTTGCAGCTGATCACCCCGATCTTGTGATCCAGCTTGTGCCCCTGCCGCGCACATTTTCGCTCTCCCAGCGCGAAGCCGACATTGCGATTACGCTGGATCGCCCGAAACAGGGACGTCTGGTGATCAAGAAGCTGACGGATTACACGCTCAGCGTCTATGCGACCGAGCGTTATATCAAACGTTTTGGCGCAGTGACCTCGGAAGCCGATCTGTCAGATCGCCTGTTTGTCACCCATATCGAAGACCTGATTTATAGCCGCGCACTTGATTACGCCGCCCGCCTTGGCAAGCTGATGCGCAGGCGTTTTGAATGCGGCAGCGTGGTTGCCCAGATGGAGGCAGTCCGCAATGGATATGGCATCGGCATCCTGCACGACTATGCCACTGGCAGCATTCCCGACCTTGTTCGCCTGCTCCCAGAAATCCGTTTCACCCGCAATTACTGGATGCTCCAGCATCCCGACACCAAAGACACCAGAAGTGTGGCTGCAGTCGCGGAATACATCACCCGCGTTGTTCGGATGGCGCGTGATCGATTTATTGTTGAATAACTTACTATACGAGCATTCTGGCTTTATTGAGCCATCTCACTTTGCGCCTGATACCTACAGTTAATCTTGCCAGTAAAACCCTTCCAGTTCATAAGAACCTTCAAAGTGGTGAGGCCCTTTCCAAGGTTTGGCCAATAGATAAGAAAACTCTCGGAAGTAGCGTATAATTAGTCGCTCGTATAACGACCACAATTCATCTGTGAAATACCGTGACCACGTTTGTCCATGAGCACTAGTTGCACAAGGGTAGCGCATCCAAGACGTCAACCCACTTTGGAACGCCTCAAGAACTGGCTGACTTCTTTTCGGCCACGGAGCTAGTTTCGAGGTTTGGGCTAAGGCAGTCAAGCTATGTCCCTGAAGCTTTCTAGATAGCCTACCGTTTGCTATATAACTTGGGTTCTCATAGACCAAGTAAGCTTTGAGAATATTCTCTAGAGCGAAACCACCCAACAAAAATGCGCTTCTGTTCGCTCTATCCAAACATTCAACCTGCCGAGCACCAGTACTTCCGACTAGAAACGAAGTCGCTTTCATTTCAAAAATAGCCATGGCTTGGTCATGCAGCTCATCAGCAATGAGAAACCATGAGTGCGGCACGGACGCCTTCTCAAACCTCAAAATTTCTTCGTATGAATACAAACCCACGCCCCCAAAAACACTAAAAATCACTAAAACTGAACAAGATTTGACGCCGTTCGATCTATACTAATCACTTGCATCGACCCATAACAATCCAAGGTTGAGTTGCGATGAGTACATATTAATGCAATCCGGCGATCTGATTTTCTCGTTTATCGGCTCTGATCAGAATGCGATTTCAGCTGTGACTGAAGGATACAGAGGTGCGCGCGTTAACCATGTGGGCGTGATCGTGACAAACGGGCTTGGGACATTCGTTCTGGAGGCCTTCCCGCCAGAAGTAAGACTGACCAATATCGACGTTTTCAAGCGTCGGTCAGAAGACAGCAATGGTGCGCCAAGACTTATTCTTGGGCGCTTGCTGAACAATCATCACAATCTGATCCCGGACGCACTGTCATATGGCCTTATGCAGCGAAACGTACCCTATGACGTGCGATACATGCCAAGCGAAGCAGCCCTTTATTGTAGCGAACTGATCGTCGACATGTTCAAGCATGCAAATAACGGGACAGAGTTCTTTGAAGAAAACCCGATGAGTTTTCGCGATACTGCGACGGGCGAAATCCACCCGACATGGATACGCTATTACGCACAGTTTGGCATGGCCGTGCCCGAAGGCGAGCCGGGATCAAACCCAGGCGACATCAGCAAGGACGCGCGACTTTCGATCCTTGACGTTATTGGCAACATACCCGGTTACGAACCTTAAGAAAGAATCATTCGGCGCGCAGGCGCGCACAGCGCCATGATTGCCCGTCCAAGATTGAGCGGGCATCATCGACATCAGCGTTCAGCAACGAACCATAATTGACCAAATGTCACTTACGGCGCCAATCGAACTCGATCCGGGTTTGCGGGGACATGGTGCGAAGCTTATCTTCGAAATAGGCCTGCATGTCCGAAATGCTTGCTTCGTCAGTCGCCGACATCGCAACGGTCAGGAACAAAGAGGTCGCACTGATTTCACACGCACCGTTTTCAAAGGCCAACAGACCAGTGTCAGGTGCAGTCAACTTGCCCTTTACATCACCACGGGCCTGAAGGATCAGACCTTTGAGGTAGCAAGGCGCATTACGCAGATAGACATCAGCAAAGGCAAAGCTGTCGCCGCCTTTTTGCCCGGAGGCCGTTTTGGACACATGAGTAGTGTCGTCAGAGGGAAGATCCGTCGATTTGACCGCATCAGGCCAACCATCATTCATTTTGATCGCCAGATTAGACATGTGCATCACCAATCAATTTAGGGCGCGATATGCGCACGGTATCCCCATACCCCTAAGACATGCATATCACATCACTTACGCACGCAGCAATAGTGACCAATGGTCATTAAAGCGGCAACACGCAGGTGCGTCAATGCACTTTGTCAGTGGAAAAATGTCCTAAATTAGGCACAGCGCAAGTCCGAGACCGACATTTTTTGATAAATTTGCAAACGGCACCGCACAAATGCTCAGTTTCGATGCAAAAAAGCGGGGAAACCCCCGCTTTCTCAAAGCACTGTGGTCGTGATCACATTGATGTGAGGATGGGGCAAATTGCTGCCCCGCATCATGACTGCTGAATGATATCAGCCCTGCACAAGCTTTTGGTGCTGGGTGCCAAGGCCTTCGATTCCCAGTTCCATCACATCGCCGGGCTTCAAGAACACTTGCGGCTTCTGCCCCATACCGACACCGGGCGGGGTGCCGGTCGAGATGATGTCACCTGGCTGCAAGCTCATGAAGCGCGACAGATAGCTCACGACAAATGCCACACCATAAACCATGGTCTTGGTGCTGCCGTCCTGATAGCGCTTGCCATTCACATCGAGCCACATTGAAAGATTTTGTGGATCGGCGACCTCGTCACGGGTGACAAGCCAGGGGCCGGTTGGGCCAAAGGTATCGGCACTTTTGCCCTTCACCCACTGCCCGGAATGTTCAAGCTGAAATGCGCGCTCGGAAACATCATTGGTCAGGCAGTAGCCCGCGACATACTCAAGCGCGTCGGCCTCATCGACATATTTGGCGTGCTTGCCAATGACAACACCAAGCTCCACCTCCCAATCGGTTTTGGTCGAACCGCGCGGAATTTCGATATCGTCATTTGGGCCGCAAACGGCCGAGGTTGCCTTGAAAAACACAATGGGTTCGGGCGGCAAATCCATGCCCGCTTCTGCCGCGTGATCGGAATAATTAAGTCCGATGCAGATATATTTCCCCGGTTGCCCGACACAGGAACCAATGCGCGGGTTCCCCGAAACCGCTGACAGGGATGCGGGATCAATCGCGGCAATGCGGGCAAAGGTTGCATCCGAAATCGTGCCCGGATCAAGATCATCAATCACCGCAGACAAATCCCGAATGGTCCCGTCCGCATCAAGCAGACCCGGTTTTTCCTGCCCCAATGGGCCATAACGCAAAAGCTTCATCAACCGCCTCCCGGTTTGAATTATCCATCCCGATTTCGGTTAATTGCCTTGCAAGTGCCGATACCGGAAGGTTTTTATTCCTCATACTATAGTGATGTCACAGCATGCGGGTCGCAGGCAAGGTATTTGAAACTGCATCACGAAGACGAACATTGGTCATATTGCCTGCCCGCCACAAACCGATATGATGCTGGCAATCAAATCCACTCCCATCCGCAATAAGACCATCCCAGGACAAAAGGACATCCCGGCACATGATGAAATCCATTACCGCCAAAGACGGTCATTCATTGAATTGCTGGTTTGAACAGGCAAAGGGTGATCGGATTGGCGGGATCGTGATTTTGCAGGAAATCTTTGGCGTGACGGAGCAGCTAAAAGGCATTGCCGCAAAGTATGCCGATCTTGGCTATGAGGTCACGATCCCGGCCCTGTTTGATCGCAAGGCGCCGGGTACGGTCATCCCGTTTGACGAGGCACCGCGTGCGCGCGACATGATGCTTTCATGCGATCTGGAACAAACCATTTCTGACATTGATGCTGCAGTCACATCCCTTGCCCAAAATGGCGGAAAGGTTGCCGTCATCGGTTTTTGCTGGGGTGGTGGATTGGCCCTTCGCGCGACCCAAAGCCTTGATGTTGCAGCGGGTGTTTCGTTTTATGGCACGCGCCTGACACAGGATCTGGACCACCCACTTGGCAAGCCGTTCCTTGGTCATTTCGGGCTTGGCGATGATCATGTACCAGTTGAGATGGTCGAAAAAGCACAAGCCGCCTTCCCGGAAATGGAAGTGCATATGTATGATGCAGGCCACGCCTTTGCCAATGAGCTTCGCCCATCCTATGTCCCGGCGGCTGCCGAAATTGCCCATGCGCGTACGGCGGAATTTCTGGCCACACATCTGCGTTGATCACAACGATACACAGCGGCTCAATCACCATTCCTTAGAACGGAACAACCCAACATGCGCATTGCCATTCTTGATGATTACCAAAACATGGCCCTGAAATCGGCAGACTGGTCAGAAGTCGCAAACCATGGCGAAATCACGGTGTTTGATGACACGATCACGCACCCGGATACGTTGCGCGCACGCCTTGAACCGTTTGATGTTTTGTGTGTGATGCGCGAAAGAACGCCGATTGCAGGGGACCTGTTGCGCGCCCTTCCCAACCTGAAACTGATCGTCACCACCGGCAAACGCAATGACGCGATTGATGTTGCGACCGCCACGGAACTTGGGATTGTGGTTTGCGGTACTGAATCCCCCTCCACCGCGACACCGGAGCTGACATTCACATTGATGTTGGCACTGGCACGCAATGTGGTCGCGGAAAATGCATCGATGCGTACGGGCGGCTGGCAGATC
The DNA here is from genome assembly GCA_965228275.1 of Thalassospira sp. Classification (GTDB taxonomy): domain Bacteria; phylum Pseudomonadota; class Alphaproteobacteria; order Rhodospirillales; family Thalassospiraceae; genus Thalassospira. The sequence continues at coordinate 2,865,310 of OZ245802.1, read as the reverse complement.
GGGTTGGGCCAGGATCTCGCAGGATCAACTTTGGGTATTATCGGGTTGGGTCGGTTGGGCGCAAAGGTCGCAAAGATCGCCCAAGCGTTTGACATGAAGGTCTGCGCATGGAGCGCCAATCTGAGCAAGGATCGCTGCGCTGAGCTGGGCGTTGAATACAAGCCAAGCCTTCATGCGCTACTAGGCGACTCTGATTTCGTCACCATCCACCAACGTCTTTCAGACCGCACCCACGGCCTGATCAGCGAGGCGGAACTCAAGCAGATGAAATCTTCGGCATTTCTGATAAACACATCACGTGGTCCGATCGTTGATGACGTTGACCTGATCGAGGCGGTGAATGCTTGCGAGATCGCAGGAGCCGGTATTGATGTCTATGACCGCGAACCATTGCCGACATCGCATCCGTTGCGTCGCTGTGATGGATTATTACTGACGCCGCATCTGGGCTATGTCACGCGCAAAACGTGGGATGTGTTTTATGGTCAAACGGTTGAGGCTGTTTTGGCCTGGATCAATGGCAAGCCGATCCGAGTGATCGAACCGTAATCCCAAACCGCCAATAACGACATTACACTGCATTCGCGCTATCATCCCCGCAAAACATGGAGGGATGAGATGACCGGTTTCTTTAGCGAAGAAAACTCCGTCAACGCCGTCAATGCCCGAATGGGCGCGGATATTGATCCGCGGCTTCGGACCGTGATGGCATCCCTCATCAAACATCTTCATGCCTTCATCAAGGATGTCGAACTGACCGAAGAAGAATGGGGAAAGGCCATTGCGTTCCTGACCCGGACTGGTCAGATGTGCGGTGATGAACGGCAGGAATATATCCTTCTCAGTGATGTTCTGGGTGCATCGATGCTGGTTGATGCCATCAATAATCGCCGCCCGGAAGGTGCGACAGAAAGCACGGTCTTTGGCCCGTTTCATGTCGCAAACGCCCCGGCACGCCAGATGGGCGATTGCATATCGCTTGATGGCAAAGGGGAGGCTTGCATGTTTGAAGGCCGCATCCTTGATCTGGATGGCCAACCGATTTCAGGCGCAAAGCTTGATGTCTGGGCAGACAATGCCGAGGGGTTCTATGACGTTCAGCAACCAGACACCCAACCGCAATGGAACAATCGCGGTATCTTCATCACCGGCGATGACGGGCAATATCACTTTGTTGGAGCCAAACCGGTCAGCTACCCGATCCCCGATGACGGGCCGGTTGGCAAGATGCTGGCCGCCCTTGGTCGCCATCCCTATCGCCCTGCGCATATCCATTTCATGATCACCGCACCGGGTTATCAAAAACTGGTGACGCATACCTTTGTCGGCGGCGATGAATATCTGACATCCGATACGGTATTTGGCGTTAAGGAAAGTCTGGTCGCACCGTTCGAGAAGACGGAAAACGGCGCGACCATGTGGAAATCAAAGTTTGATTTTGTATTGGCACCAGAAGTTTGACTACCCGGCCATCGGCGGGGGCTCAGGCGTGAACTCGGTCACGCCCGACACCCCACTAGCACGTTTGTGATTTGCGAATTATCCGATATCGCTGACAATGAAAACCGAAGGCAGATCAGGACACTGCGCGATACCTTTGCAGCCTGATCCAGTCTACCCGTTCACTCCGTATGATCGAATATTCGTCACCAGCAAGCCCCCCCAATCGAATGCGTCATTTCACAAGGAGCGCATGATGGAACGTTTGACTGCCAAGGATTTTTCGCCGGAACTTCTTGAACTTTATGATTTCTATGCGCATGGCATGATTGACCGGCGCGAGTTTCTTGATCGCGCAGGCCGATATGCCATTGGCGGGATGACGGCCCTTGCGATCCTGAATGCCATGAGCCCGAATTACGCCATGGCCCATCAGGTCGACTTTACCGATCCCGATATCGTTGCAGAATACATCATGTACCCGTCACCCAACGGGCATGGCGAAGTGCGCGGATATCTGGTCAAACCGGCCAATGCGACGGGCAAGGTGCCCGGCGTTGTTGTGGTGCATGAGAACCGTGGCCTTAACCCCTATATCGAAGATGTCGCTAGGCGTGTGGCCAAGGCGGGCTTTATTGCCCTTGCCCCGGATGGACTGACGTCTGTTGGTGGCTATCCCGGTAATGATGACAAGGGCCGCGAATTGCAACGCACCGTGGACCCGACCAAGCTGATGAACGACTTCTTTGCCGCCATTGAGTTCCTGACCGCACATGATGCCACCACCGATAAAATCGGCATTACCGGGTTCTGCTATGGCGGCGGTGTTTCCAATGCCGCAGCGGTTGCCTATCCGGATCTTGCGGCGGCGGTTCCGTTCTATGGCCGTCAGGCCGCAGCAGAGGATGTTCCGCGCATTCAGGCACCAATCTTGTTGCAATATGGTGAGCTGGACGAGCGCATTAATGCCGGATGGCCCGCCTATGAAGAGGCATTAAAGGCCAATAACAAGGTCTATGAAGCGCATATCTATCCAAATGCCAATCACGGTTTCCATAACGATTCCACACCGCGATATGACAAGGATGCCGCCGAACTGGCATGGCAACGCACCATCGACTGGTTCAACAAATACCTGTCCTAGGCACATATAAAAAAGGCCAGCCCGAAACGCGGTCGCGAGCTTTGGGCTGGCCTTTTGATTTCTGAAATTCAGATCGGCGAATGCATCCGATAACCCGGCGCAAACAGCAGGCGGGCCGATGTAATGCCCTTATCATGTTCCCAGGTCGTACGTTCCATCAGGAACAGCGGCGCACCGGCATGGGTGCGCAGCACTTTTGCCTCGGCCTCGGTCGCCTGAACGGCGGAGAATGAAATGTCACCCTTGGTGTAGGGGGCATGGAGAACCAGCCATTCATTGGCACTGATCTTTGACAGATCGGCATCCAGAATTTCAGGCGTGGTTTCAAGCGACACCCAGCGTTCTTCAAACATATATGGCTTGCCATCAGCCAGATGCAGCGAGGTGATATGCAGCATATCGCATTTCGCCGTCACACCCAGATTGGCACAAATTTCAGGCGTCGGCGCACGCCGTTCGCTGAGCAACAAACCATAACCATATTTTTGGCCGCGCCCTTCGATCTCAAGTCGGATCACCGGAATATCAAGCTTGGCACGGCGGACCGGATGGGTTGAAACCCGTGTTCCGGCCTTACGCCTGCGGTCAAGGAAGCCTTCGGCGGCCAGTTCGCGCAGCGCACGGTTCACCGTGGCGCGTGCGCAACCCAGCTGCTCGGCAAGTTCGACTTCCTTGGGGATTTGATCGCCGGGCTTCCATTCGCGTGTATGGATGCGGCGCAAAACCTCATCATGGACCGATTGCCAATTTGTCTGTTCCGAGGTGCTCACACCACTTCCTTGAGTTGTTCCATCACCTTGCGATACCGGTCCGTGATCGTGTCATGCGCAATGTGGCGGCCTTCGGTCACAACATGGCGACCAGCCGACCAGACATCACGCACCATGCGATCATCACCAGCAAAGATATATGTATCGAGGATCGTATCGCCTTTCCGGCCGATCAGGTCAACAGCCGAGCCATCGAGCGCCATCAGATCAGCAAGTGCCCCGACCTCGATCCGGCCTGCATCACGGGCGGCTGCACGTGCCCCCCCTTTGGCCACCGCATCATACAAACGCCGTCCGGTTGATTTTTCCGGTGTTGCCAAAGCCGCGCGGGATTTGTCGCGCAGACGCTGGCTGTAATCAAGTGTGCGGAGTTCCTCCGAGAGCGAAATGCGAATGTTGGAATCCGATCCAACCCCGATCACACCATCTGCGCCAAGGTAGCGCACCCCATCAAAGATGCCATCCCCCAGGCTGCTTTCGGTAATCGGGCAAAGCCCTGCAACCGCACCGGTCTTCGCCAAACCAAGAGTTTCGTGTTCTTCCATCTGGGTGCAGTGGATCAGGCACCAGTTTTCATTCACATCAGCATTATCAAGAAGCCACTCAACCGGGCGCTTGCCCCATGATGCTTCGACTTCTTCGACCTCGGCAACCTGTTCGGCCAGATGCATGTGGATCGGGCCATCCTTGGACAATTTCGCAGTCGCGATCAGATCTTCGCGGCCAACCGCACGCAGCGAATGGGGCGCGACACCAATGCGTGCATCAGACGGCAGATGGGCAATCGCACGAGCTGACGCATCATAAAGTTTGGCGAACTGTTCCGGGTCATTGCCAAAACGGATTTGCCCGGCACCCAACGGGCGTTTGTCACAGCCCCCATATTGATAATGAACCGGCAAAAGGGTCAGGCCGATGCCCGTCGTTTGTGCGGCAGCGGCAATACGTTCGGCCATATCGCCGATATTGTCATAGGCAATACCGCCAGGTTGATGATGCAGGTAATGGAATTCGGTGTTGTTGGCGTAGCCGGCTTCCAACATCTCCATCTGAACGAAGGCAGCGATGGCTTCGACATGATCCGGGGTCAGCTGATCAAGGAAGCGGAACATTAATTGGCGCCAAGTCCAGAAGGTATCGCGCGGATCAGGCCCACGCTTTTCGGTCAAACCGGCCATGGAACGCTGGAAGGCATGGCTGTGCAGGTTGGCGACCGCTGGCAACAGGGTGCCAACGCGATGATCCGCACCGGATGCTGATTCGGGTGAATCGGCTTTAATATTAGCGATTTTACCGGATTGATCGATTTCAACAGCGACGTTTTGCGCCCAGCCATTGCTGGTAAGTGCCTGATTTGCCCAGAGAACCGTCATAATTCATACCCGTCTTGACAGAAATATTATGTGCAGACATATTATCGTTAATAACGGACTTATCAAGGGGTGATCCTTCGCATGCTGCTGAGAAATGCAAAAATCGTCACAATCACTGATGAAAACCGCTATGGGCTGATCGAGCATGGCGCGATCGCGATCAAGGACGGTTTGATTGATTGGGTCGGCAGCGACGATGCGATCCCGGTTAAATATCTTGAACAGTCATCGCGCGATCTTGACGGTCGCCTGATTACCCCGGCCCTGATTGATTGCCACACCCATGTTGTTTATGGCGGCAATCGCGCAGTTGAATTTGAAATGCGCCTTGAAGGTGCCAGCTACGAAGAAATTGCGCGTGCTGGCGGCGGCATTGTTTCAACCGTTACCGCGACCCGCAAAGCCGATATCGATCATCTGATTAAAACCGCCCTGCCGCGCGTTGACGCACTTCTGGCAGAAGGCGTTTCGGTGATTGAAGTCAAATCGGGCTATGGCCTTGATCGTGACACCGAACTCAACATGCTGCGCGCGGCCCGCAAGATTGCCGAGCTTCGCCCGGTTCGCATCAAGACCACATTCCTTGGCGCACATGCCACCCCTGCCGAGTTTAAGGGCGAGCCAGATCGTTACATTGACGAAGTCTGCATCCCGACCCTTCGCGCGGCCCATGCCGAAGGTCTGGTTGATGCGGTTGACGGCTTCTGCGAGGGCATTGCCTTTAACACCGATCAGATCAAACGCGTGTTTGACGTCGCCCGTGAGCTCGACATTCCGGTCAAGCTGCATGCCGAACAATTGTCAAATATCGGCGGCACCAAACTGGCTGCCCAGTATGGTGCGATTTCCGTCGACCATGTTGAGTATGCCAACGAAGAAGACGCAAAGGCGATGGCCAAATCCGGCTCGGTCGCGGTCCTTCTTCCCGGTGCATTTTACACGCTTCATGAAACCCAGTTGCCGCCAATTGCAGCGTTTCGCGAACATGGTGTGCCGATGGCAGTTGCCACCGATTGCAATCCGGGCACCTCGCCTTTGATGTCGATCCTTCTGACCATGAACATGACCTGCACGCTTTTCCGGCTGACCCCGGAAGAAGCCCTGTGCGGGGCGACCAAACATGCCGCAACCGCCCTTGGCCTTTCTGACACCGGTCAGATCAAGCCGGGCCTTCGCGCTGATTTGGCAGTTTGGGATATCGAACACCCGGCCGAACTATCATATCGCATCGGGTTTAACCCACTGTTTGAACGTATTTTTGGCGGTGTCGTTGTTGCCAGCAAGGCCGACTGATCACCGCGAATGCCCCACAACCTGTATTCGACAAGGATGCAAAATGACTTTGACCTTAACCCCAGCTGCCGCCACGCTTGCCGATCTTGAAAATATCTGGCGCAACCAGATTGCGGTGAAACTTGACCCATCTGCCAAGGCCGGTGTTGAAGCCGCCAGTGCAATGGTCCGCGAAGCCGCCGAAGGCGATGCTGCGGTTTATGGGGTGAATACCGGCTTTGGCAAATTGGCCTCGGTCAAAATTGCCCCGAAAGATACCGAAACCCTGCAGCGCAACCTGATCCTCAGCCATTGCTGTGGCGTGGGCGAGCCACTCGATGTCGCAACCACGCGTTTGATGATGGCGCTTAAGCTGCTGTCACTTGGTCGTGGTGCATCCGGTGTGCGCTGGGATTTGATCGAGCTGATCGAAGGCATGCTGGCCAAGGGCGTTACCCCGGTGGTCCCGTCTCAAGGCTCCGTTGGTGCATCAGGTGATTTGGCTCCGCTTGCCCATATGGCAGCCGTCATGATCGGTGCCGGTGAAGCCATTTATGACAATGTAACCATGTCGGGTGCCGATGCGCTTGCCAAGGCGGGTCTGACCCCGGTTGTTTTGGGTGCCAAAGAAGGCCTTGCCCTGATTAACGGTACGCAGTTTTCAACCGCTTGTGCATTGGTTGGACTGTTTTCGGCTTGGCGCAATGCGGCAAGCTCGATCGTGACCGCATCGCTTTCGACCGATGCCATCATGGGATCGACGGCACCGCTGGTTGATGAAATCCACACCCTTCGTGGGCATCCGGGCCAGATCAATGTCGCGCGTTCGATGCGCGATCTGATGGAAGGATCTGAAATCCGCGAAAGCCACCGCGAAGGCGACACCCGCGTTCAGGACCCCTATTGCATTCGTTGCCAGCCGCAGGTCACGGGTGCTGCCATGGACTTGCTGCGCTTTGCCGGTCAGACGCTTGAGATCGAAGCAAATGCTGTGACCGACAACCCGCTGGTTCTCAAAGACGATGGCCGCATTGTGTCGGGCGGGAACTTCCACGCCGAACCGGTTGCCTTTGCAGCCGATCAGATCGCACTTGCCGTGGCCGAGATCGGTGCCATTGCCCAGCGCCGCATTGCCCTGATGGTTGATCCGACCCTGTCCCATGATCTGCCGCCGTTCCTGACCCCGGAGCCAGGCCTTAATTCCGGTCTGATGATTGCCGAAGTCACCACCGCGGCCCTGATGAGTGAAAACAAACATCTGGCCAATCCGTGCTCGACCGACAGCACGCCGACCAGCGCAAACCAGGAAGACCATGTGTCGATGGCAGCGCACGGCGCACGTCGATTGGCACGCATGAATGCCAACCTTTCCTATATCCTTGGTGTTGAGCTGATCTGTGCCGCACAGGGTGTTGAATTCCGGGCACCGCTTAAGACCAGTGCAGGTCTTCAGAATGTTCTGAAAACCGTTCGTGAAGATATCCCGACCGTCAAAGAAGACCGCTATATGGCGCCTGATCTGGCCAAGGCGGGTGAGCTTGTCACCAAGGGTGCGCTTGTAGCGGCGGCCAAGCTTTCCGGTTTTGTTGTCGGGGAGGGCGCGTAAGCATGACCAATCCGGTCGAAATCAAACGCGGCGATGGCCCGATTGTTCTGGGACTGCCCCACACGGGAACCCATGTCCCCGATGATATCGCGGCAAAGCTGAATGACCGTGGTCGCGAACTGGCCGATACCGACTGGCATATCCATACCCTTTATGACGGGCTTTTGGATAATGTCACGACGGTGCGCGCAACGTTTCATCGCTACGTGATCGATGCCAATCGCGACCCTGAAGGTGTCAGCCTCTATCCCGGTCAGAACACAACAACTCTTGTGCCGTTGACCGATTTTGACGGTGAAAACATCTGGGATGTCGCACCAACCGAAGATGACATTGCGCATCGCGCGGCAACCTTCCATGCGCCGTACCATCAGGCATTGGCGGCCGAGCTTGAGCGGGTGCGTGCCAAGCATGGGGTGGCGATCCTTTATGATTGCCATTCGATCCGGTCGAACATCCCGTTCCTGTTTGACGGCACCCTGCCCGATTTCAATATCGGCACCAATCTGGGCACGACTTGTGATCCGAAGATTGAAACGCTGACGTCTGAAATCTGTTCGCAGGCCGAGGGATATAGTGCGGTTTTGAACGGGCGTTTCAAGGGTGGCTGGACCACGCGCCATTACGGCCGACCCGATATCAATCAGCACGCCATCCAAATGGAACTGGCGCAATCAACCTATCTCACGGCCGAGGAAGCACCCTGGGCCTATGACGAAAGCCGTGCGGCAAAACTGCGCACGCACCTTACTGAAATTCTAAAGACACTGGCCGATTTGGCCCCAGCACTAAGAGGCAAGTCATGACCAACAATCCGCGTCACAACCAGCGTGATATTTACCCGGCAACCGGCAGCGAAATCACTGCCAAAAGCTGGCTGACCGAAGCGCCGATGCGCATGTTGATGAACAACCTGCATCCTGATGTGGCCGAAAACCCGCATGAGCTGGTTGTTTATGGCGGCATTGGCCGTGCTGCGCGCACCTGGCAGGATTTCGATCAGATCGTTGCCAGCCTCAAGGAACTGGAAGATGACCAGACCCTGATGGTGCAGTCGGGCAAGCCGGTTGGTGTGTTCCGCACCCATAAAGATGCGCCGCGTGTTCTGATTGCGAACTCCAACCTTGTGCCGCATTGGGCCAATTGGGACCATTTCAACGAACTCGATAAAAAGGGTCTGGCAATGTATGGCCAGATGACTGCAGGTTCGTGGATCTATATCGGATCGCAAGGCATCGTTCAGGGCACCTATGAAACCTTTGTCGAAGCCGGTCGCCAGCATTATGGCGGCAACCTTAAGGGCAAATGGATCCTGACCGGTGGCCTTGGCGGCATGGGTGGCGCACAGCCGTTGGCCGCCGTCATGGCCGGTGCATCCTGCCTTGCAGTCGAGTGTGACGAAACCCGTGCGGACTTCCGCCTGCGTACCCGTTATGTCGATGAAAAAACCCATTCCCTTGATGAAGCACTGGCGATGATTGATCGCTGGACCAAGGCGGGTGAAGCGAAATCGGTGGCCCTGATTGGCAATGCGGCTGACGTGTTCCCGGAACTGGTCAAACGGGGGGTCCGCCCGGACATCGTCACCGACCAGACATCGGCACACGATCCGGTTCATGGTTACCTTCCGCAAGGTTGGAGCGTTGCCGAGTGGCGCGAAAAGCAAAGCTCGGACCCGAAGGCTGTTGAAAAAGCCGCCCGTGCATCAATGCGCGTTCAGGTCGAAGCCATGGTTGCCTTCCACGATGCGGGTATTCCCACCGTCGATTACGGCAACAACATCCGTCAGGTCGCTCTTGAAGAAGGCTTTGAAAACGCCTTTGCCTTCCCGGGTTTTGTTCCGGCCTATATCCGCCCATTGTTCTGCAAGGGCATTGGTCCGTTCCGCTGGGCAGCGCTTTCGGGTGATCCCGAGGACATCTACAAGACCGACCAGAAGGTCAAGGAACTGATCCCCGATGACGAACATCTGCATAACTGGCTGGACATGGCGCGCGATCGCATTTCCTTCCAGGGTCTGCCGGCACGTATTTGCTGGGTCGGTCTGGGCCAGCGTCATCGTCTGGGGCTGGCATTCAACGAAATGGTCAAAAACGGCGAACTGAAAGCCCCGGTGGTGATCGGTCGTGACCATCTTGATAGCGGATCGGTCGCAAGCCCGAACCGCGAAACCGAAGCCATGAAAGATGGCTCGGATGCGGTCAGTGACTGGCCGTTGCTTAATGCGCTGCTTAATACTGCATCGGGGGCCACTTGGGTCTCGTTGCATCACGGTGGCGGTGTTGGAATGGGCTTCTCGCAGCATTCCGGCATGGTGATTTGCTGTGACGGCACAGAAGATGCCGCACGCAGGGTCGAACGCGTCCTTTGGAACGATCCGGCAACCGGTGTGATGCGTCACGCCGATGCAGGATATGACATCGCACTGGATTGCGCACGGGAACACGGGCTTAACCTGCCCGGTATTCTCGGCAAATAAGTTTTGAACTTTCACGTGGGGGCAATGACGATTGCCCCTGCAAAACCTGATCAGGGTTCAATCAAGGAGGCTTCTTAATATGAAAAGACGTGAATTTCTGACTGCTGGTGTTGCCGGTGTGGGTGCAGCGGCCGCTGCCACCTTTGCCACCCCTGCCATTGCACAGGACAAGCGCCAGTGGAACATGGTCACCGCATGGCCGAAAAACCTTCCTGGGCCGGGCGTTGCGGCACAGAAACTGGCCGATCGTATCACCACCCTTTCGGGCGGTCGCATCGAAGTTAAACTTCATGCTGCTGGTGAACTTGTTCCGGGCCGTGGCGTTTTTGATGCGGTTTCCGAAGGTACGGCTGAGCTTTATCACGCGGTTCCGGCCTATTGGGGTTCGAAATCCAAAGGCATCCTTCTGTTTGGGTCGCAGCCTTTTGGCCTGCGTGCAGACGAACAGGTTGGCTGGCTGACACATGGTGGCGGTCAGGAACTGTATGACGAAATGTATGGCCAGTTTGGTCTGAAGCCGTTCCTTTGCGGTAACTCTGGTCCGCAGTGGGCGGGTTGGTTCCGCGACGAGATCAAATCGGTTGATGACCTTAAGGGCCTTAAATTCCGCACCACCGGTCTTGCGTCCGAGATGTGCTCGAAACTGGGTATGGCGGTTCAGGCCATGGGCGGTCGCGACATGTTCCAGGCACTTCAGTCCGGTGCGCTTGACGCGGGCGAGTTCATTGGTCCGTGGAGCGACAGTGCACTTGGCTTCTATCAGGTTGCCAAGAACTACTATTGGCCGGGTGTTGGCGAGCCGTCCTCGGCTGAGGAATGTGCGGTAAACGCCAAGGCATTTGCCGACCTTCCGGAAGACCTTCAGGCCGTGGTCAAGTTTGCTTGTGACAGTCTTTATAACGAAGTCTGGACCGAGTACGAGACCAAGCACGCCATGGCGTTGCAGAAGCTGGTTGCAGAACAGGGCGTTCAGGTCCGCATGCTTCCGGATGATGTGATCGAAGCCATGGGTAAAGCCGGTGCCGAAGTCATCGCAGAACTGCGCGAAAGCGACGATGCCCTGACCCGTAAAGTTGCCGAAAGCTTTGTTGCATATCGTGATCTGATCGGTGGTTACATGACCTATGCCGATAACGGTCAGATGAATGCACGCGCCAAGGTTCTTGGCTTCTGATACATTTGATCCCCGGCGCAAGGAAAATCATCCTTGCGCCGGTTCTTTCATTTCCGGGGGGATTTGATGCAACGCCTCGCTGATCGGCTTGATCTGGTGAACCAATGGACCGGCATGACGGTACGCTGGTTTGCACTGATCATGGTTCTTTTGCAGTTTGCCGTCGTCTTGCTGCGCTATGTTTTCGGTTTCAGTTCCATAGCACTTAATGAAAGTGTTCTTTACCTGCATTCCGGGCTTTTCATGCTCGGAGCGGGTTATACGCTTTTGGTCGACGGGCATGTCCGGGTGGATATTTTCTATGCCGGGGCAAAGAACCGGACCAAGGCGCGCATTGATGCATTTGGCTATGCCGTACTTGCGATCCCGTCGATGGCTGCCTTGCTGTATTGGACCTGGCCGTCTGTGATCAATTCGATCTCGATGATGGAAGGTGCGATTTCGGTTGGTGGCATTCCGGCCGTTTGGCTTTTGAAATCCCTTATCCCGGCCTTTTGTATTCTTTTGATTATTCAGTCTGTTGCCTGCTTGCTCAGGCAGGTCATTGTCTTGCGCAGTGGCGTTGAAGACCAGGGTGCGCAAAGCTGATGGAATATCTTGATCTTTTGATGTTTGCCGCCCTGATGGGCTGCATCCTTTTGGGTTTCCCTGTGTCCTTTTCGATTGCCGGTGTGGCGATCATTTTCGGTTATCTCGGCTGGGCAACCGATACGATGAATATCGGCCTGATGGGGGCATTCGGGCAGCGCGTATTTGGGACGCTGACCAATGATGTTCTGATCGCCATTCCACTGTTTGTCGTGATGGGCGTGATCCTTGAACGATCGCGCATCGCCGAAGATTTGCTTCATACCATGGGACGTTTGTTTGGCCAGTTGCGCGGCGGGCTTGGCATTTCGGTCGTGCTTGTCGGCGCACTTTTGGCTGCATCGACCGGGATTGTCGGCGCAACCGTGATTGCCATGGGCATGATCGCGCTTCCGACCATGCTGCGTACCGGCTACAACCCGAAAATGGCTTCGGGGCTGGTTTGTACTGCCGGGACGCTTGGTCAAATCATTCCGCCCTCGACCCTTTTGATCATTCTGTCTGACGTGATGTCTTCGGCCTATCAACAGGCTCAGTATGAACAGGGAAAATTCACGATTGAAACCATTTCGGTCGGGCAGATTTTTGCCGGTGCACTGGTTCCGGGCTTAACGCTTGTTGCGATCTATATCCTTTATATCCTGCTGCGCGGTATCTTCCGACCAGATGAGATGCCCCCGGTCAAAAGCGATGATGGCCGCCCGAATATGAGCGAGATTTTCAGTGCAGTCTTGCCACCGGTTTTACTGATCATTGCGGTATTAGGTGCGATCCTTGGCGGTGTTGCAACCCCGACCGAGGCGGCATCGGTTGGTGCCATTGGTGCCATCCTGATGGCCGGTGCGCGCCAGGGGGCCAATCGCACACTGGTGCTGGCGGGCACGATCGCCCTTTTGGTTCTCGCCGTCATGGCGGGCCTTGCACCGGTGCGGTTCCAGCGTAGTGACCTTGGTGCGTTTGATTACGTTCTGGGGGCTGGTTATGTGGTTCTTGCGGTTGTCGGCATTGCCGCGATTGCCGCCTGCCTGCGTCAGGCATGGAAGACAGATATTCTGAAATCCGCACTGACATCGACCATGACCGTTACGTCGATGATCTTTGCCACCATCCTGACGGCCAGCATGTTTTCACTGGTGTTCATTGGATTGGGCGGCGAAGACCATGTTGCCGAAATTCTTGAGGCAATGCCTGGTGGTCCGACAGGTGCGCTTCTGTTTTGCATGGCGCTGATCTTTGTTCTGGGCTTCTTCCTGGACTTCGTTGAAATCACCGTGATTTTGCTGCCGCTGATTGCGCCGGGCCTGATCATGATGGGGCACGATCCGGTTTGGCTGGCGATCCTGATTGCGATCAACCTGCAGACATCGTTCCTGACACCACCCTTTGGTTTCTCGCTGTTTTATCTGCGCAGTGCCGCCCCGCCGGAAATCACCACCGGCCAGATTTACAAGGGTGTGGTGCCGTTCATCGTACTGCAGATTTTTGGCATGGCGGTCATCTGGTTTTGGCCTGCCTTGGCCAGGTGGTTGCCAAGTGTGGTCTTCTGATCACGCACCAGCAAAACAAAAACGCCCCGGGAAACCGCGGGCGTTTTTTTGTGCCTGCATATGGCAGCTTCATACAAAGCACGAAAAAACCTGACGGTGGGGCTCAAAACAAAACCGGCGTCCCCATATCTAATGTCTTGTTCCACAACAACTATAGCGGATCTTAATTTCGCAGTTGCGAGATCGCACTGCGAGGAAACCCGTAGGGCGACTTGAAAAAATACCATCAAAATTTAACGCAAATTTGCGCTAACGCTCTTGAAAACAAGACAGAAAGAACGGCATATTCGAAACTGACGATTGAGGGACTAATCAAAACACTCAACGCATAAAAACTAAACGAGCATATTAACTTGCAGTTGAGAATCTTGATTGCGATTAACAACGTTTGAGGGGCCGGACGTTGCAAGAAGAACAAAGAGACATCGTCGCGGGGACTGACAGCAAATTTTATCCCCTGACATCACCACAGGCCGCTATCTGGCTAGATTTGGCCCGGGGGCTTGATCCGTCTCGCTACAATATTTGCAATATTTTTGACTTCACCGGCGATCTGGATATCGGCGCATTGCGTGCTGCCGTTTCCCAAGCCGATAGTGAAAACGATGCCCTGCGTCTTCATTTCCGCACCCTTGACGGCGAACTTTGCCAGTATTTTGCCGATACAAATCGCGCCATTGAGTTTGACGTTTTAGATCTTCGCCATCTTGACGATCCAGAAACTGCAGCCCGTCAAAAGGTTGAAGAAATTCGTGCGCACAGATTTGACTTCGAGAACGGTGACAATTGTCGTTATGCCGTCTTACGGCTTGGAAAATCGCGCTACTGGTGGATCCGGATTTATCATCATTTGGTTTGTGATGGTTATGCCGCCCATTTGATGGCGGAGCGCGTCGCGACCGTCTATAACGCGCACAAGCATGGAACGGAAATTCCCGAAACACCGTTCCTGTCCTACCGCGAATTTATCGAAGCAGACCGTACCTATCCGGGAACGACGGCATATGATCGAGACATCACCTATTGGCGCGAACGCCTGACGCCTGATCGGCTGCCCACCGCGTTTTCTGCACGCAAGCGCCAGAACGCGCAGAAGAACATGCAGTTCAGTGATGCGCTTGATGCGCAGACGATCTCAGACATCCACGTCACTGCGCGCAAGATCGGAATTTCGCCAACGGCCTTGATGATGAGCGCCTATGCAATATTGCTGGGCCATATCGCAGATGATCACCAGCCGATGTGGAACATGTCGATCCTTAACCGCCTTGGGCGTCAGGACCGTCAAACACCTGGTGTCTTTTCATGTATCATCCCCTATGCTGCAAATTTGGATGAACACCAAAGTTTATCAGAACTCGGCAAGCACATCTTTGGGCAAACCCGACGCGATGTTCGTCATACGCGCCTGAACCCGGTTCGAATGCGCGACGCATCACTGGGTGCACAAAGCCTGTCTGCAACCGGGGCAACGTTTAACAGTCTGGATTCCGCAACGCCGTTGTCATTTGCGGATGTCAAAGTACGCCGGATCAATATTCATAACGGCCCTGCCGATGACATCTGTCTTGCCTATTTCGCAGATGCGATTTCTGAAACTGAAACCGAAGCAGATCTGATCTGGCAATATGATGCCAACCGCATCGATGAACATGCCGCGCGGCAGATTGCCAACGAATATCACCGCCTT
Organism: Thalassospira sp.; assembly: GCA_965228275.1. Classification (GTDB taxonomy): domain Bacteria; phylum Pseudomonadota; class Alphaproteobacteria; order Rhodospirillales; family Thalassospiraceae; genus Thalassospira. The sequence goes on along the minus strand of OZ245802.1, from coordinate 2,850,227 downwards.
CTGCGTGCCGCCGTCGCCAACCCTTCGCAAGAAGTCGCCGATCTTCGACGCAGCATTACAATTGATCGTGTCGCCCTGGACCTCCTTGAGGAAACAGAGGCACCCAACAGCAATCTAGCGGCAGAAAATGAAGCAGCCCCCAGCCACACGCAAATTGCGCAAGTTATCTGGGAGGTCTGGTCAAAAGCGCTGCGGACGCAAAAACTGGGATTTGACGAAAACCTGATCTCGGCTGGTGCACATTCGCTGCTGTTTCCAAAGATCCAACATATCCTTTCGACCTTGGCAGGTCGGCATATCAGTCTTCTGGAAATGCACGAACATGCAACAGTCAACAGCTTTGCCGCACATATCTGTGCCACTTGCCCCGGCTTTAACGTTTCCGGACTGAAAGATTTTGACGCGAAGCGCGACGAACCATCCGGTGAAAATCACAGCCAAGATGCGTCTGCGCTTGATGTTCACTGGGCCGATGGCACAACGATCCTGCCATTCAGCGCTGATGACCAAGCCAATCTGGCTGCGGTTATCAAGACGTCGCATCATACACTGCAACAACATCCAGACATCGACAACCTTGTAGATCTGGCATCGGATTTCGCAGGTATGCCAACGGCACGTGAGCGGATCGCAATTGTTAGTGCGGATGCCAATTCAGCCGTTGCGGCATTGTCCGATGAAGCCAATCAGCTTCGGCTGACGGGAACTGCTTCGCATACGGATCGCGAAATTGTCCTGTTGTTCCCGGGACAAGGATCACAACGCCCGGGTATGGCGCGCGTCCTTTATGATGCGGATAAACCTTCTGCAGAACTGATTGATCAGGCCTGTAAAGCGGTTGTCCGAAATAGCGGCCCTGCAGATTTGCGCGACCTTTTGCTAACAGCCGATCAAAAAGGCACCGACATTGATCGGCTTGCGCAAACCGACTATGCCCAGCCTGCAATTTTCATCACTGAATATGCGATGGCCCGGTGGCTGATGCGTTTGGGTATCAAGCCCGCCGCGTTGCTGGGTCATAGTATTGGGGAATATGTCGCAGCCTGCATTGCCGGTGTGATGAGCTTTGATGATGCCCTGCGCCTTGTTGTCCTGCGCGGCAAGTTGATGAGCCAAACCGAACCCGGTGCAATGTACGCCCTGTCCATGACTGAGGACGAGGTTGCGGATATTCTGACCAAGTTCGGTCCGAAGCTGTCATTGGCGGCAAAGAACGGTCCGCGACAGTTTGTTGTTGCTGGTGACCTATCCGTTATCCATGACGTCGAACGTCATATCGAGAGCATTGGCAAAAAAGGCCGCCGACTGGTGGTGTCGCGGGCGTTCCATTCCAAAATGATGGACCCGGTTCTGGACGCGTTCCGTGCCGAGGTTTCCAAAATCTCGCTCAATGCGCCGATAATCGAAATTCAATCAAACCTGACCGGGACAACGCTTAGCGTCTCTGATGCGACAAGCCCCGATTATTGGGTGTCGCATCTAAGAAATGCTGTCTTGTTTGCCGATAACATTGCGACGCTTAAGACTTCACACCCGAATGCCCTGTTCGTTGAATGCGGGGTCGGCAATACGGCAAGCCGATTGGCGACCATCAATGGCATCGATGCATCGCAGTGCATTGCCCTGCAAGCTGACATGAAAAGCATCGCCGACGCAGGTCACCCAAATCCGCTGGCGGTCGGCATGGCGAAACTTTGGGTGCAGGGTGTCAACATCGCATTCAAACCCGCCGAGCAGTCTGCGCATCTGGCCCTCAATTCGACAGCAAGCGACCATGGCCAAAGCTCGGTCATTGCTGCGTTCGACCCGCATCCGGCCATTGCCGGCCAATGGTTGGCACGTCGTGATCTGCCACCAAATGACAGCTATCACATCATTGCCAGCTTCCGTTTGCCACAAGGCACGACGTTTGCGGCGGCAAAAGCCGCACTTGAAAAGGTAATCGCAACCTATGATTCATTCCGTTCGACCTTTGTCGAGCAGAATGGTCAATTGGTTCAACGCGTGCATGAAACCATGCCTGTTCCGGTTACGGTCATTGATCGGATCGAAGATATTGGTCATGGCCTTTTCGATCTCGAACATGGCCCACTGGCGAGGTTTGGCTATGTCGCTTCGTCAGAGGTCTCGCCGCCAATCATCGCGATTGCAGTCGATCACATCGTCTTTGATGGTCAGTCTCTGCCCATTCTTGAAAAAGCTGTTATTGCTGCCCTTGGTGATGACACAGACCTTCCGAAGCAAAATTCCCGTCACCTCGCCCGACTGGCCCTCAAAGAACTTGAGGGAGAACGCGGCCAAGAAGGTGCAAAGTTCTGGCGAGATAGAAGTGACCTTCTGCTTAAGCCACAATTACCAAAAAGCTCGGACGCCGAAGCAGTCAACCGGTCAAACCGTCATTTCATCAAGCTTAATGATCACCAAACCCGGGCATTTGAAACCATCCGGACCCGTTTGGGCAGCGTAACCCCAACGGCCCTTTGGAACGCGCTGGTTCTGGCAACCATTGCCCGTTTCAAGACCAGCCAATCTGCTGTCATTGGCCAGCCATTTTCCGGGCGATATGGCATGGAAACTCGCAAGGCCATTGGATGTTTTGCCAATGTCCTGCCTATTGCGATCCAGCCGGACCCGTCACAAAGCATCGGGGCACTTGCGCAGCAAATCAGCCGCGAAATGCTATCGATCATGGATGTTCAGGATTATCCGTTATCAAGACTGATCCAGAATCTTTCGGCAATTGAACAAGGCCATGTGAACCTTCCGTTCGATGCCGTTAGCACAATCGAAGTCAACGAAGACCTCAATGAAATCGCCGATCTGGATTTTGGCGGCGGGAAATTCCCATTGATGGTGACCCTTGCCAAATTTGGCCTCGGTTCATTCGTTTCGATAGAGCATCACACATCGCTGTATAGCGAAAACTGGGCAATGCGCCTTGCCAATAGCCTGATCAGCTTCATGTGCAAGCTTGCGGAAGACCCGGATAAACCTTTGGGTCAGATCGATGCCCTGCCAGAGGATGAACGACACAAGCTTGTTGCTGAGCTAAATGACACAGCATCTGACTACCCACGCGATGCAGGACTGGGAAGCTTGCTTGCCGCGCGGATTACCGATGGTCGACTGGCCAACATTACGGCAATTGATGACGGCAAGACCCGGATTACCTATGCCGAACTTGGCATTCTGTTGTCTGACATTTCTGGCAAACTTGATCAGCTTGGTGTCAAAGCCGGTGATACGGTTGCCTTTGCGTCTGAACGCAACCTTGACGCCATTCTAACCTTGCTTGGCATTGTCTGGCATGGGGCGGCGCATCTGCCGATTGATAAATCCCTTCCGGCCAATGCGCTTGCCGAATTGATGGAAGAATGTGGGGCCACCACATTGCTGTTTGATGCGGCCGAGAAAGACCGTCTGGCACAGCTGTCGGATCGCTTTAAAGTCTCGTCATTACCCAAGGGCGATTTGAAATCAGGCGCGGCGTTCAAGGCCCCGGCCGAACGTCATGGCGAAGACCTGGCCTATGTCATGTTCACATCAGGATCGACCGGCAAACCGAAGGGCGTTCTGGTTCCGAACCGGGGCATTGTCCGTCTTGTTGTGAACAACAAAACGCTTCCGTTTGATCAGCAAGACGTCATCGCGCAGGCCGCATCGCTTGGCTTTGACGCTGCAACGCTTGAAATATGGGCTGCTCTTCTAAACGGTGGGCGCCTATTTGTTCTTGAGAACGACGCTTTGTTTGATTTGTCATCGCTTGGCGACAAGCTGCGCGATGCAGGCGTCACGACCATGTGGATGACAGCAAGCCTGTTTAACCTGATTGCCGATGTCGCACCCGAGGCATTCAAACCGCTAAAACGATTGATGAGTGGCGGTGAAGCACTCAGCCCGGTTCATCTGCGCAAGATCCGCGCGGCTTGCCCCGATGTTGCGTTGATTAACGGTTACGGCCCGACTGAGAACACCACATTCACCTGCACGCATCTGATTACCGAGCATAACCTCGAAACCGGCCTGATCCCGATTGGCAAGCCGATTGGCAATACGCGCGTTTATGTTCTCGATGATGCTGGTCGTGTCGTCCCGACCGATGTTTGGGGCGAACTTTATGCCGCGGGTGATGGCCTGGCACTTGGTTATACCGGTGCGCCCGAACGCACTGAAAAGGCGTTTGTTCAGGTGCCCGGCATTGATGAGGAACGGCTTTATAAAACGGGCGATAGGGTGCGCTGGCGCGCGGATGGCACGATTGAGTTTGGCGGGCGCGGTGATGGTCAGGTCAAAATTCGTGGCCACCGCATTGAGCTGAACGCAATCGAAGATAAGCTTCTGGCACTTGATGACATCCGCAATGTTTGCGTGATGCCCATTGGTCAGGGTGCTGATGCCTTCTTGGGGGCTGCGATTGCCGCCGACCGTGATGCGCGTGATGCCTGGGCTTCAGTCCTTTCGCGCGATTTCCCCGATTACATGGTGCCTGAACGCTTTGTTGTTCTTGAACACCTGCCGGTAAATGCCAACGGCAAGGTCGACCGCAAAAAGCTTCAAGCCATCATCGCCGAAGAAGAACAGGTGGTTTCGACATCACCTGAAAGCAACAATGCGCTTGAAGCTTTTGTTATCAAACAGTTTGAGGTCCTGTTTCCGAACAAGGCAATCACAGCCACGACCGATTTCTTTGCCCTTGGCGGGCATAGCCTGATTGCTATGCGATTGGCCGGTATGATCGAGGAAGAGACCGGATATCGCCCGAAGCTTCAGGAAATCTTTGCGGCACGCACGCCAGCCAATATGGCGCTGTTGGCGGCCAAGCATCAAACGGAGCCAAAACAAACCGTTTTGGTCAGCAAGACCGAAACGAAATTTGCCCTATCCAGTGGTCAGGCGCGATTGTGGGTTCTGCAGCGCATGGAGCCGGAACTTGCGGTTTATTCGGTCCCCGTCACGCTTGATATCACCGGGCCGATGGATGCCAATGCGCTGCAACGTGCCCTTAACAAGCTTGAAGACCGTCAGCATGCTCTGCGCCTGCGGTTTAAATCCGATCCCGATCATCCTGACGGGGTCAGTCAGTATCTGGCACCGGCTGGGTCGCTTGAGCTGGTTCGACATCATATGGATGCGGTCGCCGCCGACGCCTTCATTGCCGCTGAAACAATCCGCCCATTTGATCTGAATGATGCATCAATGGTGCGTGCCCAGCTGATCACGCTGGGTGATGATCGCCATTGCCTTATGGTCAATCTGCATCACGCGATTTGCGATGGCTGGTCCATGCCAATCCTGCTTTCGGAATTGACCGAACTTTATCAGGCAGAGCTTGCAGGCACGACAGCAGCCCTTCCCAAAATCGAACGCCATTACGAGGATTTCGTTGCCTGGCTGCGCGATTATCTGCGCGGATCCGAAGGCCAATCTGCCCTTGGTCGCTGGAAAGAACGACTGGCAGAGTTGCCAGAACCACTTAACCTGCCAAGCGATTTTCCCCGTCCGGCGGAGCGGAAATTTGCTGGCGATTTCTATGAATTCGAACTGGGTGCCGCCACAACACGATTGATCGAAGAAACCGCCCAGAAGTTCGGTGTCACCGCCTTTAACACCCTGACCGCACTTTTGCAGGTTTTGCTGTATCGCCATTGCGGTCAAAGCGATATTGCCATGGGTATGCTTGTCGCAGGGCGCGAGCATTCATCCCTTGATCGGCTTGTCGGGTTCTTTGTGAACACGGTTCTGATCCGTCAGAAACTTGATCCCGATGCGCGCTTTGAAAGCCATCTGACGCAAACACAGAAAATCGTTCTGGACGCGGTCGCAGATCAGGCCATCCCGTTTGAGGATGTGGTCAACGCGGTCAAAGCCCCGCGCGATCTGTCGCGCAATCCGTTGTTTGACGTGCTGGTCGCCTGGCAGGATAACCTTCCGGGGGGTGCAAAGCTTGGCGCGGCGGATGCAAAACTTCGCGAAATCGCATTCCCGTTCGCCAAGTTCGATCTTGGTTTCTATTTCTGGCGTGATGACGCGGCACTTTGTGGATCGGTCGAATTTGATACCGGGCTGTTTGAACGCCCGACCATCGCATCCTTTATCGAACGGCTTGAAACCCTTTGCCAATCGGCACTGTCGGGCAGCGTAGACGCACCACTTTGCGAACTTGCCATTCTGCCCGATCACGAACGTGCGCAGATCGATGCATTCAACGCGACGCAAAAAGACCTTCCGATTGATCGCAGCATTTCTGAACCGTTCCTTGATCAGGTTGCCGCGATCCCCGATCGCGTTGCCGTTCAGGATGACGTTGAAGCGCTGAGCTATCATCAGTTCGCCCGTCGCGCTGCGGGTATTGCCGAACTACTGAAAGGCAAATCGATCAAGCCTGGCGACGTTGTCGGTGTCGCCATTCGCCGGTCGGTCAATATGCTGGCCGCCATTCATGGCACGCTTCTGTCGGGTGCGGCTTATAGCCCGCTTGATCCCGATCATCCCGAACAGCGCCGCAAAGATATGCTTGATGACCTCGGCGAAGGTTGGGTGATCACGACGTCGGATCTGGCCCATCTGTTTGATGCGGATCGCACCATCCTGATTGACGGGTCTGAAGATGCCGACATCCCTGCCCTTTCAAGTGGCCCGGATGATCTGGCCTATGTTCTGTTTACGTCAGGCTCCACCGGCCGCCCCAAAGGAGTTGAGATTGCCCATCGCGGCGTTTTGAACCGTATCTTGTGGATGCAGGCTGAATTCCCGCTGGGTTCCGATGATGTGATCTTGCAGAAAACGCCGATCACGTTTGATGTTTCGGTGTGGGAGTTGTTCTGGTGGTCCTGGACCGGATCAAAGGTTGTCTTGCCAGCATCGGGTGCAGAACGTGATCCGGCACAGATTGCCGATGCAATCCATGACAACCGCGTCACGACCATGCATTTCGTGCCATCAATGCTGTCGGCCTTTTTGACCGCAGTTGAAAGCGGCACGGTGGATGTGAACAAGCTGTCGTCTTTGCGGCGCGTCTTTGCCAGTGGCGAGGCACTGGATGCCGCCGTTGTCAGGCGTTTTAACGCACTTCTTTTTGATCGTTTTGGCACCGAACTTCACAACCTTTATGGTCCGACCGAGGCCACAGTGGATGTCACCTGGCAAGCCTGTTCGCCGCAAACCACCGGCGATGTTGTGCCGATTGGCAAGCCGATTGCCAATACCACGGTGCAAGTCCTGACCAATGATTTCAAACCACTGCCGATTGGCGTGGTGGGTGAGATCATTCTCGGTGGTCCGCAGATCGCGCTTGGTTATCGCAATCGGGCGGAACTGAGTGCCGAGAAGTTCCCGGCTGATCCAAGTGATCGTGGGGGTCGGCTGTATCGCACGGGTGATCTTGGTCGTTGGCGACGCGATGGCACGGTCGAATATCTTGGCCGGATTGATCATCAGGTCAAAATTCGTGGCTACCGTATCGAGATTGGCGAAGTCGAAGTCGCACTTGAAAGCCATCCGAATGTTGAACGTGCGCCGGTGATTGTTGCATCGGTTGCGGGGCTAAACGAGCTGCATGCGTTCATTCTGCCATCGGGCGAGATTGATGCGATTTCGCTACGCGATCATCTGCGCAGTCGCTTGCCGGAATATATGATCCCGGCCCGGTTCTTTGCCATTGATCACCTGCCCATGACGAGCAGCGGCAAAGTTGATCGCAAGGCGCTTAAGGGCACACCGATCCGCGCCCGTGCAGCGAATGCCGGTGCTACGGCCGCTACAGCACCATCGGTTGCAATGGTCAGTACCGAAAGCAGCAAAGCATACGAGGCGAAGGTCGCAAAACTTTGGGCCGAAATCCTGCCAGATGTCACGCCGACCCGTGATGACGGGTTCTTTGACATTGGTGGCAACTCTTTGCTGCTGCTACGGTTGTTTGAGAAATTCGAAACCAATTGGCCCGGCCGTGTCGGCATTGCTGATCTGTTTGCCAATCCGACGATTGCAAAGCAGGCCGAACTGATTTCCGGTGATGTGGCATCCCCTGCGAGTTTGGGAACACTTGCATCTGATGCCCCAATCTTGGCCAATGATGAACCAATTGCAGTGATTGGCATGGCGGTTCAGGTTGCCGGTTCGGACACCATTGACGGGTGCTGGGATAACATTGCATCGGGCCGCGATCTTGTCCGCGACATACCCGAAACCCGCGAAGCAGACGCGCGCGAAATCCTGAGCGCCATTGGCAAACCGGTTCCCAGCAAGTTCCGCGAGATCGCCTATCTCGATCACCTGTTTGAATTTGATGCACAGCGCTTCCGCCTGTCACCGATTGATGCCGGGTTGCTTGATCCGGAGCAACGGTTGTTCATTGAAACAACCCTGATGGCGGTGGAAGATTCCGGCTATGGCGGCAATGCATTGCGGGGCCAGAAGGTTGGCGTCTTTGCGGGTGGCGGAACAAGTTCGATCTGGCGCATGGCGATGGATCAGATTTCGCCGACCAAGGCCGAGCAGGCCTTCGCACTGAACGTTCCGTCCAACATCGTCACCCGTCTGTCGTTCCTTAAGGACTGGCATGGTCCGGCCAATATTGTTGATACCGCATGCTCGTCCACATTGGTCGCGGTGCATCAGGCTTGCCAACAATTGCGTGATGGCAGTTGCACCGTGGCAATTGCCGGTGGGGCGAAAATCCTGCCCTGCCCGCCAGATGCCGACAGCGCCTTTACGATTGATTCTTCAACCGCGCGTACCCGTGCGTTTGATGCCCATGCCGATGGCACAGGCATGGGCGAAGGCAGTGTTGTGTTTGTACTGAAACCGCTGAGCAACGCGATGCAGGATGGCGACAACATCCATGCCATCATTCGCGGCAGTGCGGTCAATCAGGATGGCGCATCAAGCGGGGCGGCAGCACCGAACCCGCTGATGCAGGCAGAGGTCATTCGCGATGCTGCGCGTGCTGCCGATGTCGAACTTTCGAGCGTATCCTATTTCGAGGCCCATGGCACCGGAACGTCGCTTGGCGATCCGATCGAGATTGATGGCCTGACCCGTGCCTTCAAGGATCGCGAAGCTGCAAAAACACGTGCCTTCATCGGTTCGGGCAAGGGTAACTATGGCCATCTTGATGGCACGGCAGGCGCGCTTGGTTTGGCACGTGCGATCATGGTGCTTCGCCATGATCAGGCACCACCGCAGCCCTATTTCGAAGCGCCAAATCCCAAGATCAATTTCGACCGTGCACCGGTTGTGGTTGCAAGCAAACTCGCCAAGCTTCCAGATCAGGGAACGCCGCGCCGGGCGGGTGTCAGCTCATTTGGTCTGAGCGGCATTAACGCCCATGTTCTGATCGAAGCAGCACCGGAGCGGGCTCAGCAGAAAAATGCCGAGCAAAACAAGGACGCAGCATTCGTCTTTGCCCTATCGGCTGGAAGCCGTGAGGCGCTTCGCCAATACGCAACCAATCTGCATCACCGGATCAGCAAAGATGCAAACCTGTCGCTGAAAGACATTGCCTTTACGCTGGCAACCGGACGTGATCGGTTAAAGCATTGCATCGCTTTTGCAGCCGACCATCGCGCAGATCTTCTAGAACAACTTCTTGATATCGCAACCGGCATCACAACCCCGATCACGCAGGCTGAAAAGGCCGACGCACCATTGTGCGAAGTCGTGACAGCAAAGACCGAAGATGCCGAAGTACAGGTCGCACATTTCCTGGCAGGTGGTGGGCTTAACTGGACAGCAAACATCAAGGCACGTCGCGTGTCCTTGCCGTTCGCACCCTTCACGCGCAAATCCTTTAAGCCGACCTTCGAGAAGCGGGCCAAAGCCGTTTCAAACGACTTATTGCAAGGGCCTGTCTCAACGCCGACGGCACGTGTCTTTAGCATTGCGATGGATGATCCGGGTTTCTGGCCGTTACACGATCACAAGCTTAATGGTCATCCTACATTGGTCGGCATGGCGGTCCCCGCCCTGATCGCCAAAGCCGCGACGAAACTGCATGCAGATCAAACTGCCCCAATCAGCATCAGCAATCTGGTTTGGCATACGGCACTGGTCGCGACAGCGATCCCGGATGGTAATGTCAGCCTGAGCTTTGCTGATGACGGCACCGTTGAGCTGGGAGCACGACTTAAGAATGGTAAATGGCGCGTTTTCGCCACGGCTGTCTGGCAGTCTACGCCGCAAGCAGTAACGCCCAAATCAGGACTTGCAGACATTCGCGCACGCGCGAAACTACAAGTTCCCGTCAATGATTTCAGCGGAAAATACGGATCGATTGAAATCAGTGATCGCTGGGACTGCAGCCAGTCACTTAATGTCGGCAACCGCCAAGACGCGGCGATCAAACATCTGACGCTGAAACCCGAATATCGCGGTGATTTGGTCGACTGGATCCTTCATCCGGCTCTTGCTGATGTTGCTTGCAGCATGCCGTTGATGATGCTTGATAGCGGCTATGTCCCGGTTGGCGTTGATCAGATCACCGTTTACGGCCAGCCATGCAGCGATGTTTACGCATGTTGCGAGCAAGATGAAAACGGATACGCCGAAGTTGCGCTTTATGATGCAAAGACAGAACAGCTTGTGATGCTGGCAAGCGGTCTGAACTTTGCCAAAAGTGGTGAAGGTGTAGGACAGCTGCGCCCGCAACTGCTTGAAACGCAGTGGCACGTGTCCCCTGTACCAACGGCGAGCATCCCCGATAACTGCCTGCTTATCACTGACGCAGACAATCCATCTTGCCCAGCCGGCTATCGCACCATCAGTGTCGATCAGATCGCCAAGAACAGCCTAAGCGGTGTTTCCCATGCTGTTCTGATGCTAACGCACGATGAAAACAGTGCGTATCGAACCGCACATGCCTTGCGTGCCATCTTGCAAAACATGCAAGGTCGCCTGCGCCTGGTTGTCGTTGGATGTGGTGCCTATGGCATTGCCGATGATCTAATTGCCGTCAACCCGGATCAAACGGCGGCATCGGGTGTGGTGCTTGCGACAGTAAGGGAAGAGCCGCAACTAAACCTAAGCTACCTTGATAGTTCAACCGATGCATTGGCGAACCAGCTTGGTTCTGAACTGGCAACTCAACCAGCGACTGATCCAATCGTTGTTTACCGCAACGGGCAGCGCTATGTGCGTGAGCTGACACTGGCAAAGGCTGATCGCAAAACGCAAGACAACACTTGGCCATCAAATGGTGTTTGTGTCGTCACCGGGGGTACCGGTGGTTTCTCGTGCGCGCTGCTTGAAGAATTTGCCGATAATGGCAAGGTCAAACTGGCTCTGCTTGGCCGTCGTGGCGAAGATGATCTTGATGATCCGACCAAGACCAAATTGGTCGAACTGCGCAAACAGGGCCTTTCGATTTCTGTTCACGCTTGTGACGTTGCAAATGCGGCATCACTTGGCGAAACACTTGCGACCATCCGCGCGGACCATGGTCCGATCCGTGCTGTTGTCCACGCTGCTGGTATTGCCGATGGTGACTTCCTTGTGCGCCGGGATATGGCAAAATTTGACGATGTCCTTGCAGCCAAAATGGTTGGTGCGCGCACCCTTGATCGCCTGACACGTGATGATGATATCTCGGCATTTGTCATGTTTGGCAGCATGACAGCGATTGGTGGTGCACCCGGGCAAACGGCCTATTGTGCTGCCAATGCTTTCCTTGATGGCTTGGCACATCAGCGTAAGGCAGATGGCAAACCTGCCCTGACAATTGACTGGTGTGCGCTCAGCGAACAGGGCATGGCCGCGCGTCATAACGTCCGTTTCGAAGATGGTGCGTGGATTTCACCCAAAGACGCCAAAACGATCTGGCGCGATGCTGTCGGTCTGCAAGCAGCCCAACTGACCATTATTGATCCATCACTGGTCAAAACCCGTCAAACGGCGCAACCGGCCGCCGCCCAGCCAGCAGCCAAAGCAGTTGCGCCAAGTGTTGCCATCAGTCCCCGCCAACAGATCGCGACGATCTGGGCCGAGACGCTTGGTTATGACAGTGTGAATGCTGACGACGACTTCTTTGCCCTTGGTGGTGATTCCATCACCGGTATGCAGATTGTTGATCGTATGAACAGCACATTTGGCACAGAACTGACCATTTCCGATCTGTTTTCAGCACCAACAACAACCGCCATTGCAGAACTTGCCGGTCTGCCTGAGACAGATATTGCAACACTTCAGCCTGCACCCGGTATCGAACCATTGCAGGCAAATGCGGATGACGACAAAACATCACATACCGCAATCGGCGAAATCTGGGCCGAAGCACTGGGCTATGACACGATTGATCCGGATGAGGACTTCTTTGCTCTGGGCGGAGATTCCATCACTGGTATGCAGATCGTTGATCGCATTGCCAAAGATCTCGGACTTGATGTCAGCCTGACGGATCTGTTTGAGCAATCAACGATTAGCAAACTGACCACAAAGCTGTTGGGCGCATCTGAAGTGTCATTGGGCATGAATGAGGCACCCGAACCGTTCATGCCCGTAATGGAAGTCAGTGTTGAACAGTCCAAGATTGATCCGCGCAAGGCGCCCAAGCTTGATCGGTATCCGCTTTCGCCAGAACAACTGTCGGTCCTGAACGCTTCGCAGAAGGGCAATATGGGCACGGCCTTTAACCTGTCCCATGCGTTTACCCTTGATCCGTCAGTTGATTTGAACCGCCTGACTGACGCAATCCGCGAGGTCACCAAACGAGAGAACATCCTGCGCACGCGCGTCATCCATACTACGTCTGACGAAAGCTGGCATATGGAGATCATCGCGCCCGAGGATGCGTTGACCAGCCTTGATCTGGCTGTGCGCAATGTTGCGGGATTGATTAATGATGCCTGTGTTGCACAGATACGTCCGTTTGATCTTGATGACGGCATACCTGTGCGCTGGGTACTGCTGCAGGATCAATTTGGCAAATCAGCACTGTTCTTTGATATACATCACGTGTTGGCGGACGGGTTTACGGTGGAGCGTATCCTCGGTGAGGTCATTTCTATCTATATCGGTAAAACGCTGCCGCCCTTGGGCTATCAGCTAAACGACTATGCATGGTGGAGCCAGAACGAGGAAAACACCAAACGCATTGCTGCCGCACGCGACTATTGGCAGTCCATCTATTCAGGGACACTTCCGAAACTTGATCTGCCATCGGATCGTCCACGTCCGGCCTATCACAGTTTTAATGGTGCGATCACATCGCTTGTCATTGATCAGGACCTGCTGACCCAGGCACGCAAATTTGCCGCAACCCATCGCGTGACGATGTACACGCTTGTTATGGCAACCTGGTTTACATTGCTTGGCCAACTGGCAAAGACCGATGACATTGTCATCAGTGTTCCGGTTGATGCCCGTGATGCCACAGGCTTCCGCGATACATTGGGCATGATGGTTTCGCTGTTGCCACTGCGCATGCAGTTTAATGGCACAGAGAACGTGGCAGACCTTCTTGCGCGCATGCAACGACATCACATTGATGCCATGCGTCATCGGGCCTATTTCCTGGATCAGTTGCTGCATGATCTTGCCCCGCCAGCGGCACCGGATCGCACCTTGCTGTCGGAAGTTTCGGTTTCTTACATGAACTACGAAGGTGTCGGTGCCGGGGAAGGTATCGCCAAGATTGCGTCCGAAGGCATTGAGGTTCATCGCCATCACTGCAAAAACGACATCTCTGTCTTTGTGCGCGACGTCCCTGAACGGATGACGGTGTCGCTTGATTACTACGCGGACATGTTTGATCGCGCTACCATGAACGCACTATGCAGCGCCTTTGCCGCGACACTAGAGCAAATGGTGGCGTCGGAAACACAACTGATCCGAGATATCGACCTGGTGTCACGATCACCGCTTTCCGAACTACGCCACTGGCATGAAGCGGCAGACGACCAAGGTGGCGTCATATCCTCCCCTGCGACATCGACTTCGACTTCGACTAGCTCAGAAACCGTCGGTGTGATCGCAGAGATATTCAGCGAAGTTTTCAAGAAGCAGATTACCGATCCGGCCACGAGTTTCGTAACGCTTGGTGGTCACAGCCTGCTCGCGATCCGGATCGTTAACCGTATTGCTGATCGAACAGGTTCACGTATCAGCATGGCTGACTTCTTTGCCAACCCGACCGTCGCCGGACTTGCCGGCCTGATTGATCACAACCAGGCAGACACAAGTGACGAACAGGACGCAGGCATTCCGGTCGCACCCGACCTTGCTATTTACCCGGCAAGTCATGCGCAAAAGCGCCTCTATCTCTTATCCGAGATGGCACATGACAGTGGCGCGTATGGCATGCTCTATGTCCTGCGCTGTGACGGGACGCTCAAGCAAGATACTCTGCGTGCTGCACTGACAAGTTTGGTCGACCGGCACGAACCACTGCGCACAGCCTTTGAACAAGGCGATGACGGCATTTACCAACGCATCGCGACGACAACTGCCCCGGAAGTTAGCGTTCACAGAATCGCAGCCCAAACTGATCCGGTGCGCGAGGCCCTTCGACTTACCCGCGAAGAGGCTGCCAAACCGATCAATTTGGATCAGCCGCCGCTTATTCGCGCATCGATCATTAACGTTGCGGATGGTGAACAGCTTCTTGTCATCGCGACACATCACATTGTCGGTGATGGCTGGTCATCACGTATTCTGGTCCATGAACTTGGCATTTTCTATCAGGCGGCACTGAACGATACTGCGGCTGATCTTCCGGCCCTTCCGATTACCTACAAGGACTTTGCCTATTGGCAGTCCCAACAGGATTGGACAGATGCGGCTGATTACTGGCGTGAAAAACTGTCTGGCGCGCCCGATCAGATTGCCTTGCCGTTCGACCACATACAGCCCGATGTTCAATCCTATCGTGGCGCCCATGCGCATATGAGGATTGATGATGACGTTCTGGCCGAATTGCATTCGCTTGCACGTGCGCACAATGCAACGCTTTCTGCAGTTGGCATGGCGCTTTTCTCGGCCATGCTGTATCGCCTGACGCGTCAGGAAGATCTTGTCATCGGTATGGGTGTTGCGGGGCGCGAGAAAACGGAAACCGAAGGAATGATTGGTTTCTTCGTCAATGTATTGCCAATTCGTGTACAGCTGGATGCCGAGACAGAGCTCGAAACATTGATTGACACCATTCACGTCAATCTGACAGAGGCGCTTGATCGCCAGGATTATCCGTTCGATGAGCTTGTCCGCGCGGTCGCGCCAAAGCGCAATACCAATAGACAACCGCTTGTGAATGTCGTGTTTGAATATCAACGGTTTGGTGCCTTGGGCGGCGAAGCAACAACTAAGCCTGGCCTGCCCATGCGGGCGCCAGATCAACCCGGTATGTTGTCAGACAAAATGGATGTGTTTGTCGATAACGCGACGGCAAAGCATGATGTGATCCTTTTCCTGCAGGAAGAAGACGGAAAAGCACGCTTCACATTGGAATATGACACCGACCTGTTTGATGCCGAAACCATGCAGAAATGGCTTGGCTTCCTGACACGATTTGCTGCTGCAGCAGCACAGAATCATACGAATAAGAATGCTTAAAGGGACGTATCAATGAAAATCGCCGATTTTGATTTCGACAGTCTGGAAACGTCCCTGCCCGAAGCGGCAGAAGCCCCCACAGCGCAACTCGGCAACATCATTGATGCCTTTGCCGATGTCGTTACCAAGCATCCTGAACGGATCGCGATCAAGGATGAAGTTCAAGGCATTTCCTATGAGGTTCTTGATCGCGAAAGCAACCGTATTGCCAATTTCATCATCGGCCTGAATTTGCCTGAAGAGGCCATGATTGGCGTGATGACCGGGCGCAATCGTTTTTACATCTCGGCAATCCTTGGCATTCTTAAGGCCGGGCATCCGTTTGTGCCACTTGATCCGGCAACACCCCTTATCCGTCGTATTACCGTTGCCAATAATGCGTCCATTCCGCTTGTTCTGGCCGATGCCGAACATGTCGGTGATCTCCATCAACTTCAGTGGCGATGTGATGGCGTTGAACATATTCTGTGTATCGACCGTGAAAACATTGATGCGATCTCGGAGACGCCCGGTTCTTTGATGTCGGTTGAACTTTGGGATCACCTTGCTGGCGATGATGCAGATAACGTTTTGGCCGGTGGTTGGAAAAGTGCGTTCACGGGGCAACCGATTGCGCAGGACGCCATGGATGCGTTTGGCGCAAATGCGCGTAACAAAATTGCCAATCTGGTCTCCAAGGACGCCCATGTTCTTGAAATTGGCTGTGCTTCGGGCTTTACCATGAAGCATGTTGCACCAGTTGTTGGCAAATATGTTGCAACCGATTTGTCCCGGCGCAACGTAGAGCGCACCGAAGAACTTGCCATCAAATCAGGCATGACACATGTGATGGGGCGCCAACTTGCTGCGCACGATATTGATGTTTTCGAAGAACAATCGTTTGACCTAATCATTCTCAACAGCGTTGTCGAAAACTTCCCGGGCTTTGGATATCTCCGACAGGTTCTTAACAAGGCTGCCAAATTGTTGGCGCGTGGTGGTGCGATTTATCTTGGCAATATTTGGGATGCAGATCGCAAATCGGATTACCTTGCAGACCTTGCAAAGTTTGCTGCTGATAATGTCGGCAAAGGCTATGACACCCGCCTTGATTTCCTTGAAGATCTGTTTGTGCCCGATGCCTTCCTGAAAGACTGGGCATATGGTCATGGCGGGTTTGCCATTGAACGCACGGCCATCAATGCGCCGGGCTTTGATCCAGCCCCTTACACATTTGATCTCGTTCTCTCGCCAGATGACAAGATCGCGCCAAGCACGACATTGCGTCATCGCCATGATCTTTCGGACCTTGTAGCATCGTCGGACCGTGCGACTGACAAGACATCCGTGCCGTCTGATCTTTCCTATGTCCTGTTTACTAGTGGTACAACCGGTACACCCAAAGGCGTCATGATCGAGCACGGCTCTGTGGTTAACCTAGCCCGCTCTGTTCTGGAAACGCAGCTTAAATTGATCGGGGCAGAAGACGACAACACATGCCTTAATCTGACATGTGTGGCACCGTTTGCCTTCGACGGATCAATTGTTCAAATTTTCGCTGCCCTTTTGAACGGGCACAGCCTTCATATCCCTGGCACCGACACGCGAAGCGATCCCGAAGCCTTGCATGATTTTATCACCAAGCATGAGATCGATCAGCTTGATGCCACGCCAAGCCTGTTCTTCCTGCTGCTTAATTACTGGTATCAATCCGGTCAACACTGCCCGGCCAGGATGGTGGTCCTCGGCGGCGAACCGGTTTCGTCGGACTTGGTCGAACGTTTCTTTGCCCTGCCCCAACACAGCAGCAGCAAACTTGTAAATGCCTATGGCCCGACGGAATGCTGCGTATCGGCTGCGCAATATGTCATGACGGCACAAAACCACCGTCAGATCCTGCCGCCACCGATTGGCACAGCGATTATTGGCGTGCAGATCAGAATATCAGATGAAAACAACCGGACGCTTCCCGATGGCGTGCCGGGTGAAATCCTGATTGGTGGAGCGGGCGTTGCGCGTGGCTATCTGAATAACCCGTCCCTGACAGCGCAAAGCTTTATATCTGATAGTGATGGCAACCGCTGGTATCGCAGCGGCGATATTGGTCGCAAACGCAATGACGGCGAGATCGTTTTTGTCCGCCGTGAAGACGGACAGGTTAAGGTCCGTGGCAATCGTGTCGAACTGACCGAAATTGAAACCGCAATCAGCAAACATCCGCTT
Organism: Thalassospira sp.; assembly: GCA_965228275.1. Classification (GTDB taxonomy): domain Bacteria; phylum Pseudomonadota; class Alphaproteobacteria; order Rhodospirillales; family Thalassospiraceae; genus Thalassospira. The sequence continues at coordinate 2,832,485 of OZ245802.1, read as the reverse complement.
GTCCGCCATGCAACCGTTGTCTTGCATAAATCGGGCAATCAGGGTTCGGAAAACCTCGTAGCTTATCTGACCACCGATGACGGCTTTGACGCCACGACGTGCCGGTCTCAGCTTGAACAGTCCCTGCCTGCCTATATGGTGCCAAGCTATATGATCTGCCTTGATCAGATGCCGCTTACGTCAAATGGCAAGGTCGACAAAGCAAAGCTCCCTGCTCCGTCTGGCAATCTCCTTGTCGGATCGAACAAGCCGACACAGAAACTCGAAACCGAACTTGAGCACCGGGTCGCCAAGATCATGAGCGAGGTGCTTGATTGCACGATTGATGATGCGAATGCCGATTTCTTTGAATTGGGTGGACACAGCGTACTTGCCGTGCAGTTCCTGTCAAAATTGAACCACGCGGTTGATGTCAAAATCCCGCTCAGTGATTTGTTTAGCTGTGCCACTGTGACCAAGCTTGCCAAGCGCGTTGAAATGCGTAAACGCGATGAAAAGGACAAAAACCCGGTCGTCTCGGTCAATACCGAAGGCATGGGTATCCCGATCCTGTGCTTCCACCCGGTGGGCGGGAATATCCTGTGCTATCAGGATATGTCGCGCGAACTTGGTTCCGAACAACCGGTCTTTATGGTCGAATCCCGGGGGCTTCAGGAAGGTCAGGGATTGAATGGCTCTGTCGAGGATATGGTGGCCAGCTATTTGCCATCCATCCGCGACATGATCCCGAGCGGTCCGGTTCGGGTTGCAGGCTGGAGCTTTGGTGGCTTGCTTGCCTATGAAGCCGGATATCGCCTGTCACAAGCAGGTGTCGATGTGCGCAGCATTTGTCTGCTGGATGCGATTGCCGTTCCAGAATCCGTGCGCGAGATGCTGCGCAAGGACGAAGCCGAATATCTTGCCGATCTGTTTGGTGAATTGGGGATCGTCAAAGCCGAAGAATTGCGCCCCCTTACACCGGAAGAACGCATTGATTACCTGCTGACGAATGGTAAGGAATGCGACCTTCTGCCAAAGGATGCGGATCGTGGCACGATGCGCCGCCTTCTTGCCGTGTTCCAGAACAACGCACTTGCAGCTGTTCACTACATTCCACCGCGGATCGAAGACATTGATATCCTGCTTGTCCGCCCGCAAACCATTGTGCGGGGTGCACCCTATATCGCAGGTGATGAGTTTAGCGGCTGGCGTGCCTTTACGGGTGACAATATTGAACTCGCCATGGTTCCGGGCACGCATGGCACCATGATAGCCCAGCCACATATTCAAGAAGTGGCAACCGCCATGCGCAACCAGATCAAAAGAACGAGCTGACAGCGGGTTAGTGCAGATTACCGAAACCCGGTATTAAACAAGCAGAAGGACCAGACAGTATTAAGACCATTCTGGTCCTTCGTTTTTGAAACGGGTCCTTGCTGGCAAGGTTATCGCCAGCCAGCCAGTTTCGCCTGGCCACACATGTGTTTGATATTGTGCGAAGTTCTGATAGCCGATCGCAAAGCTATTGCCTTTCCGGATGATATTTGACGGGGCATAGATATCAAGCGGGGTCATCATGCCTGTCGTCAGGGTCTTCGCCAAACTTTCGCGTGCGACCCAAAGCAAGCTGGCTGTGTCATGTTTTGACAACCCGACCGCCAAGCACATCTCGCGCGTCTTGCTGTCCAACCCGTCAAAAACCGGACCAACGTCATCCTTAGACGGCAGATCGACATCAATCCCCATCGGATGCCCGCGATGAAAAATCAGGGCCGCAGCAAGCCTGTCTGAATGTGAAATCGATACACCAAGCGTCGCGACATTTACCCCCACGGCGTTTGCCAGGATAGGCTGTTCGAAAATGCCACTTTCAACACAGATCAGGCGTGGATCGATCTCAGGCTGATGCGCCTGTAGTGCGATTTTTGCCGCCAATCGACCATGGGTGTAGCTGTCCCTGCGTCGCATGTGTTCAAAACCAGCACGACGGGCCAATTCATCGTCGTAAAGCAGTTGACCAATCAACTCATCCTGTATCGCTGGCGTCAAGGCATCCAGATCAATGGTGACCAATGTCGCGCGCAGGGCATCACCGGGCGCAAAGCTTCCCGATGTGCTTTCACGAACCAATTCAAGTGATTGAGTTTTGATGGCGTCAGGTAACATCACGGTTCCGTCTCAGCGGATTGACATCCGAACCGACAAACAAAAAAGAATGCCCAAGCATAGCTTGGGCATTCTTGAAAACATACGTGTTTATTGGATTTGAAAACCCAATTAAGCCTTGGCAGCTGCCGCAGCGCCAGCAGGCTTGGCAGTGGTTTTGCCGCCTTTGACATATTCGGAAGCCTTACGCTTGCCTTCTTCGAACTCTTCCTGGAATTTGCCAGAAGCTTCGTTCGCGTCAAAGTTTGCAACCGTACCGCCCTTGGCGAAGTGCCATGCGAAAACACGGCCCAGCGCATAAGTGCAAGCAGCAGCAAAGGTCGGCATTGCAACCAGACCAAAGATCGTACCAACAACCGGAACACGACGGATCAGGTTTGCAGCAGCATAACCAACACCGGTTGCCGGAAGAACCGTCGCAACCAGGGTCGAAATGGAATTCTTGATTGCGTTCTCGGAGAACGGCACGCCATAGATGTCGCAAAGTTTTGCGAGCATGCGCAGCTGAATGGTGCTGCTGGTTGCCATTTCAAGGAACGGGATCGGAACCAGGCCACCAACTGCAGCATATGCAGTGTGACGGTTAATGCAGCTATGCGCCTGAGCACGGAGCTCGGCAGTTTCTGCTACAGCAACTTCTTCAGTCTCTTCAACTTTTTCTGCTTCGCTCATAATTGCCTCTTTGCAATGATCGTTTTGCCGACAGGTCGCATACACGAAATTCTAGACTGCCAACACATTACCCCAACTTGCGGTTTATCGCAATAAACAGAAGTTGTTAACGTTTTGTATCTGCCTTCATTTCCGGCACTGCAGCCGGTTCTCGACCCGCTGCTGCTTCGGTACTGACGGCGGTGCTATCGTATAGTGGGGCGATAGATTGCATCACCTTTTGCAAGGTGCCAGGTGACGCTGGTTCTTGCGCGCCTGATTGCGCTGCACCGGCGGCTGATGCATCAGGTTTCACAGCAGGCGTTGGCACCGGTGTCGGCGTTGCCGACGGTGCACCGCCCGGCTGACTTGGCGTCATCGGATTGGTCTTGGCCGCAGAAGACGGACTGCTACCCGGCTCGCGGATACCCGGTGATATCGCATTCTGTGGTGAAATTTCAGCGGCACGGGCATTGAAATCAGTCGCCGAAGGCAGCGTATTTTCCTGATCCCCAACCAGCTCTGCACCCTGCGATTCTGACGTCGAACCCGGTGCATCAGCCGTATTGAGGATAACCGGCAGACCATCTTTGCCACCAATGATGATGGTCTTGCTGTTTTTCGAGGTGGCCAGCGACATGGTCGCTTCGATGCCGCGCAGGCGCAGATATTCTTCGGTAATCGTCTTTGCGACAATATCCTGGAATTCACGAATACCTTCTGCCTCGATCTTCTTGCGCTGCTTTTCCTTTTCTTCACGCGCCAGACGGAAGTCATACTCAAGCATCGCCTGATATTGTTCGGCTTTACGCTCGATCGCATCAGCAACACGCTGAGGCAATTTGACCGAGCGGATCAGGACGTCTTCAACCGTTACCAATCGTCCCTGGAAGCTTTGGTTCACCAGTGATGAACCAAGCTGATTGACCATACGCTCAAGGATTTCCGCCTGAATGAAGGCACGGGTTTCCGTATAGAGCTGTTCAGGGGTGTAGCGCGAAATAAGTTCACGGGCATGCGACCCGATTTCCGGATAGACAAGGATTTCCGGATAATTCGGACCGACAAGCTTGTGCAACATCCCTGCGGCATCGCGATTGATGCGATAACGAACTGCGATGTCGACTTCCATCGACAGACCGTTGGACGAGATCGTGTCATAGACGCGGGCCTGGTTTTGCAGACGGGCGTCATAGACAAACATCCTGTCCCACGGGAAGATCATCTGGATCCCCTCGCCATAGGTATGTTCAACGACCGTACCGCCAAAGAAGCGATACCACATCACCCCCACATGACCGGCCGGAATGGTGATAAATATTTGCGGTGCAAGCGCAATCATCCCGATCAGAACAAAGAAAATCGTGATCAGGATGCCTGTCTGGGACCGTTTGACAACATGTTGCAACCAATGAATGAAACGCCGGCGAATGGCGCGCGGGCGCGCATTGTCATCGTCGCCTCTTTCCGGGCCGTTCGCAGACATTGTGGTGCCATCAACCATTCGCTATCTCGTTCTCTTATGCTTTGTCATGAAGAGTTGATTGCACGTCAGTACTCATCATCCAGATCGTTGATTTTCTCACGGATGTCGCGCGCTGGTCGCGCAACAACCTGGACCAGAAAATCACCAATCGGCGTGATCACAATCGCCAGAATGAAATGTCCCAGGAACCCGAACGACGTCCGGCGTCCCAAAAGCCCGCAGACAACCGCTGCCATAAGATAAAGAATAATAATGACCAGATGCATTGCTCGGAACCCGCCGACCTAAGTGAACCTTGTTGAAGTGCTTACGCGACTTTTGCGTCCTGTGCGACCTTAAGGCCTTCTTTGAATTCTTCCCTGAACTTCGGCTCAGCCTTTTTCGGGTCGAATGTCTCAAACGTTCCGCCAGCTTCATAATGCATCTGGAACACGCGGCCCAGCGCATAAGTGAAGGCTGCATTGAAACCAGGCATCGTCAGAACGCTCAGCGTCGTTCCAACAACGGGCAATGCTTTTGCCAGGCTCGTAAAAATACCGGTCGCCAGAAACGATTTCCCCAACACACCGCCAGTGATGCTCGTCATCATGGTGGAAATGACGGCCTTACCACTGCTTTTGCGAAAATCGACCTGGTAATGACTGCTCAGTTCAGCCAGCATCTTAAGTTGCACTGCAACCACCGCTGTCGAATCGAGAACAGGAACGGGGATCAATCCGGTGCCCGCTGCCCACATCACATTACGCATTACAATGCCCCGGGCAACCCGGTTTCTCTTGTTGCGTTTCAGCTGTTCCAAGCGTGCACTGTCCATATCGCCCCCCGGTTTTGTACGGCGCACAAAGCATAAACGCTAAATTTTCCCACTGCAAACCGATTCAGGGACTTATGCGGACTTGACCCCTTCTTTCCATCGGTCGACGATGTCATAATTATCGCCGAAATTGGCAACCCTACCGTCATATGTTTTGGGGTTGTTTTCCGCTGTCTCGCAGGAGCAATGAATTGAGCCTGGCAACCAAGATCGGTGTTGCGCTGTTTTTGATACTTGCAGCAGCACTGAGCATGACAACAACGCTCAATTATCTGCGCTTTGAGCAAACACTTCGGACCCTTGTCGTTCAACAGATGAATGTTGTGCGACATGAGACCAGTCAGGACCTTTTGGCGGGGATCGACCTTGGTTTGCGTTTGGAAAATGTCGAAAACCTTGAGGCGATTCTTGCTCGCCGCCTCCAAATGACACCCGAGATCACCGAAATCATGGTGCGTGACTGTTTGAGTTCGCCAATTGCACGCGCAACGGCCGCACCACGTTCCAATGATCAGGTCGAAAACCAGCCCGACACCAATTCAGGCGCGTTCAAAACCCAAAACCAGTCATCCTGGTCCAACGTTTCTGAATCTGGTGCTGTATCAGGCACAACACTGCGCGACAGCTTGGGACAATGTGCCGGTCAATTGATCGTCACCACCGATAGCTCGGACTACTACACAAAGCTTGATCTTGCCTTCAAGGAGATGTGGAAATCAGCAGCATTCGGGATGTTGGTGATTATTCCGGTGACAGGTTTACTGGTGACTCTGATGCGCCGTCGCCACCGCATTTTTACCGAGTTACACAATGATATTGATCGTGCACTGGCTGGCGAAACCGTAACCCGCCCGATCCACGACAAAGATGCCCTTACCGAAAGCGAGATCGAACTGATTTCGCTTTATCGCGAAATCCGCGACCAGCTCCCCAAAGACGATGTAACGAGCACGACCTTGCCTGATGCGGAGAAATCGAAATGAGCAACCTCTCCGCACCAAAGACCTCTCGACGGCTGATGCCAAAAGGCACGATCTGGATATTGCTTCTGTTTAGCACCATTGCATTGTGCATCGCTTTGATCGGAATTTCATGGCGCGCAGCAGATTTGGCACGTGCTGACCTGCAAGCTGAAATTCAACAAAAGGCCGAGCTTGAAGCCAAAGCCCTTGCCGAGAAAGTCGAACATGCCTTGGAACTTGGCATTCCACTTGATGGCATTGTCGGGTTTGAGGATGTGGTTGTTCAGTTGCAAGAAGGCGACCCGGATCTTTTGTTCGCAGCGATTGTAAGTGGCACAAAACCGCTTCATAGCGGCGGCATGCCCACCCAATCCATTGAACTGGCGCTGGCTGAAATCAAAAGCGCAGAAGCACCCTCGACCATTGTTACCCACCTGCCACTGAACAATGTTACCAATGCTGATCCAATTCCAAAGAACCTTGCCATTGTGATCGGCCATGACCGCGCGGCACTGATGCGCCCGGTGACGGATAACCTGTTTGATATCGCGATCATTTTCATCATCACATTGGCACTGTCATTTGAACTTGTTCTGTTCGTGCTGACCGTGAATGTCGCGCTTCCCGTTCGAGTTGCCCGACGCGTTCTGACCAATGTGCAGCAGCACAAATTTACGATCCTGCATGGCCAATCGACCCGCGATGAGATCGGAAGCTTCATGGAACATATCAATTCCGTGATCAGCAAAACCGCCGCCAAGGTTGGCATCCAGCCGCAGCAGGAACGTGAAGTAAAACTGATTGGTGTGCGCTTGCTGGCCTTCATGTTTGTTCTAGCCGAAGAACTGGCACGCCCGATCATGCCGACCTTCTTTGGTCAGATCACATCATCCTCCGTCGACGGGCAGTTGGGTGCCGGGATTGTCATGGCCGTCCATCTTTTGATGGTGGCAATTGCCATGCCGCTTTGCAGCCTGTTTCAGGAACGCATCGGATCGCTTCGCATGTATCTAAGCGGTGCACTTCTTGCGACGATTGGTCTGTGCGGAACAGCCTTTGCCACGGGCCTTGCCGATCTGATCTTGTGGCGTGCCCTTTCGGGCATGGGATATGCCATCACCTTTGTTGCCTGTCAGTCCTATGTGCTTGATGCCACCAATGACAGCAACAGGACGCAAGGAACGGCGATGATGGTAAGCGGCATCATGCTTGCCGATATCTGCGGCCCGGCAATTGGCGGCATTTTCGCGAGCCACTTTGGCGAAGCGGTGACCTTTATTGCCGGTGCTGTGGTGGCATGTGTTGCCGTCGCGCTGGCTTTCTTCCTGATGGACAATATGGTGCGCGGTAAAACGCCACCACCGGTCCCGACCCGACAAGCTTTCAAGGCAATGCTGTCCAACCGACGTTTGCAGGTCCTGATCCTGTTTGCTGCCGTTCCGGCCAAACTGATCCTGAGCGGATTTTTGTTCTATCTGACGCCATTAATACTGCTGAAATCCGGTGCAACCACCGCAGAAACCGGGCGCGTCATCATGCTTTATGGCTTGGTCGCCCTTTTGACCGGCTGGGGAGTTGCCCGTTGGACCGATAGCAAGCAAAACGAAACCCGCGCGGTTGGCATTGGGGGTGCACTTACCGCCATCGGCCTTCTGTTCGCTGGCTTTGTCCCGCAATATGCAAGCTTCGCAGTTGCTGTGGCACTTTTGGGACTGGCACAGGCGACCTCCATCCCGGCACAGGTTTCAGCCAGCTTGAAAATTGCCGCTGACTTTACCGAGGAACATGGCACTGGTCCGGTTTTGGCTGTTCTGCGATTGGCTGAGCGACTTGGTGGGGCGTTGGGCCCGCTTTTGGCGGCAAGCTTGACGCTTTCACTTGGCATGGAACAGGCCGTGCTGGTGTTTGGCGCAATTGCTGCTGTTTCGGTGATTTGCTTTGAGCTTCTGATTGGTCATGTACCCACAGAACAGAAAGCGCGAACCAATAGATCGGAGGATGCGCAATGATCAGATTGCTTAGCTTCCTCTGCCTCCTTCTTACATTTGCCATAAGCAGTGCGAATGTTTCGATTGCCTACGCCCAAGAAATCAAACCGCTTAAGATCGCGATGATCCTATGGCGTGGTGAAACACGGGTAGAAGATGGTTTTCGCGCCTACTTCGCAGACCGCGATATTCCGGTTGATCTGCAGATATTTGATATCGGTCGCGATCTTGATCGCATTCCGGGCATCATTGCCGATATCCGCAAAGACCCGCCTGATCTGGTTTACACATGGGGCACAGGAGTGACGTCGCGCGTGGCGGGTAAATATGATCAAGTCGATCCAGCGCAAAATATCACCGATCTTCCTGTCGTGTTTGTCATGGTATCTTCGCCCTGGAAAACCGGCATTGCCGCCCCTGCCGGGCAAAGCCGCCCGAATGTGACGGGTGCTACCCATATTGCGCCACTTCCAGCGCAAATTCAGGCCATTCGCGCCTATCGCCCAATGACAAAACTGGGCGTGGTTTATAACAGTCAGGAAGATAACTCGATCTCCAACGTCGAAGACCTTGAGGCGTTGGGGGCAGAAATGGGGTTTGAGGTCCTGACCGCCCCGCTTGGGCAGCAGGGTGATCCATTACCTGATGATATCGCCCCTGCTGTTCGTGATCTTGCCACGCGCGGTGCGGATATCCTTTATATCGGCCCGGACAATTTTATCGGGACGTACCGCGAAGAACTAACCGATGCCGGCTTTGCAAATGGATTAGCTGCCTTTAGTGCGACGGAACTTGAAGTTCGCGACGGGCAAGCAATGTTGGGCTTGGTCAGTCGTTATGAACTTGTCGGGCGCCTTGCTGCAAGCAAGGTCGAAAGTATCCTTTTGGATGGTGTTTCACCATCAGATATTGCAATCGAAACGCTCGAGCGCTTTTCCTATCTGATCAATTTTGCATCTGCCCGCAGGCTTGAAATGTATCCGCCCTTATCCCTGCTTGATTACGCAGAAATCATCAAATGACCGACATCACGCGCCTTGATGAAAGCCATCTTGATGCGATCATCGAATTGCATCACGCCGTGATTGCGGATGCTGATCCGACCCTTGTCGCATCTGAAACCAATGCGTTTTTCAAAGATCATCTGTCTGATTGCGGCAAGACATTCGGGATACTGAAAGACGGCAGATTACTGGCCTATTGCGTGCTTGGCCTGCCACGCCCGAATGATCCAAACTTTGGAACAGATCAGGGAATTGCGGATAATGCACTTCCTATGGTTGCCCATATTGATGGTGTTGCTGTCAGGACTGATTGCCGTGGTCATAACTGGCAACAGTTGCTCACACGCCACCGAATGCACGAAGCCATCAAGGCAGGCCGAAAACTGGCCCTCACCACGGTCGCACCGGGCAATACAGCAAGCCTGATCAACATCCTGTCTTGCGGATTGATTGTTAGGCATCTCAAGGAAAAATATGGCGGCCAGCGCTTTTTGATGCGCGCAGACCTAACCAAAGCCCCGAAAAGCTACACACATACTGATGTGGTGGATTGGTGCCCGGCAACTGACTTTATAACGTGCCACAGGTACCTGGCTTCTGGCCTTGTCGGCGCGACATATCGAAAAATGGCTGGCACAAAGTCCGTTGAAATCGGTTGGCTTCCCGATCACTGCATATAGGTATAGGACGGCTTTGACCCGGTGCCTTCTTTTGAAGGATCGTCATAGAACTCCTGCCAGTCGCAGGCATGCATGTCGGTTTCCCAATAGCAAGCCGCCCCTTTGTGGAACGGCAGGAAGTTGCCTTTGCCAAACATGTCTTTTGCGACCACGCTGCTGAATGTCGGGAACTCGGTTTTCAGCTTTTCGATATTTTCGTGAATGATACGGGCCACCCAGTACACCACATATGGATCAGCAGCCTCATAAGCCATCAGGGATGCCTTGAAACCGTATGATTCCAATGCCTGTTCCTGCCCGCTATAGGTTTTGGCCGGAAGCACCTGATCAAAAAAGTACCGATTGGCTTTGACCAATTCCTGAGTCAGTGGGCCGCCCATACCGATCACCTTGGCATCACAGTTCAGGCTGTCTTCAATCAAGGTTGCCGGGTGCCCGATCCAGAGGCCGAATGCATCAATATAGTCTTCACAGATGCCAAGCTGGTTATAGTCCTGTGCCACACTATAGACGGTTTCCATATCTTCAAGCTTCAGACCATATTGTCCAAGAAGCTCCATCCACAATTCGCGCGATGCGGAGCCCTCAGGGCCGATATTGATCCGCTTGCCCTTAAGGTCGGCGATGCTGTTGATATCGGAATCTTTGCGCACGACCAAAAGACCCATTTCGTCATGCAGCGACATGACTGAACGCGCGCCAACAATCGGATGAACGCCCGCCTGGGCTTCCCAGTTGTTGTTCGACTGGACGATCATCAACTGAACCCGGCCTTCCTTCATCAGTTCGATATTACTGCCAACACCCTGAGATCGCAGCGGTACGCAATGAACGCGATGACGGTCATGGCTTTTGCGCATCATGTCGCAGATTTTTGCCGCCACCTGAAAATACACACCACTCGTGCTGCCGCTATAGATCGCCGCGTAATAGGACCGCTCATGCTTGCCATCCCCCATGATTTCGGTCGTATTGCTGAATGTCACCAGACTGTCTGCGTCCTGGGTCTTTCGACGATACTGCGAAAGTGGGATGGCGTCCGGCTTATAGATCAGGCCATTGACCATATCCGGGTTGTTCTTGTTGGGTTGCAGCTTGTCGATATTGTACTGATCGACGTCAAAGGTCTCAGCCTGCTTGTCCAGACCAACTTCCTGATCACCGGTTGGTGCAACATTTGACGGCGCGCTCTGTTCCGCGGCAGACGCATTTGTCGATGCATCTTGCGCATGGGCAGCAAAAGACACCCCGCCTGCGAACCACAGTGAGGCCATCAACCAGCGAATTGGCTTAACGGAGCCGCCCATAAGCAATTTCAAGATCAACTCTACCACGAACAGTTTATGTCTTATGTTCAGTGTAATGGATGTTGTCCCTGAACGTCGAGTTTCAATCTGTTGTAATCTCGCCTCGGGACCTAAATTTCTCAGACATTTAACCTGTTTCACATCACAGATAATGTTTGACCGGTTGTAGCCTGCCAACCATAACCACAGGTAATATTCGTTTCACCGCGCCGGAGCCCATAGTGGCCAGTTTAAACAGCTTTGTCCCAAACCGTGATGAGATCTATCAGGCTGCAAACCTGATCGCATCATGGCCCGACTATTGCCAAAGCCCGCTTTTGTCCTGCCCGGGTCTGGCACAGGAATTGGGCATTGGCTCTGTATGGGTAAAGGATGAAAGCAAACGGTTTGGCCTTGGCGGGGTAAAGGCGCTTGGCGCGCCCTATGGCCTGAAGCAACAGCTTTTGAAACTTGGCATAGAGCCGGGATCGCCAGAGTGCCGAAACTATGTTGCCGTCGCAGCAACAGACGGCAACCATGGCCTGGCGACCGCTTGGGCAGCTTCCAAGTTCAATTGTCAGGCCCGCATCTATGTCGGAAGCGATGTTGACCCGGCCCGCATGCGTCGCATCCGCGACAATGGTGCCGAACTGGTTGAAATTAATGGCACCTATGACGATGCAGTAATGGCGGCCAGCAAAGCTGCCGAAGCCGAAAACATCCTCCTGATCACGGATACCGACTATGATGGTACGCTTGATGTCACCCGCGACATTATGGCGGGCTATGCCATGCTAGGTCTGGAATGCGCCGGGCAACTCCGCGACCAAAGTGCCGAAATCGACAGCATATTCCTGCAATGTGGCGTCGGCGGAATGGCCGCCGGGTGCGCCATTGGCATGTGGCATGAAAGCGGTAACAAGCCAAAGGTCTATACGGTCGAACCCGATACTGCCGCCTGTGTAAAAGCCAGTATTGAAACAGGTATCCTGACCAAGGTTCCCGGCAAGCTTTTGACACGGATGGTAGGGCTTTCCTGCGGATGCCCCAGCCTGACAGCATTTGAGATTTTGCGCGATGTCAGTGCGGGCAACATCGTGATCGATGATGTCATTGCCAAACGCGTTCAAGACCGGCTTGTTGCCGGCGTCCGAAATGATCCACCACTTGATACCTGGGACACCGGGATTTCCGGCATTGCCGGGCTTTGGCATGTGGCGGAGAACCCGACTTTGCGCGTCCGGTTTGGTCTGACGGAACGCAGCCGTGTTCTTGTGATCAACAGCGAAGGCGCAATCCCGGAAAAATATCTTTGAGTCAAATACCAAGAAACATGGCGCGCCTGCTGGACAGTTCGTCACGCCATGCTACAGTTGGGACCTGTGACGACAGGTTGGTTTTTGGGGGCTGCTAAATCAATGAAGTTGCTGGAATTGTTATCATGGGGTGATAACAAACTTGCTACCCGACTTGTTGTCGCCGGTGCGCTTTCCGGCGTTGGGAGTGCAGCACTTCTTGGCCTTGTAAACACTGCCGCCGAAGAGATCGCCGACAATGGCGTTGATAAGGTCAACTGGCTTTTGGCCGGGAGCTTTATCGCACTTTCGATTGTTTATTTTCTCGCAGAAGTCTTCCTCAACAGTACAATCGCCCGACAGGTCGAAGCGGGAATCGACAAGGTCCGCAAAAAGCTTCTTTCCCAAATCGCCGTTGCCGACTTCGCACAACTTGAAAGCTTTGGGCAAACACGCCTGTTTGAAAACATCACCCAGAGCACTCAGATCATTTCCCAGAACTCGCACTTGATTGGCATGTCATTCAGAAGCCTTTTGCTGCTGATTGCCGTCATGGCCTATGTCTTCTGGATATCAATGTTGGCCTTCTTCATCATCGTGGCAGTGGTTGGCAGCGGGATCGTCATTTACCTGCGCATGGGCAAAACGCTTGCCATGTGGTTTGGCAAGCTTCATCAGGTTGAAAGTATCCTGTTTGGCAAGGTCGCTGACCTGTTTGCCGGCATCAAGGAAGTGCGCATGTGGTCGCGCAGAAGCGATGCCTTCAAGGTCGCGTTTATTGATGCATCGGAGAACAAGGCCGAAATCGGAAAGAACGCACAGGCGATGATTTCGCGCCAGATGATCATGGGGATCACTGCGTTCTACATCCTGCTGGCGATCATTGTGTTCATTGTTCCGGTCTATTCGGACAGCATAGATACCGATGTTGCCAAGATCAGCACGGCGGTCCTGTTCATGATCGGCCCGATCAGTGTGATTGTGCAATCCATGTCCATTCTTGGCATGGCCGAACAATCCGCGACCCGGATGATGGAACTTTCCAAGGATCTTGAAGCGATCCGCGAACCGATTGCCGATGAAGGCATGACATTTGAGGACAAGTTTGATCGCGTCACCTTTGACGATGTGTCCTTCACCTATCCCAACCGCGACCCGCGACACGGATTTGCTTTGGGCCCGATCAACCTGTCGGTCAAGCGTGGTGAGTTGCTTTTCATCACTGGCGGTAACGGGGCTGGCAAATCGACCCTGATCAAGTTGCTTACAGGCCTGTATCAACCGACGTCGGGAAAAATTAAGATCAACGATATCCAGCTTGGTCCGCAAAGCCTGTCGGCCTATCGTAATTTAATCGCTACGGTATTTTCAGATTCCCATCTGTTTGATGAACTGTTTGGCACCGACGGCATCACCGATGAGGATGCCCGATACTGGATCGAACGGTTTGAGCTGTCGCACGTGACGGGCATTCGCGATGACAAATTCATCACCATTGCCCTGTCAGCAGGCCAGCGCAAACGCCTTGCCCTGATCACGGCCATTCTGGAAAACCGTCCGATTATTGTTCTGGACGAATGGGCTGCGGATCAGGACCCGTATTTCCGTAAGAAGTTCTATCACGAGATCCTGCCAGAACTTAAAAAACGTGGCACAACCATCATCGCTGTGACCCACGATGACAATTATTTCGAAGTCGCCGATCGTCGTCTTCATCTTGAAACGGGCAAGCTGACCGAACTTGCCCTTGATGACCCACGCGGGAGACTTTGACATGTTGTCGCTGAACGTTCTTCGCACTCAGGCAAAGGTCAATCTGCGCACGGTTGTGGCCCTTCTGACCATGGCTGCGGTTTCGACCACCATGGTCCTGATCATCGTCAACATGGCGTCCGAGCAAGCCCAGAACAATGAAGTCAGCGCGCGTCTGATGGCATTGATGGCGCTATCTCTTATCGGGTTTATCTGGGCTCAGCATAAGGCTGACACCATCGTTTCGGCCGAAGTCGAACGCATCCTGCATGAATTCCGTTTGTCGCTGTTTGACAAGGTCGGGAAGGCATCGCCTGAAACGCTTGATACCGTTGGCGAAGGCCCGATCCAGGCCGCCATGACCCAGGAAATGCAAACCATTTCCAATACCTTGCCAATGCTGATGAACGGCATACAGCAATTGGTCCTGATCTTCTTTGTCAGTTTGTATCTGGCTTATCTGTCGTTGTTTGCCTTTGCCATGATTGGTGTATTGGCTGCTCTTGCGGTCACCATCCACCTGTACCGCATCAAAAAGGTCAATGTCGCGATCCGCGAAGCAGCCGAAGATGAAGGAAAACTGTTTGGCGGGTTGGGTGACTTGTTGCATGGCTTCAAGGAAGTGAAGATGAACAATCTTCGCCGGGATACCCTGCTTTCGCGCCTGCATGAACGCTCGGAACGGACCCGTGACACAAAGGCAGAAATCAAACAGCAATGGAGCCGCGAAACCGCATCGGTTCAACTGGCATTCTATTGCATGATGGCGGCAATGGTCTTCATCGTTCCGATCTTCACATCCGACTATCACGACGTTGCCGTTCAAACGACAACGGCGACCTTGTTCCTGTTTGGTCCGATCGGCTCGACCATCATGACCTTGCCAAGCTTCAACGACACCGAAGCAGCTCTGGCAAAGATCACAAGCCTCAAGGAACAACTGAGCGAAGAGCTCAGCAAACAGAACGAAAAAGCCGCTACTGCTGATAGCGTTGATACTGATACCGACATCGCAAAGCCACTTTCCCGCATCGACGAAATCACGATGAAGGATGTTCGCTTTACCTATCCCGGACCAACTGGCGGTTTCTCGGTTGGCCCATTAAATGCTGCGTTCAAGAAAGGCGAGATCACCTTTATCACCGGCGGCAATGGTGCGGGTAAGTCGACCATGATTTCGTTGCTAACCGGTCTTCGTGCATTTGACAGTGGCGAGATTACTGTGAATGGTGACTTGCTACGTGCCACACAGCTTCAAGAATACCGCGACCAGTTCGCATCGGTCCTGTCGGGGTATCATTTGTTTGATGAGCTATATGGCATTGATCCGATTGATGCTGATCAGGTCAATGACCTTCTCAAGCTGCTTGAGATTTCTGACAAGGTCACTCTGGATGGCAACAAATTCTCGACAACGTCCCTGTCACAAGGGCAGCGCAAACGCTTGGCACTTGTCACTGCCCTTCTTGAAGACAAACCTGTTCTGGTTCTTGATGAATGGGCCGCCGATCAGGACCCGCATTTCCGGTCGGTCTTCTATGAAAAACTTCTGCCGATGCTACGCGATCAGGGCAAAACGCTTATTTGCGTGACCCATGATGATCGCTGGTTCGATGTTGCAGACCGGATTTATCACGTCCGCGACGGTCAGTTTGACGAAACAAACGCCTAAGCAACGCTTCCCAAACGATCAGACACAATTGCCGTCACCGCATCCACGTGATCGGTGATGAAGAAATGTCCGCCCGGATAGATGTGCTTGGAAAATGTCCCGCTTGTGGCATCTGCCCAACCTGCAAGATGTTCTGGTATCGGGCTTGTATCCGCATCCCCCCCAAAGACCGTGATCGGACAGGAAAGCTTTGGCAGATGTTTGGAAACAGCGGTTTCTGACAGTTTGAAATCAGCCCGAAGGGGTGCTTCAAACAATTGCCGATATTCTTCGTTCTCAAGGATCTCTTTGGGGGTGCCGCCATATTTGGCGACTTCCTGCCAGAAGATTTCAGACGGCAAGGCATTAAGCGGCGCACGTGCGAGCTCCAGATCAGGAGATCGCCGTGCGGACAGGAACAACTGGTTCGGCCCTGCACCACCATTACCAACAATCTCACAGGACAGATGATGGGATATGATCGCGCCCATCGAATAGCCGAAGAAGGCATAGGGCAGGTCGGTCAGAGGCACTATGGCCTCATGGATATGTGCGACCATCGCATCAATCGTATCAATGACCGGCTCGCCAAAGCGCTGTTCACGCCCCGGAAGGCAACCCAAAATGATCTCGACATCATCGGGAAGTTTTTCGCGCCAGGGCCGATAAAAAGACGCACCGCCACCAGCAAACGGAAAACAAAACAGGCGCATGCGGGTTGGCGATTTCCCCGGAATCTGCACGAACCATTTGCTGTTCTCGACCAAAACATCCCCCTATCAAGCCTGCTTAACAGTTAGCATCCTGACAGTTTGATTAAAGAACTATTTCAGATGAATAAGGTGGATTGGCTTTTGACCGCACCCATCAAACATTGCTGTGGCGATAGTCCGATGGGGTTGTTCCAATCTCGGCCTTGAACGCATTGATGAAGTGCGACGCATCACAAAAGCCCGTGCTGATCGCAATCTGGGTGGTTGTTTTTTCGGTTTCTTCAAGCATTCGCTTGGCGGCATCCAGACGGATACGAAGTGCCGCCTTTGACGGGGAAATCCCGATATCGGCGGTGAAGGCGCGTTCAAGCTTGCGCCGTGTGACCCCCAAATTTTCCGCCATCTTGGCGATGGTTTCGGGTGATTCAATATTCTGGCGAATGCGCAGCAATGCCTTTTTGACCAAGGGTTCCTTGGCAATCAGGTTGGTTTGATAACCGGGCTGCGGGTTTTCACCTGTCATCGCCTCGTTGATGATCATGATGCTGAGGCTTTTGGTCGCAGCCGTGCGCCCGATATGCTTTTCAACAAGCCAGGCTGCAAGATGGGCCGCACCATGCCCGCCCGAACAGGTCAGACGATCCCGGTCGACGACAAAAATCTGATCGGAAACCGGGCGAACAGATTCAAACCGCTCAACGAAATCATCATGATGAAACCAGCTGACACAGCAGCGATATCCTTCAAGAAGCCCCGCCTCATATAAAAGAAACACGCCGGTACAAAGCCCGACCAACGGTTTCTTCTGGTCTGCCGCAGCTTTCAGGAACGCCATGCTTTCTGATGACAGTCCGCTTTGTTCCTGAATAAGGCCGCCGACCAGAACGATGTAATCATAATTCCCGGCATTGCGAAGCCGCGTATCTGGCTGCACCTTTACCCCGCAACTGGACCGCACCGGGTTCATGGTTTCGGACAAAACAGTCCATTCGCAATGGATCGGCCGGGATCGATCCGCCTCGTCCGCAGCAAGGCGCAAAACATCAACAAAATTGGCAAAGGCCGACAACGTAAAATTGTCAGCCAACAGGAAGGCCACACTCAGACGTTTCTTGGTGACAGAGTTCACCGGGACGGAAATCGATTTCATGTCGAAAATATACAATGACTTTGTCGCAATTTTCCAGTCCGCAAAACAACAAGATCGATAATGTTTCACCGCTGGTTAATCGGGGAACCGGCACATAGCGCCCCAAGGTTACAAAGCCGGGCTGCTTCGCACCTATTTCACCCCGAACCAAATTGCCGATCTGACACGTGTGGTGCACCCCATCGCACAGAACTGATTTCATTAAACCGGATTTGCCCCAATGGCGGCAAAGTGATGATTTTGCGAAAGGACCAGCTTGATGTCGAACTCCCTGACCAAGGCTTTGATCTCCGACACCGTAATTGCCGATGCAATTGCCCATGAGCTGGACCGACAGCAAAATCAGATCGAACTGATCGCATCAGAAAACATTGTCTCGGCCAATGTCCTGGCCGCACAAGGTTCCGTTCTGACCAACAAATATGCCGAAGGATATCCGGGCCGTCGTTACTATGGCGGGTGTGAACATGTTGACGTGGTTGAAGAAGTCGCGATTGAACGCATCAAGGAACTGTTTGGTGCCGGTTTTGCCAATGTGCAGCCCCATTCGGGCGCACAGGCCAATCAGGCCGTATTCCTTGCTCTGCTTCAGCCGGGAGACCGCGTCATGGGCATGTCGCTTGCCCATGGTGGTCACCTGACCCACGGGTCGCCGGTGACCATGTCGGGCAAATGGTTTGATGTTGTCTCTTATCAAGTTCAGGAAGACAGCCATCTGATCGATATGGACGCAGTCCGCCAAGTTGCCCTTGAAACCAAGCCGAAACTGATCGTAGCCGGTGCATCGGCCTATCCGCGCCACATTGACTTTGCTGCCTTCCGCGCGATTGCCGATGAAGTTGGTGCCTATCTGATGGTGGATATGGCCCATTATGCAGGCCTTGTTGCCGCAGGCGTTTATCCGAACCCTGTACCGCATGCCCATGTGGTGACCTCAACCACGCATAAAACCCTTCGCGGTCCGCGTGGTGGTTTCATCCTGACCAACGATGAAGCATTGGCTAAGAAGTTCAACTCCGCCGTCTTCCCGGGCAACCAGGGTGGTCCGTTGATGCATGTGATTGCGGCCAAGGCCGTTGCCTTTGGCGAAGCGCTTCAGCCATCGTTTAAGGATTACGCCAAGCAGGTCATTCATAATGCCCGCGCCCTTTCTGACGTTTTGATCCAAGGTGGCCTTGGCATCGTTTCCGGTGGCACGGATTGTCACATGGTTCTGGTTGATCTGCGTCCCAAAGGGGTAACCGGCAAGGCCGCCGAAGCTGCGCTTGAGCGTGCTGGCCTGACCTGCAACAAAAACGCGATCCCGTTTGACCCGGAAAAGCCGTTTGTGACTTCTGGCATTCGTCTTGGCACCTCGGCTGGCACCACGCGTGGCTTTGGTGAAGCAGAATTCCGCAAGGTTGGTGAACTCGTCCTTCGCGTGATTGACGCGCTTTCTGCCAATGCCGATGGAGATGCCGAGGTTGAGGCAGCCGTTCTTGCCGAAGTACGCGCCCTTTGCGCCGCACACCCGATTTACGCGGCCTGATCATGTTTTTGTCGATTTTCGACATTTTCAAAATTGGCATCGGCCCATCGTCATCACACACGATGGGCCCGATGCTGGCCGCTGCACGCTTTCTTGATGACTTGCGTGCGATCAATGCTGCGAACCCGATTGCTGGCCTGCAGATCAAGGCAACGCTTTATGGATCGCTTGCCTTTACCGGCAAGGGCCACGCGACCGATCGCGCCGTGTTGCTTGGCCTTTGCGGTTTTAGCCCGGAAACGATTGATCCGGAAAAGGCTGCTATTGCCGAGACCGAGGTTCATGAATGCGGGCAAATTACTTTACCTGACCTTGGCACCGTGCGTTTCGCCCCGGCAACCGACTTGATTTTTGATTACGGCCCGCCGCTTGATGGCCATGCCAATGGATTGATCCTGGCGGCCTTTGATCAGGATGGCGTGCCGATTCATCGCGAGACCTATTATTCCGTCGGGGGCGGATTTGTCCTGACCGAGGACGAGCTTCGTCGCCAAAATGATGATCAGGTATCACTTGGCGAAGAAAAGCGCGCACGTGATTTCCCCTATCCGTTCGGCACCGCGCGCGAAATGCTTGAAATGGGCAAATGTGCCGGAAAGTCGATTGCACAGATGAAGCGTGCCAATGAAGAAGTCATTCATGACGGCGCGCTGGATGACAAGATCGACTATATCTGGCAGGCGATGGATAACTGCATTGAACGCGGCCTGACCGATCAGGGTATTTTACCCGGCGGCTTGAACGTTCGCCGTCGTGCCAAAAGCATCCACGCGCAGCTTCTCGCCGAGCGCGGCCAAAACACCGTTCAGCCCCATAACGTCAATGACTGGCTTAGCGTCTATGCCATGGCGGTGAATGAGGAAAACGCCGCCGGTGGTCAAGTCGTAACATCACCAACCAACGGTGCGGCGGGCGTTGTTCCTGCAGTCCTGCGCTATTACCGCGATCATTGCGCCGGGGCATCAATCGAAGGCGGTCGCGATTTCCTTCTGGTGGCATCGGCCATCGGCGGATTGATCAAGCACAACGCATCAATTTCTGGCGCAGAAGTTGGGTGTCAGGGCGAAGTCGGCTCTGCCTCGGCCATGGCCGCAGCGGGATTATGTGCAGCCCTTGGCGGCACCAACGAGCAAATCGAAAACGCCGCTGAAATCGCGCTTGAGCATCACCTTGGCATGACCTGCGATCCGGCTGGTGGACTTGTTCAGGTACCGTGCATCGAACGTAACGCTCTTGGCGCGATCAAGGCCGTATCTGCCGCCAGTCTTGCCCTTCGCGGTGACGGACAACACTTCATGCCGCTTGATAACTGCGTGCGCGTGATGCTCGAAACCGGGCGCGACATGAGCTTGAAATACAAGGAAACCTCAACCGGCGGGATTGCTGTCAATTTGCCGGAATGCTGATCAACCAACGCATTCCGGCAATCTGGCAATCCTAAAAATTCATCTCGCGGATCAGGTTTGAAATGACGGTCTCATAGAACCGGGTCGCAAGGCTGGCGGCCTGCGCTTCGATCTGCAAAGAACCGCGCTGCACTTTGGAAAATCCATCAATCTCGGAGCTGAATGCACTGCCGTCAGTGATCATACCGGTAACCTTATAAACCGGATCAAGCGGGATATATTTGCCGTCCTGGTTCTGCTTTGCCGCAATTGATCCGCCATTTTCCGACGTCATCATCGGTATATCGATATAGGTACTGTTGAACCGCTCTACCGAGGTGATCTGGACATCAAAGGCGGACCGCAGGAGTTGTTCCGGATAGAACCGCGCCATGGCATTGTCTTCAAGTCGCGCCACATCGCGCTGCGAGACATAAGCGACAATGTTCCAAGCGTTATCCTGATCCGCCACGATACGGGCAAAGGGCACCTTCGTACTGACCCAATGTCCTGGCTTTAGCCGCTCGGAAATTTCGCGGACAGTTCCGCTGATCGGGGCGGTTACGGTCAGAAGCTTCTGATGGGCATCCAGCGCATCAATCCGTGCAGCAAGACGACGCATGTCCTGTAATCGTGCACCGTAATCTTCGCGTTCTTCGGGGTTTGTTTCAGCCCGGCTTAGCTGAATACGCGCCTCTTCAAGCTGCAATTCGCGAATGCGATGTTCGGCGTCCAGTTCCGGCGAAGACATCACGGCAATCGGCGTCCCAGCTGTGACCTGATCATGTTTTGCGACCTTGAGCATGATCACTTTACCTGCAACGGCACTGACAACTTCGGCTTCATGTTCGGCCTGCAGCACGGCGTCCGCCGTCACATGCCCCTGCCATGGCACGACAGCCATCAGGAGCAAGCCGATCAGTACCCCGCCCGCAACCAATTGCGTTCTGGTTACATGCGCTGCTTTGCGTTCCTTCCACCAGAACTGAATTTCCTTGAGGATCGGGATCAAGATAAACCACGCTATTTCGATGGCAAAAAGGATGATGCCAAGAACTTTGAAAAACAGATGATAAACAATGACGGCAATGCCAAGAAACAGGAAGAAACGATATATCCAAACTGAGATCGCAAAGATCGCAAGCATCCTGCGTTTGTGGGCTGGCATTGGCTCGGGCGGCGGATGGCCAAAGCCAAACAATCTTTCGCGAATGGCCCATTTTGCGATGGCAAAGGACCGGTTCTGCAAATTCGCGATCCCGAGAAAATCCGACAGCAAGTAATAGCCATCAAACCGCATAAACGGGCTTAGATTGATCAGAAGTGTCGCAATCCAGCTTGTTGTTGCCATCAGGAACACCGCACTTTGCAGCGGCCCCGGTGGAATGACATGCCAGAAAAACGTCGCCAGCAATGCAATAGCCAGTTCCACCCGGATCCCGGCCGCACCGATGCGCAGACGTTTCTCCCGACTGGTTAGGCGCCAGGCATCGGATGTGTCAGTATAAAGAACCGGATACATCACCAGAAACGCAACTCCCATGGATGGCACCCGACAGCCATAGCGTGACGCGCTATAGGCGTGGCCCATTTCGTGCAGGATTTTCGTCAGACACAGCGTTACCGCCATCCAGACAACACCCTGCCAATTGGCAAAACCCATGAATGTCGTAACGAACAAATCCCACTGCCGCAGGGTCAGAAATATCCCGACCAACCCAATCAACAGAATCGCGAAACTGACGCCACGCGATGCGATGAAATCGGCAAACTTTTGTGTCTTGCGCAGAAAGCGGTCCGGATGAACCAACGGCACACGGAAAAACAGATAGTTATGCACCAGCCATTTCCCGAATGATTGTTTGCCTGCCTTGGCAATTCTCGAAAACTCGGCAACAGTTTCGGCGTTATCGCGCTGGATCAATCCATTACCATGCAGAAACTTGATCAAGGCGGTTAATGTCGCATCAGACGGTGTCAGCACCGTTTCCTTGCGCACCTGATCAAGGATCACTTTTCCTTGTCGCAGATGCCACCGACGCAGCATTTCAAATTGGATATAGCCGACACGGAAATAACGGTTCCGCACAGGATCATGGATCGTCCAACTTGGTGCACCATATTCATCCGTCCCGGCAGGCAGCAATTTAAGGTCTTCGCGCAGTGGCGGTACGACAACATCCTCACCAGCTTGCTGTGACGGTGCAGCCATGGATCAATACCCGATCATCTGGCGCAAAGCAGAAAGCGGACGGCGGAACAGGAACAAGACCAACGGCACACGATCGCCCAACACCTTTGCCGATCCCTTAAGACCAATCCTTGGCAAAGTTTCTTCCGGATCAAACCTGGCAATCGCCCGATAGGCAAGAATGCCTTCCGGTGTTTCCTGCGGCTGATAGGCGGCATATTCCAAGGTTGCCGCGATGGAATGGAGCGGATCAACATCCAGGAAGAACCGGACTTCGGCACCCGGATGCAGCGATATCGCATCAGAAACCGGAATGAACACACCAAGTTCGGCATCTTCAGGTTTTGCGATCACCATCACCTGCTCACCGGTTGAAACCGGACGCCCCCGCCAATCATTCGGATCGCTGAACACAACGATGCCTGCTTGCGGGGCGGTAACATTGACCTGCGATAGTTGGTATTCGCTAAAGGCTGCCTGCTCCATCCGCAAGGCAAGGCGGGTTTGCTGCAAGGCAACTTCGGCGCGCCCCTTCGTATCACCAAAAGCCTGTTGGGATGCACGACGCAACTCTGCTTCTGCTGTATCCACAGCGCGCAGGGCGATCTCGTAATTCGCCCGAAGCTCTGCATCCTCAAACGAGAACAGCAAATCCCCTTCAGCCACCGGCGCATTTGGCCGAACGGCGACATCGCGAATAACCCCGCCAATCGGTGCGGCGATCATGATGGGATCACGTGGCTGGACGGTTGCCGGTGCAATGATGCTTTGACGTACCGGCAAGAACAATGCAATCAAAACGATAACAAGCGCAACGCCAATCAGGATGCGACGGCGCTTGCTGTTACCCAAAAGGTCCGAGCGCTTCTTTTGGGGGGACAGCGCATTCCAGGCATGACCAAGTGCATCCGCCATCTGATCAAGCAACAGCATTTCCGCCTCTTGCCAGACAAGTTCGCGCACAAGCAACATGGTCCCGATCCGCTTGCCATCGGGTGTCATGACCGGTTGCAGAAGGATGTTTGCCCGAAGGAATTCCTGCCATTCGCCGTCAAGGTCATCGCCATCAGACGTCCGTGACAAGCACGCAGCCTTTTCCCGGTCTTTGTTGGCGTTTGCCAGTTTCTCGACAAATCGGATAAACGGCGCATTGCGATCCACCGTGGGAACGTTGGAAACCGCGACGACGCGCTCCTTTCCATCCAGCCCACGGGTTAGCAAGATGGCCTGCTGATAGGAAATCAGACGTCTGGTTTCCGTCACGGCAGTAAAGCGCAGGGCTGTAATATCCGGCGCTTGGCGGATTGATTTCTGAAGACCCAGCAATACTGCCGATGCGGAAATCGTATTCATGCTATCCGTCAGGTAAATGGAAACCCAAGGTCAGAACATCCGACCAGTCATGTCAGGGTTTAGGATCAAACACAGCAACACCACTCATACCAGAAAGAAGTTTTCCTTCCTTCTTATCAATGGTGGCAAAGACTTTGACCGTCTGGCTAACAGGATCAATATCAGCGCCAATACGTTCTGTCTTGGCTGTGATGATCGAGCCGGTTTCATCAATCCGGGCCTGGAAAGGTTCGCCAATTGTCAGCCAGGAAAGCCATTGTGATGGCACGATCAGTTCCAGTTCAAGATTGCCTGATCCGATGATTTCGACAAGTTCATCACCCGGATTGGCAATCTGATAGGGTTGACTGCGCCACTCGACCACCACACCATCATAGGGTGCGTTGATTTTACAACGATCCAGATAGACGTCCTGAAGCTGCAGCTGCGCACGTGCGCTGTCACGCGCGGCTTCGGCCATGATGACATCAAGCTCGCCCACACTGCGCAGTTCAAACAGCCGTTGTTGCGATTTAAGCTGCGCATCTGTCCGGCGGAGATCTGCAGCAACGGTTGCACGCTGCGCCTTGTAGGCCACGCAGTCAAAGGCAATCAAAAGATCCCCTTTCTTGAACGCAGCCCCGGGCCGCACAGCAATCTGTTCAATCCGCGCCGCCAGCTCACCTGAAAGAACGGCGCGTTCGCGCGTTGTCACCAGAACGCGGGTTTCCAGCGTTTCCTGTGCCAAGGCCGGTACCGGTTCAAAAAACAGCGACGCAGCAAACATACCAATGATGCTTGCTGCGGCTGCTATTCCGGTTTTGCGGGGGCAGGTTGATGCCACCCCCGACAAGGATGGTAGACAAAAAACCATTATTGCGCGGCTGCCTGCTGATTTTCCTCGGTCTTCATGGCTGCTGGTTCAACTGCATCGGCGGATTCTGCCGCCGGGGCATCGAACTCACCACGGTTCCAGCGTGCCAGAACTTCGCTAACAGCCTGCGCCAGACTATCAACGGTATCGTTCGGGATCTCGCTTGGGAACGGGTCAGCACCGATGGAGGCAAACAGGCGACCATAGGAGGCCTGCATATCAGCATAGGCCATATCGCGCTGCAGGTTGCTGAGCAATGCGCGAACATCTGCACGGATTGATTGTGCTTCGCCAACGGTATTGGCCGACTGGCTGGCATCAATCGTTTCTGCAATATTGTCCTGAACCGAGGCAATCTTGTCGGCGAGTTCATAGTCACGCTTGGAATGGGCAAAGCGCAGCTGGGCAATATTAACCTGGCTGATCACTGCCATGCTAAGCGCCAGACGGCGGACTTCGGAAAGTTCGATCTGGCTGTCAGCAAGGCGCATATTGGCCGGTGCCTTGAAAACCTGCATCAGGTTCCATGAAAGGTTGATCGCCCCTTCATACCACTTGGAATTGACCTTATAGCTGTCCGTCGTGTGGTTGATCCCGGCACTGAAGTTCAAACCCGGCACCATCTGCACGATTGCGATCTTTGCTTCCTGCTGATTGATGCGCATTTGATATGCTTCAGAACGCAGTTCCGAGCGGTTTCTGAGCGCTTCAAGTTCAAGCTCTTCGGCGGTTTCCATGATGACCGGTAACGGACCACGTTCGGAATTAACCGCGGCCTGAATGGTGAAATCGCTATCGGGGTGGATGTTCATCAAAACGGCAAGTTCGGTACGCGCTTCAACCAGCTGACGACGGCGGGTTTCAAGTTCACGAAGCGTCAGAAGCAAATCTTCCTGATAGGTCAGCGCATCAAGCGGCGCACCAACACGTTCGCGCACCTGCGTTTCCGCACGTGACAATGCGGCACGGACTTCTTCCAGAACCGGTTCGAACTGGATCAAGGCACGTTCCGCCGCCGCAGCACGCCAATAGGCACTGCGCGTATCATTGATCACGTTGTGGATCACCTGACGACGGCGTTCCTTGACGATCAGCGCCATATCAGCCTGCTGCTGTGCACGCATATAGCCGATCGCGAAATCAAGAACATTCCAGCTGACCGTCAGGTCACTGTCGCGCACATTCTTGTCAGAACTGGTCGAGGTTGATGTCTGATCTTCGTTATAGGTCGCATCCTGTTTTGAACGACGCGTCCAGTCCGAAGATCCAACGATGCTGGGCAGAAGGTTGACGTTGGCAACATCAAGTTGTCCCATAGCAACCGCCTCTTCCATCAGCTTAAGGCGATGATCGAGGTTGTATTTGAGCGCGCGTGCAATTGCTTCTTCAAGGCTCAGCGGCCCGCTGATCGTTTCCTGTTTTGCAAACAGTCGATCAAGATCCTCTGCAACGCGCGTATTGTCATCCGCACTCGTCAGTGGTTCGGGCGTAACAGCACATGCCGACAAAAATGCAGCAGCACCTGCCGCGACGAAAAGATTTCGCCACTTACGAAACATGCCCGTTTTTTTGACAGTTCCAGCAACCAAGTCCAATTCCCCCAATAGACGGTTTTCAATTGGCGTTTCAAACGCAGCCCAACAAAAACCCAATATATTCAATCTATCCTCAAATCCGATCCGGGTCATGCTTCGATGCGTTCAGGCACCCGGTGGATCTGTGTCTCCCAATTCTTTAGACCAAACGTGCGTTTGATCTTCACGCTGGCATCTGGTGAAGCGTCAATGCTTTGGCAAGAAGCTTCGCCTCTTGATCTGACATGCCACCAAAGGCAGCCAGCTGGCTGCTAAAATCACCCTGCCATGCCGATGCCAATTCATCGCTGCCCTCTTCAAGGGCGGCCTGATCGCCACCTTCACCTTCCGGCGCACCGTTTCCTTCAGCTGGCTGAGCACCATCTTGTCCTTCGGCACCGGGTTCACCACCTGGCTGTCCCAACGGCAGGCCATCAAGCCCATCTGAGGGTCCACCAGCGTTCGGATCCCCGCCAAGTCCCGTGCCAGCGCCACCAGGCGTCAGACCACCAGCCGAACCAGCACCTGTACCAACGCCAGCGCTGCCACCGGTGGGACCTGTGGCAGCGGAACCACCCGCTGCACTGCCAAATCCGCCAGCACCACCTTGCGCTGGGCCGCCACCCAGACCGCTGCCCAAGCCGCCGCCTATACCGCCAACACCACCAGCAGTTCCACCGCCAAGGCCACCACCCTGACCTCCGCCCAATCCACCACCGGCAGCACCGCCAGTGCCGAGATTACCGGTCACGATGGACGCACCACCGCCAAGACCGCTGCCCACTTGCGAAGAACTCAGACCAGCCGACACCGGTGTGCCAGAATTACCAATCGGGCTGGTATTGCCAAGCTGACCGGTAACAGTCGTCTGGATATTTCCGCCGGCGATGATCGGACCAGCACTA
This sequence comes from Thalassospira sp., assembly GCA_965228275.1. Classification (GTDB taxonomy): domain Bacteria; phylum Pseudomonadota; class Alphaproteobacteria; order Rhodospirillales; family Thalassospiraceae; genus Thalassospira. Next base: position 2,805,119 of record OZ245802.1, on the reverse strand, counting down.
CCACTTCCGCCGGCATTCGTCGTAATCGCATTGCTGACCGGCGTTCCCGCATCACCACCTGTTGCCGTTCCCGGTGTTTGCAGGAGCGGCGGCGGCGTCACCACCGGAGGCGGCGTCGGCGCAGGCGGCGTCACGGGTGGCGGTGTTGTTGTGGTTGTTGGTTTGGCGACAACAATCGTGGTCGTGACTGCACTGCTCGTTGCGTCACCGTCAGAAAGGGTGAAGCTTACGGTTCGGTTCGCGTAAGTCGGCGTACCTGCCGTATTCTGGTAAGCAACCGCACGTACAACTTCCTGCACATTGGCTGGCGTTGAGTTTGAATTCAGGCTGATAACAAGGCTATTTCCCGCTGCAATCGCATTCGTCAACGTACCGATAACAGTGCCACCAACACTTACATTCGATCCGGCAGTTGTCCCCGCAAGCGTAATCGTCGTACCAGTGGTCGAGATTGTAAGAAGGTCTTCACCCGCAACAAGCCCACCCGAAATGCTCACGGTAAGCGTGCCGCCATTCCCGAGGTCAAGGTTTGTTGAATCAATGTCTGTCACCAGCGCATTCTGCCCGGCATCAAGTTTTAGTGTCTGGCCCGCAGTGTAATTCACACTGTCTCCAGAGAGGTTGCCGATAGAAGGTGCATCATTGACCGCAGTAATGTCGATGTTACCGCTGCCAATCTGCGGATTGGTCGTGCCATCATTCGCATGGATTGTATAAGTCGCAGCGGCTGTTCCATTAACGTTGGCTGCACCGGTGTACTGAATATTTGACGCTGTATCGAGATAGGTATTGATATTCGCGACCGTACCCTGAAGCGTGATGCTTCCCGTACCTGAATTACCAATTGTGACGCCGCCCGAAGAGGATGCTGTCAGCGTTCCGCCTGAAACTGCTATCGTCACTGTGAGGCTGGTGTTATCAACGTCGGAAATCGTGATTGCCGACAAATCAAAGTTGCCTGCAGTATCCTCTGTCACAGAGATCGTGGTGGTTCCGCCATTGGCAAGGCTCAGTGTCGGTGCATCATTAACAGCAGCCACAACAACCGAGCTGACCGCAGCCGTACTCGCAAGACCGTCATTGTCGGTCAGGGTCATTGAAACACTGCGTGTAGATGCCGTCGGGTTCTGGCTGTCGTTCTGATAAGCCACTGCACGCGCCAAATCCTGCACGCGTGCTAAAGTCGCGTTACTATTGAAATTGATAACAAGATTGTTGCCCGCGGCAATGTTATTGCCCAACGTACCAATCACGGTTCCACCAACTGACACGTTCGAACCGGCCGTTGTCCCGGACAAGGAGACATTTCCGGTCGTAATCAGGGTCAAAATATCTTCACCGGCCTGTGCATTGCCAGAAACAGTCACCGTCAGATTGCCAGAATTGAAGCTTGCCGGATTGTCTGCATCCGTGATCGTAAGGTTACCACCGAAATCCAGCGCAACAGCTGAATCCCCTTCGGTGTAGTTCACACTATCACCCCCAAGGTTGGCAATCACCGCCGGATTGCCCAAGGTCATGGTAAAGGTTGCCGATGCCGACTCAGCACCGCCATTTGCTGTACCGTCCGCGTCATTCACAACAAGATCAAATGACTGCGCACCAGACCCGGCAGAGGCCGACCAACGTGTATTCTGAACAAGTGTCTGGATACGGGCATCGGTCGCATTGGCATTGAAAGTGATGGTTAGAGTGTTACCGCCCTGACCGTCATTGGTCGCATGGACCGTACCAATCGCAACGCCACCAACCATGATGGTTTCACCGGCCGCAATCGTACCATCACCGCCAGAGGTCACATTCGTACCGTCAAAACTGAAATTGCCACTCGCACTGTTGCCACCATTTGGCGTGATCACCAACGTGCCGCCGTTATAGTCGGCAGAGTCCGCATTGCTCAGCGTGAAGTTACCGTCCTTATCGATGTTCGAGGTATTGCCAGGCTGCAACGCAGTATTGTCACCATTCAGGTTCCCGATTACCGGCGCATCGTTAACACCTGTCAAAGACACTGTTGACGTAAGGTTCGGTGCGGCACTGTTACTGCCGCTATTCGCGGTACCACCATTATCCGTAATACTGGTAATGGTCACGACGCGGTTCCCCGCAGTCGTCGGATTATCGCTGGTGTTGCGATAAGACAGCCCATCAACCAATGTCTGCATTTGCGCACTGGTCAGCGTCGCACCACTAAAGCTGATCGTCGCAGTACTCCCGGTGACCGATACATTCACGGTCAAACCGTTGGTCGCGGATGTCACTGAATTGCCGTTGGTCAAGGCAACATCGGAACCATCAAAACTGATAATTTCCGATGCACCGTCCGAAACGTTTGTGACCGTCATCGTCATCGCACTAAAGCGATCAGCACTTTCAACCGTGGAGGCCGTAACCGTATTAAACAGGTCAGATCCCCCCGCACCCTCGACATAGGTCGGGTTCCCACCCGTCGCAGAGAGGGTCGGCGCGTCATTCACATTGGTGATGCTGACCGTGGTCGAGCCGGTCGCGGTCAGAGCACCGCCAGTTCCTTGAGCACTGCCGGAGTTCCCATCGCTGAAAGTCCAGTCGATCTGAACGCTCGATGCCGGGTCATTCGACGAGTTGCTATACCGGATCGCCTGCATCACTTCGTTAACAAGCGCTGTCGTCGGGATCGTCCCATTGTTCTGGAACGTGATCGTCAGTTGGCCGGATGTTGAGGTATCGAAACTTGCAATGACATTGCCGCCGCTTTCGATATTCGATCCATTAAGCGTCAGGTTACCGCCCGTGATCATCGAAAAGACGTCAGCAGCATTCGCGCCACCATTCTGGACCAGAACCAGCGTTGCGCCTGCAAAGTTTCCATTACCCCCGTTAAGCGCTGCAAGCTCAACATCAGACACGGTCACATTGGAATCCAGAACAACGGCCGACCCGCCCTCGGTAAAGGATGGCGCTCCATCAAGCCCTGTCAGAACCGGCGCATCGTTGGCAGCGGTCACGTTGATCTGTGTCGTACCCGCGGCAACGTCGCCGCTCCCGTTTCCGTCATTCACCGTCGCAGTAATTGTCGCAACGTTGTTGCCTGTTACATTTGAAGCTGGCGTGTACTGAATACGGCTGGAAGAATCGAGATACGTGTTGATATCAGCGGCACTGCCGACAAGTGTTATTGTCGTCGCGTTGACCAGCGTTTCCGTCACACCGCCGCCGACCCCAGCACCATCTGCTGGCGTCGCAAAGGTACCTGCTGAAACTGTCAGCGTTACCGTCAACGTATCGCCATCCACGTCTGCAAAAGTTGCTGCCGACAGATTGACGTTTGAAAGCGTGTCTTCGGTAACCGAAACGCTCGCAGGCATAGACGTGCCCGTCGGATCGTCATTCACCGCAGTGATGTTCACCGCGACCGTACCCAGAGTTACGTTACCGCCGCCACCTGATCCTGTGTTACCGCCGTCATTCGCCGTAATTGTCAGTGTCGCGGCACTATTCCCTGACGCATTAGATGCACCGGTATATTGAATGTTAGACGCTGTATTGAGGTACGTATCAATGTTCGCTACAGTCCCGGTCAGCGTCAGGGTACCCGTTGACGATCCGCTTACCGTCACACTGCCACCAGATGATGCCGCAAGCGTACCGGCACTGGCTGCAATCGTAACTGTGATGCTGCTTGATCCAGCATCAACGTCTGAAAGAGTGATCGCCGACAAATCAACGTTCCCGGCTGTATCTTCCGTCACCGTGATCGACGCAGGAACGCCTGTTGCCGTTGGGTCATCGTTAACAGCGGTAATGTTCACCGCAACTGTGCCCAACGTAACGTTGCCACCACCACCGGTTCCGGTATTGCCCCCGTCATTGGCAGTAATCGTCAACGTTGCTGCACTGTTACCGGACGTATTTGTCGTCCCGGTATACTGGATGTTCGACGCCGTATTCAGGAAGGTGTCAATGCTTGCAACTGTCCCGGTTAAGGTCAGCGTGCCCGTCGCTGAACCACCAATGGTCACCCCGCCCCCCGATGAAGCCGTCAGGGTTCCACTATCCGCGGCAATCGTGACCGTGATACTGCTTGATGCCGCATCAACATCGGAAATTGTGATTGCAGAAAGATCAACGTTGCTTGCCGTGTCTTCGGTCACGGTTATCGACGCAGGAACGCCCGATGCTGTCGGATCGTCATTCACTGCGGTAATATTGACCGTGATCGAACTGGATGAGGAGTCTACCGTGCCATCATTGACCTTGGCCGAGATGGTCGCTGCACTGTTCCCGTTCGCATTCGATGCGCCCTGATAGCTCACATTTGTTGTGGTATCGAGGTAGGTATTGATGTTCGCTGCCGATCCGGAAAGGGTCAAGGTTCCGGTGCCAGATCCGCTCACAGTCACGCCACCACTGCTGGTCGCGGTCATGACGCCTGCATTCGCTTCAAGCGTTACTGTCAGGGTGTCCCCATCACTGTCAGCAACTGTAACGGCCGACAGATCGATGTTGGTCGAAACGTCTTCTGTAACAGTAACACTTGATGGGGCGCCCGTCAGTGTCGGCGCATTATTTGCCGGGGCTGCCGACGCGATCAAATCGTCAAATGCCAATCGCATGTTCCCATCACCACCAGTCAAGGTGACAGTAAATGAACTGACCGCAGTCCATCCCAAAGATACATTCGTAGCGTGATAACCGCCACCCATGGTCATGGTGACGCCATCCAGGCTGCTAAATGCCACGTTCACGTTACTGTTTGACGAACCCGACGTGGTATCACTGAAAACATACGTTGCGCCGGTTTCGGTGGAAACCGATAACATTCCAATGCTTGTTATATTCACCGGACTGTTAAAGTTGAACGTGTAGCTCGTCCCGTCTCCGGTCGCCTGCCCCCAGAAATGACCACCAATGAACGGGACTGTCCCCGACCCGCCGGAGGTATATGTCACGGTCTGGCCAGAAAACTCAAACCAACTGCCGCCCGATGATGTGGCTATTGTATAACCAATCCCATCTACGGAGCTGGTAACGGTCGTACCTGACGCCGTTGCTGAATCCATATTGTCGGTAGCAAGCAGGTGTTCATAGCTTGAGCTATACGCCATGCCTTCCAAAGCACCCGTCGCATATTCAAGTTCCCAGTCACCACCTAAATTTGATGCGCCCGTATCGTCGATAGACGCGGCGATGTCTGCACCTGTTGCCAGCGCAAGTGCATCCGCAAAGGCCTTTCCATCACCACCGGCAACGCGACAGCCATAAAGCAGGATGTCACCACTTTCGGTAAGAGATGCACCGATAGCAGCCAAGTCATCTGCGCGCGCAATCACCGTTTCAGAATTAAGCGTCATATTGCCAAGATAGACCACACCTTCTGCGCCGTGACTGATGATGTGAAGCGCATCAAAGTCCGCATTCTGTGCTGCCCATGCGACAATCTGATCAAGCCCATCTGCATTGCCGTCCAGCACAACAATTTCAACGCCATCGCCAATGTCGGCAATCAGGTCGTCAATACCTGTCAAACTGCCATCAATGAAGACAACTTCCTTGCGACCACCATTCTGGGCTGCATCGACCGTGCGCAGAACATCAAATTCGCTGCCCGACGCAGGAACATTGGGCTGAGTCGCCGCATCTTCTGATTGCGAACTATCGCTGTTGGATGAAGACGTGTCGCTTTCCTGTTGCGTTGCCTGCTCGGCTTCAGCATCCGCCTGCGCTTGCTCTGCACTGTCCGCGGCAGTCGCGGCTCCGGCAGCATCAAACATAAAGCGCGGCTCAAGCGCCATGGGAGCGATGGCATCGAAACCAGGAATGGAGCGGGGGGCGATTTCCTGACTTCCCGTACGAAGATTCTTCAAGGCATTCACCATGTGGCAGCACAACAACTAACGATTGTATATATTACACCTAAACAACAATATACAACTGTCCTTAAGAGTATTTGTGCATCCAAATACAACTTTATCCAACCAAGAAATCAGCTTGTCAGAATCTGTCAGATTTTAAAGTGTGGTTTGTGCATACGCTTCAATCCATAGTACATTAGCAACAAGACAAAATCCATTAAACACAAACATATGCCCAAGAAATACACGTAAAAACAGCTCAGAAATCGGCCTCAAGTTTCATCGTCGCGGATCGACACAAACCCGGGCAACACACGTCAAAAAGTAGCTTGTTCAAGCTCACAAGGAACCTACTGCCTTTCAAGACCAGCCACACCAGATCTGACATGTTCGTATAAGGGAGTTAATGCTCATGTTCAAATCCACACTCACCAATCGCGCCAAACGCTTCGCCGTGAGCACAGCATCGGGACTTGCGACATTGTTTGTTGTCGCGAGTACTGCAAATGCTTGCCCTACAGATCCTTATCTTGCCTCAGTCTGCACCACGGTCGCAAATTTTTGCCCACGCGGCTATGCGGAGATGAGAGGGCAATTGATGACCATCTCAAGCAACAACGCTCTTTACTCCCTTTTGGGGTGCCAGTGGGGCGGCGACTGCAGAACCAGTTTCGCAATTCCAGACATGCGCGGCCGCGCCGGGGTTGGTACAGGAACTGGACCAGGCCTAACGCCCATCCAGCTCGGACAATGGCGCGGACAGGAAGATGTAACACTTGATATTTCACAGCTGCCTGCACACACACATACAGCAACAGCAACCTTGAGCAACCTGTCCGTAACACTCGAAGCTTTTGATGGCAATGGCGCGTCCCCGTCCCCATCAGAAGACAATAATCACCTACAAACCGTTGGAGAAAACCCGTTCGTTCCAAATGCGACAGCAAACCTATACGGAACAGGAACAGGAACCCCGGTTGGGTTGGGCGGCGTAAGCACATCCTCAAGCGGGATAGATGTCACCATTGGCACAACTGGCGGAAAGGTCCCGGTAGATGTTCAGGGGCCGGTAATGGCAATGACCTATTGCATCGCCACAGTTGGCATATACCCACCGCGCGACTGAAATCAAAACTGACGGTCACATGAGAAAAGGCAGTTGCCAAAACAGCGCCAATTTCTCATTCATTTATCACGAGGATAAAATGACAAATTCATTTGGACGTCAGACGCAACGTCAGTCGAAAATGAAGCTGGCAGCATGCTCCTTTGCGTTTGTTCTTGCCGGCAGCATCTCTGTCGCGGCATGCCCGACCGAGCCATATCTTGGCGAGGTTTGCATGACAGCGGCCAATTTCTGCCCAAGGGGCTATGCCGCGCTTGTCGGGCAATATGAGGACGTGAACGAATTCCCTGCCTTGTTCTCGCTGACGGGATGCCAATGGGGCGGTAACTGCCGCAGCACATTTCAACTACCAAACATGCAAGGACGCACCCCGATTGGTGTAGGGCAAGGTATCGGCCTCACTGACATCGACCTAGGTCAGTGGCGCGGACGGGAATATGTCCGCCTTGTTACTTCACAAATGCCAGAACACAATCATGCTGCGATCGCAGAGGGGGGAGCGGCTGCCAAATTAGACGCGTATGATGGGCTCGGCACATCACCAACACCAAGCGTCTCCGAGAACTACCTTCAAGCAATCGGTCAAAACCCGTTCCAGCCAAACACGACTGCCAACTTGTATGGCACAGGTACTGGAAGTCCGGTTGAAATTACCGGCTTTGAAGCAAGTGGCACGGTTGCCGTTGCCCTTGGTGATACCGGCGGAAATCAACTGATCGATGTTATGGACCCAACAACGGCACTGACATATTGCATTGCGATGGACGGCACTTATCCTCCACGCAGTTAACTTGTCCCGGGTGTGCCGAAATCAGATCAGGCTTCGGCACACCCATCACATTGGAATTGTGGATTAAAATCGACAATCATACGTCTTTTCCGCGCCCAATGCCTACGATTGCAGCGATTTATTCGCCAGCAACCACAAGCTCGACGCCCGCCACCTCAATCTGCGCACGCGCCATTTCTGACGGCTCCGCATCCGTTACCATGGCTGCAAACGCGCCAAACGGTGCGAGAACATGAAGGGCTGTGTGGTCGAACCTGAGGTGGTTGATCAGAAGGATCGATTTGGCGGCCCCGTCCATCATCTTGCGTTTGGTTCGGGTGATGTCGTCATCCATGTGATAGACGTGGCCATCGCCTGCCGCGGGCGTTGAGATAAACGCGATATCGGCGCGCAATGACCCAAGCGTTTCCTCGGTCACGCGACCGACCCAGGCGTTGTATTTGGCCGAATATTTTCCGCCAAGGGCGAGTACCGTGATGCCCGGTTCGGCCTTGAGGTTTTCCATCACCGCATCATTATTGGTGATCACAGTAAGCGGACGTTTTTCCGGAAGAAGGGATCCAAGAACCGTAGCCGTCGAGCCATCATTGACCATTACGGTCATGCCAGGTTCCACCCATTCGAGGGCAGCGCGCGCCATGCGTTCCTTAAGGTCATGCCCCTGAAGATGGCGGAAGCGAAAATCGCTTTCAAATTGTGATCCCGGCTCAATCGACGCGCCGCCGCGGGTTCGGCGCAGCAGACCTTCGCTTTCGAGGTCATCAAAATCGCGATGAATCGTCATTTTCGAGACACCGAACAACTCGGCCAGTTCATCAAGCTGCACAGCGCCATCGCGCACCAGCGCATCAAGGATCTGCTGCCTGCGGTCGTCTCGTTTCATCGGGTATCCTTTGCGCGGTCGATCAATCCAGCAAGGCGCGCGCGGTTCGCTCGTCGGTAATCAGACCGGCAACCCGACCTGATTTCAGAACCGCCCGGATCGCATCAATCTTGTCCGGTCCGCCTGCAATCGCGACAATATCTTCTTTCCGCTCAGGATCATAGCCCACAGCAAGCGTGCGTGCCGAAAGCGTCGTATTCACGATCTTGCCATCGGCATCAAAGAAGTCACCCAACATCTCGCCGCGTGCACCGGCCGCAGCAATTTCTTCGATCTCGGCGGGTTCAATCATGCCAGACGACACAAGCTGCGCATCCGCCGTTGCCGTACCAATACCAACGATCTTGAGCGTCGCATCCTGCGCCATGCGAAACACATCATCGACCCCGCGCTGCGAGAGCAACACTTCGCGGTCCTCGACCGTATTGGCAAAGAATGGAACCGGCATGACATAGGCGCGCGCACCGGTTTTTTCCGCCAAGCGATGCATCACATCATGCGGGTTGGCCGAGAAATTTCGCGTAAGCCCGCCCAGAAGAGAGACAAAATGAAGTCCCTTGGCATCGGTGCGCGGCAATTGGCGGGTGACTTCGGCCAAGGTACGACCATGGCCAAGACCGATGATGGAATGTTCGCCTGCCTCGAACTGCCGTTTGAGGTACGCAGCCCCTGCCAATGCAAGCGCACGGACCGGAAGGCCTTCTTCGCCAATATCGGGTGCAACTTCACACAGCTTAAGGCCGTAGGCCTCAAACAGTTTGGCTTCAAGCTGAACACATTCGACAATGTCGCCTTCGATCGAGACTTTGACACGCCCGTCCGCAACCGCCTTGGCAATCAGTCGGTGCGCTTTGACCGATGGCAGGCCAAGACGTTTGGCCACCTTGGCCTGTGTCAGACCGCCAACATAGTGCATCCAGGCGGCCCGTATGGCGAGCGTCTCATCGGTTTCGTTCATGTCATCCTTTGGCCCGGTCGGGCCTTAAACTATCAAGACTTCTATTTATAGGACCACTGCCCGATTGAGGGAAGACTTCCGATAAGCCAACGCCATCAAAGTTTTAGCGAAGATGCACCGGTATCAATATAGGGTGCCCAAAAAGCAACGCTTTCGGCGATCTGCGGGATCACTTCGCGGTCATTGGGTTCGCGTTCCTTAAATGACAACTCAAGACAAATTTCATTGTCTTTCGCCCCACCCGCTTCAAACGCAGCCAGTAACGGTTCGGGCTGAATGCGCCCACGTGCATTGAACTCGGCCGTGAAGGGGCGATGCCCGCCCTTATCCATCAGGCTTTGCTTGATATGAATGATCGGCGAGACTTTTGGAACTGCTTCGGCCCAGGCATAGGGATCAAAATCATCCGGGTTTTCGGATGTCACATCGCCATGATCAATATCGGCCATCATCCACATCGGGATGGCCATGTTGGCCGCGATCAAACGATCCTGAAGGGCGGTGCATTCGGCAATCGTTTCGCCAAATTCACGCGCAATGCTCATCGGTTCCCAAAACACATAGTCAAGGCCGGCTGACTTGCCGTGTTCGGCCACCTCGGCCCAGCAATCAATCGCGATCTTGATCATGTCTTCGCGCCGCACCGGGTCATCCTGTTCGCGGTAGGTCAGAATGGCGAACTGGGTGCCAACCGACGTCCCGCCAAGATCGGCCGTGATATCGGCAAATGTCTTGAACCAGTCGATATAATAGCGCCGCACATCTGCATCAGGATGACCAAAATGGTTTAGTCGTCCATAGGGACCAGTCATGCCCGATGTCACGCACACACCGGTGCGATTAAGCGCCTTGCCCATTTGTCGGGTTAGTCGCCGGATCACCGGGGCCTGCCAGGATGGATTGATAAATTCGTGGGTCAGCTGCAAATCACGGATTTTCAGATCGCGCGCCACGCACTCAATCAAATCATCCGGATCAGCAAAGCGGTTCACCAGCGGATTGGTATTAAGCGAAAGGGTCAAAGCCATCAGGATGCCACCGCATATGCTGTTTCAAACCAGTCAGCGAAAGTCGCAATTTCAGACTTGCTCATATCAAGCCGATGCTTGGTCCGACGCCAAATGATGTCTTCGGCGGTTATCGCCCATTCGTTTTCCACCAGCCAATTGACCTCAGCCTCATAAAGATGCGCGCCGAAATAACGGCCAAGCCCCTCGACACTTTTGGCAGCACCAACAATTTTGCTGGTCAATGTGCCATAGCGCCGGCCGTAATATTCGCGCAAAGCCCGCGTCATCCAGGGATAGTCGGCCTTCATCGTTTCACCGAATGCGGTGTAATCGGCATTGGGCATATCCCCGCCCGGAAGAACCGCACCCTCGGTCCAGTCATCGCCCATCTGCGGGAAGATATGCCGGATTTCATGCATGCCGCGTTCAGCCAACTCGCGGAAGGTCGTGATCTTCCCGCCAAAGATGTTGAGCAACGGCGCACCGTCCTTTTCATCCAGATCAAAGACGTAATCGCGCGTCACTGCCGATGGATTGCCCTTGCCATCATCAAACAGCGGACGGACACCCGAAAAGGTTTCAAGGATGTCTTCACGACGAAGCTTTTCCTTGAAGTAACGGTTCACACAATTAAGCAGGTAAGAGATTTCATAATCATCAATCGCGACATCTTCGGCCCGCCCGTCATATGCAATGTCGGTGGTGCCAATCAGCGCCTTGTTACCTTCATAGGCATTGATGAAAATCACGCGCTTGTCGTCATTCTGGACAAGGTAACTGTGCGGACCTTCCCAGAATTTCGGAACGATAATGTGGCTGCCTTTGACCAGACGTACATTGCGCGTTGAATTGGCCCCGGCCACACGGGTTAGCACATCCGTCACCCAGGGCCCGGCTGCATTGACCAGACATTTGGCGATAAATTCGCGGCTTTCGCCGGTGATGCTGTTTTTGGTCGTCACACGCCATTTGCCGTTTTCACGCCGCGCACTGATCGCGGGCGATCTGGTCATGACGATTGCGCCACGCTGAGCAGCATCAAGGGCGTTGAGCGTCACCAGACGCGCATCATCAACCCAGCAATCGGAATATTCAAAGCCACGCTTATACTGATCCAAAAGCGGTGCGCCTTCGGGATCGCGATGCAGATCAAGGGTCCGCGTCCCCGGAAGCTTTTTGCGCCCACCAAGATGGTCATACAAAAATAAACCAAGACGCACCAGCCACGCCGGGCGGTCCTGCGGGGAATGCGGCAAGACAAAGCGCAGCGGCCAGATGATATGCGGAGCCGCATTCATCAGAACTTCGCGTTCGATCAATGCTTCGCGCACCAGCCGGAACTCGTAATATTCCAGATAGCGCAAACCACCATGGACAAGCTTGCCCGAACGTGACGATGTGCCTTCGGCCAGATCGTCTTTCTCACAAAGGGCAACCTTAAGCCCGCGGCCCGCTGCATCACGGGCAAAACCCGCACCATTGATGCCACCACCGATGACAAATAGATCCAGTTCCTGCGTGCTCATGTCACGATCCTCCTTGCGTCGGATTTGACGCATCATCTTTGGCATCTGCGCCATCGCGATGGGCGGCAAGCCGGTCCCAGACCGGTTCAAGCGCTTCGCGGGCTTTGGCATAGGCGGGGTAAAGTTCGTAATATGTCGCCTGAAGATCGGGTTCGGGCATTTCGGCATCGCCCAGAAGCGGTGTCACCCATTCCGAAACACAGCTTTCCATGTCCGAATAGGCACCAATGGCGACGGCAGCCATCATCGCACAGCCAGCAGCCCCTGCTTCTTCGCGGGCTGAAACGCGCACCGGCGCACCAACGGCGGCGGCCAAAATGCCGCGAAGTGCGCGCGATCGCGCGGCCCCACCGGTCAGGCGAAGTTCCTTGGGCAATTCACCCATCGCGCCATAACAATCGCGTGCCGCCATGCCGAGACTTTCGACAACAGCGCGGATCAAATCAGGGAAACGATGACCTGATGAAAGCCCGATAAAGCCCGCGCGCGCGTTGGCATTGACAATCGGGCCACGTTCACCGGCCTCGGAAATATAGGGGTGATACAGGATCTGACCGGGTTCGGAGCGCGCAAGCCACCCATCAATTCGCGCAACCAGATCGGCATAATCATGGGGATGGCCGGTTTCACTCATGAGATCGGCCGCCATGCGAAGCGCCCAATCAATGTTAAGGGTCGCGGCCATATTGGTTTGTACCTGGGTCACCATATGATCGGCTGGCAGGCAAATGACATAGCCGGAATTACCACGCAGCTTGATCTCGGAATCCTTGACCGCACGCATATGCACCCCGGTCGAGCCGATGGTCGAACAGGCCGCCCCTGCCGTTCCGGTATAAACACCTGCACCAAGGGCCGTCATGACCATATCGACATAACCAAGACTGACCGGTGTTCCGGCCAGAAGCCCGGTTTGCGATGCGGCCTCGGTACTTAGCGGATGGGTTTGTTGGCTGCCATCAAGAATTTCGGGCAGCAAATGACGGCGGCTCTTAAGCTCAAGCGCGTCAATCACAAGATCGGAATATTGGCGCGTGCGGAAATCACCAAAGGTGAAGCTTGCTTCTGACGGATCGGTTGCCCGCACCCCGGTCAGGTTCAGATAAAGCCAGTCCTTGCAATGCATGGCAGCTTCGGAATGATCAAGAAGTTCCGGGCAATGACGATGCATATGCGCCATCTGCGCACCCTGTTGACAGGTATTAAGCGCCGTGCCCGTCGCCATAAAACGTTCTGCATCGATGTAGTGCGATGCAAGATCGCGGGTCGTCTCGGCTGCGCGCGCATCAAGCCATAACCAGGCATCACCAACCGGACGGTTGTTTTGCCCGACAAGCCATGTGCCATCCCCTTGCGCGGTTACGGCAAGCGCCGCCGTACGCGTGGCCAGGCCATCAATTTTTTCGCCAAGGCTTCGGATCGCTGATGCGCAATCAGACCATGTCCGATCCATGCATTGGGTCGCAGCCCCGTTGGGGCCGCTGTCATATTGGTTGGGAACCGATGCTTCGCCCAGCTGATCGCCCGCCATGGAAAAAGCCACGGCCTTGATCACAGACGTTCCTGCGTCGATCCCGATGATGATGTCGCGTTCAGCCATGCTTCATCCTTTCGATGAGCAGATGGCTGATCACGCAAGTTGCGTGTGCCATGCGACGTCCTCCCTTTTGCATTTATTGCGCCCGACTTTTCCAGTCGATGCAGCCTTTGTTCGGGAAAAATCTTCCCGGGTTGTTTTCAGCATAACCTGACGCCGCACGATGTCGAGTGTAATTTTTTACTTTCGCAGAAATTTTTTTCAGTTATGGTAATCAGCACAGAACGGATACCCGGCGCCGCCAATCGCAGAAAAAGGCGGTTTTTAACAAAACGGGATTCGGGATGTGACACGCGAGATTCCCCTAAAAGGCATTTCGCGTTGTGCATCGGGAGGAAAATGGCCTGCACCAAGACAGGCCGAGCTGGTTCTGATCAGCACCGCGTTTCCAGTCGCACCAATGGCGACCAAGGGAAAAATACGCGACCTGATCGGCATTAAGTGGGGCGGCACCCCACGGCCTTTGCCAGCACTTCCCACAAGGAATTAACAAGGCCCACCGTGGCTGGACGGGAGGAATAAAGGCAATGAGTGCCACCGATTTATCCATCACATCCATCAAACCGCGCATCGGTCGGCGTGGCTTGATCATCGGCGCAACCGTCCTTGGCGTTCTGGCTGCGATGGCGCTTGATACAACCGTGGTCGTGGTCGGGTCTGAACAAGACCTGCGCGTCGCCGGTTTCTCGCCTGATGCCTACGGGGCTGAGCAATTCCCGCGAATCCGTGATGACATTGCGAACCGGGCAGTTGATGCCAAAACGCTTTCCGCAGCGCTGACCAGCGACCGCAAGGCCGCAGCAGAAAAATACGGCGTTGGCGGCATGATGCCGGTGATCCCGGTTGAACTGACCGGCACCTTTGGCGACGCGAAGGGCGGTATTTACGAAGTTTCTGTCGAAGGCATCGACGGTGTCACGGTTCGGGTTCAGACCGGCCCTGCGATCAATGGCACCGATCTTCGTGATGCGCCGGGCGATATCGCCTTTGGCGAGTTTAAAAACCAGATCGAGTATCAGGATGCCGGTGCGGGCATTAACCGCGCGATGAAGGCCGAAGTCCTTGAGGAGATCGATACCGAGAACCTCACGGGCAAGACGGTTTCGGTTACCGGTGTGTTCAAGCTGATCAATCCTAAAATGTGGCTGATCACCCCGGTCAAGGTGCAGGTCCAATGACAGCGCACCAGACCATAAACCCGGAAACCCTCACCACCGACGAGGTCGTGATGTCCGCGCGTGACGTGGCCAAGTTTTATGGTCCGTTGCAAGCTCTTAAAGGGGTGAATTTCGACATTCACCGCGGACAGGTCACCACCCTTTTTGGTGAAAATGGTGCGGGTAAATCGACGTTGATGAAAATCCTGTCGGGCATTATCGCCCCGACATCGGGCGAGATTTTGCTTGATGGTGCGCCGGTGCGTTTCAACGGCGCGAACCATGCCCTGGCGCACGGCATTTCGATCATTCACCAGGAACTGGCATTGGCCGGGAACCTCAATGTCCGTGACAACATCTTCATGGGCCGGGAAATCCGCACGGCAACCGGCGTTGATTTTGCCGAGGAAGAACGCATCACGCGCCTTCTGATGGAAGAACTTGAAGAAGACATCGATCCGCTGACCCCGGTCGAAGAACTTCGCCTTGGTCAGCAGCAGATTGTTGAAATCGCCCGCGCCCTTCAGGCCAAAAGCCGCATCCTGATCATGGATGAGCCGACCTCTGCCCTTTCCGCATCCGAGGTCGAAGTCCTGTTCAAGGTTATCAATGACCTGACTGCCAAGGGTGTCAGCATCGTTTATATCTCGCACCATCTTGAAGAGGCGCTTGAGATTACCGATCACGCCGTTGTTCTGCGTGATGGAGAAATGACCGCATGGGCGCCGCGTTCGCAGATCGATATCGAATGGATCGTGCGCAACATGGTTGGCGAAAATTTCGATCTTGGATCCCCACCCAACAGCGAAATGGGTGCGCCTGCACTTACCATCGAAGATCTGTGTGTGCCTGATACGTCGGGTAACGGTCTTGTTGTCGATCACATGAACCTGAATGTCCGGTCTGGCGAGATTGTTTGCATCTATGGCCTGATGGGGGCTGGTCGCACCGAAATGATGGAATGTGCCGCCGGTCGCCTGCGCGCACAAAGTGGCAAGGTCAAACTGCACAATCAGGATGTCTCGCATCTATCGATCGCTGATCGGATCAGTGCCGGTTTGGTTCTTGTCCCCGAAGATCGGCAGCGCGATGGTCTGGTTCAGACGATGAGCGTTGGGCAGAACCTGTCGCTGTCATCGATTGCCGCCTTTACACGTGGGCTGTTCACCAGCCGCAAGGCCGAACACAAAGTGATCGAGGATTCAATTCGCGAAGTCACCGTCAAAACCGAAAGCGGTGCGACCATGATCGGCGCGCTTTCGGGGGGCAACCAGCAAAAGGTCGTGATCGGCAAGATGCTGGCGACCCAGCCGGATGTCATCTTGCTTGATGAACCATCGCGCGGGATCGACATCGGTGCGAAGGCCGAAGTTTTCAAACTGCTTGCAAGAACCGCCGAAGAGCGCGGCCTTGCGGTTCTTTATTCCACATCTGAAGTCGGCGAATGCCTGAGCATCGCGCACCGGATCATTGTCATGAACCGGGGCCGGATCGCCGCCGAATTCGACCATACAGCAACCAAAGAACAGATCATGGCCGCCTCTGGCGAAGCCGTGCACCACTAGGGAGGCCAATATGGCTCAGTCCACCACTTCTGCACCTGCGGCAGGCGGCATAGACCTGAATATCGGTAAGATCCTGCTTGAAGGTCGCGCCTTTTTTGCCCTGGTCGCCATCGTCATTACCTTCTCGTTCCTGTCGCCGGTTTATTTCAGCGTCGGTAACTTCCTGACCATGTCATCGCATGTGGCGATCTTTGGATTGCTTGCGATTGGCATGCTGCTTGTGATTTTGAATGGCGGCATTGACCTGTCGGTCGGCTCGACCTTGGGGCTGTCAGGCGTGGTTGCCGGGTATCTGATGCAGGGCGTTGAAATACCGTCAGCTGGCATCATCATGTATCCGCCGGTTTGGGCGGTTGTGATCCTGACAGTTGCCCTTGGTGCCTTTGTCGGCGCGGTGAACGGGGTTCTGATTGCCTTCTTTAAAGTCCCGGCATTCGTCGCAACGCTTGGCATGCTTTATGTCGCGCGCGGTGTGGCCCTTCTGATGACCAATGGCCTTACCTACAACAATCTTGGCGGGGTCGAGGTTCTTGGCAATACCGGGTTTGACTGGCTTGGCTTTAACCGCATTGCCGGTGTGCCGATTGGTGTGATTGTGCTGGCCATTGTTGCCCTTGTGATCGGCCTTGTTCTGGTGCGCACCGCCTTTGGCCGCTGGCTATATGCATCGGGTGGTAATGAACGTGCTGCCGAACTTTCCGGCGTGCCGACCCGTGGCGTGAAAATCTCGGTCTATGTCCTGTCAGGCGTTTGCGCCGCCATTGCCGGTCTTGTTTTGTCATCACAGCTGACTTCGGCTGGTCCGACGGCAGGCACGACATATGAGTTGACCGCAATTGCCGCCGTCGTGATCGGTGGCGCGGCCCTGACCGGTGGGCGGGGCAATGTGCGCGGCACGATGCTTGGCGCCTTTGTCATTGGTTTCCTGAGCGACGGTCTCGTGATTATCGGGGTTTCGGCCTATTGGCAGACCGTCTTTACCGGTGCGGTGATCGTTCTCGCCGTGCTGCTTAACAGCCTTCAATACGGCCGTTCGGGCCGATAGCAAATTCGGGGCGCAAGACAGGGTGGTCTTGCGCCCGAATAACCGCCGGCCATGCCCGGCATATTAAAACCTAACGGGAGGACACCCATAATGAACATCTTTAAGCGTACACTTTTCGCAACCATCGCAGCGCTGCCACTGATGTCGACCGCTGCTATGGCAGACGGCCTGATTTCGATCATCGTTAATGATCCGTCCAACCCTTATTGGTTCACCGAAGGTGAAGTTGCCAAAGCCACTGCCGAAGAGCTTGGCTATGACGCGAATGTCGCAGCTCACAAAGGTGACACCAATACCGAAAGCAACCTTGTTGATACCGCAATCACCAACAAGGCCGCGGCGATCATTCTCGATCCGGCCAATGCTGATGGTTCTGTTGGCGCCGTTAAAAAGGCCGTTGCCGCAGGCATCCCGGTCTTTATCGTGAATGCTGAAATCAACCAGACCGGCCTTGCCAAGGCACAGCTTGTGTCGAACAACGCACAGGGTGCAGCCCTTGGCGCGATGGCATGGGTTGATGCAATGGGCACCGAAGGTTCTTATGTCGAACTGTTCGGCGCACCGTCTGACAACAACGCACAGACCCGTTCGAACGGTTTTGAAACGGTTCTGAGCCAGTATTCAGATCTTGATAAAAAAGCACAGGAAGTTGCCAACTGGGACCGTACCCAGGGCTATACCAAAATGCAGTCCATGCTTCAGGCCAACCCGAACATTTCCGGCGTAATTTCCGGTAACGACGAAATGGCACTGGGCGCGATTGCAGCTCTGAAAGAAGCTGGCAAGCTTGAAGGCAAAATCATCGGTGGTTTCGACGGTTCGCCGGACGCAGTCGAAGCTGTCAAATCAGGCGAGCTGACCTACACCGTTCTGCAGCCAGTTGCCATCTTTGCCGAAGAAGCTGTCCGTCAGGCAGACTACTTCATCAAAAACGGCACGCTGAAATTCTCCGAGGAAAAGCAGCTGTTTGACTGCATCCTGGTCGATGCCAGCATCCTTGATATCTACTCCTTCTCGGGTCCGTTCCAGCTTGATCGTTAATTCAAGCACGTGATCTGAACCTCCCTGGAGGCAGAGGGAAACTTCACCGTTCCAATTCCCTCTGATTAAAAACCCCGCCCGGATTGGGCGGGGTTTTCTTTTGCTCAAGACGGACAGAATCCAATCCCCTACCTAACCCCCTTTCGGCCCATGCCTCGCGCACATACAAAAAAGAACCCTCGCTAAAAGCGAGGGCCAAGGGAAGGTAACGAGGGAGATTTCGCTACAGGGAATACAGGGAAAACTTCTGGCTCAACGGGTTGCCATCGCCTCAAGCGAGACCGGCTTGATCCGGTCAGCGTGACCTGCCGTACCAAAGGCCTCAAACCGTGCCTTGCAAAGCTCGGTCATAAGCTTGGTCCCTTCTTTGAGGTATTTGCGCGGATCAAACTCGCTTGGGTTCTCGGTCAGCACCCGGCGTACACCAGCCGTCATTGCCATACGGTTGTCGGTATCGATATTGACCTTGCGCACACCGGAACGAATACCGCGCTGGATTTCCTCAACCGGGACGCCCCAGGTCGGGCGCATATCCCCACCATAATTGTTGATCAGCTGACGCAGATCTTCAGGCACAGAGGACGAACCATGCATCACCAGATGGGTATTGGGCAGACGGCGGTTGATTTCCTCAATCACGGTCATGGCAAGAATATCGCCATCCGGCTGACGGCTGAATTTATAGGCACCATGACTGGTTCCCATGGCAACGGCCAGAGCATCAACACCGGTTTCACGCACGAAACGTTCGGCTTCTTCCGGATCGGTCAAAAGCTGTTCTTCTGAAAGCTTTTCAGTAGCACCATGACCATCTTCCTGATCACCCATGCCGGTTTCAAGCGATCCAAGAACACCCAACTCACCCTCAACCGACACACCACAGGCATGCGCCATTTCAACAACGCGTGCCGTGATGTTGCGGTTGTATTCGTAGTCTGCTGGCGTCTTGCCATCGGCCTTGAGCGACCCGTCCATCATGACCGATGTAAAGCCATGCTGGATCGCGGTCGCACAGGTCGACAGATCATTGCCATGGTCAAGATGCATACAGACCGGAATTTCCGGGAAAGTTTCAACAAGCCCGTCAATCAAACGCGCCAGAAGTTGATCCCCGGCATAGGCCCGCGCGCCACGCGATGCCGCCAGGATCACCGGTGCGTTCGCAGCACGCGCAGCACTCATGATCGCAAGCCCCATCTCCATGTTCGAGATGTTAAAGGCCGGGACGGCATAGTTATGTTCGGCTGCATGATCAAGCAGCTGGCGTAGCGTAATGCGGGCCATAAGGTCAGGTCTCCTCAGCTAAATATTTTGTGATGATCTCGACCTCTTCGCGCGCACCAAATACAAGCGGGATATTCTGGTGCGGGGTTTTGGCAACAAGGTCGAGAATTCGGTTTGTGCCATCCGTCGCACTGCCCCCGGCAGCCTCGATCAAAAAGGCAATCGGCACCGCCTCATAGGCAAGGCGCAGGCGACCTTCGCGATATCCTTCGCGCTGATCCGCCGGATACATAAATGCCCCGCCCTGAAGCAGAATGCGGTGCAATTCACCAACCGCTGCAGCCAACCATCGCATATTGAAGTTCCGACCACGCGGGCCGTCTTCTCCTGCACGGACATCTTCGGCCCATTTCTTAAGGCCCGGGCTCCAATGACGTTCGTTTGAGGCGTTATAGGCAAGCGTGCTGGCGGATGGTTTCAGCATCACATTCTCGGCCGCCATGCGGAAATCATCACCATCATGGGTGGCGATATGAACGCCCTGGCCAAGGGTGAAACCGAAATCAAGCGAATGACCAAAGGATGCGTAACCTGCGGCAACAGCCTCGGACCCTTTGCGGGCGAAATCAGCCGGACCGGTCGGATAGACGACAAACAACATACCAAGCGGCGCACCAATCCCGATCGAGCCAGACCCGTCAATCGGGTCCATCGCAATGTCATAGATGCCATTGGGATCGAGCGTTTCGACATGTTCGGCCTCTTCGGACAGAACATGGCGCACGCTTCGGCCCTTAAGGGCGACAACCACATGATCATGCGCGCCAATATCAAGCGCTTTTTGCGCATCACCGCTTTCATTCTGACCGGCAATCGCCGCCGGATCACCCGGCAGCTTTCCAGCCGCCAGTCGCGCGGCAATTGCCGGCAGTGCCTGGGCAATGGCGTTAATCAGGCTGCCAATTTCATCAGCAGGCAAACAGCTTCTAAGGACCGCACCATCAATCATGCGGTCATTGGGGAGTTTCAACATGTCAGAGCATCCGTTATCGAGGGGTACCGGGCATCACTATACCCGGTTCCTGATATTTTGGGCTCACGCCGTGTGATATTTTGCGTCGACCGCATCAATCGCATGAACATTGCCTGCTGATTTGCCCTGCGGATCAAATGCTGCACTCAAAAATGCATCGGCAATATCCTTGGCAAGTTCGGTCCCGACAACGCGCGCACCCATGGTGATGATATGTGCGTTATTCGA
Source organism: Thalassospira sp. (assembly GCA_965228275.1). Lineage (GTDB taxonomy): Bacteria > Pseudomonadota > Alphaproteobacteria > Rhodospirillales > Thalassospiraceae > Thalassospira. The sequence goes on along the minus strand of OZ245802.1, from coordinate 2,784,102 downwards.
TGTCGCGGCCTTGCCTGCGGAATAGGTGTCATGGGTTTGTGCCGCGCGGATGCCTGGCACCTTGTTGGCCGCAAGACACACCCCGATCCCCGTGCCGCAGCACAGAATGGCGCGGTCATACATTCCGGCTTTTACGGCCGATGCCACGCGATCAGAAAGGTTGGCGTAATAGTCATCCGGGCCGTTTTCCGTGCGCGATGCTTCGGTCACGTCATAATCGGGATTCTGGCTGAGATATTCGGCCAGCGCCTTGGCAAGACCTTCACCGGCACTGTCACCTGCTACTGCTATTTTCATACCGTTTCCTCCAGTTTTTCTTGTGCGCTTAGCGCTGCGTCACAGCGTTTGAGAATGTCGAGATAACCATCCACGTCCCAGGCGGAACGCCCGATGAACAGGCCAACGATATGCGGACAGGTGATCAGCTCGGCACAATTGGCGGGATTGACCGATCCGCCGTAAAGGCAAGGAACACGACGCCCCAAAACCTCTTGCGCGACCGCGATGATTTCGGCCTGCCTTGCGTCGGCATAATCTGATGTTGCGGGAATGCCGTTTTCGCCAATCGCCCAGACCGGCTCATAAGCCAGCCAGATTTCGCGTGATTTTTGCGCGTTGCTCAGCTTGGCAAGTGCACCGCGCACCTGGGCTGCAAGAACTTCGGCTGCGCGGCCCTGTTCGCGATCTTCAAGCGTCTCACCGATGCAGATCAGCGGGATCAATCCGTGGCGCACAGCACTTTCGGTTTTAAGCCCGACGGTTTCATCAGTTTCACCGAAATGCTCGCGCCGTTCGGAATGACCCAATTCGACAATATCCAAACCGCAATCGACCAGCATCGGTGCGGACACTTCACCGGTCCAGGCACCGGCATCCGCCCAATGCATGTTTTGCGCACCGACCAAAACCGGGCGGTTGACCAGAACGTCCTTGACCTGTCGGGTGGCGGTGAAGGGCGGAATAACAAAGCTTTGAATGCGATCGGACAAGTCAGCATCTGCTAGTCCATTCGCCCATTTCAGCGCCTCTGACAGCGTCTTGTTCATTTTCCAGCTTGTGCCGATCCAAACCTTGGACATGCGAAATTCCTCCGTCTTTGCTCTGAACAAATAACATTGATTGCGTTAAATTCAACATTATTTTTGTTATTTTGTTATTTGTAATTGTTCAATCACAGCGTCGCTGGTAGCTTTCAAGCCAGAGGAGGACACTATGAACGATCAATCACAAATCGCGGCAGCAGCCGCAAAAGACCCTGAAAACTTCGCGCTCGCCAATTGCCTGCGCGTGTTGGCCATTGATGCGGTGAATGCTGCAAATTCCGGCCATCCGGGCGCACCGATGGGCATGGCCGATGCAGCCACGGTTCTGTTTCGCAAACATCTGAAATTTGATGCATCCACACCGGACTGGCCGGACCGCGACCGGTTCATCCTGTCAAACGGCCATGCGTCGATGCTGCTTTATGGATTGCTGCATCTGACCGGCTATGAAGACATGAACATCGATCAAATTCGCAATTTCCGTCAGTGGGGTGCAATCACGGCAGGACATCCGGAATGGGGTCACGCAAAGGGTATTGAAACAACCACCGGACCGCTCGGACAGGGACTTGCCACCGCCGTTGGCATGGCACTGGCGGAACGCGCATTGGCGGCCGAATTCCCGGGGCTGGTTGATCATCGTACCTGGGTGATGCTGGGCGATGGCTGCTTGCAAGAAGGCATCGGTCAGGAAGCCATTTCCCTTGCCGGGCATCTTGGCCTTGGCAAACTTAATGTCCTTTATGATGACAACAACATCACCATTGATGGGCCGACATCGGTTTCGTTTTCCGAAGACGTCCCGGCACGTCTGGCTGCTTGTGGCTGGCACGTCATCAGTTGTGATGGCCACGACGCCAAGGCGCTTGATGCGGCGATGGCAGAAGCCAAAGCAGAAAGCAGCCGCCCGTCTTTGATTGCGATGAAAACCACCATCGGCTTTGGCTCCCCCAACCGGGCGGGAACGGCCAAGGCGCATGGCGCCCCCTTGGGCGAAGAAGAAGCTGTCCTTGCCAAAGCGGCCCTTGGCTGGACAGAAGTACCCTTTGATATCCCGGCTGATCTTGGTGCCAGCTGGCATGAAATTGGCGCACGCGGTGCCAAGGAACGCAGTGCGTGGGAAGCCAAACTTGCCGCGTCAGAACATGGTGAAACCTTCAACGCACGTATTGCCGGTGATCTTCCATGCAACTACGCCGATACCGTCACCGCCGCACGCAAGGCATTGTTTGAAACCCCGCAAAAGGTCGCCACCCGCAAGGCATCCCAATTGGCCCTTGAGAAACTTGCCGCAGCTGTCCCGGCGATGATTGGCGGCAGTGCGGATTTGACCGGATCGAACCTGACCCGTGTTGAGGCCGTCGACAGCCAGTTCACCGCCGAAAAGCCGGGCCGTTATATTGGCTATGGCGTGCGTGAATTTGGCATGGCGGCCGCAATGAACGGGTTGGCCCTTCATGGTGGCTTCAAACCCTATGGCGGGACGTTCCTGGTCTTTTCCGACTATGCCCGCAATGCCATCCGGCTTTCGGCGCTGATGGGACTTGGTGTCACCTATGTCATGACCCATGATTCCATTGGTCTTGGTGAAGACGGCCCGACCCATCAGCCGATTGAACATCTGGCATCACTTCGTGCCATCCCGAACCTGTATGTCTTCCGCCCTGCAGATGCGGTCGAAACACTGGAAGCTTGGGATATCGCGTTGCGGTCGACAAAGACGCCGTCACTGATGGCTCTGTCACGTCAAAACGTGCCGCAACTACGCGAAGCCGGATCAGAAAATCTGACTGAACGCGGCGGCTATGTAATCCGTGAACTTGGCACAGCGCGCGACGTCACCCTTCTGGCCACAGGCACCGAAGTCTCCCTCGCCATTGAAGCCGCCGAGGCACTTAACGCAGATGGATACGGTGTCGCGGTTGTTTCCATGCCGTGCTGGGAATTGTTCGATGCCCAGCCGGGAACCTACCGCGAAGAGGTTCTTGGCACCGCGCCACGCATCGCGGTTGAGGCCGCATCGGCCTTTGGCTGGACCCGATACGTTGATCGCGAAGCAGACGTCATCGGTATGCCGGGCTTTGGCGCCTCCGCCCCGGCAGAGCGGCTATATGAAGAGTTCGGCATCACCAAAGACGCCATCATCAAACGCGCCAAGGTCCTGATGGGTAAATAGACGAATAAAGGGGCCAGAATGTCATTCTGGCCCCTTACTACTAGCTCAAAACAAAAGCAGTTACGCGATGTCAGTCGGCAGCACATCCGCCGGAATATTCTGATAGCAAACCGGACGCAGGAAGCGACGGATCGCCATCGTTCCGACCGAGGTTGCCCCGAAGTTGGTCGATGCCGGATACGGTCCGCCATGCACCATGGTGTCGGAAACTTCCACACCGGTCGGGAAACCGTTGGCCAGAACGCGACCTGCCTTGTGCTCAAGGATCGGCAGAAGCGAACGAGCATCTTCGGCATCAGATGCATCAAGATGCAATGTGCAGGTCAGCTGGCCTTCAAGCGATTTGGCAATCGTGCGCATCTGGGCAACATCGCTTACACGCACAACCAGTCCAAGCGGACCAAAGACCTCTTCACCCAGCTCATGATTGGCAAGCCAGTTATCACCGGTGGTCTCAAACAGATACGGCGTCGCGTTGCGAAGATCACATGACGTGGTCAGAACTTCTTTCACACCCGACGTTGCGGCAACGCGCTTTGCACCGGCGCGATAGGTTTCCGCCATACCATCGGTCAGCATGGTTTGCGCCGCCACACCCGAAAGAGCTTCTTTGGCCGAGGCAACAAATGCATCCGCATCCGGGCCTTCAATCACGACCGCAATCCCCGGATTGGTGCAGAACTGCCCTGCCCCCATGGTGAGCGATCCGGCCCAACCGGTGCCAAGCACCTCACCGCGTACCTTCACCGCATTGGGCAGAAGGAACATCGGGTTGACCGAACCAAGTTCGCCAAAGAACGGGATCGGCTCCGGACGGGACGCACACAGATCAAACAGCGCACGACCACCGCCAAGTGAGCCAGTGAAACCAACCGCCTTGATCATTGGATGCTGCACCAAGCTTTGACCCACATCACGCTTGCCACCCTGGATCAGGCTAAACACGCCCGGATGGATACCGCATTTCTTGATCGCTGCATCAATCGCCTGCGCCACAATCTCGCCCGTGCCGGGATGTGCCGAATGCCCCTTCACCACGACCGGGCAACCCGCCGCAAGTGCAGACGCCGTATCACCACCCGCGACCGAGAATGCCAGCGGGAAGTTCGAAGCGCCAAACACGGCAACCGGGCCAATCGGACGCTGCATCAAGCGCAGGTCTGGACGCGGCAGCGGCGCACGATCCGGAAGGGCTTCATCATAACGGCGATCCAGATAAGCCCCATCAAGAATGTGGCTGGCAAACAGACGAAGCTGCCCGACCGTACGACCCCGTTCGCCCTGAAGGCGAGCTTCGGGCAGGCCGGTTTCCTGCGTGCCGATTTCGGTGATTTCATCGCCGCGTGCGTCGATTTCATCAGCAATGGTGTTGATGAATTTTGCGCGCTCTTCGCGGGTCGAATAGCCAAAGCTCCAAAACGCTTCTTCGGCGGCCTTGGCAGCCTGATCAACCAGTGCAGGCGTTCCGACCGGGAAGGTATTGGCCGGGCCGTGGGCTGGTTCGGACTGGAAGGTCTGATCACTTGCGACCCACTCGCCGGCAATCAGATGTTTTCCTGTCAGAGTATAGGACATTGAATTCTCCGTTAGACTGGATCAGATGACGCGCACGCTGATCGGCTCTTCGGCCTGCACAGAAAGACGGTTTCGCACCGGACGCCCGAACAATTCCGCCTCGATCTCAAACACGTCACCATCACGGGTCTGAATACCATCAGCAAAGCTCAGCGTTGCAGTCCCGAAGAAATGCAGATGGATGTCACCAGACCGCCGGAACAGGTCATACTTGAAATGATGATATTCGAGATTACCAATGGAATGAGACATGTTTTCCTCTCCACTGACAAAGGCCTTTTCCCAAAGAACCTGATCATCACGATATACACGTGAGACACCTTCAACATGACCGGGCAAATCACCAAGCAACAGTTCCGGCCCGATTGCGCAGGCGCGCAGTTTGGAGTGGGCAAGATACAGGTAATTCTGCCGTTCCATCACATGATCGGAAAACTCGTTACCAATGACAAATCCGATGCGCACGGGCGTCCCGTCGGGATCGTTGACATATACGCCTGCAATTTCCGGTTCTTCACTGCCATCAAGGGCAAAAGACGGGCTTGGGATGTCATCGCCGGGTGCGGCAATGATCGAGCCATCACCTTTGTAAAACCATTCAGGCTGAACACCCTTTTCACCTGACATCGGCTTTCCGCCCTCAAGCCCCATGCGGAACATCTTCATTGAGTCTGTTTCATCAGCAGCCTTGCTAGCGGCCTGATGCATATTGGCGCGTGCGGACGCCGACCCCAAATGCGTAAGCCCCGTGCCGGTCACCAGAAAATGCGCCGGATCTGGATGATCAATCGGGCATAGCAGACGACCACTTTCAATGATCGCATCGTAACTTTCGCGCGCCTCGTCGAGGCGGCATTCGGCCGCCTCGATCATGGTCATGTCGCCATTTATGGCAATGCCCGCAAGCTCGCGAACGGTTTCAACGCCGGCCAGTGGCGCTATGGTGTCGCTATCGACAACCCCGACCCGACGTTTGCCGTTTTCAGCGATGAATTGAACCAAACGCATGTTCATCGCCCCTACTCAATGATCTCAAAATCGCCAAGCGCATCTTCGGCAATCTCAAGACCAAGGCCCGGAAGATTGTCATCAAGGTCAATGAAGCCGTTCTTTGGTACCGGATCACCTTTGAAGACGTAATAAAATAGCTCGTTTCCGACCTCGACATCAAAGACCGGGAAGAATTCGGAAATCGGGCAATTCAGGTTCGCCATGGTCAGGTGATAATTATGCATCTGCCCCGCATGCGGAATGACCGGCACCTGATAGGCTTCTGCCAATGCGTTGATTTTCTGGGCTGCGGTGATGCCACCAACACGGTTGGTGTCATATTGAATGACGCTCAGTGCATTCATATCAAGCAGGGTCTTGAAACCAAAATTGGTGAATTCATGTTCACCGCCGGAAATCGGCACGATGTTCATGTTGTTCAGTTCGGCATAGCCTGCCAGGTCATCGGCAATGACAGGCTCTTCGAGCCAGCGGGGCTCGAATTCGGCCAGTTTGGGCAACATGCGCTTGGTATATTCAAGGTTCCAACCCATGTAGCATTCCAGCATCAAATCACGGTCCGGGCCGATGACTTCACGCACGGTTTTCACCAGGTCAAGGTTCTTGCGCATCCCCGCAGGACCATCTTTCGGCCCCCAGCCAAAGCGCATCTTGACCATATCAAAGCCCTGATCGACATAGCTTTGGGCTTCCTGGGCCAAGGCATCAATCGACTGACCATACAGTTTGGAGGCATAGACCGGGATCTGCTCCTTGGTCCGACCACCCAGAAGCTTGAAGACAGGCTTTCCGGTTGCCTTGCCCATGATGTCCCAGATGGCAATATCGATCGCAGAAATCGCGACCATGCCAACGCCCTTACGGCCCCATGCATGGGTGCGGCGATACATTTTCTGCCACAGATATTCGTTATCAAACGGGTCTTCACCGATCACGAGCGGCGCGAGATAGGTATCAATAATCTGCTTGGTAATGGTCGGCGCCAATGCCGCGTTCCCGATCCCGACGATGCCATTGTCAGTTTCAACTTCGCAGATCAGCCATTCATGAAAGCGGAATGACCCCATGCTATCGCCGCGCTCGTAAAGTGCGTCAGAGGCATTGGTGCAGAAATTGGCCTGCGGGGCGACGGTTTTACCGTTCCAGCGCAAGACACGTGTGCGGATATTTTTGATTTTCATCACGATCATCCTTTCAGATGGAGTGCCCGCAAACCGGGCTTTCGGACAAAGCGGTGACGCTCACACAAGAAGCATTTCTTGCGCGGTCTCCGGATCGATCCACAATTTTGATAAGAACCCTGCCCCTGATCACGTGCGCAGGGAGAACGCAACCCGATCAGGGACAAGCAATCAGCTATCAGGCAGCAAATCGGGCCTGTCGACGGCTGCCCGCCATGCGTGCGACAATTTCAAACGCTGCCAGAGTTGCCCCGACATTGGCCTTTCCAAGACCGGAAATGTCATAGGCCGTTCCATGCGCCGGGGTTGCTACCGGGATCGGAAGCCCGCCCTGAACCGTCACACCCCGATCAAAGCCCAGCAGCTTGATCGCGATCTGCCCCTGGTCGTGATACATGGTGACGATGGCATCAAGCTCGCCTGCCTGTGCCTTAAGGAAAATGGTATCTGCCGGCCATGGGCCTTCGGCCGGAAGACCAAGGCCTTGTGCCTTTTTCACAGCAGGCGCGATGATGTCGATTTCTTCACGACCAAAATTGCCACCATCCCCGGCATGCGGGTTAAGGGCCGCGACACCAACGCGCGGCTGATCAACACCATTGGCGACAAGCGCATTGGCAATCAGACGAATGGAATCAACGATCCGGTCGACCGAGATGTTTTCAACAACACGGGCAAGGGCGATATGGCTCGTCACACGACTGGTCCACATACCTTCCATGGTATTGAACTCACAGATTGGTCCATCATGACCGATATGCTCGGCCATATAATGAAGCTCGTCCTCATGGCCCATGCCACCGCGGATCATGGCTTCCTTGTTGAACGGCATGAACAGAATGCCATCGACTTTTTCGTCACGCGCCAGATCAAGGGCCACATCAAGCGTGCGCAGGGATGCAGCCCCCGCCTTGGGATCGACAATACCCGGATTGATCTGATCCCCATCAAAATAGCTGGTTTCGATATAGGGATATGCATCCTTGGGCCAGCTTGCCGGAAGGGTTTCAATGGCCACCAGATCGATATCCAGTCCTGAATCCTTGCGACCGCGATCAATCAGGCATTTGTCACCAATCACCACAACATCTGCTTTTTCGCGGATGTCGCTCCGCGACAGCAGGCGCAACAGCAATTCCGGACCAATCCCGTTGGCGTCGCCGGGGATTACCGCCAAACGCGGTTTTACATTAACAGTCATCTATAGAAGATCTCCACAAGCGTCATGGGAATGAACGGCAGGTAGGTGACCGCCATCAGCACGGCAAAAAGCACGCCGATGAACGGCACATTGACCTTGGTCGTTTCCCAGATATCGGTTTTGGCAATCGAACAGGATGTCACCAGAACACTGGCGACCGGTGGGGTCTGCTGGCCGATTGCAAGATTAAGCGTAAGAATGATGCCAAAATGGACGGGATCGATGCCGACCTGCTGGATCAAAGGCAGTACAATGGGCACCACAAGAATGATCGCGGCAGCGCCATGCAAAATGCAGCCAAGCACCAGCAACAAGACGTTAAGCAACATCAAAACCACGAACGGATCATTGGTAAATCCGGTGATCGCCTGTGCCAGCATCTGCGGCAGGCCTTCTTCGGTCAGATAAAGACCAAGCACGGCCGAAGTCGCCACCAGCAGCATCACGGTTGCCGTCTGATTAATCCCTTCGCGGAGCGCATCAAGGAACATCGGAAAGTTCAGTTCCCGATAGATGAAAGCACCGATCACAACAGCGGCGACAACAGCAAGTCCCGCCCCCTCGGTCGCGGTGACCAAGCCGCCAAAGATGCCACCAAGGATAATGAATGGCAGGGTCAGCGCCCAGGCTGCTTCACGGAAGGTTTTGCGAACGCGCGCCAGATCAAACCGCTCGTCACGCGGAATGTCATATTTGACGGCGAAATAATAGCTGACACACATCAACCCAAACGCCCCCAAAAGACCCGGCACGACGCCTGCGACAAACAACTGAACGATCGAGGTATCGGAAAGCGCCCCATACAGGATCATCGGGATGGACGGCGGGATGATAATGGCAAGCGATGCAGAAGACGACGTCACAGCAGCCGCGAACGTGCCTTTATAACCCTTGCGCTTCATGCCCGGGATCAGGACAGAACCGGTTGCTGCCACATCAGCCACGGCGGAACCAGAGATTTCCGCAAAGAACAGCGACACCCCGATATTGACCATCGCAAGTCCACCACGCATGAACCCGATCAGGGCCGAGACAAACTCGATCAGGCGGCGCGAGATGGACGAGGTATTCATCAATGCACCGGCCAGGATAAAGAGCGGGATCGCAATCAGCGGGAAGCTTGTTGCCCCGTCAAACAGGGCGAGTGCCGCATTATAGAAACCCGGAATGCCATGCAGGGAATAGACGCCAACCAGTGCCGCAGCACCGATCGAAACGGCAATCGGAACCCCCATGAAAACCAGGAAAAACATCAAAGGAAGAATGACTGAAACGGCCATCATGCTGCCCTTTCATTGATCGGCGCGTCAGACTTTTGCGCCTTGGCGATCTCGTGGTTCATTTCTTCGGTTTCGACATCAAGTGCCGTCACCATGCGGTGCCATGCTTCTGGCAGGCTCAGCAATTGGCCAATGACAAACAGGGCACAGCCAATCGGAATGACGGACTGAGTAAATTGCAAACCAACCCATGGCAGCGAAATAAGGGTTTCACCGCCCATGATCTGCAGAACGAACCAGCCCGCCCATGCCATGGCGGCAAACATCGCAATCACGATGGCCTCGCCGATCAGAAACACGATCTTGCGCAAGGTCAGTGGCAGCGCCAGAAGAACGCCCGAAAAACTCAGGTGGGATCGGCGCACAGCCGCAAGGGCGGCACCGTAATAGGTAATCCAGGCCAACATCACCGAAGCGACTTCGTCGTACCAGACCAGTGAATTGCCCGTGTAACGGAACACCACTGCCAGAATCACGATCAACGCAAGGGCGGTGATCAATGTCATGGTGAAGACTTCAAGGATACGCCGGAACAGAACAGCTGCGAACTGCATCGCGTTCTCTCCTATCGGAAACAAATTCGAAAGAGCGGGGCAACCCGTGGGAAGATTGCCCCGGTCCGGTTTAGTTTGCAGTTGCAAGTGCGGCGTCGACCAGAGCCTGACCACCGTCAATTTCAGATGCGAACTTTGCGTAGATCGGCTTGGATGCTTCAACGAATGCTGCACGGTCCGCAGTGTTCACTTCCATGCCACCAGCAGTCAGCTCATCCAACAGCGCTTTATCGGCCTTCGCACCGGCATCACGCGACCAAAGAGCGACTTCACGTGCGGTATTGACCAGAATATCGCGAATTTCCGGATCCATATCGTTATAAGCCGCAACCGACATGGTCGGGTAAGATGGCGAATAGATATGACCGGAAAGGGTAAGGTATTTCTGCACTTCGTTGAGCTTGGCCGCCTCGATATTGGTCAGCGGGTTTTCCTGACCATCGATCACTCCCGTCTGAAGACCAACGAACACTTCCGAAAAGGCCATCGGGGTCGGGTTTGCACCATAGTTCGAGAACATGGCAACACGCCATTCGGACTGCGGCGTGCGCAGTTTGATGCCATCAAGATCAGACGGCACATTGATCGGACGCGCATTATTGGTGATCTGACGGAAACCGTTTTCCCAAAGCGCAAGGATCTTGTATCCGGCATCTTCGGCCTGCGGTGCGACAGTCGGCCAGAAGACGGATTCTTCAATCTTTGCCAGTTGATCACGATCCTTCACGAGGAACGGAAGATCAAACAAAGCAAACTTGTCGGCAATAGTCGGCATGGTCGAAGACGGCAAGGTGATCTGAACCGTGCCAAGCTTAAGGCGCTGCATCAGCTCCTTGTCTTTGCCAAGCTGGGCTGAGTCAAAAAGCTTCACGGTTGCCTTATCACCAAGGCGCTCATTGGCAAGGCGGGTGAACTCGGCTGCGGTATTGGCCTGAAGCGATCCATGTTCTGCACTGATCGCAAAAACGATCTCATCAGCAGCATGAGCAACATTCAGTGCGGATACGGATGCAATGCTGCCGAAGGTTACGGCAGCGACAAATTTACGGATACGACCTGCGTGGGTCATGTATTCCTCCCGATTATATGTATTTCGCTGTTCACCGGTAGCTGGGAACGCACGATCTTTGCCGCGCTTGATTTTGGTATACCATATTTCAGATACCGAGAGTCAACACAAAATCACTCTCCACGATCCACGCCCACATTAAACTGGGAATTTTTGGCTTAAATTCAGCATTTTGAGCTGAAAAGAAATCCACCAGATATACCTGGATCCACCCCAAAATGGTATACCATTCATTTTGGTATACCATTTTTATCTTGCTCCCATGCCGCTCACACACTATTGTGAGTTTAATAACGACACGCAGGGAAGAACGGTTTGAGTAACATCATTCTGAATGCCGGATCAGAAACAGATCACGACATCAACGACCATATTGCCGATACGCCGATCGCAACGATTTCAGAAGATAGCGACCTGCCACTCGCACAGCAGGCGGCGAATGTTCTGCGCGATATGATCGTTCAGGACATCATCCCGCCGGGCAAACCGATCCGCGAGCGCACCTTGGCCCAGCAGCTTAACGTGTCGCGCACGCCATTGCGCGAAGCGCTTCGTATTCTTGCGGTCGATGGTCTGGTCGAACTTTTGCCGTCACGTGGCGCGATTGCTGCCAATCCAAGTCCGGAAGATGTAAAGCACATGCTTGAATTTCTGGGCGGGATTGAAGGCCTTGCTGGCGAGCTTGCCTGCAAGCGCGCGACGGATGAAGAAATCGATGAAATCCGGGCACTGCATTATGAAATGCTTGCGGCCTTCGCGCGCAAAGATCGTCTGGCCTATTTCAAACTGAACCAGCGCATTCACCGCGCCCTTGTCATGGCGTCGGGCAACCCCTTGTTGATTGAGACCCATGAACGCATGAATGCGCGGCTTTATCGCATCCGATATCGGTCAAACATGCGCAACACCAAATGGCCCACCGCGATTAGCGAGCATGAGGAAATCCTCAAGGCGATTGAAAGCCGCGATGCAATCAAACTTAACGACCTTCTGCGCAACCACCTTGGCAGCACTTGGACCAAGGTCAGCGAAGATGGTCAGGTCGGCATAACCGACCATCACGATAACGACTGATCCAAGAACACACGAACCGGCACTGCTGGAACTGGCTCCCGCGCAAGCGGGGGCCTTCTTTTTTTATCTGAAATTTTCCCAACCCCACCCGATTGCTGGCAAAGTAGATTTGCGAGATATCAGCACATGCTTTTCATGCCTCAGGCTCACCAATAAGCAGATCAGCAAAAAGGTTTGGCTTGCCGCGCCCTGTTAACTACAGCAAAACTAGTGCGAGGAATTGCAATGGCATTGCACCTGATTACCCCTCAAGGAGCGCTTTTTGTCGGGCTTCCATTGGTCAAGAAATCAGAGACTAAGCCTGGTTGGTCGATACACATTGTTGTCGGTCGGCGTTGTCGTATGTGCGCTTCTAGCCCTTAGCTTCTTTTACCAACGCTTTTCCAACGAGCTGATAGATCGCCTAACAGGCGAACGATTGAGCGCACAGGTCGCCGCAACATCAAACAAACTTTCCGCATTTCTTGATGCGCGCATCTATCAGCTGGTCACGCTGTCAAACCACCCTGCTTTGCCTGCCTTCATCGAAGCCCCGAACTCGCCCCAAGCAGAAGAAGCACTCACGCTACTTCGTGTCGAAGCCGACTCACCTGACTTGTACGGTGTGCTTTTCTTTGACTGGAACGACAATCTCGACCGACTTGTCGCCGGACAAGCAGCGTCCGGGCCACCATACTGGTCAAAAACGGGCTGGGACATTCGCGGCCTACCAATCGTCAAACACGAAGGCATAGAATTCATCGGACCAAAATTGCCAGAAAACGGCAATTCTGGCTGGCTTCTGATGCGTCAACACATCCGCGACACGGGCTTCGGTCAAAATACTTCAGTCGCCTTGCATGTGCGACTGTCATCTCTGACAGAGCTTCTGGTAAGCGCAGGCGTTGCTGGTGTCATTGAACCACTGTTACGCACGCCCAGTGGTATCGTTCTTGACCCGACAGGACGCCCTGCAGAAGTCAGCGGTGAACTGATCGAGGGTCCCAGTATTCTGCCTGGTTGGAACATCGTTATGAGCGTTCACCCCGGCACAATCCTTCAACCCATTGATGAAACACGGTTTTGGCTGACGGTAACCGCAGCACTGATCGTTGTTGTCATACTTGCAATTTTCTTTGCCCTGTCGCGCAGCTTGCGGCGTCGGGTTGATTCTCTTGTGCAAGGGGCAAACAGTCTGGCCTCTGGCGACTTGTATTACCGTTTACCCGAAGGTCGTCGCCGGGACGAAATCAGCACGGTCGCCAAAGCATTCAACACGATGGCCTGGCAACTCAAAGACCTGATTGACAGGACGGTTCGCGCAGAAAAACTTGCTGTTTTGGGACAATTTGCCACCGGGGTTGCGCACGAAGTTCGCAACCCGTTAGCCACAATGAAAACAACCGTTCAGGCACTAACCCGCAAGGAACAAGACGTTGAACGCAGGGTCTTGCTTGATGATATGGGGCATCAGATCGACCGCCTGTCACGTGTCGTAAATGACCTTTTGGCGTATGGGCGCCCGGGTGAGGCTGCCCCACAAAGCACTGAAATCCGTGAGCTATTTCGTCAGTCATCAAGAGTGCTCGAGCCTATCGCCAAAGATGCCAACATCCGATTTTTCACCAGTGGTGATTCCGGCCTGAAACTTTATATCGACCCCGACCAGGTGCTTCAGGTCTTACTCAATCTTGGCATCAACGCCATTCAAGCATGCGCGACTGGTGGCACTGTCGGCTTTCGCGCTGAACAAAACCAAACTTGGGTTGAAATCCGCGTCACTGATGATGGCGAGGGCATCCCGAAACAGCATTTGCTTGACGTGGTCCAACCATTTTTTACCATGAAAAGCAAAGGTACTGGCCTTGGCCTGACAATTAGCCAGCAGCTTGTTGAGGCCAACCACGGCACCATCCAAATTGAAAGTGTCCCGCAAGAGGGCACAACAATCACATTGAAGTTTCCTGCAGCACAAGTAGGGGCTTCGGAGGAGGAATACCCAAAAGATGTCCAAGAGGATCAGATTACTGATCGTCGATGATGAGGAATCGTTCGTTCGCTCTTTAAGTTTCGCGCTCAGAACAGAAGGCATGGACGTTACTGGCGTTCATTCCGGAGAAGATGCCTTTCTCGAAGTTCGGAAAAACCAATTCGATGTAATTTTACTTGATCTTCGCCTACCAGGTGCCGATGGCATGGAGGTACTCGACAGCATCCGTAAACTTGATATCGATGTCCCCGTGATCATGATATCGGCCCACGGCGACACACGCGCAGCCGTCAAAGCTGTCAAACTTGGCGCAGCCGATTACCTAAGCAAACCTTTCGAGCTCGATGAACTGATCCACACAATCAGCACGGTCTTGGATCAAAACCAGACAGCACTGGAACTTGAATATCATCGCAAACGCGATGTGCCTGCCAACGGACTGATCGGAAATTGCTCAGCCATGTCTGAGTTGCGCACCACAATCGAACGCGTTGCACAAAGCAGTGCCAACCGTATCCTTCTTCTGGGCGAGTCAGGGACTGGCAAAGCACTTGTCGCGCGCGCTATTCATGGCGAGAGCCCCCGTTCGTCACGGGCGTTTATCGAGGTCAATTGTGCAGCTTTACCTGAGCAATTGATCGAATCTGAACTGTTCGGCGCTGAAAAAGGATCGTATACCGGTGCCCATCAGAAGCGTACAGGTTTAGTAAAACTGGCAGATGGCGGTAGTCTGTTTCTAGATGAAATTGGTGAACTGCCGCTGGCACTGCAGGCAAAATTCCTTCACTTCCTGGAAAACGGTGATTACAGACCGGTTGGGAGCGAGCATTCCGCCTCCGCAAATGTTCGTGTAATTGCAGCAACGAACCGTGACCTGGCCGAAGAAGTCCGCTTGGGCAACTTTCGTGAAGATCTGTATTACCGTTTGAACGTGATTACGATTGACATCCCCGCCCTTCGGGAACGTGGCGAAGACATCATCAAACTGGTTGAGCATTTCTCGGTCAAACAGGCCGCTGCCGAAAGTTGCCATCCCATCAACTTTTCACCCGATACTCTCGACATTCTGCAAGCGCACCAGTGGCGCGGCAATGTCAGAGAACTTAAAAACCTGATCGAAAGACTGACTATTCTCTATCCCGCCAAAACGATTTCACCAGAACTGCTACCAAGCGAGTTTCATGAGATCGAGATGGCAAACGACCTGACCAGCACTCCACAATCAGACAGCTCAAACGCTGTTCAATTGCAGGATCGGCTCGATATTACCGAACGCAATCTGGTTCGAAATGCCCTTGATCAGGCGGACGGACACAAAGGTCGAGCTGCTGAAATCCTCGGTATTTCACGTCATGCCCTAAAGCGCAGGCTACAAAGACTGGGCCTGCAATAGCGTCCAATTCAAACGTTTCTGCTGGAAAAAGCCATTGAGCGAAAACCGCTCGATGGCTTTGCTGATTTTGAGCGCCAAACGCTCATTAGCCTGTACGACGTTGTTTCACCCACTGAGAAAGAAACACGCAACACCGCGCACTCCCTGACCTTTTTCTAATTTGCTCCCAATTGGCACAGCCTTTGCCAATTACCGGGACAAAGGTACAAACACGGATGGAACAACCATTCGTAGGGAGGATACATCATGGAGATGCTCAAACGCCCGGTTTCCGGGTGCATCACCATTCTTGTTTTCGCGTTCGCATTGCTCGGTACACATCAAGCACAGGCAGAACGCTTTGAACTTGGCGCATCGGCGGAAACCGCAGATGCGGTGATCGGCTGTTTGTACCCAATGACCGGCCGATCTGCGACCTATGGTCGCGATAGCATTGTTGGCATACAGATCGCGTTGGATGACCTCGCCGCCGAAAGCAAGGTAGGACTTACCCCACCGAAGTTACGCATCATTGCCGATGACCCGCGCTCCAAGGCTTCATATGCAGTCCGTTTGGCACAAGATTTCGTCACCAATGATGGTGCCAAGTTCTTCTGTGGCATCGTCTCATCGGGTGTTGCCCATGCCGTTAGCGATCTGGCGCGGACCGAAAAGATCATCATGGTCGGCACCGATCATGCGTCGTCGCGGCTCAGCATAGAGGCCGGCCATGATTATTATTTCCGCGTTACCAATGACAGCTGGACATCGATGGCCGCGGGCGCACGTTACTTGCATGATCTGCAAAAAGAATCAGGGTGGAAGCGCCTAGCTTTTGTCGGGCCGGATTACGATTACGGCCATGTGTCATGGACTGATTTGCAACTCGCCCTCGACGAGTTGGGTGTTGAATATGAAACCGTCAGTGCATTGTGGCCAAAGCTGTATGAACCGGACTATTCGATTTACATCAATGCCTTACAGGCAGCGGAACCCGATATCGTTGTCACCGCACTTTGGGGTGGGGATTTCATTGCCTTTATCAAGCAGGCTGCATCGACGCGGTTCTTTGAAACCACCCGTCTGGCCAATTTTGATACCGGTGCCAATTACGATGTAATGATGGCCCTTGGCGATCAGCCTTATCCGGGTTTGATCCTGTCTGCCCGTCACCACAATAACTGGCCAGAAACGGGCCGTAACAAGCGGTTCGTCAAACAGTTCCACGACATGACCGGGCGTTATCCGACCTATGCGGCCGAAGGCGCTTATACCGGGATCATCGCCATTGCACGCGCCATCGAAAAGGCCGGCGGCGTGGATGATGACCGCGCGCTGATTACCGCACTCGAAGGATTGCAACTGGCCCTTCCCGAAGATCCGCCGGGCTTTGCATCCTACATCGATCCCGAAACTCACCAGATTGTCCAGGCGCAAGCCGTGGGCACGGTCGTCCACAACGAAGACTTTCCGCCATCAAAAATGATGGTGGGGAACTGGGCGATCTACGATGCCGAAGACCTCAAGCCATCCAAAGAGATGGTTAAACGTCGCCGCGATGCCGTGGCTGGCGGGTCGGAGGCAGTTCCACCGCCAACTCCATGACCTTTCCCAAGGGAGGAAATAGTGAAGAATAATAAATCAAAATTCAGCAAATACCTTGTTTCGGGCGTCGCAGCCCTCTCTCTTACAGCTGGCGCAGCCGGGTCTGCATCGGCCGCCGAGAACGGCAAATTCCGCGTGGGCATCGTGACCTTCCTGTCCGGTCCAGCCGCGGGTCCGTTCGGTGTTCCATCGGCAAATGCTGCCAAGATTCTTGTTGATGAGCTCAACAAAGGCAACCTGCCTGCACCTTACGACAAGATCGGCATCAATGGTGCCGAAATCGAAGCCGTCATCATCGACGAAGCCGGTGGTGCGACCAAGCAGGTTGAAGAATACCGCAACCTTGTTCAGCGTCAGAAAGTCGACGCTGTCATCGGTTACGTTTCTTCGGGTGATTGCTTGGCAATTGCTCCGGTTGCCGAAGAACTGAAAACCTTCACTATCGCATATGATTGCGGTACTCCCCGTCTCTTTGCTGACAACCCGGACGCGGCCTACATGTTCCGTACCGGTCTTGACGCATCGGTCGATAACATTGGTGCTGTACGTTACCTCGCAGAGACTCGCCCGGACGTTACCCGTCTTTCCGGTATCCAGCAGAACTATTCCTGGGGTCAGGACAGCTGGGCGGACTTCACCGCCGCTGCATCGGCTCTCCTCCCGAAAGCAGAAATCGTCGAAGAACAGTTCCCGAAAATCTATCAGGGTCAGTATGGTGCAGAAATCTCTGCCCTGTCCGTAAAGCGCCCTGAAATCGTTCACAGCTCCTTCTGGGGGGGTGACATGGAAGCACTGGTTCTGCAGGCAAATGCACGTGGCCTGCTTGAAGATGCGACCGGCCTTCTGACCTGCGGCGAAGCATCCTTTGCCACCTACAAGGATCAGGCCCCGAACGGCATGATCATCGGCGCACGCGGCCCGTTCGGCCAATTTGCCCCGAACAACGAACTGAACACCTGGTTCAAGGGTGTGTATCAGAATGCCTATGGTCTTGAGCCGGTCTACCCGGCAACCAAAATGGCTCAGGCGATCCTTGGTCTGAAATATGCTGCTGAAAATGCAGGTGTTGGTGACAAGGAAATCGCGTCTGCCGAACAGCTTGCCGCTGCGATGAAAGGCGCAACCTTTGAGTCGGTCTCAGGCACCGTTGAAATGGCACGTGGCAATGGTCATCAGGCCATGCAAGGTATCACCTATGGTGAATACCACTACGAAGATGGCGTTGCCTCGATCAAGAACGCTGTTTCGTTCGCTGGCGAATGCGTAACCCCGCCGGAAGGTGTTGCCGCTGCGGACTGGATCGCAAATGGCTTCCCGGGCGCTCAGTGTAACTAAGCTGCCCGCTCTGTTTCAAAGAGCTTCCTGATCCTGCGGACATCCCGTCTCCCTCGGGATGTCCGCCCCTTTCCCTGCACACTGGATATTTGTGATGACAAGTCTTCTTGCCGTCCTGATTGATGGCTCGATCTATGCATCGTGGCTGTTTCTTGTGGCTGCTGGCCTGACCGTGATTTACGGGGTGATGCGCATCCTGAACATGGCGCATGGCAGCTTCTATGCCATCGGCGCCTATTCGGCAGCGTCGCTCGTTGGCTGGTATTTCAACAATGGCATGGGCCCGGCATGGGTCAGCTATTTGATGCTGGTTGGTGCCGCGCTGGTTGCCGGTCTGATTGTCGGTGTGATCGTCGAACGAGGATTACTGCGCCTGATGTATGGCCGCGACGAAATCCTGATGGTGATCATTACCTATGCCCTTCTTCTGATCCTTGAAGACGGCATGAAAATCGTCTGGGGTGTCAGCCCCTATTTCGCATATCAGCCCTATTCCGAACTCGGGCGCACGTCGCTCGGGTTGCTCAAGGTTTCCAATTACGACCTTGCCCTCGTCGGGGTGTCAGCCATTCTTGGTCTTGGCCTGTGGGCGTGGCTTGAACGCACCAATCAGGGTAAGGTCCTGCGTGCCGTCATCCATGACCGCGAAATCGCCGTTGCCATGGGTGTGAACGTGAAACTGATGTTCACCATCACCTTTGTTCTTGGCACGACGCTGGGCGCACTCGCCGGTGCATTGACCGCACCTGCGATTTCGGTGGTGCCGGGTATCGGTATCGAAGTGATCGTTCTGGCCTTTGCCGTGGTTGTTATTGGTGGCCTTGGCAGCATCGGCGGTGCCGCGGTTGGTGCCCTTCTTGTGGGTCTGAGCCGTGCGGCCGCTGTTCACTACGCTCCTGAATTCGAACTGTTCGTCATTTATGGCGTGATGTCGCTGGTTCTGGCGTTCCGTCCCGAAGGCCTGTTTGGCCGTACTTTGGCGAGGAAAATCTGACATGCGTCTTGATAAAACTGAAATCTCGCTCGGACTGGTGGCACTTGCCTGTGTGCTGTTCGGCTTCGTTTCGCCGGGTTGGCTGATCTTCCTTCTGACCATCGCACTGGCCAAAGCACTTGTCGTGCAAGGCGTTGTCATGCAGATGCGCTCGGGCCTCGTATCCTTTGGCCAAGGATTGTTCTATTGCATCGGCGGTTACACCGTTGGCATGGGCGGTCAGTTTTTTGGCATTCATGATGCGATTGCGGCCCTGTCGCTGGGCATGTTTGTCGCGATCGTTATTGCGATGCTGCTGGGCCTGCTGCTGACGCGTTATCGCGAAATCTTCTTTGCCATGCTGTCACTGGCCTTTTCGATGATCCTGTTTGGTATCCTTGTCAAAAGTCAGGAACTGGGCAGCACGGATGGCTTTAACGTTCATGACTGGACCCTGTTTGGCTGGGCACCCGAGGCAGGTGCAGGTAGCCAGCAAACCGTCTTTACCATGACGGTGATTGCCGGTCTGATTGTTGCGGTTCTGATCCATCGCTATACCAAGGCAGGCGTCGGCGTCATTTGCGAAGCGGTTCGCGAAAACGAAGTCCGCGTTGAATATCTTGGTCTGTCGCCGCGCTGGTTGCTCTATGGGAACTATGTTGCTGCAGCCGCAGTTTCCGCACTTGGTGGCGGCCTGACGGCATTGGCTACCGGCCATGTCGATCCGGAAATGGCCTATTGGACCACGTCGGGTGAATTCGTCTTCATCGCGCTTTTGGGCGGCTTGGGCCATGTGGCCGCACCGTTTATTGCGGCCATCGTCTTCTCGTTCGTGCGGACCTACGCCATCGAATTCGTTCCCCATACCTGGCAGATGATCCTCGGTTTCACACTGCTTGCGGTCATCATCTTCCTGCCCAAAGGGCTCTGGAGCCTGGTCAGCCGTGAAAAGACAGGAGAACGGGCATGACCTGTATTCTCGAAACAC
The DNA here is from genome assembly GCA_965228275.1 of Thalassospira sp. Lineage (GTDB taxonomy): Bacteria > Pseudomonadota > Alphaproteobacteria > Rhodospirillales > Thalassospiraceae > Thalassospira. The sequence goes on along the minus strand of OZ245802.1, from coordinate 2,763,696 downwards.
GTTCGCTGAACAAAGAATTCGGCGCGGTCATCGCCGCAAAGGATTTGAACGTTCAGATCAACAAGGGTGAAGTCGTTGGTGTGATTGGCTCCAACGGGGCTGGCAAGACAACCTTCATCAATATGGTAACAGGCTATCTCAAACCGACCCGGGGCGAGATCCTGTTTAACGGCAAGTCCATCATGGGGCATTCCCCGCGTGCCATCACACGTGCAGGAATGGCACGCTCCTTCCAGGTGGCACAACTGTTCCCGGAAATGACCGTGCTCGACAACCTGATTGTCGCACTCGCCGCTGCCGAAAGCGCCCGCCCGAGTTTCCTGAGCCCGCTTCGCAGCGATGCCCGCATCGCCCGGGCCGAGGAAATTCTCAAGGAATTCGGTGTTGAGAACTATCGCGATTCACTGGTGACCGCTGTCCCGCAGGGCGCACGCAAACTGGTTGATATTGCCATGGCGCTGATCGGCAATCCGCAGATGCTGCTGCTTGATGAACCGACCAGTGGCGTCAGCATGGATGAAAAAACCGGTCTGATGGATACGGTCATGAATGCCGTGCGTCAGCATGGTGTGACCGTGCTGTTTGTCGAACATGACATGGATGTGGTCGAACGCTACGTCTCGCGCGTTCTGGCGTTTTACAGCGGCGAAATCATTGCCGATGGCGAACCTGCAGCTGTTCTGGCTGATCAGCAGGTCCGCGATCTTGTGACCGGCCATCGTCCCACCACCAAACAAGGGAATGGCACATCATGACCCTGGAAATCCGTAATCTCGATGTTTCGATCGGTAATATTCCGATCCTGCGCGATGTCTCGCTTTCGGTGCCGTCCGGCAAGATGTTTGGCCTGATTGGTCATAACGGGGCAGGGAAAACCACCCTGATGCGCGCCATCATGGGTCTTCTGGATGCCGATCAGGGCACCATCACCTTTGATGGACAGAACCTGCGCAAGCAGCCTGATTTCGCCCGTGCCAAAACCGGCATCAGCTACATGCCAGAAGACCGCCGTCTGATCCCGTCCCTGACGGTTGAGGAAAACATTCTTCTTCCGGCATGGACCAATGGCATCAAAGACGCCGAAGAACGGCTGAAATGGGTCTATGACCTGTTGCCCGAAATTGCCCAGTTCCGCGATCGCCGTGCGCTGCAGCTTTCGGGCGGTCAGCAGAAACTGGTTTCTCTGGGACGTGCATTGATGCCCGGCCGCAATCTTTTGTTGCTTGATGAACCGTTCGAAGGGGTCGCACCGGTCCTGTCACGTCGTCTGTCGGAAGTCATTTCCGACCTCGGCAGCAGTGGCCTTTGTGTCCTGATTTCTGAATCCGATGACACCCACTCCGCCGACCTGGTGGCGGGCAGTTATCGCATCGAACGTGGCACAGTTTCCAAAGCTGATCTGGAAACTGCCTGATCCCGACGACAGCCCCGACAACAGACAAGTCAAAAGACGAGGTTCCCCATGTCAGACTTTGTGTTTGAAACCACCCCTCGCGTCATCTGCGAGTTCGACGGTGCCTTGCAGCTCGGTGCACTTTGCAAGGAGTTCGGCGCAAAACGCGCCGTTCTCCTGACCGACCCGGGCTTGCAGAAGGTCGGCCTCATCGATGCCCCCTATGCCGCCCTTAAGGAAGCCGGGATCGACACCCTGCTTTGGACTGATGTTCAGGCCGACCCGCCCGAGGAAAGCATCCTTGCCGCAATCAAGGGTGCGCGTGACTTCAAGGCCGATATCGTTATCGGCCTTGGCGGCGGTTCATCACTTGATACCGCCAAACTGGTCGCCCTTTTGTGTGGCAAGGATCAGAAACTTGACGAGATCTATGGCATCGGTCTGGCAACCGGCCCGCGCCTGCCGCTTATTCAGGTGCCGACCACAGCTGGCACCGGCTCGGAAGTCACCCCGATTTCGATCGTTACCACACCGACGCATGAGAAAAAGGGTGTGGTGTCCAACCTACTTTATCCGGATATCGCACTTCTGGATGCCAAACTAACCATGGGCCTTCCGGCTCCGATTACGGCCATGACCGGTATTGATGCCATGGTTCATGCGATTGAAGCCTACACCACCAAGCACAAGAAAAACGCCCTGTCTGACGGACTTGCCATCCGCGCGATGCAGCTGATGACCGCCCATATCGATGATGCGGTTTCCGCCACCCCGTCACGCAAAGCCCGCGAGGCCATGCTTCAGGGATCCATGCTGGCCGGGATGGCGTTTGCCAATGCCCCGGTTGCAGCGGTTCATGCCCTTGCCTATCCGCTCGGCGGGCATTTCCACGTCCCGCATGGACACAGCAATGCGCTGGTCCTGATCGAGGTTCTTAAATTCAACCGGGATGCCGCTGTATCGCAATACGCCGAACTCGCCCGCGCGGTTCTGCCGGGTGAAAAATTCGCCAATGACAATGCCGCCTGCGATCGCTTCATTGCCTTCATGACCGACATGGTCGAACGCATGCCGTTCAGCCGCACCTTGCGCGAAGTCGGCGTGGCGGAAAGCGACCTCGACATGCTGGCAACCGATGCGATGAAGGTAGAACGCCTTCTGATCAACAATCCGCGTGAAATGACGTTCGATGCCGCGCGCGCGATTTATGCCGCCGTGCTGTAACGAAAAGGAATAGCCACCATGACCATCCAGCTTAATGACGCAGGCCTTTGGCAGACCGAAGGCCATATCGACGGCAAATGGGTTGCATCTGACAGCGGCAAGACCTTTGCCGTTGTTGATCCGGCGACCGGCGAACATCTTGCCGATGTACCCGATATGGGTGCGGCCGAAACCAAGCGCGCAATTGATGCCGCCAACGCTGCCCTTCCAGCATGGCGCGCCAAAACCGCCAAGGAACGCGCAAATGTGCTGCGCAAATGGTTTGATCTCTGCATGGCAGCACAGGCCGACCTAGCATTGCTGATGACCCGCGAACAGGGCAAGCCGCTGGCTGAAGCATCCGGTGAAGTCGCCTATGGCGCGTCCTTCCTTGAATGGTTTGCCGAAGAAGGCAAACGCATATATGGCGACGTCATCCCGTCCCATGGCGCGGATAAACGCATCATCACCGTCAAACAGCCAATTGGTGTTGTTGCTGCGATCACGCCCTGGAACTTCCCGATGGCCATGATCACGCGCAAATGCGCCCCCGCCCTTGCCGCGGGTTGCACGGTCGTTATCAAACCGGCCGAAGATACCCCGCTGACGGCACTGGCACTGGTTGAACTGGCCAAACGTGCTGGCTTCCCCGATGGTGTAATCAATATCGTCACCGCATCGCACGGTGCCGAAATTGGTGGCGAACTGACCGCCAACCCGATCGTGCGCAAGCTGTCCTTCACCGGCTCCACCCAGGTTGGCAAGCTTCTGATGCGTCAGTGCGCTGACACTGTCAAAAAGGTCAGCCTCGAGCTTGGCGGCAATGCGCCCTTCATCGTGTTTGACGATGCAGATCTTGATGCAGCCGTCGCAGGTGCGATTGCCTCGAAATACCGTAATGCCGGGCAGACCTGTGTTTGTGCCAACCGCATTCTGGTTCAGGAAGGTGTCTATGATGCCTTTGCCGCCAAACTGGCCGAGGCCGTTGGCAAACTGCGCGTTGGTCACGGCACCGAAAAAGGGGTCACCCAGGGCCCGCTGATCAATGCCAAGGCGATTGAAAAGGTCGAAGCCCTGGTCGAAGACGCGGTTTCCCGTGGTGCAAAAGCCGTTCTGGGCGGTGATCGCGCCAAGGCAGACAGCAACTTCTTCACCCCGACCATCCTGACAGGTGTGACGTCAGATATGCGGATTTTCTCCGAGGAGATCTTTGGTCCGGTCGCGCCGCTGTTCAAATTCAGCAGCGAGGAAGACGCCATTCGCATGGCCAACGACACGCCATTTGGTCTGGCGGCTTATTTCTATGCGCGTGATATCGGCCGGATCTGGCGGGTTGGCGAGGCTCTTGAATACGGCATCGTTGGCATCAACGAAGGCATCATTTCGACTGAATCCGCTCCGTTTGGCGGGGTCAAGGAATCGGGCATCGGCCGCGAAGGGTCGAAATACGGCGTCGATGACTTTGTTGAGATTAAATACATGTGCCTCGGCGGTCTCGCCGGGAATGCCAACTGATCCCGGATAAGGAGACAAATCATGAGTTTCATGTTCCGAAGTGTGCCGCGCATCGTCTGCGAAGCCGGTGGCATTGCCAAGACCGGGAGCCTGATGAAGGAACTCGGTGCAAGTCGTGTCACCATCGTCTGCGATCCGGGCATCGTCAAACTGGGCTTTGCACAAAAGGCGCTAGACGCACTTGAAGCCGCCGGTATCGCGGCTCAGATCTTTTCCGAGGTCGAAGCTGACCCGCCCCAGAAAATCGTCGAAGCCGCGATTGCCGGTGCACGCGACTGGAAGGCGGATGGCGTTATCGGCCTTGGCGGCGGCAGCTCGCTTGACAGTGCCAAGCTGGTTGCGTTGCTGGCCAATAGCGACCAGACGATTGAGGAGATCTATGGGATTGACAAGGCAACCGGGGATCGCCTGCCGCTGATCCAGATCCCGACCACCGCCGGGACCGGATCCGAAGTCACATGGGTGTCGGTGATTACCGATAACGGCAACCTCAAACAGGTGGTCTACACCCCGCAACTGATGCCTGATATCGCGCTTTTGGATGCGGAACTGACCTATGGCCTACCGCAAAAGGTTACGGCGGCCACCGGCCTTGATGCCATGGTGCACGCGATCGAAGGCTATACCAGCCGCACACGCAAAAACCCGATCGCCGATGGCATGGCGGTCACGGCCCTTTCGCTGCTGGGCAAGAACCTGATGAAGGTGATTGAAAACCCGGGGGATAAGGAAGCACGCTCTGCGATGTTGCAGGGATCGCTGATTGCCGGGATGGCCTTTGCCAATGCATCGGTCGCCGCCATTCATGGCCTGGCCTATCCGCTGGGCGCGCGTTTCCACATCCCGCACGGTCACGCCAATGCACTGGTGATGGCACAAGTCATCCGCTTTAACCTGCCTGCGGCCAAAAAACTTTATGCCGAACTCGCCCCTTGCCTGATCGAAGGTGTCGATTTCGACAGCGAAGATGCTGCTGCCGAGGCGTTCGTCAAACGGATCGAGGAAATGGTCCCGGCCAGCGGCCTTGAAACCCGCCTGCGCGATCTTGGTGTTACCGAAGACTCCCTTCCTGAAATGGCTGAGGAAGTCTTTACCAAGATCCATCGCCTGATCGACAGCAATCCACGCGACATGACAGCCAAGGAGATCGAGGCGATCTATCGCGAGGTCTACTGATTGCCGGGATTATCCGGTTTCGGCCGATAATCTTTGCATAAACCGGCGGCGTGCTCGGTCGCTTCGTCGCCGGTTTTGACTTCTAGAAAAAACCAAGCACAAAATGTGTAGAAGACGACAAGACCATGTCTTCCACAGCGACTTGAGATTGGAAATGCGATAATGCCTCCAAGGCGAAACCCTCTCTCACAACAGCAATCCCAACCGCAAACCTCGCACAGCATTATTGCAAAATCATTCGAAGCATTTCTCTTAAAAATAAATCCACGGCATTCATCACCACATCTATGATATTGCGACGCATTCCTATAGAAGTAACAACATTGGTTACCCTTGGAATCCGCCCCATGCTTAAAGAGTTTTTCTCCTATTACCTGCCCCATAAACGTTTGTTCATGCTTGATTTCGGGTGTGCTGTTTTATCGGGTATCCTCGCACTCGGTTTTCCGGTCGCGGTCGCGGGTTTTGTTGATGTCCTGTTACCCAAGCAGGATTGGTTTTTGATCCTGTTTGCCGCGATCGGACTTTTGGTTGTCTATGTGGTCAATACCGGCTTAATGGCTGTCGTCACCTATTGGGGCCACGTTCTTGGCATTACCATTGAAACCGAAATGCGCCGACGTGCGTTTGATCACCTGCAAAAACTGTCCTTCAGGTTCTATGACAATCAAAAAACCGGTCATCTTGTCGCACGGGTGACCAAGGACCTTGAGGAAATTGGCGAGGTCGCCCATCACGGCCCAGAAGACCTGTTTGTCGCGATCATGACATTCATTGGCGCGCTGATCCTGATGTTTACAGTGCATGTACCGCTTGCCCTGATTGCGATGACCATAGCCCCATTGATCATGTGGCTGGTTGTGCGATTTGGCGGCGATATGACACGCAACTGGCAAAGCCAGTTTGGCCGTGTGCGCGCCTTCAATGCCCGAATTGAAGAGAATGTCGGCGGTGTTCGCGTCGTGCGTGCCTTTGCCAATGAAGAGCATGAACGCACGCTGTTTCATCATGACAACGAGCAATACCGCACTGTTAAGCTGCAAGCCTATGCCATCATGGCAATCAGTCTGGCCATCAATTATCTTGGCATGCGAATTGTCCAGGTCGTCATCCTTTTGGCTGGCACCTATTACGTTGTCACCGGCGACCTCAGCATTGGCGGATTTGTCGGATTTCTGTTGTTGGTTAATGTGTTTTACCAACCGCTTGAAAAGATCGCGGCTGTTGTCGAAACCTATCCCAAGGGCATTGCTGGTTTCCGCAGCTATCAGGACCTGATGGCGACGGAGCCCGACATTGTTGATCGTCCTGATGCACATCACGATGTGGCCCTGCGCGGCAACCTGACGTTTGAAAATGTCGATTTTGGCTATAGCAATGACCGAACCATCCTCAACAACATCAACCTTGCGATAGATGCCGGTGAAACCGTCGCATTTGTTGGCCCGTCTGGCGCAGGTAAAACCACGTTATGTTCACTGGTTCCCCGTTTTTACGATGTCATCGGCGGTCGCATTACGATTGATGGACACGACATTCGCGATATCACGATGAAATGTCTGCGCCAGCAAATTGGCATCGTACAGCAGGATGTCTTCCTGTTTGCCGGAACCCTGCGCGAAAACATTGCCTATGGACGACTGGATGCCAGTGACGAAGAAATCTTCGAAGCAGCACGCCGTGCGCGCCTTGATGAACTGATCGGCACTCTTTCGGACGGGCTTGATACCGTCATCGGCGAACGTGGTGTCAAACTTTCCGGCGGGCAAAAGCAACGCGTCGCGATTGCACGGATCTTCCTTAAAAACCCGCCGATCCTGATCCTTGATGAAGCAACATCCGCGCTTGATACCGAGACAGAGCGTGCCATTCAGCAATCCCTTGATGAACTGGCCGAAGGTCGCACAACACTTGTGATCGCACATCGCCTTGCAACCATCCGAAATGCAAACCGCATTGTCGTCATCACATCAGACGGTATTGCAGAACAAGGAAGCCACGATGCGCTTCTCGCCCGTGATGGTGCCTATCGGCGCCTGCACGACGCGCAATCGCTTTCATCGGGCAACGCAGACGACCGAAAGCTGGCCTGACAAAAGCCAGCTTTCGCCATCCCGTTCAATTTTGCTTGTTAGGCTGCTTCGTGATCGCGAAGCGGCCTAACTACATGCACAAGGGGTCGCCCGTCTTCATCCAGAGAAACGCGTGTTTCCACACGATAGACTTGCGCAAGATGGTCTGGCGTCAGAACAGCTTCAGGGGCCCCGGCCGCAATAATCCGGCCCGCGTTCAACAGGACAATCTGGTCACAGTACCGTGCCGCAAGATCAAGATCATGCAATGCGGCAATCACAACACCACCGCGTTCAGCCAATCTTTCGCGCACCAGATCAAGAACCACCATCCGCCAATGCAAATCCAGCGCGGATGTCGGCTCATCAAGCAGCAATACATCCGGATCGCGCATCAAAGCCAGCGCAAGCCCAACCAATTGGCGTTTGCCACCTGACAAAGTATGCAAAGGCGATAGCGCAAACTCCGAAAGCCCCAACCGCGCGAAAATATCTTCGATCTGACCGGCAAGCTCCCGATCAGACAAATCAAGATCAAGGGCGCGGGCGGTACTCCACATTAACTCGGTCGGCAACAAAGCAGACGGGTTGGGCGGTGATTGCGGCATTGAGGCAAGCCTTTGATGCCATTGATCATGGCCGATATCAGCCCGCGTTTTTCCATCAATCGCAATGCGACCGCTGGTGACCATTTCACCTGAAAGGCAACGCATCAGCGTCGACTTCCCCGATGCATTTGGCCCCAGAAGGCCCAATACCTGATTATCGCTCAACTCAGGTAGACCAACACCTTCAAGAACCTTGGTCTTTCCATAAAACGCATCAATGCCACTGGCAGTAAAGATGGTCATGCCGGGCGCCTCCGCCCTGATAGAAGCCCCAGAAAGACCGGTACTCCGACCACTGCTGTCAATATCCCCACGGGGATAATCACACCGGGGATCAATGCCTTGGACAGGAACGAGGCACACGACAAGATCAAAGCCCCACACAAAGCCGAACCGGGAACAAGCATCCGGTGGTCTTCACCAAGCATCAGGCGCGCAATATGTGGCCCAACCAAACCGATAAATCCGATGGCACCCACAAAACAAACCGCAAATGCCGCCAACACAGACACGCGCAAAATCACCCAAAGGCGCAACCGGCTGACATTAATCCCCATGCTGCGCGCATGTGCCTCGCCACCGCGCAGTAATGTCATCACCCAGACATGACGCAATGAAAACGGCAACACACATAAAAAGCATGCCGTAACGAGGCCGACTTCAAGCCACCCGGCCCGCGTCAGATTACCAATCGTCCAAAACACAATCTGCTGGACCGCTTCTGCACTGGCAACATATTGCAAACCCGCCGTCAGGGCATTGCACAGGAACACAAGGGCGATGCCAAACAGCACGACAGTCTCGCGCGCGCCGTTTGACCACCGAACAATCATCAAGATCAGCCCGCCTGATCCCAGTGCAAACAGCATTGCCATAAACGGCAAAACCGCCGCTTCGGTGACAAAGGGAACAACCGGAACAACGACAATTGCCAAACTTGCTCCCAGCACGGCCGCCGAAGACACCCCAAGGGTAAAGGGACTGGCCAACGGATTATCAAGAATGGTCTGGGTTTCAATACCTGCAAGCCCAAGGGCCGCTCCGACCGCCAACGCGATCAGCGCATCAGGTAAACGGACATCCCAAAGAATAATCCGCGGACGCAGTTCAAGCTGATCGGGATCAAACAGACCCGTTACAATATCGGCAAATCCAAGTCCCGCCGGGCCTGCCCACAGATCCAGTCCCAACATCAGGACAAGGCCAATGGCAAGGGCACCAACTGTTGCAATACGCCGTTGGTGGATCGATCCAAAACGCTGATAAAGCGTTGCCTTACCTGGCATCATTGTGAATGACTTACCGACGCACTGAAAACCCCGTTCAATTCAAACGGTAACCAGCGATCATAAATTTCCGCCAAGGTTTCCGCAGGATCAACATCGGCAAACAGTTCTGGATGGATCCACTTAGCAAAGGCTTCCAAGGCGATGATGTTAAACGGCGAGTTATAGAAATTGTGCCAGATACTATGCGCGCGACCATTGCGCACAGCGTCAAGTGCGGCGAACTCCGGCGCGGACATATAGCGGTCAAGGCTTTCTGATGCCGTTTCGCGGGTCATGCCCGGACCAAGTGCCACGGGATCGGCCCCTTCGACAAATTCTGTATATACACCGGATGCAGTCCCGATCCAGACATCCGGATTTTCGGTCAACAGGAATTCGGCGGTATGTTGCGCGGTAGGGCCTGGTGCAACGGCATCGGCAATGTTCAATCCGCCTGCAATTCCGACAAACGGACCAAGCATACCATCCGCCATTCCCCAGCAACATTCAAACCGGCCGGGATGTGCCTGCAGGAAGACGGTCGGGCGCTCTGACGTTGTCGCGATACGGTCGCGGATCATGTCAAACCGTTGCTGATAAAACGCACTATATTCCTCGGCACGTTTTTCCGCGCCAAGCAACTGACCAAGTATCTTGATCGATGGCAGCGTGTTGTTCAGCGGGTCTGATCGAAAATCGATGAAAACAATCTTCGTGCCCGCCGCAGTCAGTTGATCAATCAGCTCCGCATTTTTGGCACCCGGTCCGTGATCATTCAGGCCAAACACAGCCAGATCAGGGGCAAGATCAATGATCTTTTCAACTGAAATGCTGTCTTCATTTCGTCCACCACAAAGCGGAATGTTTGCCGCCTCTGGAAACTGCTCAAACAGCTGTCTTTCGATATCCGGATGGGTCCAGCTTAAAGGAGACATCATGCCAACAACCCCCTTTACCGGGTCCTCGGGCCTTAATAGCGACAGCAAGGGGATGTATCGCCCTTCACTGATGACCAACCGTTTCACCGGCAATTCGATGCTAACGCTGCGGCCTGCAATATCCGTAACCTCAAGTGTGTTTGCCTGTGTGGCAGGAACAACAAAAAAGGTGGCGAGCAAAATTGATAAAGTTCTCAGAACTGCTTTCATAACCCATCCTTACAACAGGAAAATCCGGGACAGCACATGCTGCCCCGGCTCATGACATTGTTGTTTGGCAAAATCAGAATGTTGCTTTGGCCTGCAGCAGGAATGAACGACCTGGTTCATAGAGCGGAACCACATTGGTGAAGTCCTGCCCGTAACTACCGCGATCAGCGTATTCTTCATCAAAGATATTGTTGGCTTCGATCCGGAATGTCAGATAGTCGGCGGCTTCCGGCTTGTACTCGGCATACAGCCCGACGACCTCATATGCTTCCTGTGCTGTACCACCGGCATCGACGGTGTCGGTGTTTTTCAGCGCTGCATCAATCGTGCCACCGATGGTCAAGTTAATGCCTTCAATCATATGGGCTGCTTCAAGAGCAATGACCCGGCCGAGCGGCGCACCAAGATACTGCGTGCTGTCTGAATCGGCCAAGCTGCCGTTAACAGAAATCTCGCTATCCGTATAAGTCGCCTTTGCAAAACCGGCTCCCCAATTGTAGCCAGCACCAAGATTGTAGCCACGGGTTTCGAAATCAACGACGACCGACGGCCCGGTGCTCCAGCCCGGATCACGCGCATTGTCAAATGTGCTGCGGAAAATTCCGGCATTGAACGAGAAGCCTTCATGATGAACTTCAAAGCCGGTGGTGTAGTTTTCTGCACGGACCGGTTTGACGCCTTGGCTGTAATCCCAGGCAGGGTTCATTACATAGTTTTCCGCCAGTGCAATACCGCCCCAAACATTAGAATAACCGGCATTGACTGTCAGGAACTCGGTCACATCAACAGCGGCGGCGACATTGCCGCTCAGGCCTTCATTTTCAATTTCGGTACCGTCAAGACCGGTAAATTTTTGCGCATCACCGCGCAAACCAAAGGATAAACGCAACGGGTCAACCGGCTGAATACGCGCCTGTGCGTAACCGCCAACGTTGGTAGCCTCTTCCTCGCGGTCGGATGTCGGACCGTCATATTCGGCCGTGTCGTGATAGAAATCGACACCGGCGGTAATCGTATCCTGTTCCGACAGATTGAAGTCGTTTTCAAACTTGCCTGAGAAACTGCCGGTGGTGCCACGCCCCTGTTCGGTAAGCGGCGCATAAAGATAGGTCTCGCTATAGGCAAGAACCGCCTTGGGGTCCCAAAGACCATCTGCACCGTTTTGCCCGTAATTGAAGGTAACGTTGCGCCGGCGCATGTCATAGACCAGCTCATCGGGCTGTGTTCTGTTTGTCAGATCGGTCATGTTTGCACGATATGGACGCCGCGCACGATCACGCACCTGTTCGCCGGAAAGCTCAAAACGGTGACCACTTTGCGCTTCATAGGCCGACTTGATCAGGCCGGACCGCATGTCAGCTTCGGTACCAGGGACCTGATCGCCATTGCCTGCCTCGTAATCATCGCCCTTGGCCCATTTGAAATAGCCAAGAAGTTCAAAATCACCTGCACGGCCATAAGACGCCAAATCGTTGGTAAAGGTTTCGCTGTTGGTATCGTAGCTGGCCTTCACAAACCCGCCAAGCGAGCGGCCTGGTTCCAGCACATCAGCAACATCGACGGTTTCGTAGACAATCGCACCGCCAAGTGCTGCCGGTCCGGCATCTGCCGGTGCAACGCCGGGATCGACACGTGCCGCCTTAAGAAGGCTCGGATCAATCAGGTTGGTACCACTGTGATGAAAAACCTTATTGTTCTGACGCGCACCATCAATGCTAATTGCAAGATTGGTTTCTTCAATCGCGTTAACATAAAGCTTCTGGTTCAGCGGCACCGATCCACCCACCGAGACGGCGGATTGGCCCTTAAACACATCCTTCACGTCTTGTGGATTGCGACGTTCAAAATCCTCGGGCGTGACATAAATCGAATGCGCCCGGTCGGCTGCACCAATGTGATCATCGGTATGGGTATTTGCTTCAACAAGGATCGGGCTTAGCGATGTGGCACCATCTGCATCACCATGGGCAGAACTGGAGATGGTGATCGCACCGTTTGATCCGATCCGATAGGAAAGTCCGGTACCAGCCAAAAGACGCTGCAAAGCATCTTCAATACTAAGGTCCCCAGCAACGCCGGGCGTTTCAACACCGCGGACCAGATCTGCATTTGCTGAAACCTGCACACCGGCCTGTTGCCCAAAAAGTGCCATCGCATCAGCAAGCTGCTGTCGTTCGATGTTAAAGCTGCGAACAGCACTGGCCTGTGCAAGTTCTTCGGTCTTTTCTGCGCTTTGCGCGTCAGATGCGTTTGCCGGTGTTACCACCCCGCACAAAGCAATCATCGACAGCGCGGTCGTCACTGCAAGGCGATTTCGCCAGTTCCCCTGAACGACCGACAACTGAACCCCCATCATCAAGTATTCTCCGCTTGGTTGGTATTTTACATTTGGGTTAAGTGCAAATGCGACTTAAAATCACCCTTATAACCAAGCAACGATGCGGTCCTTGCCGATTTTCAAATTTATTTCTGATTTTCCGCGATTTTTTCTGCAACCGCCTGATTTATTTCGATGAAATAATCAGAACCCAAGGCGATACCTGCTGAATTTCTCCTCCTTGCGCATCTGCCATCGCATGCAATGCCGCAACAGGGTCCGTCAGATCATAGAACCCGGTCAGAGGTTTTTTGGCCAGGTCTTCGTCGGCAATGACAACCCACCCGTCATAGTACCGACCGATTGTTTCGACCATTTCGGAAAAGGCCTGATCCTTTGCGATCAGTTGACCATGGCGCCAGGATCCGACAAGAGAAGGTGCGATCTGCTGCCGCATCACCATCCCATCGCCATTCACATTCACCATGTCTCCGGCGAGAAGCTCCTGCCCTTCGGCCATTGCCGCGCTGTTCACACGGACGTGCCCATGCTCCACAGCAATATCGACACTGTCATCGCCCGTTCGAACATTAAATGCTGTGCCAAGAACTGTTGTACTGACGCCCTTTACCGTCACCACAAAGGGCCGATCAGGCATGGGCTCGACCTCGAAAAAGGCTTCCCCCTCAAGCAAGGAAACAGCACGCTTTTCAGCAAAATCAAGCGCAACCGAGCTTTGCGGACCAAGATGAAGCTTTGACCCGTCGGGCAACGCAATCACCCGTGATTCCCGGATTTCCGTGGCGTAGTCAGCTTCAAACTGGGTGATCCAGCTTGGGACCATTGCCACCAAAATGCAGGCTGCAATCGCAACGACAGAAAGCCCGTATGAAGCTCTGCGCCATAGCCCTGCACGGGGTGTACGGATCCCTTTGGTTCGTTGCGGAGCCGCAATTGGTTGCTTGGCGGACGAAAATGCGGATGGCAAATTGCCCCTTGCGGAAGACACCCGCTCCTGTTGCGGCAGGTTAACCTGCGCATTGTCTGCCCATTCAACGCCGTGCACTGGCACCGTCATGTCAAGCATCTGCCAGACCCGCAGGGTTTCATCCCACGCAACGCGATTCTCTGCACTGGCATCCAGCCAAAGATCATGGTCGCGCCGCAGGCGATCATTATCTGGCTCCTCTGCCAGCCTTGCGATCCACTCGCTTGCTGATGCGGGAAATGTCATCTCAGTCATGGCACAGTTTCTCTCCATGTGTCAGCAGGACACAACGCACTTTTGCAGCGCTCTTTGCGGGTCTCGATCATGTCCTGACACATTTTTTGCTCTCCTGATAAATAAACGATTCTCATGCACAGGATTTTCAATTTTCCGGTGCATTTTCTTCGCTTATCTCCCTTTCGCCAAAAACAGCTTACAATGCTCGATGGCATCAACGACAAGTGAATGTGCCGTTCCTACTGAAACATCAAGCCTTTGGGCGATCTCGGCATATTTGCATCCGCCAAAGCGATGCATTTCAAGCGCAATACGATTTTTTTCCGGCAGTTCTTCCAGCGCCTTCTCAAGCTGGCGCAACTCGCCACGCGCAACGGCCTTTTCTTCCGGGTCGGGGGTATCTTCGGCGATATATTCTGCCGACCTGCTGCCATCACTTTGAATAAATGCGGTTTCCCGTCCGAGGCGACGGCGGCTATCAATCGACAGATTTCGGACAATCCGGAAAATATAGCCAACAGGTTCATCGAGCTTTTCATTAAGCTTTACCTGTTGTGCGCGCTCCAACCGAAAATAGGCATCCTGCACCACATCCTCGGCCAAGGCCTGATCCCCGACAATTGCGCGCGCATACTTAACCAGCTCATCACGTCGCGTGATAAACACGGTCAAAAGTTCCTTATCGCACCAAGTCGCAACCATCAGTCAGCCAGTCATGCATCGCAGACAAAAGCGACTGCGAATTGTTTGCATTTACTCGCAAAGTAATGAACTGTCAAATTGGCCGATCAGAATTGGGAAGCAGAATATGAAAACGAGATCGGGAAAACGCCACCCTGCAACGCAATAGATACCGCAGAACAATAACAAATTGGCTGTGGTCCCGTCGCGCGCCGATCGGAAAGCAAGTTGAACGCAGCTTTTACCGCTGCCTCTCTTTTTCAAGAAAGACAGCACAGCAAATGATCATGCCAAAATCCCGTATTTTTATACGGAATGAAGCTTATCTATCGTGATTATCAAAGCGCTGAACGCTAGGGAAAGTCGATGGTGCCCCCGGGGAGAATCGAACTCCCACTCACTAAGTGAAACAGATTTTGAGTCTGCCGCGTCTACCAATTCCGCCACAGGGGCAGGCAATTTGGGTACCTATGCGTACCCTCCATCGACGGGCGGGATAATAGCTGTAAATTTCGCCGGGTCAATGGGGCTTTGTGCAAAAATGTGTCCGATTTGTTGAACGCGAACTGCGTCATTGCGATCTTGGGCAAAATGCGCTTTGATCGCCCGCGTTTTCTGGCCTTTGCGCCGCTTCACCAACACATCGCAACCAATACAGGGCGCAACAGCTGTGATCCGCAGTCTTTATGATTGGACCATGAATCTGGCAGGCCACCGCCATGCCGGTCTGGCATTGTTCTTCATTGCCATGATTGAAAGCTCCGTCTTTCCGATCCCGCCAGATATCCTGTTGATCCCCATGATTATTGCCGCCCCGACCAAGGCATGGCGCTATGCGCTGATTTGTCTGGTTGGTTCTGTGCTGGGCGGTGTGATCGGCTATGGCATCGGTTACTTCCTGTTTGAAACCGTGGGTCGCCCGGTTCTGGATCTGTATGGCTATGCCGGAAAGTTTGATCAGTTCCGTGACTATTATAACGAATGGGGCGCATGGGCAGTGTTTATCGCCGGTGTCACACCGTTCCCTTACAAGGTCATTACCATCCTGTCGGGTGTGACTGCCCTTGATCCGGTTGTGTTCACGGTGGCCTCGATCCTGGCGCGTGGTTTGCGGTTCTTTGTCATTGCCGCGCTAATCTGGAAATTCGGCCCTGTTATTCGCGATTTCATCGAAAAGCGACTGGGCCTCGTTTTTACCATATTTATCGTGGTTCTTGTCGGTGGCTTCGTCGCCATCAAGTTCATCCCGCATGGTTGAGTTGATGAGTGCATTTCACGGAAGACGACAAACGGATTTGTTGATGTTCAAACTGCTACGTCCGCGTTACACCCCTGCTTTGGCACCGGCCATTTTGCTTTTGACCTCTGTCGGGAGCCTCGGCTTTGCATTTTATGCGCAATATGTCCAAAAGCTCCTGCCTTGCATTTTGTGCCTTTATCAACGCGTGCCATTTTATGTTGCCGCGGGATTGGCATTGGCAGCCCTTTTGTTACTTCGGTTTCCAGGTGTTTCGCGCGCGCTGGTTTATCTGTGCGGCGTGACCTTTGCGGTTGGCACCGGCATCGCGTTTTATCATGTCGGAGTTCAGGAACTTTGGTGGCCGGGACCGGCCATGTGTGGCGGCGTTCAAAGCGGTGCGGGTTCACTGGCAGAACTCAAAGCCCAACTGATGGCCCAACCGATTGTGCGCTGTGACAAGATCGACTGGACCCTGTTTGGCATCACCATGCCAACGGTAAATGTCTTCTTCTCGGCCGCACTGACCGCCTTTTGCTTCATCGCACCATCGCGCTGGATGAAGAAGTAGTAACTGCCCAAACGTCACGAACGCACACAATCGGCAATTTCAAACCCGCCCACACGCTGGGCGGGTTTTGTATTAACTGACAACATCCAAAGCGCGAATAAATCTTCAGAAAACGAACAATTGCTCGCTTGATAATGAGAATTGTTATTGTTTGCAGAAAAATCCCCGCTATATTGAGCCCCATCCAACTCCAACAATTAGACACGCTGAAAGGCGCGGGCTCTCTTGACCGACATGGCATTCCACCCACAGATGACCAGCAAGATCGAAGGCATCTCCCTTCTGGATGATTTGCGTTTCCGCCGCTGGAACGCAGCCATCACGGATCTGTGGCATGTGGAATGCGAAAAGTCGGCAGGCGGCACCTATGTGTCGCGCGCGCCGCGTCTTGTAGCGATTTTGGATTGCGTTGGTGATGGCCGGGTCGAGGTTCGCGCATCAAGCGATAATGTGGAACGTGGCCATCGCGGCCAAGGCTGCCTGTCCTACATCCCGGCCGGGATGGAAGTCTCTTCCGAGGTGCTTGGCAAATGCAGGTTGCGCCATCTCGATATCCATCTTGATGTGAATGCCCTTGAACAAAGCTTGGGCAACCATCTTGATCGCAGCGCCCTTGAAACACCGCGCATCGGTTTTTGCGACCCGCGCATCAACACGCTGGTGCGATTGCTTGCCGACGATCTGGAAAATGGCATGCCCGGACCGCAGATCTATGGGGAAGGCCTGGTTACTGCCCTGACCGCGGCCCTTCTCCAACCACGCCCGGATCAAGAACCTCAGCGCAAACGCGGCAAATTGGCCCCGTATCAACTTCGCAAAACTGTCGACTTCATTGAGCAGAATTGCGGCCGCACCATTCGCCTTGATGAACTCGCACAGCTGACCGGACTGTCCCAATCCTATTTCTGTTCGGCATTTCGCGAATCAACCGGCATGCCGCCACAGCAATGGCAGATGAAGGCCCGTGTGGAGCGCGCCAAAAACCTGCTGATGGATAGTGACACACCACTTGCCTCTGTTGCCCTTCGGGTTGGCTTTGCTGATCAGGCACACTTGACCCGTGTGTTCCGCAAGATCGTTGGCACGACACCCGGCGCATGGCGCAAGGAACAGTTCGCATAACTTAAGCCAAAATCCGTTCAATCCGCCCAAATCCGGTTCAATATTTACCCCCGTCGTGCGTGATATCGACAGGTCCATCATGAAAGATGGCCCGCCGGTTCCCGCCCAGCAGGTCGTCGTCACAGACAACCGATAGGGAAACCCGAATGCTTTCCACAGGACATAAACTGTCTTCCACCCTTTTGCTGGGCACTGCCATTGCTTTGGTCTTTGCCGCCCCGAATTTTGCGCTGGCGCAGTCCTCAAACGATACCGCGACGTCCGAGACCGAAGCGACCGAAGCAACTGAAACCCAAGCCATCGTCATTGAAGCAGACGCTACCGCCGAAGCAGGCGACCCGCTTCCCCCCGTCTATGCCGGTGGTCAGGTCGCGACGGGTACGCGCCTTGGCGTTCTTGGCAATCAGGATGCAATGGATACACCGTTCAGCGCGACGGGCTATACCAGCGAATTGATCAAAAACCAGCAGGCCCGCGACATCTCGGACGTGATGGACAACGATCCGTCTGTTATCAACTCGAATGGGTTTGGCAACTTTGCAAACCGCTTCACCATTCGTGGCTATGACCTTACCGCTGATGACGTTTCAATTGATGGCCTTTACGGCACAGCACCGCGTCAGTCGGTTGCGCTTGAGATGTTTGAACGTGTCGAAGTCTTGAAAGGCGCATCCGGCTTCCTGAATGGAATGGCACCGGGTTCAGGTGGCTTGGGCGGCAGTGTGAACCTTGTTCCCAAACGCGCAACCGATGAAGCATTGACCAGCTTTACCGGATCTTACGGCGCGACCAGCGAATTTGGCGGCCATCTTGATGCAAGCCGACGCTTTGGCACGGATGATCAATTTGGTGTCCGCACCAATATCCTGCATCGCAGTGGTGAAGCCTCAATCGAGGATGAAGATCGTGAAACGATGCTGGGTTCTGTTGCCCTTGATTATCGCGGAGACGATGCGCGGGTCACGCTTGATGCTGCAATTAACAAATTGCGTGTTGAAAACGGCCGCCCGACCGTCGCTGTCAGCTCGCTGACGTCGTTGCCCAGTGCACCGTCCTCATCACACAACTTTGCCGTCGATGGCACCTATAGCGATCTTCAAGACACGTTTGCCCAGCTTCGTTTTGAATATGATGCGACCGATAGCACCATGCTGTACACAGCAATCGGTGCACATAACTCTGATGAGCGCGGTGATTATTCATCTGCAACGCTTTCAAGTTCGGATGGTTCGGCAAACTTCGGCAGCCTTGCTACCGTTTATGAACGCGATGATGTCAGTGGTGTCGCCGGTATCCGTCAGGAATTTGAAACCGGCCCGGTCAAGCATGAGCTCAATGCCGGCACAACCGCCATGTGGCAGGAAGCACGTCAGAACTATTCTTCGGGTACATCTGTTGCAGGCAGTATTTATAGCTCAGCGTCGTCTGCTGTGACATTTGGTGATGCTGGCGACGCAAAGCTCAATGCCCACAAAATCCTGACCAGCTATTTCATTGCCGACACCATGAGCTTCCTTGATGACAAAATCCATGTCACGGGGGGCGTACGTCGCCAGAACGTCAAGTCACGCGGCTATGACATCTCGACCGGGGCCAAGAACTCTGCTTATGACTCATCGGCGAACTCACCAATGATTGGCATTGTTGGCAACGTCACTGATCAGATTTCGCTCTATTCCAACTACATCGAAGGTCTTGAAGCAGGCACGACCGTTACCGACGCGTCAGCCGTCAACCGCGGTGAGACTCTAGCACCCTACAAAACCAAGCAGTTCGAAATTGGCGCCAAGTTTGATTTCGGGACCTTTGGCGGCGGCATTGCCTTGTTCCAAGCCGAAAAACCGTCGGCCTATCTCAACAGCAGCAATGTCTACACGACCGATGGCGAACAGCGGAACCGTGGCCTTGAGCTGACTGCTTTTGGCGAGCCGGTTGAGGGGACACGCATTCTTGGTGGTGTAACGTTCCTGGATGCGGTCCTGACAAAGACCCAGAATGGTACGAACGATGGCAACGAAGCGCCGGGCGCGCCGCAGTATCAGGCAACTCTTGGCGCAGAATACGACCTGCCATTCCTTGATGGCGCAACCATCGGCGGTCGCCTGATCCATACTGCTGAACAGTATGTAACAACCAGCAACACATCGCAGATCCCGTCTTGGACCCGCTTTGATGCCAGTGCGCGTTATGTAACCGAGCTTTACGACTACCCGGTCACCTTCCGCGCCAATGTCGAAAACCTGACTGACAATGACTATTGGGAAACCGCCAGCACCCAGTGGGGCTATATCACCTCAGGTAAGCCGCTGACGGCCACCCTATCCCTGACGGCTGACTTCTGATCACGAACCCAATAGACGCCCAAAACATCAAAGCCGACGGAAATCGTTCCGTCGGCTTTTTCTTTGCCTTCTGCACAGTCCACCAAGGCGCGATCAGAAGTCGTATTCCAGTTCGGTATCCCAGTATAAAAAATCCCGCCAACTTTCGTGAAGATAGTTTGGCGGGAACCGGCGTCCTGTTGACTGGAGTTCATGCATGGAGGGCTGTCCCGGCGTCCTGCGCAGTCGCAGGCCCGCCTCACGGACCGACCGACTACCCTTGAACAGGTTACAGTCCGAACAGGCTGTGACGATGTTTTCCCAGTTCGTACGACCGCCTTTGGCGCGCGGAATGACGTGATCAAAGGTCAGCTCGTTGGTCGGCAGGCGATCACCGCAATATTGGCAGGAAAATTCGTCGCGCAGGAAAACGTTAAACCGGGTAAAGGCCGGGCTGCTTTTAAGCGGGACATATTCCTTTAGCGATATGACGCTGGGCAGCCGCATTTTGAAAGAAGGAGAACGTACTTCGCGGTCGTATTCGGAAAGAACATCGACGCGTTCAAGAAAGACCGCCTTGAGCGTATCCTGCCAGGACCAAAGGGACAGCGGGAAGTAGCTCAACGGCCGAAAGTCGGCGTTAAGAACAAGTGCCGGACACGCATTGGGCGATAAATGCATATCATCCGCTCCACCGTGTTAACCGAGTCGCACGCCTTAATTAGCAGGTTCGTGAATCGCTGGTGATGAAGATATCGTGACGTTTCAAAAACCCGGGCAACGCGGCCTCATAAACCACTGACAGAGCAAAGTATAAACCAATTTCCCAAAAGCGCAAAGCCCGTCTGCCGCCGAGTCGCGTTTCTTCGCAAACACCCCGCACGCAAACCACGCGACTCCAAAGCATCATGGCTTTTGCAAAGCACAAAAAAGCCGCACATCCCAAGGGATGGCAGCTTGTTTCGCGGTCTGTTGCGAGACCGATATTCGAAAAAACGAAAGGCCCGCCAGAAGCGAGCCTTCGTAAAATCTGTCTGTATCGCAGAAGCCTGAATTAGGCAGCTTTTGCTTCAACAGCTTTGGCGACCTGGCGTTTGATTTTCACCAAATCTGCCGGCAGCTTTGCATTTGCAGTGCTGAGCAGATATGCATCCAGACCACCACGTTTTTCGATGGTGCGGACAGCATTGGTGGTCAGACGCAGACGCACCGAACGACCGAGCGACTCACTAAGCAGCGAGGTCGGCTGCAGGTTCGGGAGGAAACGACGTTTGGTACGATTGTGGGCGTGGCTCACATTCATGCCGACCAAAACGCCTTTGCCGGATACCGGGCAGCGACGTGCCATGACCTGATCTCCTGGTCTATAAATTCGCAAAAGGACGCTTGGCCTGAACATGCAGGCCCGCGCTTGGAAGCGGGTTAATACTGCCTATGACCAATGTCGTCAAGCCTTCATCAACCGAAAACCGCGACAAAAACGCTTATCAGAGCGGTTTTGGCGATAATCCTTGGTTTGGGTCGGTTTTTACCCAACTCAACCGC
This sequence comes from Thalassospira sp., assembly GCA_965228275.1. Lineage (GTDB taxonomy): Bacteria > Pseudomonadota > Alphaproteobacteria > Rhodospirillales > Thalassospiraceae > Thalassospira. The sequence goes on along the minus strand of OZ245802.1, from coordinate 2,742,294 downwards.
ACGGAATCTTCTTCTTTCCAAACCAGCGCGACAATATCAGCCCCTGTTCTGACAAGCAATTCCGCCAAATATCGCATTCGACTTGACCGATTCCCGGCCCGGATGCACATGCAATGACATTATATATGCCATACGCGATATCCGATTCTGAAAGCCGCGATCAAAATTCGACCAATCCCCACCATATTGACACGGATCAAAACGTCCGCGCGCACAGCATGGTAGGTTCAACACCATGAGTTAAGACATCCGTTTCGGGAGCATGACGGAACATGAAAACAGATAGCAACGTTTCACTGCCGCTTTTGGGCATCCTTCTGGTCGCAGTCGTCGGTCTGGTCCTTTATCTGGTCGGCTTTGTTCTGGCCCATTTCGGCGTTCCTGTCGCCTCGTTCTGGATTTATGTGGCACTGGCGCTCGTGCCTGTCAGCTTCCTCGTCCTGATTGATTTCAGCCGCTAATTCTGCCCCCAGCGGAATAGCACTTAAACGGCCTGCCGCTTCTGCGGACAGGCCGTTCTTTTTTGGTCACGCAAGTGGCTATTGATTAGTGACCTCTGCCGCGCGCCAATGAGATGCCGTGCACGGGATCGCACCGGGATAAGCAAAGAAATACCCCTGATAGGCATCAACCCCCATGGCCTCCAAAATACTGCGCTGCTGTTCGGTCTCGACCCCTTCGGCAATGACCTTAAGGCCATAGCGATGGGCAATCAGAATGGCCGCCTCGATCACGACGCGGGCATTTTCGTCCATCTTGAGGATAAAGGACTTGTCGATCTTGACCGCATCAATGCGGATTTGATGCAGACGCGACAGGGATGAATATCCGGTGCCGAAATCATCAATATGAATTTCCACGCCCGCTTCATGCAGCTGATCAAGTACGCGTGCGATCTGTATGGTTTGGCGTTCTTCAAAGATTGATTCGGTCACCTCCAAAACCAGTCGATCCGGACGCAATCCGGTTTCCGCCAAAATGCGCTCAACCATGTCGGCAAAGCCTGGCGCGATAACTTGCCGGATGGAAACGTTAACCGCGACCTTGGTGCCAACAGAGATATCATCGCTTTCATGAACGGTTTTGCAGGCCTGACGCAAACACCACTCACCGATTTCAACGATCAATGCGCTTTCTTCGGCAATCGGGATGAATTCATCGGGCGTCACCACACCAAGATCACCGCTGTGCCAACGCAAAAGCACTTCATATGACACGATCTCACCATCGGTCGCGTCAATGATTGGCTGATATTGCAGATAGAACTCATCGGCGGCCAGGGCACGGCGCAGGGACTGATTGATCGAAAGTCTGCGTTCCTGTTCGACCAGAAGCGTGCTGTCATAATTATGCACACTCCCGCGCCCGGATCGTTTGACCTCGGCCGCGGCAAGGTCGGCCCAATGGATCAGCTCGGAAATGGCTGGGCTTCGATGCGATGCAAAGGCTACCCCCGTGCTAAACCCGACATGAAGCGTATGGCCGCAAATCGTGATCGGTTCCTGCACAGCGGCCTTGGCCTTTTCAATCGTGCTTGAAACCAGATCGTGCAGTTCATCATGCGGGGCCGCGAGCACCATCAAAAACTCGTCCCCACCCCATCGGCCAACAGCCTGATGGTCCTCAACATGGCAGCGCAATCGATCACTCACCACGCGCAAGACTTCGTCACCAATCGCGTGACTAAGGCCATCATTGATCTGTTTGAAGCGATCCAGATCGATGAACAACACAGCGTAATCAAGCTTCGCACCGCTTTTGCGCATCGCCTCAAACCAGGCAACGATACCATCGCGGTTTAAAACACCAGTCAATGTGTCATGTTCGATCAGGTTGCGCAGTTCTTCCGTGCGTTCCTCCACCCGCGCCTCAAGGGTCGCGTTCCAGTTTTCCGTGATCCGGTTTTTCTGGCGAAGGTCTTCGACCAGGTCATCGTTTTGATGTTTCAAAACCAGCGATCTGAACAAAACCGCATGATTGTTGCGATGGGTTGCCAGCATGACAATCAGAAACACCACCGACAGAACTGCAAGAATATAGTTGGGATCATCCATAAAGGTCATGATGACGGCAGGCGGGAACAGCAGGGCAATCAAATAGATGCGCCCGACCACAAAGACCGGCGCCAAAATCCCCGTCGCACCACCGGCAAGGCCCGCGATGATGATCAATGTCATGAACTGGCTTTCGCCGCGCACAGTGGGGATTTCAATAAAACCAATCGCTGACCACATGAAGCCCGCAATAATCACACCCGCGACATAACGTTGATGCCAGGTGCGAAATGCATCCGCATCAAAGTCGACCTGTGATTTACGGTGCTTGTGAAACAGGAAGCCGCCCCACAGGCGAATGACACAAATCACAAACAGGGTGACAAACCACCACATGGTTGCCGGGTGCAAATCATCTTGCAGCCAGAACATGGTGGTCAAACCTGCCCCTGCAGCAAAGTTCACCAGAATGTTGGCCCAACTGTTCCGATATGCCAGATCCAGCAGATCGCGCCGGACCTTTTCGGTCAGCTCCCCGCTGGGCTTCAGTCTTATTTTTGGGTCAACAAATCGGCGTCCGATTTCCATGACCAAACTGGCTTGCTTTTCCATCTGGTCTTTCGCCCCTGACCTCTTCGCTTGAACAAGTACTCCTATACATAGGTACTATTCAACGGCAACGAGAATATCAGGGACAAAAAGTATCTGTGAAATGCTTTTTCGCAGTCGGTCATTGGGATCGGGGCGGCAAACTGCCAAATTTGCCCTTGCCGCCCTATCCTTTCAGCTCAGAAATCAAAAGATTTCAAATACCTGTCCGGTTTGCAGACCTTCGACCGATTTGGCGTAGCCAAGGGCAGCGCGGGCAGCCGGAACCGGGTCATGACCGCGGAAATAAGGTGCGTAACCTTCCATCGCTTCAAGAATCACCCCCGGACTGACCGCATTGATGCGCATACCCGGCGTGATTTCAGTTGCTGCTGACTTAACAAACCCTTCGATCGCACCATTCACCATGGATGCCGAACTGCCATAGCGGATCGGGTCCTTGGACAAGATACCGGTGGTCAGGGTGAAGGAGGCATGTGGCGCAACATAGTCACGACCAATCAAGACCAGATTGATCTGGCCAAACAGTTTGTCATCAATGCCGATGCGGTATTTTTCTTCGTCCATTTCGGCAAAGTCACCGAAATGCACTTTGCCGGTGGTCGAAACCACCGCATCAACCGCGCCGACCTTTTCAAACATCGCGCGGATCGAACCGGTATCTTTCAGGTCAACATTCACATCACCGCTGTTGCGCGATGCGCGGATAATTTCGTGACGTGGTGCCAGTTCTGCATCAACGCCCTTGCCAATGATGCCCGATGCACCAACCAACAAAATCTTCATGTCATCCTCCAAAATCAGGAAATTGAATGACTGAAGGATTTCACAAAACAGTAAGCGCGATAATCTGGTGATTTTCGAACTTATCGTTTAATATTTTAAACAATGAAGGATTATCTCAGCGAAATGCGCAGCTTTGCGGCCGTGATTGAACAGGGCAGCTTCACCGATGCCGCCCGCGCAACCGGTGCGTCAAAAGGCCTGATCAGTCAGCATGTCAAACGGCTTGAAGATGCACTTGGTGCCAAGCTTCTGTTTCGGTCCACCCGCAAGCTGGAACTGACCGAAATCGGCAGCACATTTCTGGAATATTGCCAAAGCATCACCCAAAGTGCCGATGCCGCGTTTGAGGCGGTTGAAACCTTGCGCGGCGAACCGGTCGGGACAGTACGCATCACGGTTCCTGTTTCGTTTGGCGAGATGTTCCTGCACGACATCATTCTTGCGTTTCAGCAAATCCATCCGCGTATTCAGATCGAGATGGAGCTGGAAAACAGTTATCGCGATCTGCAATCGTCACATATGGATATCGCCATCCGGGCCGGCCTGACACCGGACCCTGATCAGGTTGCCATTCCGCTGGGTCAGCTTTCCGAACTGATTTGCGCCAGCCCGGAATATTGGCGCACCCACGCCAAGCCAAAGACACCAAATGATCTTTTGCATCACAATTGCATCCTGAATTTTCAATATTACAAGGATCGCAAATGGGTGTTCTTTTCCAAGGATGGCCCGCAATCGGTTGCCGTCGAAGGAACCCTTCGTTTGAACCATTACCCGCTGATCCGCAATGCCACGGTCCAAGGGCTGGGTGTTTCAAACTTGCCGCGATATGTCGCAATGCCTGAAATCCGCGCAGGCAGATTGGAAACCGCCCTTGATGAATATCGGTCTCCCTTGCGACCGATCTATCTTGTCTATGCCTATCAGGGGAACCTTCCGATCAAGAACCGGCTTCTGATCGATTTCATCCGCAACTGGTTTGCCGAGCGCCCCGATCTGCTTGAAACACTTGGCCGCGATCAGAACTGATCAGCCAGTGCGAGGACCTCGTCCGCCGACATTCCCTCTTCGCGCATGGATCGAAGGGTTTTGGATTTGTCACGCTTGGCAAAGCGTTTGCCGTCTGGCCCGGTCAAAAGCCCGTGATGGTGGTATTCGGGCACGTCATAGCCAAGGATTTCCTGCAACAAACGGTGCAGATGGCTGGCAAAGAACAGATCCTGCCCACGGGTCACCAGCGATATACCCTGCAGATGGTCATCATGGGTAACCGACAAATGATAGCTGGTCGGCGTATCCTTGCGCGCCAGTACTACATCACCAAAAATCTCGGGCGTTGCGATCTGTTTGCCCGCAGCCCGATCAAACCAGACCAGTTCACGTCCTACACGCTTGATCGCACCTTCCATATCAAACCGCAGTGCATAGCTTTCACCCGCCGCAATCCGATCAGATCGTTCCTGCACAGAACAGCTTCGACACGTGCCGGGATAAAGCGCACCGTCCGGGCCATGCGGCGCATTGCCGATCCGCTCGACCTCCGCCTGTATGTCCTTTCGGGTGCAAAAACATGGATAGAGAAGTTCCATGTCGCTTAGTCGATCCAGAACAGCCTGAAAGTCGTCAAAGTGCCCGGACTGAACCCGTACTGGCGTTTCCCATTCAAGACCAAGCCAGGCGAGGTCTTCATAGATCGCCTCAAGATATTCCGGGCGGCACCGGGTTTGGTCGATATCTTCGATCCGCAAAAGAAAACGGCCATGCGGCCCGGCCTGTTTTGCAGAAAACAGGGCAGAGGCCGCATGGCCGAGATGAAGGTATCCGGTCGGGCTGGGTGCAAAGCGGGTGATCGCCGTCATCGGAAATGCACCCCCACCATTACCAACGGTCGCGGTCGCCCGTGGCGCGATCACGCGCCTGACCGTTATCTGCCGGAACATGACGCATCGGGCGTTTTGGCTGACGCGCACCCTGTTCATCAAACAGATCGGAAAGTTCGCGCAGCATCGTGCCGCCCAGCTCTTCCGGATCGTTGATGGTTACCGCACGGCGGTAATAACGGGTGACATCGTGGCCAATGCCGATTGCCAGAAGTTCGACCGGTGATCTGGTTTCGATCCATTCGATCACTTCGCGCAAATGACGTTCCAGATAATTTCCCGAGTTTACCGAAAGGGTCGAATCATCCACCGGCGCACCATCGGAAATCACCATCATGATCCGGCGTTGTTCCGATCTGCCCAGAAGACGTTCATGCGCCCAAAGCAGCGCTTCACCGTCGATATTTTCCTTAAGCAGCCCTTCGCGCAGCATCAAACCAAGGTTCTTGCGTGCACGACGCCACGGCGTGTCAGCTGCCTTATAGATGATATGACGCAGATCGTTCAAACGACCGGGTTTTGGCGGCTTGCCGCTATCAACCCAACGTTCTCGTGACTGACCACCTTTCCACTGACGGGTGGTGAAACCAAGGATTTCGACCTTCACCCCGCAACGCTCCAGCGTACGTGCAAGGATATCCGCCGACAGCGCCGCGATCGTGATCGGGCGCCCCCGCATGGAGCCGGAATTATCGATCAAAAGGGTCACGACCGTATCGCGGAAATCGGTATCCTGTTCCTGCTTAAACGAAAGCGACGTCGACGGTGTTGCGACAATACGCGCAAGCTTCGCCGCATCGAGAATGCCTTCTTCAAGGTCAAAGTCCCAACCACGGTTCTGCTGCGCCATCAGGCGGCGCTGCAACCGGTTGGCAAGCTTGGACACCACATTCTGCAAATTCGCCAATTGCTTATCAAGCATGGCGCGCAGGCGTGACAGTTCCAGATTTTCACACAGATCATCTGCAGTGACGACTTCGTCAAACTCGCGCGTGAACGGCTCATAGCCGCGTTCGACCGGCTCGTTACGACCATCAAATTCGGGCTGCTCGCCAGGCCCCGCAGGCTTTTCTTCCTGCGACATGGCTTCAAGCTGCTGATCGTCGATATCGCCTTCGCCAGCTTCTGCTTCTTCGGAACCGGCTTCTTGCTGATCATCGCCCCCATCAGGTTCGGAATCGTCCTGCTGGCCCTGATTGCCGCCCTGACTTTCCATGTCCTGCTGGTCGGGATCGTTTTCGCCGTCCTTTTCCTCGTCATCCTCGCCTTCCTGCTCAGGCGGGGCATCATCAAGATCTTCTTCAAGCGACAGGTGATCAAGCAATTTGCGCATGCCGCGCGCAAAGGCGTCCTGATCATCCAAAACCTCGCGCAGATCCGAAAGATCCGATCCGGCATTTTCTTCGATATGGGTGCGCCACAGATCAATCAGCGGACGGGCTGATTCCGGCGCACGTTCACCGGTAAAGATTTCACGCGCAAGCATGCTGATCGCATCGGCAAATGGTGCATCTTCACGGTTGGTCAGACGGTGATAGTTCTTGGCGTGGCAATCCTGCTCGGCATGTTCGCGAAGGTTTTTGCGAACACCGGGGAAGTAACGCGATCCGACCGCTTCACAGCGTGCCGTTTCAAGCGCATCGTAAACAGCCTGAGCCTCGGCCGTTTCGGGCATGCGCTTGGCGTGCAGGGCCGCGTCATGGTGGCGCATCTTAAGCGCCCAGCCATCCGCAACACCGCGAAGATCTGCGACTTCATCCTGTGGCAAAGCCTGCTTGGGCATTGGCAAACGCACATGTTCGCCATAGCCCCCCGGACGCCCGCCTTTGACAAAGCCGACTTCCAGATCATTGCGCCCGGCAAGCGCACGAAACGTCGCTGCCGTACCGCGCAAGAACCCGGAAAGAGCCTCATCATTCTTCATAGCACTACTCGCTTGTGGAACCAGCTCGCCAATCTGCTTTAAGGACACGCCTTAGCGTACCATCACATTGATGGCTTCCTCGGGCAGCTCTTCGCCAAAGCAACGCTGATAATATTCCGCCAAAATCGGACGTTCGACTTCATCGCAACGGTTCAGGAACGTCACGCGGAAGGCATAGGAAACGTCACCAAAAATCTTGGCATTTTCTGCAAGCGTAATCACCGTACGCGGGCTCATGACGGTCGAGATATCACCGGCAACAAAGCCCTGACGCGTCAGGTTGGCAAGGGCCACCATTGCTTCGATCTTCTGACGGCCTTCGGCATTATCAAATGCCGGCACCTTGGCAACGACGATGTTGGTTTCATCAGAAACCGACAGATAGTTCAGCGTTGCAATGATCGACCAACGGTCCATCTGCGCCTGGTTGATCTGCTGGGTACCGTGGTACAGACCGGTGGTATCACCAAGACCAACCGTGTTTGACGTTGCAAACAGGCGGAAATGCGAATGCGGGTGGATGACCTTGTTCTGATCCAAAAGGGTCAGCTTGCCATCGACTTCCAGAACACGCTGGATCACGAACATCACGTCCGGACGACCGGCATCATATTCGTCAAACACCATCGCGACCGGGCGTTTAAGCGCCCATGGAAGAATACCTTCGCGGAATTCGGTGATTTGTTTGCCATCACGCAGAACAATCGCGTCCTTACCGATCAGGTCAATACGGCTGATATGGCTATCAAGGTTCACACGAACACACGGCCAGTTCAGGCGCGATGCCACCTGTTCGATATGGGTCGATTTACCCGTGCCGTGGTAACCCTGGATCATCACGCGGCGGTTGTGGGCAAAGCCCGCAAGAATTGCCAATGTGGTGTCACGGTCAAAACGATAGGTCGGATCAGCGACCGGCACGTGTTCACTGCCCTGGCTGAATGCCGGGACTTCCATATCAACATCAATCCCGAACGTTTCACGCACGGAAATGGTGGTATCTGGTGCATCAAGCGGATGTTCAGCCGCTGCACCACTCGCTTCGTAACCTTGGCTCATAAGTACTCGCGCATTTTTCGGACCAACGCTGGTGGCGCGGTCGTTTCGTTAAACTTGCTCATTAATAGCGGTTAAGTCGCATCACACAAAGGGAAGATGCGCAAAAAATCTCTATTACCGCAAAAGGTTTGGTCGATAAGACATCCCCGATACGGAATCTGCAACCAGATTGACCAAAAATTGTGGAAAATTGTCCGCGAACAGCAGGAAATCAGAGCGTAACGCGTGCTTCAAGATCGCGGATATAGCTCATCAGCGACGTATAAGCCGCACTGATCTTTTTGAACCGTTCCTCGGCACCCTTGTCCCCGCCATTGGCATCGGGATGGTACTTCTTCGAAAGCGCCTTGTATTTGGCTTTCAACTCATCACGGGTGAATGGCCAGCCAAGATCAAGGGTCGCCATCGCCTGTTGCTGTTCGCTTGGCATGCCAAGTGCGCCCGCGCGACGTTGGGCTTCTTCGCTTTTGCGTTTGCGTTCGGCCCCGGCATCGCCACCCGGACCATGATGGGTCTGATCGCCTTCTTCGTTAAAGAAGCCAAACCCGTCCTTGAATTTGAAATTGAACGGCTTTTTCGATCCGCGGATATGACCGAACGTCCAGGTCGGGCGTTGCCAATGGGTATCGCGACGCATGTCACTTTCGATATCCTCGGCCTTCATGCCCTCATAATAGTTCCACGACTTGTTATATTCGCGGACGTGATCGAGGCAGAATTTGTAATAGTCGCGCAACTTGCGATCCTTGGGCGCACGAAACTCACCATGCCCCTCGCATCCCGGCCAGTCACAATCTGGCAGGATGGGTTCATTGTGATACAGCGTCTTGCGCTTGTTGCGGTGTCCTCGGTTCATCTGGGTCTATATGTTCTGGAAATCGATGCTCGCAATATCATACGGAGCGATTAAATGCGATAAAAGGCTTGAAAAACTGCCATCGCATGCCAGAACCTGTCAGACAGTTTCGTTTTTGCAGTGATCTGCAAGCATCCCCAGAAAATAGAGGCCCTTACCATGCAGGTAGCCAACCAGATCCGTGACATCCTGACGGAACAATTTTCCCCGACCGAGCTTCAGATTATCGATGATTCGTCCAAACATGCCGGACATTCGGGTGCAGACCCGCGTGGCGAGTCCCATTTTTCTGTTCTGGTCGTGTCGGATAAATTCGAAGGCGAGAACCGCGTGAACCGTCAGCGTCTGGTTTATGGTGCGCTTGATGCGCTGCTAAAGGATCGCGTCCACGCACTGGCACTTAAAACCATGACGCCGTCCGAATATGACACTGCGCTGGCCAATCGCGGTTAAGAAGGCACATTGCACTGCGTTCGGAAACCAGATCAGCTTTCCGGACGCAGTGCGGCTGAGACATTTAACCCCACGGTCAACGCCGCCAATGTCTTACCGCTATCGGGGTCAACAATCGGCACTGTTATCTGCGACAGAAATGTGCGCGTTGACGCGTCAAAACGGATGTCGGCAATCAAGGCATGGTCACGGTTAATGCTTTCGGCCATCTGATATTGCGGTTCGTCACTTTGATCATAGTCTGACGTCAATCTATTCATACCAATAATCTGGCCATAGACATCAAAGACAAATGCCTCTGCGACCTGCTCCCCCACGGTGTTTTGGAATGTGCGCAGATAGTCTGACAGCATATTCCCAAGCACTTCTTCGGCTTTCCCACTAAGTTGACCACGCCGCCCCAGGGTAACCCATTCCTCGTCAATCAATTGCTTATGCTCAGCCGACGGTGGGGTCGCATTACCAATCACATCACGAACATTGCGCAGCAACTCGGCCGAACCGGCGAACTGCCGGACGATAGGCAATTGAACACGTTCAATTGCGTCCCTTTCCCAAGGCTCCAAGTGCATCGGACGGGTTTCGCAAAACTCAAGAACGTTATTCAGGTTCGCGATCATGTTGGGGTAAATTTCGATATAGCGCTTGGAAAAATAAACAACGAGCGGCGCATACCGTTCGAACTGAACAAGGAAGCGATCCGCACCAAGTGATTGGTCAGCGCGCGCAATTTCAAAGCTGTGCTTGTCCACCAACGCGAATTCAACCCGTCCTGCGGCAACCTGCGAGACAAGTGACGCAATAGATGGCACGCGCATGATATCCTGATAACCTTCTTCGGCCAGCCACTCTGCTTCGTTCGACCCCAAAATAGCACCAATGGTCTTGAACTCACCGGGCTTGGGCGCACGTCGATCACGTGTATCTCCAGCCTGATCCAGTGGCGAAACCCACACCCATTTTTCAAGTGCGAGCGGATTGGATGCAACTGCGTACTCGTCCATGAAATCGCTTATCCGGGCAAGGAAAAATCCATCTGCACGGCCACTTCTGACCATTTCCCGGTTACGTTGCCGCGGCGCGATCGCCAAGCCATAACCCACCCCGATATGTTCGAACGCACAATTCAGGACCGAGATGGAATAACCACTCAGCATTCCATTTTGCAATTCCTGATATGGAGGATGAAGGTTCGTCTGCAGGATCAGAAAACTGTCCTGACTATCAAGGTCTTGTTGGAACACTTCAACTATCGGTGGTGTTTTGGTCTGGGCAGATGCGTCTTCACCAAGATGGGTATATACACTTGCGAAAATCGCGCACCAAAGCGCCGCCGTTGCAGTTTTTTGCAACAGAACGTTTCGCCCCATAAATTTGTTTTTGGTTGCTCCAGCACAGCGCGACACGGTCATATACGGCCTGGCTTATTACACGTGACGGTTACGTTGGATATTGTGCCGGGTTAGAACAGTTACAAGACAAACGTCATTGCTGATAGCGTGATTGCAAGATCGGGCCTTATTCATCACCCGTATAGTGATCCGGCGCAATCCGCTTCACCGCAGCCCCATCACTGCGCCAACCGTGGCATGTATTGATCAGCGGCATGCGACGCTTGGGCGATTTTTCGTCACCATCCGATTGGCTTTTCTGCGCCTGAAGCTGTTCACGGGCAAGGATCGGAAACACTGTCTGGAATGCTGTGGTCGCAACCGGGCCCATGAGTTCCGTTAGATGAGTGCAGCCATGCACACCACCGACCCGATCGCGAATTTGCTTGCGCAGACCAGGCCCAAGCTTAAGTCCGACCAGATTTTCATATTTCGGCGCAATCGCGTCACAGGCGCCAAATGGCGCGTAATCGGTTACCGCCTCGACCTTCTGGATTACCAGATCATTGCCGATCGTCACACGTATCCACATTTCATGGACAGGTTCACCGGGCGGGATTTCGCCGCGATCATGGTTTTCAAAACCATATGTTTTGATGTCGGTGATGTGACCTTCGATATCCCATAAGCCATCCTTGCGACGGAAACCCTGACAGGTCACTGTGCGGGTATGGATATGTTCGCGGTCATCGGGGCGGGACAATGGCATGGGATTCTCTCCTTTACGTAAACGTAAAGACATTCACCCACGCGTTGTCAAGCAGCAATAGCGATTGATGATATTCCGGACTTGGGAAATACGGGGTACCACCGCACCCCGAAATCTAGCCGATCAGAAATGTCACAGCCGAAAATGGCTATGCGTTTTAATGTGTTAAATGGTCAAACCTGTCAGGCGACGCCGTAATCAGAACCGAAGATGAATTTCTCGCGCTCACGCACGTCTTCTTCAAGCTGTGCCTTCACCACATTAAACAGATCGCGGATCGACACCATGCCAATGACCTTGTCACCATCAACGACCGGCAAGTGGCGGTAACGCCGCGCACTCATAAGATCAAGCGCATTCATTGCCGTATCATCCGGGCCAAGCGTATCGGGATCAGCTGTCATTACTTTGGATAACGGTACATTTGCCGCATCCAGACCCTTGGCAACCACACGGTTCACAAGGTCACGCTCGGTAAAGATACCGGCAAGTTTGGCGTCATTATCAACGATGATAACAGCGCCGATTTTGCGATCAGACATAAGGGTTACGGCATCCATCACGGAATCAGCGGGATTAAGTGTCGCGATGGATTGTTCTTTGACCACACCAGGTACGATTTTCGTATCCATGCATTTCTCTCTGCAGATTGCTGTTGCCACATGCCCAAACCCGATCAGATCATCTGGTTCCGCATTGCACAAACCTGGCAAAACGGTTGGGGCCCTTATTTGCAAGTGGCCCTGCAATCCTTTGGGTCAAGACCTTCGATCATGATTTTAACCCATAAGTGGAGAAACTTAAAACGGTTTACGCCGGTGCGGTTTTACATGGCTCGACGAAGCCGACCGAAAAACAGGAATGATTTAGTCCTGTTCTTCACTGGTCAGCTCGGTCACTTCCCGCATCCGCACACGGGTAATCTGGTTGCGAATTCGACGCAGAATTTCGAACTCGAACCCGTGGAAGCGGAACTGTTGACCAACATCGGGAATACGGCGGGTCTCGTAAAGTAAAAGACCGGCCACCGTGGCGGCTTCTTCGTCCGGCAGACGCCAGCCAAAACGACGATTGAGATCGCGAATGGTTACATCCCCGCGCACGATGACAGAACCATCGGCCTGCGGCTGAACACCGACAACTTCGACGTCGGTTTCATCGGCAATATCGCCAACGATCTCTTCAAGAATATCTTCAAGCGACACAACGCCTTCGAACGCGCCATATTCATCAACGACGATGGCAAAATGTTCGTGGCGTTCCTTGAACGCCTTAAGCTGATCGGCAAGGGTCGTGGAATCCGGAATAAACCAAGGTTCCGCACTCAGTTCGCGGACATCAGCCGCCGTCGCCGGCTTTGCACCGCGCACAATGGCTTTCAGAATCTCACGAGCATGCAGAACGCCAACGATGTTATCGGGGTCTTGCTCATAGATCGGAATACGGGTGTGCGGGCTTGCCAGAACCGTATCAAGGATTTCTTCCATCGGTCGGGAAATATCAATCATCTGCACCTTGCGACGATGCACCATGATTTCCCAAACACCAACGTCATCCAGATCAAGCACACCATGCAGCATGGTGCGTTCCGCGTGATGGTTGCCGACCACGACATCATCGGCATGAAGTTCGATCGCGCCACGCAGTTCGCGTTCGCTATCCATGCCCGGCCCCTCGCCGCTGCCAAACAGGCGAAGGGTGGCTTGCACAACCACCTGAATACTTTGGGTGACCGGCGCAAAGACCACCACCAGAATGCTCATCGGGCGCGCAACGCGCAGCGCCATGGTATCTGCATGCTGAAGCGCATAGGTCTTTGGCAAAATTTCCGAGAAAATCAGAACCAAGGCGGTCATGATGGCAGTCGCATAGACCACACCATTTTCGCCGAACATCTCGATCATGACTGACGTCGCAAGGGCGGATGCCAGAATATTGACCATATTGTTGCCCAGCAGGATCGCCCCAATCAGGCGCTCCTGATACTGACGCAACCTATTGACGATCCCCGCACGCAGGTCGCCATCCTGTTCCTTGTGATGCATAACCGGGCGTGACGCCGCTGTCAGCGCGGTTTCCGAGCCAGAAAAGAATGCCGAAAGCATCAGCAGAAGAAAAATCACGACAATCGTGATTGTCATTCAGGGCCGTCTCCAAAGGGTGATCGCTTCAGGAACATTTTGTCCTGTCTTCACCTATAAGGTCAATCGCCGTTAAACAAGTTAACAGCTTCACAAAATGGAAGTTTCCCGGCAATCGAATCCGATTGCAGGGCCTTAATGCACTTACCCGCGGCAGGACCGCGTGATTGCAGCACGCATTTTTTCCACATCCATTGCCTTGGATGTGAAGGCCTTGCCAATACCGCGCGTCATGACAAAGGTGATCTCGCCATCACGAACTTTTTTGTCACGCGACATATGGCTGATAACCTTGTCGATATCCCAATGCATGCCGCTGACTTCCGATGCCGTGATCGGAAGACCAACCGATTTCAGATGCGCAACAATGCGATCCTTCTCACCAGCCGGGGCCATGCCCATCGCACCACAAACGTCATGCGCAATCACCATGCCCATGGCAACAGCTTCACCATGCAGAAGCTTTTCGCCGTAACCGGTTTCAGCTTCAAGCGCATGGCCAAATGTGTGACCAAGGTTAAGCAACGCACGCTTGCCGCCTTCGCGTTCGTCTTCAGACACAATACGTGCCTTTGCTGCACAGCTTTTGATCACGGCCTGACGGCGTTCAACACCATCATTGTCCAACACCGCCTGCCCGTTTTCTTCCAGCCAAGCAAAGAATTCCGGATCATCGATCAGGCCGTATTTGACCACTTCGGCATAACCCGAACGAAGTTCGCGCGCTGGCAGGGTATCAAGTACTGCCGTATCAGCCAGAACCAGACGCGGCTGATGAAACGCGCCGACAAGGTTCTTGCCCGATTTGGAATTGATGCCGGTCTTGCCACCAACAGAACTATCAACCTGCGACAGCAAGGTCGTCGGGATCTGCACGAAATCAAGACCACGCAGAAGCGATGCGGCAACATACCCGGCAAGGTCACCAACAACACCACCGCCCAGCGCAATGATCAGTGTTGAGCGCTCAATTCCCATCGCCAAAATCTGTTCGACGACGCTTTCAAACACGCCAAAGCTTTTGGATTTTTCACCTGACGGCACAATGACTTCACGGTGCGGGATGTCCGCACCATCAAGCGATGCCAAAACCACCGGAAGATGGCTATCCGACAGCGCCGCGTCACTTATCACGACAACACCGGCCTTTTTGACAAACGGTGCGATATATTTCGCGGTATCCGCCAAAAGGTTGCTGCCAACAAGGATGTCATAGCTGCGCGCGCCAAGCTCGACGCGAAGGGTGTCGTGATTGCTCACTCTATCAGGTTCCTGTCTTGATCAATTGACCGTCTTCATCAAAGGAACGCGACAACAGTTCAAGAACCGCGTCACGTGTGGCTTCTTTTGATGATTCATCACAGTCGAAAATAATGTCGGCCCCGGCATAGATCGGGTAACGCGTGTCGATCAGTTCGGCCAAAATCTGGCGCGGATCACCGTTATTAAGCAGCGGTCGATGGGTTCGACCGCTGGTACGCTGCAACAGCAGATCCAGATCGGCACGCAGCCAAACAGAGATGGATTTTTCGAGAATCAGCTCACGGGTACGTTCGCGAATGAACGCACCACCGCCTGTGGCCAGAACAATCTGTTCGCCATCAAGCAAACGGGCAATTACACGTTCCTCGCCATCGCGAAATGCCTCTTCGCCATACAGCTTGAAGATATCGGCAATCGAGCAGCCAGCGGCTTCTTCAATTTCGCGGTCGGCATCGACAAAATCCAGATCGAGTTCCTTGGCCACCATGCGTCCGATGCAGCTTTTTCCAGCGCCCATCAGCCCGATAAACACCAAGGTCCGGCCCTTAAGACCTTCCCGGATTTTGGCGATTACGTCTTCGTGCAAACCCGACTCGGCAATGTTGTTGTCCATGTTCGGTTTGCAGTCCTGTCGTTCAGTCTGTTGATATACAAATTACCCAATTCTTTAGGGCAGCTTGCCCGCAAACGCAAGCAAACCGCGCATTCTTTGCGACAAAAATCACGCGTCGATTTGTGACTTCGGATCACATCAGGGATGCTTGATTGATGTTTTGGCTAACGTTATTGCCCGGCTGCTTATTAACCCTCTGTGAGTAACGCCGCCCTATACTGCCTTGAAGTTGCCGAAATGAAATGGCACCCAGCCCAATTATCCCTGTTGCGACGGGGATCGGGCTGGCCCATGCAATGAGACAGTTTCGCTAGATGTCTGACCCTTTAGTCAGATTGGTCAAACAAGGCGTACCGTTTCTTGCATCTTTGCATTTCGTCAGCATACTGGTAGCCGCGTCATTCGCTTAAAAGCTTCGAAGTCTGGATTAAAATGAGAATCATATCGCGCATCATCTTGTTGCTGGTTATCGCCGTAATTGCTGGCGGCGCTACGTTCCTGATCACCTGGGACATCCCGGCACCGACCGCCCAAATCGAAGAAACAATCCCGAATTCGAGGTTCAACTAAGATGAAGCTGCGTTCCCGCCTGTTAATGCACACCTGTTTACTGGCAATGATGACGGGAACGGGGATCG
This sequence comes from Thalassospira sp., assembly GCA_965228275.1. Lineage (GTDB taxonomy): Bacteria > Pseudomonadota > Alphaproteobacteria > Rhodospirillales > Thalassospiraceae > Thalassospira. The sequence continues at coordinate 2,725,978 of OZ245802.1, read as the reverse complement.
CTGCAGCGCCTGCGCTTGCGCAGACCTCGGCACCTGTACCGCTGTTTCTTAAACAGGAAGCAGAACGGGACGCAGAAACTCGATCTGAAGAAACCACGCCCGCACAACCGGGCCTGAGCGGCACTGCCCCATCCGGCGGATTTGGCAGCAACGCAACCTCCGCTGCACCGACGCCAACATTCCCAAGCGACCCCAACGCGGTTCAATCCTTGTCGCTTGGCGCAGTTGACGCCGAAGCGGTCGGAACACTTGATCGGTCACGTGGCGGACTTGGCATTGATATGTGGAACGGCACCACGCGGAAATCTGCTGCAAAGCTGATTTCCGAACTGCCGGCAATTCCGGCGACGCACGCCGCACGCGATCTTCAGGTGCGCATGTTGCTATCGGCTGCTGCCCTGCCGCAAGATTCACAAGAAATCAGCGTTCTTGAAGCCCGCGTTGCCAAACTGATCAATATGGGTGCGCTCGACGAGGCCATCAGCCTTGTGCGTGCAGCCCCCCAGGGATCGCGCGGTTCAATCCTTGCGCAGGCCGAAGTTAATGCGCTTCTGATCAGTGCAAAGATGGACGAGGCCTGCAGCACGATTGAAAGTTACGGCGCAAGCTATGACGAGCAGTTCTGGCTTAAGGCTGCTGCCATGTGCGCATTCTATGCCAATGATCCGACCAGTGCGGCCTTCTCGGTTGATCTGGTCCGTGAAATGGGCGGTGAAGGCGATGCGACCTTCTTTGGTCTTGTTGGCGCAATCCGAAGCGGCAGTGCCGCCAACCCGGAACTGCTTTCCGAACTGCGCCCGATCGACATCGCACTTCTGGCAATTGCCAAACAATCCATACCGACAAGTCAGCTTGAATCAGGTAATGCAGCCGCAATCATTGGCATGGTGAACGCTAATGCCACCGCAACCGATGTGCGCCTTGAAGCTGCCCGCAAAGCCGAAAAGCTTGGTCTGATTTCCTCTGATCAGTTGGCTGATATTTATGGTGCCGTCAGTTTTGACCCGGCAGCACTGGAAAACGCGCTTGATGACGCAAGCGACGGCATTCAGGCCCGCCAATATGCCAAGCTTTATCAGGCCGCAGCTCAAAGCGATGTGCCTGCTGCGCGTGCCGAAATTCTTGCAACCCTGTTTGATACTGCCGAAATCCAGGGCGACTTCATGCAGGCCGCGCGCTTAAGCGCACCGCTTCTTGAAGGTATTCCGGTCAATGGTGACTTTTCGTGGTTTGCAGTTGCCGCCCTTAAGGCATCTATTGCCGCAAACAGTCTTGAGCGCGCAGCAAACTGGTTGTCTGTCGCCAGAAACGCTGCGAACCCAAGCAATGACATCTCATCACGCCTCAGCATGCTTTATCCGGTCCTGGCGATTTCCGGGCTTGAAGATACCGGCGCGCTGAAACCCGAAGATCAGATGGCAGATGCCCCGATTGAAATGAACGCACAGACCTTTGGTCTGACAGCGGACGTTGCCGGTCAGCCCCTGACCACCCAAAGCTTTGGCCTTGGGGGCGCGGTTGCGACCAATAACGGCATTTCATCTGCGACGGTGATGCCCAACTCCACCTCGCCCGAAGACATTCAAAAGGCCAGTGACCGCGCAGCAGCCATCGCGCGCCATCGTGCGCGCATGATCGAGTGGCAGGAACTGCAAGCAGCCCGTGGTGATCAGGCGGCGGCAAAACGCTATGCCGAAATGATCTTTGCCCTGTTTGAAGGATCAGGCATCGAAGTTCCGGCAGGCCTTTGGGATAACCTTCTGACCGCACCCTATGCCGAAGATCGCCTGACGATCAGCAGTGCTGTCGCCCACAGCCTTGGCGTATCGTCCAGCGCGCAGCAAAAAGCCAAAACGGCGGCCATGGTCATTCAGGCGCAGCAGATTGCCAATGCACCAAATGCCGATCCAAAAGCACTGGCCGATACGGTCGCAGCCCTTGAAACGGTTGGCCTGCACGGCGATGCGCAGCGTTTGGCGACCGAGCTTCTGCTGTCGTTTAATCAATAACGGAAACCGGCCATGGCCAAGGCACTGACAAGCTCGCTGATTTCCGCCTTTCTGGAAATGATGGCGGCAGAACGCGGTGCCAGCGCGCATACGCTTGATGCCTATCGCCGTGATCTTGAAGATTACGCATCCTCGCTAACTGCCGGTAAAACCGATCCGGTCGTGGCAAGTGATGCGGATCTGCGGCGTTATATGGCTGAATTGGGATCAGCCGGACTGGCACCGCGCACACAGGCCAGACGTCTGTCGGCCCTGCGGCAATTTCACAAGTTTCTTTATGCCGATGGCTATCGCAATGATGATCCGTCATCGAACATCGATAGCCCGCAACAGGGTCAGGCCCTGCCCAAGTTTTTATCGATTGAGGAAATTGATCGCCTGATCATTGCTGCCACCAATCATCCGGGCATCAAGGGCAAACGCCTGCTTGCGATGGTTGAGCTGATGTATGCCACGGGCATGCGTGTGTCTGAATTGGTTGAGCTGCCCTATGCCGCAGCCGCACGTGATCCGCAGATGCTGATTGTGCGTGGTAAAGGCAGCAAGGAACGGCTTGTTCCACTGTCTGATCCGGCACGTGATGCGCTGCGCGATTACCTTGAAGTTCGCGACGCTTTCATTCCATCAGACAAATCAAACGGCCATGCGGATCGCCCTGGTCAATCCTCATACCTTTTCCCGTCACGGGGGAAAACCGGGCATCTGACACGGCAGATGTTCCTGAAGATGATCAAGGATCTGGCGATTGAGGCCGGTGTTCTGCCATCAAAGGTGTCGCCGCACGTCCTGCGCCATTCCTTTGCCAGCCACCTTCTCGCCAACGGGGCGGATTTGCGCAGTTTGCAAAAGATTCTGGGGCATTCGGATATCTCGACGACCCAGATTTATACCCACGTTCTCGAGTCACGGCTGCGTGGACTGGTTCAGGAGCATCATCCACTGGCCCAGATCGGGAAAAGCGGATTTTAAAAGTAGGACTAATGCCAAATTCTCGAATTTGTCTAACCCGCATGTATAGGAACAAGTCGATTATTTGACAAAAAAACGCATGTTTTCTGCGGATGTCACATATTCGTAACTCTACTGTCATCAAGTTGTTGTCATATTTGAGCTACCAGCAATACCGGAAAAATTCGTAACTTCTTACTTCCGGGAATTCAGGCCATTTTTAAAAATCGGGGAACTGCATTGGCGTTTGATGCAGACGATGAATTGATGTCCGAGCGTCCAATGACGCAACCGGTCATGCTCCGTAACTGGCAGCAGGTCGTTGAAAAAGTCGACTTTGCTTTTCAGCCCATTGTCAGCCCGCATACAGGCCATGTTTTCGGATACGAGGCCCTTTTGCGTCGTTGGGAAGATGCGGGCTTTGCATCGATCCAGGCGCTGTTTGATACGGCATGGGATACCGGCAACCTTCACAGCGTCGATATGCTTTTGCGCGCCAAGGCGATCAATAAATTCGCGCGCCTGCCCGAAGCAAAACGCCTGAAGCTGTTTTATAATTTCGACAATCGCGTGGTGAAGACCGAGGATTACCAACCCGGCCAAACAGCAGCCCTTCTGGCTGATGCCGGGCTTGAGCGCGACACCATCTTTCTTGAAATTTCCGAACGCCACGACATCAGCAATGCCGGATATCTCAAAGACATTCTGGTGCGCTATCGCAGTCAGGGTTTCAAGATCGCGATTGATGATTACGGCAGCGGCTTTGCCCAGCTCCGCGCGCTTTATGAATGCGAACCCGATATCATCAAGATCGACCGGTTCTTTATTGATGGCATCGACAAGGACCGCCGCAAGGAACTGTTCGTCACCCAGATCACCGCATTCGCCCATATGATTGCAGCCCAAGTGGTTGCCGAGGGCGTCGAAACCCGCGAAGAATTCCTGTGTTGCCGTCGCCTTGGCTGCGACCTTGTACAGGGCTTTTTTATCGCGCGCCCGTCAACCGATTTGCCAGAACGGACCGACATCGTCCCGGTGGCCGCTGACATCGCAGCTGACACACGTCGTCAATCAGATCGCGATGATGATGTGGTCAGATCGTATCTTCTCGAAACACCGGCCCTGCCAAGTGACATCAACCCGGTCGATATCCTGACCTATTTTCAGCAGAACCCGGATATCTCGCTGGTGCCGGTTGTCAACCATCAGGGCGAGCCATTGGGCATTGTCCGTGATTCCGAGTTCAAGGCATTCATCTATACGCCCTTTGGTCGCGAGCTTCTGCAAAACCCGGCGAACCGCGCCAATATCAAACGCTTCTTGCGCCGTTGCCCGGTTGCCGATATCCGCACCAGCCTGTCGGAACTGCTTGAAACCTTTGTCGCGACCGATGCGCTTGATGGTGTGATCCTGACGGAAAATGGTCAGTATCTTGGGGTTCTGGATCAAAGTGCGCTTCTGCGCGCCGTTAACGAGCGCAATACGCTAAACGCACGTGATGAAAACCCACTGACCCGCCTGCCGGGCAACAGCGCAATTTATCGCTATGCCGCGCGCGCACTTTCCGAACCGCGCAAGCGTCGTTTTGCCGTCTATTTCGACTTTGACAATTTCAAACCCTTCAATGACCGTTACGGGTTCCGCCAAGGCGACCGCGCGATCCTGTTGTTCAAGGATATTCTTGGCAAGGCGCTCAGCCAGAATGACTGGTTTGTCGGCCATATCGGCGGCGATGATTTCTTTGCCTATGTGCAATCAATCGACTTTGAAGACGCGGTCGAAGCTGTTCAGCGCGCGCAGGCCATGTTCGATCAACAAATCAAAAGCTTCTATGACCCTGAAACCCGCGACCGTGGCTATCTTGAGGGCACGGGGCGCGATGACAAGATGGCGCGATTCGATCTGATGAGTGTCAGTGCGGCACTGGTGCGGATCCCGCCGGAACGCACCGACATCACCCTTGATCATGTTTCGGTCGAAGCCGCCAAGCTTAAGGCCATCGCAAAAAACAGCCCAAGCCGGTTTGCAAGCGGTCTTTATTCAGCCCCCTGCGCCCCGATCCCGATGAGTGGCAAGTAGTCCAACATCGCAGGGCAACATGGATGTGACGCGGGGCAAAAATAACGCTTCATTTTATCGACGTGCCGGGTAATATTCCGGCAAAAGAAATCAATCGTAACGATTCCAAACGAGCATTCCACGTCGATGGCCAACGTCTCATCTACTTCTGATCTGCAAAACACCATTCCGGTACGCCCAACCAGCCCGATTGCCCAACGTCAGCAATCGGAACAGGGACAATTGCAACAAGATCAGGTGATTGAGCGCGGCAGTCAGGTCCTCCAGACATCGGATCAGGAAGTCGAACGTGCCGTGCGTTCCTTTGAACGTGACCGCGAAGAACAACAGCGGTTCGTCAAGGAAGGCACACAGGACACCGTTCTGGAAAACTATATCGAACAATATGACCCGGTCGGCTATGAAGCATCGGGATCATCGAAATCCGCATCGGTCAACAATGCTGGTGGTCGTGGACAGGTGATTGATTTCTACGCCTGATCTAAGGTTCAGAACCTAGTCGATCAGCCCAACAGCCTGCTTCCACCCATCCCATTCCCAGATCAGCTCCGCAACCCGGTCATAGCCTGCTTTATCGGGGTGATATCCATCACCACGACGCAGCGCACGTTGCCATGTGTCATCACCAAGTGTCGTCTTGAACAGATCAAGATAAGGCACATCAAAACCACGCGCCGTTTCCAGATAAATCTGGTTTAAGCCCTCAAGACGTTCATTGATTTCCTGACTGGATTTGCTGCCATCAATCACCGCCTGCGGCCCGATCCAAAGGGTCGTTGCCAATTTGGATGCTTCGCCAATGATTGCAGCAGCATTGGCAGCCGACGTTGCCGGTGAGACCCGCATGGTGGTTTCCTCACCCCGGTCTTCGGCATGGTTGGCGTCATTGACGCCAAAACTGAACATCAGAACGCTTGGAAAGTCCGGCACCATACGAAGGTCGGCCTCAAACTTCCAGCGTGCCTTCAGCCCCTCGGTCGTTTCCGCGCGAATGCCAAGGTTATAGATCGTGACTTCGCGCTTGGCCTCGTCAAGCAAACGACGACCAAGACGCATGGGCCAGCCGCCCTTTTCCCCGTCGCGCACGCCATTGACCAGACTGTCCCCAAAACAGCAAATGCGATGTCCGATTGCGCCCGTGCTCATTCCGTCTCCTGTTCGCCAGCCTTGATCAGGCCGGCAACATATTCCATCAATTCGTGTTGATCGGGCTCAAATGCGTTTTCAAGCCAGTATTCTTCTGCCTGCCTGAGCAACGCGCCAATGCGCGGGCCTGCTGGCACCAACCCGGCGGCCAGAATATCGCGCCCTTGTATCGGCAATTTGACTGATTGCCAATTTGTCGCCGCTTCAAGCAGGTGTTTCCATGCATCATTTTCACGGCTCGAACAGCGCGGCGGGACTGACGCCCGTGAGCTCCACGCCAAAAGCACCGCATCGCGGAAGGCTTCCGGGCCGATACGGTACAAATCGCGTCGAATATCGTCTGAAGACAGTTCGGGATCAATCAATGGCGCATGGGCAATCATGACGGCAAAGCGATCAGTTTCTTCGTTCGACAGGCGAAGGTCGCGGGCAAAACGCTCGGCCGCGGCAAGGTTATCTTCCTGATCGTCATCGCCCTTGCCCGCAGTTGCTGAAAACAGGGCCGCCAAGCGCCGCAGCGGATCAGGACGGATCGTCGGATCAGCAAGGGCCGTGCTATCTAACCACTGCATCATGCGCAGGCAATCGGCATGGATCAGTTGCGGCAAGATTGCCGGCAAAATGCCAAAGCCGATCATATCCCCAATCGTACTGGCCGGGCTTTTGGATCGAAGCAGTTTGAATATCTCATCGCGGATGCGTTCAGCAGAAATATCAACCAGGCCAGAAGCTGCCTTGCGGCATGCTTCGGCACCAACCGGGTCGATCGGCGGGCGACCAAACCATGCCTGAAAACGGAAGAACCGCATGATACGCAGGAAATCTTCGGCAATGCGGTTTTCCGCCACGCCGATGAAACGCACACGCCCATCACGCAGATCAACTTCACCATCAAACGGGTCATAGATCGTGCCATCAAGATCGCAATAAATGGCGTTAAAGGTGAAATCACGACGCTTGGCATCTTCAAGCCAGCTGTCGGTAAAGGCGACCTCGGCATGGCGGCCATCGGTCAAGACATCAACGCGCAAGGTCGTAATTTCATAAGCCCCGGCATCGGTGATCGCGGTCACCGTGCCGTGCTTTAACCCGGTCGGAATGACGCGGATGCCGACCTTTTCCAATGCAATCTGGGTTTCTTCAGGTGCCAGATCGCAGGCAATATCGACGTCTAAAAGATCACGCTTAAGCAACGCATCTCGCACAACGCCGCCGACAAAGCGCGCGCGTCCGCCATGCTGCTTGATGGCATCAAAAACGCGGGCAGTATCATCGGCGACCATAATCCCGTAAGGCCGCAATCTGCCGGTGACTTCCAGTGCTGTCATCTAGGGTCTGGACCTATATTCAACCAGGGTCGGCTGGTTATTCCTTCGGCTCGAAATAGCCGGGCTCAACCACACCATCACGCAATACCGGCGCATGATAGATGGAATCAGGCGGCGCGCCAGTCCCCAATGCGGTGAAAATCAGAATTGCCCCGGTCAATGCAACACCGGCGGCAAACAGCCATAACCACGGCCCCTTGTTCCAGGGCGGGATGACATCGTGGCCTTCGCGAATAGCCTTCGCCCGCGCCCATTTAAGCCAAAGCCCGTAAATAACGAAAGGCAGTATCAGCGGAAGACCGATCTGGATGATTTGTCGCAACATGATGATGTGTCCCAAATATCTCGATTACGGTTGCATGGACGGTGCGTTGGCACGCACGACTTCACTAAAATTCACAAGCATCCCGGCTGTCGCCCCCCAAATGTAATATTCACGGTATGGAATGGCAAAGTAGCGCCGGCGCGCCCCTTCAAAAGTCACGGTTTGAAGCTTCTGGTTCTTCGGGTTGAGAATGAAGCTAAGCGGCACTTCAAACACCTCGGCCACTTCGTGATCATCGGGGTTAAGATCAAAGGGCGGGGTCACAAGACCAATAACCGGTGTCACCTGATAGCCGGTCACGGTGTAGTAATCATCAATCCGGCCAATCAGATCAATGTGATGCCGTGCCAGCCCAATTTCTTCTTCGGTTTCACGAAGGGCAGTTTCTTCAAGCGTTGCGTCTTCTTCTTCCTGACGGCCGCCGGGGAAACTGATTTGCCCGGCATGGTCGCTTAGATGATCGGTCCTGCGCGTCAGGATGACATGAAGCCCCGCCTCGCGCTTGACCAATGGCACCAGAACAGCCGCCGGACGCGATACAAGTTCACCTTCCGCAAAGGCGCGAGCACGGGATTTTGAACCAGGATAGTCAACAGCATGATCGCCACGGCGTTGCAGAATGTCGTCTTTGGGTGCCTTGAGTGCCGCGATGATATCATCTGGCGTCATTCGGGGTTCTCCATCTGGCCAATTTCAAAAAACTGTCCATGGCTATAGACACCGATACGCAACATATTGGTTTTGGGGTCAACAATTTCGTCGGCCAGTTCGACCAGCTGATAGAAAACCGCCCGGTTCAGGCGCGCTTCAAGCCCGCGCTCCAGCCTGACATAGGGGGATGGTTCATCCGTTTCCGGGTCATGTTCGACACGCAAAGGATGGTCTTTATCAAGCTCAACCCATTGATCGATATTGGTGCGAAACCGGATGGTTTGATCCTTGCCATCGCTGTCGTTTTGCATCTCGACCGCAATGAAAGCAACGTCTTCAACCTCGATCCTTGCCATCTCGGCCGGGGTAACAAGCCAGTGGCCGCCTTCCTCATCACGTTGCAGCACGGAAGAAAAAAGCTTCACCAGTTCAATTCGGCCAATAGGCCCACCTTGATAGAACCAGGTTCCATCCCGACCTATAGACATAGGAATATCGCCACAGATTTGCGGATGCCGCCCATTCCCGGGCTTTTGCCCACGCAGGCGGGACCACAACTTTTCGGCGAGATCGACAGTTTTTTCGTTATCATTCATGCTGTAAAGTTGATCCAGAACCAGACGTTTTCCCGTTATGCTCATGTGAAACCTTCTGCGTTTTTCGACCTGCCAGCGCCCGCACTGCAACAAAGGAAGCAAAGTTTCGCATCATGACAAACGCGCCACGTTTCCCCGAAGAGATGGGGTTTTCCCAAGATAGCAGTCTGGAACGCGACGCAGCCCGTCTGGACGAATGTGTCGCACGGCTGGCCGAAGCCCGCAAAATGGTTTCCACCATTATATTTGGGCAGAATGATGCCGTAGAGCAAACACTTATCGGAATTTTATCCGGTGGCCACGTTCTGATGGTGGGTGCACCGGGCCTTGGCAAATCCTTGTTGGCCCACACTTTGGGCAAGGTGCTGGGGCTTCTTGATAAACGTGTTCAGTTCACCCCCGATCTGATGCCAGCCGACATTCTGGGCTCCGAAGTCCTTGAAGAAGGGGCTGATGGCAAACGTGCGTTTCGCTTCATCAAGGGTCCGGTCTTTTGCCAGTTGCTTCTGGCCGATGAAATCAACCGCGCCAGCCCACGCACCCAATCAGCCCTTCTGCAAGCGATGCAGGAACGTGAAGTATCGGTTGCCGGTTACAGCCACAAACTTCCTGAACCGTTCCATGTTCTGGCAACCCAGAACCCGCTGGAGCAAGAAGGCACCTACCCCCTGCCCGAAGCACAGCTTGACCGTTTCCTTCTCGAAGTACGTCTTGGCTATCCCAATGCCGAAGAAGAACGCAAGATCGTGACCGAAACGACGGGCCGCTATCCGACCCGTCCGCGTCAGGTTCTACAGGCTGATGATCTGGTCGAAGCGCAGGACTTTGTCCGTCGCCTTCCAATGCCGGACCGTGTGCTTGATACCATCATTGCCCTGTGTCGCGAATGCCGCCCGGAAAGCACGTCCATGGCCGATATTCGCGATAACGTTGCCTGGGGCCCGGGCACCCGTGCCGCACAGGCCCTTTCCCTGGCGTGTCGGGCGCGTGCGATGCTGTTTGGTCGTTTTGCCCCGTCGATTGAAGATGTCGAAGAACTGGCTGTGCCCGTGCTGCGCCATCGTTTTGGCCTGACTTACGGCGCGCGCGCCGAAGGATATACCGCCAAAGGCCTGATTACTGATGCCCTCGCCCACCTTCAGGAGAACCCGTAATTGGCCGTGACCGCCGTGCATGATCATGTCGCTGCCGCCCGTGCCCTTGCGGCCCGACTGCCCCAACTGATCGATGAGTCCCGCAGAACGGCAATCAGTTTGCGGAGCGGCCTTCATGGTAACCGCAAGGTCGGACCGGGCAGCGATTTCTGGCAGTTCAGACCCTACATCCCCGGCGATCCAACCAATCAGATCGACTGGCGCAGATCCGCACGCAGTGACCACACCTTCATCCGGCAAACCGAATGGCAGGCCAGCCACAATTATTGGATTTGGCCCATCCTTTCGCCGTCCATGTATTGGACATCTGACAAATCCGTACCCTCCAAGGCCGAACGCACCCTGATTATCTCCATCGCACTGGCCGATCTTTTGATCCGCAATGGCGAAACGGTCGGGACGTTTGATGGGGAACGCACGCGCATCACTTCGGCCGAACATCTGGAAAAACTGGCCCATGCCATGCTGGCCAGCCCGCAAAGTGTTGCCAAACAAGGGGCCAGCATCCATCCGGGGCGCAAACAATCCGTGTTGCTGTTGGGTGATTTTCTGGAATTTTCCGATCTTGCCGATAAGGCCAGCAATGCAATCCGGCAGCTTGGCCAATATCAGAATGACGGTGCGCTGGTTCAAATCCTTGATCCGGCTGAAATCGCCCCGCCATTCCGTGGGCGCGTTGATCTGTTTGATACCGACGATCAGATGATTTTCAGAAGCGAGAAGTTCGAAGACATCGCCGACGGGTTCAAACAGCGCGCGCAAAAATGGCGGGCATCGGTCCGTGATGCGGCGCGTCAGAATGACTGGCTTTATGATCGTCATGTCACATCAGAAAGTGCCAGCCCGACCTTATTGGCGCTTTATCAACACCTGAGTGAAAGGCAAAACCAAAGCGGCTCAAACGGGCGCGGTCGCCCGACCCTGCATCGCCATAACCAGCGAGAAATGTCATGAGCCTATCGGCCATCACATTCCTGTATCCGGCCATGCTGGCGGGCCTGATGGTTTTGCCGGTTGTGTGGTTGTTGATCCGCTCAGCCCCGCGCGCACCAAAGAATGTGATTTTTCCCGCCGCACGGTTACTGCGCGGCCTTAAAAGCCAGCGCCGCGATATTCAGCGCGCACCAATCTGGCAGACTATTCTGCGCTGTATCATCCTGACCCTTTTGATCGTGGCGGCGGCACGCCCGGTCATGAACCGCAATGACTTTGCCCAAAATGGTGGTGCTGTTCTGATCATTACCGATAATGGTTGGGAAAGTGCGGCAAACTGGGCGCAATATCGCAAAGCCCTGCAACAGATTGCCAATCATGCCCGGTTTGATCTGCAAACCGTCTATATCGCGCAAACTGCGCCCGAGGCATCTGGCGCATCGACCTGGAAGCTTCCGGAAATTGTCGGCCCGATTTCCCCGCATGATACCGAAACGCTGATCGACCGGTTACAACCCCGCCCATGGAATTCCGATTACACGGCATTGTCTGATCTGATTGCCGAACATCCGGAAATGAACAGCATGGTCGGCAGCATCCTGTGGCTGACCGGGAATATGGATAATCCCGGCAAGGCCAAGATCGCATCCGAGCTTACCGACATTGCCCCGATCACTGTCATCTCCCCAACCCGCACTGACCGGATTGCCATCAAATCCCTTGAACGATCACGAACGGGACTGGTCGCGGTCCTTGGTCATGATCGCAGTGAAGTACCGCGCACGATCAACCTTCTGGCGCGCGGCGAACGTGGGTCGGTGCTGCTGCGTCATAACGCCGAACTTGCCGCCAATACCGATCAAACCGAAGTTGCGATTTTCCTGCCCAGCGACATTTCAAACGCCATTCAATCAATCGGGGTTGAAGGCATCGAAAGTGCCGCAACCATGTTTCAAACCGGTGCGCGTTGGCAGCAACGCCGCGTCGGTGTGATTGTCAGTTCCGGGGATAGCCCCGGTGTCTTGTCTGATCAGTATTTCTTCCTTGATCGCGCGCTTTCACCCTATGCCGAAGTCAGTTATGAGCCACTTGGCCGGTTGCTTGACAAGAAGGTCGACATTCTGGTTTCGGCCGGTCCGATTTCCGGCCTTGGCAGCCAGTTCGAAGCTTTGGAACGTTGGGTTAATGATGGCGGGATGTTGGTCCGGTTTGCTGGCGATAGCTCAACCGAAATCGGCAATGAATTCCTGCCGGTAACACTTCGTCTGGGCAACCGCGATTTCGGTGGTTCCATGTCATGGGAAAAGCCCAAGCGCCTGCTTGATTTCCCCGATAACAGCCCGTTCCAAGGCATTGAAGTCCCAAGCGATATCACCGTTAACCGTCAGCTTCTGGCTGAACCGGATCCCGATATCCTGAGCAAAACCTGGGCGCGTTTGACCGATGGAACACCTCTGATCACGAGTGCGTCGCGCAATGCCGGGCGCGTGGTTTTGTTCCATGTCACCCCTTGGGCCGATTGGTCGAACCTGCCGATGTCGGGCCTGTTTGTTGAGCTGTGGCAAAAGATCCTGCCGCTTGCCAGTCCAAGCAACCGAAATGATGCGGAGCTTCGCACCAGCCTGCCACCTCAAGCGGTCCTTGATGGATTTGGGCAGGCCCATCAGCCAGATGCCTTGATCTTGCCGGTGCGCACCCCGCTTCCAACGCCAAACCCGCGTCATCCGCCGGGCATTTATGGGGAAAATGGTCAGGCAGTTGCGTTAAACCTTGGACCGTCGCTGGGGCAAATTGGCGATAACATCACATGGCCATCGGCGATCAGCACACGCAAGATCACCGATCAAAGCCAGATCGATCTGGCTGCCCTTTGCCTGTTGGGTGCTTTGATCCTTCTTCTGTGTGATGCGTTGATCCTGCTTGCAATCCATCACGTGACGCTTCGGCGCAACCGGCGCAGCAATGCCTTCACCTCGATCCTTGTTGCGGTTGGGATTACCGGCCTTGGTGCAGCCATCCTGTTTGGATCAATCGGATCAAGTCATGCCGCATCCATTCAGGAAGCCGCCCTTCAACCGCGTCTGGCCTATCTTGAAACCGGAAATGCCCCGGTGGATCGACTTAGTCAGGCAGGTATGACCGGGCTTACCGAAATATTGCGACGCCGGAGTGCCGCCGACCTTAACACCGTAGATGGCGTTAATCCGGAAACCGATGAGCTTAGCTTCTATCCCCTAATCTACTGGCCGCTGGTTGATGGGCAGGAACCGTTTTCCGAACGTGCACGCGAACGCCTGAACCGATATCTGAATAACGGTGGCATGATCCTGATTGATAGCCGCGACCGCGAAGTTCAGCCCGCCCGTTTGCGGCGGCTTTTGGCCGGGCTTGAAGTCCCGCTTCTGGACCGGGCACCGGGTGATCATATCCTGTTTCGCAGTTTCTATTTGCTTGACCATGCTTATGGGCGGTTCTCTGCCCCTTTGTGGCTGGATGCACGGCCCGATCAGCGTCTTGATGGTGTGGCATCGGTTCTGTTTGGGGGCAATGACTGGGCATCGGCCTGGATCATTCCCGAAGGCCGCGATGAAATCCGGTCTGAGGATATCTCCCCCCGACAACGCGAAATGGCCTATCGGTTTGGCATCAATCTGGTGATGTATGCGCTCACAGGTAGTTACAAGGGCGATCAGGTCCATCTTCCCGCCATTCTCGAAAGGTTGGGTCGATGAACCAGGGATGGCAGAACCTTCAGATATCGCCGCTTCTCGACATAACCATCCTGCAAGGATTGGCGTTGTTATGTTTGGCGGCCATTGTGCTTTTCACCATCTTCCGCCTGCGCGGCACTGTCTGGCGCGGCGTGGTGATGGTGCTTGTTCTTTTGGCACTGCTTGCCCCGCAATTCACCGACCGCGAAAGCGAGAAGCTGAGTGACATTGTCCTTGTTCTTGTCGACAGGTCCGGCAGTCAACGTATTGCCGGACGGACCGAGCAAACCGATGCCGCGATTGCCGAACTCAAGGAACGCTTTGCCGACGATCCATCGGTTGAACTTCGGTTTGAAGATGTTCCGGGCGAAACCGATACCCGCATGTTTGCCGTGCTTGATCGGCTATTGGGTGGCATCCCGCGTGAACGGTTGGGCGGGGTGATGATGATCACCGACGGGCAAGTCCATGACGTGCCCGCCAATCTTAATCTTGATGCGCCGCTTCATGTTTTGATCAGTGGGGAGCGTGATGAACGCGACCGGCGTTTGGTCATCCGCCAAAGTGCCGATTACGGGATTGTCGGCAAGGATGCCGAATTTATGATCGAGGCGATTGATCACGATCTGGCACCGGGTACGCCCATCCCCGTCCGGATGCTTTTGGAAGACGGCACCGAGGACGAGATTTTCCTGCCTGCCAATGAACAACATCGCGTCAGCATCCCCGTCCCCCATGCCGGACCGGTTTTGGCCGAACTGCGGATGGATGATGTGGCGGAAGAAACCGATAAAACCAACAACCGCCTGATCCTTGAAACCACAGGCGTTCGTGATCGGTTACGTGTGTTGTTGCTATCAGGTGAACCCCATCCGGGTGAACGCGCATGGCGTAATCTTTTGCGCGCTGATCCCGGCGTTGATCTGGTGCATTTCACCATTCTGCGCCCGCCAGAAAAGGGTGACGATACGCCGATTAATGAACTGGCCCTGATCCCGTTCCCGATCCGCGATCTGTTTGAAGTGCGTCTGCGCCAGTTCGATCTGATCATTTTTGACCGCTATCAGATGCGCGGCGTATTGCCGCCCCACTATCTCGAAAAGGTCGTTGATTATGTGCGTTGGGGTGGTGCCGCCCTTGTGGTTGCCGGACCGGAATATGTTGGCCCGGACGGGCTTGCCAGCACCGCCCTTGATAACCTGATGCCAGCCGCCGTTACCGGACGCGTTGTTGAGCAACCCTTTGCCCCGCAAGTTAACCGGGCCGGGCGCCTGCATCCTGTAACCGCAGCCATTGCAGGATCACCAACCACACCGCCCAAATGGGGGCGCTGGTATCGTCAGATCGAAACGCGTGTTTCTGATCCCGACGCCATGACGTTGCTGACCGGGGTTGATGACATGCCACTTTTGACCTTGCAGCGGGTCGAAGAAGGCCGGGTTGCGATGCTAAGTTCTGATCAGATGTGGTTATGGCAGCGCGGCCATGATGGTGGTGGCCCGGTGGCAGAGCTTCTGCGACGTCTGTCGCACTGGCTGATGAAGGAACCGGCCCTTGATGAAAACACCGTCACAACGGCACGCAGCCCCGATGGTGATAGCCTGATCCTGAACTGGCGCAAGATCGGGGCGGCCCCGGAAGCTGCCAGCGTAATCAATCCGGAAACCGGCGAGCAGATCAATGCGGCCTTTGAACAACTGCATGATCAATCCTGGCAGGCAACAGTACCAATTGCCGAACGTGGCCTGATCCGGGTCAGTGTGCGCGATCAAAACCGACGCCAACAAACCGCCCTTCATGTTGATCGCGATGTATTGACCGCAGAAACGCAGAACACCAACTCCACACCAGAACTTCTGGCCGAACTGGTTGCTGAGAATGATGGCTATATCGGGCGGATCGAAGACGGGCTTCCAGACTTCCGTCATGTGCCAGATGACCGCGTCTGGCATGGCAGCAACTGGGCAGGCTTTATCGAAACAGATAGCTACAAAACAGTGATTGGCGGCATCACCAATCTGCTACCGCTTCCTGTCATTGCACTTCTGATCGGCGCGATCTGCCTGATGGGCTGGCGTGTCGAAAGCAAGTGATGCTTGCCTCCTCACTTCGCGCTCGCACCCACCAGGGTTCAACACATAACTCTGCGCCTCATGGCCTTGGACGTTGACGCCCCAGACCATCACGATATTCCTGACAAGCGCGTTCGTGGAAATTGCACATCCCACCTTTGAACTTCTCGACCAGGAAATCGATGAAGACGCGCACCTTGGTCGGCAGATGGCGGCGTTCTGGATAGACCGCATAAATACCACCACTGCTTAGCGGATCGTAATCCTGAAGAATGCGGACCAGACGCCCTTCATTTAAGGCCTCTGCCACGATGAATTCGGGTTCCCGGGCAATGCCCAGACCACGGATGGCTGCGATCGAGGTAAACTCACCATTGTTACACGACATAATCGGATCAACGCGCACAGTCACGTGTCCTTCCGGCCCCTCGAACTCCCAGACATTGGGATTGGCAATATTGGTGTAAGACAGCGTTTTGTGCAGGGTCAGTTCCTGCGGTGTTGCCGGTTCGCCAAATTCTTCAAGATAGGAAGGGGCTGCCACCACATGACCACGGAAGTCCGCAAGCTTGCGCGCGATCAGGCTGGAATCCTTCAGTCGCGTAATCCGCACCGCCATATCAATGCCTTCGGCGACCAGATCAACCATATGATCGGCCAGATGGATATCAACATGAAGCCCCGGATATATATCCAAGAATTCCGTCACCAATTGCGGCAGATACATCTGCCCAAAGGTCAGCGGCGCGGAAATGCGCAAAGTGCCACGTGGTGTTCCGCGCAGATCGGTCAGGGCATGTTCGGCTGTTTCGATTTCCTCAACCACACGCGCGCAATGCTGATAGAAGGTTGATCCCGCATCGGTCAGGCTCAGCCGACGTGTGGTGCGGTTTAAAAGCCGGATGCCAAGACTGTCTTCAAGCTTGGTCACATGCTTGCTGACTGCGGATTTTGACATCCCAAGCTTGCGGGCCGCGCCTGAGAAGCTTTGTTCTTCTACCACGCGGGCGAACACGGTCATGCCATCCAGATTACCGATCAACATCTTGCTACTCCTGATCGAATCACAACAAAATTGTTGCGCAATTGGAAACAAATAAATGTCACAAGACCGGATTGTCTTCAATGCGGAAATGACGAGAATGAGGGAAACAGCATATATCAGCGGATCGCAGCCAATGGCCCTGCAGAACCGCAAGATGGAGGACCAAGATGGGACAACTGATAGATGGGAAGTGGCAGACAGAAGCCCTTCTTGCCAAGAACAGTAACGGCAAATTCAAGCGTCAGGATTCGTCATTTCGCAACTGGCTGTCGAACGACCCCAACGCTGAATTCCCCGCCGAGGCCGGGCGTTATCACCTGTATGTTTCCTATGCCTGCCCATGGGCGCACCGCACCCTGATTTATCGCGCGCTTAAGGGCCTTGAAGACATGATCGCTGTCTCGGTCGTGCATTGGTATATGGGCGACTATGGCTGGCAATTCTCGCACGAAGATGGCCTGATTGATGACCTGCATGGTCATGATTTCATGCATCAGGTCTATGCAGCCGCAAAACCGGATTATACCGGTCGTGTGACCGTCCCGGTTTTGTGGGACAAAAAGACCAACCGCATTGTCAGTAATGAATCCGCAGAAATTATCCGCATGTTCAACACCGCCTTTGACGGGATTGGCGCAACCGAGGGTGACTATTACCCGGAACATCTGCGCGAAGAGATCGATGCGGTGAATGAGCGCGTGTATCATAATGTGAATAACGGGGTTTATAAATCGGGCTTTGCCACCAGCCAGGACGCCTATGAAGAAGCCGTCACGGCCCTGTTTGATACGCTTGATTGGCTCGAAGATCGATTAAGCCAACAGCGCTTGCTGGTCGGCGACCAGTTCACCGAGGCCGACTGGCGTTTGTTCCCGACATTGTTGCGGTTTGATCCGGTCTATCACGGGCATTTCAAATGCAATCGCAAGATGCTGCATGAATATCCAAATCTGTGGAACTACACCAAGTCGCTCTATCAGCATCCCGGCGTGAAGGGCACAGTGCATATGGATCACATCAAGAAGCACTATTACCAAAGCCACGGCTCCGTAAACCCGTCTGGTGTCGTGCCGATTGGGCCGGAGCTTGATCTTGATAGCCCCCACGACCGGTTCTGATCGCCCATTGCGATAGGACAATTCGCTTATCTGCAAAGCTCGGCCGACTTGAAAGTCGATCCCGGTGGCCAAATTTATCATGCATGAAGATACGCAAGGACGTCCAACCAGATCGCACAATATATCAACGGTCCGGCACATCCGGTCACCGGGTCGTTGGTATTTTGCTTTGTCTGATAAGCTGGATCGTCCTTGATCTAACCGACGCGCTAGCACAAAGCCCAAGCGTTGAAATCCACGCCCGCCATCGTCCGCCTGATATGTTTGTTGATGATGGCGGCAATATCACTGGCCCCCTGGTTGAAATCGTCAACAAGGCTGCTGAAATGGCCGGGGTAGAACCGGTCTGGCTGGTGCGCCCGATGGCCAATTCACTGGGTGCACTGGAACAGGGCAGCGACATCGTTCTACCAAGGCTTTACCGCGCGCCAGAGCGCGAAGGTTACGTTCTTTATCACGGACCGTTTAATGACATCACCAAGACGGTCCAGTTCATCTATGACACCAGACGCCCGGTCGATCTAAATGAGCTTGCCGACCTGTTTCGTCTGCATATTGGTGTACGTTTGCGCGGCTATTACGGCATGTCCTTTAGCAATGACAAACGCATCAGTCGGCAAACGTTCCCCGGCGAAGAACAGTTGATCGTCGAGCTTGGGCGCGGAACGGTTGATGCCATTGCACTTACCAACCTTCAGGGCTTTACCCGAATGGCCGAAAATATGGGATACACCACGTGGGAGATTGCTGAATTCGTCTTTGAGCAAGATGAAGCCATCTGGATCGGGACAGCACGCGGATCAAATGCGTCAGTACTTTTGGAAAAAGCGTTTAGAGAATTGGTCGATACCGGTGCAGGTCATGCGTTTTATGAGCAGGAAAGCGCAAACGATTACTAGAACGCAATCGAGGTCCCGCCGCTTCAAACAAAAAACCCCGCAAGCAGTGCTTACGGGGTTTTTTGAAATCCGGTAACCGGAAAATCTTAGTTCAGGCGACCTTTGATTTCCGCGATCGCGCTGTCTACCAGCTCGTCTGCCTTTGCACCGGCAACCTTGTCAGTAACAAGAGCGGTGGTAGCTTTTGCTGCGATTTCGGCAACATGTGCACGAACTTCAGCAATTGCCTGGCTTTCGAGGTTGGAGATACGATCCAGAGCCTGCTGTTCACGGCGTTTGAGGGCCGCTTTGAGCTCAGCCTGGGCGCTTTCCAGCATACGGTCGGCTTCTGCCTTGGCATGCGCGCGGATCTCGTCAGCTTCCTTCAGGGCTTCACGCTGTTTGGCCTGATAATTGGCCAGAAGCTCTTGAGCTTCTTCGCGAAGACGCTGAGCTTCGTCCAGTTCGTCAGAGATCTTCTGCGCACGTTTATCAAGTGCGCTCGAGATACCTTTAACGGCTTTAAAACCGCCAAAGCCAACGACCAGGAAGAAAGAAAGCGTGGTCCAGGTAGTTGGATTGGTAAGGAAAGTAACCTCTGGGGTTGCCATTATCTTACTCTCCTACAATTGCCGAAACAGCCTTGTCGGCAGTTTTGGCCTGAACCTTGACACCGATAAGTTTGTCGGTTGCTTCGCGGGCGATTTCCGATGCTGCTTCTGCAACACCAGACATTGCTTCCGTTTTCGCATCCGCAATTGCCTTCTCGGCATCAGATGTCTTTTTAGACAGCTTCTTGACCAGTGCTTCGGTTTTCTTGGTCTGCTCTGCAGCAGCCTTTTCCGTAGCTTCGCGAATGTCAGCCTGGGCGGCTTCACGAGCTTCTGCCAAAGCAGCCTCGTATTTCGCGATGGCGGCATCGGTTTCGTCTTTCAACGCCCGAGCCTTGCCAAGGTTGTCTTCGATGTTTTTTTGACGGCGTTCCAGAACTTCACCGACTTTCGGCAGTGCGACTTTTGACATCAGGAAATACAGAATGCCAAAAATAACGAACAGCCAGAAAATCTGCTCAGAGAACGACGTAATATCAAACTGCGGCATAGCCTACTCCCGAATTCAACGACGCCGGCGAGGGGGTCCCTCGCCGGGCCGTGTATTCGCGCAAAAGGCGCCGATTAGCCGAACAGAACGATCAGCGCAACGACGAGTGCGAACAGTGCAATAGCTTCGGTAACAGCAAAGCCGATCCAGCCATACAGTTCAACGTCGCCTTTTGCAGCCGGGTTACGGCCAACAGTCGCAATCAGGCTCGACCAGATGTTACCAACACCGATACCGGCACCAATCATGCCAATAGCAGCCAGGCCAGCACCGATCATCTTAGCAGCATCGAGTTCCATAACTTCACCCTTTCGAATTTCTTAAAGGCAATCAGAAGAGATCACACCAAACCACACACATCAGTGCATGTGGATTGCATCATGGAGATAGATGCAGGTGAGAATTGTGTAGACATAAGCCTGAAGCGCAGCAATGCCGAACTCCAGAACAGTAATCCCCGTCAGCAAAGCAAAGGGAAGCACGCCGAGAATGCCAATCAGGCCAACGAACCCACCGATAACTTTCAGCATGATGTGGCCGACGGTCATGTTCGCAAACAGTCGGATCGCCAGGCTGAACGGACGAGAGAAATAGGAGATGATTTCAATCGGGATCAGAATGATCGCGGTTGCAATCGGAGCACCTTCCGGGAAGAACATCCGGAGGTAATGCGTACCATGACGCACGAAACCGATAACCGTCACACCGATGAAGATCACCAGAGCCATCGCAAAGGTCACAGCGATGTGGCTCGTAAAGGTAAAGCTGCCCGGGATCATACCAAGAAGGTTCCCGAACAGAACAAACATAAACAGCGTAAAGACGAACGGGAAATATTTGCGACCAGCGCTACCAACGTTGTCTTTGAGCATATTGGCGACGAATTCGTACATCACCTCGGCAGCACCCTGCCAACGTCCCGGAACAAGTGCACCGCGACGCATCGAAAGCGTCATGAAGCCTGTTACGAGAACGGCTGCGATCACCATCCAAACTGCGGAGTTGGTGAAGGAAACATCAACGCCACCAATCGCCATTTCGGCAAGGGGCTTGATCTCAAACTGCTCTAGCGGTCCAGCCACCGTAATCCTCGCTCAATATTATAAGGGTTCGAGGTTAATCCCCGTTCCCCTGCTTGCGCTCCCCCATCGCACGACCAAGTCCGACAGCACTGTCGTACCCCTTGGCAACGCGATAAGCGTTCAAGCCTCCGGCACCTGCTCCGAGCAAAACGAACAGAACAAGCAGCCAAGGCGTCGTATCAAGCACCCGGTCCAGCGCCCAGCCGATCAGCAAGCCAACGAGGACAGCAGCGATCATTTCCGCCGAAATCCTCATGCCAAGCGCCATCCCTTGGGATGGTTTGCCGGTCGCCCGTTTCGGGCTATGCAGTTCTTCGCGTTTACCTGCTACAGCTGCCAGCTTGCTTTCAAGCTCTTCTAATGAAGCGCGATCTTTGTCATCGCTCATTGTCGTGAACCCCGCTTTGGCAACCTTGCAAACGTCGCAAGGAAATGCGCGGGCAACATACTTAGCACCCCATGGGCTGTCAAGCTGTAAAACCCCACCTGACAGGAGAAGCTAAAACACCATATTTGTTTTATTTTTCAGCCACTTAAATGGCAAAATGTGAAGGAAAACACTTTTGACGTTAGGCAATAGTCGCAGTCGAATATTGCTGCCGCTGGTTGGGAAACACGCTTGCAACCGGCGGTTTCCCTTGGTTCTCATGCATTTGGCGCAAAATGGTAATGCTGATTACGGTACAATCTAAATTCAACAAGATCAGACATTTTCACGAAAACAGACGCGTTTTCCCCACCCATGACAGCATGAAAGGCTGATGATCGGCATTTGGTTACGCCGATTCACCGTGGCACATAACGATGAGGGGAATCAGGTTCGCTCGCCTTAGAGCACGTCGCGTTTAATCTGTATCATTTTGTTTGTTTTTGGCGAACCGTTTGGCAAGGCACAGTGTGCAGAGCGATGCGGCGCATCGGTCAAGCGGTGTAACGCCGCGAAACGTCGCCAGAATCAAACCCTTCGGGCCGGGACCGTCTTCCACCCTACTGCGTCAGGATCCTTGACCGTAGCCCCGCTACGCTCTGCGGATATTTCCTTGTGCGACAGAAGACGGTCTCCGGCAAAATGGTGCAGATTAAACGCGACGTGCTCTAGACCTTGCGAACACTCAATACGCGTTCGCCATCCGTTTTCTGCCAACCGCCCGGTTTGGCCGCCAACATCCAGTCGAACTTGTGAAACAGGGCCCATACCGCCCCAAGCGTATTAATCGCGATCGAGTTCATATCGATCGGCTGTTTGGCAAGAATCTCGTCACGCAGAATCTTGACGATATCAGCCACACTATTCTTGCCATCAAACACAGCCAGCAACCGTGCCAGATCCGGCCCACCGGTCAGATCAACTGCATTGCCGGTTCCATCTTCGATCAGGACCGGCTGACCAGCCAGCGATACCAGATCATCAAAGAAGGTTTTGCTGGGCGGGACAAAGAAATAGGGGGCGAGTTCGCCATCAGGCAATGCTTCGGTCGATTGCCCTTTGTCCTCACGCGTCAGATAGAATGCATGAAGGGGCATCGCCCCGCTAAAGCGTTCGCAAAATGCCTGCTGATCCCGAAGGGGCTTGGCCGCCAATTCGCGCATCAGGCCCGGATCACGGATCAGGTTTTCGATGCTGTAATGGGCCTTGCCGGTGCCACCAAAGCCAAAGAAGCCGGTAAAGGCCGCAACATTTAACCCGGCAGAAGCTGCGAAATCATAAACGGCATGAACGTCATAAGCGCATTCGACGGGATGGAGCAGCAAATCAACGATTTCCGGATCGTTTTCCAGAAGCCCTTTGATGAAGCCAGGGCCACCGCCCATTTTGAGCAGCATGTTATCGTCGGGCAAGGTTGCGAGCAGCTTGCGCGTCATGGCGAGCTGTTCAACAAGGTCTTTGCCCGCCAAAAGAGGTTCGATCATCTTGCGCCATTCAGTCACCGCAAGACGCCCATGTTCGCCGTAGACCATGACACCCATCGCGCCATCGGCCTTCAGCACCGATGTCAGATCACGAAGGCCTTCTTCGGGGTCTTCAAGGTGGTGAAGCACGCCAGCACAATTTATGTAATCAAACGGTTCGGGTTTTGATCTCGCAAAATCCGAGATCGTTTGATTTACATAGGTCACATTGGTCAAGCCGCGGGCTTCGGCCCGGGCGCGCGCGACCTTGGTGCTGGCCGAAGATGGTTCAAGATAGGTCACCGACCCATCAACGTCGCGCAGCTGCTCGGCAAGCCAGATCATGGCATCGCCGGTGCCACCGCCCGCGACAAGGGCGCGAAAGCCAGCATCGATATCGCGCGTTCCGCCAAAACAGTAATGATTGACCCGCGAAAGCGTATCGAGTGGTGGCATCAATAAACGGTCTTTTTCCTGCTGCGGATCGCGCAGTGGATAGGGAAACTGTTCATAGAGTTCACGCACTTTTTGGGACATCAGGGCCTTCGCTACATTAGTGTTTCATTGAGGTGTAACACCCCGACCCTATCAGAATGTTAATAGGCCCCGGATTTCGACGAACCAGCTTAGGCGCTGAAATCGAGTTCGGTCTGTTCTTTTTTGGAATAGACTTCTGCCTGATGCAGATCGACCGACACCAGCGACGAAACACCACGTTCGGCCATTGTAACACCAAACAGCCGGTTCATGCGGGCCATCGTCATACGATGGTGGGTAATGACGAGGAAACGGGTATTGGCGTGACGGCCAATTGCTTCGAGCAGCTTACAGAAACGATCAACGTTCGCGTCATCAAGCGGTGCGTCAACCTCATCGAGGACGCAAATCGGTGCCGGATTGGTCAGGAACACTGCAAACAGCAATGCAACCGCGGTCAGTGCCTGTTCACCACCGGACAACAGTGAAAGATGCTGAAGCTTTTTACCCGGCGGGGATGCCATGATCTCAAGCCCGGCTTCAAGCGGGTCGTCTGCCTCGGTCAGCATCAGATGCGCACCGCCCCCGCCAAACAGGCGGACGAACAGTTGCTGGAAGTGTTTATCCACTTCATCAAACGCCGTTTTCAGGCGTGCGCGGGCTTCGCGGTTGAGCTGATTGATGCCATTGCGCAGCTTATCAATGGCAGCAATCAAATCATCGCGTTCAGACACCATCGTGTCTTTCTGTTCCTGCATCTCGGCCAATTCGACTTCGGCGCGCAGGTTGACCGCGCCCAGATTTTCACGCTCGCGCGATTGGCGTTGCAGGCGGGCATCGATATCGCCTTCGCTTGGCAGATCCTTGGTCAGGTCAATCTGGCCAAGCTCGACCAACTGATCAGGCGTTGCATTAACGCGTTCGCGGATACGTTCAATCAAATCACGGCGATGCTGTTCGGCCTGTTCGAGCAATGCTTCACAACGCACACGCCCTTCGCGAGCTTCGGCCAGTTTTTGTTCGGCTTCTTTAAGGGTCTGGTCGGCTTCGCGCTGCGCGTTTTCAGCCTTTTGCAGTTCGTCGGCGGCATCTTTTCGCGTCTGATCAGAAAGTTCGATCCGGTCAGACAGGATCGCACGGCGTTCTTCGATCTCTTCGGGCTTGAGTTCAAGCTCCTCGATCTCCATGCGGGCTTCTTCCTGGCGTTCGCGCAATTGCGCAACACGTTCGCCCGCACCCGAAGCACGTTCGTTCCAGGTCGCAATTTCGTTTTCAACGAATTCAAGACGCTTGCGACGCCCTGACATCGCACTTTGCATGCGTTCGAGCATGCTTCTGGCTTCCATCTGATCGGCGCGCGCATCAGCAAGATTTGCGCGCTGCTCGATCATTTCCGCCTTGATTTCCATCAGGCCTTCGCTGCTTTCCTCTGGCAGGGCAGACAGCTCTTCCTGTTCGGCAATGACCTCGTCAAGGTCTTGCTTGGCGCGCTTTTCGGCTTCTTCGGCGTTTTGAAGGCGGCTTTCGATTGCGCTGGCATCACGTTTGATATTGGCGATTTCTTCGCGTGCCCGGGACAAAGTGTTTTCGGCTTCGCGAACCGCGCGATGGGCTTCTTGTTCACCGGTGCGCGCTGCTTCAATTTCCTCATCAAGCCGTTCGACATTTTCACTGGCGATTTCGGATCGCTCAAGGGCTGCCTCAACCACGGCATCGGCTTCTTCCAGCTCGCCACGCAGTTCTTCAAGGCGATTGCGTTGACGCAAACGCACAGCCGCCGGAAGTTCGGCACCAGCCAAAATGCGATAACCATCCCAACGCCAAAGTGCACCTTCGCGCGACACCAAACGCTGCCCGACCTTAAGGTTTTTGGACAGGAAATTGCCGGTCGCTTCGTCATCGACAATGCCGATCTGCCACAGACGACGGTTTAGCAATGAGGGTGCTTCGACGAACTTTGCCAGCGCACTCACGCCATCTGGCAAGGCCGGATCATCCGATGCCGGATCAATCACCGACCAATGCATGGCGGCATCAATGGCATCTGGCGCATCAAGGTCTTCGCCAAGGGCGGCTGCCATGGCGAGTTCAAGCCCGCTTTGCACCGAGATATCTTCGATCACGCCGGGATATTTATCGTCATCGCCGCCCTTAAGCAGGCTTTCAAGCGCTTCGATTTCCGCCATCAGGCGGGCCTTACGACTTTCGGCATCGCGCAGTGCATCACGTGCATCGCTTTCAGCCGTTTTCAGGCCGTCTTCACGATCACGCATTTCCGCCAGGCGCATCTCGGCTTCTTCGACCGCCATTTTGCGCTGTTCGCAAAGTTCTTCGCACTCTTCAAGATGCATGTTTGCTTCTTCAAGGGCTTCGGTGAAGTCAGCTTCAATGCGGATATCGTCAAGCTTGGCGACCGCTTCGTCATGACGTTCGGTCAAACGGTTGCGACGTGTATTAAGCTCGCTCAGGCGCTGTTGCACGGATTTAAGGCGGGCTTCTTCCTCGGCGACCTTGTTGGTCAGTGCATCAACAGCACCTTCAAGCTCTTCGACCCGGATTGCCTTTTCCGCGGCGATTTCCTTGGCTTCATCAAGTTCGTCATCTTCGCCGCCCTGTGCTTCGCGCAGTTCTTCGCGTTCACGTTTGAGCTTTTCCAAAGCACCCTGTGCGTCACTGGCAAGTTCCGCCTCACGGGCAAGGTCGGCATCGATCTGCTGGATGCGCCCGCGAAGCTGGGTCATCTGCATTTCAATCTGCGCCTTGTCCTTATCAAGGCCTTCGCGTTCGATCAAAAGACGCTGAAGGGCTGCGGCTGCATCGGCTTCTTTTTTGCGAAGATCGGGCAGGCTTGCGGCGATATGGGCCTGAACCGTGGTCGCCTCAGTCACCGAAGATGTCAGATCACGCACAGCACTTTCGCCCGCCACCAGCAATTCGCGCGCATCGTTTTGGCGTTTCTGTGCTTCGGTCCAGCGGATGTGGAACAGCAATGCCTCGGTCTGGCGGATGCTTTCGGAAAGCTTGCGATAACGTTCGGCCTGACGGGCCTGCTTTTGCAGCGACGCGATTTGTCCATCAAGCTGAACGAGAACGTCTTCAAGACGCTCCATATTCTGTTCGGCGTTTTTAAGACGCAGTTCCGCCTCGTGGCGGCGTGAATGAAGGCCCGTGATGCCGGCAGCTTCTTCGAGGATCAGGCGACGCTGGATCGGTTTGGCACCGATGAGCGCGCCAATTTTGCCCTGGGACACCATCGCGTTTGATCGCGCACCGGTCGCAGCATCGGCAAACAGCAACTGGACGTCACGTGCACGGACATCCTTGCCATTGACCTTGTAGTTCGATCCACCGCCACGTTCGATGCGGCGGGTAACTTCAAGCATGTCAAAATCATTGAACATCGCCGGGGCCTTGCGTGAGCTGTTATCAAGCGTCACGGAAACTTCGGCAACGTTTCGGGCAGGACGGGACGATGTCCCGCCAAAGATAACGTCGGACATGTCGGAGCCGCGCATCTGCTTGGCTGATGTTTCGCCCATCACCCAGCGCAGCGCTTCAACAAGATTGGATTTGCCACAGCCATTCGGGCCGACAACACCTGTCAGCCCGTCTTCAACCAATAAATCTGTTGAATCGACGAAGGATTTAAACCCCGTCAGCTTTAGCGATTTAAACTGGACCAATCATGTCCCCCGGTCCGACCTCTGCCCCTGATGCCGGACACCGCAGGCGCGGTATCCGGCAGATTTGTTTTGATTAGTCGATAAGGTCTTCGACTTTTTCGATGAAGAATTCAGCGTCGCGTGCACCGGCAATGGTTTCACCATCAAGGATGAAGCTCGGCGTGGAGGAAACGTTGAATTCCTGCTCACCCTTCATGCGCGATGCCACGATGGCTTCGATCATTGGCTGATCATTGATGCAGGCATCAACCGCATCACCGGTCATGCCGCCGAAACGAACAACTTCCTTGATCGCACCAATCGGGTCTTCGGAACGTGCCCAGGTCATCTGGGATTTGAACAGCATGCCCAGAACGCCAAAGTAACGATCATCGCCCGCGCACTGCGCGATCGCCGCGGCACGAAGAGCAACGCCATCAAGCGGATAGTCGCGGAAGATCAGTTTCAGCTTGCCGGTATCGATCAGCTTTTCCTTGATCTCAGGCAGGGTTTCATTGTGGAACGCTGCGCAATGCGGGCAGGTAAGAGACGCATATTCGATCATCGTGACCGGTGCATTCTCGTCACCCAGTACATGTTCTTTCCATTCAGTCGCATGTGCCTGATGGGTAGCCGATACGCCAAGCGCAATCAGAAACGCACCTGCAAGAAACTTAACCGCCTTTAGCAAGGAAACCTCCGTTAAAACAAAGTTTTGTGATTACAAGCCTGTTGCAGCGCGGGAGTCAACACGCGCCCCAAAACAGCTATTGCACCAACGAGTCGCCAAGTTGGCCCGCAAATGCGGCAACTCCGTGATCGTTCATTTCAGGAAACTGATTCGATATTTGGCCCGAATTCGATGCCGAACTTTGCCTATTGATCAGGCCTTTGACCAAACACCATTGCGTGATGAAATCCCGGTTGCCCGGATGGCTACTTTTTATCGCCTTTTGGCTTCAAACCGCCACTGGCCCCGGCTATGTGACGCCCCAATCGCGTTAGTACTTCGCGCAGATGCGGATCTTCGATCTTTGCCAGATTTTCTTCGCTGGTTTTGGTGATTTCGCCTTCGGGTACATTGGTTGGGATATGTACTGTGCGTTCGGGACGGGAAATATCCCCCTGAAGCATGGTGATCTTGTTCACGGCGCGATAGCCGAAATAGCTGTTCACCCGTTCGATGATTTGCGGCATGCGATGTTGAAGTTCAAGCGCGACCGGCCCAACCACCCGGATCAGAAGCGTCCCACCGGCGATGCTCTCCTTGGGCGGCGGGGTGTATTTGAGCGGCATGGTAAATTGTTCAAGGTCGCGCCCGACGATTTCCGCCCAATGTAAAATGATCTCGGTCTGGAAGAAGCCGCGTTTACGCACCAGCGGTCTGGTCAGGTTCCCCACTAGTGGGGCGACATTGCGCAGGCCCATGCGGCGTTCGGAACTGCCCATTGGTGTGATATTTTGCTTTTTTCTGGCCGCGTTTTTTGCCGCAACCGGATCAGTTGCCTGATCCATTGCGCGTGTGGTTTTCGTATCAGCCGTATCTTTTTTCTTGCTCACGCCCGCTTCTTCCGTAGGGTCTGCATGTTTCAAAACCAACATAACACGGGAACGCCGTGCATTTCACCACTCAGGACATAGATCGCCTCGGCCACACCATGCTGGAATGGTATGATCGCCATCACCGCACCTTGCCGTGGCGCTCCGAACCGGGCGATACGCCCAATCCCTATCACGTCTGGCTTAGCGAAATCATGCTGCAGCAAACCACGGTGCAAACTGTCGGTCCCTATTTCGCAGCATTCTTGAATCGCTGGCCGACGGTGAGCGATCTTGCCAATGCGGAACTTGATGATGTTCTCCATGCTTGGCAAGGGTTGGGATATTACGCCCGTGCGCGCAATCTGCATAAATGCGCAAAGGTCGTTGCAACCAAGTATGACGGCGTGTTTCCCGATACCGAGGAAGGCTTGTTAAAGCTGCCCGGTATTGGTCCCTATACCGCCTGCGCGGTTGCCGCCATTGCCTTTAACCGTCACGCAAGCCCGGTCGATGGCAATATCGAACGTGTGATTTCGCGTTTGTTCGCGCTTGAAACCCCGCTTCCCGACGTCAAACCGGAAATCAAGGAAAAGTCATCTGCGCTGACACCGTCAAACCGCCCCGGCGATTACGCCCAGGCGCTGATGGATTTGGGCGCCACCATCTGCACACCGCGCAATCCGGCCTGTGGCATTTGCCCGTGGCAAGCCGATTGCGAAGGACGCAAATCGGGCATCGCCCCGGATCTTCCGAAAAAGCGCAAGAAAGAACCCAAACCCACCCGTGTGGGATACGCCTTCTGGATCCGGCGTGAAGATGATGGCCGCATTCTGATACGCCGTCGTCCGGAAAAGGGATTGCTGGGGGGCCTTTACGAGATACCGGGAAGTGACTGGCGCGCAATTGATGCGCCCGATGATGTGATGCTGTCCGAAGCGCCCATCAAAGCCCAATGGTCAGAACTTGATGGGACGGTCGGGCATACCTTCACACATTTCCATCTCAATGTCAGTGTACTGGCGACAACGATTTCACCAGATCAGGCAAAGCAGCTTGACGGTAGTTGGACAACGATTGACGGGCTTTCGGACTTTGCCCTGCCGACCGTGATGAAAAAGATCGTGCGCCATGCATTGAAGTATCGCTGATCGGAAAACAGCCCGCGAAATTGAAAAGGCCCGTGGAGATGATCCACGGGCCTTTTCTTTTGTGACTTGCGCGGCGCGATCAGGCGTAGATATCGATCACCTGTCCACGACCTTCGGTCGGGGTTGGTGCAGCCTGCTGCGAAGTTTCAGTTTCTGCTGTTTGCTCAATCCGCTGTGTCGGCGGAGAATTCAGGTCATTACTGCCCGTTTCAGCAATCGGCGCTGTCGCCTGCTGAACTTGAACCGGATTGGGTGCATAACTTGCACCACCTACTGCACCTGCTTGCATAACGCACTCCATCTATCCTTACGGATAATCTTTCGTCTCATACATATAGCAATTTTTTTTGAAGAAAGCAAAAGCCGGCGGGTTTTCACACCACGCCGGCTTTGAGGCATCAATGATTTAACCGGGTTTCCCCGATCAGGATCAGGCGGGGACCTGACCCATTTCCTTGCGCAACTGACTGCGCAGATTGTCGATCGAAACCAGACGTCCGTCACACTTGTAATGCCAATAAGTCCAACCATTACAAGCCTGTGCGCCCTGAACATGCGCGCCGATCTGATGGATCGAACCGGCATTGTCCTTATGGCTGATCGAGCCATCCGCACGGACCATCGCAGCAACATTGCCACGGTTGTCATAGATTTTGTCGCCCGGCGACAGCAGGCCACGTTCGATGACGGCACCGAACGGAATCCGCGGCAAAGAGCGTTTCGATTCGGTCATCTCAAGGCTTTCGCCATCAAGCATCTGGACCTTGGCAATGCGATCACGTGCCGCTTCGGCATAGGTTTCTTCACGCTCAAGACCGATGAAGTGACGACCCAGACGACGGGCTGCCGCACCGGTGGTGCCGGTACCAAAGAACGGGTCAAGAACCACATCACCCTGACGGGTGGTTGCCATCAGAACGCGCTGAAGAAGTGCTTCGGGCTTCTGGGTCGGATGGACCTTCTTGCCCTTGTCATCCTTAAGGCGTTCCGAACCAGAGCAGATCGGCATCAACCAGTCAGAGCGCATCTGCAGGCCTTCATTGAGCTGCTTCATCGCTTCGTAGTTAAAGGTGATTGCCTTTTGCTCTTCGCTTTTCGAGCACCACAGAAGCGTTTCATGCGCGTTGCAGAAACGTTTGCCGCGGAAGTTCGGCATCGGGTTGGTTTTACGCCAGACGATGTCATTGAGGATCCAATAACCGATGTCCTGGAGCGTGTTACCAACACGGTAAATGTTGTGATACGAACCGATCACCCAGATCGCGCCGGTATCCTTCAGCACGCGGCGGGCTGCGGTCAGCCAGTCGCGGGTGAACTCGTCATAGTGACGGAAGCTGTCAAACTGGTCCCAATGATCGTCAACAGCGTCGACCTTGGAATTGTTCGGGCGCAGAAGATCGCCGCCAAGCTGAAGGTTGTAGGGCGGATCGGCAAAGATCAGATCAACGGATTTCTCCGGCAGGCTGTTCATCAGTTCGATGCAATCGCCGACCAGGACCTGATCAAGTGGTAAAGATGTCTTTTTTGTCATGATGCCTTCTAGGTTCCCCCTTGAAATCTTGATGAAAGCATCAACCGAAATAGTTAATGAAAGAGTTAACCGACTCCGAAATTTTTCAAGGATTCGCATTGTGTTAGAAAGTGCGTGATCCGTTTAGACAATCTTAACCGGTATGGTCCAAAAACCGGAAGATTTTGACCATGGAACCCGTTTCGCACCCCATAGCGCAAACGACTGGTCAGACCGAGCGGACTCCGCAGATTGCCCAGCCCGCAACGCCCAAAAAATGCAGGCCCCATCACGATCAATCATCTTTAAGATGATAAAATTCGATCTAATACACGCCATGGATATCGTAAATTCCGGGCGCATTCCCAAATACTTAGGCCAACCGAGAAAAACTGACCATTTGGACAGAACAGGCTTTGCCTCTTTTCTGATCGTGTATACAATCTGCCCACAATCTATGCATAAAAGTTGAACTTCGCATAACGGTAATAACCTGCAGGGGGACATCATGAAGTCTGGTACTTTCCGCCTTTCCCGCCGCGCCTTGCTATCGGCCGTTGCTGCCGCAGCAGCCGTGGTTTCGTTTGGCTTTGGCACGCCGGCACAGGCGGCTGATCCGCTAAAAGTTTCTGCGATCTACACCGTTCCGGTCGAACAGCAGTGGGTATCGCGTATCCACAAGGCGCTGAACGCTGCCAAGAAACGTGGCGACATTTCCTATGAGTTTTCTGAAAACGTTGCCAATACCGACTATGAGCGCGTCATGCGCGAATATGCCGAAAACGGCTCCAACCTGATTGTTGGTGAAGTGTTCGGCGTTGAACGCGCGGCCCGCAAAGTCGCCGCTGATTACCCGGAAACAGCCTTCCTGATGGGGTCAAGCTTTGCCCCGGATGGCGAGAACTTCTCGGTCTTTGATAACTTCATTCATGAACCGTCCTACCTTGTTGGCATGGCTGCCGGTGCAGCATCGAAATCCAACAAGATCGGCATGGTCGGTGGCTTTGCCATCCCGGAAGTAAACCGTCTGATGCATGCCTTCATGGCAGGTGCCAAATCGGTCAATCCGGATGTTGAGTTTATGGTGACCTTCATCAACAGCTGGTACGACCCGCCCAAGGCCAAAGAAGCAGCCTTTGCGATGATCGATAAGGGTGCTGACATCATGTATGCCGAGCGTTTCGGCGTATCGGATGCGGCCAAGGAACGCGGCATTCTGGCCGTTGGCAACGTGATCGACACGGCAGCTGATTATCCGGGCACCATTCTTGGTTCAGCGCTTTGGCACATGGAAGCGACCATCGATCACGCGATCGAAGCGGTCAAAGCCGGTGAATTCAAAGCCGAAGATTACGGCAAGTTCAGCTACATGGAATTCGGTGGCGGTTCGGTTGTTCTGGATGGAAGCCTGCTTCCGGATGGCACCGTTGCCAAAGTCGAAGCCAAACAGGCCGAGATCCTTGACGGTTCCTTCACCGTAGAAGTGAACGACGAAGAGCCGAAATCTTCGATGTAAGATTTCCGTGAACTGATTGGGCAGTTCGGTATAAAAGCCGAACTGCCCTTTCTCGTTTGATCAGATCCCGCCTATTTCTGGTCACCTGATCAAACCGTCCCATCGAAATATCGCCTTATCGCCCCACAGCGTGACGCATAAAAACAAAACGGAATTCCCGGATGTCATCTGCTGCGCACACATCACCTGAAACGTCCCCGGAACTTCTGCTGTCACTGGCAGGGGTCACCAAGAAATTCGGCCCGTTGATTGCCAATGACGCCATCGACCTGACGGTCCATCGCGGCGAAATCGTCGCCCTGCTTGGCGAAAATGGCGCGGGCAAAACCACATTGATGAACATTTTGTTCGGTCACTATGTTGCAGATGAAGGCACCGTTACGGTCGCCAATAGCAATGGTGATCTTGAACAACTCGAACCGGGCGCCCCGCAGGCTGCCCTTGATGCCGGGATCGGCATGGTTCATCAGCATTTTACTTTGGCTGAAAACCTGACCGGGCTTGATAATATCGTCCTTGGGACGGAGCCGATTTTCCGCCTGCGTCGCGACCGCACCAAGGCACGCGCCAAGCTCGGCGAATTGATGGCCGGATCGGGCTTGAATGTCGATCTCGACCAGCCGGTGCACAAACTGACCGTTGGTGAAAAGCAGCGCGTTGAAATCCTGAAAGCGCTTTATCGCGATGCCAGATTACTTGTGCTTGATGAACCAACCGCGGTTCTGACACCACAAGAAGCCGACAGCATGTTTGCCATCCTGCGCAAGCTTGCCGCAAATGGTCTAGCCGTGATCATCATTGCCCACAAACTGGCCGAGGTTCTTGCCGTATCGCACCGTATTGCGGTTTTGCGCGGCGGCAAGAAAGTCGGCGAAATGATGACCAGCGATGCCGATCATCGCTCCATCGCCGAACTGATGGTTGGCCGTGAAGTCCCGGTCAGCCGCCGTACGGCACGTGAACCGGGCAAGCCGGTTATCAAACTTTCGGATGTGACGATTGATCGCGGTGATTCACGCCGATCCCTGCATGGGGTAAATATCACCGCCCGTGAAGGCGAAATTCTTGGCATCGCCGGAGTATCAGGCAATGGTCAGGCGGCTTTGGCGCAATTGATTGCAGGCCTTGATAAACCGGATCAAGGCACGGTCGAGATTTTCGGCGAGACAGTTACCAAATTTGATGCGCACAAATTTGCGCAAAACGGCATCGCCCGCATCCCCGAAGACCGCCACCACGACGGCATGGTCGGATCAATGACGGTGGCTGAAAACATCGCCATCGAAGATGTCCGAAATCCTGATTATCAGAAATTCGGCTTCCTTGATTTTGACGCCATTCGCAAACGTGCCGAACATGCGATCACGGATTATGATGTGCGCTGCCCGGGGCCGGATGCACCTGCCCGTCTTCTGTCAGGCGGCAATATCCAGAAGCTTATTCTCGCCCGTGTTTTGGAAAAATCGCCGAAACTGATTTTGGCCAATCAGCCGTCACGCGGCCTTGATGTTGGTGCGCAATCCGAAGTCCATCGTCGCCTGCTCGAAGCACGGCAAAACGGTGCTGCCGTGATCCTGATTTCCGAGGATCTGGACGAACTTCTGACCATTTCCGATCAGATTGCCGTCATTCATGCCGGTCACATCACCGACCCAATGGCGACTGACAGCATTGATCGATCTGAGCTTGGCCTGATGATGGCCGGACAGAAAAAGGCTCCGCATGCCGATACCACCAATTCGGGAGAAACGGCATGATCCGCTTTGAACCCCGCACCAACCCCGGCCCTGTTTTGGTTTATGGCGTGCCTGTGATTGCCGCGGCCATCGCCATTTTGTTGGCTGCCATTCCGCTTGCCTTGGCCGATGCACCGATCCTGAAGGCCTATGGTCTCATGATCACGGGTGCGTTTGGGTCGGTGTTTTCAACATCTGAGATGCTGACGCGTGCAACACCCCTGATCCTGACGGGTCTTGCGGCCGCCATCGCCTTTCGTGCAAAGCTTTGGAACATTGGTGCTGAAGGTCAGCTCTACATGGGTGCATTGGCCGCCGTTGCGGTTGGTGCCGGTGTAGTTGATGGTCCGAACTGGATCATGATCCCACTGATCGTCATTGCCGGTATGGTCGCTGGTGCAGTGATGCTGATCGGCCCGACCTTGATGAAGACCCGCCTTGGTGTGGACGAAGTCGTCACCACCTTGCTTTTGAACTTCATCGTTTTGCTGTTTGTGCAGATGATGCTTGAAGGTGCGCTTAAAGACCCGATGTCGATGGGCTGGCCACAGTCAGAACCGATCATTGATAGTGCGATCTTTCCGCCGCTTCTCGAACGCATGCGGGTCCACATTGGCCTGATCATTGCGCTGTGTTGCGCGATCGCCTTGGCTGTTTTCGTCAAACGAACTGTGTGGGGATTTGAAATCCGTGCAGTTGGTGAAAATGCTGCGGCCGCCAAGTTTTCCGGCATTTCGGTTACCAAAACCATGATCCTTGTTGCTGCCCTTTCAGGTGGCTTGGCCGGACTTGCGGGGGTGTCAGAAGTGGCTGGCACGCGTGGTTACCTCGCAACTGACCTGTCGCCGGGTTATGGCTATGCCGGGATTGTCGTTGCCATGCTGGCCCGCCTGTCACCGATTGGCGTGATTGCATCGGCCCTGTTTGTCGCGTCCGTTTTCGTTGGTGCAGATTCCATGAGCCGCGCGATTGGTGTTTCAAGCTATCTGGCCGATCTAATCGTTGCCATGGCACTGCTGTGCGTTTTGATCGGCGGGTTCCTGACCCGGTTCAAGGTTCACTTTGATCGCAAATCGGCGCAGGGTTAAGGGGAAAGACCATGGAAATCATTGATATTCTTCTGGCCGCCAGCTTCTGGGAAGCCGCCATTCGCATCGCGACCCCGTTGATCTTTGGCGTTTTGGGTGCACTTGTTTGCGAACGTGCTGGCGTTCTTAACCTTGGGATCGAGGGTATCTTTACCGCCGGTGCGATGGCCGGTTGGATGGCCGTTTGGCTGGGCGCGGGGCTTTGGGGTGGTGTTTTGGTTGCTGCCCTTGCCGGGGCGTTCTTTGGTCTTATCCATGCGATCCTGACCGTGCCGCTGGGCCTGAGCCAGCATGTATCGGGCATTGGCGTGACGTTGCTTGCCACCAGCCTTTCATACTTCACATACCGCACGGCCCTGCCCGACGTTTCATCGCCGCCGCGTATTGAGCCGTTCCGTCCGCTTGATATCCCGCTCCTGTCCGAACTGCCATTCATTGGTCAGGCGCTGTTTTCGCAAACGGCGATGACGATCCTGGCGCTGGTACTGGTGTTTGTGACCGGTTGGGTTTTGTATCGCACCCCGCTTGGCCTTGCGATCCGCGCTGTTGGCGACAATCCATCGTCGGTCGAGGCGCAAGGGTTATCGGTTTACGGCCTTCGCATTGGCGCGGTTGTTGTCGGCTCATCATTAATGGCGCTTGGCGGTGCGTTTCTGACCATGTCGGCCTTTGATGCGTTCTTCTTTGGCATGATCAATGGGCGTGGCTGGGTTTGTATTGCCCTGACTGTCTTTGCCAGCTGGCGGCCCGGCAAGGCGTTGATCGGTGCGTTGCTGTTTGGCGCGTTTGATGCGTTTCAGGTGCGCCTGCAAACCGAAGTGGGTGCATTCCTGCCATCGCAGGTTTTCCTGATGATGCCCTATATCCTGTCGATCATTGCCCTTATCGTCGTGGCGCGTAAGGCCGATTACCCCAAGGCGCTTCTTGTGCCATGGTTCAAAGGCCAGCGTTAAGCGCGACCGACTGTTTCAAGACTGCCTCCACCAGACCAAGGATGATGCCATGCAACCCGATCTGATCCTGAAAAACGCCAATATCGCCAACGGTCCGAGTGGCGTTGATATCGCGTGTCAGAACGGCAAGATCATCGAGATCGCCGAACATATCGATGTGCCGGCGGTCGAGGTTCTTGATTGCGGTGGCATGCTGGTCAGCCCGCCCTTTGTTGACAGCCATTTCCATATGGATGCGACCTTGTCACTTGGTCTGCCGCGCATGAATGAATCGGGGACTTTGCTTGAAGGCATCGCATTGTGGGGGGAGCTTAAACCGCTTCTGACAGCCGAGGCCGTGATTGAACGCGCGCTGAAATATTGCGATCTGGCAGTATCAAAGGGCCTTCTTGCAATCCGCAGCCACGTTGACGTTTGCGATGACCGGTTGCTTGCGGTTGATGCACTTTTGGAAGTCAAAAAGCAGGTCGCGCCTTACCTTGATCTGCAACTGGTTGCCTTCCCGCAGGATGGTTATCTGCGAAGTAAAACGGCGAAGGAAAACACCATCCGTGCGCTGGATAAGGGTGTTGATGTTGTTGGCGGCATTCCGCATTTCGAACGCACTATGGCGGACGGCGCACAAAGCATCAAAGAACTGTGCGAAATGGCGGCTGATCGTGGGCTTATGGTCGATATGCATTGCGATGAGTCCGATGATCCGCTGTCGCGCCATATCGAAATGCTGACTTATGAAACGCAGCGTCTGGGGCTTCAGGGACGTGTTGCCGGATCACACCTGACATCAATGCATTCGATGGATAACTATTATGTCTCCAAGCTGATCGCCCTGATGGCCGAAGCCGAAGTTTCCGCCATCGCCAATCCGCTGATCAACATCACCCTTCAGGGCCGTCATGACACCTATCCCAAGCGTCGCGGCATGACCCGTGTTCCGGAGCTGCGCAAGGCCGGGCTTACGGTGGCGTTCGGTCATGATTGCGTGATGGATCCCTGGTATTCGATGGGGTCGGGCGACATGCTGGAAGTCGCATCGATGGGACTTCACGTGGCGCAAATGACCTCGCGCGATGATATCCGGGCCTGCTTTGATGCGGTGACCACTGAACCTGCCAAGATCATGGGCCTTGAAGGATATGGCATTGAAGTTGGCAAAAATGCCGATTTCGTCATCTTGCAAGCCCGCGACACGATCGAGGCGATCCGCATGCGGGCAAATCGCCTGTTCGTCATCCGCCGTGGCAAGATCATTGCCGAAACGCCGATGGCGCAAACCCGCCTGCATCTGGCTGACCGCCCGGATCATGTCCGCGAACATGAATACGCGCCGGGTCAGTAACGCTATAATCGACGGGTTCTTCTGATCATCTAGATCCAACGCCGGGTTCGCGCGCAATAGATGCGATACGCATCGCCGAACCCGGCTCGCATGACAGCCTCTTCATGGGCGATGTACCAGAACTGACAAACGACGAAGAACGCCACCGGCGCAAAGAACGCCAATGCGCAGTGGCTGATCACAGCCGCCCCGATCAGCGAAATCGTCAGGCCCAGATACATCGGATTGCGGCTATGCCGGAAAAGGCCGTCAGTCACGATGGCATTAGGCTCATCGAAGGTCTCAACGGTTGTTTTCTGTTTGCGGAATTGTTTCTTGGCATTCACGGCCAACATCAATCCACCGACAAACGGGACAAAGCCCCACGGATTAAGGGCGAGTGCGCCGTCGCGGATGAAACAAAGCTGGGCCGTTACGCCGATCACAATCAGCAGCAACAAGAACAGATAGGGCGGAATAAGTTTTTGCATGGATGTCTCCTTTGTGAAGACGCCCATCATGCCCGCCTGACGGCCACCGGCCTTAACATGGGTTAAGAGCAGCGATTAAGCGATCTGATCAGGAATTCGTCATGCCCATTTCACGGCGAATGCGTGATAGTGCCACATCGGTAATGCCGAGATACATCGCCACCTGTCGAAGTGAAATCCGCCCGGCGTCTGATCCAAATTCGGCAATGAAATTCTCATAGCGCTGGCGTGCAGACAGCATCAGAAATTCTGCTTCGCGCCGTTCCTTTTTCAGTATCAGGATTTCCAGAAGACGCCGCACGACCACCGCCCAATCCGAATGCTTCTCGGACAGCATAACAAGATGGGCATAAGTAATGGCAACAGTGCGAAGTTCTGTCAGGGCTTCGGTAAAGAACGGGCTTGGAACCCCGTTGATCGCGGTATCCATGCTGGCCAAGGCACCGCCGGGGCCAGTGATGGATTTGTTGCGTTCGCGGCCATCCGGATCGATGTAGTAATAGCGTGCCAAACCATCAGCGATGAAATAGACCCGCTGATCGCTATCCCCTGCTGCAAAAACAGTCTCACCCGCCTTCCAGCTTTTGGTGGTCAGGTGATCAATCGCGGCTTTCCAGCTTGCATCGGAAATCGGGTGTAATTCACTAAGTCGTTGGCGCAGTAAATCGGTGGCTGCGATCATTGCCGTTCATATCCCCAAATCACAAGAATGCCCTTGCCTGGCGCATGAGGCGAACCTAGTCTTATCGTCCAATTCGCCAAAGACCAAGCGCCCGCTTAGCAGCCAAGGATCGACATGTTCTACGAACCCGGAAAAACCGCCCATGATCTTCCACACGATCCGTTCAAGGCATGTGTCGCACCGCGCCCGATTGGCTGGATTTCCACGCTTGATAAAGATGGCTGTCCCAATCTGGCACCCTATTCGTTTTTCAATGCTGTTTTGGGCACTCCGCCGATGGTGATGTTTTCATCAGGTGGTTCGGTCGACAGCCTTCAGAATGCGCGTGATACGGGCGAGTTTGTGGTTGGTGTTGCCCCAAAGGCGATGCTGAAAGAACTTAATTTCAGCTCATCACCACTGCCATCGGGTGAAGATGAATTTGAATATGCCGGGCTTGAAAAGCTTCCGGCCAAATGCGTTAAACCGCACCTGATCAAGGGTGTACCGATCCATATGGAATGCGAAGTCTATCAGATCGTCGATTTGCCAAGCGCATTCCCCGATCAACGCCCCTGCGGTATGGTGATTGGAACCGTGGTTGGTTTGCATATTGATGATGACATCATCCGTGACGGGATGGTCGATATTACCCTGTTTGAACCGCTTGCCCGGCTTGGCTATCACGAATATGCCAGCATTTCCGAGACGTTTACGGTAAGACGCGAAGATTTCTGGAAATAAT
Source organism: Thalassospira sp. (assembly GCA_965228275.1). Taxonomy (GTDB): domain Bacteria; phylum Pseudomonadota; class Alphaproteobacteria; order Rhodospirillales; family Thalassospiraceae; genus Thalassospira. The sequence goes on along the minus strand of OZ245802.1, from coordinate 2,686,065 downwards.
CGGTGATAAGCGTCTGATTTGTTTCATCAAAACGACGCTCAAGCGCAAACAAACTGTCACAGAGACGCTCTAATGTGAACAGGAACACAGTTCGCTCGAACATCAAACGGGCTTGAGCTGGGGTTCTTTGTACATTTTTCTGGGGGTCTCCAAGATGAAACGGACGTTTGCAGCCGGTGTTGTCGGCTTTGCGGCAATGCTTCTGGCCGGTTCGGCAATGGCTGGTGAAGCCAAGGTTTTCGAAACCAAAAGTGCGATCAACAACCTGTCGACCGTGATGGTTAATGGCGGCAAGGCACGTGATCTTACGGTTGGTCTTGGTTCGGGTGCGTATCGCCGTCCGGGTGATCCGGCGAACATGTTCTATGCCGTTTCTGACCGTGGTCCGAACTTCGTCTGTGGCGATGTGGAAACCGTTCTTGGCGTTTCGGCTGATCAGGTTTGTAAAGGCCAGAAGGTGCGCGTTTATCCGACCCCGGATTACTCGCCGTCGATCTACACCATTTTCCTGAACAATGATGGCAGCTTTGACATCAAGGACGTCATCACCATCAAGGATCAGAAGGGTGTTCCACTGACCGGGTTGACCAACAAGCTGACCGTCGCAAAAACCGAAAAGCCGGTTGATGCCAATGGCAACATGCTTGCTCAGTCTGAATCTGCCATCGACGCCGAAGGCATCATTCGCCTGACAGATGGTTCTTACTGGATTGGCGAAGAAAACGGCCCATCCATTCTGCATGTTGCATCTGATGGCACCGTGATCCAGCGTATCGTTCCGGCTGGTTCGGAAAAGGATTTTGCCGGTGCGGCCTATAAGGTGACCGGTGGTCTTCCGGCCATTCTGGTGACCCGCCAGACCAACCGTGGCATTGAATCGATGGCGGCATCACCAGATGAATCCAAGCTGTATTTCATGGTTCAGAACCCGCTGGCGAACCCGAATGCGGACGCCTACAAGGCCGCGAAAAACACCCGCCTGTTCGTTTATGACCGTGCATCGGAAAAGCTGACTGGCGAATATATCTATCAGCTTGATGATCCGCAGACCTTCCGCAACGATCCGTCCAAGAAACAGAACGCACCACGCATTTCCGAAGTTCTTGGCCTTGGTGATGACCGTCTGCTGGTTCTAGAACGGACTGACAAGACCACCAAGCTTCATGAGATCGAACTTAAGGGTGCGACCAACATTCTTGCGACACGTTGGGATGACATGTCGACCAGCCCGTCGCTTGAACAGGAAAACGATCTTTCGAAAATCGATCTGGTTGCCGTTTCCAAGACCCTTCGTTTTGACAGTGCCGACTATCCGGAAGCACCGAACAAGCTTGAAGGACTTGCGATCATGGGCGATGGCGCGCTTGCCATGATCAATGACAATGATTTCGGTATCAAGGGCGACCCGACCAAGGTCATCCTAATCGAAGGTCTGGTTCAGGCTGACAAGTTCTGATCCGCCTCTTTCTGATCTGAACCATCAAAGCAGGAAGGCTGTCATGCAGCTTTCCTGCTTTTTTATTGCCTGAAATGGGCGTAAAAGCAGGCCCATGATGACAGAAAAACAGACATTCGATACCCCGGACGGCGTCGACGCCGTGATTGAGCCCATGGATGCAACCGGCTACCTCGCCCCTGTTGGCTTTGAGGAGCAGTTGTTCAAGGAATTGGGCGATGTGATTGAACGTCATGACCGGTTGATGTTTGCACCCGGTCCAGAACGGCGTGTCTTCTGGGCGCAGAATGTCTGGCGTAATCCGGTACGTATTGCCATTCCCTCGATCAAGGGTGCGGCAAAAATCCTGAAATTCAATCAGCGTAACTGGGCCCTGTTCAAGTTTGACCATTTTTCCCGAGCAAAACTGATCGAAGGGCATCTGCCCCATGTATCAGCAAAGCGTCAGGTATTTGGCGAACCGGCACCGACCGCACCACTTGGATCATGGACACTGATCGATCCTGATACGATCATTGCGTCTGCCGATTGTTCAAGCCCGTGGAAAAACGGCGAAGTCGAATTTGAAGAAGACAAGGTCTTCCCACCAAACCGCGCCTATTTGAAACTTTGGGAAGCCTTCACGCGTTTGGACGCTTATCCGCAGGCGGGTGATCGCACCATGGATATGGGCGGAAGCCCCGGTGGATGGACCTGGGTGTTGCATGAATTCGGCACCGATGTCATTTCCATCGACAAGGCCCGCCTTGATAGCAAGATCGCCAATCTGCCGCGCGTTGATTTCCGTCAGGAAAGCGCGTTTGGCCTGAACCCGGAAGAAGTCGGCTATATCGATTGGCTGTGTTCGGACATCATTTGTTATCCGGATCGCCTGTTCCAACTGGTCAATCAGTGGATGGATACCGGTATGGCGACGAACTTTATCTGCACCATCAAGCTGCAGGGCGATACGGACTATTCCGCCATCACCCAGTTTGCCGATATTCCCGGATCAAAGGTCGTGCATCTGTATAACAACAAACACGAGCTGACCTGGATGAAGGTGCCCGGCGTTACCGATCAGGATTGATCGGCAACTGCGGCTGTGCCGACATTATCTGACTGATCATGTTGGGGGATCGCCGGATCAAGCGGGTAATAATCCCCTTTATCCGCGCAATAGATCTGACCGACCGTCGTCATGCCCTTGGTATCATCAAGGGTGCCCGGCATGAGTGCCATATTGTCGGTGCGCACAGGACGCCAGAAAAGGGCAGTCCCGCATTCCTTGCAAAATCCGCGGTCGGTTTTGTCTGACAAGCGATACCACCGCAATCCTTCGTCACGGGTCAGTTTCATGTCATGGCGGTCAAACCGCGCATATGAACTGACATGACCGTGTAGCTTGCGACAAAGTTCGCAATGACACATCACCGTGTCATCCAACGGACCGTGGATTTCATAACGCACTTCACCGCAATGGCAGCCGCCGGTATAGACGGTCTTTTCGCTGGCAGTTTTGCCCACAGCAACCTCCCCTGATTGGTGGTGGGTGATCCATTAAATCTGTTTGATTGCCCGAAAATTGCAAGCAGCGGATAACAAGGCTGCATCATCAAAGGCGAAATCATCACACCATTTCAGACAAATATGTTTGAGATTGGCGAAAAGCAGTCCTATTCTGCGGCTCTGTTCGGAGCCCGATGTTGACGCCACCGCGCCAGTTTCCACCATCGGGCACCGCCCAAAAGTGATGGGATAAAATGTCCGAAAACTCATTCCACTATGACGTTCTTGTCATTGGCAGTGGTGCTGCCGGTCTGTCTACCGCACTTAAGCTTGCCCCGCACGTTAAGGTCGCCGTTCTTTCCAAGGGAAAGATTGATGATGGCTCGACCAACTGGGCGCAGGGTGGCATTGCGGCCGTTCTTGATGCCGCTGACAGCATCGAAAATCACGTCAAGGATACGCTGGTTGCCGGTGCAGACCTTTGCAAACGCGAAACCGTTGAATTTGTTGCCGCCAATGCGGCGCGTGCGATTGGCTGGCTTGATGAGCTTGGCATTCAGCTGACCCGTGATCCGGCCGGTGACAACAATCAGCCGTTCCATTTGACCCGCGAAGGTGGTCACAGCCATCGCCGTATCGTCCATGCAGCGGACGCAACCGGGCGTGCTGTGCAAACCACGCTACAGGGTCAGGCGGTTAATCATCCGAACATCGATATTTTTGAAGATTACCTTGCGATTGATCTGGTCACCGACCGCAAGTTTGGTGGTGAAGGCCGCCGGTGCATTGGTGCCTATGCGCTTGATCTTGAAACCGGGACGGTAAAATCATTTAACGCCCGCACAGTCGTTCTGGCGACCGGTGGCGCAAGCAAGGTGTATCGATTTACCTCCAACCCCGATGGTTCGACCGGGGATGGCATCGCCATGGCATGGCGTGCGGGGTGCCGTGTGATGAATATGGAATTCAGCCAGTTCCACCCGACCTGCCTTTATCATCCGCAAGCCAAATCCTTCCTGATTACCGAAGCTGTACGCGGTGAAGGCGGGAAGCTTTTGCTGCCCGATGGTACGCGGTTCATGGACCGGTTTGACGAGCGCGGCGAACTGGCCCCGCGTGACATTGTCGCGCGCGCAATTGACCATGAAATGAAGCGCCTTGGTGCTGATTGCGTCTATCTTGATATCACCCATAAGGGTGCGGATTTCATCAAGGAACATTTCCCGACGGTTTATGAGACCTGCCTTGGTTATGGCATAGACATGACCAAACAACCGATCCCGGTTGTGCCAGCAGCACATTACACCTGTGGTGGGGTGTTGACCGATCTTCGCGGACGTACTGACCTTACCGGTCTTTATGCGATTGGTGAATGTGCCGGCACGGGCCTTCATGGGGCGAACCGTCTGGCATCGAACTCGCTTCTGGAATGCCTTGTGTTTGGTGAAGCGGCTGCAAACGACATCATCGAAGCGCTTCCGGTTGAAGATCATTTCAAACCGATGCCTGAATGGGATGAAACCGGCATTACTGATTCTGACGAGGAAGTCATCGTTGCCCATAACTGGGAACAGCTGCGCAACGTGATGTGGGACTTTGTTGGCATTGTCCGCACCACCAAACGCGTGCAGCGCGCGCAGCATCGCGTTGATTTGTTGCTCTCGGAAATCGATGAATATTACGGCAATTTCCGCGTTACCAATGACCTGCTGGAACTCCGTAACCTGTCGGTTGTCGCCAAGCTCATCATTCAATCAGCACTTTGGCGTCGCGAAAGCCGGGGCCTGCATTACACCACCGACTATCCCGATCTGGATGAAAGCGGAACCCCGCGCCAGACCATTCTGGTGCCGGAAAACTTCGCGGGTCGCTGGGTGATTTCCGGTCAGTGGAAAACCTGATCACCAAGATCAAAACAAGGGAGCAAGCATGACGGTCAAAGCCGAACTGATCGGGATCGCCCGCAAGGCACGTTCACATGCGCCAATGGAAACGCTTGATCGGATCGATATCACCACCGAGCTTGGCCTTGATGGTGATTATCGCGGCAAACTGCGCCGCCGTCAGGTCACCATCCTGGCCGAAGAAGGCTGGCTGACTGCATGTGACGCAATTGATCGTGGCGACCTTGATTGGACGACCAGACGCGCGAACCTTTATGTGCGTGGTATTGATCTTCCGCGCACCAAGGGGGCCAAACTTTCCATCGGGAACGTTGTTTTTGAAATCACCGGCGAAACTGATCCCTGCAATCGCATGGAAGATGCGGCGCCGGGTCTGAAAGAAGCAATGACGCCAGATTGGCGTGGTGGCGTAACATGCAGGGTTGTTGAAAGCGGCTCTGTTGCCCTTGGTGATGAAGTGTCACTGGTGTCTTAGATCAAAGGCCACCTTGATCGCGCGTGATAAACACCTAAAATTACAGGTAACCGATCGTTGATCCATCAGGGAAATGGCTGATGAAAAAAGCAGAATTGCCAGAAAACGAAACCGCCCGCCAAAGATCACTTGAAAGCATGGGCATTCTGACCAGCGTCGCGGACCCGGAGCTTGACCGGATTACCCGCGTCGCCCAGCGGATCTTTGGCTCTGAGATCGTGGCAATTTCGCTGCTTGATAATGACCGGCAATTCTTCAAGTCCAACATCAACCAACCGACCAGCGAAACACCGCGCGACATTTCATTTTGCGGTCACGTCATTAACGGCAATGACCCGTTTGTCGTCGAAGATGCGTCGAGTGACGAACGCTTTCATGACAACCCGCTGGTTACCGGCATTCCGAATGTTCGGTCCTACGCCGGGGTACCCTTGACCAATCCGGACGGCTACAAGATCGGAGCGCTATGTGTGGTGGATTCACATAGCCGCTCGTTCAGCCCGGATGATCTGCAAATCCTTGAAGACCTTGGCCATTGGGCGGAAACGACGATTGCGCTTCGCTATGGCGCACGCACACCGCAGCAGGTTTACGACGATCTTGATCCGGCAAAGCACCAGACATTGATTGATCCGCTGACCCGTTCGTGGAACGAAATGGGCATGAAAGAGTTCCTGCATCGTGAACTGATCAATGCACGGCTCAAACACAGCACGATCGGGATTTATCGCTTTGAAATTGACGAGCATGAAAAGCTTGTCAAAGGCTTTGGCCAGAACACGGTCAATCGCATCATTCAGGCCATTTCAACCGCTGTGACCACATCCCTGCGCCAGCGCGACGTGGTCGGGCGTGTGGATGATTATGGCTTTGCGTGCCTGATGCCTGGCGTGCGTCAGGAACAGACCAGTTTCCTGGGCTTCAAGCTGTGTGACACCGTACGCGAACAATGCAGATTCACCGACAGCGACGGCAATCCCGTTCGGATCACCGTAAGTGTTGGTGCAACCTGGGCACCTGCCGATGCCAAACAGCATTTCAGCGCACGCGCCATCCTTGAACATGCGTTTAATGCACTGGAAGAAGCCAAACTCGACGGGTTTGAAAACGTGGTGTATCACGCGCTGCCCATACCGGCCGAAGCCGCGTAAGGGCAAACTTAGCTTTTGCGATCCAGAACCTTGTATAGCTCGGCAGGTGATAAAGCTGCCAGCTCCGCCAAAGCAATGTAGGGATCGCCATTTAGGCCAAGAATATTGGCGAAAGCCGGTTCGGTTTTGATGCCCTGATTTTTCAGATCACGCACCTGATTGGCAAATTCGGCACCCAATACATCAAGAATGCGTGCCTCGATGAGCATATGGATAAAGCCGTATTGCTCCGTCGTTGCGCGACCCGTCGCAAAGATTTCAATCGGTAGTCCCTCAAGTTCAAACCTTACAACGCGTGCTTCGGGGACATGTGCCGTTGCGAGACGCGCGTGAATACCGAAGCCATCGAACGCGCCAAAGGCATTCGTTGCGATCGCCTCAAACGCATCGAAATCGCAAACATCGCACAGAATATCGACATCAGAACTTGGCGTATCAATCGCCAACGGCAGGGTGCCGACAATCACGGGATCAAAATCAGACAAGCTTTCGAGCAACTCAAATTTGCGCACGACGCTTGCAGCTTTTGCGCCTTGTTCGGATGCCGTTTCCAGTTTGCCCAGTCCCTTGAACGCCTTTGCGCATAAGTGTTCTGGCCAATCCATTACCGTTTGGTTCATTTACCGAGCCATTCCGTTTCTTGACCCGCATCGCATTGCGGGGATAGCTGATGGTTACACCTACCGGGCATCTTGCCTGTTTCGCCAGCAATTTCTTGAGCGAACCAGTCCCTATCTGAAAAGGCCTCTGCCAACCATGGCTGATATTCTTGCGATCACAACACCGATCTTTCTGATTATCGCCATCGGCTATTTTGCCGTTTATCGCAATATTGTGCCGCAAACGGTTGTGCGCGGCATGGGGGCGTTTGTTTTGAACTTTGCCCTGCCGTGCCTATTGATCCGTGCTCTTGCCCAGCGTGACCTGACCGAGGTGATCGAGCCGGTTTATCTTCTGGCATATGGCGGCGGATCGTTATTGGTTTTTGCGTTCGGGTTTGGCTACGCGCTTTTGATTGCCAGAAAAAGTCAGCCCAATGCGACTTTGCAAGGCATGGGCATGTCGTTTTCCAATAGCGGTTTTGTCGGCTATCCCATCGTGTCGCAATTGCTGGGGCCGACGGCGGAAGTTGCCTTGGCACTTTGTCTTCTTATTGAAAACCTGATCATGATCCCGATGGCGCTGGTTTTGGGTGATAGTGCGCGCGGTAATGGTCAAACCCTGCGACAGGTCCTGACCAAGGCCTTCATCAATCTTGGCAAGAACCCGATTGTTTTGGGAATTCTAGCGGGTCTTGTCATTTCGCTTTCGGGTTTCACGCTGCCCAGCCCGATCTTCAAGGCGGTTGATATGCTGGCATCGGCATCTGCCCCGGTTGCGCTGTTTGTCATTGGCGGCGGGTTGGTCGGCTTGAAGCTTAAGGGGCTGCGCGTTGATATGGCACGCATCGTCAGTGGCAAGCTTTTGCTGCATCCATTGATGATCTTCGCGCTGTTTTACCTGCTGCCAGACATTGATCCGATGTTGCAGGTTGCCGGTGTCGCCTTTGCCTGCTCACCGATGCTTAGCATCTATCCGATCTTTGGCCAGCGCTATGGCCACGAAGGGCTCTGCGCGGCATCGCTTATGATGGCGACGTCACTATCGTTCCTGACGATCAGCTTGGCACTTTGGCTGCTTGATACCACGCGCGTTTTCGGACCATTACCTTAGGAAGCTCTGCAACGAAAAAGGACGGCCCAAACTCGGACCGTCCTCTGATTTTGAGATCAACGTGGCGGTTCACCAAACCGGGGACGCTGCCCCGGGAAACCACCACCCGGAGGCGGACCACGACGACCATCCGGGCCACCGCCGCCCGGTCCACCCTGGCCACCTGGCTGCATACCACCCGGTTGCTTCAAGAAGCTTCGATCCGGAATACCGGCAAGCATCCGCGGCACGAACGGGAAGGTTTCGGTAACAAAGTAGGCGTAGGTGCCTTGCGGATATTCCGGTGTTACGGTCTCACGACCATTGGCCTCATCAAGATCGCCAAGACCCGGTACAAATTCGAAATCCTCACCATAGGTGCCATCGTAGCTGCCGCCCGGTCCACCCGGACGCGAACCGCTTTTGACCCGCCAGGAGCTGCGCAATGCTGTCACCCGTGAAGACGGGTCGTTCGCGTTTTCATATCCATAGACTGCATAGATCGGGAAACCGTCGGCGGCAAATCCGATACGAACCGAATGCTGATCTGGTGACCAGCTTTTTATCAAGCCGGTCGGCAAGCCATGATAATGATAGGTCCCGTCAGGCTGGACATGGGCATTATTCTGATCAAGACCCAAATCGACCGTTGGTGAAATGGCTTCATATCGCCATCCAGACTGGCGGTTACGCTGCCAATATTCAGCGGTAAACGGATCAAACGGCACACCATTCACCGCAATCCCGAACGACATATGGTCAATCGACGAAAACCGACCGGTGCGTGTCGGGTTCAACGGCAATCGCAATTCAATCGACTGCGCCTTGATCGAGTTCGGGTTTTTGCGGTTCGGGAAGCTTCCCGTTGCATGGTTCGGGATCGCATTTGACGAGATATAGCGATAGTTCCCATCTTCACGCATCGAAACTTCGTTGGTCAGCGCCCACGCCTGTCGCGTCGGATTGAGCACCATTCCTGCCAGTGGCAACATCCCCATGCCGACAAGGATATTGCGACGCATGCGGTCTACTTCTTCGCGTGTGTCACCGGCATATTTGCCTTCATCCATCGGCTCATGATGGTGATCATGATGATCGTGAGCATGGCTATGCCCGTGATGTATTTGTTGTTCCTGAAGCGCATGAAGTTCGCTTCGTGTCATTTTCGGCACCAGACTTTCCCCCCAAAGCAATTGTGACGTCACCCCCATTATCTGGCGATGACGTCACAAGGTTCCAGTCAAAAATCATGACAGTGCGAAATTAGCTTGGAATTTCACCGGCATGGGCCAGGATTTCCTCCGCCTCGCGGATTTCCTGTTGCTGAGCCCACATCTCGGAATAAAGGCCTTCTTTCGCCAACAAATCCTGATGTCGACCGCGCTCTGCGACCTGACCATCGCGTAGAACGATGATTTCATCGGCATCAATCACGGTCGACAGACGGTGGGCGATGACAAGGGTCGTGTGACCGCGCGATACGTCACGCAGGGCCTGCTGAATATCCTTTTCCGTTCTGGTATCAAGGGCCGATGTTGCCTCGTCAAAGATCATGATTTTCGGACGTTTGAGCAACATGCGCGCAATCGAGACACGCTGCTTCTCGCCACCCGAAAGTTTAAGCCCGCGTTCCCCCACCATGGTTTTGAACCCTTCGGGCAGGCCCGCGATAAAGCCATCGATGCTGGCCAGCTTGGCGACATTTTCGATCTCGCCCTGTTCGGCACCCGGACGGCCATAGGAAATGTTATAGGCAATGGTGTCGTTAAACAGCACGGTGTCTTGCGGAACAATGCCGATATCGCGACGCAGCGAGTTCTGCGTCACATCGCGAATATCCTGACCATCAATCGTAATCTTGCCGCCCGAAACATCATAGAAACGGAACATCAGGCGCGTGAGCGTCGATTTACCAGCCCCACTTGGCCCAACCACGGCAACGGTTTTGCCTGCGGGAACATCAAAACTGACACCCTTAAGGATCTTACGATCCGGGTTATAGGAGAAATGCACATCCTCAAACCGGATGGCGGCGTTGCCACAGGCCAGTTCCTTGGCACCTGATGTATCTTCGACTTCCTTTTCGACATCAAGTAGCGAGAACATCCGCTCCATATCCGTGAGCGACTGTTTGATCTGACGATAAACAAAGCCAAGGAAGTTGAGCGGCATATAAAGCTGGAGCAGATAGGTATTCACCAGAACGAAGTCACCGACCGTCATGCTGCCGTCTTTAACGCCCTGGGCCGCCAGAAGCATGTTCAGAACAAGCCCGACGGCAATGATCGCACCCTGCCCGACATTGAGCTTGGAGAGCGAAACTTGCGACTGCACCGCCGCCGTTTCATAGCCACGCAGGGCCACGTCATAGCGGTTGGCTTCGTGGGTTTCGTTGTTGAAATACTTGACCGTCTCATAGTTGATCAGGCTGTCGATGGCCTTGGTATTGGCTTCATCGTCGCGCTTGTTCATTTCGCGGCGGAATTTCATGCGCCATTCGGTCACGACCAGCGTGAAAACGATATAGATCACGATGGTCACAAACGTGATCAGCGCGAACCAGACATCATAAAGCGCCCACAAAATTGCCGAGACCATGAATATCTCAAGCAGGGTCGGCAGGATGTTGAACAGCATAAAGGATAGAAGGAATTCGATCCCCTTTACGCCGCGCTCAATTGCACGCGAAAGCCCGCCCATCTGTCGATCAAGATGGAACCGCAGCGACAAACCATGCAGATGTTCAAAAACGCTCAATGCGGATCGGCGAATGGCGCGCTGGGCCACTTTGGCAAAGACCGCATCGCGCATCTCGCCAAAGACGGAGACGAGGATGCGGACAAGGCCATACCCAATGATCAGCGCAACCGGCACAACGATCAGCGCCGTCGTATCGGTTGCGGCATCTGTTGCCTTCGCCCCGCCACCAAGTGCATCAACCGCGTATTTATACAGAACCGGGATATAGACGTTGGCGACCTTGGCCCCGACAAGGAACAGCAATGCCAGTACGACACGCGCTTTAAGCTCCCCCTCACCGCGCGGCCATAAATACGGCAGAAATGTCTTGATGACGCCAAACTCTGCGCGCGCAGTCGGCTGATCGGAACCCATATTTTTCAATTTCTTATCCCCAAACAGGTACCGAACAGCATTGCGGGATGCGCACGGCATGTCTTTTCATTCTGTCATCAACAGATGGACCGATCAGCCCGCTTTGGCAAGCATCCAAGGTCGTTTATCCACGAAGGTCATTGCAGACAGCCGGTTTGATGTCTATTTTGCCAATTTGTTGATAAAATCTCAAAGACACCGGGCTTGGCGCGTTTTACCAAGCCGACTTGTACCTTCAGAAATGGAACCAGGACCATGACGGCTCTTGCCAGTATCGAAAGCCAGGATATCCCAGCGCTGATGCGCGATATGGGGATTAATGCTCGCAAAGTGGCACTCGAACTTGCGCAGGTCCCGGCAGAGCCAAAAGTCACCGCACTCAAGGCCGCTGCAGCAAAGCTGCGCGAAAATGCCGATGCGATTCTGGCTGCCAATGAAAAGGACATGGAAGCCGGTCGTGCCAAAGGTCTGACTGCGGCACTGCTTGACCGTCTTGCGCTTGATCCGGCCCGCATCGAAGGCATTGCCGCAGGTGTTGAAGCCGTTGCAGAACTGCCCGATCCGGTCGGTCGTGAGTTTGCACGTTGGAGCCCGGAACATAACGGCCTTGATATCGCGCGCGTTTCCGTACCGCTTGGCGTGATTGGCATCATTTATGAAAGCCGCCCGAATGTGACCGCCGATGCCGGTGCCATGTGCATCAAGTCCGGCAATGCCGCGATCCTGCGTGGTGGTTCGGAGAGCTTCCATTCATCGCGTGCGATTTTTGACTGCATGGTGGCAGGCATTCGTGAGGCGGGCCTTCCGGAAAATGCCATTCAGATGATTCCGGTAACGGATCGTGCTGCGGTTGGCGAGATGCTGAAGCTGTCGGACTATATCGATGTCATCGTCCCGCGTGGTGGCAAGTCGCTGATTTCGCGCATCACCGATGAAAGCCGCATCCCGCTGTTCAAGCATCTTGAAGGACTGTGCCACACCTATGTCCATGCCAGTGCCGATCCGCAAAAGGCTGTCGACATTGTCGTCAATGCCAAGATGCGTCGCGTTGGCATTTGTGGTGCAACCGAAACCGTCCTGATTGATAGCTCGGTTGCCGGTCGCTTATTGCCGCGCATTGCCGAGGCACTGGTTGCCAAGGGCTGTGAACTTCGTGGTGATGAAACCGCACAGGCGGTTGATGGCCGCATCAAACCGGCTACTGCCGATGACTGGATCACCGAATATCTTGATGCGATTGTCTCGATCAAGGTTGTGTCTGGCGTGGAAGAAGCCGTTGATCACATCAACACATTTGGCTCGCACCATACCGATGCGATCATTGCCGAAAACGCAACTGCGACCGCGACCTTCCTTAATGGGGTGGATTCCGGGATCGTGATTGTGAATGCATCCACCCAGTTTGCTGATGGCGGTGAATTTGGCATGGGGGCCGAGATCGGCATTTCGACGGGCAAGCTTCACGCACGTGGTCCGGTCGGAGTCGAACAGCTGACCAGCTATAAATACATCGTTCGTGGTCAGGGTCAGACCCGTCCATGACATCTGCGGCTCCAAGATCGCATGTCGCCCCTCCACGGGTTGGCTTATTGGGCGGGTCGTTTAATCCCGCCCATGAGGGGCACTTGCATATATCGCTCGAAGCGTTGAAACGCCTGCAGTTGGATGCGGTTTGGTGGCTTGTATCCCCCCAGAACCCGCTTAAGTCCAAATCAGGTATGGCAGACCTTGCCGATCGGTTTGATTCTGCACTGATGATGGCAAAGCATCCCCGCATTGTTGTTTCTGCAATTGAAACCGAGCTTGGAACCCGTTATACGGCCGACACTCTTGCAGCCTTGCAGCGTCGTTTTACCCAAACACGGTTCGTTTGGCTGATGGGAGCAGACAACCTGGCCCAATTCCATAAATGGAAGTGGTGGGAAAGGTTGATTTTACGTGCTCCCATTGCGGTTATCGACCGTGAGGGGTATTCTAACAAGGCATTGTCCGGGACTGCCGCGCGGCGTATGGAACGCTGGCGCATTCCCATGGACAGGGCGGGTTTGCTGGCCGATCTCGATGTTCCGGCCTGGGTATACCTGCCAATCAAGCGCCATCCGGCCTCTTCAACCGCTATTCGCGCTGAAGGCAGATGGCAGGTGTAAGCAACGCGATGCGATGGCTCACGGCATAGACCGGGCCATCCCGTGGAAATTTAAGGTGGCGACCATAGGTACCGCAAAACAATCTCTGAAGCCCGGCGAGATGCTCGCGCTTATCACGAGAACGCTCGAAGACGACAAGGCCGAAGACCTTGTCACGATTGATCTGACCGATAAAACCTCCCTTGCCGATCATATGATCATTGCTACTGGTTCGTCCTCGCGTCGCGTGGCCGCCATGGCAGAACATATTGTCGAAGCAATCAAGGATGCCGGTCAGGGTCGTGCACAGGCAGAAGGCAAGGAACAGGGTGACTGGGTTCTGGTTGATACCGGCGATGTCATTGTTCATCTGTTCCGTCCGGAAGTCCGCGCCTTCTACAACATCGAAGAGATGTGGGGCGTTGAAAACCCGGCACTGAAACAGCAGGCAGCGCGACTGTACTAACAGTTTGCGCCGCTTGGCCGCGCCCGGATATGTCCGGGCGCAATACGGCCCTTGATGCGCGTAACGGTCTGGATCAGAGACATGCAAATTACCCTTGCTGCGGTGGGACGGATGAAAGCCGGCCCCGAGAAAGATCTTTTTGACCATTACGCTGCCCGACTGCGCTGGCCCTTTGTGTTGCGTGAAGTCGAGGAAAAGAAAAAACTCCCGCCCAATCAGCTTAAGGACCGCGAAGCAGAACTTCTGCTTTCAGTCATTCCTGATAATGCCTTCGTCATTGCCCTTGATGAGCGCGGCAAGGAATATGGCTCGATCGAGTTTTCGCAAAAACTTGAAGGCTGGATCGATCAATATGCCGGAAACATCGCATTTGTCATTGGCGGTGCGGACGGCCATGGTGCGGCATTGAAATCGCGCGCCAATACGCTTTGGTCATTGGGTAAGGCCACCTGGCCACATATGCTGGTGCGTGCATTGATCGCCGAACAACTGTTCCGCGCCCATGCCATCCAGACCAACCATCCCTATCACCGCGAATAATCAGCAAAAGCTGATCACAAAGACTTAGCGCGCCGAGGTCCCCCGGCGCGCCTAGATATGTCTGTGTTTTTGATCAGGCCAGCCCGTACTGGCTGCGCACCACACCGGAATTATAGCGTTCTGATGCCAGCAGACGGGGTTTGATCCCGCCAGCATCCCGTCCGAACAGGGATATCCCGTCGCCCAAAACTTCGGGGATGGTGAAGATATCGAGCTGATCGGCGAAGCCGCCAAACAGGAACTGTGTCACCACGCTTCCCCCGCCAACGACCCAGATATCGCCATCACCATTGCGGCGATCACGTAGCTGATCAACCAGCTCGATGATGCTGCCGCCATAGGCTTCGGTATTTTCCGGTCGATCTTCGGGAAGCTCGCGCGATGTCAGAACGATTGTGCGACGGGCCTCATAGGGCCAGTCACCAAATTCCATGACCTGATCAAAGGTATTTCGCCCGATGATCAAGGTCCCGACGGAGTCCAGAAAGTCATCAAAGCCAAACTCGGCAGGGTCGTATGCATCCAACCAGTCGACCGCACCATTGGTGCGCGCAATGAAGCCATCCAGACTGACCGCGATATAGATGCGGAACAGTTTTTTGCTCATGTGTTTATCCAACCAATAGCGGGGTCTTTGCCCCTTTTTTTAGTTCGATGATCATAGCAGATCACCAACCTGCAGTGGCAAGATTCACAGAACAGGAACCGATGGCTTCATGCGCGAAGGGTCAAAATCCCTTATTTTCTGCCCTATTCTTGCGAGCAGGGATTAACATTCCACCACGTTGACATTGACCGCAAGTCCACCCTGGCTGGTTTCCTTGTACTTGCTTTGCATGTCGAGTCCCGTTTGGCGCATGGTTTCGATCACTTTATCAAGCGACACGGTATGTTGCCCGTCACCACGCAATGCCAGACGTGCGGCATTGATCGCCTTGACCGCGCCCATGGTGTTGCGCTCGATGCACGGCACCTGCACCAATCCACCAATCGGATCGCAGGTCAGGCCAAGGTTATGTTCCATACCAATCTCGGCCGCGTTTTCGACTTGTTCAGGTGTGCCACCCAAAACAGCACATAACGCACCAGCCGCCATCGAACAGGCAACGCCCACTTCACCCTGACACCCGACCTCGGCCGCCGAAATCGATGCGCGCTTTTTATAGATCGAGCCGATAGCAGCCGCGGTCAGCAGAAACTCGCGGATTTTGTGCTGGGTGGGGTTGGAATTAAACCGCTCGTAATAGCGTAAAACTGCCGGGATCACGCCCGCCGCCCCATTGGTTGGCGCGGTAACAACGCGACTGCCCGCAGCATTTTCCTCGTTCACGGCAAGGGCGTAAAGATTGACCCAGTCAATCACGGTCAGCGGGTCACGCAGGCCAGCTTCCGGCTTATCAAGCAGTTCATTGTAAAGTTTGGAGGCACGACGTTTGACATTTAAACCACCGGGCAAGATGCCATCGGTTTTACAGCCCCGATCAATGCAGTCCATCATCGCCTTATGGACGCGATCGACAAATTCTATGGTTTCGTCCGGGCTTCGCCAGCTTTGCTCGTTTGCCATCATGATCTCGGCGATGGATTTACCTTCGCGCTTGCAGATCGCCATCAATTCATCAGCAGATGAGAACGGGAATGGCAGGGTGATGTTATCGCCGGAATATTCCGCACCACGATCATCACCCGAAACGATAAAGCCGCCGCCGACCGAGAAATATTCCTGTTCATGCAGTTTGAGCCCATCACGGTCAAAGGCCGAGATGCGCATGCCATTGGGATGCTGCGGCAGGGTTTCTGTGAAATGAAACACCAGATTGGTCTCGCGGTTAAACGATACCGGATACTGCCCGTAAAGCTGCAACAGATTGGTTTCATCAATTGCGGCCATTGTCGGTTTGATGTCATCGGGATCAATGTTGCGCGGACGTTTGCCATTCAACCCCATGATCACGGCGGTATCGGTGGCATGTCCCTTGCCGGTCAGGGCAAGAGATCCATAAAGATCGACAACGATACTTCCTGTCTGGGGCAGCAAATTGCGGGCTTCGAGCTCAAGACAAAAACGATATCCCGCACGCATCGGGCCAACCGTATGCGAACTCGATGGGCCAATTCCGATGGTGTAAAGATCCACAACGGAAAGGTTCACGTCATGTGCTGATCCGTCCTGCGATCCCGAAGATGGACCGGTGGCGGGAGATGTGGTCATCAGGGCCTCCTTCACGGCTCTTGAACGCGCGAAAAATTCGCGCCGTTTACGAACCGGTGTCATGCCCCCTCTGTCCCTTGACCTGAGATTGTGCGCCTGATGGTCAAAAACAATATGACCAACAGGTTTTCATCCTTCGGTGGAAGCTTAGTCACGCTCTCTCATGCGTTACTTCACTTCTCTCTCCAGAGCCTCAATCCGCGACGGTCCATCTGCCTGAGAGTTTTTTAGGGCTATTGCTCCTTCGGCGCCGGTTAGAACGATATCCGGGCTCTCCCGTCGTGGTGCGAGATGCCATTTCTGCCATCTCTGAGGTTCACCGTTGCGCGCAGAGTATCTGTGTCTTGAGACCCTGTCAAAAAGCAGCTTTGCACCTGCAAAAAATTCAGGCGCAAGGTGCTGTTCAGCAACCACATTCGTGCTAAATTGCGCGGATTATGCATTTGCCTGTTGTGAGTTCCGGCTGACCCACCCTGCCCACGCAACAGGATTGATGGCGAAACGCCCTGTAAGTCACCATATTTACTGGTAATTATTTACGGGTGGTTCAGCCTTTATCTTTATCAGTGGGGTAATGAACGTGACTGTATCGAATTCCGTAAAGCGCCCGCGCCCTGTGGTGCTGTGCATTCTGGACGGCTGGGGTTATCGCGAAGAAACCAAGGACAACGCAGTTGCCTTGGCCAACACGCCTGTCTGGGACGCGCTTTATGCCAATTATCCGACCGGGTTCCTGAAAGCCTGCGGTCTTGACGTTGGCCTGCCCGAAGGTCAGATGGGCAACTCGGAAGTCGGTCACATGAACCTTGGCGCTGGTCGCGTGGTCATGCAGGAACTGCCAAAAATTGACGAAGCCGTCAAAACCGGCACCATTGCTGAAACCGACACCGTCAAGAAACTCATCGCAACCCTGTCTGACAGCAAAGGCGTTTGCCATATCGCGGGTCTTCTGTCCGAAGGTGGTGTGCATTCCCATCAGGCGCATATGGCTGCCTTGGCGAAAATCATCGCTGGCGCTGGCGTTCCGGTGAAAATCCATGCCTATCTTGATGGTCGCGATACCGCCCCGAAAAGTGCCACCAAATTCCTTGAGAAATTCCGTGCACTGATCGGCGATGCCAATGTTGAAATCGCGACCGTGACCGGGCGTTATTACGCCATGGACCGCGACAACCGTTGGGAACGCGTGAGCCAGGCCTATTTCACCATGGTTCAGGGTAAGAATTACGCCGATGGCCGCAGCGCCGAAAGCGCCGAAGCCGCCATTGCCAATGCCTATGCCAGTGACACCACGGATGAATTCGTACTACCGACCGTGATTGGTGATTTTGGTGGCATCAAATATGGTGACGGCCTTCTGATGACCAACTTCCGTGCTGACCGTGCGCGTGAAATTCTGGCCGCCCTGTGCGCACCGGAATTCGATGGCTTTGATCGCGGTACAGCGCCGAAATTTGCGGTTCAGGCAGGCATGGTCGAATATTCGTCCGAGCATGCGAAATACATGGATGCGATCTATCCGCCCCAGACCCTGCCAAATATCTTTGGCGAAGTGGTCTCCAAAGCGGGTCTGAAACAGCTTCGTATTGCGGAAACCGAAAAATACCCGCACGTGTCGTTCTTCTTTAACGGCGGCGAAGAGCAGGTATTTGAAGGCGAAGACCGCATTCTGGTGGCATCGCCAAAGGTCGCGACCTATGACCTGCAGCCGGAAATGTCGGCCCCCGAAGTGACCGAGAAGCTGGTTGCTGCGATCAAGGCAGAAACCTATGACGCAATCATCCTGAACTTCGCAAACCCGGACATGGTTGGCCATAGTGGCATCCTGTCTGCGGCGATGAAGGCAGCCGAGGCGGTTGATACCTGCCTAGGTCAGGTAATTGATGCGATCAAATCAGTTGGCGGTGTTGCGTTTGTTACCGCTGATCATGGCAACTGCGAAGTCATGGTCGACCCGGAAACCGGCGAGCCGCACACAGCACATACACTTAATCTCGTTCCGACCATCCTTGTTAACGGTCCGGAAGGGGTAACATTGGAGAATGGGCGTCTTGCCGACGTTGCACCGACCTTGTTGCAGCTGCTTGGCGTGCCGCAGCCAGACGAGATGACTGGCAAACCGTTGCTAAAGGGCCTGAATGAGAATGATGCGCTTCTTGCGAGCTAAGTTAGCTTATGAGATCGCCCTGCCTGCGCTGACCGCATTTGCGGTTCTTGCTGCAGGCGGGGCAGCGCCTTCTTTTGCCCAATCGCTGCAAAAAGTTGACAAGAAACTTGATCAACTTGAAAGCCAGCTTTCCGAACAGCAAAAACAGGAAGAGTTCCTGTCACGCAAATCCCGTGAGCTTTGGACCGAAGAACAAGCACTTCAGTCCGAAGCCATTTCTGTTGCCAGACGGACCCAGCGCCTTGAAACGACGCTGACCGATCTTGAAGATCAGCTTGAAAATCTTGAAACCCGTGAAAAGCGCGCGGCTACCAGCCTTGAAGACAAGGCCGGGCAATATGCCCGTATCCTGATGGCATTGCAGCGTCTTTCGACCACACCGCCAGAAGCTGTCATTGCGCTTCCGACATCGCCACAAGACACCCTGCGATCTGCAGTGTTGCTGAAGGCCGCCCTTCCCGGTGTCGAGCAACATGCGCGTGATTTGCGCAAGGAATTGGGTGAAATCGCCACCCTTCGCGAAGATATCCGCAATCGCCGGTCCGAACTGGCATCAGCGACCGACGCACTTCAGCAAGAACGCAAATCTTTGGCCGCACTGCTTGGTGAAAAGCGCCGTCTACGCGCCCAGACCGAGGCCGAAGCCCACGAAGCGGCCAAGGCCGTCAGTGCGCTTGCCGATGAAGCAAAATCACTGGGTGATCTTTTAACCAGCTTGCGCAAACGAGCCGAAGGATTACCCGCACCGCGATCACGTCCGGAAATGCGTGTTGCAGCCCGTACCGAGCCAGATGCCGATACGTTGGGCGCAACCCCGATTGCCAGAAATACCCCCCCCGAACCACCGGCAGCAAAAGACGCACCGACCCAAAGCGAAGCTGCCAAAGACAGTTCGAACGACGAAGAGTTTGCCGTTGGCAGCTCTATCACCTTGGCGCAAGGCAATTTGCGGATGCCAGCCAGTGGCAAAGTCGTCACACTGTTTGGTGAAAAATCACGTGGTCCGGATGGTTTGACCGTCAATCGATCCAAAGGAATTGAGATCAGCACACGCGCAAATGCGCAGGTTGTCTCACCATTTGACGGCAAAGTTGTCTTTGCAGGCCCCTTCCGCGGGTACGGCCGACTCTTGATTATCGAACACGGCGAAGGATACCATAGCCTTATCGCCGGTTTTGATCGGCTCGACAGTGTGGTAGGACAATATCTGTTGGCGGGCGAACCCGTTGGTATTATGGGTGAAACTACGCCAAAACTGTATCTGGAGATGCGCCAGGACGGGGAAGCTATTAATCCGCTTCCGTGGCTGGCCTCGAAAAACGGCAAGGTAAGTGGATGAAAACCTCTCGATTGGCAGTACTCGCACTCGCGACCGGCATGACTTTCGGCCTTGCGTCGCCAAGTTTGGCGCAATCTTCAACCTCCTCGGCCGAGACATATCGCCTGCTTAATCTGTTTGGCGATGTGTTCGAACAGGTTAAAGCCAAATATGTGGAAGATGTCGATGACAAGCAGCTGATCGAAGCTGCGATCAACGGCATGCTGACATCGCTTGATCCCCATTCCTCGTATCTGAATATGGATAATTTCGAGGAAATGCAGGTTGATACCCGCGGTGAGTTTGGCGGGCTTGGTATCGAAGTCACGATGGAAGATGGCTTTGTCAAAGTCATCGCGCCGATCTATGACACGCCTGCCGAAAAGGCCGGCCTGCAGCCGGGCGACTTCATCACCCATATCGATGGCACCGCCATTCGCGGTATGACGCTGAATGACGCGGTCGAAATGATGCGCGGCAAGGTCAATACCGACATCCTTCTGACCATCATCCGCAAGGGCGAGCAGGCACCGTTTGACGTGACGCTGACCCGTGCAGTGATCAAAATCCAGTCGGTCCGCGCAGAGCCCAAGGAAGATATCGGCTATATCCGTATCACCAAATTCAACGAACAGACCTTTAGCGGTCTGCAGCGTGCGATTGGCGATATGCGCGATCAGATCGGCCCGGAAATCAAGGGTCTGGTGATTGACCTGCGTAACAATCCGGGTGGTCTGCTGGATCAGGCAATATCGGTTTCTGATGCCTTCCTTGATAAGGGCGAGATCGTATCAACCCGTCCGCGCGACACCCAGAACACCGAACGTTATAACGCACGTACCGGCGATCTGGCCGAAGGTCTTCCGGTGGTTGTTCTGATCAATGATGGTTCGGCATCTGCATCTGAAATCGTTGCTGGTGCGCTTCAGGATCATCGTCGTGCGGTTATTATGGGCACCCGAAGCTTTGGCAAGGGATCGGTTCAGACCATCCTTCCGATGCCGGGCAATGTTGCACTTCGTTTGACCACCGCGCGTTATTACACGCCATCTGGCAAATCCATTCAGGAAGTCGGTATTGTGCCGGACATCATCGTTCCGCAGGCACGTGTTGAAAGTATCGAAGGCGACATCCGTCGTTCTGAAGCATCCCTTAACGGTGCGCTTCGCAACGAGGATGAAGGCATCACCGATGCGGAACAGGATGCAAATTCCCGCCGTGACGAGGCCGAGCAGCTGGCACTTGATGATTATCAGCTGTCGCGTGCGCTTGACATGATCCGGGGCATTTCCCTGTTTGGGCCGCGTCCACAAGGGTAAATTCGGGCCTGACATCGTGAGAGACTAGCTGTTCGTGTTCAGGAAAATCCTAAATTCCTTGCCGTTTCGTAAGAAGAAGGACGGCGATCTCGACGAGGACATGGCCAGCGAACTGGCTGATGAACTTGGCGGTGGGATAACTGACGTCGATGATATTGATGACGACGTCGATCCGGATGACCTGCCCTTTAACGAACTGCCGATCGAGGTTCAGTACAAACAGCTGCCAAAGCGCCCTAAATCGCGACGCAGCTGGATGTCCAAACTGCTGATCATTACGCTGTTCCTGTCGCCCTTCGGGGCGACAGCCGTTGCCATGATCCCGGTTCTTGATCCGGAAACCGGCTGGCGCCTGTTTCACACGGGTGGGCCAGAGGCGACTGTTGCAGTGCCGGGTTCGGAACGCGAACTTCAGGAAGAAATCGCACGCGGTGTGCGTGATATTCAGGACCGTGACCGCGCCCAGCAGGATACGCAGACAGGCGCTGACGGCGAACCGCAATCGGCCGAAGATATTGCCAATCAGCTTAATGGTGTTTCCGATCTGATCGGATCGCCCGACCAAACTGGTACCCCCGCCGCAGACGATCAGCCCACGCCAGAAGAACTCGCGGCCCTGATAGAGGAAGAAGGATCACTTGATGATCCGATCGAACCCGATCCTCTGCGCCAAGCTCCTTTGCCGGGCCTTGACGAGGAGGGAAGCTTTGGCCGCATTCCGCGTATTGCCGATGATGGCACTACACCGTTCGATGCCTATAAGCGCCCCTATGAATTCACAAGTGAGCAGCCCGCTGTTGCGATCATGCTAACGGGTGTTGGTCTGAATGATCAACGCACACAGGCCGCGATCAATGATCTGCCGCTTAACATCTCGCTTGCGATTTCGCCCTATGCACGGGATTTGACCAGCATCGCACGCAGTGCGCGCGAAATGGGACATGAAGTATTCCTTGAACTGCCAATGGAGCCGGTCGACTTCCCGCTGTCTGATCCGGGCCCACGCGCGCTTCTGACGTCCCTGTCAGAGGGTGAAAACCTTGTGCGGCTTGAATGGCTGCTTGCCCGATTCCCGGGTTATGCCGGACTGGTCAGTCACGAAGGATCGAAGTTTGGCAGCCTGGATAGTGCGATCCGCCCGGTGATTGAATTTATCTCACGCTCCGGGTTGATGTTTGTCGAGGGTAGCAGCAGCGGCGTTGCAAGTTATGGTGCGCAATTGGCTTCCAATGCGGGCGCACCAAACGCAATCGGCAACATCATTATCGACGATATCCCAAGCCGCAGGAACATTGACGCAAAGCTTGCCGAACTTGTGGAAACGGCTAAGCGTAACGGTGTTGCTGTCGGCATTGCGCAATCCTATCCGGTGACAATCCAGCGTTTGCGCAATTGGGCATTCCGCTTGCGCCGTCAGGGCGTGGTTCTTGTGCCGGTCAGTGCGATTTCTGGCATGCAGGTTACACCGCAATCCGCGGTCGAAGCCGAAGCGGCCCGCCGTCAGGCAGAAGAACGTGAACAGGCAATCATGGCCGAGGAAGCTGCCCAGGAAGGCGATGCTCCCCCGCCTGCTGAAACCATCGAGAATTAACGACAGGCAGTTCCCCTTGGGACCGATCCGTCAGGAGCAATCATGGCAAAGAAAAGCGAGACCAAAAACCAGACCGACGTAGACGCATCTGGCAAAATCCGGGCAGAAGACCTGCCGTATCGTCCTTGCGTTGGCATCGCGCTTTTTAACGCGGATGGACTTGTCTGGATGGGCAACCGGTTCGGGTTTGAAGGGGCATGGCAATTGCCACAAGGTGGCATTGATGACGGTGAAACACCGGTTGAGGCTGCCCTTCGCGAACTGAAGGAAGAAATCGGTACCGATAAAGCCGAAATCATTGCCGAAACGCCCGATTGGCTGACCTATGATTTGCCGGAACACCTGATTGGCAAGGCATTCAAGGGAAAGTATCGCGGCCAAAAGCAGAAATGGTTCGCCATGCGCTTCACCGGCAAAGACAAACATATCAATATTGATGTGCCCAATCCGGAATTTGATGCATGGCGCTGGAACGATCTGATGACACTTCCGGATCTGATTGTACCGTTCAAAAGACCGGTTTATTTGCAAATTGCCGATGCATTTCGTGATGTACCGCAAAGAATTCGTGAAGTGACTGGTGCATAAGGGCACGGTTGCGGCTTGAACGCGACGCGCTTTTCGCTAAATTTTACGGATAAATAGCCACCTTTGGTTAAGAGGAGTTCGAATATGGGGATGGATCGGTTGATCTTTGGCATTCTGACCATCGTGGTTGGTCTTTTTGGCCTGTTCTATGCGTCTGGCTCGCACGACGGATATTCATATTTTGTTGGCTTGGCCCTGTTTATCGGTGCTGTCCTGTTCATGTTCCATCTGATCAAGGGCCACTATGACCAGCTCGAAGCAGCTGATCACTAATCAGCCAGACTGAACGCGCCCCGTTTTCTAACCGGGGCGTTTCTGTTTTGGCCGATCGCGATCAGGGCTTCAAAACCACGAAAAAAGGAACTAGGGTCCGAAGTTATGAGCAATACACATTGGGACCCTGCCCGTTACGGTCTGTTTGGCAACGAACGTTTGCGTCCGGCCATCGACCTGATCGCCCGCCTGCCAAAAGCAGCCAGCGGATTTTCACCAAACCATATCGTTGATCTGGGCTGTGGTCCGGGATCGGTGACGGCTGTTTTGGCCGAAGCATTCAGTGCCGGTCGTGAAGACAAGCCGCGCGTCGTTGGTGTTGATTCATCTGACGAGATGCTTGAAACCGCGCGCAAACGCGATGAGGCCATCGAATGGCAAAAAGGCGACATCGCATCCTGGGAACCGGATGCACCGGTTGATCTTTTGTTTTCGAACGCGGCCCTTCATTGGGTGCCTGATCATTCGAACCTGTTTCCGCGCCTGGTCAATTTTGTGCGCCCCGGCGGGATCATCGCCATTCAGGTACCGAATAATTTCCTGGCACCCAGCCATCAGCTGATTGGCGAAGCCGGTATTGAATGGCGTAAGGAAGTAGCCACCGCCATGCATGCCGCGCGCATTATGCGACCGGGCGATTATTTTGATGTTCTTGCACCGGCCTGCGATGAAATTGATCTTTGGCAGACGCAATATTGCCATGTGCTCAGCGGCACGGATGCTGTTTACAACTGGACCAGTTCGACCATCTTGCGTCCGGTAATGGCGGCCCTTCCCGATGACGAAGCCCGCGCGAGCTTTACCGAAAAATACAAGGATCGCCTTAATCAGGTTTATCCGATGCGTGAAGACGGACGCACCCTGTTTCCGTTCAATCGCCTGTTCATGATTGCGCGTAAACGCGACAAATAAGTATCCCCCAAACACCTCTGACATGGAGCTGATCGATGGCCGACTTTCGCGAACATTTCGTCAAATGCTGCGGCTATGAAATCCATGTCAGGGCTTGGGGTGATCCGAAAAAACGCCCGCTTCTGATGATGCATGGCCTGGCTCGACTGGCCGATGATTTTGACCATGTCGCACCACATTTTACGGATGAATATTATGTTCTATGCCCGTCAATGATCGGGCGTGGCTTTTCGGGATGGGCCAAGGATCCCGACAGCGAATATACCGTGCCCTTTTATGTCGCGCAGATGTTCGAACTGCTTGATCACTTCAACATTGATACATGCGACTGGATCGGCACATCGATGGGCGGCCTGATCGGGCTTTATGCCACCACCGAGGTTGCTGGCCGAATTGAAAAACTGGTTCTGAACGACATTGGACCGGAACTTGATCCCGATGCGGTTGCACGCATTAAATCCTATGTCGGGGCGTCACCCGAATTTGAAACCATCGATGATGTCGAAAAGCTCGTTCGGCTGGTGTATGCACCGTTTGGCGAGTTTGATGATGCGACCTGGTCATTTATGGCGTCTCGGTCGGTCCGCCGTTTGCCCAATGGCAATTTCATGATGCATTACGATCCCGAAGTGATGCGCATCTTTGCCGAACATATTGATAAATTTGATGCATGGGCAGAATTCGAAGCCCTGCCCTGCCCGGTCATGTTGATCAGTGGTGAGAAATCCGACCTGATTCCCAAGGCCATTGTCGAGAAGATGAAACAGAAAAAACCCGAAATGCCGGTTTTCGCAGTGGCGAACGCCGGTCACGCGCCCCATCTAAATGATAAAGCGCAAATCAACGCAATTCGGGACTTTCTGAGCAAGGACGTCGTCTGACCGTTTTCGGCCAGAACCATCGTTATCCCCAATCAACTGATCCCCGCGTGATTGATCCGCACTTAAATCGCCACGTATGAAACAGGGCGGCTTGGATCGACGAATTGTTGGAATGGTTCCAACACGAAACGCCCCCTTCTACGTCTGACGAACGGATGTAATCAGGTTGATGCGTCGATTGCTGTGATTGTTTGATCACCAATGGGATCAGGCGGCATGACGAAACAGGTTTGGGCATATCCATCACGGATGGCAACTTTTCTGACGACCTTCCTTTGTGTTGGTTTTGCGCAGACAGCACCTTCTTTTGCCCAAACGCTTGAAACTGAGGAACGCGCAACTTCTGGCGCTAGCCTTGTTCCGGGTGGAAGTGCGTTTACATCGGGTATCCTTCCCCCGGTCGGTGCAAACGGCATTGGCAATTATTTTTCCGGACAGTCGCGCTATAGCATCGCCTTGGGCGAACAACCCGATGATGGGGCCATTCGTGACCAGTATTGGCTGGAACTTGATAGCAGCACCAACGCCCGACAGGGTGTCAGTGCACAGATCGGACTTGGCTATTCCCCATCCCCTGATCTTGGTATTGCGGTTGGATCATTCCTTGATCTTGATGCGGTATCATCCCGCAATATCGGGGTTTATCAGACTGGCGGGCATGCGGTTGAACCACCTTCGCGGCGTGTCTTGCTGTCAAACAGCGGCAGTTCGTTTAACGATGCGGGTCTTGCCGCATCACTTTCCTATATGCCACTTGAAGATATCTGGATTGGCCTGCATGGCAGCGTTTCGCGCAACCTTACCCCTACCACCCCGGATGAAGGTGTTTTAGACGGGATTGATGCGATGCTTGGTCTAACGGCCAGCTATCGCATCGAATTCTGATCCTGATTTCACTATCACATCGCAGCCAGATAGTGCGCGTTCGCCCGCCCCTTTGGCAACATCGAGCCAATTCCGATGTTGCGCAGGGCTGACAGTCCTGTATGACTGTTTGAAAGGCAACCCACAGGGACATTCAGACGCGCATGAGCCATTCGCTGCCACCAGAACATGCCATTCTTGGCGCACCATTTGACACCTGCAACGAACTTGCAGCGGCAAAGAACGCCAATCTGTACCGTGCAGCCATGCGTCTTTCCCCGGAACGCCAACGTTTCTTTTTGGCAAGCTATGCCTCGATGCGTGTGATTGACGATATCGTCGATGACGGGTTCCTTGAACTTCCCGATGCCGAACGCGATGCCCATCGCGCCGACATCATCGAAACCATCGAACAATGGCAGGCACAGATCATTGCTGCCAAAGCTGGCGCCGACAACCCGCTGCCGGAAACAGGTCCGCTTGATGGCAATGTCTATGAGGCACTGCGCCGTACCCTTGGCAAAAGTGACCTGTCACCAGAGCCCTGGATTGAATTGGCTGACGCGCTTCATCGCGACGTCGCCGAAGAGCCGATGGATGAATGGGATGACTTCATCGCCTATTGCGAAGGGGCAACTGCTGCACCGGCATCGATTTTCGTCTATCTGCTATCAGCACGCTATGATCCGGAAGTCGGCTATACCTCGCCGCTGACCAACCCGCCGCTGTATCACGCGCGCGATATGGCGATCTTTTGCTATATTATTCATATCCTGCGCGACCTGCCTGAAGACATCAAAGGCCCGGACCGTCTTGTAACCATCCCGTCCGAGATGCTGATTGCTGCTGACATCACCCTTGGCGAAATCCGCAATGCCATCGGCCAGGGCAAGTTCGAAGATCTGGACTATCTCGGCAAGATCATGCTTGAGCATGCCTGGGAGCATTTCGAAACCGGTCAGGCCCGGTCTGGTGAATTGCTGTCTGTCCTTGATACCGATGAGGCCGATACGCTTTCGCGTCTGTTCACGGTCTATATCGAACTGGGTGGTGCGATGATGGAAGATGGCTATGCCGCATTCCTGAACGACCGCAATGCGATCATGCAAACCACCGCGCAAAACAGCCTGCCAGACGTCAAAAAGGATTAGGGTCCTGTCATAAACAGGCTCGACCTTCGTCCCCGGCTCTATCATCATACCCCTAGAAACCAAACCAAACGATCGGCTGCACGACGCACCTGACGACAGGTCTTTGCAGTGCCGCCACCAAACAACGCTAGAGGGGTAAGCGATGTTTCCTTGGCTACAACGGCTGGAATCCTGGGTTCGCAATCAATGGGTTGATGCGTCTGTCGGCTTTATCTTGTTATTCACAGCCCTAAGCGACACCGGTGATACGCTGTTTGAAGATGTGACCTCGGGGAATTTGAAAACATCGCACGGGGTTCTGGTTCTGGGACTTGCCCATATCATCCGGTCAATCCCACCGGTTCTTAAAAGCATCAGCGTGATTTTCTATACCGAGAACGAGAAGACCTGAGCGCTTTGCAAACTCCGCGCAAAAGAAAACCCCGCCAATTGGCGGGGTTTGTCATTTCAGCCTGATGCTGAGATCTTATTTTGCGCGAAGCGCTGCAACACCCGGAAGGGTCTTGCCTTCAAGCCATTCAAGGAATGCACCGCCTGCGGTCGAGACATAGGAGAAGTCCTGATCGGAATCCGCATGGCGCAGGGCTGCAACCGTGTCACCGCCACCAGCGACTGACAGAAGCTTTCCTGCCTTGGTCAGTTTTGCGGCATGCTGGGCAACCGAAACGGTTGCAGTATCAAACGGGGTGATTTCAAACGCACCAAGCGGGCCGTTCCAAACCAGTGTTTCACAGCTTTCCAGACGGGTATTCAGATCCTTGATGGTTTCCGGACCGGCATCAAGGATCATGCCGTCAGAAGCAATATCATTGATGTCAGAAACATCATGCGGCGCGTTTGCCGCAAATTCCTTGGCAACCAGACCATCAACCGGAAGGACGATTTCGCAGTTTGCGGCTTCGGCCTTGGTGAAGATTTCACGTGCGGTTTCAAGCAGGTCATGTTCGCACAGCGACTTGCCAACATTGACACCCTTGGCCGCCAGGAAGGTGTTGGCCATACCGCCACCGATGACCAGCTGATCGACCTTGGCAACAAGGTTGCCAAGCAGATCAAGCTTGGTTGAAATCTTTGCACCACCAACGATGGCCATAACCGGATGCTTCGGCGCTTCAAGTGCATTGCCAAGTGCTTCGAGCTCGGCCTGCATCAAGCGGCCTGCATAGGCCGGAAGTGCGCGCGCAAGACCCTCGGTCGAGGCATGGGCGCGATGTGCGCACGAAAACGCATCATTGACGTAGATATCGCCAAGCTTTGCCAGCTCAGCGACGAATGCCGGATCGTTCTTTTCTTCTTCTGCGTGGTAACGCAGGTTTTCCAAAAGGGCGATTTCGCCATCTGCAAGGCTGTTCACAACAGATGCCGCTGCGTCACCGATGCAGTCATCGGCAAACTTCACCGGACGGCCAAGCTGCTTTGCCAGCGCTTCGGCAACCGGTTTAAGTGACATTTCAGCAACGCGTTCGCCTTTTGGGCGGCCGAAATGGGTCACCACCACCAATTTCGCACCGGCATCAGCCAGTTCAATCAAACCAGGAACGGTACGTTCGATACGAGTCGTATCGCCAACAACACCATCCTTCATCGGAACGTTAAGATCAGCGCGCAGCAAAACGCGCTTGCCAGCGACATTGACACCGTCAAGCGTATTAAAGTCAGCCATTATCTGAACCTGCTTTTGAGTTTCACAAAAGACGGGAGGGGGTGTCCCGACAAGGATTGAACCAAATCCTGTTGCGCCCTGTTTTGCCCGATCAAGGGGGCTGACGCAAGGGCGGATGGGTCCGTAAGAATACCTGTCGCTTGGACAGATAAAAAAAAGAACCGGCCAGTCACTTGCTGTGCTGGCCGGATTTCAAAATTCGATCAATGATGTCCCAGAAGGGATGAATGCAAAAAGCCCGAGAAGCTGGTCGCAACCGGCCCGGTCATCAGCACATGATCATCGGGCAACCATTCAATCGTCAGGTTGCCACCATCAAGAATGATCTCGGTCTTGCGCCCCGTAAGGCCACGACGTGCCGCCGCAACACCCACCGCACATGCGCCAGTGCCACATGCGCGTGTCACACCAACACCGCGTTCCCAAACACGCATGCGGATCTGGTTTTCACCAACGATGCTGCAGACTTCGATATTGGCGCGTTCCGGGAACATTTCGTGATGTTCAAGCACCGGACCGAATTTCTCGATATCGATCACCTCGGCATCATCGACAAAGAATACCGCATGCGGATTGCCGACATTAACCCCGACCGGATCGGAAAGCGGACCAAGCGAGAGTGGGATATGGTTGGTATCAACCGCTTCGGAAAGCGGGATATCACGCCAGTCAAGTTTGACCTGGCCCATATCCACCGTTACACGCCCATCGGTCAAACCATTGGCATCAAGAAGGCCAACCACGGTTTCAATGATCACGTCTTTGCGGCCAAGCTCGCCCATGACGATATTGGCAACACAACGGGTCGCATTGCCGCATGCCTCAACCTCGCCGCCATCATTGTTGCGGATGCGCATGAAGGCATCGGCCAGATCGTCGCGGGCCGGTTCGATAACGATCAGCTGATCGCACCCAACGCCAAGTTTGCGATCGGCAATGCGTGCTGCGGTCGCGTCATCAAGATCAAGCACAGCAGGATCGCGTCGTCCGTCAAAGACAACGAAATCATTTCCCAGACCATGCATTTTGACAAAAGGAATACCGTTCATAACCGCCTTATAGTCCTGATTCCAAAGCACGTCCATATATGGGTTATGAGCACTATTGCGCAAGCTAACCCCGAAACGCCTTACGGTTTGACCGGCGATGATGACGGATCAAAAAGAACCAGCAAGACCACATGACAATGGAAATAACTGCTGCCCCCCAGATCGCTGGCATCGGATCACTTGCCGAACTTTGCGCCCCCAACCATGTGCACACCACAACATAGGGCACTGTCCCCACCAGATAACCAAACCCGAACTTCACAAACCGCATGCGGGTAATCCCGGCAAGGCAGCACGAAACTTCGGGCAGGATCGGCATCGCCCGGCAAATCATCAGAACCGTCAGGCCATAGCGTGAAAAGACGTGCTCCATCTCATGCAATCGTCCTTCATCGGTAATGATCCGCCGCAGGACTGATCGTCCAAACCTGTTACTGATAACATATCCCATTACACCGGCTGTAATCATGCCCGTTGCCGCCGCCAAGGCCCCGAAAACCGGTCCCAGAAAATAACCCGCAAGCAGCGTCACGGTCATGGTCGGAACCGCGACAAACAAGTCCGCAACCAAAAGTGCTATGACGATCAGGGCCACAATCCACGCATCAATCAGACGGGCCTGTTCCAGCCAATGCACGACATCTTCGCGCTGCATAAGTCCCATCGCGACAAGGATGCCAAATGTTGCAGCAAAGCAGGTCGCGATCACCAAGGCGGTTTTAATCAGATCCTTCATGATCCCTTACCCCTTGCGCAGAATGGATTTCATCAGCGATGGCGAAAGGCGCATCACCACCGGGATCAATCGCGCCTTACCGACATAGATTTCCTCGCGTCCTTCAACGATGCCGTCATGGATAGCAAGGGCGGCCCGCCGGGCTGGGATTTTGGTGATGTCACGGCCAGCAGTCATTGGAGTATCGACCACAGGCAAAAAAACCTCGCTGATTGCAATCGGGATATCGGCTGCAAGAAGCTGGTAGCGCAGGCTTTGCGAAAAACTGTGCAGGGCGGCTTTGCTGGCGCAATAGATCGCGCTGCCTGTCTTGGGATAAAAGGCCAAGCCCGAAGACACATTCACAACGCGACTCCATATTCCAGCCTGCTCCGCCTTGCTAACAGTGCCCTCTTCCGTCCAGTGCTGCACCACCGCATGGCAAATGCGAATTGGAGCAAGTAGGTTGATCGCGATTTCCCGATCCGCCAGTGATGCGTCAAACTCAGCATCGGTCAGAACACCCTTTTCCTGAACCGCAGCATTATTGATCACAAGATCGATACGCGGCGTATCGCCAAGAATATCGGCGATCATTGCGTCAACCGATGCAGGATGGGCCAAATCCGCCTGCACTGTCCGAACCCCCGGATACTGGCTTTTAAGGTCATGCAATTTCACATCCGAGCGGCCATGCGCGATCACGTTCCATCCTTGCGCGTGAAAAATCGCAAGCAATTCTCGGCCGATTCCCGATGTCGCCCCGGTGATGAAGACAGTTCCCGATTGAGTATTCATAATGGCTTTCCATCCGCGTAGTCTGTTGATCAGAACCACAGCAGTTGGCCATCATCGAATGGGGCTGGCATTAACCCGGGTTTATTTGGCATGAATTTTTCAGATTTGATCGCGCGCCTGCAATCGGATGCACAATTGGCATCCCGGATGCGCCACAGCACCCATGCCAAAGGCAGCCAAATCATCAAACAGGGTGAGGTTTGCGGTGATGTGATCTTTCTGCGCCGGGGTTTGGCGCAGATGTCCTATGTCACTTTTGAGGGCAAGGAATGGATCAAAAGCTTCTTTGCGGAAAACTCGGTCTTGGGATCACGACGCTGCCAGATCATGGGCGAGCCTAGTCACTTTGCCATCACCTGTCTTGAAGACTGCGAAGTAACTGCCTTTCCCTATGAGGGCTTACGCGCGGCCTGTGCAAAGGACCCGGCCCTGATGGCTGTTTTCTATGATTTCAACGAACAAGTCAGCCTGCGCAAGGAAAAGCGCGAATACGAGTTCCTGTGTCTGTCCGCACAAGATCGGTATCAGGGATTTCTTGAAGATTACGCCCCTATCGTTCCGCGCCTGACACAGGCGCAGATCGCAAGTTTCATTGGCATTACGCCAATCGCGCTTTCGCGCATTCGCAAACGGATTAATCAGGCAGATAGTCTGGGCGTTGCCGGCGCACAATAACGCACCTTGCTTGGCGCAAAACCGGCCTTGGCAAAATACGACCGCAGGCGACCTTCAAGCTCGCCAAGCGACACGTAGACATTGCTGCAGCCATGCAGATTGGCAAGTTGGGTCATGGCATCACGCATGGTATCAAGCACATAGTCACCGGCGATGATTTCAACCGCGATGACATTATCCACATGAAGAACCTGCCCGTCGGCCATGTCATCACGGACATAGTATGAAAACAGCCCGTGGATATAGCCGCGTTCATTGGCGATCACGATGATGCCCCGCTGGCGCCGCCACAGGATGTTGTCGCCATTCTCCGCAGCGCCACCCTCAGTCTGGGCAACCGGAAGGCAATATTTATCAACAAATGCACGCCAACGGTCAAAAGACATATCGACCTGCAACATCTGAACCAGCGGAAATGTCATATCCGCGGTCTGAGCTGTAAGTGGAAGTGACTTATAGGTCTCTGACATAACCCTGCCCTCTGGAATTTGCCTGATCATGCCGCAAATAATTCCGGGCCACCTTGATGTGCATCAACACGTTTTGACGTTACGGCGCGCATAAACACAGCCAGCAAAAAGACTCGTCCTATTTGGCGATGTTGTTTCCTGTGATTGAATTTCTGGCAGGTATTGCAAGCTCATATTGACGTAAGTCAATGGCAGTTGCCCCGCCAGTCCGCATACTCACGATACGAATTTGGAAACCTCGCCCGAGAGACAGCGCCCGGTCATCAGACAGGGCTCATATGGGTGGGGCTTTTTGTGCAGGTGAAGCGCCGATCAAAGGATCGTCGGTTCATCGGGACTGATGAAATTGTCCGAGAGGGTTTTGGACAATTCACCCGACCACCTTGAACGGGAGTCAAGCATGAGCCAGGGGAGCATGGCACAGGCAGCATCACCATCTGTTGCTGTCGATTATAATATGGACGTTGTGCGCTGGGCCGCACTTGCGACCGTATTTTGGGGAGTCATCGGATTTTTGGTGGGCGATGTCATTGCATGGCAGCTCGCTTTTCCGGTTCTCAATTTTGACAACGAATTTCTGAACTTTGGACGTCTGCGCCCGCTGCATACGTCTGCGGTTATCTTTGCCTTTGGCGGCAACGCGCTTCTGGCGACATCCTTCTATGTCGTTCAGCGCACCTGCCGCACGCCGCTTTATGGTGGCAAGGCACTGCCGGCATTCGTTTTCTGGGGTTATCAGCTGTTCATCGTCATGGCCGCTATCGGCTATGTCACCGGTGTTACCCAAGGCCGTGAATATGCCGAGCCGGAATGGTTCGTTGATATCTGGATCACGGTTGTCTGGGTCTGCTATCTGGCGATGTTCGTCGGCACCCTGCTGAAACGGTCCGAGCCGCACATCTACGTGGCGAACTGGTTCTATCTGGCGTTTATCGTCACCATTGCGATGCTCCATCTTGGCAACAACCTTGCCATTCCGGTCTCGTTCATGGGTACGAAGTCCTATTCCATGTTCTCGGGCGTGCAGGATGCACTGACCCAGTGGTGGTATGGCCATAACGCGGTGGGCTTCTTCCTGACGGCCGGCTTCCTTGGCATGATGTATTACTTCATTCCGAAGCGCGCCGAGCGTCCGGTTTATTCCTATCGCCTGTCTATCATTCACTTCTGGGCGCTGATCTTCCTCTATATCTGGGCTGGTCCGCACCACCTGCACTACACCGCACTTCCCGATTGGGCACAGACCCTTGGCATGACCTTCTCGATCATGTTGTGGATGCCGTCCTGGGGCGGGATGATCAACGGTCTGATGACGCTTTCGGGTGCTTGGGACAAACTGCGCACTGACCCGGTTCTGCGCTTCATGGTGGCTGCTGTTGGTTTCTATGGCATGTCGACCTTCGAAGGCCCGGTCATGTCGATCAAGGCAGTTAACGGCCTGTCGCACTATACCGACTGGACCATTGGTCACGTGCATTCCGGTGCATTGGGTTGGGTTGCCTTCGTATCGTTTGGTGCGATCTACTTCCTGATCCCGGTCCTTTGGAACCGTGAACGCCTGTATTCGATGCGCCTTGTGGCTCATCACTTCTGGCTCGGCACCATCGGTATCGTTCTTTACATCACCTCGATGTGGGTATCGGGGATCATGCAGGGCCTGATGTGGCGCGCTTATGACGAGCTGGGCTTCCTGCAATATTCCTTCATCGAAACCGTTGAAGCGATGCATCCCTACTACATCATTCGTGCAACCGGTGGCCTGCTGTTCTTGCTCGGCTCATTCCTGATGGTCTGGAACGTCTACAAGACGATCAAGGGCGATCTGCGTCAGGAAGCACCGATCGGCACACCTGCAACCGTTGCAGCCGAATAAGGGGGAACGAGATATGCTTCTTAAAAAACACCATATTGTTGAAAAGAACGTCTTTGTTCTGATCCTGGGTATCTTCCTGACCATCATCATCGGCGGTATTGTCGAAATCGTACCACTGTTCACGATGGAACAGACCATCGAGAAGGTCGAAGGGGTGCGTCCTTATTCGCCGCTCGAACAGGCCGGTCGTAACATCTATATCCGCGAAGGGTGCTATAACTGCCATTCCCAGCAGATCCGTCCGTTCCGTGACGAGGTCGAACGTTATGGCCATTACAGCCTTGCCGCAGAATCGATGTATGACCACCCGTTCCAGTGGGGATCGAAACGTACCGGTCCGGATCTGGCCCGTGTTGGTGGCAAATACTCCAATGACTGGCACGTTGCACACATGATTGATCCGCGCGCAGTTGTGCCGGAATCCATCATGCCGGGCTATCCGTTCCTGGCGGATCGCAAACTGGACTTCGATGACGCTCAGGCACATCTCGAGACTCTCAAGATGGTTGGGGTTCCCTACTCCGATGAGATGATCGCAGCAGCCAAAGCTGACCTTTATCTGCAGGCCAGCGAGGATGCGGCCTATGACGATGATTTCCTTGCACGTTATCCGAATGCGGCAACCGGTGACTTTGACGGTAATCCGGAAAAGCTGACCGAAATGGATGCGCTGGTTGCGTATCTGCAGGTCCTTGGCCGGATGGTCGACTTCACCACTTACAACCCGCAGATGAACCTGCGCTAAGGCAAGGGGAACGTCATGGAATTCTTTACGCAACTCGCTGACTTTTTCCGCCCTCTGTGGGGTTTGTGGTTGATGCTGTTGTTCAGCGCGATCATTGCCTGGGTCATGTGGCCTAGCAAAAAGCGCAACAAGGACATGGAAGCACACGCGCAGATCCCCTTCCGGGATCAGGATTGAGGGGAGAACAGAGCAATGTCGACTAATGTCGAGAAAGATCAAGTATCCGGGCGCGAGACCACCGGTCATGAATGGGATGGCATCAAGGAGCTTAACACACCGCTGCCATCCTGGTGGGTCTATGTCTTCTGGGCGACTGTTATCTGGTCAATCGGTTATTGGGTGGTTTACCCGTCCTGGCCGACCGCGACCGATTATCTTAAGGGCACGTTTGGCACCACCAACCGCACCCAACTGCACGAAACCATGGCCAATGTTGCGGCCGAACGTGCACCTTACATGGAACGTCTGGCGGCTTTGGATGTTTCGGAAATCGTCAATGACGGCGAACTTCTGAACTTCTCCATGGCCGGTGGCAAAGCTGTTTTTGCTGATAACTGCGCACCGTGCCACGGCACCGGTGGTTCGGGGAACCCGGGCTTCCCGTCACTGCAGGATGATGCATGGCTTTGGGGCGGTACGCTTGATGCCATTTCCGAGACCCTTCATGTCGGTATCCGTTGGGATGCAAATGAAGACACGCGGTTTAACGACATGCCGGCCTTTGGCCGCGATGGTCTTCTGGAACGTGATCAGGTCGAAGATGTTGTCCAGTATGTTCTCGGCTTCACCGATCGTGCGACCGATAGCGCAGCAGCCGGTCGTGGTGCGGTTGTCTTTGAAGAAAACTGCTCATCTTGCCATGGCGAAGATGCCAAAGGCATTCAGGATCTTGGCGCACCAAACCTGACCGATGCCATCTGGCTTTATGGTGGTGACAAGGCCAACCTGACCGAAACCGTCATGAATTCGCGTCGCGGCGTCATGCCGGCTTGGGGTGGTCGTCTTGACGAAGAAACCATCAAGATGCTTACGGTTTATGTCCACTCACTTGGTGGCGGTCAGTAAGACCCAAACGCCATACATTTTCCAAAAGGCCAGTGATCAACGATCATTGGCCTTTTGTTTTGCCCAAAGCACATCCCACATCACAATCCGCACAGCGCGCAAACATCGGATTTCGTCAGAATATGCGCCAATAAATTGACATGTGTCATGGTGGCGTTTGCGGGCCTCTCGTATCTTCTGACTGAGATTTGAATAATTAGAGTTTGCTTCGTAAAGCTGCCAGAAAATGAACATCTCCTGACAGCCTAACCACATGAAATGACTGGCGGTTTTCCGCATGAGAGCAGTTGTTTGGTTACGAGCAACAACCAGGTAGCGACCATGGCCATGTCCAATTTGCAGCATCCCGATATCAATCCGGCCTCTGTCATGGAAGAAGATGACCGCGATCAGCCACTTTATAAGGCCCGCGAAAAGGTTTATCCGAAACGTGTTTCGGGTCGGTTCAGAAATCTGAAATGGTTTGCGCTGATTGCGCTGCTGGCAATTTATTGGCTGGTTCCATGGATCAGATGGGATCGCGGGCCGAGCGCCCCGGATCAGGCTGTGCTGATCGATATGGATCTGGGCCGTGCCTATTTCTTCTTTATCGAGATCTGGCCACAGGAAGTCTATTACATCACCGGCATCCTGATCATGGCGGCCATTGGCCTGTTTCTGGCGACATCGCTGTTCGGGCGGATCTGGTGCGGTTATGGCTGCCCGCAGACGGTTTGGACCGACCTTTTCATGTTGGTCGAACGCTATATCCAGGGTGATCGCAATGCGCGTGTTCGTTTGGACAAATCCAAATGGACGTTTGAAAAGCTCTGGAAACTCGGCGCGACGCATCTTGCCTGGATCGCCATTTCCATGGCGACCGGCGGCGCCTTTGTCCTTTACTTCCATGATGCACCGACCGTGATGGTGGATATCTTTACCGCCAGTGCATCCTTTGGCACCTATGTCACCATCGCGTTCCTGACCGGCTCGACCTATTTGCTGGCCGGTTGGGCCCGCGAACAGGTTTGCACTTATATGTGCCCATGGCCGCGTTTTCAGTCCGCGATGCTTGATGATGAAAGCCTGATTGTGACCTATGAAGGTTGGCGCGGCGAAGATCGTGGTCCGCTGAAACGCAAGAATCTTGAACGCGGCGAAGTCCCCGAAACCGGTCATTGTGTCGATTGCTTTGCCTGTGTGAATGTCTGCCCGACCGGGATCGACATTCGTGATGGCCTTCAGATGGAATGCATCGGCTGCGGGCTTTGCATCGATGCGTGCAACGACACCATGGACAAGATCGGCTTCCCGCGTGATCTCGTGCGGTTTGATTCGGTGCAAAACACCCAACTTCGCGCACAGGGCAAAGCCACCCGTACCCGTATTGTGCGTCCGAGGACCATCTTCTATTCCGCCATTCTTTTGATCGTGGCATCGGTAATGATGTTTGGTCTGTTTAACCGTTCGGTTCTTGAGCTGAACGTTTTGCGTGATCGCAATCCGCTTTATGTCACGCTGTCAGATGGCGATGTGCGCAATGGCTATACGCTTAAAGTGCTGAACAAGGAACAGGCTGCCAAGACCTATACTCTTGATGTGAAGGGCCTTGCTGTCAGCGACCTTCAGGTCATTGGCCTGACGCCCAATCAGGATGGCAGTTTCGATCTTGATGTTGCACCTGATCGTGTTGGCAGCTTCCGTGTCTTTGTCGCGGCATCGCCAAGCACACTTGAAAGCGACTCAACCGCGTTTGAATTCACGGTGACCGATCAGGAAACCGGAAATTCCGAAACCTATGATACAGTATTTGCCGGTCCCAAGACCGCCCACTGATCGCGCAAGCGGTTCAGGATAGGAGAGATAACTTATGGCAACGCATATGACATCGCCCATAAACGATCAAAACGGCCCGCGCAAATCGGATCGGTGGATTCCCTGGTACTTTGTCGGTGGCTTCGCCATCATGCTGATCGCCAATATTTCGCTGGTCACATTTTCCATGACCAGCTGGAACGGCCTTGTGACCAAGCATGCCTTTGAAGAAGGCAACAATTACAACGCAGCCATTTCCGGCGCGGCACGCCAGGCGGAACTTGGCTGGCGCAGCAAACTGAGCGTGGATGGTGTGATTAATCAGAATGCCACCGTCACGGTTCTGTTCCGCGACAAGGAATCAAACCCGATCAGTGGTGCGAAGATGTCGGTTGTTCTGAACCGTCAGGACCGCGATGATCTTGATCAGACCATCGCGATGGCCGAAATTGCACCGGGCGAATATCGCGCCAGTGCATCCTTCCCGGTTTATGGTCGTTGGCAGGTACGCACCATTGCGCATGCCATGGGGGATGACTACCAAACGGTCGAACATGTCGTCGTTAATCCGTGATCTGATCTAAATGACCCAAACCACACAGCCCTGCCGCCATTGTGGGGAGCCGGTAACGGCCCTATCCCCTGCCGCACCCGACTTTTGTTGTGCCGGGTGCGCTGGTGCGTTTGAACTGTTGGGCGAGTTGGGGCTGAGTTCCTATTACAAGCGTCGCGCCATTGACCCGAAAATCCGTGCTCTGCGTCCGGATGAAGACGAAATCGGCACGTTCGATTTTACTGAGCTCGCCAACACCGATGATACCGGCAATCACCATCTGCATTTGATGGTAGACGGCATTCATTGTGCGGCCTGCGTTTGGTTGATTGAAACGCTACTTCAGCGTAACGCCGCAGTCCTTCAAGCCCGCGTTAATATGACGACCCGTCGCCTGCGCCTAAGTTGGCAGGGTTCAGTTTCTAACATTGATGCCATCGTTCTTCCCGTTCTTCAGATGGGCTATCGCCTGATCCCGTTTGACCCGGCAGCACTCGAACAGGCCACCCTGTCACGAAACAAGGAACTTCTTCGTTGTCTGGCCGTCGCAGGCTTTGCTGCGGGCAATGTGATGTTGCTGTCTGTTTCGGTCTGGGCCGGATATTTTCAGGGGATGGGTGGGGCAACCCGCGATCTGTTTCACTGGATTTCAGCGCTGATTGCCCTTCCGGCTGCGGCCTATGCCGGGTTGCCATTTTATCGATCCGCCCTTGGCGCGATCCGCAATCGTCGGGTCAATATGGATGTGCCGATCAGTCTGGGCGTCATTCTGGCGCTGGGCATGAGTTTGGCACAAACCATTCGCGGCGAACCGCATGCCTATTTCGATAGCGCTATCACGCTTTTGTTCTTCCTGCTGATTGGCCGTTACCTTGATGGTCGCGCGCGTGGACAGGCGCGTTCGGCGGCCGAGCATCTATTATCGCTTAACGCGCGGTCCATCACCGTGATTGATGAGGATGGCACACGCCGCCTGATTGCCCCGCAAAAAGCAACGCCTGGTATGATTATTCTTGCTGCGGCGGGCGAACGAATTGGCATTGATGGCACGGTCATTGATGGACAGTCCGACATCGATACCAGCATCATCACTGGCGAAAGCATCCCTGTCCTGACCCGGCCGGGCGCAAGTGTTTTTGCCGGAACGACCAATATCTCGGCCCCGCTTCGCATCGAAGTTACCGCCACGGGTGGCAACACATTGCTGTCTGAAATCGTCCGTCTGATGGAAAATGCGGAACAGGGCCGGGCGAAATATGTCGCCATTGCCGACCGTGTTGCCAAATCCTATGCCCCGGTCGTGCATTTCCTGTCGCTTGCAACCTTTGTCGGTTGGTGGCTGATTGGTGGATTGCCCTGGCATGACGCCCTGATGAACGCGATTGCAGTTCTGATCATCACCTGCCCCTGTGCGCTGGCCCTTGCCGTTCCAGTGGTTCAGGTGATTGCGACCGGTCGGTTGCTACGCGCTGGCATTTTGGTGAAATCGGCAACCGCGCTTGAACGTTTAACCAAAGTCACCGGCGTTATCTTTGACAAGACGGGCACCCTTACCACCGGCAAACCTGAACTCGTCAATGAACCTGACCGCGCAACGCTTGAACTGGCAGCCGGAATAGCAGCAAACAGCAACCATCCATTGTCACGTGCACTGGTTCGCGCTGCTGGTAGTGTCGCCCCCTACCCCAATGTGATGGAAAAGCTAGGTCTTGGTCTTTTGGCACAAGGACCGGCTGGCGAGATCAAACTGGGCAATCGCGCCTTTTGCGAAATTGCCGAGAATGCAGATGTTCCGTCCGACATCACCGGGCCTGAGCTTTGGCTTGCCGAGCCGGGTAAAACGGCAACCCGATTTGTCTTTCGCGATACAACCCGTGCCGACGCGCCTGAGGTCATTGATATCCTGCGTGCACGTGACTTTGACATGACGCTGCTATCGGGTGATCGCGACAGCACTGTGCGCCAACTGTCCGAGGCCCTTGGCATTCGTGATTGGCAGGCGCGCATGTCTCCAACCGATAAGGCCGGATATATTCAGGCCCGCGCCGATGACGGCAAATGCGATTTGATGGTTGGCGACGGGATCAACGATGCCCCGGCCCTTGCTGCTGCTCATGCGTCCATGTCGCCAGCAACCGCTGCAGAAATCTCGCAAAACGCGGCAGACATTGTGTTTCAGGGCGACAAACTGGGTGCGGTGATCGAAGCAATTGATGTGGCACGAAAAGCAGACCGTCTGGTGCGCCAGAACTTTGCCCTGTCCTTTGCCTATAACGTGATTACCATTCCGTTGGCCGTTTCGGGGTTTGTCACCCCCTTGATCGCAGCCATTGCCATGTCATCATCATCGCTGATCGTCATTGCCAATGCCTTGCGTCTGCACGGAAAATCAGCGACCAAACAGAACACCGACCCCACACCAACCCGTCAATCTGCCCCTCAACGCGTGGAAGCCTAATGGCATGAGCAACCTTCTTCTTTTGATCCCGATTGCCCTGTTTTTGGGTCTCCTTGGGCTTGGTGCGTTTCTTTGGTCGCTGCGGTCCGGTCAGTTCGATGATATGGAAGGGGCAGCCAATCGCATCCTGTTTGATGACGATGACGAAAAAATCACGCCCAAAACCAAGAATTTCCAGCATCGCGATAGTTAGAATAGCTTGAAATAGGCCTATCTGATCGCATAGATTGGTACCGATTTAGCGTCTTGGCTTACCAGCATCGGAGTCTGCGATGGCAGTCCGCCCCCAACTTTGCGAAGCCTGTTCTATCAAGGACTTAACGTTCTGCTCGTCTTTGCACGGCGCTGAACATGATCAGCTGCGCCAACTGCTGACCCACGTCCAGTATGATTCGCACAGCACAATTTTCCACGAAGCCGAAGAAGCAGATTACGTCTTCAATGTGACGTCCGGCTCGGTAAAGTTGTATAAATTGCTGGGTGATGGCCGCCGCCAGATCACCGGTTTCCTGTTTGCCGGTGACTTCCTTGGCCTGGCGCTGAACACCAATTACAGCTACACCGCCGAGGCGATTGAACCGGTTACCGCATGCCGCTTCCCGCGTCAGAAACTCGAAAAGCTGTTTGATCAGTTCCCGCATCTTGAAAAGCGCATGCTGGGCATGGCGGTTGATGAACTGGCTGCAGCCCAAGACCAGATGCTTCTTCTTGGCCGGAAAACAGCCAAGGAAAAGGTCGCGTCGTTCCTATTGATGCTTGCCCGTCGTCAGGAACATCGCGGCGAAGGCAGTGACACGATCAATGTCCCGATGAGCCGCTCGGACATTGCCGATTATCTGGGCCTTACGATTGAAACCGTCTCGCGCACGTTGACCCAGCTGCGCAAGGAAGCAACGATTTCGCTCAAGGACAACCGCCATATCGAAGCGGTCGGACTTGAGATGCTTGAAGATCTTGCCGAAGGTTTGTGATTTCGTTGTGCATCTGCACAGCCATTCGTAAATAGCTGTGCAGATCATTCGAACCAGATCACCAAAGATCGCATAAAGCCAAGCTATTGGCCGAATTGCTTATTTCGCGATTGCGAAAAAACACTCCCGAAAATGGTCATCATATTGTAAACATGACAGCACGCCTGACGAAGATCGGGCAGCCAATACCGGTCAAACCGGGGGAGAAACGTCATGAGTGCCACCAGTAAAAAGATGGGCCGGACTTCCGTCCCTGAATTGCGCGCCCGCAAGGGCAGCGATCCAATTGTCTGCCTAACGGCTTACACAACCCCAATGGCCCAGCGCCTTGATGAGCATTGCGACCTGCTTTTGGTCGGCGATTCATTGGGCATGGTTGTCTATGGGATGGAAAGCACGCTTGCCGTGACTGTCGACATGATGGTCAACCATGGCAAGGCCGTGATGCGCGGGTCGAAAAATGCCTGCGTCGTTGTCGACCTTCCATTTGGCAGCTATCAGGAATCCAGGGAACAGGCGTTCCGTACCGCATCCCACATTCTGGCTGAAACCGGCTGTGCTGCCGTGAAGCTTGAAGGTGGGGCCGAACTTGCCGACACCATCGCGTTTCTGACCAAGCGCGGCGTTCCTGTCATGGCCCATATCGGCCTGATGCCCCAGCAGGTCAACACGATGGGTGGCTTCAAAAGTCAGGGCCGCGACGAAGACGCAGCACTGAAAATGATTGCTGATGCCAAGGCCGTAGCCGATGCCGGTGCATTTTCCGTCGTTGTCGAAGGCACGGTTGAAGCTGTCGCACGTCGCATCACCGAAAGCATCGATATCCCGACGATCGGCATTGGCGCCTCGGTCGCGTGTGACGGACAGGTGCTGGTTACCGAAGACATGCTTGGCCTGTTTTCCGATTTCACACCGAAATTCGTTAAACGCTACGCCAATCTTGGTGATGCCGTTTCCGAAGCCGTTGGCCAATATGCCAACGAGGTTCGCACTCGCCAGTTCCCGGCGGATGAACATTGCTTTGGGGTTGCCAAAAAAGGTAAGTTGCGCGCGGTCTGATCCAGACCGCCGTGACTTCTGGAAAACTTCGGTACGACGATAATCATGTCCCTTACGACTGTTCACACTGTCGCTGATTTGCGTGCGGCTGTTGCCAAGTGGCGCGCAGAAGGCCTGCGGGTTGCGCTGGTTCCGACCATG
Organism: Thalassospira sp.; assembly: GCA_965228275.1. GTDB lineage: Bacteria > Pseudomonadota > Alphaproteobacteria > Rhodospirillales > Thalassospiraceae > Thalassospira. The sequence continues at coordinate 2,642,348 of OZ245802.1, read as the reverse complement.
GGCGCACTGCATGACGGCCATATCAGCCTGACCGAACTGGCCCGCACCCATGCGGACCGGGTCATCGTATCGATCTTTGTAAATCCGACCCAATTCGGCCCGAACGAGGATTTTGGTGCCTATCCCCGTACACTTCCCGATGATCAAAAGCTTCTGGATGCCGCCGGGGTCGAGCTTTGCTTTGCCCCATCGGTTGATGAAATGTACCCCGATGGCTTTGCCACCAAGGTGACCGTTGATGGCGGCATGACCAATGTGCTGTGCGGGGCTGCGCGGCCGGGTCATTTTGATGGGGTCGCGCAAGTCGTCACCAAATTGCTGCTCCAAGCGATGCCCGATTGCGCGATTTTCGGGCAAAAGGACTATCAGCAACTGATGGTCATTCATCGCTTTGCAGCTGATTTGAACATCCCCGTCGACATCATCGGCGCAGAAATCCTGCGCGAAGAAGACGGTTTGGCAATGTCATCGCGCAACCGCTACCTGACGCCAGAAGAACGCGTGATCGCACCGACCCTGAACCGAGTTCTGGCCGACATCACGACCAAGGCCCAAGGTGGTGCCGATGTTGGTCCGCTTTTGGCCAAGGGTCGCGAAGAGATCCTGAACGCAGGGTTTGATCCGATTGATTATCTTGAAATTCGCGATGCCAAAACGCTTGAACTGATCAGTGACAAGGTCAGAAAACCTGCGCGAATCTTTGTTGCAGCCCGGCTTGGCAAGGCGCGACTGATTGATAATCACGCGATTAATCCGGGCATTGAGCGCGCATAAACATCTGGTTGGGGCAAGGTTGCCGTCACCGGAATCCTTGATTGTGGGCAAATTGACTCAAAAAGCGCAGAACATGGCGCTTTTGCGCCCGATTGCGCTTGACTCCCCACCCCCGATCCAATAAACCCTCCTCACCAAAGGTCGCCCAAGGGGTGACTCCCCCAGTCCTCGAGTTTTCGAGCACTGGGTTTTAGTTTTTTGTGCGTACGCGGTGGAAACACCGGCAACACAGACGGGATTTGGAATGTTTGAAGGACTAAGCGATCGCCTTGGCGGAGTTCTCGATAAGCTGCGCAAACGTGGCGCGCTGAAGGAATCCGACGTCAAGGAAGCTATGCGCGAAGTACGTGTCGCCCTGCTTGAGGCTGACGTCGCGCTGCCGGTCGTAAAAACCTTTATCACCAATGCAACCGAACGTGCGGTTGGTCAGGACGTTCTGCGCTCGGTAACCCCGGGCCAGATGGTCGTCAAGATCGTCCATGATGAACTCAAAAACATGCTGGGCGAAGGCGAAGAGATCAATCTTGCTGCCACCCCGCCTGTTCCGATCCTGATGGTCGGTCTGCAGGGTTCTGGTAAAACCACCAGTTCCGCCAAGATCGCCCTGCACCTGACCAAGAAGCGCAACAAGAAAGTGCTTCTGGCATCGCTCGATATCTATCGTCCGGCCGCACAGCAGCAGCTGAAGGTTCTGGCCGACGATAACGGTCTTGGCGTTCTGCCGATCGTCATGGGCGAAAAGCCGGTTTCAATTGCCAAGCGCGCAATGGATACCGGTCGTAAAGAAGGCTACGACGCGGTTATCCTTGATACCGCAGGCCGCCTGCATATCGACATGGAACTGATGAGCGAAGTCGCCCAGGTCCGTGATGCGGTAAGCCCGGTCGAGACCCTTCTGGTCACCGATGCGATGACCGGTCAGGACTCGGTCAACGTAGCCAAGGAATTTGCCGAAAAGGTCGGCATCACCGGTATCGTTCTGACCCGTGTTGACGGTGATGCACGTGGCGGTGCGGCCCTTTCGATGCGTCAGATTACCGGCTGCCCGATCAAGATGATTGGTGTCGGCGAAAAGATCGACGAGATGGAAGCATTCCATCCCGATCGTATCGCCAACCGTATTCTTGGCATGGGCGACGTTGTCAGCCTTGTTGAAAAAGCAGCTGAAACGATCAAGGCCGAAGACGCCGAGAAAATGGCGAAGAAGCTGCGTAAGGGTCAGTTTGACCTGAACGACCTTCTCGCACAGCTCAAGCAGCTGCAGAAGATGGGTGATCTTTCCGGCATCATGGGGATGCTGCCGGGCATGGGCGCGCTGAAAAAACAGATGTCGCAGACCAAGCTTGATCCGAAACTTCTGACACATCAGGAAGCGATCATCCTGTCGATGACGCCGAAAGAACGTGAAAACCCGGCCCTGATCAAGGCATCACGCAAAAAGCGTATTGCTGCGGGTTGCGGTCTGACGGTTCAGGATGTGAACAAGCTGCTTAAGCAATATCAGACCATGTCCACCATGATCAAAAAGATGGGCAAAATGGGCAAGAAGGGTCTGTTCGGCGGTATGCCGAAAATGGATCCGGCAATGCTTGAGGGCGGCGAAATGCCGGACTTGGGCAACCTGCCAAAAGGTTTCCCCGGTGCCGGTGGCGGATTGCCACCAGGTCTTCCGGGATTGGGAGGCGGCGGTGGCTTGCCTCCAGGGTTCCCGGGGTTCGGCAAGAAGAAATAGCCAAGCCCCCGGTTCTTAATCGGGTTCTCAAGAATTCCTCTTAGGAACCAAAACTGGCTCACAAGGCCAGATCGAATAGCCCCCCAGGGGGCATGCTTTAGAAGACTACAAACCCAAGCTGAAAGGAACTTATCCGAATGGCTGTCAAGATTCGTCTTTCCCGTGGCGGTGCCAAGAAGCGTCCGTACTACCGTATCGTAGTTGCTGACGTTCGTGCTCCGCGTGACGGCAGCTTCATCGAGAAAGTCGGTACCTATGATCCGATGCTCCCGAAGGATGCTGACAACCGCGTGACCTTCAAAGAAGAGCGCATCAAATATTGGCTGTCTGTTGGCGCACAGCCGACCGATCGTGTTGCACGTTTCCTGGGCAAAGCTGGCCTTGCTGACGCGTTCAAACCGACCGAACAGCCGCAGAAGTCTGCTCCGAAAGCGAAAGCTCAGGAACGTCTTCGTGAGAAAGCTGAAAAAGCTGAAGCTGCTGCTGCCGCTGCTGCGGAAGCCGCTGCTGAAGCTGCAGCACCTGCTGAAGAAGCTGCAGGCGAGTAATTCGCTGAACGTACGCTTTGATCAGATACCGGAAACTTGTGAACCGAAATGGCTGATACCCGCAAATCCAAGAACGACGAAGCTTATGTCTGCGTCGGCATGATCACCGCCCCGCACGGGGTGCGTGGTGCCGTGCGCGTCAAAAGCTATACCGTCGACCCGGATAACCTTGTCGGTTACGGCCCGTTGTTCGACGCCAAAGGAAACGCGAAATACAAGCTGTCTCCTGTCGGACATGTCCGCGACCAGCTGATCGCCAAGATCGAAGGCGTGGACGACCGGGACGCCGCCGAACGGCTGCGGGGAACCAAGCTTCATGTACCGCGGACGGCCCTGCCTGAAACGGAAGATGAAGACGAATTTTATCTTGCTGACCTTGTTGGTCTGAAAGCTTTCCACGTCGATGGATCGCTGTTCGGTACCGTACGCGGTGTGGCTGATTTTGGCGCTGGCGACGTGATCGAAGTCGCGCTGGAAGAAGTCCGGGGTAAAGTCGTCGTTCTTCCTTTCACCAAGGAAGTGGTTCCCGATGTGGTTCTTTCGGAACGCAAGCTGGTGGTTAATCCGCCCGAGGGGCTCCTACAGGATGAAGACGGACCCGGCAATCGTAGCCGTCGTCCGAACAAATCCCGTAAGGACTCTCAGGCCGACCGCGATTCTGATGCCGTCACTGCTGATGCAGTAGGCGCGGAAACCGCGACCGGCAGCGGAAAGGAGGCCTGATCGATGTCTGTGTGGCAGGCAAAGGTTGCAACCCTGTTCCCGGAAATGTTTCCGGGCGTGCTTGGACAGTCTCTGGCTGGCCGTGCGCTTGAGAACGGGATCTGGTCGCTTGATGTCAAAGACATCCGCGATCACGCAACTGACCGCCACCGCACTGTAGACGACAATCCTTTCGGGGGCGGGGCCGGAATGGTCATGCGTCCGGATATTGTCGACGCCGCCCTGCGTGAATTGCGTGCAGACGCACCGCAATTGCCGCTGATTTATCTCAGCCCGCGGGGAAAAGTGCTGAACCAGAAACGCTGCCGTGAATTGGCAGCAGGCCCGGGTGCCATCCTGCTTTGCGGTCGTTACGAAGGTATCGACCAACGGGTTCTGGATGAACATCAGGCCGAGGAAGTCAGCATCGGTGATTACATCCTCATGGGCGGCGAGCTGCCGGCCATGGTCCTGATTGAATCGTGCATTCGCCTCATCGAGGGGACGGTCAACAAGACCGAATCCGTAGATGAGGAAAGCTTTGAAACCGGGTTGCTTGAATATCCGCATTACACGCGCCCGGCCAATTGGAACGGGCGTGACGTGCCGGAGATCTTGCTTTCCGGACATCATGCCAAGGTACAAGCCTGGCGGCATGCACAGGCAGAAGAAATTACTCGTGAGCGACGCCCGGACCTTTGGGACCAGTATGTCGCAAACGGGAACATCAAAGAGGGTTAAACCATGACCAACATCATCCAGCAGCTCGAGAAAGAGCAGCTCGACAAAATCGTTGCGCAGCGCGAAGTTCCGGAATTCGACGCCGGTGATACCGTTCGTGTACACCTGAAAGTCGTTGAAGGTACCCGTGAGCGTATCCAGCAGTTCGAAGGCGTTTGCATCGGCAAGAAGAACCGCGGCCTCAACTCTTCCTTCACCGTGCGTAAAATCGCATCGGGCGAAGGCGTTGAGCGTATCTTCCAGTCCTACTCCCCGGCAATCGACAAAATCGAAGTCGTTCGCCGCGGTGACGTACGTCGCGCGAAACTGTACTACCTTCGTGGTCGTACCGGTAAATCTGCACGTATCGCCGAGCAGACCACCGGCCACAAAGGCAAGCTGACCGCAGCAGAACGCGCGAAGAAGTAATTCTTCGCCGTTTGGCTCTGTCAGACGACATAAGACGGGCTCACCTTCGGGTGGGCCCGTTTTCTTTAGTGCTCAGGTAATCGGCACACCACATATCAGCGTGATCATAAAACAACAAATACACGCATTAATTGCATTATAGCGAATCGCTCGGATTTGGGCGCTATTATCAAGTCCCGCAGAAATCATACGATAATTCGATCAGCTTTTATTATATCAGATATCCCTTACCTAATTCGGAATCTGCTGATTTGGCTACTATGGGATGCTTGAATTTGCCGAACTCTATTTAGAGATGTGCTGACATGAAAAACACGCGCTCCGTGCCTTGCGATTTAGGGGCTGCGGTGTATAAAGGCACTCCCGCGGCAAAAACAATCAATCCCGCGTGGTTCTGGATAATAAAATTTCGCAAATCGGGTTAAGCCGGTTGCGCCGGAGAAAACGCCAAGTCCCGACCGATCCCGTTTGGTCCGAATTCTGAGCTGTTTCCTCTTTGCCATCCAAAGCCACACCAGCCGGGCGATTGTCGCTGCTCAAAAGATCGATGTTTTATGAGGAGGTCGAGATGGGTCAACCTAAAACCCTTTTTGACAAGATTTGGGAAAGTCATGTGGTCGATACGCAGGATGATGGCACCTGCCTTCTGTATATTGACCGTCATCTCGTCCACGAAGTTACCAGCCCGCAGGCATTCGAAGGTCTTCGCAATTCCGGCCGCAAAGTGCGCCACCCTGAGCTGACCCTGGCGGTTCCTGATCACAACGTTCCGACGTCTGATCGTTCCGAGGGCATCAAGGAAGAAGACAGCCGCATTCAGGTCGAGACTCTTGACCAAAACGCGCGCGATACCGGCATCCACTATTTCCCGATGAATGACCTGCGTCAGGGCATCGTTCACATCGTTGGTCCGGAAGAAGGTTTCACCCTTCCGGGTGTGACGATGGTTTGTGGTGACAGCCACACTTCGACCCACGGCGCATTTGGTGCGCTGGCATTTGGCATCGGCACGTCCGAAGTTGAACATGTTCTGGCAACCCAGACCCTGGTTCAGAAGCCGGCCAAAAACATGCTGGTCAAAGTTGAAGGTGATCTGCATCCGGGCGTTACCGCCAAGGACATCACCCTTGCAATCATCGGCCGCATCGGTACCGCTGGCGGTACCGGCTATGTGATCGAATATGCGGGTTCGGCGATCCGTTCGCTTTCTGTTGAAGGCCGCATGACGGTTTGCAACATGTCGATCGAAGGCGGCGCACGTGCAGGCCTGATCGCACCGGACGAGAAAACCTTTGAATATATCAAAGGCCGCCCGATGGCACCGAAGGGTGCGGCATACGAACAGGCTGTTGAATACTGGAAGACCCTTCCGTCTGATGAAGGTGCGCATTACGACAAAATTGTCGAAATTGATGCCGCTGACATCGTCCCGCAGGTTACCTGGGGCACCAGCCCGGAAGACGTCGTTCCGGTTACCGGCACTGTTCCGTTCCCGGCTGATGGCAAAGATGCCGGCAAGCAGAAGGCAATTGCCCGTTCGCTCGAATATATGGGTCTGACCGCAGGCACCCCGATCGAAGAGATCAAAATCGATCGCGTGTTTATCGGTTCGTGCACCAACGGTCGTATCGAAGATCTTCGTGCGGTTGCCGCTGTTGCCAAGGGCCGCAAGGTTTCCGAGACCGTTAATGCGATGATCGTTCCGGGTTCTGGTCTTGTTAAAGAACAGGCCGAAGCCGAAGGTCTGCATGAAATCTTCATCGAAGCAGGTTTTGACTGGCGCGAGCCGGGCTGCTCGATGTGTCTGGCGATGAACCCGGACCGTTTGGCACCGGGCGAGCGTTGCGCTTCGACCTCGAACCGTAACTTCGAAGGCCGTCAGGGCCGTGGTGGTCGTACCCACCTGGTCAGCCCGGCCATGGCAGCAGCTGCTGCAATCACCGGTCATCTGACTGACATTCGTAAACTCGGTTAAGGACAGTTCCCATGGCCGACCAGGCATTCATCAATTTCCGCGAAAGTGTTCCTCGTTTGGGACGCGCCCCGGTGCTTGAGCAACTTCTGCCCCAGCTTACCGGGATCAACCTGCCCGACTTTATCGCGCAGGAACTCGACGCGACCGAAGAATTGATCGAAGCCTTGGGCCTGGCCTGGGACACTGGAAGCAAGGGATAAGATTATGGATAAGTTCATTAAGCTCACCGGTGTTGCCGCACCGCTGCCGATGATCAATGTCGATACCGACATGATCATTCCCAAACAGTTCCTCAAAACCATCAAACGTTCGGGCCTTGGCAAGAACCTGTTTGATGAAATGCGTTACGACGATAACGGCAACGAAATCGAAGATTTCGTTCTGAACAAACCGGCCTATCGTAATGCCCAGATCCTGGTATCTGGCGATAACTTTGGCTGTGGTTCTTCGCGTGAACACGCGCCTTGGTCGCTGCTTGATTTCGGTATTCGCTGCGTCATCGCACCGAGCTTTGCTGACATCTTCTATAACAACTGCTTCAAGAACGGCATCCTTCCGATCCGTTTGCCGCAGGAAGACGTCGACAAGCTGATGGCTGATGCAGAACGTGGTGCCAATGCCACCGTAACGGTTGACCTTGAAAAACAGGAAATCACCGGTCCGGATGGCGGCTGCATCAAGTTTGAAGTCGAAGAATTCCGCAAGCATTGCCTGCTGAACGGTCTGGACGATATCGGCCTGACCCTGCAGAAAGATGACGCCATCAACGCATTTGAAGCCAAGCGCGCTGCGTCGCAGCCCTGGCTGTCGCTCTAATTCAAAAGGGGCGGTGAACATCATGTTTACCGCCCCTTTTCTATCGCTACGGGGTGAGCGGCCCCGAAAATATCTGGGAAGGATTCTTTTATGACCACCACCAAAAAAGTACTGATGCTGCCGGGCGACGGAATTGGCCCGGAAGTCATGCGTCAGGTTCAGCGCGTCATGGACTGGATGGCGAAAAAGCGCAATGTGAACTTCGAAATCACCGAAGGTCTGATCGGTGGTGCGTCCATCGATGCGCATAACAACCCGCTGACCGACGAAACCCTTGCCGATGCAATGGCAGCTGATGCTGTTCTGCTTGGTGCAGTTGGTGGTCCGAAATGGGACGACATGCCGTTCGACATCAAGCCGGAACGCGGCCTTCTCAAAATCCGTAAGGAAATGGGTCTGTTCGCCAACCTGCGTCCGGCACTCGTTTTTGACGCGCTTGTTGGCGCATCGACGCTCAAAGAAGACGTCGTTAAGGGTCTCGATATCATGATCCTGCGCGAACTGACCGGCGGCATCTATTTCGGTCAGCCGCGTGGCATCGAAGAGCGCGACGGTGTTCGCACCGGCTTTAACACCCTGGTTTATTCCGAGCCGGAAGTTGAGCGTATCGCACGCGTTGCTTTTGACATGGCCATGAAACGCGACAAGCGTCTGTGCTCTGTTGATAAGGCCAACGTTCTGGAATCCACCGTTCTGTGGCGCGAAGTTGTTGAACGCGTTGCCAAGGACTTCCCGGAAGTCGAAGTCGGCCACATGTATGTCGATAACGCCGCCATGCAGCTGGTTCGTAACCCGAAACAGTTTGACGTGATGGTCACCACCAACATGTTTGGCGACATCCTTTCGGATTGTGCAGCCATGCTGACCGGATCGCTTGGCATGCTGCCGTCTGCATCCCTTGGTGCAGCAGATGCCGCTGGCAAACGCAAAGCACTTTACGAACCGGTACACGGTTCCGCACCGGACATCGCCGGTCAGGACATTGCAAACCCGCTGGCAACCATCCTGTCATTTGCGATGATGCTGCGTTACTCGTTCGATATGGGCGACGACGCGACCCTGATTGAAGATGCGGTTCAGAACGTGCTTAAAGGTGGCCTCCGCACCGCAGACATCATGCAGCCGGGCATGGCCAAAGTTTCGACCACCGTCATGGGTGAGTCGCTGATCAACGAACTCGACAAACTTGTCTGATCGTTCGATCTGATCACGCATAAAAAAGGCCGGGTTTCATTCCCCGGCCTTTTTGTTTTCTGCTCCCAGTTCGACGGCCTGCGCCAATAGCGGCACAAATAGCGCGAGCTTATCGGGATTGCGATGAACGAAGACATCGATCAATTTTCCGTCACGCTCTGACGCGCAGATCGCACTTACCACAACACCATCCGCGACAGTAAGAAGCCAGTTTTCCTGATTGTGACGCAGGAAGAACACCCGTGAGCCTTCTTCACGTTTGCCCCAGACACCGACAAAGAAGCGCGCAACATTCATGGCACCAAAGACAGGATTAAGTGCTGCCGATGCCTTGCCACCACCATCGGAATGCATGATCACATCAGGCGCCAGCTGACTGACCAGCTGACTGACATCACCGATGCTGAGTGCCTTGATGAAAGCTTCGATCTTTGACTGTTCGCATGCCTGACCTTTGGGGTCCGGCGTTGGATCACGGTCATCATCGCGCTGCATTTTACGCCGTGCACGAAACAGGATTTGGCGTGTGTTGTTGGGTGTACGTTCAATCACCGGGGCGATGTCATCATGCACCCAGTCAAACACTTCGTGCAGCACAAGGGCGACACGTTCGACCGGTGCCAAACGTTCCAGCATCAAAAGATAGGCCTGCCCTAGCCCATCCTGTTCGATCAGGTTTTGCTCCGCCTTGGGTTCTTCGACCGGAAGCCATGGTTCGGGCAGCCAGTTCCCGACATAGTTTTCGCGCTGACGCCGGGCGGATTTTAAAACATCAAGACAGATATTGCTGCAAACCCGGACAAGCCAGCCGGTGGCGTCATTGATCGTGTCATGGTCCTGTTTACGCCAGCGCAGCCAGACATCCTGCACCGCGTCTTCGGCATCGGCATGACTGCCCAGCATCCGATAGGCCAGCGCTGTTAAACGCGGTCGATGAGTTTCAAAAATCTGGTCGGCCATATCAGGTCCATCAAACGCATGAAGCGACACGGGATTTTCCCGTGTCGCCGGATATGATTTTCGGGCGGTCGCCATCCTGCCCGAAAGGGGGCGGAGATGCAAAGGGGCGAGGTCACCCCCGCCCGGGGAATTAAGCAAACTCATGCTGCGCAATTCCCAAACGGTTCCATGCATTCATGGTCGAAATGATGCAGGTCAGTTCAGAAATCTGATCTTTTTCAAAATGTTCGACCAATGCACGATGGGACTCTGAAATGCGTTCCTGTGACGCGCATTCGGTCAGGCATTCCGCCCAATCAAGGGCTGCACGTTCGGCCGGGCTGTAGCCATCTGCTGCACGCCAAACTGCAAGCATGGTCAACTTGGCAGCATCACCGCCATGCTCGGCATGGCTTTTTGAATGCATGCGTACGCAAAAGGCACATTGGTTGATCTGTGATACGCGGGCCTCGACAAGATCACGCAGAACGTTTTCAATCTTGCCGCTTTCTTCGATTGAGCTGGCAAGGGCATACATTGCCTGGAAAAGCTTCGGGCTGGTCTGGGGGAAATCAAAACGGCTCATGATGGTTCTCCTTGTTTGGTGGCGGGATAACGCCCTTCTGCCAACAAGGACGAAACAGGGGTGAGCCGCGTTACAGCAACTCACCCCATTTTGTGAATTATTTATCGATGTTCCCGAAACCGGCAGAAACCCTAGACCATGTCGGCCTTTTCAAGTGCGATCGCGACGTTTTCGTGCATCTCCCAACGCCAGTCTTCGCTGTCCATCTGACTGCCATCGGCCAAGGTAAAGATCGCGGCCAGATAGTCACTGACATCGCTTTTGCACATCGGAAGGTCTGCCGCACTCGCGACCTTGGCGGCAAGCCGACCATATTTCTTATTGCCCATGCGGCAACCAAAATGGCCAACCGTATTAGCAAGTGTCAGTCCGGTAATCACGCGCCCCGGCGCATTGGCATGAGCACGCAGCATATCGCGTTCGCAGCTTGAAAGCTCAATCTTGGCAAAGGCACGCAGATAATCTTCGGGTTGGCCAATATGCGGTGCCGGGCTTTTGGTGCCGCGCATGTGGCCGCGTTCGTCCGTGTCGTCCCAGTTCATTGCTTTTAGCATGTCGTTTCCTCCCGACAGAATGACCGATGGATCGATTTTTCACATCTGTCGCGCCGGTCGATCACGCGATGTGGTTTGAACTTAAAGGCACGCGCTTTACTTTTTTGATGTGTTCATTGCTGCAAAACCGGCTGCAGCATTTTCAATGGATGCTTTCCTCCATATGGGAAAGCATCGGGACAAAATGAACAGGACGAAAAGCGATTGCTCCACGTCCTGTATGTTCAGGCGTAGTCATACCCCGGTTTGGTAAAGACAAACTGGCCGACCCGCATGCCACCGCCACCTTCGGCATCATCAAAGGCATTGATGCAGCCCGCCAGATAGAATTCCCACATGCGCTTGAACTCATCATCATACTTTGACGGATCAAGCTGGTCGGAAATCGAACGGAACCGGTCGCGCCAGGCTTCCAACGTGCGGGCATAGTTGCGACCGGCGTGGAAATGCGATGCTTCGACCATCAGGTTTGCTTGTTCTGCCGCCTCGATGACTTCATGCACAGCGGGGATATAGCCACCGGGAAAGATGTATTTATCGATCCAGGGTGAGGTGTATTCAGCACGCGGTTTAATGATCGTATGGATCACCGCGCGCCCACCGGCCTTAAGCAGTTCGCCAACCTTTTCGAAATAGGTTTTGAACTGATGTCGCCCGACATGCTCGAACATGCCAACCGAAACCACCCGGTCATATTTCCCGGCATTGGCATCGGTAAAAATCCGGTAATCAAGCAGATGATAATCCAACCCCGATTTAGAATTATCGCCAAGCTCAGCCCGCTTTTCCTGCGCCCAAGCATATTGCTCGGTCGAAAGGGTAATGCCATGAACCTCGGCCCCGGTTTCACGCCGGATGAAACGGCTTAGCCCGCCCCAACCACACCCGATATCAACAACCCGCAAGCCCGGCTCGTTGATCTTGAGACGCTGGGTCGTCAGGCTCATTTTCCGGTGCTGCGCTTCTTCAAGGGTTTGCGCCCCGTCATCCCAGAACGCGCAGGAATACTGCATATCCGGATCAAGGAAGCGGGTATAGAGGTCATTGCCAATGTCATAGTGATGGCGCACGCGTTTTGATGCCGCCTTCACCGTCGTGAATTGGGCAATCTGGAATTTAAGCGCCTGAAGCTTTTCAATGAAGCTGCCAAATCCGTTGGCGGAATGCCCGCCTTCGAAATTAAGGCGCAACACACGGATCAGGTCTTCCATCTCGCCGCTGACAAGATCAAACCCGCCATGCATATAGGCTTCACCAAAGCCCGGATCCGGGCTGAGCGCCATTTTCAGTGTGTTGGCCCAATCGGGCACCGTCATCGCAGCCCGTGGCGTTGTACCATCACCCAAAACGATTTCATGCTTATCATCCGCACGGAATACCAGTGTCCCGCGCGTGACATGTTCCCGAAAGAAATCGAGAACCTTTTTCTGTGTCCAATCCAAACTCATCGGGTACGTCATCGGCCGTCCTTTTTGCAAAAGTCGGAACAGGGTCGGCACCCATTCAAAACAAACTAATGGCAGCTGACCCTAGTGATCGCCCCATATGCAGCACTGCCGCATATCTGCACTGAACCCTTTTCAGGATCGTTTTATCAAGCCGTTCGGAAGGTCGTCAGATGGTGGCACGGAAACGCGATGCGGCCCGTGTCGAAAAACAGAAATCAACCAAGCAAGACGCGAAACGATTCTGAATTCAGGTTCAATCCATGAACCCCATCTATAATTCTGCCAGAAATTTTTGCGATCTCAAGTAGTAATCATGGAAGCCATTCCAAGGATGCGCTTGCGCAATTGGCCTGAAAGCCTTACATCTCGCCGCAGATTATCAGAAATTATCCACAGGCATGTTTGCGCCGACCATCCGTTTGATTGCAGCGAATTTGCTGGCATACCCCGAATGGCACCAACATGCGCAATAGACTGAAAAGAGGCACCTGATGGGCTATAAAATCGCCGTTGTCGGCGCGACCGGAAATGTCGGGCGCGAAATGCTCAATACCCTTGCCGAACGCAATTTCCCGGCAGACGAAATCTTTGCACTGGCATCATCGCGATCCATCGGGCGAACTGTCGGGTATGGCGAAGATGACGAAGTCAGTGTTCTTGATGCGGCAACCTTTGATTTCTCGCGCGTCGACATTGCCCTGTTCTCGGCCGGTGGTGAAACGGCAAAGAAACTGGCCCCCAAAGCCGCCGAAGCAGGCTGCGTTGTCATCGACAATTCAAGCTACTGGCGTATGGAGCCGGGTGTTCCGTTGATCGTGCCGGAAGTAAACGGCGATGCCCTTGCCGGTTACGCCAAGAAGAACATCATTGCCAACCCGAACTGCTCGACCATTCAGATGGTTCTAGCGCTTAAGCCGCTTCATGACATTGCAACGATCAAGCGTATTGTCGTTGCGACCTATCAATCGGTGTCGGGTGCAGGTCGTGCCGCCATGGACGAGCTGTTTAATCAGACCAAAGGTATCTATGTGAATGATCCGCCCAAGAAGGAGGAATTCACCAAACAGATCGCCTTTAACGTCATCCCGCATATCGACAATTTCATGGATGATGGCGCGACCCGCGAAGAATGGAAAATGACGGTCGAGACTCGCAAGATCCTGGACCCTGAAATTGCCGTTCACGCCACTTGCGTGCGCGTCCCGGTCTTTGTTGGCCACGGTGAAGCCGTCAATATCGAGTTCGAAAAGCCGATCACTGTTGAAGATGCGCGCAAAGCGATGAAGGACTTCCCGGGCGTGTCGGTTGTCGATTACCGCCAGGACGAAGGTTATGTCACCCCGCAGGAAGTTCAGGGTGAAGACAATGTCTTTGTCTCGCGCGTCCGCAAGGACCCGACCGTTGCCAACGGTCTGTCGCTGTGGTGCGTTGGCGATAACCTGCGCAAGGGTGCCGCGCTGAACGCGGTGCAGATTGCCGAAAAACTGGTGGCGGAATTCCTGCCCAAGAAGTGATCCGGTTCACCGATCTGAAACCAGAACCCGTCCCTTGTGGGCGGGTTTTGTCGTTTGGGGATTTATAGATGCTGGTCAGAATTGGCAAAAAGCGTTAGGGAAAAAGGAACAAGTTTTCAGGGATAAAATATCCGTCGCCGACCCGGCTACTGATGCACAAAAAGAAATAACGGGGGAATCGGATGGTTAAGCGAACCCGCAAGGAAGCGGCCCGCCTTGATGAAGCAGCCCGCGCTGGCTGGCTTTATTATTGCGCCGGGAACACCCAGGACGAAATCGCCACAAAGCTTGGTGTTTCACGTCCGACCGCACAGCGCCTTGTGTCGGCAGCCGTCAGCGAAGGTCTGGTCAAGGTCCGTCTTGATCACCCGATTGCGCATTGCATGGAATTGGGCAAAGCAATCAGCGAAAAATACGGCTTGGGCAATTGTGACGTCGTTCCAACCGACCCATCCGCACCCGAAGCCATGTTTGGCATGGCGCAAGCCGCGGCAACCTATTTGGAACGCGCACTTCAATCCCCTGATCCGCAGATCATTGCACTTGGCACCGGTCGTGCGATGCGCGCCATGGTCGATGAAGTCGGACGAATTGATGGTCGACATCACAAGATCGTCTCGCTCGTCGGCAATATCGCACATGACGGAGCTGCCAGTTTCTATGACGCGGTGACTGATCTGGCTGACCGCACCCGCGCACCGCATTACCCGCTGCCGATCCCGGTTATCATCGAAGATCCCGAGATGCGCGAACATATGCAAAGCCAGCCACCGATGGACAATATCCTCAAACTCGCCCGCGAAGCCGATGTGCGCTTTATCGGGGTTGGTCATCTGGGCGATGACGCACCGCTGCATATCGATGGTTTTATCTCAAAGGATGAACTGACATCGCTTCGAGACAGTGGTGGCATTGGCGAGGTGATCAGTTGGTCATTCAATGAAGACGGCCAGATCCTTGATCATCCGGTGAACCATTGTGTGACCAGCGCGCCGGCCGTTCAGCCCGCCACCAACACGATTGCGGTCGCCAAAGGTGCAAAAAAGGTCGCAGCGATTCGGGGTGCGATGCGCGGAAACCTGATCACAACACTGATTACGGATGAAGCAACAGCAGAAGCTTTGCTGCGATAGCACGTCTCGCTATTTCACGAGAATTAAACACATTCCAACCCTGTCAGCCCCGCTGGCAGGGTTTTGTTTTGTGCGCTGCAAAAACGATTTAATTTGACAAGGAAGGTCAAAATTGAGTGAATGCTCATCACCTGAACAAATGATCAAGACGAGCAATCAAGTTGCTCACCGGGTACATAGTCCTTTTGGGAGGAAACATGAAACGCGTAATGGGAGCAGCGCTTTGTGCGTTGTTGGCAGGCGGTATCGCACACGCCAATGCCGAGACTAAACTGACCATCGCAACCGTGAACAACGGTGATATGATCCGCATGCAGAAGCTGACGGATGACTTCACCTCGAAAAACCCTGACATTTCTCTCGAGTGGGTTACGCTTGAAGAAAACACCCTGCGTCAGCGTGTCACGACCGACATCGCGACCAAGGGTGGCCAGTACGACATCATGACCATCGGCACCTATGAAGTTCCGATCTGGGCAGAAAAAGGCTGGCTCGCACCGCTCGATAGCCTCGGTGCTGATTACGACACCGATGACTTGATGCCGGCAATCCGTTCTGCTGTGTCCAAAGATGGCAACCTGTTTGCTGCACCGTTCTACGGTGAAAGCTCGATGATGATGTACCGCAAAGACCTGTTCGAAGCGGCTGGCATCACCGTCAATGGTCGTCTGACCTGGGACCAGACCCTTGAAATCGCCAAGAAACTCCACAAGCCTGACGAAGGCGTGTATGGCATCTGCCTGCGTGGTAAAGCTGGCTGGGGCGAGAACATGGCGCTGATCACCACCATGGGCAATGCTTATGGCGCGCGCCTGTTCGATGAGAACTGGAACCCGACCTTCGATAGCGCAGAGTGGAAAGCTGCTCTGGACATGTACACCAATGTTCTTGGTAACTACGGTCCTCCGGGCGCAACCTCGAACGGCTTCAACGAAAACCTGTCGCTGTTCAACTCTGGCAAATGCGGCATGTGGATCGACGCAACCGTTGCTGCGTCCTTCGTAACCAACCCGAAAGATTCCAAAGTTGCTGACAAGGTTGGCTTCACCGAAGCTCCTTGCGCAACCACCTGCACCGGCGCCAACTGGCTCTGGGCTTGGAACCTTGGCATTCCGATGGGTTCCCAGAAAGTTGACGCTGCTCAGAAGTTCATCGCTTGGGCAACTTCGAAAGACTATCTGGAACTGGTTGCATCGAAAGAAGGCTGGGCTAACGTACCGCCGGGCACCCGTATGTCCCTGTACCAGAACCCGCAGTACCTCGAAGCAGCACCGTTCGCTGACGAGACCCTTCTTGCCATCGATAGTGCAGACCCGATCAACTCGACCATGCAGCCGAAACCGTATGTTGGTGTTCAGTTCGCTGCGATCCCTGAATTCCAGGGCATCGGCACCACGGTTGGTCAGCAGTTCTCCGCAGCTCTTGCCGGTCAGATGAGTGTTGAACAGGCTCTTGCAGCCGCTCAGTCCAGCACCGACCGTACCATGCGCAAGGCTGGCTACTACTGATGCATCACAGGCCAGATTTCAAATCATCGCACATCTGAATTGATTTCTGGCCTGAGCCTCCTTGACCTGATGAACTTAGGGTGGCGGCTTTTATAACCGCCACCCTCTTTCCATCTGGAAGAGGATCAGCAACATCAAAATCGGGGAGCACATCATGTCGACACGGGCCTCGACCCTTACCGGGCGCATTATGTCCGCACCGTCGATCATCGTCCTGTTCTTGTGGATGGCCGTCCCGCTGGGCATGACTATTTACTTCTCCTTCCTGCGCTACAATCTGCTGTCGCCGGGAATGGAAGAGTGGATCGGTACACTTAATTACGAATTTTTCCTGACAGACCCTGCGTTTTTCGCATCCCTAGCAAATACTCTTTTGCTGGTGGGTTCTGTTCTTGTCATCACCGTGGTTGGCGGCATTCTGCTTGGTCTGATGCTTGATCAACCGATCTTCGGGCGCGGAATTTTACGCCTGCTGGTGATTGCACCTTTCTTCATTATGCCGACCGTGAATGCACTGGTCTGGAAAAACCTTCTGATGGACCCGGTTTCGGGGATGTTTGCCTATATCGCAAGCCTGTTTGGCTTACCCGCGATTGACTGGTTTACCAACGCTCCGCTGACATCAATCATCATCATGGTTTCCTGGCAATGGTTGCCATTTGCCGTGCTTATTCTTCTGACCGCCTTGCAGTCGCTTGACCGCGATCAGAAGGAAGCCGCCCAGATGGATGGTGCCGGTCCGGTCTCGATCTTTTTCTATATTACCCTGCCGCACCTTAGCCGTGCGATCACGGTTGTTGTTCTGATCGAAACCATCTTCTTGCTGACTGTCTTTGCCGAGATCTTTGTTACCACGGGTGGTGGTCCGGGTCTTTCGACGACCAACATCGCATTCCTTGTCTATACCCAGGCACTGCTGCAATTCGATGTCGGGGGCGCTTCCGCAGGCGGCATCGTTGCAGTCGTGCTGGCAAATATCGTGGCGATCTTCCTGATCCGCCTCATTGGCAAAAACCTGGATAAGTAAGGGGCAACAAATGGAAAGCAAACAAACACCCCTTGGCTATATCAGTTTCTCGGTATTTGCCTGGATCGTGGGGTTAATGATCTTCTTCCCGATCTTCTGGATGGTTCTGACCAGCTTCAAGACTGAACTTGAAGCGGTCTCCATCCCGCCAAGCTTCATTTCCTTTGACTGGACGCTGGAAAACTATGCCGAGGTCCAGGAACGGTCGAACTATTTCAAGTATGCCATGAACTCGGTCATTCTTGCGGTCGGATCGACCCTGGTTGGTTTGGTCTTTGCCGTGACCTGTGCATGGGCAATGGCGTTCAACCCGACCAAACGCACCAAAGATGCACTTCTGTGGATGCTTTCCACCAAGATGATGCCGCCGGTTGGTGTGTTGGTTCCGATCTATCTGGTGTTCCGCGACTGGGGACTGCTTGATACACGCTTTGGTCTGATCATGGTTCTGTTCCTGATGAACCTGCCGATCATGGTCTGGATGCTTTATACCTACTTTAAAGAAATCCCGACCGACATTCTTGAAGCTGCCCGTATGGATGGCGCAACCCTGCCCAAGGAAATCATCTTTGTGCTGTTGCCCATGGCAGTTCCGGGGATTGCATCGACCATGCTGCTCAATGTGATCCTGGCCTGGAATGAAGCGTTTTGGACCCTCAACCTGACCACGTCTGATGCTGCACCGCTGACAGCGTTCATCGCGTCCTATTCAAGCCCGGAAGGCTTGTTCTGGGCGAAGCTTTCGGCTGCGTCGACGCTGGCAGTTGCTCCAATTCTCGTGATTGGCTGGTTCTCTCAGAAACAGCTGGTTCGTGGTCTGACATTTGGCGCGGTCAAGTAACCGCAGCCCTATAGAAATCTGGAAAGAAGGAACACCAAAATGGGTGCTATCCGACTGGAGAAAGTCAAGAAAACCTTTGGCACGCTGGACGTTATTCCCGGTGTCGATCTTGATATCAATGATGGTGAGTTCGTTGTTTTCGTCGGTCCGTCAGGCTGCGGCAAATCTACCCTGCTGCGTCTGATCGCCGGTCTGGAAGATGTCACTGATGGCAAAATCCTGATCGACGGTACCGATGTTGCCAACGAAGCACCGGCCAAACGTGGTCTGTCGATGGTCTTCCAGTCCTATGCGCTTTATCCGCATATGACGGTCTATAACAACATTGCCTTCGGCCTGAAAATGGCTGGCGAAAGCAAGGACGTTATCGACGAGAAGGTCCAGTCCGCTGCCAAGATACTGAACCTGACCGACTATCTGGAACGCCGCCCCGGCGCACTTTCCGGTGGTCAGCGTCAGCGTGTTGCAATTGGCCGCGCAATTGTTCGTAACCCGGCAGCCTTTCTGTTTGATGAACCGCTTTCAAACCTTGATGCAGCCCTTCGCGTGAACATGCGCCTTGAGATCACCGGTCTTCATCAGGAACTGAAAACCACCATGATCTATGTAACCCACGATCAGGTCGAAGCCATGACCATGGCAGACAAAATCGTGGTTCTGCAGGCCGGCCGCGTCGAGCAGGTTGGCAAGCCGATGGACCTTTATAACAGCCCGGCAAACAAGTTTGTCGCGGGCTTCATCGGCTCACCGAAAATGAACTTCCTTGGCGGGGAGCTTGCTGCAAAACATAACTGCCATGAAATTGGCATCCGTCCTGAACATCTGGCTGTTAGCACCGAAAGCGGAGTGATCCCCGCAACGGTCAAGATCTCCGAACATCTTGGGGCCGAGACATATCTTCATGTCGAAGCCGATGGCCTGGGCCCGATGACGGTTCGTGCCACCGGCGAGATGCCCCTTGGTGAACATGACAAAATCTTCCTGACCCCTGAACAGGATCGCATCCACCGCTTTGACGCCCATGGTCTGGCGCTTGGAAACTCCTGACACGTGAACAATCCGGGCCGCGATGACCCACATCGCATCGCGGTCCTGCCTTACCCATCAAGATAACTGTGAGTCCAAAATGTATCTTAAAAAGTTCGATCTTTCCGGGCGTCGTGCCTATGTCACCGGTGGCGGCCGTGCCATCGGACTGTCCTGCTGCGAAGCACTGGCAGAAGCAGGCGCACATGTTGTCATCGGCGATATCAGCGAAGGTGTTGCCGAAGAAGGCCGTGATTACCTGAAATCAAAGGGCTATTCGTCTGATATCGATATCATGGATGTCACCAACACCGATCAGGTCCGTGCAAGTGCCGAGAAAATGGCCAAGCAGGGCGGCATCGATATTCTGGTGAACAATGCGGGTATCGCACGTTCGGAAACGCCGGCTGAAACCGTTACCGACGAACATTGGCTCAATGTCATTGACGTCAACCTGAACGGGACCTTCTGGTGCTGCCGTGAGTTCGGCAAACAGATGTTGGCCAAGAAAAACGGCGTGATCGTCAATGTCGGTTCCATGTCTGGCTTCATCGTCAACAAGCCGCAGGAACAGGCCTATTACAACGCATCCAAGGCAGCGGTCCATCACCTGACCAAGTCGCTGGCTGCGGAATGGGGTGATCGTGGTGTGCGCGTTAACGCGGTTGCACCGACCTATATCGCAACCCCGCTCAATGAATTCGTCAAATCCAAGCCGGAAATGTATGACGCATGGATCAATGGCACCCCGATGGCCCGCCTTGGCCTGACCGAAGAAATCGGATCGGTTGTGCTGTTCCTTGCATCTGATGCTTCCAGCCTGATGACCGGATCCATCGTTCTGGCTGATGGGGGTTACACCTGCTGGTAAGGCCAGGTGAAACTGTGACTGTAATGTCCTGAAGCTTTTTACAGTCAGGTCAGACGATGGTGAAACGGGGCGCAGATGTGGGACCTGCGCCCCGTTTACCTTTTCTGGATTTCGGTTAGCTTAATCTGCGGCTAAAGAACCCAGATAACCCGCAAATTCAGTGCCCCCACAAACCTTGACCGATCCAAGCCCAAGGAACGCCGCCAAGCGCGTCAATTCCGCCATCAATGGTCCGGCGACATCGACTTGCTTCTGACCATCTTCGATATGGGCGTTTTGCACCAGAAGAACGCCAGCCTTGCGGTCTGACTTCAAATCGACACGCGCGACAAATTCGCCATTTAGCATGAATGGCAGTACGTAATAGCCAAACTGACGCTTCTCGGCCGGGACATAAATCTCGATCCGGTAGTTAAAGCCAAATATCCGCTCAATACGGTCGCGCTCCCACATCACCGGATCAAACGGCACCATCAAGCAGGTCGGTTTGGCGCGAGATCGCGGGTTCACCTTCGGGCACAGATACCCGGCCTGTTTCCAGCCCTCCACATCGGCGCGCAATAAACGCCCCTCCTCGACCAGACGGGCAAGGCACCCTTTGACGTCTGCGGTTGGCAAACGGAAATATTTGCGCAGATCTGCCTCGGTCGCGATGCCCATCGCGGCAATCCCCTTGCAGATCAGATCGCATTGCGCATCTTGCCGATCCCGGGCTGGTTCATGGGCGCTATCGCCAATGATGCGATGGGGCAAATCATATTCGCGCTCAAAGCTGCCACGCCGTTTGCGCGCAACCACCTGCCCACTCCAGAACAGATATTCCATCGCGGTTTTGGTATCAGACCACCCCCACCATTTTTCGCGGCTTTCGCCTTCCTGTTCCAGATCACTGGCGGCAAGGGCACCTTCGTTATCAATGCGTTTGAGAATGCCATCGATCAGTTCGGGCTGTTCGCTTTGCATACGCGAAATGCGGCCCCAAACACCTTTCCCATTTCGCGCATCATCCATCCGCCAACGATAAAGCTGAAAATCCTCAACCGGGATCATCGATGCTTCATGGCCCCAATATTCAAACAATTTTCGCTGCCGATCCGTGCCCCAGACCAGCTCATCCAGCATTGCAGGATCATAAATCCCCAATCGGCTGAAAATCGGCATGTAATGCGCGCGTGTCAGAACATTAACGCTATCGACCTGCAGCATATTGGTCTGTCGGATCGCCTTCATGATCCGGCGTTTTGTGACCGGACGACTGTCATCGCGATCAAACCCCTGCCCCGAAAGTGCAAGGTTACGCGCCTGTTTGACGGAAATCGCGACGGCGGCATCGGGCATGGGAATACTGTCAGCTGGCATGATCACACATGAAAATTGGCAAATGAAAACAGCGTGATACTAACACAGCCTCCTGACAAATATGGCAGGAGGTTTGCATAGATTTTGGGCCGCGTCGTGCGGCTGCGCCGAAGTTGAAAATTTCGCCGAAACCTTGACCAACCAAGTCCCCACGCCCTAGGCTTTTGCGCAACAAACATTACAAAACAGGACGGTAGACGTGGACAGTGCACAAATCATGATCCTGACCGTTCTTGTCGGAACTGTTGCCCTGTTTCTATGGGGCCGCTGGCGCCATGACATGGTTGCGATGGCATCCCTTCTGGTCTGTGTCGTTTTGGGCCTGGTCCCGACCGAGGCCGCCTTTACCGGCTTTGGCCACCCGGCGGTCATCACGGTTGCCTGTATCCTGATTCTGTCATCCGCCCTGCAACAATCTGGCGCGGTCGATACCCTGACCCGAACCGTGTTGCCGCAGTCTGCTGGCCCGTTCGTGACACTTGCTGCACTCAGCCTGCTTGCCGCCATCCTGTCGGCCTTCATGAACAATGTCGGGGCTCTGGCCCTTCTTATGCCTGTTGCCCTTCAGATCGCCAACAAGCAGGGCGTGCCACCGGGCAAAATCCTGATGCCGCTTGCTTTTGGATCGATCCTGGGCGGCATGACGACATTGATCGGGACACCGCCCAACCTGATCGTTTCAGGCTTCCGGGCAAAGCTGAATGGCGCTGGCTTTTCAATGTTTGATTACAGTCCGGTCGGCATCGCCATTGCCATTGCCGGTCTTGCCTTTGTCATGCTGTTTGGCCGATTTCTGGTTCCCACCCGCGAACGTGCTGGCGCCGAAGGGTTTGAAACCGGGTCCTATTTGACCGAGGCCCGCATTACCGAAGGCAGCAAGGCAGCAGGTATGTTGTTGCGCGACATCAACCTTGAGCTTGAGAAATCCGATGCGCAGGTCATTGGCCTTATTCGCCATGAAAGACGCATTGCGGCACCAAGCCCGTTTCGCGAGTTGCATCAGGACGACATCCTTCTGATCGAGGCCGAACCCGAAGGCCTCGCCACTGCCCTGTCCGGGCTTGAACTTACCCTTGAAGCCGAATGGCGCGGGGCTGCGGCCGACGCGCAGGAAAAAGAAGACGCCAAGGAACTGGCCAAGGCACAAAAGGCAGAAAAGGCCGCAGAGAAAAAAGCAGGTACCACATCGGATAAAGAGCAAGCCAAAGCTGATCCGGATGCTGACATCCATAAAAAGGCGCTTCAGTCCGATGACGTCTCCCTAATCGAAGTTGTCGTTCTGCCAAACGCTGCCTTCATTGGCCGGTCAGCCGCCGACATTCGTATTCGCAGCCGGTTTGGCATCAACCTTCTGGCCCTGTCGCGCCAAGGACAGCGCTCCATGACCCGATTGCGCACTATGACCATGCAGGCAGGCGACGTTCTGTTGATGCAAGGATCACCGGACGCCATAAATGAATTTGGTAACCGCATGGGATGCGCGCCGCTTGCCGAAAGATCCCTTCATCTGGGTGATAAGACACAGGCACTAAAGGCAAGCGCGATCATGGCGACTGCCATCCTACTGGCCGCATTTGGCATCATCCCGACAGCCATATCGTTCGCCCTCGGGGTCTTGGCTGCCATGTTGTTTGGGGTGGTATCACCGCGTACTCTTTATGACGCGGTTGATTGGCCGGTGGTTGTTTTGCTCGCCGCACTCATACCCGTTGCCAATGCCATGGAAAGTACCGGAAGTGCTGATCTGATCGCGCGCTTCCTGCTTGAATCTGTCGCCCAAGGAAATGCGGTCATCGCGGTTGGCCTGATATTGGTCGTCACCATGACCTTGTCGGATTTCATGAATAACGCCGCCACCGCCGCTGTCATGTGCCCGATTGCCATTGGCAGTGCCGCCCAACTTGGCGCCAGCTCCGACCCGTTCCTGATGGCGGTTGCCATCGGCGCATCCTGCGCCTTCTTGACCCCGATCGGACATCAGAACAACACCCTCATCCTCGGTCCGGGCGGTTTCCGCTTTGGGGATTACTGGAAGCTTGGGCTGCCGATAGAGATCATTGTTGTGGCCGTTGGTGTGCCGATGCTTCTATGGGTTTGGCCATTGTGAACTAGGTAAGCCAGTTATCCGCGCTTTTGCTGAGCTAAGCAAAAATCTAGTTTCTCAGCCAACTCATCGACAAGTGGCTTCACAGTAGCGAGAACATCCTTTGGGCTATTAAACTCAATGTCCTTTCCATAAAGCGTATACCCAGCGCCCGAACTACTTGTGAATGGGTATACCCCCCTCAGCGCCTTGGAGAGGACATCCAGACAGAATTCACTGACCACATTGCCGGAGTATTTAGGCGAGCCTCCAACATCATATCTCAATCCATATTCTATTCGTGTTGGCTTGGGTATATCCCAGTAAACTCTCTTATTTTCCTCAGCCTTGTCATATAGCTCATGAATTTCCATTAAGCTAAAGTCTTCAGCAGCACTCTCTCCAATAGTCGAGATATTAGCTAAGTGAACATTCGTAAGGTTTGCAGCTTCTTGCGCTCCTCTCTGGAAGCCTGACTCAGATAGTATAATCCCTCGATCCGCACCCACATCAGTTACGATTTCTCGTAACGCAAGCACATGTAATTTGGTTACTGGAGTTTTCCAAAGTTTACATTCTACGAGCCACTTGATGCGAAAACCTTTGAACTCCGTAGAAACAAAAACGTCGACATCATGTGACGTTCTAACACCTTCGACAGTAAAATCTGTTTCAGCTTCCAATCCTAAAGATTGAAATAGTTTCCTCACATCTTCTTGATACTGCTTCCAAGCCTTCATGTGCTCTTTACCTTGATATTCAAAACTGAACGTCGGCAGATATCCCAACAATCAAAATTTATCGATTTCAGTTGAAACGAGAAAGGGGCAGCCCGTCGCTGCCCCTCATGTAATCTCAATCTGGTCGAATGACTTAGTTATCAAAACCAAGGTTTGGCACTTCAAGGCCGTTTTTACGGCAGGCCGAGATCAGGGTGTTGTTCAGCAAACACGCAATGGTCATCGGACCAACACCACCCGGGACCGGGGTGATGGCACCGGCGACTTTGGATGCGGTTGAATATTCAACATCGCCGACCAGCTTCATTTTGCCTTCAGTCCCTTCTACGCGGTTGATGCCCACATCAATCACGGTCGCACCCGGGGCAATCCAGTCACCCTTGATCATTTCCGGTCGGCCGACTGCAGCAACGACGATATCGGCACGGCGGACCTCGTCTGGTAGGTCACGGGTACGCGAATGCGCGATGGTGACCGTGCAGCTTTCTTTAAGCAGAAGCTGCGCCATCGGTTTACCAACGATGTTCGAACGGCCAACGACAACGGCGCGTTTGCCCGACAGATCACCAAGGGTGTCTTTAAGCAGCATCAGGCAGCCATATGGCGTGCAGGGTGCAAATCCCTCGCCACCGGTTGCCAATGCGCCAGCATTAACCACGTGGAAGCCATCAACGTCCTTGGCCGGATCGATGGCGGCCAGAATGGCTTGCTCGTTAATGTGTTTGGGAACGGGCAACTGGCAAAGAATGCCATGGACATTTTCATCTGCATTCAGCTTGGCGATCAGCGCCAGAAGGTCTGCTTCGCTGGTGTCTGCGGAAAGTTTGTGTTCGTAGGAGTTCATGCCGCATTCAAGGGTCTGTTTGCCCTTGTTGCGCACATAGACCTGACTTGCCGGATCTTCACCCACCAAAATCACGGCGAGGCCCGGAGTAACGCCGTGGTCAGCTTTCAGCTTGGAAACTTCTGCGGTGATGTCTTCGCGCAGTTTGGCTGCGAATGCCTTGCCGTCGATGATTTTTGCGTCACTCATGTGTCTGTCCGCCCGCTAAGTTGGGATATTTGCGCCATCAGCTCTTCGGGATTTCCGTCTATCAGCAGCGTTTTGTTGCGATCAGTCTGCCCGGAAGCAATTCTGACCGAGGATTTAGGACATTTGGCCGCTTTTGCCAAAAGTTTTATCAGGGCCTGATTGGCTTTGCCGTTTTCCGGCACTGCGGTCACAGAAACCCTGAGCTGCATTTGTCCGTTGGCATTGGCCAGAACATCACCAATCGCGTTGCGTGATGCCTTTGGCGTCAACCTGACGAACAGACAAATCCCTGCCTGATCAGAACGTATCACGCATGCAGGGGCTGACATTGTCTAAATGAGACAAATCACAGGACGATATGAGACATCAAAAGCCGACAAGCGCCATACGAACATCGGTCTGGATCAGCATGTTGGCAAACTGCAGAACCAAAATCAGAATGATCGGCGAAATATCGATCCCGCCCAGATCAGGCATGATCCGCCGGATCGGACGCAGGGCCGGTTCGGTGACACGATACAGGAAATCACCAACCATATAGACGAATCGGTTGCTGGTATTGATCACGTTGAACGCCACAAGCCATGACAGGATTGCGGATGCAATCAGCATGAAAATGTAGATACCAACTACAGTGTCAATAAGCCAAAAAATCGCCAGCATTGCCGCTCCTTACGATCGCCGAGCAGATATGCAATCGATGCCCGGTAAGATGTTTGCACGCTGCAAAACCTAGTCGGCAATGACGCTCAACGCAAGCGCAGAGCGTTGATTTTGCCGCGAACTGCCCCAAGTTTTCCCGACTTTGTGATCCCTGTCACCCTTGGTTTATCAACAAGCGCTGATTTCCCCCTGCCAGAAACTGTCAGGAGATGTCAGTCATCCTTCGATTACCGGTTGCAGTCATCCGCCCGACACGCCAAAAATGCAGCCCACCATTCAAGGAGCACGTCACCATGAACCATCACGATCACCCGCGCTGTGGCTGGGCCAATGTCCATTCCAACAAGCAATTCTATGTCGATTATCACGACGAAGAATGGGGTGTTGCAGTTCATGACGACCGGCATTTCTTTGAAATGCTGATCCTTGAAGGTGCGCAGGCGGGTTTAAGCTGGCTGACCATCTTGGCCCGTCGCGACACCTATCGCGCGGCCTATGACAATTTTGATGTCGAAAAGATCGCGCAATATGACGATGCCAAACAGCAGGCCCTGATGAATGATCCCGGCATTGTGCGCAACAAGCTCAAGGTCGCGGCAAGTGTTGCCAACGCAAAGGCGTTTATTGCGATCCAAAAGGAATTTGGAAGCTTTGATGCCTATATCTGGCAGTTCGTCGACGGCAAGCCCGTGATCAATCACTGGAAAGCCATGTCTGACGTACCGGTCTCGACCGAGCTTAGCGACAAGATTTCCAAGGATCTAAAAAAGCGCGGCATGAAGTTCGTTGGCACGACGATCATCTATTCGTTCCTGCAGGCCACCGGCATCGTGATGGACCACACCACCGATTGCTTCCGTTACAAAGAACTTGCGAAATAGGAATTTCCGGCTGAGCTAGCTTGCTTTGGTTGACCCACGCAGCAAAAGGCTGGTTTCAAGGCTGATCGTCTTGCCCGTCGTATCGGAAAGGGCGAGTTCGGCGGCTAGACGGCCCTTCTCGACAGAATCCTGATACATGGTGGTAAGTGGCGGGTCGGTGCGTTCGCCGGCCTGAATGCCGTCAATGCCGATGATTTTCAGGTCTTCGGGAACACTGCGCCCAACGGCACGTGCTGCATCAATCGCACCGATCGCAATCACGTCTGACATGGCAAGTATGCCGTCAATTTCCGGATGGGCAGCGAGCATTTCGGCGGTCAGCTTTGCGCTGTGTTCGGATTGGTTGTCGCATTCGATGTGAATGACATCGTCCGCATTGATGCCCGCAGCTTTCAGGACTTCGTGATAACCCGCCATGCGTTCGCGCACCACCCGGTGGCTGGCTGCCCCCAAACGGTTCGAGCTCATAGGGCCGAAATGGTCATGTTCGGTTGCCTGAAGCGACAGGATGGCGAATTTCTTGGCACCGCACTCAAGCAAATGCTGCGCAGCATTTCGCCCGGCACCAAAATCATCCAGCACCACCGTTCCCGCCGCACCGGCAATATCCGTATCAATGCTGATCAGCGGTTGGTTGCGGCGCTGGATGGCGGCGATAATGTCGTTATTATCGGAATAGCAATGTACCAAAAAGGCATCGACGGCCGCATTGTTAACCGCGGCAATCGCCTGTTCGGGATTTTCCGCAGAGATAATCATGACATTGACGCCATGATGGGCGCATTCACGGCCAATCCCGCGCAGCAATTCGATCGCCACCGGATCGGTGAAGGCATATTCAAGATTATCGGGAAACACCACGCCAAGTGCACCCGCCTTGCCAGTCCGCAGCATGCGCGCCATCACATGCGGTCCGCGATAACCAAGTTCCTTGGCGGCTTCGAAAATGCGTTCACGAACTTCCGGGCGCACCAAGTCGGGTTTGCCAAAGGCGTTTGACGCTGTCCCTTGCGAAACCCCGGCCGCCTTGGCGACATCCAGAAGTTTTACGCGCTTTGCCATGCGTTCCCTATCCCTGAACCCGTGTGTATCACAGTGCTATTGATTTGAATTGGCTACACTATAGCCAAAAGCAGCCTACCTCTACCAGAAGTCAATCGAGGGTGCGCTATCTTGATTCCGGACGGGTATATCGGAAGGTCAGATTGATACGCGGCCCGACCTGCTTGGCGGTTTTGGGCAATTGATGAACCCAGCAATGCTGTGTGGCGCCCGACATGATCAGGGCCGAGTTATGGGGCAAATCAACGCTGATCCGATCGCCTGATTTCTTGTGCCGGAAATGGAACCGGCGCTCTTCGCCAAAGGTCAGGCTGGCGATCGTCGGGTTATCACCCAGAACTTCTTCGTCATCGGCATGCCAGGAGACGCTATCACGCCCATCCCGATATTGATTGAGAAGAACAGTGTTAAAGGACGCGCCCGACAAACCTTCCGCCAGCTTACGCAAGGGCGCAACGACGGACGGAAACGGGCTTGCCGGGTGATAGACCCCACTATAGCGATAGGCGACTTCGCCATACCATGCGGTCAGGCGGGGTACCGGGATTTCCTTGCCATGGATTTTGGCAATTTCCTGCTGCCAGACGATCCCGCTTTTAAGACGAACAAAAGTCCTGTCCGCAGCATCATGATCCATGATGTCACGCAGCAACAGCACTTCGCCGTCAAACGGCAGAAGGTTGCGTGGTGGTTCATTGGCAAACAGATCGCCGGTCATGATTTTCCCCGGAAGTCATCCTGCCACAGACCTAGGCCGAAAGACCGGGAAACTCAAGCCACAGTTCGCTGATATATGTGTTTTTGCAAAAGCTTCGACCGATAGGCGCTAGCCATTCACAAGCGTAACGCCCGCGTCATTGGCGTAACGTTCGACATCCTCAACGCTCAACCCCGCCGCGCTATAGAGATTGATGGTTTCAAGTTCCAGATCGGTTTCGGCATCTGCCAATGATTGCAACGACCCGGTCAGACTACGCTGAGAATCAAGCACATCCAAAAAGTCCGAAAGCCCCTGCACATAGCGCACACGTGATTGTTCAAATGCATCACTGTGATACTGCACCGATGCGATCAACGAATCCCTTTGCTGCATCGCGCCGACATAGCCATAGATCGCGCTTTCGACTTCCTCAATCGCGTTCAAAAG
This sequence comes from Thalassospira sp., assembly GCA_965228275.1. Taxonomy (GTDB): domain Bacteria; phylum Pseudomonadota; class Alphaproteobacteria; order Rhodospirillales; family Thalassospiraceae; genus Thalassospira. The sequence continues at coordinate 2,613,043 of OZ245802.1, read as the reverse complement.
CGTCTGACGATAGGTCAAAAAGGCCTGTTCGGCTTCTTCTTCGGCCACTGTGATATTGGCGCGCCGTTCACCACCATCATAAAGCGTCCCTTCGATCAGCGCCCCAATGGCGGCCATCGCGGTTCGAATGATCGGGCCCGTACCAAAACCGGTCACGCCCAATGCCAATGATCCGCTTAAGGTCAATTCCGGATAAAGCGTTGCGGTTTCCACCCCGATTTGTGAGGTCGCGGAAATAAGGGCCAGTTCAGCCGCGCGGACGTCCGGTCGACGGCGCAACAGATCGGCTGGAATGCCAATTGGCGGGCTACTTTGGAATTCCGGAAGTGGCGAGACATCAAGCAACAGATCACGATGTTGCCCTGGCTGCGCCCCCACCAGGATCGAGATCGCGTTGATCGATCGATCAATGCTGGTTTGAAGGGTTGGAACCGTTGCTTCAAGATCGGCGACCTCTGCCCGGGCACGCGACAGATCAAGCTCCGAGCCAAGCCCGGTTTGCAAACGTACCTGCACGATGTTGCTGGTCTGACGTTGCAGATCAAGCGAGTCCTGCAAAAGCCCCAAGCGTTTTTGCGCCCCACGAAGCTCGATATAGTTGGTGATGATGTCTGAAATCACAGTGCGATAGACATCTTCGCGCAAATAGACCTGCTCAAGATAATCTGCAGTCGCGACTTCTTCTTCGCGGCTTTGTCCACCCCAGATATCCGGGCTCCATGACAAATCAAGACCCGCACCATAACCAAGATCATCCACCCGGTTGCCACTGGCCCGGCTTGAGGTGCTGCGTTCTGCGGAGCCATCAACGGATGCGTCAATCGTTGGGCCATTGGCGGCCTCAACCCCGCGCGCGGTTGCAGCAGCGGCACGGATGCGGCTGATCGCGATCTTGAGATCAAGGTTATTGGCAACACCTTCATTGATCAGGGATTTCAAAACCGGATCAGTGCTGCTTTCCCACCAACGGCCTTGTTGGGTCTGCGATGCCGCAATGATCGGAATATCGGGGGTATATGCCCCGACCAGATCAAATTTGGGTGCTGTATATTCCGGCCCAACCGACTGACACCCGGCAAGGGCGGTTAGTAATGCCAGGCCCGAAATTGCGAAAAGACGATGGTTTCTCATGTTATTTCGCACTTCCTTCAATAGTACCTGTCGTCGGACCATGAATGATTTCTTCGGGCAGTTCACCAGTATCAGGAATGTCTTCTGCCGCGCGAAGCTGGGTTTGTAACTTCAACCCACCATCCGCACGGGCTGACACCAGTGGTGCGAGAAGCAGATAAAGAACCGGTGTCAGGAACAATGTAAAGACCGTGGCAAAGCCAAGACCACCAAACACGACCCAGCCGATTGCTGCACGGGCTTCGGCACCAGCACCTGATCCAAGTACAAGTGGCAAGCCGCCCAGTACGGTCGAAATCATCGTCATCATGATCGGGCGTAAACGCACCATGGCGGCATCATGCACGGCTTCGCGCACAGACTTTCCGGCATCACGCAGCTGATCGGCAAACTCGACCACCAAAATACCGTTCTTGGCCATCAACCCCACCAACATCACAAGCCCGATCTGGCTATAGATATTGATTGATGTGCCACTCAGGCTCAGCGCAAAGATCGCCGCCGCAAGGCCGAACGGCACAGTCAGGACCACCACGAGTGCTGACATAAAGCTTTCGAACTGGGCTGCCAGAACCAGCAACACAACCAGAACCGCAATCAGGAAGGTGATCTGAACATCGTTTGATGTTTCACCAAGGGCCGCCGCATCGCCCAGGAACAGAACACCGATGCCCGGCGGCAGAACCTTATCAGCCACCTCGTTCACATCGCGCACAGCATCATCAAGGGTATAGCCCGGCGCAAGGTTGCCCGAAATCGTCACAGCACGTTGTTGGCCTTCGCGTTCAAGCTCGGACGCGACGGCCTCTTCGCTTAGCGTGATCACCGAAGACAATGGCAAGATGCGACCATCCGTGCCACTGACAAACAGGTTCTCAAGATCGGCCGGATCATTAATCGCACCCACCGCACTGCGTATTTTGATGGGTACATTCTGATCATCGACATTGATGTCGGCGACTTCGTATCCCTCGATCATGGCGCGAAGGGTGGTATCAAGTTCATCAATCTCGATACCCAGATCAAAGGCGCGTTTGCGATCAATATTGACCAGAAGCTGCGGCTGGGTTGTCTGATAGGACACCCGAAGCCCGGTCAGATTGGGATAGTTTGCTTCGATTTCTTGCTGCATGGCGCGCGCATTAGCCGCCAAGTTACGATAGTTCGTTCCTGTCAGGGCAAACTGCAAACCCTCACCCGTACCACCGCGCAGCCCCAGACTGTTGGGCTGCCAGACAAAGGCCTGGACACCGGGCAGCGCATTGAGCTTCCCGCGAATGCTATTGGTGATTTCCTGCTGACCGCGGTCGCGTTCATTCCATGGCACCAGCGGTGCAATCACAAGCGCGCGGTTCGGGTCCCAAAGGCCAACGATGGTGTAGATGTTATAGGCGTCACCTGCCTCGACAATCGGGCGCAGGATGTTTTCAACCGCTTCAACCTGACGATCCATGTAATCGATGCCGACCCCATCCGGACCACGCAAAGAAACAAGGATACGACCACGATCTTCTTCAGGCAGGAGTTCTTTGGTCACTGCGTTATAGGCGCCAAATGCCACGCCGCCCGCAACGATACAAATCATCAGGGTCACGACCGGATTACGCAAAACCCATTCAAGGATCTGACGGTAGATCCCTGCAAAGAAGAACCCGACCCGTTCGAGCATGTTCGGCTTGGCATTCGGATCGCCTTCATGCGGATCAATGTGCTTCAGGCGCGATGCCAACATCGGACATAGCGACAGGGCAACAAATGACGATACCGCGACCGAGAATGCCAGAACAAAGCCAAATTCACGGAACAAACGCCCGGCCGTGCTGGGCAGGAAGGAAATCGGCACGAACACCGAAATCAGGGTCAGGGTCGTTGCAATAACCGCAAAGAAAACCTGCCTTGTGCCAAGGACGGCTGCGGCCATGGAGCCAAGACCTTGGTGACGGCGACGCTGAATATTTTCAAGAACAACAATCGCGTCATCAACGATCATCCCGGTCGCCAGAACCAATGCCAGCAAGGTCAGGATATTGATCGAAAAGCCCATTGCCCACACCGCTGCCACGGTCCCGATCAAGGCAATCGGAATGGTCACGGTCGGGATCAATGTTGCGGTTAGCGAACGCAGAAACAGATACAACACGCCAATCACGATGATGATCGCAAGACCAAGGCTAAAGATCACTTCCCACAGCGCACCTTCGATGAACACCGCATCATCAGAATTCACGAACACATTGATGTCGTCATATTGACTGTTCAGCCGTTCAACGACGGCGCGCACACCATTGGAAATCGCAATCGTGTTCGATTGTGCCTGACGGACAATGCCAAGACCAATCACCGCACGCCCATCAAGGCGCACATAGGATGTCGCATCATCCGGGCCGTAATAGATATCGGCCACATCTCCCAGAAGGATCGCATCGCGCACCAGCATCTGGTTAAGTTTCTCAACTTCCCAAACGGATGCGTCCGCACGGACAAAAAGTTTCTGATCAGATGATTCAAAACTGCCGGCCGGGATGTCAAACTGTGCTGTGCTTAGAACATCGGCAATGTCTTGAACTGATAGGCCATAACTTGCAATGCGCAGTGGATCGATGCGCACATGCAGGACCTTTTCCCGATCACCATTCACCGAAACTTCGGCAACACCGGGCACCGCAAGCAGTGCCGGGCTGATCTGGTCTTCGACGATGTTGGCAAGTTCTTCTTCGGTCAGGCGATTACTGACCACCGCCATACGCATGATCGGACTGGCATCGGCATCGGCCTTGACCACACGGACATCTTCGACCGCATCCGGAAGGCTGCGCGATGCCCGGCTGACAGCTTCACGGATGTCGCTGGCAGCATCATTGATTTCAACGTCAGGATAAAATTCGATGCGAACGCGGGCATTGCCCTCTTCGCTTTGCGAATTGATGCTTTTGACACCACTGACCCGTGACGCGGCACTTTCAAGGACCGAGGTTACCTCGGCATCGACCGTTTCGGGGGATGCACCACTATAGTCTGCCGTGATTGTGACAGTCGGGCGGTCCACGTTTGGCAGTTCGCGGATTTCAACGCCCAGCATGGCCGCAAGACCGGCCAATATGATCAGAAGGGCAACAACGCAGACCAGAACAGGTCGGCGGATACTAAGTGACGCCAGATCATTATGGTTCTGGCTACCCGCATCTTCGGTCATGATCAGGATCCCTCACCCGATCCATCGCGGGTGGCAATGCCCGTTTCATCACTGCCACGGATGGTCGCGGCAACGGTCCGGCCCGGACGCAAACGAAGAACACCTTCGACGACAATCAGATCACCCTTGGCAATGTCACCATCAAGAAGGATGCGCCCGTTCGTGCGCTTAACAACGCGCACAGGAACACGCGAAACCTTTTCATCCTCAATGCGCCAGATATAGGTCCCGCCATCGCCCCAAAGCACAGAGATTTCCGCGACCGACGGATATTGCTTGCCTTCGATATCGACATAAACCGCAAAGGACATACCGGCCAGAAGGCGGCTATTGGGGTTGGGCACGCGCGCACGAACACTGAATGTCCGACTATCGGGATCGATACGGCTGGCAATAGATTCAACCACACCGGTGAAAGTTTCACCAGGCAGGCTCCAGGTTTCAACGCGCACCGACTGACCAGCGCGCACATTATCAAACCGGGTTTCAGCTACTTCGAAATCGACCAGAATGCTCTCGATGTTATCAAGCGTGACGAGAACCGTTGAACTGTCAACGCGATCACCGGGTTCGATCTGCGGAATACCGACAATACCGTCAAACGGCGCAAGAATGGTGCGATCGGCAAGATCAACTTCGGCCTGATCAAGGGCAATGCGGGCTTCGGCCAATGCCGTACGTGCGCTATCAACCTCGCTTTCGGCAACTGCACCCAATGGGCGGGCCTGTTCATAGCGGGCAAGAAGTTGCTGCGCGTCCTTTGCTTGAACCGCGGCAAGATCGCGTGCAAGACGTTCACGTTCGGAATTCAGAATGACCAGAACCTGCCCCTTGGCAACCTTGTCACCAGCGCGCACCAAAACATCTGCCACTTCGCCAGAGACCGCAGGATAAATCGAAACCCCTAGGGCCGATTTGCCGGTACCGACCGACTCAACCACGGTTTTTTCATCCATCAGGCTGGCATATTCGGCAATCACCGGAAGGCTGCGGTCACCGCCATTGCCACCACCGGCACTTTGTTGCGCCTGTTGCGGTTGCGCATCAGGCGACACAAGTGCCGTGATTTCGTCCTTGGCAAAAACATAGGCAGATGCAGCAACTGCGATGAGTGCGACACCTGCGATCAGAAGCGTTGATTTACGCGCCATCGCATTGATACTTCCAAGTCGGGCAAATCACCTGATCCGCCCCAAAGAACCCTGTTCCCGCTTGGGGAAAGTTTCTGTATTTCAATTCATTACGCCAAGTAGACGTTTGTTCTTTTTCGAAATACGCATCTTAAAAAAAGATATTGCAAGCAGGCGGTCAGAACCACACAAAAAGTGTATCAGAAACGTCGCAATTTGTATCCTAACACCCCATAAACCCAGCATTTTGCCAAAGCACGTTGCCAAGACATATGTCGGAACCAAAACGGACCTGCACACCAGATACGGCATGCAGGCCCGACTTGTTCAGCCTGTAACGCGGAAAATCAGGATTGCCGATCAGGCAGCTCCCAAAAATTCCCGCTGCGGGAAAGCAACAAGATTGCCTTCGCGCCAATCCTGATGGTCCTGACTGTCATCCACGGCGAAATCCTGTTCGTCGCTCTGATCATCATCACCCGCGGCTGACGCAACTGCACGATCAAGTGACGCGGTCAGTTCGGTCACATTGCGTTCGACCTCATCTGCGCGGCGGTTCAGATCGAGGCTAAGTTTCCGGGTAACTTCGATATCGTTGGAAACTTCGCCAATCGCTGCGCCCACATTGCGTACGGCATCGCCGGCAAGGGAAATGGCACCGGTAATTTCCTCGGTCTCGCGGCGCTGATGTTCAACGTCACCTGCGACCTCATCAGAAATCGACATCATCGAACGCACCGTCACACCAACTTCTTCCATCGAGGCAACGCAACGATCAGTTACCGCCCCCATCGCGTTGACATGTTCAGTGATTTGCTCGGTCGCGCGTTCGGTCTGACCGGCAAGGTTTTTGACCTCTGCGGCAACCACTGCGAAACCTTTGCCTGCTTCACCCGCACGGGCAGCTTCGATGGTGGCGTTAAGGGCCAGAAGATTTGTCTGACCGGCAATGCCACGGATCAAATCAACGATCTGCTCGATGCTGCTTGCCACTTCGCGAAGGTCATCAACCGCCTTGGCCGACTGCTCGGTGGAACCAACAGCGTTCTGGGCAATTTCGCGCTGATGTTCAACACGATTGGCAATTGATCCGATTGCCTGGGTCAAGCGCACTGCCGCATCACCAATCGCGTTGGAATGGGACTGGCTGTCATGGGCTGCACCTGTGGCGGTTTGGGTCTGTACGGTGACACGTTCGGCCGCAGCTGCAACCTCGGTCACGGCTTCACGCATACGAGTAACCTGATGGGTGACCGATTTAACAAGACCTGTGGTCTCGCCTTCAATCGTATCTGCCATCGCACCAAGTGACGCACGGCGTTTTTCTTCTTCGATCCGCTGCATTGTGATGCGTTCTTCAGCCATCTGTTCGATCTTGAGCGCGTTTTCGCGGAAGATCGCAACCGTACGGGCCATCACACCAAACTCGTCACGGCGGTTCACATCGACAAGATCAATGTGGGTGTCGTTTTCACTCAGGCGTGTCATCTCACCATTCACACGCTTGAGCGGACGCAGGATGCTCATGGCGATGCCAAGGGCCAATGCAATGGCAATCAAAACACCCACAGCAGCAACCACGATATTGGTCATTGCCGACTGTTCCGAATCTGCATGGGCGGTATCAACCAGTGCAATCTGGTTTGCCATCGCCTCGGCACGGATGTTTTGCGTGATGGTTTGAACTTCGCGCACCGCAGACTTGAAGTCATCCATCGACTGACGGAACCCGCCGATGGATGATTGCAGCTGGTTCGCCCCCTGTTTCAGAAGATCATTATCACGCACCGCATAGGCAAACAGCTTCTTGTCATTGCGCGAAAGCTTGCCAACTGCGGTTTTGATTTCTTCCTGCAGATCGGTCAAAGCTGATGTCTGAGCACGTGCCGTATCAAGCGATTCCGGCGTACGCAGGATTGAATATTGCAGGCTGTTTACGATGGCGGCCAGGTTGGCTTCGCCCAGCGGGTCAGAGTATTTTTCTGCCGTTTCCGGGTCTCGCTTGGCGATGAATTCTTCAAGCTTGGCAGCCGACTTACCCAGCTGATTGGCACCGAGCAACATGGTGTCTGATGCCGCAGTCAGGTTTTCAGCACGCAGGACAAGCGGCTCAAGCGTTGCGATGTAATCAGCACTCAGGCTTTCAAGCGCATCTGCACGCTCAAGATCGCCAGACGCACGCAATGCTTCGACAAGTGTCTGACCGCTTTGTTCGGCGGTTTCACGAATGGTGGTGATGCCTTCACGGTCTTGTATATCGACGGTCTGCGCAAACAAAAGAACCTGGTTCGACAGGCGTTCAAGTTTCAACGCATAGTCATTGGCCAGTCCGACAAGTCCGGTGCTTTTGGCAATACGATCAGCATGCGCGCCAAAACCAAGAAGATAGTTCGAGGATAGTGCACTCAAACCGACCAACAGGACGACCAGAACAAAGAAACCGGCGAAGATGCGCGATCCAATGCGAATACGGTCAAGAAACATGGAATTTCCAAACATAAAGTGGGACGTTTGGCGCGATGCTTACAACGACGCGTCTTCGAGTTTTGTAACACTTAGATGAAATCCGCATTCGTCTAGCGTTTCATGATCGCCACGATCTTTTTTGCAGCGCACAACAACACAAATGAACGAAATTAATGTTCACATGAAAACATCCCTATACAATCGGCAAGGGTGCATTATTCCTTTTGAAAGCCTGTAAAAAGCTGTTTAACGCGTTCAAAAACGCGACTCGCTAATATTTCTGACGAAATACGTTTCCGGCTTTGCTGCAGCGATCCAAAAATCTCGCCATGACAATATTGTACAAGCCGGCTGATTTTTTGACGCTATACTTGCGTTATGGAACAGGTTTCACGCAAAAAACCGGCGCCGCGGCCAAACATCGTCATGCCCCGACGCCCCCGCGAGATTGCCCGCCACTGGCGCGCAGCCAACGGGATTGATTTGTTTGAAGCCGACTACAAGGATTTCACATTCCCCAAGCATAGCCACGACTATTACGCGTTTGGCACCATCCTGAACGGGGCCGAACAATTCATGACGCGGGGAACGAATTACGTCGCATCACGCGGACAGCTTTTGATGATGAACCCGATGCAGGTCCATGATGGTGGCCCGGCATCCGATGACGGCTATCAATACCAGATCATGTTCATCGCACCCGAGGTGTTTGGCGATCTTGTGCGTGAACTATCGCCAAAGGACCCTGGCCTGCCATTCTTTGGTAATTGCGTGGTCGATGACCCGGAACTGCATTTGCAGCTTCAGGGATTGCATCGCATGTTCCGCCCGGAACTGGGTGCAACGACCAGTCTTTTGGAACGCGACAGCCAGCTTCTTTACAGTGCTGCGCGCTTGGCGCTTCGTCACGCGGATGCCCCGCCATTTGTGTATAAACCGGGATCAGAAGACAAACGCGTTCAGGCGGTGATTGACTATATGGCAGCCCATCTGGACGAAAATATCGCGCTGGATGATCTGGCACAGGTTACGGGACTAAGCCGTTTTCATTTGCTGCGCGTTTTCCGCGAAGCCACCGGCCTGCCACCGCACACCTATTTCAACCATATGCGTTTGCGGCGCGCGAAACGGATGCTGTTTGATGGATCAAGCATTGCCGATGCGGCAGCTGCGACCGGTTTTGCTGATCAAAGTCATCTGAACCGTCATTTCAAATCCATGTGGGGCGTCAGCCCCGGCGCATTTATCGCAAGCCTTGATCAAAGTACCTGATCATTCATCAAGAATACCGGCATAGCTTTCCGGTCTGCGATCAGACAGATACGGGAACTCGGCACGCGATTTTTTAAGCGCATCAAAATCAAGATCCGCCATGATCATGCAATCCTGACCGCCCGCCCGCGCCAGATCATTCCACGGGCTGCAAATCACGCTTTTGCCTACATAAACCAGATCGCCTTCCTGATCGCAGCGATTGGCGTAAGCCAGAAACATCTGACTTTCCATTGCCCGGATCGGCACCATCATTTCGGCCACCCGATCATAGGGGGCCATCTGCGCGGTTGGCACCAGCAACAGGTCACAGCCCTTAAGGGCGATGCTGCGCACAAGTTCGGGAAATTCAACGTCATAGCAGATCAGCATCGATATCTTGATGCCGTTCCAATCCACCACCAGCGGCAGGTTATTGCCCGGTGCAAAGCTGCTTCGATCCAGATCACCAAACAGCTGGATTTTCCGATGCAGCAAACGCCGTTTGCCGGTTTTGTCAAAGAAGGCGCAGGAATTGTAATTGCGCCCATCATCACCCAATTCGCCAAAGCCAACCACAATGGCAATGCCGATATCAGCCGCCATCTGGCTGATCGCTGTCAGGCTTTCATCTGAAAGATGTTCGGACTGCGACAGGATCTTTTCCCGGCCGATATTATAGCCTGTCAGATACATTTCGGGTGTGATGATCAGTTCAGCACCGGCATCGCGGGCCTCACGCGCACGGCGCGCAAGGCTCGCAATCCGGGTCGGTTTATCAATAACTGCGTCCTGGCCGGACTGATAAACCGCAATCTTCATGACTTATGCCCCGCCCTTACGACGTTTGAGCGCATCGGTGACAAGGCAAAGTTCTTCGAACAGGACCTGTGCACCGGCATGAGCAGTGTTGGTCGTGGCATCATATTGCGGGGCGACTTCAACAACATCCGCCCCAACAAAATCAAGCCCCTTGAGCCCGCGCAGGATTGCCAATGCTTCACGCGATGTCAGGCCGCCGATTTCCGGCGTACCAGTCCCCGGCGCAAAGGACGGATCAAGGCAATCGACATCAAAGGAAAGATAAACCGGACCATCACCAACAACTTCGCGGGCCTTGGCAATAACCCCCTCAACGCCCATCTGCGGAACTTCTTCGGCATGGATCACGGTCATGCCACTGTCATAGGAAAACTCCCACAGATATTCCGCCCCACCGCGAATACCGATCTGAATGGTGCGTTCCGGGTCCAGAACCCCATCCATCACCGATTGGCGGAACGGTCCACCATGATGGAACTTTGCCCCTTCATATTCACCACTGGTATCGCAATGCGCATCGAGATGGATCATGCCAACCGGGCGATCCTTGCCAACTGCGCGCTGGATTGAATAGGTAATCGAATGATCGCCACCAATCGCAATCGGGATGACGCCAGCATCGACGATCTTGGTGAAGTATTCCTCGATATCGGCGTGGCATTTTTCCAGCGAGAAACGGCTTCTAAACGGGACATCACCGATATCGGCTACATTGCAATGGGCACCCGGCACCATGCGAAGGACGTGCTCATAAGGACCAATGCGTTCGATGTTGCGCACCGCACGCGGGCCAAGGCGCGCACCGGCCCGGTTGGTCACACCCAAATCCATAGGAACCCCGACAAGGGCAACATCAATGCCTTCAAAGTTGGTTTTTGCCGCGTCCGGGGCAAAGGGCGCGTCAAGGAAAGTCGGCACACCGGCAAAAGGCCATTTGCGTTCACCGCTTGCGGAAAACTGGGTTTCGGCCACTTCCTTGAAATGCGGATCAAACATGTCCCCGCCTTTGGCATTGCCGTATTTTTCACGAAGCGCTGCAAGCTTTTCACTATTGACCATGGTGGCCTCCTGTAACCGTGTGGGACGTTTCTGTTTGTTGGGTTATGCGAATATGAGTAATTGCCATCAGCTGTCCTCGTCATGACGCCAGGCGCCAAGCAACCTTGGCAGATCGCCAAAGCGGGCAATCAGTCCAAACACCACCATTGCCAGCACGACGAACAGAACCGTCACCGAGGCCATGGTTGGCGTGTAGCCATATCGCAGGGAATTGAAAATCTTGATCGGCAGGGTTTCGACCGTGAAACCGACCGCCATATAGGCAACGATATATTCGTTCAGCGACAACACAAAGGCGAAGGCCAAACCCGAAATGATATAGGGCAAGATCAGCGGCAAAATGATCGTCCGAAGGATCGTTTTGTCATCCGCCCCCATTGTGGCGGCAGCCTCGACCAAACTGTCATCCACCGCATCAAAACCAAGGGTCAGGGTGACAAGCGGCAAGGTGACAAAGAAAATCCCGTGGCTGATCACAACTGTCCATGGCTGACCATAGGCACCTGCAGTGGTCCAGAAGCTTAAGAAACCAAGGGCCGTAATCACGGGTGGCAGGATAAAGGGTGCCAGCCCCAAAACCTGAACAATCCGCGCCCAAGGCGCATGATACCGCCACAGGAACCAGGCCAGCGGAAAGGCCACAATCACCGACAAGCTGGATGCGCCAATCGCCACACCAAGGCTGTTAAACAGGGCCTCGCGCCAGCTGTCTTCGGTAAAGATCTGCGCATACCAATCAAGCGAGAAGCCCTCTGGCGGGAAGGAAAGCGACTTCTTTTCGTTAAATGAAACACCGGCCACGACAACCAACGGGGCTGCCAAAAACAGCGCCATCGATGTCAGAAACAGCCGCAAGGCAAACCAGTTGATCATGCCGCATTCTCCTTCTTGCCATAAAGAAGCGAGATCGCGACCAGCGACAGGCTAACCAATACAAGGAACACCGCCATGGCTGCTGCAAACGGCATGTTTGATTGATAGATCGCCTGATCCGTAATCAGAACCGATAGCGTCCAATGCGATGGCTTGCCCAACAATTGCGGCAGCAAGTAACAGCCAAGCGCAAAGACAAACACCATGATCAGGGTCGATACGATGCTGTTGCGAAGGGCAGGAACAACCACATTAAGGAAACTCCGCACCGGCCCCGATCCAAGTGTTCTGGCCGCTTCGACCAAGGATGGATCAAGCCGTGACAAGGCCGGGTACAAGACCAGCACCGTATAGGGAAACGCCTGATACACCATACCGGTCAAAACTGCGCCAAAGCTTGGCGACAGCGAGGCCGGCTTATCCATGATGCCAAGCGAAACAAGCAGGTTCGTGATCCCGGCCGTGCGCGACAGCAAAGTCGACCAGCCAAACCCGATCAACACTTCTGACAGCGACAGCACCGATAACAGGAACACCAGCCAGATGACCTGCGAACTGCGCGTCATACGGGTCAGGATATAGGTGAACGGAAATGCCAGAAGGACCGAAACAACAGCTGTCAGCGCCGCAAGGCCGATTGAAAAGCCAAGGATACCGCCAAAGAATGTGGTCAGGAACCGGGCATAGTTATCAAACACAAAGGCCGGTTCGTAAAACGCGCCCTGAACACGCTGAAAGAACGACACGGCGATCATGATGCCAAACGGAATGACGAAAAATACTGTCAGCATCCCGGCGGGAAAGCCGATGGTCGCGAAATCGGAAAGTCTTTGCGGTTTGATTTTCATGCGTCCCCCAGCACCACGCAGGCGTCCTTGGGGAAACTCACAGAAACGCTGTCACCTGCCGCAATATCGGGTCGATCCGACGGCGTGCAGATCGCGGTAATCTGTTGTCCGGCAACGTTAAGATAAAGCTCGATACTCGCGCCCAGATCACGGATATAGGACACCTCGCCGGGCAGAATTCCCGGTTCATTTGCGGCACCTGCCTTGGTAACCCGGATGTTTTCCGGTCGGACCGAAATACTGACATCACCAGAAGATGGCAAATCATCGGCCAGCAACGACCCACCCGCAACCGCAACCGTCCCCGCCCCACTGACCCGACCCGTGATCAGGTTGGTCATGCCGATAAAGTCGGCGACAAAGGCGTCCTTGGGCTTACGGTAAATCTCAACTGGCGGGGCGACCTGATGAACTTTGCCCTGAGACATCACAACAACTAGATCGGCCATGGTCATGGCTTCGCGTTGATCGTGGGTCACGACAATGGTGGTGATGCCCAATTTTTGCTGCAGCTGCTTAAGTTCAATCTGCATGCTTTCACGCAGCTTGGCATCAAGGGCCGATAACGGTTCATCCAGCAGGAAAAGCTTTGGCTCAAGTGCAAGTGCGCGGGCAATCGCCACACGTTGCTTTTGCCCACCCGAAAGCTTTGCGACCGGGCGATCGGCCATATCAGGCAACTGCACCATCTCAAGCAGACGTTTGACGGCCTTGAAGCTATCGGTCTTGGACGCACCACGAATACGCAAAGGATAGGCGATGTTTTCACCGACAGTCAGATGCGGGAAAAGGGCAAGGTTTTGAAACACCATGCCAAAATCGCGCTGATGGGTCGGAATGCGCGTAACGTCATCGCCATCCAAAAGGATGCGCCCCGCAGACGGGCTTTCAAGTCCGGCAATCATGCGAAGAAGCGTTGTCTTGCCACACCCCGATGGCCCCAACAGACACACGAACTTTCCTTGCGGGATGGTAAGGCTGGTTTCATGAACGGCGGTAAAATCGCCGAACTTCTTTTCGATGGCATCAAAGACCAGACCGGACATTGCACATCCTGTTTGTAGCGTAAGACAAGGCAATCATGTGCCGCACGAAGCGACCCATACGGACAAGAGCATCAGGCAGCATGCGAGCGCAAAACCATTGCACCCCAAAAGCACGCAACAGGGGGCATGCTGCCTGATGTGATTGTCGGTTAGCCGACGATCAGCTCGGTCCATTTCTGCGACAGCCAGTCAGCACGCTGCTGGTACATGTCATAGCGCGGGATGATCGGTTCGATCTCGGACGACACAGATGCAAATTCCGCATCGGTCAGATCGGTCTTGGCGCGTGGTACGGTCGGGGATGTCCCAACCTTGCGCGACAGCAAGGACTGGATTTCAGGCTGGCTCATGAAGTCGATAAAGACATGGGACAGATCAAGTTTGTCGGATGCCTTTGAAACGGCCCAGCTTCCGGAATCGTTGATCCCGCCTTCTTTCGGGAAGGTCGAACGCACCGGATGACCATCGGCCGCCGCAAGACCGGCAACGTCATGGTAATACTGACCCATCGGGATTTCGCCCGACTTCAGGGCCTGCTCAAACTGTGCTTCGTCACGATACCAAAGCTGCACGTTGTCCTTAAGCTCGGCCAGCTTATCCATGACCTTCAGAATACCTTCTTCGGTATCAAGGATTTCCTGACCACCGAAATAGGTTTTCGCCGTCACATCCAAAAGGAACGAGTTGGTAACCAGTGCCAGAAGACCAAGCTGCTCGGCGCGTTCCGGTTTCCAAAGTTCTTCCCAGCTGGTCGGGGCTTCCTTGATCACGTCGGTGTTCGAAACAAGCGTGATGTACCAGGTCACCGCACCAACGCCACAGATGCTGCCATCATCATATTTGTTGATGAAAGACGGCATGACATTTTCGATATTTGGCATCTTTGATGGATCAAGCTTCGCCCAGATCCCGGCGGACGAACCGCGCAGCATGCTGACCTGCGAAATCATGGAAACATCGGCAGGCGCCTGACCTGCGCGCGCGGCCTGTTCAAGCTGGACCAACCATGCTTCACCGGTTGGCTGCGCAATCGATTCGACCGCAATCCCGGTTGCCTTGGTGAATTCAGGGAAGATGTGCTTGTCAAAGCTGTCTTTGAAATAGCCGCCGTAAGTACCGATCTTGATGCTTTTTTCCTGCGCCTTCAGGATGCCCGGAAAACCAGTGATGCCTGCCATCGCAACCGCAGAACCGCCAGCGATCCCGGCCAGTACGGAGCGGCGGCTAATCCCTTTCTTCATGTCGTCCATGTGATCCACCTCTGATGATTGATGGGTCTTGGCCCACCTGTTTTGATTTTTTGCCGCCGCAAAATCACGTTGCAGCGTTGTAGTTTCATCAGCAGATCAAATTGCGCGTTCGGGAAAAATCACGTAATGCTGAAACTTACTTTGGAGATTCCCAAAGTAAGTACAAAGGAACAGCCCCAAATGGCGATGGAACAAACCGATCTGAAACTTCTGCGCATCTTTCTGACCATCGTCGAAGCGGGCGGTTTTGCTGCGGCTCAAAGCGAATTGAACCTGTCGCTTTCCACGATCTCAAGCTATGTGACTGCCCTTGAAACCCGGCTTGGATTTACCCTGTGTAAACGCGGACGCAGCGGCTTTGCCCTGACCCGCGAAGGTCAGGTCGTGTTTGAAGAAGCCCACCGCTTGTTTAAATCCGTCGCCCATTACGAAACCAAGATGCGCTCACTGCGTGACAAGCTGAACGGCACACTGACCATTGGATTGACCGACAACACCATCACCGATCCGGGTGCGCGTCAGATTGAACAAACCATCGCGCGGTTTGTGAAAAAGGCGCCGGATGTGACGCTTAATGTCGTGACCTACCCGCCCAATGATTTGCTGCGCGAAATTGTCACGGGTGCCATTCAGGTTGGTGTATGTGCCTTTCCAAAAACCGTATTGGGGCTTAGTTACATTTCGCTCTATCCGGAAATGCACCGGTTTTATTGCAGCGAAGAACACCCGCTTTTTACGCAGCCAGATAGCGAAATCGACATTGATGAAATCCGGCGTTTTCGCATTGTCGGGCGCAAATTCTGGTTGGGCCGCGATCTTAAGGACTTTGCCATTGCCCGCCCGCATGCGGTTGTTTCGGACATGGAAGCCGAAGCACGCCTGATCCTGTCGGGTGCCTTTTTGGGGTACTTGCCCGAACATTACGCCAAACAATTTGTCGATGCGGGCCGTATGCGCCCGATCCGCCCTGATCAGTTCTTTGTCGAAGCAATGTTTCAGGCAAGTTTTGATTCCAACAAGCAGCTTGATCCGGTCGCCGAGCTTTTCCTTGATCTTCTGATCGAAGATTTCGGCGCCAAACGGCATTGAGTTTTCGGCAATAGCAATATCGTCCAATACCGCCTATCTGATTGGGTCCATATTGGAGCCTGAAGCAAATGGCTCCTCGCCCACCAGCAATCGCCAGTCGCCCCCATAATGAACTGGCGAAACACAAGATAGGAAATGTCGGAAATGTCACGCCCCGGACCTGCCCAAGTTGGGCATTTCGACCCTGACACCATCAGACGTGGCGCACTTGCCTGTCTGCCCTTGCTGCCCAGCACCATCATCTTTGGTGCGGTATTGGGTGTGCTTGCAGCCCAGCGCGGACTGTCGCTGGGCGAACTTCTTTTCATGAGCCTGACGGTCTTTGCCGGATCAGCACAGTTTGTCTCGGTCGATCTGTGGCGTGAAACCGTGCCCAGTGCCACCATCATCATAGCAACGGCTGTGATCAATATGCGCTATATCCTGATTGGCGCATCCCTGCGCCCGGTATTTCGCGGCCGACCGCTCTGGGTCAAGATCACCGGCATGCATATGGTGGCCGATGAAAACTGGGCGGTTTCCATGACCCAGGAAAATCTCGCCAATCCGGGCTTCCTTCTGGGTGGCGGTATCTTCCTTGGTGTGGTTTGGGCGACGGGCAATATTGCAGGCTACCTTTTGGGCGGCGGCATTCCTGATCCCGAAGTTTACGCGCTTGATTTCGCTTTCACCGCAGTGTTCGCAGCCCTGACCATCGGCATGTGGAAGGGCAAAGTTGACCTGCTGCCGTGGGTTGCGGCCGCGATCGGATCGATCATAGGCCACTACACGTTACCGGGCACCTGGTCGATCTTGGCCGGTGCTGGTGCGGGCGTTATCACCGCTGCCCTGACATGGCGTCCGGATATGGATGATGACAGTCTTGAAGCAGAATTTGCGCTCGAGGGCCGCGATGCCTATGCCGAGCCCGAAGGCACCCTTAGCCCGGAGGCAGGTAAATGAGCCAGTTCCCTGATCTGACATCCTTCAGCCTAGAAGCTGTTCTGACCATCCTTGGCATGGCGGCTGTGACCTATGGCATGCGCCTGGGCGGCCTTCTGATGGCCGATCGCCTGCCGCAACATGGCCGTTGGGCGCATGTGCTTGAACGCCTGCCCGGTGCGGTTCTGATTTCGGTCTGGGTGCCCAGTGCCCTTTCGGCCGGTGCGATTGGCATTGCCGGTGCTGCGGCAACCGTCATCACCATGGCCGTTGCCCGCAACCTGTTTGCTGCCATGGCAGTTGGCATGGTTCTGGTCGGTGTTGGCCGATATTTCATCGGCAACTAAAACCGCGCGATTTCCCAAACAAAAAGCCGCCCAGAACAGGGCGGCTTTTTTCGTTTTGGTTTGCAGCAAATAATTACGCCGCAACCATGTTTTGTTCGCGGGTTGCTTCGAACTTAAGGTTCGGCCAGTCGCTTTGCGTCGTATCAAGATGCCATGCGTTACGCGCGATGAAAACGAGCGTTTCGTCATGATCCTCAAACAGGGCGGACTGGTTGGTATCGCGGAATTTCTTGATTTCCAGCGGATCACCAACAACCCAGCGCGCGGCATAGGCCGGGGTCTGTTCGAAATGAACCTTGATGCCATATTCAGCCGAGATACGTTCTTTCAGAACCTCAAACTGCAGCTGACCAACCACACCAACGATCCAGTCGGCACCCATCATCGGCTTGAAAACCTGTGATGCGCCTTCTTCGGCAAGCTGTTCAAGCGCGCGCTGAAGATGTTTGCCCTTTAGCGGATCATCAAGGCGAACCTTCTGCAGCAATTCCGGTGCGAAGGCCGGAACACCACGGAAACGAAGGTCTTCACCCTCGGTCAGGGTATCACCAATACGCAACGTGCCATGATTCGGGATACCGATAATGTCGCCCGGCCATGCTTCTTCGGCGATATCACGTTCATTGGCAAAGAACAGCATCGGGTTATGCACCGCCATCTGTTTGCCTGCACGCACATGTTTAAGCTTCATGCCGCGTTTGAAGTGGCCAGAACACAGACGGATGAAGGCAATGCGGTCACGGTGGTTCGGGTCAATGTTGGCTTGTACCTTGAACACAAAACCCGCAACCTTCGGCTCGACCGCTTCGACCAGACGCGTTGCTGCTTCCTGAGGGCGCGGGGTCGGTGCGATATCACCAATGCCGCGCAGCAATTCACGCACGCCAAAGTTATTAACCGCTGACCCGAAGAAGACCGGCGTCAGATGGCCTTCGCGATAGCTTTGCAGATCAAATGGCGGGCAGATTTCGCGCACCATTTCGACTTCTTCGCGAAGCTTTTCCAAAAGGTAATCCGGGATCAGCTCATCAAGCTTGGGATCATCAAGCCCTTTGATCGGAATGGCTTCCTTGACGATATTGCCGCCTTTTTCCATGAATAGAAGCTGATCATTGACCAGATCATAGCAACCATGGAAATCACGGCCCGAGCCAATCGGCCAGGTCACCGGCGATACATCAAGTGCCAGATCCTGTTCGATCTGATCAATCAGCTCGAACGAATCACGGGCTTCACGGTCAAGCTTGTTCACAAACGTCGTGATCGGCACGTCACGCAGACGGCAGACCTCAAACAGCTTGCGCGTCTGTGCCTCGATGCCCTTTGCACCGTCAATCACCATGACGGCGGAATCAACGGCGGTCAGCACGCGATAGGTATCTTCGGAAAAGTCTTCGTGACCCGGCGTATCAAGCAGGTTGAAGATGTTTTCTTCAAACTCGAACGTCATGACAGCGGAGGACACGGAAATACCGCGATCCTGCTCGATCTTCATGAAGTCCGAACGCGCGCCCTTTTGTTCCTTTTTTGCCTTCACCGCACCAGCCATCTGGATGGCACCCCCGAAAAGAAGCAGTTTTTCGGTAAGGGTAGTTTTACCCGCATCCGGGTGGGCAATGATGGCGAAGGTACGGCGACGCGATACCTGCTGGTCAATCATCGACATGGTTATCAACTTTAATCCGATATGAATTTCTTGGCGCGCAATGTAGCGATTTTTGCCGCTATTGCCACCGTGAATTCGTCATATCGGGCATGTAGAACCCCAATCAACCCAGCCAAGCTTGCGAAATCACCCCGATTGCAAACGATCCAACCAGCGCATAGGCCAGATAAAGGGCAAAAACCGGCCGTTTAACCAACGCAAAGACCGCAATTGCCGCCGGGATGGATGAAACCCCGCCCGCAACCAAAAACGCCATCGCCGCCCCTGATTGCATGCCCTGCGATATCAGGCCTTCCATAATCGGAAGGGCCGCATAACCGTTTAAATAGGCCGGCACGCCAACAATGGTGGCAATCGCAATTGGTGCAATGCCGGTACCGCCCAAAAGACCGCTGACACTCTCCGCCGGGACATAGGCAACCATCAGACTTTCAAGCAAGAAGGCAAACGCCATCCATTTGCCAAGGAAGATCACGTTGGCGATCCCTGATGTGCGGAACTTGGTGATACGGTCCGGCTCTTGCCAGAACTTCCAGACAACATCCTTGGGCGCGCGGACCTTCGCCCCACCGCATCCACCATTGCCAACACCTTCGCGCAGCGGATCAGCCAGAAAACCACGCCCAACCAGCCACATAGTGACAAACCCGCCCATCAGACCAAGTGCAATCGCAGCAATCATCTTGATCACGGCAAAATCGGTTCCAAGCGTCCCGGCGGTCAGGACAAACATCGCCGGATCAATCACAGGGGATGCCAACCAAAACGCCATCACCGGCGCCAATGGAACCCCCATCGCCAGCAATGCCGCGATCAACGGGATGACCCCGCAGGAACAAAATGGTGACAGCGCGCCAAAGGCCGCAGCGGTAAACACCATACGCACCGGATGCCCGGCAAAAGCGCGCGATATCAGGTTATCCGCCCCGCTTGCCGTCGCATAAGCGGCAATCGCAATCGACAAAGCCAAATAGGGCGCTGTCCCTGCAAAGGCCTCAAGCGTAAAGACGATACTTGGGGCCAGTTGGTCAGGGTCAAACAGATAGACCGCCAGCAAGATGGCGATAAATGCCAACAGAACCCGGTCAATCTGACGGGCTGAAACACCGATCCGGCGAAGTTGCATTGTCAGGGCCATCATATCCATACCCCTAGAATTATAGTTATATTTGATCAAATGAAAGGCAGCCTCACGCTGCCGTTTCAGGCTCCTTGCCGGTCTGGACCGCAGGCATGGCATCAAGATCGACACCGCTGCAACACTCATCAGCAATGAAGCCCGCTATTTTGCGCATTACATTAAAATCCGCGCGGTTACGAGTCTCGCGCCCGTGCTTTTCCTGCACCACCAACCCGGCCTGCACCAAAGCTCCCAAATGATGGGCCAATGTCGATGCCGGAAGATCAAGCAACCGGCCAACATCGCCAATATTAAGCCCATCATCGCCGGCTTTGACCAGCAGGCGATAGATCTTCAATCGGGCTTCATGCCCCAGGGCCGCAAAGGCCGGTGCGATATCTTTTTCTTTCATGCGATCAATATAACTATATTTCTAGTCATTTAAAGTAAATTCATCAATCAACCACCAAGTCATTGATTTAAAATCATAACTCCAACCAACAAGATTCTCCACAAACCCCTGAAACACAATTGTCACTTGCCAACGCATCAATATGTCGATAATTCTAGACATATGGACACAAGCAACGCAATCACAGCACTTGCCGCTTTGGCACAGGAACACAGACTGGCGGCTTTTCGTATGCTGGCAGCGGTCGGAGAAACCGGCATGCCCGCAGGCGAACTAGCCCGTCAAATCGGGATTCCGCACAACACCATGTCGTCGCATCTGGCAACATTGAGCAATGCGGGATTGATCACGGCAACACGCGACGGACGATCGATGATTTACCGGATCGTGCCGGAAGCAATGCGCGATCTGTTGGGTTTTCTGACCGATGATTGCTGCCACGGACGCCCGGAGCTTTGCGGGATCGTGCCAGCAACTGACAAGAGCTGCTGTTAGTTCGAACCACCCTAACCAAAGGACGCGATGACATGTCTGGTGGTACTTATAACGTGCTTTTCCTGTGCCGAGCCAATTCGGCACGCAGCATCATGGCCGAAGCAATCCTGCGTAAGGAAGGCCACGATCACTTCTTTGGCTTTAGCGCTGGTTCCCATCCGCGCGGAGAAATTCATCCCTATGCGCATGAGCTTCTCCAAAGCCTTGGGCACGATACCGATCAATTTTCGTCCAAGGCGATGGAAACCTATTCCGAACAGGATCAGATCAAGTTCGATTTTGTTTTCACCGTTTGTGATGCCACCGCCAACGAAGATTGTCCGATCTTCCCGGGCTCGCCGATGACTGCACATTGGGGCGTTCCTGATCCTGCTGGCGTTGAAGGCAGCGAAGCTGAAAAACGTCTGGCCTTTGCCGATACCTATCGCATGCTGCGCAATCGAATTTCGATTTTCACCAGCCTGCCATTCAAGTCACTTGATCGAATGTCGCTGCAAAGTGAACTCGACAAGATTGGTAAAACCGTTGACCGCGAGGATGCATGACCACCAAGGAAGAAAGCGCAATGGGTTTGTTTGAGCGCTATCTGACCGTCTGGGTCGCCGCCAGCATTGTGGTTGGCATTACGTTGGGTGAGATTTTCCCAACCCTGTTTCAGGCAATTGGCAATCTGACAGCCTATGAGATCAATCTGCCGGTTACGGTTCTGATCTGGTTGATGATTGTGCCGATGCTTATGAAGGTGGATTTTGCCGCACTGCATGAAATGCGCCGTCAATGGCGCGGCATCGGCGTGACGCTTGGTGTGAACTGGCTGATCAAGCCATTCACCATGGCGGCGCTTGGCTGGTTGTTTATCGGCTTTTTGTTCCGCCCGCTTTTGCCCGAAGCCCAAGTTGAAAGCTATATCGCAGGCTTGATTTTGCTGGGTGCTGCACCCTGCACCGCAATGGTGTTTGTCTGGTCGAACCTGACCAAAGGCGATGCGAATTTCACCCTGACGCAGGTCGCACTGAACGACACGATTATGATTTTTGCCTTCGCCCCGATTGTCGCATTGTTACTGGGCATTTCGGCCATCACCATCCCATGGGAAACGCTGACCATATCGGTCGTGGCCTTTATCGTGATCCCGGTGATTGCCGGGCAGGCCATCCGTGGATGGCTTATGAAGGGCGGGCTTGATCGGTTCAATGCCTTTGACGCCAAGGTCAAACCGCTTTCCATGATCGCATTGCTCAGCACGCTTGTTTTGCTGTTTGCCTTTCAGGGTCAGCAAATCATTGCCCAGCCGGTAATCATTGCCCTTCTGGCCGTGCCAATCATTTTGCAGACCTATTTCATTGCCGCCATTGCCTATGTCGCCAACAAGTTTCTGGGTGTTGAGCATCGCATTGCCGCACCCTCGGCCATGATCGGCGCATCGAACTTTTTCGAGTTGGCCGTTGCCACCGCAATTGGCCTGTTTGGCTTCTCATCAGGCGCGGCACTTGCAACTGTTGTCGGCGTGCTGGTCGAAGTTCCGGTGATGCTGTCCCTTGTGGCCATTGCCAACCGATCACGAAGCTGGTTTGGCACAACTCGCGCCCCATCACACTAAATCCAACATCCAGACCCATTTGACGTACAGGTTTCAGGTTAGCGATATGAACAAGAAAATCCGCATTGGCATTAATGGTTTCGGGCGTATGGGCCGGTTGGTTTTGCGCGCCGGTTGGGGCCACCCGAGCCTTGAGTTTGTCCATATCAACGAGATTAAGGGCGGGGTAAAAACCGCTGCCCACCTTCTGGAATTTGACTCCGTTCATGGCCGCTGGAGCAATCGGGTCGATTGCATCGATGATCATGTGGTGATTGATCAAACGCACAAAATCAGCTTTAGCGACAACGCAACACAGGGCGAGACCGATTGGGTATCGTTTGGCTGTGACATTGTTCTGGAATGCACGGGCAAATTCAAAACGTCTGAAACGCTGCAGCCCTACTTCGATCAAGGAGTCAAAAAGGTCATCGTTGCAGCCCCGGTCAAAGAAGGTGCGTTGAACATCGTCTACGGGATCAATGATGATCTTTATGACCCGACCCAGCATCACCTTCTGACAGCGGCAAGCTGTACCACCAACTGCTTGGCCCCGGTCGTCAAGGTCATGCAGGAGAAGCTTGGCATCGTGCATGGTTCCATTACCACCATCCATGATGTGACCAACACGCAGACGATTGTTGATCTGCCCCACAATGATCTGCGCCGGGCGCGGTCCTGCCTGCAATCGCTGATCCCGACCAGCACGGGTTCTGCCACCGCAATCACCATGATTTACCCGGAATTGAAGGGCAAATTGAACGGCATTGCCGTGCGCGTGCCGCTGCTCAATGCATCACTGACCGATTGCGTGTTTGAGGTCGCCCGTGACACGGATGTTGAAACCGTCAATGGCCTGATGCGCGAAGCATCTGAAACCTATCTTGCCGGTATCCTCGGCTATGAAGAACGCCCGCTTGTCAGTGCGGATTATCTTAATGACAGCCGTTCTTCGATCATTGATGCTGGATCGACCATGGTGATCGACAAGCGCCAGGTCAAAGTTCTGGCCTGGTACGACAATGAATGGGGTTATGTCTGCCGCATGGCGGATCTGACTGCCAAAGTCGCACAAAGCCTGTTGGGGGCATAACATGTCATCAGCAATCCGCAATTATGCGCTGGTCACCGGGGCCTATTGGGGTTTCACCCTGACCGACGGGGCCTTGCGCATGCTTGTGCTGCTGCATTTTCATGCGCTGGGTTACTCGGCGTTTGAAATCGCACTTTTGTTCATCCTGTATGAATTTGCTGGCATCGTCACCAATCTGGTTGGCGGCTGGTTGGCACAGGCACGCGGATTGCGCTTTACCCTCTATGCCGGATTAATCCTTCAGATCGGATCGCTTTCGGCCCTGTCCCTGACCAACCCCGATTGGCTTCCGGCAATTTCGGTCGCCTATGTCATGGGGCTTCAGGCAGCATCAGGCGTTGCCAAAGACCTCACCAAAATGTCGAGCAAATCGGCCATCAAGGTTCTGGTGCCCGCCAATGCCGAAGGTGCTCTGTTCCGTTGGGTCGCACTTTTGACCGGCTCAAAAAACGCGCTTAAGGGGATCGGATTTTTCATGGGTGGCGCCTTGCTGTCATGGCTTGGCTTTTCCGGTGCGTTGCTGGCAATGGCAGCGGGCTTGGCTCTCAACCTCATTGCAGTCGCAGTATCGCTGGGCAATGCCATGAGCAGCCCTGCAAGCAAGGCCAAACCGAAATTCCGCGACGTTTTTTCGCGTGATCGCAAGATCAACATCCTTTCGGCCGCGCGCCTGTTCTTGTTTGGCTCGCGCGATATCTGGTTTGTTGTTGGTCTTCCGGTGTTTCTGGCATCAGAACTTGGCTGGGGCCATGTTGAGGTCGGCACCTATATGGCCGCATGGGTCATCGGCTACGGCTTCATTCAGGCCATAGCGCCCAAGATGCTGCGCGCAGGATCACGCGAACCTGATGGCCGCACGGCGCAATTCTGGCTGGTCGCACTGATTGCCGTGACCACCGCAATCGCTGCTGCCATCACGCAGGACATTTCACCGCAACTTGCAGTTTTGGCTGGACTGTTGGTGTTCGGGATTGTCTTTGCGGTGAATTCATCTCTGCATTCCTATTTGATCCTTGCCTATGCCGATGGTGACAAGGTCGCTATGAATGTCGGGTTTTATTACATGTCCAACGCAATCGGGCGGCTTTCGGGAACGATCCTGTCGGGTGTTGCTTATCTGTATGGCGGGTTGGTTGGATGCCTTGTGACATCGATCGTCTTTTTGACCATCAGTTGGATCATCAGTGCGGCCCTTCCGTCGCGCGCAACAGCCACACCGCAGAGTTGAACAAAAAAGTTCTTTCGCAGATGCGGCATAAACATCTGAAAAGACTCATTTTCCAGATTCACGAAAATTTCATCGCGCAAAAACCCGTGACAAGACACTGCATATAGGGGTACGATTCCAATCAATGGTCAATCACTTGACCTTAGGAGGGGTTCCCGAGTGCCGCGAAAAAGCGTCTTACAACGAGAATTTTCGCCCCCCGGATCGCACATGCAACATGCTGTGACCGGCGGAAACTCCTACCGCCACTTCCATCGCAAGATGAAAATTGAATGCGCGCCTTTCCATGACGGAATGGCGCGTTTTGCTTTTTTGGCACATTTGATGAGGTGATCGTCATGGGTAAGCGCGCAGCACGCCGTCGTAATCGTCCGCAACAGTCCGACAACAATGTCCACGAACTGTTTGATGAAAAAAACGCTGACTGGCATCCGCTTCAAGGGGAAGCCGCAGAACAGAAAGGACCCCGCGATCAAAGCTACCGCCGCAATATCCGCCCGAAAAGTGAAAACCAGGCCGCATTGATGGAGGCCATCGACGCCTTCAACCTTGTTCTGGCGCTCGGCCCGGCCGGAACAGGTAAAACCTATATCGCCGTATCAAAAGCCGTCGAAGCCCTTGATAAGGGTGACATCGGCCGCATCGTTCTGGCCCGCCCGGCTGTTGAAGCCGGCGAGAATATCGGTTTCCTGCCAGGCGATGTCGAAGCCAAGATGGCCCCGTATCTTCGCCCGCTTTATGATGCCCTTAATGACCGTCTAGGAACCAAACGTCTGCGCACCTATCTTTCCGATGGCACCATCGAAATTGCACCAATCGGCTATATGCGTGGCCGCACACTGAATAATGCCTTCGTCGTCATCGACGAAGCGCAAAACTGCACCTATGGGCAGCTCAAGATGCTGGTCACCCGCCTTGGCTGGAACTCCACCATGATCCTGACCGGTGACCCGGATCAGACCGACTTGCTGCCGGAAATGTCTGGCCTGTCGGAAATGTCCGAACGCCTTGAAAATGTCGAAGACGTCGCCTGTGTTCAGCTGCGTGACAAGGACATCGTCCGTCATCCGCTGGTCGCAAGCATGCTGACCGTTCTCTGACACGACCTTTCAGGTCCGACACGGCAAACCAAAGAAGAAAAAGGCGGGTCTTTCGGGACCCGCCTTTCGCGTTTAGTCGTTTGCGTCGACCTGCATATAAAGATCACCGCCATCGCGATACTTGTCAGCCATCGCAGCCATACCTTCCTTTTGCACATCCGCACGGATTTCGTGCGATATCCGCATCGAACAGAATTTTGGCCCGCACATCGAACAGAAATGCGCCACCTTGTGTGCTTCCTTGGGCAAGGTCTGATCATGGAAGGATCGCGCGGTTTCTGGATCAAGTGACAGGTTGAACTGATCTTCCCAGCGGAATTCAAACCGGGCGCGTGATAGCGCATCATCGCGTGCCTGTGCTGCCGGATGCCCCTTCGCCAGATCGGCTGCGTGTGCGGCGATCTTATAGGTAATCACACCGGTTTTCACATCATCACGATCGGGCAGACCAAGATGCTCTTTGGGCGTGACGTAACACAGCATCGCTGTGCCAAACCATCCAATCATCGCCGCCCCAATACCCGATGTGATGTGATCATATCCGGGTGCGATATCCGTCGTTAGCGGGCCAAGCGTATAGAACGGTGCTTCGCCGCAAACCGCCAATTGCTTGTCCATATTTTCGCGGATTTTGTGCATCGGCACATGACCAGGCCCTTCAATCATCACCTGACAATCCTTTGCCCAGGCGATCTGCGTCAGTTCGCCAAGGGTTTCAAGTTCGGCAAACTGGGCAGCATCATTGGCATCGGCAATTGATCCGGGGCGCAAACCATCGCCTAGTGAAAATGACACGTCATACATCCGGCAGATATCGCAGATGTCGGCGAAATGCTCATAGAGGAAACTTTCACGATGATGATGCAGGCACCATTTGGCCATGATCGATCCACCGCGCGATACAATCCCGGTCACCCGATCGACGGTCAGCGGGATGTGATGCAAACGCAATCCGGCATGAATGGTGAAGTAATCAACACCCTGTTCGGCCTGCTCGATAAGGGTGTCGCGGAAAACCTCCCATGTCAGGTCTTCGGCAATCCCGCCAACCTTTTCCAGCGCCTGATAGATCGGTACCGTCCCGATTGGCACCGGGGAATTGCGAATGATCCAGTCACGGATGTTGTGGATATTGCGCCCGGTCGAAAGGTCCATGACGGTATCGGCGCCCCAGCGGGTCGCCCAGACCATCTTTTCGACTTCTTCGCCCATGGATGATGTCACCGCGGAGTTACCGATATTGGCATTGATCTTGACCAGAAAATTGCGGCCAATGATCATGGGCTCGGCTTCGGGGTGGTTGATATTGGCCGGGATCACGGCACGCCCACGCGCTACTTCATCACGAACGAACTCTGGTGTGACATTATCGGGGATGACTGCCCCGAACGCCTCGCCATCGCGCTTTGCATTCGCCCGCAATTCGGCACGGCCCATATTTTCGCGGATCGCGACATATTCCATTTCTGCGGTAATGATGCCCGCCCTGGCATAGGCAAGCTGTGTGACCGCTTGGCCATCCTTCGCGCGCAGCGGTGCGTGATAATTTGGGAAGACCGGAACAGCATGGCTATCACCTTCGACAAAGCCATTGTCTTCGGGTTTGATCGCGCGCCCGGCATATCGTTCGGTGTCACCGCGCCCGGCAATCCAGCTGCGCCGAATTCTCGGCAATCCCTTGGCGATGTCGATTTCAATGTCTGGATCGGTGTAAGGGCCCGATGAGTCATACACCTTCAACGGTGGCTCCCCGGCTGTGGGATGGACCGAGATTTCGCGCATCGGCACACGAATTTCGGAATGCAGCGATCCGGGAATATGGATCTTGCGCGATGCGGGCAATGGCCCGGTGGTGACATCAGATGTAGAAATTTTGACAGACATAAAAGGTCCCTTTGCAGTCAAAGCAATGGAGACCCAGTTCTGCGAAAGGCATGTGATGAGGGGGGCTGACATTACGGTGAAAAGTCAACCGCACCAGACAGATCAAGCCCATCAGGAACACGTGAATATGCCTGCCTCTGCACCATCCCTACGCCAGTATGAACTGGATCAGGTTCAATGGGTCACTGCGCTGCATCGCCAGCAGTATCTCAGCCCCTTGTCGGGGCTCCCCAGGTGATCAATCGCAAGGTTGCAAGTTACGCGAGAGATGTCAAATCATCTTGCTCGCGCGCAAAGCATCGCGAGGTTTTAAAAATTTTCACCTACCTGAAAGCAAGGGTCCAAAAGGATTCAAAGCCAAAAGTGCCCCACGTCGAACACTGTCAATAAAACATATATGTTGACGAAAACAACCTACCAACCCCAATATCTGGGCATCACGGTCCTTCGAAGTGACCCTTTTTCGTTTCGAAGGCTAAGAGGGAATTCGGTGCGTTTTGCATACGCAAACCAATGCCGAAGCTGCCCCCGCAACTGTAAGCGGTGAGCTTGCATCCAGAAATGGTCACTGAAACGATCAGCGTTTCGGGAAGGCCGGATGAAGCATCGACCCGCAAGCCAGGAGACCTGCCGTGAGCGAACTTAACATTCACGGGCGGGGTGTCCCGGTGGAGTGCTTGCGATGTGGCAGCGACCTGCCAGCGATCCCTGCATACCTCCGTTTGGCCTTTGCCCCCATAAAATTTGGGGCTAACGATGTCAGCAACTGTCGAGATGGAGCGTCCAGCCGCTTCCGATCCCGCAAATTCCGCGGAAACCACCTATCAGGTCATTCGTCGCAACGGGTCTGTGACCGCATTTGACCCGGCCAAGATCAAGGCTGCTCTGACCAAGGCATTCCTTGCCGCCGAAGGCGAAACCGCATCCGGATCACACCGTGTACATGATATCGTTGATGAACTTGCCGAGCAGGTCACAACGACCCTTCTGCGCCGTGTTGCACCCGGTCATACCCTTCAGATCGAAGATATTCAGGATCAGGTCGAACTTGCCCTGATGCGCAGCGAACATCACAAGGTCGCGCGCGCCTATGTCCTGTACCGTGAAGATCGCGCGCGCGAACGCGCCAAACTTGATGCGCGCAAGAAAAAGAAAAAGACAGACGCCCCCAAGCTTTCGGTCACCTTGGCAGATGGCAGCAAAAGCCCGCTTGATTTTGATCGCCTGAGCACTGTCATCTCAGAGGCCTGCGGTGATTTGGACGGCGTTTCCACAACACCCATCCTTGATGAGACACGCCGCAATCTCTATGACGGCGTCACCATGGGTGAGCTCGCCTTGGCCCCGATCATGGCGGCCCGCACGCTGGTTGAACGCGAACCGAATTATGCGTTTGTAAGTGCCCGCCTGCTGCTTGATAAACTGCGCGCAGAAGCGCTTAGCTTTGTTTCTGGTCGTCCGGAGCAGGCAACTCAGGCCGAAATGGAAGATCGCTACGCCACCTACTTCCCCGCTGCCCTCAAAGTCGGCATCGAAGCAGGACTGATCGACGGAGAACTCGCGAAGTTCGATCTGAAAAAGATCGCCGCTGCGATCAAGCCGGAACGTGATCTGAACTTCCAGTATCTGGGTCTTCAGACGCTGTATGATCGCTATTTCCTGCATGTCAAAGGATCGCGCTTTGAATTGCCGCAGGCCTTCTTCATGCGCGTTGCCATGGGTCTTGCCATCCGCGAAATCGACCGCGAAGCCAAGGCGATCGAATTTTATGATCAGCTTTCCACCTTTGTCTTCATGGCATCGACCCCGACCTTGTTTAATGCCGGGACCTGCCGCCCGCAGCTTTCATCCTGCTTCTTGACCACCGTGCCTGATGACCTTGATGGCATCTTTAAATCGGTCAAGGACAACGCGCTTCTGGCAAAATATTCCGGCGGTCTTGGCAATGACTGGACGCCGGTTCGTGGTCTTGGCGCGCATATCAAAGGCACCAACGGCCAAAGCCAGGGCGTGGTACCGTTCCTCAAGGTCGCCAATGACACGGCGATTGCGGTTAACCAGGGCGGGAAGCGCAAGGGTGCTGTCTGTGCCTATCTCGAAACCTGGCATATTGATATCGAAGAGTTCCTTGATCTTCGCAAAAACACTGGCGACGACCGCCGCCGTACGCACGACATGAACACGGCCAACTGGGTCCCGGATCTGTTCATGGAACGCGTCATGGCCGATGGCCCGTGGACGCTGTTTTCCCCCGACGATACGCCAGACCTGCACGACCTTTATGGCACGAAGTTCAAGGCAACTTACGAGGCCTATGAAGCAAAGGCCAATAGCGGGCAAATTTCCAACTTTAAAACTGTGCGTGCCGTTGATCTGTGGCGGCGCATGCTGACCATGCTGTTTGAAACCGGCCACCCGTGGATCACGTTTAAAGACCCGTGCAACATCCGATCCCCGCAACAGCATCGCGGTGTTGTGCATTCATCGAACCTGTGCACGGAAATCACGCTGAACACGTCGGCTGACGAGGTCGCGGTCTGCAACCTTGGTTCGATCAACCTTCTCGCCCATGTCACCAAAACCGGCATTGACCATGACAAGCTGGCAAAGACGGTTAAAACCGCCATGCGCATGCTTGATAACGTGATCGATATCAACTTCTACACCATCCCCGAAGCACGCTATTCCAATATGCGTCACCGTCCGGTTGGGCTTGGCCTGATGGGCTTCCAGGATGCGTTGCAGAAACTCAAGATCGCTTATGCTTCTGATGAAGCAATCAGCTTTGCCGATGAAAGCATGGAAGCCATTTCCTTCCACGCGATTTCGGCATCTGTTGATTTGGCAGCCGAACGTGGCCGTTATGAAAGCTTCGACGGATCACTTTGGTCCAAAGGCATCCTTCCGATCGACTCTTTGGAACTGCTGGCGGAAGTCCGCGACGAATTTAATGTCGATCGCAAACAGCGTCTTGATTGGGCTGGCCTGCGCGAACGCGTAAAATCAACCGGTATGCGCAATTCCAACACCATGGCGATTGCCCCGACGGCGACCATCTCGAACATTTGCGGCGTCAGCCAATCGATTGAACCCGCCTATCGTAACCTGTTTGTGAAATCAAACATGTCAGGTGATTTCACGGTGGTGAATGCAGCCCTTGTCCGTGACCTCAAAGCACGCGGGATCTGGGATGAAGTCATGATCTCGGATCTGAAATATTACGATGGCAGCATCGGCCAGATCGACCGCATCCCTGATGATCTCAAGGCACTTTATGCCACGGCGTTTGAGCTGGATTCATCCTGGTTGATCGAAGCCGCATCGCGTCGTCAGAAATGGCTCGATCAGGCGCAATCGCTGAACCTTTATATCGCCAATCCGTCGGGCAAGAAGCTTGATGACCTTTATCGTCTGGCATGGTTACGCGGTCTTAAGACCACCTACTATCTGCGCTCCAGTGCCGCCACCCATGTCGAGAAATCGACATTGAAGGGAACGGATGGTCGATTGAATGCTGTGAACAATGCGCCAGCAGCCTCAGCAGCACCGAGCCCGACACCTTCGCCAGCACCGGCTCCCAGCCCCGCTGCAAGTACAGCTGTCAGCCCGACAGCTTGGACACCGAGCGCACGCCCGGCTGCAGTGATTGATGCGACACCTTCAGCAGATGAAATCACCGGCGGTGAAGTTTGGGGCAAGGCTTGCTCCCTGGACGATCCGGATTGCGAAGCCTGCCAGTAACATATCGCCAGCAACAAAAATCGGGAACGAGAACCATGCTTGACTGGGTTGATAACGATACCCCCTCCGCCACCAACACCAACGCCCCGGCATCTGGCGATGCCGGCAGCGACGCCTCTGACGCAACCGGCCTTGGCGAGATTGATCGATCTGGCGGCCGTGTTGCGGTCAGTGACAAGGCCATGATCAATTCGCGCGCCGATGTGAACCAGCTTCTGCCGCTGAAATACGGCTGGGCCTGGGACAAATATCTTGCGGGCTGTAACAATCACTGGATGCCGACCGAAGTTTCGATGCAGGCCGATATCGCCCTTTGGAAATCACGCGATGGCCTGACCGAAGACGAACGAAGGATGCTCAAACGCAATCTTGGTTTCTTTGCCGCGTCCGAAAGCCTGGTGGCCAATAACATCGTGCTTGCGATCTATCGCCACCTGACCAATCCGGAATGCCGTCAGTATTTGCTGCGTCAGGCGTTTGAGGAAGCCGTTCACACCCATACCTTCCAATATATTGTCGAAAGCCTTGGCCTGGATGAGGGCGAGCTTTTCAACATGTATCGCGAAGTGCCGTCCATTACCGACAAGGCGGCATGGGCCCTGCATTACACCAAGCATCTCGATGATCCGAATTTCGCGACCGGTACACCCGAACGCGATCAGGATTTCCTGCGTGATCTGGTGGCGTTCTATGTCGTGTTTGAAGGCATGTGGTTCTATACCGGCTTTGCCCAGATCCTGTCGCTTGGACGGCGCAACAAGATGGTCGGGATTGCCGAGCAATACCAATACATCCTGCGGGACGAGAGCATCCATCTCAATTTCGGGATCGATGTCATCAACCAGATCAAGGCGGAAAATCCGCATCTCTGGACGGCTGAATTCCAGGATGAAATTCGCACCATGCTGCGCAATGCGGCCGAACTTGAAGCCGCCTATGGGCGTGACACTATGCCCAATGGCTTCCTGGGCCTGAATGCCGAACTGTGCGAGCAGTATATGCATTTCATCGCCAACCGTCGTTGTGGCCAGCTTGGCCTCGCCCCGGTCTTTGCCGAGGTTGACAATCCGTTCCCCTGGATGTCGGAAGCTATGGACCTCAAGAAAGAAAAGAACTTCTTTGAAACCCGTGTGATTGAATATCAAAACGGCGGTGCGCTGAGCTGGGATTAACCCTACGCACGACAATCTGAAGCAAAAGGAAAAGGCGGGTCCGATCAACGGCCCGCCTTTTTCGATGCCCTCAACAGCACGTCCATGATCATGCCGGCACGGCATCCGCAGCATATTGCGCCAGAAATTCTGCACTTGGCGGGATCGGCTTGATTACGTCAATCAGAACCCCATTGGGATCGCGCGTGATGAAATGACGCTGGCCAAATGGCTCATCGCGGAGCGGAAGCAGGATTTCCAGACCGGCAGCTTTCATCGCGTCATATTCAGCATCGACATCCTCAACTTCGAAATTCAGCAAAAGGCCGGAAACCTTACCACGTGCCGGTGCCGGAACTGTTTCGTGATCGCCCTGCAGGATGGCCAGATTAACTTTTTCGTCTTCAGACGACTGCAGATGGACATACCAGTCACTTTCAAACGCCGGAACGAAGCGGAAGTGATCGCGATAGAAGGCTGTGGTGGCGGCAACATCACCGGTCATGATCACTGGATAATACTGGGTGCATTTCATGGCTTTCCTCCTTGGATTTAAAAACATACAATTTGTATGTAACTCTCAATTAACATACAGGCTGCATGTATGCAAATGAAAACGACATCACGGACCAACCGTGACCGGACCGAAGAAACCAAGGCAAAGCTGATCGCAGCTGCACGCGAGCTGTTCATCGCCAACGGATATGCCGAAACCAGCACGCCCGACATCGTCAAACAGGCGGCCGTTACGCGCGGCGCGCTATATCATCACTACAAGGATAAATCCGATCTTTTCCGTGCGGTGTTGGAGGACGAAGCCCGCCTGGTCGGCCAAATAATCGCCGAAGAAACGCGAGTCCCGCAATCTGCACTGGAAAACTTCACGATCGGGGCAGAAGCCTATTTCAGCGCGATGAAGATCGATGGTCGGGCAAAGCTTCTGCTGATTGAAGGGCCAAGTGTTTTGGGAAAGGTCGAAATGGACCGGATCAATAATCTGGCGGGTGCAGATGAAATTCGCAAAGGCCTGCAATACGCCGCCGACCATGGCGCATTGCCCGGCGTTCCAATCGCGCCATTGGCCGACATGCTTTCAGCAGCCTTTGACCGCGCAGCATTGGCCATCGCCGAAGGAGCCGACGAGGAACCCTATAAAAGGGCAGTACACGGGATATTCGAAGGATTGCTTGGCGCGGACTGACGCTCAGGCAGAAGCAGCAAAAATGGGCAGCGCTTAGCGGCCCATTGCTGCGATTTCGCCACCACTGTTTGATACCGGGATATCGTGCTGGCCCGCGCGTTTGGCACGCCCGGTATGCCAGAATTCAGGATCCTCGGTATAACCGCTAAATTCATCCAGATGGATGTCTTCGGGCGGTTCCGGATGGATCGTGATATCAAGATCAGGATATTCCGAACGGATGCTGTCCATCACCTGATGGCAAATGGTATGCGATTCCCGCATCAACATGCCGCCATCCATGATCAGCTCAATCTCTGCAAAACGATGCACACCTGATGAGCGCGTCCGCAGTCGGTGAATACCGATCACGTCCGGGTTCTTCATCGTCAGTTCAATGATGCGCTGGCTATCCGAGTCGGGAAGCTCCGCATCCATCAAAACAGTGATGGAATGCTTGCCAACCTTGATCGCCGAAATAACCAGGAAGCCTGCAACGACGACACCGATCAACGGATCGGCCCACAAGAAGCCCGACATACCCAGCACAAGTGCGAGGATCACAGCCGCATTGGCTAGAATGTCACTGGTATATTGTAAAGAATCCGCCTCAACCGCGACTGACCCAGACACACGCGCAGCCTTGCGCTGCAACAGCACGAGGCCGATTGTCATAACCATAGACACAGCCATCATCCAGATGCCTTCGGTCGCAAAACGAAGCGGCTGCGGTTCAAATACTCGTGACGAAGCCTCTGCAACAACGAAAACAGCAGCGCCAATCATGAATGCGCACTGGAACAAACCGGCAAGCGGTTCTGCTTTGCCATGGCCGAAACGGTGGTCCCTGTCTGCGGGTCGCCATGCGGATCGTACTGCCATGAAATTGACAACGGCGGTGCCAACATCAAGCATGCTGTCAACCATCGACGACAGCAAACTGACGGAATCGGTCAGGAACCAACCAACTGCCTTGATTGCAATCAGGAGCGCAGCGATGACAATAGAGGCCGTCGTTGCACGACGCGCCCACATCTCTTTCTGCGCTATGTCAATGACAGGACATTGACTCATACGTTGTTGACCTCTGGTCTACTAATCCGCTTCCTGACCAAGGTTTTATAGCCGGTTTGCGTACAATATGTAACGCCTATTGCCATATTTTCGTCCGGCTTAGTGCAGCAAATAGCGCATATTTGATATTCCGCAAGGTTTCCAACCTTCTTTAAAGCGATTATATCTCGCGTGCAGGCACATAAGAGAAAACCATAGGCCTATTAATGATTGTAGAGATCGGACACTACGCCCTGATACTGTCACTCGTGATGGCAGTGGCACAATCGACCATCCCGTTTTTGGCAGCATCGCGACGTGATCCCGTCCTTTTGGCCGTGGCACCGCGATTGGCCGTGGCGTGTTTTGCATTGGTTGCTGCAAGCTTCCTTGCGCTGACCTATGCCTATCTGACGTCTGATTTCTCGGTCCTCAATGTCCTGAACAACAGCCATACATCCAAACCGCTGATCTATAAAATCACCGGTGTCTGGGCGAACCACGAAGGTTCGATGCTTCTATGGGTCCTGATCCTAACCCTGTTTGGCGGTGCGGTTGCTGCATTTGGCCGTAACTTGCCGCCCACCCTTCTGGCACGTGTGCTTGGCGTGATGGGGCTAATCGGGTTTGGCTTTATTTTGTTTATCGTTCTGACCTCCAACCCGTTTGAGCGCGTCTTAAACCCGCCGCTTGATGGGGAGGGCATGAACCCACTGCTTCAAGACCCCGGCATCGCGATCCATCCGCCGTTCCTTTATCTCGGCTATGTCGGCTTTTCTGTTGCCTTTGCCTTTGCGGTTGCCGCCCTGATCGAAGGCCGGGTTGATCCGGCATGGGCCCGTTGGGTGCGCCCTTGGACCTTGGCCGCCTGGGTCTTTTTGACCGCTGGTATCGGGCTGGGTTCCTGGTGGGCTTATTACGAGCTCGGCTGGGGCGGATGGTGGTTCTGGGATCCGGTCGAAAACGCATCCTTCATGCCCTGGCTTGCCGGAACAGCACTTTTGCATTCGGCAATTGTCGTTGAGAAACGTGATGCGCTCAAAAGCTGGACGATCTTTTTGGCAATCTTGGCGTTTTCGTTCTCTTTGCTCGGTACTTTCCTTGTGCGGTCGGGAGCCCTGACATCGGTCCATGCCTTCGCCACCGATCCGACGCGTGGTGTCTTTATCCTGTTCTTGCTGTTCATTGCCGTTGGCGGATCGCTGAGCCTCTATGCATGGCGTGCGCCCAACCTTAAGGGCGGCGGTTTGTTCCAGCCGATCTCGCGTGAAGGCGCGTTGGTCTTTAACAATGTGCTGCTGTCGATTGCGGCTGCCATGGTTCTGCTTGGCACGCTCTATCCGTTGCTGCTTGAAACCGTGACCGGCGAAAAGATTTCTGTCGGGGCGCCGTTCTTTAACGCGACCTTTGTTCCGATCATGACGCCGCTGATCATCGCTATGGCCTTTGGCCCAATGATGCCGTGGAAACGTGCGGACCTTATGGGCGTGTTTAACAAACTCAAGATCGCCTTGGCCGCAACCGTCGTGGTCGTTCTGATCACCCTTTGGCTTTCGGGTGGTCCGGCCTTCGCGCTGTTTGGTATGGGGCTTGCGGTCTGGTTGTTTGTCGGCTCCCTGATTGAATGGGCAGGCCGTATAAAACTGTTCCTCGAACCGTTTGGCACCAGCCTGCGGCGCATGCGCAATCTGCCACGTTCAGCACATGGCACAATGCTGGCCCATGCCGGTGTTGCGATTGTTGTTGCCGGGATTACCGGGTCAGAAGCCTGGACCGATGAAGCGGTTCAGTCGCTGTCGGTTGGGCAAAGCACCGAACTTGCCGGACATACCTTTACCCTGTCTGATATCCGCGAAGTTCAGGGACCGAACTATTTCGCGCGCGAAGCAGTTGTGACTATCACAACACCGGGCGAACAGACCGTCATTCTTACCCCGGAAAAACGCGTCTATACCGTTGAAGGTATGCCCACGACCGAAGCTGGCATTCAGTCAAGCTTCACCGGTGATATTTATGCGGTGATTGGTGATCAGGATGAAAGCGGGAAATGGATCACGCGCTTTTATGTCAAACCAATGATCCCGTGGATGTGGGCCGGTGGCCTTATCATGGTGTTTGGTGGTTTGATGTCGCTGTCTGATCGTCGCTATCGCATTGGTGCGCCAACCCGATCCCACAAAGCTGCCGCCAAGGCGGTTCCTGCAGAATAAGCGTTAAGGAACGAAACCTTCATGACCATCTGGATTGTTCTTGGCGCGATTACCCTGCTGCTTGCGGGCTTTATTCTTTGGCCAATCCTTGGCACCCGTCGTCAGGCTGTTGCGAATACCAACGATGATGACACCGGTGTCGATCCCAATGACGGCAGCGCGAATAGCGACCTTTTGCGTGATATCGCGGTCTACCGCGATCAGCTTGGCGAAATCGACCGGGATATTGAACGCGGCGTTCTGAGTACTGAACAGGCCAAAGCCGCACGTATCGAAGTGCAGCGCCGCATTCTTGCCGCCGACCAGCGCATCAAGCAACATTCTGAAAACCACAAGGTCACCACCACCAATGGCGGGCTCCGTATGATCGCGACGACCGCAATGGTGGCATTTATCGCCGGTGGACTTGGGCTTTATCTTGATCTGGGCAGCCCGACCATGCCTGATCGCCCGATCGCCAGCCGAATTGATGAAATCAACGCTGTGCGTCAGGCCGAGGTGGCAAATGATGACCGCAAACAGGTTCTGAACCGTGCGGTTAGCGACCTTTCCCAGCAGCTTTTGGAAAATCCCAACAACCTCAAAGCCTGGGAACTTTTGGGTGCCAGCCTGATGGCACTTGGCCGCCCGGAAGAAGCCCAGACCGCGTTTCTTGAAGCGGTAAAGCTTTCGGGTCGTAATGGTGATTATCTTGCCATGTATGCCGAAAGCCTGGTGCGCAGCAGCAACGGGCAGATCAATGCCCTGTCACGTGGTGTGCTCAACGAAGCCGAAACCACCGACAGCACTGATCCGCGCATTCAATACTATCTTGGACTCGCTGAGGCGCAGGATGGCGATATTACCACCGCTGTGGACCGTTGGATCGCACTTGCCAACAGTGCCCCGGCCGATGCCAGCTGGTTGCCGATGGTTGTTTCACGGATCAATGACGCCGCCCTTGCACAGGGGATTGATATTGAAGGCCGCCTTAACCTGCAGCAGGGCATCGCCCGCGGGCCAAGCCAGGACGACATAGATGCCGCCGAACAGTTGACGCCCGAAGAACGTCAGGAAATGATCATCTCGATGGTTGAAGGCCTTGCCGAACGTTTGGAAACAGAACCAAACAACCCCGATGGCTGGGCGCGTCTGATGCAGGCCTATATGGTACTGGGCAAGGCGGATGATGCCCGTTCTGCTTACCAGAAAGCCGGTGAAGTCTTTGCCGATCAACCCGAACTTGTTTCGCGATTTGATAGCCTTGCCAGGGAAATCGGAATCGCAACAAACTAGCGTTGCTGCGTCCGCGAGAAATCCGCGATTTTTAACAATCGGCCTCTTTTCCCTGCCCTAATGTGACATTATCTTTCATACGTAAGGATAATGATTTCTACTTTACTGAAGCCTTAATCAATTGATTTTCGTGCAAAAGTATGAGAACCAGTCTTAAGGATAGCTAATTTAGAAATCAGCCATCCGCACCAAATGAGAAACCACAGATGGATGGGGACCATCTTTCTCTTTTGGATCAATAGACTATGAGGTTTTCAGGGCAAAAATTCAGGATGGGTTAGAGCGCACAAAACCCACCCAAAGGGATAACGGGTACGATGCCGGGTCAGACGAATGGTATAACCAATAACCTGTTGTTAATTGAAGACAATCCAGGTGATGCGCGCCTTGTGCGTGAGGCTCTTCGTGAATTCAAGCAACCTGTCGAATTGCACCATGTAAAGGATGCAATGACAGCCCTTCAGTTCCTGCAGCAGGATGGTCCCTATCGGAATGCGCCACGCCCGCGCCTGATCCTTCTGGATTTGAACATGCCGCGCAAGGATGGTCGTGAAATGCTGCGCGATATCCGCAATGATCCCAATTCAGCTTCGATCCCTGTTATTGTCCTGACCACATCTGGTGCCGACCATGATGTCGATCTTTGTTATGCGGCCGGTGCAAACTGCTATTTGCGCAAACCGGTGGATGTGACAGAATTCATCGATCTGATGAAAATGATCGAATCTTTCTGGCTGGGGCTGGCGTTAACCCCCACGCCGTAACCCACCTGCCAGCGAGACTGCCGTGTCCCGCCTGACATCGCGAATTTCCAGTTCTTCATTGTGCCCGCCAAGCCTGCGGGTGGCTCTGCGTGAATTACGACGTCCGGGCATTGGCATTTGGGCATTGCTGGCAACGCTTGTCTTTGCCATTACCATACTGACCCTCACTGTCAGTCTGACCCATTCGATCCGGGATGGCATGCGTCAGTCCGCTCAGCAATCAATTGGCGGGGACATTTCACTGCGCCTGTTTCATCGCGCACCAACCGATGATGAAATTTCCTATCTTTCGACCCTTGGCACGCTTGATATCAGCGCAGAACAACGGGTAATGGTCCGACGGGACGGAAATAGCGCCGGAATTCTTTCGGAAGTAAAGGCGATTGGTCGAAGCTATCCGCTGTATGGATCAATTTCGCTGGATGGCGACCAATCAATTGATCAGGCATTGGCACTCAAGGACGGCGTTCCAGGTGCCGTTGTTGGCCGTGAGGTTCTGAGCGAAACCGGGTGGGCTATCGGCGATGTGATTACACTTGGCGATCAACGCTTTGAAATCCGTGCAACGATTGCCTCCGAACCTGATCGGAAGTTCCGGCTGTTTTCACTGGGCCCGCGTATTCTGGTGTCCCTTGTCCCGTATCGCCAATCGGGCCTAATGGCTCCGGGAAAACAGATTTACTGGTATGCGCGCATAAAGCTGTCACCGGCTGACATCGACCAAAGCAAAGACATCATCGCCAAGATCGAAAACCGCTTCCCGAACAGTGGCTGGCGCATCATTGATGCCGCCGATGGCGTCCCCGGGATTGAACGGATTGGTGTTTTCGCCTCAGCCTTTGTCAGCTTGATCGGCATCGCAATCTTTGCCATCGCCATGACTGCGATCCACAATGCGCTGCGCGCGGACCTCGAAGCCCGCCGACCACGCTTTGCCATGATGCGCAGCCTTGGCGCACGGCCCACCCAGATTGCGGCATCCATCGTCTGGCAAATCGTCCTGATCACCTGCGTCGCCACCCTGATCAGTCTCGCACTCAGCACGCTGGTTGCGTCAATCGTCCTTCCAATCGTTGTCGCAAGCTTGGGCTTTGCAATCAGTTTCGGACTGACCGACTACCCCCTCATTCTGGCCTTCATTTTTGGCTTCGTTGCCTTAACTGCGATCAACCCGGTGAAGACGGCCTGCCTTGCAAAACCCACGTCGCTATTTCGCCATCAACAAACGCGCCATATACCAGATCAGGGCCGCCAACGACCTGCTTTCAATCTAACCGCACTGGCCAGTATCACCTTAACCGGCCTGTTGTTTGGACTGGCAATCATGCTGGTCGACCTGGGATGGTTTGCCGCCATTTTGCTGATCGCATTGGTCATCAGCCTATATCTGTTTGTGCTGTTGGGCAGATTGGTCAGAGTTTCTGCAAACCAATTGGCGAAGAAGCCGAGCGTCACGCCAAGTTTACGGCTGGCGTTGCGTAACATTGCTCGTCCGGGCGCGCCAACGATAACTGTCACAGCCTCATTCGGCTTGGCAATGACGTGCTTGTTTGCAGTTATCCTGTTTGGCGGGCTTGCTGGCCATCATTTGAAATCGGTCCTGCCGAGTGAAACGCCCGATCTGGTGTTTTTCGACCTGCCACCTGAAGACCGCGAAGCCTTCCAATCCGATGCCACCAAAATCCCGTCAGTCCAAACCGTCGATCAAATGCCATTCATCCATGGCCGCGTTACCCATGTGAATGGAACACCCATCACCCTTGCGGATGTTCCCAGACGCTATCACTGGTTCATGCGCGGTGATCGCGGTCTGTCTTGGACAGATCAACCAACCGACAGCATGCGCCATAGTCCCGTCGTAAGCGGTTCCTGGTGGGCGCAAGATAGCCTTCATGAGCAACTTGCTTCATTGGATGCAAGTGTCGCCAAAGCACTTGGTATTGCTGTGGGCGACAAACTCACGGTTAACATTCTTGGCACTGGCTATGAGGTAACAGTCGCCAATCTTCGCGCGATTGACTGGACCCGACTGGGTCTTGATTTCCCGATCATCCTATCCCCGATGGATCCGCCATTCCCGCATGGCGTGATCAATGCCCTGACAGTGAATGAAAACCACATGGCGTTGGTGGATGTTGCAAAGGAATTACGGGCTGCATATCCCGACGTCCCGGCAATCTCGGTTCATGATGTCCTGACAAAGCTAACCGCACTGTTTGATGGCGTCGCTACCGCACTGGTTGGCTTAACGACCCTTGCAACAATTAGCGCGGTGTTTGTCATTATCAGTGGATTGATCGCGCTTCGGCAAAGGCAGTTGGATGAGCTTACGATGCTGCGCGCCCTTGGCATTCAGCCCAGGCAAATCACCCAAACCGGTGCGCTTGAAACAACCATCATGCTTGGCGTCAGCGGGATCATCGGCATCCTTGCCGGAACGGTTATTGCCGTGGTTGCCGGTCGGGCGATTGGATCGATTTCGCTTGGCCAAATCTTCACCGTAGCCGGTCCCATTGGCGGGAGTTCAGCACTCATCATTGCCGTGGTCGGGTTTGCCGGTGGATGGGCCTTACAGGCATCAGCACTACGCACCCAACCCGGATGGCGGGGCTAAAACTAAGTCCACCTACCCAAGCAACCCGGCTTCATCCCCGCATCAAACAACAAAAAAGGCCGCCCCAAAGGGACGGCCTTTTTCAAAATTCTCGAACCGACGATCAGTTGGTCAGGGCAGCAATCTGTGCACGGGCAATGTCAAGCGAACGCTCGGCATTGGCTTTATCGTGTGCAGTGCTGGCTGCCTTAAGAGCGGCTTCTGCCGCTTCAAGACGTGCCTGCGCCTCGTCAGCCTTCAAATCGGCAACCGGAACAGCTTCTTCTGCCAGAATGGTGCAACGCTCGGGATTAACCTCTGCAACACCGCCAGCAACGAAGATACGTTCGGAAACCTTACCACCTGCATAGATGTCGATGACACCCGGACGAATGGTCGAGATCATCGGCGAATGCTTCGGCAGCACACCAAAATTCCCGTCCGTGCCCGGAACAACGACCATCTCGACCGGCTCGGATTTGAGCAGGGCAGACGGTGAAACAAGTTCCAGTACAGTCGTATCAGTCATGACAATCCTCGCTCCTTAGCCGGAGGGGGACCAAAGCTGCCTTAGGCAGCTTCGGCCATCTTCTTGGCTTTTTCGATGGCTTCTTCGATGGTGCCGACCATGTAGAATGCTTGTTCCGGCATGTGGTCGTATTCACCAGCGCAGATCGCTTTGAAAGCCTTGATGGTGTCTTCGAGCTGAACGAACACGCCCGGAGTACCGGTGAAGACTTCTGCAACGTGGAACGGCTGCGAAAGGAAACGCTGGATCTTACGGGCACGTGCCACGACCAGTTTGTCTTCCTCCGAAAGCTCGTCCATGCCGAGGATGGCGATGATGTCCTGAAGACCTTTGTAGGTCTGAAGAACACGCTGAACTTCACGAGCGGTCTCGTAGTGTTCCTGGCCGATAACGCCCGGATCCAGAGCACGCGAAGTGGAGTCAAGCGGGTCAACTGCCGGGTAGATGCCGAGTTCGGCGATCTGACGGTTCAGCGTGGTCGTTGCATCAAGGTGAGCAAACGAGGTTGCCGGTGCCGGGTCAGTCAAGTCATCGGCCGGGACGTAAATTGCCTGAACCGAGGTAATGGAACCTTTTTTGGTCGAGGTAATACGTTCCTGCAGCGCACCCATGTCGGTTGCCAGCGTCGGCTGATAACCCACAGCAGACGGGATACGACCAAGAAGTGCGGACACTTCCGAACCAGCCTGGGTAAAGCGGAAGATGTTATCCACGAAGAACAGAACGTCCTGACCTTCTTCGTCACGGAAGTACTCCGCAAGGGTCAGACCGGTCAGAGCAACACGTGCACGTGCTCCCGGGGGCTCGTTCATCTGGCCATAAACCAGTGCGGCTTTGGAAGAACCTTCCGGGTTGATAACGCCCGATTCCATCATCTCGTGATAGAGGTCGTTACCTTCACGGGTACGTTCACCAACACCAGCGAAAACAGAGTAACCGCCGTGGCCTTTAGCAACGTTGTTGATGAGTTCCATGATGAGAACGGTTTTACCAACGCCCGCACCACCGAACAGACCAATTTTACCACCCTTGGTGTACGGAGCGATAAGGTCGATGACCTTAATGCCGGTAACCAGGATCTCGGTGTCGGTTGCCTGATCAACGAAGTCAGGTGCTTCACGGTGGATCGGTGCGGTTTTGGTCGCGCCAACCGGGCCACGTTCGTCAACCGGCTCGCCGATAACGTTCAGAATACGACCAAGGGTTTCCGGACCAACCGGAACCGAGATCGCGTCGCCGGTATCGACGA
The DNA here is from genome assembly GCA_965228275.1 of Thalassospira sp. Classification (GTDB taxonomy): domain Bacteria; phylum Pseudomonadota; class Alphaproteobacteria; order Rhodospirillales; family Thalassospiraceae; genus Thalassospira. Next base: position 2,569,295 of record OZ245802.1, on the reverse strand, counting down.
CTTCCTGACCACGCTGCAGACCTTCGGTGGTGTCCATTGCGATCGTACGGACCGCATTTTCACCAAGGTGCTGTGCAACTTCAAGAACCAGACGCTGACCGTTGTTGTCAACATGCAGCGCGTTCAGAATGGGAGGCAGTTCGCCGTCGAATTTAACGTCGACGACGGCGCCCATTACCTGGGAAATTTTCCCCGCCTTCTTGTTCGCCATAGGTATTGTCTCCTGCTCGGACAAAGCTATCCGTTAACTTCCTGCGACCCGCTTACAAAGCCTCGGCGCCGGAAATGATTTCAATCAGTTCGTTGGTGATCTGAGCCTGACGTGAGCGGTTGTACTGGATGCTCAGTCGGTCGATCATGTCGCCGGCATTGCGGGTTGCGTTATCCATCGCGGACATACGCGCACCGTGCTCGGATGCGCTGCTTTCAAGCATTGCACCGAAAATCTGGACGCCAACATTACGCGGCAGCAAATCAGCCAGAATGGCTTCTTCGGACGGTTCGTAATCGTAAACCGCAGAAGAACCAGTTGCTTCTTCCTGCTCGCCAGCATCTTCACCCGCAAACGGGATCAGCTGCTGAGCTGTAGCTACCTGCGAAATCGCGGACACGAACTTGTTGTAGAAGATCGTGCAGACGTCGAATTCGCCTTCGTCATACAGCGCCAGAACTTTATCGCCAACTTCGGAAGCAGAAGAGAAATCAATGCCCTTCTTGCCTTCGATGCCGGTATACCGGGCGACAATATTGCCACCAAAATCACGCTTGAGCGCATCTGCGCCTTTGCGGCCAACACAGATCAGCTTCACAGTCTTGCCTTCGGCTACAAGAGCCTTGGCTTTCAGACGAGCAGCTTTGACGATCGATGCGTTGAAACCACCGCAAAGGCCACGGTCTGCGGTGAAGACGACAAGCAGATGCACATCGTCTTTACCCGTACCGGCCAGAAGCTTCGGAGCGCCTTCATTGCTACCGACGGCGGTTGCAAGACGACCCAGCATCGTCCCCATGCGATCAGCATAGGGGCGTGCTGCTTCGGCTGCATCCTGTGCACGACGGAGCTTGGAGGCTGCCACCATCTTCATCGCCGAGGTAATCTTCCTCGTCGATTTGACGCTGGCAATGCGCGAGCGCAGATCCTTCAAACTAGCCATTGCGTTTCCTCCTTCGCCTAAGTTTCAGTCTTACGCGAAGGTTTTCGCGAACTTGTCGAGGAACGCTTTAAGCTTGGTTTCGCTGTCTTCCGACAGAACCTTCTCGTTGCGGATCGCATCGAGGATGTCAGCACCAGCCGAACGGATTTCAGACAGGAACTGGTCTTCGAAAGCGCGGACCTTGTTCACTGCGATACCGTCGAGATAGCCTTTAACACCTGCGTAGATCACAACAACCTGCTCTTCGACTTTAAGCGGCGAGTACTGCGGCTGCTTGAGCAGCTCGGTCAGACGTGCACCACGTGCCAGAAGTTTCTGGGTTGCCGGGTCAAGGTCAGATGCGAACTGTGCGAATGCTTCCATCTCACGATACTGAGCGAGTTCCAGCTTGATCGAGCCAGCAACCTGCTTCATCGCTTTGATCTGTGCGGACGAACCAACACGCGAAACCGACAGACCAACGTTCACAGCCGGGCGTACGCCTTTGTAGAACAGGTCGGTTTCAAGGAAGATCTGACCGTCGGTGATCGAGATCACGTTGGTCGGAATAAACGCGGAAACGTCGTTACCCTGGGTTTCAATAACCGGCAGAGCGGTCAGCGAGCCTGCGCCGTTTTCGTCGTTCATCTTCGCAGCACGTTCCAGCAGACGGGAGTGCAGATAGAAGACGTCACCCGGGAATGCTTCACGTCCCGGCGGGCGGCGAAGCAGCAGGGACATCTGCCGATATGCAACTGCCTGTTTGGACAGATCATCGTAGAAGATGGTTGCGTGCATGCCGTTGTCACGGAAGTACTCGCCCATTGCGCAAGCAACGAACGGTGCAAGGAACTGCATCGGCGCCGGGTCGGACGCGGTAGCTGCAACGATGATGGTGTTTTCCATCGCGCCGCGCTCTTCGAGAACCTTAACAACCTGTGCAACGGTCGAACGTTTCTGACCAACTGCAACATAGATAGAGAACATCTTGTCGCTGTCGGTTTTCGCTGCATCGTTCACCGGCTTCTGGTTCAGAATGGTGTCAACGATGATGGCGGTTTTACCGGTCTGACGGTCACCAATGATCAGCTCACGCTGGCCACGGCCGATCGGGATCAGGGAGTCAATCGACTTGATACCGGTCTGTACCGGCTCATGAACCGATTTACGCGGGATGATGCCCGGTGCTTTGACGTCAGCAAGGCGACGTTCTTTAGCACCCAGATCGCCTTTGCCGTCGATCGGGTTACCCAGCGCGTCAACGACGCGGCCGAGAAGTTCTTTACCAACCGGAACGTCAACGATGGCGCCAGTACGTTTAACCTGGTCACCTTCTTTGATCGAACGGTCAGAACCGAAGATAACGACACCTACGTTGTCTTCTTCGAGGTTAAGGGCCATGCCCTTAATGCCACCCGGGAAGTCAACGAGTTCACCAGCCTGAACGTTGTCCAGACCGTAAACACGGGCAATACCATCACCGACGGACAGAACCTGACCAACTTCGGCAACTTCGGCTTCAGCGCCAAAATTGGCAATCTGATCCTTGAGAATAGCGGAGATTTCCGCGGCGCGGATTTCCATCACGCAACCCCTTTCATAGCGAGCTCGAGCTTCTGCAGTTTGGTACGAAGCGAGGCATCAAAAACCCGGGAGCCGACCTTGACGACAAGACCGCCAAGAACCGCCGGATCAACTTTAAGGTCCACTTTGACAGTGGCGCCGACAACTTCTTTGAGAGCGCCGGTAACGGCTTCGATTTGCTCTTTTTTCAGCTCATTTGCCGAGGTGACCTGTGCGGTTACTTCGCCATTGTGAGCTGAGAGCATGGAAAGGTAGGAATCGATAACACCCGGCAGGGCAAACAGACGACGCTTCTGAGACAGAAGTCCAACGGTCTTCTTGGTCAACTCGGAAACGCCAAGCTTGTCCAGAAGAGCCGCCATCGCCTTGGCCTGCACGTCCCGGGAAATCACGGGACTGCGGAGTACATTCCGGAGGTCATCGCTGTTTGCGATGGCCTGGTCGAGCAATTCAAGATCGCCTTTCACAACATCAAGCTGCTTGGCCGAATTGGCCAAGTCAAAAAGTGCAGTGGCATAGCGCCCTTGGAGCCCGGTCGCGGCAGTATTTTGGGACACCGGTGAAAGCCCTCAATTCTGGTTATGAGAACGACTCGGATACGTATAAAAAAATGGTCTCCCGAAAGGGTCTCCTTCCGGGAAGCGAGCGTTTGGTATCACATGTCCATTGCATGGGCAACCCCCGCGCAAGCGCATTTGGACGCTCTTTTTCATTCTTTGGCGAAGTTGGGCCAAAACACCGCAAAAACCCGCGTTTTTCGGCTTGTCATACAACTATTTTATAAGGCGCCTGCATCAACCGATCCGCACATTGGACGGTTTGATCCACTATTTTCGCGACGAATCCCCCGATTTGCGCAGAGTTTATTTTCGTAACAGCTGAATTAATCAGCACAAACCTGCCTAAACTGTAACCGAGTTCACACCCGATTAAAGATCAAACGCCACCGACCGGACCCTGATCGGCACCGCATTCCGCCCATATCCGAACCAAATGACTATATGTATGTGAGATGAATGGACTCAGACATGCGATCCGGTGCCGTCGCCTTTGGATACCCAGTTACGTGACCGGTTGATTGCCATCTTGGCCTGTACTTCCTGATCAAGGTCGAGATCAAATTGATCGGCCAACCGATATAGCAGGATCAAAACATCGGCGGCTTCCTTGCCAATTTCGCCAATATCGCGCTGATCGACGGCTTCGCCCAGTTCCTGCATTTCAATCAAAGCGCGTTCGACAAGCGAAACCGGATCGGCAACCGGGCCAAATGTCTGCTCCGCCCAATCGCACATGCTGCGTTGGTTTTCTTGGGCATCATTATTGTTTTGGGTACGCATTATCAAATTAACCCCTTTAGTATAGTATCATAGCAAAATGCACCCGCGCCGTTTTCAGGACAGCAGGAATGACAACAAAGATGCCAACAGCACGAAACCGAAATGCCTTTTCATGGGCATTTTGCCTGTGTGCGGCAGTCTGCCTGATCCTGCTGACTTTCAAAACCCCTTGGGCGCGAACCCTGATTATCGAAGGCCTTGAAGAGCCGCCGTTAAAATGGCTCGACTACGACACGCCACGCGGCATTGATGTCGACATCATGACCGAGGTGCTGCGCGAATTGGACATTCGCGATTTCACATTCCGCTTTGTAGATAGTGGCAAACGCCTTCTGCACAACGCGCAAATGGGGGCATCAGATATCATTCTGACCCTGTCGCAGAATGACGAGCGAACGGAATATCTCGAATATCCACAAGAAGCGCATTTGTTGCTGGATTGGCGGTTTGCCATTCGGGTCGCGGACGTCAATCACATCCGATTTTCCGATTTCGAAGATTTGGCCCCCTATCGCATTGGTGCTGCCGCCGGATATTCCTATACCCGCTCGTTCTGGGAATCGGGACTTGATATTGAAACGGTGGCACGGAATGACCTTTTGATCCCGATGTTGCTCGAAGATCGACTGGATGTTGTCCCGGTCAATTATCTCAGCACAGTTTTCGAAACCATCCAGTCCGGAAAACGCAAGCAATTGGCGTTCCTATACCCGCCTCTACGTCGCGCGGCTTACTACAACCCGTTTGCCCGTGCGTCAGACTATCCGGACAAAACAAAGTTCCTGAATGCCTATGACAAGATCATTCGTGACATGCGCAATGATGGTCGGTTGCTGGCGATTTTTGAACGTTATCTCGGTCCGGACGGGCTCGATTGGTGGCAGTCACAATATTCCCAATAAAGCCGGGTCTACATAAAGCTGTATGGGTCGATATCGACCTGGACCCGCACGCTACCCGGCGTTTTCACCTTGGAGAGCCATTCATGGATCAGGGACTGCATCTTTACCCCCTTATCCGCACGGATGAGAAAACGCCTGCGGTAACGGCCACGCAGCAGTGACAGGGGTGCGGGTGCTGGCCCCAACACCATCAAACCATCCCCGCGTGGCGCCACCCTACCAATCCGCCATGCGGCTTCATCAACCTCGTTCTCTTTCTTGCCACTTACAATAAGTGCCGCCAGTCGCCCATGCGGCGGCATGCCATGCGTCATGCGTTGGGATAGCTCTACCTCGTTAAAGGCATCGCGATCCCCTGCCGCAATCGCCTTGATCACGCGATTGGCCGGATCAGCAGTTTGCAAAATCACCGTGCCGGGACGTTCCCCACGCCCGGCACGCCCGGCCACCTGGGTCAGCAATTGATAGCTGCGCTCGGCCGCCCGCAAGTCTCCCCCAGCCAACCCAAGATCGGCATCGACAACGCCCACCAATGTCAGCATCGGGAAGTGATAGCCCTTGGCAAGGATCTGCGTGCCGATCAAAAGATCGACTTCGTGGTTATGGACACGTTTGACCAGTTCGGCCGCGGCCTTTGGCCCCATGATGTTATCGGATGTCGCGACCTCGACCTTGATGTCTGGGAAGGTTTCAACAGCTTCCTCAAACAGGCGTTCAACCCCTGGCCCACAAGGCGCAAGTTTGCCTTCTGCCCCGCAGGATGGACAGGCATCCGGTGCCTTTGCCTGATAACCGCAATGATGGCATTGCAATTTGCCCCACGCCCGATGCTCCACCAGCCAAGCCGTACAGTTCGGGCACTGGAACCGATGACCACAGGCCCGACAAAGCGTAAGTGGTGCATAGCCACGCCGGTTTAAAAACAGCATCGCCTGTTCGCCATTGGCAAATGTTTCCGCCAAGCGTTTCTTGAGCGTCGGCGTGATCCAGCGATTTCGTTCCGGTTTGTCTTCGCGGATATCAATGATTTCGACACTTGGCAAAACCGCAACACCATGACGGCTGCCAAGTTCAACGCGCTGATACCGACCAGCTTCAACATTCGCCAGCGTTTCAAGCGACGGGGTAGCTGATGCCAGAACAACCGGGATATTGCCAAGATGGGCGCGCGCCACCGCCATGTCGCGCGCATGGTAAATCACGCCGTCTTCTTGCTTAAAGGCGTGCTCGTGTTCCTCATCCACGACAATCAGGCCAAGGTCCTGATAGGGCAAAAACAGCGCTGACCTGGCCCCAACCACAAGCTTTGCCGTGCCATCGGCCACCGCCCGCCAGGTATCACGACGTCGCGCCTGACCAACCTCGGAATGCCAAAGGGCGGGGTTCACACCAAACCGATCACGGAATCGCTGCAACCATTGGGCCGAAAGAGCAATTTCAGGCAGCAGAACCACAACCTGCTTGCCCTCTGCCAAGGCCGCACGCACCGGTTCAAAATAAACCTCGGTCTTGCCCGACCCAGTCACACCATCAAGAAGCGTGCAGGAAAACCCGCCATCATCAACCCGTTGGCAAAGCGCATCAGCGGCTTCTGTCTGTTCCGGTGACAAATCAGGGCGCGGGATATCAAGATCAGGCGCATCAAACGGCGATGGTGGTGTCACCATCAAACGCTGTACAGCCCCGGCTTCAACCAGCCCTTTGACCACACTGGCCCCGGCCCCGGTTTCACGCAGGATATCGCCCTGCTCCATCGGCGGATGATCGCCCAAAAACGCCAAGACGCGTTTGCGCGGCGGCGTCAGGCGAAGCGATCCGGCATCAAAGTCACGGTTAAGCGTAAATCGGAAAATCGGTTTGGGGGGCTCAAGCGCGTCCGCAACGCTCATCGCCATGCGCAAGACAGCACCTTGGGGCGCCATCGTATAGGCCGACACCCAATCAACGAACTTGCGAGTGACATCTGCCATCGGTTCGGTCGGAAGGACGCCATAAATCTCGCGAAGTTTGCTCGACTCGACGTCGCCCTTGGCATCGCCCCAAACAACACCGCGCTGGGTTTGACGGCCCAACGGGATTTCAACGAAATCACCGGGCTGAACAGAAATTCCTTCGGGCACGAGATAGTCATATGGCCCTGCCAATGGCAGGGGCGGCAGGACAGAAATGGTCTGCGCAGTTACCTGAAAGGCCGGATCATCAGCAAACAGATTTCCAGATGTGGCCTTTGCGGCACTCATATATTATAAACCCCGTGAGATTGCCTGTAGCGCCGAGCCGATTTTGATGGTTTTGGGCCGCCAGGCAAAGACTGAACGGTCCCACAGCCAAGGATCTGGAGCCCGTCTTTTCTGTCCAGACCCTAGCAGCTAACCGCATCATTGAACAACAGCTCCTAAGCAGGAATTCCAATGAAGTTTTTCATCGATACCGCTGACATCGACGCAATCCGCGAACTCGCCATGTCCGGCCTCGTGGACGGTGTCACCACCAACCCGTCGCTGGTGGCAAAGTCTGGCCGACCGTTTCTCGAACTGATCAAGGAAATTTGTGAAGTTGTTGACGGCCCGGTCAGCGCTGAAGTTGCAGCGACCGACTACGAAACCATGGTCGCAGAAGGCCGCAAACTGGCCAAGATTGCTGACAATGTCGTCGTCAAGCTGCCGCTGACCGCGGACGGTCTCAAAGCTTGCCGCACCTTCACCGACGAAGGTATCCAGACCAACGTAACCCTTTGCTTCTCGGTTGGTCAGGCGATCCTGGCTGCCAAAGCAGGTGCGACCTATGTGTCGCCGTTCGTTGGCCGTCTGGATGACATCTCTTCGGATGGCATGCAGCTGATTGCTGACATCGTTGATGTCTATGGCAACTATCCGAACTGGAACACCGAGGTTCTCGTTGCTTCTGCACGTGGCCCGCAGCACGTTGTCGACTCGGCCCGTCTTGGCGCTGATGTTGTCACCATTCCGCCGCAGGTTCTCGGCCAGCTGACCAAACACCCGCTCACCGACAAGGGCCTCGAAGGCTTCCTTGCTGATTGGGCAAAAACCGGTCAGTCGATCCTCTAAGGTAGGCCCTCGATCCGGCTGGATCGATAAAAACCGCCCTTTTCGCCGGTTTTTAACATGCATTTAACCCGGCTGCCCGCATTGTGGCAGCCGGGTTTTTTATTTCTCACTTTTCAAGCCGGAACCGATGGAAAAGACAGCTTTGCGCGCCAACGATGTGGCGGAATACCTTGCCGAACATCCTGAATTCTTCACAACGCGCCCAGACTTGCTCGAAAGTCTTGAATTACCGGTCCGCGAACTTGGCAATGGCGTTGCCGACATGCAGCAATATGTCGTCGCCCGCCTGCGCGATGAACGTGAAAAACTGCGCGGCGCGACCAGCGAGCTGATCAATATTTCCAAGTCCAACCTCGAAACCCAAAGCCGTATCCATCGCGCGGTTCTGGCACTTCTGAATGCACGCGGGTTTGAAACCTTTGTCGAAGCGCTGCAGGATCTCGTGCCGGAGCTACTTGACCTTGATGCGATTGCGCTTTGTTTCGAAGAATGCAACGAGGCCCCAGTGCCAAGCTGTGACGGCCGTGTGCGCCGCCTTGTTGTTGGTGCCGTTGATCAGGTTCTTGGTGAAGAACAGGATGTCTGGCTTCTGCCTGATGATGCCGGCGACGAAGCAATCTTTGGCCCGCGTGCCGAAGAAATCAGATCGGCCGCCATTGTCCGCCTTGCACCGTTTTATGGTGATCCGGTCGGCATCGTTGCCTTTGGCGTAAAGGAACCGGGATATTTTAGCCCGGCTCAGGCCAATGACCTGATCATGTTCCTGGCCTCCGTGATTGAGTTTGGTGTGCGCAGATGGCTGACCCAAACGGTCTGACCGCGATAAATCTGCCAAGTGATGTGCGCGATGCCATCGCCGACTGGCGCGGCTGGTTGGCCGACGAACGGCGCGCATCCAAGCATACGACCGATAACTATCTGGCCGATCTTTATGCGTTTTTGGGGTTCGTCACCGATCATCTGGGTGGCGCCCCGAATTTGCGCGAATTGCTGCGCTTAAACCCACGCGATTTTCGAAGCTGGCTGGCGCGCCGCAGCATGGATGGCATGGCCAAGACATCCACTGCACGCGCCCTGTCATCGCTTCGCAATTTCTATCGGTTCCTTGAACGGTCCGGTCGCGGGCAAAATGCCGCCGTGCAATCGATCAGAAACCCCCGCCTGCCACAATCAACGCCCAAACCACTGGCACCCGATGATGCCATGGCGGTGCTGGATAATGCTGGCGTCTGGCAGGATGAGCCATGGCTTGCCAAACGTAATCTGGCCCTCTTTACCCTGCTTTATGGCTGCGGGCTTCGTATCTCTGAAGCACTTGATCTCAACGCCAATCAACGCCCGACCGAGGATTCGATGGTGATCACGGGGAAGGGCAACAAGCAACGTCTTGTCCCGGTTCTGCCCATCGTGCGCGACGCGATTGACGATTACATCACTGCCTGCCCGTTTGCGCCACATGGTGATGATGCGCTTTTCGTCGGTGCACGCGGCGCGCGGTTGGTCGCACAAGTTGCACAGCGTGAAATGCGCAAGGTGCGCGAACTTCTGAACCTGCCCGATACCGCAACCCCGCATGCCCTGCGCCATTCCTTTGCCACCCATCTTTTGGCGGGTGGTGGTGATTTGCGTACCATTCAGGATTTGCTGGGTCATGCGTCGCTTTCGACCACGCAACGCTACACCGCGGTTGATACCGAACAGCTGATGGCGGTTTACAACGGCACCCATCCGCGTGCCCGGCGCTAGGACAGAACGTTCCGCACGCAAGTCTTTGTCACCCAATCATTTCGCAAAATTTTGGTTCCGCCCGGCCGCAATTCCCCCTTACACTGCCCGCAAATTATTGCCCCAAGGAGGAAAATCATGATTCTGCGTTCGAGTGACCCGTCGCCCTTTGGCCGCAAAGTCAAAATCGTTGCCAAGATGCTGGGCATCTATGACCAGATGACGGTCGAACTTTCAAACACCAACGACCCTGCCGATACGCTGCGCCAGCAGAACCCGCTTGGTAAAATTCCGATCCTGATCCTTGATGATGGTCGCAAGATTTTCGATAGCCGCGTGATCTGTGAATATCTTGATGCGCAGGTTGATGGCGTTTCCCTCCATCCGACCGCAAGCGATGCCCGGTGGGAAGCTCTTACCCTTCAGGCGCTGGGCGATGGCATCATCGATGCATCGATCCTGCAGGTCTATGAAACCCGCATGCGTCCCGAAGACAAACGCCATGCCGATTGGCTTTCCTATCAGTCTGACAAGGTCAAACGTTCGCTTGATCAGCTCAAAGACAGTGCCCCGTCGCTTGAGGGTGATCTGACAATTGGCCATGTCGCGATTGCCTGTGCACTTGGTTATCTGGATCTGCGCTTTGAAGGCAAATGGCGTGACAGCTATCCGACGCTTGTGACCTGGCTTGATGCGTTCCGCGCACGCGTCCCGGCATTTGATGCCACCAAATTTGAAGGCTAAGCCATCATCGCCCCGCGCATTGGTTCTTGCGCGGGGCGAAAATTTATTTAACTCATAGTGTTATGCATTATCCATAAACCGGAGCTTCAACCGATATGTCTCGTCTCAATAGCGTCATCCGCCGTCTGCAAGCCCAACGCGATTGCCTGAATGCGGCCGCAGATATGATCAAGGATCAGGACGGGATCGTGCTTGAAGTGGGTCTTGGCAATGGTCGCACATTCGATCATCTTCGCGAAATCATGCCGGACCGCGAAATCTATGTGTTTGATCGTCAGATCGCGGCCCACCCGAAATGCATCCCCGATGATGATCACCTGTTCCTTGGCGACATCTTTGAAACCCTGCCAATGGCGGTTGAGCGGTTTAAGGGCAAGGTTGCCCTGGTGCATTCCGATGTCGGTACCGGTGATGAGGCCTTGAATGCCAAGATCGCAGCCTTTATCGGTCAGACCCTGCCACCGGCCTTGAAGGTCGGTGCAATCGTTGCATCCGATCAGAAAATTGATGTGCCGGGCACGATTGCCGAACCACTGCCAGAAGGCGTTCCGCAAGATCGCTATTTCTTCCGCCGCTATCAGGGGTAATAGTCCCGTTTGATTTTGGTGCGCTGTCATCTGGCGCACCGACGCCCCATAACGCCATCAGGATACCTCGTCGTGACCACCAATAATACATCATCGCCCAGCGGCTCTGACCTTTCCGAAGCGCAGGACTTTCTTGCGAAATACCCGGATGTTGAAGCCATCGACATTATCCTGACCGACTTCCACGGCATTGGCCGGGGCAAGACGATCCGTCGGCATGAGCTTGAAGGCATCTATAAATCCGGTCGCGGTTTGCCAAGCTCGATCTTTGGTCAGGATGTCAGTGGCGAAGATGTCGATGATTGCGGTCTGGTGCAGACCGGTGGTGGTGGTGATGGTCGTTGCTGGCCTGTGCCAGGAACGCTCGGCTATTTGCCCCATACCGGCCGTGGGCAGCTTCTGATCACTATGTATAACGAAGATGCAAGCCCGCATGACGTGGACCCGCGCAATGTGTTCGAAGCCCAGGTCAAGCGCGCGCAAAAGCTTGGTTATCATCCGATGGGCGCGTTTGAGCTTGAATTTTATCTGGTCGACCGCACACCGGATGCTGCGGGTATGTATCACCCGGCATCCTATGCCATGACCAAACGCAAAAGCACGCTTCGCAACACCATGTCTGTTGATGAAATCGATGAAATGTCACCGCTGTTTGATGCGGTCTATGAAGGTGCCAAGCATCTTGACCTGACGCTTGAAACCCTGATTTCGGAATATGGTCCGGGTCAGTATGAAATGACCATCCGCTATCGCGATCTGATGCGTGCGGCCGATGACGTGATCATTGCCAAACGCCTGATCCGCACCTGTGCCCGTCGTTTCGGCCTTGAGGCCGTCTTTATGCCCAAACCATTCGGCAATGAAGCCGGATCGGGCATGCATTTGCATTTGTCGCTGGCAGATGAGAACGGCAACAACCTGTTCGCCGATCAGGCAGACGGATCGCTCAGCCCGCTCATGCTCAACGCCATTGGCGGCATTCGCGGAACCATCGGCGAAACCATGCTGCTATTGGCACCGTTCATGAATTCATGGCGCCGCTTTGCATCAGCCATGTATTCACCGGCATCGGACGATTGGGGTGTTGAAAACCGCACCGTGGCCCTTCGTGTTCCGGGCACACCGGGCAAAACGCGGCACTTCGAACACCGCATCGCCGGTGTTGATGCCAACCCCTATCTGGTTGCCGCTGTAACCCTTGGCGCAGCGCTCGACGGGATCGAAAACAAAATCGATCCGGGCAAACCATGCGAAGACGAAATCGGTCAGGCAAAGGCACCTAATGACCTGCCACGCCATTGGCTTGATGCGATCGATCAGTTCGGTGCGTCGGATTTCAACAAACGCACCCTGGGCGAGCGCTTCCACACAGCATTCACCAAGATCAAACAATCCGAATACGAACAGATGTCGCTCAAGGTCTCGGCTGCTGAGTGGGAATATTACGGGTTCTCGATTTAATAAGTGGGTTGTCGTTGCCGCATGAAGTGCCATTGGGAAGAAATAAAAAGCTTTCGTAGCCCGGCAGAGTTCACACGTTTCGTTCAGTGGATTGAGGTCCAGGTAGATATCGGGAATGCAGTAGAGATGCCTGCACAGAGGCAAAGTGCTGGAAAAATGACTTCCGACCGCTGGTTCATATGCAAGGAATGCCAATCAACATGGCGGTTGGTATATCCAGACCCGGGGTATTTTCCCGGCACGTTTTGTTGCGTGTTGAAAAACAGGTGAAATGAAAAAAGAGGACTGTCCCCTTTTTTGCATTTGAGCTCACTCTTAGAGTCGAGAGAGGCGATCTAGTGGACGTTTCAGACATTGCAGAGGCGTTGAGGTAGAAATGGAAATCGCAAAATCTATAGCGGAAGCCGGAGACTTTTCATTGGGTGAGTTGGAGAAACTGTTTTCTGAACTTGCGAATAATGGGTGTTCTCTGATGATCCGTTCGGACGTGCAGCGTCCTGGCAATGTATACACCTGTGCAATTGCTCTTAGAGAAAATCCTGAAAGATCTGTTCGGAGAGATGCTGCGACGTTGAAAGAAGCGGTTATACTCTGCCTTCGCAGCTATCTGAGTGAGCCCGATTGACGCAACAAAAAAACAGAAAAAGGGGACAGATTTAATTTTTAACAGCCCATGGTACGCTAGTGGAAATCACAGAAAGCGGAATAGACATGCCCCGTACCGGACGCCTTATCCTGCCCGATCTTCCGCATCACATTGTGTGGCAGAGAAAATAAATCTGTCCCCTTTTTTCCTAGGATATCACCAATCAACTAAGGAAATGATGAGGCCACCGCTATGAACGGGAAATTTGGACCAGGCTTTAAAAAAATTGGAAACAAATACTATCCGATGGGCAGACCAGCAGTTCATTCAGAGAACTTGTGGCGAGAGCAAGACTGGGAAGCACGTCGAGAAGAAGACGGCTCGTGTTACTTTGAGTTTCGGGCCAGCGCACAAGGTGATGGCTCGATTACCTATGAAATATCTGAAGAAGAGTTCGAAAGCATTAAGAGCGGGAACCTTAGCTTTGAACGTTTGATCAGAATAACTGACAAGAACCCAAACAGAAACCCGGTCAGATAGTATCAAACTGGCTACATTGAGGGGGTTAACTGATGGTGGAGCTTGAAGCCCGAATCAAAGAGCGCTTTTCCGAGCTGAACAAACGGTTTCAGAGCAAAAGCGGTGCGTTCCCCCTGAAATTTTTTGTTCGGCACGATGCTGGTGGTCGCCACATTGAATATGACACAACTGGAAAAATAAGTCTGATAGGGACAGATCGCGGCAAAGATACTTGCCGCCTTGAAACATACGATATTGACGAGTTGATGTACTGGATATTCAGAAGTGCGGCGAAAGTGCGCGCTCAATCCTATCAACGGGAAAACTCTCATCCCACAGGGGATTCCAGACGGGTATGGTTTCCCAAAGCTGTCGAAGAGATATCGAAGATTTCTACGGCATGGGCCGATAGACTGACGAATGAACAAAATGAAATTCTTCGCAAACACCCGTTCATTGATTGCCCTACCGAGGCCAAGACCAAATGACGGGCCATCGGACATTGAGGGGCCATTACGACAAAAGCTCCAAGGTAGATGTCACACACAAACTCCGACTCTCGCCACTAGCTCAAGAAAAGGGGCCTGATCCCTTTTGCATTGAGAGGATCAAATAATGAGCAACATCGAGGAAACCATCAAACGTGCCTATGCGGATGCCAGATACCGTTTTAGTGGTGCTTCCGGTGACTTTCCAATTAGCTTCTTTGTTCCTGACGACCTCCGTGAGAAACACATCGAGTATGATGCAAATGGCAAAATCAGCTTAGTCTACACTTCAAGAGGAAAAGAGAGATACCGCAAGATCACCTACGATGTTTCCGAACTCATTTACTGGTTATTTCGCGAAACTGCATTTGCAAAGGCCAAAATGTATGAATTTAAACACAGACATCCAACAGATGATCCTAGACGGATTTGGTTCCCCAAAGCCATAGAAGAAATTGCAAAGATATCTCCGACATGGGCCAAAAGGATGCAAAGAGAGCAGGACGAGATGCTTAAAGAAACGCCTTTCAACGATGATCCGTTTGGCCTGCTCAATCCCGACTGGACAGCTTTCATGCCAGACAACAGCAAAGTCATATACGAAGAAGGCGACAGTATCTTTGAGTACGACGTCAAACTAATTGCCGAGGGAATAATTTTTTTCCCAAATTCAGCACGGGTCAATGCCGGGAACACTGCACCGGAACCAATCCACGCGGTACGTGCCGAAGAATGGCTCAAAAAGAAGTACCGCGTTAAAGTGAAACATGATCAGAACCGGTAAGCACAAATTCCAGAACAAGGGATTACCCCTGTTCTCTTGCAAAAAATCGCGTTTACGATCACAAGAGCACTGCAATGAAGTTCCCATACGATCCAATAGATAAAATGCGCATTGGTGACCGTACGGTCGTCGTATATAAGTGGGATAAGCTCTCGCCCGAGACATGCCCCCCTATTTCGAAGAACGTTGAATGTTTTGACCTATCCGGCAAAAGATTATGGACAGTGAATGGTATGGAAAGAGATCCATATTGGAGCTCCAAGCCAAACATGTTTGCAGCTCTGAAGTTGGTCAACTCTATATACTATCTGATATCTTTTAGAGGAAGCTCCTACAAGTTAGATATCTCAAACGGATCCGTAATTTTTGAAGAATTCCATAAATGAATAATTATTTTGACAAAATTTCTCTCGATTTCGCAGCCCATACAATTAATAAAAATTGTTATATTTATTTTCTTCACCCCTCCTCCGCCGGAACCAAATAATTTGGGAATGAGTAGATGATTTTTGAAGTACAAAAGGGGACTGTCCCTTTTTTTTATTGGCCAAAATTCAAATCGTTTTTAGAACGAAAAACATAACTCAAAAATTGGGTGAATGACCATCGCCGTCAACAATATTGCATTTATCGTTCTGTATCCATTACTTGATAAACAATGGGCTCATCAGAGAATTAAATTAGGATAGCCATGTCCATGTCGATTGAAGCCTTGCAACAGAAATTTTTTGAGTATGCGGAGAAGCGGGGAGTAGACTTCCAAGTGTTCCCGCTCGAAATTGAACCTCACAATTTTGGTGGTAGGCATCTCGAAATTTCTGTTGATGGAAATTTCGCTATTGTTGGCACAGACAAAGGAACCGAAACAGAACGTAGAGAAACGAAATCTTTAGACCACCTTTTTGAATGCATAATTGAGTTATATAGTTGATTTATTTTTAAGACATAAAATGGTGGAGAAATGACCTCCTTATCAAATATCTGCGACGATCTATCAAAAATAATAAATGATTCCCGCTGGATGATTGATGATGGTTTCAACTACAGACTAACGGGAGACTACACATTAGAGTTCTATAAAGACAATATTTCAATAGAGGTATACTACGGTCGATATTCTGATCTATCTGACGTTACAATCAAAATTGATGATATAGAATCAGATCGGCAAAAAAATGGGGAACTGGTAAAGTATAGTATATTTGAGTCATTTCCATTAAACAAAAAAATCAAAAACAACTATCAAATATCCAAACACGGACTAGACATAATAAAAACAAACAAAGAATTACTATCAATTGAATTTCTAAAAAAAAGCCGAAAAGAATACAAAAATTCAATACGGAAAAAATTACCTGAAAACATTAGAAAACTAGTTCAAAAAATCGAAAATGATGAAAAATAAAATATAGCGATCCTCACTCCATTTTCGCACATACGATGACATTGCAACAGGACTTCCGGATTTTTCAAATTGATGTGTGCTGTTGAGAAAATTGACGTAATAGCTAATGCGCTTGAGGGGGAAGTGCGTAACAAGAACATCTTAGATTTATTACAAAAGTTGCGACAGGCATCAGAGTCATTGGAGCAAGGGCAAAAGTCTGAAAATTTTCATAACATGCTGAGAAGCTTTAATCGCATGTGGGGTGATGAGTTTTCACCCAAAAACGAAGTAATTTTTCCGATATTGAGTGATCTTTTTGATATGCATGGCTTTCCCGAGGAAAGATCAAAAGTAAAATAATGGGCGAAAGGAATAGTAGGAAAAAGGGGCCAAATTTATTTTGACAAACGCCTGACTCTTGGGGACTGCAAAAGGGGACAGTCCCCTTTTTTCTGTAATCCAAGCGCGGATTGACAGCGCCGTGCTTCCAACGTGGCCTGGTGGAGGAACGTCCCCTATCGACTCTGTGTTTGAGGTTAAGATTCCCGCAGGAACTAAAGTATATGTCGGGGAGGTGAGCTCGCAAGGCGGAGCATTCGTTGGCGGAACTCAGCAGATCGTGGTACCAAAACCGTGGACTATTGAAGGCGTTCAGGTGGTAGGGAGTTCGCCCTTACAATGATTGAGCATCAAAGACAACTAATTGTAGAAATATTATCGAGACTTTCCTCGCTAATAATGACTCGAAATCCCAATTCCACGTGGGGCCGTAAACTTGAATCGTTGGCCAAGAAGGACACGCTCTGCCATGACGACCTTAGGTTGCAGGTTAAGGGGCTGTATGGCGGTATGGGGTCTTTGAATGATATAGTGCTTTTCCATTCAGATGGAACTGTTGACAGGAGTGGGAGTGCTGAATTTGATATGCTGCGTTCCCAACTTTATGAACTCGTGCGATCATAGGCTTAAAGATGATCCCAGTTTACAGCGGACGAAGTAGACCAGAAAAAGGAGACAGATGTGTTTTTCTGCGCGCAACCTTCACTAGGATCAAACAATCAGAGTACGAATAGATATCGCTGGACCACAAAAAGGGGACAGATTTAATTTTTAACACAAAGAATTCAGCACGACCTTGGACATAAAGGTATAGAAGTGCAAAAGGGGACTGTTCCCTTTATCACACGAACAAATGGCGCTGAAGGTCTCGGCGACTGAGTGGAATACTACGGGTTCTCGATCTGATCCCGACCCGGTCATCATGTGCGATCAAGCCTAACTACTGATAACACACGTCATCAGTAGCTGAGGTTCAGCCCAAGTTTCGTGCTGATGTAGTAAGCGACGAACCCAACAGCCACGAGTGCCGCCAAAAACGCCACCGTAACTTTGGCGCTGGCGCGCAGGACGGCTTGGCGCCCCTGTTTTTCGCCTTGGTCGTAGTGCCATTTGATGGCGAAGAACATTGCGATAAGCAGGGCGGTAACTTTAAAGGTGCCAAAGGCGATTGGGACCCAATCCATATTCAAGACTCTCATATCAATTCATTACGCGCGTTATGACGTCATGTGGGGCACGCGCGTAATTCTCATTTGACAACGCTGCTATGAAACAGCGGGTGGCGGCTTTTTGTCTGGTGTTTATTCGGCTTTGCGGGTCGACATCTCCGTCAAATAGGCAATCACATTGTGGATTTCGCCGTCAGATAGCTGTTCTTGGCTAAAGCCATGCATCTGCATATCGGGCCACTGGCGGACAGTTGCCGGATCGCGGATCAGCATGAAAAGCGCATCGGGTTTAAAGTAATCTACCGGGCTCATCGGAAGGTTAAGATCAGGACCAAGTTCCGTGATCCCCGCACCGTTCATGCGATGGCAGGCAAAGCATTGATCGATGAAAATGGTTTGGCCCCGTTTGGCGTTATCGGAAGCTCCCTCGGCAAGGGCCAGTTGCGGCCAGCGGGCAGCCGGAAATTCGGCATAGCCGATCTTTGAGACCTGATAGGGCCATTGTTCAGACCGGATATAAGATGCCGCCGCATTCACCCAGACCACGGAAAATGGCCCGGCCGAGACATCCTTGCCCGGAAGGTTCGGCCAAGGCGCGTCATCTGGCTCAATCGCAAGCCAGGCCTGCGCATTTTCATCGCCCTCGCGGACGATGAGTGACACCGGGATATTGGCGACAAAACCATCCAGCGCAATGACCTCAAGCCCGGTCTGATCATCAACCGAATTTGCATCCCCGATCAGCGATACAAGTGGCACCGCGCGATAGGTCATGTCCTGACCATAGGCATTGTCATTGGTAATCACGATTTCGCGGGCCTCCGGATGGGCGAGCAACGCATCGGTTTGATATATGGAAACCTCGCCGGATGGCGCGGTGATCTGCACCTCTGCGGCCTGTATTGCCGTTGGCAACGCCATGCTCAGAAGCATGCCAAACGCATATCCCTTAAAGGATTTCATGCCCGGTCCCTCGTTCTTAATTGTCCCGAACATAGAATAGCACATTCGCCCCATCACTGAGATTTCTCAATTAGATGTGCTGTTCGTCACGCATGGCTGCCTTTCCTTGACGCCCATTTCCTTGCCTTCACCGGCCAATGGCGATATTCAGGTTCCAAACTGTCATTAACTTGCAATGCCGGGCCCCGCGACTTATCTCCGGCTTGCAAACAGGCGAGATGAGACAACGCCATGAATGAAATGATCACCATTGCCGAAGCATCCGCTGACGCAATGTCGGAAATGCAGATTGATCCGACCCTTGATCTGGAAGCTGAAATTCAGCGCCTGAAAAAGGAAAAGAACGCGATCATTCTGGCCCATTACTATCAGGATGGGGAAATTCAGGACCTTGCCGACTTTGTTGGCGATAGTCTGGACCTGTCGCGCAAGGCAGCCGAAACCGATGCCGATGTTATCGTGTTCTGCGGTGTCCGCTTCATGGCCGAGGTTGCCAAAATCCTCAGCCCGAACAAAACCGTTCTTCTACCGGACTCGAAAGCGGGTTGCTCGCTCGAAGATTCGTGCCAGCCAGAACCGTTCCGCAAATTCCGCGAACAGCACCCTGATCACGTGTCGATCACCTATATCAACTGCTCGGCAGAGGTAAAGGCAGCATCCGACATCATCGTGACCTCGTCCAATGCGGCCGAGATCATTGATCAGATCCCGCTTGATAAACCGATCCTTTGGGCGCCGGACCGCCATCTTGGTTCCTATCTGGCCAAGAAAACCGGTCGCGACATGACGCTTTGGAACGGGTCGTGCATCGTGCATGAGCAGTTCTCTGAGCGTGAACTGATCCGCCTGAAAACCCAGAACCCGGATGCCATGATCGCTGCGCACCCGGAATGCCATGACGGTATTCTCAAGCACGCTGATCACATCGGTTCGACCCGCGCCATTCTGGAATATGTGATCAACGGCCCGGATCAGAAATATCTGATCGCGACCGAGCCCCACATCATCCACCAGATGGAAAAGGCAGCCCCGCATAAGGAATTCATTCCGGTGCCGGGTGCGGATGGGTCGTGCGCGTGCAACAACTGCCCGTTCATGGAACTCAACACGCTTGAAAAGCTGTATCTGTGCCTGGTCAATAACGGCCCGCAGATCGTCATGCCCGAAGACCTGCGCGTTGCAGCGGTCAAGCCGCTTGAACGCATGCTGGAAATGTCAAAAAACATTCCGGTCAAAAAGGACGACGCGGCGTAAGCCAGCCGATCTCACAGCCCCGCAACAATTTGCGGGGCTGTTTTCCATCCTCCCCAGTTTTCAAAGCGCCAAGCCATCATGACTGTCCTGACCCAAGCTGAAATTTCGGAATTCATCGACCGCGCCTTTGCCGAGGATATCGGCACCGGTGACATCACATCTGACAATGTGGTGCCCGAAAATGCCCGTCTGCGCGTCGCCCTTGAAACCCGCGAAGACATCGTGGTGGCTGGTCTTGATATCGCGCTTGATTGCTTCCGCAAGCTGGTCCCCGATGCCAAGATCGAAAAACGCTGTGAAGACGGCGATGCGATCAAGGCAAAGGACGTTATGGCCGTGGTCGAAGGCAATGCGCGCGGCATCCTGACGGCCGAGCGCACAGCACTTAATACCCTTCAGCACCTGTCAGGCATTGCCACCACCACACGCACTTATGTGTCTGCGATGGGCGATACATCGGCAAAGCTTCTGGATACCCGCAAGACATTGCCGGGCTGGCGCAAGCTTGAAAAATACGCGACCCGTATGGGCGGTGCGCAGAACCATCGCATGGGCCTTTATGACGGTGTGATGATCAAGGACAACCATATCGGCGTTGTCGGATCGATCACGAAATGCGTCGAAGCTGCGCGCGCAGCAAACCTGCCAAAGATCGAAGTCGAATGCGACACCCTTGATCAGGTGGCAGAGGCCGCAACGGCCGGTGCAGACATCATCCTGCTTGATAATATGGGCCCGGATATGCTGCGCGAAGCAGTTGCGATCGTCGATGGTCGTTGCAAGACCGAGGCATCGGGTGGTGTAAACCTTGAGACCATCGGCGCAATTGCCGCCACCGGTGTTGATTACGTATCAGTTGGTCGCATCACTCAATCAGCCCCGGCTGTCGATATCGGGCTTGATGTCGCGATCCTGTGATCGCAATGAACCATCAAGACGGACATACAAAATCCACCAAGGTCATTGAGACTGCCAACTGGATCCTGCGCGACGGGGATAAAATCCTGTCCGTGCGCAGCCATGGTCGTGATCGGTTTTATCTGCCCGGTGGCAAAATTTATCCGGGGAAAACTGCGCGAGATGCAATCATGCGCGAGATCACCGAAGAACTTGGTGTGACCCTGATTGCCGATACCATCCGCGAATTGGGAACCTTTAGCGGACATGGACATAACCTGCCCGATGGGGCGATCGTCCGCATGACGTGCTTTGTTGCGGACTATATCGGCACACTGGCCCCGGCCCGCGAAATTGCCGAGCTCCGCTGGCTCACGCCGCGCGAACGGGATCTGATGGCCCCGATGGGTCAAAAGATCACCGCTGCACTTTTCGATATTTAGCGCAAAGACCATTCCGCCGCAGGCTTAACGCGGCGCATCCCCGTCAGGATCACCACCTGCATCAGAAATACCAAGGCTTGCAGCATCCTGATCGCGCGAGATGTCCTTGGCATCAGATGGCGGCGCAGCCTGCTGATCTGCACCGTGATCAAGGTTTTCGTCACCTGACGGTACGTCCGGTGCTTCGTGCTTTTCCACTGACGGGGCAGGCTTACCTTTACCTGCTTCGCGAATGGCATCGGTCAGTTTGTCGATATCGCGCAGATTAAGGTCACGCTGCGGGAACGGAATTTCGACACCTTCATCACGGAACCGTTGAACCAGCTCGAAACGAATAGAGCTTGCGACCACCATGACATCGCCGATGTCGCGCAAGAAGTAGCGCAATTCGAAATCAAGCGAACTGGCGCCGAAATCCATGAACACGACCTGTGGTGCAGGATAGCTGAGAATTTCCCGGCGCTTGTCGGCCATCTCAAGCAGGATTTCACGTACCTTGTCGACATCAGATCCATATGAAACACCGATCTTGATGATGCCACGACCGGACCGTTCCTTAAGTGTCCAGTTCAGAACACGGTTGGAAATCAGTTCCGAGTTCGGAATTACGATCGAGGAGCGATCAAATGTTTCGATCTCGGTCGCGCGAACGCGGATATCTTTAACGAAGCCCTGATCAGCGCCAACCACGATCCAGTCACCGACTTTGATCGGCCGTTCGACCAAAAGGATCAGACCCGATACGAAGTTGTTCACAATACTTTGCATGCCAAAACCGATACCAACGGAAATCGCACCAGCAATGATTGCAAGGTTCGAAAGATCAAGCCCGGCAGCAGACACAGCAAGCAGGATCGCAAGACAGATCCCGGCATAACCAAAGATCGCCGAAACCGAATGTTGCAGGCCCTGATCAAGTTTGGTGTTGGGCAGAACACGTGTGCTGAGCATCCGCTGGAAGAACCGCATCGCGGCCAGCACGATGACAAACATCAGCGCTGCTAAAAGGATGGATCTCAGCGAGAAGTGAATGCCGCCAACCTGAATACCGACAAAGGCCTGCTGCACAGCAAAGATCAGATCGGCCCAGGCAATATCGGTAAAGATCATCACCGCAATCGGAACGGCGATACTGACCATCACCACATCAATCAGAACCCGGATCCAGAAATAAAGCGTACCATGGACAGCGTTGCTGACCGTACTGTCCTCGCTGGTTTCCGGACGCACGAGATAGGTATGCGTCAGTGCCCGGCAATAACCTCGCAACAGCCAGTAACAGGTGAGAAACGCCAAGCCCATCATTAGGTTTTCAAGGATGAACCGTGCCAGGGCGACATAGCCCAACGCCATCAAAACCGGCATCAGGATCGCGATGGTCTTAAGTCCCCGGCGGCTGCGGCGTTCGATCTTGGCCCAGATTTCATGGCGGTCACGTTCGTCATGCACCCAGAACACACCAAGTGATGAGACAAACAACAAGACCGAAATCGCAAGGACGTTGGTGATGCTTTGGATCAGCGCAATATCAAGCGATGTGCCCAGGGTGGTTGCGCCTTGCAACAACACCATGTCAAAGGCAAAGATCACCGCAACCGCAAGCGATGAAATCCCAACGACACGCGCGCCCTGCATGGTCGTTCCCGACCGACGCAAGGTTGGCGAAAACGGCGAATGCACACTTCGGATCGCAGCGCCAACAAACAGCAGGAACAGCGCTGCAGCAAAGCATTGATGAACAAAATCACCCATTGCCCCCTTAAGCAGGGCCTGGCGTGAATCAAGCATCGCATATGCGATCACAAGGGCAATACCCGGCACCATGGCGGTAAACAGAAACCGCGTACCTGATATCAACGACACCCTGTCTTCATCGGGCATTGATTTCCAGCGCACCGGAATATAGCGCAGCACAATCACTTCGCCGCCAATAAGTGCGGCAATCACAATAAAGGTCAAAAGAACAAGGCCCGGCGCAACTTCAGACAGCTCGTCTGCGACCTGACCTTCAAGTTCAAGATTGGCATAGCGTGCCTGAACCATGCTGGGCAGCTGGACAATCTCGCCCCAGGACTTGAACCAGACAATCGGATCAAGTGGCACGTCAACACGGCCCAGAATGCGGCGGGTAAAGCGTTCACGCGCCAATCCGGCCAGTTGATCGGCAAGCTCGGTCGCACGGAAGTCAACCAGTTCAAGCTGCTTGATCACGCCGCTGACGCGCGCAATATCCTGACCGATCCGTTCGCGCTCGCGCGCAACTGCCGGGACTTCTTCCTGTCCTTCGGCCGGGGGTTCGCCAAGTTTGCCAAGGGCTGCCTTAAAGCGGGCCAGTCGTTCATCTGCCCGATCATGGAGGGCACGAACACCAATGCCGATGGTTTCAAGCTGATCACGCCTGTCGGCAATGGCCCGGTTGGTTAGTTCGCCCTCGGAAATAGCGCTTTCAAGCTCATCAAGGGCGGTGTCCCAGTCGCTGATGCGTTCCTGGGCATTTTCCAGTTCGACTTTCTGAACGGCTTCTTGCCGCTCTGCATTGGTTTGTGCCGACACGCCAAGCGACGCTGTCATTGCAAACAAACAGATCGCAAGACCTGCAACTACGTGACGAACTGATGTCATGCCTGATGATCCATGTGGAAGCCCAACGACCGGAATTTGAACGCTTTTCGCGTTTTGTAAACAGATTTGGGTTCATAGTTGTTCTAAATGTCGAACCGATACGAACCTACACCGAAGATTGTAACGAATCATCTAACGTTTCGTTCCCGAGACTTGAAAACCGCCATCTGATCTGTGAGCGACACAGACAGCCAAGGAGCCATCAATGAGCAAAACGGCGCTGATCAATGCATTTGAAGTTGACCCCGACGGCACAGCACAAGCCATCAGCTGGGAGACGCTGTCAGAAAGCCTGCCGCAAATTGCCGAGGGCAAGTATCTTTGGGTGCATCTTGATTGGATGGGCGAAGGTGTGCGCGACTGGATGATCAACATCGCCGGGATTGATCCGACCATCACCGACACCCTGTCGACACGCGGCACACGTCCGGGGGTGTTTTTCTATGATCCCGGCTATTCGCTAAACCTGCGCGGGGTCAATCTGAATGCGGAAAACGATCCGGCCGATATGATCTCTGTACGTTTTTGGGCAACGGCAAATATGATCATTACTTTGCGCAACAAGCCGCTTAAGGCGTTTGATGATATGCGCAATGCTATTGCTGAAAACAACGCGCCCAACAGTATTGATGACTTCATCCTGACCGTGGCCGAACGGCTGGCCTATCGCGTTGAAAACGTCGTCCGCGGGCTTGAGGAAGAAGTTGAAACCCTTGAGGACGACCAGGAAACCGTGGCCGAGGGTAAAACACTCGCGCTTCGCAAACGCGGGTCGGACATCCGAAATCAATTGTCACGCCTGCGCCGTCATCTTGCCCCGCAACGCGATGCGCTGGCGAACTATGTCGAACAAAAACCGACCTGGTCAGACAAACGTTACAAACGACGCGCCCGGGCATTGACCGACAAAACCATCCGTCTGGTCGAAGAATTTGATTCCCTTCGCGAACGCATTCAGATCGTTAGTGAGAACCTGATGGCGATGGAAAGCGAACAGATGAACCGCACCATGTATTGGCTGACGGTCATTGCCGGCCTGTTCCTGCCGATCAGTTTCCTTACAGGCCTTTTGGGGATCAATGTCGGCGGGGTGCCCGCAACCGATAGCCCCTATGGCTTCCTCGGTGTTTCGATCATTCTGGCCGTGATTACCGCATTCGAGATCTGGTTGTTCAAGAAAATGCGGCTGATCTGAGCAGGATATTGCCAGAAACCTGCACGGAACAAGGGGCTGGAATGCAAAGCCCCTTGTTGCATTGCGATGCATCTTGGCGCTATGACATTGCCACAGCCCTGATTTCAATCACTGCATTCGAGATATGTTGATGACCGACGGCCCGCTTTCCCGTTATCGCGCGAAAATCACCAATGGTGAGCTGTCTCACGACCCAATGCAGGAACTCTGTGCGGAAAAACTCCAGAGCCTTAAGAACGCGCTGACCAATTATGAACCGGCAACCGGCACAGGTGGCTGGCGCGAACGGTTTGGTCTGGCCCGTCGGCGTGATGAACCCACCCCGCCGCTTGGTCTTTATATCTATGGTGAGGTGGGCCGTGGCAAATCCATGCTGATGGATTTGTTCTATGAAACCATCGACATTGAAAAAAAGCGTCGCGTTCACTTCCATGACTTCATGCAGGATGTGCATGAACGTATGCACCGGTATCGCCAGACCAAGAAGAAAGACGACGCCGACCCGATCCCTCCGATCGCAAAGGATCTGGCGGATGGCGCCTGGCTTCTGTGCTTTGACGAGATGCAGGTAACCGACATCACCGATGCGATGATTTTGGGCCGCCTGTTTGAAAAGCTGTTCGAACATGGTGTAGTGATTGTCACCACCTCAAACCGTGTGCCCGATGATTTGTATAAGGATGGCCTGCAACGTCAGAACTTCCTGCCCTTCATCGACATGATCAAACGCAAGCTTGATGTGCTGGAACTGGCAAGCCCGACCGACTATCGCATGCGCAATCTGACGGCAGCTGACGTTTATCTCTATCCGACCAAATGCGAAGACGCCCTCCCCCGTGTCGAGGAAATGTTCGCCACCCTGACCGAAGGTGCGCGCGTTGCCCCTGATAGCCTGACGATCAAGGGCCGCAAGATCGAGATTTCCGCAGCCGGTGCCGGTGTCGCCAAATTCAGCTTTGACGAGCTTTGCACCCGCCCGCTTGGTCCGGGTGATTACATCGCCCTTGCCACCCATTTCCATACCATCGTGATTGATTTCATCCCGAAACTTCCGGACTCACGACGTGACTGGGCAAAGCGGTTCGGCACCCTGATCGATGCGATGTATGAACATAAAACCAAACTGATCTGTGCCATCGAATGTGACCCGTCCGACATCTATACCGACGGGGATTATTCGTTCGAGTTCCAGCGCACGGTATCGCGCATGACCGAAATGCGCAGTCAGGAATATCTTGATATGGCGCACCTGACCTGATCACCCTGATCGAGGTTTCCGGGCACCATTTGGCCGGGCAATCTGCGCTGATTTCTGCGGTTTGATGTCGCACAAAAACGACTCCACCCACCAGAGTTTAAAACCATTGCAATAATTCGCCATATGAGCGCGTTGCTCGGGGCGATTCTTGCGTGAGGCATGTCACAAACGCATCTTCGCGCAAAATTCGTCGTATTAGCGATTTTTCGAGTACGTACGGATCGCATGGCTGATGGCCGTTTCATGCAATGCTGTCATGGCTTGATCTGCTTGGTGCGCCCGAATTCGCAGCAAAGGCACGGACTGCCTTTCCTTTGAGCAGGCCGCAATCGTAAACCAGCTTTGGTTTTGCTGCGCATTCGCCCACCTTCGCAGCTGCAACATGAATGGTTTTTGAGCGTTTAGACCATAGTCGCAACAAACCCCGAAGCGGCGGTTTTCCTCGTAAAAACAGAGGGGTTTCCCCTTGTAAATCGTGACGATTCAGTTTACGACACTCGATGTTTACGAACGAATATTTCGCGTTCGCAGGTTTAAATTTTCAATCGCGCTCCCAAGTTGAGTTTCGACCCCCAGGAAGCGCAATAGGGAAGAAGGTAACGGAATGGCCCGCAACAAGATCGCGCTCGTCGGTGCTGGCAATATTGGTGGCACCCTTGCTCACCTCGTCGGTCTGAAAGAGCTTGGCGACGTCGTCCTTTTCGACATCGTTGATGGCATGCCACAGGGCAAGTCGCTCGACATTGCTGAATCCTCCCCCGTCGACATGTTTGATGCCGACCTCAAGGGTACCAGTGACTATAAAGACATCGCAGGCGCTGATGTCGTCATCGTCACCGCAGGTGTTGCTCGTAAGCCGGGCATGAGCCGTGATGATCTCATCGGCATCAACACCAAAGTCATGACCCAGGTTGGTCAGGGCATCAAAGAACATGCACCCGACGCATTCGTCATCGTCATCACCAACCCGCTTGATGCGATGGTTTGGGTGATGCAGCAGGCAACCGGCTTCGATCCGAAGAAAGTTGTCGGCATGGCAGGCGTTCTGGACTCAGCACGTTTCCGTTACTTCCTCGCAGAAGAATTCAAAGTATCGGTCAAGGACGTTACCGCGTTCGTACTTGGCGGCCACGGCGACACCATGGTCCCGTCGATCCGTTACTCGACCGTTGCAGGTATCCCGGTTCCTGACCTGATCAAAATGGGTTGGACCACGCAGGAGAAAATCGACGAGATCGTCCAGCGCACCCGTGACGGTGGCGCGGAGATCGTTGCCCTGCTCAAAACCGGTTCTGCTTTCTATGCTCCGGCAGCATCCGCTGTTGCGATGGCAGAAAGCTACCTGAAAGACCAGAAACGCGTCATGCCGGTCGCTGCTTACCTGAGCGGCGAATACGGCGTTGATGGCATTTATGTCGGCGTCCCGGTTGTTCTGGGTGCTGGCGGTGTTGAGCGCATCGTCGAGATCAATCTTGACGAGTCCGAGAAAGCAAACTTCGACAATTCCGTGAACGCAGTTCGCGGCCTCGTCGATGCTGCCAAGGGCATGCTCTAAGAACGCGAAGCGGGCTGGTCAGTTGACCGGCCCGTTTTTCAATCATTGGTGTTTTTAAAACTTCAATGATCGCGGGCCTCGCAACAAAGTCCCTCCCGCATATACGGGGACATTGAAATCCCGATTTCTGACCCACCGGAAATCGTACGGAAGGCAAGAAAGCGACCGAACATGAATATTCATGAGTACCAGGCGAAAGAAATTCTTCGCAAATACGGTGTAACCGTGCCGAATGGCAAGGTTGCCTACACCGCTCAGGAAGCCATTGAAGCTGCCCAGTCTCAGGCTGGCCCGGTTTACGTGGTTAAGTCCCAGATCCATGCAGGTGGCCGCGGTAAGGGCACCTTCAAGGAAGCCAAAGCTGGCGATAAAGGCGGCGTTCGCGTTGTCAAAAGCGTCGAAGAAGTTGGCGCAAACGCTGAACAGATGCTCGGCTCGACCCTGGTTACCCACCAGACCGGCCCGGAAGGCAAAGAAGTCAAACGCGTATACATCGAAGAAGGCTGCGACATCGCACGCGAACTGTATCTTTCGGTTCTCGTCGACCGCGCTTGCTCGCGCGTGATCTTCATGGCGTCGACCGAAGGCGGCATGGACATTGAAGAAGTTGCAGAAGCAACCCCGGAAAAGATCGTCACTGTCGAGATCGATCCGGCTGCTGGCTTCTCCGGCTTCCACGGTCGTAAACTGGCATTCGCACTTGGCCTCGAAGGCAAGCAGGTTTCCAAAGCTGTCAAATTCATGACCGCAATGTACCAGTGCTTCCTCGACACCGATGCAGCCATGGTTGAGATCAACCCACTGGTCGTAACCGGCGACGGCGACATCATCGCGCTTGATTGCAAAATGAACTTCGACGACAACGCGCTGTTCCGTCATGCGGACATCGAAAACCTGCGCGATGAAGACGAAGAAAACCCGGCTGAACTCGAAGCTGCCAAGCACAGCCTCAACTACATCAAGCTCGATGGCACCATCGGCTGCATGGTTAACGGCGCAGGCCTTGCCATGGCAACCATGGACATCATCAAGCTTTATGGTGGTGCACCGGCAAACTTCCTCGACGTTGGTGGCGGCGCAACCAAAGAACGCGTTACCACTGCTTTCAAGCTGATCCTGTCTGACCCGAATGTCGAAGGCATCCTGGTCAACATCTTTGGCGGCATCATGCGTTGTGACGTGATTGCAGACGGCGTTGTGGCAGCAGCCCGCGAAGTCAGCCTGAACGTTCCGCTGGTCGTTCGTCTCGAAGGCACCAATGTCGAACTTGGCAAGAAGATCCTCGAAGAATCGGGTCTGCCGATTGTTTCGGCTGACAACCTTGCCGATGCCGCCGAGAAGGTGGTCAAAGCTGTGAAGGAGGCCGCGTAACTATGGCTGTTCTCGTCGATAAAAACACCAAAGTTATCTGCCAGGGTTTCACCGGTTCGCAGGGTACCTTCCACAGCGAACAGGCACTGGCATACGGCACCAAAATGGTTGGTGGTGTTACCCCGGGTAAAGGCGGCACCAAGCACCTTGACCTGCCGGTTTTCAACACCGTTGACGAAGCTGTTCATGTAACCGGCGCCAATGCCTCGGTTATCTATGTTCCGCCGCCCTTCGCTGCTGATGCAATCCTTGAAGCCATCGACGCCAAAATCGAACTGGCTGTCTGCATCACCGAAGGTATTCCGGTTGCTGACATGGTCCGCGTCAAGCGTGCGCTCGAAGGTTCTTCGACCCGCCTGATCGGCCCGAACTGCCCGGGTATCATTACCCCGGACGAGTGCAAGATCGGCATTATGCCGGGTCACATTCACCGCCGCGGTAAAATCGGTATCGTTTCACGTTCCGGTACGCTCACCTACGAAGCAGTTGCACAGACCACGGCCGCTGGCCTGGGTCAGTCGACCTGTATCGGTATTGGTGGTGACCCGGTCAACGGCACCAACTTCATCGACTGCCTCGACCTGTTCCTGAAGGATCCGGAAACCGAAGGCATCATCATGATTGGTGAGATCGGTGGTTCGGCTGAAGAAGAAGCATGTGAATTCCTGCAGGCTTCCTCGGTTAAGAAACCGGTTGCTGGCTTCATCGCCGGTGTTACCGCACCTCCGGGTAAACGCATGGGCCATGCCGGTGCGATTATTTCCGGCGGCAAAGGTACTGCCGATGCGAAAATGGAAGCCATGCGCAGCGCTGGCGTTCTTGTTGCCGATTCCCCGGCAAGCCTCGGCTCGACCATGCTGAAGGCTTTGAAGGGCTAATCTGGGTAGTCAGAGGAAAGGCAAGGGGGGGCGTGGTCCTGTCTTGGGGACCATGCCTTCCGACCACAAATGAAACCTCAAGATCTCGACACGATTCTTAACGAGTCGAACGCAACCTACATCGCTCAAATCTACGCCCGGTATTTGGAAAGCCCGTCTGCGGTTGACCAGAGCTGGGCTGAGTTTTTTGACGGGTTGCAGGACGACGCCTCCGAACTTCTCGCAGAAATGCGTGGGCCGAGCTGGCAGCCACGGGAAACCAAGGTTGTTGGCGGCATGGAGGGATACGACGTCTCACAAGGGCATGCCGAACGCCAGGCCCAGGTGGCCTATGCTCCGGCAGCTCATGTTGCACCGGCGGCGGCTCAGGTAAATTCTGATGCCATCCGTGCAGCAGCCAATGATTCCATTCGCGCACTGATGCTGATCCGCTCGTACCGTGTGCGCGGCCATTTGGAAGCCAATCTGGATCCGCTGGGCCTTGCCCCGCGTGAACCGCACCCGGAACTTGATCCCAAGACCTATGGCTTCACCGAAGCCGATATGGACCGTCCGATTTTCATCGCGAACGTTCTTGGTCTTGAAACCGCGACCATCCGCCAGATCGTTTCCCTGGCACGCAAAACCTATTGCGGGTCGATCGGTATCGAATTCATGCACATTCAGGAACCTGAACAGAAGTCATGGATTCAGCAGCGGATCGAAAGCATCGGCAACCAGACGCAGTTTACTGCACGCGGCAAGGAAGCCATCCTTGACCGTCTGGTCGCAGCCGAAGGCTTTGAAAACTATCTGCACACCAAATATGTCGGCACCAAGCGTTTTGGCGTTGACGGTGGTGAAGCCCTGATCCCGGCACTCGAACAGATCCTCAAACGCGGTAGCCAGCTTGGCATCCGTGAGGTTGTCTTCGGCATGCCGCACCGTGGTCGTCTGAACGTTCTTGCCAACGTCATGAGCAAGCCGTTCCGCGCGATCTTCTCGGAATTCATGGGCAACCCGTCCAAGCCGGACGACGTGATGGGCTCGGGTGACGTTAAATATCACCTTGGTACCTCTGCCGACCGCGAATTTGATGGCAATGTTGTTCACCTCTCGCTGACGGCAAACCCGTCGCACCTTGAGGCCGTGAACACCGTTGTTCTTGGTAAGGTTCGTGCCAAACAGTCCCAGCGCAAAGACACCTCACGCGAGCAGGTTATGGGTATCCTCCTGCACGGTGATGCGGCCTTTGCTGGCCAGGGTCTTGTTGCTGAAACCTTCGATCTGTCGCACCTCAAAGGCTATCGTACCGGTGGTACGATCCACTTTGTTGTGAACAACCAGATCGGTTTCACGACCAAACCGACCGACTCACGTTCTTCCCCCTACTGCTCGGATATTGCCAAAGTCGTTCAGGCTCCGATCCTGCACGTCAATGGTGACGACCCTGAAGCTGTGGTTCATGCTGCACGTATCGCGACCGAATTCCGTCAGGAGTTCAAGCAGGACGTCGTAATCGACATGTTCTGCTATCGCCGCTTTGGTCACAACGAAAGCGACGAGCCGGCATTCACCCAGCCGAAGATGTATGACGTGATCGGCAAACACCCGACCACCAAAGACATCTATGCACAGCAGCTCGTGAAAGAAGGTCTTCTGACCGAAGCACGCGTCAAGGAACTGGACAAGTCGTTCCAGGATTACCTCGACGAAGAGTTCAAGGCATCAGAAGCCTATCGTCCGAACAAGGCAGACTGGCTTGAAGGCAAATGGTCTGGTCTTGCATCCTCGCATGGCGAAGATGCCGACTGGATCGGTCAGACCGGCGTTGAAGAAGATCTTCTTCAGGAAGTTGGTCGTGCGCTTTCAACCGCACCGGAAGCTTTTGACATCAACCGCAAAATCCTTCGTCAGTTGAAGGCCAAAGCGAAGATGTTCGAATCCGGTGAAGGCATTGATTGGGCAACCGCTGAAGCATTGGCGTTCGGTACGCTGATGTGCGAAGGCACCCCGGTCCGTCTGTCGGGTCAGGATTGCCAGCGCGGTACCTTCTCGCAGCGTCACGCAAAGCTGGTCGACCAGACCACCGAGGCAAAATACACCCCACTCAACAACATCCGTACCGGTCAGGCCGAGCTTGAAGTTCTCAACTCGCCGCTGTCCGAAGCCGGAGTTCTGGGCTTTGAATATGGTATTTCCCTTGCCGAGCCGCACTCGCTGGTTCTCTGGGAAGCCCAGTTCGGTGACTTTGCCAACGGTGCACAGGTCATCATTGACCAGTTCATCAGCTCGGGCGAAGCCAAATGGCTGCGTATGTCGGGTCTGGTGATGCTTCTGCCGCACGGTTACGAAGGCCAGGGTCCGGAGCACAGCTCTGCACGTCTGGAACGTTACCTGCAGCTTTGTGGTGAAAATAACATGCAGGTGGCGAACTGTACGACACCGGCAAACTATTACCACATCCTGCGCCGTCAGATTCGTCGCTCGTTCCGTAAGCCGCTGATCCTGATGACGCCGAAGTCGCTTCTGCGCCACAAGCAGGCTGTGTCGAACCTGTCCGAGTTTGCGGCTGGTACGACCTTCCTTCCGGTGATTGCAGAAACCGGCAAGCTGGTTGAAGATAAAAAAGTCAAACGCGTCGTTCTGTCGTCGGGCAAGGTCTATTACGATCTTCTCGCCGAACGCGAAAACCGCGGCATCGAAGATGTTGCACTTGTTCGCGTCGAACAGCTTTATCCGTGGCCGGAAAAAGAACTGGCAACGGAATTGGCCAAATACCCGAATGCTGATGTTGTCTGGTGTCAGGAAGAATCCGAGAACATGGGTTCCTGGTACTTCGTTGACCGTCGTATCGAAGCGACGTTGGCCGGCATCAAGCACAAGACGGGCCGTCCTGTTTATGTTGGTCGTGCGGCATCTGCGTCGCCGGCAACGGGTCTTCTGAAGGCCCACCTGCGTGAACAGGCCGAACTGGTCGATGCGGCACTAAGCGTCAAGTAACTTTACCGGAGGGGCGAACAAATCGCCCCTCCAACACGTTCATTTAGAATTCATTCGCATCATGGCAGACCCACACTGCCTGATTGAAAAAACGGTCGAGGAAAAAATGGCGACTGAAGTTAAAGTTCCCGCGCTGGGCGAGTCTGTATCTGAAGCCACGGTGGCAAAATGGTACAAAAAAGTCGGTGAAGCTGTTGCTGCCGATGAACCGATTGTCGAACTTGAAACCGACAAAGTGACCGTTGAAGTCAACGCACCGGTTGCCGGCGCGATTGCTGAACTGGTTGTTGGCGAAGGCGACGAAGTCGAAGTTGGCGCCCTGATCGCCATGATCAACGAAGGTGCCGAAGGTTCCGCTGCTGCTGCTCCGGCAGAAGCAAAAGCAGAAGCTGCACCGGCCAAGGAAGAAAAAGCAGCCCCTGCTGCTGCACCGGCACCTGCTGCTGCACCGGCTGCTGCGACCGCTGCAAACACGGCACATCCGCTTCCGCCGGCAGTTCGCAAACTGGTTGAAGACAACAATCTTGACCCGGCCGCCATCCCGGCAACCGGCAAAGATGGCCGTCTGACCAAGGGCGACGTCATGAACTATCTTGCTGGTGGCGCACCGGCACCGCGTGTGGCTGCACCGGTAGCAAGCGCACCGGCAGCGCCGAAGCCGGAACGCGAACTGCGTGACGGTGAAGAGCGTGTCAAAATGTCCAAGCTGCGCCAGACCATCGCGCGCCGCCTGAAAGAAGCTCAGAACACTGCGGCCATGCTGACCACTTACAACGAAGTGGACATGACCAACCTTCTGGCTTGCCGTAATCAGTACAAAGACGGCTTCGAGAAGAAGCACGGCGTAAAGCTCGGCTTCATGTCCTTCTTCATCAAGGCTTGCACCACGGCTCTGAAAGAATGGCCGGCGGTTAACGCTGAGATCGATGGCAACAGCTTCATCTACAAAAACTACTGCGATATCGGCGTTGCTGTCGGTACCCCGCAGGGTCTGGTTGTTCCGGTTATCCGTTCGGCAGAAGAAAAAACCTTCGCTGATCTGGAAAGCACCATTGTTGATTTCGGCAAGCGTGCACGTGACGGCAAGCTCGGCATGGATGAAATGACCGGCGGTTCGTTCACCATCTCCAACGGTGGTGTCTTCGGATCCCTTCTGTCATCCCCGATCCTGAACGCACCGCAGTCCGGTATCCTCGGCATGCACAAAACCCAGATGCGCCCGGTCGCGATCGACGGCAAAGTCGAAATTCGTCCGATGATGTATCTGGCTCTGTCCTATGACCACCGTATCATTGACGGCCGTGAAGCCGTTTCCTTCCTGGTACGCGTCAAGGAATGCATCGAGAACCCGGAACGCATTCTGCTCGACATCTGATCAGACAAAAGGATCAAAGAACTCATGAGTGAGAACTACGACGTTGTCGTGATCGGTGGCGGTCCTGGCGGTTATGTTTGCGCCATCCGCGCCGCACAGCTCGGCCTTAAAGTTGCCTGCGTTGAAAAACGTGGCGCACTTGGTGGTACCTGCCTGAATGTCGGTTGCATTCCGTCCAAGGCACTGCTGCATTCTTCGCACCTGTTCGAAGAAGCTTCGGAACATTTCGATACCCACGGCATCGAAGTTTCCAAGCCGAAGGTCAATCTTGAAAAGATGATGGCCCGCAAGGACAAGGTCGTTGACAGCAATGTCAAAGGCATCGAATTCCTGTTCAAGAAGAACAAGGTTACCTACGTTAAGGGTGCCGGCGAGATCACCTCGCCGACCACCGTTAAGGTTGCGCTTCTTGATGGCGGTGAAGAAACCTTGAACGCCAAGAACATCGTCATCGCGACGGGTTCGGAAGTCACCCCGCTGCCGGGTGTTGAAATTGACGAGAAAAACATCGTCTCTTCGACCGGTGCACTGACCATTCCGAAAGTGCCCAAGAAGATGGTTGTCATTGGTGCTGGCGTGATCGGTCTGGAGCTTGGCTCCGTCTGGCGTCGTCTGGGTGCTGAAGTCACCGTTGTTGAATTCCTGGATCGCATTCTGCCGGGCATGGATGGCGAGCTGGTCAAACAGACCCAGCGCATCTTTGCCAAGCAGGGCCTTGAATTCAAACTCGGCCACAAGGTTACCGCTGCCAAATCGACCAAGTCTGGCGTGACCCTGACTGTTGAACCGTCCAAGGGCGGCGATGCAGAGGAAATCAAAGCTGACGTGGTTCTGGTGGCAATTGGTCGCCGTCCTTACACCACCGGCCTTGGCCTGGACAAAGTTGGCGTTGAACTCGACGAACGCGGTCGTGTCAAAACCGACGAATATTTCCAGACCAATGTTGGCGGCATCTTTGCAATCGGCGATACCATCGTCGGTCCGATGCTCGCCCACAAGGCTGAGGAAGACGGCGTTGCCCTGGCAGAAATGATTGCCGGCGAAGAAGGCCATGTCGATTACGGCAAGGTCCCGGGTGTTGTTTACACCTGGCCGGAAGTTGCTTCTGTTGGCAAGACCGAAGAACAGCTTAAAGAAGAAGGCGTCGAATACGCCGTTGGTAAATTCCCCTTCACCGCCAATGGCCGTGCGAAGGCAATGGAAAGCACCGATGGTTTCGTCAAGCTGCTTGAAGACAAGAAAACGCACCGTGTTGTCGGCGCGCATATTGTCGGTCCGGCTGCTGGCGATCTGATTGCCGAAGTGGTTCTGGCGATGGAATACGGCGCTTCTGCCGAAGACATCGCACGCACCTGCCACGCCCACCCGGCCCTTGGCGAAGTCGTTAAGGAAGCCGCACTGGACGCAGGCAAACGCGCGATCCACATGTAATCGATCAGTCACCTGATCTGCAAACGGCCGTCCCATTCACTTGGGGCGGCCGTTTTGTTTTGGGCAATCCCCAGAGCGATCACTGAGGCGATGCCCTTGGCGATAATCAAACCCGCGCCTAAAACCTGCTAAGTCGTTCTGACAATGCAGCTTTGCGAAAAGGTCTGACTTTTCTGGCGTGACGCAAACCGGTTTTGAGGATTAGTATGATCATTCAAATTCCAAGGCCCGGAGAGCGCACATGACCCTATCCATCGGCGTGGTTGCCCATGACCGTCGCAAACGTGAAATGGCCGACTGGCTGGCAAAGCATCAGGCAAGCTTTGCCAATACCCGTATCTTTGCCACGGGCACCACGGGTCGCGTGCTTCAGGAACGGTTTCCGGCATTTGATATCCATCCGCTGAAAAGCGGACCTTTTGGGGGTGATCAGCAGCTCGGATCAATGATTGCCCATGGCGAACTACAAGCCATGTTCTTCTTTACCGACCCGATGACGCCACATCCCCATGATGTTGATGTGCGCGCCCTGATCCGTCTGGCCAATCTTTATGAAGTGCCGATTGCGTGCAATCAAAGCACGGCCGACCTTTTGATCAGCAATCCGAAGTTCGAGGAAATCTGCGAACAATATCGCAATCATTCCCCCGAACAGGTCTTTGCCGATTACAGCAATCGCAAGGTTTAGGTCCCAAATCTAAGGACCGCCAAACTGCCGGAGCGCCCCGTCCGTCATGGAACTTGCCTATGAACTGATCGCTGCGATCTTTCCGATCTTTACCGCTATTCTGGTGGGGGCAGCCCTTAAGCGTTACCTGATCAAAGGATCGGACATCTGGGCCGGGATTGATCGACTGACCTATTACTTGCTGCTGCCGTCCCTTTTGATTGTCGAGATTTATCGCGCTGATTTCTCAAGCGGCGAAGCCGGCACCGCCGTTGGCATTACCCTTGCCGCGACATTGGGGCTAACGGGGATATTGCTGTTGCTGCGCCCCATCATCACACGCGACACGCCGCTTTTCACATCGATCTTTCAGGGATCGGTGCGCTATAACAGCTACGTCCTGTTGGCGGTTGCCGACGCGCTTTACGGGGCTGAGGGGCTGGCACTTGCCATCGTCTTTGTTGCGGTAATGGTGATCGCGACGAACATGCTGGGTGTTGTTGTTCTAAGCGCGTTTAGCGGCGGCAAAAGCAGCCTTACCCGGATCATCAACGGCATCGTAAAAAACCCGATCATCATTGCAGCAGGTGCGGGTGCGGTACTGAATGTGAGCAACATTCACGTTCCGCTTCCAATCGAAAATACCGCAGCCCTTTTCAAGACAGCTGCCCTGCCACTCAGCCTGCTTTCGGTTGGCGCAGGCCTTCGTTTTATCATGGATAAAAAGGCACTTGGTGCAATTGCACTAGCTACCACGATCAAGCTTGCGGTCCTGCCGGTCATCACGGGTGTATGCCTGTATCTGGCCGGGATTGACGGCATGGTTCTGGCGATGGGGGTTTTCTATGCCGGTATGCCGTGCGCCGGGAACGCCTATATCCTCGCACGCCAGCTTAATGGCGATCCAGAAGCCATGGCATCCATCATCACGCTTGAGACGTTACTCTCCGCCTTCAGCGTCGCTGTCATCGCCGGTATATTGAGCATCAATTGAGCTTGCGTGGGCGGCATAGTCGCCGTCATAACCGCATGCTTCCAACCCAGCACGCATCAATTCGGGCGGCGGTGCATCGACCACCACCGGATCACGATCGGCGTGGAACGGAATGATGATCTGGCGTGACAACAGCATCAGGGTCGGCGGAGCACCAAAGATCGGCTCCGCATCACCGCGACCATAGAACGGGTCGCCAATTACCGGATGACCAACATGGTCAAGATGCACACGCAGCTGATGGGTGCGCCCGGTATGGGGCACCAGTGCCAGCCAAGTGATGTCCTGACCATCAGCGTCTTTGCCGCGTCCCAGAACCGTGTATTCGGTTTTGGATGGCTGCCCGTCTTCATGGACCAGCATACGCCAGCCGCTTTCATCATTGGTTTTGCCGATCGGCGCATCGATGAAGCCATGGTCATCTTCCATCGCACCACGCACCACCGCCCAATAGGTCTTGCCGATTTGCTTTTCGGTAAAGAGACGGGTGATTTTCTTGGACGATTTCGGATGACGGCACAGAAGCAAGCAGCCCGCCGTATCCCGATCAAGACGATGAGCCAGGGTCGGTTCAGGCTGAATGCCAAATTTCAGATCCGGCAAATAGGCATCGACATGGAAATAGGTTTTCGGCCCGCCATGTGACGCCAGTCCCGGCGGCTTGTTCAGCACAATGACGTTGGAGTCACGGTGCAATACATGCACGATAAGGTCTTCTGCAATCGGATGGGTCATTTGGCACGGCCTTTCATTAAGGGTCGGGACCTATTAATTTGGTTCGAATGGTCGCTCAGATTTGAGCGGATACGCGAAGCGAAGCCGCAGGAAGATACTTATCTTTCAAGGTTTTGCGACAAAGTAGCCCGTGCAAATCTGAGCGATCCGAAGGACAGAGCTTATATTTGCGAACTCCCGCGTCAAACCACTTGCCCGGGATGCCAACCCGCTCGGCGGGATTTTTCTTGGATTTCACAAATGTAAGCTCCGCCATTCAAATCAAATTAATAGGTCCTGACCCTAAGCCCCCTGCTTTACCCCACCACGCCCCACACGGCAATCATCAACACGATTGCGTCCCTTTTGATCCGTCACGTTGTGCGGTGCGTAACAAGAACAGAACATCACTTGTTCAACCGTTTTAACGCCACATGGGTATCTTCAATGATGATACTTCGCATGCCTTCGCCCCCCAAATCCCTTTGCACGCTTGTTGCCATTGGTATCGCGGCACTGGTTCCGTTGCGTCCTGCCAATGCCAGCACCGACAATGTGATCGAAAACGCAGCCCTATCGACCGCGTTCGACGGCCCTGATACCTGTCAGGGGTTTGATCCGATCAAACGATATGGCAACGAAATCCTGTTTCAAATTCGCCGCAATGATGCGCCGGTTGGCCGCCATAGCGTGACGTTCAATCAGGGGCGTGACGGGCTTCAGGTCATTGCCCAAAGCAACATCGATATCAGCTTTCTGGGATTTAACGCCTATAGCTTTGCCTATCGGTCCGAAAGCCTGTGGCAGGGTAACGAAATGGCAGCCCTTTCGGTGGCAGTCGATGATGACGGTGAACGCACCATCGTTGGTGCAACCCGTGAGAATGGTAATCTTGTCGTGACGGGCCCTGATGGCATCCAAACAGTTCCGGCCAATATCTTTCCGACCGATCATTGGCATTGCGGTGTTTTGGGAAGCACATCGGTACTCAACACCATAACGGGCAAGCCAAACAACGTGGATATCACCGCCAAGCCAAGCGAGATGCTGCGCACAACAAACGGCACATTGCGGGCAACCGAGTTTTCCTATGATGGGGAGCTTAAAACAAATGCCTGGTACGATCACGAAGGTCGCTGGGTCGGTCTTCAGTTCAAAGCACGTGATGGATCAACCATCACCTATCGCTGCATGAATTGTGCGACCAAAACCGCGCAACAGGCCCTGCCATGAAGAAGCAATTTAAAACCATCTGGATTGTAGGGGCTTCTGCGGGAATTGGTGCCGCTTTGGCAGAAAACTTCCACAAAAACCCGACATCAGAAGACCAAAACGTCATCATATCTGCCCGCAATGCCGATAAATTGGCTGATTTGGCGGCTGATATGCCCGGAACCACCCCGATACCGGTCGATATCACCGATCCAAATGCGGTCAAGACGGCTTTGAACACCATTGAAAGCCATTTTGGCCTGCCTGATCTGGTGGTTTTGGCCGCCGGGATCTATTCGCCAATGAAAGTGGGTGGGTTTTCGGTGGAAACCATCCGAAGCCATGTAGATACCAACTATATGGGCATCGTGAATTGTCTGGAGCCGCTTCTGGGCAAGATGCGGGCGCGCAAATCCGGCGAGATCGCGGTTGTTGCATCGGTTGCCGGATATCGCGGATTGCCCAATGCCGCTGCCTATGGCCCGACCAAGGCAGCGCTTATCAATCTGTGCGAGACGCTTTATACCGAGCTTACCGGAAGCGGGGTTTTGCTGCGCGTGGTCAATCCGGGCTTTGTTAAAACCCGGCTGACCGACAAAAACGATTTCGCCATGCCCTACTTGCTGTCGCCCGATGAAGCAGCAGACTTCATGTATCGCAGTCTTTGTGGCAATAATGATTTCGAAATCGCGTTTCCACCGCCCTTTGTCCGGCAACTGAAATTCGCGCGTATTCTGCCCTATCCGCTGTTCTTTAAGCTGATGCGCAAATTGGTGAAGGCATGAACGAAATCATCGACAGACAACGCCATCTTCTTGCGGCCTATGCCGCGTATTTCGAGAATCTGGCACCCGATAACGTTGATCAGCTATCAGAACTGGTCACGGATGATTTCACGTTCCAGGACCCGTTCACCACGCTTCAAGGCCCGCGTGATGTGATTGCCTATCTGGCAAAGGCGTTTACGGATGCAGAAAATCCGCGCTTTGTGGTGACCCATCGCGCGCTTGATGGCGATATGGGTTTTCTGCGCTGGCGGTTTAGCGCAAAGGTCCCCGTCATCGGTGATTGGGAATTCACCGGTATGTCCGAGGTGACCTTTAATGAACAAGGAAGCCTGCTGGCATCCCATATTGATCATTGGGATGCCGGGCAGAACTTCTATGCAAAGCTTCCAATCCTTGGCTGGATCATTCGGCGGCTTGCGCGACGTGTTGCGGCTTTCTGAAAAACAGCGTCACTTCGCCGATTTCAAATCCCCATTTCTTGACCCGCGCACGATTGACCAGCACTCC
Source organism: Thalassospira sp. (assembly GCA_965228275.1). Taxonomy (GTDB): domain Bacteria; phylum Pseudomonadota; class Alphaproteobacteria; order Rhodospirillales; family Thalassospiraceae; genus Thalassospira. Next base: position 2,528,373 of record OZ245802.1, on the reverse strand, counting down.
GTCGGGCTGCAGGAACATCCAGTCATTGAAGCTGACCCGCCAGGTGCCGTCACCCACCTTGAGGTCCATGTCATAGGCCCAGTTCAGCGCATTTCCATACTGGCTGCCAACGGCACTGCCAATGATGTCATCGGCCTTGCCTTCATAACTGTGCGGGCCGGTCTTTGTGATGACCCAGACGCGGCGATCTGTTTCGCCGTCGTCATAAATAAAGTCTTCTTCAAGGGTCAGAACGCCGTCCTCGATCGACCCTGTGATATCCACTGTGAACTGGCGGCGAAGTTTGCCAAACCGGTCCTCGAAAATCCCCCAAGCCCGGCTGTTGCCTTCGAAGTAATCAAATACATCGAAGACGGGTTCCTTTTGCGCAAAATCCTGCGGTTTCATCGACCCACATCCGGTTAGTACCATCATTAGACACAACGCCATGACGTTCCGCAGCATCAATTTGCTCCTGCTTTCTATCCCCAAGATCAAACGGTGCGGCGTAACAGGCGCCGACGAATGGCAACCTGATGCACGGCGTCCAATGGAAACCGCCACATCATCCCGATTGCTCCTGCTTTCAATACGATGGGGATGACGGCATAGATCAAAACCAGCACGATCAGCGCCCCGGTTTTTTCACCGCCATCATCAGTCAATCCAAACGCACCCAAAATCGGCAAGGCAATCCCGGCCGCCAACGCCATGGCAAGCTTGTTGGTCATGTTCCAAAGCGCAAATAAAAGGGCTGTTCTGCGCACGCCAAACCGGTAATGATCCCAATCATCAACATCAGCCTGAATGGCCGGTGGAAGTGCGAGATCAGCCCCCAGTGCCGCACCGGTGACAAGACAGATGCCCCCAAACGCCAAAGCATCGCCTGCCCCCAAGAACGGTACAAAGGCAAAGGCGACAATCGCCATGATCATTGCAAGGCACCAAACCCGGTGCTTGCCCAACCGGCCGGCCATCACGACCCAAAGCGGGATCGCCAGAATGGCCGCAGCGAAATAGGCAAGGATCAGGATGTTTTCGACGTCCTGATCAAGTTCAAGGTAATAGCGTACAAAAAGCGGAAAACAGACCGCGGGTAAACCGGCCGCCAATCCATTGATCATCCAAGCACACAGCAAACGCACAAACAGCCGGTTATCGCGAAGGCTTCGTATGCCAAGCCAGAAGGCCACCGAAGGATTGCCAATTTTACCAGATGGCTTTGATGACCGAGCTGGTGCCATTACCTTTTGCTGCGCAACAGGATCAACCACCTGCCAGATCATCAGGGCGATGAAAACAGCCCCCAGCACAAGGGTCACCAGGGCAAGCGTTTCGATTTCTGCTGCACGATCAGAGGCGTTGATCAGAACCGGTATGCCGCCGGCCAAAACAATGCCGATCAATCCTGCCCCTTCGCGAACGGCGGTCAGCAATGTGCGTTCGCGGTAATCACCCGAAAGGTCCGCGCCCCAGGCAAGATAAGGCACCTGAAACATTGTCCAGCCAAGGAACAGGACACTGGCCCAGATCAGAAGATACATCGCATCTGGCTGGTCTGGCGGGGTAAACAAATACCAAAGCCCAACACCGGCAATGATCGCGCCGATCCCGACCCAGATTTTGCGATTACCTGACCGATCCGACAACCACCCGATCAACGGATCGGTTGCCATATCGATCATGCGTACCAGCAGCAATATCGCGCCCGTAATCGCCAGCCCCAACCCAAGGTCATCGCCATAATAACTTGGCAACAGCACATAGGCCGGGATGGTCGGCACAGCGGCCGCCATCGCAGGCAAAGCGTAAAAGATTGCGGTATTTCGGGATGGTTCAGGCGATCTCATGGGACGGATGTTCTATGACGAACAAACCAACATCGATCGAGCCACGGTCAAAGCCGGTCTCGCAATAGGCAAGGTAATATTCCCACATCCGCTTGAAGCGCAGATCAAAGCCCTGCTTGGCGATATCGTCCCAGCCATGCTGGAAACGGCGCTGCCATTCGGCCAGTGTGCGGGCATAGGATTTGCCAAAGAATTCGGAATGTTGCAGATAAAGCCCCGCATTGGTCACAGCCCCGGCCAAGGCCGTCGGGGATGGCAACATACCGCCCGGGAAAATGTAGCGCTGAATGAAATCAGCACCTTTGCGATAGGTATCAAACCGGTCGTCATCAATGGTGATGATCTGAAGGACCGCCTTGCCGCCGGGTTTCAGGCAACGACGGATCATCTCGAAATAGGTTGGCCAATGTTCTTCGCCAACCGCTTCGAACATCTCGATCGAGACGATCTTGTCAAACTGCCCTTCCTGATGGCGATAATCGCGCAGAACAATGTCGGTGCGGTCATTCAGCCCCTGCATCAGAAGTCTGCGATGCGCATAGGCATGCTGTTCATGTGACAGGGTAAGACCCGTGACGTTGCAGCGATGCTTGCCTGCGGCAAGTTCGGCAAACCCACCCCAGCCACAGCCGACCTCAAGAACGCGTTCGCCGGCTTGCAGATTGGCAAGTTCACAGATGCGGTCATATTTTGCCACCTGTGATGCTTCAAGCGACATGTCATTTCGGCGATAATAGCCCGACGAATAGGTCATGCTTGGGTCAAGCCAGGCGGTATAGAATTCGTTGCCCAGATCATAGTGATAGGCGATGTTGCGCTTTGATCCTTCGACCGTGTTGGCATTGCGAAGGTGGCCAATGCGGGCAATCGTACGTGACAGGAACCCACCGGCCAGACGGGCACGGACAATCGTTTCATTGAGCATCGCCACCTGCATCAGGTGTGTCAGATCCGGGCTGCCCCAGCTGCCATCCATGTAAGCCTCGGCAAAGGCGACATCGCCGCCCGTGGCGAGTTTGCGGATTGCCTGCCAGCTGTGAATATGGATTGCGGCGCGAAGTTCGGTTTCTTTTTCACCGGTAAAATGCAGGGTGTCGCCATCGGGCAGCACAATTGTCAGGCGACCATAATGCAGATGGGATAACACACGGCGCAGCATTGCTTTTAGGATGCTGCGATTGCCGGTCACGCTGCCGAGCATGGGTATGATGCGATCACGAAGCGGGATGGCTAATCCTGAAGCTGTACGATTGCGGTCTGGCATTGTTGTTATCTCTTTCCTGCTTGGGCCGCTGCAGTCCCGGTTTCCAGCACATAGGTAACCGCATGTTGCGGTGGTGCCGGTCGTTTATGGAATGTCATCCCCTTGCGCCACAGATGAAGCGCTTCCCAGTGGATGCCCGCCACGACCTTTAGGGTCATAAGCGGGTAGCGAATGAACGCTCCTATTAGTTTACGATCTGAAAGGGCGGTTCGATCACCGACAAAGGCTGCATTTAAAAACATGCCTTTGGCATCGGTTTCGCGAATGGTCACCGCAACATTTTCGCCGGGCATCCGAATACGGAAATGATAATCGGCCACCATGTCGATAAAGGGCGAGACGTAAAAACCCTTGGCACAGGATTGACGTAAAACGCCCTTGTGATCGATGCCATCTTCGCCGACCGGGATCAGATAACTGTGCCGATCCCCAAAGGTGTTTGAGACTTCATAAAGGACAGCGCCCACCGATCCGTCCGCACGATGGCAGAAATAAACCGATAGCGGATTGAACACGAAACCCAGCAAACGCGGATAGCAAAGCAGCTGAATTTTGTGCGCACAATTTCGCAAGCCATGATCGGCCAGAATGGTCTCAAGCCGGGTGCGCAGGTTCTTTGTCCCGCCATCAGCATGGTCACGATCATGGAAGGAAAAAAGATTGAAACGATTGCGGCTAAACAACCGAAGTCTGGATGCCAGATCATCGATTTCATCAAGATCAAGCAAGAAGGAAAACACCCGATAGCGTAGCTTGTGCTTTTTCGGGCGCAAACGGTGATGGGTCACCACCCCTTCATACAGCGCCGACGCCCAATGGGTCTGATCGTGCTGCTCGGTCATGCCGCCTCGCTTGATTGAAGTTTAGATGTGCTTGGCAAATGAATACGGCCGCTTTCATTTTCAACATTCCACGGGCGGCGCACATTGCCCAATGCTTCGGCCACGGCCAGACCCGATTGAATGCCATCTTCGTGGAAGCCATAGCCAAAGTAGCTTCCGCAATACCAGATGTTATCGACACCCTGGATGGACCACAGATCCTTTTGTGCCGCCATTGCACCCGCATCAAACAAGGGATGATCATAAAGGAACGAACGGATCACGCTGCCATCCTTGGGATGGCGCGGCGGGTTCAGCGTTACGAACAGCGGATTACTGTTATCGAGATGCTGCAAACGGTTCATCCAATAGGTCACGCAGACCTTCTGTTCACCATCCTGTTCTTCGGCAAGGTAGTTCCAGCTTGACCAGACCTTTTTGTTTTTGGGCATCAGGCTGTCGTCATTATGCAGGATCGCCAGATTGCGCTCGTACTTAAACTCGGACAGAAGTCCGTGAACCTTGGGGTCTGGCGTTTCCTGAAGTGCCAGCGCCTGATCACCGTGACAGGCCAGAACGACGTGATCAAATTCATCACGTTTGCCATAGCGGTCTTCGATAAAGGCACCACCGTTTGCACTGCGACCGACCTTGGCAATGGCACGGTCGAGAACCACACCGCCCGAAATACCCGCAGTCATACGTTTTACATATTCACGCGATCCGCCGACGACTGTTCGCCATTGCGGGCGGTCCTTGATCTGCAACAGACCATGGTTCTGGCAAAACCGGACAAACGCCGCCAGCGGATAGGCCATCATGGTATCAACCGGCGTTGACCAGATCGCGGCCCCCATCGGCAACAGATGATCATTGATAAAGGATTTCGAATAGCGCTTTTCGCGCAGATAATCGCCAAGACTGACATACTCGGCCGTGCCGTCTTCAAGGGCAAGTGGTGCTTCGCGATAGAAACGCAGAATGTCGCGCACCATCATCAAAAAGCGCGGGCGGACAATGTTGCGTTTCTGGGCAAAAAGTGCGGCCAGGTCACTGCCACCATATTCCAGACCGCCTTCATCCATTGATGCAGCAAAGGACATGTCAGTTGCAGTGGTTTTGACATCCAGATGATCAAACAGCGCACACAGATTTGGGTAGCAGCGCGTGTTATAAACAATAAAGCCGGTATCAACCGGCGTGTTACCTGCTTGTACTGTGTTGGAATGGCCGCCCGGACGGTCGTCCTTTTCAAACAGCGTCACATTATGGGTCTGGCTGAGCAACCAGGCAGCCGACAGGCCCGATATACCGGAACCAACGACAGCGATATTGAGTTTGCCCGATGTGACAATGTTCATATGGGTTCGGCCTGCTTGCAGTTATTAATTCAGAACTACATATGAATACGCATGAGACCAACATGCGGATCACAGGATAATAATTGCCCGTCATCATTGTAAGTGGTTGGCAGAAAACGTACAATTTTATTTGATCCAAATGAAAACGGCCGCCGTAAGATTTGCATGATGAACACGATCTTGGCGCGGCCCCAAAGGGGACCTGAAACCAGAATGAGCGGCACCAAAACACGACGCCCCGGACCAGCCGATCCGGCCGAGGCGAAAAGATGTGCCGATTGGATCGTTTCCGTTGCGTCGACACGCGACCGGGAAGCGTTTGCGCAACTGTTTGCGCATTTTGCACCGCGCGTTAAGGCCTACATGTTCCGGTTTGGTGGCAACTCAGAGACAGCCGAAGAACTGGCACAGGAAGCAATGATGCAGGTATGGCGCAAAGCGCACCTGTTTGATCCCTCTAAGGCAGCGGCCAGTACGTGGATATTTACCATTGCCAGGAACCTGCGTATCGATCGGTTCCGGCAGCGCAAACATATCGAGGTTGATGATTCCGATCCGACTTTGATTATCGACGAAGATCCGCTCGCAGATGAGGTTGTAAACCGCGATCAGGAAGCCGTCCTTGTCAAAGAGGCGATGAAGGAATTGCCAGCCGATCAGAAGGTGGTCGTAGAATTGTCGTTCTTTGAAGATTGCTCACATAGTGAAATTGCCGAGCGTCTTGATATCCCGCTGGGGACTGTGAAGTCCCGATTGCGGCTTGCTCTTGGCAAGTTGCGTGGCGGACTGGAAGGTGTCGCATGAACATTAAACATCATCCAACTGATCAGACACTGATGGATTACGCCAGTGGATCGCTGTCCCAAGCGATGGAGCTTCTGGTGGCAACACACATGACCGTGTGCCCGCATTGCCGTGGCAAGGTCACAGAGTTTGAAACCATGGGCGGTGCCGCGCTTGAAACCAGCGACAGCATGGCAATGGGTGATCATTCGCTTGATCACGTTATGGCGATGCTTGAACGTGACACGGCGAACGAAAACATCGTGACCCAGGAATTGCCAAGCTTGCGTCGGGTTGCTGTGGGCGAGAGCATTTCGGGTAGCACCATGAATGCCCTGCCCCGTCCGTTGGCAGACCTTCTGCCCGATGGGGTCAACTCGCTTGAAGATATTCCGTGGAAGTCGCTTGCACCGGGTGTGAAGCATTTCCAGCTGAAATCAATCGAAAGCAAGGGCACCGTGCGCCTGATGAAGATCGCACCGGGTGTCTCGATCCCCGATCATGGTCACCATGGCCATGAGATGACGCTTTTGATCAAGGGATCCTATATCGATGAAATCGGTCGGTTCCGTGCGGGCGATGTCGCCGATCTTGATGATGATGTCGATCATCAGCCGATTGCCGATACAGCCGAGGAATGCATCTGTCTGATCGCGACCGATGCGCCGATGAAGTTCAATCGTCTGTTGCCGAAATTGCTGCAGCCATTCTTTGGCATCTAAGACGAAAACAGTTACCACTGCGTCCCAACGCAGAAAGCCCCGCTGATGACAGATCAGCGGGGCTTTTTCTTATTCGGCATTAACCAGCCAGCGTGTGGTGTGTTTGGCAGGGCCAGGCAATTTGCAGGTCTTGGCAAGCCAGCATCCGATCTCGTCAATCTGCTGATCAAATTGCCAAGGTGGGTTCACCACCAACAGCCCGGTGCCACGCATGCGTCCCTTTGATCCGCCTTGATCGGTGGCAAGCTCGGCACAAAGAACCCCACCCGATGCTGTGATCCCGCCGAATGATTTGCGCAATTCCGCATCAAAACCGTCTTCAAGGATCGGGTACCACAACATGAAGGTTCCGGTCGGCCATTTCGCCCAAGCATTCTGCACAGCGCTGGCCGCCTTTTGGTAATCCTGTTTGACGTCGTAACTTGGATCCATCAGTACCAAACCACGGCGAATGGCGGGCGGCATCATGCCAACCAGACCTTCATAGCCATCACGCTTGTGCAGATGAATGCGCCCATCGCGCTTTACCCGATGATACAGGGTTTCATATTCGCGCGGATGAAGTTCCATCAGGACAAGTTCATCATCCTCGCGCAGCATTTCGCGGACAATAAACGGCGAACCCGGATAAAACGGACCGCGATACTCATCGTCTTCGCGTACGCCGTAATCGCGGCCCTTGGCGACCGGATCGAACCCTGCAACGTGCCCCAGATAGTCGCCCAGCATTTCCGGTGCGTTCGCCCCCTTCTTTGCCAAGGCGTATCCGTCTTTCCATTCGCCGGTTTTCGCGGCCTGTTCACTGCCAAGGTCATACCATCCTGATCCGGCATGGGTATCGATCACGCAGAACGGTTTCTTCTTTTTGCGAAGATGGTTCAGGATCAGCCAAAGGGCCGCATGCTTATGCATGTCGGCAAAGTTCCCGGCATGAAAGCCGTGCAAATAACTCAGCATGTCGGCTTATCCTTTCTTCGGTCGCGCTTGGGGGCGCGATTGAGATCGCGAATTTGGACGCGATCCGGCGCGGGACGGTTTCGCACCACCACGCCTGAATTTGTCCGCGCCCGGTTTGTTACCGGGCCGGTTGCCCGTTCCGCCGTCACTTTGGGCTGTATCATTCTGACTGCGCTGACGTGCAGACTTATAGCCACCCTTTTTGGCGGGGCGTTTGGCGGGCTTTGCCTCGTCACCTGCAGGCAATTCATCCCGTCTTGGTGGCTTGGCCGACCCCGGTGATAACCGGCGATGGGTTGCGGGTGGTGCTTCGACTGCGATCACCTTCCATTCGCCCGGTGCCAGACCGTCAAGGGTCCAGTCACCAATTGCGTGACGGATCAGACGGAGTGTCGGGAAACCAACAGCAGCCGTCATGCGACGCACCTGTCGATTGCGGCCCTCGGTAATCGATAGTTCGATCCAGCTTGTTGGGATATTGGCGCGATAGCGCACCGGCGGATCGCGTTCCCACAACCCTTCGGGTTCGGCAATGCGGCGTACCTTGGCAGGCAATGTCATGCCGTCTTTAAGCTCGACACCATTACGCAAAGCATCAAGTGCCTCGTCAGTCGGCTCACCGTCGACCTGCACCAGATATGTTTTCGGCTTCTTGTATTTCGGATGGGCAATTTGGGCGTTCAGCGGCCCATGATCGGTCAGAAGCAACAGGCCTTCGCTGTCGCGATCCAATCGCCCAGCCGCATAGACGCCGGACAGATCGATATAGTCAGCCAAGGTCACCCGGCCGTTTTCACGGTCGGTGAACTGGGTCAGAACGCCATACGGCTTGTTAAACAGGATCAATTGCGCCATGGCGCGCATAAAACCAGCTTTGGCGACGCTGTCAACAAATCGGTCGCAACAGCATTAATCGCGGATGAGATATTCCATGGTTGTCACCACCCGGACGGTCTTGTTGATCTGGTTGGCTTCGGTCATGTTCGGTGCCCCGTCAGCCGCCAAAATCTGAAACAGACCCTGTGTCGCCCGGCGAATGCCGCCAAGCTGACCGCCAGAATCCTTGGCAAATTGCTGGGCCGCTTCACGGGCATTGGCCGTGGCTGCGGCAATCATTTCCGGTTTGATGTCATTCAACCCGGTGAACAGGTAACTCGGACCGGGATTATAGCCCTGCCCGCCCAGAACAATACCGCCCTGAAGAAGCTTGCCGATATCTTGGGATGCGCCCACCACCGCATCGACATCATCTGATCGGACCTGAATGGTTTGGTTGACGATATAGCGACTTTCAATCGGGCCGGAACGATAAGATTGTGCGAGTTGATCGGTTACCTGAAGATTTTGAAGCTCGGTGTTTTCCCGCTTGATCCCGTGGTTGGCAAGGAAGGCAAACAAGGTTTCTGTGTCGGCTTCGATCTTGGCCTGCGCATTTTGCAGCACGTCATCGGTCGCGACATAAGTAATCGGCCAAACGGCCTTGTCGGCCTTCACATCGCGTTCTGCCAATCCCTTGACCGTCACATAACGATCCAGCGACCGCATATTTTCAATGCCGGTTCCGACCAGCCAACCCGATGCGGCCAAGCCACCGGCAACAACGATTGCTGCAACAACTTTTGCAAATCCTGATGATTGCGCCATGGCCTACTGTTCCTTTGCCGACATCAAATGGGTGCGATTTAAACATGATACGCGTATCTTCAATTGCACTATATCGGCAGTAAAAGCGGCGATTACGAGGCAGATGTGCAATTCTGTCTGGAATTAAAGCGACTTGGAACCGGGTCAATTGAATGCATTCAAAAAATGTCGCATTCAAATGCCCGTCATGCTAAAACGCCTGCCAACCGATCAGGGTCAGAACGCACTGACCCAGCCAAACAAACGTCACAAGAGGTCATCCATGCTGCGTTCTGAAATCAATGCCTGTATCGAGCATGCCAAGGAACTTTACGCATCCATCGCATTCAAACTGCCGGAATGGGCGCATTACAGCCCGGAACAATGGGATCAGGAACCTGATCTGGCGAAATGGTGCCGTGGCCATCAGATGGGCTGGGACGTGACCGATTATGGCGAAGGAAACTTTGACAAGCGCGGCCTGATCCTGTTTTGCCTGCGCAACGGCATCCTGCGTCAACCGGGTGAAGTACCCTATGCTGAAAAGATCATGATCGTTGGCGAAAATCAGGAATGCCCGTGGCATTACCACAAGGTCAAAATGGAAGACATCATCGTACGGGGTGGCGGCAATCTTGTGATTGAGCTGTGCAACCTGACCGAAGATGGCCAGATGGATCGCGTCAATGAAGTGCGAGTTCGCACCGATGGCAAGCTCAACATCCTGCCAGCTGGTGGCAAGGTTGTTCTTGAACCGGGTCAAAGCGTGACCCTGCCGCGTACCCTTATTCACCGTTTCTATGGCGAAGAAGGCAAAGGCCCGGTGATTGTTGGCGAAGTATCCCAGGTCAATGACGACCTGACCGATAACTATTTCTTTGATTGCGATGCGCGCTTCACCCAGATCGAAGAAGACGTCGCACCGATCCATCCGCTTTGGAATGAGCTGCCAGCTGAATAAGCACTGCCCCGTTCAAAAGCAAAAGCCCCGCAACATCTGCTGCGGGGCTTTTTCGTTGCGGGCTCGCCGATCATTCGGCAGGCGGCAGATCCTTGCGTTCGCCAAGAATGTCGGTGAATTCCGAAAGATCGCGCAGCGGCTCGAACTCTTCCTCTGTCCAGGCCGGTTGACGCATGGATTCCGAGAGATCCACCGCACGCTGCAGATCGGCAAGCGCTGCTTCCTTGAAGCCAAGCCCGGCATTGGCACAAGCGCGCTGGTAATAGCCATTGGCATTTTCCGGTGCTTCGGCGAGCAAACGGTTACACAAGCTTAGTGCCCAGTCACGATCGCCAAGTTGCAAGGCTGCGTCAGCCTTATAAGCCATGACTTCCGGATCGCCCGGGGCCAGCTCAAGGATCTTGTCATAGGTTTCGATCTTTGAGCGCGGGTTGCTCAGCTGATTGGCCTGAAGCCACAACGCATGGATCGTCTGGGTACGTTCGATTTCGTGCTGATGTTCGTTGATCAGTTTTGATTTCAGAAGCAGCTCATTCTCAAGCGAGGTCAGGCGACCTTCAAATTCCTGCGACAGGCGCTGCAACTCGGTATTGGCAAGGTTGCGCACGCTTGATTTCAGCTCGCGCAGGGACTGCCACCCCAACATGGTCAGAAGCGCACCGACAGCTGCGACGAAATAGAAGAAATAAGTGACCGTGTTTGACGAATAGGAAATCGCCTTGTCGATGGCTTCAAGCTGACGGTTAACCACTTCGCGCAGCAACTCGGCGCGCATGCCCTGCATTTCGGTGCGCAGGCTTTTGAGCTCATCCAGCACATAGCGCTCCATCAGCGGCGGCATGTTTGTGCGCTCTTCAGCTGAGAGTGTGCGAAAATCAATCGCGTCGGATGCGTTGGTCGTGCTGTCGGTGATTTGTTCAGCGACAGTTGGCTCTGTCCCGCCATCTTTTTGTTGTGCGGATGCCCCATCCCCGATCAGAAGCAACCCCGCCATCATTGTGACAACTGCAAGAATACCCAGTTGTTTTGGCATGCTTTTGCCTTCCCTTTGCGCCTGAACCTTTTCCCAGAGCATCGAACCTATCGGACAAGCTTGAACAAACCAATAAAATTACAACCACTGGATTCTGTACCTTGCCCCACGAATTCTGATACACATCAAGGACGGAATGAACGCGGAGCGTTACCCGTACTGGCCAGCAGCAGGCTCGAACTACCCTTTCAGGTCGCCCAAATGGATAAGCAAGACGAATACCGGCAGCAGTCCCGACGACTGGCACGGCATACACTGGCTTTGATTGATGAGCTGGGGGTCAGTGCGAGTCCGATCAACTATGCCGTCTTCTATGCCTATCTTGAGAAGTCCAATGAAGGGCTGGTTTTGGCGATCGATATTCTGCGCAGCAACAAGCGCGCATTCGATGATCTGCAATGCCACGAGCTTTATTTGCGCTATCTTGATCCTGCCCGCGACCAGTCGGCTGCGCACACAGCAAACCCGCAGTCAGAAACAAACACTGTTCCCGAAGTGCCTGAACAATCCGCCAACGAAGTTTCCAAGCTGCGCGATGATCTGGAAAAGATGAAACGCGAAGCCCTGACGGATGGGTTAACCGGGATCGACAATCGCAAGGCGTTTGACGAAAAGTTGCGTGATGCCGCCATGGCGTGCATGGAGGGCGGTCAGGACCTTAGTGTGCTTTTGATCGATGCAGACTTCTTCAAGCAGATCAACGATCTTTATGGTCACCAGGCCGGGGATCAGGTTATTCGCGTGCTGGCGCAGACGCTGCAGCACAACGTCAAAGGCCGTGATACCACCGCCCGATATGGCGGCGAGGAATTTGCCATTATCCTGCCCAGCACCAAACTTGATGATGCCATTCACGTTGCGGAAAACATTCGTCAGTCGGTCGAAGCACTTTATATCGTGAGCGAAAACCGTGGTGAGAATATCGGCAAAATCACGGTTTCAATTGGGGTGGCCAGCTTCCAGATGGGTGAGCCACTTTCGCGCATGATCGAACGCGCGGATCAGGCACTGTATCTTGCCAAGGCCAATGGCCGAAATCAGGTTATGAGCGAAGACGACCTTTACGCACCGTTGGCAAATATCGCCGCGCGCGCCTGAGAACGATCCACCCCCAAGACGACAAAAGACATTTATTCGCAGAATGTTCGAGGTATCTTTAAATAAATTCCAGATACTGCAACTATAACGTGAAATGTTATAAATCAGATAGTTAAGTCAAATTTTCCGTTTGCAGTCTCGGTTCGGGAAATTTCGCAAATCTTGAATTTCTCGCTGACCTACATCAACTCCAAATTCCACCTAACTGTTTAGGATCCGGCCTGACTTTCGTCGAGCGCAACCTCGTTTTCAGGTACATGATGAGCGAATACGGTCACGAACATAGCAGAGCTAAGGACTACACAAATACAGCACTTGGCTTGATGACAGAGCTGGGCGTTGTGTCCCATCCTGACAATTTCCAGATTTTCTATACCTATGTCGCTGGCACCAATAGCGCGCTTTGCCAATTGATTGATATCCTGCGCAGCAATCATCGGGAATTTGATGAATTGCAGTGCCAGGAAATCCATACCCGCTTTTTCCAAAGCACCAATGAAAACGAGATCATCGAACGCATTTCCAATGACTTGCGTACGCAGTTGGGCACGATCCTTGAAACCGTTCAGACCGTCGGCGTCGATACCCACCAATACAGCAAAGCGCTTGATCATTTTTGTACCTATGTCGGGGACAAAAACCGCGATCTTTCAAATCTTGAACAGGCACTGCATACGCTTTTGGGCGCAACCCGCGAGATGGAAGGCGTAAACAAGATTTTGGAAAACAGGCTTCACAGCAGTTCGTCAGAAATCTCAAAGCTGCGCGAGGATATGGAAAACCTCAAACGTGAAGCCATGACCGACGGATTGACGGGCATTGCCAACCGCAAGGCATTTGATGCCAGATTGCGTGATGGTGTCATGCTGGCGATGGAAGAAGGTGAGCCGCTTTGCCTTTTGCTGCTTGATATCGATCACTTCAAAAACTTCAACGACACCCATGGCCATCAGGTCGGTGATCAGGTCATTCGCCTGATGGCGGAATCGCTTAAGCGCAATGTCAAAGGCAAGGATACTGCCGCACGTTACGGCGGCGAAGAATTTGCCATCATCCTGCCCAGCACATCGCTTGACCGTGCAACGCAATTTGCCGATCAGCTTCGCCGCTATATCGAAAGCCGCCGGGTCGTTAGCCGCAATGACCACACCACTGTTGGCAAAGTCACCGTGTCCATCGGTGCTGCAGAATTTCGTCCTGGTGAGCCCGTTGCTAAGCTGGTCGAACGTGCCGATCAGGCGCTTTATTTCGCCAAGGCAAATGGCCGCAATCAGGTCGCCAACGAGTTGCAGGTCGCCTGAACCTGCTCGAAACTGTCGCGCAACCATGACTGCAATGCTGCTATTTCCCTGCTGACGCTGACAAGGCTGGTTTTTCCACGTATAAGCAGTCGCGTATTGAACTCTGACGGATTTGACGGGCTTGAAAAAGATTGATGTCCTTGTGATCGGTGCCGGCGCGGCCGGACTGATGTGCGCGATAGAAGCAGGTAAACGCGGGCGTTCCGTGGTGGTGGTTGATCATTCGGCCAAACCGGCGGAAAAAATCCGTATTTCCGGCGGCGGACGCTGCAACTTCACCAACATCCATACCGGCCCGGAAAACTTCATCTCCCAGAACAAGCGGTTTTGCGTTTCTGCTCTGAAACGCTATACGCAGCATGACTTCCTAGATCTTGTGAACAGCTACAACATCGCCTGGCACGAAAAGACATTGGGCCAGCTGTTTTGCGATGAATCGTCTTTCCAAATCATTGACATGCTGCTTGATGAATGTGATGCGGCTGACGTCACCATCAAGCTCAATACCGAGGTTTCGGGCATCGTTAAACGCGAAGATGGCGGCTTTGACGTCACCACACGCACCGGCGCGCAGTGGACTTGCCAGTCGCTGGTGGTTGCATGCGGTGGATTGTCGATCCCGAAAATTGGTGCGACCGGCTTTGGCTATCAGATCGCGCGTCAATTTGGCATCAATGTCATCCCGACCAAGGCGGCACTTGTTCCGCTGACATTTGATCCGGACCTGCGCGAGCAGATGGGGCAGCTGTCGGGCATCTCGGTCGATGCCGTGGTTCAATGCAACAAGAAGCAGTTCCGCGAAGGGTTGCTGTTTACCCATCGTGGTCTTTCAGGTCCGTCGATCCTGCAAATCTCGTCCTATTGGGATGAAGGGGACAACATCGCGGTAAACCTGAACCCCGAAGAAGACGCGTTTGAGCTTTTGAAAACGGCCAAGGGGGAAAACCCGAAACAGGCGGTTCACAATGTCCTGTCGCGTATTCTTCCCAACCGATTGGCGCAACTGATTACCGCGCGCCACGGTCTTGAACGCCCGATTGGCGAAACCGGGGACAAGGCCCTTCGCAAGCTTGCGATTGATGTCAATCAGTGGGCGGTCATGCCAAGCGGCACAGAGGGCTATCGCACGGCCGAGGTGACTGTGGGCGGTGTTGATACCAATGCGCTTTCATCAAAAACCATGGAAGCACGCGATGTGCCGGGACTTTATTTCATCGGCGAAGTTGTTGATGTCACCGGGCATTTGGGCGGCTTTAACTTCCAGTGGGCATGGTCGTCTGGCTGGTCTGCCGGACAGGTTGTTTAGGCCTTTACCACACCTTGTAAATTCTCCGCACGGGAACAACCACGCGATCCAACCGTTTGATGGATAAGCGCGGCTTTTAAAGCTGCTGCAACAATCACGAGGTTGGAACATGCTTGAATATGGTGGAATTGTCGGTCTGTTGATCCTGATTGCCGATGTTTGGGCCATCGTCAATGTTATGGGCAGTGGGGCAAGCACCGGATCAAAAGTGCTTTGGACCGTCCTTATTCTGGTCCTACCGGTTCTGGGCCTGATTATCTGGTTCTTTGCCGGACCGCGCAGCGGACGTGTATCCGCCTAACGCGAGAACACAATCCTGAAACCAAAAGGCCGACAGTTTCCTGTCGGCCTTTTGTGCATCAAATCCCCGCAGCAAAGATGGCAAGCCCGCCTGCGGCAGCAAGCCCAACCCGCACCCATACCGGCTTTGGTGAAATCAGGCCAAAGGATATCGCGGTCAAACCAAACGCGACCTTAAGCCCGGCCGCGATCGCCCAAATCGGATCATTGCCAAGATCAATCAAGGAGCCATTGGCAATCATGGCAAGCGGAACGATGTAAAGCCCGACACCAAGTGCCATCGCGGTTCTGGCAACCTTAAGCCAGTTTTCTTCGACCATGCCTGCGGCAATAAACACCGCACCGCAAACCGGCGGCGTGATGGTGGACAACAACGCAAACCAGAACACGAACAAATGCGCCTGCAGCGGATCAAGGCCAAGCTCGATCAGGGCAGGCCCCGCAACCGATACACAGATGACATAGGCTGCGGTCGTCGGAACTTCCATGCCAAGGATCAAACAGGCAAGGGCGCTCAGCAACAAGGCAGGCCACAGCATCCCGCCCGAACCCGATATCAAAAGCGATGTGATCTTGACCCCAAGGCCGGTCAGACCCAGCACGCCAATGACAATGGACGCGCACAAAATGATCGACCCGATCAAGGCCACCTGTCGCCCGGCATTCAGACACACGTCAATCATGCGGTCCTTTGCCCGAACGGCACTAAAGGACAAGTTGCCATCAAAGTACAGCAATGCAGCACCGGCAAGCAACGCAAGACAGGCCGCATATTGCGGTGTGTATCCGCCGCCAAACATGCCCCAAAGCAGAATGGTGAAAGGCACCAAAAAGAAGCCGGACGTGATGACAACCGCACGGACCGACGGTTGATCTTCTTTGGGAACACCGGGCAGATCAAACCGCTGGGCAAAGGCATTGATGCCAACCCAAACAGCCAGGAAATACAGGATCGCAGGCAGGATTGCGGCAACCATGATGTCGACATAAGGCCGTCCGGTCAGCTCCACCATCACAAAGGCGCCAGCCCCCATCAAAGGTGGCATGATCTGACCACCAGATGACGCAACAGCTTCAACCGCAGCGGCAAGGCGTTTGGGATAGCCAAGGCGCGTCATGGCAGGCAGCGTGATCGCACCGGTCGATGCCACATTGGCCGATGCCGATCCGGAAATGGAGCCAAACAGTGCCGATGAAATCACTGAAACTTTTGCTGCCCCGCCTTTAAGCCGACCGGCTGCCGCACCGGCGACATTCATGAAACCCTGACCTGCTTCACCGCCATTGAGCACCGCACCAAAGATGACAAAGATGGAAACGATGCTGACCGAAACCCCGGTCAGGCTGCCCCAAAGACCGCCTTCGGCAATGGTCAATGTCCCCAGCATGCTTTCGACCGGAAGGCCCGCATGGCCAAATTCGCCTGGAACATATTCGCCGTAAAACGCATAAAGAAGGGCAATTGCGGCCACCATCGGCAACGGCCAACCAATTGCACGACGTGCCATTTCCAGAACGATAATCAGCAACGACATGGCCAATGCAATCTGGGTGTTGCCCATCAGGAAGCCATACTGATCACCAAGTTCCGAATGGTTCAACACGATCCACCCACAACCAATCAAACCAATGATCGTCAGGATCACGCCAGAAATTTGCTGCGGTCTGGTTTTCGCAACAAAGATCAGGGCCCATGGCAAAGCAAGCGCCATGTGGATTGGGCGGCTGACAAGATTGGGGACGAGGCCTGAGAAAATCAACCACAGGTGAAATGCAATCGAAACTGCACCAAGGGTAATCCAGAAGGGGCGAGAAATGGCAGGCATATTTAATCAGTTTTCTAGATAAAGAATGGCCCGGCAGAACTGCCGGGCCTGAGATATGTTTGATCTGCGATTAACGCTGATCATCACGAACCGGGAACCCGGCTTCGGCGTAATAACGCAGCGCACCCGGATGGATTTTGCCACTGATATTGGCAAGCATTTCCGGGGCAACACCGTTCCACCAGCGCGAATTTTCGCCAAGCTTTGCCTTCTGCTCCCAATAGGTTTTGGTCAGGGCATAGGCGGTGTCTTCGTCCATCTGGGTGGTGGTGTAGGCAACAACCGTCAGTGACGAGGTCACGATGTCAGCATCCTGACCACTATAGGTACCTGCCGGAATGACGGTCTTGTCACGCTTGGTCTGGGCCAACTGATCATCAGAAAGCGACAGCACGGTAACATCGGTACCAGCAGCCGCCTCGATCACGTTCGGTGCCGGCCAGGAGCCAGCGGTCACGAAACCATCGATCTGACCGTTTTTAAGGGCCGCAACTGCGTTGGAAAGTTCCGCATCGGCAAGATCAACCTTGCCTTCAAGGCCAAACAGCTTGAGGTACTTTTCGCCTTCATTCGCGCCAAAGGAGCCCTTGCCCAAAAGCACTGTTTTGCCTTCAAGACCGGCGAAGTCGGTAACACCGGAATCAGCACGCATCACGAAATGCATGGTCAGTGACGGGATCGGGAAGAGGGCACGAACCGGTTCAAACTTTTCAGCCGGGCGATCCTTGAACGGACCTTTGGCCTGCTGCGCAAGACCAACCAGACCGGGCGGAGAGGTAAACACGTAATTGCCCGGACGCACCATGGCTTCCATGACGTTCTGAACCGAACCCTGGCTTTCTTCAACGGTGACGATCACATCACCATTGGTGCCGGTCTTCATGGCTTCGGCAAGTTGGGCGGCCATCTGATAATAGGATGACGCCGCCTTGGCCGATTTCAGGGTCACGCGGGTTTCCGCCTGTGCGGTAGTGGCCACAGACAGGGCAACAACACCGGCAGCAATGGCGCCAAGAGTACGTAAAATTTTCAAGGTTTCCTCCCCTTGTATAGTGGTTCGCCGGTCGACTTGGATGCCGAGCTTGAAGGCGAACAGGTTCGCTGGTGGCGATCATACGCAAAAACCCATCCCGTATCAGGATGGTTTTGGCAAAAAGAACCAATTTCCACGTCATAGAAAGCATCAATGACGCCAAGGTCAAGAAGCTTGTGCAGTTGGTCAACAATGCAACACCCCCCGGCTGCCCGGTTTTCACATGACAGTTGCGCAAAACCGGCACTATTGCCAAACCGGTTTCGCGATTAAAGGGATCGACAAAATTCGACAGGAACTTCTTGTACAGATCGGCGTTTAGGCCAAAATGCAGTCTTATCCTTTTGCCTCAATGGCTTGTAAGGATTGACAGGTTCCAGAACATTGCCGCAGGGTGACCCTGCATTCACAGAATTCAAACGAGGAAGCCATGCCGCGTTCGCCGGTTGCCCTTATTATTGCATTATCCGCGACGCTGTTTGCCGCCTTTGCGCTAAACAGTGGCGCGTCACTGCAATCATCGCTGCTGGCGCTGCGCTCCTCGTCCGAGGGGTTCGCACCGATCTATACCGGTATTATCATGGCCTCCTACTATATCGGTTTTGTCGCCGGTATCATTTGGGGTGCCAGCCTTGTGAACCGGGTCGGGCATATCCGAACTTTTGCGGCATTGGCATCGACTGCGTCCGCCATCACCCTTTTGCATGCCGTTCTTGTTGATCCAATCACCTGGTCGCTGTTCCGTGTCATGACCGGTCTTTGCGTATCGGGTCTGTATCTGGTGATTGAAAGCTGGCTGAATGCGCAGGCCGATAACACATCACGCGGCAGTACCATTGCGATCTATATGACCGTCTCGCTGGGTGGTCTTGCGATTGGTCAGCTGTTGCTGAACGTATCGCCGATCAGCAGCTTTGAACTGTTTACGGTTGCGTCTGTGCTGCTCTCACTCTCGCTTGTGCCGCTGTCGCTAACGCGCCAGCCACCGCCCGCAGCGGTTAGCGGCGAACGCATGACATTCCGCCGCCTCTATAAGATTTCCCCGCTTGGCTTTGTGGCTGCATCGGGTGCAGGTGTATTGTCCGGTGCCGTTTATGGTGTTGGTCCGGTCTTTGCCGCTGATCTTGGCCTGCCGACAACTGATGTCGCCTATTTCATGTTTTTTGTCATTCTGGGCGGCATGATCATGCAGTTCCCGATTGGTAAAATCTCGGACGTGGTACCGCGCCAATATGTAATGATTGTCGTGTTGCTTGGCCTGGCTGTTTGCGGCCTGCTGCCACTTGTCATGCCTGATATTGTGCGTGACAACCTGACCCTTTGGGGTGGTATTACCGGCGTCTTTATCATGCCGATCTATGGTCTGGCTGTGGCCTATGTGAATGACTATCTCGAACCCGAAGATATCGTTCCGGCATCGGGTGGTCTGTTGATCATTTATGGTGCGTCGGCGGCATCCGGGCCGCTTCTTGGATCAAGTGCGGTTGGGCAGTTCGGCCCTTGGGCGCTTCCGGTTCTGTTTGCCGTTATCGGTATTGCCGTTGCGGCATTTGCCTTCTACCGCGCCGGTCTTGGTCGCCGTATTTCGATCGAAGAACAGGGTCAGTTCGTTGCTGTTCCGCGTACCACGCCAATGGCATTTGAACTGTCCCCGATCACTGATGATGTTTCAGCTGATACTCTGGCATCAGATACCGCCAGCGACTCTGGCCCCGACATCGAGGAAATCGCCGAGATGATGACACCGGATGGCACTGCCCATCCCGATGACATTGGTCAGGTCCCGCTTGAGGACACCCGCGATGATCAGGCGGCAGAGGACAAGACAGAAACCGATACACCCAGCAAACGCTAGGAAATCCGGGCAGGTTTCCCACAGACAACCGACTGCGCCTTATTTGCCGGACCGAATTCCATAATACGGAAAACATCCCGAAAATGTAAAACCGGATGTGGACCCATTGGTGTTCCAACCCATATGTTGTGGCAAATGAAAGCGCGGAAATGCGTTGAGGACGTGCCACCCATGCATGGTGTCACCCCGACCTCCGCGGCGGTTCCAAGTCTGGTGAGAGAAAACATGACCCAACGTATTCAAAAAGGTGGCCTTCAGATCGCAACGGTTTTGCATGATCTGGTTGCCAATGAAATCATTCCGGGCACAGGGCTTGGCTCAGATCAGTTCTGGGCGTCGTTTGAAAAGCTCGTTACTGAACTTGGTCCGCGCAACAAGGCGCTGCTGGCCAAACGTGACGATCTTCAGGCCAAGATCGACGAATGGCATCTGTCCCGTCAGGATCAGGCACGCGACCCCGCCGCCTATAA
Source organism: Thalassospira sp. (assembly GCA_965228275.1). GTDB lineage: Bacteria > Pseudomonadota > Alphaproteobacteria > Rhodospirillales > Thalassospiraceae > Thalassospira. The sequence goes on along the minus strand of OZ245802.1, from coordinate 2,507,830 downwards.
GGAATTCCTGACCGAGATCGGTTATCTCCTGCCTGAGGGTGACGATTTCTATATCGGCACCACCAATGTTGACCCGGAAATTGCCCGTGTTGCTGGCCCGCAGCTTGTTGTGCCGGTGATGAATGCGCGCTACGCACTTAATGCCGCCAACGCACGTTGGGGCAGCCTTTATGATGCGCTGTATGGCACCGATGTCATCGACGAAGCCGATGGCAAGGAAAAGTCCAAGGGCTTCAACCCCAAACGCGGTGCGGCTGTTGTCGCCTATGCCGCTGACTTCCTTGATAAGGCTGTTCCGCTTGCGAACGGCAAACATACCGACGTTACCAAATACGAAGTCCGCGAAGATGGTTCGGGCTGGTGGACGCTGGTTGCGACCCTTGCCGATGGCAATGAAAGTGCGCTGGCACAGCCATCCCAGTTCATTGGCTATAACGAAAACAATGGTGCGCTTTCAGAAATCTTGCTGCGCAATCATGGTCTGCATGTCGAAATCCGCATTGATCCGACCCACCCGATTGGCAAGGACCATGCAGCAGGCGTTTGCGACGTAGTTCTGGAATCAGCCCTTACCACCATTCAAGATTGCGAGGATTCTGTTGCCGCCGTTGATGCCGAAGACAAGGCACTTGTCTATCGCAACTGGCTTGGCCTGATGAAAGGCACGCTTGAAGAAAAGTTTGATAAGGGTGGCAAAACCGTTACCCGTCGTCTGAACCCGGATCGTTCCTATCAGGGCTTTGATGGCAACGAAGTTGTTCTTCCGGGCCGCAGCCTGATGCTGGTGCGTAACGTTGGTCATTTGATGACGTCAGATGCGGTTCTTGATGCCAATGGCAATGAAATACCCGAAGGCTTCCTTGATGCCATGATCACCGGTCTGATTTCCAAGCATGACGTTGAAGGCAAAAACGATCTTTCGAACTCGCGCCATGGCAGCGTCTATATCGTGAAGCCGAAAATGCACGGCCCCGAAGAAGTTGCTTTGACCAATGATCTGTTTGCCTTTGTCGAAGGCGCGATTGATGTGCCGGAAAACACCCTTAAGGTCGGCATCATGGATGAGGAACGCCGTACCACGGTGAACCTCAAGGAATGCATCCGCGCTGCAAAAGACCGTGTTGTCTTTATCAATACCGGCTTCCTAGATCGTACCGGTGATGAAATCCACACCAGCATGGAAGCAGGCCCGGTTGTCCGTAAGGAAGCGATGAAAGATCAATACTGGATCGCGGCCTATGAAAACTGGAACGTTGATGTCGGTCTTGAGTGCGGCATGAAGGGCATTGCCCAGATCGGTAAAGGCATGTGGGCCAAGCCGGACCGCATGGCTGAGATGATGACCGCGAAAATCGGTCACCCGAAAGCTGGTGCAAACTGTGCATGGGTTCCGTCCCCGACCGCAGCAACCCTGCATGTCATGCACTATCATCAGGTTGATGTCCGTGCGGTTCAGGATGAAATCGGCAAACGCGAACGCGCAAGCCTGGATGACATCCTGTCGATCCCGCGCATGGGCGACACCAAACCGATGCCAAGTGAAATCCAGGAAGAACTTGATAACAACGCGCAGGGTATCCTTGGCTATGTGGTCCGCTGGATCGATAGCGGTGTGGGTTGCTCCAAGGTCCCCGATATCAACGATGTCGGCCTGATGGAAGACCGTGCAACGCTTCGTATCTCAAGCCAGCATATCGCCAACTGGCTGCATCATGGTCTTTGCACCGAAGATCAGGTGATGGAAACCATGAAGCGTATGGCAGCTGTTGTTGATAAACAGAATGCCGGTGACCCGACCTATCGCAACATGGCGCCGAACTTTGATGGCAATGTTGCCTTTGCAGCGGCCTGTGATCTGGTCTTCAAAGGGCGTGAGCAGCCAAATGGTTATACTGAGCCGGTCTTGCATGCCCGTCGCCGTGAAGCCAAAGCAAAATATGGCGCGTAAGCGACCTGCGCTATAGCACGCAAAACAAAAGCCGCCCTGTCTCGGGGCGGCTTTTTCATTGGCAAAAATGCTGCACCTTAAAAAACTGCAGCATTTTTAGATGGGTTAACCACCCAGCGTCATGATCTCGTACCCCTTATCGGTCACGACAAGGGTGTGTTCATACTGCACCGTAGCGTCACCGGTATCGGCAAACAACGTCCAGCCATCTTCACCATCGAGCGCCCATTTCGCCCCATAGGACAGGAACGGTTCGATCGTGATCACCTGGCCCTTCTTAAGCGCGCGGCGTTCTTTGGGATCATCCCAGGTCGGAATGGTATGGGGATGTTCATGCAGTGATTTGCCGATGCCGTGGCTGGCAAGGTTACGGATCAGGGTGTAACCGCCCTTGCGCGCAAAGCTTTCAATCTTAAGACCGATTTCGCGGATCGGAGCCTTGTCTCGGACAACTTTGATCCCGGCCCACATGGCCTTTTTGCCGTCTTCGCACAGTTTGACGATTTCAGGCTTTGCCGTACCGCAAATGAAGCTGGCACCTGTGTCGGAAAAATATCCGTCCAGCGATGCCGAAACATCGATATTCACCAGATCGCCATCGGCCAGAACCTGATCACCGGGAATGCCGTGCGCCACTGCCTCGTTAACACTGATGCAGGTCGCGCCGGGGAACTTATATTCGCTTTCGGGTGCGGATACTGCACCGGCATCTTCAAGGACCTTGCGACCAATATGGTCAAGCTCAGCCGTGGTGATGCCCGGAACAGCAGCAGCGCCCATCACATCACGTGCGCGGGCGCAAATGCGCCCGATCCGGCGCATATGGTCGAGTTCTTTTTCTGATGAAATTGTCATGAACTGCTTATTACGACGCAATGCACCAAAGTCAAGAAAACCCGCCATCCTAACCCAAGGATGACTTGCCGCCTTGTTGGGCGACTTCATCGGAACAAAGCACGTAACAATTCTTGCCCCGCGCCTTGGCTGCATAAAGCGCACTGTCGGCCTGTTCCATCAGTTTGACCGGGTCTTTGCTATGTTTGGGATACAGGGCAATACCGATACTCATATGAATGGAAACCCGATTGCCACCCGTGATGAAGGGCATCAGGATTTCGTGCAAGATCCGCTCGGCCAGCATGATGGCCTCGACCTCGCCATCCTGTTCCACGTAGGAAACGATCACCATCTCGTCGCCGCCCAGGCGCGCAACCAGATCACCGCCACGCACACAACGACGCAAACGCTTGGCGACTTCGCGCAGTACATCATCGCCCGCCGCATGACCATACCGGTCATTGATCGGCTTGAAATCGTCCAGATCAAGGGCAAAAACCGCAAGCTCACCTTTTTTGCGATCGGTTCGGGCAATCGCATGCTCGAAATAGGCATCCAGTGCCAGTCGGTTCCCCAATCCGGTCAGCTTGTCATGATGGGCAATGTGCTTCATCGCGCCCAATGCAGCGTCCTTCTCGGTCAACTTGTCGAGCAACGCCTGCAGGCTTTTTGCAAGGAACCGGACCTCATGCGCACCACCGACATTTGGCAGGCGATCAATATCGCCACGTTTCATGGCCTCGATCGCTTGTGCCATGCTGCCAATCGGCCCGACAAAGAAACCAGCCCCCCACCAGGCAACGACACTAAAGACCGCCGCCATGGCGATCCCCCACGCAAGAATATCGCGGCGCATGGCATAGACCGGTTCAAGTGCTTCTTCGACAGGCTGACGCACAAGGATCGACCAGTTTAAACCGGCATAATCAAGATGGCCGTCTGCCGGGGCGTAACCGGTTAGATATTCTTCGCCATCGGGCCATGTGCTGATTTGCCAACCAATGTGATTGCGCTGTGCTTGTTGCAAGGCATCAAGTTCAAGCTTTGATCCAACAAGCGCCCCATCAGCCCCCAAAAGAATGGTGCCATCCTCGGAGATGACAAAGATGTCGACATTGCGATGGATACCCTGCCCGGCAAACAGGGTACGACGCACCGTGTCAGCCCATTCCCAACTTAGATGCGTCGCCAAAACACCGGTCAGTTCGTCATTGTCATTTACCAAGGGTACAGCGATATCGACAAACTGAATGGGTTCGCCATTATGCAGCGGAAATTTTTCGGCCAGCAGTTTGGCATCATGAACATCACCGATGAACTGGCCATTTTTGCCATACTGAAACACCGGGCGTTGGGCGATATTCACGCCAAGCAACAGGTCACCGGTCGAAGCAACAACGGTACCTTCGTGATCTAGCACACCGATCCAGGTGAAGATCGGAATTTCGCGGCGCAGGCGATTGATGATGCTGGAAATCTGACTGGTGTCTTCAAGTTCGCGCAAAACGGAAAGTGTGCTGAGAACCGAAACCTCGCCACGGTGTGTCCACATGGTGCGGTCAAGTTCGTCCGCCATCTGAAGAGCAATATCCGAAACGCCAATCCCGATTTGCTTTTGCAAATCAGCACCGGATCGCTTTCCGATTACAAAACTCAACAATACGGTCAGTCCGACGAGAAGCAGCGCCGTTGCCAGGGCCACTTGCACGCGGATACCGACCTGGAACAACTTGTTCAAGGTAGATGATCCTCTCACTCTCCATTGCAGGGGCCTCTTTTTTGTTCGGGAACCCTCAGCAGCGGTTGTTTTAACACCGCTTATATGATCGTGGATATAAGGATCATTCCTATACTTTTGAAGAGGGTATTTTTAACAAAAATGCGGCGGCAGCGAACAGGCAACACCGCTACAAAAATTGGCACCCGAATACTGACAGACATCAGTGAACTCTGCCTCACGGCACCACCTGAAATCAGGACAAAATCAACAACCGGCAAACAAGACCGGATAGATGGATTACGCGGGCAATAACCATCCCATCTGGCTAAGAAGATGTGGTACTATCGATGGCAAGAACAGTTCCGAAACAACCACTTGCGCAACAGACAAGCTAGACAGGATATCATGACCATTACCCAGATTATCTATTGGCTTGAACTGGCAGGTGTAGCTGTTTTTGCCATCACCGGCGCGCTTGAGGCATCGCGTCGTCAGATGGATGTCGTGGGCTTCGTCCTGATCGCGACTTTTACCGGGATCGGTGGCGGAACGGTACGCGATGTGATTACAGGTGCCACGCCCGTTTTCTGGATCAAGGACCCGGCATGGCTGATTACCTGCATTGCTGCGGCCATCTTTACCTATTTCACAGCACATCTGGTTGAGCGACGCTATGTCGCGCTGATCTGGCTCGATGCATTGGGATTGGCGATGTTTGGTGTGACCGGCGCAGCAATTGGCCTTAACCTTGGCGTATCGCCGCTTGTTGCCATCATCCTTGGCACAATCACCGCAACATTTGGCGGCATGGTGCGTGACGTTGTCTGTAACGAGATCCCGCTGATCCTGCGCCCGGAAATCTACATTACCTGCGCACTTCTGGGGGCCAGCATCTATGTTATCGGCACGGCAGTGTTTGAACTCCCGCGCGGCCCGGTCGCCATCATCGCATTCCTTGCAGCCTTCGCGATGCGCGCCAGTGCCATCCGCTTCAAACTGCGCTTCCCGGTCTATAAGGCCCGCCCGGGTCGAGAGTACTAAAACCGCCAGAAACTCTATTCGACGATCAACTGCACCCGGTCACTTGAGAAGGCCGTTACGCCGTATTCAATGGGGACGCCTGCGGAATCGACATCCACACTTTCGGTCGAGATGACCGGGCGGTTTTTGGCTTGTTTTAGCAGGCTTGCCACGCGTGAGGATGGAAGGGTTGCCGAGATGCGAGTGGTTTTGCGGCTGTAATCATCGATACCAAAGCGCTTGAGTGCCTCGGTCAGGGATTTGGTCTGGGTGAAAATTTCGACAATGCCGTCAAAGCGTGCTGCGGGAAGATAGCTTGTCGCGACGGCAAGCGGGACGCCGTCAGCCTCGGATACCGAGAACAGTTCGATCACCCGTGTGCCCGGTTTGACATCGAGGAACTGGGCTACGGTGACGGTTGCCTTAAGCACCTCGGACGAGATCAGGCGTTTGTCGGGCAGGCGATGACGGCCCGATACGATTTGGGAAAACCGGGTTTTTGATCCGAGCGGGTAATCAAGGATCTGTTCCTGCACAAACGCCCCGCGCCCCTGTTCCACCCGGACAACATTGGAATCGACAAGGGCCGCCATCGCGCGGCGCACCGTGTGGCGGTTAACACCGAATCTGCGCACCAGCTCCATCTCGGTCGGCATCTTGTCGCCAGGTGCAAACATACCATCGGAAATGTCACTGAGAAGCTGCTTTTCGATTTGCTTCCAAATAGATAGCCCCGGCTCCCAATCCATTACGTTCCCCGTTCACAAAACTTTCACTCCAAGACCTTTGCCAAGGTCGATGGATCGTCTTATAACGTGGATAGGTATAGACGTCTAGACAAATTTTGAATTTGTCGACATCAAGCAAAAGGATCAAAGAGATGACGGCGCCAACCGCCACGACCAACAGGTCAGAGCACGCACCGGATCACACTCAGAACGCAACCAGCGTTGATGCGGCAACTGCCGCCCGCCAACGCTGGATGTCGGTTCTGGCGCGCACACCGCGCACCACCCTTGAAACCGAGTGGTCGAAAAATCATGCAGATGTGAATTGGACCCATCTGCGGGAACCGCAAATCGGCATGGTCATGGTGCGCGGACGTGCGGGCGGTGCCGGACAGCGTTTCAATCTGGGCGAAATGACCGTGACGCGCTGTGCCGTCACCCTGTCGGACGGAACGGTTGGCCATTCATATGTCAAAGGACGCGACCGTCTGCAGGCGCAATATGCAGCCCTGTTTGATGCGGTGATGCTGCGCGATGGTGCCGCAGACGACTTTATCAATGATCAGGCAGATGCCCAAGCCAATGCCAAACGTGATCACGCGCGAAAGGTTGCTGCCACCAAAGTTGATTTCTTCACCCTTGTCCGCGGAGAAGACGAATGAGCTTGCACACCCAGACAAGTGAATTGCTGCCCGGTTTTGAACATGCAGCATTTGATTCAAATGCCGTGTTTCGCGTCCTTCTGGATGCCATGTCGCGCCCCGGTCGGATTTTTGACCTGCCGCTTTCAATCGCATCGCCTGACGGGTTGAATGCGACGACGACGGCGACCCTTGTTGCCATGGCCGACATGGACACAACCATCTGGCTGTCGCCATCCTGCGCCACCAAAGCTGCAAGCGATCATTTGAAATTCCATTGCGGTTGCCCGATCACGGATGACGTCAAACAGGCTGACTTCGCCGTTGCCAAGGGTTCTGATGACCTATCCTTCATCACCGCGCTTCCGGTTGGAAATGCGGAATATCCTGATCAATCCGCAACCCTGATCCTGATGGTTGACGAGATTACAGATAGCCCGTCCATGACCCTGAAAGGTCCGGGCATCAAGGACACACACAGCCTTTCGGTCAGTGGCCTTCCGCAAAGTTTTCATGCATGGCGGGCAGAAAACCATCACCTGTTTCCGTGCGGCGTTGATGTGATTTTCGCAAGCCCCACCAAGATCGCCGCCCTTTCGCGCACCACCCGGATTGAGGTCAATTAATCATGTATGTAGCCGTTAAAGGTGGCGAACGCGCCATCAACAACGCCCACAAGCTTCTGGCCGAACAGCGCAGGGGCGACAAGAACATTGCCGAAATCGAAACCGATCAGATCGAACAACAGTTGTCACTGTCGGTGACCCGCGTCATGGCCGAAGGGTCGCTTTATGACCGCGACCTCGCTGCCCTTGCCATCAAGCAGGGCCGGGGTGATTTGATCGAGGCAATCTTTTTGATGCGTGCCTATCGCACCACCCTGCCGCGCTTTGCGTTTTCCAAGCCGATCAAGACCGCTGACATGGATGTATCGCGCCGCATTTCGGCAACATTCAAGGATTTGCCGGGTGGGCAGATTTTGGGCCCGACCTTTGATTACACCCACCGCCTTCTTGACTTCACCCTGATGGCCAATGGTGAAGAACCAACCGACGCCCCGCGCGGTGAACATCCCGTCGATGAAAACATGCCACGCGTTCTCGATGACATCCTGAATTATGAAGGCCTGATCCAGGACGAGCCGGTTCCGTTTGATGACAGCGCCCCGGTTGCTGATTTGACGCGTGAGCCAGTCAAGTTCCCGGCCGGGCGTGACTTGCGCCTGCAGAACTTGTCACGAGGAGACGAAGGTTTTGTTCTGGCACTGGGCTATTCGACCCAACGCGGATACGCCAACAGCCACGCCTTTGTTGGCGAGATCCGCTATGGCATCGTTTCGGTCGAGATCGAGCCAGAAGAACTCGGCTTTGCCATTGATATCGGCGATATCGAGCTGACCGAGTGCGAGACGGTCAACAAGTTCAAGGGATCGAAAACCAAGCTTCCGCAATTCACCCGCGGCTATGGCCTTGTGTTTGGTCAGAACGAGCGCAAAGCGATTTCGATGGCACTGGTGGACCGTGCAATGCGCGCCAATGAAATGGGCGAACAGATCATGGGTCCGGCGCAGGACAGCGAGTTCGTGATGGAACATAGCGACAATGTCCAGTCGACCGGCTTTGTCGAGCATATCAAGCTTCCGCACTATGTCGATTTCCAGGGCGAGCTTGAACTGGTTCGTCGCATGCGAGCCGAGGTCGAAGAACGGCTTGCCAAGCTTGAAGCCGATCAGGCGAAATCCCAACCCGAAGCCGCGGAGTAATCCCATGGAACAGACGATAAATAGCGCGGCGGATGGGGCACAGGCCTATAACTTCGCCTATCTTGATGAACAAACCAAACGCATGATCCGGCGCGCCCTGTTAAAAGCCGTGGCCATTCCGGGTTATCAGGTGCCGTTCGCCGGACGCGAAATGCCAATGCCTTATGGCTGGGGTACGGGTGGCGTGCAGGTGACCGCCGCCGTCATTGGCCCGAATGATACGCTAAAAGTCATTGATCAGGGTGCGGATGACACGACCAACGCGGTGTCGATCCGTCAGTTCTTTGCCAAGACCGCCAATGTTGCGACCACGGAAAAGACAGCCGAGGCATCGATCATTCAGACCCGGCATCGCATCCCGGAGAAGGAACTGCGCGAAGATCAGGTTCTTGTCTATCAGGTGCCGATACCCGAACCGCTTCGCTTCCTTGAGCCGCGCGAAACCGAAACGCGGAAAATGCACGCACTTGAAGAATACGGCCTGATGCATGTGAAGCTTTATGAAGACATCGCACGTCACGGCCACATTGCCACGACCTATGCCTATCCGGTGATGGTCGATGATCGTTATGTGATGGATCCGTCGCCGACACCAAAATTCGACAATCCGAAAATGAACGATATGGCAGCGCTTCAGCTGTTTGGGGCAGGTCGTGAAAAGCGCATCTATGCCCTGCCACCCTACACCAAGGTCAAAAGCCTCGACTTCGAAGATCATCCGTTCGAGGTCCAGTCCTGGGAAGATGAATGCGGCATGTGCGGTGCGCGCGACAGTTACCTTGATGAAGTCATCCTCGATGATCAGGGCAACCGAATGTTTGTCTGCTCAGACACCGACTATTGCGCGGAGCGTCAGGAAGCAGGCCATCGCGGCCCACAACATCATGACCAACCGTTTGGCAGCACCAAATCAAGCCCAAGCAGCGAGAAGGCAGCAGAATAATGACCAAGATGAATGATCCGCTTCTGCGCGTTGACAACCTGACCATGATGTATGGCGATCGGGTTGGCTGCAAGGATGTCAGCTTTGAACTGCGCCCGGGCGAAGTTCTTGGCATCGTTGGGGAATCAGGTTCCGGAAAATCAACTTTGCTGCGCAGCATTTCGGCCCAGCAGGAGCCGACCAAGGGTGTTGTTGAATACCAGACCCGCATTGATGGCGTGCGCGATGTTTATCAAATGTCCGAAGCTCAGCGCCGCCTTTTGATGCGGACCGACTGGGCGTTTGTCCATCAGAACCCGCGTGATGGCCTGCGCATGAATGTCAGCGCCGGGGCCAATATTGGGGAACGTCTGATGGCAATCGGTGATCGTCATTATGGCAACATCCGAAGCAACGCCGATAGCTGGCTTGGCAAGGTCGAAATCGCGTCCGAGCGACTGGATGATTTGCCATCAACCTTTTCGGGCGGCATGCAGCAACGTTTGCAGATTGCCCGCAACCTCGTAACCAGCCCGCGCCTCGTCTTTATGGACGAACCCACGGGTGGGCTTGATGTCTCCGTTCAGGCCAGATTGCTCGATCTGCTGCGCGGGCTGGTTCACGACCTTAATCTTGCGGTGATTATCGTCACCCACGATTTGGCGGTTGCCCGACTTCTTTCGCACCGGCTGATGGTGATGCAACAGGGCAAGGTCATTGAACATGGACTGACCGATCAGGTTCTTGATGACCCGCAGCATCCCTATACCCAGCTGCTTGTTTCTTCCATTCTTCAGAACTGACCGGGGCGAAGAAAATGTCTGAAATGCTTCATGCTCAAAACGTCGCCAAAAGCTTTACGCTGCACACCCAAGGCAGCGTGACCATCCCGGTTTTTGAAGGCGTCGAATTCATGCTTTCATCTGGCGAATGCATCGCGCTGACCGGTGAATCCGGTTCCGGGAAAAGTACCTTCATGCGCATGCTTTATGCCAATTACACATGCTCACAAGGATCCATCAAGGTGTTCCATGATGGCGACTGGCTTGATATCACCACCGCCAGCCCGCACTCGATCCTTGAGATCCGCAAACGCACACTGGGATATGTTTCCCAGTTCCTGCGCGTGATCCCGCGTGTGCCGACCCTTGATATCGTTGCCGAGCCGCTCGTTGCCCTTGGCACCGCGCGCGAAGTTGCGACCGATAAGGCGCGTGACCTTCTGACCCGCCTTCGTATTCCGGAACGCCTGTGGCAACTTTCCCCGCTGACCTTTTCGGGTGGGGAGCAGCAGCGCGTGAATATTGCGCGTGGCTTTATTGCCGATTATCCGATCATGCTGCTGGACGAACCGACCGCATCGCTTGACGCCCAAAATCGTGCCACTGTTCTGGCATTGATTGAAGAAGCCAAACGGCGCGGTGCGGCGATTGCCGGTATCTTCCATGACCATGAAACCCGTGATGCAGTCTGCACCGGGTCGTTTGATGTGACTTCGTTTAAAGTTGGGGCCAATGACTGAACAGATCTTTACCAATGCCAAACTCGTCCTGGCCAATGAAGTCATTGATGGCGCCATTCAGATCAAGGACGGCCTGATCACGGATGTTTCCGACCGTCCTTCGAACCTTCCGGGTGCGGAGGATATGGCAGGCGATTATGTGATGCCGGGTCTGGTGGAGCTTCATACCGACAACCTTGAAAAGCATCTGACCCCGCGCCCCAAAACCCGCTGGCCTGCCACCGCAGCCGTAATTGCCCATGACAATCAGGTTGCCAGTGCGGGCATCACCACGGTTTTTGATGCGATATCGGTCGGCGATGTGAATGACGGGTCAGAACGCATCGAGCGACTGATTGAATCGGTCACCGCCCTAGAGCATGCACTTGAAAACAAGCTTCTGCGTGCTGACCACTTGCTGCATTTGCGTTGCGAAACGTCCTATAGCGGGCTGGTCGAAGCCCTTGGCAATATGGTCGATATGCCGTTGGTCAAAATGCTGTCGGTGATGGATCACACTCCGGGACAACGCCAGTTCGTTAGCCTTGACGCCTATTACACCTATTATCAGGGCAAATACGGCCTGAATGACGAAGAAATGCGCAAATTCATCGCGACGCGCAAACGTGATTCAGAGCTTTATTCGGCAAAGCATCGCCGCCATGTCGTTGACCTTGCCCATGCCAAGGGGCTTGCATTGGCAAGCCACGATGACGCGACCGAGGCCCATGTCGCCGAAGCTGTTTCTGACAAGATGACGGTGGCCGAATTCCCGACCACGCTTGAGGCAGCGAGGGCATCGCATGAAGCAGGTCTTGGCGTGATGATGGGCGGGCCTAACCTTGTGCGCGGCGGATCACATAGCGGCAACGTGGCCGCCGGTGACCTGGCGCAAAAAGGCTATCTCGACATTATCTCAAGCGACTATGTGCCGCACAGTCTGCTGCATGGTGCGCTGAAGCTGTTTGATGATTTCGATGGCTATGACCTTCCGCGCGCCATTCGCACCGTGACGCTTAACCCGGCAACACAGGTCGGACTTAATGACCGAGGCGAGATCGCAACGGGTAAACGCGGCGACCTGATCCGTGTACATCATTCGCCACATCACCCGATTGTGCGTGGTGTCTGGCGCGAAGGTGTTCGGGTATCATGACCGGGCGCCATGCAGATGATGGCGCCCCCAAATCTGGACTTCTGGTCCTTGTCGTCGGCCCAAGTGGTGTTGGCAAGGACACGCTTCTTGATGCAGCCCGTGAACGGTTAAAGGGTTTAAACCATATCTGTTTTCCACGTCGCTGCATCACCCGTCCGGCCGGATCGGTTGGCGAGGTCCATATTCCGGTAAGGCCCGATGATTTCCCGCAGATGGCGCATCAGGGTGCTTTCCTGTTGAGCTGGCGGGCACATGATCTGTGCTATGGCATCCCGCGCCATGTGCAGGACGATGTGGCAGCAGGCAAGACCGTCATCGTCAATGTATCGCGCAGCGTGATTGAAGATGCCCGTGAACTGATTGGCACCGATCATGTCCGGGTTCTAAGCATCCGGGCCAATATTGATGTTTTGCGCAAACGGCTTGAGGCGCGTGGTCGTGAAGATACGCTGGATATTGAACGTCGTCTGGCGCGTGCGTCGGCCTATCAGGTAGATGGCGAGAATATCGTTCACGTTGATAATGACGCCGATCTTGAGACCGGCATTGAGCGATTCATCCACGCGATCGAGATACCACAATCCGCAGGCAACTTGGCGCAAGCAAAGTAACAAACACCGCACAAATCAAAAAAAAATGCTGCAGTTCTTTTCTGCAGCATTTTTGTTATCCGGTCAGTGAAATTCGCTGCAAAAGCGCGAAGGGGTTGCCATCACCCGGATCGCCAAACAAACACACATCCCTGATGGCAAAGGTCGTCTGACACAGCGGATCAACAAGCGGGGCAAGGGTCGTTTCAAAGCGATCCAACTGATCACCTTCAAGCTTGTTGCTTAGTGTCAGATGGAACCGAAATTCTTCCATAACATAGGGATAGCCCCAGCGCACAAGATAGTCTTCCTGCCGATCAGACAAGCCTACCGAACGGCGTTTATTCATTGCAGCTTCGTCTTCGGGTTTGCGAAACTCATCGAGTCCGCGGACAAGCGATGCTGCCAGATCACCCAGTGGCGCAACCGGCTCGGTTGGGACCAACGCCAAAAACCGACCGATTGATTTCAACATCAAGTGCCCACAAGTCACAGGCGCGATCTGGGTACAGAAATCAGCAATGGCGGCCTCAAGGTCAGATCGTGTTTGCCCATCACGCAATGCAAAGGGTGGCTTAAGGGTGCCATGAAAACCATATCGGGATGGCGATGTGGTCGCGGCAACCAATTCATCCGCGCTGATGCCGTTTACATCCAATCTTGCGACATCCCGTCCGCTTGCCGGATCGCGCCCCAGCCAGGCGTGACCAAACTGCCCCAGCATGCTTTCTGCGCAGGGGGCAAAATAAACAGCATAGCGTTGATAGTCGCTCATGGTTTTCCTTTGAAATTCTTCGTCAAAAGAAGGTCGATGAAAAAACGCCGGAGGTCAATCCAACCCCCGGCATGTATCGCACATTTACCTTTGATGGTCGCCTAGATCGTGTCGTAACGCAGGCAGAAATCACGCACTGAAAGTGTTCTGAAATCGATCAATCTTTCGCGCAGCACATCGTGATCCCAATCCCACCAGCAGATGCGCAGAAGGGCATCAACAATATCGGCCTCGAACCGCGGGCGAAGTGGGCTTGCCGGGATGCCGGTGACGATCGTGTAAGGCGCGACATCCTTGGTCACCACCGCACCCGACCCAACGACAGAACCGATACCAACTGTAACGCCACCTTGGACAATCGCCCCGTGGCCGATCCAGACATCGTGCTCAAGCCTGACGCGCTTTTCACGACGCCAATCGAAAAAGGCCGGGTCATCATCGCCAAGCTGATAGGCGCTTGATCGATACTGGAAGTGGTGCATAGATGCCCGGTCCATCGGATGCTGTCCGGGATTGATGCGGGTATGGGCTGCGATATTCACGAACTTGCCGATATCGGAATAGATGATCTCGCTGTCATTCACGACATAGGAATAATCATCCATTGTAGTTTCGCGCATGGATGTTCTGGCGCCAACTTCGGTCCAGAGACCCATTTCACAATCAACAACCGTGGCACTTGCATCAATGGTCGGCTCCGGCGAAAGCGCCTTCATGGCCGGTTTGGCCTGGGTGATCTGATAGCGCATGTATCAGGTCACCAGTTTGCGCAGGCGCTGGGAAACCATATCAAGCAGGCTGACCGAAATGATGATGATGATCATGACGGCTGCGGTTTCCGCGTAATAGAAGCCGCGGATATATTCCCAAAGAACCATACCGATCCCGCCTGCACCAACGATGCCCAGAACCGTTGCCGAACGAACGTTGGATTCAAAGCGATAGAGCGAATAGGAAATCCAAAGCGGCAGGACCTGCGGGATCACGCCAAAGATCACTTCCTGAAGCGCGTTTGCCCCGGTGGCACGAATGCCTTCGACAGGCTCCGGGTCAATTGCCTCAACCGCCTCGGAAAACAGTTTGGCCAGCACACCCGTCGTGTGGATCCAAAGTGCAAGTACACCTGCAAACGGGCCAAGGCCGACCGCCACAACGAACAGCATGGCAAAGACCATCTCGTTGATCGCCCGGAAGGAATCCATCAGGCGGCGTACCGGCTGATACACCCACATCGGCACAATGTTTTCCGAACTTAGAATGCCAAACGGAATGGAACAGACGATGGACAAAGCCGTACCCCAGATCGCGATCTGGATGGTGATCCACATTTCTTCGACATACATCTTCCACATAAGGAAGTCGGGCGGGAAGAAACCTTCGGCGAAGTCGACCATATTGCCGCTGTTTTCAAACAGGGCCATCGGACGCATATCCGCACCTTCCCACGACATGGCCAGAAGACCAAAAATGACTGCCCAAAGAAGGAAGCTGGACGCCGAACGTTTCAGATCACGCGGCGGAAGCTCCGTTGTGACAGATGATGCGGAAGAAATGCTGCTGTTCATCGTGTTAATCCCGGATGGTAAATGCAAACAGGGAGCGCACATGTGGTGCGCTCCCTGCCGAAAGGTCGATTACTCGTAGGAAACGAGGATATCGAGTTCAGCCAGTTTCTGATCGATTTCAGAAATGCGGGCTGCTTTGTCTTCTGCCGAAAGTTCTTCGGTGTTCTCGATTTTCAGCTTGTTTTTATAAAGCTCAAGCTGACGGATCGGGTAAAGCTGCGCATTGGAGCTTTCCATGAACTTGCCCATGCCATCCTGGATACCAGCAAGAACCTTGTTGGCACCTTCAACGTCACCCATACGGCCGTAACCAAGGAAGAAGGCCTTGATTTCGGATTTCAGCTCACGCGACAGGTCTTTACGATAAACCATCGGGTCAGACGGGATCAGCGGCGAGGTCCAGATGACTTTGACCTTATCGGTGATTTCCGGCTTGTTCATGTTGGTACGTGCGAGCTGCTCGGAGTTGTTGGCAGCAACATCAACCTGCTTGTTGGCAGTCGCCATCAGGTTGGTTTCGTGGTTCGCGTTACGAACGGTTTTGAAGCAATCCTTCGGGTTTACGCCGTTCTGGGCGAAAACATAATAGGTCGGAACCAGGAAGCCCGAGGTCGAGTTCGGATCACCGATACCGAAGTTCAGCGAACCATCACATTTCAGCATGTCGGCAAGCGTGTTGAGCTTGTCGTTATCAGCCTGGGTGATGATGTGGGAGAAGTAACCGTTCGAACCATCGGATTTGGAGGTCTGAACGAAGACTTCACCGCCAGCACGGTCAACGGCTTCCATTGCCGACTTGTTACCGAACCAGCCAACATGAACCTTACCGAAACGCATGCCTTCGATGATGCCGGCATAATCCGGTGCGAAGAATGCTTCGATTTCCTTGCCAAGCGCTTCTTCCATGTCTTCGAGCATCGGAAGCCACTGAGCTTTAAGGTTCGAGCTGGATTCAGTCGAGATGAAGCCAAATACCAGTTTCTCCGGATCCTGGTCGAGCGGCTTGAACTCAACATCAGCCTTTGCAATGCCAGATGCCAGCAAGGTGGCAGCCAGTGCTGCAGATGCAATTGTCTTGACGATCATAGGAAGTCCCCTGTCAGATTTGAATTAGACGTATTTCGATGAGGTAAGGCAGTCAAAACGTGATCTGGCTGGCTAGCTGGTCGCTACTGCCAGATCCTTTTTCGCAACAGGCTCGACCACAGAACGTGCATCGTCCTCGGAACCATCTGCAAAAAGCTCGGAAGAATATTCGCCGTACAATTCGCGCAGGAATTCCGGCGTCAACTGGGTCGAAGGCCCGTCAAAAACGACAGAACCATCGCGCATGGCGATGGTTCGTTTGCAATAATCCTTGGCGTAATCGACCTGATGAAGCGACACGATCACGGTGACGTTGTCTTCACGGTTTACGCGATCAAGCGTGTTCATCACCTTGCGCGAGGATGCCGGATCAAGCGATGCGATCGGCTCGTCCGCCAGAATAAGACGTGCGCCCTGGGTAATGGTGCGGGCAATTGCTGCGCGCTGCTGCTGACCACCCGAGAGGTTACGCGCCTTTTTGGTCGCATGTGCATCAATGCCAACGCGGCTTAGCGCATTCATGGCACGGGTCTTTTCCGCCTTGGTAAACAGACCAAGCGATCCGCGCCATGCCGGAACACGGCCAAGCAGCCCCATCAGGACGTTGGTTAGAACCGACAAGCGGCTTACAAGGTTGAATTGCTGGAAAACAACACCGATTTCCGCACGGACTTTACGTGCACCGCGGGCGATCTTGCCGTTTTCCTGAATGGTTTCGCCAAACACAACGATCTTGCCGCCGTCGCGGTCACCGCGCAGCAATCCGGCAATGTGACGGATCAGTGTGGATTTACCTGAACCGGACGCACCAATCAGTGCGACCATTTCGCCTTCCCGTACCTGCAACTTGACGTCGTTCAGGGCACGTTTGTCACGGGTAAAGCTTTTGTTCAGTCCAGAGATATCTACAACCAGCATCAAAGAATCGCCTGCATGTGTTTCGCTGGATGAAGAAACTACGCATGAACCGCGACTCTACGGTGACACTGATGTTACAGTTCGATGATTACGGGCAGCTAATTTTCCCGACAACAATTAAACTTGTCTATACATCAAATAATAGACAAGTTTTCAAAATCCCATTCTCAAATAAAATACGTCACATAACCTGAACACACGTATATATCTGCGTGATGCATTTCACATATGAAGTGACGGATACGTATTTGAACACACAAATACGTATCACGAGATCATCATATCGGGTCTATCGATGTTTTTTATTTGATTGCGCGGATCGTTTCGATGATGTCATCTTCGATCTCAAGACCATTGGCTTGGGCTTCAAGACGGGCGATCTTGCCACGACGGCCCGGAAGACGCACACCTTCCTCGGACGCAATTTCATTGGCGATAGCTGCAAGATGTTCGCCAACACCTGGACCACCGGTTGCTTTGGGATCAATAGCAATCACCATCTGGCCCAATGCAGGTGGCTTGCCTTTGTCATCAAACAGTGACGAAGACTGATGACCAAACTGCGCCCCGGTCAAACCGGCCGCCAAAAGCTCAACCATCATGGCAAGGGCAGCACCCTTAACACCGCCCGCCGGGACCATCGTGCCATCCAATGCCTTGACCGGATCGGTCGTCGGATTGCCATCGGGATCGAACGCCCAGTCATCGGGAATTTCGACACCCTTCTGTTTTGCTGCCATGATCTTGCCGCGCGCAACCTTGGAAAGCGCAAGGTCGATAATAATCGGATCACCAGCGGCACCGACCGGCACGCCAAAGGCAATCGGATTGGTGCCAAACATCGGACGACGTCCACCCCATGCCGCCATCGCTGCCGGCGCATTGGCAAACATCATGGCCGCCAGCCCCTGTTCTGCCAATCGTTCAACTGTCAGGCCCATAACCCCCGCATGATGGGATTTATGGATTGAGGCAATCGCAATCCCCTGTGATCTGGCCATATCGGGCAGATGATCCATCATCAGATCAAGTGCGGGATAGGCAAAACCATGTTGTGCATCAATGTGCAGCACGCCGGGAACCGGCTTTTCAAAAACAGGTGTCGCCATGCCATCGACCTTGCCGACATGCGCCTGTGCGGAATAGGCCGGAACGCGACGAAAACCATGCCCGCCCTGCCCGGAGGCCTCTGCATTCACCAAGGCGGTTGCGACCGAGGATGCATTTTGTGCACTGACATTGCAGCGCATCATGGTTTCGCACACAAGCGCATGGGCATCAGACAGGGAAATCTTCATCGCAATGAGACCTTGGCAAGAAATATGTGGGGTCGGGTAATTGCTTATCCGGCGGCAGGACCCAAACCATAGCGCCAATTTATGCCCATACGCAAAAAGCTTTTCAAATAGCGCAAAACAACCTGATCGCTTTGAAAATGTGAAGCTGTGCTAAAATCTTGCCGCAAATATGCGTCAGACTTTCCAATTAACGAGCAACTTGCTCCGCACTGCACAACAAAGCAGGGATCGGTCGATCACATTCGACCAATGAAGATGACTTGGGACAGCCACCACGAACAGGAAATCAAAATGCGCGCTGCGAAACCGATCTTGCTGCCGTCACTAACGATTGCCACAGCCCTTCTCCTTTCCGCCTGCAATACCACCAATCAAACCCAACAAACTGCGATGGTCGATGACTGGTCTTCCGTCACCGACAAGGAATGGGTTCTGACCAAAGTTACTGAAGGCAACCGCACACTTGAGCCAATGTCTCCGGTTCTAGCCAGTGCAAACTTTGCAGCAGATGGCAAAGTCACCGGATCGACGGGATGTAACCGGTATTTCGGCAACTACACCCGGTCTGAAAGCGGCCTGACGATGTCGCCACTTGGTGCAACGCAGATGATGTGCATGGAAGATGCAATGGAAATCGAACATGCCTTTACCAGCGCGATGGAAAATGTCGCCGACTGGAAAATGATCGACACGACCTTGTCGCTCAGCGATAGCACCGGCAAGGTGATTATGGAATTTGGTCCGGTCGCGCCCTAGGCATAAGGCGAAAATACACAAACAAAAAGGGGCGCCATCTGGCGCCCCTTTGTCGATATTGCGCAGTGTCAGAACAAACTGGCCTTGCGCGATACCTTAATCCTTGTCTGTCGTCGCCTCGGCATTTGCGCCAACGGCTTTTGGCTCTGTGCGCAGCCCCTGAATGATCGAATAGCAGGCCAGCAAGAGAACGATTGCAAACGGGAAGCCCGTCGAAACCGCCATGGCCTGCAACGCGCCAAGCCCACCGCCCAGAAGAAGGGCAATAGCAACCAGACCTTCAAAAGTGCACCAGAAGACACGTTGGGGAACCGGTGCATCGACCTTGCCGCCTGCGGTGATCGTATCGATCACAAGCGAACCAGAGTCAGATGACGTCACAAAGAAGACGATCACCAGAATAATACCCATGAAGGATGTAATCGAATGCAGTGGCAACTGTTCAAGCATGGCGAACAGTTTCACCGGGAGACCGGCCTCGGCAATCGCGCTAACACCTTCGGTCACCATGTGAACTGCAGTACCGC
Organism: Thalassospira sp.; assembly: GCA_965228275.1. Taxonomy (GTDB): domain Bacteria; phylum Pseudomonadota; class Alphaproteobacteria; order Rhodospirillales; family Thalassospiraceae; genus Thalassospira. Next base: position 2,488,080 of record OZ245802.1, on the reverse strand, counting down.
CAAAGGTGGTCATCCACAGAACACAGACGAGGGACGGAATGATCAGAACGCAGGTGATGAATTCACGGACCGTACGGCCACGCGACACACGTGCGATGAACATGCCGACAAACGGTGACCAGGAAATCCACCACGCCCAATAGAACGACGTCCAGCCCTGGCTGAAGTTGGTGTCTTCACGGCCGACCGGGTTCGACAGTGCCGGAAGATATTCAACATAGGCGACAAGGGATGTGAAGAAGCCCTTGATGATGTCCATGGTCGGACCAACGAGGATCACGAACACCAAAAGAAGTGCTGCCAAAACCATGTTGATTTCTGAGAGGCGCTTAACCCCGGCATCAAGACCCGCCAGCACTGAAATCAATGCAACACCGGTAATAGCAACGATCAGGAAGACCTTGGAACCATCTGTGACCGGAATACCAAACAGGAATTCGAGACCAGCATTTGCCTGTTCCGCCCCAAAACCAAGCGAGGTTGCCAAGCCAAACAGGGTGGCAAACACAGCCAGAATATCAATGATATGGCCAGTCCAGCCCCAAACGCGCTCGCCAAAGATCGGATAGAACACCGAACGCATGGTCAGCGGCAGGCCTTTGTTAAAGGAAAACAGTGCAAGGGCAAGCGCCACAGTGGCGTAGATCGCCCAAGGATGCAGACCCCAGTGGAAGATGGTCGCAGCCATGCCAAGATCAAAGGCTGCATCCGCATCACCAGCCGCCGCACCAAGCGGAGCCCAGTCAGTACGCATGCCACCATCACCCACAGCAGTCCCGCCAATTGAAGACGAGAAATGCGAGATCGGCTCGGACACACCATAGAACATCAGACCAATGCCCATCCCAGCCGCAAACAACATCGCGAACCAGCCACTATAAGAATAGTCAGGCGTTGCATCAGCACCGCCAAGGCGCACACGGCCCAGCGGCGATACAATCAGGAACAGGCAAAGCAAAACAAAGACGTTTGCTGCTGACAGGAAGAACCAGTCGAAAGTAGATGTCAGCCAACCACGCAGGTCATTAAACATCGGCCCGACACTGTCCTGGAAGGCAAGTGTCAGGAATACAAAGGCAACAATCGACAATCCAGAAATCAGAAAGACCGGATTATGTACATCCAGTCCAAAAGGTCCCACTTGGGTTTGGAAATTGTCTTGCCCGATTTCGTAATCGGTATCGATCGGGTTCGCTGCTCCGTCCGGGCTTTCTATGCCCGTCTCAGCTTCTGACCCCATTTCAAACTCCCTAGGTTGGTGAAATTACAGCTACCCCTAGCCGCAAATAAAATAATCCGTGCTGTTAACGCACCAGGAACACGGAATGATCCGAGTGGGACGCAACATATCCGCCATGTGATGCAAAAATATGATCTGCAACACCGGGCACATGTGATGCCATTACGATGACATCGGCCCCCAATTCATCGGCTTTGCTGACAAGAATTTTGCTGAGATCCACTGCAGGATCATGCGCAATTTCTGTGACGGCGGAAACTTTGGCACCGGTTTTACTGCCAATGCCCTTTGCGAATTCGGACATTTTCTGTTCGAATTCTTTTGGCGTGTGCGCAACCTCTGATGGAGTATTGGAGCCAACACCGAGAAAGCAAATTTCCGCGCCATAATGGCCAGCTAAATCGACAGCCGTTTGAATTGCCTTCTCCAGTTTCTCAATGTGGGCCAAATCGATAGGTACGAGCATCTTCTGATACATACAGTCCTCCGTTATGTGCACCACCCGTGAAAACAGTTGTCTTTCCTATAATCAGGACAGTCAGATAAGGGTAACATCGCCCACTGTTTAAAGCAAAAAGCCCCTCGTTCAAGCCCCCCGCAGAAATAAAGAAACCGGTCTGCGTCACGGACAACAGAACGATTTACCGCAGATTTGCGACATTACGGACAGTTGGACATCCGGCAATTCAGATGAGACCGAATCGCGAGTTGGAATACTTTTTAACCTTTGGATCGGTCCTTAAGATGCAGAAATCCGCGTTCTGGATGTTCGAACATGAAAATAATAAAAAATTTTTCATGTGAACATTTATGCATATACCCACCAATGCCGACCCTATCTGTAACCCTTACGATGCAAGGGTTTTTCCAAACAAATCCATCGACTGTCTATTCTATTTTCCAGAGAGTTTCGGGGCACAAAAATCTATTTTCAGGTGCGCAAGTTTGCACCTACGTCAAGACTTCGGGTTGAAGCCTACTGCCAACCCATGTCACGATGTCTGCGATCAGTGCACTGTCTGTCCCACACAACATGTGCTGCCGGGCTGAAACATCATAGGTGTCAGCAAGGCGAACATGATGGGTGCTTACCCAATTCCGGGTACGCCCGTGGCAGTGCACACACCCGAAAGGGATGATTTTTGTGGCAAAAAAGGGGGTTCACAAACTGCGCAGAAGCAGTGGCATGAAAATGACGGCAGTTCAGCGAACTGCAACATGCCTCCTGTGTCTGAACGACACCCCACTCCGCAATAAAACCAAGAAAATCAGCGGGCGGAAACTGCCACACCAATAGATAAATCAACAAGTTAAAACATATCAGAGAAGGAACAGGGATGACTGACCCTATCAAGTATTTTGCGTCTCGCGTCAGTGCACATGAAATGAACCGCCGTGAATTTATCGGCCGTTCCATGGCTGCCGGTCTGACCCTTGCTGCTGCAACCAGCCTGTATGGCACCTCGGCACTTGCACAGGAACCCAAGCGTGGTGGTCACCTCAAGCTTGGTCTGCAGGGCGGCGCTTCGACCGACGTGATTGATCCGGCCAAATCGGCTTCGCAGTTCACCTTCGCCATGAACCGTAACTGGGGTGACACGCTTGTTGAATCCCATCCGACCACCGGTCTTGCGGTTCCGGCACTTGCTGAAAGCTGGGAGCCGAATGCAGACGCATCTGTCTGGACCTTCAAAATCCGTAAGGGTGTTATGTTCCACGATGGTTCTGAACTGACCATCGATGACGTTTTCAAAACCCTGATCCGCCATACCGATGACAAATCGGAATCCGGTGCTCTTGGCATTCTGAAATCCATCAGCAACATCGAAGACAAAGACGGCGATCTGGTCATCACCCTGACCGAAGGCAATGCCGATCTTCCGCTGCTGCTGAGCGACTATCACCTCGTGATCCAGCCAGACGGCGGTTTTGAAAACCCGAATGCCGGTATCGGCACCGGTCCGTTCAAACTCGACAACTTCGAAGCCGGTGTCCGCGCGACCTTCGTAAAGAACGAAAACGACTGGCGCAGCGACCGTGGCTTTGTTGACTCCGTTGAAATGATCGTGATGAACGATGCGACTGCCCGTATGGCAGCCCTGTCATCGGGTCAGGTTCACTTCATCAACCGCGTTGATCCGAAGACCGTCGGTCTTCTCAAGCGTGCACCGAATGTTGAAATTCAGACCACATCCGGCCGTGGTCACTATGTCTTCATCATGCATTGCAACACCGCACCGTTTGATAACAACGACCTGCGTCTGGCGCTGAAATATGCGATGGACCGTGAAACCATGGTCGAGAAGATCCTTGGTGGTTACGGTAAGGTTGGCAACGACTTCCCGATCAACGAAACCTATGCACAGTTCCCGGAAGGGATCGAGCAGCGCGCTTATGATCCGGACAAGGCAGCCTTCCACTTCAAGAAGTCGGGCCATGATGGTTCGGTTCTGCTGCGCACGTCCGATGTTGCCTTCCCGGGTGCCGTTGATGCAGCGGTTCTGTATCAGGAAACCGCGAAGAAAGCGGGCATCGACATCGAAATCAAACGTGAGCCGGGCGATGGTTACTGGTCGAACGTCTGGAACGTTCAGCCGTTCTCGACCTCTTATTGGGGCGGCCGTCCGACCCAGGATCAGATGTATTCGACCGCATATCTGTCGACCGCTGACTGGAACGATACCCGGTTCCTCAACACTGATTTCGACAAGATCCTTCTTGAAGCACGCGCCGAACTTGATCAGGCCAAGCGTAAGGAAATGTATCACGACATGGCACTGATGGTGCGTGACACCGGCGGTCTGATCCTGCCGATGTTCAACGACTTCGTGAATGCCACGACGAACAATGTTTCCGGCTTTGTTCAGGACATCGGTAACGACATGTCGAACGGCTATGTCGCATCGCGTCTGTGGATCAACAGCTAATCATGCGGGGTGTTTCGCACCCCATTGATTGAAGATTGCGGGATCACGGTTATTTTTGACCGTGGTCCCCGTCTTGTTGTTCGACCGTGTGTTTCACAATTGGTCTGACCGAAATTTCCAGATGGTTACAAGGCTTGCCTTTGTATGTGTTCCCACCCGTCTTGAATTTCCGTTCAGGCCAGTAATGGGAGTATGTGTTCATGGCCAATCCCTTGGCCGGCGTGCGAGCCGCGCGACACAGACTTAAAGAAACCCATCCGTTGTCGGTTCTGATTGCCGAACGACTGGGCTTGAGTGTGTTGTTGCTTTGGGCTGTTTCAGTCCTGATTTTCGCAGGGATCGAAGCCCTGCCGGGCGATTTCGCCCAAACCTATCTTGGTCAATCCGCCACCCCGCAGGCAGTCGCCAACATTCGGGCCGATCTTGGCCTGGATCGTCCGATTACCACGCGCTATTTCGAATGGCTGGGTGGTGTTGTTCAGGGTGATTTCGGCAATAGCTGGGCCAGTGGCGCACCCGTGACCGAACAGATCACCAAGCGTCTGGGCAATTCGCTGTTTCTGGCATTTTTTGCTGCAGCAATTTCTGTCCCGCTGGCTGTTGGTCTTGGCATGGTTGCTGTGCATTATCGCAACCGCGTGCCTGACCGGGTTATCAATATCCTGTCGCTTGCGGCGATCTCGCTGCCGGAATTCTTCATCGGCTATATCCTGATCGTATTCTTTGCTGTGCAACTGGGCGTCGCGACCTTCCCGTCGACGGTCTATGACAGCATGAGTTTCTCGGAACGCATGGCCGCAATTGCCTTGCCCACCGCGACTTTGGTGATGGTGGTTCTGGCCCATATGATGCGCATGACGCGCGCGGCTATCATCAGTGTGATGTCATCGGCCTATATGGAAACGGCCGAGCTTAAAGGTCTTGGTGCCTTCAAGTCGATTGTCAAACATGCCGCACCCAATGCCATTGCCCCGATCGTCAACGTGGTTGCACTTAACCTTGCCTATCTTGTGGTCGGCGTGGTTGTGGTCGAGGTGGTCTTTGTCTATCCGGGCATGGGCCAATACATGGTTGATGCGGTGACGGTGCGCGATATGCCCGTGGTTCAGGCCTGCGGTCTGATCTTTGCTGCGGTCTATATCCTGCTCAACATGGTGGCCGATATCGTCGCCATTGTCGCCAATCCGAGACTGAGGCATCCGCGATGAGATTACGTGAAATCCCGCTGACCGCTTGGATCGGAATTCTGGGCATCTTGTTTGCGTTTGTCTGTGCCGTTTTCGCGCCGCTTCTGGCTCCTTATGGGGAGACCGAAATTGTTGCGGGCGTCTGGGAACCGGCAAACGAACTTTATCTTCTGGGCACCGATAACCTTGGCCGCGATTTGCTCTCGCGTCTGATTTACGGTTCGCAGACCACGCTGTTTGTGTCGCTTGCGGCATCCATTCTGTCATTCTCGATCGGTATTTTCCTGAGCTTCACGGCAGCCGTTTCCGGCGGCCCGATTGATCAGGGATTGTCGCGTCTGAATGATTTGATGATGTCGATCCCGACCCTGATTTTTGCGCTGGTCGTTCTGGCGGTTCTGCCGCAAAACATCATCATCCTGATCACGGTCATGGCGATCCTTGATTCAACGCGCGTTTATCGACTGGGCCGTGCTGTTGCGCTTGATGTTGCCGTGATGGAATTTGTCGAAGCCGCCAAACTGCGCGGCGAAGGCAAGATGTGGATCATCTTCCGCGAAATCCTGCCCAATACGTTGTCCCCGCTTCTGGCGGAATTCGGGCTTCGTTTTGCATTCTCGATCCTGTTCCTGTCCACCCTGTCGTTCCTCGGTCTTGGCATTCAGCCGCCGGCAGCAGACTGGGGTGGCATGGTCAAAGACAACAAGGATGGCATCATCTTTGGCATTCAGGCTGCCCTTATTCCGGGTGGCGCGATTGCAGCTTTGGCTGTCTGCGTGAACATGGTTGTCGACTGGTTGCTGAAACGTACTTCCAGCCTGAAAGGAGGCCGCGGCGATGTCTGATCTATTATCGGTACGCGATCTGCGCATTGGCGCGACCATCTTTCCACCGGGCGAAGCACCGATGGATATCGAGATTGTCCATGGTGTTTCCTTTGATCTGCAAAAGGGCAAGGTTCTTGGCCTGATCGGGGAATCTGGTGCGGGCAAATCCACCATTGGTCTGGCGGCACTTGCCTATGGCCGTGGGGGTGTGCGAATTACCGGCGGTCAGGTAATGCTTGATGGCAAGGATATCCTTGAGCTTAACAAGAACGGTATCCGCCAAATTCGCGGCGCACGCGTTTGCTATGTTGCGCAATCGGCCGCAGCATCCTTTAACCCGGCGCACAAGCTGGGTGATCAGGTGATTGAGGCCACGGTCGAACACGGCCTGATGACCCGTCAGGAAGCCCGCGAACGTGCAGATTACCTGTTTGAAATTCTGGGTCTTCCCGATCCGAAGAATTTCGGCAATCGATTCCCGCATCAGGTATCGGGTGGGCAGCTTCAACGTGCGATGACGGCCATGGCGCTTTGTTCCAATCCGGAACTGATCGTCTTTGATGAACCGACCACCGCCCTTGATGTGACGACCCAGATTGATGTTCTGGCCGCGATCAAGAACGCGATTGAAAAAACCGGAACCGCAGCCCTTTACATCACCCATGACCTGGCCGTTGTCGCCCAGGTTTCCGATGACATCATGGTGCTGCGCAATGGTGATACGGTCGAATATGGTCCGGTCGAACAGATCATTGAAAACCCGCGTCAGGAATATACCAAGGCACTGGTTAATGTCCGTCAGGCCAAGCAGGCAGAAGCCCGCGATCAGTCTGATACGCTACTTAAGGTCGAAAATATCTCGGCAGCGTATGGCAATGGCGTGCAGGTTCTTCATGACGTGTCACTGCATGTACCGCGCGGTCAAACACTGGCCGTTGTCGGGGAGTCAGGTTCTGGCAAATCGACGTTGGCACGTGTGATCACGGGTCTTTTGCCGCCGTTCGAAGGCAAGGTCACCTTTGCCGGTGAAGAGCTTTCCAATGCACAAAAGGACCGGTCACGCGATCATCTGCGTCGTATTCAGCTGATCTATCAAATGGCAGATACGGCAATGAACCCGCGCCAGACGGTGGGGCAGATCATTGGGCGCCCGTTGCAGTTCTATTTCGGCATGCGCGGCGCGGAACGCAAAAAGAAGGTGATCGAACTTCTCGACGAAATCGAGATGGGTGCGGCCTTCTTTGATCGTTACCCGGCCGAGCTCTCCGGTGGTCAGAAACAACGTGTCGCGATTGCAAGGTCGCTTGCGGCACAGCCGGAACTGATCCTGTGTGATGAGCCGACCTCGGCCCTTGATCCGCTGGTCGCAGAAGGCATTCTTGATCTTCTTTTGCGCCTGCAAAAGGAACGTCAGGTATCCTATCTGTTCATCACCCATGACATCGCAATTGTGCGCGCAATCGCGGACTCGGTTGCAGTCATGTTGCAGGGCAAGCTGGTTGATTTCGGCCCACGTTCCGAAGTGCTGAACCCGCCATTTGACGATTACACCGATCTTCTTTTGAAGTCGGTTCCGGAAATGGAACTGGGTTGGCTGGAAAAGGTTCTCGCGACCCGGAAAATGGAAAGTGCCGGTCACTGACAAACCGAACCAAACATGCAAAAAAGGCGGTCCATCATTGGGCCGCCTTTTCACCTAAGCCACCCTTAATAGTGCACACCACATCAGACCAAAGGACGCCCCACCATGTCCGACCGCGACTTTACGGTTATTGAAAATACCTTCATCACCATTGCCGATGGCACCCGCCTTGCTGCGCGCATGTGGATGCCCGATGGGGCTGAGACCGATCTGGTTCCAGCCGTCTTTGAATTCCTGCCCTATCGCAAGGGCGATGGCACCTGCGTTCGTGACGAGGCAACATATCCAGAATTCGCCAAGGCCGGCATCGCCGGTGTCCGTATCGACATTCGCGGATCAGGTGAATCTGATGGAGTGATTGACGGGGAATATACCGAACTTGAACTTGCCAATGCGTGTGAGCTGATTGCATGGATTGCTGATCAGCCATGGTGCAATGGATCGGTTGGCATGATGGGAATCTCATGGGGCGGGTTTAACTGCCTTCAGGTCGCAGCCCTTAACCCACCGGCGCTTAAGGCGGTCATATCGATTGCATCCACCGTGGATCGCTATAACGACGACATCCATTACAAGAACGGCTGCCAGCTTGCAGCACAGCTTTCATGGGCGGCCACCATGCTGGCCTATCAATCACGCACCCCCGACCCGGCATTGGTCGGCGATGACTGGCGCGCGATGTGGCTGCACCGCCTGAAAGAAGAACCGTTCTTTTTGGAAGAATGGCTATCACATCAGACCCGAGATGACTTTTGGAAGCATGCCTCGATCTGCGAGGATTTCGATGCCGTCAAAATCCCGTCCATGGTTCTGGCCGGATGGGCCGATGGGTATCGCAATACGCCAATGCGCGCGATTGAAGGCATGCCTGATCGCGCCAAGGCCCTGATTGGCCCATGGGTGCATAAATACCCGCATTTCGCGTGGCCAAAGCCGCGCGCAGACTTCACAGGCGAAGCCATCAAATGGTGGAACAAGTGGCTGCGGGGTGATGACAATGGCATCGATGAGCTACCACAAATGCGCGCCTATATCCTTGAAGGCGTCAAGCCCGCCCCGCGTCGTGACATTGATCCTGGCTTCTGGATTGCCAAGGACAGCTGGTCGGAACCGGAAACCCGAAGCCTTTATGTTGCTGATGGTCGTCTTGGTTTTACAGCGGACAATGCAGCAACACCAGCCGCAGATATCTATCTGAAATCACCACTCGATACCGGGACATCATCAGGCGAATATTTCACCCTGAAACCCGATGCAGAAATGGCGATTGATCAGCGCGGGGATGATGCCGGATCACTGGTGTTTGAAACCGCCCCACTTGAGGCCGAGATTGACCTTCTTGGGCGACCGATCCTGACGGTCGATCTGGAATGCGATGCAGATTGGTCAAACCTGTGTGCGCGTCTTGTTGATGTCCATCCCGACGGAACTGCGACCCGCGTATCGTTCGGCGTCCTCAACCTTGCCCATCGCGATCTGGATGCTAATTACGCCGATCCAAAACCGATGCCGCGCGGCAAGAAGGTCACCATAACGCTGGTGCTTGATGCCTGTGGCTATCGCTTCAAGGCCGGGCATAAACTGCGGCTGGCACTTTCCACGTCCTACTGGCCAATGATCCTGCCGCCACCCTTTGATGCGGGCCTGACGATTGCGCCGTCATCGATCCGGTTTGATCTGCCATTGCTGGGCGATCATGAAAGGATCGAGGTCAAGGAACCGGACAATCCCGATCCATTGCCCAAATATATTGAACATAAACCAAGCCGGACCGAACGCAGCGTTCAGCGCAATCTGACGCAAAACGAAACCCGCTATCGCATCTATGAAGATACCGGTTTGTTTGAACATCCGGATTCCCGCCTTTCGACCCGCGAAGTGCGCAGCGAAACCTGGTCGATCAATCCGCTTGATCCGACATCAATGCGCGGAGAAGCCGCATGGACCTGTGATCTGACCCGTGATGGCTGGTTTGTCCGCACCGATTGCCATGCAGAACTCAGCTGCGATCGTGACAATTGGTATGTCTCGGCATGGGTGATCGGGTATGAGGACAATCAACAGGTGTTTGAAAAGAAGTGGGAAAAAACCATCCCGCGCAACTTCATGTAAAACACAAAAGAAAAGGGCCGGTTATCCGGCCCTTTTTGATATCGGTATCTTTGGTTTATTTAATCCCTGGCAACCATCGCCGTAATCGCATCACACAGATGCGTAAAGCCCGCCTTGGCACCGTCACTTGAATGACGTGCACGCAGCCACCCATGGATCAATTGTGGCTCTTCACGGTACTGCACCGAAATGCCTGCACGTGCCAAACGCGCGGTAAATTCGCGTCCGTCATCACGCAGCGGATCAAAATAGGCTGACGTGATGTAGGTTTGCGGCAATCCACGCAGATCATCAACCGACAGCGCGTGGGCATAGGGATCATCCATCGGCGCCTTTAGCACATCGCGGTAATAAATCACGTCATCCGTGCTAAGTCCCGGCGCATTGGCCATCTGCCCATAGCTTGGCCAATTCAAATCACCACCAAGGGCTGGGTAGACCAACGCCTGCCCGATAATCCGATCGCCAAAGCCCTCTTCGCGTGCACGCACAGCCAAGCCCGCCGCCAACATGCCACCGGCACTGTCCCCCACCAGCACAAGTTTTTTGCCCGAAGCCAAAAGGCTTTGGACGACCTTATGGCAATCTTCGTGCTGAGCAGGCCAGACATGTTCGGGCGCCAGACGGTAATCAATCGAAATCAACTCGGCACTCGCTGCACCGGAAATCTCTGCACAGATGGAATCGTGGCTATCGCGTGAGCCAACAACGAACCCGCCGCCATGGATATAGACGATCTTGTGCGGGGTACTGACATTGGCCGGACGGTAATGGCGCACCGGCACATCGGCAATGACGTCATCTTCGACCTGCATGCCATCGGGATGCGGGAAGGCAAATTCCGCGCAAAGGGCATCATACCAGACGCGCTGTTGCTCGATCCCGGCGGCAACCGCATCGGGCGGATAGAACGCATCGCATTTGGTAATGAAGGATCGAATGCCGTCTTCTTCGGGCATCGGATCATACGCAATGTCGGTTGAAACCGGATCTGAGTTCTTCATCAACGATGCCTCTTTGGAAAACGTGCAACAGCCTAACGCGACTACCCCCGCAGTGAAAGACTGCAGGGGTAATTATGGCATAAATGATGGTCGTGCTTGTGAAAAGCAATACAACCCAATCAGCCGATCGCACGTCCCAGCTGTTCAGGCTTTGGCAAACCACTATGAAGCTTGGCAATTTCGCCAAGGTTAGCCGCCACCACCGATCCCGGCTCGGACGTCCGTCGCGTTTTCAGATCGACATGCAAAAGCAGGGTTTCAACCGTTGCTGCAATCGCGCCATCGGCCGTAGTCAGTCGATGGAACAGATGAAGCTTTTTGCCCTCACCCCGGATGACCTGCGTGGTCACTGTGATCCGATCCCCGGCCTTGATTTCATCAAGGTAACAAACATGGTTCTCAACCGTGAAATAGCTGCTGCCCGCGGAAATGTAATCGGCATCCGCACCGATCATTTCCATGAAGCGGTCGCTTGCCTGCGCGCTCACCTCGACATAATGGGCTTCATTCATATGCCCGTTATAATCTGTCCAGCTTTGCGGGATTTGGCGGTCCACCGTGACCGGAAGATCATCAAGATTTGATGCAGTTGGCAATGATGCTTCATGCGTATTGATGGTGCCACCGGCCCCACTGCCCGACTTTTTAAGCGCGCGCATCATGCCGACAAGATTGTCATCGCGAAGCCGCTCCAGCGTACGGATCGACATATGACCGGACTGATCATCAGATTGCTGCGCAATACGTGCGGTCAGTTCCGGGGTCAGTTCCGGCACATCCATCAGCTTTGTCCATGGCCATTTCAGGGCCGGGCCGAACTGACCGATGAAATGCTCCATCCCGGCTTCGCCGCCAGCAATGCGATAGGTTTCAAAAAGCCCCATCTGCGCCCAGCGCAGGCCAAAGCCAAACCGGATGGCGTCATCAATTTCCTCGGTCGTGGCGACCTCGTCATGCACCAACCACAACCCTTCGCGCCAGACGGCCTCCAAAAGGCGATCAGCGATGTGCGCATCAATCTCCTTGCGGACAACAAGCGGCTTTAGCCCCACAGAACGCAACGTTTCGCACCCGGCTTCAACCACCGGGGCGTCCGTCGCACCGGATGGCACAACCTCGATCAGCGGCAGCAAATAAACCGGGTTAAATGGATGGGCGACCATGATCTGACCGGGATTGGATGACCCTTCCTGAAGCTCGCTTGGCTTAAATCCCGATGTCGATGATCCGATCAGACAATCCTTTGGGGCGTGCTCCTGAATTTGCGCAAGGATCTTGTGTTTCAGGGCTAGTTGTTCGGGAACACTTTCCTGAATCCATGCAGCACCTGATACCGCACTTTCCATGTCCTGATGGAACGTCAGTTTGCCTTCTGCCGGCAAAGCACGGTCATAAAGTGCCGGAAGGCTCCTGCGCGCATTTTCGATCACTTCACCGATTTTGCGCTCCGCCTGTGGGTCCGGATCAAATACCGCGACATCCCATCCATTCAAAAGGAAACGCGCAGCCCAGCCACCACCAATCACACCGCCGCCAATGATCGCGGCCTTTTTGTTCGCTGTATTGCTCATCAACTTGGCTCCCGCTTGGTCAGGCCAAGCTTCTTGCGCACCGCATCCGGGCCGATCACGGTGGCCCCCATGCCCTCAATAATCCCGACGGCACGTTCAACCAGCTGCGCATTGGTGGCAAGAACGCCTTTGGAAAGATAGATATTGTCTTCAAGGCCGACACGGACATTCCCACCCGCCAGAACGGCTGCGGCAACATAGGGCATCTGATCCCGTCCGATGGAAAATGCCGACCAATCCCAATCAGCGGGCACGTTATTCACCATCGCCATGAATGTGTTGAGATCATTGGGCGCACCCCACGGGATACCCATGCAAAGCTGCACCAGTGCCGGACTTCTAAGGATGCCTTCAGACACCAGTTGCTTGGCAAACCACAGATGCCCGGTATCAAATGCCTCGATCTCGGGCTTAACGCCAAGATCGGTCATCATTTGCCCCATGGCGCGCAACATGCCCGGCGTATTGGTCATGACATAGTCAGCTTCGGCAAAGTTCATCGTACCGCAATCAAGCGTACAGATTTCCGGCAGGCAATCGGCGATATGCGCCATGCGTTCGGTCGCCCCGATCATATCGGTTGCGCCTTCATTGACCGGCAGGGGTGCCTCGGTCGAGCCAAAAACAATATCCCCGCCCATCCCGGCTGTAAGGTTCAGGACAACATCGACGTCAGCAGCACGAACCCGTTCAGTCAGTTCCCGGTAATAGCCAATATCACGCGACGGTGCGCCGGTTTTCGGATCGCGCACATGACAATGCACCACGGCCGCCCCGGCCTTGGCCGCATCAATCGCACTGTTGGCGATTTCTTCGGGTGAGCGCGGAACATGGGGGGATTTATCCTGTGTGCCACCCGATCCGGTGACGGCAGCGGTAATGAAAACCTGTTTATTCATTGTCAGGGGCATGATGACCTCTTGCTAAGACAACCGATGAAATGCTGGCAAAAGCGTAGCCAATATCACGCTTATTGATTTTGCAATTTCCGCCCTTTAATTTGCATTTCATGCCAAACGCACATCCAACCGGACCCAACCGATTTGTCCTTGTCCTGTTTGATGGATTTTCAAACATGGTGCTGGCCAGCGCACTTGAACCGCTTCGCGCGGCCAAGGGGCAACCAAACGGGCCTGATATTACCTGGACGATCTGCACCATCACCGGCGAACCCGCGACAAGCTCCAGCGGTTTGGTCATCACCCCCGAAACATCATTGGGTGACGTCAAACCATCTGGCGGGATTGATTATCTGGTGGTGATTTCGGGATATGGCATGCGCGATCAGATCAATGCGAAAACACGCGCAAGGCTTGGCTATGTTGCGCAACATGCGCGCCATGTTGTTGGCCTTGATACAGCTGCATGGATCCTTGCCAGCTGCAATATGCTTAATGACAAATCCGCCACCATTCATTGGCAGGAACTTGATCAGTTCGCCGAACAATTTCCCGATGTGAAGGTGTCGCGCGATCGTTTTGTTCAGGATGGTAAAATGATCACGTCTGGCGGGGCCTCAACCGTGATGGAACTGATGCTCCACATCATCACCGATCAGTTCGGCCCGGCAGTTGCCTTTGATGTCAGCAACATGTTCGTCTATGACGCGGAAAACCAGTATCGCCTGACGCGCGGAGCTGATCGCATTGACGGACCGGGGACCGAGTTTTTGCGCCGCGCACTCAACCTGATGCTAGCCCATATCGAAGAGCCAATAGCCCTTAAATCCATCGCCAAACAGGTGGGATGCTCCATGCGCAGCCTTGATCGTGTCTTTCACGACAATCTGCAAATGGCGCCGGGGAAATATTATCAAATGCTGCGACTTGGTCGGGCGCGTGATTTGGCCGGTGCGACGGATTTGCCGCTGTCGGAAATTGCCCTTCAAACCGGATTTAAAAGTACCGCAACACTCAGCCGTGCTTTTTCGCAAAGCTTTGGCATGACCTTGCGCAGCATCCGCTCCAAACGGGGCTTTGCGCTGGCCACGTCACCACAGCCCGATCTTACAGACTGATCGATTCAACACTGTCTTTTAGAAGTTGCGCACTTTTGGCCAGCCCTTCTGCCTCTTGGGCGTCAATATCAGGCATCAAATCCGTCTCAATCCCGTTTGCCCCGATCACACGCGGGATCGAAAGCGCAATGTCGCTTACACCGGCAACTTCGGGCGTAACGCACGATACCGTCAGAACATCATGTTGATCCGCAGCAATCGCCTTAACAATCCGCGCCAATCCTGCACCAATCCCGTAATAGGTCGCCCCTTTGCCCTTGATGATCTTATAGGCCGCATTGCGCACGCCATCATCAATGGTTGCCCGCACATTTTGGGTAATCGGTGATCCGACCTGTGCTGCAATCTCGGCCAGCGAAAGCGATCCCACCTTGGCATTGGACCAAGCCAGAACTTCGCTATCGCCATGTTCACCGAGCACATAGGCATGCACCGATTGCGGTGAAATACCCAAATGACGGCCTAAAAGGCTTCGGAACCGCGCAGTATCAAGGATGGTGCCAGACCCGATCACGCGATTGGCCGGAAGCCCGGAAATACGTTGGGTAATCTGCGTCATGATATCGACCGGGTTTGATGCAATCAGCAAAATCGCATCCGGTGCGACCTTTAACACCTTGCCCACCACATCCTTGAAGACAGCAGCATTGCGTTCAAGAAGCGCCAGTCTGGTTTCGCCAGGCTTCTGACTAACACCCGCGGCAAGGATCACGACTGCGGCACCCAAAAGCCCGTCATAATCGGCGGCCTCAACAATGGTGGAGGACATGAACGGTACTGCATGGGCAATGTCTTCGGCCTGCGCGACCGCAAGATCATGGTTTTGGTCAACCAGAACAACCGAACTGGCAAGTCCCATCACGGCCAATGCATAGCCAGCCGAACTTCCAACCATGCCAGACCCGACAATTCCGACCTTCATGACGATACCTTTGATTTTACATTTACAATCAAACAGATAATGCCACTGCATTCACACATCGTCAAAATGAACAGTACCGGTAAAGGCAGCCGTTTGGCTTAATAACGATCCCAATACGGCATGGAGCCACCAAAACACTCAACAATGAAATCGATGAAAACACGCACCTTCATTGGCAGATATTTGCGTTCAGGAAACACCGCATAAAGCGACTTTGATGGCATGTCGTAATCCTTCAGAACCGGAACCAGTTGACCTGCCTTTATCGCCTCTCCGGCAACGAAAGTTGGCAACCGGCCGATGCCGATCCCTTGGGTTACTGCTTCAAGCAAGGCTTCGCTGTTGTTGACCTGATAGTTGCCAGACACCTGAACACGAACCTCATCACCATCCTTCGCAAGCACCCACTCATTGATCGAGGTGTGATAGCTGTAAAGAAGACAATTATGATCAATGAGTTCTTCCGGGCTTAACGGCTGACCATGCTGTTCGACATAGTCCTTTGACGCACACAAAACACTTCGCAACGGTGCCAGTTTTCGGACAATCAAAGTTGTTTCGCTTAACGCGCCAGCCTGCAGGGCAATGTCATAGCCATCCGACACAAGGTCGTGGGTTACATCGCTCATATCAAGCTGCACTGTGATTTCCGGATAGGCGCGAAGAAATTTGGGGATCTCCGGCGCAACATGAAGTCGACCAAAGGACATCGGTGCACTGATGCGCAAGGTTCCCTGGGGGACTTGCTGCAACTCGGTTGCTGCAAATTCCGCATCCTCAATCGCGCGCAGCGCCGTCTGCACATGAACGAGATAACGTTGTCCTGCTTCGGTCAAACTTAGTTTGCGGGTTGTCCTGACAAGAAGTTTGACACCAAGTCTTTCTTCGAGCCCGGTGATGCGTTTGCTTACAGCGGACTTTGTCACACCAAGCTTATCGGCGGCACCGGAAAAGCTTCCGGCATCGACGACTGCTGCAAAAATTGCTGTGGCGTTGATATCTTTCACATCGATCCAGTGGTTGAGATTAACTCAACAATTACTTTCCCATCTATGTGATTATAACGCCAGAGTAAACTAAGTAGGCTTCCAACTTCCCAAAATTCTCAAAAGGAAGTGCGAAATGTTTTATCTCGAACATGTTAATCTGGTTGTCAAAGATGTCGCTGCCACGCTGGAATTCATCCAGACCGCATTCCCGTCCTGGACAGTCCGCGGCGAAGGCACGGGTGACTGGTACGGTCAGAAACGTGCGTGGGTACATGTCGGCACAGATGATCAATACATCACGCTCAACAGCGGTGATGACGCAGCGAATCGCGACCTAAAAAGCAACATGCCGGGGCTGGCACATATCGGCTTTGCTGTAGACGATGTCGACGGCATTTCAAATCGCTTGCAAAACCATGGCTATGTCATTGGAACAATCGGGGCTGATCACCCATACCGCAAGACGATCTATTTCACCGATCCGGCCGGATTTGAATTCGAGTTCATCCAGTATTTCAGTGACGACGCCGAAAAACGAAACATGTATGGGGGTGAAACCTCAAACATCATTCGCATTGGCACCCGCGATGATAACTTGCCGCATCAAAGCCGGCATGCCCTTGTCAATGACCTCTACCGTCTCGCTGTTGACCAGAAGAACATTGATGAATTGGCAAAACACCTTGCCGATAACGTGCGATTTCGTATCGGCAATCACTCAGCGATCACAGGCAAAGAACACGTTCTGGCTGCCAATCAGTCATTCTTTGCCAGCATCAAAAGCATGTCTCACCAAATTGATGATATCTATACTACGGTCGATACAACCATCTGCCATGGCTCGGTTAACTATGTCCGCCTGAATGGCAGCAAGCACACCGCCCACTTCTCAACCATCCTTCGGTTCAATGGACATCAGATTATCGATTATCTTGTTTTTGCAGACATCTCTGAGCTGTAATGCAGCCCGCGCCCGGCAATTTCCTACAAATGCCAAGGGCGGGGGAAACCCCGCCCTTGATCATGTACGTCAATACCTTGACCTAACACCCCATAGTGCAAAGACCACCTGCATCAAACGCCATCGTTTTGCCACTTAGCGGCACATGGGCCGGAACATTGACTGCGGCAATAAAGGCCTCGGTCCGCGTACCTTCACGAACCTTACCGCCATCGGTTGCCCATTCATTGGCATGCGATGGAATGACAGAGGCCGGCATGATCAAATCATTGATCACATAGGCGGCCTCGCTTGGCCCCGTGGTGTAGGTATCACCGATATTCATCACCACAAGTTTTGCGCCATAATGACCACGCACAACCTTGTCCTGCTCGGCCGTGATGCCGGTATCGCCCGACAGATAAACCGCAAGCCCGTTCGAAAAGGTCAGAACATAGCCCGTCGGCGGCCCGGCGTATGCCGTTACGCCAGATGTTTTAAGCATCTCACCCAAAGGCCCGCCAAGGAAGTCACCCGACACCCCGTTGCTATGAACTGCGGGGACTGTCGTGATGCTCACTCCGCCAACCATGCGTGATGCACCAAAGCGGACCAGCACCGACTTTTTCGGATCGCCGCCGATACTTTCAAGCTTCCCGCCCAGGATCGGGGGCATTTCACTGCCCGTCACGATCAGGGCGTCTTTTGCCTTGGCGATCTGCACTGTGTTGGAAACGGATCGCACATCCACCGGGAAGGATGGCTTGCCACACTCGCTGGCATTCACTGCTTCGATATGGCGATCACCAAGATGATCCCCATGCATGTGACTTAATAAAACCGCATCAATGTTGCCAAGCCGTGCGTCATCGGGCCCGGCGACTGTCCGGCCGGTATCGTACAAAATACGCGTACCGTCCGGGTCTTCAAAAATCATCGCCCGATCAAGTGGGCAAAATTCACCATCAACCGCACCAAGCGGCGTAACCTTTACAGTATTTGCCTGTGCTGAAGTCCCAAATGCCAGCCCGGCAGACATCAATATGCTCGCAAGACCAAACAACTTCCCTGTCGCCTTCATGATCTGTCCTCCACTGGTTTTTCATCTCGAGTTCCGATCCGCTGAATTTGATACGCACGAAAAGCACTTTGGATTGCATCTATGTCCTGACCATCTCGATCCTATCACATCCGCCCACCCAACCCTGAATTGTTAAATCACTGGTATTTAAAATCCCGGCTGGCTTGCCACATGTAGGTATTCAAGCGCATAGCCATGTGTGACCCGATAATCAAAACGCAAAAAACGGGTCCCCGTCATGGCCGGGAAAGAGGGAAGTGGAAAATGAATATTCAGGATCTCAGCATCCGTAAGAAACTGATGCTGGTGGTCAGCATTCTGCTGGTTGCCACCGTTGCCATCACTGGCACCGTCAGTTTCATTCAAACCAAGGGCATGGTCACAAGCAGGCTTGAACAAAACGAACTTCCCGCAACCGTTACCGCCATGCGGCAAGGGCTTGAAAATCAGCTCAACGCCTATGTCACGGCCAGCCGTTCGGTTGCCAAAAACCCGATCATTCTTGACTGGTTTGCCAATGGCGAAGACCCGTCATGGCTGCCCACTTGGAAGAAATATGCGCAATCAATCGTCGACTGGACCGGCGCCATGTCGATCACTTTTGCCTCTAACGCCACGCGCACCTATTACGATGTAAGCGGCCCGAATGAAAAGGCCGCAGCCGGGATGAAATTCTGGTTCGACCCATTCCTTGAACGCGGCAATGAATTCGAGCTCAATATCGACCATGACGAGGCGCTTGATGCCTGGAGCGTGTTTATCAATTACCGCATCGAGCATGCGGGCAAGCTCGCTTCAACCGGTGTTGGCGTAAATGCAAGTGCGCTTGCCGATCAGATATCAAAACTCGGCTCGCGATCAGGCGGGCAAGCCTATCTGGTCGGCAAGGATGGTCTGATCCGCATCCATAAGGATTCCAAACTGGTCGATCAGGTCAATATGCGCGAACTGCCGGGCATGGAGGGTGCCACCGATCAGCTTCTGCAAAACACGCCAAATACCCCGGTCAATATCACAAGCTATGAAAGCCCGAATGGCGAGATGATTATTGGCTCTTCCTGGATGCCGATCATTCAATGCTTCCTAGTCGTCGAAGCGCCGGCCGAGGCCATCTTGGGCCCGATCAACGCATCCTTCCTGCAAACAGGCATAGTTTCACTGATCATTGTGGCCATCGCCATTGTCGTGGTCGCCTTGGTCGCCACACGTATTTCCGGCCCGATCCGCGGCATTACCGAGGTCATTAACGAGCTTGCCGCTGGCAACACCAACATCGCCATTCCGAC
The DNA here is from genome assembly GCA_965228275.1 of Thalassospira sp. Classification (GTDB taxonomy): domain Bacteria; phylum Pseudomonadota; class Alphaproteobacteria; order Rhodospirillales; family Thalassospiraceae; genus Thalassospira. The sequence continues at coordinate 2,468,335 of OZ245802.1, read as the reverse complement.
ACGTGACGGCAATGACGAGGTCGGCAAGATCGTGCGTGCGGTTTCCGTCTTCCGCGAAGGATTGCTGCGCCAAAAACAACTCGAAGAAGATCAACGCCAAACCGAAATCCGCAATCGCGAAGAACAGCGCCGTTTGCTCCATGAAATGGCCGATAACTTCGAAACCTCGGTTGGTGGTGTGGTTGGTGAAGTCGGTGCCTCATCGCATGAGCTAAACGACATGGCGAAATCCATGTCGAAAACCGCCGAAGACACGCGAACCAAAGCAACCGCTGTTGCCGCCGCGTCCGAAGAAGCATCCACCAACGTGCAAACCGTGGCATCCGCAACTGAGGAGCTTACATCTTCAAGCTCCGAGATTTCCCATCAGGTGTCTGAATCGGCCAAGGTCGCCGCAGAAGCCGTGACACAGGCACAAGGCTCTGAACGCAGCATTCAGGAACTCGTGACCGCTGTCGGACATATTGGCGAGGTCGTTAAAATGATCACGGACATCGCCGAACAAACCAACCTGCTTGCCCTTAACGCCACGATCGAGGCCGCGCGTGCCGGCGATGCAGGCAAAGGCTTTGCCGTGGTCGCAAACGAGGTCAAAAACCTCGCAAGTCAAACCGCCAAGGCGACAGAGGAAATCGAAAGCCAGATCAAGGCCGTTCAGGCCACCACGGGCGAAGCTGAAATCTCGATCCGCAATGTCAGTGAAACCATCACCCGCATTGATCAGATCGCAGCATCGGTTGCTGCCGCCGTCGAACAACAAACCGCTGCCACCCGCGAGATCGCACGCAACATCGATCAGGCGGCGGCGGCTGCACAAGAAGTCACGACAAACATCGTCGGGGTAAATAACGCATCCGAAGAAGTTGGCACAATTTCAGGAAGCGTTCTTGATGCCGCCCGAAAACTCGAAACCACGTCATCAAGCCTGCAAAACGAAGTCGCAAGGTTCCTGGAACAGGTCCGGCGTTAACCAAGCCCGTTAAGGCATCATAAATCAGGGGACAGGTTGGTTGCGCTATATCCGGGATCATTGGCAGGGCAAGCACGCGCTTTTTCATGCGCTGCTTGTCAACCTGGTCCTGCTGCGCGCCATCATCCTGTTTGCTGACAGATATACCCTGCCACCATTCATCCCTGAACGTGTTGAGGCGCTGGTGGCGACCATCACCTTCACCTTCCTGTTTCACGGCATTGTCTTTGTCTGGCAGGTGGTCGGGGTTCTGCGCGCGACCAAACATCTATCAAGTATCCTTGCCAACATCTGGACCTGCATTGCCTATGTCGCAATCGCGCTTTGCCTCACGTTTACGTTCATGAGCATTGCCGCCTCGTTCCGGGCACTGACACCAGAACGGTTCATACCGGTCAACCCGACAGCACTTGAAGATGCCCGTGCTGCGCAATATTCGCTGAGCCTCAATGCCGATGAGACACATGTCCTTCTAACCGGCACCTTCACACATGGCATGACGCAGAAACTGACCGCCCTTCTTGATCAATACCCAGAAGTGACGGGGATCATTTTAAGCAGTGAAGGCGGACATATCTATGAGGGTCGGGGTGTTGCTTATCTGATCAGAAATCGAAATCTCAACACCTATGTGGTCGACATCTGCAAGTCCGCTTGCACGACTGCTTTCATCGGTGGTGCCAAACGTTATCTCGGACCAAAGGCTCAACTCGGCTTTCATCAGTACAAACTCGAACTCGATAAACCGACACCTCTTTATGATCTCAAGGGTGAGCAGGAGAAAGAAGTTCGGTTCTATCGGGAACAGGGAATATCGGAGGAGTTTCTCAGACAGGTTTTTCTGACCCCGGCATCGGGGATCTGGTTTCCGAGTGAGGAAGAGTTGTTAGAGGCGGGTGTTGTGGATAAGGTTATTGGAGAAAGGCAAGATTAGGCGATTACCAAGTTCGCAAAGAACCCGCGCAGTCTGCGCGCGGTTTCAGCGTATAAGCACAGTAAGATTGAGGGTTCGAATACTGACCCAAGACTAAAAAGACAAACCCCGCCGAAGGCGGGGTTTGTCTTTTTGGTTGCGGGGGCAGGATTTGAACCTGCGGCCTTCAGGTTATGAGCCTGACGAGCTACCGGGCTGCTCCACCCCGCGTCAGTGGTCTGTTTACGCTTGAGGCTTAAACAGATAACGCCGCGTCATGTTTGAAGCGGCGTTTGATGTTTGGTTGAGTATAGGGAATATGAATTGCTGTGTTTAGAAGGCCCGGCGGTGACCTACTCTCCCGTGCCTTAAGACAAAGTACCATCGGCGCAGGCTGGTTTCACTTCTGAGTTCGGGATGGGATCAGGTGGTTCCCGGCCGCTATGGCCACCGGGCCGTCAAAACACAGCGAAGAGATCGGATATTTCGTAAGATCGTGAACTATTGTTGGTGCGTATTGTATTGGTCTTGCTGATTTTACCGCTGCGCAAGTCATATTGCAGGACAGTAGCAAGAGGGATCAATCAAGCCGATCGATCAATTAGTACTGGTTAGCTTCACACATTGCTGCGCTTCCACACCCAGCCTATCAACCTGGTGGTCTTCCAGGGATCTGATAGGGATACCTAGTCTTGAAGGGGGCTTCCCGCTTAGATGCTTTCAGCGGTTATCCCTTCCGCACTTAGCTACCCGGCGATGCTCCTGGCGGAACAACCGGTACACCAGAGGTGCGTCCATCCCGGTCCTCTCGTACTAGGGACAGCTCTTCTCAAGTATCCTACGCCCACGGCAGATAGGGACCGAACTGTCTCACGACGTTCTAAACCCAGCTCACGTACCACTTTAATTGGCGAACAGCCAAACCCTTGGGACCTGCTCCAGCCCCAGGATGTGATGAGCCGACATCGAGGTGCCAAACACTCCCGTCGATGTGGACTCTTGGGGAGTATCAGCCTGTTATCCCCGGCGTACCTTTTATCCGTTGAGCGATGGCCCTTCCACGCGGGACCACCGGATCACTATGACCGACTTTCGTCTCTGCTCGACTTGTCAGTCTCGCAGTCAGGCAGGCTTTTGCCATTGCACTCTTAAGCTGATGTCCGACCAGCCTGAGCCTACCATCGCGCGCCTCCGTTACTCTTTGGGAGGCGACCGCCCCAGTCAAACTACCCGCCATGCAGGGTCCCGGATCCGGATAACGGACCTCGGTTAGATATCAGGAAGCAAAAGGGTGGTATCTCAAAGGTGGCTCCACCACGGCTGGCGCCATGGCTTCAAAGCCTCCCACCTATTCTGCACATTCACATCCTGATACCACTGCAAAGCTGTAGTAAAGGTGCACGGGGTCTTTCCGTCTGACCGCGGGTACTCCGCATCTTCACGGAGAATTCAATTTCGCTGAGTTGGTGTTGGAGACAGTGGGGAAGTCGTTACGCCATTCGTGCAGGTCGGAACTTACCCGACAAGGAATTTCGCTACCTTAGGACCGTTATAGTTACGGCCGCCGTTTACCGGGGCTTCAATTCAATGCTTGCACATCTCCTCTTAACCTTCCGGCACCGGGCAGGCGTCAGACCCTATACGTCGTCTTGCGACTTCGCAGAGCCCTGTGTTTTTAGTAAACAGTCGCCACCCCCTAGTCTGTGCCCCCACCGTAAAGTTGCCTTCACGGTGGGCCCCCTTCTCCCGAAGTTACGGGGGCAATTTGCCGAGTTCCTTCAACACCATTCTCTCAAGCGCCTTGGTATATTCAACCTGCCCACCTGTGTCGGTTTGGGGTACGGTCCATATGTGAGAGTTATTTCCTGGACCTCCTTGGCAGCTTCTCCAATCCAATAAGGAAAAACTACTTCCAGAGGCCGTCACTTCTCACGGGTACAGGAATATTAACCTGTTTCCCATCGACTACGCATTTCTGCCTCGTCTTAGGGGCCGACTCACCCTGCGCGGATTGGCCTTGCGCAGGAACCCTTGGGCTTTCGGCGAGGGAGGTTCTCACTCCCTTTATCGCTACTCATGTCAGCATTCTCGCTTCCGATACCTCCAGCATACCTTACGGTACACCTTCACAGGCTTACGGAACGCTCCGCTACCACTTGTCAAAGACAAGTCCGCAGTTTCGGTGTGTGGCTTGAGCCCCGGTACATCTTCGGCGCGGGACAGCTTATTTAGACCAGTGAGCTGTTACGCTTTCTTTAAACGATGGCTGCTTCTAAGCCAACGTCCTGGTTGTCTTGGCCGTCCTACATCCTTTCCCACTTAGCCACAACTTTGGGACCTTAACTGGCGGTCTGGGCTGTTTCCCTCTCGACCACGGACCTTAGCACCCGTAGTCTGTCTGCCAGATAGTACTCTTCGGTATTCGGAGTTTGATTAGGTTTGGTAAGCCGGTGAGGCCCCCTAGCCCATTCAGTGCTCTACCCCCGAAGGTATTCGTCTGACGCTCTACCTAAATAGATTTCGCGGAGAACCAGCTATCTCCAGGTTTGATTGGCCTTTCACCCCTAACCACAAGTCATCCCCGTCTTTTTCAACAGACGTGGGTTCGGTCCTCCAGTGACTGTTACATCACCTTCAACCTGCTCATGGCTAGATCACCTGGTTTCGGGTCTAATCCCACAAACTCAATCGCCCTATTAAGACTCGCTTTCGCTGCGCCTACACCTAACGGCTTAAGCTTGCTTGTAAGACTAACTCGCTGACCCATTATGCAAGAGGTACGCTGTCACCCCATAAAGAGGCTCCAACTGCTTGTAGGCATCCGGTTTCAGGAACTATTTCACTCCCCTTATCGGGGTGCTTTTCACCTTTCCCTCACGGTACTGGTACACTATCGGTCGTCAAGGAGTACTTAGGCTTGGAGGGTGGTCCCCCCATGTTCAGACAGGATTTCACGTGTCCCGCCCTACTCGAGGACTTATGCAATTTCTACCCGTACGGGGCTATCACCCACTATGGCCGACCTTTCCAGATCGTTCCGGTTCTTATGCATAAGCCACTGGCCTGGTTCGCGTTCGCTCGCCGCTACTAGCGAAGTCTCGGTTGATGTCCTTTCCTCCGGTTACTGAGATGTTTCAGTTCACCGGGTTCGCCTCCTGCCGCTATGTATTCACGACAGGATCACCCTATTGGGTGGGGTTTCCCCATTCAGAAATCTACGGGTCAAAGCCTGCTCTCGGCTCACCGTAGCTTATCGCAGAGTGCCACGTCTTTCATCGCCTCTTGACGCCAAGGCATCCACCAAATGCCCTTATTATGCTTGAGAGATCCCTCAGCTAACTGTGCTGCGGCTTGCGCAGGGGTAAAACCTGCAAAACCACAATACACAACTAGTTCGCGATCACGTTCTTTCGTTGCGAAAAATCACAACGGAAAGATCCGTTCTCTTCATATTCCCTATTCACAATGTCAAACATCTTGTCATCCAGTCTCTCGACTAGATATCTCAGTATCTCCCAAACCTCTTTGACACCGTCGGTGTCGCGATAACGTTCATCTTCAAAACCGTTCTCACCAAACTTGATGCTCCCGCGATCCGACTGGATCGCCGCGCTCGATAGCGCGTAAGCCTAAGCCGACGGAGGTCGGCGGCGGCGCTTGAGCACCAAATATAACTTGGTGGAGGTGAACGGGATCGAACCGATGACCTCCTGCTTGCAAAGCAGGCGCTCTCCCAACTGAGCTACACCCCCGTGTTAGCTTTCTGAATGCATCCGCATTCAGTGCATGTCGCCACCCGCCAACCCGACATGCATGGACAAAATCCAGGCATTACCAAGTGGCAACGATCAACCTGCATGAAGAACTGTCAAAGGAACTGTAACTTTAGTCAGTGGTTTGCTTTGCGCGCCGGGTTGGCCGGCGGCGGCGCGCCACTTGAGAAAGTGGTGGG
>OZ245802.1:2360000-2460000 GCA_965228275.1 Thalassospira sp. | reverse complement strand
CGGCCCGATCTTTGAAACCGAACTGGCGGCCTTGCGTGAGCTTGATGCCGGTGGCTGGTTCTCTGACATATATAAGGGTGAGCGTATCCCGACCCTGACCGATACGCTTGAGACGCTTTATTTTATGGATATGGGCGCGAACCTTGAGATCAAGCCGTCTGGCTGTGATCCAGTGCGCCTGTGCCATGAGGTAATTGCCGAACTTGGCAAAGCCAAGAAGCTACCGATCCTGATTTCAAGCTTTGATGACATCGCGGTTGCCGAGATGCGCAAACACGCCCCGGAACTTCCATGCGGCTGGTTGCTTGAAACCCTGCCCAAAGACTGGAAGTCGGAATATGAGCACCTTGGGGCATCAGCCATTCATATCGATCACGCCGCTTTGACCCCGGTCAGCGCGGCCGAGATTGTCGATGCCGGTGTGCCATTGGTTTGCTATACCATTAATGATGTCGATCGGGCCAAGGAGCTGTTTTCATGGGGGGTCACATCCGTGATTACCGATGATCCGGCCAAATTGCTGATGGCCATTCCGCGCCGCCCGTTCGCCGCACACAGATAAAGACCCCCCGACCATATTGGGGCATAAGGCGCAGCCCGATCCGGTATTGCCACCACCATCGCCGGATCTGGTTGCCACCATAAATAAAGAAAACAGGGAATGTTCCAATGACGATCGCCCCACAGGATGGGACAGTGGCCCCGCCACCGCCCGATCCAAGCATTTCGCCAACCCCGCTTTATCCCAATAACCGGGTGAAGCGCCATTTAAGCGAACTGTTTCGCCTTGCCCTGCCGGTCACCATTGCCAGGCTTGGCATGCTGATCATGGCTGTTGTCGATACCATTATCGTTGGCAACTATGACAGTGCGGGTTTGGCCTATCTTAACGTCGCGCATGCGCCTTTCACCTCGCTTATGGTCACGGGCATTGGTCTTTTGACCGGTGTCATGATCATGACGTCACATGCCAATGGGCGCGAAAACCTTTTGGCGGCGGGGGCAGTTTGGCGCAATGCCATGCCCTATGCCATCTTGGTCGGCATCTTGTTTACGCTGCTGACTTGGCATTCAGAACTTCTGTTTATCATTACCGGGCAACCGGCCGAGATTACCGAGAATGCAGGCTACCTTGCCAAAGTTCTTGCGATCGGCATGCCAGCCGCATTGATCTATATAACCTGTGCCTTTTTCCTTGAAGGATTGCAGCGGCCGATACCTGGCATGGTTTTGATGATCGGGGCCAATGTGATTAACCTGTTTCTGGATTACGGGTTGGTTTATGGCGCATTTGGGTTGCCTGAACTCGGGGCCGAGGGGGCTGCTTGGACATCAAGCGTGATCCGTTGGATCATGGCGCTCAGCCTGCTTGTTTACATCCTTCTGATGAAAAACCACGCGCTTTATGGCATCCGAGATGGCTTTAAAGGATGGTGGAAAGCATCACGCGAGGCACGCCATCTGGGCTATGCCGCTGGTGCCAGCCAAGGCATGGAAACCAGTGCCTTTGCCGCCATGCAGCTTTTTGCCGGACGCCTTGGCGTGATTGCCGCAGCAAGCTATGGCATCAGCATGACGATTCTGGCTTTGATGTTCATGGTTGCCCTTGGCCTTGCATCGGCAACATCAGTTCGGGTTGGCATTGCTTATGGCAGACGTGATCGACCCGACATGGCTTTGGCCGGATGGATCGGGCTTTTGACCACGATGGTTGTGATGTTTGGTCTGAGCATCCCGCTCTATCTGTTTCCGGTCGCTGTATCGCATCTGTTCACACAGGATATGAGCGTGATTGCCACCACCATGTCGGTTCTGATCCTGATGCCGATCATTTTCCCGACCGATGGTGGACAGAATGCCGCGATCAGTGCGTTGCGTGGGGCGGGGGATAAATGGGCACCGACGATTTTGCATCTGGTGTCTTACATCTTTGTCATGATCCCAACCGGCTATTACCTGACCTTTGTCATGGGAATGGGAGTCCGTGGATTGTTCTGGGGCATTGTGGTCGCAAGCCTGGTTGCTGTCAGTGGCCTTGCCGTCCGATTCTGGATTGTCTCCAACCGGCCAATCCCGAAACATAAGGCCCACGCATAAACATCAGCTTCACAGCAAAAAGGTCCGCCAGAGCAATCTGGCGGACCTTTTTGTTTTAGGCACAAACGCGTGATCAGGACCGTTCAGCGTCGAACTGACGGCGCGGCATCAGAAGATCGCAGAATGGCAAAACAAGCGTATCAAAGGCAGAAGCTGCACGCGCAGCTTCGATGCGGATGATATGAAGTTCGATATCGCGCTGGGTCGCAAGTTCGGTAAGCGGGGCGAGTTCCGGCAACGCATCGACCAGTGTCGCGTAAAATTCGATCTGATCTTCGCGTGCGCTGCCTGCAGCCAGATTGCCAAGATGGTTATAAAGCGCCATGGCAAGGAACCAGCGGCAATAGGGCATAAGACCCTGAACGATTTCCGTGCGTTGTTGCGGCTGCAGATATTGCTGAAGGTCGCTATCAAGCCAAACTGCATTTTGCACCCCGGCAACAAATGCGTTACGCAAGGCTGGATGTTCATCGCTAAAGAAGACATTGGTCAGCCAGCTTGAAAGATCATCAAGCGATTTGCGCCGTGAGCCCGGTGTGCTGTCCGCGGCAAAATCCAATGCCGGCATTGCCGGTTTTCCCGACATGGCAAGGCTTGCGACCGCCGGATCAATCAATGCATTGGCAAGCCAGGCCTGATGCCAGATGCGCATCGGGCGGAAATAGGGTTCCTTCTCCGCACCACCGGCTTCGATCCAGCTTTCAATCAGATGCGCACGGCCAAGGGAAATCCCCAATCGCATCGCATCTTCAAACCCCATACCACCGCTTAGGAACGGATCCCCCAGAAAATCTTCAAGCATCGGAAGAAGGCATGTGACATTATCAGAACGAAGCCCGGCCCCAAGCGGCTGATAGAATGAAGCACCGTCGCCATGCCCAAGAATGGCACGTGCGTGATCGGCAAAACTTCCCCAGAAAACGAGTTTGACCGGCTCGGATCGTTTGCGCCATAGCGGGCGGGTCATGTGCCAATCTTCTGTTTCGAACCCAGCCATCGGCATGGCATCGACAAGACGTGCCAGTGGCTTTGCCACCGCAGTTTCGATATCATCAGATGATCCGACATGACCGACAGAAAGACGCCAACCCGGTTCTTCATGTGGATGACGATCAAGCCACAGCATGGCAAAGCCGTTTGATCCCGCGCGCAGGGCCGAAGGTGCCACCAGATCAAAGAACAGCGACAGCGCTACGGGCATCTCCGGAACTGAATGATCGGAAAGAGGTGCGCCAACCGTCCAGGTCTTGATCGCCACATCATCGGCGTCTGGCCGGTTTTTAAAACGCGGCGGCAGGAAACCCGCATATTGGTTTTCGCGATGGGTCGGATTGGTCATGGCGGCCTCGTGGATGCGGATCGTTTGGCAATTCAGCCCTTATCTGCCCTGCTGATAAACAAGGCCGGATGCAAGGTCAATCACACTAGACGTTTGAATGCTCCACCAAAGCTTGGATCAGGCGCGGGTCAACCCGGCATGACCAATACTGGCTTCGCGATAGACTGATGGTGGCATCGCCAACAAACGTCTGAAATCACGCGAGAAATGCGCATTGTCGGTAAAGCCGCACCAAAAGCCGATCTCACCGACTGAAAGCTGGGTGCCGTAAAGCAAACGACATGCTTCGCGCACGCGGACCAGACGGATGATATCGGAAAAGCGGTTATTGGCCTGCTGCAGGCGGCGCTGCAAGGTACGGCCGGATGTATCAAGGGCGGCTGCCACTTCATCAATTGACCAGCTGCGCCCGATATCCTGCTCAAGGATCGCATAAAGCTGCTGAACGATCGGACGTTGTGCACCAATCGACGGAGCAGTTCCCGGCATATTGGCCATAAAAGGATAGGCCGAAGAAACCGGTTCGAAACTCTTCCAGTTAATCCGGAAGCGCAAACCGCGTCCGGTGAAGGCAAGCTTGTTATTGATCTTGCCCTTGCGCATCACACGGACCGACGGCCCGTGGCTTGGCAAGATCGTGCCATCAATGTCTTCGGCCCCGGCGGCCTCAAGCAAGCCAATCAGGAAACCCTGCAATAACAGATTTTCCACACGCGCAGGCGGCTGACCACGGACAACGCCGCGATGGATGGTCATTGATTTACCGGTGATGGTGAAATCACTGCGCGCACGGGCATGTGAATAGCCCTCCAACCGGCGCCAGCGATCCGCGGTTACCGCCGGTGTTGCCGCGTGACGCAGCATGGTTAGGATCGGTTCTTGTTCCTTGGCGGCCAGATGGCGACCAAGACGTACCAAAACAGCGGGTCCGTTGATTTCTTCAAGGGCGAGCATGATGCTGCGCAATTTGGCGGACGTCACCACCGTCCCGGCCGGCACAAGGTCATAGCCCCGTGGCAACCAGGCAAGTTGCCGGATCAGAGCAACATGCAAACCAAAAGAAACAAATTCCTGCATCGATACGCGCCAATATTCGAAATATGGCGCGATCATACAAACTATTGATGAGGCTGTCAGTGGACGATTCAAAATGTCACGAAGCTGTTACATAAACCCGTTGTGCGCATGCAGCAAAGACGCGTCAACCTCCCCATCTGACAGAGGCCATTGCCCCGCCGATCAGGGCATGTCAGTCTGATTTTCTATCGTCACCCCCATCCTAAACACAGTTGGAAAAGTCGCGTGATCAAGGTTCTTTTTGTCTGTACCGGCAATATCTGTCGCTCACCCACCGCCGATGGCGTGTTTCGCAAGATTGTTCGCGAAGCCGGGCTTGAAGACCAGATCAGTGTCGATAGCTGTGGCTTGTCGGCCTATCACGTTGGCGAACTTCCCGATCCACGATCGCGTGAGATGGCCGAAAGCCGGGGGGTCGATCTAAACGATATCCGGTCGCGCAAGATCAAACCGGGCGACTATGTCCAGTTTGATTATATCCTGGCGATGGATGATGGACATCTGCGTGATATGCGCAGGCAAGCGCCGGGATCGAGCCAAAACCGGATTGAGCTGTTTTTGGATTATCATCCCGATATGGGTGGCCAAAGTGTGCCCGATCCCTATTACGGTGGGGCAAACGGATTTGTGCATGTGTTTGATATGATCGAAGAAGCATCGAACAACCTGCTAACGCAAATTCGTGAAAAGCACGGCTTCTGATCGACCACCCCGGCCATTGCCATGGAACAGATCCCGCTTGCAGATAAAATCACCGAACTGACCGGGTCTGGCATACGCCAGATGACGGCACTTTCGGGTGGATGCGTGGCAGATGTGATGCGGGTCGACCTTGAATGCGGCCGATCGCTCGTCATCAAGCAAGGCGATGCCAATACGTCCGGGCTTTGGATTGAGGCCGAAATGCTGCGTTATTTGGCGCAGCATTCGCCAATTACCTGCCCGGACGTGATCTATGCCGATGACGGCTGCCTGATCATGAGCTTCATCGCCAATGACAATCACATGAGCAGCAGTGTTCAGACTGATCTGGCCGAGCAGTTAGCAAGGCAACATGCGGTCACATCTGATCAGTTCGGATTATTGTTCGACACATTGATCGGTGGGCTGCATCAACCCAATCGGCAAGAAACCAGCTGGAAGCGGTTCTTTGGCGAGCATCGCCTGCGTTTCATGGCACATGCGGCGCACAAGGAAGGTCGGCTAAACGCCGCAATGACGGCGCGGATAGATCACTTGATTGATAGGTTTGATGATTACATCAATGATCAGCCCAAGGCATCCCTTCTGCATGGTGATCTCTGGGGCGGCAATATTCTGTGTCAGAACGGGAAACTGGCAGGCTTGATTGACCCGGCGATTTATTATGGTGACCGCGAGATCGAATTGGCCTTTGGCACATTGTTTGGTGACCTGACGCCGGAATTTTTCGCTCGTTACAATGAAATTTTGCCAATCGATGCAGGCTTCTTTGAAGAACGGCGAGATTTGTATAATCTTTATCCATTATTGGTCCATGTTCGCCTGTTTGGCGGATCATATGTTGGATCGGTTGACCATATTCTTTCCCGGTTTGGGTATTAGAGAGCGCCCGAACCATTTTTGATGACACATAAAGAGACAAAACAGGGGACGAGAGAGATGAAGACTGTATTAGGGGCTGCCTTGGCCATTGGCATGACATTCAGTGTTGCCGCCATCGCCCATGAACATGCAACCGGCGTCGTGAAAGAACGCATGGAAGACATGGAAGCCATTGGTCAGCAGGTAAAAATTCTGGTGCCGATGCTTAAGGGTACCTTGCCCTACGAGCCTGCCAAGGTTGCAGAATCGGCTGCAATCATTGAAGGCCATGCCGGTGAGAACTTCACCAAACTGTTCCCGGAAGGAAGCGTTGGCCATCCATCAGATGCCCGTTCTGAAATCTGGGAAGACTGGTCAACCTTTACAGAGCTTGCGATGGAGCTGGAATCTTCGGCTGCAAACTTGAAAACTGTCGCGGCAGGTAATGGCTCAGAAGGCGACTTCAAAGGCGCACTTGGTTCGATGCTGAAAACCTGCAAATCCTGTCACAGTGATTTTCGTGCGGATTAAGTTTACCGGACGTTGAAAGCAAAACAAAAGGCCGCAGCGATCCGCTGCGGCCTTTATCATTCCTCGCTTTGCCAGATGCTGATCAGCGACCGATCATGGCAAAGAATTCACGACGCGTGATCGGGTCATCGCGGAATGCGCCCAACATGCGACTGGTCACCATCGACACACCGGTTTTGTGGATGCCACGCGTGCTCATGCACTGATGATTGGCATCAATCACAACAGCGACACCCAGCGGATCAAGTTCTTCCTGAATGGTGTTGGCGACCTGTGCGGTCATTTTTTCCTGAATCTGCAGGCGCTTGGCATAGACTTCAACCACACGGGCGAGCTTGGAAATGCCAACAACGCGGCGGCGCGGCAGATAAGCCACATGGGCTACACCAATGATCGGCACCATGTGGTGTTCGCAATACGACTCAACTCGGATGTCGCGCAGGACAACCATTTCATCATAGCCGTCGGTTTCTTCAAACGTGCGGCGCAGAATTTCAGCCGGATCTTGCTGATAGCCCGCGAAGAATTCCCCATACGAGCGCGCGACGCGGTCGGGCGTTCCACGCAAACCTTCGCGATCGGGATCATCACCAGCCCAACGCAGAAGCGTGCGGACTGCTTCTTCGGCTTCCTCACGGGTGGGACGTTTCACCGCTTTATGTTCGCTGCACATACTAAATCCTTTTAACTTTCCGTGCGGGATTGCTTCCCGCCTTGGTGGGGCTCCTGACCCCTTTTTATCTTAATTCACGGTATGTTGCCCATGGGGACTGTCCAGCGAAAAGGCCGGAATGGCAATATCAAAATGATTGCCGTCCATATCCGTCATCTCATAGGTCCCGACCATAAAGCCACTGGGCGTGGTTAACGGCGCGCCACTGGTATAATTGAAGCTTTCTCCAACGCCCAGAACGGGTTGCTCGCCAACAACACCGGGACCTTTGACTTCCTGGGTTTCACCGCGCGAGTCCGTAATCCGCCAATAGCGGTTCAGCAACTGCACGGTCTTGGACCCGAGATTCTCGATTTCAATCCGATAGGCCCACACATATCGGTGGGTATCAGGATCAGATTCGTCCTCAAGGAATACCGGTTGTACCGAAACCTTGATGTCGTGGGTTACGGTCGAATACATGCACGTCTCCGGGCCAAATGTGTTCCAATCAATTGCGTCAGCCAAGATTACGATTGATGCGCCATATGTAGACAGTCCGTCGCAGAAGTACCAGTGGCCGATGACAAAAGCTTGCAAAGACTTTGATATTCATCAGACGCCAACGGCACCACTCCAAACGACCTTTCTGAAACAAAACGGCCCGCACATGGTACGGGCCGCATCAGAAACAGGATTACTGTCTTTTTGTCCTTACGCGAACAAAGCAGCCAAAAGGTCTTCTTTCAAGTCATCAATGTCTTCGAGACCGACAGAAATACGCAGCATGCCTTCGGTAATGCCCATCGTGATTTTGTCTTCGGCCGGAACGCGCTGATGCGTTGTCGTCCAAGGATGGGTTGCCAGACTTTTCGCATCACCAAGGTTGTTGGAGATATCAATCAGCTTGAGGTTATCAAGCAGCGAGAAGGCAGCTTTCTTACCACCGGCAAGCTCGATTGCGATCAATCCACCACCGCGACCCGACATCTGTTTCATTGCCAGTTCATGCTGCGGATGACTTTTCAGTCCCGGATATAGAACGCGTGAAACTTGCGGCTGTTCCGACAGGAATTCTGCCAGTGCAGTTGCATTGCGAATGTGCTGATCAATACGCAGGCTTAGCGTTTCAAGACCTTTGAGCAGAACCCACGCGTTAAACGGACTCATGCTTGGGCCGGTGTGACGCAGGAAGGTGGTCAGATGTTCGTCATGCCATTCCTTGTCGTTAAACAGGATGGCACCGCCAAGACAGCGGCCCTGACCATCAATATGCTTGGTCGCGGAATAAACAACGATATCAGCACCCAGTTCCATCGGCTTTTGCAGGATCGGGGTGGCAAAGACGTTATCAACAACGACCTTCGCACCGGCCTTATGCGCCAAATCAGCGATATAGGCGATATCAAGAACTTCAAGCGTCGGGTTCGACGGTGTTTCAAGGAATACCGCATCAGCCGGTTTGGAAAGGGCTTCGGCCCATGCTTCCTTGTCCGTGCCATCGACCAATTCGGTTTTAACACCAAACCGCGGCAAAAGGGTCGTCAGGATGAATTCGCACGAACCAAACAATGCACGCGAACCAACAACACGGCCACCGGCCTTGGTACAGGCGGCTAGTGCATTCCAAACCGCAGACATACCAGATGCCGTCGCGCGGCAATATTTCGCACCTTCGATCAGGGCAAGGCGTTCTTCAAACATGCCAACGGTCGGGTTGGCGAAACGGGAATAGACATACCGTTCCGGCCCGCTGCCATCAAAAGAGGCTTCTGCCTCGGCTGCGGTGTCATACACATAGCCGGAATTCATGAAGATGGCTTCGGAGGTCTCGCAAAAGCCGCTACGGGCCGTGCCACCACGAACAGAACGGGTCGCTGCGCGCCAGTTATCGGAAGCCTTTTTTTCGGTCGTCATTGTCTTGCTCCTACATGCCCGGAGATATGGTGCGTTCCGGACACAAAAAAACCCTGACCGGCATGAATGGGTCAGGGCCGAAGCCTTCTATCCCCTCTTTAGCGATTTTTTACGTGGCCGCAAGCCGGTCGACAAATCCCACGATGGCCAGACGATACGACCAGATTTCCCCAACGTCAAGCACCACCCCGTCAGGAATTTTGCGCAGATTGGCGCTTTATCGCTGTCGGACGGCCTCGCTTTGGCCTCACGGAATGGTGAAAGCAGTTCATAAGCAAGTTAGGAGATTTCGCTCTAATCTTGGCTCAATT
This sequence comes from Thalassospira sp., assembly GCA_965228275.1. Taxonomy (GTDB): domain Bacteria; phylum Pseudomonadota; class Alphaproteobacteria; order Rhodospirillales; family Thalassospiraceae; genus Thalassospira. The sequence goes on along the minus strand of OZ245802.1, from coordinate 2,450,513 downwards.
AATGCAATCCTGCTTTCGGGGTTTGCTCTTCGTCCCACGATCAAGATTCTGCAAGAGCGTGAAAACAATGACCAAAACCAGTTCAATGGCCGCTGATTTGCCCAACCAAGACAACGATATCGCCACCGAAAAAACCGGCACCCAAAAGCCACTTTGGCGCAGACTTTTGCCGCTGGTGGTATTGATAACCGGTTTGATCGCGGCATGGGCAACGGGCCTTCTGGATTTTCTGTCTTTTGACACGTTGCGTGAAAACCGCGAATTCCTGCAGGGCTTTGTTGCCAGCAATCCGATTTCCAGTGTGCTGGTTTTTATGACCATCTATGTCATCGCGGTTGCCTTGTCACTTCCCATCGGATCGCTTCTGACCATTGCTGGCGGCTTCATGTTTGGTGCCTTTTTTGGCACGACCTATATCGTTCTGGCAGCCACCATCGGGGCCGTAATTGTTTATCTTGCCGCACGCTATGCGTTTTATGATCTGATGCAGGCCAAGGCGGGCAATGCCATCCGCAAAATGGAAAAGGGCTTTGCCGAGAACGCCTTTAGCTATCTGATGGTTCTGCGCCTGATCCCGATCTTTCCATTCTGGCTGGTCAATCTGGTGCCGGCCCTTTTGGGGGTTAAGTTGCGCTCCTTTGTGTTTGGAACGCTGCTTGGCATCATTCCGGGTACTTTTGTCTATGCCTCGATCGGCGATGGATTAGGGGCGGTATTTGATCAGGGCAAGACACCTGATCTTGGCATCATCTTTGAACCGCGTATCCTGACCCCGATCATTGGCCTGGCCGTACTGGCACTTTTACCGGTTGCCTATAAGAAACTGCGCACATCAAAGAATGGAACCGCAAAAGATGAATAAGGTCATCAATACCGATATCTGCGTGATTGGTGCCGGGTCAGGCGGCCTGTCGGTTGCCGCCGGTGCGGTTCAAATGGGTGCGGATGTTGTCCTGATTGAAAAGGGCAGGATGGGTGGTGATTGCCTGAATACCGGCTGCGTTCCCTCCAAAGCACTTCTTGCTGCCGCACATGCAGCGGAAAATGCGCGTAATGCCAATCGGTTTGGTGTGTTTGCGGGCCCCGTCGAAATTGATTTTCCCAAAACCATGGATCACGTCCATTCAGTGATTGCCGGGATTGCCCCACATGATTCGGTCGAGCGGTTTGAAAAGCTTGGCTGCACCGTCATTCAGGCCGAAGCAAAATTCACCGGGCCCAATGCAGTAAAGGCTGACGGCAACATCATCCGTGCCAAACGATTTGTCGTTGCCACAGGATCGCGTGCCGCAGTGCCGCCCATTCCCGGTCTGGAAAATGTTGGTTACTTGACCAATGAAACCATCTTTGAAAACCGCACCTGCCCGGATCATTTGATTGTTATTGGTGGGGGCCCGATTGGCCTTGAAATGGCGCAGGCCCACCAGCAGCTTGGCGCAAAAGTCACCATCATTGAGATGATGAGCATCCTGCCAAAGGATGATCCTGATATGGTCGCGGTTGTCCGTGATCACATCAAGGAAAGCGGCATTACGCTTTACGAGCAGGCCAAAACCAAAGAGGTCCATCGCCTTGGCGATCAGCTCCGTGTCGTGATCGAACACAACAACATCGAAATTACCATCGAAGGCCGTCACCTGCTGCTCGCGACCGGACGCAAACCCAATATCGAAGAGCTTGGCCTGAACGAAGCCGGCATTGAGCATCATCGTGGCGGCATCACGGTTGATGCGCGATTGCGCACATCAAACAAAAAGGTCTTTGCGATCGGTGATGTGACGGGTGGTCTGCAATTTACCCATATGGCGGGCTATGATGCCGGGATTGTCATCCGCAATGCCCTGTTCCGTCTACCGGCCAAGGTCAATTATTCCGCCGTGCCGTGGGTAACATATACCAATCCGGAACTGGCACAGGTCGGCATGACCGAGGCGGCCGCGCGCAAACAATATGGCGATGACATTCGTGTCGTCACCTGGGATTACGCCGAAAATGACCGTGCCCGCGCCGAAGCCGACACCAAGGGCTTTATCAAGGTTGTCACGACCCGCAAGGGCCGAATTCTTGGTGCCGGAATTGTCGGCCGACAGGCCGGTGAGCTGATCGGCGTTTGGTCCTTGGCGATTTCAAAAAAAATGAAGATCGGTGCCATTGCCGGGATGATCGCCCCCTATCCAACGCTTGGCGAGATTTCCAAACGGGCCGCCGGACAGTGGTACACGCCCAGCCTGTTTAGCGAGAAAACGCGTAAAATTGTCCGCTTCTTGCTCAAGCTTGGTTAGGGTCAGGACCTAAGTTTTCAAGCATCTGAAACGCTGTACTTTTTTCGCACGATTGGCCTAACATCGCCTTATGGAACGCCCGCATCTGAAATTGCCCCCATGGGCCAAATCGCTTTCCGCGCGCCTGCTGGTGCTGACGGTAAGCTTTGTCATGCTTGCGGAGATTTTCGTTTTTGCCCCGTCGGTCGCACGGTTCCGGATTGATTGGCTCAAAGCCCATCTTGATTCCGGTTATCTGGCGGCCCTAGCGCTTGAGGCAACGCCAGATCAAATGATCCCCGATGATCTGGAAAAGGAATTACTGTCCAATGCCGGGATTGAGGCGGTTATTTTGCGCCGTGAAGATCGCAAATTACTGCTTCAGCGCGATGATATGCCCGCAAAGGTCGACAAGGACGTCAATGTTACCTATTTCTCGATCCCGATGGCCTTGATGGAGGGGTTATCGACCCTGTCACAGACCGGGGATCGGATGTTGCGCGTTGTTGGTATGCCATCCATGGCGCCGGATTTCGAAATCGAGATTTTGGTTCATGAAAGAAGCCTGACCGAGGCCATGCGCAATTTCGGCTGGCGGGTATTTGGCCTGTCGCTGATGATTTCGTTCTTTACTGCTGGTCTTGTTTACTTCGCCCTGAACCGTTTGATGGTGCGCCCGATGCGGACCCTGACACGTGACATGATACGATTTCGGGAAAACCCGCAGGACAAATCATCGGTCATCACACCGGGCCTGCGTGATGATGAAATCGGCGTTGCCCGCCAAGAACTGGCGATCATGCAACAAGACCTTCAGGCGATGCTTAACCAGCGGCGACGACTGGCGGCCCTTGGTACGGCCGCGACCAAGATCAGCCATGATCTGCGCAATGCCCTGGCGACATCGATGCTGATCACTGAACAACTTGCCAAAAGCGAAGATGACGAAGTCCGTGCCGTTGTGCCAAGGCTTCTGTCGTCGATGGAACGCGCGGTCTATATCAGCGAGCAGACATTGTCCTTTGCGCGTGAAACCCCGCCGCCACGTGATCTGGCCAAATTCACACTGATTGAGTTGATCGAGGAAATTCGCGATCAGATTTTGCTGCAAAAATCCGAGCCGCTTTTGGATGGAGCAGTTGGCGAAAACCCGGATGGCAAGATGCCCTGCACCGCGCGGATCGAGATTGATCTACCCGATCATGTGATGCTTGAGGCAGATTACGACATGCTGTTTCGTGCCTTTAGCAACCTGATCCGTAACCCGCTTGAAGCCGGTGCTGATCTGGTTTCGATCACGCATAGCATTACAAATGACATCGAAGAATCGGGCGAATCGGATGAACCCCGCAGTTTTATTGAGGTTTCCATATCTGATAACGGCCCCGGATTGCCCGAAAAGGCGATCAAAAACCTGTTTGTACCGTTTGCCGGAAGCGGTCGTGTTGGCGGAACCGGACTTGGACTTGCCATCGCGCGGGAGTTGATAAGCACCCATCACGGTGATCTTCGCCTCGTTGCAACAGGGCCAGATGGCGCAGTTTTCTCGGTTAAATTGCCGTTTATGACCTGAAATTGGTGCATTGCCCCATCGCAACGCACCTAAATGATAGTTTTTATCTATCGATATTCATTTTAAATTCGATTTTATCTTTAGAATAAGGTTTGGCACATTGTCCTCAAGGCGATGCCGGGCCGAAATCCCGATCCCCGATCCGCTCCTGACCCAAGGTTCGGTATCGCCAAATTGATTTCCCCATCTTCATGATCACCTGCAAGAAGATTTGCGCAACGGTCAAACGCCCTTTTGCCCACCTTTCGGTTGAGATAACAGATGGCGGCCCGACATAATCCTTGCCGGATTATCATCGAGGGACTTGCACCAGTCCCTGCCCTCAGAACCCCTTGCCTTTGGCAAGGGGTGTCTTTTTTGGGGATCTACGCTGTCGGCCGGATCAGGGATTTACGAATTTCATCAATCTGCGGCCGAAGATAGCACCCTTCCGCATGATCGTTGATCAGGCCCATTGCCTGCATGAAGGCAAACACCGTCGTCGGTCCGACAAACTTCCAACCGCGTTTCTTAAGATCCTTGGAAAGGGCGACGGATGTTGGCGATGTCGACATGGTCTGTGGCGTTGCAATCTCTGCCGTGTCCGGTTCAAACCGCCAGAAGTAAGCGGCAAGCGATCCTTCGGCTTTGACCATTTCACACGCCCGTTTGGCATTGTTGATCGATGCTTCGATCTTGCCACGGTGGCGAATGATCCCGGCGTCAGTCAACAGGCGTTCCACATCCGCCTCACCAAACTGTGCGACCTTGTGGAAATCAAACCCGGCAAAGGCCGCGCGGAAGTTTTCCCGCTTGGTAAGGATCGTGCGCCAGCTCAATCCTGACTGAAATCCTTCAAGACAGATTTTCTCAAACAGGCGGATGTCATCTGTGACCGGAAAACCCCATTCCGTGTCATGATAGGCGTTAAATTCCGGCGCAGAATCACACCAGGCACAGCGCGCTTTGCCATCCGCCCCAATTGTTACCTTGCTCATCGATCAGGCCATCAGGAAATCAAGACGCTGATCAGCACGCGCTGGCGAGATTTCAAGAATTTCTACGGTAACGATCCCTTCGACAACGAACGGGTCATCGTTCACGCGGGTTTCAATATCATCGCGTGACACCCCATGAGCCAGAACCGCACCGCCCATATTGGGCTGCAGGCTTCCGACCATCAGAAACACGCCATCATCAAAACCCTGTTTAATCCAGGCCTTGTGCGCGGCCATGAATTCCGGGGCTCTGGCGCGGTTTTCGGCAAACTTCAAAAAGATGGCGAACATGGTTTACTCCCTGCGTTTAGCTGTTTTCGGTGGCGATTTTGGCAATCTGGTCATCAAGCCAGGCACACATCAGATCGACTTCCCGATGCAAAAACCCGTCATCATCAAAGGCATTGGCAAGGGTTGCCACACCCTGACTACGGCCAAGGATATGCATGGCCATTTCGTCTGACTGATCCCCAAAGCCAAGGCGTTCGAATTGGCGTTTCAGCCAACTGCGAAACAGGGTGAAAAGTCCCGCAGCGTCGCTTTGGGCCGCGTGGTTCAATTTGGCCAGTTCCGATGAAAGGGTGCCAACCGGGCAGCCAAACTTGCGGATTTTCTCGCCATTGACGATCAGGATATGGATGAAACTTCGGATACGTTCTGCTGGATCAGAACCACTGACGTCCCAGTGATCAAGCATCTGTTCGGTATTGGCAAGGCGGCGATTGATCACCCCATCAAGGATGTCATCCTTGGTTTTGAAATGGTGATAGAAATTGCCGCGCGATATTCCGACATCCGCGGCAATGTCGGCAAAGGATGTTGCCTCAAACCCGCGCTGATAAAACAGCAAGTCCGCCGTTTCAATAATGCGATCGCGTGTTGCTGATGCCATTTTGCTCAGTCCGATTTTGATGCTGCGAATAATTTAGGTCATTTGTCCCATTCCAAAATTAGGACGAGTGACCTAACTTGTCAACACGCCCAAATCAAAACACCCGCAAGCGAACTTGCGGGTGTTGATCAAACGTCAAATGATCTGGGTTAATGCGCGATCAATCGCGCCAGAAGGCCGGGAACAGCAGAACCAGAACGGTAAACACTTCCAATCGCCCGATCAGCATGCCAATCGACATCAGCCACTTTGCCCCATCGGGCAGGGTTGCGAAGTTGCCAGACGGGCCGACAATCGGGCCCAAGCCAGGCCCGACATTGGCAATTGCCGTACCGGCACTGGAAACCGCAGTGATAAAATCAAGTCCCATCGCCCCCAGGCCCGCGGCAAGCACCACAAAGCAGAACACGAACAGGAAGAAGAAGCTTAAGACAGATTCGGTAACGTCTTCGGACAGCGGTTTGCGGTTATAATAGGCAATGAAAACGCCATGCGGACGCAGCATGTGCGACAGCTGAATTTTGGCAATTTCATAAAGCACCTGAAGACGGAAGATTTTCACCCCGCAGGTCGTCGACCCCGCACAGCCGCCAATGAACATCACAAAGAAGAACACCGTGACGGCAAACGGCCCCCAAAGACCATAATCCGTTGTCGCATAACCTGTCCCGGTCATGACCGAGATGATGTTAAACGACGTATAGCGCAGCGCATGCAGGAATCCGATATTGTTGGTTTCCGAATGCCAGAAGGCCAAACCGACAATGATGGAAATCGCAATGGTCAGGAACCAGCGCACCTGACTGTCACGAAACAGCGCTTTGCCCTGCCCGCGCAACATCTGCAGATACAAAATAAACGGAAGAGCCCCGGTCGCCATGCCAAGGGTGATGATCACATCAATTGTAGCACTGTCAAAATGCCCGATCGACGCATCCTTGGTCGAAAAACCACCGGTCGCAATCGTCGTCATCGCATGAGCAATCGCATCAAACGGCGTCATGCCCGCCCACCACAGCAAAATTGCCCAAAGGGCCGTAAAGCTGAGATACAGCATGGCAATGCCCATGGCGATCTGGGTTGCGCGCGGAAACGCCTTGTCCGACTTATCGGAGTTTTCCATACGGAACAGCTGCATCCCACCAACGCGAAGCATCGGCATGACAGCAATTGCCATCACAATGATACCGATCCCGCCCAACCACTGCAAAAGCGCACGCCACAGCAAAATCCCCTGCGGGGCGTTATCGAGCCCGACAATGACGGTCGACCCGGTGGTCGAGATACCCGACATCGCTTCGAAAAACGCGTCGGTATAGGACATATCAAGATCGGAAAATGCGAATGGCAAGGCCGATGCTGCGGTCAGAACCAGCCAGCTTAGGGTGGTCAGAATAAAGGCCTGACGGGAATTGATCTTAAGATTGTCCATACGGTTCATCATGATCAATGCCCCGCCGACAAACAACGAAACAAAGGACGCCGCCGAAAACACGATCCAGTCTGTCTGTTCGTAATACAGATCAACCAGTGCCGGGATGAACATGCCAACCGACAGCGTGCAAAGCAAAATGCCGACGATGAAAAGAATGGGACGAAAATCGATCAATGAAACGCCTCTTGGCACATGTACCGCATCCTCCCCCCGGAAATTGCGGCATGGTGCATTCGCTGTTCTAATTTTTCAGGGCCCTGCATAGCCGAAATCACAGCCAACATGTACCCCATTCATCACAAGCAGCGAAATTCTTGGCACAAGCAGTGATAATGTCCAGCCCTTTGTGGGCTATGCGTTTTTGGTCTGGCAGCTTTGGCATGGGCGGAAATCCGCCATTTCCGGTTGGCATCGCGTCAGATCGCCGCTATATCGGCGGGATAACACATTCAAGAAAGAAAGCACTGCAGAAATGTCCGAACTCGCCAAAACCTTCATCCTGACCATCACTTGTCCCGATACGTTCGGGATCGTCGCAAGCGTAACAAGCTTCCTTGCAGACGAAGGCGCGTTCGTGACCAAACTTGAACAGTTTGGCGATCCGTCAAGCAAGCGCTTCTTCATGCGCGTGAAGTTCGAAGCCGGTCGTGCGCTGCGCACCAATGCCGAATTCACCGAAAAGTTTGGCCCGGTCGCGGACAAATTCAGCATGCGCTGGCAGCTCCATGACTTCCATCGCAAACCCAAAGTCCTGCTGATGGTGTCAAAATTCGGCCACTGCCTGAACGATATCCTGCACCGTGTTGCGTCCAACAACCTGCATATCGAAATTCCGGCGGTTGTTTCAAACCACGAAGATATGCGCGGCATCGTCGAATGGTACGGTATTCCTTATTATCACATGCCGGTTACCAAAGAGACCAAGGACGACCAGGAACAAAAACTGGTCAATCTGATCAGCGAACACGACGCCGATCTGGTGGGTCTTGCGCGCTATATGCAGGTTCTATCGACCGATCTATGCAAGGAACTTGATGGGCGTTGCATCAATATCCATCACTCCTTCCTGCCGAGTTTCAAGGGCGCAAAGCCATACCATCAGGCCCATTCGCGTGGCGTTAAGCTGATCGGCGCGACCGCACATTACGTGACCGCAGACCTTGATGAAGGTCCGATCATTTATCAGGCGGTTGAAAACGTCGATCACTCCATGACCGCAGACGACATGGTGGAAATTGGCCGCGATATTGAATCCGTTGTTTTTTCGCGCGCCATTCAGATGCATTGCGAACATCGTGTCTTCCGCAGCGACAATAAAACCGTTGTATTCCGTCGTTAATCACAACGGAAAACAGTACAATAATGCAGAAACCGCCATTCTCTGAATTGGCGGTTTCTTTATAATCATTCTAATCTATTCGAATAAAGCAATCGTCGCTTTGATCCATATTGTTAAGTGCAACCAGCATTGATTTCCCGTAGATTACCGAAGTCGAAAATGTCGGATACAATAACCGGCAACGGCTCAAGACTTTGAATTGGGGAGCTTTCCGTGCTGGGAAAGAAGGTTTATTTCGCGGTCATCTTGTGTGTGTTACTGGCGGTCGGTTTCCTGACCACCAGCTTTGTCAGCTTTTATGTCGCACGTGATTCGCTTGAAGAACAGATTTCAGAAACGACCCTGCCGCTGACCAGCGACAATATCTATTCCGAAATCCAGCGTGACCTTCTGCAGCCGATCTTCATTTCATCACTGATGGCGCATGATACGTTCGTGCGTGACTGGGCGCTGTCTGGCGAAAATGACCCGGACCGGATCATTAAGTATCTCGCGGAAATCCAGTCGCGATATGACACCATCACGTCCTATTTCATCTCTGACGAAACGCGGAACTATTACCATCCAAGCGGCATCATCAAGCAGGTCAGCGAAGATGACCCGGCTGATGACTGGTACTTCCGTGCGCGCGAAGCCAAGAAGGACTACGAGATCAACATTGATGACGACACGGTTGACCGGTCGCGCATGTCGATCTTTGTCAATTATCAGGTGCGCGACTATGACGGCAATGTCATTGGCATAACCGGCGTGGGCCTGTCGGTCAATTCTGTTACCAACCTGATCGAGACCTATCAGAACCGCTATGGTCGGACGATTTACTTCGTTGACAATGAAGGGCACGTGACGTTGCGTGGCAGTGGGTTTGGTGATGCAAACAACCTGCAAGACCGGCCGGGCATGCGCCTGCATGCGACCAAAATCCTGACCTCGCCGGGTGCATCGATCAGCTACGAAGATGATGGCCATACGCATTTCGTGAACAGTCGTCTGGTGCCCGAATTCGGCTGGCTCCTGATTGTCGAGCAAAGCGACTATTCATCCGATGCCCGCCTGCAAAGCACGTTGTTTATCAATATCGCCATATCGCTTGCGATCACATTTGTTGTCGGATTGGTCGCCTATCTGACCGTGCGCAATTATCAGCGCCGCCTTGAAGAACTGGCATCGCGTGACAAACTGACCGGAAGCTTTAACCGCCAAGTCTTTGACATGATCTTTGATCAGGCAAGCAAGACCGCAAGGCGGCAGAAAACCCCGCTTTCGGTGATGTGCTTTGACCTCGATGGGTTCAAAGAAATCAATGACAATTACGGTCATCCGGGTGGTGATGCGGTATTGCGCGAAGTTCTGACCCTGATCCGTCAGAACGTGCGCGAGGTTGATTTGATCTGTCGTTGGGGTGGCGATGAGTTTGTCATCATGTTCCCGGAAACCGGCCGTCAGGATGCACTGACCAAGGCACGCGCATTGGCCGATCAAATCCGTCAGTCACCGGTCCGGTTCGGGCGCGATCATATCCCGATCACGATCAGTGCCGGTGTCACCGAATATCGCGATGCCGAAGATCTAGACACCTTGATGGGGCGTGTCGATAACGCGCTTTATACTGCCAAGGCATCCGGGCGCGATCATATCTCGATCGCCTGATCAGAATATTTTGCCACACATACAAACGGCCCCGCCAGATTGCTCTGACGGGGCCGTTTGCTTTTGATCTGCGAATCTAATTCCGTCGGAAATTAGTCAGCAATCGATGCTTCTGCGATCTGGACTGCGTTCAGCGCAGCACCTTTAAGCAACTGGTCACCAGCAACAAACAGTTCCAAACCATGATCACCAAAGATCAGGTTCGAACGGATACGGCCAACTTCGACGTCATACTGTTCGGTCGCGGTCAGTGGCATCGGATACAGGTTGTTTGCCGGATCATCGACAAGCTTCACACCCTTGGCTTTGGCCAGAACTTCGCGGGCCTGTGCCGGGGTCACAGCTTTTTCGGTTTCCACAACGATGGCTTCGGAATGGGTACGCTCGGTCGGGATACGAACCGCGGTGCACGAAACCGGAAGGTTCGGCGCGCCAAAGATTTTGCGGGTTTCCCAGGTCACCTTCATTTCTTCACGGGTGTAGCCATTGTCCTGGAAGCTATCGATATGCGGGATCACGTTGAAAGCCAACGGATGGGCAAAGACTTCTGCCGGAACCGGTTTGCCTTCAAGACCTGCTGCCAGACCTTCACGCAGTTCGTTCATGCCCGGCTGACCGGCACCCGAAGCCGCCTGATAGGTCGAAACGATCACCTTCTTCAGGCCAAATGCCTGATGCAGCGGCCAAAGCGCAACCGCAGCAATCGCCGTGGTGCAATTCGGGTTCGCGATCAGTTTGGCGGTCTTGGCAAGGTCACCATTGATTTCCGGAACGATCAGCGGAACGTCGTCCTGCAGACGGAAGGCCGACGAGTTATCAATAACAAGCGCGCCTTCAGCGATCTTGGGGGCATATTCCTTGGCGAAGTCGCCGGAAACAGCAAGGAAGACAATGTCGCACTGCTTTGCTTCTTCAACAGAAAACAGCGCGACGGTCTTAGTGCCGAACTTAGTCTCCACGGTCTTGCCCGCTGAACGCTCGGAAGCGAACAGGGTGAGTTCACCCACAGGGAACTTGCGATCAAACATAACGTTGATCAGCTCGACGCCAACCGCACCGGTTGCGCCGATCACACCGACATGGAGATTTTCGGCACTCATAATAATTGTCTAACCTCGTATAAAAATTGTTGTCGTGTTCGACTCCCGCGATCATCCGCGGGCCGCGCATTATAGGGATTTATCAAGGTAACGCAAATGTACCTTGCTGCATCGCACTTATGCGCGGCAATGTTCTGTCTTTAACGCCCGGTTCAACGGATTGTTCCATGTCGTTTTTCAAGGCCCAGACGCAAAAATCCGCCCTTCAACAATACCACCGCCAAACAGATGTCGAAGGGCGGATTTTAACCGTCATGATGACGGTATCCAGACATGTGAGAAGAATCGGCGACATGGACGCGGCCGAAACTAAAAGATCAGAACACGCAGTGTTTGGCGAAATCAGCCGCCTCGTTTGCGGTCCAGTCACCCTTTGGCTTTTCTTTCAGGTCGTCGCACCATTCCTCGCTACCCACTTCGGGCGAGCAGGCGGAAATTGATGCTGCCATCAGCAAGATGGCGGAAAGGCCGGCGACTTTGGTGACGATCTTTTTCTGCACTGTCATGTTCGTATCCAACCATTTGATTGTTTGTTTTGCGCACAGACGATTATGTCAGCCCATATTTGGGGCAAGCACAGGGTACCGTCTGTGGCGACCATCACAGTCGCCACAAAACCTTAGCGCTACGGGTATGAAAAAACTAGTCGCGCCAGAACGACGTCATCAGAAGAACAAGCAACGTCTCGAACTCCAACCGGCCCAGTACCATCGCCACATCCAAAATCCACTTCGCCGAGTCCGGCAATGACTGGAAATTGCCCGCTGGGCCAATAATGTTGCCAAGACCCGGCCCCACATTGGCAAGCGACGTTGCCGCCGCACTCATCGAGGTAATCAGATCGAGCCCGGTCAGGCCAAGCGCAACCGTGACCGCGATGTAGCTGATCGTTAGCAGGAAGACATAAACCGTCACCGCGTTATAGATGTCGGAGGTAATTTCATGCCGGTCAATGCGGCTGACGACGACCGCAGACGGGCTACGTAAACGCATGAAATGCGCCCGAAGGCCGGTAAAGACAACATAAAGGCGGAACATCTTGAACCCGCCCGATGTCGATCCCGAACAGCCGCCAATAAAGGTCGCAAAGAAGAACAGCATGACAGCTGCCGGTCCCCACAGCAGATAATCACCCGATACAAAACCGGTCGTCGTGATCACCGATACAAGGTTAAACGCCGCCATGGTCAGTGATCTGAAAATGCTGTCATCCGAAATCTGTGCCAAACGCACAGTCAGAAGCAGGGTAAAGCCAACAATGATCAGGGCGAACAATCTGATCTGCTGATTGCCAGTCAGGGCGACCAGCTTTTTCTTGCGGATGAACAAGGCATAAGCCGTAAACGGAAGTCCACCGGCAATCATGAACAGAATTGCCACCCAATGGAGCGCAAGGCTTGTATCAAACTTTGCAAATGACAGGTCGGAGGTCGCATAACCACCTGTCGAAAGGGTCGTCATCCCGTAATTGATTGCATCAAACCACTGCATGCCAAACACGCGATACAGCACAATGCAGATCAAGGTCAGGCTGCTATAGATAAGAACGATCTGCAAGCACATGTCGCGCATACGTCCGCTCAGCTTCTCGGACCGATCCGAACTTTCCATCTGGAAAAGCTGCATCCCGCCAACGCGCATCATCGGCAAAAGGGCAAGCGCCGTCACAATGATGCCTATGCCGCCCAGCCACTGCATGATCGAACGCCAGACCAGCAATCCCGGTGGCATATCATCCAGCCCCGAAAGCACTGTCGATCCCGTAGTGGTCAAACCCGAAACGGTTTCAAACACTGCATCGCAAAAACTGATATCAAGCGAAGAATACCAAAGCGGCAAGGCACCGGTCACGCTGACAGCAATCCATGACATCACCGTCAGGACATAGCCCTGTCGGGCCGTAACGCGCGGCCCGATATCCGACCGACAGGCCAGACACGCCATGCCGCCAAGCCCGATGGTCGTGATCGAGGCCTGCGCAAAGATTTTCCAGTCCGGATTGCCGTAATACAGATCCACGGCAGAGGGCACCATCATCGAAAGCCCGATGATAATGACCATGACGCCGACGACGAAAAAGATAGGTTGCAGACGAAACAAAAAAGCTTCCCTGACAGCAAAAGACAAACCCGCTTGTAGCTCCAAATGCGCGATTTTGCATCCGGTTATTGTGCATGGCACCCGTTACACATCCGGGCGTTAGCCATCAAAACGGGCATTCCCGTCATCATTTTGCCGTTCTTTTTGTTTGTTCTTTTCCCGTGACCAATGTGTCATCCTTGCCCGAATACTTCTTTGCCAACCCCGAGGCCCGCTTGAAACACCTGTCCCGCCTGATCCTTGTTCTTGCCATCCCCGTGCTGTTTGCGCTGACGGTTCACATCCAAAGTGATCAGGTCCATGCCGCAAGCGGAGATGGATCAAACAGCGATCAGCCGGTGCTTGAAGCCCAAGGACGTGACATTCAGGTGATTGATGGCGACACAATCATCATAGCAGGCAAGGTCTTTGATATTGCCGGGCTGGATGCACCGGAACTTGGGCAACAATGCCTGCATAATGGCAGTTTCTGGGATTGCGGCATGTCATCGGCCATGCAGCTTCGTAAATATTTCGCCATGGCACCCTTTGCCGTTCATTGCTGGCCCGGCGATCAAGAACAAGCCGGCAAGGCCGACGATTTCCCGGTCGTTGAATGCGGCATTGGTGAGCGTGACGTGGCGGCTGCCATGATCAGCGACGGTGAAGCGCTTCCGGTTGGAGGTTATTCCCACCGGTATGATCGTCTTTCGCGCGAAGCAGATAATGCCGAACTTGGTATTCATGGCGGGGAGATGATTGCCCCGTCAGAATGGCGCCGTGGTGATCGGCTTGCGGGTGAAAGTGGGCGTTGCCTGTTCATAAATGATGGCAACGGCAACTATATCGGCACCCTTGATCCGCGCATCGCCAATTATGAACCCTCAGATGCAAACAAGGTTTGCAGCGATGAAGAAGCGCGCGAACTGGACCTGAATTATCTGGCACCTGCCCCCTGATCGCGTCAGAGGCTTTCGGTTTTCCCTGACCTGCATCTTTTTATAGGTTTGCGCGTCTACCTGTGTATCGATTGATCTCACAGGAGGATAAAATGCGCCTGCAACTTGCCCTGCATGTCAAAAACCTAGAACGCGCGATCGCTTTTTACACCGAGATGTTCGCAACACCGGTCCACAAGCAACGCGCGGGCTATGCCAATTTTGAAATTGACCAGCCGCCGCTGAAATTGGTGCTGTTCGAGCATCCCGACGCCCGCGAAAATCTAAATCATATCGGCGTCGAATGCCTGAGTGAGACAGAATTCAAGGCCGCGTCAGATCGCCTACATGACGGATCACTTGCAACCAGTGACGTCGCTGAAACCGGATGCTGTCACGCAAAACAGACGAAATTCTGGACGACAGAACCAGACGGGCTGGCGTGGGAGTGGTATCGTATTGTTGATGACGCCCCAACGGGATCGGGTGATCAGACAATCACAAAAGACGCAGGTTGCTGTGGCCAGCAACCTGACACGGACATTCAGAGCAATCAGGTTTGCTGCGCTTAGAACGATGACATTCTCACCACTACGGCACTCATCATCTGACTGGCAGGCCCTGCAAAAGGGCCTGCACAGATTTGTGCGAAGCCGCGTACCGATTGACGCTGTCGAAGATGTGGTATCCGACATCCTTGAAGCCATTATTCGAAGCAAAAGCAGTCTTGCCAACGCATCCAACCCATCAGCCTGGATCTATGCCTGTGCACGCAGCAAAGTCGTCGATTACTATCGCAAAAGAGGCCGGGAAAACCGCGCTATTGATGCCCTGAAAGCGGTGCAGGAAATACATCTGGAAACGGCTGCCCAGCAAGACCGCACTGAGAATGCAGCAGGCCTGCATGAATGCCTTGGCGCATTGATCGTCGACATGGATCACGATGATCAGCACATCTTGGGCGAAATCGACCTTAAGCAAACGCGTCAAACCGAGTTTGCCCGTAAAAGCAATCTTCCCCTGCCGACGGTGAAATCGCGTATTCAACGTGCCCGAAAACGTTTACGCGCCCGATTGGTCGCCTGTTGCCCCGATGGATGTGATGACAATTGCCAGCGCAGCACAAAGGACACAGCAGCCTGTTGAAAGGGCTGAATTATTCAGATCGGAAATGGTGGGGAAAAGCTTGGAGCGGGTGAAGGGAATCGAACCCTCGTATGCAGCTTGGGAAGCTGCCGTTCTACCATTGAACTACACCCGCGAAGCGCGCGTTTTATAGCCCGCTTTCCCCCGCCACGCAAGAAGATCGGCGGCAGATCGGACGAATTATTTGCCGATCTGCCACCACGTTTAAACGCGAAGTTCTAGCGGTCCGGTACCATACGCCAGACGGCGCTGGCATGGTCATCCGAGATCAAGATCGATCCATCAACATAATGCTTCACATCCACCGGACGGCCGATCACCGCACCATTGTTGCGCAAGAAGCCGGTCAGGAACGGGTTGGAGGTGACAGGCTTGCCGTTGATGAACTCAACCCGAACCACTTCATAACCATCAGGAATAGTACGGTTCCATGATCCATGGAGCGCAACCAGCGCATCATCACCATCAAATGTGAAACCAAGTGGTGCGTTATGGGCGTTGAAGGTAAAGGCCGGAAAGATCACCTCTTCTGGCACAGTTTCATCGGCAAATTGCGGGCTTCTGGTGTCGCTTCCGGCATACCAAGGATAGCCATAAAAACCGTCTGGACCGGTCGCGACATTAAGCTCCTCACGCGGGATGTCATCGCCCAACATGTCACCACCATTGTCGGTAAACCAAAGCTGTCCGGTTTCCGGATGGAAGGTCAGACCAACCGAATTTCGGATACCGCGCGCATAAATTTCGGGCGCACCGCCATTTACCGGGATCGAGATGATGGTGCCTTCAAGCCCCCTGACCTTGCAGATATTGCAAGGTGCACCGACCGCAACAAACAACCTGTTTCCATCTGGCGAAAGAGCCGCATAACGCCAACCATGATGGCGTTCATCCGGCAGATTGGTGAACAGGATGCGCGGACGGCCAAGTGACGTGCCGTCAAAATTGCTAAGATCATAGGAAACAATGCGGTGTTGATCGGCAACGAACAATGTGCCGGGCTTATAGGCCAGACCATTTGCCAGTTTGAAATCATCCGCAATCAGCGAAACCGTCTCACCAACCCCGTCGCCGTTCGCATCGCGCACGAAATACAGGTTCTTGCCACGGTTCCCGACAAAGATGCCATTCAATTCGGGTGCAACTGCAATGGTTCGGGCGTTGGGGACTTCGGCAAAGACTTCCAGACGATAGTCATCCTCGGCGCGCAGCTGGGATAATGTGTTTGTCACCCGTGACGAATATTCCTGCGCTGAGGCTGCGTTGGGTGCTGCGGTAACAGACGCCCCGAATATCAGCGCGATCAGGGGCAGAAAACACAAACGCCCGGCCCATCGGCGCGCGTGTTGCGGTGTGCGATGGAAGTCCGGGCGTAAATCTGTGCGCATCCTGAATTCTCCTTGTTTGGCGTTACGGCCTTACAAGGGATACGGATACGGTCCCAAGGCCGATTAACGGGCGCGTTCGGAAATCGGTGCGTTGACGGAAAGTTCCATATCCCACGGGAAGTAAATCCACGTGTCCTGGGAAACTTCGGTCACGAAGCTATCAACGATTTCACGGCCAAGCGGCTTGGCGTAAACGGTCGCAAAATGCGCATGCGGAAGCTTTTCACGAACGGCTTTGGCGGTTTTTCCGGTATCGACCAGATCGTCAATGATCAGCATGTCGGTGCCGTCACCTTCGATACCTTTGAGCCATTCCAGATCACCGCGACTCTTGTCAGAGTAGCTGCGAACGCAGACGGTATCAATCAGGCGAATATCAAGTTCGCGTGCGATGATCGCAGCCGGGACCAGACCGCCACGGGTAATCGCGATGATGCCCTTGTACGGGCCCTTTTCCAGAAGACGCCACGCCAATGCACGTGCATCGCGATGCATCTGTTCCCAGGAAACCGGGAAACCTTTGTTATAAGCAGCTTCGCTCACAAGAATTCTCCTGCGCCAGATCAGTTCGTCCAAAAGGGTGGTCTTCACATCGTGCGTAAACCAAAACCGTCAAGGACCGTTATTCACAAAATTAAGGCGCTTAACTACGCCTTGTTGATGGCAAAGGCAAGGTTTCGCTCATTCCCCGGCATTTGCCGCCTTCAGGCGGGCCTGAAGCAGGGTTGAGAAGTCCCCGGCAAGCTTCTGAACCGGGTCAGCCCAGTCACCCGGTTTGGTTTGGCGATAGATGCGCATGGTCGGATACCATGGGCTATCAGACCGGTCGACAAGCCAGCGCCAATCGGTTGTGTAAAGCTGAAGCATCCAGACAGGTATCCCAAGGGCACCGGCCAAATGGGCGGGCGAGCTATCAATCGTAATGACGAGATCCATGGCCTTCATCAAGGCCGCACTGTCACCGAAATCATGGATATGTTCGCCCAGATCCGTGACAAAGGCATGCAGACCAAGCTTTTCGATATCGGCCCGGCGACCATCAATCTGGAAGCTGTAAAACGAAGCGCCCTTGGCTGAGAGAATCGGTAAAAGCGTATCAAGCGGACAGGATCGATCACGCGGGTTCAGTTTCCCGGCCCAGATCAACCCGACCTTAAGCACCGTTCCCTTTGGCGGTGCCAGACGGACCTTCTTACCCGCTGGCGGACTGATATAGGTACTAATCGAAATCTTGTTGAGGTCACTTTCGCCAAGACCCAAAACATGGGGCAGGCTTAAAAGCGGCACATGCACATCAAATTCCGGCAGGCGCGCGCCCTTTTCCACCAATGTTCCGACACCGGGAACCGTGCGCATGATCGGGATCAGTTCCTTGCGGCATTCCAAAATGACATGACCGGCCTTTTTCGCGACCAGCGGCACAAAACGGGCAAACTGGATCATGTCGCCAAAGCCCTGCTCGGCACGCAGCAAGATACGCTTGCCGCGAAGATCAGTTTTGCCATCCCATTCGGGTGCGCTATCAAGCTTTCGTATCGGGTTATCGGCAAGTTTGCGCCGCGTCTCATACCCTGCCCAGCCCTTTTCGTAATTACCCAGAGCAAGATGGGCCAAGGCGCGATCCCAATTGGCATCGATATAATCAGGGTCCAGCGCCAAGGCGCGTTCGAAATATTCAAGCGCCTCTTCAAACCGGTTCATGTCGCGATACACAAGCCCGGTATTGAACGTGTGCGACTTGATGCTGCTATCAAGTTCCAGCGCCATTTTATGCGCGACCAGTGCCTCGTCAAAACGCATCATTTCACGCAGGCAATTGCCCATATTGGACCAAAGCCCGGCATTTTCCGGCCGAAGGTCTGCCGCCCGACGATAGGCAATCAGGGCTGCTTCAAACTTTTTGCTGCGCCGAAGCGCCACACCCAGATTGTTCCAAACATCGGGCTGTTCCTGATTTTGGCGCAAAGACAGGCTGTAAAGACGGATGGCATCGTCAATCTGACCGGCCTGATGTGCGGCCAAACCACGCTGGAACAGATCATTCACAACACGGCGTTTCTGGCTGGCGGCATCTTGTTTGCCCCTGGCTTCGGCTTCTGCAATTTTTTCTGCGGTGATGTCTTTGGCATCTTTGACCCGATTATCGGGCGCAGGCGCACTATCATCTATCGCCTTATCGGCTTCTGTGTCTGCCGGCGCGGCCGTCTTTACGGACTTTTTGGCACTTGATGATTTCGCGGTCTTTTTCGTCGACCGTTTTTTGGTTGTCGTTGCAGATTTTGCCATCCTGATCCCCTTAGCGCCCCACATACCCTATATGAGTGCTGTCGCCCGGCACAACGCGGGTCGCATATATCGCCCCATCGATATTTCATTTCGATTCGGCTGAGCATGCTTACATAAGCACAGTAGTATAAATTGCCAAAAATACCTTACCAATAAGTGGATTTATTCAATTGATTTCACTTCTTCGGAATATTCGTCAGCACAATCGTTTCTTGTTTCGGATTTCTGACTCTATGGGGTAGCTTCTGTGACAGAAACACCCAATCGCGGCATGGTTCGCGACAATTATACACCGCAAAGCGGGTTAAAAATTAAATGCGCAGGCTGACCCTGATCACCACATATCAGGAAACAATCTGCCACCGTCGGTTGGATCGTCTGTCGCCTGTTGGCGCGATGATCTGATACTGGCTCTAGGGAATTGGTTTAATCTGCCTTTGAAGGATTGGGAGACCGTAAATGGCCGAACCAAAAAGATCCGGTGCTTCTGTCGGACGTAAAGTTATCCTTGTCATCGTTGCATTGCTGGTGGTCGGCTTTGGCGCGATGATGACCATTCAAACCGTCTCACAGCGTAACGCCATGATCGAGATCATGTATAATGAGTCGGTCGAGAAAACCGAAATGCTGTCCACCGCCGTTCAACCGGGCTTCATCGCCATGGACGGCGCGTCGGTTGAAAAAGAGTTCCGCAAGATCACGGACAAAGAAGGCTCTCAGCTGGCCAGCCTGATCGCAGCCAATCCCGGTGGCGACGCCATTGGCACTTATCAATCCGAATCACTTCGCGAGCATGACCTAGCAACCCTGATCGAGCCGTATCTTGAACAGCTTGAGAACAAGGAAGTCATCAGCTTCATTTCGGAAAATGCCGTTATTGTTGGCGCCCCGATCACGAAATATTCCAAACGCCGCGACGAAGACCAATTCCGTGGCATGCTTGTCACCGCATGGTCGCTTGATCGCGTGAATGCCGAAGTAGAACAGGCCGTTATTGTTCAGGTTGCCCTTGCAGCTGCCATTCTGATCGTTCTGTTGGGTGTTACCTGGTTTGTTCTGCGCTATCAGATCCTGACGCCGATGGTCAAAATCAACGCAACCATGCATGCACTTGTCGATGGTGATCTTGATGTCCATGTCCCCGGACTTGGTCGCAAAGACGAGATCGGCGAAATGGCGTCTTCGGTCGAGATTTTCAAGGAAAACGCCAAACGCGTTGCCCAGCTTGATCGCGAACGCGAAGAAGAACGTGCACACGCCGATGCCAAACGCCGTGAAGCAATGGTTGGCCTTGCCGGCCGCTTTGAACAGACCGTGATGGGCGTTGTCGATGGCGTTTCTGGTGCATCGGGCGAGATGCAGGAAGTTGCCCAGACGATGGTTGCAGCTGTTCAGCAAAACGAAGCGGGCTCGCAGGCGGTTGTTGCCGCAGTCGAACAGGCCAATCACAGTGTTGAAACCGTCGCAAGTGCGGCCGAAGAACTGGCTGTATCGATCCGCGACATTAGCGCACGCGTGAATGAAACCTCGAACATCACAGCCAACGCCAGCACCGAAGCCACCCGTGTGAACGAGATGGTTCAGGGGCTGGACGTTTCGGCACAAAAAGTGGGCGAAGTCGTTCAGATCATTCAGGCGATCGCCGAGCAGACCAACCTTCTGGCCCTTAACGCGACGATCGAAGCAGCCCGTGCTGGTGACGCCGGCAAAGGCTTTGCCGTGGTTGCCAACGAGGTCAAAAACCTCGCCAATCAAACCGCACGTGCGACCGAGGATATCTCGGCCCAGATTTCTGGCATTCAGGGATCGACACAAGAAGCTGTGGGCGCGATTGATGGCATCACCGGCATCATCGCCAACCTGAATGAAATCGCTGCCGAAGTTGCCGCTGCTGTTGAAGAACAGGGGCAAGCCACGACCGAAATTTCCAATTCGGTCCAGCAGGCAGTCCAAAGCACGCAGGAAGTGACCAATCACATCCACGAAATGCGTGAAGCAGCCCGTCAAACCGGCGAAGCAGCTCATCAGGTGCTTGGTGCATCTGACCGGCTTAACAGCCAGTCCGGCACGCTACGTGGCGAGGTCGGCAACTTCCTTGATGAAGTGCGCGCAAGCTAGGCAACGACTGAAACCAAACCAAGCAACACGCCGCCCGGCATATCTGGGCGGCGTGTTGTCGCTTGGGCCCCCTGTTTCTTGTCATTCCTCCCGGCGTCCATTATTCTGTTGGCAGGCATTGCGGTATGCCCCCAGTCCACGGAAAGGCTCGGCCAACCGATAAGATAACGCGATCAACGTCTGATCCCGCCCAACAGGTGGACGCATGGGTGTTATGGGAGAATGACGCCATGGCACAGCCAACCTCGCACACGGATGCGATCCATCCGACCCAATCCCAAACCGACATCGATCATGCGAAACGCCGCGCAAAGCAACTAAAGCGCGCTTTGGCAAATCAGGATATCGATGCCATCAACCGATTTTCGGCAGTCTTCGGCGAACGCAAATCACCAGCCGAGGCAAATCACGCAGATTGCCTGCACGTCACCGCCATAGAGTCCGGCGCACCAAGCTGGCCACGCCTGAAAATGGCAATCGAAACCGCATCGATGAACCATCAAAAACGCGTATCTTCCATCGTCCGCGCGGTGATCAACGGCAATGTTCTGTTGGTTCGGCGACTATTGGAACTCGATCATGATTTGATGGATGCCCATCCCGGATTGATGGCTGCATTTGGCCACGAAGAACAACTACGTGCTTTATTAAAGCAGACACCAGATGCAGCACATCAAACGCTTGAAGGCTACCCCGTCATAGCACTTTTGTGTTTTTCAAAATGGCATCAACACGATCAGGTAACCGACAGGTTTGTCGAAACACAAATCAGAATTCTTGATCTGCTGCTTGATCATGGTGCATCGACCAACACCATGGTTCCGGCAGAACCTGGATCGGATCATGGATTGTCATTGCTTTATGGTGCGCTTGGTCATGCGGGCAACTTGACGCTGGCCGAAGCCCTGCTTAAGCGCGGGGCGAACCCCAATGATAATGAAAGCCTGTATCACGCAACAGAACTGCCAAACCTTGACGGGGTTCGCTTGCTGTTTGCTCACGGTGCGGAAGTCGGACATACCAACGCTTTTTATCGCCTGCTTGACCGCGAAACCATTGAAGGCGTGACGCTTTTCCTTGATCACGGCACCGATCCCAACGCCCCGCTTTATATGCATCCAACGGCAGAACCGATGGATGAGCGTAACGCCTTGCATCACGCGATTATCCGGGGCAGATCGGCAAATATCTGTCAGCTGCTGATCAAAGCAGGGGCTGATGCAACAAAGCCCTTTAACGGGCGCAGCCCCTTTGCCCTTGCCAACAGTTGTGGCAATCAGGATGTCGCACGGCTGCTTGAAAGTCTTGGATTTGCCAGCGAACTCGACCCGGCGGCAAAACTGATGGCCGCCGTCTGCGCCCTCGACAAAAGGGCCGCAAAGAAGATCCTGAATGATCACCCGGGCCTTGTTGCGAACCTGTCACACGAAGACCTGTCACGCCAGACCGAGCTTGCAATGCGCGCAAGTTCCCTGCCTGCCTTGGCGCTCATGGTTGAGCTTGGATTTGATATCAACACCAAGGGTGAAAGTGACAGCCCGCCTATTCATTCAGGTGCCTGGTGGGGGCACCCCGAAATTGTTGCACTTTACATCAAAGCGGGCGCGAAACTTGATCTGACCAACATGTTTGGTGGCGATACGTTGGGGACCGCGATCCACGGTTCAGCCAATTGCCCTGATCGGGCAGACGGAGACTACGTTGCTGTTGTAAATGCGTTGCTTGACGCCGGGGCCATCATCAAACCGGATCAAGGTCATCTTGAGATGGGCAGTGACGAAGTAACATTGTTGCTCGAAAGCAGACTGGAAGCCGCAAAAGCCTAGCGGATCGGATCACGCTTTTGCGCGTCTTCATCCAGACGCATCATGATCAGATCACTTAGGTCTTCATAACCGTGCTGGCGATACAATGGCTGCATATCACGTGTCGCCAGCATCCAGCGTTTCACGCGCACCAAATCAGGATGGCCATGCAGCGCATCAAGCATCTTTGCCGCAATTCCCATGCGGCGATAATCAGGATCGACGAAAACATCTGCGACATAGGCAATGGCAAACTGATCACTGACCACGCGGGCAAAGCCAACCTGACGCCCATCGCAATAGGCCCCGACCGGGAAGGATACCGCAACAGATTGATCAAACGCGCCGCGCGTGCGGCCCCCCGACCAATAGGATGAGCCGATAAAATCATAGCAATAATCAAGATTAAGCCGTGCCCGATCCAGACTGATTTCTATGGTCTTGTCGCCATCCGTCATCACGTTTTCCCAAGGGGTAAGGACGTTCGCCTATTTCAGGTAAACCGCAACAGCAAGGGCTGCGATTGCCACCCACAGAACCAGCGTCTGGCGCGATACGCCGACGGGTTTGCGGTTACCATTGCCCGACTTGCCGCGCATGGCAGCAACCGTATCGGGATGAAGGCGAAGGCCCTGATCGGTCAAAACCGATGATGCCCGTTCTGCCGCCTCAAGCACGCGGGGCAAACGACGCAGCATTGATCCTGCCTGAAGGGTTGCTTCCTTGATCTTTGCTTCCGGACCCAGGTTCTCACGCATCCAGTCTTCGATCAGCGGACGCGAAAGCTCCCACATATTTTCATTGGGACTGAGTATTCGGGACAAGCCTTCGGCAACGATCATGGTCTTCTGCAGCATCAGAAGTTGCGGCTGGGTTTCCATACCGAACTGCTCGGTAATCTGGAACAGTTGCCCCAACAAACGCCCGACCGAAATATCGGCCAGTTCCTTGCCAAGGATCGGCTCGCCAATCGAACGACAGGCTTGGGCAAAGTTTTCAAGCGACTGGTTACGCGGAACATAGCCTGCTTCGAAATGGACTTCTGCCACACGGTGATAATCACGTGTCAGGAAGCCAAGAAGCATCTCGGCCAGATAAAGGCGCGTTTGCTTATCAACCCGCCCCATGATGCCGAAATCAACGATGCTGACCCGGCCGGTTTCATCGACAAACAAGTTCCCCGGATGCATGTCGGCATGGAAAAATCCGTCGCGGAAAACCTGCTGGAAGAACGCACCGGCAGCCTTGGCAAGCAGGGCAGATCGGTCTACCCCCATGCGTTCAAGCGCCTCGACATTGTCGATACGAACACCTTTGACCCGTTCCATGGTCATCACATGTTCGGCGGTTCGTTCCCAATCGATTTGCGGGATGTAATAGGTCGGATCATCTTCGAAATTGTCACGGAATTCGGACGCGGCCGCTGCCTCAAAACGCAGATCCATCTCAAGATGCACGCTGTCTTCAAGCGCCTTGACGGTTTCAACCGGCTTAAGACGGCGCAGGCGCGGCTGGGTCAGTTCGACAATTTCGGCAACCCAGTAAAACAGATCAAGATCGCGGGCAAAACGCACCTTGATGTCCGGGCGCAGAACTTTAACCGCAACATCGCGACCATCGGTCGTGGTGGCAAAATGCACCTGCGCGATGGAGGCCGCGGCTACCGGCTGCTCGTCAAAGCTTTCAAACAAGACATCAAACGGCTCGGCCAGCTGTTCGGTGATCACACGCTTGGCAATCTTGGCCGAAAATGGCGGCAGGCGATCCTGAAGCGAAGAAAGATCAGCCGCGACATCGTCACCAATCAAATCAGACCGGGTTGCCAGCGTCTGACCAAGCTTGATGAAAGCCGGTCCAAGTTCTTCGAGAGCGCGTGCAAGCCTGCGACCGGGCGGCAAATCAGAACGCCCGGAAAACGGTGCAGTCAAACGGGCGAAGAATGCCAAAAGCTTCCCGCCCGGCACCAGAGCAAGCGGAAACAGTGCATCATGACGTGCCAAAGTACGCGCCATGGCGAGCAGGCGGAAGCTGTTGCGAACAAACCGGATCATGCGTCAGATGTCCTCAAACCCGCCAACCGGAATGAATGGCAGCAATTCCGCCAGACAGATTGCGGTATTTGACCCGCTCAAACCCGGCAGTACGGATCATGGATGCAAAGGTTTCCTGATCCGGGAATTTGCGGATGCTTTCCGCCAGATATTGATAGGCTTCACGATTGCCCGCAATGAAGCGGCCAATTTCTGGCAGTAGCTTGAGGGAATAGGTGTCATAGACCTTGTCGAAACCGGGCACGACCACCTTGGAAAACTCAAGGCACTGGAACTTTCCACCCGGGCGCAGCACACGATAGGCTTCTGAAAGCGCTTCTTCGATGCGGGTCACGTTACGAATGCCAAAGGCAATCGTGTAAGCATCCACCGAATGATCAGGCAGCGGCAATTTCTGCGCATCCCCGACCGTCCAGTTGATGTTTTTCAAAATGCCATGATCGGCTGCGCGGTCGCGGCCGACATGAAGCATTTCATAATTGATGTCACAGACCGTAACCGACCCGCCGCCATTTTTCAGGAATCTAAACGCGATGTCACCGGTACCACCGGCAACGTCGAGCAATTTCATGCCCGGGCGCGGCTTGAGCTCATTGATGAAGGTATCTTTCCACAGGCGGTGAATGCCGCCGCTCATCAGATCGTTCATCAGGTCATATTTGGACGCAACGGTATCGAAAACCTCGCGCACCATGGATGCCTTTTGGCTTTCGGGAACATCCCGGAAACCAAAATGGGTTGTGTTTTCGCCGTTTTTGCCCGCGGCAGGGTCTGTGTGCTTGCTCATGGTCGGGAAAATAGCGCAGCAATCGGTATCCTGCCAGTGGAAAGCCACGCAAAATCGCAAATATCCTGTGAGATCGCAGTGCTTTCTGATAAGCCAATAAAAAGCGGCTTTTATCGGCTGCAATGAATTGGATAAAGATAAGACAGGATGCCCCGATGAGCTGCATGGTGAAAATCTGTGGAATCAATAGCGAAGATGCCCTGATGGCAGCGATGAGCGCCGGGGCCGATGCACTGGGCTATGTCTTTTTCCCGCCAAGCCCGCGTCACATCTCGCTTAAAGGGGCCAAAACGCTAACCGAACGGGTTCCCAACAGCATCCTGAAAGTCGGTCTGTTTGTCGAAGCCGGTGACGAGGCACTTGAAAACGCGATTGAGGCCGGAAATCTTGATGTTATTCAACTTCATGGCAAGGAAAGCCCCGAACGCGTGGCCGAAGTCAAGGAACGCTTTGGCCTTAAGGTCATGAAGGCGATTTCGGTGTCCACCCATGAAGACATTGAAAGCGCCAAGGCCAACTATGACGGTGCCTGCGACTTCCTGTTGTTCGATGCCAAGCCCCCGAAAGACAGTATTCTTCCGGGTGGCAACGCAGTCTCGTTCGACTGGACACTCCTGACCGGACAGAACTTCAAAAGCAACTGGATGCTGGCCGGTGGCCTTGATCCCGACAATGTTGCCGAAGCCGTTCGTATTTCCGGTGCGCCGTGGGTCGATGTCTCATCTGGGGTCGAACGATCCAAGGGCGTCAAAGACGCACGCAAGATCGCCAACTTCATCAAGGCTGCCAAGGGTTACTGACCTGATATTTCGGGTAGTTTAACCATTTCTGAAATGATTGGCGCAAAACTCACCGGGCATGATGACTGATCATGACCCGGATCGAGTACGCACCACATGAAACCAACCCTTCGCGCAAGAACCCATAAGCTGCTTCATGGCGTTGACCGTGAGTCGCACTTTTCGCTGTTGGTTCATCTGATTCTGGCCAGCGCAATCGTCATCAATGTCGCATCCGTCATCTTTGATTCCGTTGATGAATATGCCCAACGCTATTTCGTTCTGTTTGCGGTTATCGAAATTGTCTGCACTCTGATTTTCGCCGTCGAATACGGCCTACGCGTTTGGTCTGCCCCCGAAGATCCGCGCTTTGAAGGTCGCTGGCCGCGGTTGCGCTATATGCTGACCCCGATGGCCTTGATTGACCTTCTGGCGATCTTGCCGATCTTCCTGTGGTTCTTTACCGCAACCGATCTGCGCTTTGTTCGTATTGTCCGGTTGCTGCGGCTTTTAAAATTCACCCGTTATTCCACCGGGCTTGAATTGATGCTGCTGGTATTTCGCCAGCAAATGGGCATCTTTGGCGCGGCCAGTGCAGCCCTTGCCTGTATGCTGGTATTCAGTGCCGGCGCAATTTACCTCGCCGAACATGAAGCACAGCCGGACAAATTCGCAAACCTGCTGGATGCGCTTTATTGGAGCGTGATTACGCTTGCCACCGTGGGGTATGGCGACGTTGTTCCTGTCACACCGTTTGGCAAGTTTCTGGCAAGTATCATCTCACTCACCGGGATCGGCATTGTTGCGGTTCCGGCCGGTATTTTGGCATCTGCCTTCAACTCCGAACTGCGTCGGCGCGAGAACGCCTATCGCCATCAAGCCAGCCGCCAATTGCTGGGCAAACGCCTTACTGATCGGGTTCGTCACAAATTGCGATCCCATCAGGAAGAACTTGGCATCAGCGATGAACAGGCCCAATCAATTGTCGAAGACATTCGCGATGTCCATCGCAATGAAAGTGACGAGATTCTCACCTGTCCGCATTGCCATCAGCCGCTTCATCTTGAGCTGCATGACGCAGAAACAAACCCGTCTCCGCAAAAGTCTTGACGCCTGCGTTTTTTAGCGACATGGTTTGAGATATGAAAACACATGGCATGAACCCGATCCGTATTTCCAATCGTTGGTGGTGGCTCGCTTAAGCGGGCGGCCAATACTTATGCCCTGAACATACCGGCCGCCTCATTCTTGCAGGCGGCTTTGTGTTTTCAGACTTTCTTTCTACCTGATGATCACACGGCTCCTGCGGCTTAAGGCCCCACTTAGGAGTAAAAATCGTGACGACCCCACATCAGGAAACCGGCACACAAGATCAAATCAGCGAATATCGCTACACCACCGATGGCGGTGTGGCAGTCATTCGCCGCATGTCCACCGTGCCCTATGAAAATGCCACCGAAGGCCTGATTGACGCGCTTGATCAGACCAAGGGTGTGCTGCTGTCTTCAAGCTATGAGTTTCCGGGTCGCTATTCACGTTGGGACATGGGTTTTGATGCCCCGCCACTTGAAATCATCGGCCGTGAACGCGGCTTTGCGGTTCGCGCGCTTAATGATCGCGGCCGCGTTCTTCTTGATGTTGTCTCCGATGCGCTTGCCCGTCACGAACATGTCGAAAGCATAACGAACGGCGAAGACGGGCTTTATGGTGTCGTCAAAAAACCCGCTTCCTGGTTCCCCGAAGAAGAACGCAGTCAACAGCCAAGCCTGTTTTCCGTTGTCCGTGCTTTGCGTGATTTGTTTGCCCATAAGGGGGATGAGCGGCTTGGCCTTTATGGTGCGTTTGGCTATGACATCGCCCTTCATTTCGAACAGATCAACCTGAGCCAGGATCGCCCATCAGATCACAAGGACATCCACCTGTTCCTTCCTGATCAGCTGGTCACGGTTGACCATGCCTCAAAGATCGCCACCAAGATCGATTATGAATTCATCACACCCAATGGTCACAGCACCGTCGGACTGGACCGCGCATCGCAGCCCCACCCGCCGTCACGTGGCAATAATGCGGTCGTTGAAAACGATATGAAGACCGGCGAATACGCCAATATCGTTGATGAGACCAAACCGCGCTTTGCCCGTGGTGAACTGTTTGAAGTCGTCCCAAGCCGCGTTTTCAGAACCCCTTGTGCCACCACACCATCGGAAATCTTCCGCCGTCTGAAACGGCGCAACCCGGCCCCATATGGTTTCCTGATCAATCTGGGGGACGGCGAACATCTGATTGGCGCATCGCCGGAAATGTATGTTCGCGTCAAAGGTCAGCGTATTGAAACCTGCCCGATCTCGGGGACGATTGCGCGCGGTCGTGATGCGATTGAAGATGCGGAAAACATTCGCATCCTTTTGAATTCGACCAAGGATGAGTCGGAACTGACCATGTGCACCGATGTGGATCGCAACGACAAGGCACGCGTCTGCAAACCGGGTAGTATCCGTATCCTTGGCCGTCGTCAGATCGAAATGTATTCGCGCCTGATCCACACGGTCGATCATGTCGAAGGTCGGCTTCGCGAAGGTTTCGATGCGCTTGATGCGTTCCTGACCCATTGCTGGGCTGTCACTGTGACGGGTGCTCCGAAACGTGCCGCCATGCAGCACATTGAAGCGGTCGAGCGCAGTGCACGTGCATGGTATGGCGGGGCAATTGGTGCGGTTCTCTGCAACGGCGATCTTAATACCGGCCTTACATTGCGCACTGTGCGCCTGAAACAGGGTGTCGCCGAAGTCCGCGCTGGTGCGACATTGCTTTATGATAGCGAATCAGACGCCGAAGAAGCCGAAACCGTGCTGAAGGCATCGGCCATGATTGATGCAGTCACCCGTGATGCCAAGGATGAAGTCACCATTGATCCGACAGTATCTGGCGTTGGCAAACGCGTACTTCTGATCGATCACGAAGACAGCTTTGTGCAAAACCTTGCCAGCTACATCCGGGCGACCGGCGCTGAAACGCTCACCCTGCGTCCGGGCTTCCCCGATCAGGCGTTTGAGGATTTCAAACCTGATCTGGTGTTCCTGTCACCCGGTCCGGGGCGTCCGGATGATTATCATCTGCGCGACAGTATCGAGCGTGCCCTTGCAGTCGGTCTTCCGGTGTTTGGGGTTTGCCTTGGTCTGCAGGGCATTGTGGAATTCTTTGGCGGATCGCTTGGCCAACTTGTCACACCGATGCATGGCAAACCGTCAAAGGTGAAACTCGATACAACCGATCCACTGTTTGAAGGCCTGCCCGAAGACATCGTTGTCGGGCGCTATCATTCCCTGTTCGCCAAGGCCGCCGAAATGCCTGCCGACCTTGCCGTTACCGCACGCAGTGATGACGGGGTGATCATGGGCATTCGCCATAAGAGCCTTCCGATCAGTGCGGTGCAGTTCCACCCGGAAAGCCTTCTGACCCTGCAAGGTGATGTTGGCATGCGCATGATCGCAAACCTTCTGCGCAATCCGCAGGGGCAACTGCCCGAGCAAGAGGACGAAGATAAAGACATGTCAGAGCCCACCACCGACAAGGCGGCATAACCTAACGATTTGCACCTGATCTGCGCTTTGCCAAGCCCCCCTGTAAGGCACAACAGCGCAGATCACATAGCGCAACGGCCGCGCTCCTCCCTCGCGGCCGTTGCTTCTTTATCTGGCAGTCTGAAAGACCGGATCGACGGACGGCTTAGGCGTCGTCATCATCCAATGTCCCGTCGATTACGCTGTAATCGGGCGGGGGAGCCTGACGGAATTTTTCCGGATCGCCTTTGCGTTTTTCCCGGGTGCGCGAAATCCAGCCACCATAATGGGCTTCTGGTTTTGGCTCCGTGGGCGCACCGGCACGCACCGGGCGCGGGGCAAAACGGCCCAGGCTGATCAGGCGATCATACATCACGATATTGGCCGCGATCGCGACATTCACACAGAAGCTCATCGGGATCTTGATGATGAAATCGCATTTCGCCTGCGCTTCTTCTGACAAATTACCGCGTTCCGGGCCCAGGATATAAGCCGCCTGCGACGGGTGCTTGAAGCTTGGCAGTTCAATCGCATCCGGGGTCAGTTCGATACCGACCATGCGGCAGCCCTGCGGCAGAAGCAGATTGTTGTGATCCGGGAAATGATAGTAGGGCATCTGTTCGCCCGACTTCGATGTATCGGTGATGTTGGAGCGTTCCTCACGGAAATCTGCATCCACCGTAAACGCAAAGCTTGCGCCAAAGGCATGGGCGGAACGAAACAGCGTGCCCACATTTAAAGGCTTGCTTGCCCCTTCAATTCCAATCCCGAAATAGCCGCGCATATCTTCCTCCGTGCCGCACGTTCTCCCCGATGGGCCTACCCGTTTTGGGCCGTGCGATATCATCTCCATACAAAATACTGGTGCGGCTATACCCCCCCAAGACCGATATGGCAAGCAAACCGCCCGACATTGCAGCCATGCCAAGACCCGCCAAATTCGGAACAACACCCCCGCCACACCGTTTGAACTTCATAGAAGGCAAAAGCCTCACCCACGAGCAAATCACCCACAGATGCAGGAGATAAGCATGAACTGGGATCAAATCGAAGGACGCTGGAAACAGATCGCGGGCGGCGTGAAACGCGAATGGGGCCGCCTGACCGACGACGATGTAAAGGCCGTTGATGGCCAGCGCGATAAACTGGTCGGGCTTATTCAGGAAGCCTACGGCGTTGAGCGCGAAGAAGCCGACCGCCAAATCCGTAACTGGTTCAATCGTCTGTAACCCGTCTGATCCGGGATCACCGTTACATTCATGATTTTGTCCGCGCCCGTCGTTCTGCCCCCTTGATTGGCGGGCGCGAAGCTGCTTTGTATGGCAAACTAATTCGCCATTCATCGTTCCGCAGGACTATCCGGGCCATATGACCGTCAAATCACCATGCATCGGCACCTGTGTGCTCGACCCAAGATCAGGTTTCTGCATCGGATGTTATCGCACCGGGGATGAAATTGGCGCCTGGATGAGGCTGAGTGACGGCAACAAAAAGCGCGTCATTGCGCAGGCGACCAAGCGCAAATTGCAGACCCGCACCCCAACCACATCTGTTGGCGACGGACACTAACCAGAAAATTTCTGATTGGCCGAGCCAAGTGAGACATTTTGCCGCTTTGCACTGTTTTCAAAACTGTACGGATTTTGATTTTCACGGTCCGGTACAATTTTTGGGATCATCAAGATAAAACTCGTCCCCAATCCTGTTTCCGACTGCACACTGACATCGCCACCAAGAACACCAACCACAATATTGGCAACAATCGTCAGACCAAGACCACTTCCACGATCTGCCCGATCACTTGACCAGAATGGTTCAAAAACATGTTCATGATCACGCGGATCAATCCCGACCCCATTATCTGACAGAATCACCTGATAGAACTTTTCGTCATAGTCAATGATCTGGATATCGATCGTACCGGTTTCACGTCCAACAAAAGCGTGCCTTTCCGCGTTGTTAATCAATGAAAGTAAAACTTGATCGACGGCATCGGAAAAACTGTCAATCGGCGCGGGAGTTGGCCCGGAAGCCGTTAGGCTGATACCCTTTTTCGCAAGTTGAGCCTCCATCGTCCCAACCAGATTTCTGGTCACACCATACAAATCAAACTTGCGCCGGACATGATTGGATTGGTCTGTCGCCGTCTCACGGAAATTTCGAACAAGTGCACTGGTTCGGTCGATATTCTTCTGAATGATATGCACGCCACGCCGCAAATGATCGATGTCGTCAGCAGACAAACTATGGTGACTGTTTTTCGCGAATTCGATCATCATGTTATCAAGGTCATGGATAACGGTCGTGCTGACCGTAAGTGCATTGCCAAGTGGCGTTCGCATTTCATGGGCCACACCGGCAACTATCCGTCCCAATGCTGCCATTCGCTGAACTGCGACCAAATTGGCTTCGATGCGTTGCTGCATCCCTTGCGCTTGCTTGCGACGGATAACGAGATAGCCAATCAATACCGACACACCCGCAACACCGATAACCAAGCCAAGTAGAACCAGAACGTCAAACCACTGAATATCGAACCATTGTCCATATTGCGCAGCTTTGCTGACAATAAAGAGCTTGGGTTGGTCTGGCAGGAAAAGCTCCTGTCCAGAGGCATCTGCAAGATCCGCAACGGAGACAGCCGCGACAGAGTAAATCACACCACCAAGCGAGAAACTGCCACGCCGGTCGATCTTGTTGATACGCGTCCAGAGTTCGGCGTTTTCCTGCGCCAATGTCACAGGAACATCACGCATAAACCCCCATAGGCGATCATTCGACACGCCCGCCAACCAGTATCCTTCCCGATTAAGCAACTCTCGAGAAATTTGAGAATCTTTGCTGGTTGTAAAACCTGACAAGCCTTCTGCCATATCAAGATTGATGACAAAATAGCCGATCACGTCTTCTGATGTTCCAACAATGGGTGTGATCAAACGCGATGTCGGTCGGTACGGAACTTCCAGACGCCCATGCTCCACATTCAAGTCCAGACGGCTGATATAGACCTGACCGGGACGAAGCTGACGCGCGGCATCATAATAATACCGGTCCCCTTTATCCTGAAACTGATTTGGGGAAACGATAAAGATTTCCTCATTTCTGCTGTCGACCCGCATCGCCTCCATCCCGTCGGGCAACAGGATGCGCAGTTGGCTGAATCGCTGAACGACAGTTGACAGATCCTTGAAATATTCTCGTGCCGCCGCGGGATTGCTCCGAAACCCGCGCACTGCCGGATGTAGTGCTGATAGCTTGGCCGTTTGAATAGCAGTTTCGTACCAGCGAAGCAGTCCCGTCGCCTGATCTTCCGTATCAATGATTAATTGGCGCAGAGTTAAGTCATTGCGGTGCTCGGCCTCGGTCTGATGCCAGGCAAACCATCCTGTCAGTAACAATGTCGTTGCGATCAAAAACAAAGTGCTGGCGACACGCCAAAAGAAGCCGGTTTTGTACCAAACGTTGCCAAGTGTATCTGCGAGCAGTTCCGACCGCCAAAATGTAGGCGCGCGCGACATATTTACATCACTCATCGCTGAACTTCTCCGCTTTGTCCCACTCCTGATACCATTTGATGAATTCTGGCGTACTCAGGCCCGGGCTGTAAAAATACCCTTGAACCTCATCGATCCCCAAGAAACGTGCAATTTGGTGTTGTTCACGGGCCTCAACCCCTTCTGCGACCACTTTAAGCCCAAGGTTCTCTGCAATTGCAGCAGCAGACGCAGCAACACTGCCACGTGCTTTTTCAATCGTCAGGTTTTTGACAAAGGATTGGTCAATCTTGATACCATGCACAGGCAACAGATTGAGATGACTAAGAGACGAGTAGCCGGTTCCAAAGTCATCCAGCCAAAGTTTGTAACCCTGCGCTGCAAGCAATTGTATCCCGGCTCTTGCATCGTCTTCACTTGTAAAGACGTGACTTTCAGTAATTTCAAAGCTGACCGCGTCTGCGCCCAAGTCCAATTTCTCACACCGATCAAGCAAGCTTTTGATGAAATCCAGGTTGCAGACGTCACCTGCCGCAAGGTTGACGGCAACCCGCATGCGATCGAACCCGCTCTCATGCAGAGCATTTCGCATTTCGGCCACGCTTTGCAGGCATTGATACGTAATCTCGGCACTCAGGCCCGCCCGTTCTGCGATTGGTATAAAGATGCCTGGCGGAATTTCCTCACCCTCATGCCGCCAACGACACAGGGCCTCGCTGGCAATGACATCCCCGGTCTTCAGGTTGATCTTTGGCTGAAAGACAAAGCCGATTTTTCCGTCGATCAATGCGTGCTGCAACGCCCCTTTGATACGCATTGCCTTATCCACGTCTTCGGCCATTTGCGGATGAAATTCCGAGGTGCCGCCGGGCGCAGTTTGTTGCTGTTTTAACAAGGTAATGCGCGCAGCCCTTTGCAGCTCGCAGCTTTTGCGTCCTTTAATCTCCCCGCGAACCACCCCAATGGTGGGCTTTACTGTCAGATGGTTCTCATAAACAATAAATGGGTCTGAGAACGCCTTCTTAAGGGTATCGGTCTCAAGCTTGCCGGTACTGTCAATGACACCAAACGTGAATTCACCAACCCTTGCAACCAGTGCCCCTTCCCCTGTTGCACGATCAAGACGTTCATACACTGCCAGCATCAATGCCTCGGCCATCGACACACCGAATGCCACAGCAATATCAGGTGCATCTTCGACATTAATCATCGCGATCATTGCCGTGTCTTCACCGTTGCTTGTCAGGGTCAACAATTCGCGGTCAAAGGCATTTTGATTAGGGACACCAAGACGTTGGTCTTGAAATGCGAGTTCCCCCAACTCGTTGATCAAGGCAAGGTTTTCAAAACAGATGGCCAAGTTGTTGGAAAATACCTGCAACAGCACAAGACTGCTTTCACTCAAGTCACCACGATGCTCAAAGTAAATCAGCAGCTCACGGCCTGTTGCACTTTTATGGCGCAATCCGATCTTCGAGCCGATAATGACGGGTATGTTGTATTTTTCCTCGCAGACCCGGATCAAATCATAATCGATATTCTGAAGGTCTGAGATCGCCTCACCGACATGTCCGGCAAACCGCCCCACCCCTGACATGACAACCATGTTGCTTGATGTATTGTCAGAACTGCCCAATGCACAAATCGCACCTTCGGGCGGCAACCGCAAAATTGCAGCGATCTGGCGCAATACCCCCTCGGCAAAAAGATCGAGGTTCTTGTTGCCAAACAGTTGTTGCGTGCCTTCGATGACCATCTCAAGGCCCGCCTTCGTCGCACTGAGAGTCCGGATATAATCAAATGCACGAATGGCTGTCGTAAGCGAAGTGATCAAACGTGAACGGGTCAGCTCATCTTTGGACCAGTAATCATCTACTTCATAATCCTGAATGACGCGGTTTTCAGGCGCCAACCCCGGGTAGCCGGTCCGCAAGATGATCCGCGGCTCTTTGTAGCCGCGCGCTCGAAACTCCTTAACCAGCCGAAGTCCGGTGTCAGGTGCTTCCATCACGACATCAAGCAGAATGACGGCAATGTTCGGAACCACCTGAAGATAGTTCAGCGCCTCTTGTGCATTTGTTGCATGCAGCAATTTCAAGGGGCGCCCAAGTATCTTCACTTTTGCCAGCGTAAAATCGGTGGCTTCATGGACGTCAGCGTCGTCGTCCACCACCAACACTTTCCAGTTATTCTCTGGAAACAAACTGCTTTCATCAAAGCTATCTGGCGATAGATCGGCATCACTGTTTGGCACCGCATCTCCAGCATCATATTCGTAGCCCGTGCCCATTGCCATACTCCCCGATAGGTTGTAGCGCACCATGCCCCCTCAGACATGGTTTACAACCAACCTATATTTGTTCACGACATATTATTCCTCAACACTTCTCAGCAGATAGACAGATCGTCATAGATAAAGGTTATGTGGGAAGAAACACATACCACTCAACCTTTGATAACAACTTTAGCACGAATTATCGATCCTGGCATTCTGAACGCATCTAACAAGAAGCTGGTTGCGATAATCAGTGCTGAAGCCCTATGCAAATTCGAACACAAACCTATGCAAGATATCTACTCTCGCTCACCAGGAACGAATACCGCAACATTAACACAATACAATATATTGGCGTTGTCGGTTGCCATCCGAATTGAAATCGCTTCAAAGTAAAATTTGCGCTTCATCGTGTATTTGAGCGCTTTCATCAAGATTTCAATTCTACTCGCAAGGGTGGGAAAATAGACATTTTTACTAACCGCTTCGAATCGTTCATCATCAGACGAACTGTGGATTTGGACCAAGAAACCTAAAATGCCAAACGCATCGGTGATACCTAGCTGTTCCAGCTTGAGAAATATCTGTCGCACGTCATCCCATGCGGCTCTCGCAACTATTTCTGCAAGCCATAAACAGATCGAAGATGGCTGGCCTGTTACATCAATGGTCGTACCGGCGATTGATATTGATGGCACACCAATTTTGCTTATTTCCGATCTTGCCGATCACACACGTCATATTAACCTCGATAATCGGGTTTCGTTACTGTTCACAACGCAGCCTGATGCCAAAGAGCAATCCATTGAAACCAATACGGCCCGCCTGACCGTGTTTGGCCGCGCCGTGCATGATCCTGATGCGGCATTGCGCGCCTGTTATCTGCGCAACCATCCCGATGCCGCCCAATATGCCGATTTCGCCGATTTCGGGTTCTATCGGGTCAATGTTGAGGCGATCTACTGGGTTGGCGGATTTGGCAAGCAGCGGCGCCTGCCCGGCGATCACTTTATCGAGGCCAATTGCCATCCGCTTGTGGTCGGACATGATGACATCATCAGCCACATGAACGCCGACCATGCCAATGCGCTTTGCGACATCGTCTCAAACCACTCCGATCATGATCCGGATGCCGGTTGGCTGATGCGATCGATTGATTGCGACGGGATGGTTTTGCATAGCGATGATACCGATTCCCCGCCAATCAGAATCGACTTCCCCAAACCCATCCATAATCCCGGTGAAGCGCGGGAAATTTTGGTCAAAATGTGCAAAAAATGGCGCGGATAAGTCGGACCATTTGTATTCTGAACATTTAACCCGCGACCCTGAAAATCGAATTTTCGCAAACGCAAAAACAGCTACGTTTTCCTTGGTATGAGGCCAAAGGACCGGTTGCTTTTAAGACACCTTTGTAACAATATGTCTCAACACAACGAATTACCCACAATTTGTTGTGTAAATTAGGACATTAACCCCCAGCTCTTTTAAACCCACCAGGAGAGATTCGTGCTGCAATCAGGACCCGTTGTCAGCCGTGTAGGCCTTGAAACTCATGGCCTCAAAAACCTTGGCGCCGTTCACTGGAACCTTGACGCTGCCGGCCTTTACGAACATGCGATCCGTCGCAACGAAGGCAAGATCGCCAAGGGTGGTGCATTCGTCGCACTGACCGGCGAACATACCGGCCGCTCCCCCCAGGATCGCTTCGTCGTTGAAGAAGAAAGCACCAAGGCAGATATCGATTGGGGCGATGTAAACCGCCCGGTCAGCCCGGAAGTGTTTGAGCGCCTGTATCAGAAAGTGCGCGCATATTTCCAAGGCACCGAACTGTTCGTTCAGGATTGCTTTGCCGGTTCCGATCCGCGTTTCCGCCTGCCGGTTCGCGTGATCAACGAAAATGCATGGCATAACCTTTTTGCCCGCAACATGTTCATCCAGCCGCAGAAAGAAGAACTGCGCGACTTCGCACCGGAATTCACCATTCTGCACGCACCGGGCCTTCAGGCAGATCCGGAAGTGGATGGTACCCGTTCCGAAGTCTTCGTGATGGTCAGCTTCGAGCGCAAAATGGTCATCATCGGCGGCACCTGGTATGCCGGCGAAATGAAGAAATCGATCTTCTCGGTTCTCAACCACATCCTTCCGGCCAAAGGCGTAATGCCGATGCATTGCTCGGCCAACATGGGCAAAGACGGCGACACCGCCATCTTCTTTGGCCTGTCGGGCACCGGTAAAACCACGCTTTCGGCTGACGCATCGCGTACGCTGATTGGTGATGACGAACATGGTTGGGGTGAAGACGGCGTCTTTAACTTCGAAGGCGGCTGCTATGCGAAAGTGATCAAGCTTTCCAAAGAAGCAGAACCGGAAATCCATGCGACCACCGAGCGTTTCGGTACCGTTCTTGAGAACGTCGTGATGAACAAGCAGTCGCGCGAGCTTGATCTCGACGATGCCCGTCACACCGAAAACACCCGTTCTTCCTATCCGATCGAATTCATTCCGAATGCATCGGAAACCGGTCGTGGTGGTCACCCGAAAAACATCATCATGCTGACCTGTGATGCGTTTGGCGTTCTGCCTCCGATCGCAAAACTGTCCTCGGCACAGGCGATGTACCACTTCCTGTCGGGTTACACCGCGAAAGTTGCTGGCACCGAAAAAGGTGTCAAGGAACCGACCGCTGCGTTCTCCGCTTGCTTTGGTGCACCGTTCATGCCGCGTCATCCGTCGGTTTACGCCAAGCTGCTTGGTGAAATGATGGAAAAACACGAAGCCAATTGCTGGCTGGTCAATACCGGCTGGTCCGGTGGCGGCTATGGCGTTGGTTCGCGCATGAAGATCGCTTACACCCGTGGTCTTCTCAATGCTGCGCTGAATGGCGAGCTGGAAAATGCCGAATTTGCAACCGATCCGTATTTCGGTCTGGCATATCCGACCGCTTGTGGCGACATCCCGGCAGACGTTCTGAACCCGCGTGACAGCTGGAAAGACAAGGCAGCCTATGACAAGGCCGCTTCCAACCTGACCGGTCTGTTCGAAAAGAACTTCGCGAAGTTCGAAGAACATGTCACCGACGATGTCCGCGACGCGGCCATCCGCAACAGCGCAGAAGTCAAAGCGGCTGAATAAGCCCACTTGGATTTCTTAGAAAAGCCGGCGCCCTGTGCGCCGGCTTTTTTCGTTCTAATCGCACCAACTAATCGAACAATAAGGCCCGCGATGCTTGATTGTCCTAACGGTAAACCTGATATTTAATGGTCAGTCACCTATACGTTCTTGTCACGCAATGAGGCTTTCGTGGTCCGCGACCAGAATTTAAAAAGCTTGTCGTCCATCCGCCAGATGTTTGCGACCGCCGCAATAACCATTGGATTGGCGCATCCTGCATTGGCATCTGACAATGCGACGGATGCCATGGGCCGCGAAGTCACACTTGCCTGCAATGTGTTTGCCCCGTCGAAAATTGCTGACCGCGCCCATGAACCGGGTTTTGATGTTGAAATCCTCCGTGCTGCCTTTCTCGCAAGCGGGGTAAAGCTCAACACACCCTTTTACCCATGGAAGCGCGCCTATCTTCTGGCCGAACAGGGGGCGGTTGATGGATTATGTTCGTGCAGTTATTTGCAAGAACGCGAAGCCACTTTTCAATATTCCGATCAGATCGGTTTGCAGCATGTCGGCTTCTTCGCCCTCGAACCTGATACCCTTACAGGGATCGAAAAGCTTGATCAGGCAACCGGTCTGACGGTCGGCGTGGTCGCGGGCTATACGCTTGAACGATATGCCAAGGAAGCCGGCCTCGACACGGTCAGTGCCAATTCTGAAGATGGCTTGCTGGCACTTTTGCGCACCGGACGTATTGACGTCATCTATACATTCCATGAAACCATGGCTGCTGTCGTGAAGGATCACAATCAGCAAACACGCGACAACCTTCGCACTCATTACCGCGAAACGGTCGCCTACCCGTATTTTTCCTGCCTGTCAAAACGCGCCGGGAACGCATCTTTGATCGCCGAATGGCTTAATGCTGGCTTGGAAGAGATCAAAACATCCGGTCAGTATGATGCTATTCTTGAGCGATATGGCGTTCTGCCAAAATCCCCGTCAAACGACCTTTAATCACGCTAACCATCGGATTTACTGCGGTTTTAAGAAACATTGCACGCAACCATTAAGCGTTTTTTGCGTGGGCATTAGACGAAAATTCGATTTATTGCCCGAACCAACATGCTAGGATGCCGCCACGCGCCACATAATTGATTGCCAATCACGTGACCCTGACCCGTATCGGACGAAATTTTCCTGACGTTACTTT
Organism: Thalassospira sp.; assembly: GCA_965228275.1. Classification (GTDB taxonomy): domain Bacteria; phylum Pseudomonadota; class Alphaproteobacteria; order Rhodospirillales; family Thalassospiraceae; genus Thalassospira. The sequence continues at coordinate 2,410,256 of OZ245802.1, read as the reverse complement.
ACGCCGGGCCACCAAAGGTGCGGTCCGTGCGTGGCGCCACCTTGCGGCAAAAAGTCTGCTGGTGGCGGGCTCCGTTTGCATTGCCTTTGTCACGGCAATCACCCCGGCGGCCGCCCAAAACACGCTTGTATCCCCGGCGGGGCAGCACGAAACAGTCACGCTTGCCTGCAATCCATTTCCGCCGTCAAAGATTGCCAATAACAACACGCTTCCGGGCTATGACGTTGAAGTTCTGCGCGCAGCCTTCATGTCGCGCAACATCTCGTTGATCACCCCCTTCTATCCGTGGAAGCGGGCCTATTTTCTGGCGGAAACCGGCCAGGTTGACGGGCTTTGTTCCTGCAGCTATCTGCCTGAACGCGAAGACGATTTTCTTTATTCCGATATATTGGGTCATGTCCGGATCGCGTTTTATTCAACACGCCCCGAAGTGCTTGAACCGATCGAGAAGATGGAAGACGCCGCGAAAATGACGGTCGGTGTGGTCAATGGCTATAGCCTTGAGGCCACCGCACGCGCGGCAAAACTCGACGTTGTCATCGCCAATAGCGAAATGACGCTGGTGAACTTATTGATGTCCCGCCGACTGGATGCTGCTTTGTCCTTCACAGCACCGATGGATTATCTGCTGAATGTCGGGGAAAACTCGATTGCCGGTGCCCACAAAATCAAAACCAAGGTCATCGCCAACAATCCGTATTATTCCTGCATCTCCAAAAAATCGGAAAAGGCCGAAGTCCTGTTAAGGCAGCTTAATATCGGCCTGAAAACCATCCGGAACAACGGCGTTTATGACAGTATTTTGGAAAAATACGGGATAACATCCGACGCATCCAAGTTTCTGCCAGATCAAAACCAGTAAAATCCTGATTTAGCGCAGATAATCAAACAACGACAAATCCGTCATTTGCGCCGTCACGGAATAGGATGCCTCAAGCTGGATGGACAGAGTTTCAAGCGTCACAACCGCTTCGGCCAGATCAACATCGGTTAGGGTTGAAACGCTTGCCTCTGCGGCCAGCTGAAAGTCGGTATGCATGTCGACCACCGCTTCAAGCTGATCTTGCGTGTAAGACACCTGATTTTGCAGTTCGGATAATCCCGCGACCGCTGTTTCAATCAATTCCATCGCCTCGGTCAAGGCATCCTCATCAACCGGATCGGAACTGGCATTGGCCGCAAGGTTTAAGGCACGCAATGCCTGCTCAAACGCGTCTTCCTGGGCGGTGATGCCATAATCTATTGTTGTGCCATCGGCGACCTTGGCGGATGCGATATCGTCATTGCCGGAATAGTAACTAAGGTCTGTCGTCGACGGGCTGGTGATAACCGCGTAATCAGCCGTATCGACCGACACCGGCGCACTATCGGACGCGGACCCGGCATAGATATAGCGCCCTTCATATTGCGTATTTAAAAGCGATGCGAAGGTTTCAAGCGCCGCACCGGCAGACTCGTTAATCCCGTATGCCTGATCGGTACCGGTGCTAAGTGCACCTGAAAGGTCCGAGGTCATCTCGGTCAGAAGATCGACCATGTCATTGAGTGTCGAGTAATAGACTTCAACCCGTGTCTGAATTTCTTCGGCAATATCGGAATAGGCCGATGCTTCGGAAATCTCGGCGCTCAGCGTTGCGATGACATAGGAATTATCGGCAACCCCGGAATAGGAGCTCGATTTGACGCCGGAACTTGATTGTTCGGTTGCCTCGGCCAGTTGGGTTTGGACCGAACGGATTTGGCTTAACATGTTTTGCTGCATGGCCGCTGTGGAAACGCGCATGTTTCTGATCCCTTACCTGACCGCTTCAAGCAATGTGTCCATCAACGACTGGGTGATTTCCAGGATCGCTGCGGCGGCTTCATAGGCACTTTCAAGATTGCTGAGCGTCAGGGCCTCTTCATCGGTATTGACGCCATATTGATTGGAAAAGCTTTCGACAAGCTCGGCATAGGCACCGCTGGCGACACTTGCATTTGTCTCGGCACTTGATGCCTGCTGGGCGACGTCTGATAAAATCTCGGCGGCGTAATCGGACAATGTGGTTTTGGTCGACCCAAGATCACCGGCGGCGTCAAAGCTGATATTCTCATCAAAAAGATCAGCCAATGCTTCGGCAATGTCCGAACTGCCCGACGAAATCACGCTGTCACCGACCGCAAGCGTCGCATCATCAGAACCCGATCCAACCGGCAAGTTGCTGGTGTCATCAAGCCAGGCGGAATTGACCGATATGTCGCCTGCATCCGTTCCGACAAACATGTCGTTCAGTCCGAAATAATCAGAAAACCCCTGATCATCGACACCAACACTGGCATCCATATTCATGATCGACACACCGTAATCATCATCGGATGCCGCGATCTCAAGTGTTCCGTCACTGCCAATCGACGCATCCAGATAGGTCGATGCATTGATTGCATCGACAAGGTCCTGGACCGTTGTGATGGTGGACAGATCAATCTCGATAACTTCAACCGCGTTGCCGTCTTCATCAGTTGCGGCAAGTCGCACAGTCCCCGTGCCGCTAAAGGCATCGGTCACATCGGTTTCAACCGAACCGACCAGCTCGCTTGGTGCCGGATAGGCTGTCCCAAGATTGGTCACCGCATTGATGCTGTCCATCAGTGTGGTCGCAAGGTTATCAAGCTCTTCCTGAATATCGGGCAGGGTTTCATCGCGAAGCTCGATCAAGCCCCCCAAAGTACCGCCCGAAATGCTGTCCATGATCGAAGTGCCATTCACAGTCACATCAGGAAAGGTCGTTTCGGTTGTAACGGTCCCAACCGCGTTATAGGACAGTTCCTGCACCTGACTTCCAACCACCAACGTCCCGCCGATATAGATCTGGGTCGTGTTCGAGGCATCAGTGTAGTAGCTGATATTAACCAGTTCCGAGAGTTCGTTGATCGCCTGTGTGCGGGCGTCTTCCAACTCGCTGGTGGCAAGGGTCGTGCCATCCGTTCCGCCAAGCTGATCATTGTAGGACTGGATTTCATTTAGCAGATCGTTGATCTGATCGACGGTATCCTCAATCGATTGATCGGCACTGGCGCGCTGATCCTGAACCGTGCTGGAAAGACTGTTGAGTTCATCGGCAATCGCGCTTGCTTCGCTAAGCGTTGCTGATTTTTCCGATTGGCTGTCTGAACTGACCGCAAGAGCGGCCAAGGCCGTTTCAAGGTCTGTGATCAGGGTCGATATCGCGTCATCGTCGCCCACATCGCCAAACTGGGTCGCCACCATTTCAAGCGGCCCTTCAAACACCGATGCATATCCGGCTTCGGATGCTGCTTCGCTGATCGATTTCAAAAGGTAGCTATCTACGGTCGATCCGACGGACGTTACCGTGACTCCGGTTGCCGATCCCGTGGTGACCGAACTTGCCAGACTAAGCGACTTGGCGGTGTAACCTTCGACCGACGCATTGGCGATGTTTTCCGAAGACACACTGATGCCGGCCTGACTGGATTGCAGGGCACTAAGCGCAGATGATTGTGCAGCACGGATCGACATGGCCTGGCCCTATGATCACATCTTCATTGAAATGATTTTCTGGTTCACCTTGCCGCGCAGATCACCCTGCCGGTCATAGGATGTCGAACCTTCGCCCGCCGTTGCCGCCCATCCGGCCCGAATGCGTTTCAGGCAAGCTTCGCGCTTGGCCTTCAGGCGCACATTGTTGCGATCCAGCTTGGCACGCAGCGTCTTGACCATGTCAAAATCAACGATCAGCCCGGCATGCGGCTTACCCGCATTGGCTTTGCGCTGCATCGCCAGTTCGGAATGAAGTTCTTCTTCCAGAAGGTTCTTTTCCGCCGTGATATCGGGCAGCAGGTCATATTGTGCCTGTTCAAGGATGCGCCATTCGACATCCAGAAGATTGATCAGACGTGTCATGATCGCCTTGATGCTGTCTTCGTCACGGGCCTCGGTCGGGATTGCATTCTGGGTCATGGAGAGTGTCATGGTGCTCATCTCAACCTCGCCTTAGTTCACCGAAGAAATCAGGGTGTCGTACATGTCGCTGGTGGTCGACATCACCTGCGCAGCGGCGGAATAGGCCTGCTGCGCGACAATCATCTTGGAAAACTGGGTGGTGGTATCGACCGTGGAGGTTTCCAGCGAATAGTCCGAAATGGTTCCGGTTCCGCCATCCCCGGGCGTTTTCAAAACATACGTGCCCGACGTATTGCTTTCCTTGAAGACAGTGTCGCTATAGGCGGTCAGGCCATCTGCATTGTTAAAGTCCGCTAGAACGATCTGATAGACCGGTTCGCTGACACCATTGTCATAGGTAACGGACACAACCCCATCGTCCGAGATCGAGACTTCCGAAATTTCCGAATAGTTCGACCCGTTCTGATCAACGGAATAAAGCGTCATCTCGCCATCCCCATCGTCAGACGCATATTGCTGCAGGCCATCATTATCCCCTGCCGTGCCAAGGTCGGTGACAATCGTGCTGTCTGATGCACCGGTGGTCCAACCGGTAATGCTGAGTGTGACGTTGTCGGTCACATCCGTTGCCGTGGCGTCTTCGATGGATTCAAGTTCGCCATCGGAATTGAACGTGATTGTCAGCGGACCACCCGATGACGTCCCGGTCACTGTGGTGCCATCTGATGTCAAAACCGGATCGGAATAATCCAGCTCCCACTCATTGGCGGCCGTCTTGGTGTATTCGTAAGTGACCGTGTGGCTGGTGCCCAGACTGTCAAACACCTCAACATCGATCGAGAAGGTGTCACCAACCTCTGCATCCGCCGGAAGGTTGGCAACAATGGATGCTTCGGTGGTGGCTTCCGCCGTTCCGGTCAGTTCTTCCAGATTGATTGTCGTAAGGGCAGCGGTGCTGGTCGGAACCGTCCCCGATGCGGATGAACCATCGGAATTAAGCTCGTATCCCATCAGGTAATAGCCCGAGCTGTTAACCAAGTTCCCGTCGGCATCAGCGGAAAAATCACCCGCGCGGGTGTAATAGGTATCACCATTCCCATCGGTCACAACAAAGAAACCGTCACCGGAAATCGCAAGACTGGTCGCCGTATCATCGGCCTCGATCAGGCCTTGCGCTGAAACGTTGGTCAGCGTCGATGTTGTCACACCATTGGAATAACCTTGGGTGGTTGATCCGGGTGTCGTGACCAGGGATGAAAAGGACGCGCTGCTGTCCTTGTAGCCAACGGTCTCGCTATTGGCGACGTTGCCGGAAATCACACCCAGTGACGTTGACTGTGCGTTTAATCCCAAAACGGCAGAATTCAGTGCGCTGCTGAGGCTCATGGTTTTAATCCTTTGTTTCAGGAAACAGTCTGCGTGCCCTGCACGTCCGAGATCGAAACATCGACCCCGTTCACATACAGAACCGCTTCATCGCCGGTGAGATCGAGGGCAGAGACAACACCCGTCATCAAGATTTCGGAATCAACCGTGCTGCCATCTGAATCAACAGCACTGACCGACAGGGTATAGGTCCCCGAACTCAGCGTTTCGCCAGCATCGGTGGTCCCATCCCAGATGAAATTGTTTGATCCTTCGGACCCGACTTCGGTCGTCTCATAGACGGTATTGCCGTCTTCATCGGTCACCGTCAGGGTGACGGTTGCGGCATCATCTTCGAGCACGTAATACCATTCGGCTTCCCCGTCTTCGAGCGGGGCGGTATCACCCACCGCGACGATGTCAGTCCCCAGATAGGCCTGTGCGGCACTATCATCGACCACCCCCTGAAGGGCGATTAGCGAGTCTGAAAGATTGGAAAGAAGCGTGTTGTTTTGTTCGGCCAGTTCAAGCTGCTCAAACGTTGCAAGCTGGGTGGTGATTTCCGAAACATCTTCCGGATCGGTGGGATCCTGATTTTCCAGCGTGGTGAGCAACAACGTCATATAGGTCTCGTAGGTCGACTCATCGCTGGTCGTCGAGGACGTTGTTGTGCTGCTGCTCGACGATGTAGTCGAGGATGTCACACTATCGTATGTCAGGCTGCTGAGATAACTCATCACCAACTCCGGGCAAGAACGGTTTAAGGCGTCTATGTTCTTTGCACGGAGGGGATCAGTAAAACTGGCGCAGAAAGTTCACCGGCTTCTGAAATAAAAAAAGGGATGCATCTGCATCCCTTGAATACGCTGGGCTAAAACCCTTATTGCCTTGGCGGCGGTGGCGGCATATCGCCCGGCCCCATCAAGGCCATATTGGCACGGTCTTCCGGGGGCAGTTTGACAGACACGTTTGCCATCCGTTCAAATATTTCACCGAGATCATCCCCAATCGCACGATGCACACCGTCAAATGCGGCACGAATTTCGGCATCCGTCGCATTCGGGTCCTTAAGCGTTTCTTGCAACATACCCTTCAGGATGAACAGTTTCGGACGTCCCTTGACTTCAGAGATCAGGGCATCAAATTCGGCATCAAAGATTACTTTACCATCTGGTGTAAGACGATCACGCACATCTTTCAACATTCGAATAGGCGGAGGATCTCGACGATCCCGGAAACCGGCTGGGGGTGGTGGCTGCGGCATAAAAGACTGGAAAATCGAAATACCGCTGACCATGCTGCCGATCAGCGCGCCGCCCAAAAACAGGTTAAGCGCAAGCGACGCCCACATCAATTTGCGCATCGAAGATACACGGCGAAAGGCAAAGCTCATTGTCCTTGCGCTCCTTGTATCTCGGGTGACGGCACAGAACGCGGAACTGCAGGTTCTGTGTCGATGGCGTAGAAGCGATTTTCAATCATCTCGATCATCGGCAATTCAGTCGCCTGTGCCGTTTCCTGATGGCCTTGCTGCGCGGTCAGGGTCACACCAAAAACAAACCCAGCCAACACACACACCGCCATACCGACACCTGAAAACACCCCCTTGCTTAGCAGATGGAGCATGCCTTTGGTGCGGCCGGCATATTGCGCACCGTCGCTAACGATTGCCGGGTTGACCGGCGATACGGATGGTTTGGTCGGATAGGTTTTGCGCGCAGGTCCATCACCGGTCGGGGCTGAACTTGCAACCGTCAGATGTGCACGCGACTTTGGCCGATCATCAATCGGGTGATGAACTTCCTGGGAAACTGTGGCGGCGATTTTGGTTTCTTCGGCGTCAATCGCGGCAAAGATATCGTCAATCGCCTTGTGCTTGCCCATCGGCAACGGATCATCAGCAAGGAGGTCTTCGACAGAGCGAAGGGATCGCAGCAATTCTGCCGCGTTCTCATCCTTGGAGATCAGAACGTTTGCTTCACGACGCAACGGATCGGGCCAAGACGCCAGGTCCCAACCATACTGATCCAGTAATTCTTCGAAACGCTCGATTTTCACAGCACACCGCTTTTTCATAGGACGAACTTACCTGTTCGAACGGGACGTAAAACTAATCCGATATCAGATCGTTTTCAACTCTTCACGTAAACGCTTTCGGGCGCGTTTCAATAGAGATTCCATGGCATTGACCGATACCCCCATAATAGAAGCCGCCTCCTGATTGGAGAGTTCCCGGTCATAAAACAGGTTAATGGCAATTTGTTGTTGGTCTGAAAGTTTCTTGATTGCCGTGCGCAATCTTTTGAATTCCTGATGCTGTGCGAGCTTATCAACCGCTGACATTGTTTCATCAGGAACTTCTTCAAGTTCCGTACCTTCGACGAACTGTGGCTTGCGCTTAAGATCAATCACCCGGTTGACCGCAACACGATAGAGCCAGGTCTTGAACGTCGCATTGCCATCCGCACGCCATTTGTCACGATGCAGCCAGACGCGAACAAACACATCTTGGGCAACATCTTCGGCATCACCACCGGTCAGGCCCATACGTCGGGCGATCCCGACGATGCCACGGTAATAACGTTCGACAACAACCCGATAGGCGCCCTTGTCGCCTTGAACCATACGCGCAACAAGGGCGTTGTCATCAAGGTCGGTCAGAACGGCTTTGGCTGATGCAACGTCAGACGTATCGGAGCTTGTCGACACTGCTTGGCGAAGACTTAAACTCAAATGTCCCTCACAACACTGTTCCGATCATCGTCTGCCCTGATTGGGCCTGAACAGTCCTACTTGGATCGACTTTCGAGAATTTTTCCCATTCGCGCGCAAGCTCTTGCAGGTTGCGGTCAACGACCTCGTAACGTTCCTCCATGGAAGCGTCCCTGCGATTACGTGCAAGCAATTTAATCATTCTGGCATAAAAGGCAAAGAGATCTCGCGACAGTTCCGGCGCACTATCGGGGGCCACACAAGCCTGAAGCGCCTTAAGCCGATTGGTCACGATCCCCTTTTCCCGCGTTTCCAGATCAAACTTCTTATCCGCGCGGTGCTTTTGGGCATTGCGCAAATGATGACGGGTCTTGGTAATGGCAATCACCATCATCGCCACCGGCGAGGTCGTCCGAAGCGCGTTGTTATATTGCGCGCTGGCCCCGGCATAGCGATAAGCCTGCTGCTGGGCGGTTGCTGTGTAATTAGTCATCGTCACCCCACAAGGCTTCAAGTTGTTCACGCAAAAGCTGCAGCTGATAAAGCTTGGTCTCGATCGCGGAATAGCGCTCGGTCAGTTCGGCTGCATATTCTTCCGCATCGGTTGTGATGTCCTCGACCCTGTCTTCAAGGTCATCGACCTGTTCTTCCAGACGCTCCAGACGATTGGCGATCAGGCCATCCGTGCTGCTGGTAAAGCGATCCAGGGAATTGGTCAGGTCATAGGCAAGCCCGCTTGAGATCGTGACCTCGACACTTTGCGAACTATCGCCACCAAAGAACAGGGTAACACCTTCATAGGCGCTGCCATCCGCACCAACCAGTTTGTTGTCACTGATGGTAAACAGGCTGTCGTCCCCATCTACACTGGCCGATGTGATATTGCCGTCTGCATCGGTCACGATATCGATGGTGAAGGTCCCAGTGTAGGAACCGTCTGCTTCAGACACCAGAAGCTCGTCTGAATCCGTTTCGCCGGAATAGGAAAACAGATCGGCCACCGCATCAAAATCCGACACCAGTGCTTCTTCAAGTACCTCGCTATCGATCACAAGATAATTGCTGTCATCAAGCGTGATGCCAATTGATGCGAGCGACGCATAGGTGTCGCTGTCATTGGTAAAGGACAACACGTCATACACAGTCGATGAAACCGAACTTAAAAGACTATCACCAAACAAAACGGCTTCTTCATCGGCCCCTTCGCCAGCTTCATAGGCCTGATTGGTCAGAATGAAAGTGCGAAGTTCGTTATAGGCATCGACAAAGGCCTCGATCGCGCTATAAGCGGAACTGGCATCCTCTTCGACTTCAAGGGTGATCTCGGTGCCTTCTTCTTCGGCATAAAGATACAGCGTTACCCCATCAATCACGTCATCGACCGTGTTGCTGCTGCGTGTAACTTCGACGCCATCAATCGAAAAGATCGCCTGATCAGCAGTTACCAGCTCGTTGCTGTATGACCCATCAGCGGCGACAAACCCCAGTGATTGCGCCAATGTTGTATCGGCCCCATCAGTGTCAAAGGTGATTTCCTGACCGGTATCGACCGCTGATAGCACCAACATGAACTCGTCATCAGAAATCTGAAGCACACTGGCGCTGACACCTGTGCTTGATGTCTCGTCATTGATGGCATCGGCAATATCATCAAGCGACATGTCATCGGTGATGGCGATATCGACCGCCTCGTAATCATCACCGGCCACCAGACTGATCGTGCCACTGAGTACCAGTTCAGATGTGCTGTCGGTATAAGTGTCACCACCCAATTTATGGGCCGTGGCAAGCTGGGTGATTTCAAGTGTGTAACTTCCTGCCGCTGCAGTATCATCGACCAAGACGCCAACCACATCGGATGCCGAAGTATTGGCATCCGATGATGACAAATAGGCCGATTTCCCAACCCAGACATCATCGCGCGAACTTTCAAGCTCGGTCTCCGCTGTCAACGCCTCGGCAGCGTCTTCGAGGGTTTCAAGCAGGGTCTGAAGGTCTTCAAAGGCAGCAATTTCAAGTTCGATGTCATCAATCTCGGCCTCGACCGTGTCGGCGACCTCCATCTTGGCATCATAGGCATCCTGAACCAGTTCGGCGGTATCAAGATCAGTCAGGCCAGACACGTAGGACGAAGAAGCATAGCTCGACGATGTTGCTGAATTGATGGTCGACATGTTCTCCTCCCTCTTTTACGGGTGAAAAAATTCAGGGCCATCCGGGGGCTCTCAAACACCGGATGGCCCTGTCACGAGTTAGCTCAGCAGACGCGAGAGCTTCTCGAGATTCTCATTGGAAACTGACAAGGCCTGAATGGCAGAATCCATCTTCACCCCAAGTTCGGTCTGTTCCGCGCTTAGGGCTGCAATATCGGCGTCCATATAGACGCTCATGGCTGATTCAAGGTTGGTTTTGGCGGTATCGATGTTGCCTGCGGCATAATCAAAGCGCGACATCATCGCACCAACCGATGCACGCCCGGCTGATACGGTTTCAATCGCCGTTTCAATCGCAGTCAAAGCCGCTGCCGCCGTGGTCGAGGTGGTCACAACCGACGCATTGATGCCAAGACCGGTCGCATCGTAATCGGTACCAATCGTCACAGAAATCGGCGTTGCCGATGCATCGGCCGAAACGGTGAAGTTCTCGTCATAGGTGCCATCAAGCAACGAGGTATCGAAATAGGTCGTCGATTCAACGATTGAGTCGACCTGGGCAATCAGCTCGGAAAATTCGTCATCAAGATAGGCACGCTCGGTATCGGTCACAGAACCCGATGATGCCTGCGATGCCAGTTCATACATACGTTCCAGAATGTCGGCGATTTCGGAAAGTCCGCCATCAGCCGTTTCAAGAATGGCCGTTGCAACATCGGCATTATCACCCGCCTGTTCCCACGCGGCATAATCAACCGACATTGCGGTATACACAGCAAGACCCGCCGCATCATCCGATGCAGAATTGATCGACTGGCCGCTCGACATTGCTGTCAGGACCGAAGTCATCTCGTCAGTGGTCTTGTTCAGGTTCGACACCGCAAGGGTTGCCGACATGTTTGTGTTGATACTCGCCATTTCGCTTCTCCTATTTGGATGTCAATTGGCTTACCTGCCAACGCGACCCACTTCGGGCCGATATAGATGTCCACGCAGGGGTTTGGAAAAACTGGCGCTTGGAATGTCACTTTTTTCGATTTTTTCGCACAACCGCAAAAAGGCTTGGTTTTGCAACACCAATGCTCGCCACGGAACGCAAAAAAGGCAGCCCGAAAGCTGCCTTTTGAAATGATGGATTTGACCCCAATTGGGTCATACTCACGAAAACCTAGCTCAGCAAACGTGAGAGCTTTTCAAGGTTTTCGTTTGAAACCGACAAGGCCTGAATGGCTGAATCCATCTTGACCCCAAGCTCGGTCTGCTCAGCACTTAGGGCTGCGATATCGGCATCCATATAGACGCTCATCGCTGATTCAAGATTGGTCTTGGCTGTTTCGATATTGCCCGACGCATAGTCAAAACGTGACATCATCGCGCCCACCGATGCACGACCGGCCGACACGGTTTCGATCTGTGCTTCGATCATTGCCAGTGCCGTGGTGGCGTTCGCCGCAGACGATACCGACGAGGTATTCAGTGCTGCTGTTGCCGTCGTCGCCGTCGTGCCACTGCCCACAACATAAACAACGTCTTCTGCCGTCGAATAGTCGGTATCAAGCGTAACCGAGATCGGCGTTGCTGCAGCATCTGCAGAAACGGTAAAGCTTTCATCATAAGCACCATCAAGAAGCGACGTATCGAAATAGGTCGTCGATTCAACGATGGAATCAATCTGGCTCATCAGTTCCTGATATTCGTCATCAAGATAGGCACGCTCGGTATCAGTCACCGAACCCGATGATGCCTGCGATGCCAGTTCATACATGCGTTCAAGAATGTCAGCGATTTCTGCAAGACCACCATCAGCGGTTTCAAGGATAGCTGTTGCCACCTCGGCATTGTCGCCCGCCTGTTCCCACGCGGCGTAATCAACCGACATCGCGGTATAAACAGCAAGACCTGCTGCATCATCCGATGCGGAGTTGATCGACTGACCACTCGACATCGCTGTCAGGACAGAGGTCATCTCGTTGCTGGTCTTGTTAAGGTTCGACACCGCAAGGGTCGCCGACATGTTGGTATTAATGCTCGCCATTTTAAGCTCTCCTATATGGATGTGCGGTTTGGCTTACCTGCCAAGACGGCCCGGAACGGCCGATACAGGTACACACGCAACACCCATCGGAAAACTGGCGCAGATTTTTTGAAGTTTCGCGATCCCAATAAAAAGACCGCCCGAAGGCGGCCTTTCTAAAACACGATGTAATTAGCGACGACGCTGTGGCATGTCTCGCCAATAAAGTGTGATATCGGCTTCGGGTTTGCCAAACAGATAGCCTTGCGCGTAATCAAACCCGGCCTTGGTCACCATTTCACGCATCTTGTCGGTTTCGATCATCTCGGCGACGACTTCGACATTGATCTCGTGGCACAGATCGACCAAGGATCGCATAAAGGCAATGCCCTTGGTGGTCTTAAGCGACTGGCGAATGGATTCCCCATCGATCTTGACATAATCGACTTCCATCGCACTGAGATAGCGGAAGTTCGATGCCCCGGTGCCAAAGTCATCAAGGCAAATCTCGATACCAAATTCACGGAACCGGCTGATCCATTTGGCCGCCGTATCGACATCACGAATTTCCGACGTTTCAGTGATTTCAAGCATCAACTGATTAAGCGTGTCTCTATTGCGTTCGAACAGGGCAATCACAGACCGGCAGAATTCCGGATTTTCGATTGAATGACCGGAAATATTCACCGCAACCCGGACAGAGATTCCCGAATCAAGCTGCCCCTTGATCCATTTGATGCTGCGTCGAAGCATCGCCAGATCAAGTCTGTGCACCATATTGACCTGCTCGGCAAAGGTGATCAGTTCCTGGGTCGGGATCAATTGCCCTTCATCATCATAGAAGCGCACCAGCACTTCGAAATGATGGATTTCCGCTGTCGGAAGGCGAACAATCGGCTGATACACCGCATCGAATTTCAGCTTGTCGACCCGCATGCCAAAATCCTGCATGGCCGAGAAGGTGTTATTGACCAGATTATCGGCCTGCCCCATCAGCCTTGAGAACGTAAAGCTGTGATCTTGTCGGTCACAAAAACGGCGAATGGAATACAACACCCCGCGTGCAAGATCGCCCGGCGGGATCACTTCAGTGGTAAAGTCGGTCACGGTCGAACTGACTTCAACACCAACGCCCTTTGGATCGGCATCGCGCACGCATTCGGCAATACGCTTTTCCAAGTCACCAATTGGCACGTCAGGTCGATGCAGCATGCCAAATTGCTCTGCGCCCAAACGCCCCGCCGTATCCCCGGCCACAGAATGCGCGCGCAAAAACGCGCCAACACTTGCCATAAGCTCGGCCCGCTCGACCTGCTCCATACGTTTACACAACGGATCAAACGCGTTTAGCGTCATCAGCGTGAATTTATGCTCGGTCCCGGTTTCACGCTGCGCCACCAGTCGTTCAGTCACAACTTTTGACAGGCTTTCTTCATTAAGAAGCCCGGTCGCATTATCGCGCTGGATAGAGGCCGCCAGTTCCGGCGGCAGTGAATTGATCGCAACACGCAGGGCGACAAAGAAATGATCGCCAAGATCAGGCAGGAAATAGCCGCTCATGGAAACGGGCGGGCTTAACATTTCCTCGCGCTGGTTAAAGCGCACCTGAATATTGTCCATGCGGCCACGACGGCGCGCGACCTGCAACATCTCGGTCACAAGCGGCTGAAACTGCTTGGCCAAAAGGGTGGTGAAAAGCTTCCCGGCAAGGTCTTGGGGACGACGCCCCAGAATGCCGTCAGATGCACCCGATGCAAAAACGATCCGAAGATCGCCGTCAAGCTCAAGAAGCAGGTCCCCCCAAACAAAGGCCAAGGCCGCGAACCGGTTTCTTTCATGTCGCAGTTCGGTTGTTCGAGCTTTTATAAGTTTTTCCAATGCGCCCTCTCACGCTGCCCGTTTTAACCAGCGATTTCCACTTCCCCCGAACAAGGAAATCGCTTTTTGCCATTCCGGCTTTGTCCAATGATCAGCCCGTGGTGATTAACAAGGGTTTTACAAACTCAATAATTCCTATTCTGACGGATAAGTTCGATACCTCCGCCATACCCCAAGCAACACCAAAGGCCTCGGACACACGAAACTGCAGCTGTCATATCAAAACGCAGACTCAGTATATCTTTGGTGTTATTGCGGCTTTTAAACCCCCATCTGTCATAATTCGACCTTTAATAGGTTGCATATCCTGCATGACTACAATGCTAAATTGCACAACAACATGCTGATGGTTTGCAATCGACCTTTGATGGCTTACAAATGGCGGCCAGCAATCGTTACGCCCATGATAGACAAGGCCATCTCAATGACCATCGCCCCGAAAATCAAATCCGACCTGCCACGTCTTGATCAGGACAGCGTTCTGATCTTTGATCTCGACAACACGCTGTATCCTGCGGCCTGCGATCTGTTTTCACAGGTTTCCGATCTGATCGGGAAATATGTTCGTGAAACGCTAAAGCTTGAACCCGATGCGGCTTATCGCGTGCAGAAGGATTACTTCCACCGCTATGGCACGACCCTTCGCGGTTTGATGACCGAACATGATGTCGATCCGGCAGATTATCTGGCCAAGGTGCATGACATCGACTTGTCGGTTGTTGATCCAGCACCGGATCTTGCAAGCGCGCTTGAAGACTTGCCGGGTCGCAAACTGATTTTCACCAACGCATCGCGTGGCCATGCCGAACGTGTGATGGGCCGTCTGGGCATTGCCGATCGGTTTGAAACCATCTTTGACATTGTCGATGCCGATTATATCCCCAAACCGCAGCAGCAGCCTTATGACCGCCTTCTGGCCCGCGACGGAATTGATCCGACCCGCGCTGTCTATTTCGAAGATATGGCCAAAAACCTTCTGCCCGCCAAGGATATGGGCATGACAACCGTTTGGGTTCACACCGACCTTGAATGGGCACAGCACAGCCGTGATGATCCGCGCATTGACCATGAAACCAATGATATCGTTGGCTTTTTGCGCAATCTGGCGTCGGCTTCCTGATCAATCAACCATCGCGGCCAAAACCGTCGCAAATCGTTTGCCAACCTGATTACGGTTAATAGCGGGATTTGTAACGGTTCCACGATTGAGCTTGGCGACATGATCCGCTATGTCTATCGCCCACAGGGATCAGGAACGGAAACTGCCCGAAATGGGCATTTCTACGCAAACTGGCGGAGTTGACTTCATGGGCTTCATTGACCATTCTCCGCCGACGAAATTTTGGCTGACCGCAAGGACCTTCGAAAATGAACAAGACTGAACTTGAAGGCGTGATTAACGTCGCTTGGGAAAACCGCGACGAAATTAGCTCCGCCACCCAGGGCGAAATCCGCAAAGCTGTTGAACAGGCACTCAATGCCATGGATAGCGGCGAATTGCGCGTAGCCGAAAAGATCAACGGCAAATGGGTTGTCAATCAGTGGGCCAAAAAGGCGGTTCTTCTGTCTTTCCGTCTGAACGACATGACCACCATTTCCGGCGGTCCGGGTGAAAACACCAACTGGTGGGACAAGGTTCCGTCGAAATTCAATGGTTGGGGCGAAGCCGAATTCAAAGAAGCCGGTTTCCGTGCCGTTCCGGGCAGCATCGTGCGCCGTTCGGCTTATGTCGCACCGGGCACCGTCCTGATGCCGTCCTTCGTGAACCTTGGCGCCTATGTCGATACCGGCGTGATGGTTGATACCTGGGCGACCGTTGGTTCCTGCGCACAGATCGGCAAGAACGTTCACCTTTCGGGTGGCGCGGGCATCGGTGGCGTGCTTGAGCCGCTTCAGGCCGGTCCGGTCATCATCGAAGACAACGCCTTTATCGGCGCACGTTCGGAAATCGTTGAAGGTGTTATCGTTGAAGAAGGTGCCGTCATTTCGATGGGTGTCTTCATCGGCGCATCGACCAAAATCATCGACCGCACCACCGGCGAGACCTTCGTTGGTCGCGTTCCGGCCTACTCGGTCGTCGTACCGGGCAGCCTACCGGGCAAGCCGCTTGCAGATGGCACCCCGGGTCCGAGCCTTTATTGCGCGGTCATCATCAAACGCGTTGATGAAAAGACCCGTTCGAAAACCTCGATCAACGAGCTGCTGCGCGACTGATTTCTGTCAGTGCACTTTGCAATGATCTATAAGGGGCAAAACGGCCGGTTCGTTTTGCCCCTTAATGCATATATGTTCTCTTTTTGTTTCACATGAAACAAAATTAGGTCTGAATTCCTATAACCTGTCAAAAGCCCAGAGAGTTCCAATGTCCACCGCCCTTGAACTTGCCCAGTCGCTGATCCGTTGCCCGTCTGTTACCCCGGCCGATGCCGGTGCGCTTGACGTCTTGCAAAAGGCATTGGAAGCACGCGGGTTCGACTGCAAGCGCAAGGTATTTGACGGCGATGACAGCGATGCCATCGACAATCTTTATGCCCGCCTTGGCACCAAGGGTCGCAATTTCTGTTTTGCTGGCCACACCGACGTTGTCCCGGCTGGCGATGCCGCAGCATGGACCGTTGATCCGTTCGGTGGCGATGTGATTGATGGCCGTCTGTTTGGCCGTGGTGCGGTTGATATGAAAACCGGCATTGCCTGTTTTGTCGGTGGTGTGGATGCGTTTCTGGCCGCCCACCCGGATTTCGACGAATCCATTTCGTTCCTGATCACCGGGGATGAAGAAGCCGATGCCATCAATGGCACGGTCAAACTGGTCGAATGGTGCGACAATGAGGGCGAAAAGTTCGATTGCTGCATCGTTGGTGAACCGACCAATCCCAAATATCTCGGCGAGATGATGAAAGTCGGTCGTCGTGGGTCTGTCACCGGATGGCTAACCGTCTTTGGCGCACAGGGCCATGTCGCCTATCCGCATCTGGCCGACAACCCGGTCCCGCGCATGATCAAGACACTGGATGTGCTTAATTCCCGCGAACTTGATCAGGGTACGGATCATTTCCAGCCAAGCAATCTGGAAATCACCACGGTCGATGCTGGCAATGCGGCAACCAACGTGGTTTCAGCCAAGGTCAGTGCGGCCTTCAATATCCGCTTTAACGATCAGCACACCGGTGCCGATCTTAAGAAGTGGATCGAAGATGTCTGTGCCGAACATGCCGGTGCGCACGAACTTAAAGTCAAAATTTCCGGCGAAGCGTTCCTGTCCAATCCGGGCAAGCTTGCCGGTCTGATTGCGGATGCATCGGAAAAGGTCACAGGCAAACGCCCGGAAATGAGCACCACGGGCGGCACGTCCGACGCGCGCTTCATCCAGAAATATACCGAGGTCGCCGAGTTTGGCTTGGTCGGGCAAAGCATGCACAAGGTCGATGAGCACGCCATGGTCGATGACATCGACAATCTTGTGAAGATTTATGCCGAAGTCCTGAACGGCTTCTTTGACTGATCAGCCGGTTTTCTTCTGCTGATCGCTATCATCAAGCTTCGCCCGATTGCTAAGAATGCTGTCGCGCGTACGATCAAGAATATTGTCCGCGGTTTCATCATCGACCGCGCGGCTGAGCACAACCGCCCCGACCATCATGGCCAGCATCGCGGTTGATTCGCGCTCATATTCTGGCGGGACGTTGCGCGGTTTGGTGTCTGCATTAATGTCTACATGCTTGTCGATGCCCGGAACCGCGTCTTCCTTGGCAAGTTTCCAGGCAAGCTTTTGCGTCGCATGATTGACCAGCTTGGAAAAGGCACTTCGTGCCTTGTCACCAGATCGGGAAACCTCGGTCGAAAGGGTTGGCAAGGCACAGCCCATATCCGGGTTCTCGATATGCAGGCGCGATAAATAAAGCTGGGCAAAGGATGTGACCCAGTCATTACCCCGAAGTTCAGCCTTGCGCAATTTTGCCAGAACCGGCGACGCCAAAAGCGACATACCATTTTCAACGCAGGCGACGAACAGGTCTTCCTTGTTTTTGAAATGCGCGTAAAACCCGCCGCGCGTCAGACCGGCTGCAGCCATCACCTGATCAATCGTCACATTTTCAAACCCGTGTTTGTTAAACTGGGCGGAAGCCGCATTGATGATGCGGATCCGTGTTTTGGGTTTATGCGAAGCTTTGTAAGGCATTTTGACCTCCGACTGACGGTCTGATTGGGCAGATGCCACCATGACACATCAAAATAATATGTTCTTGAACATATTATGAGACCCGCGATCCTGTCTGCAAGTTTGGTGTTGAGATTGCCCATCTGGATTGGCGTTCGAACCAAACATCATGCAGCAAAGGACCCTGTCATGACGGATGTCACCATTGTCGGAATGCCGCGCAGCAACCTGACGCGTAGTGTTCGAATTGCCTGTATCGAAAAAGAAATCCCGTTTGAATTCACAAGCCGCAATGTCCAGACACCGGGCCAAAGCGCAACGTCCGAAGTTCTGAAACACAATCCGTTTGGTAAGGTACCCGTTCTGATGCATGGCAGTTTCGTTCTGTATGAAACTGCTGCCATCTGCCGTTATATTGATGACAATTTTTCAGGCCCATTATTGCGACCGGTGCGCGCAACCAAGGTCGCCTGGATGAATCAGTGGATCAGCCTGGCGATGACCCGGTTTGATCAAAACATCATTCGTAAATTCGTCATTCCGATGGTCTTTGCGGATCATGCCAAACACCATGATCCGGGCTTTGCCATCCATATGAACCAGGTCGCTGATACAATCCGGCATGATCTGGCGGTGCTTGATCCGGCATATGCCGATGGCTGGTTGTTTGGAGATCGCTTTACCCTGCCCGATATGATGATCATGCCGATGTTGCATTACCTAAATGCCATGCCCGGCGGGGCAGAGATGATTGGTGATGCGCCGAATGTGCAGAACGCCTATCAGCGCTTCAAGGCAAGAAGTTCCGCCGTTCAGACCGACCCGCTTCTGCCTGAACAGATTTTGAAATCAGCCTGATCTGTCTGGTTTTGACCGCTGCCCTGACGTTCCCCTTAATCGCGTCAGGGTATTGGGCCACCATTGGCGGGCTTTGCTCTGCCCCTTCCCCCATAAACAGGTGGATTTGCCTTCCCTTGGTGGCCCCTTTTTCCGATTTACGGCGTCCAGGTGATCGGAACGTAGCCGGGAACGGCAGCAAACCGGTCAAGCCATGCCCGAATGCCCGGATAGGGTTTCATATCGATCTTTCCAAGCTCCGCGCGGTGCGTGTAGGCATAAAGCGAGATATCAGCAATCGTCAGGCTTTCACCCACCAGCCAGTTATGTTCCGCCAACCGCTTTTCCATCAGATCAAGCGCTCGCTTTGCACCGGCCTGTTTCATCGGCTCAAGAATATCTGCGTGCTCTGGCAGACCTTTGAAATCATGCCATGAAATCAGAACCGCAACGTTGGGTTCATGGTCATATTGCTCAAAGAACAACCAACCCATCATTTCCGCACGCGCATAGCGATCTTCGGGAATGAAGTTCGTACCTTCGGCCAAATAGCCAAGGATCGCGTTGCTTTCGGCCAACACGCGGCCATCATCTAGCACAAGCGCCGGAATTTTGCCGTTCGGGTTAATGGTTGCAAGATATTCCGGGGTGCGTGTTTCACCCTTCATGATGTCGCGTTCGACATACTCAAACGGCAAGCCCATCATCGACAGCAGCAAACGGATTTTATACCCGTTCCCCGACAGCAAATAGTCGTTCAAGATCATCGTGAAATTCCTTGTGGCACATGCATCAAAAGCATTCGCGTTACAGCATTGGCCGGCCGGGTTTGATATTTGCCGCTGGATGCAAACCAAACAATCGAATAGTTTTGACCCAATAGTTCAATTTCCTTGATCAATTTTTCTGAACAAAGGAGAGGCCGTTGGATTCCGATCTGCTTCGAAGCTTCGTCGCCTTTGCCGAATGCGGCAGTTTCAACC
Organism: Thalassospira sp.; assembly: GCA_965228275.1. GTDB lineage: Bacteria > Pseudomonadota > Alphaproteobacteria > Rhodospirillales > Thalassospiraceae > Thalassospira. The sequence goes on along the minus strand of OZ245802.1, from coordinate 2,390,254 downwards.
GTGCAGCTGATCGCATCGGCCGCACGCCATCGGCCTTTTCCATGCAGATGAAGCGTCTTGAAGAACTGGTTGATAACAAGCTGTTTGAACGTGACGGCCGCAATGTCCTGCTCACCAACGAGGGGATTACCTTTGTCGGATATGCAAGGCGCATCCTGTCGCTGCAAGACGAAGCCATGGGCAAGCTGCAATCAAAGGATGCCAGTCGTCCGATCCGGATCGGTTGCCCCGATGATTACACGCAGAAGATCCTGCCGGTGGTTTTGCGCGCCATTCGCGCCGTAATTCCGTCAGCCACTTTCTTCATCTCGGTCAACCCGACCATCTTGTTGCAACGCATGCTCGATCAAGGCGAACTTGATATCTCGCTCGTGAGCCGGTCGGCGATGGGTGAAGAAGGCTATTTCCTACGTCATGAGCCGGGCGTTTGGGTGACATCCCCGATCCATCGACAGCATGAACTTGATCCATTGCCGCTGGTTTTACCGGCCGAGGATTGCAAGTTTCATGCTTGGGCGATCGATGCGATTTCCAAGTCCGGCAAACCGTTCAATCTGTTTGCCACCACCCGTCAGGCCGCATCGCTTTTGCATCTGGTACGTGATGGCTTGGGCGTTGCGGCCCTTGCTGCGGCCAGTGTAACCGACGAGTTCCAGATCCTTGATAGCCGCGATGGCTTCCCACCGCTTCCCGCCGTAGGGGTTGCCGTGATGCTGGCCGAAAGCGCACATCCATTGGTCAGCCGCCAACTTGCCGCCGCCATTCAGGATTATGTGAGCCAAAATCTCGATGATGACTTGACCGAGGCGGCTGCAAGCTGATTGGATGCGCGCCAATAAAAACTAACGCCGTTATGTATCCCGCAAATCAAAGATCGCATTCATGACCACCAAGCCACGCCTGAATATCTGCATCACCTGCACCGCGTCCAACGCCGATGGGCAATCTGATCCGCGCCATGGAAAGCAGCTTTTTGATCGAATGCAGGAAGTCTGTGAAAAGCGTGACTTGCCCTTTGATCTGCATCCTGCTGAATGCCTGAGCAATTGCAAATCGGGCTGTTCCATTGCGCTAAATGGTGCCGGGAAGTGGGGATATGTCTATGGCAATGTCGATCCCAAAAGCATGATCGATGATCTGTGCGAACTGGCCGATAAATATGCCCAAAGCGAAGATGGTATTGTGGCCTGGCGCGAACGCCCCGAAAGCCTGCGCCGCAACGTGATTGCCCGCATTCCCCCGCTTGGCTAGGCCGGGTTTTGCGTGCTAACCCGAAACACCGATATGCAGTTGCTGCCACAGGCGTTCGACTTCGCCCGTCGCATGAAGCTGATCAATCAGCTTGTTAAACTCCGCAATCGGAATGGCAGAGCTTTTTGCAACGACCGACACAAGGTCATAGGTCGCATCAGGTTCATCTGCCATCACCACACGATCACGCAATCCCGGGTCAGCGACAAACTCGCGTGCGAGGAAGCCAGCAGAGACAATGCCAATCGGGGCTTCACCCGCGACCAGACCGTTCAGGACTTCTTTTTCGTTATAGCGCAGCAGCACATCAAAATTCTGTTGCAGGAAATCCGGATCGGCATTGAACTCAGCAAATCCGTAATGGAAACCCAGAACGCATAACATCGGCTGGGCGGTCACATTGGCAAAAAGCTGATCAAGGTCAGTTCTATCAGTCAGTGCGACATACAGGTCTTTTTCCTGCACAATCGGCTCGGAAAAACTGACATCAAATTCCTGCCATTCCCATTGCGAACTTTCGAGAAGGACAAGGTCGACTTCACCCGTCTCTATCGACTGATAACGTCGGCGCGATGAGGTTTCGGCCAGCTGGAAATCGTAATCTGTCTGGATGTCATTGAGCATCTTGATCAGAATCGGGACGATGCCGTTGGGTTCGCCATTTTCGAAATAATAGACGACGCCGTACTCATAAGCCCCGACCTTGACCGGAATACGATCCTTGGCTGCAACTGTCGTCCATGCAAAGACGCCAAGCATGATCGCAAGGACCGAACCCAGATTTCGCATCAAACGATGTGTCGCCACCAAAAACCTACCTGCAGCTCATCAACAGACAAAATCAACAGACCGTAATGTGACGACGCCTGCCAGCACATTGATCTGCATCCTTCTTTCTATATGCGTCCCGCACACCAGTTTTCCAGAAGGTAACGCGCAATAGATATCGGCCGTGGTAGATTTATCCCCTTGGCCGGAAGGTTCGCGACCTCGTCGCGATGCACCCACATGGCAAATTCGATCTCTTCCTGATCGGGTGATAGTTCGGTCGTTTCGGCCTCCGCGATAAAGCCCAGCATCAGGGAACCTGGGAATGGCCAGGGTTGGGATGCAACATATTGCGCCCGTTTGATTTTCACCCCGACTTCTTCATAGACCTCGCGCGCAACAGCTTGCTCTAAGGTTTCGCCCGGCTCAACAAACCCCGCCAGAACCGACACCATCCCGGGCAGGAATTGCGGCGACCGCGCCAAAAGAACGTGATCATTATGATGGATCAGCATGATCACAGCCGGATCAGTGCGCGGGAAATGCGATCTGCCGCAATCAGGGTTGCTACATTGCAACCGATATCCGGCTTCTGCCACCTGATTGGGATGGCCACATGCGCCACAAAACTGATGGCCGCGATGCCAGTTAAAAATCGCACGCGCCTGTGCGGCCAAGGCCGCCTCATCAATCGAAAGGGCCGCCATCCGGCTGCGCATATCGCCAAACCCACCGCCAAGACGGCGCACGGCATCATCGCGGTCAATCACGACTGCGTCGATATCAACGGCAATTACCGGACCATTGGCATCCCGGCCAAGATATATCCATTCACCGCCATGAAGATCGACATCCAGATGGGAAATGGCGGGTGCACCCAGCACAACAAGTTCATGCGCATCCATGTCTTCGGGCCAGGCAAAAAGCGGATCACCGGCATGGCAGATCAGGATGCGAAGCGACTCCTCTGCCATAAGAATCTGCTGCCAGTTATCGTCTTTTCGAAGGACCGCATCGCGATCAAGATCGATGGCTTCGAAGAACTGCCTGTTCATGGTGGTGCATTTCCCAAAATTCTTGTCCGGCCTTAATCGGGATCAACCCACTGGGGAGCCGGGATTTTCTGTGGTGGCGGATCACGACATTAACGCGCACACGGTCTGGTCAAAAGCCACGATTGCTTGAACACAGAAAAAATCCCAGCCAACGCTTGCGTTTTACTGCTCCTTGCGCGATATAGGGGGCGAGAGGCTGGCAGTGGACGGACCGCTCGCCAACCCGGTCAGGACCGGAAGGTAGCAGCCGTAACGAGTTTTTCCGGGTCGTTGTCCAGTCTCTCACCCTTCTATTTCCCCCCGACATATGATTGCTTTTTGACTTGCCTGATCCATCTTTGGGCATGTGGTTTTTTGTATGGGAAAATTCCCACTTGGCCTTTCCCATCGCGGCTCGAAGCTGCTAAAACCAACTGAGAATTAAAACAATCCGGACCGGATGAATGAGCGATCAGATAGAGACCGCGAGCGAAACAGCGCCAGAAGGTGAAACGACCTCGGCTGAGCCAGTTGGTGCTGCGGAAACAACCGCGCCCGCCGCTGTGGCCGAACCAGAAGCCAAAAGTGAATATCAGGTTCTTGCGCGTAAATACCGCCCGAAAACCTTTGATGAGCTGATCGGCCATGGGCCGATGGTCAAGACGCTGTCAAACGCGCTTGAAAGTGGCCGTCTGGCCCATGCCTTTGTTCTTACCGGTGTTCGCGGGATTGGTAAAACCACGACCGCGCGTATTATCGCACGTGCACTGAACTGTATCGGTGCGGACGGCAAAGGCGGGGCGACGATCGAACCCTGCGGTGTGTGCGAACATTGCCGGGCGATCGCCGAAGACCGCCATGTTGATGTTCTGGAAATGGATGCGGCGTCGCGTACCGGTGTTGATGACATTCGCGAACTGATCGAAGGTGTGCGGTATCGCCCGACATCAGCGCGCTACAAGATCTACATCATCGATGAAGTGCACATGCTTTCGAAAAGTGCGTTTAACGCGCTTCTCAAGACGCTTGAAGAACCGCCAGAGCATGTGAAATTCATCTTTGCCACCACCGAAATCCGCAAAATTCCGATCACGGTCCTGTCGCGTTGTCAGCGCTTTGACCTGCGTCGTGTTCAAACCGATGAACTGGCCGCGCACTATACCCGCATTGCCGGGTTGGAAAAGGCCGAGATCGAAGAAGAAGCCGTCGCACTGATCGCGCGCGCAGCTGACGGTTCTGTCCGAGATGGTATGAGCCTGCTTGATCAGGCGATTTCGCATGGTGCTGGTAAAGTTACCACGCAGCAGGTCCGTGACATGCTGGGTCTTTCGGATCGATCACGCATCTTCGATCTGTTTGATTTCACCATGAAAGGCGAAATCAACGAGGCGCTGGAACTTCTAAGTGCGCAATATGCGCTTGGCGGTGATCCGGCCGTGATGCTCCAAGACATGCTTGATCTGACCCATTGGCTGACGCGTGTAAAGCTGTCGCCTGATGCCGCCAATGATCCGGGCGTCTCGCAGATCGAACGCGAACGCGGCAAGGAAATCGCAGCCAAGCTTGCCATGCCGCAGCTCACCCGCGCCTGGCAGATGTTGCTTAAGGGCCTTGAAGAAACCCGGATCGCACCATCGCCCATTCAGGCGGCTGAAATGATCCTGATCCGCCTGGCCTATGCCGCAGAAATGCCGCCGCCCGGTGATCTGATCAAAAAGCTGCGTCAGGATATGGCCAATGCCGGTGGCGGTAACGCCCCGCAAGGTGGGGGCGGAAATGGTGGTGGCCCGGGCCCGCGCATGCAGGTCGTCAATGGTGGCGGCGGTGCCGCCGCCGTTGCACAACGCCGTCCGGACCCGCTTGGCGAACCCGAACAGGTCGCCCAGGTTGCCTATGCCAAAATGCCTGAAAGCTTTGCCGAAGTTGCCGAACTTCTTGGCAAGGAACGCGAAACGACCGGCATTGCCATGCAGGTCAAAAACTATATGCATCTCGTGAAATATGAACCGGGCCGAATTGAATTTCGCCCGGCACGCGGTGCACGTTCCGATTTGTCGACCCAACTGATCAAGGCGCTCAACAATGTTACCGGTCAACGTTGGCTGGTCAGTGTTTCCGAGCGCGAAGAAGGGGCACCGACCCTAAAGGAACAAGAACTTGAAGCCCTTGAACAGCGTAAGGCGGACGCCTCGCAAGACCCGCTGATCAAGGCCATTCTTGATGGTTTACCAAAAGCCAAAATCGTTGCCGTCCATCTGCCACCGGGTCAGGAAATGACCGAGGGCGAAGAAGACGAAAGCGGTTCAGTATATGACGACGCATTTTATCTCGAAGGAGACGACGAGCTATGAAGAACCTTGCAGGGATGCTGAAACAGGCCCAGCAAATGCAGACCAAAATGCAGGAAATGCAGGAAAGTCTGGTTGAACTCCAAATCGAAGGCCAGTCCGGTGCGGGCATGGTCAAAGTGATGCTGAACGGCAAAGGCGAAATGCGTGGCCTGTCGCTTGATAAAAGCATCGTTGACCCGAACGACACCGAAGTCCTCGAAGACCTGATCGTTGCTGCCTATAACGATGCCAAGGTCAAGGTTGAGGCCGCCGTTCAGGAAAAGATGAAAGACGTCACCGGCGGCATGAACCTGCCGGAAGGCTTCAAACTGCCGTTCTGATCTTCAACAAACGAAAACACATGAACAACATCATAGCAATATGCCATAAGGAGTAATAAAATTGCATCTTCTGGTGGGCACCGACTCGCAGCCTACCCCAAGGTGACTTAATTATATGATGAACAGACTAGCTACTAACAATCCAATAATCCTCTATTTCCTCAGGCAGCCTCCCAATGATGACAATCAAAATAGCAATAACTGGCGCCTCCGGGTTCTGTGGTTCTGCGATTATTAAAAAACTCAAAGATGCTCAACACAACATTATGAGCTTACAACGGCGTCAAGAGTTGAACAAAACCGTACAGAGTGTTTACTTTGATTTGTCAAATGCTGGCGAGCTAAACCACGAAATCTTGAGTGGAGTTGACATCGTTGTTCATGCCGCCGCGGTAGCCCATAATAAAAGCAAGAACAAGAGTGAAATATTCAAATTAAATGAAGAAGCAACAAAGGTTCTTTTTGACAAATGCCTAGAAGCTGGCGTTAAAAAGTTCATTTTTTTGAGTACAGTTGGTGTGTATGGAAAACACTCAAGCAACAGAAAAATAACAATTAATAATATCGAAAACCCTGTTTCTAGATACGCCCAGTCCAAATATAATTGTGAGAAATACCTATTGAAACACGGCAAATCGGCTTCTACCGAAGTGTCAATTTTGAGACTGCCGTTAACTTATGGACGTAATGCCCCCGGGAAATTCGGCTTGCTTTCGAAAATTGCAAAAACCTCACTTCCGCTTCCCTTTGCAAAAACAGAAAATACGCGATCTATGATTGCAGTAGATACGGTGGCCAATTTAGTAATTCAAATTTGCGAGGGAAAGCTACCAGCCCGAGGAGTTGAAATAGTTACAGATGCTCGCACATACTCTTCACGTGAGCTCGTTGAGAGCATTCGTTTGCGAAATGGATACGAACTAAAGCTGTTTCATGTCCCAAAACTTTTCATGAAATTAGCACTTAGTTCGATTGGTTTTGCCTCAGCGTACGAACAGTTATACGAGAATTTGGAGTTCGAAAGCACGATTGATGTTTGCAGAAATGGCTGCGTAGACAAATATACCTCCCCAGCAGACTATACGTACTAGCTTTCAACCACAGGGTTTTATTTTAGCTTTTTGACATTTACAGTTCAGAATTAGAATTACGAGACTATATTGACCGGACGGGAAATCGAAAATCTGATCAAGCTTCTGTCGCGCTTGCCGGGCCTTGGCCCGCGTTCGGCCCGCCGTGCGGTTTTACAGATGCTCAAAAAGCCCGAAACCCTGATGATCCCGCTGGCCGATGCATTGCATGAAACGGCCGAGGCCATGACGACCTGTTCGAACTGCGGCAATATCGATGTCACCGATCCCTGTCACATCTGTGCCGATGGCAATCGTGGTACCGACATCATCTGTGTGGTCGAAGAAGTTCAGGATCTTTGGGCGCTGGAACGTGGCGCATCGTTCAAGGGCCAATATCATGTGCTGGGCGGCACCCTTTCACCACTCGATGGCATTGGCCCGGATGATCTGAAGATCGATCAACTGGTTAATCGCGTGCGTTCGGGTGCGGTGGTTGAAGTCATCCTTGCCACCAATGCCACGGTCGATGGTCAGACAACGGCGCATTACATCACCGAACGCCTGATCGAAACCGGGGTCAAGGTCACACGTCTTGCCCATGGTGTCCCGGTTGGTGGTGAACTTGATTATCTTGATGATGGCACATTGGCCGCCGCATTGAGGTCGCGCAGTTCCGTCTAACGTCGCCAAATGGCCTGTCATTCCGGGCGGAGCGGAGCGCAGACCCGGAATCCATATCGACACGTGCAGAATGGATTCCCGCTTTCGCGGGAATGACAACTTTTATACATGTCGCTTTTATTCAACTCATGAAACGCCAGAAATAAAGATATTGCTGACAAAAGGCTTGATCAATTCGAGGGCCATTCAAGCCACTTTGATCTTCTCTGCTGCCAGACGGGTTGCCAGCTCATAACCATATGCACCGGCACCGGCCATCACTGCATCCGCAACCGAGCTGATCCAGCTTTTGTGGCGGAATTCTTCGCGGGCATGCGGGTTGGAGATGTGCAGTTCAATGATATAGCCATCAAAGGTTTTTAGCGCGTCATGGATCGCAGCCGATGTATGGGTATAAGCCCCGGCATTGATGATGATGGCGGCGGACTTTTCGCGGGCCTCATGGATCATATCAATGATCGCACCTTCGTGGTTTGACTGACCAAACCGCACAGAAACGTTCAGATCCTTTGCCAGTTCCGCGCATTTTGCTTCGATGGTTTGCAGCGTGTCATAACCATAGATTTCCGGCTGACGCTGCCCAAGCAGGTTCAGGTTCGGTCCGTTAATGACAAGGATTTCCTGCACGCTCATTTCTTTGTTCCCCTGAGGCCCGGTGTTTCGGTCGTTTATCTATTTCGCTGCTTCGTTTCGACGGTTCATCCGCGTTTGCGATGCAAGCCGGATCGGCGCATTGGCCGCCCCGAACCCACGATACGCGCGACGCTCTACCAATTCAAAGAAGAAACGATTGGCAAAGGTGCGCGTATAGGCCTGATAATATTCACCCTCGTCATCCCGATCATAGAGAATATTGCGCGCGCGCAGACGATCCAGCAGTTCCGGCTCCAAACCAAACCGGGCTTCGATATCGTCATAATAGTTTTCCGGGATCGGCAGAATCTCCACACCATTGGCGATGCAGTAATCGACCGAGGCAAAGATATCATCGCTTGAAAATGCCAGATGCTGAACGCCACTGCCAAAGAACTCGTTCAGGAATTGGGAATGCTGGGTATGCGGGCTTTGTGACCCATTCAGGATCAAGCGCACAGCATCGCTTTGCACCACCTGGCTCTGCACCAACCCGCCCGGATCAGGGATATCAAGGGTCGGCATTTTGCCCAGATCAAAGATCGAGGTGAAATACAAAAGCCAAGTCAGCATTTCCTCATACTGCATCGAATAGGAAACGTGATCGACCGCGCGAAGCTTCGCCTTGGCATTGTCAGCAGTCTTTGCCGGTTCGAACTCTACATCCCAGATGCGCGACAGTTCGCTATGGTCATCCAGGAAGTAAACAAGACTGCCACCCACACCACGGATGGCCGGCATTTCAATTTCACCTTCGCCCACCGCCTGACTAAACGGTGCGGCCAGCAATGACTGCGCACGATCAAGGGTGGCCTTAGCGTCATCGACCTTAAGCCCCACCGCACAGACCGACGGGCCATGCACGATGTTGTAAGAATGGGCAAAACCGTCCTTGTCGCAATTGATCACAAGGTTGATATCGCCCTGCTTCCACCAGGTAACCGCTTTGGTCTTGTGGCTGCCGCGCTTTTCAAAACCAAGCCCGGTAAACAGATTGGCAAGCTTGTCAGCCGTTTCTTCTTCAACCGCAAACTCGACAAAGCCGACTTCCTTGGCATGTGCCTTGGGCGGAAGGTCCGTGCCCTTTTCACCGACCTTAACGCCCTCGACCCCATCGCCAAGATAGATCAGCGAACGCAGACCATCCTTGGCAACGTTCTTGGTCGAGCTTGACCGGAACTGGTCGTTAAATATTTCAAGTGACAGCGGGCCGTCATAGCCGGTCATGGCAAGATTGCGCATGAACTCATCAAGCGGGAAGTCACCTTGGCCCGGGAAGCAACGGAAATGACGGCTCCAGGACAATGCATCCATTTCAAGGGTCGGTGCGTCAGCCACCTGAACAAGGAAAATCTTGTCGCCCGGGATCGATGAAATCGCATCAAGCGGCACTTTGCGCGCCATGATATGGAAAGTATCAAGCACCAAGCCGACATTGGGATGATTGGCACGGCGCACCACTTCCCAGCTGTCGCGATAGTCGCTGATATGCTTGCCCCATGAAAGCGCTTCGAACGCGACGCGAAGTCCGCGCTTTGCTGCACGATCGCCAAGCTCCGCCAGATCCTTTGCCGCACGATCAAGACCACCCAGCGAATGGGGTGATACGTTTGAACACACCATCAAAAGATCGGTGCCCAGTTCTTCCATCAAATCGAACTTGCGCTCGGCACGCTCGAATGCGCGGGTGCGCTGTGGTTCAGGCATACCTTCGAAATCGCGGAACGGCTGGAAAGTCACAAGCTTTAGGCCAAGATCACGGATCGTCTTGCCCACATCGGCAGGTGATCCGTCAAAGGACAGAAGATCGTTTTCAAAGATTTCGACACCGTCAAAGCCTGCAGCGGCGATGGCATCGAGTTTTTCCTGAAGGTCGCCTGACAGTGAAACTGTGGCAATCGAGGTCAGCATATTATCCCTCCCGGCTACGCAAATAGAACACCGGTCTTCTCAGGAATGAATAGCGCGACCTGCCAAGGCAATGGGCAACGATGCCCGGTCGTCAAATCAGTCCTGAGAACGATGACGGTATGTTTCGATATGATCGGTCAATCGTGCAATTGCCGCATCCGCGTCACGGGCCAATGCCAGCTCGCAGAGTGCACGATGCTCGTCGATAATTTCCTGCCCACGGAACCCGTGGGTTTTCAGTTCGATCACGACATAACGCCGGAACTGATCGAAAATCTCGCGGTGAAGGCGCAGATGCAGGTCAGACCCACAGGCCGAAATCAGGGCCTGATGGAATTCCCGGTCATACTGGCTCCACCGGACAGTCAGTTCACGACTGTCTTCGAGCATCATCTTCTTTTCGATCGCGGCCAGTTTGTGATGGGCAGCTGCCACACGGGCTTCCCATTCCACATCACCGTGTTTCATTGATGCCGTCAGGCCATCGCATTCAAGCAACAGCCGCATCGCGGTCAATTCCTTGAAATTGGACGGCGATGTTTCGACAACACGGAAACCTTTCTGGCCTTCGACAAAGACGAAGCCCGATGCGACAAGACGGTTCAACACTTCGCGCAACGTATTGACCCCGACGCTATAACGTTCGCGGAGCGCTTCAAGCTTAAGCTTCACGCCCGGCTGCAATTCGCCATACAGGATGTCGTCGCGAATTTCATTATAGACTGTCTCGGCAACTGTGCTGCTGCTCATGTTTCCCCCTAACCCGTCAATGCCTCGGGATAGGCATTGAAGTATTCTTTTCTTGCAGCATCGGCATCAATCTCTGCCCCGCTGAAAACCTCGAATGCTTCAATACCCTGAAAGAAGAAGAGTTCAAAGCCAGTCATGACTTCAGTCCCCGATTTCACCGCTGATCGCAGAAATGCGGTCTCGACCGGGGTGTATACGGCATCAAAGGCCCATTTCTGTCCGCCCAGAAGATCCGCATCAAACGGACTGCCCGGATACTGGTTCATCCCGACCGGTGTGCAATTGATCAAACCATCTGCAGATCGGACCGCATCTGAAAGCACATCTTCGGTGATGAAAGTCGCGTTGGCATCCGCAGCCTTAAGCGTCGCAACCAGCTCCTCACCGCGTGCAACATCCTTGTCGTGGATCAGGATGTTATCAGCCGCCAATCCGCGCAAACCAAATGCCGTTGCCAGACCAACACCACCCGCACCAAGCTGCAAGACCGTGCCCGGTTTGGCGTCGCCAAACTGACCGCGATACCCACGCATGAAGCCGACAAAGTCGGTATTGTCCCCACGCCAGCCATCTTCACGGAACACCACGGTATTGACCGATCCCAATGCTTCGGGAAGGCGTTTACGCGGCGTGATCAGCTTACGCGCACTGGTCTTGTAGGGATGGGTCACATTGACCCCGGCATAGCCGGTTTCCGCACACGTGGTCAGCTGCTTGATCAGATCAAAGTCTGCGATCTGATCGCTATCGAGATAATCGTAAGTAACATCCATCCCGCACATACGGCCCAGCAATACGTGCAGTCGTGCTGACTGGCTCCGCGAAATGCCTTTACCGATAAGACCGAGTTTCAACATGTACAGGTATCCTAAAATCCAAACAGGTTAGGCAAGAAGGTCACGATCTGCGGAACAAAAGTGATGATGATCAGCACCATTAGTTCGACGATGAAGAACGGCATGATCGCACGGATCATTTTGGCCATTCCGACCCCGGCAACTGCGTCCGCAACAAACAGGCACAGGCCCATTGGTGGCGTAATCAAACCGATCATCAGGTTAAAGATGACGATGATGCCAAAGTGGGTCGGATCGATGCCAAGGCTGATCGCAATCGGATGCAGGATCGGAACAAGAACCAGCATCGCCGCAATCCCTTCAAGCACCAGACCAACCGCCAAAAGCATCAGGTTGATCAGGATCAGGAAGGTGACCGGACTATCGACATAGCCCAGAACGAATTGGCTGATTGCCTGGGGAATACCGGCAAAAGTCATGAACCAGTTGGCCGCAGCAACGGTCGCCATGATGATCAGGATGCTTGATGAGTCGCGCATCGCACCGGAAAAGATGCCCGGAAGATCAGATGGCTTTAGCTCGCGGAAGATAAACAGGCCAACAACCAGCGCATAAAACACTGCAAAGCTTGCGGCCTCAGTCGGGGTCACGATCCCCGCCAGGATCGAGCCAATCACAAAGACCGGCATGAAAAGCGGGATCAGGCCATTCCATACTGCTTTCAGCTTCTCACCGACATTCATCCGTTCGCGCGGTTTGGCGTAGTTCTTCACAAAGAACCGCACATAAACCGACAACGCAATTGCCAGCAAAACGCCCGGAACAATCCCGGCAAGAAACAGGGCCGGGACCGAGACATTGGTCGTGATCAGCGCATAGATAATGACCGGAATGCTTGGCGGAATGATCGGGCCAATCACCGAGGATGCAGCGGTCAGGGCCGCCGCAAAATCTCGCGGATAACCTTCCTTTTCCATCGACGGAATAAAGATACGGCCAATCGCCGACGTATCCGCAACAGCAGAACCAGATAGACCGGCAAAGATCACCGAGGACCAGATATTGACCTGCGCCAGACCGGCCTTGGCATGGCCCACCAATGCATTGGCCAGATTGATCACACGCGATGTGATGCCACTGGCATTCATCAATTCTCCGGCCAAAACAAACAGCGGGATCGCCAGAATGGTAAAGCTGTCCATACCGGCAAAAATACGCTGCGGCAGAAGATCGATGCCAAAGGTACCGGTGCTGATATAGGCCACCAGACCAAGCGCGATAGAAAAGGCGACAGGTGCACCGATGGCAAGCAGGACAAAAAGGGTAACGCCAGTAATCATGCCTCACCCCCGGTCGACTTTGAATTCAAGGCAGACGCAAGGCGCAGGATCGCTGCTATCACAAGGCAAACACCACCAATGGTCAGGGCGATCTGCGCCCAATACATCTGAATGCCAATGCCCGAGGCAACAATACCGCCGCGCTTTGCAGCAAAAATCCATCCGGCATAGGCAAGTACACCACCCAAAACCAGTGTCGCGGCATCAACAACCACGGCGAGCTTGCGACGCAAGGCGCTTGGGACGGTATCAATCACAATACTGAACGTAATCTGGGTACCCTGCAGATAGGCGTAAGCCACACCAAACATGCAGCCATAGATCATCGCGTATTTCGCGACTTCTTCGCTCCATTGCAGCGGGGAAGAAAAAAGGTAGCGGCTGACACTGCCAGCAAAAACTACACCGAAGACAACGAGGATACTGAGCCCCGAAAGTCCGGCGAGCAAACGCTTAAACGCATTCTCGGCGCGTTGCATGGGTTCCCCCGGATCATCGCGGAAAATTCTTATGCTTTTGGAAGCACGGTGACGGGAAAAAAGGGCGGGCCCGACACAAGGAGGGGTATCAGGCCCGCCAATACCGATTACATCGAAGCTTCAGCTTCTGAAACGGCAGTCTGCAGCTTTTCAATCCACTCGGCATCAATCTGACCGGAAAGCCAGTTGATCACAGCAGGCTGAGCCGCATCGCGGAATGCCTTAAGCTGTTCCGCAGTCGGTGTGGTTACTTCCATGCCCTCTTCAGCCAGCTTGGCTACGCCTTCGGCAGAATTGAACTGCTGGATCGCACGACCAACATTGGCCGCAATGCCCGCAGCGCGACGCAGAAGCGCCTGATCTGCTTCAGACAGCGCCTGATAGGTTGCTTCGTTGATCACGATGAAGTCGGTGCCATATACGTGACGGTCAAGCGTCAGGTATTTCTGCATTTCATAGAACTTGTTGGCATAGATCACGCTGATCGGGTTTTCCTGACCATCAACCGTACCGGTGGTAAGAGCGGTCGGAACTTCCGGCCACGGAATCGGGGTCGGATCACCACCAAGGGCTTTAACCATCTCAACGAACAGCGGAACGGTCATGACACGGATTTTCAGACCTTCCATGTCTTTTGGTTCTGCAACAGGGCGTTTGGAGTTGGTGAAGTTACGGAAACCGGTTTCACCATAAGCCAGCGTGCGCAGGCCGGTTTTTTCCAGACAATGAGCAGCAAGTTCTTTACCGAAATCACCATCCAGAACGTTCCAGGCAACGTTGGCGTTCGGGAATACATATGGAATGTCGAGAACTGCTGCCTCAGGGCAGACTTTGGAGAACGGGCCTGAAACCATCGACATGGCCAGTGTACCGTCCTGGGTATTCTGCAGAAGATCCGTTTCACCCCCCAGTGCTCCAGCCGGGAACAGCGCGACCTCAATACGGCCAGCGGATTCTGCTTCAACAATGTTTTTAAAGACCTGTGACGCCGCACCTTTTTTCGAGGTGGTCCACTCTGCCGGGTCAACATGGGCAAAGTTCAGGGTCACGTCGGCTGCCTGCGCGTTAAAACCAAAAGACGCGGCGACCATTGAAACGGCGCCGAACAGGGCACCTTTGGAAATCATCTTCATTACTTCCTCCCGATTGAACGAAATCCCGAAGACTGTGGTTGCTTTTGGCAATCTTGTTCTTAAGCAGTCCCATCTCGGAATTAGGATAATTTAAAAAACATAGGAGATTTTGTCAAACATTCTATATTTTAGCTCAACCCGCTCGTTTATAAGGAATTTTTCGCAAAACGCCCTACGTCACACTTTCAATTTGCTGTGCGTCACACCGGAAAATGCATCTGGAAGCCGCTCAAAACACCCTTCTCAAATTGGGGATCGTCACAGGAACTTCCAGAACAGGAAATGATGAAGCTTCCTGAACACGCATATTTCTCTGCGCTTTAGCGCAAAGGCTTCTGTTATCCACAGAATGGAAAACAGCTTGCTGTAAATCCGGTTATTTGTGCTACTTTGGCTGGGAAATTTATCGATTCGACCCTTGAAATAACGCTATTTCCAAAGTGAATCCTGTGAACAGTGTAAACGGCCCAACTTCTCCGCAACTCGCAAAAATTGCTTCGCGCATTTTGGCAGGCAGCTTCCTGTTTGAGGATCTGGACCCTGAATTGCTTGAACAGCTCTCAAGTCAGGCCACAGTCAAACGCCTGGAAGACGGCCAGTTGCTGTTTGAAAAAGGCGCCCCTGCGGATGGTCTTTATGCGGTTGAGGCCGGTAAAGTTCGCATTTCATCGGTTTCGGAAACCGGCAAGGAAATCGTTCTGAACGTTTTGGCACCTGGTGCCGTGTTTGGCGAAATCGCGTTGCTTGATGGCGAACCGCGTACTGCAACCGCGCGTGCTGTTGGCCCGACCAGAACCCTGTTCATTTCACGTGATGACTTCTTTGAGATTTTTGATCGCGAAGCACCGCTGCGCCGTCACATCACGGCGCTTTTGTGCCGTCGACTGCGCTGGGTCAGTGATCTTCTGGAAGATGCCAATTTCCTTGATCTCACCGCGCGCCTGATCAAGCGCATCCTGTGGCTTGCCGAACGTCATGGCGGCCCGGACCCGGAAGGCATTCGCATTGCCCTTCCGCTGTCGCAGCAGGAACTTGGACTGATGCTTGGTGTGACCCGTGAAGCGGTGAACAAGAAACTGCGTGAACTTGAAAAACAGGGGATGATCACGCGCCGTGATGGCCGTTTGGTGATCAAGGATAGCGACGGGTTGAAACAACTTCTTGCTGATGCCATCAAAAACTGAGCCTGCTGAAACGCTATTTGATCGGCTTGTCGCCCGCGAAGAAAAACGCGGGCTGATCCTTGTTGCCTTTTTGCGCATCTGCATGCTGGCCTTCATCCTGTTGCTGTTTAGCAAACCGGATTCGCCAACCGGCAAGCTCTATACCCTGCTTGAAGTCCTTGGCTGGTTTATCCCCGGTGTTTTCATCCAGCTGTTTGTCGCCTTTCGTGGCAGCAAATCCTATTGGATGATCTATCTTCTGGCCGTGATTGATGCCGGATTGATTGTCTATGTCTCGGTCGTCCCGGACCCGCTCAACCCGCTTCTTGATCACCCGGCATGGCTTTATGGATTTGTTGTGCGTGACCGCGGCGTGGTCTTTTCCATGATCATGATGGCGCTGGTCATCATGACTTTCTCGCCCCGGCTGATCCTTTGGTTTGGCTTCTGGCTGTTTACCGCATGGTGTGCGGCGATCTGGTGGTTGATGACGCGGCCTGGCGTCATTGTCTCGCAGCATTTCGGGGATGAATGGAACCCGACCCAGCAGGAAATTATCGACACTTATAACCTGCCGGAATTTGTCGATATCTCCGCCTTGGCCGAACAGGTCATTATCGTCATTGTCTTTACGCTGGCTTGTGCGGTGATGGTTTCGCGACTGCGTGTTTTGATTAATCAGTTCGCGGCTGCTGAACGTGCCCATGGCAACCTCGCGCGTTACTTCCCGACTGCCCTTGCCGATCAACTTGCCGATCGTGATGAGCCGGTGCGCGTTGGTGAAAGACGTGATTGCGTCATTCTGTTTGCCGACATTATCGGCTTTTCACGCTTTGCCGAAAAACGCGATCCACAAGAAGTCATGCGGTTCCTCAACCAGTTCCATCAGATCGCGACTTCGCAAATCGGGGCCTATGGCGGGATTGTCGAAAAATATATTGGCGATGCTGTCATGGCGAGTTTTGCGGCCTTTGATGATCTGGAAAAGCCCGCTGCCAATGCGTTTTGTGCTGCACAAGCCATCATCACCCAAGTCGCGGAATGGCAGGCACGTGATCCGGCCAATGCAGGCGAACCGCTTAAGATCGGCGTTGGCTTGAATTTCGGGCCCGCCGTTGTTGGCGATATCGGCCAACGTGAGGCCGTCACACCGGCCGTCATCGGGGCGACGGTAAACTTGGCCGCACGATTGGAAAAAGCCACACGCGAACTTTCCAGCGATGCTGTTCTGAGTGCCCAATTCGCCAAGAAGCTCGTCGAAGAAGCACCGATTTGCGCACCCATCCTGCTTGGTCGCTACAATCAGAAAGAAACCATTCAGGTCAAAGGATTTAGCGAGCCCGTTGGCGTTCTGTTTACACAATCGTGATAAAACTCAACCGTAACACCAAGCATATTGGCCAAGCCCTTGAAATTCGGGCATACCGATCCAAAATGCTTTTCATGTTTCTTGGTAGACACTGATATGTGATCACGAGGAGGAAGCGATGGTAACGACGTCAGGTTCGACCCCACCGGCCGCGGATGCCGTCCCGACCGCTGTAAAACTCACCACACTCTTTGGCGAGCGCGAGTTTGCCTGGGATAAGGCGATCTATTTTCCTGCGGGTCTAAAAGGTTTTCCGGACCACAATGTCTTTGCCCTGGCGAGCTTCCCCGGGGAAGGCGCATCATCATTCATTCTGATGCAATGCCTGACCGAGCCGGAACTGGCCTTTATTGTCGCCCCCTACAATCTTGATAGTGGAACGATCAAAGCGGCACATCTTGAACAGGCATTTGGCATCCACGGCATCAAAAAAGATGATGGTGCCGTATTGCTGATCGTTACCCTTCACAAGCCCGAAGACGGCGATGTGATCATGTCGGTGAACCTGCGTGCGCCGATCATTCTTGATACGGCACGCCAGTCTGCTTATCAGCATCATCTGCCAGAGGCTGGCGGCTATTCGTTCCACCATGAACTGACTTAATCAGCCCGCCCTCATCTATCAGATAACAACGACAACGCATCACCCTGCGTTGTCGTTTGCATTTTAGGGCTTTGCATCATCAGGCGTGCCCCAACCACTCCCTTGAATTCGTCCTGACATGTCCTTGATCCTGCCATTTTTTCACGTAAGGGTAGCATCGACAAAACTTACATAACCAGACAAGGGATCGGGAATGTCTGCAGCAATACGCAATCGTTTTGCACTGGCCGCACTGTTGGGCACGGCAGTGCTTTTCGGACAGGATATCGAACCGGCGCGTGCACAAGACTCAGTCGAAAACCGCAATAGCACCAGCCCGGCCATCGCCGTCCCCGCCCAGAACCGCAGCAAACTGCAACTTACCGTTTATCCCGGCAATTTGTCGCTGATCGCCGAACAGCGCATGGCAAATATCCCCGTTGGGCAAAGCCTGCTGCGTCTGGCTGATCTGCCAGGAACGATCATGGATGACTCGCTTCTGCTGGGAACAGCAACAGACAGCGATCTGGTCTGGACATCTCTTCGCAACCGAACCAACGGCTATAGCGCGCTTGATACGCTGCTGAAGGCGCAGATTGGCAAAACCGTCACTATCCGCCGCGATGATGACAACCTAGAAGAAGGCACACTTTTGGCCGTAACCCACATTGCGTTGGTGCGCACCGATGCGGGTATCGAGCAAATCCCGCTTGATCAAATCATTATCTCTGATCTGCCGGAGGGTTTCACGGTAACCCCATCAATTGATGCCGATATCGCCACCAGTGCACCGCTTGATCACATCTCGATGGCTTATCTTTTGGGCGGGATTGGCTGGAACACATCCTATGTCGCGCATTACGACAGTGCTGAAAACCAGCTCAAACTTTCGGCAATCGCACGCGTAACCAACAATTCCGGCAGCAGCTATGACGGCGCCCAATTGCGTTTGATCGCAGGCGATCCCAACCGGGCGCAGCAACCGCCGATGATGAAGGCCGCACGCACCGAAATGATGATGTCTGCGATGGCTGACAATGCTGGCGCTGCTGACGGTGCCAATCGCGAGAGCTTTGAAAACCTGCATGTCTATGGCCCGTTTGAAGGCCTTTCGATGCAGGACGGGGATTCCGTGATCCTGCCGTTGCTTGACACGCAAACCCTGACTGCAAAACGCCGCGCGATTTTCGAAGCCGCAAGCAATCCTTACGGCATTGCCGGCACCGGCAAGGTTGATTTTGTTCGACCTGATCTGGAAATCGAAATCACCAATGAAGGTGGCAAGGATGCCAGAAGCCCGTGGCCGGATGGCCTTGTACGCATCTATGCCAAAACCCCGTCCGGTGACACAGGCTATCTCGCCGATGACCATGTGTCTCTGACCCCGGTCGGGCGTGAAGCAACACTTCGCCTTGGCAAGGCGAGCGATATTTCCGGCACGCGTGACGTTAAATCCTTCTCGCGCAAAGCGCGCCCGAACCTGCCGGACGAAGTTGCTGCCGAT
Organism: Thalassospira sp.; assembly: GCA_965228275.1. Taxonomy (GTDB): domain Bacteria; phylum Pseudomonadota; class Alphaproteobacteria; order Rhodospirillales; family Thalassospiraceae; genus Thalassospira. The sequence continues at coordinate 2,371,114 of OZ245802.1, read as the reverse complement.
CTTGGCTGGAACATTCGCAATACAAGCGACCGCGAAGAAACCATCACCATTCGTGAAAACGTTCCGAGTGACTGGACCGTTACATCCGAAAGCCACAAACATGAACGCCAGCAGCCGGGCCTGATTGAATGGGAAATCAAGGTACCGGCAAATGGCGAGGCATCCCTGACCTGGTCAGTCAGCAGCACCCGCTGATCCGACATACCCCAATCTGAACGGCCACGAAGCAGCCCCGCTTTGTGGCCGTTTTCATATGCACTACTTCCGATCCTTACGACTGCTGTAGAACGCCTTGGCAAGCGGCAAAAGCAATCCGGCATCTGGCAACTGATCGGTCAAAGTACAAAGATCGGCATAGATGCAGATAAGCTTGGTCAGAAGAATGAAGGCTTCCTGATTACCTTGCCCGGCAAAGGCCCCAAGAACCTTAACCCCCTCGCCCGTAGCATCACATGCCAGATCAATATTCCCCGCCCCGCGCAGGGCAAGAACCAAGGCCGCGATCGAATAACCAAGATCAAGCCGCTCAACATCATCCTTGCGCCCGATGCAATTGCGCAACCGATCACGTCTGAGCTCAACCGCCTGGCTTGCCGCATCAACCGCCCAATCCCATTGCTCTGCCTCAATCTCAAGGGCTGCGCGGTTATTAAGGCTAAGTGCTAATCCGGCAATCGCGGCATCGCGCGCGGTTGGCAGATGCCGGGCAAATATCGCATCTGCCTTATCAAACAGGATCAATGCCTGTTCACGATCATCAGGTGTTTGGTTGCTTGCCATTTCAAGATAAAGGCGCGCGACGGCAAGTGAATTGGCATCTGTCTGTTCAAGATAGGACAAGCGCAACGCATATTCGTCCGATTTGTCGCCCATCCTGATCCCGCCACCTCATGTTACCATCAACCCGACCGGTTTGGCCGGGTACAGCAACAGACGTTCCTTGCGGGTATCTTGTGAAGGAAGGGCAATCAGGGATAAGCTGTTTCACTGTCGCGATCAGCCTGCTAGACAGACTGGACCTACATTTCGTCCACGCCCGGAAACACAGCCCCATATGAGCACTTCGTCTGAAACCCTGCGCGCCCTTTACGGCACTTGGCGCATTGCCCGTGGCGATGCCAATGGTCTGCAGTATTTTGAATTTTCGATGGATGGATTTTGGCGGTCCTTCTTGGCTGCCATCATCGTTTTTCCGGCATTCGCCTTTTTGCGCTGGCACGATTTGTTTGACGCCCCCGCTGATTTCCCGGTCGCGCGCTATATGGTGGTTGAGGTGATTGCCTATGTGATCAAATGGGTCGCATTCCCGCTTGTTATGTTTCACATCATTCCAATGCTGGGCCGCGCCGAACGGTATGTTGCCTTCATCACCGTCTATAACTGGGCAAGTGTTTTGCAGATGGCGGTTTACCTGGTCGCCCTGTTGCTCGGCATTCTGTTCCCGTCACTGGGCGCGGGCGGGTTTGTGATGATCGCGGTTCTAGCCATGCTGGTCTATGGCGTCTATATCGCCAAACTCACACTTTCTGTTCCGATCGCAACGGCAAGCGCCATTGTCATGGCCGATTTCCTGTTATCGATGGTGATTACATCAATCGGTATCCGTCTGGCTGTTGGACAGCTATTCTAACAATACAAATCGAAAAATAATCATCCTCATCAGGGAGAAACACCGAATGAAACCCGTCCTTGCCGTGACCCGCAGACTGCCAGAAGCTGTCGCGAAACGCGCTGCCGAAACCTATGACATCCGCACCCAGGAAGACGACGATCCGCTGTCACGCAACGAGATTTTGGCCCTCTGCCATGGTGCGGACGCAGCCCTTGTTTCTGTTGGTGATCCGATTGATGCGGAGTTTTTTGACGCCCTTCCAGAAAGTGTCAAAATCGTCGCCACCTTCTCGGTCGGCACTGACCATATCGATCTGGCTGCGGCCAAGAAAAAGGGCGTCATCATTGGCAACACGCCGGGCGTTCTGACCGATGCGACTGCTGATATTGCCTGGCTTTTGATCCTGGGGGCCGCACGTCGCGCCAGCGAAGGCGAAGCCGAAGTCCGCAATGCCACTTGGTCAAGCTGGCGTCCGACCCATCTGATGGGAACGCAGGTCACGGGAAAGAAACTCGGCATTGTTGGTATGGGCCGGATTGGTCAGGCGGTTGCCAAACGTGCGCGCGGTTTTGATATGGAAATCCATTATTACAACCGCCGCCAACTGCCTGCTGATCAGGAATATGGCGCGACCTATCATGACAGTATCGAGGGCCTTCTACCCCATTGTGACTTCCTGTCACTGCATTGCCCATCAACCCCGGAAACGCGTGGAATGGTGAATACAGACTTCATCTCGAAACTTCCGGATGGCGCGATCATCGTCAATACCGCACGAGGCGATGTGATCAACGATCAGGACCTGATTGCAGCCCTGAAGTCAGGCAAACTGACCGCTGCCGGGCTGGATGTATTTGCTGGTGAGCCGAATATCGAACCGGCCTATCGCGATCTTAAAAACACGTTCCTGCTGCCGCATCTGGGCTCGGCAACGGTTGAAACCCGCAACGCCATGGGCTTCCGTGCGCTTGATAACATTGATGCCTTTATTGCAGGCAAGGACGTTCCCTACACCGTCTGATCAAACCGAGAAGACAACACCACAAAAACAAAAGGCGCCAATTTCGGCGCCTTTTTCGTGTCTTGGTGTTAAGCAACCTTAACCCAGATCGCTTTCCTCGCCCGCGGGCAGAATACAGGCGATCTCACGCCCATCGCGGCTGATCTTGACCCGACCGCCATGGATCTCAACCACGGCCCGGACCATTGCCATTCCCAGCGCACGACGCGCAGACGGGCTTTCACCATCGCGCAAGCCTTCAAACAACATCGGCTGCGGTGCTTCATCCGAAAGCGAGATCGAAATATCGATATCATCGCCACGACGACGGGCAACAACCGACACTTCGCTGCCCTCTGGCGCTGTGCGCAGCACGTTGGTCACCAGAATAAACAATGCCTGTTTCAGGCGGCGTTCATCAGCCACCATCCAGCCGATATTGCGCGAACAATAAAGCCGCAGCGACACGTTAAGCTCCGCCAGTCGCGCACGTGTCAGGGCTTCAAGCGATCTGAGCAATCGACGCGGATCAACCGTATCAAGCTCAAGTGCAACCTGCCCCGATCCCAATGTCGCCAGATCGCGCATGTCATCGACCAATGCCAGCATACTTTGGGCTTCGGCCCGGATGGTTTCGACAGACCGCGCGACATTGCCGGTCAGATGCGGGATCAGACGATCAGACTCGCCATTGATATGATCAAGCGGCTTGGTCAATTCACGCGACACGGTCGAAATGAAATCAGACTTCATCTGATCAGCCGTCCGAAGTGCTTCGTTACGCTCACGAAGCGCACGTTCGACCCGGATCGTATCGGTGACATCGATATAAGACATCATCACCGCCCCATCAGGCAGCGGAACAATCGCAAAATCAATGATGGTGTTGTCTGATCGCTCAAGCCTACCATTCATTGGCTCATGATTGGTGATACGTGCCACCATCCTGCTTTTGAACTTGTCCCAGTCATCGCGCTCGCGCCAATAATCCTTGGCCTTTTCCACCACATCAGCCAGATGCGGTGCCGCGTCAAGGAATGCCGCCTCCAATCCCCAAAGATCGGCAAAGCCATGGTTATAAAGGCGCAGCCGCCCATCCCCACTGATCACCCCAACCGCCTCATGCAGGCTTTCAAGCGTCTCGCGCTGAACCGCGATCAAGGTGTTATAGGAACTTTCCAGAACCAGCTTGTCGGTGACATCTTCATAGACAAACATCAGCCCGCCAAACGGATGGGGCGAGATAAAGCGTCTGAGCGTCATGCCATTTGGCAGATGCATCAGATCTTCTTCTGGCTTCAGAAGATCGGTAAAGCGCTGGTTCTCGGTATTGCGGAACTGGGCGAAATCGGTGACTTCGGGCAATTTGCGCTCATCACGCAGACGACGCAAAACGTCATCATGGGTCGGCTCGGACCACAACCATTCGTCATCCAAATCCCAAAGCTTGGTGAAGGCCGTGTTAAAGAAAATAAGCCCTTTATCCCCACCATAAACCGCAATCGCCGTGCCAAGGTTTTCAAGCACCTCCGCATGGGCGCGAATATGGCGTGACAGATCAGACTGCAACTCTTCGACCGGTGTGCAATCAATCGCAAAGCCGATCAGGCCTTCGGAACCATCGGTTTGACGTGACGGGGATTCGGTGATGCGCAGCAATTTGCGATCACCGCGAATCACCACATGATAATCACGCGTCAGGCCCTCACCGTTGCGCTGCACGGATGCGGCCAGTGACTTACCCTGATCGGGGATGATCCCCGCCCCGATTTCCGATTGATTGGCCAGTGCATCCTCGATGCTGGGCTGCTCAACCGCGTCGGCATAAGCATCGTTGCAATCAATCAGGCGAAGTTCGCTATCGCGCCGCCATACCGGAAAAGGCAGGCTATCAAGCAACAGCCGCAAGCCCGATACTTCATGTTTCAGTGCCTGAAAATCACCAAACTGGCTTTCGCGTTCGCGCGAATGGCGGGTTTCATCACGGAACCACAAACCGTGTGCTAACACCGCCGATGACCGATCCTTGCGCGCGGCCATGCCCGTGACATGGAATTTCCGCTCATCAAGCGTGGTAATCCAAAGCTCAAACCGGTCATGCCCGGATTTAAGGTTGCGAACCCGCTCCTTGAGCGCCTTGGCATCCTCATCGCGCAGCATATCAAGCAGATCAGGAAAGCGCCCGTCATTGCCCAACTGAAACGCCCGGCGAAGCGATGGACTTGCCCCTTCGGCAAAGCCCTGCTGGTTCCAATAATAAACCGGGTCGGGACCAGCAAACAGCAGATGGGTAAAAAGCTCGGTCTCACCGGCCAATTCGTGCTCGTGATCCTCAACCTCCTCAAGATGACGGCGCATCCGCAATGACAGGCGCCAGCCAACCCACCCGGCAATCCCCGCCCCAATTGCCGCGGCCAATGCCACGACAAGCCAGTCCTGATCGCTTAAGCCAGCCAAGCTTCCAAAAATGGTCGCGCCAATGCCATCAGGTGCCGGTGCATCTGGCGATGGACCGGGACGAAACTTTTCTTGTGCAAGGATCGAGGAGGAGAGAATCAGCGTCGAAACAGCAGCGCTGGTTCCCGCCAGGAACGCAGACAGACGGGCTTTTGGCAATTTGCGCAAAAATGCCACCACCTGTTTCTTTCCCCCAGCGAGACCAAAAGCCTGATCAGAAGCTTGCTCGGATGCGTGCCGTGTCACGTGTTGTTAACCGTTTGTGTTTATGAGCTATTATTATGGTGAAAACGGTGTGCTTTTACCACCGTTTCGCATCAACTCGACAACAACCTTGTCTGAAGCCGCCTTTTGCGGGTCAGGCCTGTGGAAAAACCGCAATGACATGGCCGGAAAATCCGTTTATGCCTGCGGTATCGCCGTTAACAACCGACACAGTGTATCCGTCTAAAACATGAGTCCCAAACCGCAGCTAGATCTTTTTGCACCGCGCGCGGAGGCCAAGCCTGCCGCACCACAAAAGGAATCTGCCGCGCTCAAGGCTGCCAAGAATGACGGACCGGAAATCGGCGATCTGTTTGATACCAATTTCAATGCTGCCGACATCGCCGAATGGGAACTTCTGTTTCGCGATGTGCCGCAATATAACTACCACTTCAAACGTGCGCAGATCGCCTCGGCCTTTGACCGGCCGCTCCATAAAAAGCTGATCGCGTCACATGCGTTTGAACGCCTGCGCGAAATCTCGTTCCTGGGTGCGATCGATTACCTGTTCCACCCCAATGGACGCCCGGCCAATATCCGCCACTCGCGTTATGACCACACCATCGGCGTCGCTTTGCTTTCACAGCGTTATTGCCGTCTGATGGGCCTTTCGGATGCGGATTGTGATTTATTGGGCGCTGCGGCCCTTTTGCATGATATCGGCCACGGACCGTTTTCCCATACGCTGGAACCGGAATTTGAACGGCGCTTTAACCGCAATCATCACCAACTGACCAATCAAATCATTACGGGTGAGGTCCAACTCGACCTGTCGGTTAATCATCTACTGGTCAAACATGATGTTGATCCCGATGAAGTGATCGCGCTTCTCTCCAAGAAGTCCAATCACCCGCATGCCAGCCTGTTCTCAGGACCGGTCAATATCGACACGCTCGAGGGCATCAGCCGCACTAAAACCTATGTGCATCCCAACCATGTGCATTGCCACCCGCGCCTGCTGCTCGAAGCTGCGGTCAAACTTGATGCAGATTCGCTCAAGCGCCTCGATAAATTCTGGCAGCTCAAAGAAGACATCTATCGCAACTTCATCTTTGGTCCGATGTGCTTTGCCACAGACCATTTGTGCCGCGAATTTGTCGTTAAAAACGCACCGGACTTTGCCGCTGATGACTTCCTGCTGACCGAAAAGGCCTTCTTAAACAACCACCCGGCCTTCAAGAAATTCCTGCACAGCCTTAAAAACCGGATCGAGCTTGATGGCGTTGCCGATGCTGTCGACAACCAAATCAGCGCATCGGCCAGCACGCTAGATATCAACGAAGCCAAAGTTCCGCGTCGCGAATTTCACATCAACAAGGATGTCGAAGTCCGCTGCTTTGCTGATCTGTCCAAACGCTATTACGAGGAAAAGAACTCGTTCCTGCGTCGCGTCGGCAGCCTCACCGACCCGGCCCAACAGGCCGCTGCCGCCAGCCTGTTTGACTGATTGCTCAGCACAGTTTTGGCTTTGCGACTTTGGTGGGAATGACATTAAACGCTGCATTTCCCACATACTCCACCAGACACTGATAAACGCCCTATTAATCTTTAGTGTATAGGGAGTTAGTTGTTACTCAACGAGTCGCGGCAAGGGACAAGCAGATCTTGTTACCCAAAACCATCGCAACCAATCAGGAATACTCTGCCACCCGTCTGGCGGAGATGCGCGATGCGTTGGGCAAGAACCTGTCTGGTGATACCTTCTGTGTCGTGGTCACCGGCTCCTATGGCCGGCATGAGGCATCCGATCAGTCTGATCTCGATTACTTCATCATCGGCCGCGAAGCCGAACGCGATCAGGCCCCGCATCAGGAAGTCGCCAATATCCTTGGCAAAATGGTCACCAAAAAGCCCGCGGTAAACGGCCCGTTTTCGTCCTATGTCACGGCCGAGGAACTGGTAAACCGTATCGGGCTTGATGGCGATACCAACTCCATCACGACCAGGCGCTTGCTGTTCCTGCTCGAATGCGAATGGCTCTATAACGAGGCGGGTAAACGCAAATTCTTCGACGATCTGATCGCCAATTACGTCACAAGCTCGGTGACCCGCGAATCAATCGCGCGCTTTCTGGTGAATGACGTCATTCGCTATTACCGCACCATCAGTGTCGATTTCGAAATTAAAACCCGTGAAGGCGACGCCAGCAAGGCCTGGGCTCCCAGACGCCTGAAGCTCGTTTTCTCACGCAAGATGCTCTATTTTGGCGGCATTATCGCGGCTGCTGAAACCGCTGACCGTGATTATGCTGGTAAACGTGAAAAACTGTCGGAACTTTTACAGCTGCCGCCAATCACCCGTCTGCAAACCGTATTTGGTGAGAAAAGCCTGCCTGCGCTGGAACTTTACGATCGTTTCCTGCGCGAACTTTCCGCCCCGGACGTCCGTGCCCGCCTTGATGGCGTTGGTCCGCATGATCGCAATGACGCCGAACTGCGCTCATTGTTGGATGCTGGTAAAGGATTCTCGCGTGAGCTGATCAAACTTCTGAATGACCGTTACGGCCCGGATCATCCGATCCACGAAGCGCTTTTGATGTAAGCCTCAAACAGCGCTCTGACGTACCTTGGTCACATGCTTGTGGTAGTTTTCACGATCAAGATCATGCACTTCGACCGTGAACTGAACCGCATAATCCCCGACAAGCCATTCCAGACGATCACGCAAGACAGCTAGTGCTGCCTCACCAGTGGCAAACTTGACGTAATCCGCTCTTCCTGACAGCAAGCGGATATCAAGATGAACCATCGCCCGGGTTTCATCGCCATCCGCAATCACGACATTCTGCAGCGGCGAGATGCGTGTCTTGAAGGATTCCAGTTCCGCATCGGCCTCACGCGCGACCACGTAATGCAGATCGACAGCAAGCTTTGCAAGCTCGTCCGCAATCGGAAGTTTCGCAGAATATTCGATTTCAAGCTGGGGCATGGTTCTGAACTCTGTGATGGGGCTGCTTATTTTTAGCAAGCATGCTTGGGGCAGGATACTAAAAAGCAGGTGCGCTAGCGCATGGCACACCAGCGCAGTCTGCGCGCGGCTTCAGTTTATAAGCGCAGTAAGGTTACGGGTTCGAATGCTGATCCAAAACTAAAACGACAAAACCCCGTCAATGGCGGGGTTTTTCTTTTTGGTTGCGGGGGCAGGATTTAGCTACGCGCTATGCGCTTCGCTGAACCTGCGCAAAGCTTTGCTTTGCTTGGTTTGAACAATCGGTTCAAGTCCACCTACCCCACCTACCAGACATTAAAAAAGCCCGCCACAAGGGCGAGCTTATTTAATGTTGGTTGCGGGGGCAGGATTTGAACCTGCGGCCTTCAGGTTATGAGCCTGACGAGCTACCGGGCTGCTCCACCCCGCGTCAGTGGTCTGTTTTGGCTTTGTATGCCATTTAAACAGATAACGCCGCGTCATGTTTGAAGCGGCGTTTGATGTTTGGTTGGATATAGGGAATATGAATTGCTGTGTTTAGAAGGCCCGGCGGTGACCTACTCTCCCGTGCCTTAAGACAAAGTACCATCGGCGCAGGCTGGTTTCACTTCTGAGTTCGGGATGGGATCAGGTGGTTCCCGGCCGCTATGGCCACCGGGCCGTCAAAACACAGCGAAGAGATCGGATATTTCGTAAGATCGTGAACTATTGTTGGTGCGTATTGTATTGGTCTTGCTGATTTTACCGCTGCGCAAGTCATATTGCAGGACAGTAGCAAGAGGGATCAATCAAGCCGATCGATCAATTAGTACTGGTTAGCTTCACACATTGCTGCGCTTCCACACCCAGCCTATCAACCTGGTGGTCTTCCAGGGATCTGATAGGGATACCTAGTCTTGAAGGGGGCTTCCCGCTTAGATGCTTTCAGCGGTTATCCCTTCCGCACTTAGCTACCCGGCGATGCTCCTGGCGGAACAACCGGTACACCAGAGGTGCGTCCATCCCGGTCCTCTCGTACTAGGGACAGCTCTTCTCAAGTATCCTACGCCCACGGCAGATAGGGACCGAACTGTCTCACGACGTTCTAAACCCAGCTCACGTACCACTTTAATTGGCGAACAGCCAAACCCTTGGGACCTGCTCCAGCCCCAGGATGTGATGAGCCGACATCGAGGTGCCAAACACTCCCGTCGATGTGGACTCTTGGGGAGTATCAGCCTGTTATCCCCGGCGTACCTTTTATCCGTTGAGCGATGGCCCTTCCACGCGGGACCACCGGATCACTATGACCGACTTTCGTCTCTGCTCGACTTGTCAGTCTCGCAGTCAGGCAGGCTTTTGCCATTGCACTCTTAAGCTGATGTCCGACCAGCCTGAGCCTACCATCGCGCGCCTCCGTTACTCTTTGGGAGGCGACCGCCCCAGTCAAACTACCCGCCATGCAGGGTCCCGGATCCGGATAACGGACCTCGGTTAGATATCAGGAAGCAAAAGGGTGGTATCTCAAAGGTGGCTCCACCACGGCTGGCGCCATGGCTTCAAAGCCTCCCACCTATTCTGCACATTCACATCCTGATACCACTGCAAAGCTGTAGTAAAGGTGCACGGGGTCTTTCCGTCTGACCGCGGGTACTCCGCATCTTCACGGAGAATTCAATTTCGCTGAGTTGGTGTTGGAGACAGTGGGGAAGTCGTTACGCCATTCGTGCAGGTCGGAACTTACCCGACAAGGAATTTCGCTACCTTAGGACCGTTATAGTTACGGCCGCCGTTTACCGGGGCTTCAATTCAATGCTTGCACATCTCCTCTTAACCTTCCGGCACCGGGCAGGCGTCAGACCCTATACGTCGTCTTGCGACTTCGCAGAGCCCTGTGTTTTTAGTAAACAGTCGCCACCCCCTAGTCTGTGCCCCCACCGTAAAGTTGCCTTCACGGTGGGCCCCCTTCTCCCGAAGTTACGGGGGCAATTTGCCGAGTTCCTTCAACACCATTCTCTCAAGCGCCTTGGTATATTCAACCTGCCCACCTGTGTCGGTTTGGGGTACGGTCCATATGTGAGAGTTATTTCCTGGACCTCCTTGGCAGCTTCTCCAATCCAATAAGGAAAAACTACTTCCAGAGGCCGTCACTTCTCACGGGTACAGGAATATTAACCTGTTTCCCATCGACTACGCATTTCTGCCTCGTCTTAGGGGCCGACTCACCCTGCGCGGATTGGCCTTGCGCAGGAACCCTTGGGCTTTCGGCGAGGGAGGTTCTCACTCCCTTTATCGCTACTCATGTCAGCATTCTCGCTTCCGATACCTCCAGCATACCTTACGGTACACCTTCACAGGCTTACGGAACGCTCCGCTACCACTTGTCAAAGACAAGTCCGCAGTTTCGGTGTGTGGCTTGAGCCCCGGTACATCTTCGGCGCGGGACAGCTTATTTAGACCAGTGAGCTGTTACGCTTTCTTTAAACGATGGCTGCTTCTAAGCCAACGTCCTGGTTGTCTTGGCCGTCCTACATCCTTTCCCACTTAGCCACAACTTTGGGACCTTAACTGGCGGTCTGGGCTGTTTCCCTCTCGACCACGGACCTTAGCACCCGTAGTCTGTCTGCCAGATAGTACTCTTCGGTATTCGGAGTTTGATTAGGTTTGGTAAGCCGGTGAGGCCCCCTAGCCCATTCAGTGCTCTACCCCCGAAGGTATTCGTCTGACGCTCTACCTAAATAGATTTCGCGGAGAACCAGCTATCTCCAGGTTTGATTGGCCTTTCACCCCTAACCACAAGTCATCCCCGTCTTTTTCAACAGACGTGGGTTCGGTCCTCCAGTGACTGTTACATCACCTTCAACCTGCTCATGG